>NZ_AUHN01000004.1 GCF_000423205.1 Jonesia quinghaiensis DSM 15701
TGAGGGCTCATCCCCGCGAGTGCGGGGAGCATTATTGGGGTGCGTTTGCGGGCAGGTGCCGCGAAGGCTCATCCCCGCGAGTGCGGGGAGCATGCGAAGGCGCGGTTGGATCGCCTTGAGGACCGGGGCTCATCCCCGCGAGTGCGGGGAGCATAAAGCATCCGTGAGCTTAAACCCACCCGACAGGGGCTCATCCCCGCGAGTGCGGGGAGCATACTGGGAAACCGCCTTCAACGACGCAACCGTCGGGCTCATCCCCGCGAGTGCGGGGAGCATTATGACGACTATGCCCAGGTCAACTCTGTCCAGGGCTCATCCCCGCGAGTGCGGGGAGCATGGGCCGAATCACTTGTGCCCACAGCGTCGAGTAGGCTCATCCCCGCGAGTGCGGGGAGCATGACGCAGGGCAATGGGAATGGGTTACCCTCATTGGCTCATCCCCGCGAGTGCGGGGAGCATGGTGGGCGGCGTTTCGTTGTTTGCCGTTCGGGGGGCTCATCCCCGCGAGTGCGGGGAGCATTTGAAGTTTGCCAGGAGTAGGCAAAAACAAGCAGGCTCATCCCCGCGAGTGCGGGGAGCATCGCCGCGCCTGCCTCAGAGAGTCCCATATACCAGGCTCATCCCCGCGAGTGCGGGGAGCATCCTCTGATCCAGCTGATCACCGAGTTAAACCGGGGCTCATCCCCGCGAGTGCGGGGAGCATGACAACCTGTTTAGCATGCGACGTCCAGTGGTGGGCTCATCCCCGCGAGTGCGGGGAGCATCTGTCGCCCCTGTGATTCAAGCGCTCATAGGCGGGCTCATCCCCGCGAGTGCGGGGAGCATATGTGGGTTTCTTTTCATCTGATTTTCCATGGGGGCTCATCCCCGCGAGTGCGGGGAGCATCCATCTGGTATGTCTGCGACCGTGAAAGAACCGGGCTCATCCCCGCGAGTGCGGGGAGCATCTGGGGGCTATGGCGACCACTGGAGTAGTGCTGGGCTCATCCCCGCGAGTGCGGGGAGCATTGTACTCCTAACCTCGGCACCATGTATACGGCGGGCTCATCCCCGCGAGTGCGGGGAGCATACATAGTCGCCAACGCCCCAGAAACCCGGCGTGGGCTCATCCCCGCGAGTGCGGGGAGCATGCATACCGGTTGCAGGTCGTTAAAGATCGTTTGGGCTCATCCCCGCGAGTGCGGGGAGCATCATTATAAGAAAAACGGAAATCTATAATACCGGGGCTCATCCCCGCGAGTGCGGGGAGCATCCGCCCCAGCACCAGGCTTAGAGAGCGCCGGAGGGCTCATCCCCGCGAGTGCGGGGAGCATGCGCTTTGCCGCACGTCAACGGTGTGTAACCAGGGCTCATCCCCGCGAGTGCGGGGAGCATTCTTTCGAGACTTGGGTTTCTCGAAGGAGAGAGGGCTCATCCCCGCGAGTGCGGGGAGCATCGTGTGGTTGTTGTCTTGCTGACAAGGGCAACGGGCTCATCCCCGCGAGTGCGGGGAGCATCCCAGGTCATTGCCGACCGCAAGGTGGTTTCGGGGCTCATCCCCGCGAGTGCGGGGAGCATCTGTTTCCATGTGGTCAATGAAGTCACTCATGGGGCTCATCCCCGCGAGTGCGGGGAGCATATTGCTGTCCAATGGACGCTGGTTGTTACTGTGGGCTCATCCCCGCGAGTGCGGGGAGCATACTTGACGACCAGCAGAAATACTGGCCGTCAAGTCGTTCTTCCTTCGATTGTAGCGGGACAATAGTCGCCCGACCTCACAAAGTATCGCGCCATCGTGCTAGGTGGGTTTCTGTCCGTACCGCCGGCGTTGAGTCGTTGCGCTCCACCCCGATGCCTGTGATGGTGAGGAACTTTCGTCTTTGCGTGGGCGGAGCATCAACGTGACACCCTCAAAGTCTGTTGGTTGCCAGTCATGGTTGTGTGTCAGAAAATCGAGGCCTTGCTCGGTTCGGGCTTGCCACACCATGAGGGCGCGGCCCGTACCGATGTGCTCTTTGACTCGGGCCCACAATAGCTCGCGGACCCGTGCGGAAACTTTTCCTACAAAAACGCCAGCTGACACTTCGAGGAGCCACCGTGTGAGTTGCCCTCTCAGTGATTGTGGAACTGCAGTCAGTACGATGACCGTCATGGTTAGTCCCATCCATAATTGACGCCTGCTGCACGGTTGCCTATGGGGTCCCACAGCGCAACCACATCGGCAAGTGTTTCAGCTTCTTCTAGTTCCTCACCAACAAGGAGGTTCTGGAGGTCTTTGACGCAAGTTTCAAGTACCTTTTGCCCTGCGAAAAGGTCCCGCATTTCGCGCCGGACTGCTGTCGAAATATCAGGATTTCCGCTGGCAACAACACTAAAAGCCGCTGGTACGCTCAGGTCGGTTTTATATAGGTCCGCTATGTCATAGACGAAGGAACGTGAGTTCCCTGTGTGCACAAATCCGAGGCCCGGTGCGCAACCGAGTGCGACGATCACTGAGTGGACGATTCCGTATAGCGCTGAGTGCGCTGCAGTGAGCGCCTGGTTTATAGGTGAACCGGATTCAAAATCTCCGGGCGTGTAGTCCCGTTTTTTCCATGTCACTCCGTGTTGTTCTGCTTCTTCACGGTACCTACGTCGGACGCGGGCGCCCTCGCGACCGCGTAGTTGTTGCATGGTTAAACCTGCTGTGTCCTCACCGGGGAATCGCATGTCATACATGGCGCGGGCCACTGCCAGGCGTTTCCGTTCATGGCTAGCTTTTTCTGCTTGGGCAATGAGTAGCCGTGAGCTGCGGGCTATGGGTTCCCCGCCCGCATAGAATCTGACACCGTTTTCTCCAACCCAGACGATGCTTGCCCCCGATTCTCCAAGGAGGCTCATGGCTTGGTGGGTGGCGCGGGTTCCTGGGCCTAGGAGCAGGCAGCTGACGAACGCGGCGGGTATATGAACGGTGCCGCGTTCGTCAGTTGCGGTGATGGCGCTTGAATCTCTGCTGATGGTGCAGTGCTGTAGATAGATGAATGACAACCTGTCTTGGGCACGGACCAGTTCTTGTGAGGTTGGCGGCCGTCCCCCAGGCAGTGTCATTGTTCTTTCCTTTCTGAGCTGGTTAGTTTTTGAGTGGTGCGATGGTGATGAGCCCGCAACCGTATGCTTTTGCGGAACCGATACCGTTTGTCAGCGTTTGCTTGAATGTATCGGGGTCGGTGATTTCGAGTGCACCATCGAATTGCACTGCTTTGAGGGTGACAGTTTTTCGTTGTCGAGCGAACCGCCAGTCCGTGACCTTGGTGATGAGGGCGCTAGCTTCAAGTGGGTTTGTTTCACCTGGTTGGGTCGCTGACGTGAGTGGGTGCAACGTAAACCCGTGGGCCTCTGCTTTGTGTTCTAGCCACGCAAGTTGGTGGGTTGGTGTCACATGTGCGACTCTCTTTCCGCGTTTCCCGTTGCCAGAGGCAATCGTGTGTGTCGGGTTAGCCATGAGCCGGAAAGCCCATTGTTGGCCGGTTTTTAGTGTGTTGAGGCGTTGGTTGTACTCCCGTGTTTGCCAGGTTTCAGCGGTTGGCCACCCAGCAGTTTCCACCATTCCGGTGAGGTCAGGCGGTGTTGGGCTGACGATTAGCAGGTCGTGGCGGGTAGGTGAGGTATCCACTCGCCACAGGATTCTCTGGTCACCAGCAACATCGTGAGCGGCAGGCGGAAATGATGCCATTACCGTGGCGTGCATGATTTGTGGGTTTCCAAGTAAGCGCCGGGTTTCGCGCCGTGAAGGGTTTAATGACATTCGAGAAATGAACATTAGAGGAGGCCCTCCAATGGCTCGTGGGAAGGAGGCACTGTTGCCTTGTTTCCTCGGGATGGGACGTAGTGCGGGTTGTGGGCAAGAACCTCATGCCGCTGCACGGCACGCAACTGGTATTGCCGGTGCGCTGGGTCGAAACTCACCGGGTGGTCTCGCACGTAGCCCGCTGATTCTTGATCTTGGGCATCGTAAATGACGTCGAGTTTTTTGTGCTCAGTTTTGAGTTTTCTCAGGTAGGTTTTTGTCGCTTCCCACGGCGCTTCTGTGAGCGCTTCGAGCAATGGGAGATTCACTACCCCAATGAGCACAGGCCTATCTGGTGGGCAGGAACGTCGCCCAAGAAAAAGCGCGAATTGAGGGCTGCGCAGGGCTTCCGCGATTTCTTCGAGTTGCTCGGCGCTATCGCTTTCAATGCCTGCGACATATACGGCATCAGCCATGTAGTAGCGGTATGACAATGGCATCGAGCGTTTCCCATCCGCGGAACGCGCGGTTTGGAAGTCCCTTTCTAGGCGTCCTGGCTGGTCGATACGCACTCCCACACGCAGTTGTGCGAGGTCTTCGATGTTGTCGGTGCGGCGGCGGCCTTGTGCTGCTGCGAGGAGGCCAATGATCCCAGACTTACTGGGATGTTGGTCGGTCTGGCGGTGCACGTAGCGTGATGAGGTTCCCCACGCCTGTAGTGGCCCCGATAAGCGGATAAGCAGTGTGGGCATCGGTCAGCCTTGAATGGCGAGTCGGTGTGATAGCTCTTGATCGAGGGTGGAAAGCAAGTCTGGGAGTGAGTGCTTTGCTCCTAGTGAGCTGAGAGTCTCCCCCACTGTTCCAACACCTTGCGTCAGTGTTACTTCTGGTGTGGTTCCGTACGCCTCTGAAAGCGACGATGCATACTCAACCAGTGTGCGTGCCGCGTGGGTTGACAACGCTTCACCGGGTAGGGGGGTCAGTGGTTCTTCGAAGGCACCAACGTAGGATGCGGGTTGGTCAGTGCGTAGAGTGATGACAAGGCCATCTGGCAGCGTACGGTTAGCGAAAGTGTTTTGCTTTCCTGTAGGCATTGACTTCACAAATGAGTCAACGAACTGCAACACCGCTGCTTTGGCTGCTTCAGGTTCCCCCAAGCTCTGCGTCAGGCTCGTGACATTCACCGTTGCGTAGCGGTAAAAGGTTGTGGACGCGAACTCCACTGTTCCGATCATGCCAGCGCCTTTATCTGCGTCGCTTTGCTCGGCTTTCGCGTCATCGACAGCAGTGAAGAAGTCAAACTCCGTATCGAGACGTGACACACCTAATGCATGCGCCACTTGGGCAGACGCATCGAGGTTCATGTCAGGAACATCAGCAACCATGCGACCAAAAAGTGCGATGTCTACTGAGTGCTTGCCTTTTGTCAGAGCAAGAAGTGACTTTTTATCCAATGCCAATGAGCCGTCATCTTGGATGGATGCCACGACATTCTCGGCGATTGCCCTGAGTTGGTGAGCGGACATGAAAACGAGATAACCAGTCACCTCGAAGTCCTGCTCCTCACCACCTTTGGGTTTAGCTGTTTTCAAGCCAAGAGCCGCGAGCGCCTTTTTCGCGTAGTCACCAGCTTTCTCGTTCAGTTCAGGGTTGATGTCTGTGATGTAGCCTGCGATTTTCTCCACCAAGTGAGTTGTGCGGTAGCTACGATCTGCCGGGTCAATAGTGGCGTTGAAGTGAGTTCTGATGGCTCGTTTCCACGCTTGACTGGAGACACGGGCCCGGCGAACACCGCCGTACATGGCAGATTTTGGGGAACCCGTGTCATCACGATTGATGTTGCTGGGTGGCAAAGTGTGTAGTGCGTGGATTTCAACGTAGAGAGCAGTCATCGTTTTTCTCCTTCAAGGGTTTCCGTAGCGGTTTCTGGGGTTGCGGTTTGCGTATCGGCGCGTGTTCGGTGGAAGTCTCTGCTCCACCGCAGAAGCACTTGGCCCCTGCGCTCGGGGTCTTGGAAATTCACAAGGTCTCGTGCGAGTTGGGCATAGTCCAAAGGAATGCTCTGACGGCGTAGCAGTGTCACGATTCCCCTGAGGTGGAAGGCGGCCTCATCAATGTCTTGCGAGGTTGCGAGTGCGGTGAACCTCTTGTTCAGTCCGCCGCTTTCGCGCCCCGTTGCATGGAGTCGTTGGATCGCGCGCCCCAGTGGGGTATTTGGGTCGTTCATGTTGTTGGCTTGTGATTGCTGGTGCGTTGCATACAGGCACAGCACAATGTGCGCAGCTGATTCATGGGGCGTCGGGGCTTCTGGGGCGCTGCGTTGGAGGCGTCGCACCCACGGATTTTGATCGTATTCTGCTAGCCCTGACATGGTGATGTCCCAGATTTCCGGGGTTTCGCCTGGTCGTTTCCCGGCCGCTCTCCGCAGTGCAGCGAGGGTGCCTCTACTCGTTGATGAGTGGGCACTACTTCGGTACAGTTCGTTTACTTTCTTGCCCACAAATTCGTGGAAGGACGTTTTCTTAGTGTCAGAGTCGGGGGTTGTCATTATTGACCTCCAGAGCTGGCCGGTGGTGTTACATGAGTGAGGATTTTCCGTGCGCCAGCGATAAGCCGTCGTTGAGCAATGGCACCGGAGATCCATTGAGAGGAATCGGACGGGTCTTCACGCCCAACCACGACCCACGGTGGCATTTGCGCGAGAACATCATCTGCAAGGCTGTACACAACGTTGAGTACTTGTTCTTCAAGCTGCATTGCGCTGTCGATGAGCGCTGTTGGATCGGATAGTGAACTAAGCCAGGTGCGGAAAACAGTGTCACAGCGGGAGTAGTAGTCACCTTTGGCACGGGCTTGGGCGGTCTCTGCGGAGTTGTCCCCAATTACATGGACTAAGTCGCGGGCGAAGATTCCGATCCGAAAAGCTATGCCTTCGATCCGGTCTAGTTCTTCAACCACCAGTTGGCGTAATTCTTTGTTGTCAGCTGGTAGTAGTGCAGTTGCTAATTCGAGGTGATCATCAACCACTGTGCTGATTGATGATTGCTGGGCGCCAAAAATAACTCCGACCGTTGAGAAGGAAAGCGCCGATACCCCAATGTGGCCGTCATAAGCGAGCGCCCCGAGGTGCTCCAATACCCCAGGCCGAACAGCCCGCGGACTGTCTTTGCGAGCTTCAGGGGCTTGTGCGAGTAATGCGCTCAAGCCTCGCCATGCTGATTTGTCAGGATCATACTCGGCAGGCATGAAGACTGTTGTTTTGAATTTTTTACTTTGCGGGTCGGAGTATCTCCATTGCGAGTGAGGTTCCATGGCGTGCATATTTTGGGGCAGGATCTTATCCCCGTTGGAGACCAGCACGTGGGTGATCCCTGAATCATCCGCAATAAGCCTGACCCGCCGAGTTTGCCAGGTGTACAGGTCCAGTGGGCCAGTGGCAAAGTTTGAGTGATAGTCGGCCGGATCCGGAAAGCGTGGAGCTGCACTATAGCTCTCCGGCTCTCGTTGACGGCGCTCCCAATACGGCACATCCCCATCTGCCGTGAAGTCCACACCTGCAAAGTGGGGGCCAATGTTTTCGGGAATCACGAGGTTATAGAGCAGGGTGGTTTTGAGATTGTCCCCGCGGGCCTGAATACCACCCAGTTGGCCTGCCCAGCCTGGGCCAATCGGATACCCTTTCCCACCCTTTTGGCGTGGGTCCCCCACTGCACCGCTTTTAATGCCGCTGACGTCATACGCGTGGAGTGCAGTGAGCCACAGTGCCGCATCAGCGAAACTAATCCTGTCTAGCCCCGAACCTGACCGCACTGTGAAGTACTGTTCCCCCGAGGGAACATCGAGAACAAGCCGCTCCAGCCCACTGAACTCACCTTTTGTGGTGTGAAGGTCTGGGACCTGCATATACGGCGTGTGCGTGTGGAGTAAGTCGAAATGGCCGGAGAATGCGTCAAGGTGGTCCTCAACTGCCTCAACAACTTCTGCCCAACTGTCACGAATCTGCACCCAATGGTCAGTATCTATCGGTCCTTTCACGCTGCGATGGAGGATCGCCAACAGGAGCCGAGTCACTGCGAACCGTTGTAGTGGGCTTTCCACCGCAAGTCCTCGTATCTGCGGGGCCTGACGAAACGCCTCGATAAGTCCTACGTTTCCTATGGTGTTGTCGGCGCGAAGAACCGGTATCCATTCTTCATGTCTCAGGTCATATTGCCTTGTCATATGCGACTCACCTGGAGTCCTTTCTCTTGTGAATACGTCAGGCGTTGCTGCTCAAGGGCGGCGGAATACTGGGAATCGAGAAGAACAAAAAGTCGCCCTTTCAGCAGGGCACTGTGTTGCCAGGCTGCTGGGAAAAAGCTCTCTAACTGACCGGGAAACTTGTCCAAGGACGCCCCCGCCGTCACATAACCGGGTATGCGCACCACGCTTCTGCGCATCCACCAGATTTGCTCTTCACCTGGAATGAGGTCGATATTCAGGTCCGGTTGAATGCCCGCTGGTGGATTCAGCAATCTCAAGTCATCGTGATCATTGATGATGAGGATCGCTTCGATGCTCTCCAACCCGTCACGCACTTTCGCTTGAACCTCCTCCTCCGAGCCCTGGAGATGAACGGAGGTAAAGCCCCACAATGGGTCACGAGTCACAGGAGTTTGCACAACATAATCAGTACGCCCCTTCCCTTCTTGCACAGCAATGAAGGTTCGTTGAGCATCAGTGAGGGATTTCTCCCACCCTGCCGGGGCAGCCAGAGGCGCATCGTATGTGTGATGAATCCATGAGGGAACATCTTCAGGAACCGAAATTACTGCGCTGTGAAGCGATCGCTCTTGGATGATGGCTGCAGTGTTGAGGAGCAAATACTTGTTGTAAACGAGATCTGAGCCGTTGGAAAACTCCGGCGCTTTCGCTTCGTGGAACAACAGCGACGTCACCACACATTCAGGGGTAGTGAAACCGGAGGGGCGTGGACGCTCTGGGTGGCGGTGCAGGCGGCCTATACGCTGGAACAAGAGGTCAGACGGTGCAATGTCGGTGATGAGAAGATCAACGTCGATATCCAAGGACTGCTCTGCAACTTGTGTCGCTACCAGGATTTTTGTCTCTCCCGCATCTGCAATGTGTCGGCCAAAGTCAGCTAGTACACGCGCATCGTTATCTGCACGATGCGCACCAATAAATCGTGAATGCGACAGAAATACCGGCAACCCGCGCTGCTGCAGCACGTCATACAAACTCACGGCCGATTTCACGGTGTTACGGAGGATCAGGACCCTTCCGCCTTCGGACAACCGCTCACCCAGATAATCCGCGATCTCCTCATCGCTGAACGGTGACACGGTGAGTCGCACATTTTTTGTGGGTTCTTTTCCGACAATGTGGTGGGCCCCGCAATCGGCGCTACGCGTGGACGATAGACGCGGGTACACCGGAACTTCGAGTGAAACTGGGGTGTCATTCGTCGATCGTGACCGGCGCCCGATGGTACGCAGAGTCCCTTTCACAGGTGTTTTTCGACCATCCTCATATGCAGTAAGGAGCTTGTCTCGCAGTGAGGTGGGGAGCGTTGCGGACATGCAAATCACCGGAACACCTAATGCTGCACACCATTCAATCGCGCGCAGAAGGTACTTCATCATGTAGGTGTCTGCGGCGTGGACCTCATCGATGATGAGGACTTTGCGCGACAATCCAAGGATCCGCAAAACGTTGTGACGCACGGTCAACGCAGCCATGAGGATCTGATCAATAGTGCAGACGGTAAACCCGGCGAGTAATCGCAGTTTTGCACGCTCAGTCCACGGGTTTACGTAGACCGGGTCATGTGTGTACTCAGTATCGAACATCCCAGTGGTGTCAGGAGGAAGCGGCAAAGCCTGGAATTCTTTATTCAAGTCAGCCGCGCCGTGTATGAGCTGGAAATCGAAAACTGGCTGGTCCCCCACGTTGTCCGAATGGGCAGACATCGTTGAAAGCCACCGTAATACCCGGCGGGACATTGCATCAGTGGTCGCTTGCGTTGGTAAGGCAAGGTTGATGCCTGCTAGTCCGAAACGTGCAGCGAGTTCCTCCGCTGCGAGGAGAGCCGCTTCAGTTTTTCCACTCCCAGTGGGAGCTTCAAGAATGTAGAGTTCCGGTACTTGCGCTTGTCGCACTTCAGTAAGTAGCGCCTCCTGGTAGGCGTTTGGTGTGGCATGTGCTGGTAGCTCAAAACGTCGCGCTAGGAATTGGCCGGTATTAGATGGGGGGTGCGGCGGTGCCCACGGTGCTGGAAGCGTTAAGTCCTTGAGCGCCGCATGTAATCGCTCTCCACCATGGCTGTTCTCAGGAACGTTCTGACCATCGGGCCATAGTTTGAAGCGCCGAGAGTCTGATGCAAGCCAGTCAGAGGCGATCACTAGCCCAGTGATGAAAGCTTGGGCTTCTCCTGAGAGCCGGAATGAGTTGTACGTCAAAAACGCGCCAACTTCGGTCCGGTGGGCAACAGTGTCGAGGATTTTGTACTGCGCCAATTTCCATTCAGCGTCGCCAAGTAGTTCAGACTCACCCACGGTTGGGGCATCAAGGAAATCTATTTTTTGTGGGAACCCGCCATGATGGGCCCCAACAACTATTGCTAGGGTGCGCGCATCGAGCACTTCCCATTCATGCCGCTCTTGCAACCACGCGACCAAAATATGGAATGAGGCATGATTGTGGGGTAAAGATCTGGCTTCGTCGGGTGTCAGATCTAGATGTGATACTCCAGCGTGATACATATCAGTGAAGACGCTGAGCCGCGCGCCGAACTTTTCGTTTGATTTCTTTTTCAACGGCATGCATTGGAAAGCAGGAGTCGCTTTACCAATGTCATGCACGGCGGCGAGGAATACAGCTAACTTGCTGAAGTTTTGGGGAGTCGTTGAACTCCGCTGGGCGAGGTAGTCGAGTGTATGTGCATCAACCCAGCGACTGATCAAGAGTGTCGCAACGTTCTCTGTGTCATGAATATGCGCTGTTAGAGGAGCCCAACTAAGGTTGCCATTTTGGTCTGTGTCGGACTTGGCCCAGAGTTTCTGGATGTCCACATCGACCACTCTCCAACTTTGGCGAAGAAACTAAGCTTTAGCTGTGATCAATATAACTATGGGTACTTCTGTCGTCAACGACCTCAACCCGTGTCGCGCGCTGAGTTTTCTTTCTACTGCGGAGCGGGAAGACTTTTTCGCGTAGCCACCGCGTAGGCTCCTACACCACACAGAATGGCAACGAGTATCAGCCCTGCTTTTTGCAGTGGCGAGGTGGTTTCTCCCGCAGAACCGAAATACACAGTTGTTGCAAAGAGCGCGACCATCGAGAGGGTCAACCTCCACCGTGAACCGCTTTCACTGGTTCCACTTGTGGCACCCCACTCTGCGCCAACCCAACAGCTCAAGAGCACTAACAGCACAGCTATAAAAATCATCGTTGTTCACCGATCCCGTTAGTACCCTGAAACCTCAACAAAACTCGAGGCTTGCTGTGTAATGAGCCAGCCGTATTGTGTGTCATTCGAGCGTTGCAAGTGGATTTTGTATTGCGAAATAGGGTCTTCAGTGTGGCTTCCATCAAGCATTGTGTATTTCTGCGCCCCATGAAAAAGAACATAAGCGCTGTCACCAGTGACCCGCACACCGTCAAACTGTTTGATCCGCATCTCGTTATGAACATAAGCCGATTGTGAATCACCGCCAGCATGCACATCGACAACACCGTCGCTGTAAATCCGGGCTGTTTCAGCTATTTCCGTTTCACTGGTATAAACGTTGCGCAACGTTTCTTCACGTTCCAGCGATGTTGCATTGTCAATTCGCCCTGGCAGTGTTGCGTCTGTTAAAAGATCGTCAACAATTTCCTTAATGTGTGCAATATCTGCACTATCACCACTGTCAACAAAGGCGCGCTCAACGTTCGGCATTCGGTCAAGGTTTTCTTCATGGCGATAAGCAACGTAGCCAAGCGCTACTACAACAACACAAAAAACGGCGAAGACAACCCAGCCACGGGCGCGAAAAAGGGCGTGGTTCATGTTGCGAGTGAACCACGCCCTTTTCGTCCGGTCAACGATGGTGGTGCCGGATATTCAGCACCACCATCACGTCACCACATATCAATTACACAGATGCGGTGGGTAGTACATTTTTCATCACGTCTGACAGTGTGATCACGCCGATCACCGTGTCACCGTCCCGCACAACAGCGAGCTGTTCGCTGGCTCGCCGCATACTTGTTAACGCCTCGTGGAGGAGTGTTCCTGCTGGCAATACCAGTGCTGGGCGGGCAAGTGGACGCGCTGGCGACTCAGCGGCTTCCAAGAGGGTGTCACGCACGTGGAGTACACGAAGCTCTTCCCCAGGTTCTGCGTTAACCAGGATCCGAAGGTGCCCGGTGCGCTGTGAAGCGGCCTGCACGTCAGCGACAGTTGCATCAACTGTTACCGATGTTGGGCGGGTGTCACGGCGAACGAGCGCGTCAACACGCATCGTTTCCAGGTCGATAGCACCAGCAAGGGGGCTACGCACGGACTCTTCCAATGAACCCATCTCAGCGGAGTGCTCCACGAGGTGGCGCATCGTTGCTACGTCGTAACCACCAGCTGCAGCCCGGTCAACAGGTTCTACACCTGAGGCGGCAACAAGCCGGTTCGCCATGTGGTTAATCCACATGAGGAGTGGTCGGAAAATAGCGATGAATCCGCGTGCTGGGACCGCAATGGCTTTCGATGCTCGCTCGGGGTGAGCGATCGCCCATGACTTTGGCGCCATTTCTCCGACCACAAGGTGGAGGAACGTGACAAAGAACAGGGACAGCGCGAAGGACAGGACACTTGCTGTCGCTGAGGGCATCCCCCAGTCGGTGAAGATAGGGCCAAGCCACTTGTCAACGGCTGGCTTTGTGACTGCACCAAGCGCGAACGTACACACGGTGATACCCAGTTGGGCACCAGCCAACATGATGGTGAGCTCGTTCATGGAACGCAGGGCAGCACGAGCTGAGCGTGATTCCCCGGCTTCTTCTTCCAACCGGTGGCGCCGCGCCCCGAGGAGCGCGAACTCAATGATGACAAAGAACGCTGAAGCAATAATTAGTACCGCGGTGACTGCGGCAACAATCCATGGATTGTTCATCGCTCAACCTCCTCATCATTAGTGACTGTCTCTTCACGGAGAACAATTCGCACAATCGCGGGCACGTGCCGCTCGACGGCAAGGATTTGGGCGTCAATGTAACGGCTAATCGGTTGATCCAAAATGGAATCGGCTGGGTCGTCAGGGATGTCGATGGTGATGACATCTCCTTCGTCTGGCAGCGACCCATGTTCAGCGATGATGAGGCCTGCGATAGTCTCGTAGTCGCCCTCTGGCAGATCGTGGCCAATGGCTCGTTCGGCTTCGTCAATGTGAACGTCACCGCTCATCCGCCACATGCCGGTACCTTCTGGTTCGACATATTCGGTGACCTCATCGTCGTGTTCGTCAGTGATTTCACCAACGATTTCTTCGGCGAGGTCTTCCATGGTGAGGATTCCCGCAAACCCACCGTATTCGTCGACAACACAGGCCAACTGGTTTTTGTCTGCGGTCATCGCTGCCAGAGCATCGGGCAGCGACATCAAGGTGGGCACAACGGTTGGTTCACGCATAACATCAGCGATCGTTGCACCCTGCGGCGCCCGCAACACGTCAACAAGTTGAATGGTTCCCACTGGCTCGTCGTTGTCCCCGATCACCGGGTAACGAGTGTGTTCGCGAGCCATCAATATCCGCACCTCAGCGATCGTGGTGTGCGGTTCGACGGTGCCTACGCGGCCGCGCGGCACCATGGCGTGCTCAACGTCTTCCGTGGGGAAGTCAAGGATCCTGTCAATGATCATGGACAGTTCCGCTGGCAGGTCACCGGAATTGCGGGAATCGGCCACAATGTGCTCAAGGTCAGCTGCTGTGGCTGAAGAATCCACGTCATGGACGGGTTCAATACGCAACAGTTTGAGCAGCCCGTTGGCGGCGTGGTCGAACACGGTGATGAGCCACCCAAAAGCCGCCAAATAGATGACGGTGGGGCGGGCTAGTGCCCGTGCGAGGGGTTCGGGATTCGCGATGGCGAGGTTCTTCGGGTACAACTCACCGAAGATCATCTGCACAATCGTGGAGACCGCGAGCGCGAGGACCGTTCCGACGGTGATGGACACTGCGGCGGGGATTCCGGTGTCTCCGAGGAGTCCTGCGAGTGCTTGGCCGACGAGTGGTTCGGCGACGAATCCGACGAGGAGGCCGGTGATGGTGATGCCGAGTTGTGCGCCGGACAGCATGAAGGAGGTGCGGCGGGTGACGGAGAGGGCGCGTTGTGCGGTGGCGTCTCCGGCGTCTGCTTGGGCTCCGAGGCGTGAGCGGTCAACGGACATGTAGGCGAATTCTTGGGCTACGAAGAATCCGTTGGCGGCGATGATGATCGCGATGACGAGGAGCCCGAGGAGCAGGTTGAGGATGTCAGAGAGCATTAGGCACCTGCCTGCGGGGTGTTGCGTGCCTTAGCCGTTGCGCGTGGTGCGTGGGCGGCGTTGGCGGGGGTCAGCTTGGTGTGGGGCTGACTATGAGAGGGGTCTTCCGGGGCGCTATAGTCGCCGTCTTCGGAGGTGGGGTTCATGTTTCGTGGTGTCTTTCGTGTTTTCTTGGTGGTTTTTTGTTGTGTACAGCTTCTGTAACTCAGTTTGTTGTTGTTGAGTTCCCGTTTGGTGCGGGTGCTGTGTGGTCAATGTTAGCGGGTGGTTGTGTCCTTAGACTTGGTGAATGATTTTTTCTGCTTTTGAGCGTTTTCGTGGTGTGGTGTTGGCGCCGCATGGGGTGGGTGCTGTGGTTGTTCCTGAGGAGCAGCGTGGTGATTATGAGTCTGGGGTTGCTGTTTTTGGTGGTGAGCGGTGGCGGGTGCGCACTGGGCGTATTACTGCGTCGAAGCCTGGTGCTTTTGTTGCGGTGTGGCGGAGGGGTGAGGGCGGGGTGACGGAGCCTTTTCCTGATGATGATGGGGTGGATGGGTTGTTGGTTTTTGTGGAGTTCGCGGGGCGTTTTGGGGTGTTTCGGTTTACGGTCGAGCATTTGCGCGAGTTGGGGGTGGTGTCGTCGCACGGGGGTGGTGGTAAGCGTGGTTTTCGGGTGTATCCGGCGTGGTGTGAGGGTTTGAATGCTCAGGCGGGGAGGTCGCAGCGGGCTCAGGCGAAGGCGTTTAGTGAGTTGGTGGGGTAGGTGTGAGGGTGACGGTGTCGCCGAGTTGTGGGTCGAGGCCTTGGGCGATGTTGCAGGTGAGGGTTCCGAGTGTGGGGATGGTGACTCGGCCCATGGGGTGTCCGGTGCGGAACATGCGGTCGGTGAGTATCCCGGTGAGTGGTGTTTGGTTGGCAGGGCTGCTGTGAGGGGCTGAGTCGCCCGGGGTGGCAGGGCTGGTGTGGGTTGCGGTGATGGTGTGGTGGCCTGGGGCGTACCCGATGAAGGGGCTTTCGCTGATGATTGCTTCGTAGCCGAGGAATTCGGCGACGCTGCGGGTGGCGGGTGAGCGCCAGAGTTTTTCGGGGGTGTCGGTTTGGAGGACTTCGCCTGCGCGCATGATGGCTACTCGGTCTGCGACGGTGAAGGCTTCGTCGTGGTCGTGGGTGACGAATACGGCGGTGGTGTTGGTTGCGCGGAGGATGGCGCGGACGTCGACGGCGAGGCGTTCGCGCAGTTCACGGTCGAGTGCGGAGAGTGGTTCGTCGAGGAGGAGTACTGCGGGGCGTGGTGCGAGGGCGCGGGCGAGGGCGACGCGTTGGCGTTCTCCGCCTGACATGGTGTGGATGTCGCGGCGTTCGGCTCCGGCGAGTCCGACGAGTTCGAGGAGTTGGGTGACTCGGTGTCGTTTTTCGGTGCGGGGGATGTTGCGCATGGTGAGCCCGTAGGCGACGTTTGCGCCGACGTTTTTGTGGGGGAAGAGTTGGCCGTCTTGGAACATGAGGCCAAATCCGCGTTGGTGGACGGGTGTGTTGCCCATGTCTTGTCCGTCCCAGGTGATGTGCCCGGTGGTGGCGGTTTCTAGGCCTGCGATGGTGCGGAGGAGGGTGGATTTTCCGCACCCGGAGGGGCCGAGGAGGCCGAGGATTTCTCCGTCTCCTACGGTGAGGGTGACGGCGTTGACTGCGGTGGTGGTGCCGTAGTGAACGGTGATGTTGTCCATGGTCAGTGCCATTAGAACTCTCCTGCGGTGGTGGTGCGTAGTCGTTCGGCGAGCATCATGATGGCGGCGGTGACCAGGGCGAGGATGACGGAGGCTGCTAGTGCCATGCCGTAGTTTTCTGCTCCTGGTTTGGAGATGAGCCGGAAGATGACGATGGGCAGGGTTGCGGTGTCGGGGCGGGCGAGGAATGAGGTGGCCCCGAATTCGCCGAGTGATACGGCGAAGGCCATGCCTGCTGCGAGTCCCAGGGCGCGGGTGGCGTGGGGCCAGTCGATGGTGAGTGCTACTCGCCAGGGTGGTGCGCCCAGTGTTGCTGCGGCGTGGTGTTGGCGGGGGTCGATTGCTCGGAGGACGGGTAGGACGGTGCGGACGACCAGTGGGGTGGCGACGACGGCTTGTGCGAGTGGGACGAGTAGCCCTGAGGAGCGTAGGTCGAGGTTGAATCCGAGGGGCCGGTCGAGGGTGATGAGGAACCCGAATCCGACGGTTACTGCTGATACACCAAGGGGCAGCATGAACAGTGCGTCGAGCCAGGTGATGGCGTTTTTTCCGGTGGGTGATGTGGGGCGCCGGGATACGACGTAGGCCACGAGTCCGCCGATGATGAGGGCGGTGAGGGTGGCGTAGAACGCAATGACGAGGGAGTTGTAGAGCGCTTCCCAGACGGTCACGGACAGGGCGTTGCGTTCCCCGGTGGTGCCCAGGGCGGTGAAGTTGTTGAGGGTCCAGTTGCCGTTGCGGTCGCGGAACGCTGCTGTGAGGAGGTTCAGTAGTGGCCAGGCGAGTAGTCCGATGCCGGTCAGGGCTGTGATGGTGAGTGCGGCGGCGTCTTGGCGCAGGTTGAGGGGGCGTTGCGCGGTGGTGTCTGATACGAGGGTCAGGGCGCGTTCGCGCGATGTTCTGGCGCGGGCGCTGACCCACAGGGCGAGGGCTACGACGGTGAGTTGGAGGATGGAGAGGATCGCTGCGGTGCGTAGGTCGAGGAACTGGACGGTTTGCATCCAGATTTCGGTTTCGATGGTTCCGTAGCCTTGCCCGCCGAGGACCATGACGGTGCCAAATGCGGTGGCGCAGAACAGGAACACGACTGCTGCGGCGGAGGTGATGGCGGGCATCAGTTGTGGCAGGGTGACGGTCCATAGTGCGCGGGTGCGTGATGCTCCCAGGGATCTGGCTGCTTCTGCGGTGCGGGGGTCTATTTTTTCCCACATGCCACCGACTGTGCGCACCACGACGGAGTAGTTGAAGAACACGAGTGCCGCGACGACGGCGGTGAAGGTGCCGTCAATGTTGAGGAACCCTAATGGTCCGTTAGGGGCTAGTAGGGCCCGGAAGGCGACACCGACGACAACGGTGGGTAGTACGAAGGGGATGGTCACCAAGGCGCGGGCGATGGTGCGCCCGGGGAAGGTGCACCGGTACAAAATGTAGGCGCCGGGGATTCCTAATGCCACGGCCACGAGTGTCCCGACAACCCCTTGGGCCAGGGTGATGCCAAGGAGTCGCCAGGTGCGTGGGGTGGTGAGGACGTCCGCGAATCCGCTGAGGTCCAGGGCACCGTCGGTGAGGAAACCGCGCGCGATGAGCGCGGTGACTGGCCACCCAAAGAACACTCCTAAGAAGATCAGGGGGATGGCTGCTGCGCCTCCCCACACCACGAGGCGGCGCACCGCACGGGTGCGCGCCTGACCCACGATGTGCGGGGCAGCACGTGGGGCGGTGTGGGGGGCAACAACAGGTGTGTTAGCCAATGATCTGCGCGTTCCAGTCTTTGATCCAGGCGTCACGGTTGGTGGCGATCAGTGCTGGGTCTAGTGAAATGGGGTTTGGTGGGACTGGCGCGAACTGGGACCACGCATCGGGCAGGGTTGCGCTGTCCGTGACGGGGTACATGTACATGGCGTCGGGGATGGTGTTTTGGAAGTCGTCGCCAAGCAGGAAATCAATGAAAGCTTGACCGCCTTCGGGGTTGTTCGCACCGGCAAGGACACCGGCGTACTCCACCTGCCGGAAGCAGGTGTCAAGCATCGCGGTGGTGGTGGTTTCTGTGCCGTCATCGGTGACCGTGAAAGCTGGCGACGATGCGTACGACAGCGCGATGGGTCGGTCGCCGTCACCTGCACCGGTGAAGTCTACGTAGTAGGCGTCTTCCCAGCCGTCCACAATTTTCAGGCCGTTGTCGTTGAGGTCATTCCAGTAGTCCAGGTAGCCCTCTTCACCGTACTGGCCGATGGTGGCGAACATGAAGGACAACCCCGGTGATGAGGTCGCGGGGTTCGTCACCACGGTGAGGTCTTTGTAAACCGGGTCAGTCAGGTCATCGAGGCTGGTTGGTTCGTCAATGTTGTTGTCCTTGAACCAGGTGGGGTCAAGGTTGAGGCACACATCCCCGTAGTCCACGGCGGTGAGGGTGTCATCGCCGGGGATTGCCAGGTCAGCGCCGGTGGGTGACTGGGCTGGTGAGGTGTAAGGCGCGAACACCCCTTCGGTGATTCCCCGTGACGCGAAGGTGTTGTCCACCCCGTAGGCGACGTCGCCCAGCGGGGACTCTTTGGTGAGGACAAGTTTGTTCACTAACGCCCCGCCGTCACCATTGGTGACCACGTTGAGGTCATACCCGGTGGACTGGGTGAATGCTGCTTTTTGTTCGTCACTGATCTGGAACGAATCATGAACCACAACGGTGACGGTGGAGTTTGTCCCCTCCGTGTCGCCGCCTGCCGCAGGTGACTGTGTTCCACTGGGTGTGGAATCGGAACTTGGCACACAGGCCGTTAGCGTTCCAGCTAACACCAGCAGGGTTGTTGTTGCAGTGATACTGCGCAATCGTGATGTGGTCACGGTGTGTCCTCCCAAGGAATACTAAGGAGGGGTTCCATGACGCTGCTGCGCGTCATGGCGAGAAGCCCGACTCCCTACGCCGGTATCAACCGGATCAGGTTCGAGGGTCTGCCACATGTGGCACTCTCAGCGCGTGATGCGCTCCCCTGTCGTACCCCACCATGATAGCCGCGTCTCACCCACCCTCCCCCAGCGTTCGGTGCCTTGTGGCTCACACTGGCCGGTGGGCATCGGGTGGCAGGAGAGGTATTTACCGGTGTGTGTGACGGGTTTCGGGCGCAGGAGGTGGCGCAGTATGTCAGGATGGGGACGTACACCAACACCCAATGAACAGGAGCAACACGTGGCTAAGGACCAGTCAACCACGGAAAAGATCGTCATGATCGGCCTGTCACTTGCCGCCGGTTGGGCAGCTCAGAAAGCAGTCGAAAAAATCTGGGACAAAACCACTGGTGGTCTTTCGCACAACATTGACGACGACGATGCCCGCATCGCGTCTGTGGTGACCTTCGCCGCCGTATCAGCGGTAGCAGCATCCGTCACCCAGATCGTCGCAAAACGATCCTCACGTCGTGTGGTCACAAAGTTTCGCCCCAAGAACTAACCGCGTAGGACGTCACCCAGCCACTGGGTGACGTCACCGGCTACACCCGCATTCGCGGCAATAAACCACACCACAATCACCGCAGCGGCAACTTTCCCGCCGCGACGCACAGCCCTACGCCACCCGCGTTGCCCCGCGCCTTGCAGTGGGTCGGGTGCAGCCCCTGGTAGGTCGCTCCCCATGACCACTCCGTCAAGGACCTCATTCGTTGGGGTGTCAGTTTGTGGGCGGTGAGAGTCTGCATATTTTTCTGCGCTACGGGGCATCGCTGACCGCACGGGGCGTTGCGGGAGAAACCGGTTGGGCTGCTCATCAGATACCCCGTGCCCCGCCTGCCCTGACGCCTGGCGTGGTTTGCCCTGTTTTCTGGCTTCTTTCAACGTCAATAACGTCAGTTCACGGTCCAAATCCAACCCCTCAATGAGGCGAAACGCCAATTGAGGGACATCTCGCTGAGGCACACAAACTTGCCCGTCAGCGATGACACGTGCAACCTGGTCAACAGAAACAACCAACACCCCATCAACCTGCGCGCACACCCCGGTGCGCCCGGTGAGCACCAGGTACGGCACCACAGGAACCTCTGGTAGGTCAGGCATGTCTGTGCGTACTGCGGCAACTAACGCCTGGATGACCTGCTGCTGGGTGCGAACAGACGCCAACGCACCCTGACGGTCATGCCCATTGTGGGTGATTGACTGCGCAGAGATAGCGACCTCACCCGACCAATTTTTGGTGTCAAGAACATGGACGCCGCTGACCCCCACCACAATATGGTCGATGTTCGCCAACGGTCGCCCCGGCCACGGGCAGTCATGCAACACCCACTGTTGGTGACCGCCCAACGCCATCAAAGCATCGGCGGTGACTTGCCCGTCACCTGCACCATCATCACTGTGAGGTCGCCGGGCCACCCAATGTGCACGTGGATGTGCGCCAGCTTCGCCCTCACCCGTCATTGACATACCTACTAGATCGGCTGCTGGGGCACAAAAATAAAGGGTGGGGAGCACTGTGCACACTCCCCACCCCGATGGCCGTGACGCTTACGCCCTGGACGGGCGCGGCGCGGTCATTGGAGGATGATCGCGCTTCCCCCTGCGGTCACGGCCACACCTGATGAGGTAACTGCCACTGGCTCTGGGAGCACAACGGTGTCATCTCGGTGAGTGGTCTCACCGCGGTTGTGTGCGGTGCGCCCAACAACCGGTGGTTGCAGGACAGTGGCCCCGTCAAGGGACACCCCGGTGAGCACCCCGTGGTTGCCCGTGACTGGCACGGTCACCTCGTGATCAGTGTGGTTGAGAACCACAATGTAACGCCGCCCATCAGCTGATTCACGGGTGACAATTTCCAGTTCAGTAGGCAAGGTGCGCTCTGGGGTGAGGTGCGCATCGGCATACACCGCATCCAACACTGCCGCGAGGTCGCTAGCGTGTAGGCGAGTCGACACATACCATGCGATACCCTGCCCAAACTCGTGGCGGGTAATTGCCGCTCCCCCAGGTGCTGGACCGTCGGTGTACGTGGCAACGTCTTTCGCCCCATCAAGCACAATGTCATCAGCCCACACATCACCGGTGAGGGTGCCGGTCACACCCAGTAGGTCGGCGTTAAGGGTGACCGCGTCACCCTCGCGCAGTGGCAAAAACTCCTCAACCTTGACGCCCAACACGTCTTCAAGGGCTTTTGCGAGCCCACCGATGCGCACCGTGTCATTCTCATTGACGATCCCCGAGAAGTACGAGGCGAGGAACCGACCGCCGCCGCGAACATACTGGGCGATGTTCGCTGAAGCAGCATCAGTCATCAAGTAAGACGCAGGCGCAAGGACCAATTTGTACCCGCTGAGGTCAGCTTCAGGGTGAACAAAATCAGTGGTGATCTTGTCTTTCCACAGTTGGTTGTAGAACGCCACAATCCGCTCACGGTGCGACACATCAACTGAGGGACGCCACTCAAGGTCTTGGGCCCAGAAAGACTCCCAATCCCACAAAATCGCCACGTCAGCTGGCGTTGCACTACCCACCATGCCGTGGCTTGTGAGGGATTCTAAGGTGCGCCCAAGCGCTAAAACGTCGCGGTAGACACGGCTTGATGTCCCAGCATGAGGGATCATCGAGGAGTGGAACTTCTCCGCACCAAAACGGGCAGCGCGCCACTGGAAGTACATGATGCCGTCCGCACCACGCCCCAGGTGAGACAGCGAGTTACGCAGCATCTCACCGGGAAGTTTCGCCACGTTGCGGTCTTGCCAGTTCACCGCCGAAGTGGAGTGCTCCATCAACAACCACGGTTTGCCGCGGGCAATGGACCGGGTTAAGTCAGCATCAAGCGCCAGCGTCACATAGTTGCGCGGGTCGCTAGCAGTCAGGTAGTGATCGTTGGACACAATGTCGCACTCCTGCGCCCACGCCCACAAGTCCATCGCCGGGCATGACGACGCCATGAAGTTGGTGGTGATCGGCGCATCAGAGTACTGGCGGATAATGTCACGCTCAGCAATGAAGCACTGCAACAACGCGTCAGAGGTGAAACGCTGGTAATCAAGGCGCATCGACGGGTTAGTTACCGTCGCAGACTGCGCCGGGGCAGGGATCTCATCCCACTCGTAATAGGTTTGACCCCAAAAACTTGTGCCCCACGCATCATTGACACCATCAAGAGTGGTGTAGCGCTCCTTCAGCCACTCACGCCACGCAGCGACCGAGTGGTCATCGTAAGAATCCGACACAGGGGCACCATACTCGTTGTGAACGTGCCACAGAGCCAACGCCGGGTGGCTGGCATACCGCTGCGCCAGGGCATGAGTAATGCGAGCGCACGCTTCACGGTAGGCAGGCGCCGAGGGTGACGGCATTCCGCGGGACGCGTTGGTCATGACGGTGCCGTCACGTGTGATGACACGGGCGTCGGGGTGGTTCTTGTAGAACCACGCTGGTGGTGCGGCAGTGGGGGTGGCTAGGTCAACGTGGATGCCTTGTTCCCACAGGATGGCGATGAGGTCGTCGAGCCAGGCAAAGTCGAACTCTCCTGGGCGTGGTTCGAGTTTCGCCCAGGACCAGATCCCGATAGAAACCAGGTTGACGCCGGCTTGTCGCATGAGGGTGGCGTCTTGTAACCACACCTCGCGTGGCCATTGTTCGGGATTGTAGTCACCGCCGTAGGTGATGGCGTTCAGGCCTTTCAGCGGTGTGGCATTGGGCTCGAACTGGGAATCGAAACGCATGGGGTAGATCTCTTTTCTTGCGCGACGGCAACTTGGCTTGAGCACTCCGCTGTGCACGGTCACAGCCTCAACGCCCATAAATGTACCAGTAAGATAACGGCACTTGCCAACATCGGGGCAAGCGTGCAACATTATTGTCTGTGACCGGTCACAGCCCGGGTGCAACAGCGCATCCCCCGACCAGTGACATCGACAACCACCCCATCATGGGTCACCGATCAAGGAGGATCACATGCGCGGAATGAAGAAAGCCGCAGCAGCAACACTCGCAGTAACGCTGGGTATCACCCTGGCATCGTGCGGGTCAGACAGCAACGACAACGGCGGCTCCACCAGCTCAGGCGAAAAAGTAGAACTCACCTACTGGACCTGGGCACCCAACATGGAAAAGGTCGTCGACGTCTGGAACGAAGAAAACCCCGACATCCAAGTAACCGTCAACAAACAAGACGGTGGTGACGCCGCAGTCACCAAATTCCTCACCGCCATCAAGGCAGGGTCCGGCGCACCCGACCTCATGCAAGCGGAATACCAAGTCATCCCCACACTCGTCTCATCAGACGCGCTCGCAGACATCTCCGAGTACGTTGATGACACCACGAAGAACGAATTCTCCGAAGGTGTCTGGAACGCCGTGACACTCGGCAGCGACGCCGTGTACTCCGTGCCCCAAGACTCCGGGCCAATGATGTTCTTCTACCGTGCAGACGTTTTTGAAGAACTTGACCTTGAGGTCCCCACCACGTGGGACGAATACGCTGATGCCGCACGCGCCATCAACGAAGCCGACTCCAAGCAGTACCTTGGTACCTTCTCCGCGAACGACGCGGGCTGGTTCACCGGCCTGGCCACACAAGCTGGTGCCTCATGGTGGTCCATGGACCTCGAAGCACAAGCGTGGGGTGTTCACGTCGACGAAGAACCCACTCAGCGTGTTGCTGAGTTCTGGGGCGGACTCGTCGAAGAAGGCGTCATCAACAACAAGCCCATGTACACCCCAGAATGGAATGCCGCCCTCAACGACGGCTCCGAGGTGGGTTGGCTCTCCGCAGTGTGGGCACCAGGGGTACTGTCTGGTAACGCAGGCGACACCGCAGGCAAGTGGGAAGTTGCCCCTATGCCACAGTGGGACGCGTCAGCCCCAGCAACCGGTAGCTGGGGTGGGTCATCCACCGCAGTCTCCACACAGTCTGAGCACCCAGAAGCAGCAGCGAAGTTCGCCACCTGGTTGAACACTGACGCAGACGCGGTGGCCACCATGGTCACCGAGGCCGGTATTTACCCAGCCGCACAAAACGCTGCCGCATCAGCACTGACTGAGGCACCGGAGTTCTTCTCCAACCAGCCAAACTTCTACGACGTTGCTGCTGAAGCTGCTGCTACAGCAGCACCATTCACCTTTGGTCCTAACGTGAACACCGCCTACTCTGCCTACAACGACGAGTTCGGTAAAGCCACAGAATCAAAGACAGCAGCCGACTTCGTGCAGGCTGTGAAGAACATCCAAACCATCGTCGTTGACGACATGGTGAACGCAGGCTTCACGGTCCAGTAAGCCCGCAGTTCACCCTTCCCCAGCGCAGGAGCGGATGGCCGTTCCCCCTCGGCTCTTCGCTCCTGCGCTCACCTGGACCCATAAGGACACCCCGTGAATCGCAACAAACCGCTCGGGCTCAAAGCAGCACCGTATCTTTTCCTCGCACCAGCCATGGCCCTTTTTGTTGGCATCATGGCGCTCCCCATCGTTTACGCGCTGTACCTGAGTTTCCGAGGCGTAAAAGTCTCCGGGCTAGGGCTCGGCTCTGGTGGCCGCACCGAAGTGTGGGCTGGGTTCAGCAACTATGCGCGCTCCCTGTCAGACCCTGACTTCGTGGACTCCGTTATTCGAGTGTTCACCTACGGGTTGCTCGTTGTCCCGACGATGCTCGGCATGGCGCTCCTGTTCGCGCTGCTGCTGGACTCCGGGCGCTCCCGAGCACGAAACTTCTCACGGTTAGCGATCTTCTTGCCATACGCCGTGCCAGCAGTGATTTCCTCCCTGCTGTGGGGTTTCTTGTACCTGCCTGCGGTGTCCCCGTTCTACTACCTGTTCGACAAAATGGGGTTAGACGCTCCCTCGCTCCTCGCCAATGACCTCGTGATCTTCGCTATCGCGAACATCGCTGTGTGGGGCGGCACCGGGTTCAACATGATTGTCATCTACACGTCGCTGCGAGCCATCCCCAGCGAACTGTATGAGGCGGCCCGTATTGACGGGGCAACAGAACGCCAAGTCGCTTGGCGCATCAAAATTCCGATCGTCATCCCCTCACTCATCATGACGTTCGTGTTCTCCCTGATCGCAACGCTGCAGGTCTTCGCTGAGCCGACCACACTGCGCCCGTTGTCGAACTCAATCTCCACCACATGGTCTCCGCTGATGAAGGTGTACCGCGACGCATTTGTGCGCGATGACATCTACTCCGCAGCGGCAACGTCCATCG
This sequence comes from Jonesia quinghaiensis DSM 15701, assembly GCF_000423205.1. GTDB lineage: Bacteria > Actinomycetota > Actinomycetes > Actinomycetales > Cellulomonadaceae > Jonesia > Jonesia quinghaiensis. The sequence continues at coordinate 25,125 of NZ_AUHN01000004.1, forward strand.
TCATTGCGGCTGCGACCTTCCTCTTAAGCTTCGGCTTCCTCCGCCTCGTCGGCAACCGCGCCTTTAACCAGGAGTCCTGACATGAAAGAACGCCCCAGTTACCTCAGTACAGGGATTCTCCTGCTCGGCGCACTGTACTGCCTACTACCCGTCATCTGGGTTATCACCGCGTCCACCAAAGGCGCAAACGAACTGTTCTCCACCTTCACATTCGCCCCCTCAACTCACCTGCTGGACAACATCAGCGAGTTGAGCGCCTACCGTGGCGGGTTGTTCTGGAAGTGGATGGCCAACACAGCACTGTACGCAGGTGTTGGTGGCGCACTGTCCACCCTGGTGTCAGCTGCAGCCGGATATGGCTTGGCGAAGTACACGTTCCGTGGTAAAGACATGATCTTCAAGATCCTTCTCGCCGGTGTTCTCGTACCCGCCGTTGTCCTTGCTATCCCCCAGTACCTGTTGTTCGCGCAGATCGGCATGACCAACACATATTGGTCGGTGCTTCTCCCCTCGATCATTTCGCCATACGGCATTTACCTCGCCCGCATTTACGCTGGCGCATCAGTGCCCACAGACGTCATCGAAGCAGCCCGCACTGACGGCGCAGGTGAAGCCCGCACCTTCTTCACCATCGCCATGCCTATGATGTTGCCCGCCCTGGTCACCATCTTCTTGTTCCAGTTTGTTGCGATCTGGAACAACTACATGTTGCCGTTCATCATGCTGGGCAACGACCAGCTCTACCCACTGACCGTAGGGTTGTCTGGTCTACTCAACCAGGGCGCAAGCCAACCAGCGATGTACACCTCCGTGATCACCGGTGCGTTGCTGTCCATCATCCCGCTGATCGCCCTGTTCTTCCTCCTTCAGCGGTACTGGAAGGTCGACTTCGGCGGCGCAGTCAAGGGATAAGACCAGCCGCCCTGCACGATGCCCGCCCGCGCTTCACAGATCGCTGGCGGGCATCGTGCATGACACGTCCTGTTACCCCGTTGGGCGAGAACACTCAGTTCTCCCCTAGAGTGTCTGTGTGGAGAACGACATGCCGTCCCCTAACTCAAAGAAACGCCCTACTATCCGCGATGTCGCGGCAGCAGCAGGCGTTTCACGTGGCACAGTGTCACGCGTCATCAATGGCGGGCACTGGGTTTCACCCGACGCCCGCACCAAAGTGGAAGCCGCCATCAAAGCGACCGGCTACTCCATGAACCAGCACGCCCGGTCACTAGCCACGGGGCGTTCCAACTCCGTTGCGTTTCTCCTGACTGAACCACAACACCTCCTATTCGAGGACCCCACCTTCTCCATTTTGTTGCGTTCCTGCGCTGAGCAACTCGGAGAACTGGAAATCCCGATGCTCCTCATGGTTGCCGGGACCCCCTCCGAACGCCGCCGCAACACCGAGTACATTGCCTCAGGGCACGTTGACGGGGTGATTCTGGTGTCATCCCACCAGGACAACCCAGTTGTTGGTGACCTCCTCGCCAAAGACATTCCTGTTGTGGCTTGCGGCATGCCCTTAGGTTACGAAGACCGGATCGGGTGGGCTGCCGTTGACGAACTTGCCTCATCGCGCCGTATGACCCAATACATGCTCGACAAAGGCCGCGAGCGCGTTGGAACCATCACGGGTCCCCTTGATACTCCTGGGGGGCGGTTCCGGTTGGACGGGTACCGGATGGCGTTGGGTGACGCCTACGATGATTCGCTGGTTGCGTATGGCGATTATTCGCGGCGGTCAGGGTATGAGGCCACCATGAAACTGTTGGAGCGTCGCCCTGATGTGGATGGGATTTTTGTTGCGTCGGATTTGATGGCAGCTGGTGCGATGACTGCACTAGCTCAATTGGGGAGGCGCATTCCCGACGACGTCGCTGTCGCAGGGTTTGATGATCATGCGCTTGCTGGGCAGTTGCAGCCTGCGTTAACCACGATGCGTCAGCCGTTTGATCGTATTGCTGCTGAGGTTATTCGTATTCTTCTTGATGTGATTAACGGCAAGGAGCATGCTGCGGTGACGGTGCCGACTCAGCTTATTGAGCGCGACTCGGTGTAACGCTCACTGCCAAGCGGTTGCGCCACGGGTCTTCAAAAGTGAGGGCCGCCCCGGTGTGTGCGGCGGTGATCCGGTGGTGCTTGAGCCGGTCGCTGAGTGCCGCAATGTCGTCGTTGTGCGGCACCATGATGGACACTTCGCCGAGCCCTAGGCTTGATGCTCGTGGTCCTGCGCCGCGTGAGTTCCACGTGTTCATGGCCATGTGGTGGTGGTATCCGCCGGCGGCAACAAACAGTGCACCGGGCACCTGGGCGGTGGGTTCAAATCCGAGGATCGCTGAGTAGAAGCTGGCTGCTGCGTCGGTGTCTCCGACTTGTAGGTGCACATGCCCTACTTGCGCTTCGCCTGCAGGGGTGTGGGGGGCATCGGCGGGGGTGTCGCCGAGGTGTTCGGTGATGAACCCGTTGGGGTCGAGCCACAGGGAGTCCATGACAACGTGGTTGCCGTTCCATTGCCATTGGTCTCTGGCGCGGTCCCAGTACAGTTCGATTCCGTTGCCTTCGGGGTCGTTGAGGTAGAAGGCTTGGGAGACGAGGTGGTCGGCGCTCCCGGTGAAGAGTCGTGGGGCTTTTTGGGCGACTGATAGCAGGACGCGGGCGAGGTCGCGTTGGGTGGGGAACAGGATCGCGGTGTGGAAAAGCCCTGCTTCGGTGCGGGTGGGTTGGGGCAGGTTTGGTTCGTGGCGGAGCACGATGATGGGTGTGGTTCCGCGCCCGAGGGTGACTATTCCGGTGCGGGCGTCGTTGGCGTGGGTGGTGGTGTCGATGAGGACATCGAGGGTGATGACGTTGGTGTAGAACGCGATCATGGCGTCGATGTCGCGCACGTACAGGGTGACGGCGTCCATGGTGGTTGCTGCGGGAAGGAGGTTTGGGGAGGGCGCTGTGGAGCGTGATGCCGTGGCATGGGGTGCAGCGGGGTGTTGTGTGGTCATGGTTCCAGTGGACCACCAATTACTTGAAGCGTCAAGTATTAGGTGTGTGGGAATGACCTCGCCAACACACTGGTTATGGTGACGTGAAACAAGTACAAGTAGACATTTGGTCAGACATCGCATGCCCCTGGTGCTTCATCGGGAAACGCCGGTTTGAAAAAGCCCTCGCAGAGTTCGCACCTAATACCGTGAACATCACCTACCACTCCTTTGAGTTGGCACCCGACACCCCCACCAACTTCAACGGGTCCGAGGTCGACTTCCTCACCCAACACAAAGGCATCAGCCCTGACCAAGCATCCGCGATGCTTGACCAAGTCACCCAAATAGCAGCAAGCGAAGGGTTGCAGTACAACTTCGACACCCTGCGCCACACCAATACCCGCCTCGCGCATCAGGCCCTCCACCTTGCCAAAAACACCGGCCACCAAGGCGCCCTGAAGGAACTGCTACTCACCGCATACTTTGAACAAGGCAAACACGTTGGAGACATTGACACTCTTGTTGTACTCGCAACCGAGGCTGGCCTAGACCCCGAGGTGACCCGCCAGGCATTGACAACACAGCAGTACGCCGATGCTGTGGACGCTGATATCGCCCAGGCTGGCGAACTTGGCATCCACGGTGTGCCGTTCTTTGTGTTCAACACAAAGTACGCGGTCTCCGGCGCACAAGACCCATCCGTGTTCCTCGCGGCGCTCACCCGAGCCGCCCAAGATGAGCCACAGCCGCTCACCCCCATTGGCCATTCCGATACTGCCGATACGTGTGGCCCGGACGGGTGCGCCATCTAAACATTCCCGCACTACAGAGCAGTGGGCTGCACCTCATCGAGGTGCAGCCCACTGCTCGTACATCTTCTGTCGTGCTTGTGCGACGCACAAGCACGACAGGAGGCGTTACCTACCCGCGCCCTAACGAGGGTCAATAACCACCCAGAGGTTACGGTCTGACGAGGCACTCAACTCAAACTGGGCGTCTTTCGTTTCACCGTCTGCATATTCAGCGGTCCCGCTGCACGTGAAGATCAGTGAGTAGTCTTCTGGGTCAGTAGGCAGTTCAAAGTCTGCGCGAGCATCTTCAACGAGGCGTGGGCCTGACGCGCCAACCACGGCTTCACCGTTTGTGTCCTCAAATGTGCCACCGAGGAACAGCTCATCAAACAGGTCTTCACAGGTGTACGAGTTCGTGAGCTCAAGAGAGGCGTAGTCGTCCGTCATGTCAGACGCAGCTACGTAGGTTTCCGAATCAGAGCCGCCAGTTGATCCCCCAGAATCAGAAAGCAATGCCGGAGCGACGAGGACAACCCCAAGGCTGGCAAGCGCAGCTACTCCAATTGCTGGCCATACCCATCCTGGTGTTTTACGGTCAGCCGCTGCATCGTTAACGCCGCCATCAGTAGTGAACCCGCTGTACGGCTGAGAGACCGTACTTGATGACCCGACGTTGGTCCCGGCCGCGCTTGCCGCCCCTGTGTACGGAACCCCCACAGCTGATGCTGACGCCGCCGACCTTCCGCTCCGAGTGGCCATAATCTGATGGCCACGCGCAATGATCTCTGAGGAGAGCTGCCCATTAGCCGGAGCTGGAGCAGTCTCATTCGTCCACTCTTTCCCGTCGTAGAACCGGATTATGGAAGGGTTCTGTGGGTCTGGGTACCAGCCGGGGGACGTCGCTGACATGGAAAAAGTCCTTGAAGTTGGGGGGTGTGTCACTCCATCTTAATGGTCCGCGTTCACCGCTGCCTCACCCGCAGTGCGGCGTCATCCACAGCTTTCATCCACAGGTTGATGGGCATTGCAGTCAAGTCAGGCAACCGATTGGTCGACAATCTAAGGGTGAATGTTGAACCCGACGAGCATGCGCCTCCCGCCGCGGTTGATGACCCAAACGTCCCAGAAGCGCAGCCAACCGCACCTGACGATGCCCCACACTCAGCGCAGAGCCACGTGCCGTGGTACCGCAAAGAGGTGCACTTGAGTTTCCCCATCATGGGGTTACTGCTGGCCACCATTGCCTTTGCTGTGTACGCCAAGCTTTCCCTGCCGTACTGAGCTCAGCGCACCTCACCTCACCTCAACGCTTGTGGTTGCGGTTGCGGTAGTCCTGCCACGCATCGCGCACACCCGGGACCACGATGCCTCGCAGCGCGTATTCTTGCCGCGTACGTTTGCGCGTCAACAGGACACCAATAAACGCCACAACAAATGGCACTGCCAGGACAGCGAAAGCGACACGGAAGTCGTTCAACGTGTAGTCACCGCCCGGCGCCACCAGGTCAAGGGCCACACCGATGGCAAAAATGCACAGGAACCCGCCGACAAAACCGCCCATATTAGCTAAACCTGAGCCCACACCTAAGCGTTCCACAGGGTTTGATGTCCGCGCGTAGTCCAGGCCAATGAGCGACGCTGGGCCGCCCACAGCCAAAACCATCACAAACACCACGAGTTGCCACAGTGGGCGGGGCGTAGAAGGCACCAACACCATGAGCCACGCCGCAACAAGTGCAGCTGTCACAGTGAAAACTAGCCAGGACCGTCGCAACGGGTGACGGGAACAAAACTCCCCGATGAGTGGTCCTGACACCATCGCAGTCACGGTCATCAGCGTGAAGAGGCTTGATGCCTCAGTTTGGGTCAGCCCTTGCCCACGCAGCAAAAAGGGGTAACCCCACAGGAAAACAAAAACATTAAAACTAAACCCGGTAATCATGTGAGTCCAGAACCCCAACCACGAACCAGGGGTGCGCATCGCCCCAGCTAATGGGCGAACACCTGGCACTGCTGGCACTAAATCAATAGGCCTGACTCGCACACCAGCACGCGTCGTTAACGGGGCATCTGGGCGGTCGCGCACCCACGTGATGACCCACAGGCACGACAACACCCCAAGGAAACCAAGCAGAGAAAACGCAATGGTCCAATCCAAGCTGTGCAGAACCACAACAAACGGCACCGCAGAAATGATCTGACCCGTCTGCGCAATCTGCCCCGTGAGTTGCCCCAACAACGGGGCACGCCGGGGTGGGAACCACGCAGCGATGATTTTCAGGACAGACACAAACGTTGTCGCGTCACCAGCACCTATAAGAACGCGGGCGCACAACGCGAGAGTCACCGAATCTGCAAAAGCCATACCCAATTGCCCGATGCCCATCATTGCTGCACCGATAGCAATAAGTTTGCGCGGCCCCACTTTGTCCAGCACGATCCCTACCGGGATTTGGGCACCAGCGTAAACAACCAACTGAACAACAGTGAAGAGCGACAGGGTCGCTGCGGAAACATCAAACCGTGCAGCCGCTTCAAGCCCAGCGACCCCCAGCGAAGTGCGGTGAACAACCGCAACAATGTAGGCAGCGGAGGCAGCAGCCCAAACAATGTAGGCTCTGCGCGACGAATATGTTGGGGCCGAAGCAGCCATCATCACTCCCTTTCCCGCCCATCATAGGCGAGCACCATCTCACTCTTCAGGCTGGTTCAGTGGCATGTTGTTGTGAAGTTGGGACCTTGGGCCCGCAATGTCGGGTTCCTAACCTGCCAAGATTAATAACGTCAACAAGTTCTGACGTGAGAGCGAAGCCGACACCGTTTTTTGACCCCTCTGTACGGTGTCTGGACGTTCTCAGTGGCGGGAGGAAGCGCGGGCTCCTCCCGCCTTTTTATGCCCTCTTTCCCTCAGGCGCACTCATCTTCTTCCCACTACCCAACCCACATCCTCGCCCCACAGGATCCCCTCTCACCACATCCCCGCACACGCCCACCCACCACATGTGGCATGTTTGGGGACCATGTGGCATGTCCTGGACATGCCACACAGTGCCAAAACATGCCACACATGAGAGCAGCCCGATGCGCTACGGCGGTTGGTTCAACATGGGCAGGCAGCATCATGATGACTCTTGAACACTCCCGTTGGTTCTGAGCTGGCGTCAGCATGTGGCTGAGATGGCTGATACTGAGCACACGTCCGCGTCAGCGTTAGGCTGAAGCATGAGTGATCTGACTATTCGGCGGGTCCGGCCCGGCGACCCCGACGACCGCAAAGCTCTCTACGACATCTGTCTACGCACTGGCGACTACGGCAATGACGCCACAAGCCAGTTCACCCTCCCCAACTTGCTGGGTGATGTGTATGTGGGACCCTATATTCTTTTTCACCCGCTGCACTGTTTTGCCATATCGAGTGGCAACCGACCGGTCGGTTATGTCCTAGGCGTTCCGGACACCCACACCTTCGAAAAACACCTCCCCACCACCTGGTGGCCGCAGGTCATTGCGGCCTTACCGGAACGCCACCCAGACTCCCCTGCCTTAACCCGTCGCGATGTTGAGGTCATGTCGCTCATTACGTCGTGGGAACCAACCGCCGCCACGCAAATTCTTGAAAAATACCCCGCTCACCTGCACATAGACCTTCTTCAAGAGGCCCAAGGCGGGGGCATGGGACGGCGTCTCATTGAGACGCTCTTCGACTCACTACGCGCAGCAGGGGCGCGCGGGGTGCACTTGGGGGTGAGCTCGTCGAACCCGAGCGCGATTGGTTTCTACCGCCATCTTGGCTTCACCACTCTTGATCAAGATGCGGCTGGACTGACCTTGGGCAAGCCACTTTGAGGACACCGTGAAGTCATCTTTGCGTCACCTGCACAAAGTCCCGAACAGCCCTCAAAATTGTGAGGTAGGGGAAAGGTATAGCGGTGGAGGCAAAACACCGTTACAGTTGGGAACGAAGTTGCTGTGCCTCGCACGTCTGCATGACTCTCAGCCATCTGAGACAGTTTGTTCTTGTTCTTCAAGAGCTGGACGACGACACTGTGACGACCCTGGCCTCCACCTGGAGGGCGTCAATCCATCTCTTGAAGGAGAAAAAAATGGCATTTGGAACCGTAAAGTGGTTCAACGCTGAAAAGGGCTTTGGTTTCATCGCCCCCGAAGACGGCTCAGCTGACGTTTTCGCGCACTACTCAGCAATCCAGACCAACGGCTACCGCACCCTCGAAGAGAACCAGCGCGTCGAGTTCGACGTAGCTCAGGGTCCTAAGGGTCTGCAGGCGGAGAACATCCGCGCAGCCTGATCTGACAAGATCTGCAGATAATGCCGGTTCCACCTTCGGGTGGGGCCGGCATTGTCGTTTCCACGATGGGAACATCTCTCCATTAAAAACGGGCTCCGTCCTTAAAACCAGACAATTTCCGCGTAACTAGGGCGAGTATCAGTACTGGTCAGATTTGGTTTCTCACCCACATAGCCGTAATCTGACGAAGAGAAACCAGCTGAGGCATGATGGTTGAAAATCGAATTCTTCACCCATGAAAACCTTGAGCACTTGGCAATTCCCTTCTACGGTTGAGAACGATGAAAACCCACAGCACAGGCGAGATCGCTCCACGCGGCAAAACCTGGATTTCGCTCGGCGGGCGCTTCGCAGGACGGTTCGACCTCATCGACCTGCAGACCACCGATCGATTCCTCTCCCCCACCGCTCTCTACACGCCAGAGACCGTTGTCGACGTGATGACCGCGACGGATTTTGCTCCTCGCCGCACCGAAGAGTCAGCCAGCCCCCTGCCGCAGCGCCCCGCCGCGCGCACTTAACCCAGTTCCGCACCCCCGCCTCACGGCGTCATCCCGCCAAAAGACGCCTGCTTCGCTTCGTCGCTGCCCACTGACGTAAACCTTGCCGTGGGCCTGCGATCCACGCCACAACGAAGTGGATGCACAGAACAACAACGATCGCTGCCCCAGAGGAAACATCCGCGTAGTAGCTTGCATACAGCCCTACCAACGCGCTGGATACCGACACAATCGGAGCAAGCACAAGCATCGTGCGGAAGTTGCGAGTCCACAGCAATGCTGTGGCACCTGGTGTAATCAGCAAAGCAACGACAAGTATTACCCCTACCGCTTGCAACGCAGCGACGGTGGTGAGCGCCAACGCTCCTAAAAGCACCCACCGCAAAACGCCAACACGCAAACCAATCGCCGCCGCATACACCGGATCAAAAGCGAACAGGGTGAAATCGGCGCGCCAGACAAGCAAAACCGCAAGAACAATAAGGGCAATAACCACCACTTGGATGAGATCTGAGGCGGTCACCCCCAAAATATTGCCAAACAACACGTGGGTGACATCGACCTCACTGGGGTACACCGAGATCAACACCAGCCCAGAGGCAAAGAGACCAGTGAAGACCACCCCCATTGCCGTGTCCTCCGTAATAATCGAGGTGGTGCGCACGGCACCAATGAGCACCACGGCAAGAAGCGCAAACACTACCGCCCCAACCGCAAATGGCCACCCCACAATGTAGGCCAACGCCACGCCGGGGAGTACAGCATGAGAGATCGCGTCACCCATCAACGACCACCCCAAATGGACCAGCCAGCATGACAACACCGCACACACCAACGCGGCAACCACCGCAATAGCTAGTGCACGCTGCATAAAGACATAGGTAAATGGATCCACCAAGAGATCGATCATGCGGGGGCTCCTGAATCGGCAAGAAAAACACGGGCAAGGTTCTCCGGGGTCATCGCTTGCTCTGGAGGGCCGTGAAATAGCGCTTTCCGGTGAACAAGAATGACCGAGTCACACAACTCATGGACCGTGTCGAGGTGGTGAAGTGACACAAGGATGTGCGCCCCCGCTTGGGCTTGACGGCGCAGAACCCCAATAATTTCCTGGATAGTGCGGCGGTCAACCCCAGCGAAAGGCTCGTCAAGAATGTTCAGGACACCCTCTTGGGCCAAAACTCGTGCCAGGAACACTCGTTTGCGTTGCCCTCCGGAGAGATCTCCGATCTGACGGTCCGCGTATTCCGCCAACCCCACCGTGTCTAGCGCTTCACTGACACGCTGATGGTCGCTGGCGTGGGGGCGGCGCATAAATCCCTGATGAGGTATTCGCCCTTGCATCACAACATCAGCAACGCTTAACGGAAAGTTCCACTCCACCGTTTCGCTTTGCGGCATGTACGCGATCGCTCCCCGGCGAACAAGGTGTCGTGGAGACTGCCCCGCAATGTTGATGGTTCCGGTGGATGGCACAACACCCATAAGAGCTTTAAAGAAACTCGACTTCCCTGACCCGTTCATCCCCACCACTCCGGTGATTGAGCCACCTGGCTGCTCACCTCGCATCGTTCTGTCCTGAGGCGAGGCACCTGAGGAACGATGCTGTGTTGCGGGAATGGTGATAGACAAACCGGTGAGTGCTGGAACATTTCCATAGTTCACGTGGAGGTCTCGAACCTCAAGCAGCGGTGCCGTGTGCTGGTCACTCATGAGCGGACAACCCTTCAATAATCAGGTCTGTGTTGTAGGTCAGCAGGTCAAGGTAAGTCGGGGCAGGACCATCGCTGTCAGTCAACGAATCCACGTAGAGGGTTCCTGCGAACCGTGCCCCACTTTCTTCAGCGATTGCGCGCATCGGACGCTCTCCCACAGTCGATTCACAAAACACCGCTGGTATGTCTTGGGCGGCCAACACGTCGATCACGCTGGCCACCCGGCGTGGGGTTGCCTCGCGTTCGGCATTGACTGGCCAAATGTAGTACTCGCGCAAGCCGAGGTCGCGGGCAAGGTAGCTGAATGCGCCTTCGCAGGTCACCAGGATGCGTTGTGCACGAGGTAGCTCCGCCATCCGAGAGTCGATATTCCTCGATACTTCCCGCAAGCGCGCAACATATTGGTGGGCGTTTGCGGCAAAATCAGCACTATGTTCAGGAGAATATGCACTGAGAGCTGCAGTGATGTTCTCGACATACACCTCTGCGTTGTCGGGTGACATCCACGCATGTGGATTTGCTGCGCCTGCATACTCACCATGGACGATAGGCATGGGGTCTATCCCCTCAGTCACGGTGATGAAAGGGACGTTTAAGTCGTCCATGAACCGGGTGAACCAGGATTCCAGCCCTAGCCCGTGACGAATAATCAGGTCGGTTTGTGATGCCGCAGCGAGGTCTTGTGGGCTGGGCTCCCATGAGTGGATTTCAGCACCGGGTGGCGTGAGTGATTGCACTACAACGTGCTCACCACCTACCTGGGCCACCATGTCAGCAGTGACCGTGAAAGTTGTTAACACGTGTAACGCATCAGCGGTGGTTGAAAGCCTTTCGGCTGTGTCGGGTGGGGTTGTTGATTGGTATGAAGTACCCGTGCAGGCGCTAAGAATTGTCGCCGCCATGGCAGCGAAAACCCCTAGAATCGTTGTTTTTATGCGGTTCTTTGGCACATTGCCCTCTGTTGCTGAATAATTGTTCGGCTGTCCGAACAATTTAGTTCTCATAGCCATAAACTGCAAGTGTGCGCGAGACTATCATTCGTGACCAAATCCGATACCCTCCTGCTGCGTCAGGCTGCCCGCGCGGACAGCGACGCCTTCGAGGCACTGTGGAACCGTCACGTTGAAGCTGTGCAAAACACCGCCCGCTCACTGAGTCCAACCTGTGACCCAGAAGACGTCGCCCAAGAATGCTTCACCCGGCTCCTCGCCGCCCTCCAAGCAGGCGACACCGTTGACGGCCCGGTACGGCCATACCTCTACGTTCTCGCCAAGCACATCATTACGTCCTGGCAAGAACCCGTCGTCCCCGCACCCAACTCACAACTTCCAGACATCTGGGAAGAAACCACTGAAGCATTCGACTACAACGAGAACGTGGTCTCCGCGTTTCGCTCCCTGCCCCCAGAGTGGCGATCCGTGCTGTGGTACACCGAGGTCGAAGGCATGGCCCCCTCCGAACTCGCGCCAGTCATGGGAATATCCGCCAACGCTGTAGCAGCACTTGCTTACCGTGCCCGCGAGGGCCTGCGCAATGCCTGGTTACAAACCCACGTCACAGCCACACCGCAGGCAGGTGAATGCGCTTGGGCCACCGAACGCATCGCTACCCACGCCAGAGCATCGCTGAGCCCGCGCCAAACACAGCGGATGCAACGCCACCTCCACTTATGCCCTACCTGCCCGCAACTCCTCGCAGAAGTTCAACAAGTCGCCTCGCGACTACGCACCACCCTTGTCCCTCTCTTCCTCGCGCCTGCCCTAGCCGCTAGCCTGCTGGCCACAAAAAGTACTGCAGCAACCGAATGCAGCGCTGGTCAAGGACTATGGGCGTCGCTGTGCGCTAAAGCAGCGACAATCGCCCCACTGCGGATCGTTGGGGCGGTAACCGCCACCGGTTTAGTGGGGGTAGGAATAGGTGCAGGAGTTCTCGCTGGCACAGCTCTTCCGGGCTTTGGCGGAGATTCTGCTCCAGTCGCAATCATTGAGGTGTCTCGGCCAGACTACGGCGGGCCGAACTTCTCACTTGCCTCCAAATACGACTCCTCAGAAGAAGTGAGCGACCTCGATGACGCTCTCTTCGGCGCATCCGCGGACTCCACTCCCCCCGTCGAGGAAGAACCTGAAGAAGATACCGATGCCGAAGCATCGGGCGAACAACCTGACACTCCACCAGCAACCACCACAGACAACACCGGCGGCGCCACACCCCCGACCAACAACACCAACGAGCAGCCGCAGCGTAACGACAACTCCAGCAATAACTCTCAACGCGATGAATCTCGCAACAAAAACAGCGACTTTGATCGCAGTAGCAATGATTCATCCTCAAGCGCCAAAGAAGTTACGCCGACAGTTCAACAGACAAATGGAAACAACCCCACGGTGTCTTTCGCAGGGCGCGCACCCTACTACGCATTCATTTCGATCCTTGATGAGAACAACGTAGAGGTCGGGAAAGTTCGCGCAGGAGGAGATAGCAACTGGGGAACACCCATCGCTGACACATTCAGTGACACGGGGAAAGACACCATGACGTACCGCTTTTATGCGAGCAAAGACGATTTCTCTACTGCTGGGCAACCGTTCGCAACTCTCACCATTGATGTGCCCTAACTGATTCATACCGGGTAGAACAACATGACGGAAGGACAACAGCGCGTGGCCCTCAGTCCGTACTTGTGTCCTATCACTGCCAGCCAGTCAGTAACTGCTCAAGCCTTCGATACGTTGAGTAGTGAAGCACGCGCACTGTTGTGGTACCACGAAATCGAACACCTCCCCTCGCACACCATTGCAGAGTTTTTAGGAATTCCTCACGACGCCGTGGCGCTGCGACTCATCACCGCTCGAGAGTCGTTTACAGCTTCATGGCTCGACCTCATGCGGCGGCACTCACGCACCCCTGCGCTGTGCAGCGATGTCCTATCCTCTATCCCGCAATACTTGTCCGACACCGTTCATCCCCCACAGCGAGACACCCTAGAGGTTCACCTGACCACTTGCCTACGGTGTGCACTGGTTGTCGATGAGATCGACAACTTGTGTGAACATCTGGATGTCACGCTTTTGCCCCTTGTTTTGGGGTCAGCTGCATTCCCCTCACCGTTCACCTCGACGTGTTGAATGATGTGCTGGTGAGGGCCCGTTTACTACTCTAAGGGAACACTTAGGGGAACAGGAGCGGAGAATCTTCACCATGCATCGCCTGATAGTGAGCAACCGCCCACATTTCTAGGCTCTTCAACGGACCACATAGAGACCGGCCCGCTTCCGTCAGCGAGTATTCGACACGCGGCGGGCTTTCCGGGTAGACCTCACGGTGCACAATGTGGTCTCTTTCAAGATTCCGCAATGTTTGTGTGAGCATCTTCTGGGAAATACCATCGACTTTGCGCTGTAGCTCATTGAAGCGGTGAGGGCCGGTGCTCAGCACACCAACAAGGAGCACTGTCCATCGGTCACCAATGCGGTCCAACAACTGCCGTGAGGGGCAGTTACGTGAATACGGATCTGGGACGTACGTTGTGTGTTCCATGGTGAATCACCGGATTCGAAAGTGCTCGACTGGGCAGGTCACTAATGTATACCTTGTTACCAATAGTGCTCAACAGGCCCCATGGTGACCGTGCTGTCTCGAAACTGATAAACGGTAACTACCTGCAGAAATAACAAAACAGCCCCTGCGTCACCACCCGGAGGTGATGCAGCAGAGGCTGTTGATACATCGTGCGCTCGGAGGGATTCGAACCCCCAACCTTCTGATCCGTAGTCAGATGCTCTATCCGTTGAGCTACGAACGCGTTGACATCAGTTAGTGTACCTAAAGAAGTGGCGGACTGGGAAACCAGCCCGCCACTATTCGCCGTTTACGTGGCGAGAGTTACTTTGCGTCCTGCTCAATGATGATCCAAGCTTCTGGGCCACCCATTGCTGATTCAACGTAGTCCTCAGCGGACTGACGTGCAGCAGCAAGAGCGTCATCAGCGTTGCATGGCGCAGGCTGCGCTGCCGAGGTGGACTGTGAGGCGAATGCCCATGTCACAACCTGGTCTGAGTCACAATCAGCAACAACACGGATCACACCGGCAACGTACTTGCCTGTGTCAGCACCAACCTCTGTGGACAGAGTTTTGAATGCAGCGTAGTTGTCCTGGCTTTCAGAGAGTGAGCCCTCTTCCACTGCCTTGTTGTAGGCAGTGATGTCTGGCTCGTAGAGCTTGGTGTCAAAACGGCTCTGAACGTCTGCGAGGACGTTCTCAGGCAGTGGGTCAAGGCGCTTGACCTCAACTGTTTCACCGGAGGCAAGTTCGTACTGTTTTACGTTGGGGTCCGTTGGTGCGGACGAGGACTCCTGGGCGCTCTCAGCACCCTTCTCCTCAGCGTTGCTGTCGCTGGAGCAAGCCCCAAGGAACGCGAGTGATGAGATCAGGAGCAAGGCGGATACGCGCTTCAATTCGTCACCTTCTTGTAAGGGTGTGGGTGTGCTTATGCGCTTGTGGCGCTCCATGGCGGGCAGCCCAAAGGGTGCCGTAAACATGGGATCACTTAACTATAGTCCGATAACCGAGACATTCGTACAGGACTTTTCGCATGGATGGGGCGTTCTCACCATATGAAGTCACCAAGAATTCGTCTATTCACCAGCGAAAATACGTTTCACAGGGACAGCGCAGAATGTATTATTCACTCATCCACCTAATGAGGAGAAAAAATGGAACAAATCCGTCGTCGGGTCGTGTCCACCGGACTCGCCCTGGCACTTGCCGCGACCACATTCGCGGCCGCCCCCGCCACCGCAACCCCAACCACCACGGCTCAAACATCGGTCATCCTGGTCACCGCAAAAGCTGGGGCACCAAAGGTATCTGCGCAGCCCAAGGCCCTTACCCAGGCCAATGGTAAAGCAGCAAAATTCACTGTTAAAGCAACTGGCAAGTCACTGAAGTACCAGTGGTACATCAAGAAGCCAGGGTCATCCAAGTGGGTTAAGGCCACTGGCGCATCAGCCAAGAAAGCCACCTACTCGGTGAAATCCACCACAAAACTTAATGGCTCCCAAGTGCGCGTCATTGTGACGAACACCAAAGGCAAGGTGACCTCCAAAGCAGCGAAGCTGACCGTGGTCACCACCCCAAAGATCAGCGCCCAGCCAAAAAACGTCAACGTTGAAGCTGGTAGCAAAGTATCGTTCACAACCAAAGCAACCGGCGGCTCACTGAAGTACCAGTGGCAAGTCAATGACGGCTCTGGCTGGAAGAACGTTTCTGGCGCTACGAAGGCGACGTACTCCTTCACCGCACGGAGCAAACACGAGCTCAACGGCTACCGCGTTGTGGTCACGAACAAAGCAGGCAAAAAGACCTCCAAGCCAGCTGGACTCTTTGTTGACTCCACTGAAACTGACCCCATGTTGGCCAACCAATGGTTCTCCTTGGCCAACTGGGAAGCTGGCTTCTCGAGCACATCACACGCATCAGGAACTGCCACCGCGAAGGTGACAGTCTTCAACGCAAATAGCACCAGTGTGAAGCCAGGGCGCGACATTGAGGTGATTTATGTGGGGAAGAGCGGCAACGAGTACGCGGTCACTTCCACCATCCCAACCTCAGCAGCCATTGGGTCAGGCAAAGAAAAGACCTTCACTCTGAAGAGCACGATCTCTGCCACAGAGGCAAAGGGCGGCTTCTGGGTCATCTTTGACTACAGCAGTGGTGGCGATTACTACCAGATTGTTAAGGGTTACTGACCCGCTAGGAAGGCCGCGCTTCGCCGCGTGATCTTCTGTTCACCACCAGGTGTGACTCGTCAAGGGTCCAGCGCAAACATGCGCTGGACCCTTGACTACTTCTTGCCTATTCACTGACTATTCGACCGGCCACCATGACAGCTAATGAGCCCACTCGCGCCCTTTCTGCCGCCAAAACGCAACCACATAGTTGGCCTAAATAATGCCTTCCATGCGTCACGGCAAGCAATGTGGGTGGTCTCACGAACCCACGCAAATTGTTGAGCCCTCAATGACCGTTCTGTAATGTGGTAACGATTTGGCAAAAGCCGCCGACCGCTAACGGCAGAAAAGTCACACTGAGGTAATCATGAGTAAACAAAAAACCAATGGACGAGAACGCCCAACCGACGAACCTGAAAAACGCGCCAGCACAGTCACTACTGTGCTGCGCAAAGCTGTCACTCCCCCACAGGTAGTACACCCCGGTCTCATCCCCGGTATCGGTGTGGAAAAAACAGGTATCGCTTTCCCCACCAACTGGTCCGTGTTCATCATCGCGTTCGCAGCAACCGTCTCAGTTCTGGTGTGGGCGATCATCGCCCCTGACTCCATCCAAACCACAGGTAGCACAATGCTGACCTGGGTGATCGATCATTTCAGTTGGTTGTTCACCGGGCTTGTCATTGCCGTCACGATCTTCATGTTTGCTATTGGCTATGGGCGTACAGGTGGCATTCGCCTCGGTGAAGACGACGAAGAACCCGAATACTCCACCAGCTCTTGGGTGGCGATGCTCTTCGCCGCGGGGTTGGGCATCGGCCTATTGTTCTACGGTCCCATGGAACCACTCACTCACTACCTCAACACCCCACCGGGGTTTGAGGCTGAACCTGGCAGCCCTGACGCTATGCTCCCCGCCATGGCGCAAACAGCGTTGCACTACGGGCCCCTCGCATGGGCGCTCTACGCGTTACTCGGCGGAGCCCTAGCGTACTCGGCGTACCGGCGCGGCCGGGCACCACTGATCTCCGCACTGTTTGAACCAGTATTCCCCAACGCATCGAACCGTTTTGCGGGGCGGCTCATTGACGTCTTTGCGATCATCGTTACGCTCTTTGGTACCGCGATTTCGCTAGGGATTGGGGCGCTTCAAATCCAGAGTGGTTTCATTTTGGTCAGCGGTTTCACTCCTGAGGGCAACATGTTCCTCATCGGGTCACTCGCACTCCTCACGTCACTGTTTATTGCTTCAGCAGTCTCTGGTGTCAAGCGCGGAATCCGTGCCCTGTCAAACATCAATATGGGCCTGACCATTGGGTTAGCAACCTTCATGCTGATCGCTGGCCCCACAGTGTTTCTACTAAACCTCATCCCAGCCTCAGCGGTGTCCTTCGTGACCGAACTTGGCACCATGCTGATGCGAAACCCTAACCAGGGCGAGGAATCTCACGCATTCCTCTCCGCATGGACAACTTTCTACTGGGCATGGTGGGTGTCATGGACTCCATTCGTGGGGATGTTCATTGCGAAAATCTCACGAGGCCGCACCCTACGCCAATACGTCACAACAGTTGTTCTCGTCCCTGCAGTGATTTCACTGGTCTGGTTTGCCATCTACGGCGGCACCGCGATCTCCATGACACAAAACGGTTCAGAACTGATGACCGGCGGTTCTGGTGAGGAAGTACTCTTCCAGATGCTCGCGAACCTGCCGTTCGGAACACTCACCTCGATCATCGCGATGATCGCTGTGGTCATCTTTTTCATCACTGCAGCAGACTCAGCATCCGTGGTGATGGGGTCGATGTCTCAGTCTGGGCGCCCCAACCCATCAGCACCTGTCACGATCACGTGGGGTCTGTTGCTTGGCCTGATCGCGACCTTCTTACTCCTCGCCGGCGGCGACAATGCACTATCCGGGCTGCAATCCATCATGGTGGTTACTGCACTGCCCTTCGCGTTCATCATCATTGGTGTCATGATCGCGTGGGCCAAAGAACTACGCACAGACCCCTTCATTATTCGGCGCACCTACGCCCAAGAAGCTATCGCGCAAGGTGTACGTCGCGGTATTGATGAACATGGCGACGCGTTTGTGTTCTCCGTCAACGAGGTCCCTGAAGACGAGGGCGCCGGGGCAAGCTTTGATAGTGATGACCCTGCGTTGACGGAATGGTACGTGGAGGCGACGTCAGACGCGCCAACCAGTGATACCGTCGCTGACACCCACCAGCGCACTACATCAGGTGCTGGTGCTGGTGCTGGTGCTGGTGACGATGCTCCCGAGCCACGTGAACCGGAAAGGCAACCGGTGTAAGCATCGGGTAGCGAACAACATTCAGGCACAACAAGAAAGGGCCTCCCTGGTGAGGGAGGCCCTTTCTTTACTGTGCGCTCGGAGGGATTCGAACCCCCAACCTTCTGATCCGTAGTCAGATGCTCTATCCGTTGAGCTACGAACGCGTGGTCGCTTGACCAGAGAAAACATTACCTGCTTTCCTCAGTAAACCCAAAACTGTTTCAGGGTGATGCTGGACACTCTCCTACGGCCTTCGGGGTGGCATCCCTCTGGAGAACGACACAGACACCTCTCATCCACCCCCGTGGAGTAGCATGCACCCGCATGATGTCAACACCTCAGCCTGATGCCCCACTCCCACCACACCGGGCACAGTTGAACTATGACCACTGATGCCTTGCTTCACGGACGCGAGCGCACTACTGCGTGCCGTGGTGTGGTGCGCTCGTCAACGGTGTTGGCGTGACCCATTTTCCACAGATTGCGTCCGGTTCATAGGTTGTTGTCAGGTACGCGCAGTAGGGTGAAGGTATCAGTGTTGTCACGGGGGCTGAATGGGAAGGTTGTGGGGTATGAACTGGGTGGTTGTTGATTCTCCAGTGGGGCGATTATTGGTCATCGCAACGCAGAAGGGAGTGGTGCGTTTGGAGTTTCTTACGGACGACATTGATGTCCAACGGGAACTGCACCGTACTGCTGGCATGCTGCGGATGGCCGGTGAGATGGTCCCTCCTGCAGACGAATGGTTAGAGGGAGTTGGGTTAGCTCAGCAGGCAGCTACCGAATTAGGCGAGTACTTTCTTGCAGACCGTAAAGAATTCGATGTTCCTGTATATCGTGCGCTTTCTAAAGGTTTCCGGCGCCAAGCTTTAGAGCACATCTCCACCATTCCTTACGGCATGACAGAAAGTTATGCCGAGGTAGCGGAGGCGATTAACAACCCCAAAGCGGTGCGTGCCGTGGGTGGGGCGTGTGCAAGTAACCCTGTCCCGATCATCGTCCCGTGCCACCGGGTGCTCCGCGCCGACCGGTCCTTGGGCGGGTACATGGGTGGGCAAGGCAACGCGAACTTGTCGTACAAAATCCACCTACTTGACCTTGAAGGCGCTGAACATGCCCGCGCCGCAACGGTCTTGCTGTAGGACCACCACATTCACCATCCGTGACACACACAACGGTGGGGTGAGACAGAGTTTCCTCTGTCTCACCCCACCGTTGTGGTTTTGCCTGCTGTTTCTATGATCTCGCTGTGGGTTTATGCGGTCATGTCCACAACTACTTTTCCACGTGTGTGTCCGTCCATGTTGTGACGGTACGCTGCTGGCGCATCGGCGAAGGGGAAGACCGTGTCAATCTGTGGTTTCACGATGCCTCGTGCAGCCAAGTCAGCAAGCCGCGCAGTGTCAGCACTGTTAGGTTTCACCCACAGCCACGCACCACCCAGCGACATCACACTTGGGTCTGCAATGGAAATGATCGGTGCACCTGACTTCATCAGTTCACCGGAAATCTCAGTGACGCCACCAACTGCGTCATACACGCCATCAACGCCTTCAGGGGCCAGTGCGCGCACCGCGTCAACAACACCATCACCGTACGCGACAGGGTGCGCACCCAACGCACGTAACGCATCGTGATTTGATGGAGACGCTGTCCCAATGACACGCAAACCTCGGTGCACGGCGTACTGCACAGCGAGACGCCCCACCCCGCCCGAGGCGTTGTGCACAAGGAGAGTGTCACCTTCGCTTAAGCCCAGGTGATCAACACCCTGTAGTGCCGTTTGCCCAGCGAGAGGCAACGACGCAGCCTCCACAAAGCTCAGCTCCTTCGGTTTGTGGGCCGCAAGACGCACAGGCACAATCGCATACTGTGCCATCGAACCGCGTTGCACAAAGTCCTGCATGTTGTCCGCGAGGATTTCGTCACCCACCGCGAACTCGTCCACACCGAACCCAACAGCCTCAACTACACCGGCAACATCCCACCCCACCGTGGAGGGGAACACCACAGGCATCACCTCGTTGAGGCCACCGGCCATGATCTTCCAGTCCACCGGGTTCACCGACGCCGCGTGTACTTTAATGCGCACCGTGCCAGGCCCCGGCTGCGGGATCTCCTGCTCAGTGAGTTGTAGATTGTCTGGTCCGCCAAATTCTGAGTATGTCCATGCCTTCATACCCAGCCCCAACGACGTAGCCGCCGCCCCTATTCCATTCGGTGAGCGTTTTCACTCATGGGTGAACAACCCATCGCTGTTACTCCGCCCGAGGAGCACTATGGTGTGATGACCTACGGCACACCCCCAGTCCGGCGCGATGTGCGGACCGCCGGAGCCGCCTTCCTTATGTGGGCTCTCGGCTTTTTCTTAGCATCCCGACTTCTTGAAGCTAACTACAACTACCTGTACTCCCGGTACGAGAGCACCCCGTCACGGGGTACACCTTCACTACTGTGGATGGGCTTGGCAGCCCTGCTCACTATCGCTGCGATTATCGCTGTGTTGTCAGCTATTTACGCTTTCCTGCAACGCGCACGCTACGACTTTGACCGCAACCAAGAGCAACGCAGACAGCTAACGCGCCTTGTGGAACGGCTTGATGCGTTGGAACAACGAGCGGCAGAACAAGCTGCAGCACAAGCAGGCGAGCGTGCTCCACAGCCCTCTGGTGTACAGGAATCGACCGTCGCGCCAGACGGTGAGGCTTCACCTGATCGGGATTAATCACATCCATAGTTTTCACTGACCCGGGGCCACAATTCCACGGTGTCACCGTCAACAACAAATATCTCTGTCGCGGCGACCGCCACCCAAACGTGGCGGTCGCCGTCGCGTAATAAGGTGTCCACAACATCTGGAGGCAGTGTAGCGTCCGGTTCGAATGCCGTTTCTACTGCACCCTGGTCATACAGGGAGTTTTGCGGATCACTGGCGAACCGTCCCTCATTGAGGCGCAGGAATGACACCCCGTCCTCGTCGCAGTGAGAGGAACCTGGCTCCTCTGTCACCTGCCCTTGCGGCCCTTCCCAGACGGTAGGTGAACTGCAGGCGGCAATGAGAACCATGGAACATACAATCACTGAGGCAAAACGGATTGATCGCATACTCGGATCGTAGTATGAATTTCACCTACATGGTCGTTTTGTCAGAGGAGTTCTGTAAAGTCACCGGTGAACATTGTGTGGAGTTGGGCGGGAACGGCGGTTTCATCGGTGGCGTGGTCGAAAACTCAGCTCTCGAGGACGACCCTATGGTCAAGCACATGGTTGATGCTTTTCGTTTTTTGGCCTCGATAAGCATGCGGAACTGATGCTTCGAGGCGAAAGGGAATATGCACGTTTTCGCCCTCATAGCGATGATGATCTCAGCGAAGCTGACGAGGCGTTGTGGGACGAACTTGATGAAACGTTCTACGCTGTTGCCACAGAAGAATCCATTGAGCCTGCGCTGCAGAAGCATGCTCATCTTCTTCCAAAGCAACAGAACCCGCTGCAAGCCATTCAGAGCACAGCTAAACGTTTGCTCCCACAGAACAAGGCATCATGACTATTTTTTTGCGAATCTTAGGGATTCTCTCAACAACTACGCTACTGAGCGCCCTCGTTGGTGCAGTAAGCAGCTTTGGTAGCGGTTGGGAAGTGTTCCTCGCCTTGTACTACGGCGTCTTAGGGTTCGTCACCGCTTTGGGCGCCATTGCTGGTGTGATGGGTGGTGAGTTTCTGTGGCGTAAGAGGCCAGAGGCTTTTCGGCGACGCGCAACCTCACTTGCAGCAGGTGGCGGGGCGATGATCGGTTTGTTCCTGGCCGGTAACAATCTGATGCTTGCAACGGGTGCTCGTATTGCTTTCCCGCTTATCGCCTTTGCGCTCTTCGCCCTAGCAGCGTATTACCTGCGCGAGCGGCTTATTACCGGGACCATCACAACCACTGAGGAACCTGGCACGGCGCGTTAAAGACCACTCCCTCCAATGAGCTTCGTTACTGCTGATCCGGTAATGCTGCTACGGGAATGAACTCTCCTGATACCGTTTCCGTTGTGCCTAACTCGTCGTAGAACCCCTCGAAAGGGCGCCCCCACTTTGATGTGTAGAGGCTCCCATCAGGCCAAAACACTGCAACATTCTGTTCGTCAATAAACACCTGTGTAACCTCGACGTTGTCGCCGTTTGCAAGGTGGAAACGATACGCTGTTGCTGGCCTCCCCTTGAGTTCGTGCTCTGCTGCCCGAAAACTTGACGCTGGCATGTCAACAAAAGCGCGGGTTAGTTCAGGAACCACATCTGGCGAATCAATGACAGTCCGCGAAACCTCCTGTGAGATCACCCCGTAGGTGTACTCAAACAGTTCAACACTCTCCACCGAACCATCAGCAACTTCATCAATGGTGATTGATGTCGGCAAAAAGCCTCTCATGAGCACCACGGCGATAATGACAATCAGAAGTGCAGCTCCAGTCCAGAGCATTGTTCTGCGAGAAACTAACATCCGCGTTGCCATGTTGCGACCTTCCAAAGTGAATAAATGCTCCGCTAAAGGCACAGCACCCCCTATGAGCAACCTTCTCCAGGCGCCGGAATGGAGACGTCCGTGTCATGAATACTGTAGTAAGCGCGTTTGTCACTGTGATACCTGACCCGCGTCCGCTCGTATGAGCCCCCCTCGTTGTCGGACTCGGCTGCCACAACGAGCCCGTACGAAGCACCAGCTTCAACGCGGGGTGGCGTGTGTGTGCTAATTTCCGGGTAGTTAGCAAGGAGGGCGGTGTCGAGGGTGTCGCCATTAACTATTTTCTGTGACCAGTCCTCGATAGGGAGCACCCATGCCCCGACCATCGTTATACCTTCAGCGTTCACTAACTCGACTGCATCAAGGAAGACATCATCCGAGCCATCTACATTGTCAAGTATTGTCACAGCAACCAGCAGCGGGGCATTTTCAATTTTGGGCAGACACAGTGCAGCCGAGGAATCTTGAATCAGACCACCACGCTTCGCTGGAAGGTATGAACTGAAAACAGTCAGGGTCAACAACACAGCGAGTAACAGCAACGCCGCCAACAGAACCCATTTTGCGTTAGCACGTTTCAAAACACCTAAATCATTCATTCTCTTCACAGAGCAGACTTTACGCTATTCCGTGTGGAATTAAGGTGCCTGCTAAGGACAGACGCTTCGCCACATGCGCGACTTCGCTGAAAGATGGAGGCGTAGGGAGAACAAAAAACCCTCCGACCGCGTTTTAGCTGGTCGAAGGGTTGTTCTGTATTCCAGTGCGGAGACGGAGGGATTCGAACCGCCAGTTGTATCAACGTTGCGTCCTGGTGCGTCTTCTTGACTGAACCTGCATAAACCTTCCGAGTAACGTGCATACCGAATAGTAATGTTTGCGATTAAAAGTAGGGAACAGGCGGGGGGGACGGATGACCGTGGTGATTCACGGTTCCATCTTGTTCGAGCGCTATGGTTGCAGTTCACTCTGAACCTACCCCAATTCGGCCCCACGCGAATCGCTCAAGGCCTGCCTTGAGGACCAGTGGCATCATACTGCCGAAGTCGCTTTCGTACTAATTTGCGCCTATTTGTCGTATGCCTTCTTTGTAGCGCAGGTTTTCTGCAAGCAACTCATCTAACTCATTTTTGAACGTTCTACCATGCCCCATTCCCTCGAGAAAACTTGCCAACGTCAGCATGGGAACGTACATAGACTTGGGGTGGGTTGAACGGTTCTCTTGTCTATAGATATTTGGAATCCTTGGCGTTGAAACTGAAGGCCGCATCCAAAGGCGGTTGTGATGTCCAACCAAATTTCTCAGAACCGTGACGCCCTCAAGTTGACCGATAAAGATTCGCTGCGATACTCCGCATTGCCCAGCGATCCCCTTCCAAAGCAATGCATCGTCCGCGACGCTAGAAACAGGTCCTCGAAAAGAGGAGATCGCCTTTGCGAGAGTCCCGAAACTCCACCAATCGATCGTCGCCCAGATCGGTAACTCCACTAACGCTTCGATCTGTCGTGCAGTATTTCGAGAGCCCGCGAGCTCCTTCCTAGTCATACCCCACTTCTGGCAGAGTGGGTCAGCCTTGTGCTGGATGTACGATTCCGAACTTCTGAGAATTTGCCGCCGAATCTGGACAGCAACTGACTGTCCATCCATATTTAGTAACTGATACGAGTCATCTTGTAGATAAACGCCATAAGGCGAAAATCTCTTGACGTAGGCTTCGACATAGCACTGTCGAAGCCTACGCTCGACCATTTGGACACCTTCAAAAATTTTCAGGGAAACCTGCTGATCGAGCTGATATATCTCGAGTAATTCTTGGAGTGTCGTAGTTCCGAATTTCTTGCGGAAGTTTCTTGCGTACCCCATCAGGAAGTGAAAAACGACTCTACTCAGTGCTTCTTCATCTTCAGTGGAAGTATCCTCGTTTCCGATAAAGCCTTGTTTTCGCAGATACTCAATACGCTCAGGAACACTGAGCGCCGGTAGGTGCGAATAGGACTTAAAGGTCTCCACCTGTGCAGTATATCGATGGCTGCATGGAAAAAACACAAAAAAGGACCCTCCGCAGTGAGCATCGTAGAGAGGCCGGGAGGGGACTATTGAGTTCAATATACCTCGAGGTCCAGACTTTGGCGATAGGGTCCGGATCACAAAAAACCTTTCACACTCAGCCCGCCTCTCACTCCGAGTTCGCCGCCCAACGTCTCACTCTGGGGTCGGGCATCACAGTCTCAAAACGATAACTAACGCGAAAACGCAGTACCAGCCTCTACCATCGCCCTCCGCGCTCGGACCCGTCGCCCGTTCTTTCTCTGTAGCTACCGCTAGCATCGCATCGCCAATGAGTGAACTAGTATCCGCGCAAGCGATCGCTGGCAATGCGACAGCGATAAAGGAGCCAAGGTTTTCATGACAATGAGCCATTCAGTGCGGGGCAGAGCCTGCAGCCATCGGATGAGGTTTGTCCCCCTGGCGGCCGTTTCATGGCAAGCGTCGTGGTACTAGGTATGCCAAACCGTTGTTCTCAACAACTACCCGCCGAACAATAAGTGGGAGATCGGTGGCGTGTAAGCTGGGCAGATTTGTTGACCGAAACCCTTCGGTCAACAAGATCGCCTGCGGAACATCTTTAGGCCAGAGAGTCTGAATTGCACAGCAACGAGCGGCTCACGCCAAAGTATGGAAGCAGCCGTGCTCTCAGTCAGCCCGAGCAAATCAGATCGCAGACGAGAAAAGACCAAAATAGTCCGATCCCCCTGCCGCAGGTCTGGGAAAGCGACAGTGGGCATGGTTCAGGCCTATTGACCGTACTGTGTCTTTAACTCGGACAACAGCCAATCTGCAAGGCTCGCAGCTTCACGAGCAACATAGCGTGCCATTTCAGGGCTGACACCTGTAGGGAGCGTTCGACCGTGACCGGTACCCTGAGCGTTGCGCAACTCATTCACTGCGATTGCAACCTGCCTAGCCGCTTGGCGCACCTCCCTAACGGCCCTACCTCCAGGAAGGTTCGAATCCACAGTTTTAGGGTGTAAATCTAGGCGTTCAATAGCCAGTCCAATTAAGGGCTGGAAATCCATCTTGTGGGCCGCTTCGCCCATGCTCGCCGCCTCCAAGACAAACTTCGCAACTGCTTCCAGCAACTCCTTCGCAGTTCCAATCTGAAGGCCGGGGTCTTCACTATTTCGCTGCAGTCTTGCCAGTTGGTCCTCAAGAGCTGGCCGACCGGCTGTATCGAGGTCTATGGAACCAAGCGGCGACAGATGACCGTCTTTATCAAGCGTCCATCCCGATCGAAGAAACGCCGTCCTCAGTTGTGCAACTAATTGTTCCGATTTATTGTCGACCTTGCCGAAAGCCCCATCAACCCTAAGTTCACTGAGAAGGTTTTCAATAAGCGGTCTAAGTTTTCCGCGCCGGTCAGCGAAAGAAAGGGCGTTCGTCACGCGTCTCTGTTTGTTAATACCCTGAACACCACGCTGATAGTCATCTTCTTCAGGGCCAAAACCGACTCCGATAAACGCAGTCGTCAACGAAGAATGGCTTGGTCCGGAACCATCAAAGAAAAACTTCGCTATGAGTCTTTGCACGTCTCCACTGAACTGATTCGTCATGCTCAATATAATCGCGGAACAAAAAAATTCATGAAGGGCGACACGCCACATATCAAGCCTTTTCAACGCTCCCATCGGATGCTGTGCATTAGTTGCGAGTGTAATCAACGCTTGAGTATCTACTAATTTCCCGAGTGTCGAGTGGAAGAGGAACAGGCACCTAACAAATGATGGAAGTGACTGGACACAACCAACATTCCACATCCACCACAAGCAGCACAACCAAACAGTTCATTTCGTCCACTCTGTTAGCCACTACACAGGCCACAGTATCTGCATCTTCACCCACTACAATTGACGCCTCTTCCTAACATCAAGCAGTCGCAGGCTGTTCGTCTTGATGCCCGACATATCATCTGTCAAGGCAACTGCTCTGCAGCTTGTTTGTGCGAGCGAGCCAACTCCACGTTGTCAATACCGTAAGCACTCTGTGGAGACTGATGCTTTCAGTCAGACGCTTGCTTTAGATACTGCTCCACTCAAGGCTATGACCGGAAATTGGAGAATAGACGGGAAACAAGAAAGCCCCTGACAGCATTTACACTGATCAGAGGCTTTTTGTACGTTATGGCGGAGACGGAGGGATTCGAAAACTCTATTCCACCTTTTGAGACGCTCTCGTTCAATCGGAAGCCGTTGGAATCATGCGGATCTGCCCAGACCTGCCCTGACCTACATCGGACCTATATCTGTCATTTGTTGGCGAGGCCAACAAGTTTGGCGGACGGTTTCGCACCGGTTCGAATCATAATTCGAACTAAAGAAGGCCCCCACTCAACGGCGCGTTTTAGCGGTCGTGAAGAGTGGGGGCGCTTGCGTTCGGAGTGCGCGGTTCTCGCTAGCACACCGCCACGACTGACTGAGCCAGAGGAGTGGCCGCTTCTAGCGGCGCTGCGCGGCTCGCTGCTGCCAAGTTAAGACACCGAGGGCGAGTATCGAAAGCCCTAGCGAAGCTATTGCAATTCTTGCGCGCCCATTCGATTGCGCAACCTGGTCTGGGTCTATTGGCAGGCCAGCACTGGCGAAACCCTCAATGTTGTGCATCAAATTTAGAGATGCGACTGAAAATATTATTCCAGACACGAGAGAGGCGGCGAATAACAGCGTATAGAACTTTGTTTGACGGCTCATTGCTGCGCAACCCCTCCTTTAACTAATGCTGTGGCATTGCTCTCCGGCGAACACCCCGTCGACAAAAAGTCTCGCGCACTGTACGCCTCGCTTTAACGTAAGAGACTTATCTCTTACTGCAGGATTATGAATCATCGGGCTGACGCGCCCGATATATACACAGTTCCACCGTACTGGTGTGGTAGCCGTGCTGTATATCGTGCCCCCATAGCGATTCTGGAAAGAGACGTGATAGTTGCAGACATTCCCCGTTTTAGCGCGAACCTCGACCGATTCGACTGAGACTTTCGTTCCACTGCCGGTGATGTAGTGCCAAAGTTCAATTTTCGGGATTCCGATTGGAACCCCCTTCACATCTACTGTGAATCCTCCAATGCCCTGCCAGCCGCGGGCGGAGAGCAGCTGTGGTTGGTTGTAGCGTGGGTCAGATGGCGACGGGACGAAGTTTTCCAGTGTTGGGTCTTCGCTTTGAGTGCGGCTCATATCGTCGATGTCGGAACTGCCTGACGGCGCCTCACTGGAGGCAACCACGTCGAACTGTGCATTGCTGGCAGCAGCGGGTGTCAGCATCAGGAAACTTCCAATTACTGCGGAAACTACTGCAGTTGTCCTTGTTCGGCGTAGAAGGGTGTACTTCATTGTTTTCCTTTCTTTTGCGGGTCATCGTGCCCGTTTAGGATAGCATGCTAATTTTCTGATGCATATCCGCTTTCATAGGACCTTTGTTCTGTATTCTAGGCTTTCTTGGCTTGGGCGGTTCCAGCTTCCAGCGGCTCACATGAGGTGCTTCCGGTGGCGGTTTGCCTACCGTAGGAATGAGACGCCCGAACGCGAGCGTCTGCTGCCGCTCGATGATGAAAACAGATCAGGCTGGGGCTGCTTCCCGCGAGGATCGAGAAATGGGACGAAGCTCGAAACCCCAGCCGAGCGAATGCGTGACTTACTATTGACCACCTAGCCACCAGGTGTTGCAACAACCCCTAGATTCCAAGTGCAGCCTGGGTGCACTTTCGTCGTTCCTGTGGAAAAAAATTAACCCCGGAACGATAAGGAGCCGCTAGAGGTCCAGCAAGTCCGCTGCAATCATGTCTGCCGTATTCTCAAGATGCCCATAGGTGTTTGCCGTAGTTGAGAAATCCTCGTGCCCTACTCGGTCTTGAATAGCCTTGATCGTCGCTCCCCGAGCAATTAGCTTTAAGACATGAGTGTGCCGCAGGTCGTGCGCAGTAGCGCGCCTGCGGAGCACACCAGACTTTACCAGCGGATCAACCGCCGGATTTCAAATGTTGTCCTAGAACCACGCGGACGATATTGGCAGGTCAGTTCCTGTCCGAGTAAACACGAACTGTCCCGGCTTTTCTTCGCGATGTACTGCAAAAACCGTTTTCCGAACTTCTTGGATAGTGTGATGCTCCGCGTACCCTTCCGCGTCTTCGGCGACCCAAGTGGCGTTCCCACGCCTTTTCCTGCGTGGCGCTCGAATGCCTCGAGCACGATCACCTGGACGCGCTCTTCAATTTCGATGGAGCCGTCTGGTTGGCGGACTGGGAACTGCACGATCTCGTGGTGGTCTGGCTTTTGCGCTGAGGACTCCCCGATGCGCATGCCTGTCTGGAGCATGAACTCCACAAAGAAGCGGCTGTCTGGGTCCTCAATCGCTTCGAGCACAGCGGTTTCTTCTGGCTGAGTAAGGAACACGGTCTTTCAGGTTTTACGGGTCTATTTTTGTGCCAGCTCCCACCCTCCGCACCGTTCCTAGTGATCGCACCACCCCGTCATGCTGCTTCACGCTACAACGCCACAGACAGTAGTGCTTGCAGGTCCCTCTTCGTCTTTGGCGCACGGTCCAGGTTGTCATACCATCTCTGGACCTCCAGTGTGTTGAGTTAATCTACGGCGCGCGCGAAGTCGTTGTCTGTGGAGCGTGCTTTAAGTTGCCCGCGGTTTGAGAGGAGGATGCCGGCCTTCACTCTGCCGAGTTCATCTAGGTTTCTGGCGCTTACTTAATGGACGGTTGGCGATTAGGAAAGCCTTGCGCTCCATAGACTCGGTGGCGATTGTGATGCCGTTGCCGTTGGCACGAAGAATACCCACTCCCATTCGCTGGCAGGTGGCTGATATGCAGCTCAGTGATGCGGACTAGTTAACTACGCAACATCATTGCCGTAAGCATTCGGTGGAGACTAAGGATTTCAGTCAGACGCTTGCCTTTGATGCGGCTTTACTTAAGGCTTTGACCGGAAAAGGAGAATAAATAGGCAACAAAAAACCCTCCGACAGCATTTTTGCTGTTCGAAGGGTTGTTCTGCGTTTATTGGCGGAGACGGAGGGATTCGAACCCTCGAGGGGGTTGCCCCCCTAACACCTTAGCAGGGTGCCCGAATCGGCCACTCTCGCACGTCTCCTCGCTTGCATGTGCAAGCGAGTCAAGACTAACGGGTGGAAGCCTCAGAATGCAAAACGGCACAGGTGATCAGTGCTGATCACAGCCCACCGCCACACCGCAGGGCGCACCGCACGCGGCTGGAGTGCATCGGGCTAGTGTTGTTCGCGGCCTAGGCGCAGCCAGTTGAGGTCCGTCACTGACCGGGCCATCGTTAAACCGATCGCAATGGCTATGACAATGAATACCGCTTCAACGCCGTACGCGAGCGCTTGGAGGGTGTCCCCGGAGTTGAGGTAGTGGATGGCCCGGTAGCCTGCCGCGCCGGGCACCATGATGACGACGGCTGGTACGGACAGGGTGAGGCGTGGAACCCGGATTCGTGGGGCGATCATGTTGGCCAGTACACCCACGGTGAGCCCTGCGAAGAATGCGGCACCTTGTGGGACAAACCCAACCCCGATAAGTTCGAGGCGCAGCACGTTGGCGATCATGCCAATGAATGCGGCCCAGAGAGCGATGTGCCATGGGGAGTTGAAGATCATAGCGAAGCCCCACACGCCGCCGGCGGAGGCGAGCATACGGAATGCCAGAAGCGCCCAGGCGGAGAGGGCTACAGGTTCTGTGGGTGTTGGTTCCAACCCGAATGTTGCGGAGACCGCCCACACGGACAGGGCCGCGGAAATCATGATGAGCAGAGCGTACGCTAGCCGCGACATTCCTGCGGAGAAGTCGAGGCGCGATAAGTCCAGTGACGCGGACATAAGGGGGAACCCGGGGACGAGGAACAGCACAGCTGAGACGTACCCGGAGTCGTGGAGGGTTTCTACTGCCCCGGTGGCGAAGAGTGCGTTTGAGATCGCTAAATACACGCCCGATGCGACGGCTGCGGCGACCATGGTGACTGCGAGTTGGTTGAACCCTCGGTGCAGGAATGCGCGGCGTGCTAGTTGCCCAAGGCTGGCGGCCACAAACACCGCACTGATTTCTACCGGGCCGCCGTTGTTGAGGAACGCGAACGCGGCACAGGCTACACCGGCGAACAGTGCGTTGGCGAACGCGGGGTACAGCGGTGGTTGGCGCTCGATGGCGTCAAGGTGCTGTTCAACTTCTTTGAGGCGTTCATTGAGCACGTGTGAGTCGGCATGCTCGCCAAGTGGGGTGAGTGATTCGCAGTAGTTTTGCAGTTGTTTGATGCGTTGCGAGTTCACACCGATAGCGCGTGTTTGGGCGATTTCGGTGCGGTAGATTTCGCCTCGGTGGCAGGTTGCGGTGATTTCGTTGACGGTCACTTGTGCTTGCACTGAGGACATCCCCAGTGCAGCACCCATTTGGCTCATAGAATTTTTGACCCGGTAACTGCCGCTGCCCACTGTCAGCAGCATCAACCCCACGCGCACCACCGTTCTGGAGGCGCGGATGAGCTCGACTGGTTCAAACCGTGATTCGTCTACATATGCCCCATCCACGTATCCATCATGCCTGCTGACGTGACGTTGTGTCGGGACATGAGTCCCGACACCGTCGTTCGTTATCGTTTTGACACAGTGTCGCCGTTTATTGCCCAACACCGGGTTAACTCTGCTGTTCAGAAAGCGAATATTTCTCCCCGGGGTGACGATGTGAGTAGCGAGTGATCCTGTTTCGGCTGTTGGGGGCATCGTGCGAGGAAGTACCTGCGGGTTACGAGGGCGAATTGCCGCGCTAGTCACAGCGGTAGCTTTGACTGTGTCATTGGCGAGTGTGCCGGTTGCTGCTCAGGCTTCCTCACTCAGCGGGAGAGACACTGCGTTGAGTAGCGCGCAGGTGAAGAAGCTCCCCACGCTCACCCAGGAACTCCTGAAACTGACCAACAATGCACGTAAAAAAGCTGGCTTGTCGACCCTCACCCCGACCGCCTTCATTAGCGATAGTTCGCATAAGTGGTCACGGTCCATGGCATCGAAAAAGTCTTTAGCTCACGACAAGGCCCTGAAAAAAGGGTTCAAAAATGGGTGGACTTTTGTGGGGGAAAACCTAGCGAAAGCCGGAGATACCGTTACCGCTCAACGGATTTTCGATGCGTGGCTTGCTTCACCGGGGCACAAGAAGAATATTTACCGTGCCGACTTCACGCACTTTGGTATCGCCTCGGTGGAATCCAAGGGCACCGTGTGGGTGACACAGCGGTTCGCTGCGTACCCCCGGGTTCGCTTGTCGAAGGGGAAGAAAGTTACCGGGGTGATGACTGCCCCGGCTTCTGGTGCACTCCGTAAAGCGGACTACAACGGGGACAATCTCGCGGACCTGCTGGTAGTGACGTCCGCTGGGAAACTACGCGGTGTTTATGGTGATGGGCGGGCCAAAGTTTTTCACACTCGCACCTTTGACACCGGCACATTTTGGTCAACAGTTCGGCTCGGGACAGCAGTGGGGGACGTCAACAAAGATGGCGCGAATGACATTGTGACAGTCACCAAGGCCGGTAGTGTTTTCCTGCACCGCGGCACGGGGACTGGCCCCCTACAGGCGAAACGTAAGATCGCGTCGGGGTGGAAGAATATTCGCCTCCTTGCTTCGCCCGGGGATGTGACCGGGGACGGTATCCCTGACTTGGTGGCTGTTCACAAAAACGGCAAGGTCTTGGTGTACCCGATGACAAAAAGCGGGAATCTCAAAGCTCCACGAGTGGTGGCTCGTGACGGTAAGAAAGTAGTTCGCCTCTTGGGGACCGGTGATATCACTGGGGACAAACGCGCCGACTTTGTCATGGTGATGTCCAACGGCAAGTTAGTGACTATGGCGGGTAAGAAAGGCGTAGCAAAGTTCTCCCGCAGCAAGCAGTATTCATCAGGGTGGAAAGGGCGCAAAGTGTTCTCCATCGGCGACATCAACGGTGATGGCCGTGGAGACATTATTCGCGTGAAAGGCAAAACAGCGTACGTCTACCTCGGCAAGGGGAAAAACTCGTGGAGTGCCGCCAAAAAAATGGGAACAATTCCCAGCGCCAGGCTTGTGTTCTAACCCGATAGCAAAACACAGCACACACAAACGCGCGGAGGCTCGAAAGCCTCCGCGCAGTTTCTTAGACACCGTGGCCCAGGTCGACCACCGGTGGCTCAGCGCCACGTGACACGCGGCAATGTGGTTGGGTGACATCAGGAACCTTGAGGGAGGTGGTCACCCATAAAACTCACGGTAATGCGCAAGTGTGAGGTCTACGTGTGACTAAATACCCGAAGACACCGATCTTTCACATGAACCCACCAATTCACCCGCTTTTCGTGGGGGGCCAGTCAAGGAGAACACGGTCACGTCGGGGCATCGACGCAACCACAAGGTCGTAAGAGTCCTCAATAAGGTCACGTATGAGGGATTTTGTCACTCCACCCGCCACAGCGGAAGTGGGCTCTGCTGATTCCCCGCGGGGAGCATCGTGCGGTGTCGGTGTTGTCGCTGCCCTGTGTGGCACAACGACCGTATTCCAATGCCGTTTATTCATGTGATACCCCGGTAACACCCACTGGTACTGGCGGCGCAGATACTCAGCGAGCTCCGGGTCGCACTTGAGGTTTATCCGGGTTGCCTGTTCACCCGGCATGAGGAGCGCAAACAATTTTGCGGGACGCCCTGGCGCGGCTCGTACCTTCACCACGGTTGAATCGGCACCAAACGGGTGGTCCTCAAAAGCCCCCGGAAACGATAAACACATGCCGAGTAGTGCGTCATGGGTGATCATGACTTACCCAAAGTTGGGGTCGGTCCCCACAAACGTGTCAGAAATCCACGGGTACACCCACGTGAAAAGGACGTAAAACAGCAAGCCCAAGAGCACAAGAACTTGGATGAACTTTGCCCACCCTGGACCAGGAAGAGCCCGCCACAATAACCCGTACATCACATCACCCCTGGATCATTCAGGACCTGCTCTGGCATACCGTCCTCACGGTCCATCCACCCAACAAACTTTGCATGCGTAATCCACCGGTGACTGTTCCCCCACTCCCCCATCGACGGAGAATGGCACGTTGTCAGGGTCAGCAAACGCTCCGTCGGATCAACCCCAGGACTACGCGGAACTGGTGCAATAACATCTGACTGGTCCGGGGTAACAACGTAATCCTCGGTAACCGCATAGACATACCAGGTAGTCGCAGTTTCAACGATAATCTGATCCCCCGGCTCCAACCGGTCAACAAACCGGAACGAGTTACCGTGAGTTCGCCGATGCCCCGCCAACGCAAAGTTCCCCACCTCACCTGGCATTGCAGTGTCGCTATAGCGACCAGCTGCCGCTTGATCCAGGACAGCATCCGAGGTTCCCTCGCGGATGGGCATCGTATTGTTTGTCAGGTCATACCAGGCGGGAACAATCAGCACACCAAGGGTTTCGCCATCACCGGGCGCATCATCAACAGGCGGCGGATCATCCGTGTTCAGTTCCGCAGCAGTCTTTGGTGCAGCCTCAACGGTCTCATAGAAATCTGCAACGCCTTGCTCAGCAATAGCAGCAGACTGGTTAGAATCCCACCACACGTTCCACAACACATACCCACCGAGCAACAAACCCACGGTGATCATCAATTCACCGATGACTCCCACGGCTGCGAAAAAGAAGCGCCCCACTATCATCCCTTTGCCAGTCCGTTAACTCGAGTTTGTTCAGCATAACACCGGGCAATGACGCCTCAATCACGTCAGAAGAGGGTCAAGTTCCCATCACATTCAGTCGAAGACACCCTAGGTGGCGCTAATCTTCTACAAGATAGGCAGCGCGTGCCGATTTGTCTGTCAACTCCAGTGTGACTCGCTCACCCATGAGTCGCAGTGTCACCATCCTCCAGGGGGCTTCCGTGCATAAGCACGCCACAACCAATCGCCTGACACAACGAGTCAGTGCGGCCATCATTGTTGCACTAGCGTGCACCGGGCTCGTACCCGCTGCTGCTACTGCAACGGGGACAAGCGACTACAGCAGTGGCGACTCGTCAATCGTTACGGTAGAAGGCACCCTGCGTGCCGCTGTGATCCACGGTGACGACCACGACAGTGGTCACGAATCAGAGCACGGTAGCGAAGAAAGTCGCCTGGCCTACGCGATCCAAGTGGACAACGCCTTCCTCCCCCTCGACGCGGAGGACGTCCCCACCGATGAGGTCGGGGCTGACATCACCGCTGAGGTTATTGTTCCCCAAGAGACCGCCAACGCTGTCTCCCCAGACATCATTGATAGTGGCGACGTTGCCACTGAACAAGACGTTCAAGAACTCGCCGACAACTCCACCACGGAACTCAGCGCAGCATCGGTCACGGTCCTTGAATCAGCACCAGTCGCTGCGGCAACCACTGTTGGTAAAACCCATTCGGTCCACCTCGTGATCGTGCGATCAGACGGCTCCGCCCCCAACACCACAACCGCTAAGGGCAACATCGCAACAGCCTCCACTTACTGGAAAGCTGCAACCTTCGGGACTGTTGGCGCAATCAATGTCGTCAAGACAACCACAACCACCATCAACGGTTACTGCACAGCCGACCCCTGGAAAACGTGGCAAACAGCCGCTACCGCGAGCGGGTACACGTGGAAGGACTATCACCACCTCGTGTTAATCGGGCCCCCATGCTCCGGTGAAACACTTGGAATAGGAACCGTCGGAGAAGCCGGGTTATCCTCCGGTGGACTAGTCACCGTTTATGGCCCCTCTGCTGAAACAACTATCCACGAACTAGGTCACAACTTTTCACTCGGCCACTCCAACCTCGCAACCTCATACTCACTAAGTCCCAGCAGCACATCCTTCAATCAAGCTGAGTATTACGGTTTCTTCGGCCCAATGGCTGGTGGCGTGGGCGATGGCTTCCCCTCGTCATTCCTTGACCCCGCCTACCAACACGTCCTGAAAGTCGCACCGTCTGGCAGCATCGTTAGTGTTCCTTACACCGGCCAGACACTCAACCTCAACGCTGTCACCGCCTCAAGTGGGGTACGCGGAGCAACTTTTGTTGATGGATTTAGCGGATACCGGATCTTCGTGGAATACCGCAACGGTGCTGGGTTCGATGCCAAATCGTTCTACACCCTGCAACCAAACGCCCTTGTTGCCCAATACAACATCGCCATGGGCAACGGGGTTAGGGTCACCCTGCTCGACGAGGAAAACAACCTCTACACATTCCCCACCTCATCAGGTAGCCCTAAGCGGGCGACACTGCGCGTTGGGGAATCACTCACCGGTTGGGGCAGTGGCTACACCGTAAAGGTCAACTCAATGACCGCCGGTACGGCAAACGTCACGATCAGCCCCGGGAAAGCGAAACCCACAGTTAGCGCCGCCAACCCCAAGGCAGCTTTTGGCGCAACTCCGAAAGTCACCGCTACCGTCACTGCAACGCTCGGTGTCGCCGGGAAAGTTGAAGCGAAGATCGCTGGCAAAACAGTAGCGAGCAAAACACTACCCACCAGCGGAACACGCAAAGTGACGCTCGACCTGCCAAAAAACCTCAAGGTTGGCACACACACAGTTGAACTGCACTACACAGGATCAGACCGGATTACCCCCGGTAAACGGAACGTCACGCTCACCGTGAGCAAAGCGAAACCGGCCGTCAAAACAGCACTAAAAAACACAACCGTCGGAACAGCAGCGACGCTCAGCGTTCGCGTTGCTGCGAACAACGTTCCCACCGGTAAAGCCCAGATCAACATTGACGGCAAGAAATACCGCACCGTGACCCTCAACAAAGGCCGCGCGACGGTTAAGCTACCCAAGTCACTCAAGCTGGGGAAGCATCGGCTGGCTGTTGTTTATGCAGGAGACAGCGGGCACTCCGCCACTACACTACGCCGCGACTTCACAGTCAAAAAGCAACGAGCTGCCATCACGGGACTCAAAGGCGGCACCCGTAGCGTGAAGAAGAAAGCGACCTACAAAGACACTTTCACGATCTCCCACGCAGGTGTCCTCCAGCGGTACAGCAACGGCTCGTGGCGCACCGTGAAGAAACTCAAAGCCGGAAAGAACACCCTGTCACACCGCTCAACGACTGCGTCCACCACGAAGTACCGGGTGGTTATCGGCAGCACCAGCAAACGCGTTGGTGCGAAGAAAACTGTTGCAATCCGCGTGAAGTAACACTGCACTTTTTGTTTCACAGGGCCGCTGCCAGCACATGGCAGCGGCCCTGTGGCGTTCTTCAACACGAATCGAGGGATGCTGCCACTCACGGAGCCAAGAGCGCCAATAACTTCCAGATTCCTGTTAGCAATATGCCGTTTCACCCATTCACACTGTCAGCCTAGGTTGACAGTGTGAATGGTGTCAACCTAGGCTGACACCATGGATGTTGAAGAAATGGAATCCACGGCCACCTACATTGAACCTGCTGAGGGACTACGCACAGTCGTAGCACTGCGCCGCCTAGCATCACGGTTAGAAGACCTGCATGTAGCGCGCGCCCGCGCTGCAGGAATGTCCTGGGCAGAGGTAGCAACCAACCTAGAAGTAACCCGACAATCCGTCCACAAGAAGCACGGCCGCACCCGCAGCCCCAAACAATAGGAGCCTTATGCTGATCTACGACAGCTCATTCACTGACGTCATGGATGCAACGCAGCGCGAAGCAACAAGCCTTGGCGCACACGTCTATGGTTCCGAACACATCCTTCTCGGGCTCCTTCTCACAGCAGGCCCCGTCAACGAAGCGATATCCGCCATAGACAGCACCTTGAACTACGACACTGTGCATCACGCCATCGTCAACGCAAGCGACGATGCCCCTCTCCTCCACAACCTCGGGCTCGCAACCGTCGCAACCCAAATCGCCGACGCGCCAAAACCGCAACGCACCCCACAGCACCGGCACACACCTGAACTACAGACTGCACTGAACGCAGCATCAACCAAGTGGGGGCAACTCCGTAAAGCCGGGCACCTGCCACGACAGAGCAAACTAGACAGCACAGTGCTCTGGCTTGCCGTGCTAGAACCCTCCGCACGCGCGGCCCGCCTCCTCCGGAGCATCGGAGTTGATCCCGACCAAGCCCGCTCAACGGTCCTAGCCGTGGCAGCTGGACCCGACAACCCAACGCCGCCTTGGCCAACCGATGTTCAAATCGGTCCGGTCACCCGCATCGTCCACTGGTTCTTTAACCGCACCAGCACAAGCGCCTAGGCCTCCCCCTTCCCCCGCTTCGCCCCCCCTCAATCATGCCGAGATCCTAGATCTCGCACTGAGATCCTGACCCGCGACAAGGATGTCGAACCGAGATCTAGGATCTCGGCGGCTGGTGGACTCGAGGAAGGGTCTGCTCTCATTAAAGGGCGGGGTCACACACCTTCTCTATACTGCATTCTGGGTTTTTGAGCGGAAAGAAACAAAAAAGACAGGAAAGCGCTACGTTCACCGCTCGCAATCCGTGGTGGCATGACGTCGATCGGAGTGCTAGGTGATGGTGCCGGTTCATCAAGCACACGCAAGTCCAGCCCCGAACCAACCACGGCTCGGACAATCTCATGTAACGGGCGGTGCCAGAACGTCAGTACAGCTGGATGCCCATCAAATTCATACTCTTCGCTGTACTGCTTTGTTGCGAAGTAGTCCTGCTGAGGATCATTGAACTGGCGTACGAAAGGGTGGTTAACGGATGCAATAAATCGGCCACCAGGTTTCAAAACGCGGCATATCTCTGCTAACGGCGCATCCCAATCTTTGAGGTAATGCAGCACTAACGACACAACGACATCATCGAATGTTTCATCTTCGTACGGCAGCGGTTCGGCGAAGTCGTGGACGCCGAGTGTGGCAGCGTCACCCAGTCTGCGGCGCGCGAGGTCAATCATTGCTGGGCTGCCATCAAAACCTGTGACATCGGCGCCTCGTTCAATGAGCTCAGCCATCAACGGGCCAGAACCACACCCCGCATCTAGTATGTGCCGGCCTTGCGCGTCCCCGATCATTCCCAACACTGCGGGCCGCTCATAGTAGGCGTTCAATAAACTCACACCGTTTTCGGTGTCGTAATCGACAGCAAAGCTGTCATAGGCATCGGCGCCCATATTGCCCCTCGCTAGTGGCTATGAACTAGCCACGCTAGCCGACGACATCACTCTCCTAAAGCAACCTCTAGTGGATGTTCACAATCACGCTACGCATTAACACCGAGATCCTAGATCTCGACATGAGATCCTCACCCACAACAAGGATGTCGCACCGAGATCTAGGATCTCGGCAGGAAGTGAGGGGAAGGGCATGCATGGGGGAGCAAGGGTGAAGAGGATATGGCAGGGCCCCCGAGAAACAAAAAATGACCCCCGACCCCTGAACCAGCGTTTCTGCTGGTCAAGAGACCGGAGGTCATCATTCTGCGGAAGCGGCGGGATTTGAACCCGCGAGACGGGGTCACCGTCTACCGGTTTTCAAGACCGGCGCATTCGGCCGCTCTGCCACACTTCCATACGCCCAAGGGGCGCCTGACTATTGTGCCACGTCCAAGGCCAGAAAACGAAATCCGGCTCCATCATGCGTCACAACTAGTGCATGCAAGCTATCAACTGCGGGCAGCAGCCTGGAGTCGCTCCATGGCGTGCTGAACAAGCTGAATCAGGGTTTGCTTTGTGGCAGCACGTGAACGTGCGTCCGTGTAGAGCATCGGAACGTGAGCGGGGATCTGAAGAGCCTCGCGTACGTCCTCGATGCGGTGCTTCGCAACACCGTCGAAGCAGTTGATGCCCACCACGAACGGAATACCTCGAGATTCGAAGTAATCGATCGCAGGGAAGCACTGCTCGAGTCGCTCGGTGTCGACCAAGACAACAGCGCCGATGGCGCCGCGTACAAGGTCATCCCACATGAACAGGAAGCGGTCCTGTCCTGGTGTACCGAACAGGTACAGCCAGAGGGAGCCGGGCAGCTCGATACGGCCGAAGTCCATTGCAACCGTAGTGGTGGTCTTGCGGTCGGTGACGCCACCGGCGTCGTCCACTCCAACGGAGTGCTCAGTCATTGCCGCTTCTGTGTTCAGCGGTTCAATGTCCGAGATGGATCCGATAAAGGTGGTTTTACCGACAGCGAATCCACCCGCCACGACAATCTTGACGACTGTGGGAGCCGCAGGAGCCTTGGTAGGATCCTGCCCCACGGCCGTCTCAGAGGGCTGATATACCATTGAGAACACTCTCCAACACACTCAAGGACATGGCCGGATTCTGACCGTGACCAGTATGAACGTTTACAGGCGTTGAGGTATGTATCTTGAGATACCCCTCGTCAGCCAAGTCTGAGATGAGAATCCGAACCACACCCAAGGGCATCCGCAAGAGAGCAGAAACCTCGGCGATCGACACATAATTGCGTGCCGCGTGATCCAGGATTGCGCGTTTTTCGGGGGTGAGTCCGCTCGAGTCTACGGCGCCTGGGTTGACCTCAACTAAGGTCTCTAGCGGCAGGTTAGACGTAGCTGATCGTACACGCCCGCCGGTGACCGCGTAAGGCCGCACCGTCGCAGCCTCGTAGTGATTGCCATCTTCAGGCAACCGGAGCGAATGACGAGTCATGACTATCCTCTATCTATCCCATTTGCGCGCGAGTAGCTCCGTCAACTGGCAACGAGCCGCGCATCTCTGAGATCAGTTGCGGTGTGAGAGTTGCTTCTGTTCGTGATACGAGCATAGCCATCTCATAACCGATCAGGCCAACATCGCAAGAAGAATCTGCGACGACGGCCAGAACTGATCCGTTGGATACGTTCATGAGGAACAGGAAGCCGTTGTCCATCTCAACGATGGATTGGCGCACGGCCCCACCATTGAGTTGACGAGAAGCCCCACGGGTGAGGCTCGACATTCCCGATACGATGGCGGCGAGTTGGTCGCCGCTTGTGCGGTCCAGGTTGTCGGACATTGCCATCAACAGGCCATCTGCCGATACCACAAGGGTGTGGCGGGTGGCTGGGACGGTCCGCACGAAATTGTCCAGCAACCAACCAAAGTTTGTTGCTTCGGTGCTGAGCGTGCTCATGCTATCTCCTTCAAAAGTGTGTCAACGGCTAACGTGCTCTCAGAAATGGGAGGCGGAGTCTGGCACACGTTGCGACTGGCCATTTCGGTCATCTCCTTGGCTTGTCTGGGTCCGCGCCCCAGATGCACCATCTCTTCGCCCCCGGCTTGTCGCTGACTGGAACGCTGAGAGGCGTGCCCGAAGTTCAGACGCGTCGCGGCTGATCTTCTGCGTGGTCGGGTCGTCAGTGAGAGCTTGTGGTGACGCGTTACTACGAACACGTCGTACAAGTGACTCTGCTTCCCTTGTGTTGACCTCGCTTGGGCGGTAAGCGGACAGCTGGCTCAGTTCAGCCAGTGCCTGCTCTTGGATTGTGGACTTCAACGCGAAAGCCGAGTTGACGTCCACTGTGAGGTCGGTGGGTGGTTGCCACTGGGTGACACCAACACCGCCTTGCGGAAACTCTTGTGCAGCGGACTCTTGCACGTTCGGTGCGAAGGAGGGCTCCCATGCTTGGGTTTGTCCTGCGTTGAACTGTGAAGGTGCTGCTTGTGCCGATGCTGCGTGCGGCGCTGAAGCCGCCCCGAAACTCGACACCCGCTGAGGAACCTGCGGAACATTGTGTGCCGGTGCTGCAGGTTGACCGAATGGCGCATACCCATCGCGAGCCTGCTGAGGCTGTGATGGTGTGTGCTGCGCCTGGCCCCCGGCAGGGTCGTAGCCGTTCCCCGGAGTGGTGAACTGTTGCTGCCCGCCGAACTGTGGATCACTGAAGTTTTCGTTCCGTGTCACAGTGGGGTGCTCAGAGGTTGGTGTGGATTTACCCTTGCGCAACCAACCGCGAATGCCATTCTTTTTGTCTTTGGCGTCGTCGGCTGGAGCGTCAGATACAACGTCAGCAAAGTGCGGTACTGCGGCTTCTTGAACCGGAGCTCCTGCACCAAATACTGGCGCGAACTGTGGCCGGGCAATCGGTTCGTGACCGGATGGGCCTTGAGCCTGCCATGGTGCTGCGGCCTGCTCTTGGTTTTGTTGGTCACTGTATGACTGGCCACCACCGTGCGTGTGCTGCTGGTAGCTACCCTGTTGGGACGCTTGGTACACCGATTCTGGCTTCTGTGGGGGCAGTGATTGCCCGTAGTTGCCGTCCTCGTGTGCATCGTAGGCCTCGTGGGCGCTTGGTGCAGAGTATGCGCTGGCAGCTGATCGGTAGTATTGCGCCGGAGTCTGCTGCTGGTGGGTCTGCTGAACGGCTTCGCGTGCTTCCTCAACGAGCCCAGGGATGATCATGTCCGGGTTGGGAGCATAACCGCTGGGTTCTTGAGGAACCGGAGCGTCAGCAGCGACGG
Organism: Jonesia quinghaiensis DSM 15701; assembly: GCF_000423205.1. Classification (GTDB taxonomy): domain Bacteria; phylum Actinomycetota; class Actinomycetes; order Actinomycetales; family Cellulomonadaceae; genus Jonesia; species Jonesia quinghaiensis. The sequence goes on from NZ_AUHN01000004.1 coordinate 67,395, forward strand.
AGTGAGCGGACGCAGGTGCGCCTGGCTGTGGGTCCGATGCGGCACGGGCACGAGATGCTCGTGTTGGCAGGTGTGCGAACTTGGATAGGTCAACACGTCCGGTGTTGAGGTTTTCCCCAGCTTGTTGCTGTCCGCCACCCCATTGAGCAGGTGCGCTTGGCGCTGACTGCTCACGGGATTCCTGTGCTTGCCATGATTCGGCGACGTCACGTGGCTCTGCGTCGTCTTGCACGCGGTCAATGACCTGTGTGGCGTCATCGTCGTCGCGGGCTACCGCAAACGGTGATCCAGCTGACGGTGCTTGTGCCCCACCGTTGTTCTCCTGCGCTGCTGTGAAGGAGCGGAAGTTGGAGAACATCGCTGAACGGCGTTCTGGTTGGTGTGCCAAGGCAGCATCGGGGCCCAGTGGCTCTTCAACGATCTCTTCCTGACGAGCAGGACGGCGGGTAACCAGAGGCTTCGCTTCTTGGATGGTCTGTGGCTGCCACGGTGCCCCAGCGTCGTCACCGAAGTTGACGCTGCGGGTTGGTGTAGCCAGAGGTGGTAGCACGATCTCCGGGGAGTTGTCTCCGAAGTCGGGCGAGATTCCAACACCTTGGCCGCCTGATGTGCCACCGCGTGATGGTAGACCTGAGCCAGCTGGTGCCGGTTGCATGGGGGCAGAACCGCCACGGCTTGGTAGGCCGCCACCGCCACGTGCAGGGAGTTGACCTGGCTGCTGCTGTGGTTGTTGCGGAGCAGGTTGCTGCTGTTGCATTGGCGCCTGTTGTGCAGGTGCTTGTGGGGCGCCGGAATAGTCCTGGCGCGGTGCAAAGCCTTGGTGTGACTGGACTGGTTGTGGTCCAGTTGGTTCAGCACCTTGAACTTTACGGCGCGGCATTCCTGTACCGGTTTGACCGTCCGTCAGTGCATTGAGGTCAACGGCGCTGACAACAGGGGGCTCCTCAACGGGGTATCCCTGTGTCTGTGTGGCGAATTGGCTTGATGGCTGGGCGCCTGGTTGTGGCATCGGCTGTGCCGCGCCTTGGCCTGGCTGTCCTTGGTATTCCTGGAACGCTGCGTCTGTGAAGAGCGTCCATGGGAAGGACAGGGTGGCGATGGTTCCGTTGGAACCGTCTGCTGGGCGGGAGAAGGCAACGTGCACACCGAGACGGTCTGCAAGACGCCCGACCACGAACAGACCCACTCGTTGCACACCGATCACGTCGGTTGCTGACTTGGAGGCCACACGTGCGTTGGCGTCTTGGATGTCTTGGTCAGACATTCCAAGGCCGTAGTCACGGATGGTGACGGTCACGAAGTTGCGACCGGCGTCTGTGGTTACTTCAACCGGGGTGTTGGGCTCAGAGAAGTTTGTTGCGTTTTCCAGGAGCTCAGCGATGAGGTGCGCTGCGTTCAGTGCGTTGTGGCCAAGCATCGCAGGGTCGGACTGCAGGTTCAGCTGGATGCGGTCATACAGTTCGATCTCAGAGGACGCTGTACGGACAACGTCTGACATTGGCATTGGTTGACGTACGCGACGACCAGAGTCAATTCCCGCAAGCACAAGGAGCGACTCGGAGTTACGACGCATACGCGTTGCGAGGTGGTCGAGGCGGAAGAGGTTGGCAAGAATGTTCGGGTCTTCTTCTGCACGTTCCAACTCGTCGAGGAAGCCGAGTTGGCGGTTGAGGAGAATGTGGTCACGACGGGCCACGTTAACGAACATTTCCGCGATCGAACCACGAAGTGCAGCCTGTTCACGGGCAACCTCAATGGTTGTGGAGTTCACCGAGTTGAAGGCTGCGGCCAGCTGGCCAACTTCGTCTCGGGAGTCGATGTCGATCGCTTCGAACTCGAGTTCTGGTCCCTGTCCAGGGATAGCAACTTGTTCAACCAGTGTGGGGAGTTCGTCCTTGACTCGTTCAGCGGATTCAGTGAGTCGCTTCAGCGGCCTGGTGATGGAGCGTGAGGTGACGTACGCAATTGCCAGTGACGCACCGAATACGACGACCACGAGTACTAAGGTCAGGATCGCTTCGGTTTGCGCAGTGGTGAGCGAGTCGTCTGCGGAGTTCTTCAGCTCGGTGGTGGTTTCCACCACGATTGGGTCGATCTGGTCGACTTCAGCCTGAGCGAGGTCGCCCCACTGTTCTGCAAGGGGTCCCGAGATCGCGGATGCGTTGGCGTTGGCTAGGTACTGGCGGATAGCTGTGTACTGCGCACTCGCGATACCGATGTTGTTGATGTTGACGTTGTTCAAACGGCTCAGCGTTGCACGAGCGGTTTCACGCTCAGAGTTTGTCACACGAATTGTCAGCCCGAGTTCGCGGTAGACACGCACAGTGGTGTCTGTTTCACGAGCAATGGCCAACGCTTCGGAGATCAGTGGGATCTCAGCAATGGTGCTGTCGGAGTACCGGGCGACGTCAACGTACGCCTGCGCTGCGTTACCTACGCGGCGGTCGGTTGCTGTGTTAGCAAGTTCTTCAGAGATGCGCAGGATGCCATCTACTGCTTCGGTGTAGGCCTGTGAGGTGACCTGTGTTGTTGCTGCACCACGTCGTACTTGCTCGGCGGCCGAGTCAAGGTACACGCGTGTGTTGCGCAGTGATGAGGCAATAGCTGCCGTCACGTCATCGGACAGTGACGAGGTGTTGACCTCGCTGAGTGCGGCACCCACAGTGTCGAGCGCACTGTTGCGCGCCTCGATCGCGGCTTCCCATTCCTCTTGAGCCCCGGCAGATCCTCGCCGAGTTTCGATCGCCCAGTATCGTTCGTTCTGGATGACCTTGATGAGCGATTGCCCGGTGTCCACAAGCACAACCACGTCACGTGTCTGTTGCGCTTCACGCCAGGCGGAAATGGTCAACCCGGAGAAGACCGCTGCCGCAGCAACAATAACGAGGATCGGAACAGCCAGGGTCGCAAGGATCTTGTTCTGCACGTTCAAGCGCTTCAGCATCCCTGATCCCTCCCAAATTCTTGTCTGCATCACGGCGAGCCCGCGTGCTTAACCGCTAAAGGACCATCGGCAGCTCGGTACTGCCCCTTTAGGGTAACTGTATGAGTTCAACGCCTAAGAGTATGTTTTTTTCACCCATCTGAGCAACGCTGAATGGGTATTCTTCGAGGTATGCGTGTACTTACAGCCCCAAATTCTTTTCAGATACTTTCACCCTCGGGCAGCCTCCTTCAAGAATCCGAGGTAGATATCCCCATCCCTGGACCGGGTGAAGTTCTCCTGCGAGTTCATGCTGCCGGCGTCAACCGGGCGGATCTCCTGCAATCACAGGGTCACTACCCGCCACCCCCGGGAAGTAGCGACATTCCGGGACTCGAGGTCGCTGGAACAGTCGAGGCTACTGGTGAGGGTGTGGGCAGCATATCCCATGACACTCGCGTCATGGCCCTGGTTACGGCAGGCGGTTACGGTGAGTTTGTGCTAGCTGATGCCCGGTCGCTCATTATAGTCCCAGATCAGATCGATGCAATCGCGGCTGCGGCCTTCATGGAGGCCGCTTGCACGGTGTGGAGCAACATCGTGAATGTGGCGCACTTCACCCCAGGGGATGTCGTGGTGATTCATGGTGGTTCCGGAGGTGTGGGGTCTTTGGCCGTGCAGATTGTCACCGCACTTGGTGGAACTGCCATCGCTACAGCTCGCACTCCGGAGCGCGCTCAACGGTGTCTCGACCTCGGTGCAGCCCACGCTTTCGCGTACGGCCAGTACACGGACTCCGAGGGGGCATCGACTTTCGCCGATGCTCTCCCTGGGTTGGTACGTGAAGTCACCGGCGGTCATGGCGCGGACATCGTCCTTGATGTCACTGGCGCGTCGCTTCTGGGAGCAAATATCGATTCCCTCGCCGTGGGGGGCCGACTCGTCATTATCGGGATGCAGAAAGGTGCCACAGGAACAGTGAAGCTCTCTACGCTGCTCACTAAACGCGCTTCACTCCACGGCACGACACTGCGTTCACGACCTGCTGAGGAACGAGCCACCATCGTTGACGGAGTGCGGCGTGACCTCATGCCTCTCTTTGCTGCTGGAACCATCGCCCCAGTCGCCCACCAGGTATGGGACATGCAAGAAGCTGCCCGTGCGCACGAGCAGCTTCTTGGTGGAGATGTGTTTGGCAAACTGGTTCTTCGCCCCTGGTAGCTAGCCCTTCACTGAGCCAGCAAGCAAGCCACGCACAAAGTAGCGTTGCAGGGCCAAGAACACGATGACTGGCACCACCATCGAGACGAAAGCACCTGCAGCAAGCAGATACCAGTCTTGACCACGCGTTCCAGCAAGGTCAGCGAGCCGCACAGTCAGCGGCGCCACATTTTGTTGGCCTCCAGCGAACGTCAACGCCACCAGCAGGTCGTTCCAGACCCACAGGAACTGGAAGATCGCGAACGATGCGATAGCTGGCACCAAGAGTGGCAACAGTACCCGGAAGAAGATCTTCACGTGGCCGGCACCGTCAACACGTGCAGCTTCAACAAGTTCCCGCGGAATATCCTTCATGAAGTTGTGCAGCAGGAAGATCGCCAACGGTAACGCGAAGATCGAGTGGGACAGCCACACGGTCCAGAATGTTTGGTTGAGTCCCCACTTCACGTACTGCGTGAGCAGTGGAATCAGGGTCACCTGGATGGGTACCACTTGCAGTGCAAAAACAGCGACAAACAAGATGTTGCGGCCTTTGAAGTCGATCCACGCAAAGGCATACGCTGCGAGCAACGCCAGCGTGATCGGGATGACCACTGAGGGGATCGTGATCACAAACGAGTTAACGAAGAACGTTGACAGTTGGAATCGCGAACCAGTGAGCACCTCAGCGTAGTTTTCCAAGGTGATGCTGGGGCTGGTGAACCATGTCCACCAGCCTGATGTTTTAATCTCCCCGTCAGGTCGGAAGGATGTAATGAGGAGCCCAAAGGTAGGGATTGTCCACACCACTGCGATGAGTAGCGCAAAACCTGATGCAAGTTTGGTGGACAGTGTTGATCGAGTTCGTCCAGCACGGGCATCGAGCCGGTCTACCAGTTTTCCAGGTGTTGCTGGGATGGGGGCCTGGGGTGTTGATGTGCTCATCGGACCTCCTCCGACTTCTTCATCTGCCGCACGTTATAGATAATGAGCGGCACCACAAAGGCGAAGAGCAGCACAGCCAAGGCAGCTCCCATCCCCTGGTTCTGTTGGCGGAAAGATTGGGTATAGAACTCGTTGGCGACAACCTGTGTTCCGTAGTTACCACCAGTCATTGTGCGGACAATGTCAAACACCTTCAGCGTTCCCATAGCAATGGTGGTGAGCACAACAACAAGTGCGGGCCGCACACTAGGGACGGTGACGTACCAGAATTGTTGGATTCCATTAACGCCATCAAGGCGGGCAGCCTCAATAGTTTCTGTGGAGATCGCTTTGATCGCTGCGGACAAAATTGTCATGGCGAAACCGGCTTGGATCCAGATCATCACAACCATGAGGAAGATGTTGTTCCATGGGCCATTCAGCAAAAACTGAACTGGCTCAAGCCCCATCCACACCAATATTTGGTTTAACAAACCGATCTGGGCGGGTTGCCGGTCTGGTGCCACTCCTTCAAGGACTGGGCGGTACTCGTAAACAAACTTCCAGATGATCGATGCGCCCACCAGCGAAATAGCCATGGGCATGAAAAGCAGTGTTTTAGCGAGTTTTTCAAAGCGTGCCCGGTCAACGAGGACCGCGTAAATCAGGCCAATAGCAGTTGAGGCGAGCGGGACAATGACAGTCCAGGCAACAGTGTTGAGGAGAACTTGTTGAAACTCTGGGCGGGTAAAAGCCGTGACGTAGTTGTCGATGCCAATGAAGTTTTGGCCTCGTGCGTCATAGAACGAACTACGAGTGGTGATGATGGCTGGGTAGATCAAACCAAATGAGATACCGAGGAGTGCTGGTCCGGTAAAGGCAGCGACTACTACCCAACGGGGCGCTCGTGGGATTCTTTCAACGATGACAAGAATTGCACCCATGACGAGCACAAATATTGCTATCGCAATGAACATCAGGAGGAACTTGCCGCCAGTGGTGTCGGCGTACAAGAGGTCCATGGCTAACCTCCATGGTTGGCGGGACAGGGGAGGTACCCAACGCGTGTGGCTCTCTGTGAGCCGGTGATGGGGGCTCACCGTGGTGAGCCCCCATCAGCGCGTTAGTGATCTGGCTCAGGTTCACTCATCGCAGTGTCGGAGCGAAGCTGAGGCCACGGATCAGTTAGGCCATGCCGCATCTATTGCGGTCAGGACTGCGTCGTCTGCTTTGTCCTCTGCAATCCACGCGGTCATCTCTGTCCAGAAGGCACCTTGTCCAACTGCTGCTGGCATCAGGTCAGATGCGTCGAAACCGAATTCTTGGCTGGTGTCTGACAGCAACTGGAACGACAGTTTGTCGATCTCTGACACCAAGTTGTTTGGGTCAAGACCGGAGTTCGCTGTTACCCATCCACCGTTTGGTGTGGCAATAGCTTTGGCGTTGGCCCACTCTGGGCTGGCGAGGAACTCTTGGAATGCGGCCACTTCTGGGCGGTCGGAGAATGCTGCGACGAACTCTCCACCACCGAGGATTGGTCGTGCATCTTCAGATACACCTGGGAAGTAGAACGCGAACACGTCTCCTTCTGGTGACACGTCAGTTCCTTCTGGCCAGTTCGCTGCGTAGAACGAAGCCTGGCGGTGCATGTAGCACAGCCCTGTTTCGAGGATTGGCAACCCAGCGTCTTGGAACTCTGTTGTGGCGATAGAGCTCACGTCACCTAGTCCACCGTTGACGTAGTCAGGGTTTTTGAGGATCTTGCCAACTTCGGTGAGTGCTGCTTGCACCTCAGGGTCAGAGAACTTCAGTTCACCCTTGCTCCACGCGTCGTATGATTCGAACCCAGCAGTTCGGAGCATGACATCTTCGAGCCAGTCAGTTGCTGGCCATCCGGTTGCGTCACCTGAGCCGATGCCTGCACACCATGGCTTAACACCTTCAGCGCCGTGGTCGGCAACGATTTGGTCGGACAGGGCGAGGAGTTCGTCCCAGGTTTGTGGGATTTCGTAGCCTGCGTCGTTGAACATCTGTGGGGAGTACCAAACAAACGACTTCACGTTGGCACCAAGTGGTGCTGCGTAGAAGGTGTCTTCAACGGTGCCGTATTCTTTCCAGGACGCCGCATAGTACTGCTCAACGTTTGCCATGGTGCCCGCTGATGCTTCAACGATCTGGTCGGGGTAGCTTTCCACGATGGTCTTTAGAAGACCTGGCTGTGGGATGTAGGCGATGTCCGGTGCGGAACCTGCCTGGAGTTTCACTAGGAGTTGAGCTTCGAACTCTTTTGATCCCTCATAGTTGATGGTCGCTCCGGTGCAGTCTTCAAACGGCTTGTAGGAGTCGATGTGAGGCTGGTCCTCGGGAGCAATGATGGAGGTGTAAACCGAAACGGTTGTGCCGCTGAGGTCACCATACTTTTCGTATGCTGTGCAATCCGCGTCACCGCCACCGGGTTCTTCAGCATTGTTGTTGTCGCTATCGCCTCCGCCACATGCGGCAAGCGTGAGCGCCACAGCCATTCCTGTTGCCAGGGTAGCCACTGAGCGCCGCCGGATAGATGTCATGGGATTCTCCCTCACGTCCTCTTTGATGTGCGGAGCGCACAGCACCTGCACGCTTGTGCGCTATGTCACTCATCGAATAGGCATAAGGGGGGTTCTGCAACTCGAAATAGGGTTATTCGTGGTAACGATTCCATCAAGACAATGTAGTTCGCCTGTAAAGAAAGTCCAGAAGTCGCATTATCGTGCGTTTTACAGCGTTGTAAAATACTTTCTTGCAGGTCATAACAGTTTGGTTTCGCTGGACTGTCAGGTTGTCAGCAAACTCTCCAACACAGGCGCCAAGCCGTCGTCAATAATCGGCCAGGTCACTTCGTCCGCTGCAGCGATCACTGAAGCCTCCGCATGCCCCATCGCAACGCCACGCCCAGCCCACTGCAGCATTTCGATGTCGTTATCAGCATCCCCAACAGCAACCGTGTGCTCAGGGGAGACTTGCAACTGACGGCGTAATCGTTCCAACCCATAAGCCTTCGTGATGCCCTGTGGAGCGAGATCCATCCAGTGCTCATCAGCGATAGAGTAATACGAATCGCATAACCCCATGTCAGCCATGAGGGCACGAAATTCCTGTGGCGCGTGCGAGGCACGCGCCACAACGACGCGCGGCGTGGTCATTGTCCGCATCTGGGAAACGTCACGAACAGTGTGGTCACCATGCAACCGTGCTGACCCGAAATCCTGGGAAATGGCATAACCGACGCCCACTTCCTCCAAACCAATCACGGCATCGGGCAAGTGGCGGGTCAACGCATCAACTGCTGGGCCTGCAGGAAACTCCATGACATGCTCAAGAACGAAGCCACCCGGCTGACGGGGGTCAATGTGGGCTGTCACCGAACCGTTCGAACACACAGCCCACCCAGAGTCGATGCCAAGGTCCTTCAGCACCGGCAACACCGCAACTAACGGACGTCCCGTGGACAACACCACGTGGTGGCCTTGGAGCCGCAGTTCCGTGATTGCCTCACGGACTGCCGACGAGATGAACTCGTCGGCAGTCATGATGGTCCCGTCGATGTCTAAGCCAACGAGAAGTGGCGTCGTCTTGGTCACGCAGTGGGCTCCAGCACCTCAAGGCCACCCAAGTATGGGCGTAGCCCTTCTGGAACCCGTACCGAACCGTCAGCCTGCTGGTGGTTCTCAAGGATCGCAACGATCCACCGAGTTGTTGCCAAGGTACCGTTCAAGGTTGCAACAGTCTGCGTTTCTTGGCGACCATCCACCTCGACACGTTCACGCACACCCAAACGACGGGCCTGGAATGTTGTGCAGTTTGAGGTCGATGTCAGTTCCAGGTAACGCTCCTGAGTGGGCAACCACGCTTCACAGTCAAACTTGCGTGCCGCAGATGAACCCAGGTCACCGGCTGCCGTGTCGATCACCCGGTATGGGAGGTCGCACTTTTTGAGCATTTCCTCTTCCCAAGCCAACAAACGCTGGTGTTCCGCCTGCGCGTCAGCGGGGGTGCAGTAGGAGAACATTTCGACCTTGTGGAACTGGTGCACGCGGATGATGCCGCGAACGTCCTTGCCGTGTGACCCTGCTTCGCGGCGGTAGCACGCACTCCACCCTGCGTAACGCAGCGGGCCGTTTGACAGGTCAACGATCTCTTCGGAGTGATACCCCGCCAAGGCAACCTCTGAGGTACCAACCAGGTACTGGTCATCCGCGCCGAGGTAGTAGATTTCATCGGCGTGTGCACCAAGGAAACCAGTGCCCCGCATAATCTTTGGGTTCACAATCGTTGGTGTGATCATCGGGGTGAACCCAGCAGCAACAGCCTGATCAACGGCAGCATTCAACAACGCCAGCTCGAGGCGTGCACCAATACCGGTGAGGTAGTAGAACCGTGAGCCAGAAACCTTCGCACCACGCTCAGTGTCGATGGCCTTGAGGCCTTCACCTAACGCCAAGTGGTCGCGAGGTTCGAAACCCTCAGCTGCGAAATCACGGGGCTGCCCTTCGTGGCGCAGCACAATGAAGTCAGCTTCCCCTCCACTGGGGGCACCCTCCACAATGTTGGCAACCTGGAACAACAGGTCGTTCAGGCGCTCTTGCGCTTCGCTTTGTGCCTGGTTAAGTTCTTTGACCTGCGCTGCGATCTCTTTCGTCTCCGCTAGGAGACGCGCTTTCTCGTCACCTTGAGCACGTGCAACATCTTTACCGATGCTCTTTTGGCGCGCTCGTAGCGACTCAAACTCTGCGAGGGATGAGCGGCGTTGCGCATCCGCTTCGAGGATCGTGTCAACGATCGCGGGGTCAGCGCCACGGGCAATCTGGCTGGCGCGGACAAGGTCGGGAGATTCGCGGAGGATGCGTAGATCAATCACCCTCCAAGAGTACCGACCATGCACACCAGAATGCCAAAGCGGCTACGGTTGGTCTATGAACCCTGAGCAGTGGTTACTGGCCGCTTCGATCGCACTGACGATCACAGCTGTCATTCTGTGTGTCCTTGTCATTGTCCATAGCCGTGAACTGAACAGACTCAAAGAGGCTCTGGCTCGCCTCGTAGGCTCAGCAAAGACCGGCCCTGACGATGATGAACCACCAGCCCCACGCCCTCTCATCGCGTTCATCGCCAACCCCTCAAAACCTGGTGTTCAGGACTTGAAAACCGCTTTATTGCTGCGTTGTGAAGCGGAAGGCCTGCCCACTCCATTGTGGTTGGAGACAACCATTGAGGACCCCGGAACTGGGCAAGCCCGCGAGGCTGTTTCTGCTGGGGCGAGCATCGTTGTCGCTGTTGGCGGCGACGGAACCGTCCGCGCCGTTGCCACGTATTTGACGGGCACAACTACCCCCATGGGTATTCTTCCCCTGGGGACTGGGAACCTCCTTGCCCGCAACCTCGATATTCCCATTTCTAACCGTCAAGACGCGTTCGATGTACTCCTCGACGGTGTTGACCGGAGAATTGACGTGGGCTGGCTAGAGGTCCTTGAAACTGACAAATCAGCTCAAGCCCACGCACTCCACGAAGCCCGCACAGCACGTCGCAAAGGCGCACGAGACCGTGCCGCCCTGCGAGCGGACTCATCCGAAACTGCTCCAGCAAAACTCGAGAAACATCTTTTCCTTGTCATTGCGGGGGTTGGTTTTGACGCCGCAATGATTGCAGACGCGGACAATGAACTGAAAGCACGCATGGGCTGGATTGCTTATTTTGTTGCTGGTGTTCGCCACTTGAACGGTAAGCGACTCGCTATCAACATCACCCTTGATGACGCCAAGGTTGTGTCAACACAGTTGCGCACGCTTATGGTGGGGAACTGTGGTCGCCTTCCCGGTGGCATTACTTTGATCCCGGATGCTGTGATTGATGACGGCATCCACGACATTGCTGCCATCGATACCCGTGGCGGGATCGCTGGGTGGGTCCAACTGTTTGGTGAAGTTGTCATGCAGGGGTTTGGCATGACAAACACCCTCGAACACAAAGTGGGGCGCATTGATCACACACGGGCACACACCACGGAACTCGCGGTGGATCAAGGCGCTCAAGCACAGGTTGATGGTGACGTGATTGGGCGAGCACGCCGGGTGCGTACATGGGTTGACCCGCAAGCGCTCACTGTACGTTCACCGTTGCCACGTCTTGGATAGCGGCTCATCTACTAGGCTGGTCTGGTGCAGCACTCCCCACACGGCCTCAAGTCCGAACGCCCCTATGCCCTGACATCACTGATGCGTCTGAGTGTCAGTGCCGGCGCGATGCTTCTCGCCATCGCGTTTGTCCTGATGAGCGGGGTTGCCGGTGTTGCAGCGCCTTCAGCTGGCTCTCTTCACACAGGGTTAGCTACTGATGGCGTCCGTGCCGAAGGGAGCGCAAGCGAGGATTCCACGCAGGATTACCACCAGGTAGTGTTCCTGGGAACTGGTGGTATTCGGTGGGCTGATGTCTCTGAGGACTCCACACCGTCGTTGTATCAGTTCGCTCGATCTGGCGCCATTGGCAACCTCGTTGTCCGCAATGTGCGCCCCTCCACATGCCCAGCAGATGGCTGGTTGGCGTTGAGCGCTGGTAACCGTGCTGGTGACGCCCTGAATGGCGCGGGGGGGCCATGCCGTTACTTGGAAGAACCAGCAGAGTCGGCAGGGTCACCTACTGGAGTGGAAAATGCAACAGTCCCCACCTGGGACACCTACACAGATGCCGTTGCAGAGCAAAAGTACAGCGCACAGTTGGGGACGTTCGGGCAAAGTTTGTCTGATGCTGGTGTTTCGACAGCCGCTGTTGGTCCGGGGGCTGCTATTGCTCTTGCGGACAGCGAGGGCACCGTGAGGGGCACGTTCTTCTCGCGTTTGTCGACAACTGATGCCTTGTACGGGCAGATGCGTAGTGCACTGAACAGTGTTGACGGGGATCAGCGTCTTGTCGTTGCTGATGTTGGTCACTTGCGCATCGGGCGGAGCACTTCTGCAACTGACCCATCTGTGATGGCTCAGTTAACTGAGATTGACTCACGGGTTGACGTTGCTTTGCAGGCAATCCGTGCAGCTGACCCCGAGCTTGACCACACGACAGTTATTCTGGGGTCGTTGTCTGACCCAACGGGCGCCCCACGGTTGTCAGTGTTGGCTATGGCTGGGCGAGGTGTTGAGGGGAATTTACTAACTTCTCCCTCCACAAAGCAGGATGGGTTCAACCAGTCCAGCGATCTCCCGGTTACGGTGCATTCGCTGCTTGGGGCTAACCGGTCATCAACTTTCGTGGGATCAACCATCAGTTCCCACACTGTTGCCGGAACAACCGAAGACCGAATCGCTTCTCTGGTTGATGAAGAAACCCACACACTGGCAACCCGCCCCATAGTGGAACCGTTCTTCTTACTGTTCTGCGTTGTCAATATCGCACTGTTTGCTGTGGTTTCTTACATCTTCTCTGGGCGGTCACTGCGCCGAATCTCTAAAGGCGCTAACTGGGTCACCTCCCACTCCCGAGGACTACTCATTGGGTGCCAAATCGCAGGCATAGCAATCGCGACTATTCCAGTAGCGACTCTTCTGGCTAACCTCGTTCCTTGGTGGCGGACACCAACACCGACACTGACCCTCACTGCGATAACTCTCACGATCATTGCAGGGGTTGTCGCCCTTGCCCTAGCGCCCTTGTGGCGTGGCTGGCGGTTTGGCCCTATCGCAGTGGTGTCAGCTATAACTGTTGCGGTATTGGCTATTGATGTTGCTACCGGCGCTCGTTTGCAAATGTCAGCGCTCATGGGCGTGCAGCCCATGGTGGGTGGCCGATTCTACGGTTTCAACAACCAAGCATTCGCCCTATTTGCCACCAGCACCCTGTTGCTGGCTGGGGCACTGGCCAACAGTTTGGTGGTTGCTGGGCGGCGGCGTCTCGCTGCGCTGACGGTCGCTATCATCGGGATCACTGCGACGTTACTCAACGGTTTACCGTCATTGGGCGCCGATTTTGGTGGCCCGCCCGCGCTCTTCCCGGCGTTCGCTCTGCTGACTCTATGGGCAGGTGGCGTGAAGTTGAACTTCCGCCGCGTGGCAATGGTGATGGTGAGCGCAGTTGTTGTGGTGTCATCCTTCGCCATCATTGACTGGCTACGCCCCGCCGATGACCGCACCCACCTGGGAATGTTTGTTGACACAGTGCTTGCCGGTGGGTTCTTTGACGTCGTAGGGCGCAAACTTGGTGCGAACTTCTCCACCTTCACGAACCCCCTATCGCTGGTTGCGATCACTGCGATCTTGGTGCTGCTCATTGTGCTTGGCCGGCCAGTGCGTCTTGCTGCAAAAGAAACAGGTCAACTCGCTCCGTACCACTGGCTTACCGGTGGGGTGCCCTTAAAACAAATCGCCACAGACACTCCCCTGTTCTTACCCACGGTGAACGCCGTATACGTTGCCTTGGCCATTGGCACCATGGTCAATGACTCAGGTGTGGTCATTGTCGCTATCGGGTTAGCGGTGCTTGTGCCACTGCTTATCGCCACGTATGCACGGTGGATTCTCAGCATCACGAAGCGCATCCAGCAAGCCGGGTTGACCAGCCAAGAGGCACGTTCGCCGCGCTGAATCCTGCTGTACGTCGTAGCGTGGATGATGCCGTAGGCCACCGTGGTGGAACATCAGGTAGTTTCGACTGACTCCCACACAACGAGGAGAAACAATGAGTTTCATTTCTGTTGGGCAAGAAAACAGCCAGTCCATCAACTTGCACTACACCGACATAGGCGAAGGCCACCCCGTAGTTCTCATTCACGGCTACCCCCTTGATGGCAGCAGTTGGGAAAAACAAACCACTGCCCTACTCGCCGCAGGCTACCGGGTTATTACCTATGATCGCCGCGGCTTTGGGCAGTCCACCAAACCTTCACGCGGGTATGACTACACGACGTTTGCCGCTGACTTGGATGCCCTGTTGACCACGCTTGAACTCAGTGATGTCACCCTCGTTGGTTTCTCCATGGGGACCGGCGAAATCGCGAGATACCTCCACCAGTACGGCAGCGCCCGAGTGCATAGCGCCGTTTTCATCGGTTCCCTAGAACCGTTTTTGCTCATCACTGATGACAATCCTGACGGGGCGATCGACACCGCGTTCATTGACGAGTTTTCCGCGTCTGTGCGCCGGGACCGGTACGCCCATTTCACTGAGTTCCTCAACGACTTCTTCAACACTGATGAAACGTTGGGCAACCGGCTCAGTGAGGAAGCTCTGCGCCACCACCACCTGCTGGCGGGGCAATCAGGGGCTGAGGCATCGGCGCTTGCCCCCTACACGTGGATTGAAGACTTCCGCGAAGACATCACCGCCATTGATGTTCCGACCCAGATCATTCACGGCACTGGGGACCGTATTTTGCCGATTGAGGCTACTGGTCGTAGGTTCTCAGCGGCCCTGCCTGATGCCCAGTACGTTGAGATTCCCGATGCCCCACACGGTTTGTTGTGGACGCACAGCAACGAGGTGAACTCGGCTCTCCTCGGGTTCCTGCAGAGTAGTTAACCCCCATCACGCAACGACGAAAAGGCGGCACACCATGTGGTGTGCCGCCTTTTCGTGTCACAAATTCAAGGGCGATTAGCGCTTCTTTGTCACTCCACGCAAACGCCGGGAACCAATAGCCACCTTCACGTCACGGTATTGTGCCGCACGGTGCATCTGACCTTTCCAGTCTTTACCGGAAGGGCGGTGCTTGAGGTCGCATGGCACTTCAACAGCGACATATCCCTGGCTGAGGAGATCAATGGTCATTCCGGTTTCGACGCCCCAGCCGCGTGCCAGTGGTGTCGCCGCTTCGAAAGCTTCCCGGGTGAGGCATCGCATCCCAGACAGTGGTTGTGTGGGGGTCCACCCTGTCATCGCTGTGATGGCTTTGCGTGCAGCTCCGACAACAAACCCACGCCCACCAGCACCTGGCTGTGGTGGCAGGAGAGCGATGGAGACGTCAGCTTCACCGGCAAGCACTGGATCCACCAGTGGAGCGGTGTTCACGGCAGTTTCGGCAAGATCCCCATCAATGAAGAGGAGCAGTCGTGGAAGGCGCCCGGGTGCATCACGCATGGCAACAACTGCGGCGCCGGTTTCCATTGCTGCAGCTTTGCCACGGTTGTGGGAATGGCGAACAACAACGGCCCCCGCTTCACGGGCAACATCTTGGGTGTTGTCTTCACTGCCGTCATCAACAACCAGAACAAGATCCACGTGGGGGATCGCTTTCGCGGCGCG
The DNA here is from genome assembly GCF_000423205.1 of Jonesia quinghaiensis DSM 15701. Taxonomy (GTDB): domain Bacteria; phylum Actinomycetota; class Actinomycetes; order Actinomycetales; family Cellulomonadaceae; genus Jonesia; species Jonesia quinghaiensis. The sequence goes on from NZ_AUHN01000004.1 coordinate 82,708, forward strand.
CACTGTTTGGGCGATGCGCCGCGACTCATCCTTCGCTGGGATAACAACGGCGACGCGCTGCCGGGTGAGTTCGCGTTCGTCGGCCTGTGAGGATTCGGATTTTGCTCGCCTCTTCCGCACCGCTGGGGTGTTCCCAGTGTGCAGCTCTGGCGACTTCTTACCTGACACTAGTGATTCCTTGCCTTGATCATTAAAGAACCTTGGTAATTGTCTAAGGTAGTTCCAAACGTGTGGGCTTGCCAGTTGTATCGGCAAGCCCACACGGTTCGTTGAGGGAATATGCACAAGTGTGTGCGTTGCGCTTTAGCGCAAAGTGACCTGCCGTGACACGATGCCGGCCTTCGCGCGGCGCTGTGCAGCATCGAGAGGTTCGTTGTTCTCAATTTCTGCTTTGAGGGTTGGCCAGTAAGCCGCAACATCCTTGTCGATGTCGTCAGCTTCGCTACCGCGTGCCAACTCCCACACTGGGATCACGATGCCGCAGGTGCGGAATGCGCCGAGGAAGCGGGCATCACCGATTGCTGACTCACGGCGTGCGTGCAAGCGGGCAATCGCATTGATCACTTGGTCTTCGCTGTATGGCATGGACCAACGCAGGAACTCTTTGGAACCCATACGGCTCCAGTATGCGGAATTCACAGACGGCAAACGTACCGTGTCAATCATTGACTCTGCTGCTTCATCGAGGCTCTTACGGATCTCTGGGGTGATCTCTTTAGCGGGGTCAACCCAGTAGTCCACGTTGTTGTGCATCTCTACTGTCCAGTTGCCAGTAAGATCCACGATGTCTTGCAACCGCGGGCCTGGGCCAGGGAGGGTAGAACGCACAAGGGGGCTGCCTGGTTCGAGGTCAAAAGCGTCGAGCAGGTTCGCTGCGAGGTCGCGGGAGAGGTCACCGGAGCCCGCCAACGTTTGAAGCGCAAGCAGGACGGTTCCGTCTTCACGGTGCAACGCGGGCCAGGAATCGGGGAGGAACGTGGTGAACACGAACTCTCGCGAACCGTATTCCTCTGTCGTTTTCGCGGTGACGGTAGCAGCGGGGACTACCTCACGCATTGCTACTAGGTCAGCTTCAGCAGGGATGCCCTCAAGTGGGCGCACAACAAAATCAACGGTGTTCTTAGCCATACCCCAAGCCTACCGCCAGCCTGCGGCGGTACACACCTCATGTGTGGACATTCAGAAAACCTCCTCCAGATTTATCTGCAACTCCCCCTTTTTCCTATCCCATCAGGCGCGAGAGTCTGCCAAGATGAAGACTATGGATCCCCGTGCAGGCACTCGCGCCACCCTAGAAGATCTCATCGATGTCGACGCGCTGGTCAGCGCCTATTATGACCTCACCCCAGACCCTGACAATGTGTCCGAGAAAGTAACTTTTGGCACCTCAGGTCACCGGGGTTCATCCCTCGACCGGGCTTTCAACGAGGCTCACATCATTGCGACAACTGCAGCGATTGTGGAGTACCGGACCCGCCAGGGAACAAACGGCCCGCTGTACATTGGGCGCGACACTCACGCGCTTTCTCTTCCAGCGTGGCAAACAGCGGTTGAGGTGTTGGTTGCCGCCGACGTTAACGTCATGATTGATGCCCGTGATTCCTTCACTCCCACCCCAGCCGTGTCACACGCTATTTTGTTGCACAATGGTGCAACAACAGCGCAGGGAGTCCGGACCAGTGGCCCCGAGCTGGCTGATGGCATCGTTGTTACACCGTCACATAACCCTCCCCGTGATGGCGGTTTTAAATACAACCCGCCGCATGGTGGACCAGCCGACTCTGACGCCACAGGGTGGATCGCCGACCGCGCCAATGACATTTTGCGTCAGGGCGTAGGCAAGGTTCGTCGCGTGTCACTCGACGAAGCGTTGAAGCGCCCGGTGGTTGGGCGTCACGACTACCTCTCTGCGTACGTTGATGACTTGTCACACATGCTGAATTTCGATGCGATTCGCGCCTCTGGGTTGCGCATCGGCGCTGACCCATTGGGTGGGGCAGCAGTGGAATATTGGGGAGCTATCGGCGAACGTTACGGTCTCGATTTGACCGTGGTGAACCCCCAGGTAGACCCACGGTGGGGCTTTATGACCTTGGACTGGGATGCCAAGATCCGCATGGACTGCTCGTCTCCCTACGCCATGGCTTCTCTCGTCGAGACGATGCGCGGCGACAGCCCCTATGACATCGCTACCGGTAACGACGCTGACGCTGACCGGCACGGGATTGTCACCCCTGACGGTGGTTTGATGAACCCTAACCACTTTCTTGCTGTAGCTATTAATTACTTGTATTCCGGTGCACGGCCACAGTGGGGCACTGATGTTGCTATTGGCAAAACCCTGGTGTCTTCAGCGTTAATTGACCGGGTTGCCGCCGGGTTGGGCCGCCAGATGCTTGAGGTACCTGTGGGCTTTAAGTGGTTTGTTCCCGGTCTGATTGGTGGTTCAGTCGGATTTGGTGGTGAAGAATCAGCAGGTGCCTCCTTCTTACGCGGTGACGGCACTGTGTGGACTACCGATAAAGATGGCATCTTGCTAGCGCTGCTCGCTTCGGAAATCACTGCTGTGACGGGCAAGAGCCCATCCGCACACCACGGCGACCTGACCGAACAGTATGGCCAGTCCTGGTACGCCCGGGTAGATGCCCCTGCGTCGTTGGAGGAAAAAGCCACACTGGCACGCCTCTCACCTGAGCAGGTCACAGCTACTGACCTTGCCGGTGAAGCTATCACTGAGAAACTCACCACCGCCCCAGGCAATGGTGCGTCAATTGGCGGTTTGAAAGTCTCCACCAAGAACGCTTGGTTCGCAGCGCGCCCCTCCGGCACAGAAAACGTGTACAAGATTTACGCTGAATCATTTGTCTCAGCAGATCACTTGGCCACTGTGCAAAGCGAAGCTAAAGCTGTCGTCAGTGCAGCTTTAGCGAACTAAAACCCAGATAACGCTCCGGCCTGCGGGAAATTCACCCGGTTCCTGCAGGCCGGTGGCTGTAAGCCTCTAGGTTATTGACGCGGCGGGCTATCGCGCATCGAAGCGCTAGAGCGAAAAAGCCTCAACACAAAAGGAAATGCCCATGCGCTGGACGCTGCGCATGGGCATCGCTTCACGTGTGTCGAGGTGAAGCAGCTTGGTGGGCGGCGGTGAGAAACGTGTGCTGTGGCTGCCCAATGATGGTCTTCGCTCTCCCACGCAGAGACAGTGCCCCATACGCTGACTCTGCTCACCACGGGATCTCGCATACCGTGGTGGGGTTGCAGCCGATGTTCACCACCGCCCACACATGAACTTAATCGCCCTCAATGACGAAGGCCAGCCCTGTGACCACTACGCCATATACCCTGTCCACTATCATGGATTCCATGAGCATCACCGCACGTCAGATTACTGAACTCACCCACACTTTGGGTTCACCCATCGACGTTGAACCAATGACTGGCGGGCTGTTTGCAACCACGTTCCGGGTGACACTCACCCCAGAACCAACCACACAACAACCCCGCACAACCGCTGGCACCCCTACCCGGGTGATCGTGAAAATTGGCCCCAGTGACCCCACCCGAGTTTTAACGTACGAACGCGCAGCGACGCGCACCGAACGCGATATGTTCCACCTTGGGGAAGCCCACCCTCAGTTGTTGTTCCCCCGATTACTACACAGCGACACCACCCACACCGTCGTTCCTGGCGATGTGATCATCACTGAAGAACTCACCGGCCAACCTTGGGCGTCTTGCCCCGAGCACCCGTGGGACGCCCCGCACATCACCGCTCAACTTCACCGGTACGCAGCGTCCTTACACAGGGTGACCGGCGACCGCTTTGGATACCCACACTCAGACCTCAGCGCCACAACCTGGACACGAGCTTTCGGTTTAGCGTTGACCGCAGTACTCGACGATGCCAACCGCAGCCAAGCCCTCGTTCCCACGGAACGCATCGGGCAGGTATGGGAGCGTCACAGTCCTCACCTCGACAAGGTAACCACCGCACATCTCATTCACGCTGACCTGTGGCCTGGGAACGTATTTTTGGACGAGCGCGGCAATATCACCGGGATCATCGATGCGGAAAGGGCCCTCTACGGTGACCCGCTGTTTGAGTTTGTGGGCATGGACCAACTTGGCACTCAGTTACTCCCCAACACAACTTGGCAACGCTACAGTACTCAAGCACGCCTCAGCGGTGGTCAAGCTTTAGCACCAGCAACGGAACAGTGCCCTGCTGGGGTCAGCGAATCAGAACATCACAGCGCAGTAGTGAGATTTTTGCTCTACCGGTTGTACATGTTTTCTCTCCTCACCACAGAACTATCGTTCCGACACTATGAGGGCGACTGGGTGGCCGGGTACAGCGAAACGGTGCAGCGCGGACTAGCTGAGATTCTGTTACGCCTCGAGGAGATCTGAATACACCGGGTTGCGTTCAATGTAAGTCGCAACAAAGGGGCACACTGGGTCAACTTTCGCCCCAATTTTACGTGCCCACGAAAACGCTTCACGGACCAGCCGGGAACCAATCCCACGCCCCTCAAATTGTGGGTCAACAACGGTGTGAGGCAGCACCAGAACCTTGTTGAACAGGCCTTCACCACGCACCTGGTAGGTGATGTATCCCGCCGTGACGCCCTGTGCAGTACGCGCTTCAAAACGGTTATTCTCGGGAACCTGAACAACGTCAATCTCGTCAGTAGAGTCAGCCATGCCTCCATCTTGCCTCAACGGGACGTAAACCACAGATATGCCCGCGCAAATCGGAGCATATTTGTCTCACCTCAATGGCACACTAAGATAGTGACACACTCACACCCTCAAGATGGCCCTGTGGCCACGTCGCGTAACCCGTACGCGGTCGTCTATTCGGTACCTGGTGCCGCCCGCTTTTCCGTTGCTGGTGCGTTAGCGCGTTCTCCGATGTCGATGGTGGGCATCGGGATTGTGCTGATGATTCAGTCAGCGTTCGATTCTTATGAATTAGGTGGCCGGATTTCAGCGGCCTACATCATCGCTCAAGCGGTGTGTTCACCCCAGTTAGCTCGCCTGGTTGACCGATATGGTCAAGCGCGTGTGATGCGCCCCGCCGTTGCCGCCACTGCGTTGTCTCTGACGTCACTGATCACAGCAACGGTTATGCATGCGCCCATTCCGTTGCTTTACCTGTTCGCGATCACATCAGGCATGACCATTGGCTCTGTGGGTGCCATGGTACGTGCTCGCTGGTCACACGTTGTGAAAGACCCCAAAAAACTACACACTGCGTACTCGCTTGAGGCCGCTATCGACGAGATGATTTTTGTGATCGGTCCCGTCGTAGCAACTGTGCTCGCTGCCAGTGTTGCGTTCTACGCGGGGTTGATCGTGCCTATTGTTCTGATGGTGATTGGTGGGTTCTGGTTCCTCAGCCAACGTGACACTGAGCCACCACTGCACGTTTACGACGTTGCAGACACAAACCGCTCGGTGCTGCGCAGCCCCGCTATGGTGTCACTCATTCTCGTGTTCATCGGAGTGGGGTCGCTTTTCGGTGCAACAGATGTTTCCACCATCGCATTCGCTGAAGAACAAGGAAACAAAGCTCTGGGCGGGGTCATCCTGGGGATCTTCGCGTTAGGTTCGTGCGCCTCTGGGCTAGCCTATGGGGCACGCCAATGGGCATCAGCGGTGTGGTTGCGATACCTTGTTGGCATTATTGGGCTTGCTATTGGGGCATCACTGTTTTTTGTTGCCACGAACCTGTGGGTTTTAGCCGGGGTCATGTTTGTCACTGGCCTGACTATCTCCCCCACCCTCATCAACGTCAACGCCATGGTCCAGCTTGTGGTGTCACCTCGCCAGCTCACTGAAGGTTTCACCTGGGTGGGCACAGCTCTTGGTGTTGGTGTTGCAGCCGGGTCCTCACTTGCCGGCACCCAAATCGATACTCATGGAGCACACGCTGGTTTCAGTGTTGTTGTTGCTTCTGCGGCATTGGCTGTGGTGGTTGCGGTAGCGTCCATTGGGATTATTCGTAAAAGCACAACAGTGACCGAGCGACTCATTGACGAAATCCCCGAAAGAGACCTCACCACGCCGTGAGGTGACTGATCCCACATCACGCTTCCGCAGGTTACTGCCGATACGGGGATCGCTCCCCATTCATTGAGCAATTGGCCCGCCATACTCTGAAAACATGTTGACATCACAGGAGGCAACCAACGCGCGGTTCTTTGATCTTTCGCTGCGCAGCGCTACCAGCATCGAGCAGGTCGATGCCTTCATGAACCGTCTCATCGGGACGCTCCAACACTATGAGCAGACTGGGCGACTCCACGCGGACGGCTACACTGCCGATGAAGTTCTGAACATTACGTTCCGTAAGCCGTCTTCTGGCCAAGGGTATGTTCGCACCGCCGTTGAAATGTTGCGGGCCAGCGCTGAAGCCACATTGCGCTACTACGAAAATTCCATGGGCGCCCCCGGTGGGCCAGCGATGCGTTTCCCGCAGTCCCGCATTAACCGTGTGGAACAGCTTGCCGCTCACACCCCATACGCTGCTCACAGTCAAGCGCGTGGCTCAGAAGCTCCCGCACCGGTGAGCTCCCACGTTCCAGCCCACAATGCTCCGATACTGGTCCACAGTGCTGTGCCCATCACTCCTTCATCGCCGATGCCCGCCCCCAGTTATGCGGAGCAGGCACAGCCAACCCCGCAGCGCAGGCTTCAACCAGTGCCACAGAGCCCAGCCGGAGCCTCCGATATGCCCTCGGACATCCACACGTTAACAGGGCCTCGCCCCTCATCACACGCACCGCATGAGGCTCCCGCACAGCAGCAATCCACCGGGCACCGTCACGTTAGTGCGGCACAAACTGTCACCCCTGTACCATTTGAGATTCCCACGTTGGCGCCACTGACCGGAGAAATCCCGTCAACACACAACCACTCTGCGGCTACAGCACCAGCTATCGCTCCGACTTACGCTGGGCCGCGCGGTTTAAGCGGTGCAGAACTCGCCCACGAGTTGGGCCGGGCACTGCACGCCCGCGTGAACATCGCGAATATTGCCCCGCATCAACTGACTCGTGATCTCAGCATTAAAGCGAACACCCCGCATGGGACAGTAACCATCACTGGTGTGTCCATTACTGCTGATGGCCAGATTGTGTTGCAAACCTACTAAGCGCCCCACCGGCGGGGTCACAGCTCAGCACTGCACTAGCCGACCGCGACACCAAAGACTGTTCCCAGCAGGTATGTAGCAAGCGCCGCCCCAAGCCCAATACCCAGTTGGCGCATTGCCCGCTTCCACGGTGACGCCCCTGAGAGTATGCCCACGGCGGCACCCGTGAGGCACAACGCCGCACCAGTGAGAGTCAACGCGATGACCATTGCAGTGAAGCCGCTAGCGCCCAACAAATAGGGGAACAGCGGGATCAAAGCCCCAGAAGCAAAGAACAAGAAACTAGAAACAGCAGCGCCCCACGCGGTTCCGATTGCCTCATGGCGGTCAGCGTCTAGATCTTCTGCTAACCGGGTGGTTTCAGTAAACGTGTCGATGACATGTGCCGCGTGGGTGTGTGCTTCATCAGCGTCCATGCCCCGAGCCCGGTACACCAAGGCCAGTTCGTTGGCGTTCACGTCGAGGTCGCCGATAGCCCGTGAAGCGAGAGGTGAGGGGTTCTCCGCTTCCAACAGTTCTCGTTGGGACCGCACCGACACAAACTCGCCGGCTCCCATGGACAAAGCACCAGCTAACAAACCGCTCATCCCAGCAAGCAGAACGTATGAATGGGCGACACCTGAGGCCCCAACCCCAAGAATCAGCGCGAGGTTTGAGACCAATCCATCATTTGCACCAAAGACCGCTGCCCGGAAGGTGCCAGAAAGACGCTGACGCCCTCGCGTTGCCAACCCGCGCACCACTTCACCGTGGATACGCTCGTCTGCCGCCATACGTGCTGGGGCATCGGCATCAGTGTCATACGTGGTGCGGGACTCAGCTTGTTGCGCAAGCGCTAGGACAAACACCCCACCAAGGCGGCGGGCAAGGACAGCCAAAAACCTGGTGCGCCGCGACCCTTTGCGAGGGCGGCCAACGTGCTCACCCAACAGGTCACGCCAGTGCTGCTCATGGCGTAGCTCGGCTTCAGCAAGAGCCAGGAGAATATCTCGCTCTTCACCAGTGCGGCGCCCAGCGAGTTCGCGGTACACCGCACCTTCGGCCTGTTCGTCAGCGAGGTAACGGCGCCAACGGCGGATCTGTCGAGGTGTAGGAGGCGCTGCGGGGGCATCACTGTTGTGAGACGGCGAAGTCATGCCGCCAGTGTGCCACGGACAGTGTCCAGCGGTTTTCCGGGGTTCACGGCCTTGTGATTCGCATGTCCCAACTTTTCCCATCCCCCAGCCGTGACCTTGTGGCAGGCTTACCTGTTATGGATCGATTCACGGAACTGCACGCTGCCCTGCACGACTTCACAAGGCGCCGCGATTGGGGCCAGTACCACGACCCCAAATCTTTGCTGCTCGCTCTTGTTGGTGAAGTCGGTGAGGTCGCTGAACTGATGCAGTGGACCCGTGAGGCTGATGTTCGCGCTGACCTGTCCCAGGGCGACGGCAAAGCACAGATCAGTGATGAGCTCGCGGACGTGTTGATGTACCTGATGTTGCTTGCAGATGCTGTAGACGTTGACCTCATTGAGGCAACCCACGCCAAGCTAGAACGCAATGAGGCGCGTTTCCCGACCTCACAGAGGCAGGGAAACGCGCCGTCACATGCACGGCATCCACGGGGCATCGGCCGCTAGGTTACGCAGCAAGGCCTCATGCATCGCAGGTGCTAGAGGTTACAAATCACGTGGCGCGATGATTGGCCCTTCTGGGTTGGCTGTCTCGCCCGCTTCAGGTGCGAAATCGCCGTCGGGGGTGTCAGCGGAACGTAGGTGAATGATCGAGCCGATGAGCCCACCCCACACAATGATGAAAGCGGCGAGCATCAGCACAATGGCACTGGTTGTCATGACTCATCCTTTCCCCGGTGGGCTCCACCGGCACGTGCGTAGATTTTTTCGCCAGGAAGGGTTGGTTCAGGGGTGAACTCATCAATGGGGCGCCGCCAACGAATAAGGCTGAAAGTTCCCGCCAAGACCAGCATGAGTGCGATCGATCCCCACCCAAAGAGGTTGTTGTACCAGTTGGGGTAGCCCTCGTACGGTTCAGAGAGCAGGTTGATAACACCTGAGATGAACATCCACAGCAGAACAGCTGGAACAACAACACCAACAAGCACCGTCCAGATGCGCCCCACAGTGAAGCTCGAGTGAGCGTTGATGTGCTGGCTGAGGGTGCGCAGTTGCCCCAAACTCAGCAGTAGGACCAACATGACGATCGCGGACCCAACAATGCCCACCTCGTTGGTCCACTTGTCCACAACATCCAGGGTGTGCAATCCGTCTGGGCGGGCAAAGAAGGTGAAGGACAGCACAGCTGCCACAACACCGATGGTGATCGCTGAGCGGCGGGCTGAGAAACCAAACTTGTCCTGGAAAGCTCCAGAAACTACTTGCAGTAGTGACAACAGTGAGGTCAGGCCAGCTACCGTCAGTGATGCGAAGAAGAGGAAACCGAAGATTGGCCCACCGGGCATTGACGCAACCAAGGTTGGGAAGGTGACGAAGGAGAGCATCACTCCTGTGATGTTTTCTAGTTCTCCCACGGCAACACCTTGTGCTTGCGCCATGAAGCCTAGTGCGGAGAACACACCAATACCGGCGAGGATTTCGAAGGATGAGTTGGAGAAAGCCACCACCAGACCGGTGCCGGTGAGGTTCGACTTTTTCTTCAAGTACGAGGAGTACGTCAGCATGATGCCGAATGCGATCGACAGCGAGAAGAAGATTTGGGCGTACGCTGCGAGCCACACCCCTGGGTCAGCCAACGCACCCCAGTTGGGTGTGAAGAAGGCGTTGAGACCATCAATAGCACCATCGAGGAACAGGGAACGAACAACCAGTGCGGTGAATAGCACCGCGAGGAGTGGGATAAAGAAGAGGTTCGCTTTTTCCAACCCTCGTTGCACACCGAGCGCCAAAATCACGATCGTCACTGCCCATACGGCAACGAGAGGCAACGCAACACTGGACACCACACTGAACTGGAGGTCAGGATTTTCAGGCAGTTTGATGAATTCACCGACGAAGAACCCGGCAGCGTCATCACCCCACGCTGTGGTCAGTGAAAACACCGCATAGGAGCCCGCCCAGGCGATAATGACCGCGTAGTACAAGATGATGACAAAGCAGATGGCTACTTGGAACCATCCAAGCATCTCGGCTCGTTTACGGATACGGCGGAACACCGCAGGCGGTGAACCACGGAATCGGTGCCCGAGGGCGTAGTCCACGAAGAGGATAGGAATACCAGCGGTAATGAGAGCCACCAGGTAGGGCAGAAGGAAAGCGCCGCCACCGTTCTCGTAGGCTACTCCGGGAAATCTCCAGATATTGCCCAGTCCCACTGCAGAACCGATCGCGGCAAGAATGAACCCTGCCTGCCCCGACCACTGCTCTCGTTTGTGGGAGTGGACCTTTGCATCTCGCGCCATGGCCTCTCCTTGACTTTTTCAGGTTCTCCGTATTTTTGCTTAGGTCAAAGGTAGGCCCGAATGTGTTGTATTGCGAGTGCTGTCTCACGTGGAACGCACAGAAACAGTAGATCCACCGTGGGGAGAAGGCACCACCGTGATGCGATCACTGATGCTTTGCTTCATCGCTTCCACATGGGAAACCACCCCCACCGTGCGCCCAGAATCCCGCAGGGTCGTCAACACGTGGAGCACCGCATCGAGAGTTTGGGGGTCAAGAGTGCCAAACCCCTCATCCACGAAGAGCATGCCCAACTCGATGCCACCAGCCTCAGCGGTGACCATATCTGCTAGGCCTAACGCCAGGCACAACGACACGTAGAACGTTTCCCCACCTGACAGGGTGCGTGGGTCCCGCGCTGCCTCAACATCATGGTCCAACACTTTGAGTGCTAACCCTGTTTTACGGGTGCGGACATCCTCCTTTGTGTCAGAACGTTGGAGTTCATACCGGCCGTTAGACATGGTGATGAGGCGTTCATTTGCCGCTGCAACAACGTCTTCAAACTTTTTCATCAGAACGTAGGTTTGCAACGTGATGGAGCGGGGGTTGTCTGCGGAGTTACCTGTAGCTACATCAGCCATTCTGATAATGGCGGCGGTGTCTGCTCCTACCTGGTCTCGTTGAACCAGTGCACTGTCAAGGAGTTTGGCTGCTGAATTGGCATGGGTGGCTACGTTTGTTACCCCTGTGTGGTTGTTTTGTGCTTGGGATAGCGCTTCACGCGCAGTTTCTGCGGCTAGTTCGAGGGCGGCTACGTCAATGGTGTCGAGTGGTGGGAGGTTCTGCAGGTCTGGGGCTTTGAGGGCTTGGTTCACAGCGTGCAACGCGGATTGGTGTTCTGAGATGTCGCGTTCAGCTTGGTCAATAGCCTCCGCACTGAGTGCGGCAGCTGTGGCTTCATCCTCAGTGGTGAACCCAGCCTCGTGCACCAGCGAGGCTACTTCTGCGGTACGTCCGGCGACGTCGTCGACACAACGCAGCAACCGGTCCCAGGCATCGGCGATTTTTTGTGTTGTGTGGGCAGCGTCCGTGACAAGGTCGATGACTGCATCAAGGGTTTGCGCCTCGTGCGTGAGGTGGGGTGCAAGTGCGGCATCGAGTCGCTGTTGCGTTGAGGTCAGGTCAGCGGTGAGCTGAGCGATGGTGACATCATGCGCTGCGATCTGTTGCCCTAGTGTGTCGCGTTGAGTGCTTAACTCGTGGGCACGCTGATCCAGTGCGTCGATTTGGCTGTGCAACTTGGTGGTGTCTTGTTCTGCAATTCCTGCGAGGTGGGCTGCCTCGAGTGCTTCGTTGTGGCGTTTCGTGGTGTCCTGCAGTGTTGCCCCGGCGAGGCGTTGGGTGAGTTGTTCGATGCGGGTTTCTCGGCTGGTCAACGCATTGCGGGCGGTGGCGAGTTCGTCTTCTGCGCTTCGCCGTTTCTGTTCAGCCTGTTCTACCTTCTGCGGGGTGACGGCTCCCGGTGCTGGTTGGGCTGGGTGGGGGTGTTCCACGGATCCACACACAGCGCATGGGTCACCGGGTTGCAGGGTGATGGCGAGTTCCGCAGCGATACCGGCGATGCGTGCGTCGCGGGCTTGTTTCTCCGCCTCAGCTGCCTCCCTGACTTGTCCAAGGCACGCGGCTACCTTCGTTCGCGCATGTTCGTATTCCTCATTCAGCGCGGTGTGCTGCTGGTGAATGTCGAGGAGTTCTTGGGTTTCACGCACGGCAGCGGCATGAAGAGGGAGGGACGCTGCTGCACGTTGGGCGGCAGCGAGAGCGTCAACGAGTTCCTTACGCTGTTGTGGTAGCTCAGTTGCCTGTGCGGTGACGTGGGTGAGGTTTTCGACGCATCGTGTGCGCAGTGTGGTTGTGGTGCTCAGTTGCTCAGAAAGTGTGGTGACGTGCGCCCCAGATGGTTGGAGCTCTTGGAGGCGGGCGCGTTCTGCTGCACGGGTGTCGCGTTGTTCCCACGCCGCGTCACGGTGTGCGGCGAGTTCTTCACGCGGTGATGCCGCATCAAGTGTTGGGTCACCGGTGAGGGCACGTAGCGCCTCTATTTCTGCGGTCAGTGCGCCTTGTGCTGTGTGTTTCGCTGTGATGCTAGGGGTCACCCGCGCTGCTGCGTGCGCTGTGCGTACGTTGTGGCGTAGTTTCTCGATGCGCGGCGTCGTGTCGGTGAGGTCGCCGTGCTGGGTGGTAAGTACTTGGCGGCGTTTAATGCGCTCCACTGTGTTGCGGGCATCGGCGAGCTTTTTGTCTGCGGCCGTTGCTGCTGTGCGCGCCTCCTGCAAAGCAGTGTGCGCGGTGGCACTTTGCTCGTCGAGGTGTTCGATGCAGGTTGCCACGGCTTCACGGGTGGTTTCGGCGTTTGCTAGCCCGGCTGTTAACAGTGTTGCGGTGTCGTCGTCGAGGTGGGCTGCGGTGATGAAGCGGGTGGCTGCGTCACGCACTGCCCGGTTGGCTTCATCGCGGGCGGTGCCCACTTCTCTGCGCATTGCTGCGAGTTGTCGTTGAGTTTCCTCATACAGGTGGGTGCCAAACACTTTTTGGAGCAAGGATTGTCGTTGCTCAGGGTCGGCTTTGAGGAACTGTGCGAACTCCCCTTGTGGCAGCACGATTGTTTGGGTGAATTGGTCTCGGTTGAGACCTACTGCGTCACCGATTTCGCGGCTGGCCTCATCAATACGGTTGCTGACAAACTCACCTGGTACACACTCTGGTGGGAGTGGTTCATCACCTGGGGCTGCTGCCATCAGAGTGTCGAGGTCAGCGGAGCTGAGCCGCCACAGTTGGATGCTTGCTTGCTGTTTGGTGTGCCCTGCGCCGCGTTTTTTGGGGCGCATTCGTTCTGGGGTGCGGCGGACCCGGAAAATACCTGCACCGGTTTCCATGATGAGGTCCACGTAGCTGTCACGTGTGTCTGGGGCGTGCATCGATCGCATGCGGTCATCGCTGCTCGCTGAGGACGCTACTTTCCCGTAGAGAGCAAACACAATGATGTCGATGATCGTGGATTTGCCTGACCCGGTTGGCCCTTCGAGAAGGTACAAACCTGAGGCTGTGAGCGCTTGAAAGTCGATGGCGTGTTGGCCGGCGAAGGGGCCGATTGCTTGAAATTCGAGCCGGTGAATGTGCATGGTTATCGGCTTCCCTCTGTGGCTTGTGCGCGTTCAATGGCGGTTGCCAGCACGGCGTCTTCAGCGGTGGTGAGGGCGTGATCAGTGACATCAGTAATGAAACTGTGCGCCACCTGGTGTGGGCTGCGCACCTTTGCGATGTCTAACGGCCCGTTTGCGGCGCGGGTAGTAGCTGGTGGCTGATGCGTGATGACCAGTGCATGAGGGAAAACCTCACGGATACGCTGATTGAGTTGCTGTGGCCGCAGCGGGTCAGTTACCGCGGCTCGGACCCAGTGGTGACGTTGTTCTGCGAATCGCGGTGACAATAGTTCCTCTAACGTCCCGGTCACATCTGTGAGTGGGCGTGGGACGGGAGCATCAAGGAGTTCAGTGCGGGTCACCCCGTTTTCGATCTCAACAAGGACCGTGGACTTCACGTGGTTGCGTTCTGAGAATGACATCGCCAACGGTGAGCCGGAATACCGGGCTACCGTGGCATCGGGCATGGAGATGCGCTGTGGGCCGTGTAGGTGGCCCAGTGCCACGTAGGAATGCCCTGCGAACACACCTGAGGGCACAGATTGCACACCGCCGACCGTAATATCGCGTTCCGAATCACTCGGTTCACCACCCACCACAAAAGCGTGAGCCATCACGATGCTCGCCGCGTGCTCGGGCCGAGTAGTGCGGTCTCGCGTGATGAGGTCCAACGCAGCAGTCATCACCCCTTCATGGGACCGGTGAATGTGCACATCATCGAGGGCGTCCGCCATCACCGGGCGGGCATGGTCAGGGTCCAAATACGGCAGCGCATAAACCAGAGCGCTGTCACCTCCACTCCCCGTAATCGTGATGGGGCGCCACGAACGCGATACCTGCGACTGGATCACCAAACGCTCATGCAACGCATCGGAAAGGAACCCCAAGCGGGTTGCTGAGTCATGATTACCGGGAGTGAGAATCACCTGGGTGTGCGCGGCCAAGCGGGATAGCGCATCGGACAGCAATTCCACGGCACGCAATGCGGGGATCGCCCGGTCGTATACGTCACCAGCCACCAACACTGCGTCTGGGCGTTCACTCACCACCACATCCACGAGGTGATCCAGGTATGTGCTGTGGTGCTCCGTGAGGTCAACCCCGTGCAAGGTCCGCCCAAGGTGCCAGTCTGAGGTGTGCAGAATCCGCATAGGTACACCGTAATGTGGAGGAGCGACACCCGCTGTGAACATGTGGTGTGTGGTCACGATATTTTCCGCATACCAACCAGCAAAGGCTTAGGAAGTCACGTCATAATCAAAAGGACCGGCTTCAAGGACGCCCCGCCGCACGGCGAGCCACGTTCTCGAAACCCGGCCTAGCTGTCCTCACGATTGGAGTACGTCCCATGGCAGGTTCTTGGAAAGCCGCTGGAATCCTCACTATGCCCGCCCTTGCCGCAGTGTTGCTTGCCGGGTGTGCTGAAGTTGGTTTAGATCTGGACGATCTGCGTGACCAAGCGTCACAACACGCTTCTGACCTTTCCAGTCACGGCGATGACCTCTTGAGTCAGGCGCAAAACTTCGGCGCTGAAGCCCAAACTGCTATTGAAGGCGCAACAACTGGTGCAGAAGACGCAGCCCAACAGGCCCGCGACGCTATAGCCGCCCTCGAAGGTGGCCAGGAAAACGCTGAACAACGCGTTGCCGATGCGCGTACCGCCCTTGACGAGGCCCAAGCACAACTCGATGAGTTAAAGAACTCAGTCAGCGACGATCAACTCGCCACGATAGAGGCTGAGCGCGACCAGATTGCGCAACTCCTCACCGACCTCAAAGGCGACTTGGAATCGGCTCAATAGCCGTATAACGCTAGCTCTCGGCGTGAGCGCTGGACACCACCAAGGGCACTGCCACACTTCCCTCATTTCCACATGTACGCGGTGGAGAATTGCGCGGCAGTGCCCTTCAGTTTTTCACGAAAAATTGGTGTTTATTCGGCGGCTATAGCCCCTTACCGCCGGTCACCGGGATGACTGCGCCGGAGACGTACGACGCGTTATTTTCCGCGAGAAATACATATGCGCTTGCCAACTCTGCGGGCTGTCCAGCGCGCCCAAGCGGAGTGTCTGCACCGAATTGGGTGACATCCCATTCAGTTCCTGGAATAAGTGGAGTCCAAATAGGTCCAGGGGCTACAGCGTTCACTCGGATACCCTTGGGGCCGAGCTCTTGGGCGAGCGCTTTTGTGAACCCTACCTGCGCTGACTTGGTCATTGCATAGTCGACCAAGTTCGGCGACGGGTTGAACGCCTGAATAGAGGTGGTGCTAATGATTGAAGACCCCGGTGGCATGTGTGGAGCAGCTGCACGCGTTATCCAGAACATCGAGTAAATGTTTGTTTCAAATACTCGTTGAAATTCTTCCGTTGGCAAGTTTTCAATACCATCGCGGTCTTTTTGATAACCGGCATTGAGAACGAGAATTGTAAGCTTTCCAAATTTTTTGAGCGTTTCCTCAACGGAGTTGGTGCAAAACTCTTCACTGCGCACATCTCCTTCAAGGAGAAGGCATTTCCTCCCCGCAGCTGTTACTGCTTCATGAGTTGCTCGCGCATCCTCACGCTCTTCAGGCATATAGACAATTGCAACATCAGCGCCTTCACGCGCATAAGCAATTGCTACTGCCCGCCCGATGCCTGAGTCGCCACCAGTAATCAGAGCCGCGTGACCAGCAAGCCTGTCGGATCCCCGGTAGGTCTTCTCACCATGGTCCGGTTGCGGTGCCATCTCGTCTGTGGTGGCAGGTTGCTCTTGTTCCTGCTGTGGAAAGGAAGAAGAATGGAAACGCGTCCGAGGATCTTCGATCTGCTGGGAATGTGGGTGGCCATTGTGGGTTCGTTCTGCCGTCATGTTTCTCACACCTTCCTTCTCGGATGGGAATTGCACAGAACATTTGTGCTCTGCGAGTCTGTAAGGTATTAATTACCGCATGGGTCATTTAATCTATGCCGGTGAGGACTACGAGTTCGACGATCGGTTACTGGCTCACGTGAAGATCGCCATGGGATCTAAGCTCCGACGCAATGAGAGCTTCTTTCTCACCTGGAAAGCCGATCCGGCTTCAGGTTCGGGAAGGTTTTCATTGTGGGTATCACCAGCAATACCACTTGCTTTTCGTTTTTCAGGTTCCCGGCCACCAGAACTCAACCAGGTGTGGCTGGAGATTATGGCTGAGCAGTCTCACACACCAGGCGGCTTGGTTGTTATCTCTGAAGCCGAAGCCATGCAAATACATCAACGGCGATCACAAATCCCCGTGCCGGACCACCATGATCTGCCGCCGCTGAACCCAGTGCCTTCTGCTGCCTCAAAGGACGACTAATGGCTTTTTTTCACTACGGCACACCACCACATAGCTATGAATTCGACGACCGCACGCTCACGCACCTGCGGATCGTTCTCACAGCAAAGATGCGTCGCAACGAGGATTTCCTCATGAGTTGGCGTGAAGGCGACCAAGAGAAATCTGTGTGGATCAGTCACACTGTGCCGATGGTCTTTGAATTCGACCAACTGTCGTCAACTGATGTCAATCGAGACTGGATAGCTCTTCTCGTTCAAACAGCTAACTCAGCTGGCGGCCTGATCATCACTCCAGAACCGCCAGCTAAGCCAGCTTCTCGCTAGAGCAACTCAAACCCGCTGGTTACCGCGCCACTCATCAATGCGGCGTTCCTGTTGGGCACGAAGCACCTCCTCAGTTTCAGGATCAAACTGACGGTGCTTCGGTTCGTGCGACGGTCCCGGATTCACTGGAGTCTCAGGAGTTTCCTCCTCGTGGACTTCAGTGGAATCGGGGCCAGGGCTCGTTGGTTGCTGCTCCATCGTTGACATGGCGCCTTCTCCGTTGGGGTTCACAGTTCCTCGCCACATTCCTGTGGCATCGTGACGCCCCTCGATGAATTCCTTGAACTCTTCCAATGCCGACTGCACTGCCGCACGGTCACGACCGAACATGGCACCGAGGCTTTCGACGACTCCGCCGGGCTCCCAATCGAGTGCAACACGCACTTGTGTTAACTCTGGTGAAAGCTCGTCAAACTCGGCAATGCCCATATGCACGGGCTCATCGAGTGACTTCCAAACGATCCGCTCGTCTGGCTGTTGTTGGATCACCTCTGTGCGATAGCGGCGTTCAACTCCCGCAACCGAGACAACCCATTCGTTGTGTGTTTCATCCAATTGGTTGACGTCCTCAACGTTGTGCATAAACGTTGAGAAATCCTCCAACTGAGTCCACTGGTTGTACGCCTGCGTCAGTGGAACATCGACCTTGATCGTTGCTTCGATGGTAGTCATGGTTCCCTCCTTCGTGTTCTGGCGTGACTGAACCCACTGTTCCAACATTGTGGGCAACATTCAAAACCTCAGTGGGGCATTGACTCACACACTCAAGGTGGGCTAGGGTGCCACGCTGCGAAGGAGATCAACCGTATACGGATGGGTGGGTGCATCGAAAACCTGCCGCGTTGGCCCAACCTCCACAACCCGCCCATTGCGCATCACAACTACGTCATGCGCGATCCTGCGAACCACTCGCACATCATGGGAAACAAACAACACCGCGACCCCAAGGTCGCTTTGAACCTGATGTATCAGGTCAAGAATCCGGGCCTGCACCGTGACGTCCAACGCCGATGTCGCCTCGTCGCACACAAGAATGTCAGGATTGCCCGCCAGTGCCCGAGCGATGACAGCCCGTTGACGCTGCCCGCCTGACAGTTGGTGTGGACGCCGCATCAGGAGGCTGCTGCTGAGGCCAACCCGTTCGGCTAGAGAATCAATGTGCTGCTGTGAGACCTGCCGCGGAGCTCGAGGGTTCACACCTTCAGCAATGATGCGGGCCACTGGCCAGCGGGGGTTCATGGCGGATAGTGGGTCTTGTGGCACCCACCCGACCTTTGCACGGTGGGCCGGGTTGTGAGGGGAAGGGCCCATGATTGTTGCGCCTGCGGTGGGGATATCTAACCCGAGGATAATGCGAGTCAGGGTTGATTTCCCTGACCCTGACTCTCCGAGGACCCCAAGCGTTTGCCCCGCGTGAAGGTTAAGGGAGACATTGTCGAGGGCTGTTGTGGTGGTCGTAGTGAGTGCGCTGCGGGTAGTGAACGTTTTCGTGACACCAACAACCCGTATGAGCGGTGTGGCAGTTGGGTCAATTACGGGCTTGGGTGTGGGTTCTCCGGGGAGGCGGGCGGCATCGATCAGGGCTTGAGTGTAGGGGCTTGATGGTCGCTGAAGAACCGTGGAGGTTGGCCCCTGTTCCACAACGCTGCCTTGGCGAAAAACGAGTACCGTGTCCGCAACATGGCGCACCACATTGATGTCGTGACTGACCAAGATCAGTGCGGTACCTTCACGTTTAATCTGCTGCAGCAACTCCACGATCCGTTGTTGGGTGATTTGATCGAGAGCGGTTGTTGGTTCATCAGCGATAAGGATGCGCGGGTTAGCTGAAAGCCCCGAGGCGATGAGCGCACGTTGTCGCATTCCACCAGACAGTTGGTGGCTGCGGTGGGTGAGGTGTCGTTCTGGCTCGGGGAAAGCGACTTTTCGCAGCAAAGGGATGGCGTCTGTGCGTTGTTGTGCTTGCTGGTGGATGAGCCCACTTTCGATAACCTCATCCCCTACAGTGCGCAGCGGGTCTAAGGACACGAGGGCGTCTTGCGCAATGTAGGCGATCCCTGCTCCTCGCACAGCACGCCAGATGCGCGCCGGCGCGGGGCGCGGGCTGTAGAGGTGTCGCCCAGCGTAGGTGATCTGCCCGCTAGCCGCCACACCGGGTGGGAGCAGGTTGATCAGGGCGCGGGCAGTCAGTGATTTTCCGCCCCCTGACTCACCAACAAACGCGATGCAGTGGCCAGGGTCCAGGTCAAAGGACACCTCTGCAGCTAGTGCCTGGGATCCAGCGGTCACGCGCAGGCCGGTGACGCTCAACAACGGTTCATCAGCAACATGAGCGGTGGGCGCACCCGGTGTGGTGTTCTCAATCATGGGCGTTCCCTGTTGCGAGGCGGCGTTGCAGGGGGCGGGCAAGCGTAGACACCGCGACCACAGTGGCCGCTAGGGCCAAGCCGGGAAAGAACGTGATCCACCAGGCGCGCGCTAACTGGTTTTTCCCCTCAGACATCATGACACCCCATTCTGGGGCTGGTGGGCTGATCCCCAACCCGAGGAAACTTAAACCCGCTGCAGTAACAATGGCTGATCCAAAACCGACGATGCCCAACCCCAGTAACCCTGCGGCGACCTGGGGTGCAACATGCCGCCACACGGCACGCGGGTAACTCACACCAAGGATTGTTGCCGCATCCACGGCTCCCGAGAACCGTAATTGCCGGGCGGTAACCCTAGCGAGACGCACATAGGCGGGGATGATCGCCACAGTGACACCCAATGCGACTGAGTTGGCACCTTTTCCCAACACCGCAATAACGAGGAGCGCGAGGAGGAACTCGGGGAAAGCCATGGTCACTTCCAGCAGACGACTCACTATCCGGTCCACCCATCGGGGTGCAACACCTGCCACCGTGCCGATGAGCCCCCCGCACACCATGGCAATGGCAACTGCACGCAAACCAACCAGCAGTGAATCGCGGGCGCCGTAAACAACCCGGGTGTAGACATCGCGCCCGGACTGATCGGTGCCAAACCAGTGCTCCGCGCTGGGTGGCAGAAGTACCGCTGATGTTTGGGTGGCTAGCGGGTCACCCGAGGTCAGCCAGGCGGGGGCGAGCATTGCGACACCTAGCCACAGCACAATCGCAGCCGCGAGGGCCAATGCCACGTTACGCATCGGCGGCCTTTCGCAGGCGCGGGTCAACGGCACGTGCAAGGACGTCGACAACCGCATTGATGATGAGGAACCCGATGCCGGAGAACACCACAACCCCCATCACCACAGGCAAGTCACGGTTAGTGATCGCACCGAGGGCAACGCGCCCAATCCCTGGGCGGGCGAACACTGTTTCCACGATGACCGCACCACCCAGCAGGGACCCAAACAGGAAGCCGCTGAGGGTCAACGTGGAGGCGAACCCGTGGCGCATCAGGTGGTGAGAGGTGAGGCGGCGGTGTGACGCTCCCCGTGCCATGGCGGTGACTGCGAAGGGTTGGGATTCTGCTTGGTCCATGCCGTGGCGGAGCACTTGCGCCAAAACCCCAGCAACCGGTAAAGCGAGGGCGATAGCGGGCAGGATGACGCGTTGCGCAGCGGTGCCGCCCACAATGGGAAACCACCCCAGTTGGTAGCTAAATACCGATGCCAAAACAAGAGCTGTCCAAAACACGGGGGCAGACACGGCAAGGAGTTCAGTGGCATCTGCGACCCCCCGTAACCACCCGCGCCTGGTCACGAGCGCGGCCCCGCACGCCAGCACCACCGCTAACACCATCGCCGCAGCGGCCAGCGCCATGGTGGCACCTAGTTGCTCGGTGAGGATGTCACTGACTGGGCGTTGTTGTTGGTAGGACATGCCAAGGTCACCGGTGACCATGCGACCAAGGTGGCTGGCGTATTGGGTGGGAAGAGGTTTGTCTAACCCAAGGTCCGCGCGAATCATTGCGCGCGCTTCAGGGGTTGCTGAGGACAGTGGGCCCAGCATGACATCTACTGGGTCACCTGGCACGGCTTTCAGGACAAGGAAAGCTAACGTTACTGCCGCCCACAACACGAGGCCCGCTTCCCCAAGGAAGCGGGCTGCACCGCGCAGGGCGGTTCGTGTGCGGGCGGACAGGGTCATGCGGTGATGTTAGTTGGTTGCGCTGATTCCGTGCAGGAGTGGCCACCCGTAACGGTCGAAGGCGATACCCGAAATGGAGTCGCTCCACGCGGTGATGAACTGCGGTGAGTACAGCGGGATCATGGCAACATTTTCCACGTTCCACTGTTGTACTTGTCCGTACAAGGCGAGGCGCTGCGTGGGGTCGGTTGTGGTGGCTGCTTCTTCGAGCAGTGCGTCTAGGTCACTGTCAGCGACGGTGGTGGCGTTTTGGTACCCGGCAGAGTGCAGGTGTTGACGCATGACGTCACCATCGAGCGAGGCAAAACCCCAGTCGGTGATGTCGAAGTCGAGGATCATGCCTTCTTCTTCACTGAAGTAGCGGGCTTGATAGTCCGGTCCTTCCACAGCCTCGTGAACGAGTTCCACACCAACCTTTTTCAGGTCATCAACGAGGAACGTCACCAATGCGCGTTTTTCATCGGAGAATGGCAGCCAACTCAGCCACTCAAGGCGCAGGCGTTCGCCGTCTTTGACGCGGTAGCCGTCGGCGTCGCGTTCACTCCACCCTGCCTCGTCGAGCAGGGTGTTGGCTTGTTCTGGGTCATAGGGCCATGATCCGACCGTTGATTCGTCAAATGCGTTCACAGTGGAGGGGCTGAGCACTGACCAAGAGCGTTGGAAAGAATCACCAAGGGCAGCGGGCACAGCCTCATCAAGGTTGACGGCTACTTGCACGGCTTGGCGGACTTTTTGGTCGCTGAGGTGGCCGTGTGACCAGTTGAGGATCGCCGAGTATGGCATCCCTGGGCTTGGTGCGTTCTGAGAGTTCAGATCACCGAGTTGGGTGAGCGCATTGGCGGTCAGGTCAACGGAAATGTCAGCCTGGCCTGATTGAAGCGCCCCGATGCGGGCTGATTCTTCGGGGAGAATCCGCACTGTCAACGTGGTGATTCCGGGGTTTGCAGCCAGCGGTTCGCCGGCGTTGTCGGTGAGTGCTGGTCCCCACGCGTAGTCCTCGTTGGCCGTGTACACAATTTGTTGTGCGGGGGTGTACTCGGTGAGTTTGTATGGGCCGGTTCCTACCGATACTTCTGGGCCACCAGCTTTAATGTCGTCTTGGCTGTGTGCGTCCAAGACCGCTGGTGAGTAGAACCCAGTGAAGGCGGTGGTCAGGTTTGTCAGCAGTGGGGCGAACGGCTCGGTGAGGTGGAGAGTGAGTTCGTAGTCGCCGGTTGCTTCGGCACGGTCAAAGAGCTCCCCGCCGATCATTGCTAGCGCTTGGGCTGAGGCGGTTTCGTCGGCTTGGATGTGCTCAAAGTTGCGCACTGCCGCGGCTGCATCGAAGTGTTCACCGTCGTGGAAGGTGACGTCGTCACGCAGGGTGAACGTGTAGGTGCGACCGTCTTCGCTGACTGTCCATTGGGTGGCGAGCCATGGGATGAGTTCGCCGTCACTGCTCATCGCAACGAGGGAGTCAAACACGTTGCGTTGCACGTACGCAGACACGTCCAGTTGGCTGGAGTGCGGGTCCATGTGTCCGTTTTCGAGGTTTCCGCCAGCGATGGCGAAAACCACGGAGTCACGTGGCTCTGTGTTTGCTGTGTCCTGTGATGAGGATGAGCAGGCTGCGAGCGCGAGTGCAACGACGGTGCTGAGGGCTGCGACCTTGAGGGTGCGGGCACGGGTGCGCGCCATGTGGTGGCTCCTTGTGTTGTTCAGTGCGCGTTCTGGCTGTCCTGCCAGGGCGCCTGTAGCCAAGCCTAGCGACTGGTACCTGCTTTTCAGGAGCGGATGTAATGAGGATCTCGCAACGTCGTTGGGTGCGAAATGTTTTTTGTGGTGGGGTTTACCGCTGGTGGTGGGGTGTGTGGCGGCGGCGTGTGGTGAGTATGAGGCCGATGCTGGTGAGGGTGAAGGCGAGGGCTAGTGGTATGAGGGCGGCGGGGGTGGTGCCGGTGTTGGCCAGTGGCGTTGTGGCGGCCGATGGTGGGGTGGTGCCGGTGGTAGTGGGTTGGGTGGTTTTTTCGCGTGGGGTGTTGCTGGTCGTTTCTGAGTCGTTGTTGCCGCTGGCTGTTTCGATGGGGTCTGGGGTGGTGGTGTCTGGTGTGGCGGGTGTTGGGGGCGGCGTGTGTGTGGGGGCGATGACGAGTTCGAGTGTGCGGGTTGTGTTTGCTGTTTGTTCTGCTGGGGTGGTGGACGTGGCTGTGATGTTTGTGGTGCGGGTTTGTGTTTCGGTGGTGCGTACTGCTTCGGTGGAGATGCGTGGGGCTAGCGTTGCTGTGGCGCCGGTGGGGATGGTGTTGCCGGTGAAGGTGAGGGTGAAGCCTGTGGTGTCTTGAGGGGTGTGGGGCGGTGTTGGGGTGGTGTGTTCGTTGTCGATGGTGACGTCTTGTTCGCTGCCGTCACGGTAGTGGTAGGTCAGTGCGGCGTTGGTGGTGCCGGTGGGGAAGGTGATGGGGTCGTTGAACCCTGCGAGGGTGAGTCCTGTGGAGAAGAACTCTGGGTCGTTGACGGTGATGGTCATGGCGCGTGCGGGGGCTTCACCGTTGGTGATGTCGAGTGGCACGGTGATGTTGTTGCCGGGTTCTACAGTCAGTGGCGCTAGTTTCCCGGTCAGTGTGATCTGTGGTTCTGGGTAGGTCACGGTGGTGGTGCGGGCTAGGCGGGCGAATCGCACTTCTCTGGTGTTGTCGGTGGCGACTGCTGCGGTTGCGGTGAGTTCGATGTTTCGGTCGGTGGCGGTGATGGGGGTGCCGTCGCGGGTGGTGGCGCGTTGTTCGACGGTGTAGGTCAGGGTCATGGTGTCGCCGGGTTCGATAACACCGATGCATTCAATGTGGAGGGCTACGACGTCTTGGGGGTTGATGCCTTCGGGCAGGGTGGTTGGGTGTGTGGTTTGCCCGCCTTCCCATGGGTCGTGTGCGGTGGGGTCAACGGAGACGAGGCGGTTGTAGGTCATGCACCCGTCAGGCATGGTGGCAGGACCGAAGTCGACAAAGTTCATGGTGTCGAATAGTCCTGCGGTGGGCCTGGGGGCGCCTTTGGCGAGGTCGATTTCGGGGAGGGATATCCCGATGTAGTCGACTGGTCGAGGTGAGGTGTTTTGCGCTGTGATGGTGATGGTGGATTGCAGGCCGGGTTCGAAGAGTTGGGTGTTGCGGGACCAGTTTCCGTCGAGGGTTACTGCGAGGTCTGTGGTGTTGCCGATGGTGATGGTCGCACTGTCGTGAGCTTCGTAGGTGTCGGAGTTGCTGCTTGCGCTGGCGTGAGCTGTGTTGGTGACGACGGTGAATTGGTCGCTGTACATGTCGCTGCTGACGGGAACTTCCAGTGTCACGGCAATTGTGAAGGAAAACCCGCTGGTTAGTTCTGATGACCCTGAGTCGGTGAACATTGTGGATCGCAGGAGCAGGGGTTCATCGTCGTCGCCTGGTGGGGTGGTTGACCCATCACCTGGGTCACTGGTCGAACCGTCGCCGGGTTCCTCTGTTTCACTGCTAGTGGGGAACGCTACCTGCAGGGTCGTTGCGGTGCCGATGCGTTCGGGGGTGGTTTCACGTGGGTCGCCGTCTTCAAACCATTGGATGTCGTAGGGCACACCTTGTGTGGGCACGTCGATGTTGGTGATCGCGAAGCCTTCCAACTCTGTGGGGAACTCATCAACGAGCCACACATTTCTACAGTCCAGGTCACCGCAGGTCACGGTGAGTTCGTAGGTGAAGGGTTGACCTGGACCAACGGTTTCCTGGTCCACTGTTTTGGTGACAGCGATGAAGTCGGCGGTGCTTTCGTTGGCGTGAGCATGCTGCACCGCCGGGTTCATCATGATGATGAGAGCAGCAACAACTGCAATGATGAGCGACATTGCAGTGTGCTGGTAGTGGCCACTGACTGTGGCGGTTGGTTGACGGTGCAGCATGTTCATGATTTGGATTTCGTCATTGTTTGTGCGTGACTGAATATGGTGTCAGTCTCGGTATGTTCACTGGTGTAAAACGTTTGCCGTGTTTCTGCACGTCGCTCCGTGGTGAGCCCTTCACACACCTACTGTGTGATCTCAACAACCCTGCGATGTGCGATAAAGCCATGCGGTGCCACCGGCAAGCCTGCAACAATGGAAACGATGTCCACCCCGCCTGATCCCCAGCGTTCGCAGCGCCAACCGCGTAGCGACACCCCAGTTGCCACTGCCAACGACGCGAAGAACGTCAAGAATGGTGCTGGCTCTCAGAGCAGCAACCGCCGCCGTGGTCCACGGCGTGGTCCTGCCCGCAACGCTCAGCGTGACCAGCACTCTGTTGGTACGCCGCACGTGAATCTTGCGGCTCTGCGGCGGCGAGCTGAGCATCGGGCGCGTATTGATATTGGGACAATCACCTACCCTGAGGCGTTGCCTGTTTCTGCGCAGCGCGCACGGATCGCTACCGCACTGGCTGAGCATCAGGTCATTATTGTTGCTGGGGAAACCGGGTCAGGGAAGACCACGCAGATCCCGAAGATCGCGCTTGAGTTGGGGCGTGGGCGTGCCGGGCAGATTGGGCACACCCAGCCACGACGTATTGCGGCACGGTCCGTCGCGGAACGCATCGCTGAGGAACTTGGCACCACGCTGGGTAAGGTCGTGGGGTATCAGGTGCGGTTCACTGATGAGTCCAGTGAAGACACCCTCGTCAAAGTGATGACTGACGGTATTTTGCTGGCACAAATCCAGCGAGACCCGCAACTCTTGGCGTATGACACTCTCATCATTGACGAAGCCCACGAACGCTCCCTCAACATTGATTTCCTGTTGGGGTATCTGACAAACCTGCTCCCCCAACGTCCAGACCTGAAAGTCATCATCACCTCAGCGACCATTGACTCTCAACGGTTCGCTGAACACTTCGCGGCCCCTGGCCCCAACGGTGAACGCGGCCCCGAAGCCGTTGCCGCCGGGTTATCCACTCCCGCACCGGTGATTGAAGTTTCTGGGCGCACCTTCCCCGTTGAAGTGCGCTACCGCCCCCTCGACGGCGAATCATTGGGCACCGAAGACGGCACCGGTAAACGAGGCAACGACGACCCGGACCTCATGACGTCCCTGTGCGCCGCCGCCGACGAACTCATGGCAGAAGGCCCGGGGGACATTTTGGTGTTCCTCTCTGGGGAACGCGACATCCACGACGCCCACGACGCCCTCGCATCACACCTCGGTGCACGAGCAACAGACCCCCGCCAACCCGGCTACACCGAAATCGTTCCCCTGTTCTCGCGCCTATCCGCAGCGGAACAACACCGCATATTCCAGGCACACAGCAACCGGCGCATCGTGCTGGCCACCAACATTGCCGAAACCTCCCTGACCGTCCCCGGCATCCGGTACGTCATCGACCCCGGCACGGCCCGCATCTCCCGGTATTCAAAAGCCACCAAAGTTCAACGCCTCCCCATTGAACGCATCTCCCAAGCCAGCGCCAACCAACGCTCTGGGCGGTGTGGTCGTGTCGCTGAAGGCATCGCGATCCGCCTGTACTCCGAAGAAGACTTCGAATCACGGCCAGCGTTCACTGAACCAGAAATTTTGCGCACCTCACTGGCCTCCGTGATCTTGCACATGGTGTCCGTTGGGGTGGTGCGTAACCCCAACGACCTCGCCGGGTTCCCGTTCGTTGACCAACCAGACACCCGCGCCATCCGTGACGGTGTGGCGTTACTCCAAGAACTCTCCGCACTGACCTCCGGCAAACGCGGCACCGAACTGACCCCCGTGGGGCGTCAACTCGCCCAATTGCCCATTGACCCGCGCCTGGCCCGCATGATCATCGAAGCGCAACGCCGCGGATGCGCCCGCGACGTCATGATCGTCACCGCCGCCCTATCCATTCAAGACCCCCGAGAGCGCCCCAGCGAAGCCCGCGAAGACGCCGACACCTACCACCGCCGGTTCGTGGATGGGCACTCGGACTTCCTCAGCTACCTCAACCTGTGGGAATACTTGCGCGCCCAACAACGCGCGCTATCCTCCTCAGCGTTCCGGCGCATGTGCCGCAGCGAATACCTCAACTTTTTGCGCATCCGCGAATGGCAAGACGTCGTGTCCCAACTACGAGACATGACCCGCAGCATGGGCATCGACGGCGGCGGGAACCAACCCCAACCCGTTCGTGAGGCCATCGCCACCTCCCCCAGCCCGTCACGAAACGAAAGTGGGATTGTGCCCACTTTCGAAAGGGAAAGTGGGCACAATCCCACTTTCGATGGAGGGGAGGCGCGGGAACCGCAGCGAACGGGAGCGCGGGAACCGCAGGGAATAGGGCAGCGGAACGAGCCCGATGCGCCCACCGGCCCAGACACCCGGTACGTGTGGAATGGTGAAGCGATCCACCGGTCCATCCTGGCCGGGCTGCTCTCCCAGATCGGTATGCAAGAAGCCACCGAAGTCGCCACCCACAAAACAGGGCGGGAAACCTCCTCGGATCGGCGCGCCAAACGCATGGCCCGCAACGAATACCTCGGATCACGAGGAACCCGCTTCGCGATCTTCCCCGGCTCACCCCTGTCCAAGAAACCACCAGCATGGGTGATGTCAGCGCAACTGGTTGAAACCTCACGGTTGTGGGCGCGAGACGTCGCCAAAATCGAACCCGAATGGGCGGAAGAACTCGCCACGGGCATCGTGAAACGCACCTACTCTGACCCGGCCTGGTCGACAAAACGTGGCGCCGCGATGGTCCGTGAAAAAGTGATGCTCTACGGGGTGCCGATCGTCACCGACCGGCCGATCCTGTACTCCCACGTAGACAAAACCGCCGCCCGGGACATGTTCGTTCGCCACGCCCTGGTGGAGGGGCAATGGTCCACCCACCACGGATTTTGGCGGCACAACAAAAACATCATCGCCGAGGTTGAAGAGTTCTACGCCCGCACCCGGGCAACCCAAACCGAAGTTGACGACACCGTCCTGTTTGAGTTCTACGACGCCCGCATCCCCGACTCCGTGGTGTCAGCCGCACACTTTGACCGGTGGTGGAAAGGCGCACGCCGCGACACCCCCGGCCTCCTCAACCTGCACCGTGACGACCTCCTGCCACCCGTCGATGACGAGCGCGTCGACGCGCTCTACCCCACCGTGTGGCGGCAAAAAGACCTCACGTTCCCCATCACCTACTCCTACACACCCGGGGCGGCCACAGACGGGCTGACCGTACACATCCCCATCCAAGTACTTAACCGGGTCGAAGAAGGCGGGTTCGACTGGCTCGTCCCAGGCCTCCTCACCGAGCTGTGTACCGCAACCATCAAAGCCCTGCCCAAAACGTGGCGGCGCGAACTAGTGCCCGCCCCTGATACTGCGCGTGCCATCGCCGCGTGGATCACCGAGCAGCACCCCGATTGGGAAGCACTCGTCCACCAAGGCGACAGCGCCCCCCAGTTCACTGATGTGTTCACCCAAGCCGCGTACGCGCTACGCAACGTGGACATCCCACCCGAAGCGTTCAACCCAGCGGCTTTACCTGCCCACGTGCACATCCTGTTCTCCGTAGAAACAACCGTTGACCGGGGTAAACGCAGCGTCACAGAAGTGCTCGAACAATCGACCAGTTTGACGCACCTGAAGAAAACCCTCGCCGCACAATCCAAAGAAGCCGTATCCTCCGCCGTGCACACAGCGGTCAGCACAGCACTCGCGGAAGCGCGCGCCAACGCCGCCCACCTCGCTGACAAACAAGCCGGTGCCGATGCCACGGCTGGGGCTGGACAGCAGGCATCGGCGGGGGAAACTGGGGCGTCCAGCACCGCTGGTGCCACGACGGGGGGCGGGTTCACTGGGACTGGGGTCGCGTTAACAACCTGGCCAGCGGACTACCCCACGTTGCCTGATGTTTTGGACGGTAGTGGGCCAGGCGGCTTCGCGGTGCGCGGGTACCCTGCGTTGAGTTTGGGTAGCGATAACACCGTGACGTTGGATGTGTTAACCCACCCTGACCAGCAGCGCAGCGTGCATGGGCGGGCTGTGGTGGAGTTGATTGTGCAGGCAACCTCGTTGAGTACCTCGCGAATCACTACCCGGTGGACTCCCACCCAAGCGTTAACGTTCGCGACCAGCCCGTACCCGTCCAACGACGTGTTGGTGATGGATTTGCAACGGGCCGCAGTACAGGCGTTGTTACCTGATGCTGGGGGTATTCGCGACGCCGATGCGTACCGGCAAGCTCTTGCCACAGTGCGGCAAGGATTAGAAGACGAAACGTACCGGGTAGCGAAGGACATTGTTGCGGCCCTCGCCGCGACCAGGGAACTGGATGTGGCGATCAAGAAACAGTCGTCTCTGGCGATGTTGGCAACGTTGAAGGACATCCGTTCGGTGCGTGACGCACTGGTGTATGACGGGTTCATTTCTGCGACCCCACCAGATCAGGTTCGCCACCTGGTGCGGTTTATCCGCGCACAAGTACACCGGTTGGAGAAAGCCGCCGATTCTGTGCACCGAGATAACGAAATTGCGTGGCGGATCGCCAACGTTGTTGAACAATATGAGCGTGCGGTTGCGGCTAAAGCCGCTTCTCCAACAGGTGTGCCCCCAGCGTTAGCGCAGGTGCGGTGGATGATTGAGGAACTACGCGTGTCGATGTTCGCCCAACATTTAGGGACCGATCAAACCGTGTCAGAGAAGCGGATTTTGAAAGCCATCACGGCTGCCTCCGCGTGACCGGCGGCTGCAGGTGAAGGGTGGTTAGTTCGCGGGTTCGGTGACGTCAATAACCTCGGCGTGGAGGTGAATGATGATGTCATCAGCTTCGACGGTGGCGGCGACCCCGTGTGCTCCAGCACCAATGGAAATGGTGCGGCCGGCGATGGTGGCGTCTGCGATAACTGGCCATGCGCGGGTTGCACCAAAGGGGGTGATGGTTCCGCGTTCGTAGCCGGTGACATCGCGGGCCACGGCTGCGTCGGGCATCGAGAGGCGGGACACCCCGAGGTGCTCACGGAGTTTGGGCCACGAAATTTGGCGGTGCCCTGGCACCAGCACAAACAGGTAGTCGTCCTCTCCGCGCCGCACAACGAGTGTTTTGACGATGTCTGCGGGTTCAACGCCGCGTGCTTGTGCGGCTTCTTCGAGGCTGGACACTGGCCCGTGCTCGGTGAATTGCACGGGGATCCCTGATTGTTCGAAGGCTTGGCGGGCGCGTTCGCGGGGGTCTGTCACGGTGTTTGCCTCTCGTTGGTGTCGTGAAACACCGTTGTTTCGTGGTGTTTCTCGGCCTTACGGGTGTTCGCCCACCTCGTGGCGGCGGGCGAAACCTGCAGGTCTACGATAGGCGGGCGGCGGGGTTTGCACATCTGCAACCCCACTACCTGCTGTGTGCTTGTGTGCCCGCACCTGTTGGGGTGTGGGTGCCCGATGTGCGCTGGGCTGGGAAGATCACACAAGCCGGTCCAGGGTGAGCAGTGCTACGCCGAGCACTCCTGCGCGTTGGCCGAGTTCAGCGGTGACGATGTGGGGGACGTGGGTGACGCGTGTTTGTTCGGTGAGGTGGCGGCGTACGGCGTCGGTGAGAACCCGCCCGGCTTGGGATAGTCCCCCACCGATGATGATGCGGGTTGCCCCGACGGCTACGGTGACGGTGAGTAGCCCGTGGGCAAGGTAGCGGGTTGCTGATTCCCAAATGTCGCGGGCGAGTTGGTCTGTGCCGAGGTTCGCGACGACGTCTCGTGAGGTTTTTGCGTGGTCGCCGTGTGGGTCGATGCCGAGGGCGCGGCTGTATTGGTGTCCGATGGCGCGGGCGGAGCAGTACAGTTCGAGGCATCCGCGTTGCCCGCAGGCGCATGGGGGGCCGTCGAGGTTGACGGGGAGGTGCCCTATTTCTCCGGCGGGTTGTTGGGTTCCGTCGGGGAAGGTCCCCCCGGTGATGAGGTGCCCGGCGGTGGTGATGGTTGCGGCGATGCCGGTGCCGAGGAAGATCGCGATGACGTCGTCGGCTCCGCGCCCTGCGCCGAGGCGTTGTTCGGCGGTGCCTGCTGCGGTGACGTCGTGGGTGAGGTACACGGGGATGCCGGTTGCTGCGTGTATTTCTGCGGCGATATTCCGGTTGACCCACCCGAGGTTGGATGCCATGCGCACGATGCCCGCCTCGGTGTCGAGTACCCCTGGCACTCCTAGCCCGATGGCTGCGACGAGGGTGCGTTGGTCTGGGGGTAGGGCATCGAGGAGGTGGTGGCACAGGGTGATGATGGTGGTGACTGCCCCGTCCCCGTCGTTGGTGGGGGTGGGCAGTGATGCTTGGGCTAGTGGTGCGGAGAAGGTGGCGTTGCCCCAGCGCAGGACTTCACCGCGGCTGTTTGTGCCGCCTATGTCGAGGGCTACCACAAGCGTGTCGGTTACAACCTCTGCCATGACGGTTTCCGCTCGTAGGAGGTGCGGTAGTAGTCGGCGTGCTGCAGTTTCGCTGCTGCCGCCTCATCGATGAGGATAGTGGCCCGGTTGTGGAGTTGCAGGACGGACCCGGGGCAGGCGGCGGTCAGTGGCCCTTCAATCATGGCGGCTACGGCATCGGCTTTGGCTTGGCCGGTGGCGATGAGGACGACGTGGCGGGCTTCGAGGATGGTCCCTAACCCTTGGGTGAGTGCGTGGATGGGCACGTCGTTGAGGGTGTCGAAGAACCTGGCGTTGTCTTGGCGGGTTTGGTTGGTGAGGGTTTTGATGCGGGTGCGTGAGCGCAGTGATGAGCCGGGTTCGTTGAAGGCGATGTGGCCGTCTGTTCCGATCCCCAGGATTTGCACGTCGATGCCCCCGGCTGCGGTGATGTCTTGTTCGTAGCGTTCCCCTGCGGTGGTGATGCGGGTGAGGTCGCCGTCTGGTGAGTGGACGGCGGTGTCGGGGATGTCGATGTGTGTGGTGAGTTCTTCGCGGATGACCTGGTGGTAGGACTGGGGGTGGTCGGGGGGTAGGCCAACGTATTCGTCGAGGGTGAATGCGGTGGCGTGGGCGAAGCTGAGGTTGTCGGTGCGGTGCAGGCGGATCAGTTCAGCGTAGATGGGGAGCGGTGATGAGCCGGTTGCTAACCCGAGGACGGGGTGGGGTTCGGTGCGCAGGGTGTCGGTGATGACACTGGCTGCGAGGCGTGCGAGTTGTTCGGGTGATTCGTGAATGACGATTTCCACGGGTGGTGGCCTTTCGTGCTTTTGGGGGCTAGCCCTTGACTGCGCCGGACACCAAACCTGATGTCATGCGGCCTTGGACGAGCATGAAGAAGATGATGACGGGCAGGGCGACGAGCACGGACCCTGCCATAACTCCTGGCCAGTCGGTGGCTTGGTTGGATTGGATGGCTAGTCCGCGCAACCACAGGGGCAGGGTTTTGGTGGAGGGGTTCATGATGACGGTGGCGAGGGTGAATTCGTTCCAGGCTTGGAGGAACGCGTATACCCCTGAGGCGACGAGCCCTGGTGCCAGCAGTGGGAAGGTGATGCGGAAGAACGCTGAGGTTCGGGAGCATCCGTCGATCATGGCGGCTTGTTCGAGGTCGGCGGGGATGCCGTCAACGAATCCGCGGAGCATCCACACGGTGAAGGGCAGGACAGCTGCGACGTAGAGCAGTGAGAGACCTGCGACGGAGTTGAGGAGCCCCCAGCCTTGGAGCATTTTGTATTGGGAAATGAACAGGGCCTCGGCGGGGATCATTTGCACAATCAAAATGGTGAGGATGAACCCTTTGCGCCCGGCGAATCGGAACCGTGACACCGCGAGCGCTGCGAGGAACGCGAAGATCAGTGCCACGACCACAACGAGGAGGGTGACGCGCAGTGACAGGAACAGGGAGTTCATGAAACTGGGGGTCAGGACGCGGCTGAAGGCGGAGAAGTCGCCTCCGAAGGGCACGAATGTGGGTGTGGTGCTGCGTGATTGGGATGCGGGCAGGAAAGCGGTGTTGACCATCCAGTAGACGGGGAAGATCCACAGCAACGCCAGGATGATGCCGAGGGTGTTGGCGAGGCGCTTACTCATGCGTCTGCCTCCTTGAACAGTGAGCGCACATACCCTGAGGTAATGACGAGGGTGAGGATGAGGACGAAGAGTGCCACCGCGGAGGCGAGGCCGTAGTCGGATTGGGAGATGCCGAGGCGGTAGATGAATGTGCCGAGTAGGTCTGTTTTGGAGGCGAGGCCACCGGCGCCTTGCAGGTAGAAAATTTGGGTGAAGACGCGCAGGTCCCAAATGATTTGGAGGACGGTGACGACGGAGAGTACGGGCATGATGGTGGGGAGCACGATGTGCCGGAAGCGTTGCCACCCGCCTGCGCCGTCGAGGGCGGCAGCTTCGAGGACTTCTTCGCTGACTTGGGTCAGGGCGGAGTACACGGAGAACACCACGAAGGGCACGGACATCCATACCACGATGACGGTCGCGACGAAGAAGAAGGATAGCGGGTTGGTGAGCCAGGAGTGGCCAGTGTAGTCCAACCCGAGTTGGGTGAGGAGCCAGTTGATGACCCCGTATTCGGAGTTGAATAACCATTCCCACACGGTCATCGCTGCGATGACGGGCATTGCCCAGGCGAACAGCAGTGAGGTGGATAGTGCGATGCGCACACCTGTGGAGAGTTTTGTCATTAGGGTGGCGAGCGCGGTGCCAATGACCATGGTCAGTGATGCGTTGACGAAGCAGAACGCGATGGATCGGGCGATGACGGTCCAGATCGCCGGGTCGGTGAGTAGGGTGCGGTAGTTGGCGAACCCCACCCATTCTGGCGGTGCGGTGCCAAGTTGTTGTGCTAGCCCAAACCCTTGGAAGGACATGATGATTTGGCGGCCTAGGGGGTAGGCCAACGCTAAGATCAGGGCGATGATGACGGGTAGGAGCAGCAGGTAGGGGCCGATGCTGCGGCGGGTTGCCCTGGTGGGTAGGTCCTCGATCCGGTGTCCAAGGTGGACAGGGTATGGCGCTCGAGGGGGCGCTGCCGGGGGCACGACTGAGTCGCTGGCCACGTTCGGCATGGTTCCTCCTGTGACAAGGGCCGCCGGGCGGGCCGGGGTACGGGGAGGTCAGTCCCCGACCCGCGCGGCGGGAGTGTGGGCTAGTTCAGAGCGCTGGTGATGATCTCGTCGTATTTAGCGGCGATTTCTGCGACGTCGCCTCCGTTGGCGATTTCGAAGAACATCTCTTCCATTGTTTTGGTTTCTTCGAACGCAGCCCATTGTGGTGATGCTGGGGTGATTTTGCCGTCTGCTGCTGCGGCAGCGGAGGCTTCTTTCACGGGGTCTCCGGCAGCGAGGTCAGCGTGCTGCGGGTAGATGGTGGTCAGGCCAGCTTCTGCGAGGATCAGTTGGTAGTCCTCGGAGAGCATGAGTTTCATGACTTGTTGGGCACCGGTTTGGTTGTCTGATGCTGCTGAAATACCGATGTTTGACCCGCCAAGGAACACGGGTGCTGCCCCGCCTTCAGCGCCGGGTAGGGCAAATGCGGACCATTGGTCGAGTTCGATGAGTCCGGCAGCCCACCCTGGGGCGATGAACATGGATGCGCGGCCTTCGTTGAAGGGCACCCAGGTGTCAGCGTCGGTGGCGTCTTTGGGGGCTTGAGTTCCGGTTTGGTAGAGCTCTTGCACGGCTTCCAGTCCGGCAAGGGACTCTGGGGAGGAGAGTTGCCCAACCCATTGGTCACCGTCATAGGTGGCGATGTTGCCGCCGTAGGCGAAGAGCCAGGAGATGGCGTTACGCCAGTCTTGACCACCAAGGTAGAACCCGGAGTGTCCGTCTTTGTTGAGTGAGGCTGCTAGTTCGGTGAGGTCCTCGAGTGTTTCGGGGGCTTCGTCAACGTCAGCGGCGTCGTAGAACACAACGCGAGAACCGGCGTAGTAGGGCGCAGCGTACAGGGTGTCTTCAACGGACCCGCCTTCCACCATGCCTTGCAGGGCGAGGCTGTCGCCGCCGAGCTCGTCCCATAGTGGTGTGATGTCAGCGAACCCGCCAGCGTGGGTGAACGCTTGGACTTGGGTGTTGCCCAGTTCCACAATGTCTGGGGTTTGGGAGGTGTCTCCCAGTGTTGTGGTGACTCGGGATAGCAGGTCTCCCCAGCCGATGCGTTCCACAGTGACGTCGATGTCGTATTGGGCTTTCGCTTCGGTTTTGAGCCAGGTGACGGCTGGTTCTGGGGTGTCTGTTTCACCGGCTAACCAGACGGTGATTTCCCCGCCTTGTTCGCTGCCGGTTGCGTCGGGTTCTTCGGTGGTGCTTTCGCTGGAGCAGGCGGTTAATGCCAGGGTTGAGGCTAGTGCGAGTGCAGCCATGCGGGAGAACTTCATGGGTGGTGTCCTTTCAGGTCGCGTGGTGAAGGACTGTCACGTGGGTGGGAATCGTGAAGTGTTGCAGGTTATGACAGTCCGAGTTCACCGGCTAAGACGTGGGCTGCGGCGCCGTGGATGACACCGTCATGCCCGAGGGCAGATAGCCGAATCACAACGTCACGGTCCATGAAGTGGCTCGTGGTGGCGTGGACGGCTTCTTGTGTTGCGGTGAGGAATTCCTGGGTGAGGAGGTCCTCGGGGCCGAGCAGGGCAACATCAAAGATCCCTAGTGCTTGGGTCACTGGGGCGATGATGCGGCCTAGTTGTTGCCCTGCGGTAGTGAGTTCGCGGGCCACCTGGTCAGGTGCGCATCCTTCGATGCGGGCCCTGAGTTTCGGGGCCGCGAGGTACGCCTCGAGGCATCCGGTGCGGCCACAGGAGCACGGCACGTTGTCATCACTGATGCGCACGTGGCCGATTTCCCCTGCGGTGCCTTCCGGCCCGCGCAGCAGGTGGGAGTCGCACAGAATCCCCGCACCCACACCATGCCCGATTTGCACGAGCATGAGGCCGGTGGCGTCCCCCGCCCCGAAGGTACTTTCCGCGAGGACAGCGGTGTCAGCGTCGTTGGCTACGTACGCGGGAACACCTAACTCACGGTGGAGTACCTCAGCAAGGTTGAGGTCTCGCCAACCAAGGTTTGGTGCGTTGCGCACCACCCCTTCGGCGCTGACGATACCGGGGGTCCCCACCCCTAAACCGACCACGGGAGAGGTGGTTGAGGTGATGAGTTTTTTGGCGAGGGTGATGACCTTGGCTAGGGCATCGTCGCCTTTGTGCTCATCAAGGGTGAGAGCTTCGCGGTGGATGATGTCTCCACTCAGTGTGGTTACTGCCCCTCGGAACTCGGTTTCTCTGGACAGGTCGAGGCACACAATGGCGTGTGACTCGTAGTCCACAGTGACGAGTGTGGCTGGTTTACCCACTCGTGTTCCGGGGCGGGTGCCAACCTCGCGAACGAGGCTGCGGTCGAGGAGGTCAGTGACCACGTCGGAGACGGTGACACGGGTGAGCCCGGTGGCGCGGGCAAGGTCTGCCCGGCTTTTGGGGTCCGATTTGTACAGGTGGGTGAGCAGCAGGGTGCGGTGCAGGTGCCGCACATCTGCTGGGAGAACTTTGGTTGATTCCGCGCCGGTGCGGGTTTGTGTTGCTCGCCGCCCTGTACTTGTCGTGATCCGTGCCATAAAGTAAGTACACCTTACTTACTAATTAACGTCAAGGCCGCTCCACACCAGATTGCGTTACGGTTTCATCACGACCAAGGAGGCAACGATGCCCACCCACATCATCCCCACACCCCAACACCTCACCAGCGACAACACCCCCCTGCCACCACTCACACCAGCCGAACACGCCGCGCTCGCTGAGTGCCTCAACGGGTGGGCGCCACACGCCGCCACCCACCTCCTCACCACCTACACCCCCTCCCCCACCACGGCCGCAACAGGTCATGCTGATGGGACAGTTACGGGCATCGGGCACACGGCACCCGCCGCGCCGCTTCGCACAGTCAGCGCAACCCATGACCGTTCCCTCCCCGCTGAGAGTTTTGAGCTCACCGCAACACGGGAGCGCATCGACCTGACTGCCGCTGACCCAGCTGGCGCCTTTTACGGCGTGAACGCCCTGATCCAGGCGTTACGCACCCCCGGCGCGGAAGGTTTCACAGCACGCAGCGCACCCACCTACCCCACACGCGGGGTGATGCTTGACGTAGCGCGGCACTTTTTCGGTGTGGACACCATCACCAGTGTTATTGATGTGGCCAGCGCCTACGGGCTGAACCGCCTGCACCTGCACCTGAGCGACGACCAGGGGTGGCGCATCGAAATTGACGGGCACCCGGCGCTCACGGAACGGGCATCCGCTAACGATGTGGATGGCGGGGCGGGCGGGTACCTCACCCTCGCGGATTACGAGGCGATCCAACGATACGCCGCCGCGCACGCCATGACCGTTGTGCCGGAGATTGACCTGCCAGGCCACACACACGCCCTGCAAGTCGCCTACCCTCAGGTGTCACCGGATGGGAAACCGCGTGAACCCTATGCGGGGATTGATGTGGGGTTCTCGTGGGTGAACCTGACCGCCGACGCCACGTGGGAACTCCTTGATGACATTGTGGGCAGCTTGGCGCGCACCACCCACGGCGAATACTTGCATGTGGGCGGGGATGAGGTGAAGCAGGTTTCCCGCCCCGAGTATGAACAGTTCATGGGCAGGCTCGGTGAACTGGTCGCGGCGCACGGCAAAAAACTTGTGGTGTGGCAAGAGGCGGCAGGCTCCCCCCTGCCTGAGGGAACCCAGGTGCAGTATTGGACGCACGAATTCAACCAAGACAACCTGGCGCACCTTGCTCACACTGCTGAACACACCGGTGTTGAGGTGATTGCGTCACCGGCTTACCACACCTACCTTGACCTGAAACCGGTCCCTGACTTTCCGTTGGGGTTAACGTGGGCGGGGCTTGTACCGTTGCGGGCCGCGTACGAGTGGACGCCCGCCGCGGCGATGCCGGTTATCCCCAGCCACTTAATCACAGGTGTGGAGACGTGCCTGTGGACAGAAACAATCCGCACCCCACATGACATCATGACGATGCTCCTACCGCGCCTACCCGCAGTCGCAAGCGTCGCATGGGGGGCACCCGTGGACTACCCCAGTTTCGTGACCAGCATCGCCACCCACCAACACACCTGGTGGCACCCCAACGGCTGGGCCCACTACGCCGACCCCGACGTTCCCTGGGTGCAGCGTTAATCACTGAGGGCTTGACGCTGGCGGCGTAGGGGGCGCTGGGGGCATATGGGGCGTTGGGGATGCTGCGTGTTTGGTTTGTACCCTTTGATGCGTTGTGGTGCCACGGCGTGAATGTCTTCAACCAATTGGTTGAGGTGCTTCCTTGGCATGAACGCGAAATCTAAGGTGCGATATTCACCGTTGCTGCGCTTCAATCGGATAGTCAGGACTCGGATCTTTTTTGGCCCGTCACCGATGAGGACCCACCCGCCGTCCCAACGTTCCTCAGTCAACGATGAAATGTTTGATACCGGAACACGATGCCGCTTGAACCACACGCGGTACTCCAGTGTGTGATCGTGGAGAATCAGCATGACACTCAGCGCGTTTGCGAAGTGGACTAAACAAAAGACAGTCGCGGCACCACCAATCACTGAGAAGAGGACATCTTCAGCGGAAATGGCTACGACGGTGCCACCGGTTGTTGAGGCTCCCACTACGGTCCACCACGGCACAGTCCAGCGTTTCGAATACGCGGCCCAGTTTCTTACCATGTGTGAGTCGCTGCCCCCTCGGTCCTGTCTCTTACACGAACCTCCACTTGTTCTGCCCAGAACCGATAGATCATCAGGTTCGTGGAGAACTCAACATTTTTCTGCCAATCAGGATTCGGCTCAATATCGAGATGATATGAACCAAAAACGAACCGAACAAACTCGATATTTGGGGGCACGGGCAGCGGCGTTTCGTCTGCATCCGGCACGGCCACAAGGTTCCGGATTCCCGAGAACTGAAAGTCTATGATGTCGCCGGATTCGCACTCTCGAAAGGCGATACGGAAAACGCTTTTCTCGAACAACCATGAATATTCAATGAGTTTAGCGTCGTTGTAAAGATCAATCCTCCCTCGGCCTGTGATGTCCACCGAGATGAAATCAGAGGGATCTTCACGAACCTCAAACCCTTTGAGTGTTATTTCTTCCACTCGCCGAGTGGCCCGGTTCCCTGCAGTTGCCCCACCCTCAGTGAGTGCTTTGGTTGCGCGGCCCGATCTCATCTGCTCTCCATCCTCGTTGAGTACAGCAAACTGTGGTTGAGTTACGGTCACCAGAGGTACCACCACAAGCTCCTGCGCCCCTCCTCTGGCTCCTCTTCTTCCTCAACATCAAGTTCAGGATCAGGTTGGTCTCGTTGAACAACGAGTTGTTCATACATTCCCGGTTTTAAGGGCCACCACCACAAACAAGCGATGCCCACAACAATAGCTACCGTCGAAAACGCGGTATAACCCCACATAATATTTGAGGGAAGCTCATACGTTGTAAGTATCGGGTTCACACCCGCACATGTAGCGGCCAGAAGAGTGAACAGCACGAACACAGCCCACCACTTCCTGTCACGCACCCGCCGCCACAACCAGCTGCGCCGTTCCAACTCAAGAACCACGGCTAAGCCCCACACAAGCATCAGAAGGTATAGGAAAGCCATCGAGACCAAAGAAAAAGACTCCGCGAAGGGCCCTGTCCAGGTAAACAAAACACCAAACGATGAAGGGACAAAAAGAACACCAAAATACAGTGACGGCAGAACCCGGCGCACACGGGGACGCTCAACGGAACCGCTGGTAGTGGAGTCATTACTCAAAGAAGGATTACCCTTTCGTTAACACGTTCAACCGTGGCGCAACGTAGCGCTGTATCCACTACTTGGTTGGAAACAAGCCACTCGTGGGGAGCAATCCGCGAGTGAGGCAGTCGTGGTCCTGGTACGGAGCTAGGCTGATCGAGCGCGTAATCTCGTCACACAAAGCTAACGATGCTTTGGCTGGCCTGATGAGCCCAAGCATCGGGAGTTCTTTCCCGTTGAGTAGGTGCAGAGTTGGCATGGCATCAACTGCCTCAAAAAGCGACGATTCTTTGTCATGTTCTTGCCACGGGGATACTGCGTGGACTTGGTGCGTGGGGATCTTTCGGGTACGGAACACCCCACGGTACGTGAGGTGACCGTTCTCAATAGACGCTGAGACACGAGGCAGGCGAATAGCCGCAACAACGAGGGGTGCGGTTGACAACACGAAAGCCACAGCACCTGCGGTTTGTGGCACGTCCCCGACCAAGTATGTGTACGTGGACACTCCCAGTATCATCGCCAACAATGCATAAGCACCAAGCCGCGACCGGGTAAGTGCAGTGACTTTCTTGAACTCCCCTGCTTCATGGCTGCTGCCACTCGCGGCACAGCGGTTTATCACTCTTCTATGGAGGAGTGGGAGCACTGTACCCATCAGTACACTGGCACCTACCAGCCCGAGAAGCACAATCAATCCAAAGACATTAGCTATGACCGACTCCGAGTTTGTCACCAACTGGTGAACCCAAAAGATGGCAAAGTAGTAGATGAGCGCCTTCATGTACACACCTTATGGCATCAGATGTTAGGTTCCCGACGCATGAGGAGAAGCGCAGTAGATGGAGGCACTACAGATGAGACGGGGAGCGTGAGGGTGGGCGATTCTAAAAACTGGGCACATTACTCGCGCAGGTTTACGACTATCTATCACCTATTACCGTTGCTCACTGGAATCTTTTGTGTCCAATACATCGAGGAGTCGTGGTTCTGGTTATTCGGGGGAGCCATTCTTGCGGCTTATTCACTTATCCACATTTTAGTTGCACAGTTAGCTGTTGTGAGATTGGCCGAGGGCGGCATGGTAGTCAGGAACTATCTCCGCACAGACTTCATCCCTTACCCGGAGATCATTCGAGTGTCAGATGAACAGTGGGATGGGGCAATGATGTTTGCCGCTGGCCCTCGAAAACTTCGAGTTGTCACACTGGATAGAAAATCTCAAACGCAAGAACCCATAACACTCACACAGGCGTTCATGCCACGTCCGATGGTGGAGAGGCTGGTTGCCGAGATCGGTGAACGTAAAGGACAAACCCTCCAGCCCCTTCAAGGTGTTAAGCGAGGGTTCTGGATTCTGTGGTGAACCCGGGTGGCACACGAGATCAGCATCTCAAAGTCTCATAACTCTTGGTCAACTGGGTACCGTAGCCGATAAAACCAGATCCTCACCCAACTTCTCACAGTGGCTATACGTCCACGAATGGATCGCCGCTCTATAGCCAAAAGTTCAAGTTCAGTTTCTCTCGGGAGTCCACACATCCTGATTGAATCTAGGATGTAATCGTCATCTGCTCCGCAGGCTATTCGCTCCCTTATCTCTTTTCTTGCGCGTTCAATCCATATAGGCATGGGATATCTTTTGAATCCAACAGCATCAATAAAATTGATAACTACTCTGTTATGCACCCTCGCTTGTTCTCGAAGCCATTCGAGTGTGGGATCACAAAATTTATGATGACGAAACGACCAAATGTCTAAATAGAATTCGTAGATCACTTCCCTTCTTCCGTCATCATCAGGAGCAGATGCCCACATTGCTTTGATCAGCGAATCGGCGGAATCAACTTCCCACTTGCGCTCTTGTGTGACGCACACATACGCAGTTGACTCGTCATCGTCAAACTCCCACCGATCCCACCACACACGACCCAACTCGTGGTCGCTCATCGCAGAGAACTTTTTCTCTGCCTCGTCATAGCGTTCATCGTCCATTGTTCATCCCTCATAAATCGAGGCTTTTCACCTTCGCTGTCATTTAAAGGGAACAATAGCAGCGAAAGGTTCCTGTCCGAGACTCTTTTTATGCATCAACAGCACTGATCGATCAACTGAGGAGTAAGTTAAAGCGGCATGAACCAGCCCTCGCTGACGAATACGAGACACAAAGCCAGCTGAGGCTATTTGTCTGCGAGATTTAGGATCTCTCCGCAGGAACGCACCGTGAAGAGCTCATGCATGCGGGTGAACCAGTCGAAGCGCGTTTCACCATGCAGGATCCTCACAAACTGCTGCGCCTCAACCACAGTACGAGAGTTGAGGTTTTTATCTTTCGACCAGGGCAAAAGGAAATCGTAAAAAACGTAAGGGTGTTTACTCCGCTTTCGCGTCCACCTTTGGGGAGCGCCGAGAGGTGCCCAGTCCCACCCCCAACTACTATGTGTTGTATCTACAATCGCGCATGCAATGAACCTGCGACCGTCAAGCGTCACCCTCTTGGAACTCACCAACTCGAACTGCGGCCGATAGTAACCAATAATGTCGGAAATATCTTCATCAAATGTTTCAAACCTTGGAAGAGCAGCATGTAACTGCTCCTCACTCAACAGCCACTGCCCACTGTCCGCTTCGAGGAAATCGATGAGGTTCTTTTCATCGAGCGGCGGAGAACACATAATGTAATCCGCTGCTACACGCATCCACCATTCATCCAAGTCATCATCAACTTCCGGGACTTTCCAGCCGACGATTTCCCCACCAATCATTGATATATATCTAGGCACCCACTTACGTGATAAACCATTGAAGGTATACCATCCTCCAGAAATACTTGGATCGAACCTAACGAGCAAATCCA
Source organism: Jonesia quinghaiensis DSM 15701 (assembly GCF_000423205.1). Classification (GTDB taxonomy): domain Bacteria; phylum Actinomycetota; class Actinomycetes; order Actinomycetales; family Cellulomonadaceae; genus Jonesia; species Jonesia quinghaiensis. Next base: position 125,745 of record NZ_AUHN01000004.1, read on the forward strand.
TGCCATGGCAGGGTGCAGCAAACAGAAAATTACGTTGCCCCAGTTTCAATAAATCAAGAACTACTGCGTCATCAGGCTTTGTCATCGCAACCCTCTTTCCTAATGTAGACCAGTTCGAATAAGCGATATCAGCGACCGGGACTCGGGGTGGAATGGGCGCGTCCAAGGCGCCATTCCATCAGCGTGCACATGTATACCGCTGTCCCGCAGCATATGAAGCGCCCGCACATTATCTACTTTCTTCACGTCAGAGAACGCTACTTTCCGCAAGTGGGGCAGGGATACCAATGCCTCCACATTGAGCACTTCAGAAAACCAACTGAGATCAATGGAGGTTAGGGAAACCAACGAACGAAGCCCAGCCAGATCGATCCCCCCTCGACCAGTCAAACTCAGTTTCTCCAGGTTTTTCTGTGTGGCAAGAGCACTAAGATCCCTATCCTTTGAGATGGGCTCCAAAGCAAGTTCTGTCAATTGCCCTGCACGTGGAAGCCACGACACCCCGCCACCCGCAACATACAGGGATTTAATCGTCTGAGAATCAATGACCGATCTGTAAGACCGAGATGCCGAAATAGCCAAAGACTCTAGGTTCATTTTCGTGAAATCTATAGGAATCGTTGAGTTTATCCACAAACCCAATTCTCGCAACTCTGAAAAATCTTCAAGGAAAGAATAGTCCCCTGATGGAGCACCAACAGTGATCTCCAGACTCTTCAACGTTTTCCGGAGCGGTGACAAAAACCTTTCTGGCACAACCCCCTGGGGTAGAACTCCCACAGATATAATCTTGCCACAACGAGCGGCCCACGATATTCGCCACGCGTGTGGAAGAGTACCATCAATTAAAAACACTCTCACGTCATCACTCTCAACAGTACAAGTTCTTCAATCTTCTGTGAAATGATAGAAATCTCCAGAATCATAGTCTCTAAAAATATACTCAAGCTTCTTCCGATGTCGAGTTCTGTGTTGAACAACGTCGATGTCTCCAGCGTAGTACCGTGCGATTACCGTCAACATATCTGAAACCAGTTCTTCAAAATCATCATCAGGATACTGCGCGAACTGAAGATTCGCACAGTTATTATGGTAATAAATGAAGAGCAACTCACCTCTGCTGATGAATTCAAAGTCCTGTCGCCCAAAGGCACTCAACTTCCAGTGAAGGATGTACTTCTCTCTGATCTCAAGTTCATATTCAGCGTCGGGTAGGATTCTTTTCAACTGCGAGTCAAAAACAGCTTGAGCGAACACTAGCCACTCTTCGTTTGACATGACCATTGGTGCACCTCCACCCGGCTATTTGCCCCTTCAAGAAACGACGAGTTCCCCGTTCAGTCACGCACAACCGCGGCAGTCCTAGCATGACTCGCCAACAACTTTGGAGGGACGGTAAGCACTAGTTTCCAACGGCACAACAGCAGCGCGGCAACTTGCGTGACTTGTAGTGCATAAACCAGGTACGTCTTATCCTCGCCTATGAGGAGCGCAGTCACGACACCTGAGACGAGCAAGTTCATAATCAGAAACACCCGGACCGCTCTTGAGAGAAGCTTCCAGTCCGAGAGTCGCTTTCCTGTTTCGGCGATCCGCATTCTTAGGTCATCCCGTGACCGTAAGTCATCAATGCGGAAACGTACGGACCACACAGCAACGGCGACGACTACAGCCATCCCGCAACTGACATACTGCCCAGCGTCAGCGGAAATAAAAACAGATGCAACAAGACAAATATAGGTAAGCCCGAGGACCCAACCACCAAACGTTCGAACAGACCCCCAAGCCTCAATCATGATATCGATAATCACTGAAGCAACTTCCCTATCTACCTTGGCCTGAATACTGCTGTACGCTTCGAGCGCATCGGGAGTTGCCTTCCGAGTAAAAGGGGAAATCAACCCAACGCTACGGTGAGTTTAACAACCCGTTCACGCATCATAAGAAGGTAATTCTTTTGGAAGCGTATTCTGGCGAGCTCCGTTAGCGCACAGCTGGTCTAGCTGAACATAGGTACGCGCGGAATCACGCCGCGAATATGCAAAGAGCGCTAGATCTTTTTGTTCACCATTGTTCAACACCAGCACAGGGTGGAAGCCGCCACGCTCACCGAGGAACCCAAAGGTTTCACGGTATCGAACCGCCACAGAGTCGATCTCCGCGAGTTGCCACGTTTGCTTACGTAACCCATTGCAATAACTCACAGCCGTGTCTTGCACAGTGATTCCGAATCGGACGGCGAACCCGACAAGCACCACCCCACACAGCACAAACACATAAACAGCCCACTCCACACCAGGACTGAACGCGTCAGGGAGCGTGAGGGCAAGCAGCCCAAGCCCGACAGCACCTGCGGCCATGTTGATACGTCCATGCTTTCTGCGCCACGGGCCAGTAGGCCAGGTACCTCGAACTGCTTGGAGGGCATTGTTAAAGAGTTCTTGCTCCTTCACTCGTAGCGGAGGAACGAAACTATCGAAGTACTCTGTTTCCACCTGGGCGCAAAGTGTCGGACTCTCAATTACTCGAAAGTGGAGTTCCTCAATCAGTGCCGCGAGTGAACTTTCCTTGATGAGGAAAACATCGTTTCGTTGGTGTTCGGGATTCAGGGAAAAAAGTTCCACTAACATCTGCCTTGTATCAGGCTTGTAGGTCCAGCGTGTTACCAGCGGTGTGCCGTGTCGTGTAGCAACACCAAACTGGGCGGCGGCAGCCAACCGGTTCTTCAGTTCCCGAGCTTTGATACGAGTGGAGTTGCTTGCCAACTCCTGCCAACGCTTGACGTGCCGCCGATACTTTGACACTTTTCTGCGCTCTTGAACAATGAGAAACACTGCAATAGCGCAAGCGAAGATGAGCACTGCGTAAAGCCCTGCGTCGGCCTTACCACGCATCAGGATGACAGTGAGCACCGCAAGCACCAGTATCGCCACTGGTCGGTCCCAGTGAGCGTGAGGGCCAGGGCCTAGTTTGATTTTCGCCATGCAGACCCACCCTCACATCTGGTGCAATAAAGGTTCATTGTGGTTCGTCGCCTTGGCCTGGTTGCGGAGTTTGCTTTGTTCGGGGTGAATCCCGTTGACGGAAATCGCTTGCAAACATTTTCCAGATGGTCCAATTACTGACCCCTGGCCTATCTAGATCAGTGGGGGTGGACCATGCAGGGTTCATGATTCGGTTCATGTGGACAAGTTTTTTGTCCACCGACCACATCAACCCAGCACATGCCCTGAACGATATTTTCTCGCCGTTCTTCAAGTGAGCACCCGGCACAGTGAACAACTCACTGAGCACACCAACCACGATGTCAGCCCAGTCATCATCGCTGTCAACTATTTGGAAGAAATCGACCTGCTCAGCGGTGAACCTCTTTTTACAAAAATACGTGCGATAAACAAATACCCCATTTTTGTACCGTAGGCCCACAACAAACGATCTGACGAAGAAGTAAACCGCGGGAACAGCGATTAGCCAAAAATAAAAGTCTTGCAGGGCGTGGTCTAGATCGCCCTCAACTAGGTTACTGATCAAGATCGCGACGATGACACCCGTGACTAGGCGTAACGGGATTCGGCTAAGAAACGGTCGCCTAAAGGCGTTGAGAGTGGAGGTGTTCATCAGCGGGGGCCTGTTTCTGAGTAAGGAGTCACGGTTTACGGCAGCCGTGTTCTGGTTCCTGGGCTAGCCCCGCCCACTCGGACAGTTGGACCACTCTTTCCCACGCCAAACGGTTGTGACCTCCCAAAGCAACCAACACGATGCTGCGGCCATTCTGGAAGATGATCTCTGGGGCAGCAGAGTACTGAGGGCCCAGCCATCCGTCCTCGCTGGCGCCCTTCGCATCGGACTGGCAAATGAGGTGGATTGATGACATGGGAATATTCCAAGTACGACCCAAGCCGTAGTACTTGAGAACCCCGTTGTCAGTGACAACTTTCGTTTGAAAACTCCGGACCAAGAACCACAGCAGCGGAGCAACTGACAGTCCACAACCCACTGCACGGCGCAGATCAATGGGGGACGGAAAAGCATACAGAGCCACAATAAGTGCAATAACAATGACGTTAACTAGGCGCACAGTCCAGATCCACGAGTGTTGCGGACGGATCACGACTTTGCCGCCTGTGGTAGGCCCTCTTTGTTGCGCCTTGCACAATCTAACCCAGGATTTAAGGACTCTGTTCTTCAACTTGTGCCAGATGATGAGGCCAAGTACCCCTGTGAAGAGAAGCAATACGTAGACAATGACGTAGACGAACTTATCTTCTAAATACTCAAGAATGATGTAGCCGTACACGGCGAAGAGGTAAACGAGTAATTCCATGCCTTAAGGGCACTCCTGTCTAAGTACACTGACTCAACGCCGATGCGGCTGGAACCGATGGTATCGCACCTGGCAGGGGAACATATTGGCCTGCTTCGCCCCTGGCACGCCAATACTAGGCGTGGGCGCATTCTCTAAGTTGCTTCTGAAACACTCTTTGACTAGTTACCTTTGTTGAAGGGTTTCAGTGTGAGGGTGGGCTATCTCCTACAAGTTTTGAAGTGTCACGCATTTCGTTGCCGCTCGCGGGCTAGCATTTCCATAATTACGTTTTCGGACAACCCATAGTAGCGACAGCTCTCAAGAATCGATTCGTCACTATCTATCCGCTTTACGCCATTTTCAATGTCCTCTTGTGCCATTTTTAGCCATTTTTCATCAGGGAAGCGTTCGAAGTGTATTTCTTGGACGCCGAGCTGAACGCGAGAACTCGATGCAGCAACCCTCTCTTGAAGCCAATCAAGTATTGGATCTGTGTGTTCATGGTGAATCAAATGCCAAACCCAGAAGTGGAACTGTTCCACTACATCGATCTTTGCGTCATCGTCGAGCGCGTTGCACCACATTGCTTTAATCATTGATTCCATAGAACCAAAATCCCAAAGCCGGTCAATGATGACACTACTAATAGCCTTCGCCTCATACGTGTCCTCACGCCTACTTGCAAACCACAGAGCTGCAAGCTCTTGATCACTTAGCTTTGCATACTCTTCCTCAAGCGAGTTGAGACGGTCCCAATCGACAAAACGATCCGGCCACTTTCTACCCAACCACGCCTCAATCTTGTCCCACAATAAACCCATAAGTCCCTTTACCTCGTTTCCTACAGCGGCTTAAAGCGCTACACGCTTCGAACCCCTGCGCATATCCAGTGTGCTACAGCCCCCAAGAAACAAGCAGCCATCACCAGCCTTTGATCCCTGTACCTCCCCGCACCGGAATCCACTCCCACACCAACGAAGCACCCACCCACATGCGTGCGCAGATTCTATACGTTTACCTATCCTCAGGCGGGTTTTTCACGATCTCGAAAACACCACGCTCCTGCTTCTTCTGTAATGCAGCACCCCACATGGACAAACACATGCTGTTCTATCAAGCACGAGCGTACGAGTGATTTTTCATTCCTACAGAATGCTATTCATTCCGTCGTCGCTCGGTGGCTATCATTTCCATAATTACTTTTTCGGACAACCCATAGTAGCGACAGTCCTCAAGAATCGTCTCGTCACTGCTACCTCGCTTTATACCAGTCTCAATGTCGTCTTGTGCCGTTTTTAGCCATTCTTCATCAGAGAAGCGTTCGATGTGCATTTCTTGGACACCAAGCTGGACGCGAGAACTCGATGCAGCAACCTTCTCTTGAAGCCATTCGAGCATCGGCTCGGCGTGTTCATGGTGGATCATATGCCAAACACAGAAATGGAAGCATTCCACTACATAGATCTTCGCGTCATCGTCGAGCGCGTTACACCACATTGCTTTAATCATGGATTCCATGGAACCAAAATCCCAAAGCCGTTCAATGATGACACTAGTAATAGCCTTTGCTTCATACGTGTCCTCACGCCTACTTGCAAACCACAGAGCCGCAAACTCTTGATCACTTAGCTTTGCATACTCTTTCTCAAGCGAGTTGAGGCGGTCCCAATCGACAAAACGATTCGGCCACTTTCTACCCAACCACGCCTCAATCTTGTCCCACAACAAACCCATAAGTCCCTCTACCTCGTACCCTACAGCGAGTTAAAGCGCTACACGCTTCGTACCCCTGCGCATATCCAGTGTGCTACAGCCCTCAAGAAACAAGCAGCCATGCGCTGGTCGGCTTCCCAACACCCTTGCTTCAATTGGGGATGAGGTTACCGGCAGCAATGAGCAGTGACTACTTATTTTCGATGCCTTCTAGGTTGGTCGTCTAATAGCTGGCGTAGACACCTGAACTCAGTAGTTTGATGCAGTGGAAGAGCAGCCATCACCAGCCTTTGATTCCCGTACCTCCTCGCACCGGAATCCACTCCCACACCAGCGAAGCGCCCACCCACATGAGTGCGCCAAGTCTATACGTTTGCCTATCCTCAGGCGGGTTTTTCACGATCTCAAAAACACCACGTTCATATTTCTTATGAAATATCATATCCCAAATAATCAACCCGGTAAAAACCGAAAGACTCGCAATTAGGAACCCTTTGTGCACAGCCAACACTCCATCCCAGGATTCACCTTAATTGTTTGTCGTTCTGTCGCTTTGAATATTTGGCAACAAAAACAGAACTTTTCGGTAGACAACGGAGTGACAGTTTAAGTGAAGTCACACCTTCGGAAGCAGATTAGGTAGCGTTCATCGCATGAATGGTTTACCGATGCTTACCCTTGGGGCGATCACCAGCTTTCGCCCAGCCCACATATGCTACTACAGAGACTGCGTGACCGATTGTTATCAACCCAAACTCGAGGAACTCGCCCCACAGCATCGACTTTTCGGTCTCAACATTAAGGTCCATTCCAATCAAAGCCAGAACTAGCCCAAAAGCGAAGAGAAAATAATATCTCATGAGCACCCAAGCTTCTTTCAAAGTATATTTTTGACCTGACAAGTTCAACAATGATTTAGAACGCAACACTATAATCAAGATTTTGAACCCGGTGCTTTGCTGTCACAGTCACACGTAGACCGTGTCCAGATGCCACATGTGCAATATTAGCGTCTCCACACCGTGCAAGTACACCTCAATGAACCTTGGAGCAAGGAAATCAGGGGCCAGTCATTCTGAGCGGGCAAAGCCATGGATGCTCACCTCGACCGCTTCCAAACAGCCGTTAGAGATTCCACTCAACAGGGTGAACGATGTAGAGACAGGTTAAGAAGGTTGCTGACCATAGAAAGGAGATCACTGTTTTTTATAGGGTCAGGGCGTCGGCGCCGTGCGACTTGAGGACCAGAACTATTTTCTGCTGAACCGGTGTTCACCCAAGTATTGATTTCTTCAGCGACTTCCATATTGGCGAGCAAGTATCTGTCCGTGTTAAATAAGGTTGAATCACGGGCGAACGTATCGATCTCTGAGTGGTCATTTAAAATGACTACTATTCCATTGCCACCATCAACATGGTGGATGTAACTGCGCGGTATTGATTTTGTTGTGAACAACTCGGTGACGAGTAGCTGGGTATCATTTTTTGAAATTTCCGCAGTGGTTGCGAGCAAACCCATGACGATCATGAACGAAAGCCACGGCGTGAAATTGAGAAATTCGATATATGGTTCCCGTTCCGCCGAACTCATGAGAACGACCGTGAAAATAATGTGCGCAGTGGCCATCATCAGAAGAAGTACTAGTCTCACCACTAGGGTGACCTGCATACGTAAGTTCGAACCTCCGTCTGTAGACCGCTCTCTCATACTCATCAGGCTAGCAAGAGTTGAGTAAGAAACTGGTAGTTTTCTTTCGTCGCTTACACAAAGCCCCACGGTTTTTGGCTGCGGATATTTACAAGCCTTTGATCCCTGTACCTCCCCGCACCGGAATCCACTCCCACACCAAAGAAATACCCACACACATTAATGCGCCAAGTCTATACGTTTGCCTATCCTCAGGCGGGTTCTTGATTATCTCAAAAACACCACGTTCATATTTTTTATGAAAGATCATGTCCCAAATAATCAACCCGATAAAAACAGAAAGACTCGCAATCAAGAACCCTTTATGCATGGCTACCACCCCATCCCATCCCAAACATCACCCGAAGCGTTGGATTTTCCGTCGCCTTAGATATTAGGCAACAACAACGGGACTTTTCGGTAGACAACGAAGTGACGGCCTGAGTAAAGCCACGGCTTCGGATCCAAATTTGGTAGCGTTGATCGCATATGTGACCTATCGCTCGTCACCCTTTGGGCGATCACCAGCTTTCGCCCAAGCCACGTAAGCTCCTACAGAGACAGCGAAGCCTATTGTTAACAACCCCTACTTGAGGAATCCGCCCCACGGCGTCGATTGTTCGGTCTCAATATTTAGGTTCATTCCAATCAAAGCCAAAACCACTCCGAAAGCAAAGAGAAGATAGTACCTCATAAATTCCTTTTCCACATACTTTTACCATTCGCTAAGCGACCTGGTTTCCTACGGTTACCTCACCCTCCGCGGCTCCTTTAGGCGCCCCCGGACTTTACACGGTGCAGGCCTGCAACATCAACCAGTTTTCTCACAAGTCCTTAAGCACGCATGGTTGACGCTCACAACTAGAGTTTTACGGCGAACAGGATCGGCACCATTGACGTTTGCCAGTCGCTTCTCACCTGTTCCCGGCCAATGTGACTTCAGCACTCTCTGGTCAGCTAATGGTTACCAGAGGTACCACCACAAGATCCTCCAAGTCTTCTCTGATTCTTATTCAGCCTCATCATCAAGTTCAAGGAAGGCGGGGTAGTCATGTTGAAGAAATAATCCTACTCATTCTCCGTCTCATCTACCTTTCCTAGACCATTCGAACTAAATTTTTAGTCCTTCGAATCTACTTTCTCCTCTTTCCAACTTCCGTAAAATAAAGGACCTCTTCAGATTCGCGGTTTTTAAAGATGTATTGGATCTTCTTTAAAATACGCGTTCTAGACTGAACAACGTCAACTTCTCCCGCGTAGTATCGAGCGATCCATGTCAGCATATCTGATATAACTTCTTCAAAGTCCTCATCTGGATACTGGGCGAAGTCTAAAGCGCAATAATCTTTTCGAAAATAGACTTCAAGAACATCAAGCCTACTGACTATCTGAAACTCGCCCTTGCCGTCTACGGTTAAATTCCATTGAAGGATGTATCTATTCTTCATCTCGAATGTGTACACAGCATTCGAGAAGATCCTACTGAACTGAGCGGCAAAGACGCCCTTGGCGAAGCCTACCCACTCATCGACTGACAGTTCCATCAAAACACCCTAACGTAGATCTTATTTTCCCCAAAAATGCCGGTGTGTAGTACCTTTTCTGTACCGCGTGAAAGCAACCACCGTTCTATCAATGTGCAAATGGTGCCGTTGGATCTTCTGCCTTCTTGGAGACAATTTTGCCCAATGCTTGGGCGCCGGTCCGAAAGAAACTCGAAAATGGCCGTCTTTTTTTACCCGACCAACTCGGACAAAATTGTTATTTTTTACCCTAGTCGCAACAGCCTTCGTCGCTTTTTTAAAGGTTGTTCCAAATTTTTTAAGCCTATTCGCTTTTGTCGCATAATTTACAGCCCGTGCCACACGGTATCCTCGATAGGCCCATGCTGCGGCACCTACACCTGGGATAAAACCGACTGCCACAGAAGCGACGGTCCATTTGTTCCTCCAGAGCCAGCTATCTCTCCAGTTCTTAGCTTGACCGTCGAGGTCGTGTTGGTTGATGGGGTCTTGTGGGTAAGCATAGGTGGTGGTGTTTCCGCCGTCGATGGGGTCACGCGAGGTAAACGCACCTGTTGCACTGTTGTACAGGCGCACACCCATGAGGATCAGGCCGCTAGCATCGAGGGCACGTTGGGATTTACCGTGCCACCCGTACGTGTTCACACCCGTGTTCGCCGGGGTTGTGGAGGTCAGGTTCCCGTACTCATCAAAGGCCGCCCACGAGGCAATCCCCGCACCGGCATCGTCCCCATTAAGTGGGAGCGTTGCGACCACGTCACCATTAGGATTACTCAACGCCACACTAACCACACCATCAGTGATCGTTAACGCCAAATCCCCACCAATAGTGGACTCGTACCGAGTCAACGTGGTGTCCCCACCAACCGTGGACGTTGACCACCCAGGGTTATCCGAAGAATCAACATAATGATTCTTCACAACCGCACCATCACCACTACCCGTCAACGTCAAACGTCGACCAGCAGAATCAAGATCAATCGTGGTAGTCACACTGCCGCGAGAAATAGTGCGAGCTTGATCATCATCAAAATACGACACCGTGATATCACCACTACCAGCAGCAAAACCACCCGTCACCGGCGCGTCAACAGCTGGAACCGTCAACTGGCGGCCCAACCCATCAAACACGTACCCGCCAGTGGCAAACCGGTCAGCAGCATCATAAGCCCACTCACGCACTGACACCTGCTCACCATCAACACGCGTAGCCAACCCCGTACGATTACCGTTCTTATCAAACGCATACACACGCTCAACAACAGGCGTGACCACACCCTCATCAGGGTCAGTGTTCACCAAGTCGCCAGGGGCCGCGGTGATGTCTTTGACCTTCACCAAACGCCCGGCACCATCATAGGAATACGAACGGTCGTAGTCGCCCGCCCCGTCACCCGCAAGGCCAGCACGCCACACACCGTCAGGGGTGTTCTCACCAACAACCCGCCCTGAGGCGTCCACGGCACGTGACCACGCAAGCCACACACCAGTGCCCTCTTCGCCATTTTCGTCAGTGACTGGGCCGTGATACGCAAGCCCAACCTCAGAGCCTGAATCATCATATTGGCGCACCTGCGACAACCCGCCAGGCATCGTTTGAGTCAACATGTTGCCATCACCGTCATAAGACGCCGTGTACGTGCCAACATCATTGACACCGCCATGACCAGTGATCGTCATCTTCGTGAGAACACCCTGATACTCGGCGTCACTGTGCCCAGAGAGCGCCCCGTACCAGAACTGTGACGTGCCCTGCGGGGTAATCGTTTTTGCTACGTTCCCGAACGCGTCATACTCAGTTGTGGACGTTTCACCTGCACTGTTGGTGTATGAGGTTTGCTGCCCCCACAGGTTAGTTTCCCAACGAATCTCCGACGGGTTACCACCAAGGGTGCGCTGCCCAACGTTCACACCACGGGCGTCGTACAAACGCTCCACCGCTGGCAGCGCGGTGCTCCCCTGAACACCACTGCTCGTTACCGTTGTGACCAGTTCTTGACCATCAGCACGGTACGTTTGCTGAGTGGTGCGCTTCGCGTTTTCGCCTGGGGTAGTAGAGGCTTCCGTGAACTCAGCTGGTTGCCCATAAATGTTGAAACCAGTTTGGTGTTTCGACACCGACCCTGCCCCCAACGGGACAGTGCGGCACACGTACCCAGCATATTCAGGGACATTCCCACACTCTGGGTAGTCGCTGTTAGCGGCGGCACTGTAATACACAGTGCGTGTAGCCCCAGCATCGCTACCTGACGACAATGGTTGCAGTGTTTTTACTGTACGACCACTGTCATCCATCCACGTGCGTGCTTCAATGTTTCCACCGCTCTCCATCACCGTAGTGACAGTTGTTGGTGAACCATGCACCCACCCGGAACGGGTGTTTTCCTTGTCAGTGGTAGCGCGCCCCTCGCCGTCTTTTTCAAACGCGTCATACGAATTACGGGTTTTCGAAATAACAGGTTCACCGTCACTCCCAGGCTTCAGCTCACCTGAAGGCGCTGCCGTGACTGTTGTTTCAGTCACGAGCATGCGAGGCATCCCACCCGCATCAACTTCAGTAACAGGGGTGTACACGGTGTGGCTATGCGAACGAGCTGGTTGCCCGTCCTCCGTGAGAATGACAGGTGACCACACATCCGTGGCATACCCGCGAACGTGCTCCGCTTTGGCTTTGTTCGTGGATTGATCCTCGGGTGTATCGCCGCGTGGAGTGCCTTCCTCCGTGAGGAAATCCTCGTCACTGTGATACGCCGTCACCGTTGCATAGTCAGTGTGTCCAGTGAACACCCCGTCAACAACACGGTCAGAATCTTCCTCTGCCTGAGCACGCAAAAGCCGTAAGCCGCGTTGGTCATAAGAACGAACCACCATGTTGTCGCCATTAAACACTTGAGCAGAAACCTGCCAAGCACCAGCAGCAAACGACGCCGTGTTCACTATCCTGTTACGGTCATCCACGTAAGTCAGGTCAGCGTAACGCCAATCACCAGCTGCAACATTGCCAGCCTTTGAAGTCGTCATGTCTTTGCCCGGCCCAAACACGGCGTAACCGGTGACAGGAGCTGCGTCCTGTTCCCACAAACCAACTGCTTGCTCACTAAGAGCAGGCAACGTCGTCCCGTTACCGTCAGCAGGAACCCCGTAAACAAACCGTGCAAGCTGGATTTTCCCAGAACCATCGGTCGCGTTGCCGCGTTTAACTGATTCCAGCCAGTCAGACCGCCCGTTACCTGCACCCGTTCCGTACTCGTAGTAGGTTGGGGCGGCTACACGTTGGCCATCGTGTGTCTTTTCCTCTGACGAGGCAAGCAATGGGACACCTGCCGCTGAATTAGGCCCATAAGTGTACGTCGTGATGTCACCTGTGCGGCTGTCCTTCACTGAAGTCAACTTATTTGAGGTGTAGCCATACTCTGCTATATCAACCGTTGCCATCTTTGACGTCAATGGATCCCACGCCGTGTACGTCACCTTGGAAATAACGTCACCGGTATAGGCCAAGTTCAATACACGGCAACCCTTAACAGGTGTTGGGTCACAGTTCAGAGATGTTTCAGTACCCGAAATGACCTTCGTTGTGCGCCCTTGGTTATCGCGAACAAACCTCGTAGTCCCGGTTGCTGAAGTGCCTTCAACCGTAGCTGGGGTCCACTCAAAAACGGCTGCGCCGCTTTCCAGCGCATTGCCCTTGGTGAAGGTCGTAACAGTGCCGTCTTCTTCAGTCACCTTTATGACCGCAGAGGCTCCAGACCCCTTCAGCTCGACTTTCCAGCCAGCAGCAATGGCATTCTCATCAGCTGGCGTGTATTCGCCTTGCTTCAAAGAAGTTTTGCCGCCACCAGGTTGCCGGTAAACAGCCGCAGACTCATCATCATCAATGAGTGTCACAGTGCCATCAACGGCAGTAGATTCCACGACAAGTAAACCGGCAAGGCCTTCATCTGGCCCATCGATATTTGCACGCCATCCAGGACCGAAAATCTTCGAGTTCGCGCCAATGCCTGAGTAGCTGGTGTACGTGCGGGACACTGAAAGGCCGGTGTTCCCGGCGTCAACTGACACATCAGTAGCCGCAATGTTCAACTCACCTGTGGTGAGAGCAACTTGCCCTTCACCTGCGGTAGCGGTGGGGAAATTAGCGCCAAACGCGTGAGGGAGTTTCGTCACCGCGGTAGCAGGCTTTGACACGTTCGTGGTGCACTGTAATGCCTTGTCGCTAGCTGCTCCTGCGTAGGTGAAGCACACCTGAAGCTCAACAAGTGCCGGGACGCGCTCTTTTCCAAGTTCAGCGAGTTTGCCTGACGGCGCGTTTGAGATATCAACCATCGTGTCAACGGCAACGTTTTGCCCCTGCGCAATCGCGGGAAGCTCTGCGGCTTGGTACCAGCCCGATGTACTCCCGTACTGCGCAGTGTCACCGCTGACGCTGTTCGCCTCACGCCAGTAGACACGTGGGGTCACCACACCAGTGGAGGATGTTGGCCCCGCAGCAACGACACGGAAGGCGTCAGACGTTGTCATGCCCGCTGTCGGAGCGGACAACGAAGCACTGCCATTACCAAAAGTCACGGTTCGAACCGTTGACGTGTTCGTTGCTTTGTCTTTCGCCCGCACCTTCAACGTATTGGAACCAGCAGGGTTCCACGTGATGCTGGCTTTACCTGATGAGGCATTAACGGTCTTCCACGCATCGTTGTTTTGCTGGTATTCGAACACGTGCGTGTCGCTGTCAGAGGCGAAGGTAAAAGTATTTGAAGAAGGTTTAGTGTCCTTCCAGGAGCCATGCGTATACCCCGAAGATGAGGTCACTGTCGGTAGCGCAGGCGCCTTAGTGTCAACGGTGAAAGTTACTGCTGAACTGGCCTTTTTAGAACGCAAAGCACCGTCATGAGCCCAAACAGAAACCGTGTAAGTTTTCCCCTCCGCAAGCGTGGCTGCATACGTGGACACACTCTTGGAATCTACGTTAGTGCCCGCCGCCTTTGACAGGGTGGAACCACCTGTCATATCAAACTCGGCTTTAACCTTGCCCCCGTCAGGGTCAGAGACCGTTGAACGGAACTGAGGTTTCAGCGAACGAACCCACACCTTCCCGCTGGCGTCTTTAGCGCTTTGACCTGACCCAAAAGTCACCGGTGAAGGCGTGTTCGGGTAGGAATTGTAGGTTACGAGTAGGTGAGGCTCAGACTTTACGAGTTCACCATTGACGTGGTTAGCTGAACGGTAGCGTTTCCATGACGTGTTGTTCGATTCGTTTTCAGCGATGAGGCGAACCCCGAAGTTCTTGTCAGGGTTATTAGCCCAGTACTGGGTAATGTCCGTGACAGGGAGGTACACGTAACCGCCTGGGCATGATGACGAATACCCAAGGGACTTCGTAATTTTCGCTTCGCCAGATGAGGTCGCTGAAGGCTGGTTGCTCCAACGCGCATCAGCAGAGGTCCATGCACTCGTTACCCGCTGAACTTTCGTTCCAGACGCAGTGCAGGAATAGGAATAGTAGTTATTTAAACGAATTTCAGCTTTGGTGATTTTCTTACCAGATAAAGCGGTCGTGCCAAAACGAAGAAGCGAACGTGCTTTAGTTTTACCGCCATCAAAGGTGCCAACACGGAGTTCCGCGGAAGTCGCCTTGGAACTTGTCGTGTCTGACTGAATCCACGTATCAGCGGCACCAGCACTCCACGTTGGGTCAATGGTCACCGGGTACTCACGTTCATCTGAAGCAAGCCAGTCATGGCTAGCCTTCAAAACGAGAACATGTTCCCCATCTTCTTTAATCAGTTCCGCATCGACAAGTGTCTCCGCCGCAGGCAGGCCAGAGGCTTCATTGATCGCTGCGTCCCACATCGTTGGAGCTGAGGCGAAAAAGACAAGGTCGCCTTCTTTATTCTCCACAAAGAGATCGCCAGTTTCATCGTCCTGCCGCGCGGAAAGCCCCTTTGACAGACCCAATGGGTACCGGATTTCAACGTCACCTTCAGGGACTTCAGAGATCACCGTCGTGTGAGCGAACCCGGTCCGCGTGGGTTCAACTGTTACTTGCGCAGCGACCTCTCCAGTGGCTTCTACCGGGTCGTCACTGTCAGCGTCATCCTCTTGGATGGGGACAACCGGGACCGTGATATCTGAATCAAACGTTGCAACATTGTCAGCAATTTTCGGACTTGGGAGGGCACCTTCCCAACCAAGTTCCATCTTCGCCTCAGTAGCGTCACCCGTGCCTGTCATCGTAACGAGGTTCACCGAACTGTCAGTTGGGCCATCCCCGGGTTTTTCTTGCCCATCAGCTACCGCCACCTTTGCGCCAGTACCAGAAAAAGCATGACCAGCTTCATCAAGAGCAACGGACTCTTTGATGGGGACCAACTTGCCTTTTTCCTCGATAAAGCGAGGCAACGTCGATGTTTCAGAAGTCCACGAACCGTCAGGGTTAGCAAAGACCTGCTCTGTTGGCGTGCGCTGGGAGAGATCCTCCACAGGCTTACCAATAGACCGGGCACTCACCTGAGCGGACACTGTATCCGGTCGCTCCAAGACCTCACTAGACTTTGTCTCGCTTGTGTTGGTATCGGAGTCTTTCGCCTGGGCGGGTGTAAGTCCCACGGTAAGCACTAAAGCAGCCGAGACAGCGGTAATGACGGTTGAGCGCCAGATCTCCATGATGTCCCCTTATTGGAGCCTGATTAAAGGCTGAAAAAAAACTGATAAAACAATGCATGAAGGAAGGCGCTAAGGCAATGACCAGCGAAAACATTCCACTTGGAAAGTAGGGCGTGGGGAGTCAAAACCATTGAGATCTCCCCACCCTTGACGCAATGATGTGTGTCATATCACTTTTTATTTCACTGCTGAACTATTTAGAAGCTGCTGGCGGGAAGCTGATCGAGGGCTGACCCCCAAGGAGGTGAAGGTTGGGGCGCGGCGAGCAAACCCGCGTTTGGAAGCGCAATGAGTTCGTGGTTTCGCGGTGCCGCGGCGAACTATGGCATTACTGTGGAAACTGAGTGATGAAAGATGCTGATCAAATGTTACTGTTCATCCCCTGCCTGGGACCGCTTGCTTTCATCGCTTCAGCGAAAGCCCCCTCGGCTCGTGTGCCTGGTCGCCACCATAAAATGACGTACTAACAACGCAGTGGCGTTGCGCAACAGTTAGGAAAACTTCGTGAGTAACAACAGCAAAGACGGTGATGACGCTGCCCCGAGACACGATAATGAGCGTTTCCAGCGTCTCGCGGACGTGTGGTGGTTGGTTCGCAGGGCATCGTGGGAACCCGGCAACCAAAGAGATGCGGTCTACACGCTTCACGAAGACGAATACCACGAAGCGTGCGACCTTTTGGGGTTCTCCTTCCCTGAGATGATCCCCATGTTTCAAGCATTGTGGGAAAGGGCCACACATGATGAAGAGAGGGTCATGCTCATCATGATGGAGTTCCCCTTCCTCAGAGACTTGTACCACCCTGACCGGCTAGCCCCGTTGACAACCTGGGTTGAGGCTCGCCTTTCACGCTACGGCCCGGCTGTTGAAGCCGCATGGAGGCAGACAGTAGATGACCCTGGGCGCCTCAAAAAATGGGATAAAAAAGCTAGCAAGGAGATCGCGAGGAGTTGGCAAGGGTGTGACGAGAACACGGCACGGAGAATCCTTTGGCTGAACGGGATCGACCCCAAAGAACTCCACAAATACTGGAAAGACAGGCAAGCACAGTGAGCAGAGTGACCACCAGACAGCAATCGAAAACACGACCCTCATTGACGCGAAGCCACGTGTCGGTAGTTATTCTCGCACTAGTAGCGCCATACCTTCTTGCTTCGTGCGGCATACCAACCACATGCAAAAAAGCTGGGGAAATCACCGAGCGCATCGGGGAGGAAACCCTACAAAGCATCAACGTTCCCGTTGATTACCTGAGGCCGTATGAACAATGCGAGTACGGGCCCGAAGGCGGCCACGTTTTTCGCCTTCCAGACGACACCCCGCCTGAGGTCATTGAGGGTGCGTTCGCCAACGAACCGTGGGCGAACGTAGAAGAGGACGTGTGGGCTCAACGAGTTGATGACATCGACATCACCGCTTTTTACCTTGAAGCGGACAGCACTATCGAGTTCACTTTCATGGTGAACTGAGCGTGCGCCGACAACACCGCCCACCAATTAAGTCAATGAGTTAACTATTGCGTGGCAGGATAGGTGCATGACAACGGCGTTTCATAATCCCATCTTGCCCGGTTACTACCCTGACCCGTCGATTATCCGGGTAGGCGGCGACTTCTACCTCGTCAATTCCACGTTTGAGCATTTCCCTGGCCTGCCCATTCACCATTCGCGGGATTTAGTGAACTGGTCGCTGTTGACCCACGCGATTTCCCGCCCAGAGCAGTTGAACTACTCGGGCGTTCACTCCTCAGGCGGGCTATACGCCCCCACATTGCGGGAACATGACGGCACATTTTACCTGGTGTGCACGCTGGTGGGCGGGGATGGCCCCTCGGGAAACTTCCTCCTCACCGCACCACACCCCAGCGGCCCGTGGTCTGACCCGATGTGGGTTGCGGACGCTGACGGTATTGACCCGTCCCTGTTTTTTGACACTGATGGCACCGCGTGGTGGATGGGCTGCAAAGACAACGCACCTCAAGAATATGAGGGTCACGCCCAAACGTGGCTGCGCCGCATCGATGTGACAACAGGCGAGTTGTACGGCCCGGAGTTCAACCTGTGGTCTGGTGCGTTGCGTGGCGCCCGGTGGGCTGAAGGCCCACACATTGTGCACCGCAACGGGTGGTATTACTTACTGACAGCGGAGGGTGGCACCGAGTTCAACCATGCGGTGACGGCTGCCCGGTCCCGCACTATGACCGGCCCCTACGTGGGGTATGCGTCCAACCCGATCCTCACGCATCGGCATCTTGGGCATACTGCACCGGTGCAGTATGTGGGGCACAGCGACATTGTTGAGCTCGCGGACGGCTCCTGGTGGATGGTTGCGTTAGCGACCCGCCCCATCAACGGGCACCACATTCTGGGGCGGGAAACGTTCTTAACCCCGCTGGTGTGGGAGGATGACTGGCCCGTGGTGAACCCCGGTGTGGGCACACTGCCCACCAGTGGTGAAACACCACTCCCCGCAGGTGACGCGGTGGAACGCTCCGGCCATATTGCGGGTGGTGACGTGCTGGCCCACCTGCATGATGTTCTTACCCGTGGCATTGACCGGTCCTATGTTGTGGGGTTGCGTGGCGGGTTGGATTTCGTGTCGCACCCAGGGCATACACACTCGGCAAACCCAATAGACTCAGCACAAACATCCGAGCACAGCGCCCCTGTCACACTCACCGCCACCGAGCATTCTGTCACTGAGCCGGGCCACCCGGCGTGCGCCGCCGTGCGCATGGCAAGCCACACTGATGTACATAGCGTGACCCTCCACCCGCACGGTGAGGGCACTTGCGGGTTGGTGGCGATCAATAAGGACAGTTTTAGTGTGCGTGCCCAGGTCACCCAGGCCGATGCTCACACCCGGCTCGCCGTTATCGAACGCCGCGACGGCGTTGACCAGGTTGTGGCTGAAACCGTGTGGCCTTACACGCCAACGCTCACGCTGAGTGCCCGGTTCGCCGGGCAGGTGGCGCACTGGGAGGTTACTGCGGGTGATCAACGGTTCACTACCGAGGTAGGCACCGCTGTGTTGTCGTCAGAGGTGAGTGGCAGTTTCGTGGGGACAGTGGTTGGCCCCTTTGTGGAACCAGGGGCTACCCCCGTTGATGTCACGAGTTGGCATGTCCACTATGAGGCGGGCCACCAGCAATAACACTGTTAACCGTGCGCGGCTGGGGTAAGTACCTCACGCACATGCAACCCGTCATCGAGCACCACAATGTCGGCGCGCGCCCCGGCCCGCAGGTACCCCACATCGGAGCGGCCAATCAACAGTGCGGGGGCGCTGGTCGCCGCCGTTAACGCGTCCAACAGGTCGATGCCCGCCACCGTCACAGCGAACCGCACGGCTGCGTCCATGGTGAGCGTGGACCCAGCAATCGCCCCACTATCACTCAAGCGGGCCACCCCATCAGTGACGTCGACAGACAATCCGCCGAGGTCCCACTGACCGTCATGCATGTCTGTCGCCGCCATCGCATCGGTGACAAAAATGGTGCGCCACCGCCCAGCGGTGGCAGCGGCATGCGCTAACACTGCCGGGTGGACGTGCACGCCGTCGCAAATCAACTCCACGGCGACCCGCTCATCGGCAAGGAGCTCAATGATGGGCCCAGGGGTGCGGTGGTGAATGGGGTTCATGGCGTTAAACAGGTGCGTCACGTTGGTGACTCCGGCGTCTACGGCGTTGCGGGCATCGTCAAAAGAAGCGTCACTGTGGCCAAGGGCAGCAATAACGCAACGCTCGGTGAGTGCGGTGACGGCCTCTAACCCGCCGGGGAGTTCTGGGGCGATGGTGACCATGCGCACCGCCCCTGGGTGGGCGTCGAGTACGCGGGTGATGTCGTCTAGGTGTGGGTCGCGTAGCAGGTGGGGAGTGTGGGCGCCTTTGTGGGCGGGTGAGAGCCAGGGGCCTTCGAGGTGGATTCCTGCGAGTTCCCCGGTGTCAACGAGTGGGCCAAGGGCAGCTACGGCGTGGGTGAGGTTGTCGATGCTGTCGGTGACCAGTGACGCGATCATGGTGGTGGTGCCGTGTTTGCGGTGGGTGGTGAGCACGGTGCGCGCCGCTGTATGCACACCCGCTGCGTGCGCATCGGCGGTGTTGTTGTGGTTTGTTGTGGCCCCGCTGTCGCTCCCAGCACCAGCATCGGTCTTGGTGGGGATACCGAATGTTGCTCCGCCGCCGCCGTGGCAGTGGATGTCCACGAACCCAGGGGTCAGGGTGGCGTTGGGGTAGTTGGTGGTGGGGAGGTGGGCGAATCGGGGTGGGGTTGTTCCGCGCCCTACTTCGACGATGGATTGGCCGTCGGTGACGACCCACCCCGGGGTGAAGATGGCGGTTCCGGTAAAGACTCGGTCGGCGGTTAAGACACGCGATGTCACGCGAGGTTCCTCCACGGTGAGAGTTGGTGACCTCCCCAGGTCTGTTTTAGGTTACCGGATCGTCACATGTGGGGAGTAGGTTGGAGGTCATGTCTGATATTGCAATCATCCATGGAAAAGTTGTTCCCGTCACTGGCCCGGAGATCGACAACGGCACTGTCGTTATTTCTGGGGGAAAGATCGTTGCTGTTGGGGCGGATGTTCCGGTGCCTGATGGGGCGGAGATCATTGACGCTTCGGGTAAGTGGGTGTTGCCGGGGTTGGTGGAGGCTCATGGGCACATTGGTATCCATGAGGAGGCGAATGGGCCTGCTGGTAATGACACCAATGAGATGACTCGCCCAACGACTCCTGGTGTGCGGGCGATTGATGCGGTGAACATTGAGGATGAGGGTTTCCGTGATGCGTTGGCTGGTGGTGTGACGGCGGCGGTCATTAAGCCTGGGTCGGGAAATGTCATTGGTGGGTTGTCTGTGGCGTTGAAAACGTGGGGTGGGCGCACCATTGATGAGCAGGTCATTGTGCCTGAGGTGTCGGTGAAGTCTGCTCTGGGGGAGAACCCGAAGCGGGTGTATGGCGGTAAGGACAAGATGCCGTCGACTCGGTTGGGTGTTGCGTTTGTGCTGCGTGAGGCGTTTGTGAAGGCGCAGAATTACCGGGCGAAGCGTGATGCGGCTGCGGTGAAGGACGAACCTTTTGACCGTGACCTGGACCTTGAGGTGTTGGTTCGGGTGTTGGAGGGTGAGTTGGTGTGGGATCAGCACACGCACCGTCATGATGACATTGTTACCGCGATTCGTATTGCTGAGGAGTTTGGGTACCGGTTGGTGGTGAATCACGGTACTGAGGGTGGCAAGATCGCTGATGTTTTGGCGGAGAAGGACATTCCGGTGATTTTTGGGCCGATTATTACCTCGCGGTCCAAGGTGGAGTTGCGTGATCGTAGTGTTCGCCAGTTTGCGGATATGGCTGCTGCCGGTGTGCGGCTTGCTATCACCACTGATCACCCGGTGGTGCCGATTAATTTGTTGATCACTCAAGGCTCGATGGCTGTGCGTGAGGGTGCGCCGCGTCAAACGGTGTTGGAGGCGTTGACGATTAATCCGGCGCGTTTCTTGGGGTTGGATGACCGTATTGGCTCGTTGGAGCCTGGCAAGGACGCCGATGTTGTGGTGTGGTCAGGTGACCCGTTGGATGTTCATCAGCGGGTTGAGCACGTCGTGATTGATGGTGATCTGGTGTATGCGTGGAATGAGGACACGCATAGCGCGATCATTGCTGAGCGTTCAGAACGGTTCTAACTGACCGCTTCTCACTGAGCGCGTTGTTGGTGTGTGGCGTGTACCCCGTGTTGCGGGGTGCACGCCATTGTTGTGTGCGGTGTTTTACCGGTCGCGCAGGGCTGCGTCGAGGGCGATGAACGCCTGGCGGGCATCGGCGAGCGCTTGTTGTTGTTGGGGGGTGAGCTTGTCGATGCCGTGGTCTATTGCCCCTGACCAGGCGGCGGCGATGGTGAGGTGTTGGTCGAGGGCGTAGGCGGTGGGGTGCAGGTTGGTGACGCGGCGGTCGGGGGTGTCGTGGCGGCGTTCAACGTATCCCTTGTCGACGAGGGTGCGCACCGATGCGCTGGTGTTGCTTTGTTGCATCCCTAAGTAGCGGGAAAGTTGGGACACGGTGACACCGGGGGTGTCGATGATGTGTTTGAGGGTTGCGAGTTCTGTGGTGGGTAGTGGCCCGGTGGTGACGGCGTCGGGGAGCCGGCGGTGAATTGTCCACGATAGGTCTCGTAGGGTGTCAGCGAGTGTGGGGTATCCCTCGTTGTGTGCTGTGTGTTTCACCATGACTTCAGTATAACCTTATATATGTTCATATATATGTTTCCATAAAGGATTACTGATGTCCGTAGCACCACCCACCACCAGTCCCACAGACACCGCACCACCCACCACACACCTCGGTGCCGCCGCGATCACCGTACTCGGCATCCTCACCGCCGCCGCACCCCTCGCCATCGACATGTACCTGCCCGCCTTCCCCGCCATGGCCACTGAACTTGGAACCACAGCAACCGGCGTGCAACTGTCCATGACCACCTACCTCGTCGGCCTGGCCGTTGGGCAGCTCATCATCGGCCCACTGTCCGACACCCTCGGACGCCGCCGCCCACTGCTCCTCGGCACATTCCTCGCCATGCTCGCCGCTATCGCAGCAGCACTCGCCCCCACAGCCACCATCCTCACCGCCGCCCGCCTCATCCAAGGACTCGGCGGAGCAGCCGGACTCGTCCTCGCCCGCGCCATGATCTCCGACGCCGAACGCGGACCACGAGTAGCTCGCCTCGTCGGGATCCTCACCATCATCGCTGTCATCGCACCAGTCATTGCGCCCCTCGCTGGCGGAATCATCATCCCCACCCTCGGCTGGCGTGCCGTGTTCTGGGTCCTCGCAGCCCTGACCGCACTCACCTGGCTCGGAGCGCTCACCCTCACCACCGAAACACTACCCATCACCCACCGCACCACCGGTGGCATCACCGAAACGATGCGCGTCGCCCGCCACGTCCTCGCTAACCGCACCTACACTGCGAACCTCCTCGTTTTCGGATTCGGATTCGCAGGCCTCTTCGCCTACATCTCCGCCTCCCCCTTCATCATCCAAAACATCCTCGGAATGAGCGAAACCCGCTTCGCCCTGCTCTTCGCCCTCAATGCCATCGCGGTCACCGCAACCAGCGCCATCGCCGCATCACTCGCCGGGAAAGTCGCCTACCGCACCATGATCGGCACCGGCCTCACCCTCATGACCACGGCAGGCATCGGGCTGCTCCTGTGCGCACTGGGTGGGGTTCCAGCGCTTCCTACCCTCATCCTGTTCGCGTGCTTCCAAGGGTCCCTTGGTCTGGTATTCGGGAACGTCACCACCCTCGCACTCGCTGAAGCCGGTGAACATGCTGGAACCGGGTCAGCGTTCCTCGGGTTCGCTCAATTCATGCTCGCCGCGCTTGTCTCACCCATCGTGGGGCTCTGGGGTGAAGGCACCGCCCTGCCCATGGCAATCATCATGGTGGCATCCGCCCTCATCGCTGGCGGAGCGTTCCTCGCCTCCCGCCCACGGGGCGGAACACCCGCCACACCCGCCACACCTGTAATGGTTCACACCCACTAGACACATAAGGGATAACAGGCACAGGTCATCGTGAGGTGACTGCGCGGCAACAACACAACGAAAGTTGGGGACCATGCGCACAACGATGCTGGCAAGCATCACCCTCACAGTGACGGCAGTCATGGCAACGAATGTGGGCGCTGCCGCCCCGGCCACCCCTGCTACCCCAGGTGCCGCGAGCGCACCTGGGGTAGCAGCGGTCACCGACACGCTGGGGCCGACTATGAGCTCCTATGGTCTGGACTATGAGGCGGGGGTGGTCCTCATCTCTACGTCAGAGAGCACTTTCCATGAGGTAGTGGAAATCATCAAAGACCGCACCGGTGTTGTGGTCCGTGCAGAGGACGACCGCACTGTCATGACCGCGGACGGGGTTGCGGTTTCAGGGCACAACGAACCCCAGATTGTTGTGTCCACACGGGAAATGTTCGAGGAATAACCCCTCCTCGCGTCTACCCATTCATCTGGTGGGAGCCCTGCCCATGGACCACTCTCCATCGATGCAAAGCTCTTACTGGTGCGTCACAAGCCCTGCTTTTTCAATGGTTTTCAACCAGGGGTAACCTATGACGCGAAAAGCTCGGGAACTTGTCCCCCTGACCAGCCATTGTTATCGAACCGCAACACAGACAAGGATGTTCCAGCGACGTTCACCACGTGCGCCCCTCCCCCAACACATGTGGTTGGCAGTGCCAGAGTCTTCCCCGGCACGCACCACACACCACACCACGCCTCAAGGAGACGCACCATGAGCCACAACCGCGGCACTACACGCCGACGGAAAGTCGGCGCTGCCACCGCCATGATTGCGGTGGCCTGCAGCGCCGTCGTCGCAGCACCTACCCAGGCAGCGACGCCCGTCTACACCTTCGACTTTGGGACGTCGTCGTCCCCCGTCACCTCCGGTTACACCCGGGTCGACCCATCCACCACCTACACCGCTGCACGCGGTTACGGCCTGACAACCACCGTTGACTCCCGCGACCGCGGCACCTCAGGTGGCGCCAACGACCTGCAACGCGACTTCGTCAACGCAGCAGACATTCGTTTCGCCGTGGATCTCCCCAACGGAACCTACGACGTCACCACCTCATCAGGGGACTGGCTTGGTACCAGCCGCACCGACTTCACCATCGAAGGTAAAGCATCGGGCAACGGCAACGCTGGGAAAGGCACCGTTAAAGACGTCACCCACAGCGGGGTTGTCGTGTCCGATGGGCAACTCAACATTCAAGCAAGCGGCACCGGGGCTCGCCTCAACGCCGTGAAAATCACGCCCAAATCGGTGACAGCCCCAGTCAACGGCAAAGAAATTGAACGCCTCGACCGTGCAGCTGTGGCCGTGCCCGGCTCCAACGGCGGGAACCTGGTGTCCTGGCGTTTCCTCGCTGATGACCCCACAAACATCGCGTTCAACGTGTACCGCAACGGCACAAGACTGAACTCTGCACCCATCACCAACTCCACGAACTTCCACGACGCTGGGGGAACCCCCGCCTCGTCATACGAAATTCGTAGCGTCATCAACGGCAAAGAAACCGCCGTGGCGACAGGGTTGCGTGTGTGGGGTAGCGGCTACCGGTCAGTGAAACTCCAAAAACCTGCAGGTGGGAAAACCCCCGACGGCGTGAACTACACCTACTCAGCGAACGACGCATCAGTGGGTGACCTCGACGGTGATGGCACCTACGAAATGCTCGTCATGTGGTCACCCAGTAACGCCAAAGACAACTCCCAATCGGGGTACACCGGTGAAGTGTTCCTCGACGCCTACCGCATGGACGGCAAACAGTTGTGGCGGATCTCGCTCGGCAAAAACATTCGCGCAGGCGCCCACTACAGCCCTTACATGGTGTACGACCTCAACGGTGACGGACGCTCCGAAGTGGTACTCCGTACCGCCGACGGCACCAAAGACGGTAAAGGCACCGTGATTGGCGATGCCTCAAAGGACTACCGCAACTCCAAAGGTTACGTCCTGTCCGGGCCGGAATACCTCACCTTGTTTGACGGACTCACCGGAGCAGCGCAAAGCACCATTAACTACGTCCCAGCACGTGGCACCGTGTCCTCTTGGGGAGATAGTTACGGCAACCGCGTAGACCGTTTCCTCGCATCAGTGGCATACCTTGACGGAAAAACACCATCCGTTGTGTTCCAACGCGGCTACTACACCCGCACCGTCGTCGCAGCATTCGACTACAAAGGTGGCAAACTCCAACAACGCTGGGTGTTTGACTCCAACAACAACTCCGGCACCGCAGGGCAAGGAAACCACCAGCAGTCCATCGCTGATGTTGACGGTGACGGTAAAGACGAAATCATCCTCGGTTCACTCGTCCTCGACGACAACGGGAAAGTCCTCCACAACACCAAAGCTGGACACGGAGACGCCCTGCACGTTGGTGACTTTGACCCATCACGCCCCGGCATGGAAATCTTCATGGTCCACGAAGACATGAAAGCCTCCGGAAACAAGGGCTCCACCTTCCGTGACGGCAAAACTGGGCAAGTACTCTGGTCCACACCCGCAACCGCTGACACCGGCCGCGGCACAACCGGTGACATTGACCCACGCCACCCAGGTGCAGAATCATGGGCGATGAGCTCCACGCGCTACCTCATGAGCGCCAAGGGCGAAAAGATCTCCAACTCCACACCAGCAGCGAACTTCATGGTGTGGTGGGACGGTGACCTCCTGCGCGAAATCGGTGACCACACGTACAACTCATCCATCGCAGCCGGAACACCAACCATCTCTAAATGGAACTGGACATCCAACAAATCCGACCGGATCGCCACGTTCAACGGCACACTCACCAACAACACCACCAAAGGCACCCCCGCCCTCCAGGCAGACCTCTTTGGTGACTGGCGTGAAGAAGTGGTGTACCGCTCTGAAGACTCCTCGGAACTACGGATCTACACCACCGGAATCCCCACCACACACCGGTTGGTCACCCTCATGCAAGACCCCACCTACCGTGTCGCTGTGGCATGGCAGAACTCCGGGTACAACCAACCACCACACACCAGCTACTTCATTGGTGACGGCATGAAAACCCCACCAGCACCCAAGGTCACCTTCACCGGAGGCACAGGGCGCTAACCCCGCACCACCTAACACTGCAACGCCCGGCTAGGAACACTTCTGTGTTTCCTGCCGGGCGTTGCTGCATAGAAACCCATACTCTTGTGGAACGGCACCACCACAGCAGCACATATTTTTACTGACCTGCGTGTTCATGGGTGTACCGCTTAACATCTGCGCACATGCGGCCTACTCTTGCTAGGAAAGCCCGCGGCCCGGTCAGGAGTTACGTTGAACAACGCAGTTACCACACCGACGTCCCCGGATGTAGTCATCATCGGGGCTGGCCTCGCCGGGTTAGTGACCGCCTGCGAACTCATAGACGCCGGTAAACGCGTGACCATCGTTGACCAAGAGAACTCGCACAACCTGGGTGGGCAAGCCTGGTGGTCCTTTGGCGGACTATTCTTGGTTGACACCCCTGAACAGCGCCACCTGGGTGTGAAAGACTCCCTTGACCTGGCCCTACAGGACTGGTTTGGTAGCGCATCGTTTGACCGCCCCGAAGATTATTGGCCCCGCAAATGGGCGCGTGCCTACGTCGAATGGGCTGCCGGAGAAAAACGGTCCTGGCTCGCCAGCCTCGGAGTGAAACTGTTCCCCGTCGTAGGGTGGGCTGAGCGTGGTGGTGGCGGCGCCATTGGCCATGGCAACTCCGTTCCCCGTTTCCACATTGCGTGGGGCACCGGTCCAGCAATTGTTGCCCCCTTCATCGCGAAAGTCACCCAAGCCGTTGCAACAGGTCAGGCTGAAATCCGATACCGACACCGTGTTGACCACCTGATCGTGGAATCCGGGTCCGTCACCGGGGTGCGCGGCGCAGTCCTTTTGCCCGATGCCAGCCCACGTGGGCAAGCATCGTCCCGAGAAGTAGTGGGGGCTTTTGAAGTCCGCGCACCCGCTGTTGTTGTCGCCTCCGGTGGTATTGGGGGAAACCACGAACTCGTGCGGGCTAACTGGCCGGTGCGGCTCGGTGACCCACCACAACACATGCTCTCCGGGGTGCCCGCCCACGTTGACGGGCGCATGTTTGACATCGCCGAACATGCCGGGGCACACCTCATTAACGAAGACCGCATGTGGCACTACACCGAAGGTGTCACCAACGTTGACCCCGTGTGGGCAGAACACGGCATCCGCATTCTCCCCGGCCCCAGTTCCCTATGGTTCGATGCCACCGGTAAACGCCTACCCCCACCACTGTGGCCAGGTTTCGACACCCTCAGCACCCTGGAATACCTGTCACTGACCGGGTATGACCACTCATGGTTTGTGCTCACCCAAAAAATCATTGAAAAAGAGTTTGCGCTCTCCGGGTCAGAACAAAACCCTGACCTCACCGGTAAAGACATGAAACTCCTCGCGCAACGGATGAAACCCGGCGCACCAGGGCCAGTAGAAATGTTTAAAGAAAGCGGCCTCGACTTCCTGGTTGCCGACACCCTCGACGAGCTCGTAGCGAAAATGGCCCGTGAATCAGACGGTGCTGACCTCGACGTGGAAAACATTTGCGCTGAAGTGCGCGCCCACGACCGTGAAGTAGTGAACGGCTTCGGCAAAGACAGCCAAATCAACGCTGTGCGCTCAGCCCGCGCCTACCGTGGTGACAAACTTCTGCGCGTCTCCTCACCGCACCAGTTCCAAGACCCAACCCACGGGCCACTAATCGCCGTGAAACTACACATCATTACCCGCAAAACCCTTGGCGGCATTGAAACAAACCTCGACGGCGAAGTACTCGCCGAGGACGGCACCGCGATCCCCGGCCTCTACGCTGTTGGAGAGGTCAACGGGTTTGGCGGCGGCGGAATGCACGGGTACCGCGCACTGGAAGGAACCTTCCTCGGCGGGTGCCTATTCACCGGGCGCACCGTAGGGCAAGTGCTAGCAAACGCACACCACAAAACCTCATGACGCCGATGCTTGAGGAACCGAACGTAAGCAGGTTACCGCACTAGGCCGCTCAAAAACCTAGGTGCACTATGTTGCTAACCGTTGCGCAACGCCCCAGACACAGTCGCTAACCACAGCACCGCATCGAACCCTAACCATTGGCTGACACTCACCCACAGCATCCACATGGTTAACACCGACAAAAGGAGTTCTTCGCGCTTTGAGCCTGAGTCACCCAGAATCGGGAAGGACAGGTTGCCGCTAGCACGCCACACATCGGAAAGTACGGGTGCCCGCCGCCACCACTTGGGTGGTTTCATCACAAACGGCCAGGTCACAGGAATGCCACCGGTCGTCACCAGGTCACCGATGAGGTGCGCTGCGTAACCGATGGCCACTGCGGAGGGGAACCACACCCAGTTATTGGAAGCGAACAGCACCACACACACAGCAAGCCCAAGGCTTGCGATCCACGTGAGAAGGCGCCCCTCGGTGAGGTTGAGTGCCCGCAGCGCGAAGGCGCACAGCAGGATCGCACCGATGCCTGCCCCAATGTGCAGTGTCCCGGTGCCATCAAGTTCCAACTGGAGCCGGGCAGCCCCAATAGACGCCGCACTCGCTAAACCTAAACCGAATAACGAATGGGTGCCCTTGCGGTGCCCCCCGGACAGGTTTTCACTAAGTTTCGCTGCGAGGTTTGACACCGGTGGCAGTGAGTGAGCGATGGTTCCATTGTGGTGGTCGATGTCTGGGAGGAGAGCAGCGCCTGCAGCCACTGCCATACCGGCAGCTAACCCGGCGTTATCGAAGTCTCCCACAATGCCAAGTGTGCCCGGCACTGTTCCGGCCAACGCAAGCCAAGCCGCAGCTCCTGTCGCTGCGTGCGTGCTGCCCATCATGCTGTTGTGCCCACCTGTCCCCTGCACCGCTTGTGGCGGTCTATGTCACTGCCCAGCACAGCATAAGCGCAGGTACTGACATTGCCCGCCCCGTTTTGCGGGCATCAATCCCCATCACCCCGAAGACACAACAGTGTCGCGAGGAAAGCACTTTGTGTAACGGTTTGGAAAACTGCAATTCTTAAACGTTTAGCCACCGTAATTACCGCGGAATCATCAACATAATTCAGGTATGAGACCCCCACGCATCTCTGCTGCGATTGCTGCCACCGCCCTGCTTACCGGTGCCACATTTATCCCAGCAGCCCCCGCCCTCGCCTACACCACCAACGGATGCGTCTGGTCCGGATCTTCACTACGCATCAACAGCAGCGGCGTCAGCGGAAGTTACCTCAGCGGCTTAACCTCCGCGATCTCCAACTACAACATCCGCACCGACGTCACCCTCACCCGTACAACAGCAAGCGGACCGGCATTCACAGCCCGCACCAGTAACTACGGGGCAACCGGTTGGGAAGGGCGAGCCCAAGTGAACTGTTTATCTGGTGCGGTAAGCACACGCTCAGCCTCATCTCAAATAAATACCCACTACGTGAAATCCAGTGCCCCACTAAACCGCATCAAAGTGTTGTGGCTCCACGAACTTGGGCACTCACTCGGGCTCGGGCACGTCTCCAACTCCTATCGAATCATGTACCCCCAAGCCGTTGTCCCCTACAACAACGGCGTCACTGCTCTCACCACCGACGAAATCAACGGAATCAACGCCCTGTACTGATCCCACACCCGCCGGACGCGCCCGGCCACCGCACACACGCATCGACAAGGACGACACCATGCGACACACACAAACAGCGGGCCTCGCGTTAACTGGCATCATGGCACTGGCCCTCACCGGTTGCGCCTCAACCCTGACCCTGACCGAGTCTGGCTCCATGACAACCACCGACTATTCACGGGTTGCCCTCTACGATTCGCTTGACGCCATGAGCGCCGACTCTGACCTGGTAGTTGTTGGCATTGTGGGCACCCAAACCACTGTCTACGACATCGACGACATCACGCCGTTTACCCTGTCGACTGTCACCATCCAGGACGCCGTCCTCGGCGAAGCACCGGCAGACGCCATCACCGTGCGCCAATTTGGGGATGTCTCTATTGCAGACACCGAAGAAATCCTCACCCCAGGAACCACCTACTTGCTATACCTCACCGAATCAGGGCTCAGCGGTGAGCTTGCTGCGCACTACTACGTCACCGGGGTGACTGCAGGGATCTACCAAGCCAAAACCGCACAACGCTCGCCCTCGCGGATTAGTCCGCAAACGCTAAGCCAAAACACCCTAAACTCGTTGACCTTTGAACACATTTCCACCGAAGACGGCGACGAGCTGCCCAGCAACGTCACCCTCGACACTGCTGAATCAGCCGATGCCCCACCAACCTCAGACCGGTAAAACACAGCACACAAAAAGACTGTGGGGCGGAAGCTATAGCTTCCGCCCCACAGTCATAAGGAACACGTGAGTGACTGACTACAGACCGTCAGTGACCCGCCCTCGACGTGCCAGAACAATCACACCACCAGCAACGATGAGTGCCCCTGCAGCCAGCGCAAATGCCAAGCCAGACCACCCAGTGTCACTCAAACCACCACCAGAGGCGACCCCCTCATCAGCGCCAGTCTCTGCATCACTCAGTGATGGGTTTCCGCCGTCTTCGCCACCACCGAGAGCGCCATCCACAGGCGCTTCAGGCAGCAGCACCACACCGGCGTCCCACGTGGGGTCCACACCTTCAGTTGCGGTGAACGGACGGTCATAGTCGTCGGTGAGGTTGTCATTGCCAGCACCCAACGTGATCATGACCGTCAGCCCGGTTGACACATCAGCATCAGAATCAACGGCACTGTTCTTACCCGCGTCACGCTTAGTGAATTGGTACTTCTTCTGCTGAGCGTCGGTCAAAGTAAACCGCACCTGATAGTCACCAGCTGGCAGCTCATCAAAGAGGTAACGGCCTTCGCTGTCAGTTGTTGTCGTGTCCAACACCGAACCATCAGCGTGAAGAAGGTCAACGGTCACACCCGCAAGGCGCGGCTCTGACTCTCCCTGACGTCCGTCATTGTTTTCATCAATCCACACGTAGTCACCAATCGCGTACGTTCTGCGCACGAAACCGAAGTCGAGGGTTGGGTCGTGGTCTCCACCTTCAGTGAGCCCTTCCGAGGTGGCAGTCCACTCAGAGGAGTCCCCTTCACGGTCCCCCACACCAGGTGTGGTGGGCAGGTACTCCCGCAAAGCGTCGCCTGATTCCTCACGAACAATGCTCACCGTGTAAGACTCACCAGGTTGGAGCACCGGCAAGTCACCAAAGTGGTAGCCACCATCTTTATCAGTGGTGACCCGGTCGACAAGGTCCCCGAACACGTCGGTGACCGGTTGACCGTCTGGGCCAGTGACCTCAAGAACGACACCAGGGATCCCTGGTTCTTGCGGGTCTTGGCGCCCATCGCGGTTTTCATCAACCCACACGTAGTCACCAATGGACACCACCGCTTGGTAGGTGTTGGTGACATTCACTGAAACATCCTGACCAGCAAGAACAGTGACCTCAGAATCGCTGAGGACTGCACCAAGGAAGGCGTGCCCAGCAAACTCTGGGGCATCTTCTTCCACAAGGGTGATCTGTGTACCGGGAGGGAACTGGACACCTAGGGCGGTCACGGTGCCATCACCAGGAACAGTTACCTGCCCGGAGAGTTGTTCTGTTTCAAGCAACACTCCCGTTGGAGGGGTAGCTGTCCAGGTGAAGTTGTAGTTGGCGTTGTCTGCCTCAGTTGGTCCACCATCAACGGTTTTCACCAGGGAAATGGTGCCCGCATCCATGGGGGTGTTCGGAATCTCCACGGACAACGATGTGCCATCTGGTTCAACCGTCACACTGAACGTGTCAGCAGTTTTGTAGTAACCCTGCGGCGCACGCACCTCACGGATGGTGTACTGCCCTGGAGTAGCAACACGCAACGCACTGTGGGTTCCCGGCGTGTCGCCCGGAACAACCAACCGCCCACCAACAACGTACGCGTTATCGACCACAACGTTGTTCAACGAGTCGAGAACTTCAAACACGGCCGTGTCATCATCGATGGTGACGTTTGGGTCATCAGCATCAACTTTGAAAATGTTCAGTGGGTAGTCGTTCGTTTTCGTCACCGTGGCGGTGGAGTTACTGACCTTGTTCATGACAGGTGAGTCCACCTCCCACGAATCAATGTTGGCTCGGTACATGATCTCGAACACCGCGTCAGAACCAGCGGCAACATTGCCCGAAGAATCAATGATCATGTTGCCTTGGTCAACAACGGCACGAATATTACGGCCCACGTTTTGGTCATTGGTTGTGGCAGTTGGTGATTCAGCGCTCGCCACAAACCCGTCAAGAGTGAGCCCAGCACCTGTGAGGTCGTCTTCAATGGAACGGAGCGGACCTGAATAGCCTGGTGGAACAATCAACGTCACCTTGTAGGTGAAGTCACCTGGTTGGTAGGCAGCCTCGTCAGGTGTTCCATCAGTGTGCTCAACCCGAAGGTTGTTGGTGAACTCACCAGTGACAGGGTCGTAGATCTCCTTGAAGACCTGGATTCCTTCACCAAGCGAGGAACCAGTGACGCTGACACCACCAAGGTAGTCACCGTCAATCGATTTCGTGCCGCGGTAGCTTGCCTGGTTGGTGATTTCCAGAACTTGACGTTCCATCAGAGGGTGCGTTTGCAGCTCAAGTGTCACAACGAGACGCCCATCGCCACCCCATGTTTGCAGGCTGGTGAGGAATTCTGCGCTCGGAGTGATTTGCACACCGTCCGCTACCCGCTCCAACTCGAAAGAAGACGCTGTCAGCGCGTTTCCTTTGTAGGTCGCGGTAATTCCAACGTTTTCGAGGTTATCGCCGAGGTCAAAGATGTCCTCATCAACATGGTCCACAATGTTGGTGGTGGCAATGTCGATCTGGTCATCGTTTGCTGACGTCGCATCAACCACAATGTCGTAAGCAATGGTCGCTGCTTCGCCCACCCTGACGTTGACCAGAGATTGGTCGGCGCTCTTGGTGAACACGGTGGAGTCTGTGACGCCATCAGTTGTGTCGCCACGGTCGCGGACTGTGGTTGTAGCTCGGCGCGTGGTGGTGCGCTCGGTCCCATCACCATCAGTGGTGTAACGGAACTGAGCGTTATTGCGGTGCGTGTAGGTGACGTATCCCGTTTCAGGGTGCGTGGAGCGTCCCGCTGCTTCGAGGGATGTCAATGTTGACACCGCAGTAACGGTCCAGTTCTCTGTGACATCGCGCCCGACGTTAACGGTCAGTGTGCGCTGGTCACCGGAAACAACATACTCACCCACTTGTGGGTCCAGTGGATCAAGGGCTTCAGTGAGTGGAGTATCCACCCCATTAACCGTTGCGGTGATGAATGGTGCACTGGCTGGCGTCCACGTTGAACCAACAGGCAGGGTGTCAACGATAAAAACATCATCGGTGAGTTGGTAGTACTGGTCATCGACGAGGTCCGCCGGTGGGTCAAACTCACGCAGGTCTGCACGGAATGTGTATTCCAACTCTTGGGGAGCGTCGAGAGCGGTTCCGGTGAAATCACGGAAACCCAAGGCTGTCGGGGTGACGGACTTAGCGAAAGCTGCGCCAATGTTGGGGCGCGGTGGTGCGTAGGTGTTTGAACCGTGGTTCACAGTGGCGGTATCTTGCTCAGTTGAGCCGCCTACCGTGTAGTCTGCTTCGTTGCCGACGGACACATAGAAGGGCACGCCTTCGCCGTTTGCGGCGGCGTATGCGGCCTCAAGGTCGATGCGGAACGCGGGAAGATCTGTCACGGTGGTTGCGTAGTTGACAGTGAGTTGGGAGTTCTCCGGCAGGTTTTGAACGAACGAGAACGTCTGCACACCATCAACGGTGGTGATGACTGCGCCGAGTTCGGCCGCAGTTAATGTTTGGGTTGTTTGTGGCCCATACCCGTAGCCGCCGTCTTCCCACGAGGTGAGGGTGGCACTAAAAGAGGTTGGGTCGTAGGACACCCACGGTTGGTCAAGGGTGTCAGTGAAAACCGTGTTGCCGCCCGATTGGGTTTCGCGGTGGAGCGAGTATTGGGTGCGGCCGGTGTAGGATTCAGCAACCGTCACGCCATCATTGGCGACTGTAATGCCAGATGACGAGGGGTTCTGCGCTGTTTTTTCCCACTCATCGGAAACACCAATAAGTTCATCACCGTTTGCAACAACCAGGACGCTCAATGGGTCAGTGAGGCCTGACCAAGAGAGTTCTGCAGGACCAGTCCCGGAACCATCAAGATCAAAGGTGAACTCGAGTTCCAAATATTCTTGGTCAATCTGCCTGACAGCAAAAAACTCGCGAACGTTCTCTATGAAGATGATGTCCAGTTCACCAGGAGAGCCTGGAACGCGGCGAATTTCTTGGATAGCCCGCGTATTGAGTGGGACAACTAGTGCCGAGTCTGGGATTTCCAGAGCAGCTGGCTCCTCCAGTGTGAAACCCACTCGAACAGATTCGTAGTCGTCTGTGAAATTGGTTGGTTGATACAACAGACCAAAGGTGTAGGTGCCTGATTCATTCACGATGACGCGTCCGTCGGCGGTTTGGTTACCGAGATCAGGTGCGATGAAGTCCACACCAACAGGCAGTGGGGTGTTCGCAGACGCTGGCAATGCTACAAAGCCGGTGAGAACAATCAACGCAGCACTGACGGTGACAGAGATAGCTCTGAGCATTCGTCGTGAAGATCGGATGACGGGGCGCGGCCCATAATTTTTTGGGCGCGCTGAAGCAGAGGTCTTTTGCATATCAATCCTTGGGGGCGGGCTTAAACGAATGTCTTTTAACCGCTTTTAACCCCATTAATTCTTTACACAAGGGTTCAGCGATCGTTCGTTCGCTTTACTGTAGCCACCCCACCACCAATACTTGCCAGTTGGAAGGTTTTTTCACCCAGCGACCGCGATCACACTCAGATACGTCCACTGGAGGTTCAAAGTGGTGCGACGTATCAGTGAACCTGATATTCAGACAGGTGAGAGAACATTTTTATGACAGCATGACAAAACCCCGCCCCGCGTCACCGCGGAACGAGGTTTGTCCATATTTTGGAAGCGAACTCCCGATTTTTACCGGCTCAGTTTAGGCAGCACGTCACGCCCAAAAACCTCGATCCATTCCTTCTGGTTGCGCCCCACGTTGTGGAGGTAGATACGGTCAAACCCAAGATCCACGAACTTTTGAATGTGCGCGCGGTGTTCGTCAGGGTCAGAGGAAATAACCATGCGCCCCTCAAAGTCCTCCGGGCGCACGAGCTTAGCCATCTGTTCAAACTCAAATGGTGAACGAATGTCAGCCTTCGGGAACTTCATACCCCCATTTGGCCACTCCGTCATCGCGTTGGTGAGGGCTTCTTCATCCGTGGGTGCCCACGACATGTGAATTTGCAGCACCTTGGGCATCGCGTCAGCGTCACGGCCCATTTCTTTGGCACCGTCGGCGAACTTACCAAACAGCATCTCAATTTTTTCCAACGGCGCACCAACCGTTATGAGCCCATCAGCGTGCTTACCTGCGCGTTTAGCCGTCACAGGCCCCGCTGTTGCGACAAGGATCTCTGGGGCAACCTCAGGCATGGTCCACAGCCGGGTAGATTCCATTTTGTAAAACTGGCCATGGTGTTTCACGTCTTTGCCATTCAGCGAAGCGTGGAACAGTTTCTTCATGATGTCGATCGCTTCAAACATGCGGTTAATGCGTTCAGGGGCTTCTGGCCAATACTGCCCCACAATGTGCTCGTTCAGTGCCTCACCGGACCCCAACCCAAGCCAGTGACGCCCTGGATACATAGCCGCTAAAGTCGCCGAAGCTTGAGCAACCATCGCCGGGTGCCACCGGAACGTTGGGGCGGTCACGCCAGGCCCCAGGTCGCCAACGGTGCGCTCACCCAACGCCGACAAAACATTCCACACAAACGCCGATTGGCCCTGTTGGGGAACCCACGGTTGGAAGTGGTCCGCTGCCATGACACCGGAAAATCCGTGCTGCTCAGCAAGCACCGAGTATTCGATGATGTCCGTGGGGTGGAACTGCTCCAACATCGCTGCGTAACCAATAGTTAACTCGCTCATGGGTCTCCTTCGCTGAGAAAAATTCGTGTGTGTACCGCCAGGCGGGAGCACAAGCATCTGTCACTTACGCTACCTTCACCCAACTGGCTGTGCCTGCCCGGCGGGGCGGGCATCGGCCTGCGTTTTTACCTCGCAACGACGCAGGTTGCCTCACAGACCACCAGGCAGCAATGCTGTGTTTTAGTTCTGGGTAACGCGGTGCGTTTTGGTGTAAGCGGCCTGTGCAACGGGGCGCACCACCAAGGAATCAATGTTGACGTGAGGTGGCATGGACAACGACCAGCGGATCGATTCAGCGATGTCACCGGCAGTGAGCGGGTTGGGCACACCGTCATACACTGAGTCTGCTTTGGACTTGTCGCCGCCAAACCGCACTAGGGAGAACTCTTCTGTGTGCACCATGCCCGGCGCAATTTCGATGACCCGTAACGGTTCGCCCACAAGTTCCAGGCGCATCGTGCGGGCTGCAACACGTTCAGCGTATTTCGATGCCACGTAACCCCCGCCCCCCTCATAAGGTTCGTGAGCTGCGGTGGAGGTAATGAACACGATGGACCCAGCGGTTTCCCGCAACGCCGGTAGCAGCGCATTAGTGATGCGGAACGTGCCAATCACGTTGAGGTCATACATGCGTTCCCACAGGTCAAGATCAGCAGAATCCACACGGTCAATACCCAGCGCACCACCAGCATTGTTGACCAGTGCGTCGATAGGGCCAAGAGCGGTGATCGCTGTGATCGCTGCAGTGACACTGTCTTTGTCAGTGATATCAGCGACCACGTAGTCGCAACCAGTCTCAGCGGCAAGCTCAGCGAGGCGGTCCTCACGGCGGGCCACTCCCACCACAGCCCAACCGTCTGCGATTAACGCGCGCACTGTTGCCGCGCCGATACCCGAGGACGCCCCCGTCACCACTGCACGTTTACTGGGTGTTGCTGGGGTGGTGTCAGTACCAGGCGTTGTCATGAGGTTTCCTCCGGTGATGAAAGTGGTGACGCGGTGACGCTGCTCAGCGCGGCGTCGAGAATCTGTAGGGCACGTTCCACCTCGTGTGCGGTAACCACACACGGGGGGACCATGTGTATCCGATTATCCGCCTGAAACACGATCAGCCCGTGGTCAAGGCAGTAATTTTTGATGCGCGCCATGGTCGCTGGTGGTGTGGGGGTTAGTGTGCCAGGTTCAGTGAGTTCAGCAGCCCAAAAGACCCCAAGGCCGCGCACCTGGGCGATCATCGGGTGCTTACCTGCGAGGCGGTGTAACCCTGGGCCAAGGATCTCCCGGCCGATGCTCGCCGCGTTTTCGACAATATCCTCAGCTGCCATGGTTTCCAGCGTGGCAACAATCGCAGCCATCGCCAGCGGGTGGCCTGAGTAGGTGAGCCCGCCAGGGAACACCCGGTCAGAGAAAAAGTCCGCAATAGGATCAGAAATAATGACCCCACCAGCAGGAATATAACCAGAGTTCACACCTTTAGCGAACGTGATGAGATCAGGGACCACCCCGTACTCCTCGAACGCAAACCAGTTACCGGTGCGCCCAAAACCAGCCATCACCTCATCAAAAATGAGCACAATACCGTACCGGTCAGCGATCTCCCGGACCCCGGGCAAGTACCCGGCAGGGGGCGTCAAAATACCGGCAGTACCCGGCACGGTTTCCAAAAGGATCGCAGCGATGCTCGCCGCACCTTCACTCTGAATGACTCGTTCTAGGTGGTGCAGTGCCCGCTGGGTTTCCTCCTGCTCAGTGGTGGCCCAAAACTCGGTGCGCAACAGGTAAGGGGTAAAGAACCGAACATGCCCGGTGGCGTACTCGTTGGGGAGGCGCCGCCAGTCCCCCGTCGCATTAATAGCTGCACCGGTGTTGCCGTGATAGGACCGGTAACCGGATAACACCTTGGGGCGGCCAGTGAATTCACGGGCCATACGGATCGCGTTTTCGTTCGCGTCAGCACCGCCGTTGGTGAAAAACACCTTCGAAAAGCCGTCCGGTGCCCGGTCAGTAATGAGTTTCGCGGCCCGCGACCGGGCCAGGTTCGCATACCCCGGCGCAATAGTGGTGAGAATGTCTGTTTGCTGGTGAATACCAGCCAGCACCGCAGGGTGCTGGTGACCAATGTTGACGTTCACCAGTTGCGACGAAAAATCAAGGTAGTGCTTGCCCTGGGCATCCCACACGGTGCTGCCCGACCCGCCGGTGATATGCATCGGGCTGAGTGCGCCTTGCGCTGACCACGAGTGAAACACGTGGGCGCGGTCCAGAGCGATCGCCTCATCAGGGGTGACGGATATGTCGGTATCTGGGGCGGCGGGTACGCCGATGCTGGTGGCCATGAGGCTGCTCCTGGTGGGTGAGTGAATGGGCGGTGAGGCGGGAGGGGCACGTGGCAT
This sequence comes from Jonesia quinghaiensis DSM 15701, assembly GCF_000423205.1. Taxonomy (GTDB): domain Bacteria; phylum Actinomycetota; class Actinomycetes; order Actinomycetales; family Cellulomonadaceae; genus Jonesia; species Jonesia quinghaiensis. Next base: position 164,650 of record NZ_AUHN01000004.1, read on the forward strand.
CCGGGGTGGGTGGGGGCACCAGGGAGGTGTTGGCACCCCCACCCACTCGCGGTGTGGCTTGGGGCTAGTTGCCGCCCTCGTTGAGGGTGACACTGAGCGGGGTGAACCCGTCACCAGTCACGTCAATGCCTTCTTCAGTGAGCTCAGCGAGCGCTTGTTCCACATATTCAGTGGAGTAGGCGCTTTCTGGTGGTGCTTCGCTGATGATGGTGGCGCCAGTTTCGTTGGATGTTTCCAGTGCCATGGCGACGGTGGCGTCCCAGGCGGCTTGGTCGACCATGCCGATTCCGCCGGTGGTGTTGGGCCAGATGAGGTTGTTGACCTCGTTGACCATCCATAGTTGGTGGCTGGTGCCGAGTGTGGAGCCAGCTGCGGTGACGATTTCTGCTGATTGTTCAGCGTTGTCCCGGGCGTAGATCCAGCCTTTGAGGGATGCTTTGAGGAATTTGACGGTGGTTTCGGAGTATTCGGCGTCGGTTTCGAGGCGTTCCGCGTCAGCCCAGATGGCGTCTTGGAGCATGGCGGTGCCTTCGTCATTCCAGTCGATGATGGTGAAGTCTTCTGGTGTGTACAGCTCGCCAGTGTCCGGGTTGATGGTTTCGAGGAGTTGGGCGTATTCGTTGTAGGTCATTGCTTGGGCTGCGTCGATGTCGCCGTTCAGCAGGCCGAGCATGTCGAAGGCTTGGGTGACGAGCTCAAAGTCGGTGACGCCTGCTTTGTTCAGCCCAGCGAAGAGTTCCCACTCGTTGCCGTAACCCCAGGAGCCAACTGTTTTCCCTTCAAGGTCAGCAGGGGTGGTGATTCCGGAGTCAGCGAATGCGACCTGGAGGGTTGCGGAGCGTTCGAAGATTTGCGCAACGTTGGTGATGTTCGCGCCTTGTTCGATGGACCCAAGAACTTTAGGCACCCACGCAATGGCGTAGTCCACTTCACCTTGGGCGAGGGCATCTTGGGGAACGATGTCACCACCGGAGGGGATGATCTCCACGTCGAGGCCTTCGTCTTCGTAGAACCCTTGGTCTAGGGCCGCGTAGTATCCGGCGAACTGGCCTTGGGTGAGCCATTGTAGTTGGAGTTTCACAGGGGTGAGGTTTGCGGACTCGCCGCTTGCAGTGGTGGGTTCGGTTGCTTCTGACGTGCCGCCAATAGAGCAGGCGGACAGGGCGAGGCCAGCGGTCAGTGTAAGGGCGAGTGGGGCGAAGAATCTTGAACGAGTTCTCATGAGTTTCCCTTCCAGGGGTCAGTGTTAATGCCGGTGGTGCGGCGTCAGGTTCAGCGGTGTCCTGCCTTTCTCAGGGCGTATGTTTCTAATGCCAGCGTGGTGGTGTAGAACACCAAACCCACCACGATTCCGCCAAGGACGTACGCCCACGCTTGGGCGTAGTTTGACCCGGCGGCAGCTGTGGTGATGAAGGACCCAACACCGGAGCGTGGGCCACCGAAGTACTCGGCCACAATCGCTGAGATCACTGCGAGCGCGGATGCCATCCGTAGCCCGGTGAAGACGTGGGGTGTGGCGGTGGGGATGGTGACGTATCGGATGACGTCGAGTGGTTTTGCGGCGAGTGCTCGCATGAGGTCGCGGTGGACGGGGAGTACTTGGCGTAGCCCGGTGAGGGTGTTGAGGTAAACGGGCACGTAGACGGCGAGCGCTGCCACGATGATGCGGGCTTGTTCTGAGCTTGCCCCAAACATGGAGTAGAGCACGGGGGCGAGGGCGACGATGGGGACGACGGCGAGCGCTGTGACGATGGGTTCTGCGATGCGGTCGGCGATCCAGAGCGTGGCGGAGATGATGGCGGTGAGGATGCCGAGTATCGCTCCGATGATGAGCCCGATGAGGGCGTTGCGTCCGGTGGTGAGTGCTGCTCCGGTGATGGGTTCGCGGAATTGGGTGAATTGGTCGGCGATGGCTGTTGGACCGGGCAGGATGAACGCGGGGATGTCGCCGAGGGTGACGAATGCTTGCCAGGCGGCCAGTAGCGCGGTGAACAGGATGAGTGGGGGTGCGATGGTAGCTGCGGCGTGTTTGAGGGTGGTGGTCATCGTAGGTCCACTCCTGCGCCGGCGGGGGCTCCGTTGTGGAGGGCGTCGCGTACTGCTGCTACTGATTCGAAGAATGCTGGGTTGGTGCGCAGGTCGTCGCTGGTGCGGTCGAGGGTGATGTCGACGATTCGGCGGATTTCGCCGGGGCGTGGTGACATGACGACGACTCGGTTGGAGAGGAACACGGCTTCGGGGATGGAGTGGGTGACGAATACGACGGCTGCCCGTGATTCTGCGCAGATGCGTAGGAGTTGGGTTTGGAGGTGTTCGCGGGTCATTTCGTCGAGTGCGCCGAAGGGTTCGTCCATGAGGAGTAGTGAGGGTTCTTCGGCGAGTGCTCGGGCGATGGCGACGCGTTGTTGCATGCCGCCGGAGAGTTGGTCGGGGTAGTGGTTCGCGAAGTCGGTGAGGCCCACCATGTCGAGGAGGTGGTCGATCCGTTCTTTGCGTGCTCGTTTGCCTTGGTGGGCGAGTTGGAGTGGTAGGTCAACGTTTTGGGCGACGGTGCGCCAGGGTAGGAGCCCTGCTTGTTGGAAGGCGATGCCGTATTCGCGGGCGAGGCGTGCCTCTTTGGCGGAGTGGTCGAACACGGTGATGGTTCCGTCGGTGGGTTGGTCGAGGTCTGCGATGAGCCGCAGGAGGGTTGATTTTCCGCAGCCTGATGGGCCGATGAGGGAGATGAACTCGCCGGCTGCGATGCTGAGGTTGATGTCGTGTAGTGCGGTGACGGCGGTGGGTCCACGGCCAAAGACACGGTGGACGCCGGTGACTTCGATGGCGGGGCGGGTTGTCATGATGTCTCCACTCGTCGGTAGGTGCGTAGGAGAAGTCCGAGGAGTGTGATCACTCCGGCGGCGATCAGTCCCAGGATGATGGACCCGAAGATTGGGGCCCAGGGTTTTGCGGGGTCGGAGGACGCAAAGTTTGCGTATTCGAGGATCATGCGGCCGATGCCTCCGGGTAGTCCGGTTGCTACCTCGGCGACGATGGTTCCCACGACGGCGTTGGCGGCTGCTAGTCGTAGTGCGGGTATCAGGTGGGGGACGCTGGCTGGTAGTCGCAGTCGCATCAGGGTGGTCCACCATCCGGCGCCGTAGGCGCGGAGTAGTTCCACCTGGATGGTGGGTGGTGATTGCAAACCGCGGAGCATTCCGACAGCTACGGGGAAGAACGCCAGGTAGGAGGCGATCACTGCTACGGACATCCACGGTTGCCAGGGGACCGTTCCGATGGTGATTTGTGAACCCCAGGATCGCACCAGGGGTGCTAGGGCGATGAGTGGAACCGTTTGGGAGATGATCACGAGTGGCAGGACTGCTCGTTCGATGATGGCGAGGCGTTGCATCACCACGGCGAGGACTACCCCAACGGTTACCCCAATCAGCCACCCAGCGATGGCGATGGAGAAGGTGAAGACCGCTGCTGCGAAGACGGCAAACCATAATGGTTGCGCCCCTGTTGCCCCCGAGACAGGTTCAACAACGCGTTGGATCATCTCCCACGTGTGCGGCATGGTGATGTCTGTGGTGCGGGGCAAAATACGGGTTTCCCCAAGGGAAACGCCCTGGTCGGGGCCTAGTGCTTTGTATGTTTCCCATAGTGCTGCCACGGCGATGATCGCGAGGACCGCGGCGACTACTTTGTTGGACAGGACAGCTTTCACGGCGTTCATGACCGGGCCAACACTGCGTCCTGGACCCCCGGAATAATGGTGTTGCCGTATGCGGCGAGGGTCGCATCTTTATTGTCGTGTTGGAGGTACCCGGCGAACTGGCTGACCCCGAGGTCTTTGAGTGCGTTCAGTTTTTCGATGTGTTCCTTGGGGGAACCAATGAGGCAGAACCGTTCCACAATTTCGTCAGGGACAAAGTCGGTGTGGGTGTTGGTGGCCCGGCCGTGAGAGTTGTAGTCGTACCCTTGGCGGCCCTCAATGTAGTCGGTGAGCGCTTTAGGTACTGACCCGCTTGACCCATATTTGGCCACAATGTCAGCGACGTGGTTGCCGACCATCCCACCGAACCAGCGGCACTGGTCAATCATGTGTGCCCGGGCGACCGGGTCATCACCGTCACCGACATACATGGGGGCACCAATGCAGAACTTCACAGCCATGGGGTCGCGGCCTGCAGCTTCAGCGGCGTTCCGCACTGTTTTGATCATCCATTCTGCGATGTCTAGATCTGCAAGTTGCAGGATGAACCCGTCCCCCACCTCACCGGTCAGTTTCAACGCCAACGGCCCATAGGCGGCCACCCACATTTCCAGCTCTGAGGTGCGCGCCCACGGGAATCGCAGTGTCGCACCTTCGTGTTCAACAGGCCGAGAGTTCGCTAGTTCTCGAATGACATGGATCGCTTGGCGCAGTTCCTTGAGTGTGGCTGGTTTACGCCCTAAAGCACGCAACGCTGAATCACCGCGCCCGATGCCGCACACCGTCCGGTTGCCATACATTTCGTTGAGTGTGGCAAACGCTGACGCCAACACCGTCCAATCCCGGGTAGCAGGGTTTGTGACATACGTGCCCACTTTGATGCGGTGCGTTTCGTTGAGGATTTTGCTGAAAATGGGGAAGGGCTCTTGCCACAGCAGGTGGGAGTCAAACAACCACGCGTGCGTGAAACCGTAGGACTCTGCCCGCTTAGCAATCTCAACGGTGCGTTGGGTGGGTGGGTCTGGTTGGAGGACGACACCGAAATCCATGTCAGTTCCCTTCAGGGTGAGGTAAGTGGCGGGGGCGTAAGTGGGGGGGACGATTTACAACAAGTACTGGGACAAACCGCGCTTGACGTACTGGCCGTGACCGGCGTGACCGTGGTACGCATCGTCCTCAATGAGGACTGACCCGCGGGACAACACCGTGTCCACGTGACCGTTGATGTCCCACCCTTCCCACGCGGAGTAATCCAAGTTCATGTGGTGGGTTTCAGCGGAGATTTTTGTGGTGCCATTCGGGTCATAAATGACCACGTCCGCGTCAGCGCCCGGCTGAAGCACACCTTTCTTCCCATACAGTCCAAACATGCGAGCCGGGGTGGTGCAGCAAATCTCAACCCACCGCTCCAAAGAAATCTTTCCCGTCACCACGCCCTGGTAAATCAGGTCGAGGCGGTGTTCCACAGACCCAATGCCGTTAGGGATCTTTGTGAAATCGCCCAAGCCCATTTCCTTTTGCCCCTTCATGCAGAACGGGCAGTGGTCGGTGGACACCAGTTGCAGGTCATTTGTGCGCAACGATGTCCACATGTGGTCCTGGTGCCCGTGCGCCCGCGAGCGCAGCGGGGTGGAGCACACCCATTTGGAGCCTTCAAACCCGGGGGCACCGAGTTGGTCTTCGAGGGAGAGCCACAAGTATTGGGGGCAGGTTTCCCCGAAAACGTTTTGGCCGGTGTCGCGGGCTTCGGCGATGCGTTGGGCGGCTTGCTTCGCGGACACGTGCACGATGTACAGGGGGGCGCCTGTGAGGTCGGCGAGGCGGATAGCCCGGTAGGTCGCTTCTTCTTCGGTTTGCCATGGGCGGGTCAGGCCGTGGTTAATGGGGTCGGTGTCGCCGCGTTCTAGGGCTTGTTTTTGGAGGAGGTCGATGACGGAGCCGTTTTCGGCGTGCATCATCAACAGCCCGCCGTTGTGGGAGACGCGTTGCATGGCTTGGACGATTTGGCCGTCGTCGGAGAGGAACACGTCTTTGTAGGCCATGAACAGTTTGAAGCTGGACACCCCCTCATCAATGAGGGTGTCCATGGCGGCCAGTGACGTGTCATTAACCCCACCAATGATTTGGTGGAATGCGTAGTCGATGGCGCATTTGCCCGCGGCCTTTTCGTGCCAGCGCGCAAACTGGGTCAGGACGTCTTCCCCGGCGTACTGCACCGCGAAGTCAATGATGGTGGTGGTGCCGCCCCACGCGGCAGCGCGAGTACCCGTTTCGAAAGTGTCCGATGCGAACGTGCCACCAAACGGCATCTCCATGTGGGTGTGTGCGTCAATGCCACCTGGGATGACGTACTTGCCTGTCGCATCGATAAGTTTGTCGACTCCGGCGAGGAACGCTGTACCCAGGACGGTGGAGCCAGGTTCCAGGATCGCAACGATCTTCTCGTCCTCAATGAGGACATCGGCGAGCCCACTTCCCGTGGCGTTAACAACTGTTCCACCGGTGATGAGTGTGTACATGTGCTTGTTCCTTCCGTGTGCCGTGCGATGCGTGGTGCGGGGATTGCGAGAGGGCAGGTTGTGCCGTGGGCGGTGTGCCCGGGAGGGCGGGCGGCACGTGGAGTGAAAACACACGTGCCGCCCGGGGTCGCCTCCGGTGGCGGGGCGCCTGCTGTTAAGGGCGCGTCTGGTTACGGGGCAACCAGTGAGCCGTACGCGTCAGGGCGGCGGTCACGGAAGAACTGCCACCGTTCCCGCACGGTGCGGATCTCATCAAGGTCGATGTCACGGATAAGGAGTTGTGGGTCAGTGGATGACCCAACCTCGCCCACAAAGTTCCCATCAGGGCCAACCACGTAGGAGGAGCCGTAGAAGTTCACGGCCTCCTCGCCGTACTCGTTGTCTTCCAACCCGACACGGTTCGTGGCAACCACAAAGTAGCCGTTAGCAGCTGCGGCTGCGGGTTGCTCAATTTCCCACAACCGGTTGGATACACCTGGTGCGGTGGCGTTGGGGTTGAACACGATTTGCGCGCCACCCAGGGCCAGGGCGCGCCACCCTTCAGGGAAGTGCCGGTCGTAACAAATGTTCACACCGATCTTGCCCACCGCTGTGTCAAACACGGGGTACCCCATGTTGCCTGGGCGGAAGTAGAACTTCTCCCAAAACTTTGGCAGGTGCGGGATGTGGTGCTTACGGTACTGGCCAACTACTGACCCGTCAGAATCAATCACAACGGCCGTGTTGTACAGCACGCCGGGTTGGTCTTCCTCATAGATGGGAAGCACAATGACGATGCCCAACTCTTTCGCCAGCGCCGAGAAACGTTCTGTACTTGGCCCAGGAATGGTTTCGGCGTACTCGTAGTACTTGGTGTCCTGGGTGATCCCAAAGTACGGGCCGTAAAAGAGTTCCTGGTAGCAAATGATCTGTGCACCCTCAGCAGCTGCTTTGCGGGTGTAGTCCTCGTGCAGTTGGATCATCGACTCTTTGTCGCCGGTCCAGGTGCACTGAGTCAGTGCGATCTTGACGTTGTTCACGGTTCTCCTCAGCAGTTCACGTGGCGGGTGGTGATGATGTGTGACTCTGCTCCTTGAACATTTCCGTCGCGTTGCGCCGGGTTACTTTCAGAAAAACGTTTAACCCCGGTGTGTTAAATCTGTTCGATCTGGTCATCCAAGCCCCCAGGGCGTGGGCATCCTTAACTATGGACTTCCTGACAGAGCTTCACGACGTGTCCCCCACGGGCATCGCCGCAGCAGTAGGGCGACGCATCAGAAACGGTGAACTAGCAGCAGGAACACGCCTCCCCACCGTGCGTGACGTCGCCACACAACTGCGGGTATCACCAGGCACCGTCGCTGGGGCGTGGCACGCCCTGTCCGAGTCAGGGCTCATCACCTCACGGGGGCGGGCCGGCACTTTTGTTCTTGAACAAAACACATCATGGCTACCACCGCGCTACCGGGACCTCGCCGATGGCGCACAAGTGCCCTACCGCCTTGACTTGTCATCAGGAACCCCAGACCCCCACCTGCTCCCCACCGTCGGGCCAGCATTCGCGCGCCTCGGGCGGCGCACATCCGGGGCTGTGACCTCCAGTTACCTGGGGCAACCCGTGCTCCCCCTCCTCGAAAAACGGTTACGCGCCGCCTGGCCCTCCACCCCAGAAGAAATCACCGTCGTTGACGGGGCACTCGACGGCCTCACCCGGGTGCTCGACATCCTCGTGGGAGTGGGCTCGCGGGTAGGTGTGGAAAACCCCTGCTTCCCACCATTCCTCGACCTCATCGACGTCCTTGGTGCCCAACCCGTACCCGTCACCATCGACGGCCATGGGGCCACACCCACGGGAATCACTGCTGCACTTGACGCCGGGTGCGACGTTTTGATCCTGCAACCACGCGCCCAAAACCCCACCGGCGCAACCATGACCGCAGAACGAATCCGCGACATCACCCAAGCGATCATGTCCCACCCGCGCGGGCGTGACATCGTCATCATCGAAGACGACCACTGTGGGGCAATCTGCTCCACCGCCGACCTATCCCTCGGCACACACCTCCCCCACCAGGTGATACACATCCACAGTTACAGCAAATCCCACGGCCCAGACCTCCGCATCGCAGCAGTCGGTGGGCCACGCCGCATCATCCAACCACTCGTCGCCCGGCGGATGCTCGGCCCCGGCTGGACATCCCGGATCCTCCAAACCGTGCTCCTTGAACTCCTCAACGACCGCGCCACCCAAGACCACGTCGCAGCAGCCCGCGCCAACTACGCACGGCGCCGCCGCGAAATCCACAAAACCCTCACCAGCCACGGCGTGAACACCCTCCACGGCGAAGGCCTCAACATGTGGATTCCCGTCACCAGCGAACGCGCCGCCATGGTGTTCCTCGCCGCCCAAGGAATCCGTGTCGCCCCCGGCGACCCCTTCACCACCAGCGGGTCAGGTTCCACCTCCACCCCGATAGGAAGCCGCCCTGCTGGAGATGGTCACACCGCTTTAGACAGCCGCACAGCGTTGGACGCTGGGCCACATATTCGGGTGAGCATCGGCAATGCGCGCGACAACTTCGACGTCCTCGGCACTGTTCTGGCCCAAGCCGCCCACGCATCGTAATCCCTTTGGCCATCCACTAACGCACACCGCCCTCGCCCCCCATGTTCCCCGCGAGTTCGCGGATTCGCCGTGTGCGGGCCTCAAACTCGTGAAAAATGATGGTCTCGTCGGTTATAGCGGTTTCATAATGGTTTAAACCAGCAATATTCCTGAACTCAAACGAGGTCACCATGGGAAGAGAACTTATATTCTCACCTGATTACTTTGGCGTACCTGTGTACTCCACCGAAGCGGGACCAGACGTATGGGATGACATCCCACCTGACACGCAGCAACGTTTGCTGTCATGGGTTTCTCTGCTCCAAGAGCACTACGACTACGAAATCGGAGAATGGGAATCCCAAGACATCTTCGAAGCATTCGACAAAGGATACGACCCCCTCTGCGAAGAACTCGAGGCCCTCGGATTCAATGTCATACGACGAAAATGGTAAATGGCAATGTCACCCTAGGTAGACAAGACCCATGAGTTCGTGCGCGGTAGCGCGGGCACAGCGGGACGGCAGAGAAGCACGCTGACAAAAACTGTTGGGAGCCGATGCCTCTGACCTAGTGGTCGCGAGGGTTACGCGACAGCATCATGCGGTCCAGCTCTTCAATCACCGAATCGGCGAGGTGAGGGTCCACGCCCGGCTCACTGCGGGCATCCAAAATCTCACGTTGAGCCTGCTCAATGGCCCGGGACTGCACCCGTGCCAACGCGTCACGGTGTCGCTTCCACGCACGCACAGACTCAACAGGCGCATCGGCGGAACTAGCTAATTCCCCTTCAACGCCACCGGACCTTGCCTGCGAAAACTGATTCAGCATCTCGCGCGCATCACCCTTCACACCATCCGGCACCTTATCCAACGCCTCACGCAACGACGCCACAGCCGCACCCCGGGCGCGGGCCACCAGCATGTCACGTTCCTTCTCATCCTCACTGGTGTCAGCCAGCTTCAACGTGCGCACCAACCACGGCAACGTCAACCCCGGCACAATCATGGTGACAACAAGAACCACCGAAGCAATCACCAAAAATTCGGTGCGCCACGCAAACGTCTGAGGCAACGACAAAGCCAACGCAAGGGTCACCAAACCGCGCATCCCCGACCAGGTCAGGAGCACCGCATCGCGAATATCTCGTGGTGAGGACGCTGGTGCTTTACGCCGGTGCATCTGCCACACCATGACCATCCACAGTGCGCGAACCGCAATCAGCACCACAGAAATGACCACACCCCATGCTGCAATCGTCAACAACTGGGTGCCTGCCGCGTCAATAACGTCACGCAATTCCAAACCAATAAGCGCGAAAGCAAGCCCGGTGACTAAAACATCAATGACGCCCCAAAATGAGGTCGCCGTGATTCGATCATCAGCATCGTAAATATCAGGGGTGGACGCCATGTGCACTGACGCCACAACAACCGCAATAACACCCGATGCGTGAAGTTCCTCCGCGAGGAGATACACCGCGAAAGGCAACACCATCGTCAAGGCGATGCGCCCCACACTGCTGTTCAGCCATCGCGTTAAGGCGATCCCCACCCACCCAACGGTTAAACCAAGTGCTACCGCAATCGCAGATGACACAAAGAAATGGACCACCAAAGGACCAAAAAGGAACTGTTCATCACCGAGTGTCGCCGCCAACGCCGTTTGGAAAATCACCAATGATGCTGCGTCATTAAAGAGGCCCTCCGTTTGGAGAAGCCCCGTTAAACGGCGCGGTAACCCAACAGGTTCCGCCACTGCCTCCACCGCAACCGGGTCTGGTGGTGCCACAGCGGCGCCCAAAGCAATGGCAGCCGCAATCGCAATTCCAGGGACAAGAATCCACGCAGTAAGAGCCACAGCGATTACTGTCACTGCAACCAAAAGCACTGAGAAACCAAGGATCGTTCGCCACCGGGCACGGAACATTGACCACGATGTTTTCCGCGCCAAAGCCCACAACAATGGCGGCAAAAATATGGGCAAAATGATGTCAGGGGCGATCCTGAAATCTGGAATCCACGGCACAAACACAATGGCTGCTGTCGACAACGTGAGGAGCACCGGCCACGGTAACCCGGTGCGGTCACCAATACCCACAAGGACAACGGTGATGAGCAGCACTGCAATGATCATGATGAGCTGTTCCATGACCCCCAGCATCACACAGTCACAGCGGCGGCGCGATGTACCTGTGTGTAAGCCTCACGGTGTGTGCCGAACCTTGAAAGGGTCAGCGCCCCCTAGCACCCTCAGCTCACACTGGTCAAACAACCAGATCGCCAATTACGGCGATCTGGTTGTATGTGCTGTTCAGCGCGTTGTTCGCGTTGTTGTAAGCGCCGCGAACCTGGTGGTTAGAACTCCACAACCTCAAATTCGAGGAGGTCAGCACCGGTTGCAACAGGTTGATGTGGCTGCTCAGCACCCTCGCCCTGTCCGTGCCCTTGGCCGTGGCCGTGGCCGTGGCCTTCACCGTCGCGGGCGCCTCCGTTAGCGTGGGCTTCTTTAGCTCGTCCGTCACGCCACCGTTCGAAGTCCTCTTGTGAGGCCCACTGGGTCACCACAAAGTACCGGGACTCCCCAGCGACAGGCCGCAACAACTGAAACCCCTCGAAACCTGGCTCTGAATCGACCATGTGTTTGCGTGCGGCGAACCGTTTTTCCAGTTCCGCACCCGCACCCTCAGGCACGGAAATGGCGTTGATTTTAATGACAGACATATCTCTCCTAGTTTTTCCACAAACCGTACGTGTCGGCAAGGTTCGCGACCTTCTGGGCACGGGCCAAGCGCGGCAGGTACGAGCCGTCCGCAATATCCACCCCGTTGCTGCGTTGCGCCTGCTCATGCTGGGTGATGAGCTCCCGCGCCCACTGCAATTCCTCCGTGCTAGGCGACAGGCCACGGTTAACGTCCTCGACCTGTCCAACCGTCAAGCACATTTTCCCGGTCATCCCCATACGTTGGGTGATATCGCAGGCCGCAAGCACAGCCTCCACACTGTCTGTTGCGGCAGGCGGACCATCAATCGGGCCAGGCAACTTACCCACACGCGAGGCAACGACCAGTTTCCCCCGGGCGTATGCCAACGCCATCGGGTCCTCAGTGGCGCCGGTGTCCTTCCGGAAATCATTCACACCAAATGCAAGACGGAATGTGCCAGGCGCGGAGGCGATAGCGGTAGCGTTTTCCACACCAATAGCCGACTCAATGAGTGCGATCACCGGCGTCCCAGCGTGCAGGCGCATCGCCGTGAGAGTGACTTGTTCCGGTTTTTCGGTTTGCGCAAGCATGACACCGCGCAAACCTGGTGTTTTGATGAGCGCCTCAAGGTCAGTTTTCCAGTGGTGGGTATCCATACCGTTGATGCGCACCCACGCGGACAGCCCAGAGTTCAGCGCCCGCACCACGTAATAGCGGGCTTCTTCTTTGCGGTCTTCAGCGACAGCAGCTTCAAGGTCGAAAATAACCGAGTCAGCCTCGGAAAGGAGTGCAGGTTCAAACTGCTCTGGTTTGGCGGCGTTGACGAGCAGCCAGGACCGTGACAGGTTCGCGGGGAGTTTCGCGGCGCGTTCGTTGCGGATCCGGTGTGTGGCTTGCTCGTCGGTCTCAGCAGGCTGCTTGGGTTCCTGCTGCTGGGGCTGTGATGGTTCAGCTGGTTGCACTGGGTCAGATGGTTGGACCGGTTCGGCGGAATCGGCTGCTGGGGCGCTGGCAGGTACATCGTTGTGACCTGTTGGTTCAGCGTTAGCGGCCGCAGTGGCGCTGTCCGATGCTGTGGCGGGCTCTTTGGGGTCTGGTTGCGGTGCGTCGGTAGAGGTCATGGCGTCTCGTCACGGTTGCGGGTGATCGTTGGACAGTTCTGTGCTCCCATCCTATGAGACGCTATGGGGCTGCGCGCGCCGCTGTTAAGGTCGTGTCATGACGTATGCAACGATCGGCACCATGGGTGTGAAGCCAGACGAGCGCGACACTGTCATTGAGATTATGACGCGGCACAACGCTGCACTGCGTGACGCAGGGTGCTTGGTGTATGAGGTTGGTGGGCGCGATGACGACCCTGACACCGTGTATGTGGCGGAGGTGTGGGAATCTCAAGAAGCTCACGCTGCGTCATTGGAACTTGATGAGGTGAAAGCTGTTATTTCTGACGCGATGCCTCACCTGACAGGTGATTTTGGTGGTTATGACTTCGCTATTGCAGGTTCCCCACTGCGCGATTAGCCCGCTCCCGCCTATTTCCCCGCAGCGCAACTCTCCCTTACGGAACTACAAGTTGATCATGCCCGGGATGGGTGGCGGGTTTTTGTCGATTGGTGCAGGCGGCTGGTAGCCGCTGAGTTCCATGATCCGATGCGCGAGCATCGTGCTGCCTACAACAACCGCTGGCATGAACAATATGGCTCCAAGCGGGATGGTGTAGACGCCGCTGATCGTGAACCCAAACCCGAGGGTCATGGGGGTTTGTTTGCGCAAGCAACCGCGGCGGTCTTTTTCTGGGACGCCGTGCGCCGTCAGTGAGCGGCTAGCTGTTTCTAGGGTGAGTAGCCAGGCTGCGGCGCTGAGGTTCAGTGTTCCGGCAACGGCGGGCCCCACAATGGGGATGATGCTGATGATCATGCATCCCATGGCGAAAAGTACTGACCGCCAAGCGAGCGCCCACCCGTCTTTGATGCCTTGGAAGAATCCGGGTTCTTGGTCGGGTACTTTACCGTGTATGTCACGTTCGACTTCTTCCCAGATCTTTTGGTATATCGGGTCACCAATCATTAACGCTAATGCGGTGAAGAGGGCCGCGCTGAGTCCGAGCGCTAGTCCTAGAACACCGATGGCAGCTACGATGCGCACAGTCCACATCCACCCGGTGGCCCAGTCTTGCGCGAATGGTGTGAGGAACAGCGTGATCGGCACAATGTTCACAAGCAGCACGATCAGAAGTGCCAACAAGATCAGGGTGACCAGCGCGGCGGGCATCATCCCAAGGATGAGGAGCTTAGGTCGTTTGAGGAGCCAACGCATCCCCTCCATCAGGTAAAACGCTCCGTCACGTACGCGCAGCGTGATGTCTTGGGCGTTTTTTGCTGCGGCCTGAGGGTCGATGGGTGCTGGCACGTTGGTCCTTTCGGTGTGACTCAAAAAGTCTGGCACGCCAAACCGCAATGAGTATACGGTGGCAGGTGAGTTTCCGAGGAAAGGACCGGTGGCCATTCATGGCCTGCACAGCGAACATCTGACACTCCATATTTTTCACACCGCCAGCCCATAGCGTGCTGCGCGGTGAGTGAGTTGTTCTTGTTCGCTGTCCTGTTCTCTTTGAAAGTTTCCTCATGCACCCCTTGACCTCACATGACATTCGCGCGTCCTTTATTAACGCGTCCAAACGTGAAGCTGCTTTGGCTGCTTCCGCTGCCCGCCTTGATGGTGTGGCCTGGGAACGGCTAGACATTTTTGGCTGGACTGACCCAAAAAATCCCCTCGTCACCAGCGTTGTCATTCCTGTCGATGATGCCCCGGTAGGGATTTTGTTGCGTACCAGCCCCACCAAACCAAAGAAGACGATGTGCGCCCTGTGCGAGGACATCATTGCGGTTGATAACGTGAGGCTCTTCGCGGCCCGCTTAGCTGGTGCACCAGGACGACAAGGCAACACGGTGGGGACACTGCTTCACACCGACCTCAGTTGTACCGCTCACGTGCGGCGCGCACCAAACACCATGGAGGGCAAAGCCGACCCGGAGGGGTTCATTGCCCGGCGCATCGGCGCGCTTCAGACCAACGCGGAACGGTTCGCACGGCGGGTACGCAGCGCGTAATCCCCTCCCCCGATCGAAAGTGGGATTGTGCCCACTTTCGAAAGGGAAAGTGGGCACAATCCCACTTTCCCTGGAAATAACGATGAGGGCAGCACCAGCACCAGCACCAGCCCCAGACACCCTGTCCCGCCATGCGGGCAGGGTGTCCACTTTGTGGAAGGCTGGTGGTTAAACTAGCGCTCATGTCCCACACCGTTGACTCCATTCCTGTTTCTCACTCCGGCTCCCTGCCCCGCACTCCTGAACTCCTCGCCGCCAACGCGGCAATTGATGCAGGCGAGCCCACCGATGCCATCAATGAGTTGCGCACCGCAGCAGTTGTGAACATCGTGAAGCGCCAACAAGAACTTGGCGTCACCCTGCCCGGGGACGGCGAATACGGAAAGTCCATGTCAACAGCGGTGGACTACGGCGCGTGGTGGAGTTACTCCTTTTCCCGTACAGGCGGCCTCGCCCTGGACGAAGACCAACAGTGGCTCACCACCGACATCCAATCCACTCCCGGCAATGTCCGCACCACAGGGTTTGGGCACCGCCGCGACCAAGCCGCTTTCCGCGAGGCGTACACAGACCCCGAATCAGGAATTTTCTCCGGTGGCGCACCCAAACTGTTCCCCAAAGTTGTGGATAAGCTGACCTACACCGGGCACGATGCGGTGGCCACAGACATCGCAAACCTCAAAGCCGGTTTAGCAGCAACTGGGCTCGAGCAGGGGTTCATTACCTCCATTGCCCCAGGTTCAGCGATGCGGATCGGCAATGACCACTACGCCAGCGACGAGGAACTCGTGTACGCGTGGGCTGACGTGCTGCGCGAGGAATACGTTGCCATTGTTGAAGCCGGTCTCATTGTGCAAATTGATGACCCGTCCCTAGCCGAGAACTGGGACCAGATCACCCCAGAACCGTCCATCGAGGATTACCTGGCGTTCTCTCAACTGCGCGTTGAAGCGCTGAACCACGCGTTACGCGGGCTCCCAGAAGAGCAGATTCGCTACCACCTGTGCTGGGGTTCCTGGCACGGCCCACACACCACTGACCTCGAATTCCGGCACATCGTGAACGCCATGCTGACAGTGAACGCTGGTTCGTATTCGTTTGAGGCAGGAAACGTCCGCCACGAACACGAGTACACGGTGTGGGATGACATCACCCTGCCCGAGGGGAAAATCCTTGTGCCCGGTGTGGTGTCCCACGCAACGAACGTGGTGGAGCACCCTGACCTCGTCGCAGAACGCATCACCCGATTCGCCACCCGAGTTGGGCGCAACAACGTCATTGCATCCACCGACTGCGGCCTTGGCGGGCGCATCCACCCACAAATCGCCACCGCGAAACTAGAAACACTTGCCGAGGGTGCGCGCCGTGCCAGCGCACAACTATGGAAATGACGATCCGCTACACGCCGTAGCAGTTAAGTCTCCGTGCCGATCACAGCAGTGGGGTTATCGCAACGTCATGCGATAACCCCACCTGCTATGGCAGTCACCCTTCCACACTTATTCCCTTCTGCCCTCCCCGTCGAAAGTGGGCACAATCCCACTTTCGACGGGGAAAGTGGGCACAATCCCACTTTCGACGGAGGGAAGAGAAGGGGTGGAACTAAAGGGTCACTGCACGGTGAACCGAACCCGGTGCAGGTCACTGGCCCGTGAGGAAGGACCCACCAGCAGCTCAAACTCACCGGGCTCCACGACCCGGCAGCCACGGGCATCGACAATTGTGCAGTCCGCGACGGGCACCTGGACGGTTGCGGTCACGCTCTGTCCAGGTTGCACCTCCACTTGAGTGAAAGCTTTGAGTTCCTTGTCTGCCCACGACGCTGAGGTCACCAGGTCCGACACATACGCTTGCACGGTTTCCACCGCTGGCCGTTGCCCAGTGTTTGTCAGGGTGATGTGCGCGGTGACTGTGTCGCCCTCGCCCAGTTGGTCTCGGTCAAGCGTGAGCCCGCTGTACTCCACGCTCGTGTAGGACAACCCGAACCCAAACGCCCACTGCGGGTCTTGGGTGAGGTCCGCGTACCTGTCCCCGTGTTGACCGCGAATCTGGTTGTAGTACGTGGGTTGCTGCCCCACATGCCGGGCGAAACTTATGGGCAACCGGCCCGCTGGCTCAATGGCCCCGGTGATCAGTTCAGCGAGCGCTTGTCCGCCGCGCATCCCGGGGTTTGCCGCCCAGATGATGGCGTTTGCGCCCAGTGCGGAGGGTGGGAGGACCAGTGGTTTGGAGGCGAGGAGCACCACGATGAGGGGTTTGCCGGTTGCGGCGAGTTCGTTGAGGAGGTGTTCTTGGCCGCCGAGGAGGTTCAGGGTTGCGGTGGAGCGTCCTTCGCCGACGAGGGGGATGGCGTCTCCGACGACGGCGACGATGTAGTCGGCGTCTTTGGCTGCGGTGAGTGCTTCGGTGTGGAGGGTGTTGTCGATGGGTGCTGGTTGGGCGATGCGGGGGCGGGGTTGGCCGTCGGGGAAGTGGGTTCCGGCGGGGTCGTCTACGAGGTCTACGATGTTTGCGCCGCGGGCGTGGGTGATGGTCCAGGTGTCGGGGACGATGTCACGCAGGCCTTCGTAGACGGTGGTGATCTGGTCAGTGCGGTGCCCGTTGGGCATCCATCCGGCTTGGCCGGAGTTCCCGGCCCAGTCGCCGAGTTGGTATTGGTGGTCGTTGGCGTTGGGGCCAATGACCGCAATTTTTTTGCTGCCCTCTGTGGTGGCGGTGAGTGGCAGTGTTCCGTCGTTGGCCAGGAGGACCAGGGAGCGGCGGGTGAGGTCACGGTTGATTGCTGTGTGTTCGGGTGTAGCAAGTGCGGTGGCGATGCGCTCCAAGTCGGGGTGGCGTGGGTTGTCGAAGAGGCCGAGTTCGAATTTGACGGTGAGGATTCGGGCGACAGCTGCGTCGATGTCTGCGTCGACGAGGAGTCCTTGGTTGAGGGCTGTGAGTGCGCCGTCGAAGAATTGTGGGGTGGTCATCACCATGTCGTTTCCGGCTTTCACAGCAGCGGCGGCGGCGTGGGTGTAGTCGGGCATGACTTGTTGTTCCCACACCATGCGGCCGACGTTGTCCCAGTCGGTGACGAGCATGCCGGTGTAGTCCCATTCGCCGCGCAGGACGTCACCAAGGAGCCAGGAGTTGATGGTGATGGGGATGCCGTCGGTGGTTTGGTAGCCGAGCATGAAGGTGCGGCATCCTTCGCGGGCTACGCGTTCGAAGGGGGGTAGGAACCAGGAGCGCATTTTGCGTTGGGATATGTCGGCTTCGGAGGCGTCGCGGCCGCCTTGGGTTTCGGAGTAGGCGGCGAAGTGTTTTGCGGTGGCGAGGATCGCGGTGTTGTCGGTGAGTCCGTCACCTTGGTAGCCGCGCACCATGGCGCTGGCGAGTTCGCCGATGAGGTGGGGGTCTTCGCCGAATGTTTCGTTGACGCGGCCCCAGCGTAGGTCTCGGGAGATGCATAGTACGGGTGAGAACGTCCAGTGAATGCCTGTTGCGGATGCTTCGATGGCGGTGACGCGGGCTGCTTGTTCGATGAGTGGAGCGTTCCAGGATGCTGCCATGCCCAGTTGGGTGGGGAAGATGGTCGTTCCTTCGAAGAAGGAGTGCCCGTGGATGCAGTCTTCCCCGACGAGGAGGGGGATGGCTAGGCGGGTGCGTTCGGTGAGTTCGTGCGCTTCGCGTAGCGCTTCGGGTGACGCGTGCAGGATCGAGCCAATGTGCACCTCGTTGATGAGGTGGTCGAGGTTGTTCCGGGCGTCTTGTTGCATCATTTGCCCGACTTTTTCTTCGCGGGTCATGCGGTTGATGAGGTCGTTGACGCGTTGTGTGACGGGTAGGGCTGGGTCACGGTAGGGAAGATGTGTGGTCATGGTGGCCTCCTTGCCAACAGGGAACAACTCGCGATGGTAGCGCTCCCACATACCCTATCGGATCCCAACCCCTCGCTACCCCTACCTCCCTCCGATCGAAAGTGGGATTGTGCCCACTTTCGAAAGGGAAAGTGGGCACAATCCCACTTTCGCTGAGTGAGTTGCGGAGGAGAGCCGAGGAGAGCCGCGCCCATGTCAGGTGTTCCCGGTAGCGTCGCTGTCATGATTCGCAACCTTGCCTTTGAGAATTACCGGTCGTTGGAGCATGTCACTCTCGACTTGGGTCAGCTCACGGTCATTACTGGCCCGAATGGCTCGGGGAAGTCCAACATTTACCGGGCAATGCGCCTGATCACGGACATCGTGCGCGATGGGGCGTTGTCGACGCTCGCGTGGGAGGGCGGGTTGCGTAATGCTCTGCACGCGGACATACGCAGGGGTGTGCCCGTGGCGATGCGTCTTGGTGTCGCGGTGGATGACCTGAACTATGCGATTGAGCTTGGTTTACCTCAGTTGGGTCCGTTTCTCCTTGACCCTGAGGTGAAGGTGGAAACACTGTGGCATGGCACGCATCCGCGCCCTTCAGCTTTGCTTGCACAGCGCAGGAATCAAGCGGTGTCATTGCGTGATGACACCGGCGGTTTTGGGGTCAGCCCGTGGCGCCCACGGGTGGAAGAATCAATGATTGCGACTCTTACTGACCCGTTGGTGTCACCTGAGTTGTATGCGTTGCGGGAGCAGGCACGCTCGTGGCGGTTTTACGATGCGTTGCGCGTGGACTCACACTCCCCCGCCCGCCAGCCTCACCCGTCAACGTTTACTGCCGCGTTGGCTCCCGATGGCGGGAATCTGGCGGCTGCGTTGGCAACGGTTTTGCATGCTGGTGAGGCTGGGGCCTTACATGAGGCAGTTGGTCGTGCGTTCCCTGGGGCGTCAGTTGATGTAATGGAAGACGATCGCGGTGTCGCCCACGTGCAGTGGTTCACTGGTTTGCGCCGCCCTATGGATGTTTCGGAAATGTCAGATGGTACGTTGCGTTTCCTGATGATTGCCGTGCTGCTGTTGTCCCCACGGCCACCACGTTTCCTGGTGTTGAACGAACCAGAAGGCAGTGTGCATCCGTCGTTGATTCCGGCGATGGCGGACCTGATATTAAAAGGCTCGAGGGCCACTCAAGTATTGGTGGTGTCTCACTCCACAACACTTGTCGATGCCCTGCGTGATCAGGCGCAACACATTGAATTGACGCATGATGGCCGTTCAACACAGGTAGTTGGCCACGACCCGTTAGGGTCAACGAACTGGGTGTGGCCCAAGCGGGCGTAGCATAACGTCATGAACACTCCCGCGCATCATTCGCGCCGCTGGTGGGGGCTTGCGGCGATCAGTTTTTCCGTGGCACTGATCATTATGGATTCCACGATTGTGTCTGTGGCGATCCCCTCCATCATCACTGACCTTGGTATTTCCACCACCCAGGTGCAGTGGGTCCAAGAGATATACACCCTGGTGTTTGCTGCGCTGCTTCTGGTGTGGGGGCGTGTGGCTGACCGGGTGGGCCGGCGGCGAATCCTCATCATTGGGTTGATGATTTTCGGGGCATCGTCCCTGTGGTGTTCCACCGCCGATTCGGGTGGCATGCTCATTCTTGCCCGCGCCGTGCAAGGTGTTGGTGGGTCCATGATTCTGCCCACCACATTGTCACTGTTGAACACCACGTTCACTGGGCGGGAACGCACCATCGCGTTCGCGATCTGGGGGTCCACCATTGGTGGCATGGCGGCGGTTGGCCCCGTGGTCGGCGGCTGGTTGACGACCTATCACACGTGGAACTGGGCGTTCCTCATTAACGTGCCCCTCGTGGTGATCATCGCTGGGGCCGTGCTGTGGGCTGTGGCTGAATCGAAAGACACCAGCGCAGAAAAACTCACTGACTGGTTTGGTGCGCTGTTGTCCATTGTTGGTTTTGGCGCGCTGGTGTTTGCTCTCATTGAGGGCCGCGTGTACGGCTGGTGGGCTGCTGAAGCTACCGCTGCAGTGTCCATTGGTTCGTTGTCGATCATCCCGCTGGCACTTGTTGCAGCACTTGGTGTGCTGGCGTTTTTTGTGTGGTGGGAACACCGCCGCGTTACCCGCGGTTTGAGCGCGATTGTGGACTTGTCGCTGTTCCGGATTGTGTCATTCCGTAACGGCAACATCACCGCGATGGTGGTGTCCATGGGTGAGTTCGGGTTGATTCTGTCGCTCCCGTTGTGGTTCCAGTACGCCCTCGGTTTGGAAGCTTTTGATGCCGGGCTGGCTCTCATTCCATTAGCGGTTGGATCATTTTTTGCCTCTGGGGCGATCTCCGCACTGAGTAAAAAAGTCACCCCCGTCATCATGGTGCGGGTGGGACTGGTCCTTGAAATTGCTGGGCTTGTGGCGTTGGCGTTGCTGCTGCGTCCCGACTCGTCACTGTGGCTGACAACTGCGACCCTGTTCGTGTACGGGTTGGGCGTTGGGTTCGCTACCTCACAACTCACCTCAACAATTTTGGTGGACGTCCCCATCGCAAGGTCCGGTCAAGGTTCATCAACTCAGTCCACGGCCCGCCAAGTTGGTTCAGCATTGGGCATTGCCGTGTTGGGTAGCGTCCTGTTCACCACGTTGAAAGCTGGCACAGAGTCGCGGCTCACTGAATATTTGGCTCAAAACCCCGGTGCGCAAACCCTGGTCGATGCGGTCACGAGTTCCTCCGGTGCGCTCATCCCGCAGTTGGCTGCTGACCCAGCAACCGCACCTATCGCTGATGCGGCGCGTGAAGCCCTCACACAGGGGGTTCAGTTCGCTGGGCTCACCGCTGCGGCAGCGTTGCTTGTGGGGTTGGTGACCAGTTTCCGGTTAGGTGCGCCAGCGCCGTTGGCTGGTGACTCGGTTGACTCAGGCGACTCCGGCACCGCCGGGGCGTCTGGTGCATCCGGTAAGCCGGAGGCGCCCGACGGACCAGGTGGGAAGCGACCAGCCGCGAGCGCGTAGGAGTCGCGCAGGGCGGCGTCGAGGTCGGTTGGGGTGTCGAGGTCTCGGCGTAGCCCGCTGCTTGGTGGCAGGGTGAGGCGTTGGTAGCCCGCTGTGTGGTGGCGTTCGGCGGAGCCGACCCCGAACAGTGGTTGCCGGGTGCTGCCTGGCGCCAGGAGCAGGGCTGTGGTTCCGGTGCCTTGGGCGTCAGGGATGAACCAGTCACAGGGGCGCTGGCTCTCACTGGTGGCACTGGCGCCGCTGGTGTAATTGGTCAGGTAGTGGTGGTGTGCGTGGTTGAGGTCATCGACACTCAGCCATGGAAGGTCGGCGTGGATGACCAGCACTGGCCCGGTTGTGACGGTTGCTCGTGCCGCGGTGACTGCGCCGTTGAGGCCAGGGTGTTCGCCTTGGAGTATGTGGCGGGCTTTGGGTGAGGTGCTGTGCCAACCGAGTGGGGCATCGGACACGATGATGATGCTGGTGCAGTGTTCCCACTGGTCAAGGACGCTCAGGGTGTGGTGGGCGAGGGCGCGGGCAACTGTTGCTGAGGGAACGTGCGGGTGGGCCCCGTTGAGGCGGGATTTCGCGGTGGTGAAGGACCGTACGGGAACAATGACTGTCCACAGGGCTGTGTTCACGTGTGGTCCTTTCTGGCTGGTGGTTGCTGGTCTTTACGGTACTCGTGTGCGTGACACAATCGTGTTACTCACGATGTCACACCGGTTACGTGCCGCCTTGTTGGGTGGCGCGAAACCGCCGTAGGCGTGAGATGACTGCTGGTCAGGTGCATGATGGCGTTGTTTGAACAGGAGAGCCAGATGAAAGTCACAGTCCTGTGTGGTGGGGTTGGTGGAGCGAAGTTCCTTGAGGTGTTAGACAGGTGGAATACGCAACATGGCTCCCCGCATGAGTTGACGGCGGTCGTCAATGTTGGTGATGACTTCACGCACCTGGGTTTGCGGGTTTCCCCTGATATTGATTCTGTGGTGTATCGCCTTGCCGGGTTGAATAACCCGGTTCATGGGTGGGGGCGACGCGATGAGACGCACCGTGTTGCCCAAGAAGTTGCCCGGCACTTGCCGGAGGTGACGTGGTTTGAGTTGGGTGACCTTGATATCGCGAACTGTGCCATGCGCACTCACTTACTCCATGAGGGGCATACTCTCAGCGAGGTGACGGCCCGTTTGGCTTCTTCTTATGGGGTGGGTGTGCGGGTTTTGCCGGTCACTGATGATCCTGTTCCCACGCTTGTGCAGTTGCCAGCTGAGGGGAGCGACCCAGCCTCTCTATCTGTCGATGCGCCGGGTGGGCAGGGCATCACCGTGCTGTTCCAAGAATGGTGGGTTCAACGTAAAGCGCAACCGGTTCCGTTGGGGTTTGTCAGTCATGGGGCCGGTGAGGCGCACCCCGCACCGGGGGTTCTTGATGCCATCGCACACGCTGATCTGGTGCTCATAGCCCCATCTAACCCGGTTGTTTCCATTACTCCGCTGCTCGCTATTCCCGGTGTGCGTCAGGCACTAACCTCTACCTCCGCGCGGGTGGTGGGGTTGTCCCCGCTTATTGGTGGGCGGCCGGTTCGTGGGTATGCCGACACCTGTTTGGCTGCTGTTGGCGTGGAGTCGACCAGCGCCGGGGTGGCGGGCATGTATGGTGCTCGCCAGGAGGGTGGGTTGCTTGACGGGTGGCTTATCGATGCCGGTGATGAGCAGGATTTCGCGGCCACGAGCATCGGGCAGCGTGTGAGTTGGCGGGCGCTGCCCTTGATCTTTGGGCAGGGCAACGATGAGGTGATTGCCGCCGCCGCATTATCCGTTGACCTTTAGCTTCCCTGCACCCTCTCCCTCTCGGTCCTCCCCTCGCTCCTTCGCTCACCTCGAAACGAAAGTGGGATTGTGCCCACTTTCCCTTTCGAAAGTGGGCACAATCCCACTTTCGACGGGGAGGGGGAGGGGGACGGGGAGGGGGAGGGGAGTAAGCAAGCGGGTAGCAGTAGTTTCCTGCAACACCCCGCCGTCCACGTGTAACACCAAGTCAGCCCCAGCAGCGTCCCCCAGCCTGTGAGTGATCTCAATGAGCGTGACCTCAGGGAATGCGGTTCGCAATGAGTCACGGACCTGGGCTGCGGTGGCTTCATCCAGGTGGGAGGTGTGTTCATCAAGGATCAGCACTCTGGCTCCGCTGAGTAGCGCACGAGCCAACGCAAGGCGTTGGCGTTGCCCACCGGAAATGTTCTCCCCAAACTCCCCTACCCGCGTGTCATAGCCTGCTGGGAAGTCTTCAATGTCTTGGTCAATGCAGGCGATACCGCAGGCCGTTTTGAGTTCCTTAAGCGTCGCATCAGGGTTGGCGAGGCGCAGGTTCTCTGCGATGCTGACGTTAAAGAGGTGGGTGTTTTGACTGACCAGCGCCACCGTTGAACGCAGTGTCGCTAGTGGGAGGTGACAAATATTTACCCCGCCCAGGTGGATGGTTCCCGCGTTGGGGTCCCATACTCGCAGGAGAAGATGCGCGAGGGTGGATTTACCTGCCCCCGACCGCCCCGCGATGACAGTGCGGGTGCCGGGGCGGGCTTCGAAGGTGACCCCGGTAAGGGCCGGTGCGCAACTTGGGCGCCCAGGTGCTGGCGGGTAGGTGAAGGTCACGTTGTTAAAGGACACCGCCAGTGGGCCTGCAGGCAGTTCCCGGGTTTCGCTTACAGGTGGGTCAGCGACGGCTGGTGGTGCGTCAGTCAGGTGGAAGAGGCGTTGAGCTGACGCGAGGGCTTTTTCGAGGTCAGTCATGACGTCTTCAAGCCCTCGAGCTGCGGAGTAGGTGGCGAACACGGCGGCCAGTGAAGCAGCGACCTCAGGCAAGCTCAGTTGCCCGGTTCCGTACAGTCCCAACCCCACAACGGCGAGGGTCACGAGCGACACGTACATGAGTGCTTGGGACGCACCTCGACGTAGTGCGACAAGTCGCCACATGGTCGATGTGTGGGTAACGATCGGGGCGTCGAGTATGGCGTGTTGTTGCAGGCGGGGATGCTCATACCCAAAATCAACGATGTCGCGCACACCTTGCACTGTCTCAGTGACGTGCATGGCCTGTTGAGCGCGCGCGGCGAGGAGCGCATCGGCGGTTTTGGCCCCGCGTCGGGTCCCGAGAAACGGGACCGCCCACGTCACCGCAAGAACAAATGGCAGCGCCGTCAACGCCAAGGTTGGTGACGCCCACACAGCAAGTGTTGCCAGCGAACTGAGCGGAACAACCAGTGCGGCCGTGACAGGGGCGATGGTGTGTGCGAAAAACACTTCGATGCGGTCGATGTCCCTGGTGACTTTGGAGAGTATGTCACCGGTGTGGCTTGAGGTGGACATCGCTGGGGCTTGGGGCCAAATACGCCCGAAAGCCCACACCCGCAGGTGTTCAAGTGCGGAGAACGCCACGTAGTGGCCGGTGTACTGCTCTAGGTAGCGCAACACTGCTTTCACGAGGGCCAAAACAACCATGATTGTGAGGGTCCGGGTGATAGTGGCCGATGCGTCTGCCGGGTTTGTAGCACTTGTGGCGGCTCCGTAAGCGGCGACACTGAGTAAGGCGATACCCGCGAACTGGTCAAGGATCCGGCACAGGGCACTCAGTATCAGTGGGGTCATCACCGGGCGAGCCAGGGTAGCGAGGCGACGCATGAGGGATAGTCGTGGTGTCATGAGGTGACCTCCGTCAGGGTGCCGTTGTCGAGGTGAAGTACCCGATCTGCGGCGGCGATGAGCGTGGGGCGGTGGGCAACGGTGAGGACCGTGTGGTGGCTGGGAATGTTTCGTAGTGCCTCAAGGATGAGTTGTTCACCGGCGAGGTCCACGTGCGCGGTGGGTTCATCAAGAATGAGAATGTCCGCGCCGGTCAGCAGTGCTCGCGCGATGGCAATGCGTTGGGCTTGCCCGCCGGAAAGGCCATGACCGCGTTCGCCAATAATGGTGTCAAGTCCGTGTGGCATTGCGCGAATATCAGCGGCGATGTTGGCCTGGCTGAGCGCTTTCCACAGGGCGTTGTCATCAGCCTGTGGATGAGCAATGAGGAGGTTATCCCGAACACTCGCCGTGAACAGGAAAGTGGACTGGTTCACTGTGGCAGTGCGCGCCCGCCCTTGACGGGCAGTCATTGACGTGACATCAGTGCCGTGAATCATGACTGCGCCCGGGTCGGTGGGCACATGGCGTTGCAACACCTTCAACAGGGTGCTCTTCCCCGCCCCGGTTCGCCCAGTAATCGCAACATGCTCCCCTGGTTGAACAGCCAACGACACATCGCTCAGCACTGGTGTATCACCGTAAGAAAAGTTCAGGGCGTTGAGGTTCACCGCTGGCACCGGAGCTGCGGACTCGCCGCGCCCAACACCACCATTGTGCGCGCTTCCCGCACCCGGTGAGCCAATGCCAGCAGACGCATCGTCGTTGTCACTGATGTGGGGCTGCAGGGCCAAGAAACGCTTCATGCCCCGTTCCGCTGCCATCCCACCCATACCAACGTAAAAGAACTCCCCCACCTTATTCATGGGCTCCAAAAGCAACAGGGACAACAACACCAAAGCGACCGCCTGACCGGCAGTGATGTCTCCACTGTTGAACCGAATCATCGCCAAAGCGGCAGCCACCGTCACCATCCCCAAACTAAACAGCGCATCAGTGAGGAATATGACCACCTGATTCACCGCCAACAAACGCATAATGGTCCGCCGGTTCACTTCACCCGCTGCGGCAAGTTTGCGGTGCATCCACCCAGCCGCACCCACAAACTGAAGGGTGTTCAACCCTTGCAGGGCATCAAGATAATCCGCAGCGAGGCGTTGACGTTGATCCCGCGAACGCGATGACACCGCCCCAAAAGCGCGGCGGAAACCGCCAATAAGCCCTGGGATAAGAGGCACCAACGCGAGGAGAATCAGGGCAGCGACCACATCAATGCTCACGGCGATAACAACCAACACCACAAGCGGGCTCGTCATTGCCGCAATCGTTGGCCCCAGGAAAGTGAGGCGATAGGTCGCCGCGCGTTCCGCCCCATCAGTCATCATCGAGGTCAGTGCACCTGTGCGATCTGTGCCCTGTTGGTTTCCTGTGTCGCTGTGTTTGTTGGGTTCGCTGCGATCGGTTGGGCCTAACCGTAATACGTGGTTCATCAGTGTTGCACGCAGCCCTTGTTCTTCGCGTGCTGCACCTTGTCCGGTTATCACAATCGTGAGGGCAGTAAGGGCCGCTGACAGGCCAGCGCAACCAGCGGCAACTGCCACTAGCGGCACGGCGATGACGCTAGTGGTGAGGTACGCATCGATAAGCGCGCCGATGCACACCATGAGTAGGGCAGCCGCGAGCGCTGCTGTACTGGTCAGGGCTATAGACGCGCGGAGGATTGTTGTTGCTCGGGGCGAGTAGAGGGGCGGGGTGTGGGGTGCGGTCATGGTTCCACCGTGTGATCTGCAAGTGACAGGTTGACGTGACAAGGTGTCACCCGATGAATCTACGATAGGTAAGGCTTACCTCACTCGGGACGTTTGTCCTTGGTTCCCCTGTTTCCCCGAGGCGATCAGACACTGTCACCAACATCGTCACCAAACCAGCCCCCACACTCAAACGAAAGTGGGATTGTGCCCACTTTCGAAAGGGAAAGTGGGCACAATCCCACTTTCGCCGGGAGGGGGAGGGGGGACGGGCGGGCCGGGGTTGGAGGCGCGGGGGGCGGGCGGGCCGGGGCTGGGCTGGGCGACAGCAGGGAAGTCGCCGGGCAAAACAAAGTGGGGCGGAGCGCTTTCGCACCCCACCCCACCTCAGTGGTCTTGCCTAAGTATTCACGTCACGCCAGTAAAGCGTGCGGTGAACTCGCTGAGGGCCAACGCCGATGCGCGGCCTCATAC
Source organism: Jonesia quinghaiensis DSM 15701 (assembly GCF_000423205.1). Taxonomy (GTDB): domain Bacteria; phylum Actinomycetota; class Actinomycetes; order Actinomycetales; family Cellulomonadaceae; genus Jonesia; species Jonesia quinghaiensis. Next base: position 192,014 of record NZ_AUHN01000004.1, read on the forward strand.
CAGCTACCAGCGTCAGTCGCGGAAAGCGTCCTTGACGTTTTCGCCAGCCTGCTTGGTGTTGGCCTTGGCTTGGTCGGCCTTACCTTCAGCTTCAAGACGCTCGTTATCCGTGGCGTCTCCGTAGGCTTCTTTTCCCTTGCCCTTGAGTTCTTCAGCCTTGTTGCTGATTTTGTCTCCGAGTCCCATGTGCTCCTCCTTCGGGCGAATGATCATGGTCGGGATTCACTGGTTGGTACCAGCTCGTCCCTGCACTATCTACACTGCCGCAGATTCTTGAGGTTCGCATCTTGAACGCTGCCACACACCCGCGATTGCATGGCATCCACCCCAGGTATACCTTGTTTGTTGCTCCTGCTCACCGCGCATCAAGAAAGTAAGGAATCTGCTGATGAAACAGTTCATTCCAGCGCTCACCATCATTGGACTCACGGTCGCTGCAGCAATCACCTACGTGATCGCTGACAACCTCATTGTTGCGTTGCTCCTCGCAACGACGGCCGTACTTGTGTGGGGATTCACCAGCATCGGTGATCCGCCGCCACGCAGCGAAAACACCCCCACACCACGAGCAATCAAAACCTACCGAAAGCAACACCCAGGCAGTTCCATCGGTGACGCCGTACGCGCACTACGGAACTAAACACATGCGCACAGAAATGTGCACAGAAAGCTGTCACTCAGGGACGGTCGCGAGCACCTCACCGGCCGTCACCTGAGTGACAGAGCCATGATCAACCCGGAACACACAATCCGCCCCCACAGCGTCCTGTGGGCGGTGCGTGATTTCCACAATCGTTGCGTGAACGCGAGCCGCACGCAACGCCCGACGCACCCTCCCCGCAGTATCTTCATCGAGGCTGGACGTGTACTCGTCCAGCACAAACACATCGGCATCACTCAACAATGCCCGCGCCAACGCGAGGCGTTGACGTTGCCCACCAGACAACGACTCACCGAACTCACCCACAACGGTGTCATACCCGTCAGGGAAACCGACAATGTCGTCATGCAGTTGCGCCACCTCGCACGCCGCCTGCAACTCAGTGGATGAAGCATCAGGGCGGGCAATGCGCAGGTTCTCGGCAATACTCATCGCAAACAAGTGGGTACGTTGCGATACCATCGCAACACGGGCCCGCAGGTCATCCTGCGCCACAGTGTTCACTGGCTCACCGCCCACGGAGATAACCCCCGCATCGGTATCCCAATAGCGCAGCAGCAGATGCGCGAGAGTTGTTTTCCCAGAACCCGAGCGGCCCACAATCACCGCGCGGGCACCCGCCTGAATCACCAGTGACGCATGCGTGACCGCTTCGGTGCGCGCGCCAGGGTAGGTGAACGTGACGCCGTTGAACTCAACACCGACCGGGCCAGCCGGGATCACCGCGGGTTGTTCTGGGTCACTTACCGCTGGCGGCTGCGATACCACCAAGCGCAGCCGATGCGCCGCAGAACCGGCCCGATCAAGGTCAGCAAGCAATGAATCAATGGCTTTCACCGCAGAAAAACACGCCAACGTCACCGCTGTTGCAAGCGCCAACTGTTCCAAACTCAGCGTGCCACGCACAAGGCGGGCACCCCCATCACCAAGCACAAGGAGCACCGTGGTCAGGGTGACGAACTGTGTCAAAGCCCGGCGTGCTGCTGTCAGAGCGCCTTCACGGCGGGCATCGTGTGTCATGTCAGAAGTCAGTTGCGTGGAGCGTTCCAGCCACGGCTTGTTGTAGCCGTACCCCACAATCTCACGCACACCTTGCACCGACTCAGTGGCGAACTGAGCGAACTCGCCCCGGCGCCCCGCACCACTCTGGCTTGCCCGTTGCAACGCGAACCACCCAACCGTTGGGATCGCAGCAGCAACGGCAAACACCCCTGCAGCCGCGATCCACGCCAACACGGGGGAAGTTGTCATACCCATCCACGTCAACGCAATAATGGGCACCACCACGGCGCTGATCACCGGGGCAATAGTGTGCGCGAAAAACACCTCAATCCGGTCAATATCTTTCGTCATCCGGGTCAGAAGGTCACCAGTTTTAGCGCTAGCAGTATTCGCTGGGGCACCAGGCCATACCCGCGAAAACGCAAACACACGCAGTTCCTCTAAAGCCTTAAACGCCACATAGTGCCCGGAGTACTGCTCAACATACCGAAACACCGCTTTAATCAGGGTCAACACCGCAAGCGTGATCACCAAGCGAGGAACATCAACCCCACCCACGACCGCCCGGGCAGCACCAGCGGCGGCTGTTGCCAGAATCGCGATGGCAAGAACCTGATCCACAATGCGGCACACCGTCGACAGAACAAGCGGCCACAGCACGGAACGAACATGGCGCGCGCTCCACAACAGGGCAGAAAACGACGTGGTCATCGGGTCACCTCAGTCAATATTCCGTCACGCAGGTTTAGTACACGGTCCACAGTTCGTAACGCCGATGCCCGGTGAGAGATCGACAAAACGGTGCGGTCAGTGGACGCCACAATTCCGTCAATAGCAGCAATAATGGCCCGCTCGCTCGCCAGGTCCACTTGAGACGTGGGCTCATCCAACACGATCAGTGGCGCATCTGTGAGGAGAGCGCGCGCAATGGAGAGGCGTTGCGCCTGCCCACCGGAGAGCGTCATACCGCGCTCCCCCACAGCGGCATCCAACCCGCCTGGCATGTCTCGAATATCAGCGGCTAGGTGAGCTGCTTCAAGGGCAACCCACATGTCGTCATCTGTTGCATCGGGGGCAGCAACATGCAGATTGTCACGCACAGTGCCACTAAACAGGTAGGTGGTTTGTTGCACCACGGCGCTGAAAGCGCGCGCTGCGGGCAAGGTCAACTCGGTAGCATCTTGGCCGGCGAACAACAAGTCACCACCTTCTGGAGCAATGGAACGTTCCACGATGCGTGCGATGGTGGATTTCCCGGAACCTGAGTGGCCGGTGAGTGCCACATGTTCACCCTGGTGGATGGTGAGGTTAGCCCCGTTGAGGACTCGTAACTCACCGTACCCGCACACAACGTTGCGCAATTCGAGAAGAGGTGGGCGGGTATCATCAGCCGAAATCCTAGATTTCGGTGCGAGATCCTCACCGTCGTCAAGGATCTCAGTGCGAGATCTAGGATCTCGGCGCAGGGACGGGGAGGAGCCGCCTGTCACAGGAGCACGCGTGCCAAGGAACCTCGCGATGCCTCGCTCAGTGGCACGCCCACCCAGCCCCACGTAAAAGAACGAACCGACCTTCGCCAACGGCTCCAACAACACTGTCGCAAGAAGCACCAACGCAAGGGCCTGACCTGCAGTGATAATCCCATCTTGCAGGCGCACCACGGCGAGCACCGCCAACGCGGACACCATCACCAGGAAAAACACCGCATCCGTGACCAGGATGACCACCTGATTCACTGCCAACAAACGCATCACAGAACGCCGGTTTCGCTCACCCGCAGCAGCAAGCCGCTCCTGCATCCACCGGGCGGCGCGCATCAACCGCAACGTCGTCAACCCCTGCAACGCATCCAAATAATCTGCGGCAAGCGCTTGGCGTTGAGCCCGTGAACGCCCCGAAACCTGACGGAACGCCTTCTGAAAACCATAAATTGCAGCCGGAATAACAGGGATAAGAACCAGCAAAATCAGTGCTGTCACCCAGTCAATAAACAACGCAATAACCACGACCACCAACACCGGTGAAACGACCGAGGCTAGCGAGGGCCCCACAAAACCCATCCGGTACGCGGCAACCCGTTCAGCACCATCCGTCGCGGAAGCAACAATCGCGCCTGAACGATCAGAAGCCCGAGAAACCGGCCCAACATCAAGAATGTGAGAGACAATCCGGGTGCGCACCTGCGCTTCCTCACGCGCGGTGCCAGCCGTCGTCACCCACACCCCCACCGCCGTTAGTGAAGCTGCCAGCGCCGCGAGCGCAATCGCCAACCATCCACCAAAGCCTGGGCCGATGCCCGCCACTAGTGAGGCAAGGGGAGCCTGGTTGGTGTCGCTTAACGTTCCAAACGAGGCGATCTCGCTGGTTGCGCCTGATTTCACGAGGTATCCGTCAATGACCGCCCCGGCAACCACAAACAGGAGCGCCGTGACGACGGACGCGGCGGTGAGGATGATGGCGGATAGTCGGGTGGTGGTGCGCAGTTGTGGTGTGTACAAAATAGCTGGGTCTACTGTTGGTGGCTTGCCGCCACCGTGTCCCCCTGGACGGCCGCCAGGATGCCCTCCGCCACTGGGGGTGTGGCCTTGGGAATTGGGGCGTTGACCAGGGTGCTTTGCGGGGGTGTTCTCGCCAGCACGCCGGTGCGGGGACGATGCGTTGGAGGCAGGCATGTCAGCACGCTAACACAGCGGTAGTGCCTACACTCGGGGCACGGCGAACATCACACTGATTCCGGGCATCTTCGCTGGTCACCTGACATTGCCTGGGGCGAGTGGCCACCGGTTTGGATCTGGCTCGTCAATGGTCTGTCACATGAGGTGGTGGGCTGCTTGCCACACTGCGCATTGACCGTAAAGCATGCATTCGATAAATAGCGCAACACCACCTATTGCAAGGGCAGTGAAGAAGCCGCGCTTGTCTCGGCGTTCCACCGCGAAAACAGCCAGAAACAGGGCGCACCAGAAACCTAGTGAAACAAATGGGCCGCTAGAGGCGAATGTCATGGCTGCTGCGGCGAAAGGGGCAGTGAGCGGGACGGCGCTAGCTATGGCCACAAGGACTGCACATCCAACAGTCACGAGCACTGCACCGAGAACAAGTGGGTATTCGGGTTGTGCGGGTTTCGCGGTGTGCGCATCGGGCTGGGAGGTGAACCAAAGCATCACGAACGGGATGATGAGCATGATCGCCAGGTGCGATGCGAGCCACCAGTTGCCGATATCACCATGCGCGGTCGCCGGTGCCGACAACGTGATGACGTGATCGATGAGCAGGAGAGCAATGCCTGTTGCGGTAGCAGCGATCAGCGCAACAACGGGGCGCGTTAACGCCGAATCCCTGCGGAACTGAACGTTAAGCCTGTTGGCTATGGTCATTGCGGCCTCGACTCTGTGCCCTGCTGTGGTGGGTTCATTCACCCTCTTGTGTCGCAACCGCAACTTCTCTTACATGCGGGCAGGGTGAAGATTGTGACTGACGATGCTGCGCGCGGGTTTAGCCGGGGGGCACTCGGGTATCGCGGAGTAGACATCCTCAGGCTTGACGGTGTCGGTGCGCCCCCGTAACCTTGAGGTAACACGACAAGCTCGCTTCTCTAGATGAGACGCGAGCTTGTTCTTTATCTACCCTATGCAACGCTTCTGAGCTTGCCGGGAAACAGGACGTTGAAGGTCGTGACAAGCCTAGATAGTACATACGCGAAACCGTTTCTCACGGTCCCGGCGCAGATCCGTCGCCTGCGTGACCGCGGGATGGACTGCGAAACGGATGCGTTCGCTACTGCGATTCTGGAACGTTACGGCTACTACCGACTCTCGGGCTACTGGCACCCTTACCGGGAACTCCCCGCGCCTCCAGCACCCCGTGTTGACGCGGACGGTCGCGAGATCAGGCTCGACACATTCGTCCCTGATACCAGCCTCGCGCACGTAGTCGCACTGTACGATTTCGATCAAGCGCTTCGCACTCGCCTGAGTGAGCTGCTCAGCACGATCGAAATCTCGCTACGGTTCTTCATTGGACACCGATTGGGTGGGGCCGACAAGTTCGCACACCGCAACCCAGTAATGCTCGAAACGATGAGGCAGGTAAACCCTGGCGACTCGCCTGAGCCAACCACCTCCTACAACGACTGGCTCGAAGAATACGACCGTCACGAAACGCGTGCCAGAGATGCCTTCGTCCTCCACTTCCGAAAGAAATACGGTCCCCACTTACCGATCTGGGTGGCAACAGAGGTCATGTCGTTCGGTGTATTGAGCAACCTATACACCTTGATGCCGCAACTGGACCAGGAGATCCTCGCTGCACGCTTCCAAGTCAACACCGCAGACGGCAAAGGTGACCGGGGAGCACTAGCGAACTGGCTCAATAGTCTTCGAAATGTCCGAAACATCTGCGCACACTACGGCCGAATCTGGAACCGCGCTTTCGACGTGATCATCGACGCCCCGGGCCACCTCCGTATCGACCCCGATCACCATTTGTCTCGGCTGGCAGACAAGAGTGTGACGAACAAGCTGTACGGCGTTCTGCTGATCATGCAGCACCTGCTGTTGAGCATCGCACCCGACCGGCGCGATGTCCCCGATCTGCTTGGCTTCATCGACGAACAATCGAGGGTGGTCGGTTTCGACCTCGCCCAACTTGGGTTTCCTGAAAACTGGACCGCTGACGCGGTCTGGGGCACCCAATTCGAACTCGATCAAGCGCCCATGCGCGCGGCGAGTCTCCTTGACCGAGCACAGAGCCTCACCGCGGTCGAGACGCGGGACACGCTCACAAGCGCAAAAATCAAAGACCCCGACAAACAGCGCACTGCCCCGGAACTTTCCAGGGCACACAAAGCTGCTCAACGTCAGCTCCTACGCACCTATCTGCACTACAAGGTCGTCATCGAAATTGGTCTCGGAAAGACAAAGCACTATCCGGCTTTCCAGTTCAGAGACGGGAAGATCATCAACGCTCTGGCAGAGATCAATCAGGCACTCATCGCGCAGTGCGGTGGTGTTGAGACTACTCAGACGGCTGCCGCGCTCCTCGACTGGTGGCAGACTCCACACCCCGGACTCCCCACGACTTCAGACGGAACTCTTCAGTCTCCCGCTGACCTGCTCGCCACAATACCCGAGACGGATTTCACCACCACGATCAAGGACGCAGACGCTGTGAACACCTTCGTTGTTCCTGAGACAGAATGAACGAGCAGACCTAGCGTTCCCTCCTGAACACCCAGCACATCGCGAAACACTTGACCACATATCAAGACACTTATTGCTCACCAGTCGGAATCCCTGCACACTGAGGTTGTTACGTTCCATCCAGAGCGGTCGAGAGTTCTGGCTCTATGACACCGCAGCAACCCATCTCCTGAGCGGAAGCCTCCACAGGGAAACGGGTGCTACCGCCAGATCCGATGGAGAATTGATCATGGCTTCCTTTGACGTATCGTCAACGGCCCGCGGTTTCCACCGCCCAGCAGTGTCCTTCGAACTCATGCCACCGCGCAACCCTGCGGCGGCACCAAAGTTCTGGAACACTGCCCGCAAACTCGTCGAAGCTCACCCTGACTTTGTTTCGGTGACTTACGGCGCTGCTGGTGGTGACCGCAATACCGCTCGAACCGTCGTGGAAACCTTGGTGAAGCACACCAACGTTTTGCCCATTGCCCACCTCACGTGTGTTGGGGCAACCAAAGACAGCGTCGCTGACACCATTGATGATTTTCTTGCAGCTGGTGCCCGCACGTTCTTGGCATTACGCGGCGACCCGCCAAAGGATCACCCCAACTGGAAGCCACCAGTTGATGGTGTGAGTTCTTCGATGGACCTCATTGCGTTACTGCGTGACGTTGAGGCACAACGTTGCCGGGCTGACGCATCGGAAGCTTTGCGGGGTGCGGCGAAACCCTTAACTATCGCGGTCGCTACGTTCCCAGAGGGGAACCGCGATGCAGGGACTAGCCGCCAGCAAGAGGCACAGCGCCTGCTGGAGAAACAGCAGGCCGGTGCGAACTTCGCTATCACTCAGTTGTTTTATTCGGCGCAGGCGTACACGGAATTTGTGGACATTGCCCGCAGTGTTGGGGTCACCATTCCCATTGTGGCGGGCATTTTGCCGATGACTGATCCACAGCGACTTCGCCGGGTTGAACAGTTAACAGGTGTGCCTGCACCACCGGACTTGTCCGCAACATTGGAGTCCATCACAAGCCCTCACATGAGGCATTCGTACGGCATTGCAGCCTCTGTTGAGCTCGCAAATGCCGTGATCGCAGCCGGGGCCCCTGGTCTGCACATTTACACCTTCAACAAGTATGAACCCGCACTAGACCTGCTCGAGGGCGTACACCTCGGCAGTCCACTTCCCGCTGCGTCGTCGCAGGGAACGGACTTGGCCAGTTGGCCGCAGGATGGCGCATCCTCATTGTCCGCCTAACGTTTCAGCTTTTTGACCTCTGGCCTGCACGTTTCATGCTGTGACGTACCGGCGCAACACTCTCTCACAAACTACCCTCAAGGGATGACCATGCCTACACCTTCTGTTTTTCCAGCCGCAACCGTTTTGGGTTACCCCCGCATTGGTGACCGCCGTCAACTCAAGCGTGCACTTGAGTCACTGTGGTCTGGTAAGTCCAGTGCAGTTGATTTCGCCGACACGACGCGCCAGTTACGCCACAACACCCGCGAGCGCCTTGCCTCGTTGGGGTTGGGGCGTAATGATTCGTCGATTCCTGAGTCGTTTAGTTGGTATGACCAGGTGTTGGATGCTGCTGTGACGTTTGGTGTTATTCCCCAGCGGTTCCGGGATTTGGATTGGTCTGGGGATTTGGTGGGGGCGTACAGCACTGTTGCGCGTGGCGTTGGTGATCACACACCGTTAGAAATGACTAAGTGGTTTAACACGAACTATCACTATTTGGTGCCTGAGGTTGATGAGTCCACTCCTTTCACTCTGAACCCGGTGTTGGTGACAAACCTGGTGGATGAGGCTGCGGAGCAGGGTTTCACGACACGCCCTGTGTTGGTGGGGCCGGTGACGTTCTTGGCGTTGTCGAAAGCGGCTGCCGATGCTCCTGCCGGGTTTGACCCCCTTTCTCGCCTTGATGAGTTGGTGGGGTTGTATGTCGAGTTGTTGGCTGACCTTGCGGCTCGCGGTGTGCAGTGGGTGCAGTTGGATGAGCCAGCGTTGGTGTCGGAGAACTTGTCGTATGACGCAGCACAATTGGAGCAGGTTTTTGCTGCCGCGTACCAGCGGTTGACTGGCGCCGATGCTCGCCCACAGATTTTGGTGACTGCGCCGTTTGCGTCGTTGGGTGCGTTGGCGCAGCCGGTGTTAACCAGTGGCGTTGAGGCGGTTGCGGTTGACCTGGTGCACGGCGATGTTCCTGGTGGTGTTCCCCAGGGTGTGACGCTGGTTGCTGGTGTGGTCAATGGGCGCAATATTTGGCGGGCTGACCTTGATGTGGCACGCGGGCAGTTGGAGGCGTTGACTGCTTCAGGTGTGCAGGTGTCGGTAGCTGCGTCAACGAGTTTGCAGCATGTGCCGCATACGGTCGCTGATGAGCCTGAGTTGGATGCTGATTTGCGTTCGTGGTTGGCGTTCGCTGATGAGAAGATCGGCGAGATTGTTACGTTGTCGCGTGGTGTGCGTGACGGGTGGGACACCGTGGAGGCCACACTGGTTGAGTCGCGTGCTGCGTTGGCGCAGCGGGCCGCGGCTCCGGGGGTGAATGTTCCTGCGGTGCGGCAGCGCACAGCGGCGATCACGCCAGCTGATCTTGCCCGCACTAACGAGAAGGGGCAACGGGCGTCTATTGCGTTGCGGAAGGCATCGCAGCAGGAGCGGTTGAGTTTGCCGCCGCTACCGACCACCACGATTGGTTCGTTCCCTCAGACGGTGGAGATCCGTAAGGCTCGCGCCGCGTGGACTCGTGGTGAGTTGTCGCAGCAGGGTTATGAGGAGCAGATGCGCGCTGAAATTGAGCGGGTCATTCGCCTTCAGGAGGACCTTGGTTTGGACGTGCTGGTGCACGGTGAAGCTGAACGTAATGACATGGTGCAGTACTTCGCGGAGAATCTTGACGGGTTCGCTGTGACCACGAATGGTTGGGTGCAGTCGTATGGTTCACGGTGCACACGTCCCTCTATTCAGTGGGGTGATGTGTCACGCCCGGCACCGATTACCACGGAGTGGGCGACGTTTGCGCAGTCGTTAACGGACAAGCCGGTGAAGGGAATGCTCACTGGGCCGGTCACGATCATGGCGTGGTCGTTTATTCGTGAGGATCTGCCGTTGGCGGACACTGCGAAGCAGATTGGTTTTGCCCTGCGTGATGAGGTGCAAGATTTGGAGGCTGCGGGCATTGCCGTTATTCAGGTCGATGAACCAGCGTTGCGTGAGCTGCTGCCGTTGAAGAAGTCTGACCACTCTGACTATGTGGATTGGTCGGTGTCATCGTTCCGGTTGGCGACCACGGGGGTTCGCCCTGACACCCAAATTCACACCCACCTGTGCTACTCAGAGTTCAACGACATTATTGATGCCATTGACCACTTGGGGGCGGACGTCACCTCCATTGAGGCGGCTCGTTCTCGCATGGAGGTGTTGGGGGCGTTGGCTGCTGCCGGGTATGGGCGCGGTGTTGGGCCTGGGATTTATGACATTCACTCCCCTCGTGTTCCGTCCTGTGGGGAACTTGCTGAGTTGTTGGAGCTTGCGGCGCGTTCTGTGAGCCCGGACTTGCTGTGGGTGAACCCTGACTGCGGGTTGAAAACCCGCCACTATGAGGAGACCGTCGCGTCGCTGCGTAACCTCGTGGATGCTGCTCATGAGGTTCGGGCAACGGTGACTGCAGGGGTGTAACACCTGCACAGGAACATGATGGTGCGCACGTGAGTGCGCACCAGAAAAGAACCACCAACGATGCGTGGGCTGGGCTGGTGCCTAGCCCACGCATCGTTGTGTCACTGGAGGGCTGTGACGCGGCGCTGTACTGCTTTCCCGCTCTCGATGATGAAGAACACCACCACGGCAACCCCAATGGTCAACAGCCAATGGTCAAGCGGCAGAGGGGTGGACCCAAACCAGGTGTTCATGAAGGGCAGCACCGTGTACAGCAGTTGCACGGTGATGAGGGACAGCGAAGCGATCCACACCACTTTGTTGCCACGGAACACATCAAGGGTGATGCTGGAGCGGTGCAAGAACCGGCAGTTCAGCAGGTATGCCAGTTGCGCAAAAGCCAAAATCATCACGGCTGTGGTTTGAGTGATTTCCTCCGAAGAGCCACGTGACCGTTCAAACCACACTACTGCCAATGTCACTCCACCAATAAGGAGTGAAACGAGCCCAACGTGCAAGAGTGCGCCTTTGGTGAGGACTCCTTCACGGGGGTTTCGTGGTTTGCGGTCCATCAACCCGGGTTCAGCGGGTTCGTAGGCCAACGCGAGGGACAGTGTCACGGCGGTGATCATGTTGATCCACAAGATTTGCGCTGGTGTGAGCGGCAGAGCTGCCCCAACGAGAACCGCAAACAAAATGACCAAGGATTGCGCCCCGTTGGTGGGCAGGAGGAACACCACGGATTTTCTGATGTTGTCGAAAATCCGGCGTCCTTCTTCAACGGCTCGTTCGATGGTGGCGAAGTTGTCGTCCGCCAAGACTATGTCTGCGGCTTCTTTGGTGGCTTCGGTGCCTTTGATTCCCATGGCGACACCCACATCGGCGCGTTGCAGGGCTGGTGCGTCGTTCACCCCATCACCAGTCATGGCAACGGTTTCCCCGTTGGTTTGCAGGGCGCGAACAATGCGCAGTTTGTGTTCCGGGCTGGTGCGGGCAAATACCCGCACGGTGCGAACAGCTTCCTCCAGGCCCGATGCATCGAGGCCGTCAAGTTGTGCCCCGGTCATCATGATGGTTGCGTCGTTGGCGGTGTCAGCGGGCACGATGCCCATTTCCCGGGCGATGGTGGTGGCTGTCCCAGCGTGGTCACCAGTAATCATGACCACGTCGATGCCGGCACGTTGGCATTCTTTGATCGCGTCAATCGCTTCAGGGCGGGGCGGGTCAACGATCCCAACCAGCCCGAGGAACGTCAGGCCTTCAACATCCTCCACGCTGATGCTTTCAGTAGTGTCCCCCGCATGGTGTCGGTGAGCAACAGACAACACTCGCAGCCCTCGGGCCGCGAGCTCATCAATTTTGTTATCCCAGAATTCCTGGTCGAGTTCGGTTTGCTGCCCATCGGCGTTGTACTGGTGAGCGGAGCGAGCAAGGAGGCGGTCAGGTGCACCAACCGCGTGCAAAATAATGTCGTCACTGTCAGCAATGGCGTCGAGTGAGGCGGCGAACTTGTGTGACGACTCGAAAGGCACAGCCGCGAGGCGGTCAAAGTCTTGAGGCGCACCAGCCTTCATGGTCAGAACCCGCAACCCACCATCGGTGGGTTGGCCGACAAGTTTCCACTGATCGCCCTCTTGGCGCACATCGGAATCATTCGCCGCCGATGCCGCACAGACGAGGCGCCACAAGTCAGGTGTGTGACGGGCATCAATAGTCTCACCATCACGCTGAATGTCACCGTGCGGGGAGTAGCCCTCCCCCGTTACGGTGTACGTGTGTGACGGCGTCACGACGGCTCGTGCGGTCATCTCATTTTTGGTCAGGGTTCCGGTTTTGTCCGAGCAAATCACCGACACCGACCCCAACGCCTCAACGGACGTCAGCTTCCTGGTGATCGCGTTACGGCGTGCCATCTGCTGGACGCCAAGCGCCAAGGTGATCGCTACCAGCGCTGGTAGCCCTTCAGGGATCGCTGCTACCGCAAAACCAATCGTTGCTGAAAGCAACTCATTACCGGTGAAGTCATACACAACACCCCCCAAGAACACCATGATCACGGCCATAACCGCCACGATCACGGCAATGCGCTTACCCAGCACATCAAGTTGGCGAGCCAGAGGGGTTTCAGTGCCCTCAGCATCGGACATGAGGTCTTGGATTTTCCCGATTTCCGTGCGGAGCCCCGTGGCCGTCACCTGGGCGAGACCAGTCCCAGTAGTGACCAAAGTTCCCGAATGCAGCATATTGGTTCGGTCACCAACCGCTGCATCATCGGGCACCGGGTCTGTTGTTTTCACAACAGCATCAGACTCACCCGTGAGCACCGACTCATCAGCTTGCAGGTTTGTTGCCTCAACAATGCGCATATCCGCTGGTATCCGGTCACCCGAACGGACCTTAACGATGTCTCCAGGGACCAATTCAGCTGCGGCAAGTCGCTGCCACTGCCCATCACGTAAAACACTGGCTTCCATAGCCAACATGCTCTTAATGGAATCGAGGGCTTTCTCAGCCTTACCCTCTTGAATCATGCCGATAGCAACGTTAACAATAGCAACAACGAAAATGACTGAGAAATCAACCCAATCACCCATGAAGGCTTTAATTATCGCAGCAGCGAGCAATAGGATAATCAATACATCTTTCATGTGCCCAAACAGACGGGCAAAGAAGCCCTCACGTTGGGCTTCGGGGGTTGAGTTTGGGCCGTACTTACTCAGCGCATCGGCAGCCTCCGACGCCGTTAAGCCGCGCTGTGGGTCGGTGGTCACTGATCCGGGGTCGCCGTGGTTCGTTGTGGTCACCTCTCCAGCACAACAGCAGCCCACCCGATAAGCAACTGGGCAGCGACTATTGCGTGCATTCTCTGGAATTTTCCTTGTGTAAGGTGGGTGCGAACACGACAAAAGTCCCTTTGTGTTTCACGTCACTTCGGATACGATTACCCATAATTCACCGCCAGACACAACGCTCACCCCGCCGTACGCTTCACCCGCCACTGAAGCAACTTCTCCACCGCCACCAGGAGTCACTGTGCCCGCGCCCGAATCAAGCAAACCTGACCCACCAGGCAGAACCCTCGTCACTCGCAGAACCGTGCTCACAGGAGGCCTCCTCACCGTAGGGTTCACACTGTGGGGTATCAGTGGCCGCCTATCCCCCGCGCAAATCCAGGCGCACGCCACACTCGACACCAAACCACTGCATGCATCAACAGTCGCGTTCACCGGCCTGAGCACACGTGAAGCAGTATCTTCCGCGGCAGATCTCGTACCAGGTACTCGCGTTGTCGCGAGCTCCCAATACGCTGACCTTCTCGTGCAACGCGAAAAATCATGGCTCGCCTCACTAGCCCCATGGACCCGAGAAGGCCCATACGCCGAACTCATCCGAGACGCATACCTCGACATCTTCGCGCTCAGTGAGGAACTCCCCGCCCCAGTAGCTGGCTGGTCCACCTACTGGCGTTACGTATGGCCCCGCGACACCGCACACGTGGCCGTGGCTTTCTCCGCAGCGGGAGACTCCGCACGTGCGCATCGGTCCCTTGATTTCCTCGCCCGGCTACCACGAACATCGCGCGGCTGGTTTGAAGCCCGCTACACCCTCGATGGCAGCGGCGCACCAGACGACCGGGCACCCCAATTCGACGGTTTAGGTTGGGCTGCCTGGGCATTGGGCTGGATACACGAGCACTCAGACAATCAAGAACAATTCCGCTCCCGCTACAGCGCCTTCGCAGCAGAACTGGCTGACTCGCTTGTGCACAACGTTGAGGCAACCGACGGCCAAGTACCCGTGTCATCGGATTACTGGGAAATCCGCGAACGAACCATCACCCTAGGCACCGCCGCACCAACCCTCGCCGGGTTACAGTGGCTCATCCCGTTCCTCGAAGCCTCAGGGGACACCGACCGTGCAGAACGTTGCACAGCAGCAGCCCACAGTGTTGACGCGTACATTCTCGACGTGTTTGGGAAACGCGGATACCCACGTCACGCCGACGGGTACACCTTAGACAGTGCGGTTGCGTTCCTCCTGCCCCCATATACCCGCGAAATAAGTAACCGGGACGGCGTCATCGCGGCGATGCGGCGCGCAGAGACCATCATGCTGCAACCCGCAGGTGGGTTATCACCCGGGGAGGACTGGCATGAAGACGGGGTTTCTTGGACCCCCGAAACCGCCGTATTCGCGCTAGCGAACGCCACCCTCGGCACCGCTGACGGCACCATTGTGGGGCAGCGTGGCCTCACCTGGCTGGAATCACACCGCACAGATGCTGGCACATTTCCGGAGAAAGTTCTAGCAGACGGCAACCCATCAGCAGTCGCGCCTTTGGCCTGGACAGCGGCGTGCGTTGCGCTCAGCGCACACGCGTTGCGGGTTCGCCGCCCTGCTGGGGCTGGTGCTGGGACAGTCGGAACATAAGCTTCGTTAGCACCCCGTTTCCTAACTTCTCGCGCGCATCGGCAGGCTTCTGCCTCCCGCGAGTTCGTGGTTGCGCAAGGGCGGGGTGCCAAATACATAAGCGGCGTCACGATGCGTGGTCACGATGCGGCGCTACTTGGGCATCATGCGCGGGAAGGCGTAATCTCAGACGCAGCACAGACTGTCCGCGCCGTGTTGGTTTTCCAGTTCACGGCGTGGCCTACGACTCTAAGGATCCCTATGGTTCACACAGCTTTTGTTATTGCAGGTTCTGAAGCTTCCGGGGGCGCTGGTATTCAAGCGGACCTGAAAACTTTCCAGCAGCTTGGTGTGTATGGTGCTGGCGCGTTGACGTGCATCGTCTCGTTTGATCCGAAGAATAACTGGGCTCACCGGTTTGTTCCAGTGGATCCACAGGTCATTGCTGACCAGATCGAGGCTGCAACGGCTGTGCATAATCACACCACTGTGAAGATTGGGATGCTCGGCACTCCAACAACAATCGATGCTGTTGCGCAGGCTCTGGGGCGCCAGCAATGGGACACCATTGTGTTGGACCCTGTGCTGATCTGTAAAGGTCAAGAACCGGGTGCCGCCCTGGACACAGACACTGCGCTGCGGGAGAAAATCCTTCCCCTCGCCACGGTTGTGACCCCCAACCACTTTGAAGCGATGACGCTGGCGGGCATGGACTCCATTGACAGCGTTGATGACCTCATTGAGGCTGCGAAGCGCATTCAGGCGCTGGGTCCGCGCTATGTGGTTGCTAAGGGCGGTGTGGAGCTTCCTGGTGACTACGCTGTTGATGTTCTTGTTGATGGGGAAGAAGTCACCATCTACTCAGAACCGAAAATTGGCTCCGAGCGGGTCTCTGGCGCAGGCTGCACGTTCGCTGCGGCGATTACCGCAGAACTGGCAAAGGGCAGCAGCATCAAGGATGCTGTGACTGTGGCGAAGCAACTTGTCACAGCTGGTATTACCCACCGCCAACCATCGAATGCGCCTTTTGATTCTGTATGGCAGGGCGTGCTGTGACTCGCTGAGCCCACTAGGCTGAACTTATGACAGGCCACGATATCAATATCACGCTCTCCACTGCCTCCGTGTTTCCACGGCGGGCCGGGTTCGCCTTTGAGTTGGCCTCACGCTTGGGCTATGACGGGGTGGAGGTGATGGTGTGGTCGGAGTCTGTGACTCAAGATGCAGTGCGGTTACAGAACCTTTCCGAGCACTACAACATGCCCATCACCTCCATTCACTCGCCCTCTCTTGTTGTGTCACAGAGCGTTTGGGGGGTTCGCCCGGCACGGAAACTTGAACGTTCCGTGCATTTGGCTGAGCAGGTTGGCGCGAAGACGGTGGTGGTTCACCCGCCTTTTGCTTGGCAGTCAAAGTACGCGGAGACGTTCGCTGAGCATGTGAAGGCGCTTTCTGCAGCGACAGGTATCACCATTGCGGTGGAGAATATGTACCCGTGGCGCAGCAAACGCAAAGACTATGTCGCTTACCTCCCTCATTGGGATTTGCTCACCCAGCATTACGACGCGGTGACCGTTGATCTTTCCCATGCGGGTACTGCGGGCCAGAACTCCTTGGAGCTGGTGCGAAAGCTTGGTGGCACTGTTCGTCATATTCACATGGCTGATTCCACTGGTTCAGCTAAGGATGAGCATCTTGTCCCGGGTGTGGGTGACCAACCGTGCTTGGAAGTGATCGAACACTTGGTGAACTCTCATTGGCATGGGGATATTGCCATTGAGATTGGGACACGGAAAGCGGACAACGCTGCACACCGTGTTGCGATGGTTCGCGAGGCGTTGGAGTTTACAAAAGCGGCTATTGCGGGCGCTCCTACCCCGGTGCCTGTGGTGTCGCTGGAGGAGCACGCTCACGAACGCCCCACCGACGCCTGGTAGAAAAGTGAGTCAGGTCACGAACGGAAATGAAATATCGTTCGTTACTTGATGGTTCAAGTTTACGGGTGGGCGGAGGACTCTGCCCGTAAACATCAGACCTTGAGGAGTACCTGTGACCGTCAACATCGGCTACATCGTCGGAAGCATTTCCAGCACATCGATCAACCGTCGAGTTTTTGAAGCGCTACGCAAACTCGCTCCCGAAGGCGTCGAGATCAACGAAATCCCCATTGCGGATCTGCCCATGTACTCCCCCGACTTCGATGGCGCCTACCCAGAAGCTGCCGCCGCACTCAAAAAGAGCGTCGAAGCAGCCGATGCTGTCATCATCTCCACCCCGCAGTACAACGACTCTTTCTCCGGCGCCGTCAAGAACGCCGTGGACTGGGCATCACGCCCTTGGGGTCAACACTCCTTTAGCGGCAAGCCCACTGCTGTTGCCAGTGCATCAATCGCCCCTCATGGCGGAGCGAAAGCAGGCGGCTTCCTTGCCGACATCCTCGCTTTTGGACAGGCCAAGGTACTTGAAACTCACCTCAACGTGTTCGTGAACGACGACTCCTTCACAGATGATGGCTCCTTCGCTCAGCCTGAACTTATTGCTACGGCCCGGGACTACATCAACGCTGTTGTTGACCACAGCGGCGCAAGCTCCGCCGCATGACCCCTTTTTAATGGTTCGTCGCTAAACGCGCGTGAGGGTGTATCCAGGAACTCCTGGATACACCCTCACGCGTTATGTCTCATGGTTTCTCAGCGCCAGATGCCTCGCCAAGAAGTCCGCTAACATGCTCAACAATGCGGACATCGGCATCAAGCCATGGCACAGAGAATAGATTCCCGCGGGACAACCATTCAATGTGATCGTGCTCAACTAGTGGTTGCGGCACCCCAGCAGTCACCCGGGCAAACCACAGTCGCATAATGTGCCGATCGGTGATGATCCACGCGCCATTATCAGGTCCAGTGATCTCACGTCCTAGAGTGACCTCAAGGTCGAGCTCTTCCCGAAGCTCGCGATGAAGCGCCTGTTCTGGACTTTCTCCCGGATCAACTTTCCCGCCGGGAAATTCCCATTGTCCAGCAAGCTCTTTAGGATATGAGCGCCGCGCTGACAGCATCTGCGTAGGATGCTCAAGATCATCAACAATCGCCGCTGCGACAACTAGTCGTCGCTCTGTCTGTTCCCCTCGTGATGTCACGACATCACTATAGGGGAGTCATCGGTCAGCGTCCGCCTGGATCCCTGCTTCACGGGCCCATTGCACGGCGTCTGCGCGAGTAGACACACCAATTTTGCGGTACACGCTACGCACCTGTGACTTCACGGTGTTGCGTGTCACGAAAAGTTTGGAGGCAATTTGCTCCAAGGTGACGTCTTCTCGCAGGTTCGCTAGAACGATTCGTTCACGGCGCGTAAGGTCCTTTCCTCCTGCGTCGGTATCGAGCTCGCTGTTGACGGATTCTACTGTGCTCATGTCGTTCCTCCTATTCTCGCCGGCGCCCACCCTTACGGTTGGGTCCCCCTCCGGTGATGAGAGCATTCACTTAAAGAGAGTGCCCTCACTAGGAATCATGACGCAGAATTTTCACCCATCTTCAGGCATGTTCATTCATGGGTCTGCATAAACAGTTAATAAGTCGGACTTACGCTACTTTGTGGGGGCGATTTCGCCCATTGTTGTGACGTACATCACACTTGATTTTGCGTCATAACAGCCGTCGCTTCACCCGTTGAGACAAAAATTGAACACTAAATCACAGGGCATTTTGCCAATTTATCACCCTCTCCAGGGCTTGCTTCATGACCTGCGGCCGTTGCGCAAAACTCAAACGCAGCCACTCATGACCTGCGACCCGATCAAAGTCCACCCCAGGCGTCATCGCCACGTCAGCCTCTTCAAGCAACCGGCGACACCACGTCACCGAATCAAGGCCCGAGTGTGAAATATTCGCCCACACATAAAAAGCGCCATCAGCCGGGGCCACATCACTCCACCCCAACGCAGGTAAGGCGTCCACCACCACATCCCGCGACAAGGAATACACGTCCACGTCAGCTCGCGCCGCACGGTACCCCTCCTCACTCAGCGCGGCTACAGCCGCATACTGCGACAACGCCGGCGGACACAACGACACATTGCCAGCCAACGCATCGGCGGGGCCTACCAACTCAGGCGGAAGAACCAACCACCCAATCCGCCACCCCGTCATCGCCCAGTACTTCGAAAACGACGACACAACAATTGCACCCTCGTCGCTAAAAGACGCCGCACTTGCCGCCACATCACCTGGTGGGTAAGTAATTCCGTGATAAATCTCGTCACTAATCAACCGCACCCCACGCGCCACACACCACTGGGCGATACGTTCCAACTCGCGAGCAGAAATCATCGTCCCTGTCGGGTTCGCCGGAGACGCCACCACAAGCCCGGCCAACGGCGACTGCTGATGCATCACCTCCAATTGCTCAACCGTAGGTTGGAACCGACTCTGCGCACCACAAGGCAACTCAACAACCTCAACCCCCAGGGCCCGCAAAATATTGGCGTAAGCCGGATACCCAGGGCGGGCAAGCGCCACCCGATCCCCCACATCAAAAGCAGCAAGGAACGCCAACACAAACCCGCCAGATGAGCCCGTTGTCACCGCGATACGTGATGGATCAACGTCCACCCCGTACCACCGCTGATAATGCTCCGACAAAGCTTGCCGCAACGCAGGCACACCCAACGATTCGGTGTAACCCATAGTGCCCTCACGCAGCACCCGGGCAGCCTCATCACGCACCACATCGCTAGCACCGGCGGCAGGTTCGCCAGCACACAGATTGATCACCGGCGCACCAGCAGCCTTCCGCGCATTAGCCTGAGCGATAATCTGCATCACGCTGAAAGGTGGAACCTCAGAACGATGAGAAGCTCTCATCAGCGCACCCGCCTAACTCAGAAGCCCGTGCTCACGCATCTGCCGCGCAAGGTCATCACCATCTGGGCCCATAACGAACGCTGTTTCCACGGTGGGCCCATCCGTGTTCTCTTCGGCTTGACGGTTCGCCTGGGTCGCTGTCGGCATACCGTGAGCCAAAACCGCTTCACTAAATGTCAGCTGACGGATCGCGACCATACGAACATGATCAGGCATATCCACCACAAAATCACGATAGATCACTGGGTCATGCTGCCCATCGTCACCGACCAGGATCCACTGAACGTCAGGGAAATCATTCGCAAGGCGGCGCAAACTCCGCTCCTTGTGCTCGCGGCCCGACCGAAAGAACCCCGTATTGGTAGGCCCAAAATCTGTCATGAGCATTGGTCCGTGCGGGAACCCGTGATGCGCGAAGAAACGCAGCATCGTTGGGACAACATTCCACGCCCCGGTGGACAAGTAGAACACCGGGAAGTCATTGTGTTGCGCACCAAGTTGCCGGTATAGCCGAGCCATACCCGGCACAGCGGTGCGGGCATCCTCGTGGAGGATAAAAGAGTTCCAGATCGCCAACAAGGGGCGCGGCAAAGACGTCACGATGGCGGTGTCGTCAATATCGGAGATGAGTCCTGCCCGGGTATCGGGGCCTAAGACCCGCACTCCCAGAGTGGCTTGACCGCCGTGAAGTGTAGACATCTCTACTTCATGCCAACCAGCCTCGGCAACACTGGGGATCACAACATCGATGTAGCCGTTGAGGTCTGAATGGACGAGAAACCGCTGCCCCGCTAGCATCAACCGAACTGGGACGCCAGGGGATTGAACAGTGAAGAAATTGCGCCATCCGCGCACCGCACGCAACGCTTCGGCCCGCCCTGGAACTGAAGTTCGGCGCAATAAAACACGTCGTTTAGGGGAGACAACAACTCGCGCGAGCACCCGCACCCACCCTGCTTTGGCGGCTGCTTGGGTTGGTGCGCTGAGTGAACTGTTCGTTGTGGCATCAGTGCTGGTGGAGCGTTGTACGTCTTCGCTCTCAGCATCTGATGCCGAAACAGGTTCAAGAACCCGGTACGTGTCGGGGTCAGGTGAGGTGTGCGATGCCATTCCCGGGGCAGCACCGTACCCCACATACGGTTCAATTCGTTCACGCCATCCTAGGCGTTGGAAAAACGATGAGAGCCACCGCACAACGCGCACCTCGACTCGGCGCGCCCAGTACGGTTTGCTTGTGGGTTGGTTCTTAGTTGGTGAGACCGCCCCAGATGACGTCAAAACTACCCCTTGTTCAGTTCCATTTTCAGGAACTCGATGATTCCGTCAGTTGCTGCTTCGACCTGTTCCAAGCAGATCTGAAAGTCTTTCATCCCCCCGTACCAAGGGTCTTCAACATCCAGCAAATACTCGTCATGAAATGTTGCGGCACCTGGTGCTTGTGGATCAAAACTTCGGAACATCACAATGTGATCGGTTGCTTCCGGTGTGCCAGCTTGATCCGCTAGGCGGCGGATCGCGCGGGCGTGGGAGGTTGTCATCGCGAGGATGAGATCGTGGGAACCGATATCCGAAGCTTCTATCTGCCGGGCACGATGCGCAGCAATAGTAGCGTCGGTGTATCCGGCATCCAGCAGTGCCCGTCGGGCTCGATGATCGATGGGGTTTCCCGCTTCTTCATCGCTAACACCGCTTGATGCTACCCGGACAACGTCTGCCAACCCATGCTGGCGTAACTTGTCATCAAGGACGTACTGCGCCATGGGGGATCGACAGATATTTCCGGTGCAGACCATCATGATTGCGTACACGTGTGCTCCTTGCCATCCATGGTCTTCCCTTTCTGACAATGTAACAGGGGCACCCAGCCCTCACTGCACCTACTCGCCCGTGCGACCCGTTTCGTTGAGCACCGTGACCTCTGAGGTTCTCACTGTGGACCACCCATCGAGCAGCCAGCGGCCTTTGTTCTGCGTTAATGTCGCGGTGAACTCAGCAGAGTATCCGATGTTATTCGGGTTCGCATGGGCAGTCACATCGACGGGGAAGGTGATGGTGGGGTCGTCGTCGGACATTGAGAACCGCGGAATCCCCCAAAACCTGACTTCTAGTGAGCCGGTGGATATGTAGCGGACACCGTCAACTTTTGCCCACAGTCCATCGCGTGAGGTTTGCGGAGCGAATGACCCGATTGCTGATGAATCACCACTTTCCGCAAGTTCGACGTATTCTACTATTTGGTCCCAGAGATCGTCAGTAACAATGGAGCGAATGGGTTCGTAGTAGCTCAGTTCGTCACCGGAACGCGCCCGATGCAGGGCGGTTAACCCTGCGTGAGTTCGGGCAGTGATATTTGCAGCCACCCCCACCACCTCAAGTGGTGTTTCTTCGTAACGTTTGCTGAAACTTGTGGGCGCAATGGTTTTGTCTAGCGCCGCTTCGAGACGCGCGTTGCGCGGCCAGGTTTCGATGCCAATATAGGGCACAAAAACCGGGTCAACAATGTCTTGCGGTTCGTCTTCTGGTTTCTCGTATGCGGTTTCTGCTGCGGGAGTTAATGGGGCTTCATCGGCTTGGCATGCACTCAGCGTGATGACAGCCATCACCAGGCACATGCTCCAAAAGCCGTGGACGATGCGCCGCGACCGCAACGTAAGGGCAGTCAGTTCCATTTCGCCAGAGATAGTGACTCACGTGCGGGGTCAATGGAGATGAGCCAGGACATCTTTCCTGAGGTCTTTTGGGTTTCTGATTCAAACCGTGTCACCGTTTCCCACGCGTAGATGCGGGGGTTGTATTGGGTGACGACCTGCGGGTAGGAGTACCAGAGCCGGAATTTCCCGGAGTAGGTCAGTTTCGATGAGGTTGCATCGAGGGTGAATTCCTCTGAGGTTGGGGTCCAGGTGAAACTTTCGATCTGGTCTGCTGGGGCCAGCATGTCTTTAGCCTGGTTAGGGCATGCTTTTCCGTTGAGATCTTTCAGACATGACGCGATGATTTCTTCAGCGAGTGCTCGAGCGTCCTCTTCAAGGGCCTGCGTCGGCTGCTCAGTCAACGTGATGGTGTTGTACTGGTCGCTGACTCCAGCGGTCACGGTTTGAGTTGGACCGTAGTTAAAGTAACGACCACGAGCAGGGCCTTCCACTGCGTAGATTCCAGGCAGAACAAGCTGAGAAACAGTGGACCCACTTGTGGCCTGGGCTTCACCGCCATTAATAACAGCCGCCCGCGCAGGGCCACTGGACCGAGGGGATGTCATGATGACATCAAGTTTGCGTTCTAAACCTTTGTCTAAAAGCCAGGTTGAAAACAGACCGAACCCGCCAGCTTCCTTGCGCAGGGTGAAGACGACGTCGTGCGTTTGGTCTTGTTGAGTGATCGTTGCACGTACTGCAGCAGTTGATTCGCCCTCATCCACCGAATTAATGGTGAAACTTGTGGGCCGCCCAGCTAGGTGGCGGTAGTTGCGGAGTGCTTGACTGGCGTAGGTGTCTGCCTGGCTTGCGGTAGAAGATGACAGTTGCAAGGCGCGAGGAGCATCACCGTCAACGAGCGCACCGAGGTATCTGTCGACCGTCGCCGATGGGCTAAAGAACGCAGCACGTGCGTAAAGGATTCCCGCAGCGATCAGCGCAAGGACCATCAATGCGATGACTGCTTTTGCCCACGGAGTCTTTACTGACTGCTGTGTCGAGGATTTTTGCGCGTCAGACGTTTGCTGGCTAGTGACGGTGGGAAGGTCTTGAGTAGGGGCGTTAGTGCGCTCATTTTGAGCGGGAATAGTGAAGTGTGGCATTCCTGAAGGTGGTGGGGGTTGATGCGGCGGTTCGTCGGTCGGGGTGCCGGGAACTGTTCGTACATTGTGGAGACGAGAACGCATGATGGTGTCGTCGTCTGGCTCATGCGCGGAGGCTGCGCTTGGGTGCCCCACTCCTGCAGTTGACGACTGCTCTAACGGAGCCTGAGCTGGTGGGGTAACCGGTGTTGCAGCGACATCAGGAGAAGAAGGAGCACGCCGGACGGGAACAGTGTCGTCGTTGACCGCGTCAGGGGGCATGAATGCCCGGTAGCGGGGTTGATGATCGAGAGCAGACATGTTGAACTCGCGGGCGTGAGGAAGCGGGAAGACCTAGCTTGATCAGAGTATCCGTGAACATGATCGCTGTGGCAGAAACGTGGAGGTCTCCCCATGCGCGCGATCTGCGATAACGCCCACAGCTACAGACTTCTCACCGGCCGCTCCCTACTATCCCCACCGTCACGTGGGCATGCAAAAAGCGGAAGTCGAAACCTCGACTTCCGCTTTTCATTACCGTGCGTGTGGGGGGACTTGAACCCCCACGCCCTTGCGGGCACTGGCACCTGAAGCCAGCGCGTCTGCCATTCCGCCACACACGCGAGAACGGATAAAACTGTACCACGCAAACCTTCCACAATTTCCATCAGGATGTTTCACTGAGGTCTAAGTAACATACTTGATGGCGGATTCTGAGATTTCCTGTGTGCATCTGCCACTGGTTATGCGGATTCATGACATGACCACGTAGGCTTCTGTCAGACCGTAATCACTACCAGAAGCTCGGTGACACCCGCGAAAGGAGGTTTCGATGAGTTTCCTCGACAAGTTCGAGCAGCGCGTTGAACGCGCCGTGAACAGCACCTTCTCAAAGGTGTTCCGCAGCGATATTAAACCCGTTGACCTAGCAAGCGCGCTCAGGCGTGAGGTAGACGATCGGACCGCAGTGTTCGATCGGTCCCGCACCGTCGTTCCCAACGACTTCACCATTGAACTCTCCGAGGCCGATTTCGCGCAGATCGAGAGTTGGGGGGCAGAGATGCTCGCCGACGAACTCGCTGTGAACGTCACCGAGTACGCTGCATCACAGCACTACGCATTCGTCGGTCCCGTGGTGGTCAGTTTTGAACTGACCCCCACCTTAGAAACCGGCCACTTCACTGTGCGGTCTTCTACACTTCGGGGAAACGTGGCACCTGGTCCCGCCGACCCACGCAGTTCGCGCCACCCTTTGCTCGACATCGACGGACAGCGTTATTTACTTACCGGGCCTGTGACGATTATTGGTCGCGGTTCAGAAGCCGATATTGTCGTGGATGACCCGGGGGTATCCCGCCGTCATCTCGAGATCTCTGTAACCCCCAATGGCGTGATTGCCACTGATCTCGGATCAACCAACGGCCTGTTTGTTGAGGGCCACCAGGTTCCAGCAGCGACCCTGCTTGATGGAAACTCGCTGACCATTGGCCGCACCAGGATTATGTTCTGGTCTGGTGTTGCCGATGACAATAACCGTGGAGATAGGTAGTTCCGCTGACATGAGCGCATTGGCGATGACCCTGCTACGGCTGGGATTTTTAGTTCTTTTGTGGGCTTTTGTCTACTTTGTCATTCGCGTTTTGCGCTCAGATCTCTACGGCACACGGATAACGGCGGCACCCGCACCGGTCCCCGCAGTGAGCGCTCCCGCAACTCCTACGCCAAGCCGCAAAGCCGCTGCTGGCCCCACCCGCCTTGTGGTCACAGCCGGCCCATTAACCGGCACCACGATCCCTTTGGGTTCGTCCGCTATCCTCATCGGACGCTCACCCAGTTGCACGCTGGTTCTGGAAGATGATTACTCATCTTCGCGCCACGCCCGCGTGTTTCCCCAGTCTGACGCATGGTTTGTTGAAGACTTGGGGTCAACGAACGGCACGTTCCTCGGCAAGGACAAGGTAACGGAACCGACTCCGCTACCTTTAGGTGCACCAGTTCGTGTGGGTCAAAGCACGATCGAACTGCAAAGGTAAGTCCGTGACAATTGCATTGAGGTACTCCACACGCTCCGACGTGGGACTCGTGCGTGCCAACAACCAGGATTCGGCCTTTGCCGGAGAGCAACTCCTACTCGTCGCTGACGGCATGGGCGGCCACGCAGGTGGTGATGTCGCATCCGCCCTGTGTGTCGCGTCGATAGCGCCTCTGAACAACGAAGCCGTGTCAACATCGTCCATGCTTGAACGCCTTGGTGAAGCCATCGAGCGCGCCCGCGTAGACCTCGTCAATCAAGCTCGCGGTCACCGTTCACTCGCTGGCATGGGAACCACCGTCACTGCACTGCTACTCGGCGAGAATAAACTCGCTATGGCTCACATGGGTGATTCACGTGGATATCTCTTGCGCGATGGAAAACTCACCCAGGTCACCAAAGACCACACGTTCGTTCAACATCTCGTTGACGCCGGGAAAATTACCCCTGACGAAGCAGAAACACACCCTCAACGTTCCGTTGTCATGCGGGTTCTCGGGGACTTTGAGTTAGATCTCGTACCTGACCTGTCCATCCGTGAAGCACGCCCCGGTGACCGCTG
This sequence comes from Jonesia quinghaiensis DSM 15701, assembly GCF_000423205.1. Lineage (GTDB taxonomy): Bacteria > Actinomycetota > Actinomycetes > Actinomycetales > Cellulomonadaceae > Jonesia > Jonesia quinghaiensis. Next base: position 218,162 of record NZ_AUHN01000004.1, read on the forward strand.
GCTGCTGTGCTCTGATGGACTGTCGGGTTTTGTGCGTTTTGAGACCATGGAACAAACGCTGCGCGACGTCCAAGACTTGGAGTTGTGCTCCGAATATCTCATCCAGTTGGCTCTGCGTGGCGGTGGTAGTGACAACATCACCTGCGTTGTCGCTGACATTTACGAAACCGAAGACTCCACAGTCATCCACGACCGTGAACTTCCCGCAGCCATCGCTGTCGGCTCGATCGCCTACGGCGAAGACCTCCCCGCAGCCCTTGAGGATGGCGGAGCGGCATCGGAAAGCAAAGAACTTCTACGTGAAGCACACGGCAAGGTAGAACAGGTCATCTTGTTCGCTGAGGCTCGACGCCGTGGCGACGCCGAACCACAAACCCAAACAGGTTCGCTGAATCTCAGCGAAGCGGACCTTGAAACTGCCGAACAACACCACGGCGTTCACAGCGATGACGTGGATGTTGACGATGTCATGGTGTCCACACCATCGCCACGCCGCGGAGTCGTCCGTTCGCTGATCAACACACTACTTGTCCTGATTTTGTTAGGCGCGGCTGGTTACGGTGTCTTCTGGTGGGGTTCCCAGCAATACTTCCTAGGTGTTCACCAAGGGAAAGTTGCGATATTCAACGGCTTCCCCCAGTCCATTGGGCCGGTACACCTGTCATCCACCGTTGACGTCTCAGACACCCCTGTCACGGGCCTGACCCCCTTTGAGTCCAGTCAGTTGTACTCAACCATTCGCGCCGACTCTCTCGCAGATGCACGCGAACGCCTGACTTACTTTGAGGATCTCGTGACGACGCGAAACCCAGAGGGTGACACAGATCCTGCTACCAGCACAGATCCATCCACTGATCCCGCAACCGAGCCAGAACCCGCCAACGGCGACAGCACCACTGATACGGAATCCGCACCTGCTGACTCCACCACGAACGAGGCTGACACATCGGCTGCAACAGATAGGGGCTGACGGTGAGCATCGACACTCCCCAAGTTCGCACCCGGCGCGGAAGTGAACTTTTTCTTCTTGCGTGCGGTCTCGGTATCGGCGCTATGGCCTATGCAATCATCGGGTTTGCGCTTGATGACTCCATTCCCGCTGAGTTCTTCACGTTCATAGCCACGATGAGTGTGCTGGGTTTACTTCTGCACGCGGTGATTCGTAAGGCAGCACCCTTCGCTGACCCATTGATCATGCCGATCGCGTTCGCGCTGAACAACGTCGGCCTTGCGATGATCTTCCGCATTTCCCGCGCAATGGACAGCGACCTGGCCACTAAGCAGCTCGGCTGGACGGCTGTCAGCATCGTTGCCTGCGCGGTTGTGGTGTTCTTTGTGAAGGATCACCGAATCCTTCGCCGGTACACCTATGTCACGATGCTGAGCGCCCTGGTCCTTGCCATGTTGCCGCTAGTACCGTTCCTGGGTAGAGAAATCAACGGCGCGCAAATCTGGATTCACATTGGGCCGTTCTCTCTTCAGCCAGCCGAGTTTTCCAAGATTCTCCTGGCTGTCTTTTTTGCCGGTTACCTTGTTGAAAACCGGGATCGTCTTGCCCTAGCTGGACCGAAAATTGCGGGTATCCAACTCCCACGCATGCGCGACTTCGGCCCAATCATCTTGGTGTGGGTCACCTCCATTGTCATCCTCGTTATGCAACGCGACCTAGGAACATCCCTGCTGATTTTTGGGCTGTTTGTAGCAATGTTGTACATCGCTACTGAGCGCATCAGCTGGATTGTCATCGGCTTCCTGATGTTCAGCGTTGGTGTTGTCGCCGCACTAAGCCAGTTCACCCACGTACAGTCACGATTTGATGCCTGGCTACACGCCCTAGACAACGAGGTATTTAACGCCGAGTTTGGTGGCTCAGGACAACTCGTTCGCGGAATGTACGGCATGGCGTCCGGTGGACTATTCGGCACCGGACTAGGCGAAGGCCGCCCCACCATTGTTCCGTTCTCCTACTCTGACTTTATTTTCGCTTCACTCGGTGAAGAACTAGGTCTCACCGGCATTTTCGCCATCCTGTTGTTGTACGTACTCTTTGTGCAACGCGGTTTCCGCGTTGCACTGGGCACCCGGGATGGGTTCGGTAAACTCCTGGCCTCAGGGCTCGCATTTGTTATCGCCTGGCAGATGTTCGTGGTTATTGGTGGCGTCACCCGCGTCATCCCACTCACCGGGTTAACCACACCATTCATGGCATACGGCGGGTCATCTCTGCTCGCCAACTGGGTTATCGTGGCCATTTTGCTTCGTATTTCCGACAATGCGCGCAGGCCTTCACCACTACCGCTCCGTGGGGCAACAGGCTCAGAAGACGACGGCACACGGCGCCGTTCCGCTGTCATTAACGACGCGAACGTTCAAGCCGTTGACCCACATGATCAGCCAGAACAAAACACTGAACACTTCCAGTGGATGAACCAGTTGGACAACGCGGGCACCCAAGTAATCCAACGGCGGGACGTGATCTCCGCGCAGGAGGCTCCTGCCACCACAGATGCGCAACCTGTAGCACCTGGCGGAGAGAGCGGAAGGCCAACAACCGCCCCAACCCCACACGCTGCCCCATCGTTCCCCTCTGCCCGGTCAGCACAATCTCAAGGGTCGCCACGCACCTCACCTGACCTGCCAGCTGTTCCACAACCTGAGCAGGACCACACACCACCTCGATACTCCCGGAGGGAAGACAGTGAATAAGCCCATCCGCCGGGTGTCTGTCATTGCACTACTGCTGTTCCTGTCACTGTTCGCCTCCTCCACGTGGATCCAGTACGTTAAAGCACCAGAACTCAACTCTGATAGCCGCAACGTGCGCTCGCTCTACCGCGAGTTCGGCACCAACCGTGGCGCCATCATTGTGGGAGGCGAAGAAATCGCCTCCACTATTCCCTCCGACGACGCCTTCAACTATCAGCGCACCTACGCTGACGGCCCGCTATACGCAGGTATCACTGGTTTCTACTCCGTGATCTATGGGCGCACAGGTGTTGAGCTTGCCGCCAACGAGTACCTCAATGGGTCATCTGACGCACTAGCTTGGTCCCGGTTAGAAAACCTCATCACCGGCGTAGACCCGCAGGGTTCAGCCATTGAGCTCACCATCAACCCTGAGGCACAGAAAGCAGCTTGGGACGCGCTCGGCGATCAACGCGGTGCTGCTGTTGCCATTGATCCGTCGACCGGTGCGATTCTTGCTATGGTCTCCAAACCAGCTTTTGACCCCAACGACATGGCGAGCCACTCCAGCGCCGATGTTCGCGCCACCTACCAGGCGCTTCTCAATGATGACGGTAACCCCCTCATCAACCGCGCCATCGCAGGTGACACCTACCCGCCAGGTTCCGTATTCAAGCTTGTGACCGCTGCCGCGGCACTGGAAGACGGGTACACCGAAGACTCCCAAGTAGATGCACCCAACACCTACCGGTTACCTGGTACCCAAACGGATCTCCCAAACTTTGGTGGAGCATCGTGCACACCTGGTGAAACGATGCCGCTATCGGACGCATTAAAAATCTCTTGTAACACTGCTTTCGCAATCCTCGGCAATGACCTTGGGCAAGAAAAGATCCTCGCCCAGGCGCAAGAGTTTGGTTTCGGCGACTCCATTCAAGTGCCTCTGTCAGTCACTCCATCCCGCTACCCAGAGAACGAAAACGACGCGCAAACAGCGCTGTCCGCAATTGGTCAACAAGATGTGCGCGTCACGCCTCTCCAGGTAGCCATGGTCAGTGCCGCGATCGCCAACGAGGGCACCCTCATGAAGCCCTACCTGATTGATCAAGTTCGCAACCCTGATTTGAGTGTCTACTCCACAACCAAACCCGATGCCTACGGTGATCCAATCTCGGAAGAGACAGCACGCCAACTCACCGACATGATGACCTCTGTCGTTGCTGATGGAACCGGTAAAGCCGCGCAAATTTCCGGGATTGATGTGGCTGGGAAAACCGGCACCGCAGAAACCGGTGGAGAGGCCTCAGCGCACGCCTGGTTCACGGCGTTCGCCCCTGCTGACAACCCGCAAATCGCGGTGGCCGTCGTTGTAGAAAACGGCGGGTCAGCGGGAAGCGAGGCAACAGGTGGGGCGGTGGCCGCTCCGATCGCTCGACAGATCATGGAGGCGGTGATCACCAAGTGAAAGCAGCACCCGGCGTCGCGTTCTCTGGGCGCTATCGACTTGTCCGCCAGATCGCAGTCGGTGGCATGGGAGAAGTGTGGGTTGCTCGCGATGAATCCCTTGCCCGCGACATCGCCGTCAAGGTACTGAAACCAGAGTTCGTTGGAAACACTGACTTTCTCGCGAGATTCCGTACTGAAGCCCGTAACGCTGCGTCGTTGTCACATGCCAACATCGCCCAGCTCTACGACTACGGCGAGCAGGGCGGTTCTGCTTACCTGGTGATGGAACTGGTCAGTGGCGAGCCAATGTCTGACCTCTTAGAACGTGAACCTGTCCTCAATTCTGCACGGCTTTTGTCGATCCTGGCGCAAACCGCACGGGCGCTGCATGCTGCCCATGTTGGTGGGGTTGTTCACCGCGATATCAAGCCTGGAAACATCCTGCTTGAGCACGGTGGTGAAGTAAAAATCACTGACTTCGGGGTATCGCTTGCAGCAAACCAAATTCCGATGACTGCAGCAGGTATGGTCATGGGAACCGCGCAGTACTTGTCACCAGAACAAGCCGTGGGACGGCCTGCAACAGGCGCATCGGACATTTATGCGCTCGGTATCGTTGCGTACGAGGCAATCGCAGGTAACCGACCTTTCACCGGGAAAACACCCGTAGATATTGCGGTAGCTCACGTCAACGAACAGGTCCCACCACTACCGAAAAACACGCACCCTGACTTAGCAACTCTCGTCATGAAGATGCTCGCCAAAGACCCTTTGGAACGCCCACGTTCTGGCGCAGCTTTGGCCCACACGTTTGAAGACCTCGCCCGGAAAATTGCCGAGAACCCTTGGCCAGTTTCTACACCTCGGGAACGCCAAAACCCCGACCCAACACGCCACCACTCCATTGAAGACACCGGGCCACAGATCTTCCGCGGCCAACCCCGGCCAGGTACGAATCAAGCACCAGCACGTCCATCGCAAACTCCTCTTGCCGGTGGAGCGCCCCCAGCCTCAACTCGCTTAAACAATCACGGAGGGCCAGGTTCGCGCCCGCCACAGGAACCATTCGCGGGCTCGCCATCGGCGCCTCATGCTGGATCTCAAGCCTCAGCACCTGAAGCATCAGCCTACGGTCGCGCTGGCGCGCACTCCGGGGCACCGCAAGTAAACCCACAACGATCAGTACCCCAAGAGCACCCATCCGCGGGGCCTCAGTCCGTAGGGCCTCAGTCCACTCAACGCTCGCGCCAGTCGAACAACCGACCTCGCTTGAACCCAGACGATTACGATGAGTTAGGTGCAACCCGGCCACGCGGCCAACTCTCTGACCTCAAACGCGGCGGACCAGGTGCATCGTCTACTGGGGGCAACACCTCAACCGGTGGGCCACACTCAGGACGATCCGCACAAAGTGCTGGCGGATCGTCACCACGAGGGCGACGAGACACAACATCTGCACAGACAGTGGGGAGTTCTCCACGAAGCCATCACACCCCGCCCGCTCAAACTGGTTTACTGGACCGTGTAAGAAACTTGGGCTGGTTTACATTAACTCTGGTGGGGCTCGTTGTGATCATTATGCTGGCCACGCTCGTGAAGGGGCTTGTGAGCCCCGGCTCATCCCAGGATTCCGCGAATCGTATCTCCGAGCACCAAACACCAGTAGAATTCATCTCAGCATTGCCGATAACGCAAGGTTTGTTTTCTCAAGGCGAAACCTCAAGTTTTGCCCTCATAGGTAAGGACGTGCAGTGGTAAACCCCGCCCCCCGCACTTTGGCGGGACGTTACGAGGTAGGCGAACTCATCGGCCGTGGAGGCATGGCCGAGGTTCACATCGGGCGAGACAACCGCCTCGGTCGAACCGTCGCCATCAAGATCCTGCGTTCTGACCTAGCCCGTGACCCGTCCTTCCAAGCGAGGTTCCGACGCGAAGCTCAAGCTGCCGCGTCCCTCAACCACCCATCTATTGTCGCTGTTTATGACACTGGAGAAGACACCTCCACCGAATCAGGTGGCGGTGTCGCTCATGTTCCCTTCATCGTCATGGAATACGTTGAAGGCCACACCGTCCGCGACATTCTGCGCGACGGCGCAGCAGTACCTATCGACGAAGCCATCGAGATCACCTCTGGTGTGCTTTCCGCTTTGGAATACTCCCACCACGCGGGCATCGTGCACCGTGACATCAAACCAGCGAACGTGATGCTCACCCCAGCTGGCGCAGTCAAGGTCATGGACTTTGGCATTGCCCGTGCGCTTGCTGACTCCTCACAAATGACGCAAACCCAAGCTGTCATTGGAACTGCACAGTACCTTTCCCCCGAGCAAGCCCGCGGTGAAACTGTTGACACCCGTTCAGACCTCTATTCCACCGGCTGCCTACTCTACGAACTCCTCACTGGACGCCCACCATTCATTGGTGATTCACCGGTAGCAGTTGCATACCAGCACGTGCGTGAAGAACCCATTCCACCAAGCCAAGTCGCTCAAGACATTCCCCGTGTCCTTGACGCTGTGGTGTTGAATTCCTTGGCGAAAGCCCGCGATGACCGCTACTCCACTGCCGCTGAGTTTCGCTCCGCCCTTGAAGCGGCGGGGCGCGGCGAGCAGGTCGCTGCCACCCAAGCGTTTGCTGCTGTAGCACCGTATGACACCCAAGCAACACAGGTCCTTTCACCAACCTCTGCAGGCGCTACTCAAGTCTTCGGTACACCTGCTGGTGGGTCAGCTCCTTGGCAAGGCCAGCAAAACCCACCCCAGGATCTTTTGGCCGGTGGCGATGACGACGAAGACGAAAACAACTCAAAACGTAAAGTCATCTGGACCCTTGTCGCTGTTGGTGTTGTTGCGCTCCTCGCGATCTTGGGCTTCACTCTGCTAGGCGGCGGCGAAGAAGAACCAGACACAGGTCGCGTACCGACAATGTCAGGTATGACCATTGAGGAAGTACGGGCGGCCCTCACCGAAGCAGGGTTCACTAAGGATCCAATACCTAGCCGGGCGGCAAGTACCGACGTGCCTGAAGGCGAGTTCATCGAGTCTGATCCTCCTGTTGGGGAGGATGTGCCACTGAACACTGAGATCACCGTTGTGATGTCAGCAGGGCCAGATGCCACCTCGGTGCCTGATGTCACCGAGATGACCCAAGACGAAGCGATCGCAGCCCTCGAAGAGGCGGGTCTGCGTGTTTCTGGTGGGGCATCTTCAGAGAACTCAGCCAGAATCCCCAAAGACAGCGTCACTCGCACTGACCCAGAAGCGGGTGCAGCTGTCAACGAGGGCGATTCCATCAAACTGTTTGTTTCTAACGGGTTTGTTGAAGTTCCTGATGTCAGAAAAAGCTCACTCAGTGAAGCGCGGTCTGTTCTCGAAGGCATAGACATGACCGTGGTGGTTGAAGAACGCGAAGTCGAAGAAGGCGAAGACGGAACCGTTCTCGAGCAGTCACCTGGGCCTGGACAGGTCGAGCAGAAGAGTTCCATCACCCTAACCGTTGCGAAGGTTGTGGAAGCAGAAAAGGTTGCTGTGTCCAACGTCGTGGGATGGCAACGCGGCGACGCTGAGGAAGAAATTCGACGCCTCGGGCTCATCCCCGTAGTTGAGGAAATCAACGACAACGGCATTCCAGCCGGCCAAGTTATCCGCACCGACCCGCAGGGCGGTCAACAGGTTGACCTCGCTACCCGAATAAAGATCGTTGTGTCCCTCGGTCCAGAGCAAACCGAAGATCCAGGGTGGGGCGATAACGGCCAAGGCAATGACGGTGACCAGGGAAATGGCGACCAGGGCGACGAGGGTGACGACTAGCACCTCTCGCCCGTAGGGCAGAACACTAAAGAGGGCGGCACGATGGGGAAACCATCGTGCCGCCCTTCCTACATCTCACACAGGTGTTGCTCTCCTCAAGACACCTTGCGCCGTTCCCGAGGCAAAGAAACACCTGACAACCTCACTTAACCGCGAGCACGCACCAGCGGGGCAAGATTCTGCGCCTTCGCAACAGCATCAGGTGAGCCGCACACCTCTAGCCAGTTTGCGAGGAGTTTGTGCCCCCCTTCAGTGAGGACTGACTCTGGGTGGAACTGAACACCATACAACGGCAAATCACGATGCTGCAGGCCCATGATGATCGGACCTGATGTGCCATCAACCGTTGCTGTGACCACCAGGTCATCAGACACAGTCCCGTTCACCACCGCCAGTGAGTGGTACCGCGTTGCGGTGAATGGTGACGGCAAATGAGCAAAAACCCCGCCACCGTCGTGGCTCACTTCGCTTGTTTTGCCATGCATCAGTTCAGGCGCGTGCGTGACGGTGCCACCAAACACCTCACCCAACGCTTGATGCCCCAGGCACACCCCAAGCATCGGCATACCTGTGTGTGCGCAGTCCCGAATGACCTGGAGCGACTCACCCGCACCTGCCGGCGTTCCAGGCCCAGGAGACACGAGAATACCGTCAAATTCAGCGCGGTCTTCTCGCGGAGGCACAGCATCATTACGCACAACAACAGTTTCTGCGCCCAGCTCGTTGAGATAGCCGACGATTGTGTAAACAAAAGAGTCATAGTTGTCGATGACAAGGATCTTGACCATAGTGCCGCCTCGGGGTCGCACGTTATCAGCGCTTGGATTTAGGGTGTGACGATCATAGCGCGGCACCCAGAGCAGACGGGCATCAGCCCCACAGGTCGGTCCCTTCAGGGACTGCCGCATGCTTCAGCTTTGGCGAGTTATGTGCTGCCGGAATCTCCAACTTATCCACAGACTCCAAAGCCCAGCCCAACTGGATGACATCCACATAGGCACGATAGTTCTGGACCTCTGGTGAACTGTCTAACGCATCATTAAGTGTTTCTCGGTCCCCAACGGCTTCAACCACAAATGGTGGAGAATACACTTGACCGTGGAGCAGTAACACATTGCCAACGCAACGAAACGCCGTTGTAGGGGTTACCCGCTGACCTTGAAGCGTCATCGCTTCAGCGCCACCTGCCCACAGAGCATTAATGACAGATTGTAAATCTTGTTGGTGGACAACAAGATCGTCAGGCCGGTAACCCAAAAGATTCTCTTCGGTTTGTGGAGCGTCCCACAGCGAAACTTTCAACCCTGGGCCTGTCACAGGTGTGGCCCCTGTAGCGACCTCTGAGGAGGTTTTTACCTCGGAAGGCAGCGCTGGAAGTTCTGCACTCGCAAGTGCTGTCATGTCCTCAACAGATTGTTCTAGGCCAGAAAGTGTGGCCACGAGTTCCGTTTGCCGGGCAGCTTCATCTCGAACCACGTCAGAGAGGTCTTCTGGGTGGCGGACATCGTTGTTGTTCGACATTTTTGCACTGGCCGTAATCATCCATACGGATAAAAACATCACGACCCCAACGGCTACTGCCGTGCGGAACTTATTGCGCACGACGGCGGTTGTGCGTGCCATGCTTATCCCCCGGATCGATGTACTGCTGTGATACCTAGGGTAGTGCACTTTACCCCGTGAGTTGAGAGGCAAGGGTGACGTATGCTGTCTCTCAAGAGAATTCGTTCATCCTTGGAGTAGATTGTGCCTGTTTCCCGGTCACGCAAAAAGCGTAACGACGACACTGTCGAGCCTGTGGCGCAGAAGCCACAGCGCATCGGTAATCCCGCTTGGCTTGTACCTACGATGGTGACTCTGCTCATTGTTGGATGTTTGTGGGTGGTGCTGTATTACCTCACTGCAAGCAACCTGGGGCTTCCACTCCCGTGGATCGGTCAGTGGAACATCGCAGTAGGCTTTGTCATCATGTTGGGCGGTTTAGGGCTAGCGACCCGCTGGCGCTAAACCCCCTGTTGTTTGAGTAAAAGGGCTGGGGCAACGAGATTTTCTTCGTTGCCCCAGCCTTTTTCGTCACCACCCCAAAAACTTATCCACACGTTTATCCACAGGTGTGGATAAGGCATCGGCGACTAAAGGTACCCCACCGCCGCGTACTTTCCTAGTGCTGCACCAATCAACACCACAGCCACAAGAACCGAACCCACAACAGCGACCAGGCCCTTCTTGTCACGGGGTGCGCGCACATACAGCGCAGACAGCGCCAGGCCTGTTACAAGCCCACCCAAGTGGCCTTGCCACGAAATGTTGGGTATCACAAACCCCAACACCACGTTGATCGCAATAAGACCAGTGATGCCACGCAGATCCCCGCCCACCCGACGTATCACCGGCACCAGCGCACCAAACAAACCGAACACAGCACCTGAGGCCCCCAAAGTCCCCACAGCCCACGAGTCGCTCAATGGTGACGCCAAAAGCAGCACCGCAACGTGCCCACCAATTGCAGACAACACATACAAGGTGATGAAACGCGCTCGCCCAAGAATCAACTCCAACTGGGACCCCACAACCCACAACGCCCACATGTTGAAGGCAATGTGCAACAGCCACCCAGTGGAGTGCAAGAGCGCAGCAGTAACAAAACGCCACGGCTCATCAAGGCCCAAGAACGGGGCGAACACAAAGTACTGAGTGAATGAGTCCCACCCCAACAGCATTTGCGCTGCAAACGCCACCACACTCACGCCAATAATGCCGTAGGTGACAACCGGCTTGGTGTTACCAATCTCAGCTCCGGCAACGGTGCGCGGCGTGCGGACATTTTTCTTTCCCGCATCGACACACTGGGGGCACTGAACTCCAACTGCCGCCTGACGAGTACAGTCCGAGCAGATCGGTTGGTCACAGCGCTGACAGCGCACATAGGTTGGGCGGTCAGCATGGTTACGGCACACAGGCACTGACTGTTGCGGCCCGTGTACACCAAAAGCAGATTCAGACACGTTGTCTCCTTCACCCGTGACAGGGTGAGTCAGTGGGCACATAGACAAGCGACCGGGCAGAAATTGCCCGGTCGCTTGTCACACATGATGTCAGTCTTCGATGGAAACCGAGTTGATGGTGATGTCCTCAACGGGACGGTCACCTGGGCGGGTTTTCACAGCAGCAAGCTTGTCCACAATGGCGCGGGAGGCATCGTCAGCCACCTCACCAAAGATGGTGTGCTTACCGTTGAGCCACGTTGTCTGGTCAACAGTGATGAAGAACTGGGAGCCGTTCGTCCCTGCAGGCTGACCAGTGATGGGGCTCATGCGCTTTCCAGCGTTGGCCATAGCAAGCAGGTAGGGCTTTGAGAAGGTGAGCTCTGGGTGGATCTCGTCATTGAAGGTGTAGCCTGGGCCACCTGTTCCTGTGCCCAATGGGCAACCACCCTGAATCATGAAGTTCGGGATGACACGGTGAAAGATCAGACCGTCGTAGAACGGGTCCTTGCGCTCTTCACCTGACTTGGGGTCAGTCCATGCTTTTGTGCCCTGTGCAAGACCGACGAAGTTCTCGACAGTCTTAGGCGCATGGTTGGGGAACAGTTCAATGCGGATGTCACCAGCAGTGGTGTGCAGTGTTGCGAACATTCCTTCATTGTTCCATGAATCGCGGGGCCTCGTTGTCCTGAACTTATGAACATCTCGTGATTTCCCCTGCAGGCTAACCCACAAAGTGAGAGAGTAAGGATAAGAGAAAGAAACCCCTAAGGAGTTCTTCATGTCCGACCACATCAAGAAGTTCGCTCGAGCGACCTCTGACACTATCGATGCCGACAAGATCAAAGACCAAGCCGGCAACGTTGCACACCACGCGCAGGACTACGCACATGAGTTCTCCGTGAAAGCGCGCGAAACAGCGCTAGGCGTCAAGGACTGGGGCACACCCAAGGTTGAGGCATTCGTCGAATGGGCCACACCCCGCGTAGAGCAGGCATGGAACGAAGCTGTTAAGGCAGCAGCGCCACGCGTCGAAAAGGTTGCCGAGAAGGCTACCCCCGCTGTTGGTATTGCCCACGACAAGATCGTTGATGAAGTCCTACCGCGACTCGTCACCATCTTTAACGAAGCAGCTGACCGCGCAGCCGCAGCAGCAGAAACTGTAGCGACAGGCACAAATAACGCCATCGACGGTAAAGCTATCGGCGAGGCTATCGATGCGCGCACCGCGAAATTCGCAGCTGCCACAACCGCTGGCGCAGCTACTGCCGCCGCAGCAGGGAAGAAAATGAGCAAGCGCGCCAACAAGCGAGCCACTAAGCAAGCAAAGCACCTGGCAAAGTCCTTGGAGAAAGCATCCAAGCGCGGGCCAGCTAAACTCTCTGAGGCTGCCCGTAAAGCCGAAAAGTCATCAAAGCGTTCTGGTAAAGGATGGCTCATCGTTGGTGGTGCTGCCGCCGCAGGTGGCGCCTACCTGTTGTGGCGTCGTTCCCAGCCCACCACTGACCCATGGGCTGAGCCATGGGAGCAGGATGACAACAACTTGCGGTTCTCTGACACTGTAGACACAGCTAAAGAGAAGATCGGCTCCGCAGCTGAGGCTGTTGGTGAAGCAGCAGGTCACACTTACGCTAAAGGTCGCGATGTGACTGGGAAGCTCGCTGAAGCGGCCCGCGATGCGTCTGAGGACATTAAAGAAACCTCCGAAGAGCTCGCTGGCAAAGCATCCGAGAAGATCGCTGAAGTACGCGAGACTGCAGCGAAGAAGGCACCTCGCCCCGGTGGTCGCCCAAAGACTAAGAACGCGACCGGGCAAGCAGCAGACATCAGCGGGGAATCAACTCCCGTAGCTGACGCCGTTGATAATGCAGCGAACAAAGCCGCAGATGTCGCGAAAGATGCCGCTGAAACAGTTGAAGAGGCCACCAAGCCAGATTCAGACAAGTAAGTCACTCGTGTGAGGTGCGCTCGGCGCACCTCACACGACACAACGCATCGTGGGGGTAACGGAATGTTCCGTTACCCCCACGATGCGTTTTCGTCAGTTTTTGTGTTTCGGTGTGTATTTGTTAGGCAGCGAGCCACAGGTCGCCGTTGCCGACAGCCTTGTGTTCCCACTCTTGCGGCGATGAGCCGCCCACAACACAGTTCCCAATCCAGTAGGTGACGTCTGGGGACCAGCCAGCGAGCATCGTCGAGCCACCTGCGATAGGCAAACGACGGGTCGCGGTTTCCAAGTACGCCACTGCGCTGAGGTGTACCGCCTCGTATTCTTTGGCGATCAGGCCCCAGTGCGGAATGAACCACTCATCGACTGAACCAGTCACCCGGTACCAGTCATGCAACCTAGAGCGAGTCATTCTCAGTGGGTAGCGTTCCACAAGTTTGACGTAGTCTGCTGCGCTGCGAATTTCCAGCACCTTCGAGGGACCAACGATCTCAATTGGCCACGTCACCGCGTGTTGGCTGACGGACATGTCCTCTTGAGCCCACAGTCCCACCGGGCCAAGATCGCCCAATGAACGTGTTGTGGCCGGAACCGCCTCGTGGGCAGGGGTTGACCACCACATGCCAGAGATCTCAGCCTCTGGGTCAGTGTCATGCTGCTGCGAGTGGAGTTCCTCAGCCATAGCCCTGCGGTACCACTGCTGGACGCCCGCCGCTGCCTCCCATGCCGCCGGGTCGCTGAAGGGGATCGCCGTTTCCTCTTGGACACGGCGTTGTTGCCCACCCATGTCACTCGACCACCACTGCGGCACAACCTCAGCAACTGCTTTAGCGAGCGGGCGCAACGCGGCTGCAACCGACTGTTGGGACAGGAGAGCATCCTCAATATCTGGGGACTGCCAGTACTGCGCCGATGCGACGGTTTCGCGCAGCGCCAAGAGTAGTTCGTACTCGTTAGGCGGTTCTGCTTCTACTGCTGCAACAGAGCGACCCAACTCAACAATTACTTGAGCGCGGATATGGGAATCCAGTCCACCAGCGACGCTCTGAATGAGTAGCTTTTCAAGAACCTCGTTACGTGAGGAGGCAAGCTCAAGCAGAAGACGGCGCCCGCGAGGACCGGATAACAACTGACTGGAATAGACGCCACTCATCCGTAGAACCTCCATGAAGATGTTGCGTTGCAGCAGGGGCGGAATGATGGGGGTGGAGATGTCACCCGACGTGAAATGGCGTGCAACGCCTAACCTGACGGTAAAGGATGAAAAATCCCAACGAAAGAGACGTTTTCGGTGAGCACTCCCCATCATTGCGCCGCTCGATCACGCTTCCTGCACACAAACCGCATACCTGGGCGGTTTTCTTCTAGCGCCCAGGAAAAACCGGGACAGGTCTCCCCATCGGCGGCGACCCTATAGGACATCAAAATGAGGAGGTTAACGCCCCCACGCAATGACCGCGCGGCCCGTTTCCACCCTGCCGTGCACCGGCGCCCTCCAGAGCCCCTGCACACTCAACTCACCCCAAGGAGCCTTCGTGCGCGCACGCGTTGCCCTCACCACCCTGTCACTAGCAACCCTCCTCGCCCTACTGTCAGGTTGCGGAAACTCAACGACCACACCAGCGGAGGAAACCACCGACACTGCCGCAACCCAAGAAGACAACAACCCAGCTGATGCACCAAAAACCGACTTCACAAACGGTGGGGCTTGCACCGATGGAACTGATGTTGTGGTGCGCGGCAGTAACCTCACCCCCGTTATCACCGGGCAGTGCGGCCGAGTCCACATCGAAGGCATCGGAATCACAGCAAATATAGAGTCCGCGCAAACAGTGTCGATCTTAGGCGAGGACCACAACCTCACCGGTGACACCTGGGGAAACGTGACACTACAAGGCCAAAACACAACACTTGACTCCCCGATAACCGGTGACGTTGACCTTGCTGGTACCGGCATCACCTTGACCACCACCACTCCCAGTGCCATTGAAGTCAAAGGCGAGAATACGCGGATCACTGCGCAGAGCATCGACGCTCTGACCCTGTACGGGGTGAACCACACGGTGCGGGCCACAACCATCAACAAACTAGAACTCCGTGGCACCTCAAACACCGTGGTGTGGAAAGAAGGAGTGAAAAAACCTGACGTCAACGAAGGAGACAACACACTAAAGCGGTGAAACACCAAAGCGGTGAAACACAAAGTGCCGTGACCGCTGCGCTCCCCCGGTAAGGGAACGTCGCAGTCACGGCACTCGTGGTTATCTCTCGCGCAAAAAACGGTCAGCCGTGGAAGAGTTCGACTGCCAGCTTCGTGGCGAGAAAGAGCATCATCAGACCGATAAGAGCGTCAAGAACACGCCAGGCTGATGGGCGACGGAAAATCGGAGCGAGTACTCGTGATCCAAACCCCAACGCGAAAAACCAGGTGATCGTTGCCATGAAAGCTCCAATCGCGAAGCTCCATTTCAACGAACCATACGTCGACGCCACTGACCCCATCAGCACCAACGTATCGAGGTACACATGCGGGTTGAGGTACGTAACAATCAGGATCTGAATGATTACCGCACGGCGGGAAGACATCCGTGGTTTAGGCACCTCAACGTGGGTCTCCGCTGGTGCGGCGATGGGCATCGGAAGAACTGCCGTTCCAGTTGTGGCACCCGGTGTGACTAACCCCGACTGGCCGCCCTCAAGTGCGGGGTCACCGACAACGTCGGGGGAACTCACGGAACCCGCCGGGACAACGGGTGTTGGCTGAAGATCAGGCGCATCGACATCAAGCGCCTCCGGGCGAATTGCCCGGCGAAACGCCAGCATCGCGTACCAAAAAAGGAATGACACTCCGAAGAACGTGACAATGGGGATCACCCACGGCGCCTTCGCAACAACGACACCAAAGCCTGCGATACCCGCAGAAATAAGGATGATGTCAGAGGCAATACAGATCGCAATAAGAATACCGACATGCTCGCGCTTCAGACCCTGCCGTAGGACAAAGGCGTTCTGCGCGCCAATGGCGACAATAAGGGACAGGCCAAAGCCAAGGCCAGCGAGAATGACGGGGAAGGAAATCACGCGTCCTACCATGACAGCGGGGGTAACCTCAGTACAGTTAATGAAACTGTTCCTGATGAAGGTGGGCTAATGATGAAGGTGGAACTCGGGCATCTCGAAGCCCTGCTTGCCGTTGTTGACGAAGGTTCCTTCGACGGCGCCGCCGCCGTCCTGCGGGTATCACCCAGCGCAATCAGCCAACGCATCAAATCGCTCGAAACCGCCGCCGGGCAAGTCCTCATCCAACGCACAAAACCCGCACGCCCCACCCCAGCAGGCATTCCATACGTGCAAGCAGGCCGTCAGATCGACGCAGTGCTCTCCCAAACCCTCGGACAAACAGATCTCGTGTCCACCGGACCACCCGACATCCCCCTCGCGGTGAACTCCGATTCACTAGAGACGTGGATCATCCCAGCGCTCGCCTCCATCCGGGACACAGCGAACTTCCACATCCTTCGCGATGATCAAGATCACACCGCTGAAATGCTGAGAACAGGCACCGTCCTCGCCGCCGTCACATCAGTCGCTGACCCCATCCAAGGCTGCGAGTCATACCGGCTCGGAGTCATGCGCTACCTCCCCGTTGCCACGCCCGCCTTCGCCGCCCGGTGGTTCCCCCGCGGCCTGACACCCGCCGCACTGGAAAAAGCACCCACCGTCGTCTTCGACCGGAAAGACAAACTCCAACACCTACTCCTGCAAGCCCACGGTGTTGACCCCGACGCACCCTCACGATGCTATGTGCCGTCCAGTTACTCGTTTGTCCACGCCATAGAACAAGACATGGGCTGGGGTCTCGCCCCAGAAATACAAATCGAAGATGCCCTCGAAACCGGTGAGCTTATCCACCTGTCTGAACACTTTGACATCACCTTGTACTGGCAACAATGGAAACTGGAATCACCAGCACTCAACACACTGCGGCAAGCCATCCAAGATGCCGCAGCTTACGCGCTACGCATTAAGTGAGCGCCCTGCCCTAAAGGGCGACACATAACGGTCGCCAAGAATATAGAACCGCCACGGAAAAGCATCGGTGCCTGCAACCCCTGATACTCCGGTACGCGGGGAGGTGCCGATACTGTCAGGGTGCACGGCATATTCAGAGCCGGGAACAGGCAGCACGATGCTTGCCATGCCACCACCTAGAGCATCGGTCCCGTCGTGTATGGGGTAAGTGATACCCAACGCTTGGGCAAGGCGGCCCGGCCCACGGGCCAAATCTCGGGGTGTCGTGGCTGCTGGGCGGCGTGACTGCGCGATGTCCGCACCGTCGACAACTTCACCAGCCCGCAACAGTAACCCTGATGCGGTGCCAGTTGGGGAGCACACCACGTTTGCTGCGCTATGAATCCCGTAGGACAAATACACATACATATGCCCTGGTGGGCCAAACATGGTGGCGTTTCGTGCGGTGGGGCCCATCCGGGCGTGGGAACCGGAGTCAGGCACCGCGTCCATGCCAGGCCCGTGGTAGGCCTCAACTTCTGTGATGCGTACGGTAACGGGGCCAGGTTCAAAGAACGTTGTGATCCGGGCGTTCAGTAAAGCGGGGGCGACCTCGCGGGCAGGCCGTTCGAAAAAGTGGCGGTCGGGCACAAAAAAACCGTTCGGGCACGCATCAACCATGGGCGTCAGCGTACCCGAACGGTGTAGATCAGGCAGGTGGGCGGCGCTATGTGTGATCAGGCTCAAGGAGCGGCCGGAGGCCGGTGAGCGGCAGGTCACCGGTTAGCGGCAGGTCACCGGTTAGCGGCAGGTCACGTGTTAGCGGCAGGTCACGTGTTAGCGGCCGAAGATCTTGGACAAGAACCCACCCTGGTTGGTGGATGCTTGTGCTTGCTCAGCGTCAGTGTGTTGGCCGTTGCACCATTGGGCGGCAGGCACCATAGCTTTGACGTCACCAACGTGCTGACCGCAGCCAGCCCACGTGGTTTTGCCACATACTTTGCATGAAACTGGACGGCACATATTTGTTCTCCTTGGTGTGATGGTGCTGTGAGAGGGGAATGCTGTTGAGGTACTGCGTTGCTTGTGAAGCGTTTGTAGCGCCGAGCTGAACTACTCGGTCACAAGGATGTCGTGCGCTGCGTCACCGAGGTGCGCTTTGAGGGTAAGCATGCCCCCGGACAAGGTCGCTGAATCGAAACCTGCCTGGTCGAGGATCCGATGCGCCAAGTAGGAGCGCATCCCCGAGTGGCACATGACGCGCACTGGGCGTCCCGCTGCTGCCTCACGTACCTCGTCGAGGCGTTCGCGCAGGTCAGTGTGTGCAATGTTGAGGGCACCAGGCACGTGCCCACCAGCGTACTCACCGGCACCACGGACATCGAGAATCAGTGCGTTGTCGCGCATCTGCTGTAGTTGCCACGGGTACCACAGCCGGATAGCGCCACTCATGACGTTCGCACCGTTCATTCCAGCGAGGTTTACGGGGTCTTTTGCCTGACCAAACGGTGGTGAGTACGCCAAGTCAAGGTCAATGAGGTCCTCAATGTTCATGCCCGCACGAATCGCTGTGGCGAGAACGTCGATGCGCTTGTCGGCACCGTCTTTCGCTGCGGCCTGGGCACCGAGGATGCGACCGTCCGCCTGTGCAAAGTGGACAACCAGCGAGATGGCGTTTGCGCCAGGGAAGTACCCGGCGTGGTTGAGGGGATGCAGGTAGATCGAGTGAAAAGCAATGCCAGCATCAGTCAGGACTTTGCGGCTTGCACCGGTCATAGCCACCCCGTACTCACCGATGCGCACAATGGCTGTGCCAACTGGTTGCGGGATGGGGCGGGCGGTGGCTGGGTTGATGATGTGGTCAGCCACGAGCCGCCCGGCACGGTTCGCTGGGCCTGCCAACGCAACGGGACGGCGAATGCCGGTCACTGCATCGGTCGATAGGGTTGCGTCGCCGACTGCCCACACGTTGGGCAGGTTGGTTTGACCGTGGTTGTTGACGATGATCGCGCCGCGTTCTGTGTCCAGGCCAGCGTCTTGGAAGACTTGGGTGTCTGGGCGCACGCCCACTGACAGCACAACAAGGTCAGTGTCGATCCGGGTGCCGTCCGCGAGGATCACGGTGTCGTGGGTGTCATGGTGTTCGATGCTTTGCGCAGCAACCCCGGTGTGTAGGTGCATGCCGAGGCGGGTCAGTTCTTTGGTGACGACGTCGGCAATTTCGGTGTCTAGGGGTGGCAGTACGTGGTCTGCGAGTTCCACCACGTGCACCTCGAGGCCTTGTGCCTCGAGTGCTTCTGCTGCTTCCAGCCCGATGAATCCTGCCCCGAGGACCACGGCGCGTTTCGCTCCTGCTTCAACAGTGTTGCGCATCGCGATGGCGTCTGGGACGGTGCGCAGGGTGCGCACCCGTGGGGAGTCGATGCCGCTGATGGGTGGGGTGATGGCCACGCCACCTGGGGAGAGGATCAGCGCGTCATAGGGCAGCGTGTAACTGTCGGTGTCACCGGTGGTGGGGTCGGTGTGGATGACGGTGACGGTTTGGGCTGTGTGGTCCAGGTGGGTAGCTTCAGAGTGGATGCGCACATCGAGGTTGAGTGATGCACCCAGGCTTTGTGGGGTTTGGACTTGGAGTTTGTCGGCTGTGGCGATTTCTCCACCGACGTAGTACGGCAAACCACAGTTCGCGAAGGACACTTCGGCGCCTTTTTCCAGCACAATGATGTTCGCGGTTTCTGCGATGCGCCGCGCCCTGGCGGCGGCGCTCATGCCGCCGGCAACGCCGCCGATAACAACAATGTTGTGCACATTGGTAGCGTTGGTGCTGGTGGCGCTTTGTGATGCCGATGTCTGGTGTGGCATCTGCTCTCCCTTGGGTGTGGTGGTGTGAATCTCTATTCCTTAATATACCCCCAGGGGTATAGAATGTCATATGGTCATGCGTCACACAATGACCGCACCAGAGGGGACAATAATGAAGACCACACACGCACCAGAGGGAATCATGAAAGCCGACACCGAAGAACAACTCGCCGCCCGCAAGCGAATCGTGAACCGCCTGAAACGAGCAAACGGCCAGCTCGCTGGACTCATTGCTCAAGTCGAATCAGGCGCAGAATGCCGAGACGTTGTCACGCAACTCTCCGCAGTTTCCTCGGCCCTCGACAAAGCCGGGTTCGCCATCATTTCATCTGCAATGAAGGACTGCGTTCTTGACCCTGAACGCCAAGAAGAAGCCACCGAAGAAGGCAAAAAGGGGCCACTCACCCTCGACGAACTCGAAAAACTCTTCCTCACCCTGGCGTAACCAGCTCAGCGGGACCTCAGCATCACCACCTCACCCACGGCGCGCATCGCCCCCTCCCTCACACAAAAAAGGCCGAGATCCTAGATCTCGCACTGAGATCCTTGACCGCGCAAAGGATTTCGATGCGAGATCTAGGATCTCGGCGCATAGGGAGGCGCATAAGGGAGGTACGTAAAGAGGTGCGTATGGAACCGCGAGTGGGAGTGCGTAAAAGGGACGCGCGAAGAGGATGCGCTTATAGGCGAACGAACTGAACCCGGTAAACCTCTGGACCTTCCTCCAGGTAGGTCACATCAAACTGACCAGGCGCCCGCTCTTCCAACTGCGTAAGCAACGGAACAGGGTTGTGATTAGCAACAATCACCATTCCGCGGCCCTCAACAATTGACCCCAACGCACCAAAGATCGTGGCGTGCCGGATCGCGTGCGGGATGACCCGGGTGTCAAGTTCAGGGTAGTCAACAACGTCATGGTCACCACAGGCGCAACCGCTCGTTGGTTTTTCGCCAATTTCTAGGCCTGTTTGCTTACTCATGGGATACGCCTTTCATCAGAGGAACACGATGCGCGGGAGTGCTGACCCAACTACGCAGCCACCCATCACACTCCCCCAACATTAACCACGGAGAAGTTCGTTTTAAATGACTTAAGTCCCGCCAAAGATCGTTGATTTATCAACCACCAATAGTCCTAGGCTGGATTCGTTTTTATTGACTAGTGTTAAGTCCGTGAAAAACAATGCCGTCAGCGACCCAGCGGAACCACACCGACGCAGTGGTCCTCGGGCCTGCGGCCATACCGGCGCCAGTAAGCGCACACGTGCGCTTTCTCCTTCGCGCCTCGCTGTTCTGCGAGAACTCGAACAACACCCAACACCGATAACCCTGACCTGCCTTGCCAAAATCATTGGCCTGCACGAGAACACTGTGCGTGGCCACCTTGAAGCGTTACTGATTGATGGTTATGTGATGCGCACTCAAGGCCCAAGTGATGGCCGCGGCCGCCCGGCGTGGTTATGGCGGGCTGTTGTCACCCAAGAGAACGAGTACGCCCATTTGGCTACGGCTCTTGCTGCAACCATCCACCGCACCGCACCGGCACCTGAACTTGCTGCCCGTGAAACGGGGCACGAGTGGGGGAAGTCTTTGGCAGGCCAATTAGGTCTTTATGCTTCGAAGGTGCGCGGCACATCCGACACTGAGGCTGCCGCGACACATATCACCGGTCTTCTTGCGCATCTGGGTTTCGCCCCCCGCCTCAGCGACACCACAGTGAACACGGGTGCAGGCACAGCTGTGTCAGGGGTTGGGACTGATGAACGCATTGAGCTTACGCAGTGCCCACTCATTGATGCGGCCCGCAAATATCCGGGCGTGGTGTGCAGTGTGCACCTTGGGCTCATTGAAGGTGTGGCTCACACGTTGGGACACGACGCCACAGGGACACAACTCATTCCTTTTGCTACGCCCGATGCTTGTGCCCTGCATCTGCGCCTGCGCAGTGCTACCACCCCTCACAACGTGAGCTCTTCACCGTGACAACGACGCCCACTCCCCCACCTGCTTCACGGACCCGCCCAACTGTGCCGTTGCGCGCCCTCCTCATCCTCCCTGCAGGCGCGGCCCTGTTGTTGGGGCTCAACGCTGCGCTTCAACTGCTAGGCACGTGGGCACCCGTCACCTCATCACGGTTGGCTGACCAGCACGGGTACCTCATGACGTTGGGGTTTGTGGGAACACTCATCGCCCTGGAACGGGCAGTGGCGTTGGGGCGCCTGTGGGGCTATGCCGCACCTGTGCTGTTGAGCGTGGGGAGCATCGGCGCTATTACTCCGCTGCCCACTGCGGCTGGTGCGTGGCTGATGGTTGCGGGCGCGAGCGTTCTCGCGGCGATCTACCGGCCGTTGTGGTTGCGTAACCGTGATGAGGCGGTCCTTGTGCAGGCGTTGGGTGCCGTGTGCGCGGTGATAGCTGCTGCGTTGAGGGCTGGTGGTGTTCCGGTGTCAGTGCTCATTGCGTGGCTGGCGGGTTTTGTCATTCTCACCATTGCTGGCGAACGCCTTGAACTTGCCCGGTTTGCGATGGGGCCGCGGGCTAACGCTTTACTCTCCAGTTTCGCGTTGGCTTATTGCTGCGCTGCGGTGGTTGCCTTGTTGTGGCCTGGCGTGGGGTACCCACTGTTGGGGGTTGTTGTTGTGGCACTCACTGCGTGGTTGGCGGCGAATGATGTTGCTAACAAGATGATCCGCACTACCGGGCATACCCGTTTCATGGCGGCGTGCATGCTTGCCGGGTATGGGTGGTTGCTTGTCGCCGGGGTGGTGTGGGTCGGTGGGCCAGCGTTTATGGGTGGGCCATACGATGCGGTAATTCATGCAGTGTTCATTGGGTTCACCATCTCGATGATTATGGCGCATTCGTCGGTGATTTTGCCTGCGGTGATTCGCCGACCGTTGCCGTATCGGCCCGTGATGTGGGTGGCTGCGCTGGTGGTGCATGGCGGTTTGGTGGCCCGCATTTGGTTGGGTGATCTGTTGGGTATTCCGCTGGCCCACATGGTTGGTGGGGTTGCCAACGTTGTTGGGGTTGCTGGTTTCTTCGTGATTGCGCTGGGTTCTGCGCTCCTCGCTACTCGTTCTCAGGGAGTGTCATCGTGACGATGCGTTCATTGCCCATTGCCCACGCCGATTCTGCGCGGCCAACGAGCCGCGGTTTTCAGCCGATGCGCGACCTACCTGCCGTGGTGTGGCTTGTTCTTGCCGTGGTTGCGACGTTGGTGCATCAGTGGGTTCCAGCGCCGCGTTGGCTCATGCTCCACCTGGTGTTCCTTGGCGCGATCAGTCATTCGATTCTGGTGTGGTCTCAACATTTCGCTGTGGCGTTATTGCATGCGCAAATCACTGACGTGCAGCGCCGCCACCAAACTGTGCGTTTGGTGTTGTTGAACGCGGGCACTGTCGTGGTCATTGTTGGCGTGCTGGGCATGTGGTGGCCGGTTACCGCGGTGGGGGCCAGCGCCATTGGTGCGGGTGTGTTGTGGCACGGTGTGTCGCTGTGGCGTAGGTTGCGTTCAGCGTTGGGGACGCGTTTCGCTTCGACCGTCCATTTTTATACTGCGGCTGCTGTGTTTTTACCGGTGGGTGCGGTGTTGGGCACGTTGTTGTCGCATGGTTTTGCTGACCCTACCCATGCACAGGTGAAGTTCTCTCATGCCCTGTTGAACGTGTTGGGGTGGATGGGTTTGACGATCCTTGGCACGTTGATCACGCTGTGGCCCACGATTTTGCGCACTAAATTGCGTGATGATTCGTTGCCTGCGGCCCGCCGGGCGCTTCCGGTTCTTGTGGGCGGGGTGGTTATTGCTTCAGCGGGGTCGTTGGTTGGTTGGTTGTGGCTGGTCGCAGTGGGCTTGGCGGTGTATATCGCCGGGGTTGTGGTGTTAGAAGTACCTTTGGTGCGCACTGCATGGTCAAAAAGGCCCGTCACCTTTGCGGCACAGTCTGTTGCCGCCTCCCAGGTGTGGCTTGTTGGTTGTTTGGTGTACCTGACCGTGTGGGTGGCGATCGCTTCTCCACGGAACGACTGGGTTGTTGCACAGGATCATTTCACGTGGATTACCCCGTTCCTTGCTGCCGGGGTGGCTTTGCCGGTTCTGGTGGGGGCGTTGTCTTATTTGGTGCCAGTGTCGGTATCTCGTGGCCCTGCTTCTGCGAGGGCAGCAAACCAGGTGATGGACCGTGGCGCCTGGTTCCGTATTACTGCCACACACGGCGCTCTTATCGTGTGTGCGCTGCCGGTTCCGTCTATTGTCCGGGTGGCAGCATCGTTGCTGTACGTGGGTGTGATGGCGTCTTTCTTGGTGTTGATGGTGCAGGCGATGCGTGCCGCGAAGCAGGCACAACGTGACCCCAGCGCCCACCTAGCTGCTCCTGAACATACTGGGCCGATGTCCGCCACCGGGGACCGGCCCCGCGGCCAGTTAGTGGGTCAAGCAGCTACCGGCCTGATCGCTGTGGCGTTGACCGTGGTTGTTGGGGTGATCGCTGACCCGTCTGCTCTTGGCCAAACGGCTCTTGGTCAAGGCGCTGACGCTGGGCGGTGGGGTGTTTCTGTTAGTGGTGGGGTCGTCGGCGATTCGGCAGCACACGACGTTCCCGCCACAGGTGACACAGTCACTGTTGACGTGGAGGCTCGGGACATGCGGTTTTTCCCCGACTCCATCACGGTGAACCCTGGTGATCAGTTGGTCATCAATCTCACCAACACTGATGGTGCTGATGTTCACGACCTGGTTTTAGCCAATGGCGCTAAGACTGGGCGGATCGCCCCTGGCGACTCCGCGACGTTGGACGCGGGTGTGGTGTCTGGGGCGCTTGATGGGTGGTGTTCCATTGTGGGACACAAGAACATGGGAATGGTATTCACGGTCCTCACCAGTGGCGAGAAAAGCACCCAACCCTCTGCTGACGATTCCAGCGATGCCCCCACAGATTCGGGGACGGACCACTCAGCTATGGGCCACGGCACCACAGGAACCGATGGTGCAGCTACCGATTCTGCTGCGACCGATTTTGACCCTATGGCCACCCCACCTGCCGATTTCACGGCACGTGACGCAAGCCTGCCTCCGCTGTCCCCAGCACCTAGCGATGGCAGCCCAACGGTGCATCGAGAAACGTTTGAGATTGTGGAGAAAGACATTGAGGTAGCCCCAGGTGTCACTCAACGCTTGTGGACTTTCAATGGGGCTGCCCCAGGGCCTACCTTGCATGGGCGGGTGGGGGACATTTTCGAAATCACGTTGGTCAACAACGGCAGCATGGGGCACTCCATTGATTTCCACGCCTCAAATCTGGCCCCGGACGGCCCTATGCGCACCATCCCACCAGGTGAATCGTTGGTGTACCGGTTCACTGCGGAGCGCGCCGGGATCTGGATGTACCACTGCGGGACAATGCCCATGACCGCACACATCGCTAATGGGATGGCCGGGGCGGTCATCATTGAACCAGATGACCTGCCAGCGGTTGACCGCTCCTACGTGCTCACACAATCGGAGTTCTACCTTGGACCGCAGGGCGGAACCGTCGATGTTGACCGGGCTTTGTCCGGTGGTCACGCCGCCGACGTGGTGGCCTTTAACGGGTATGCCAGCCAGTACGCAGCCCATCCACTCACCGCCGTCACCGGTGAACGGGTGCGGGTGTGGGTGCTCGACATTGGCCCCAATAAGCCGTCTTCGTTCCACATTGTGGGTGGCCAGTTTGACCGGGTGTGGTTTGAAGGACAGTACATTCTTGGCTCCGAAAAGGGCCCAGCTGACCCGGCCAATGGCGGCTCGCAAGCACTCGGTATGCAAGCCGCCCAGGGCGGTTTTGTGGAATTGACGTTCCCCGAAGCTGGAAACTACCCGTTTGTCACCCACATTATGGCGGACGCCGAAATGGGGGCTCGAGGGGTATTTAGCGTGAGCGCCCGGTGATTATGCTGTTGCGCAGAGTTCGTCGAATGCAGTGCCAGCGATTTGAACTTCAAGGGCAACCTCTTGGAACCGGGCTGCTTGCTCTTGGTATTCCTTGACTTCTGCTTCATCGGTCATGTCAAGGTTTTCGGGGTTGAGGTCACCCATCATGCCTTGGAACTCTTCAAAAACGACGCGCATCTCGGTGGCAGCGGTCTGTACCTCGGTATTGGTGACCTGTTCTTCGGCACCCTTGAGGGCTGTCACGAGGCGTCCCATTGCCTCTGTTGCAGCGTCGAAGTCATCACTTTCAAGGTTCGCCATAGCGCCTTGGAGAGCGTCTGCTTCTTGGTTCATGGTGTCATTGAT
This sequence comes from Jonesia quinghaiensis DSM 15701, assembly GCF_000423205.1. Classification (GTDB taxonomy): domain Bacteria; phylum Actinomycetota; class Actinomycetes; order Actinomycetales; family Cellulomonadaceae; genus Jonesia; species Jonesia quinghaiensis. The sequence continues at coordinate 244,181 of NZ_AUHN01000004.1, forward strand.
CGTTGCACAGGCTTCAGCAACTGTTTCGCCCTCAGTGGCTTCTGCTGGAGCTTGTGACTCTTCAGCCGCAGTTGGCTGCTCTGCGTCGTCAGCAGAGTCACTTGAGCACGCGGAAAGGCCGATGGTTAGTGCGACAGCTGCAACAAAAGCGGAGGCGCGGCGGCCAGAGCGTGTAAACATGCGTGAGGTCCTATCACAGTAAAGGTCAGAAAGTCTGACGCTATCACCTCGCTGTGACACTGACACGTCAATGTGCAGTGACCTCTACTGATGCTTTTCAAGGAAAGTGTTGCTGCTCTCAAGCCACCGCGTGATGGGTTGAGAGCAGCAATTTTTTATGCAGTTGCGCAGAGTTCGTCGAATGCAATACCAGCCTCTTGAACTTGCGTTCCGATCTCTTCAAAGTCACCAGCGAGTTTTTCAAACTCTTCGACGGATGCTTCGTCAGTGATGTCGAGGTTTTCGAAGTCCAATTCAGCAAGTGCGGTTTGGAATTCTTCGAAGGTGGTGCGCAGTTCTGTAGTGGCTGCTTTCACCTCTGCGTTTGTCACTTGACCTTCTGCTTCGTTCAACGCACCAATGAGACCATCGATGAGATCGACGGCGATTTGGGTGTCGCCTGACGTTGCGGAGGTCATGGCGTTTTGAAGTGCATCTGCTTGCGCACTTAGCGCTTCATTTACCGCGTCACAGGATTCAGCGACATCTCCAGTGTCAGTTGTCTCTGCTGGTGCTTCTGACTCTTGGGAGGCGGTTGGCTGCTCTGTTTCTTCGGTGGTGTCACCAGAGCAGGCAGCGAGCCCAACAGTTAAGGCAACTGTGGCAAAAAATGCGGAGGCCCGGCGGCCTGAAAGTGAAAACATGCGCTCAATCCAATCACGTCATAATAAAACGTCTTGACGCTACCAGAAACGTCGAGCCTGAAATATTCCTATTCCCAGGAAAAGGCTTTTAAGTCCAGGCGAATGCGCTCTTGCTCGGGGACTTCTCACCCGCTTTTCCCTCTTCGAAGCTCAAACAGGCAATGAACATCTCTACCCGTGGACTCACACAACACGCAAGCTTTAGGCCACTGACACTGCGGTGATTCTCCGCCCATCAACCTCAACTACTCGGATTGTTCGCGAATCAACGGAAATTTCGTCGCCTACCTCGGCGAGACGCCCTAACTGGGCTAAAACAAACCCTGCAACCGTTTCGTAGGGTCCATCAACGAGAGCTATCCCAGTCTGCTCCGCAAATTCTTCAATCGTCAACCCTGCATTGTATGTACCGGCTGCTTGGACAACATAAAGGGGGTCATATTCGTCGCGAATATCCCCCACCAGTTCCTCGACGAGGTCTTCCATCGTCACGATTCCGTCAGTGCCACCGTACTCATCAACGACCAGCGCAACATGGATTCCTTGCGCCTGCATTGTTCGCAATGAGGGGAGAAGTTTGTTTGTCACCGGGAACTCGATCATGTGGCGCACCACGTCACGCACGGTCACTTTCGCAGGTGACCTGCCCAGTGGGGCTTGCAAAATATCGCGAATATGAACGAACCCATGAATGTCATCGAAGCCATCGCCGATCACCGGATACCTGGAATACGGTTGATCCCGTACCACGTCCGCAGCATCAGCGAGAGTCATGGAGGCGTCGACGAAAACAACCTCTCCACGTGGCCGCATGACCTCACCAATGGAGCGCTCTGCTGCGCTAAAAACGTCGGATAAAAGTTGTCGTTCATCATCTGGGAGCCCTTCGTGAGCGATAACAATCTCTCGCAACTCCTCTTGTGACATGTCTTCCGTGCGGGCCGTCGGGTCACCGCCAAGTAGCCGCACAACCGCGTTTGTGGAGCGGGACAGCAACCAAATGACGGGACGCATCAGCGTGGCAAAGCGGTCTAGCGGTGGCCCCACGGCCAAGGCCACTTGTTCGGAGCGTTGCAGGGCAATGCGTTTGGGAACGAGCTCTCCAAAAACCAACGACAGGTAGGCGATCATGAGCGTGAGACCTAGCAGCGCGGCGGGTTCAGCGACGGCCTCTGGCATCCCTAGGCGCAGGAGCACTGGGACAAAATCTGGTGCCAACGTAGAGGCGCCGTAGGCTGCCGAAAGGAACCCGGCAACGGTTACCCCAATTTGTACTGCTGCGAGAAATCGGTTGGGGTCGCGCGCAACGCTGGCTACGCGGCGACCCCTGGGACCGCGTTGTTCGATTCGGTTGATCTGGGATTCGCGCAGGGACACGAGAGCAAATTCGGTCCCGGCAAATACTCCGCCAATAAATACAAAAAGGAACACTAAGCCAATATTGGCGAGGGTGTCAGCATCCATCAGGTCGGCTACTTTCCGGTGTGGCGCAGGTCGGGTGGCAGGACGAGGTCGGGGAGTTTCGCAGCTTTACGGCGGCGCATGATGTATGCGGTGTGCCACTGCGGATTTGCCATGTGTTCGTGGGTTGCCCGGATTGTAGAGACCCATTCGTCGTTCCAGGTGGCGTGCGGGAGTGTGAATCCTTTTGCTTCTAGTCGGATGCGGGCGTTGTATCCGGTGACTGCGTCGCGGCGGTGTTGCCAGGTGTCAGCGAGGAGGACCTGCCCGTCGTCTGTCATGTGGTGGTCTGGCCGTTGGCGTTCCTTGCGAACGGCACGGATCACAAGAATGACGCCCGCGAGTAGTATCGCGGCGGCAATGGCGTACATCATGGGGTTCCTCATGCGGTTGTGGTTGGCGCAGTCGTTGCGTTGTGTCAGGGGTGTCGCTGGCTCCCAGAATACGCTGTGGCGGTATGTGCAGATTCAACCGGCTGGGACCGCTATCGGATGTTGACGTAAACATTTTTCCCCCACTCATTTCGCTTCACGCTCTTGACGTGACCCAGCGCACATGAAACCCTCATACACGATCATGTTGACGTAAACATGTGAGGTTTCTGCTCAGCGTTGAGAAGAAAGAGACACATCCGATGACAACGACGTCACCCGCCCCTCCCCGACGAGCGCTCAGCACCACAGTGGTGCTTGGGCTATGCGCAGCAGGGCTCACTGCCCCGCCCGCCGCTGCACAACCCCTCACTCTCAATACCCCCGTCCGTGCCACAGACACCGTGTGGGCTGCCACCTATGCTGGCCAAGACCCAGAATTACCCGACACCGTCCAGGTCACCACCGATTCTGGGGCAACCCGGGACGCTGCGGTGGAATGGCATCTACAAGATCTTGATTTTGACCAGCACTATCGAACATTTCAGGTCCCTGGACTTGTTGAGGGAACCATCGAAACAACAGCGTTTGTTGAGGTCGTCCCCTCTGATCTGCTGTATTTTGTGGATGCTGGCGCTACAACTTCCCCGGCACACAACGCTGTGTCGGCGTTAGACGGTATGTCGCTCAAGAACACCACTCCCGATGCGCGCAGTACCGCATCGGGCTGGGGGTACCTGGCCGATGCCGGCTATGACGGAACCCGCCCCACACCTGCCGGCGCGCGGGCCGACAAAGCAACCAGCGGTCACTACGGGAAAAACAACTCCAGTGCGGCCCTGTCTTACCTGCTGCCAGACCTAGAAGCTGGCGACTACACCATCACCGTTGGGGTCACAGAGTGGTGGTCTGGGCCGCGGACGATGGCGTTGTCGGTGACAACCGCTGATGGTGAGGTAACTCAGGTAGGGTCCCCCGCGACGGTCAGCTCCGCAGCCGGTGCCCGCACCGCTGTGATGTCTGGGTCATTTACCCAGCAGGTGGCAGGCAGTGTGACAGCGTCCATGGCGCGCACAGCAGGCACCGAAGCCCCAGTCATTGCGTGGCTGGCTGTGTCTGCGGGGGTGGTGGACGTTGATACCAGCACCCCCACCGTCGATGCGCCAACGATTTCCCCTGCTGGGGATGTTTATGCTGCCCCGCGTGAAGTCACACTCACAGCGCCTGAAGGTGCCGCCGTTTTTTACACAACGGATGGTTCAACCCCCGGCGTGCTGAGTGGCACCCGCTACACGGGGCCGTTTGTGGTGGCCCAAGACACGACGGTGCGTGCGGTCGCAGCGCGCAACGGCATCGTCTCAGGGGAAATATCAGCTACCTACACAATCACTGAGCTACCCGAGGAGGGCTACACCGATGTGCCAGTAGGGCAACCCTGGTTCGATACGCGCGGGGAAAAAATCCAGGCGCACGGGGGCGGGTTCCTTGAACATGAGGGCTGGTATTACTGGGTTGGCGAAAACAAAGAACACGACTCGGCTCTGTTCCGCTCTGTTCGCTTGTACCGTTCACAAGACCTGTTGAACTGGGATTTCGTCAACGACATTTTGACGCAGTCCTCCCACCCAGACCTGGCCGACTCCAAGGTGGAACGCCCCAAACTGGTATACAACGCCACCACAAAGAAGTTTGTGTTGTGGGGCCACTGGGAGCGCAGGCAAGATTATGCGGCGTCCCACCTGATGGTGGCGGTGAGCGACACCATTGACGGTGATTACACCTTCATCAAGCATTTCCGCCCCGGTGTGGGTGAGGTGTCAACGGATGAGGCTGACCCAACGTACACCGGTGGTGACAGCAAGTGGGGTTATGGGTCGCGGGACTTCACGGTGTTTATTGACCCAGACACCGCTAAGGGGTATTTGTTCTCCGCGCAGGACCACGAGAACATGCGCATTTACCCGCTTAATGATTCTTATGAGGATGTTGATTGGCGTAACTCGTACCAGGCGTTTGTGGGCGGGCACCGCGAAGCGCCCGCTGTGGCAAAGGTGGATGACCACTATGTGATTGTCACCTCCGGGCAGTCGGGGTGGTACCCCAACCAGTCCCGGTTTGCGTACACCCAAGATCTTGATGATCCCGATGGTTGGTCTCAGCAGTACTTGGTTGGTAACAACACCTCCTTTAAGAGCCAACCAACGAACATCATGACGCTGACCGATTCGGCGGGGAAAACCTCGTACGTGTACATGGGTGACCGGTGGGACCCTAAGAAGTTGGGGTCGTCCACTTACGTGTGGTTGCCCATGGATATCACGACGGGCAGAGACGGTGTGCAGATGGCTTTGGACTACCGGCCGGGTTGGCGGCTTGATGCCCAGACGGGTGGGCTTTCTTACCCTGAGTTCCCGCTGCTCTCGCAAGGTAAGCCTGCTTCGGCGAGCAGTGAACTGAGCGGATCACCGGCATCACGCGCTAATGATGGGGACAACCAGAACACCACTCTCACCGGGGATAGTTCAGCGTATTTTGCGCCCACGAGTGTGCCGTTTACCTGGACGGTGGACTTAGAGGAGAACCACGAACTCAGCCGGGTTGATCTGAGTTGGCGTCAGTGGAATGGGTCTGAAACGTATGCCACCTACACGGTGCGTGGCTCCGTTGATGGTGTGAGCTGGGTGGATCTAGCGGATCGCACAGGGAACAAAACAGTGGGGTTCACCAGTGACGCGCTGGCTGGAACATACCGGTACGTTGCTATTGAGGTGGCATCAGTCATTAATGACCACAACGGTAACGCCGCCCCGTGGGCGGCGGGGATCGTTGAAGCTCAGGTTTATGGTGCAGCGCAAGTTACTGTGCCACCAGACCCCGAACCGGACCCAGATCCTGAGCCCGATGTTCCTGCTGCTGCCACAACAACAACGCTGCGTGTGAATAAAGCCACCGCCGTGTATGGGGCGTCGTCACGCCCTACCGCCACGGTGAAAGTTACTGCACCGCGCGGGGCGAAACCGGTTGCCGGGAAAGTTGCCATCACTGATGGTGCAAAAACGGTGGCGACACTACGAGTGGGCAGCAGTGGCACAGCTACGTGGAAAGTTCCAGCGACCTTTGCGGTCGGTAAACACACGTTGCGGGCCACGTTTACACCCACCAAGCCGGCGCATCACAAAGCATCGAAATCCTCTACCGTCCGGGTGACTATCACAAAGGCAACACCCAAGGTCACCTTGACGGCGAAACCCACCCGTGTACAGGCGAACAAACCAGTACGCCTCACCGTGAAGGTCTCCGCTAAGGGCGTGGCTCAACCCACCGGGCGTTGGAAAGTGCTCGACGGCAACAAGGTCATCGCCACTGGCACTCTCACCGCCCGCGACAAAGGGAAAGACACCGCCACGGTGAAACTCTCCCGCACCGGAAACCACCGCCTCAAGGTGGTATTCGCCGGGTCAAACACCCTCGCAAAGAAGACCTCCAAGGTGACAACCATCAAGGTTGTTGCCCGCTCCGCAGCGAAACCCAAGTAAGCAACACCCCGCCTACCTGGGGCATCGCCCTGTAACACCCCCACGGTGCGCGACGGCGCGCACCCTCACGGAAGGAACGGTACACCTCGTGGCTCATCGCTCACGAACACACCGCGTTATCGCAACAGTTGCAGCGGGCACGATGCTCGCCTCCGGGCTCGTTGCAACAGCCGGGCTACCCGCACAGGCAGCCCCTGACACCACCATCACCCCACAACCCGCACACGCCGGGGCACCCTTTCAGGGGTGGGGTAACTCATTAGTGTGGTTTGCTAACGCCACTGGGGATTACCCAGAGGAACTACGCACCGAACTGTATGACCTCGTGTTTGGTGCCGAAGGGCTGAACATGAACGTGGCCCGCTACAACATTGGTGGTGGGCGCGCATCGGATGTGGGGAACTATTTCCGACAAGGCGCTGCCGTTGATGGGTTCTGGGCGGCTGATACCTCCACTGAGGAGAGCAGCCTTTACGGTGATGTCACCACAAACTACGCCGACCACCTCAACCTTGCTCAGGCGTGGGACCCGAATAATCCTGATCACTATGACTGGACTCAAGACGCCACCCAGCGTTGGTGGCTGGAGAAGCTCGCCAAAGAACGTGACGACCTCGTGTTGGAGGGGTTCGCGAACTCACCACCGTGGTTCCTCACGGTGTCTGGGTATTCCTCTGGTGGGGCTAATTCCTCCACGGAACAGGTGTTAACTTCGCACGATGCGCCAGCGAAGTTCGCCACGTACCTCACGAAGGTGGTGGAGCACCTTGAAGATGAGTATGACGTGTCGTTTCAGACCGTCACCCCGTTCAATGAGCCGTGCACCGGGTATTGGTCCACACCGTCAGGGCGGTTAGCGGATGGGATCACCCCGTTCACTAATGCCACGAAAAAACCTCAAGAAGGTGCACAGATTTGCCCTGGAACTGGTGCTGGACAGCAGCAGTCATTGATCAACCTGTTGAACGCTGAACTGCAGAAATCCACCAGTGACGCTGTGGTGTCAGCGAACGACGAAACCAACCCCCAAAATTTCAACAACGCGTGGGCTAAGTACGACCAAGCCACCCGCGACAAGGTGGGGCAACTCAACGTTCACACCTACTGGGACGGCGGCAGTTTGCAGTCGCGTGACTATGCGCTTGCTGCCGGCAAACCATTGTGGATGTCTGAAACTGGCGGCGACTTCGTAGGCGGGGCATTTGACCCTGTTGCTATCAGTGGCGGCCTTGGGTTAGCCCAAAAAATCACCGATGATCTGCGGAAACTGCAACCTGACGCGTACGTGTTGTGGCAAGAAGTTGAGGACTACTACAACATGGAGCAACCCACCCCGCGTGGGGAGAACCTGAACTGGGGTTCGGTGTTCATTGACTTCGACTGTGAGTGGATTGGCGCCGATGGCAGCGTTCTGCCCAGCGAGCAGGACGCCGTTGGGTTTAAATCTCTGCGCCGCGTTAACGATGCGTTGGCGAACAGTAAGCAAGCAAGCACCGTAGAGGACTGTCACATTGTGACGAACTCTAAGTTCGACACGATGCGCAACTTCATGCACTTCATCACCGCTGGTGACCGCATCATTGAGGCTGGTCACGCAAACGCAACCGCTGCGGTTGACGCTGATGGTTCTGGTGCAAGCATCATTTACACCAACTCCAGCAATTCCGACCGCACGGTGGAAATTGATCTCGCGAACTTTGCTGAGATCACCTCAAGCGCATCGGTCACCCCCTATGTCACCACGCAAGCAGCAGACGTCAATGACACCAGCACCGCACTAGTGAAGGGCGACACCGTCCAGATCAGCAAAAAATCGGGTACCGCAACGCTGACCGTGCCAGCCCGATCAGTGACCACCTTTGACGTTGATGGGGTGTCTGGTGTTGCTGATGAGGCAAACCCTCTGATTGACGGCGCAACCTACCAAGTACAAGGTGTGCAAAGCAGCAAAATGCTCACCCAATCAGGTGATGGCAAACTCACCATCACCTCACCAAGCACCAGCAGCGACAGTGTGAAAAACCAGCTGTGGACCATGCACGAAACCACCAGTAACGCTGCACCAAGCAACCGGCGTTCCTTCGTCCTCGAAAACGAAGCGAACGGGCGGTTCCTCTCCGCAACCTCAGCAGGAACCTCTTTCACCGGCGGAACACTTGAGGAAGCATCGGCGTCACCCAACACCACCTGGTACCTCACCACCCTCGACGGGTCCACATGGAGCATGGTCAATGGCGCCACCGCATCGTCGCTGGATGTAGCCGGACAATCCTCAGCTGATGGCACATCGGTCGGTATTTACGGGTCAAACGGCGGCGCAAACCAACGGTGGACGTTCCGCGAAATCAGCGCAACCCCCACCGTCAAAGACGTAACTGTCCGCACTGCCGTGGGTGTTACACCAACCCTACCCACCACTGTCACCCCCACCTACACGTGGGGCGAAGGTGTGGCAACACCCATCACCTGGAACACACCTGACGGGGTATGGGACCGCCCAGGCACCGTCACCGTCCTCGGGTCCGGGGTGGACGTCTACGGAAACGTCATCACAGGTGTGCGAGCAATCGTTGAAGTTGGTGCAGTCACCATCGCTGACCCAGTATCAGTGACCGTCACCGCAGGAACACCACGCGCCCTACTGGCCGCTCAAGCACCAACCACAGCACCCGTTCAAGTTGGTCTCGGCGAAAGCAGGTTCCCCCTACCTGTGACCTGGGACTTCACCGGCATCACCGATGAGCAACTGGCTGAGCCAGGGCACTACCCGGTCACCGGAACTATCTCAGCCGCCGACACCGGCAGCAAAGAAATCACCGCGAAACTGGCCGTCATTGTGGCACCAGCAGACGGCAGCATCAACATCGCCACGCAAAGCACCGCGAGCGCGTCATTCACTGAACCTGGCTACAGCGTTGCTGGCACCATCAACGGCAACCTGGCTGACAAGGCATGGTCGAACTGGAGGTCTGGGACCAAAAACGCCACAGACACGTTGACGTACACGTTCCCCTCAGCCCAGTTGGTGAGCGGGGCAGGTCAAGTGTTCTACCGTGATGGAAGTTCCCTCTCATGGCCGGTGTCGGTCACTGTTCAGGTGCGCACCCCAGGCACCCAAACCTGGGTGAGCGTGGGCAGTGCAGCGAACATCAACGACCCTGAGTTTGGGGTCGATTTCGACACCGTGTACACCGATGCTGTGCGGTTTGTGATGACGGCCCGCGACAACACCCACATGGTGGTTTCTGAGTCTCTGATTGAGTCTCCGCAACCGGCTGCGTCTGCTTACACCGAGTTGGCTCGGTTGTCTGTGGGTGGCGTGGACGTGGAGGGGTTCACCCCTGACACGCTGGAGTACACCGCTGTGGCGCGCGGTTCAGCACCTGCCGTTGTGGGTGTGCCACTGGATTCGGCCGCCTCGGTCACCACTGAGGTGGACGGGGACGTCGCAACGGTCACGGTGACCGCCCCAACGGGTGACACCCGCTCGTACACGGTGACGTTGGACCGTGTTGTTGGCGTGCCGTTGGTGTCCATTACGGGCAGCGCTGTTGCTGGCAGCGCCGTTGAGGCTGCGGTGGTTACTGACCCTGCTGATGCTGAGGTGACGTACCAGTGGTTCCTTGGTGATGAGGAGATTGAGGGCGCCACTGGGTCCTCGTTCACCCCATCGTTGGCCGATGCTGGTGCCGCGTTGAGCGTGCAGGTCACCGCAACTGCACCTGGGTTTGGTTCCACCACGTCACGTTCTGATGCTGTGGCGGTTGTTGATGGGCGCGTGGCGCCCACGGTGACAGTAAGTGCGTCACCGAAAACCATCACAGTGGGGGCGTCAACAACGTTGACAGCTTCGGTGACGACAAAGGATCAGGGCACTGTTACTGGTGGTGTGGTGGAGTTCCGCTCCGGTGCGCTAACCCTTGGCACAGCAACAGTGAACGCTCAGGGTGTTGCGTCCGTGAAGGTCAATGACCTGCGTGAAGGCTCATACCCTGTGGTCGCCGTGTTCACTCCCCCAGCGGCGTCACAGTACGTGCTGGCTGCTGGTAGTTCCGCACCAGTTGTGGTGAGTGTCGAAAAGAAAGCACTGGCTACGTCAACCACGAAGGTGACACTGACACCGAAAGCACCCACCACCAAGGATCGGGTGGTTGCGAACGTGTCAGTCACTGCGAAAAACGCTGATGTCACTGGCAAAGTCACTGTCACAGTGAAAGATGCCCGTGGGAAGAAGGTTCACTCCACGTCAGCGACGTTGAAGCGCGGTAAAGCCGCCGTGAAGCTGCCACAGTTCAAGGGCATCGGTAAGCACACGGTGACCGCTGCGTACGCCGGGACTTCCACCGTGAAACCATCAACAGGGTCGACCTCGGTGACGGTGAAAGCAACAACCACCACCAAAGCGAAGGTCACCACAAAGAAGGTGACCCCCCGCGACAAAGCGAAAGTCGCTATCACGGTGAAGGCTTCACCAAAGGCCACGGTCAGTGGGAAAGCAACAGTGCGCGTGTACCAGGGCAAAAAGCAGGTTGCGTCCCAGAAGGTGACGGTGCGCGGTTCAAAAGCCACCGCCACATTGAAGGCGTTACCGCGCGGCTCCTACACCGTGAAGGTGACCTTTGATGGGTCAGCCACTGCTGCTGGATCGGAGGCGAAAACCGTCAAACTGAGCGTGAAGTAGCTGGCGGGGCGCATCGGGAAATAACTGGCAGGGGGCATCGGGATTTTCACTCCGGTGCCCCCTTTCCAGCCCAACCCAAACCTCACCCCCGCAAAACATCCCCCCGCAAAACATTCCCCCACCAAACGTTCCCCCGCCCGAGATCCTAGATCTCGCATCGACATCCTTGCCCATGCCAGGGATCTCATGCCGAGATCTAGGATCTCGGCATGTTAGGGGGCAGAAGCGTTCACGGCGTCGCTAACGCTGTTGCGCGTTGAACGGCGGCGAATCGACAACCCAGACAACGACACCGCCAACACTGACACCGCAACAAGTGCGCTCGCAGGGGCAAGCACAGCCCACGGTCCGCGCTCCACATAATCAATGCCTTCAGCAAGAATCAAACCCCACTCGGGGGTGGGTTGCTGTGGCCCCAAACCAAGGAACCCCAAGGCAGCCAACGCCAACGCGATGCCTGGCAAACGCAACATCGCGTGCCGCAACACTGTGGGAAGAACCGAGGGCAGCAGGTACGCCCACAAGGTACGTGCCCGCCCCACACCTAAGGTCGGCAATACTGCGATGTGTGGTTGTGCGCGGGTTTCTGAAATCAGTGCCGCCGTGTGTGCGGCAAGTGGCGCCCAACTGACCAGGGCCACTGCGATGGCCGCGCCAATAGTTGATGGTCCAGAGATCGCAGCAACAATGAGCCCAGCAATGATGGGAGGTGCGGCGTTGGTGACCTCGATGAACCCGGTTGATAACCGGGGGACCAACCCCACCAGCAACCCAATGATGAGGCACACACCGACCACAGCGAGCGCCGTGCCGACGGTGGTGAGGGTGCCGTGTGCGACACGTGCGAGCAGGTCACGGCCAGAGGCGTCGGCCCCAAAGGGCAGTGCCCATGAGGGTGGTTGTAGCCGTGAGTACGTGGACAAGTAGGGGTTGCGGAACAACCCCACACTGGTGATGAGGATGAGTACCGATGCCGCAGCAACTGGGGCGATCAGGTCACGCCGGGTGGTGCGGTGCGGTATCGGCACGGCGGGCACCGTGTTGAGTCGTAACGCTGGACCTAAGAGCAGCGCACGGATGCCTGCTGCTAGTACCCCCACCACCACTGCGATGACCAGGAGCGCAAGGATCCCTGCCTGCAGGGTGGGGATGTCTTGGGCGGCTGCCGCACCAAGGGTGGCACGCCCCAGCCCAGGGATCGCGAACACTTGTTCGACGGCTACTGCCCCTCCGGTTATACCGATGATGACCAGACCGATTTGGCTGATCACTGAGGGTAATGCTCGCCGAAATGCCGCGAATGCGATGGTGTGGCGCGGAAATTGGGCCATGCGCCAGGTGCGTACCCAGTCCTCTTGGAAAGCGGCGGTCAACGCTTCGGAGGTGAGCCGCCCGATGAGCCCGCCCCCTGGAATACCTAAAGCAAGTGCTGGCAGTACAGCATTGTTGATGCTGTTCCACCCGTAGGGCGGGAACCACCCTAACCAGATGGAACCGATGATGAGGAGTATCGCTGCGAGGAGGAATTCAGGTAGCGCGGTGAACGCTGCCGCGAGGGCACCTGACTCGCGGCGTGGCTCCCCGCGCACACCAGCACGGATCGCGGGGATACATAACGCCAGCGCAATGGTTAACGCGCACACGACGGCGAAGCCCATGAGTGTGAGTGACACCCCTAATGCACTGAGGGTGCCTGGTAGCACTGGGGTGTTGGTGATCCATGAGTTCCCGGCGTCGCCCTGAAGGATACCGCTGAGCCAGTCACCAAATATGGGCAGTGGACCGCGGTCTAAACCGAGTTCGGCACGGACGGCGGCGAGTGCTTCCGGGGTTGCTTCCCGGTCAGCGTAGCGGGCCCGCAAAATGGTGTATTCGGCTGACCGCCCGGATAGCCAAGGCAGCATCCCGATGAGGGCCACCACCGCTGCCACCGCCCCAATACGTGAGGCGGCGGTCAGCGCGGCGGTTTGTGTGCGTGATGTCATGGTGTGCTGGTGTTATTCGTTGGCGTTATTTGGCCGTCTCACCGGTGACGTTGGTGTTTGAGGTTACGAGGGTACGTTCACGTGGGTCGCGGGCCGCGCCATCGGTGCCGGGTAGTTCCCCTTGGATGACACGTTCGTGGAGCATCGGGATGGCTGCGTTGTTTGCGAGGATGAGTGCTTCAGCTTCCATGATGGCGGCGCGGCGTTCTGGGCCTGCTGGGGTTGCTGCTGCGGTGGCGAGGGCTGCGTCAACATCGTCGTTGCAGAACTGGGAGATGTTGAATGAGCCTTCGCAGGAGAAGTCGCTGTACAGGTAGGCGACGGGGTCACCGGAGTCGAGAACTGTTGCGCGGGACAGGATGAACGCATCAAACGCGCCATCGAGGGCATCAGCTTCGATGTACTGGTATTCGCGGACGTCTTGGGTGACGTCAAACCCGGCGGCTTCGAGTTGTTGTTCCAGTTGGACAGCAACTTCGGGCAGTTCTGCACGGTCGGTGAAGGTGCCGAGCGTGATTTTTACGCCGTCGACTTCTTCTGGTGTGGCGATGGGGGTGCGGGCGTCTTGGTATTCCTCGGTGGTGCGTTCTTCGGCTGCCCACGGTAGTGCTGGGCCAAGGAGACCTTCGGCTATGTCGGCGCGGTCTTCGTACACGGTGCCAACAATGGTTGCCCGGTCAACGGCGGCTTGTGCTGCTGCCCGCACTGCTGGGTCTTTGAAGGGGCCTGATTCGGTGTTGAGGTACAGGGTGTTGGTGCGTGGCATGGGAACCTCGTAGATGAGGTTTTCATCGATGCTGGCTGCTTGGCCCACGGGGATCGCTTCAACGATGTCGGCGGTGCCGGTGCGCAGGGCGGCGGCGCGTGCGGTGCCGTCTGGCACGTAGGTGACGTCGATGCCTGATGCTTTGGCTTTTTCACCCCAGTACCCGTCATACCGGTTGAGGGTTGCGGCGGTGGTGCCGTCAACGTCAACAAGTTCAAAAGGCCCAGTACCTGTACCAACAGGGTTCACAACGCCATCTTCTCCGTAAGCGGAGGCGGCGAGGATCGCGAGCTGTGGGCTGGAGAGGCGTTGTGGGATGAGGGGATCTTCGGTGCCGGTGGTGATGGTGACCGTGTTGTCTTGCACCTCAACACTCATGTCAACACCGTCAAGGATGCGTGGCTTGGGGTTCGCTTCAGTGGCAGCAGTCAATGAGGCCGCGACTTGTTCGGCGGTCAGGTCGGTGCCGTCGTGGAAGGTCACCCCGTCACGGATGGTGAATTCCCAGGTGGTGGGGCTGGTTTGCTGCCATTCGGTGGCCAAAGATGGTTGAGCGTCACCAGCTTCGTCAAGGACGATGAGTGTTTCAGCGGTAGACCACCGGGACAATTTGAATGCGTCGTCACTGAGTGGGGTCAAGCCGGAACGTGGTGGTTGGAGCATGGCAATGCTGACTCGCTGGTCGCCGCCTTGGGCGTCAGTGCCACCATTTTCTGCTTGGGTGGATGAGAAACACCCACTGAGCGCGAAGGTGAGGGTCAGGGCGGTTGCCGTCACGGCAAGGTGACGGAGGGGTTGTGCATTCATGGCGGTGAACTTTCTTGTGATCAGTGTTAAATGGCGGCCACGCTGTGCTTGTGCACGATGCGTGGAAGAGTGATCGCGGCGGCAACCGCTGCGAGGGTAAGGGCAAGCCACGGCAATATAGCGGCGGTTTGCGGAGTCAAAGCGAGGTCGTAGAGCGGGCCAAGGGCGGTGTTCCCGATGAGCACGGCGATGCCGCCCATCGTGGCCAGGAGCCCATAGTGAGCTGCCCCTGGTGTTGTGCTAGCGATCAGAGGCACCGTGGACAGTGCCAACGGGGAGGCCATCATGGTCCCGGTTACCAGGACCACGGCGGTAATTATTGCCGGTGCGGCGGCTGGAAGTGACCCCATGATGCTGCCCTGAGCGATACCGGGCACACCGAGAGAAAACACTGCGGCAAGCACAAAACTTAAAGCGATAGTTCCGTAAGCGATACGGAAAGCGGCAGGGCGCGGCAAGCGACCCATCGCAGCAGCGATCGGTAATTGCCCCGCAATGGTCACTGCGGACACCACCGCGAACAGCACACCCAACCAGGAATCGTCGGCACCAGCGTTACGCAACATCACAGGCATTCCCACATACAACTGGTTGAACGCGAGAAGATTCACCGACGCCACCGCGCAAAACGCGATAAATGGGCGGGACCGTGGGATGCGCTGCGGGGTGCTGGTGCTCGTTGGGCGAGCATCGGCATCTGTTGTTGTCGGCAAAGCCAACGCCAACACGGCAAGAATGACCGTGAAAATCCCAGCGCCAGCCAACGCGATAACGCTATACCCGGCAGGCAGCAGCAACGCCCCCAACAAGGGGCCAAGGACGGCACCAATCTCCCCAAAAAATGCCAGCGACGCAAAAAGTGTGGTGCGGCGGCCAGCACGCGCCTGTTCACTGTCCGCGCGCCCAATAAGCGCCTCAACAGCTGGGCTGAACAGTGCCCCACCTAAACCAGTCAACAACACCCCAGCAAGGAACACCGGGAAATGTGTTGTCACCGCCAAGCCGAGGAAACCAATGATGCGCACCACGCAACCCAGCAAAATCAACCGGCGTGGCCCAAACCGGTCAGCCAACAATCCGCCAAAGAGGAACATGCCCTGCTGAGCGAAGGTGCGTAAACCCAACACCACGCCAACCCACACCCCAGCCAGCGCAAATTCATCGCGCAAAATCAGCGCAATGAAGGGCACAACCGTGTAAAAACCAACGTTAAACATCAGCTGCGCGGACAACAGCACCCGCGTTGTGGGAGAAATCCGAGGAGCCCCCTCCCCGCGACGCGCTGCTACACCCCCACTAACAACCGTGGTTGGTGCCTCACCAACGCGGTCACCCGCACTGGTGTGCTGCACATCGGAAACCTTTGACGACACCGTGGAACTCACCTCGCCACCTCCACGCCACCCACCACAGGCATCTGCGGCAGCGCAGCAGCTAAACGCTGCCCTTCGGCTGACTGCGGAGCATGACGCAACGACGCAACGTCTGTGTCCTCAACAACCCGGCCACCATCAAGCACCACCGCCCGCTCACACAACCGGTACACCGCATTAAGGTCGTGGGACACAAAAACAATGCCCATGCCGTGGGTGGTCGCCAAATCCTGCAGGAGCGTCAACACCGTGTCACGTAACGGCACATCCAACCCACTGACCGGTTCATCAGCAAGCAAAAACCGGGGGCGCGTAGCGATAGCCCGCGCAATCGCCACCCGCTGAGCCTGCCCACCAGACAGCTCACCGCGCCGCGCAGTCAAAAAACCCTCATCCAAACCCACCGCACGCAAAGCCCAGATCACGCGCTCACGTTCCGCATGACGTTGAGCGCGGCGCGAGCCGGTGTCAGTTGAAGGCAGGGCACCCAGCCGGCGCAGTGGTTCGGCGATGAGTCGCCCTGCGCTCATGCGTGGGTCAAGGCTCACCGCTGGGTCTTGTGGAACGTACTGCACCGCTTGGCGGTACCAGCGGGTAGTGCGTTGCGACCCGGCGAACACTGGTTTTCCGTCCAGTTCCACCGCCCCTGCACTTGGGCTCAGAAGAGCCAACATGATGCGGAGCAGCGTGGATTTTCCGGCACCTGAACGCCCAACGATCGCAACCCGTTCACCGGGGGCGGCCGTGAATGACACATCGTTTAACACCAAAGAGGTGTGGCTGTTGCGACCTGGGTAGGCGTAGGTGACGCCACGCACCGTAAGGTTGGCGCTCATGCGACACCTGCCATGGCGTGCTCAACAAGGCTGATGGTGGCGGGGTGCTGTGGGGCGGTAAGGAGTTGGTCGCGTGGTTGGTCTTCCACCACTCTCCCGTGGTCCATCACGATGATGCGGGTGCACAGGTTCGCGGCGACGGGCAGGTCGTGAGTGATGAACAGGAGGATGCGGCCGGTGTCTCGGACGTGTTCGTCCACCACGTTCACAACTGCTTGTTGGGTGACAACGTCAAGGGCGGTGGTGGCCTCATCGAGGACAAGTACGGGCGCATCACACAGTAACGCGAGCGCGATGGCGGCTCGTTGGCGTTGACCGCCTGATAGTTCACCGGGGTAACGGCTGGTGATGGTGGCGGGGTTGTCGAACCCTAGTTGCGTGAGGAGTTGGTGCACTTTTTCTCGGGCCGATGCGGCGGTAACGGTACGTGCGGCGAGCATCGGCTGGGTGAGTTGGCGTCCCACTGTGACCAGTGGGTTTAGTGCGGTTGCGGAGTCTTGGAAGGCTGCGGCGAACCGTGGCACTGCGCGTTGGTGAGGAGTGTTGGCATCAGTGTCGAGGGTGATGGTGCCGTGGACGCGAGCTGGTGGGCGTGATGCACCAATGATTGCGGCTGCGGTGAGGGATTTGCCGGATCCTGATGCGCCGATGAGTGCGATGCGTTCCCCTGCGGACGCGGTGAAGGTGACGTCGCGGACAAGTGGTGTTCTGTCGATGGTGACGCCGAGGTTCTGCACGGTCAGGGTGGTTGGCACACCTGAAAATTATCAATAATGATTCTCAGAAGCAATCTCATCTGGTGTGTGATATATCGCTCCCCAGGCTTGGCGCAGGGCTCATCCAAGCGCTCGCCCCAAGCCCTCCCAACGGCGTCACTCCCCCGTGCTAAAGTTAAGACATCATGATCAGCCCGTTGCCGAAAGGCGCGGGCTGATTTTCTTTTCCCGGAGAATCATGGCGACATACACAAAACCTTGGCTGTCCGTTGACGATCAAATTGAGCGCCTCGAAAACACAGGCCTCGGCAAGGCATGCTGCTCTCGATATCCTTGAGTTATGCGCGAGGGGTCAGGATTTACAAGCCAGCAGTGGCTCGATGGGTTACTACCCGAGGTCGATTCCGCGCGGAGTGTGCTCGCATCCGCTGATCGACTGCTGCGGCAGGAAGGAACTCTTGGACGCGATCTCGATGCTGTTCTTGCGACTTACCCGATAGGCGTCGAGCGATTGATGAAGCTCGCACTTGGGACTGCAGCCGTCTCCAAAGGTGAGGGTTGGCCAAAGAAGATGGGCTTCACCCATGAGGGTTGGGGCCATGCCTTAGATGAGATGGATGAGCGGCTACGCTCCGGACTTCGTGAGGCCATCGAGTCTGGAGACTGGGAGCGGAAACGGATGCTGCGCAGTTGGATCTGCACCCTCGACAACGACCCTGTCTGGGCTGCGGTGGTTCGCACACTAAGGAACTACGCTGACGCGGGTCGCTACCACCATCTCGATCAGATATCCGGTAAAGACGTCACCTCGCGATCGTCGAGGGCTATGTGGGATGAAGTTGAGCAGGCAGCCATCGCTAGTTCCCCCTCACTCACTGCCCATCGCCAGAGAACTTTAGATGGTGCGGACTTCGCGCCATTCGAACGAGAGTTGCGTGCGGCAGTTGCTGACTCGATCAAACGCTGGGTTTCTATTGTTTGCTTGTTCGGCTTCCACGGCGTGCTCGGTGAAGACTGGCGCGTGATCGGGGCCTCTGCGCTCCCCGATGACGCTTTGCTGGTTCGGGCACTGCCGGACTGTGAGGCTCAAGCGTGACGATTCGCATGTGAGGCTTCCAATGACGACTGTGCGCCGGATGAGTTCGAGGACGATGAGCCCACTGATATCGAAGCCCCGCTCCGACCCGTCACCGAGATCCTAGATCTCGCATCGACATCCTTGCCCTGCACAGGGATCTCATGCCGAGATCTAGGATCTCGGCCTGTTGACGTGTGGAGTTACCCGCGGGTTTACGTTAGCGTGGAATTAGTCAGCACCCATCCAGGAGGTTGAGATGAACAACAAAGAATTGCTGGGAATGTCCCCCGGGTTGAAGGTATTTGTCGCTGCCTGCTTCACTATCGGGGCCGTTTTCACCGGCGCTAACGGCCTGACTGCCGTCGCACTCATCGCCGCTATAGCAGCAGTGGCGGTGGGGATCACGGTGATCGCTGAACTCACACGCTCTGAGCAAAAACCTGGCGTCACGGTAGGCATCATTGCCAGCACGCTCACGGTTCTTGCAGTGGCTTTCGCCTTGTCAGCCCCCACAACCGTCCCATTGGGTGTTGTCGCGGTGCTAGCGATCATTCCTACGATCATGTGGGTTGCCCTGTGGGCCACAACCCGACGCCTCGAGGACACAGTAACGACTTCCCGGTAGTTGCCACAGCACGTCAGGACTTTGGCATCACTCGCGAGACGGCAATATCGCAGTTGCAATAACACCAGCAACACACAACACCACGCTAGTGACCGCTAGCTGCGGGGCCTCAGCGATGCTTTGGGTGAGGACGTTGATGGGTGTATTCACTGCGAGTGTTGCACAAATAATTGCTGTTGCTAGCGGGGCGATCCAGGACAGGGTCGCCCCGCTCAATGGCGCAATGACCAGCCCTACGCCTGCAAACAGTGCGAAGTCGATGAGCCGTTCGGGCACCTCCGCAGGGGTTCCTGAAACATACGCCCCACCAATAACCCCCAGTGTCAGGGCAACTGCTTGACCTGTAAGTGTTGTCAAGATGTGCACCAACCGCCAACGGGATAGGTTCCGGTGTGCCGTTCGTTCAAGTGATACATAGTGGGTTTTTGTGCCAACGGTGACGAGAATCGCGAAGATCGCAGGTGCGAAGGCAGTGAACCGAACGGTTAATGGTTGCCCCCATTCGTCGAGGGTAGGCAGCCGGAGGGTTAGCCCACCTGTGGCTGCGATCAGAACCGCCGCCAACGCTCCGAGCGTTGCGTAGAACCGCCAGTGGCGTGCAGCGAAAAATGTCACGGTGTGGCGGTTTCTTCCATGAACCAGACAGGGGTTTCGAGGAACTCCTGAAGCGCGATGCTGCTCGCGCCAGGTACAGCAGTGTCCAAGTGGATAGCGGTTGCCCCCGGTGTGGGGGTTTGGCCTATGCCTCGCGGGCGAAGTTCAAGTGTGGTGATGGGGTGATCTGTGTTTGCAGTTTGCTGGGTAACTGGGCGGAAGGTTTCCGCTAGTTCTGCGGCGATTCCACGGTATGCAGGTGGTACGCACACCGTGGGTTCCTTCCCGACGCAGTACGCATTTGGTATGGGTTCACCGTTGGTTATTCCGGCATCGAACCGTGTCCAGTGTTGTGACGCTAGGCTCACACCCGCACAAATAAGGGTCGCACTGAGGGCAACAGCAATCACAACCACCCGCTTCGTGGCAGTACCACGCCACGCTATGAGGCTCAGAACCGTTAACAGTAGGCCGGTGAACCAGACAGCTTGCGCCCATATCGTTGTTGGATTCCACGTTGAGAAGGCATCTCCGCCCACACCTCCTGAGGGCAAAAGAATGCTGGCTGGTGTTCCTTGTCCGTTGCCGAGTGATGATGCAATCACCAACGCTGCACCGCCCACCGCTGGAACCGTGAGGACGTGCGGGAAACACCGTCCAAAGTAGTATCCGATGGGCACATGAAGCCCGGCCATGCTTATCAGCGCAATAATTGCGCCGACATGAAGGGGCCCTGAGCGGTGCGGGAGTGCCAGCATTGTGAGAGCGGTGATGATGCTAGCGAGTGCGATAGAACCTGTAACAGCACAGATGGGCCCAGCAATTCTGACGAACCGCCCGCGGCGCCAGGATGCCGTGTCACTGTCGTCAAGAACACGAAGTGATAGGCGGTGCTCGCGTAATCCACCCCATGCGCCAAGACATGCTGCAATGGCGTAGATCATGGTTGCTCCGTCGTACAGTGTTGCAGTCATGAGCAGGCCGTGATTGAGCCGCTCCTCCGCCCATCGTTGAGCAATGGTGACCAGCAGGAGAAGCACTATGAGCGCTGCGGCGATTAATGGGAGGCGTCGGGTTGCGTAAAACCACACCCACGCCGTTGTCGTGTCACGCGGTGTCATTTCCCCGCCTGCGAACCGCTTGTTGTGGCGTGAAGGTATGCGGCGTTGAGGGCAGGCACCCTTTGTATTGCGTCCGCGTTGGGCCCTGCGAGGTCTTCGATGGAGGACACGGAGGTGATGCGCCCATCAACGAGCAAAGCAACATGGTCACAACAAGCGGCAACATCTTCGACGAGGTGCGTGGACAGCAACACCGACGCATGCTGGGAAAGATCTTTGATAATTTCTTGGAAAGCTGTGCGTTGTCCGGGGTCTAAGCCAACCGTAGGTTCATCAAGAACTAACAGCCGTGGTTGGGAAACAATTGTCCCAGCAATTGTTGCTCGGCGTGCCATGCCACCAGAAAGCACGCCGATGCGTGTGTCTGTTTCTCCAGTCAAACCAACTGCTTCGATGGCGCGAGCAACCGCATCGGCAATGTGGGTCCGTGGCATACCTTTCAACCAAGCGCAGTATTCCACGTGCTCACGGACAGTAAACCGGGGATCGTATGGGGCATTTTGCGCAAGGAAACCACTCAACGAACCAACAGATTTATTGCGGGTGTTCCTGCTGACAGGGCGCCCGCAGACGCGTAGCTCACCTGCTGTTGGAGTGGCCAGGCCTACCATCGCGCGCATGAGCGTAGATTTACCTGCCCCGTTAGGGCCAAGCAAACCCACCACCCCGGTAGGGATAGTGAATGTTGCCTCGTGAAAGACTCTTTTTCTGCGGTAACCCAACGTCATTGCGCGGGCTTCAACCATATATTCCATGATGCGCCGTGTTGTCAGTCCAAGTTGATCGTCAGTCGAGTGGGTCGCGCACGATGGGGCAGGTCATGCAGTGCCCGCCGCCGCGCCCACGCCCAAGCTCCGCTCCCACGATGGGCAGCACCTCAATGCCGGCCGCAGTGAGGAGGTCGTTGGTTTTGGTGTTGCGGTCGTAGGTGTAGACCACGCCTGGGCGCACAGCGACAGCGTTGTTGCCGGAATCCCACTGTTGGCGTTCGGATTCGTACGCGTCACCACCAGTGTTGATAACCCGCAACCCGTCAAGGCCCATCGCTTGAGCGACAACGTCAGTGAGCTTTTCTTGCCCGTGGTCGGTAACATGCGAGCGCCCTGGGCGCCCATCGGGGCGCAGCGTGAAGGTGTGAATGGAGTCCACAATCCGCGGGTACACGGTAACAATGTCACGGTCAGCGAAGGTGAACACGGTGTCAAGGTGCATGGCGGCGCGTAGTTTTGGCATCCCCGCAACAATGACCTGTTCGGCTGCGCCACGTTGGAAGAGTGTGTCCGCAACTTGGGTGATCGCTTGACGGGAGGTGCGTTCACTCATCCCAATGAGGACCACCCCACCGCCCACGGGCATCACATCCCCACCTTCAAGGGTGGCTTGCCCCCACCGTTGTTCTGGGTCTCCCCACCACACGTTTGCACCCACGAAGTCTGGGTGGAACAGGTAGATCGCTTTCATCAGGAGTGTTTCGTCGTGGCGGGCACGCCAGTACAGGGGGTTCATGGTGACCCCACCGTAAATCCAGCAGGTGGTGTCACGGGTGTACAACGTGTTGGGCAGGGGCGGCATTAAGTAGTCGCGGGCGTCAGCGGAACCACGCACCAACAGCATTGTTGGTGGGCGGAACTCGGCAGGCACATCGTCAATGGACAACCCGCCAATGAGGTGTTCAGCGAGGCGCTGTGGGGTGAGGGTTTCTAGGTAGGTGCGTACCGAGTCAACCAACCCGATCCCCACCAGGTTCGCGGTGATTTTGCGGTCCAGTATCCAGTCGCGCCCACCTGGTTGGGTGAGGGTGTGGGCGAGCAGGTCGTGGAGTTCAACAACGTCCACTCCTTGCGCTTCGAGGGAGCGCACAAACGCTGCGTGGTCTTCTTCGGCGCGGTCAACCCACAGCACGTCATCAAACAGCAGGTCACTGGAATTTGTGGGGGTAAGCCGCCGATGCGCCAGCCCGGGCCTGCACACCAGCACTTTGCGGAGCGTCCCCACCTCCGAGTGAACACCGTACATGTTGGCTGGTATTTGCGACTCGGTCATGGGGTTCCCTCCGGGTAACGGCACTGCGCGACACCCCGATCAGGGGTGTCGCTGTGTCGATCCTGCCACGTCATCAGTAGTTTTGCGATT
The DNA here is from genome assembly GCF_000423205.1 of Jonesia quinghaiensis DSM 15701. Classification (GTDB taxonomy): domain Bacteria; phylum Actinomycetota; class Actinomycetes; order Actinomycetales; family Cellulomonadaceae; genus Jonesia; species Jonesia quinghaiensis. Next base: position 267,127 of record NZ_AUHN01000004.1, read on the forward strand.
TACGATGCGCTGTGTCGCATTCGCGCGCACACAATACCCACGTCCCACCCTGGGGCGCGCGTTCCGGCTGGTGGGCCGAGAACGCCCACATCAACACCACATGTGGTGAGGAGCCATGCGATGAGCGAGTTGGAGTTCCACATGTCAGCCACACCGTGGGTGTGGCGACCCCAGACATGGCGGGGCACCTGCGCGACCTCATGTGTTAACCGCTCAAGCCCGGCAGGGTCAGGGCATGTCACCGGCACGGAACTTACCGCCCACTGCGTGTCGGGGATTGAGCCGCCGCGCCAACATCGCACCTCGTAGCGAAACGCACGCCACCGCCCCAAACCAGAAGCACCAACTGGCCCCTGCGCAACCACACCGCGCGGGGTGTGGCGGGGCATTTGCCATACCGGCGCCATTTCAATCACTGTGACCTCACCGGTTGCCGTAGTAATTTCCAATGCGGCATGCACTAACTGTTGGGCAGGCCTGCGGTGAATAAAGGCGTCAATGCGTTCCCACGCGCGACTTGTGTGCGGTGAAATGGCGCTACCCGCACCAACCGGAATCCACCACAACACCACGCGTGGTTGCGATGGCGAACCGCTTTGTTGATGGTGTGGCACAGTCTCACTCTATGCCTTGGCATCTTGACATCGGGGCAAATCCTCAGCGAACGACTGGGTTGTGTGTTTGCTAGATGCGTCCGTGGGCTGTCGCCGCGGCGAGGTATTCGCAGAACAGTTCGTCGGTGAGGTCCCCAGGGCGCATAAATGGGCCATCGACGGGGTCGGTTGGTCGGCGTTGTGGGAAACCGATGAGAGCGAGCAGGTAGTTGCTGATTTCCTCACCGTGCACCCCGTAAACCTTGAACCCGGTGACTGCAGCGCCTTCGCATTCAAGGAGAATAGACACCCGTTGCCCTAGTGCATGTTGGGCACTGATGAGACGGTACGGAAGTTCTTCGCTGGGGCCGTCGAACAGTTCTTGCCAGTATTCTTCGGCTTCTTCCGCTGCCTCCACACGCGCCGCTTTACTCAAGCGTTTCGCTGCTCCACGAGAAAACTGGCCTAACGTCAGCGGATTGGTGATGGTGTAGAGCGCTGCGACTAGGTCGACTCGCACCTCTTCGTCATTCTCCAGACCGTCTGGCTCCATAAAGTCGGTGGGGATCTGGTAAGCGTTGTAGTGCTCACGGAGTAACTCACCGACCTCGGCAAGTTGCGGAGCTTGAGGCGCCGCGGCGATCCACCGTTCGAAAAGTTTTTGCATGGTTCGTTCTTTAGGCACAGCCGTTTCCTTTGTCACGTGTTGCTTCACGCCACAACCGTGGTGTTGCACACCCCGGTTGTGGGTAATTGCAGTTCGATGCGTGACGCGGCTGCCGCATCCCCTGCAATGTGGGCCACCACAGACCGTGCCTGCTCACATCCTGTGGCCAGCAAGAACGTGGGCGCTCGCCCATAGCTCTTCATCCCAATAATGTAGAGCCCTTCCTCATCATGGGTGAGGACATCAACGCCGTGTGGGCGCACCGTCCCGCAACTGTGCTCGTTGGGGTCAATGTCGGGGGCAAGGCGCACCGGCGCCTCAATGACCGGGTCTAACGTGACCCGCACTTCACGGAGAATATCGAGGTCTGGGCGGAATCCTGTTGCCGCGACAAGCGCATCGACCGTGATCGTGTTTTCCGCGCCTGCCCCACCTGCCTGCACCGCAAGTTGCCCGTGGGGCGTCGGGGTCAACTGCGTGACCGTGAAATCTTTGTGGAACACCACCACACCACGATCCACCGCCTCTTTGAGGCGCTGACCCAGTTCACCGCGCGCTGGCAGTTGATCCGCCGACCCGCCACCAAACAACCGCCGCGCCGAACGCCCACGAATCCCCGTCACGGCACGGACAAATCCCAAGTAAGCCACAATGGCCAGTTCTGCTACCCGTAGAAGATCCTTATAGACCATACATAAGCGACTTTCATAGGCCCCCTTCCTGTTTGTCGGTTATGTGCTCATCCCCGCGTCGTGAGACAGCCGCTGGTTTGGGCGCCGCTAGCTGCGCAGATAAGCTCGCGCTGCTATTAAGGTGTCTATACAAGGGACCGCCTTGAGGAATGGCGATGTCTAGTGGGACGCGGTCCTCGTTTGAGACACACCCAGCTAAACGACGCTCGAGGTTGTGGCTGCATTCGATAAGCCGCGCTCTTCTTCGTGCGAAAACTTCCTCTCAGCCTTGTTGCGTGTACGTGCTAAAAGATTCTCGTTCCTTTGCCCAAGTACATGATCTCTCCCCGCCGCTGTAGCGAGCACGAACCCGATCATGATAAGCCCGAAGCTTCCGATACCTAGCAGAGCAATAATCGCAAGGTGGAGTGCTACTGAGACGAGAACAGCGGTGTAGCGAACGCGTCCCGGCCACCAGATGATGACCGCTATGAACACTTCGGCAGCAAGGACACCATATGTCAGTACGAGTTCGATTACTGGCTGCGCCGTCAACACTAGGGCTATATCTCCGAGAGGCCCGGATACCCCGAACATGTCCATCCGCACTATGTAATACAAGGCGGTCCCGTCCACCCATGCTCCGGTACCTAGTTTCGAGATGGCGGAATGTAGATAGAGCACGGAGCATTGCAATTGCAGCGCAACAGTAGCCGCTCGAGGGAGACCGTGCCACCAGTATGCCTGTCGCACATATGTAGGCGGCGTTCTCGACCAACCATTGATTCGGTGGTCGAAAAGACAGATGACAGCGATCCATGTGAGTGCCACGACAGCTGCGGACTCTCCCCCATCGATCAGGGTCAGGCCGCTCACGGTAGCAAGTGCAATATACAGATGCACTAAAGCCCCAAACCTTGGAACAAAGCCACTCATGACAAAGAGCAATGCCACGATAAAAAATACCTGAACAACTTCCGCCGGTAACGGACTGCAAACCAAGTTCCACGAACTCAACGCGGCGGAGCAATGCATCTCCCGGGTCACCCCACCGACTTGAGCGGTGAGATAATCCAGAGGTGTGAGCGCGTAAATGCTGAGCTGTGCTCCGGCAATTATCGCACGGGCAAGCATAAAGAGACGGTGAGGAGAACCCAGCGCTCGGACTACCTGAGGAACGACCCTCCACCAACGTATCTGGTCAACGAAACTAGTCATGTGCAGCCCACCTCGAGCATGGCCGCTTGGTCATCAATTCGATAGCCCGTGAACAAATCCCGATACTCCCATGGCACAGGAATAGTCATTACAACAATCACTCTTCCGCAGACTGTGGGAACATCGCTGGGATTCACGACACTCTGCGCTTCCCCATCCAATGCGACATGTAAGACGCAATCGCCGCCGATAGAATCGCACTTGGTCCACTCCTCCACTTCCCTAATCAAGGTTGCGACCTCGGGCCCTTGAGCTCTCTGCGCCCGCTTAAACCCGAACATATTCTTTGCGTCGGAATTTGGAAAGGCGCTTGCAGAAGTCACTGCTTCTCCATCAACTGAAAAGACCGTAACTTCGGCATCGTCAGGATCCTTGGTGAAGAACTGCCAACCCTGCGGGTAAAGAGCAGTCCAGACCCTCCGGGTATCGTCCGGTACCGGACCCAGAACGGTAGTTGGTAATTGCACCAGGACCGTCAACGTAACGAAAGCAACGAAGAAGATGCTCGACACACGAAAGGTTGTCTCGGCGGCTGCGTGGTTCTGTCGTCGTTCCCGTTCCGTACGATCGTGATCTTCCTTTTGGCCCTTCACATTCGTACGCTGGTCATAAAATCTGAGGTGAAAATCTGCTGATCCACTGCGCTCATACGCTCATCACCAGGAAGGTAGACGAATACCGCTGCGGCCAACGCTATAGTGACCGCAGCCGCGCTGTGGAGCCCCGCGACTTGCCAAACGACAACAGCGGTCGTTCCAACAAGTGCCGTCTGCTTAACGCAAAACGTTCCGTTACAGCCGGCTGGTTTAGAGGCGAGGCCTTGAGCCGCTTCCCCGACGCCAGGCGCGAGGGAATCCACGTACGCGAGAAAGTCAGAGCCGAAAGCTTCGATAGCGTTCTGGACATGCACAGGGTTATCGCTCAAAAGGCCTGGACGGATTTCAGATTGGAAGACATCGCTCGCATCCACGTACTCCTGGGAAGCTTCGAGCGCCTGCTCGTCGCTCACCTCTTTGAGCGCGGGAATTTGTGCTTCAGCAACCGCGACAGCGTCGGGATTACGTTCTGCAATCGGCCCCTTTGCCACAAGCAGGAAAGCAACGAGAGCAGCATCTGAAATTGACTCACCCTCATCAAACAGCGCGGCGGCAGCAGTCGCAGTATTTTCAGCTGCCCGGTCCGTGACAAGCTCAGCGCGGCGATCATCGCCCTCCACCTGGTAAGGAAATTCGACGCTGGAACTTTCGTCCGCCTGAGCTGACGTTGCGAATGAAATAACCACAAGCATTGTGGCGAGCGTGGCAGCTATTCCGGTGCTTTTTCTCATTTTCGACTCCCCTGTTTTCTGTGTACTGATTGTTTCTAACTTTCTTCAACTGACTCCGTTGAGACTTCACTAGCTTGCTTCGCAGCCGAGTCCGCGACTCGCCAGGCAACAAGCGCGATGACGACTACGACGAGGAAACCACTCAGGGCGAGAAAATGCCCGACCGTTTCCAACGAACCAACCACTTCAACAACAATTAACGCGCTTGCGTGACTTGTTGCGACTACGGCGATGGTACCCAAATAGGGGACACTCGATCGCTGAGCCGCATGCCAAGCAGCGTCCGAGCGTAGCGTGTGCCGGGTCCGGATACCAACAACCGAATTCTTCTCAAGACCGTTCCTCGTGATCATTATCGCGAGGCCTGTTGTTACCACTGAAAGAATGAAAAGTCCCACGATCGGCGGATAGAACACTAAAGAATCACCTCGTAAATCGGAATTAGTACGTTAACTTACCTTCTAAGAAGGAGGCATGCAAGAGCTGCGTATCCACTACTGGCACGTCACGCCGAGGAGAACGGGCATTCCTCGATGGGGGCACTGCCAGTACCACCATCAGCAGGGACTCCTCAGGCAACTCTCACTGTGGTCTGCTTGACTGGAAAGACAACCCTGAACGTGGAGGCACAATATATGTCAACAATTCCCGCATACGTCGCACACTCAGCGACAGACGCACTCACCCTTGGCACTATCGAACGCCGGGAGGTGGGCGCAAACGATGTGCGCATAGACATCCAGTGGTCTGGTATTTGCCACTCAGACATTCACACGGTGCGCGGCGACTGGGGGCCACAACCTTACCCACTGACAGTCGGCCACGAAATCGCCGGTGTTGTTGTCGAGGTTGGCTCCGATGTCACCCGCCACAAAGTCGGCGACCGGGTGGGTGTGGGGTGCATGGTGAACTCTTGCGGCACCTGCACCAACTGCGAAGCAGGCGACGAACAGTACTGCCTTAATGGCATGGTCGGCACCTATGGTGCAACAGACCGTGACGGCACTGTCACCCAGGGTGGGTACGCCACCGAAATCGTCGTGGTTGAGAATTTTGTGCTGCGCATCCCCGAGGCCATCCCCTTTGAAAAGGCCGCCCCGTTGTTGTGTGCCGGGATTACCACCTACTCACCGCTGAAGCACTGGGGTGCAGGGGAAGGCAAAAAGGTTGCCGTTGTTGGTTTAGGCGGGCTGGGCCACATGGCCGTGAAGTTCGCGCACACCATGGGCGCTGACGTCACCGTGATCTCACGGACCCTGTCCAAAAAAGAAGACGGCTTGCGCTTGGGCGCAAACCACTACGAGGCAACAAACGACCCAGAGATGTTCTCTCGTCTCGCCGGATCGTTTGATCTGATCATCAACACCGTGAGCGCACCCTTCGATGTCGATGCTTTCCTTGGGCTCCTCGCCGTCAACGGGGCGCTCGTGAACGTTGGGGCACCAGCTGAACCACTGTCACTACGCGCAGGGAACCTCATTGGTGGGCGCCGGTCATTCGCCGGTTCCATGATTGGTGGCATCGCAGAAACCCAAGAAATGCTTGACTACTGCGCTGAGCACGGAATCTCCCCCGAGGTAGAAGTTGTCTCCGCTGACAACATCAACGAAGCCTGGGAACGAGTGCTCGCATCAGATGTGCGCTACCGGTTCGTCATCGACACCTCAACACTCACCAAATAACACCCGCCCCGCACGGCGACACAACAACACAAATCAGCGTCCCTCTCACCCGAAAAGCCACGCTGACATCACAACAAGGGGGCGGCACCACCACGGTGCCGCCCCCTTGCGTGTGCGGTGTCAGTGCTACTTCAGTGTCATCGCGGTTCGTCAGCGACCTTCACAAAGATTTTGTAGTCCTTGCCATCCACTTCGGTGATAGTGACCACTGCATCAAGCACCGTTGGGTCGTTGTCGAAGGTCATGACACAGTCAATTGCCTCATCAACCCGGACCTTCACACGATCGTCCCCACAATCAAGGATAGGCACGTACCCGTTATTGATTTGTTCCTGTAGGGCCTCTGAGGCCACTTTCTCAATATCTTCAGGGGGAACAGTGAGGTAAGCGCTGGCATTGAATGAACAACCACTTAATGCCAGTGCAGTCGCTGCGGTGGTCAAAGACAGGGCAAAGTTTTTGCGAAACATGTCGAACTCTTTCTGAGCCTTGGGTGGCCGGTTAAGGGGGACGTGCGGTGTGTTGATGAAAGCGGAAGCACTAAAACTCGAAGAGTTCACTGAAGCGATTGTTCCAACGCGGCCGCCACCCGTGAGCTCGCAGGATCGCGAAAACTGGCATCTTCATGTCGGTTGGCCGCACGCGCACCCCCTCGACGTGGTTGACGCCGTGCTGGGTGAGGTCTTTGGGTGACCAAATGTGTGACACTGGTGTGAAGCTCCCTGTGAGGGAAACAGCCCACGACCAAGACCACCTCATGGACAGCGACGTCGCGGACTGGGTGACATGTTTACCCGTTGAGAACTCACCAAAATGGTAAGTCCCGTTACTTTCACGCAGCGTCACCACGAGTTGCCAACTGGTTGCTGAGCTTCCCCGTGCCAGAGCATCTGTCCAGCGCGTCTCTTCCGGGCGGGTACCTACGGAAACCTTTGCGCCTCGCCGGGTTTTGCGCACTGCAACCGAGTAGGGAAGGTCCTTGTGGTTGATTGCGAGTAGCGCTTGCAGCACGGTGTCCAGTGGCGCTGGTTGGCTGAGTTCAGGGAGTGGGCCAGTGATATCAGCGAGCCCATCGACGTGCTGTTTACTTTGGGCTTCGAGCGTTTCCCGTGCGGTCCTGCTCAGCACAATGAAAGCAGGTATAGCGAAGCCCAGTGTCAGGATGACACTGCCGTATTGAATCCAAAGCGGCCAGTCTTCTGTGAGGTCAAGAGCACGGAAAACAATGGTGAGTATGACGCAGACACCAGCGAAGGCTGCCACAAAGGCGAGAAAGATTCCACCGAAGAAAAGGGACTGGTAGCGGGTAAGCCTGGGGCCAGTGAATGTCACGTCCATGGTGTCCACCCTAGGCTGTGGAATCTTGCCAGAATGAGTTATCCACAGGCTTACGGGAGCACTCCCCATGTGATGCGAGGCGTGTAAGACATCACGTATTTGTGTTTTTTCCTTGGGGGGCGATGAACAAACTTGCTTGCATAAGCCGGAAATCATCCCAATACTGCTGCGCTTGGTTGCCAGCGCATGTTGCGGTGATCTGAACAACGTCGCATACCGCACCACGGTCCACCTCAACAATGGTGATCATCTGCGCTAGCGTCAACGTGTCCGTGTGCCGGTAACTGTACTCAATGTGAAAAGCACGATGCTCCCCCACAGTTGTGTGTGTACGCCCAAGTTCCTCATAATTCGCGAGCGCTGTTGTTCTGCGGTTGATTTCATCAACGCTGGCTTGCAGGGCGCCCTGGGGTGCACGGCGCACAGAGCCCACCATGTTTGGCATGAAACCTTCAATGTCAGCCACAGGTCGCACAGCGAAAAGCACACCGCTTTCGGGGTCAGCACGCCAATGGTCTGGCACATCGACCGTGAATCCAGACAACGCTGGAAAGTCGGGGCTTGGGTAACTCAGAGCGGGCATCGGCTGGCCTTTCACATCAACAAATAGTGGACTTAACGGGTAACGAAACTGTGGATTTGTCGGTTTGTGGGCGGTAGGGAAGGTCAAAACCACCCGCGGGGATCAAAAGCGTTGCCAATATCAGTGATGACTTCCTTGGGATCAATATCGAACGACACGTTGACACCCGCTCCAATCCCCAAAGCAACACCAAGGTCGAGGTCAACGGCAACACGGTCCAACGTGATGTCAGCGTCCAAGTTTGCACCAAACCCGGCCCCAACATACCCGGTAACACCAACCCCTGCACTGACCCCGGATATCCCACCAGCTAACTCAGCGGAGGCTTCACCACCAACCATGGCATCAACCCCAAGTTCAGCGGACACCCCATCCTTGCCTGCGGTCACACCGGCTTTCGCCGCTGCAACCGCCCCTACTGAGGCCGATGCGGAACCACCAGCATGAAGAACCCCATACTCGACGGAACCGTCAACATCTGCGCGAACACCAGCCTGTGCCTGGGCGTACGCTGAGGCGGTGATGTTTGCGCCATCACCATTGATTCCAGCGCCGGTGTCAGCCATGAGCCCAGCCTGGTAGCTTGCGTTCCCTGAACCGTGGACACCATCCTGTGACCCAAAAATGCCGCTCGCAGCGTCTTGGTGACCACGGAACCACGACTGGGACGTGTTGAGACCCACCGTGTTGATACCGAAGGTGGTTGACTCTTTAGCCTGAGTAGACGAGGTTGTCTCGGCGGTTTTTGTTGAGTCATCGTCGCCCGGTGTTGACCGTGAAATCTCAAAACTATACGTCTCTTCACGGCGTTTATTGTCTTTGTGTTCCCAGTGCATCCGGTCCGTGTCAAACATCGGCCGGTCGTAGGGGGCTTCGCTGGGGGTCCACGCATCCCACACGCCCATTGCTACAGGGCTATTTATGCGCCGCAACGTGGCAACACACTGTTGTGCAACGTTCTCGTAGGCCTGCACCCACGTTGCGATCTCTGCTTTCAGCTCATCGCGTTGCCGGTTCCATGTGTCGAACGGGCTCTCTGGCAAACACACCGGGTTGCTGTACCCTGCCTGGGCAGCCCAAACCTCTTGATCAGGGGTGCCTGGCGCCACCATGACATCGCGTGGTCGTTGGCTTTGTAGCGTTGCAGCCTCGTCTCGGAGCCGCCGGAGGTTCTCCAACGGTGTGTGAGCGTCATCAGCGTAGGTGTCTAAGGTGTCCCACACGTCGCGCATCACCGCAACAAGTTCTGTTGCCGGTGTAGTTTTCTCGGTAATCGTGGGGGTCGACGGCACGGAGGTCAGCAGCGTCCCCGAAAAGGAGGAACTCAGCGTTGGCCAATGATCATGCAGCCGGGTCACTGATTGTTCGATGCCCGTCGCGGTGCGGTGCAACGCGCCCAGCAAAGCGCGAACAGGCTCTAGTGTGTAATCCGCGTACGGAACAGGTAGCTGGCCGGTCATTGTGGTTTCAACCCCGTCTGCGGTGATGCGAAACGGCTCGGTTCGAAACTGCCAACTGTCCCGGCGTAGGTTGTTTCCAAAGTTTGTGCGGAACACTGATCAGTTTCACTAACAACCGCAGCCATCTCACCAATGGTGCCAAGCACTGCCTCAATCTCACCCACGATCCGTTGCAGATCGCCGGTGTGGTTGGCAAGGACGCTGTGAGCAAGGCGTGCAACATCAGGGTCGCATAGCGTTTGCGCATCGTCTGCTAGCGACTTGAGGTTCCCGTCACCTGTTGGTGACGCGTCCCGTAACCCCTGCACATGTTTTTTCGCTTGGGTGAGGAAAATGTCAACCCCAGCGGGGTCAATGTCAAAGTCAATGAGCATGCGCGCGGCCTACATTCCTTGAGCAAGGGCACGTAAACGAGCGCACGCATCGTCAGCGTCACGGTTAGTGCGGTTCATCGCCTCGCGCAACGTGCCAACGATTTCTAGCACGCTGTCAGCGGCTGCTACCCACCGTTCCTCTTTCGCGGCGTACTCGGCCGACACCCCTGTCGCCTCATACTGGGCCATCGCCGCAGCGACATCACGGCGCCGGTCACTAATGACTCTTTCTAGTTGTTGAGCGTTTGCTAGGACGTTGCGTTCTGCTTCACTCATCGCTGCACGTGAATACCGGATTACGCCGTTCACATTGCCCCTCCCCTATGGCATAAGGCGGTTCGCGTTCCGCCTCAATGCACTCAGCCTAGGGAAGGGGCTTGTAGCCATTGGAGTTATCCACAGGGAGGTTCTCCCCACGCCTTCGAAACGGCAAACTACACAACATCGTTTGTCATAGTTCTATAGAGCCGCGTGGACTGATCTTTGACTTTTGATTAAGTAGCGAATTTATGATGGCGCGCAAAATCTTGACTATTGGTCAACATCAGTAATTCAATTTTTCCACTGAGGATTTCAATCATTTTACGCACTCACAATTTCAGGCTCTTCTAACAGGACATTCCGCTTCGCAAATTCTGGAGGCACCAATTGGAGATCAACAGGAAAAGAAATATCCAGTGAATCTGAGAACTCAAGGGCAACTGGCCGCTCAAGTGGAGCCCCGTAGTTGGCCGTCCATTGAGGAACAGGAAGCGTTCGTTTGTGGAGTGAATACTCAACAAGCGCTGCCAAAGCATTCGCCCATTCAGATCGGGCCAACAGCTCTGGTTCAGTGAGCGAAAGGCCTACTGCCTCAGCAGGCTCAGCATTCATCAGGTCATCTGCAACTTGAATAAACGCCCGATAGGCGACACTGAAACGGCCCTCTTCGAGGGCGTCACCAATCGCTTCCGCCCTTTGAGCAACGGTCAGTCGACGGGTAGGGAAAAATGCAACCTGACCACCCGCTCCGCGCAGCGCACGGAAAGCTAAATCCACCCCTGGCACACGGGTTCCCGATTCGATGTACGAGTATGCAGACTGAGAAGTGTTCAACTTTTTCGCAATGTCTGACTGACGGAGACCATTGGACTCCCTCATTCGCTTCAGAGTGTCCGCGAACATGTTCCCTCCCCGTCACTGCCTCGTTATATCGAATTCGATATAACGAGACTACAGGGCTTGAACGCCGAATACTAGATGATCGTTTCAGCTCATGGCAGTGCCACACGGCAAGTTACACCACCGCTCAGCGGTACAGCGGGAACTGCGCTCCGAACCAGAAAACGCCAGCAATCAGTGCGAGGGTCACTGCCATGACGGCCCAGTCTTTCGCTGTGAGTCGCAGGTATGCGAGGCGGATCTGGCGGCCCCGCCCATCAACTGCGGCGTAGGTGAATCCGCGTGCTTCCAACGACTCAACCGTGGTGCGCACTGACTTCGCCGTGTTGAGGAAGATGGGGTAGAACGACAACACTGTCAGGCGGCACCATTGGGTGATCATCCGCCACCCAAGGAACCCCTTGTTCTCAACTGGGGCGGAACGCAGCCGGTAGCCTTCAAAGACTGTGGCGAACTGTTCAATGAGGATGGGGAGCATGCGGTACCCGTAGGACACGCCGAAGGTGATCATTTGTGGCATGCGGAACGCAAGCATCGCATCGGAAAGTTTTTCGGGGTCTAGCGACACAAACGCTGCCATGGAAGCTAACGAAACAGCCCCAAGTTTCAGGGTCAGTTCCACCAGCGCAATGACTGTTTGCGTGTCCCCGCCAAAGAGCCACGCGGCAATGAACACGTAGAACGTTTCGACAATCAGGCCAAACACAAACAACCCGAGCAGCAGTGGCCCCACCCGGGCCAATCCTACGGAGATGCAACCCAGCACAAACAGTCCGGCGAGGACGGTGAGGTTGTGCGTAAACCAGGGCACGATCGCGAGAACGAGGTACCACATCACCACCATGCGCGGGTCCATGGTGGAGAAGAGCCCGCCACGGGTCGCATAAGCGGTGCGAATGAGTTCTAGTTTGACCCATTCAACGGACAACACGTCGTGGTGTTTACGCACGTCACACTCCTAACGCTGATGTTTGCGCGGTTGCGGTTGGCACTGGTGGTGGGCCGTCACCGTGGTAGGCGGCGGCTAGTTCAGCGACCGACAGTGGCACGGGGGCAACACCGAGGGCGTTACCGATTCGGACGATTTCTGGGGCGGTGAGGTGGGCTCGTTCCAACACCTGTGGGCTGCCAAAGAGTTCCCGTGGGTGGCAGTCCGCGATGATCCCGCCCTCGGATAGCACAATCACCCGGTTTGCCCATTCCGCGACGAGTTGCATGTCGTGTGTGGCAACAACTGTGCACCGGATTGACCCGGCAAGGTCTGCGAGCATGTGGGTGACGTCGTCGCGGGAGGAGACGTCCAGTGATGAGGTTGGTTCATCAAGGAGGAGAACTGTGGGGCGCATCGCTAGCCCGATGGCCAGTGTTGCGCGCCGTTGCTGCCCACCTGACAGGGTGCGCCCATCGCGGTCTGCGAAGTCGGTGAGGCGCACTCGGTCCAAAATGTGCGCCACCAGTGCATCTGTGTCTGGGTGTTTACGGTCTTTAGGGAACAACGCGACGTCTTCAGCGACGGACCCTTTGAGGAGCATCAACTCTGGGTGTTGGTACAGGTAGGCGGCATGTTCTGCGAGGTGTGGGGAAGCTTTTGAGCGTGAGTTTGTTTCCCCCAACCACACGGTCCCTTCGCGGGGCACAATGATCCCGGCGAGGAGTTTCATGAGGGTGGATTTGCCTGCCCCGTTTCCGCCAACGAGTGCTACCCGGTCGCCGTCGTGGAGGTCAACGTTCACGTTGTTGAGGACCATGTGGGTTTCCCCGGACACCGATTTGTACCCGTGGGTGACGTTCACAGCGCGTGCTACGACGTCACGGTTGGGTTCTTGGGTGGCTAGGTGTGCGATCCCGGACCAGTGGACGCTGGGTTTTTTGCCCGATGCGCGAATCGCAGCCACTGCATCTTCCGTGGTGCGTGGGGTGGCGCTGATACCTAACGCCTTGACGGCGTTGATGGATTGGGGTGCTGGGATGCCGTGAGCTTCGAGTTCACCGGTGCGGGTGATGGCCTCTTCGATGGGGAGGTGCCAGGCTGGTGTGCCGTCTGCCATGAGGATTACTGATTTTGCGTAGCGGGCCACGAACTCCATGTGGTGCTCAATGGTGATGATGGTGATCCCGAGTTCACGGTTGAGTGTGGCGAGCCGTTCGTAGATGACGGCGGCGCGCTCGGGGTCGAGTTCGGCGACTGGTTCGTCAACGATCAGCACGGTGGGGCGTTGGGCTAGCACTGAAGCCAGTGCTGTCAGGTGCGCTTGGCCGCCAGATAACTGCCAGACGAAGCGTTGTGCGAGCTCAGTAATACCGAGGGTTTCTAACGCTGACGACGTGCGCTCTTCGTGGTCATCAAGCCCGTAGTTCACGGGGCCAAATGCCACCTCGTCACGCACGGTGGGGCGCACAAGTTGGTTGTGGAAATCTTGGTACACGTACCCCACGTGGGCGGATAGTTCTGTGACGGAGGAATCCCAGGTGTCAACGCCTGCAACGTGCACGGATCCAGCGAATTCGCCGTGCCAGTAGTGCGGGATCAGTCCGTTGAAGGTTTTACACAGGGTCGTTTTTGCTGACCCGTTTCCGCCTATGACGGTGACAAAGTCGCCAGCTTCGATGGTGAGGTTGACGTTGCGTAGGGAGTCTTGGTCAGCGCCTGGGTAGCGAAATGACAGGTCGGTAACGGTGATGATGGGTTGCGGCACGGTCAGTCCTTGGAGGGTGAGGCGGAGCGGCGCTGTGTGCGGCGGGAGATCAGCCACACCAGGGTCAGGAGCACGATGATCCCTGCCACTGAGACGAGGAGGAAGGTATCGCCGTACTGTTCTCGCAGGTCGGAGTCGATGACTCCCACTTCAACGTCCCACGCTTCGAGGAAGGCGAAGAAGAAAGCGGCGATGGAGAGGAACACTGCGGACACCACGAACCAGACGCTCTGTGCTCCGCCGTTGACTTTGTCTCCGGGTTGGCGGGGGCGCATTCCAAGCAGTGGTTCGATTTTTCCGTAGAGCGCTGGGATCAGCCACATCGCAGGGATGGCACCGAACAGGATCCCGGAGATGATGATGTCAACGCCGAATCCGATTCCTTCTAGCAGCAGGATGGACTGTGGGAGCCCTTCGACGAACTCTGCGTCTTCGACACCGATCCACACTTTGGAGAGGTCAACGGCAGCGGAGAGGAACTTGTCAATGACGACAACGGTGATGGCACCTATCCAGATTTGCGCTTTTGAGCGGGGGTTCCGCATCAGTGTTCCGGCGATGTAGAGGGCCAGGAACATTTGGATGATGCCTTCGATTTCGGCGAGCCCTGAGAAGTCTCCCATCAACAGGTCGGTGAAGATTACTTCACCGATTGGGGCACCAAGTGCAGCCCAGAATGGGCTGAAGAGCGCCACCATCACCAGGGGCACAAAAACAAAGTAGGCAACTGAGATATCTACCGGGCCGATGGAAACATCAGGGATGATTTCCAAGATCACGTTGGACAACCCAAACAGTGACATGGACAGCACAAAGATCATCAATTTTTGTGAGGTGTTGAGTTCTAGGTTTTCGTCCATGGTGCCGCGTAGTTCTCCGCGACGCTCATACGTGCTGGTCATGGTTTTTCCCATCAATCAGAGGTGGTGTGCGAGGAGTCGGTCCTGAGAATGCTGTGAGGTCATTGCGTCGAGAACACCGTGGGCGGAATCCACCACGTGGGTGGCGAGGCCTGATTCCAATGCGGCGTCGAGCTGGTCGTCTTCGGTGGTTCCCCCACGTAGGAGCACCCGGTGGGTGATGCCTGCGGCGAGCGCCACGGCGGCGTCGTTTTGGGGTTTGTCGCCAACGAACCAACTGGTTGCTGGGTTTGCGTTGGCGAGGGTGATGGCGTGGTTGATGATGCGTTGGTCGGGTTTGCGGATTCCGATTTCGTCGGAGCACACGTACCCGGAGATCAGGCCGTCTAGCCCGATTGCTTGGCATTCTGCGCGTACTGCGCGCCCGCTGATGGTGTTGGAGACGACTACGACGGGCATGTTGCGCTCAAAGCAGGCGGTGAGGAGTTCGTGGATGCCGGGGCGTTGGGTGCGCCGGGATTTGGCTCGTCCGTATGCGGCGGTGAGTTCGTGGGCTTCAGTGCGTAGGAGTGCTTGTTGTTGTGTGGTCAGGCCTGCGCCGAAGAGTGTGGTCCAGAATTCGTGGGGTTGGATTTCGCGTAGTGGTGCGTCGGTGGCGTCGTGTTCGAGGCGGCGTTGTTGTTTCCAGGTTTTGTGGGTTTCGCGGGCTTGGGCGAGTTGTACTCCGGCTTCCCACACGGTGAAGGGGTGGGTGGGTGTGCTGAGGAATTCGGAGAGGTGGCGCAGGAATGGGGTGAGGAGGGCATCGTCGTTGTGGGAGGTGGAGATGACGCCTCCGTGGTCGATGAACAGTGTTGTGCGGCGTTCGTTCGTTGACGTTGTGGTGTTGCCCGATGCTTGTGCCGGTTGTTGTGTTGTGGCGCCGGGTTGTGTTGTGGTGTTGGTGAGTGCGTCGTGGAAGACGGGGACGAGGCCTTCTGGGGTGTCGAAGATCGCGTCGGGTTGTTCGGTGACGGCGAAGGGTGGGTTTGCTGTGTGTTGGGAGGCGGTGATGAATACCGCTCCGGTTCCGGCTCGGCGGCCTGTGACGACGTCGCGGTCGAGGGTGTCTCCGACGTACCAGCAGTCGGCTGGGGCGACGCCTGCTGCTTCAGCGGCGAGTTCGATCATGCGTGGATTGGGTTTGCGGATGCCGACTTCGTCGGAGTAGATCTGTGCGGCGAAGGATTTGTCGATGCCGTGTGCGCGCAGGAGTCTGCGGTGGTTGGCTCCGGAGTGGGCGTTGGACACGATGACGACGGGCACGTTGTGTTGTGCTGCGGTGTTCAGCAGGTCGGTGATGCCGGGGCGCAGTGTGTGGTGTGAGAGCGCGGAGTTGATGTCGTGGAGTACTTGGCGCGCTTCTGATTCGAGGGTTGCGCGGATGGGTGCGGGGAGGTCGGCGGCGAGGAAGTCGCCGACGATTTCTCGGTGTCCCATTTCTCTGGGGTTGAGTCGCCGGGAGGAGGCGTGTTTCCAGTGTTTGAGTGCTGTTTGTCCGGCGGTGATGGAGGCGGTGAGGGCGGCTGGGTCGATGTCGTGGCCGGCGCGGTGGATGTGGCGGAGGAGTGCGGCGGTGGCGGCTTCTTTTCCGGCGGGGTTTTTTGAGGTGAGGAAGATGACTCCGCCGAAGTCGAGGAGGAGTGCCCGTGGGGTGGGCAGGTGGCGTGTTGTCATGGTGGGCTTCTTTCTGCTGTTCTTCTGGTGCCCGACGCTACGCACGCAATATGACATGTGGCGGACCGCACAGTGAACAACTGTGGAACGTTCCACAAATGACAGAGTGGAACGTTCCACAAAATGGGGTTGTCACAGACCCGTGCTACAAATGGACACGTGAGCCGCGGAAAACCCACCATCATTGACGTTGCCCAGCACGCCGGAGTATCCAAATCATTGGTCTCCCTTGCGTTACGCGGCAGCAGCGGAGTAAAACCCGAAACCCGGCAACACATCCTGAATGTGGCCCAAGAACTGGGCTACCGCTCCAACACGTGGGCCCGGAACCTCGCCCAAGGGCGCAGCGGCATGATCGGGATTCTGCTCAACGACCTGTCCTCCGCGTACCACACAGACATCGCCCAAGGCATCGAAGCTGCCGCCACAACAGTGGGACTCAGCGCCATCCTCACGCACGGACACCGTGATGAAGAAGCGCTCTCCGCCCGACTTGGCCACATGCAGGATCTCGGCGCAGACGGCATCATCGTGGTGTCCGCAGCCCTGAACCCCCAACACCTTGCCACTGCTGCCGCCCGCCTGCCCATCGTGGTTGTTGGCCGCCCAGCCGCCGTACCAGACACAGTCGGTTCGGTGTGGAACAACGACGAACTTGGCGCCCGCCTCGCCGTGGAACACCTCGCCGGACTGGGCCACACGCGCATCGCCCACCTGTCAGGCTCACCACGCCCCGCATCGAGGGCCCGCCTCGCCTCATTCCACACCACCATGACCGACCTTGCCCTACCCGAACCCCACCAGGTGTTCCACGGCCCACATGCCCTTGTCCATGCGATGGGCGACCCAGCCACCGCGCGCACCGCACCCACCGCGGTATTCGCATCAAATGACCGGCGTGCAGCGAAACTCCACGCAGCAGCCCTCGATGCTGGGCTACGCATCCCCGAAGACCTCGCGATTGTTGGCTACGACAACACTGAGCTCGCCACTCTCCTGCGCCCCCAACTCACCTCCATCGACCAACCCCGCCACGAGATGGGCCAACGGGCACTACACATGCTGGTCGACATGCTGGGCGGCCAACCCCCGCGCCGCGATGTCGTAGAACCGCGACTTATCGCCCGCGGCTCCACCATCCCCAACTCCGCGTAACAGCACTCCCCATTTAAGCAACGCCGAGCATCGGGCTGAAGGTCTGCCATCTCACCCGCTCAGGCGTACGCTGACAAGAGCACCCTCACAAAGGAACTTGTTTCATGCCCGACTACGGACGCCCCCTGACCGTCGGGGCTTTCATCACCCCCGCAAACACCGACCCGTTGCGCCCTGTGCGCCTCGCACAACACGCCGAAGAGGCTGGTCTGGACCTCGTCACCTTCCAAGACCACCCCTACCAGCCGGGCTACCACGACACGTGGACGCTGCTCAGTTACATCGCCGCAGCGACCAGTCGCATCCGCCTGGCGGGCAACGTCATGAACCTGCCGTTAAACAATCCGGTGCGGCTAGCCCGGCAGATCGCCAGCCTCGACCTCCTCACGGGGGGCCGTGTTGAACTGGGCATCGGGGCAGGGATTTTTTGGGACGCCATCGAAGCGATGGGGGTGCCGCGGCTCAGTGTTCGTGACTCGGTGACCGGCCTAGACGAGGCGATCGACATCATCCGTGACACGTGGAACCCCGCCAACCGCGGGCGTTTCGTGCATCACGGCACCGTGCATCAGGTGCAGGGCGCAAAGCGTGGGCCTGCACCAGCCCATGACCCAAAAATTTGGGTGGGGGCGCTCAAACCTCGAATGCAACGCATCATTGGCCGCAAGGGTGACGGCTGGTTGCCGTCGTTGTCGTATCTTTCGTCATTGCATGAGTTAGCGACAGGGAACGACATCATCGATGCGGCCGCCCGTGAGGCAGGGCGTGAACCTGCCGACATTGAGCGGATGCTGAACATCAACGGCACGCTCACGGCTGCTGGTAAGTCCACAACTGGTGGGACGGTGTTTCACGGTTCACCAGAAAGTTGGGCTCGCGATGTGGCGAACATTGCGCGCGAGTTTGGGGTATCGACGTTCATTCTTGCCACAGACAGTGAAGAAGAAATCAGTGTTTTTGCGCAGGTCATTGCACCGATGGCGCAGGAGATGCTCACGGAGGCACGTGAAGCTGGCGATAGTGTGCGGTGGCGTGCGGTGGCCCCTGGGCGCCGTGGTGGGCACTTCCGGGCAAGTGCGGCTGCACACGATGCACCACTGAGTGAAGCCATCGATTATGGTGCTGTGCCGCAACGGTTACGTGATGTTGCGTTCACCCCCAGGGACAGTGGTTATGACGATGTTCGCTCCACGTACATGGCAAAAGGCACTCCAGGGTTAGTGCTGATGGCCCGGGACGTTGATGACGTACGAGCCGCAGTGGAGTTCGCTGCCAGCCACGCCGATGTGCCGTTGAGTGTGCGTTCAGGTGGGCACGGGCTGGCGGGGCAATCCACAAATACTGGTGGGATTGTTGTTGATGTGTCCTCATTGGCGTCAGTGGCTGTGGTGAACAGCGCCCAGAGGTTAGTGCGGGCGCAGTCGGGTGCGTTGTGGGGTGACGTGGCTGATCGTCTTGCCCCCCGCGGGTGGGCGATGACCAGCGGAAACATTGGTGATGTTGGTGTGGGCGGGTTAGCGACCGGTGGCGGGTTGGGCTATTTGGCTCGCGCCCATGGCATGACCGTTGATCACATTCGTAGCGCCCGGATTGTCA
Organism: Jonesia quinghaiensis DSM 15701; assembly: GCF_000423205.1. GTDB lineage: Bacteria > Actinomycetota > Actinomycetes > Actinomycetales > Cellulomonadaceae > Jonesia > Jonesia quinghaiensis. Next base: position 286,224 of record NZ_AUHN01000004.1, read on the forward strand.
CCGCTGACGGCCAGTGGGTGCGCGCGGACGCTCAGGAAAACCCTGCTTTGTTGTGGGCAATTCGCGGGGCAGGGTCCTCATTTGGGATTGTCACTGACGTTGATTTCCAGGCGTTAGACGTCGATAAAGTTGTGTTTGCGCAATTCATGTTGTCCGTCAGTGACCCTGCCGCTTTCGTTGAACAGTGGGCTGACCTCCTAGCGCGCAGCCCTCGTGAACTCACAACGTTTGTGTTCCTGGACCGCACACCAACTTCCGGTGTGGTGGCGCAAGTGTTTGCCATGTGGGCAAACGATGACACACAAGCCGCGATCATGGTGCTAGAAGAACTCCTGAACCTCGGCGAACCCCTCCAGCAGCAAGCTCACCTGCTGCCATACAGCCAAGTCATGGCACCAACACACCAGCGGCACAGCGGTCAGCAAACCATCCACGTACGCAACGGGTACCTCACCAAGGTGGATAGCGCATCGGCGGCGGCTGTTGCCTCCATGCTGAGTGGTGACACAGTGATGCGGGTGGAGTTACGCAGCGTGGGTGGGGCCATCAATGACCTGCCCGCAGGCGCCACAGCGTTCGCTCACCGTGATGCTGATGTTCACGTGACCACTTGGTTTTACCCCGGCGACGTTGCCGCACACGACAACACCTGGGCGTTGTGGGCTGCGTACCGGCGCGGAATGTACGCCGGGTATTCCTCGGATACCCGCGTTGATAGGCTGCCCGATGCTTACCCTGGGGCAACACTTGAACGACTCGTTGGGTTGAAACAGCAGTGGGACCCTGAACACCTGTTCCGTTCTGGTTTAGCGGTGCCCCCGACAATGCCACCCATGTTTGAGGGGTGACATACGCGGACAAAAACGTTCCAACTCCCCCTCCATAGGGCGGGGCGGGGGCCTCAATGGTCAAATGGAACTATGAATTCCGCGCAAAACACCGAGGAGAACCTCACTGTCATGACCCCCGCAGGCGCTTTTGCAACACGCGCGTGGGGGGCTCAGGTGACACAGTGGGATGCACCTGGCCACGGCCCGATGCTGTACGTCTCCTCCGCAGCAAACCACACCCCGGGCACCGCTCTACGAGGCGGTATCCCACTGTGTTTCCCATGGTTCGGCAAAGGCCCAGACGCCCTGCTCACCCCGTCACACGGGTTCGCCCGGCTCAGTGAATGGAACCTGGTTGACACTGTTGAAAGCCCCACCGGCGATGTCACCGTCACCTTTGAACTCACCCCCACCCAAGCCAGCGCCACAGATGGCATTCAACTTTTTCCCCACCCCTTCCACGCCACATACACTGCGGCGTTTACTGCCGAAAGCCTGGAACTTACCCTCACTGTTGTGAACCAAGGGGACAGCGATTTCACCTTTGAAGAGGCGCTACACACCTACTTCGCAGTCTCCGACGTCACAGAAACCACTGTGCTGGGATTAGAAGACGAACCCTACACAGAGCACGGCACCAACCACACCCAAGAAGGCTCCGTGACATTCGCCGGTGAAGTTGACCGGGTTTACAGCTCAATGCGCGCCGTCACCATCACCGACCCTGGTGGCAACAAAACAGTGACGGTCACCAAGTCGGGGTCGCGTTCCACCGTGGTGTGGAATCCAGGGCAAGAACTCGCTTCGACGATGCCTGACATTGGCGACGGCGAATGGAACCGCTTTGTGTGTGTTGAGTCTGGGAACATCGGACCAAACGCGGTAACCCTCAAACCGCAGCAGGGTCACAGCCTGTCGGTGCGGTACACCGTCTCCCCTATCGAACCCATCACCGTGTGACAGTACTGGTCACGGGCGGGCAGCGGCGACTCCACCTCGTTGCCCGCCACTGAGCGTGCCGTACTTCTCTGGGGCGTTCAGCGCTTAGTAGGTTCCGGCTGACGTCGTGGTGTTTTGACCAGCCATTTTCTCCATGCCGCGCCCGCGAGCAACGGAATGAGGCAGAACACAACGACGTGCGCCCACCACGGGGACAGCATCGAACGTTCCATGAACATGAGCGCCATTGCGGCAACCAGAAAGACTTCCCACGCGAACTCTCTGGGAGAGTTCCGGAAGAGTTGTTTGCTTCGCTCTGATTCCCCAATGCGAGCGCCAAGTAGGGCGGAGAGCGCCACAAGGAAGAAAAGTCCAATTCTGTTGATGACAACCCAGAATGACAGATCCCCAAGGTGGAGGGTGACGTCTAGCGCCATAAGAGCGGCCTCTCTTGCTTGGGCTGAGGGCGCAATGAAGGGTGCACTGATGTTGAGGGTAGCGCATCGGCGGGCGCTGCGGCCGTGAATCACATTGCATGAAGATACCCCTAGGGGTATCTTTGGGGTATGGCTACAGTGGACATCACCTCAGAGAACTTCAGCGAGCACGTCACCGACACCGGCATCGTGCTCCTCGATTTTTGGGCCGCCTGGTGCGGGCCCTGCCAACAGTTTGGCCCCATCTTTGAGAAGGCCTCCGAGAAATACCCTGACATCACGTTCGGCAAGGTCGACACCGACGCCCAACAAGAACTTGCCGCAGGGTTTGGCATCACCTCAATCCCCACCCTGTACGCGTTCCGCGACGGCATCATCCTCTACAGCGAACCCGGCGCAATGAACGGCAAAAACCTGAACGCCCTCATTGACCAGATCGTCTCGCTAGACATGGACGACGTTCGCACAAAACTCGCTGCACGGAACGCTTCATAACCCGCCATGGCTGTACGCATCGCCAATATTGTCGTCACCATCATGCTGATCGCCTTTGGTCTTGACACCCTTTCCATGCCGTTGCTGGCCGGAACAGCGTTCCTCGCCGCCGGTTTCACCGCATGGAGCGCCGTAACGGGGCGCTGCTATCTGAGTGGAGCATCGTGCAACAGAACCTAACCCCCGCCCTGCCCATCCCCACGCAACGGCGAACCCTGCTCAGTGAACTGCGCACCTGGCAGGCCCGCCGGTGGCTTTTCGCTGCCTTGACTGCTGGGGTGACCGTCCTGCTTATTGCGATCCCCACCGCCATGATTCCCACCGGGATTTTTGGGCGTGAAATCCCACCCACCCCGTGGTCGTGGCCGGTCCTCATTGTCACAAGTGTTCTCACTGGGTTGCTTGCGGCAACCTATGTTGCCCGCAAAGACACCGCCGATACCCGCGACCGGCCTGGCCGCCTCGGCACAGCTGGCGCTTTTGTCACGTTCTTTGCCGTGGGCTGCCCCGTGTGCAACAAATTGGTGCTCCTCGCGCTGGGATACACCGGGGCCATCCAATTTTTTGAACCCATCCAGCCCTACCTCGCCGTCGGAGCAATCGCGCTACTCGGGTGGGCGCTACACGCTCGCATCACCAAAGAAGCTGCTTGCCCCCTCGAGGTGGCAGGTGACGTGAGCAACTGACGTCACCTGTGCGCTTCCCGGAGCGCAACGAAAACGGCGTGACGAGATCAGCGAAGCTCAGAACAAGGCGAACTAACCGACGGGCATTATGGGCGGAACACCCAGTGCCATGGTTCGCGTGGGGTGTCCTCAATGAACCCGTATTCCTTGCCGTTGGCGCGCATCCACGCTTGGGCTTGGTTGTCGAGTTTCAGGTCAACAGCGATCCCCCACCCGTGTGGGCTGGTCCCAGGTGCGGCGGCGAGCCCACCTTGGGAGTAGAGGCCTTTACGGCGCACGAGGTCGTGTTGCACGTCAATGGGCCGGTAAGAGTCAGTGATTCCAATGTCAACGCCGTCGCGTTTCGCGGCGGCCATAAGTTTCTCTAACGATGCGCTAGCGGGCGCCCACAACCGGTGGCCGGTGTTCCCCACAGCATCAAGAGCTTCACGGGGGACTTTTCCATTTCCGTATTTCACAAGGTCTTTGGGCACCCCGTCAGCGGTCCATTGGGCGGCAGGAGCAGCCACCGCTGTTGTGCCTTGGGCTTGTTCCATCGCAGTGTTCAGGGCATCTTCAAATGATGCCTCTTGGACGGCGTTTGTACCGCTGGCACTGGTGCTTTGGGCGCCGCTCGTGGCCTGGGTGGCGGTGCCACCCAAGGACTGCGCTGACATGCCACCAAGCATGTCAATTCGGTTTTGGATTTCCATCATGCGCGCTGAGATCGCTGCGATTCCGTCCACTGCCCCGCCTTCTGCGCCTTACCTGGCTTTGTCGTGTCTGACCCACCTCATCGGCAGGGCGGGGGTTCACCTGAGGAACACGGCGGGTGGTTTATGCGCGCACCTGCGTGCTAGAGAGCAGCTCCCTCGTGGCTTTAGGCGTCGATGCCTGCAATTGCCGTGGTGAGGGCGTTGCTGGCGGCAGTGGAGTCAACACGGGCCATGGTCATGGCGAACACCACAAGTGCGGTGGTGGTTTGTGCAAGCGTCTCAACTGTTGATTCGGGGCGCTGGGGGTGGCGGGCACGGATCCCTGCAGCAATGGCTGTGTGGAGTTCAGCCCGGTAGGCGGCAATGACTCGTTGCACCTCAGCGTCACGGGCGATGGGCGCCCCCGCGGTGTTGATGAGTAGGCAGCCGTTGTGGGTTGGGTTAGTGGCTTCTTGACTGATGGCGTGACGCAAACCGTTGAGGTAGTTCACCACGGCGTCAGCGGTGATGGTTGGTGCGTGGAGTGGTTTGAGGTGAGGGCGGATGACCTCATCGAGGTAGTTCTGCACTGCTGCGTCGAAGAGGCCGCGTTTGCTGCCAAACGTGTTGTAAATGCTGGATCGGTTGAGTCCAGTGGCAGCTTCGAGCTCGGGCAGGGAGGCTTGTTCATAACCGGTTGACCAGAAAACGTCGCGGGCTGCCCGGGCGGCGTCGGTGGTGTTGAAAGTTTGGTTGCGTCCCATGGGGTTCCTGCCGTTGCGTTGCGGGGGTGTGGACTACAGTATATATTGAACTGGTCAGTTCAAAATAACTCCCGCTCCCACATCACGCTCGACAGGACACCCCATGATCATCGCTGGACTCATCGCCACCGGGCTAGCCGCAGCAATACACCTGTTCATCTTCTACCTCGAATCCATCGCCTGGACCACACCGCGTGCGCTTGCCGTCTTTGGCATGAGCCCACAAGAAGCTGAAGCAACCCGCACCATGGCTTTTAATCAGGGCTTTTACAACCTGTTCTTGGCTGTTGCCGTGATTGTGGGGACTGTGGTTCTAGCGGTGGGGCACACGGCTGTGGGGGCAACGTTGGTGTTTACTGGCGCCGGGTCGATGGTTGCGGCCGGTCTGGTGCTGATTCTCTCGTCACCTGACAAGACAAGTGCGGCGTTGAAGCAACTGGTGCCACCGTTGGTGGGCGTCGTGCTTCTTGCTGTTGGTCTTGCCGGTGTCCTCTAGTTTTTTGTTCGTCTCCCTCTCGTGAAAGGACTTTTTCATGTCCACTGCCACAAGCACTCACATTCAGTTGGCGTCACGCCCACAAGGCTGGCCTACCCCTGAGAACTTTTCCACCACTGTGGTGGAGTACGGCGATCTTGCCCCGGGTGAGGTTCGGGTCCGTAATGAGTTCATGTCGGTTGACCCGTATATGCGCGGGCGCATGAATGATGTGCGGTCGTATGTTCCCCCGTTCCAGTTGGGTGAAACCCTCACCGGTGGCGCTGTGGGCCGGGTTATTGAATCAGCTTCTGAAGCGCACCCTGTTGGCGCGGTTGTGTTGCACCAGTACGGGTGGCGCGACATCGTGCAAGAGGACGGCGCAGGCTTCCGTGTGGTGGAGGAACTCCCCGGGCTGCCGCTGTCGTTGTACCTCGGCATGTTGGGTATGACCGGTCTGACCGCGTACGTGGGACTCACCGATATCGCTCCAGTGCACGAAGGGGACACTGTGTTCATTTCGGGTGCTGCTGGGGCTGTGGGAACAGCTGCCGGGCAGATCGCTCGTCTTCTTGGCGCAAAAACGGTGATTGGTTCTGCCGGGTCGCAGGAGAAGGTTGACTTGCTGACCAGCAAATATGGGTACGATGCTGCCCTGAACTACAAGGATTCCCCTATCCGCCAGCAACTTGAGCAGGCTGCACCAGGCGGCATTGACGTGTTCTTTGACAACGTGGGTGGTGACCACTTGGAGGCTGCGTTGAACTCGTTTAACGATGGTGGCCGGGCGGCGTTGTGTGGTGCGATTTCGACGTACAACACCCAGGAAAAGGTCGCTGGCCCAGACAACATGGTCAACATGATTTCTCGCGGTTTGACGATGCGCGGGTTCACGTTGGGTGGTTACACGCACCGTGCCCCTGAGTTCACGCAGAAAATGACTGCGTGGTTCAGTGAGGGCAAGGTCGCGTATGACGAGACTGTTGTTGACGGTATTGACCACGCTGTTGACGCGTTTTTGTCGATGATGCGTGGCGGGAACATCGGGAAGATGGTTGTGCGACTGTCCTAGTTGTGTGACGGCCCGTGGTGGGCTGTTGTTGTGTTGGGGCACCCGTTGAGGGTGCTGTGTTGAGGGTGAGGCTGCTCCGCCAAGCGGCCTCACCCTTGCTGTGTTTCGGTTAAAAGTCGGTGTGCCCGAGGTTTGGTCCGCTGGCGAATGTCACCTGGGGGCGGTGTGCGCCGTGGAGTTCAAACACGGTGATGCTGTTGGTGCCTGGGCGCAGAAGTTCGGCGGGCACAAAGAGGGTGTGTTGTGGGCCGCGCGCCCAGTACCTTCCCACGTTGAACCCGTTGACCCACACGTTGCCTTTACCCCAGGTGGTGGTGTCAAGGTACAGGTTTGTTGGCTGCGTGATAGTCACGTCACCGCGCAAAAACACTGGCCCGGCAATGGCGGTGTTGCTCGCAGGGATGGGTGTGAAAGCGGTTCGCCCCACCATGCCGAGGTCAAACGGTGTGGTGCGCCACCCGGTGAGGAGCTGCCCGTCAAGTTCAACCGGTCCAAGGCCTTTCCACTCCCCAAGGCGTGGCCCATAGTTGACGCGCCCCTGGTCTTCAACAAGCACACGCAGAGTGCCGCGCGCATCTGCCGGTAAAGGAATGAACGTGTCGTGGTGGTCGCGGTAGGCGACCCCCACCTGGGTGGAGTCAAGGAATACGTGGGCAATGTCGCGCACGTCAGCGAAGTACAGTGCCGCCTCACCCTGAACATTAATGTCCCGCTCGTACAGCAGGAACGCACCCGTGTGGTGCAGGTCCTCAAACGTTGCTGGTTGGTCAGTCACCACGGTGGTGTCAACGTCCAGGGGCATGTCCAACCACCCAGCCCGATGCGTCAGTTGCGCCACACCTTCAGCCACCTTGGGGCGGTGGTCAGGCACATCATCGGGGACTGGTGCGTACCGGGAAATGACGTCACGGAACGCCCAGTATTTCTCAGTGGGATAACCATCTTCGGCAAGAGGCGCATCGTAGTCGTAGCTGGTGATCAGCGGCTGGTACACGCCCTTGTCATTCGCGCCGTTGGTGAAACCGTAGTTTGTGCCACCGTGGAACATGTAAATGTTCACTGACGCCCCCGCAGCCAACAGCGTGTTCAACGCTGTTGCGGACTCCTCCACACTGGTGGTGTGGTGGTGCGCGCCCCAATGGTCAAACCAGCCAATCCAAAACTCCGAACACATCAACGGTCCGGTGGGTTGGTGTTGACGCAACCGGGCAAGGCGCTCCTCGATGCGCGACCCAAACGAGCCGGTCGTGTGCAGTTGCGGGAGGGTGCCGTTGGCGAGCATGTCATCCATGGGTTGGTCCACCGTCGTGAACGGCACCACAAACCCCAACTCTTCATACACCTGAACGAGGCGTTCCAAGTAGGCGCGGTCGTTGCCGTACGCGCCGTACTCGTTTTCCACCTGGAACAAAATGATCGGCCCACCATGAGTGACCTGGCGTGGTTCAAGGATGGGCGCTAACGCCGCCAAAAAACGTTCCACCTCAGCCATGTAACCGGGCTGCGAACTACGCAACTTAATACCCGGTTGGGCAGTCAACCACGCGGGCAACCCGCCGTTATCCCACTCGGCGCAAATATAAGGCCCCGGCCGCACAATGGCCCGCAACCCCTCCTCATGCACGATGTCGAGGAACCTCCCCAAATCCCGGTCCCCATCGGTGAGGAACACCTGTGGAGTGGGGGCGTGAAAGTTCCACGCCACATACGTCTCAATGGTGTTAAGACCCATCTGCCGCGCTTTCCGGATCCGGTCACGCCACGAGTCGGGGTGAACACGGAAATAGTGGATAGCGCCGGAGATGATCTGGAACGGCTCACCATCAAGGGTGAAGTCGCGCTCACCGATCGCGAAGACTGACATGCGGGATGCTCCTGATTAAGGCGTGAACTGATCGGGCGTTACGTCATGTGCGGCCGTGAAGTGAACCCAGTGGGAACCCTGGCGGGGTCCTTACTGGGCGCTCACCTCAAACCCTTGCTGCTCGCCGTAGCTGACAATGGCGTCCTGCCACTGCGACAGCCCAGCGTTAATGTCTGACTTGTTGGCGTAAGACTGGCCAACACTGTCAGCGAACACCGAGTTAGCGAACACCTGGAAAGGCAAGTACTGCCACCCTTCAACAACGTTGTTCGCAGCATCGGCAAGAACCTGGTTAACCTGCTGGCCACCGAAGTACTCCCACTCACGGTTCAACCACTGCTCGTCACTGAGCTCAGCAACCGTTGACGGGATACCATCCACCGTGTCGAGAGTGATTTTTTGACCCTCAGAACTTGCCGTCATGAACTCAAGGAACTCCTGGGCCACAACCTTGTTGTCGCTCTGCTCCAACACGGAGAACGCGCCACCACCGTTCTCAGCGGTCGTGGTGTCACCCTCGTTCCACACCGGCATCGGGGCTACCCGCCAGTCACCAGCACCATCAGGGACACCAGACTCCAAGTTCCCAGCCATCCACGCACCAATAGTCAACGATGCGATAGACCCGTTGGACAACCCCTGATACCACTCGTCAGACCACGACGAAATAGGCGCCACCAGGTCGTTCTGAACAAGCTCATTCCAGGTGTTGGCCCACTTCATGGAACCTTCGTCCTGGAGATTGACCGACACATTCGTGCCATCAATCTGGAAAGGTTGACCACCAGCCTGCCACATCATCGACGTAGCGAACCCGGCATCACCAGCATCATTAGTGATGTACAAATCGGGGTCAGCCTCATGGAGAGTTTTCGCTGCAGCAACGTACTCATCCCACGTGCCCGGAACCTCAACACCGTGCTCATCAAAAACGGCCTTGTTGTAGAACAGCGCCATAGGCCCGGTACCCCACGGCAAACCATAAATCGCATCGTTGACCACAACGTTGTTCCACGCAGCCGGAGTATACGAGCTCTCCAACTCACCAGCGCCAAGGGCAGTGAGATCCGCCAAACCACCCGACAGCGCAAACTGCGGGATCGCGTAGTACTCCATTTGCGCTAAATCAGGGGCACCCGAACTAGCGGTGATGGCGTTTTGGACCTTGGTGTAGTGGTCAGACCCCGTTCCCACATTGACCACCTCAACGTCAATGTTTGGGTACTTGGCCTCAAACGCGTCAGCAACAGGTTGAATAGCGGGATCCCACCCCCACACCAACAAACTGGACTCTTCGCTGAGAGCAGCTTCAGCATCGGCGGGAGAAGTCGTTTGAGCGGTGTCTTGAGAGTCACCACACGCGGCAACAGTGCCAGCGAGCAAGGCGGTGATGGCGGCGGCGCCAACAATCCGGCCTTTTTTAGCGGTAAACGCGAACATAAATGTCTCCTGAAAGTGGGGGTACGGCGGGTTTTTACTGCTTGACAGAACCGGCGACTAGCCCGGACTGCCAGTAACGCTGGAGGTACAAGAAAATGGCGATAATCGGAATGATGGCGAGCAATGAACCCGTGATCACCAGGTTGTAGATTGGTTCACCGCCAACTGTGGACGACTGCGCATTCCACTGGTTTAGCCCCACCGTCAGCGGGTACCACTGCGGGTCACTCAACATGATCAGTGGCAAGAAGTAGTTGTTCCACGTCGCCACAATGGAGAACAGCAACACCGTGATTAACCCTGGTGTGAGCAGGCGGAACGCAATCGTAAAGAAGATGCGGAACTCACGGGCACCATCAAGGCGGGCAGCTTCCAACAGCGACGTTGGCACCGACTCCGAGGCGTAAATCCAAATGAGATACAACCCAAACGGGTTAATCAGGGAGGGCAAAATGACAGCCCACGGGGTGTTAGTGAGCCCAATTTGGCTGAACAACAAGAACGTGGGGACAGCCAGCGCAGTGCCAGGGATCGACAATGACGCCAACACAAGAATGAACACTCCACGACGCCCTGGGAAGTTGAACTTCGCCAACGCATACCCACCCAGCGCAGCCAACAAGGTTGCACCACCAGCACCAACCACCACATACAACGCGGTGTTCGCAAGCCAGCGAACAAACACCCCATCGTCGTAGGTCAACACTTTCGAAATGTTGTCAAACAGTGCGAACTCGCCAGAGAACCACAAGCCAAAACTGGAAAACAATGACTTTTGGGTTTTCGTGGAGTTCACCACGAGCCACGTCAACGGGAGCAGAATGTACCCGGCGATGAACAACATCAAGGCGAACAGCAGCGGCGAACGTTTAATTTTCGGGACACCCACAGAGGACAAAACAGAGGTGTCTTTGCGGTAACGGGATAGGGCGGCCATCAGCGCTCATCCTTTCGGGTGCCGAAGTGCTGGACAGAGTACGCCACGATCATCGTGAGCACACCCATCACCAGTGCCACAGTCGCGGAATAGTTGTACTGCTGGCCACTAAAGGACAAGTTGTAGGCGTACATGTTGGGTGTGAAGAACGAAGAAATCGAGTTCGGCGCAAGGCCCTTCAACACGTTCGGTTCGTTGAAGAGTTGGAAGCTACCGATCACCGAGAACACCAGCGCAATCACCATAGAACCGCGCAACGCCGGGAGCTTGATGCTGCGGATCACCCACCACTGGTTAGCGCCATCAAGGTCAGCAGCCTCGTACAACTCCTCCGGGATAGTGCGCAACGTGGAGTAGAAAATCAACATGTTGTACCCGGTGAAGGTCCACACCTGGATGTTCGCGATAGCCAGGAGAATCAAACTGCTCGTCAACGGTGAGGGGATACTCGCGTTGAGGAAGTCATTGAGGTTCGCGACCAACCCGAAACGATCACCGAAAATGAAGCCCCACATCAAGGTGGCAACCACAGCTGGCACCGCGTACGGCATGAAAATAATGATGCGGAAGAAACCACTAGCCCGCAGTCGCGCCGAGTCAATGGCCAGCGCCGCACCGAGCGCCAAGAAAATCATGATCGGCACTTGAATCGCGAAGAACTTCAGAATCCTGACGACACCGTCCCAGAACTGCGGGTCATTCATCACCCGAATGTAGTTATCCATCCCCACAAACTGGGTGCCACCGATCAGTTTTGTGTCGTACACGCTGAGGTATACGGAGTACAAAACCGGGGCGAGGAGAACAAACAAAAACACGATCATGAAGGGCGCCATAAAGCCCCAGCCGGTCCAGGACCGACGTGAACGCCGAATCACGGGCATACTAGATGCGGCGCCGGGGTGCGTCTCAACTTCTCTGGTGAGAGTCACGGTGCGAACCACCTTATTCGCAGGAATAGAAAACGTAGATGTTTACGTCAACATCGACCGTCACACAGTAGCATGTTGACGTAAACATTCGCCAGAGGTTCCCCGAAAAACAGAAAAACCCGCGCTTGCCACGCGGGTTTCTCCGTTCAGTGCATCAACCACAACTAGGCGGTAGGGAAACCCTGCGCCCGCTCATACTGCACCGGCCAATAATCCAACGTCACACCCAACTCATCAGCCGCACGAAGCGCAAAGTGCGGATCACGCAGCATGTGGCGGGCAAGCATCGTCGCATCAACAAGACCATCACGCAGGTAACCATCAGCTTGGCGCGCATCGGTAATCGCACCAACACCACTGACCTGCACCCCAGCCTCCTTCTTAATGTGCGCAGCATGCGGAATCTGGTACCCAGGCCCCGTAGCGATCGGAGCGCGAGCAACATTCCCGCCCGTCGACACATCAATAAGGTCAGCCCCAGCCGCCTTCAACAAACGCGACGTCACCGTCGCCTCCTCAAGGGTGTACCCGCCATCCACCCAATCCGTCGCAGAAATACGAACAAACAAAGGGACCTGCGGGTGGCGCGCACGGATCGCCTCAACGATCTCCACCGTCAACCGTGACCGGTTCTCCACCGAACCACCGTACTGATCGGTGCGCTGGTTAGAAATTGGCGAAAGGAACTCATGCAGCAAATAACCGTGCGCAGCATGAACCTCCAAAACGGTGAAACCGGCGCGCACCGAACGGTCAGCAGCGTTCGCAAAGTCTTCAATCACAGTCGCAATGTCCGCAGAAGTCATCTCACGCGGCACAGCTAACTGGCGGTCAACAGGGAGACCCGACTCGCTCCCAAAAGCCACAGCCGAGGGGCCAATAGTTTCCCACCCGCCCTCACCGACCGGAACTGACCCATTTTTCGTTGAAAACGGGCCATACGTGGACGCCTTACGGCCCGCATGAGCGAGCTGAATAGCGGGCGATGCACCATGCTCCGCAATGAACGCGGCAATCGGCGCTAACGCTGCAGCCTGCTCATCAGACCAAATTCCCAAGTCACTCGGGGTGATGCGGCCTTGCGGTGACACCGCGGTTGCCTCAAGCATGACAAGGCCCGCACCGCCCGCAGCGAACTGGCCGTAATGCATGTGATGCCAAGGCGTAGGCAACCCGTCATCCTCGCTGGAATACTGGCACATCGGTGCCACCCAAACGCGGTTACGGATCGTGTGGTCATGGAAAACGATGGGATCAAAAAGTGTGCTGGTCACACAGGGGGCAACAGCACCAGGCCGGTGCAGTATTCCCACCGGTCGCGCGTCCTGCCCGAATCAGATCCCTTCGCCCTGATACGCGACGTCCTCGCCTCCGCTTGGATTCCCCACCGTCATCCACGCCTCGCTGTCCTCACCGTCCGCCTACCCCTAAACCCCACCCCGACCACTTCGCCTTCATGCGTGACCCCCATTATGCCGATGCCCCAGCAAGCCACGCATCGAACACCTGCTGCCCCGCCGCCACCAAAGCGGGACCGTACTGGGCTGCATCACGCCGCAGCGCATCGGGAGAGATACCGTGAGTCGCCAACTCACCAGCATTCGCGATGATCCACCGGTCAATAGTGGTGGGGTCCACCTCCAAGTGAAACTGCAGGCCAAGGATATGATTGCCCACGCTGAACGCCTGATGTGGGAACCCAGGGGTGTGAGCGAGGAGATCGCCGCCCTCAGGGATGTGGAACTGATCGCCATGCCAGTGCAAAACCGGCGTATCAACCAATGGTGCCAGTACTGAATGTCGGCCAGCATCGGTCAATGTCAAAGGGCTGTAGCCAATTTCGACGCTGCCGGTGGGCTCAACTGTCGCACCCAATGCGTGGGCGATGAGTTGCGCACCAAGGCAAATCCCCATTGTTGGTGCACCTACCGCAAGACGGCGAGTAATCGCTTCAATTTCGTCGTTCAGGTAAGGGAAATCGCCTGTCTCATACACACCAATTGGGCCACCCAAGACCACGAGCAGGTCGGCGTCGAGCGCCTGCGGGGCAGCGATTCCGTGCACCGGCGTTTCGACCATGGTGATGGTGTATCCGTGGTCGCGGAGAACTGGCTGAAGAATACCGAGATCCTCAGCAAGGACATGCTGGATAACGAGGGCATTTTTGGTCATGGTTCATCTTTCCACAGACTCTGCGGAGCAACTGGCGCGGGTTTGCTAGCACCGCATAATCACCGGTGAGTTCGTGGTTTTGAAGTGAGTTCGTGTGGTGCGAGTGCGATCTGAACGCTGCGGGTGTGATCGCGGTGGGCTCTCAGCAAGCGTCTCCCCTGCCCCCCTGTGTGGCATGTTTTGGTACTGAGTGTGCTGTCTAGGACATGCCACACGGTCCCAAAACATGCCACATGGCCTGAGCGGGGGATGGTGGAGGGGGGAGGGGGAACGTGAGGGCAGGGTGGGGCGTGGGATTGAGGCAGAAGGGGAAGCGAAAAGCAATGCGACACGATGCGGTGGTGGAGCATCGGCGCCAATACAGGCCACCGTAGTTGGCGTCACGGCCGATGCCGCAGGTGGCGTAAGCACCAAACAGGCCAGCTAGAGGGTGGCGCGTAGCCCCACGACGCACAGCCCGGTCAGACCACCAATGATGAGGAGGTTCACCCATTTGTTCTCAACCAAAATCGCCACGAATTCCCGAATCAACGCACTGGGCAGGAAGTACGTTGCCGTGGGGGCACCGTACACGTGGGCGGTGATGCCTAGTTTGCGGGTGAGCAGGGCGGTGCGGAACACGTGGTAGTTGTTGGTTACCACGGCCATGGGTTCGTCTGGTTCGGGGATGAGGAGCCTGGATTTGATGAGGTTTTCTTCGGTGTTTCGCGCTTGGTCTTCCACGATGATGTCGCCGGATGGCACGCCGTGTTCGGTGAGGTAGTCGCGCATCGCCACCCCTTCAGGCATGGGTTCATCGGGGCCTTGCCCCCCGGAGGGGATGATCACGGCTTCACCGGTAAGCGCCCGGAAGTCCGCGTATTTTTCGATTCCCACGGTGAGTCTGGAAGCCAGCAGTGGGGTGACTTTCCCGTTGATCAGCCCTGACCCGAGGACCACAACGTATTTGGCAACAAATCGTTCAGGTACCGCAGTGTAGAGGAAGGAGTATGCCAGGTAGCTGGCAAACACGAACCCCAAGTATCCCAACAGCATGATGATCCACAGGCTGCCCCAGATCAGCCACGTGTTGTGTTGGGAAAGAATGTAGAACGGCAAAATGGGGGCAACAAGAATGAGTAACCCTAAGGGGATGGTGAGGAGGTTCGCGAGGCTCCTCCCTTCCCGCCGGATCATGGTGACCCCGTTGGCAATCAACACAACAGCTAACGCAGGGATGGACAGCAAAAATGCCACCCCAACGAGGGCGATGCCCACACCCACAATGGTGTTGTTTCCGCCTTGCGCGGTGATGGACAGCACGAGGAACGTGATGGCGAACCCCACGTAAATGGCGTTGCGCATCCGACGGCGGTCAGTGACGAAGCCGTGGGCTGCTGCGGCAGCGAAAACGAGAGTGAGGATTACTTCCACTGTTCAAGTGTGCCCTATAGCCAGCCTCGTTCGGCGGCGGTTCGTGCTGCTTGGACCCGGTTGATGGCGCCGGTTTTCTGGATTGCGGAGGATAAATGGTTGCGCACGGTCCCTGCGGTGAGGTGGAGGGTGTGGGCGATAGCGGCCACGGTGTCGCCGGTTAGGGCGTGCCGCAGTACCTCTTTTTCCCGGTCAGAGAGGGGGTTGGTGCCTTCGCTGAGCGATGCGGCGGCGAGTTCTGGGTCTACAACGCGCAGCCCTCGGTGGACTTTTCGGATTGCTTCGGCGAGTTGCGCGGCGGGTGTGTCTTTGACAACGAATCCGCGTGCTCCTGCTGCGAGGGCTTGTTTGAGGTAGCCGGTTCGCCCGAATGTTGTCACGATGATCACGGCACAGTTGGGGTTAGTTTCGGCGATACGTTTGGTTGCGGCGATTCCGTCGAGGTGCGGCATTTGCACGTCCATGAGGCACACGTCGATGCTGTGTTCAGCGACAAGTTGGGTTGCGTGCAGCCCATCGGCTGCTTCAGCAACCACATCAATGTCAGCTTCGAGGGAAAGTAATGCGGCGAGCCCTTGGCGTACGAGAGCTTGGTCGTCAGCAACGAGAACACGAATAGTCATGATGCTGTCCACTCTATGGTGACGAGGGTGCCGCCGGTGGGTGGGGTGGTGATGTGTGCGGTCATGTTGTTGTCTTGGGCGCGGCTGAGCATTCCGGTGAGTCCGTGACCGTGAACCTGACTGCGAATCTGGCCGTGATCCTGACCGTGCATCTGGTCCTGTCCGTTGCCGTTGCCGTTGCCGTTGCCGTTACCGTTACCGTTACCAGGGTCCGTTGTGTAGTCCGGTACGAGCTGGTCAGGGATACCGTCCCCGTTGTCGTGAACCGTCATGGCACCATCTCGGAATGTCACTGTGCACTGTGTTGCGCCGGAGTGCCGCAGCACGTTGGTGCCCGCTTCGCGCAGTATCCACGCAAGCGCATGCTGGTGTTGGGTTGGGACTGTGTCGGGGCTGCCAACGACAGTGAGGCTGATGTCAGCCTCGGGCATCGTGCAGTGTAGGGCGTCGATTTGGGTGGGGAGGTCGTGGGTTTTGAGCCCGGTCACGACGGATCGGACGTCGGTGAGGGCGTCGCGGATGTGGTCGCGAAGTTGCGCAAGTTCGGCGCGAGCCTGGTCGGGGTTGGTGTCGATGAGCCGTGACGCGAGTTCCGCTTTAATGGCCACCACGGTCAGGGTGTGCCCCAGGGAGTCGTGGACGTCACGGGCCAGGTGGTCGCGCTCTTGGGTGCGAGCTAGTTCGCTACTCATGCGCATGGCGTTGGCATCGAAAATGAACACGCTGGCGAGCACAAAGTTCCCCAGGAACACCCCGACAATGAGGATGGGGAAAAACAGGTTGTCGAGAAGTGTCCCGGTTAGCGCCAAGATGGCCACACTAGCTGCGGTGTAGCCTGCGCCAACGAGCAACGCCATTGGCAACCGCAAAAGGTAGCAGGCCGCGGCAGCCTGAAAGGGGAATGTTGCTAATGCCAGTGGCCCGTTGAACAGCGCCAACAGCCCACTGATCGCCGTGAGCCCGGCGAAAACCCACCACACGCGGGGGTCCGCTGGGCCGAAGATGGGCATCGCAAAGAGCACAAACGCCCACAGGTAGAGCGCACCGAACGCAACAACGAGGGCTATGCCAGCAACTTGGGCAACAGGGTTCGTTTGGTGCTCCAGGATGTAACTGACCTGCGGCGCGAGGAACACCAAGAAAATGCTGGGCAATGCTAGGTCAAGGTGGTTACCCAACCACGTGATGATGGGTTGGAGGCGGGTCATCGCCGTTGCCTTCCTCGTCGGGTCCCCAGCACTGCGAGCGCCGCGAAGAGTGCGATCCACACGGTGATGTTTGCGAGGATGAGCCAGAGTTCGTCGCTGCCTTCGTTGAGGACGACTCCTTCGAGTTGTGGCCATCGTGCTAGTGACACGTAACCGTACAGGGGCGTGAATTTCGCGATGGTGAGCATTGTTCCGCTGAGTGGTGTGAACACGTTGCCGAGGAAGCTGAGGAGCACGATTGCCCCAGATGCGATGCCTGTGGCGGAATCTGATTTGAAGGTTACGGCTATGGCGTACCCCAGGAGGGCGAATATTGAGGACCCGCCCAGGATGAGGAGGAACGTGAAAACCCACACGGAGGGGCTGTCTGCGCGGGCGCCGGTGAGTGCGCCGGTCACAAACACGAAGGTGATGGCTAGTGCTGTGATGGTGAGGGCGACGGCTACTTTTGTCGCGACGATGCGCCTGCCCGATGCGGGGGTGAGGCCTAGTTGGCGGCCCCACCCTTGCATTTGTTCAATTGCGGCGGTCCCGGCGATGCTCGCTGCTGATAGTGCCCCACCGTAGGCGGCCATGGACGCCATGATGTAGAAGCTGACGTTGGCGTTTCCGGCTGGGTCGTCACCGAAGCTTTGGGTTGCCCCGAAGATGATGTACATCGTGGTGGGCATGATGAGAACAAAAATGAGGTTCCCGTAGTCCCGTAGTTGTCGCATCAGGTCGATGCGAAAGAACGTGGTGTTCATTGGGACTCCTTGCTGGTGAGTTGCACGAATGCGGATTCGAGGCTGGGGGCGGTGATTTCCATGTCGCGGGCGCCGTGGGTGAGGAGGTGCAGTGCGTTGTTGTCTGACTCGGTGGTGGTGAGCACTACGCGGTCCCCGTTGCGGTGCACTGCGGTGACACCAGGCAGGGCGTCGAGGGTGGTGGCGTCGAAGTCGGGTGGGAGGACAACGGAAACGGTGCGCCCAGCAGCGATGGAACGTATCTGTGCGGTGGGGCCGTCAGCGATGATGACGCCGTTGTTCATGAGGATGGTGCGTTCGGAGAAGTCTTCTGCTTCTTGGAGGTAGTGGGTTGCGAAGATGACGGTGCGTCCGTCTTGGGCTTCGCTTTGCATGGTGGACCAGAATTCGCGGCGCGCTGACACGTCCATGCCTGCTGTTGGTTCATCGAGGATCAACACGTCAGGGTCTGGTAGTAGCGCTAGGGCGAACTTCAGGCGTTGCTGTTCACCGCCTGAGCATTTTGATACTTTGCGTGATGCTAGGCGGGTGAGGCCGGTGCGTTCCATGACATCGTGTACCCGGTCTGTGCCGAGCCGGTACAGCGACGCGATGGAGGTGACGGTTTCTTTCACGGTAAGGTCGTGGAGGAGCCCACCGGTTTGTAGCAGTGCTGATACCCGACCCGCTTGAACTGCTTTACGCGGTGTTGTCCCAAGCACGCTGATACTGCCTGCGACTGGGGCTGTTAACCCGAGGATCATGTCGATGGTGGTGGTTTTGCCGGCACCATTGGGGCCGAGGAACGCAACGATTTCACCGGCGTTGACGGTGAGGTCCACGCCATCAACAGCCGTGAGTGTCCCCCCGTCTGTGCGGAACGTTTTGGTGACTCCGCTCAGGGTCACCGCAGTGTGAGTGCTCATGCTCTTATCCTTGCGTGCCCCGCATGGTTTGAACACTGCCGCACGTCATGAGCTGACCATGACAGTTGTCATGGCGGGGCTCAAGGTGCGGTTTGGTTGGGTTTCTTGGCAGGGCAATCTGGGTGCTGCATGCCAGCGGTCCCACGCATCGTCAACGCAATGCCGATGCTCGCCGCCGCGCACACCGCAGTGAGCGCCACAACTGCACCCCACCCCAGTTCGGCAAACGCGATGCCGCCGCCCCACCCTACGATGCTTCCACCGGCGTAGTACGCGATGGTGTAGAGAGCTGCGCTGTGCCTGCGAGCTTGCGGGAGGGCGCTACTAGCCCACCCTGCGATGATGCTTTGCGCACCGAAAAATCCGACCGTCACCAAGATCAATGCCACCAATAGTGCCGCAACGTGCGGAACCACACTGAGGGCAAGCCCCACAAGAGAAACCCCAGATGCCACCGCAACCACCGCCCCGCGACTCAACCGTGTAGTGAGGCGGCTCGCGCCCATGGACGCCACGGTGCCCACCGCGAACACGCTGAACATCCACGCAACTGCGGTATGGGAAACATTCAACGGCGCATCAGTCAGCCGAAACCCGATGTAGTTGTAAAACGTCACGAACACCCCCATCACCAAGAACCCTTGCACACACAGCCGCCGCACTGTTGGGGAGGCGAGCGCCACCGCAAACAGACGCACGCTGTGCGAGTGTGAAGCATCGGCATTACGCGGCGCCCACAACAGGAAAACCGCTGTCCCACCTGCACATATTGCCGCTACCGAAAGCACCCCCACTTGCCAAGACCACTGCGCGGTAACCACACCAGAAACAAGACGCCCAACAACACCACCCACAGCATTCCCGGCAATAAACACCCCCGCCCCGTGAGCTGCGCGGTGCGGCGGAAGCAGTGCGTTAGCTTGCGCAAGCGCAAGGGCGGGCACAGCTGCGAGCGCGACTCCGGCAACGAAACGGGCAGCAAGGAACAGCGGCAGCGTGGGTGCGAGGACACTGAGGGCGCTGATGCCGGTGCCAAGTATGAGGGCGATGGTGAGGGAGAGGCGCCACCCGATGCGCGGTGCGGCCAGTACCCACGGGATGACTCCAGCGGCAAGGCCAAGGGTTCCTGCGCTAATGATCAGCCCGGCTTGCGCGAAGGTGATGGACAGGCTGGCCGCGATGTGGGGTAACACCGTCTGTGGGGCGTAGATCTGGGCGAAGGTGACAAGGCCTGCGGCGAAAAGCGCGACGAGTAGGGGCCTGTGGTTGGTGGTGGGTAGCGCATCGGCGGTGTCTGGTTTGGCGGGCTGGGTAGAGCCTTGCGTGGACTTCAGCGCTGGTGGGGTTGTTGGGGTGGCTGGGGTCGGCAGGGTTGGCGTAGGTGCGAGTGCGGTCATGGCAGGTTCCCAGTTGGTGCGTCGCCCCCATGTGGCAGGTTTCGGTACTGAGTGTGCTGTCTAGGACATGCCACACGGTCCCAAAACGTGCCACACACGAGGCGGGTGAGGGTGGTGCGAGGGGCGGAGGTGAGGGGTGAGGAAGTAGAGTCGGCGGCAGGTTGGGTGGAGGTGCGGGGTAGGTTGGTGGAGGGGTGTGGTCTGTAACCTACTCCGCACAATCGCATAACACTAATGTTCTTTTGCTACGAAAACCCATACAGTTTTGTTATGGATTCTGTGGCTCGCCTCCTTCCCCACCTCCCCGTGCTGGCAGCGTTTGCTGACACAGGCCAGGTCACTGCGGCATCGGACGTCTTGGGTGTGCCCCAACCCCAGGTCAGCCGGAGCTTGGCTGCCGCTGAGGCCATCACGGGCATCGGGCTGCGCCACCGTGAAGGGCGGACCGTGACGCCCACGAGGGCGGCGCGCGAGTTGGGCGATGCGGCGAATACTGCGCTCCGCTTGCTTGGGGACGCCTTGGCGGGGTTGGATTCGGCGTTACGTGGGCGAATCAGCATTGCGTTTCAGCATTCGTTGGGTGAGGCGTTGGTGCCTTCTTATATTCGCGATTTCACGCATGCGTACCCTGCGGTGGAGTTTGCGTTGACGCAAGGCTCGCGGGCGGAGTGTTTGGCTGCGCTCGATGCGGGGCGCGCCGATGTTGCGTTCATTGCGGTGGTGCCCGATGCGTTGGCTCACGCGAGTAAGCAGGTTGCGGTGGAGGAACTGGTGTTAGCGGTGCCGCGCACACACCATTTGGTGGGCCGTGACGATGTGACGAGTGGTGATCTTGCCTCTGAGCACCTCATTGCGTTGCGGCACGGGTTGGGGTTGCGCAGCACCATTGATGCGCTTCTTGACCGGTGGGGTGTGTCGCCGCGCGTCGCGTTTGAGGGGCAGGAAATTTCTAC
Organism: Jonesia quinghaiensis DSM 15701; assembly: GCF_000423205.1. Taxonomy (GTDB): domain Bacteria; phylum Actinomycetota; class Actinomycetes; order Actinomycetales; family Cellulomonadaceae; genus Jonesia; species Jonesia quinghaiensis. The sequence continues at coordinate 307,186 of NZ_AUHN01000004.1, forward strand.
TGTGTTGGGGCTGGTGGGGGCCGGGTTGGGGGTGGCGATCGTTCCGCGGCGCACCTATGCGCACGATGTTGTGTTGCTGCCATTCCGGCATCGGGATGCATCGCGACCTATTTTGTTGGTGACCGCACGGCATCGGGCTGTGGGGTTGGCGCCGCAAATGTTTGTTGACCTTGTTCACCGTCAGCTTCACGATGCTGGGCTTGGGGAACATGACATGAGCAGCAGCACTAGCGACAGCGGCGGCAGTAACGGCAGTAGCGGCGGCAACAACATCGGGGGTACTAACGCGTAGGCGCAACGATGCCCGGTGACTGTCTCACTGTCACCGGGCATCGTTGGTTGCGCGCGACCCACCCTGGCACGCGCTGGGTGTGGCGGGCTACTGGATGGTGAATCCTTGTTGCTCACCGTAGGTTGCTGAGGCGTCACCCCATTGCACGAAGGCGTCAGCTAGTGGCGTGTTGCCGTTGTAGGCGTCCGCGCCGTAGTCGTTGAAGATGGAGTTTGCGTACACCTGGAAGGGGAGGTACTGCCAACCTTCACCAACACCACCTGCGGCTTTGGAAAGGACTTCGTTAACTTTTTGGCCGCCGAAGTACTCAAATTCGCGGTCCAAGAAGCCAGGTTCATTCAGTGTTTCCACTGTTGCTGGGAACGCACCACCCTCTACCCGAATGTCGATGCCCTCCCCAGCTGAAGCGAACTCAACAAATTCGTAGGCTAAGGCTTTCTGGTCGCTGCCTTCCATGACAGCCATGGAGCTTCCACCATTTTCTGCGGTGACGAACTCACCTTCGTTCCACTGTGGCATGTCAGCAACAGCCCATTTACCGGCGCCGTCTGGCACACCTGATTCGAGGTTTCCGGGCATCCACGCACCGATGACGAGGGAGGCGATTGTGCCGTCGCCCAACCCTTGGTACCACTCGTCACTCCATGAACCGATGGGGGCGAGGAGGTCCTCGTCGATCATGGTTTGCCACATTTCTGCGAACTGTTTACTTCCCTCGTCGGTGAAGTCGACGGACACTGTTGTGTCATTAACCTCGTAGGGGCGCCCGCCAGCCTGCCACATCATGGAGGTTGTGAAGCCTGCGTCACCGGTGTCGTTGATGAGGTACACGTCGTTTTCTTTGAGTGTGCGCGCCGCCTCAAGGAACTCATCCCACGTGGTGGGGACGTCAACGTCGTACTTTTCAAAAACTTCGGTGTTGTAGAACAACGCCATGGGGCCTGAATCCAGCGGCAACCCCCACACGCTGTCCCCTTGGGAAAGAGCAGACCACGGCCCAGTGGTGAATGTTCCATCAAGTTCCGATGCACCCATGGGGCCGATGTCTGCGAGTGCACCACCGATGGAGAACTGTGGCACAGCGAAGTATTCGATTTGCGCGAGGTCGGGGCCACCTGTTTCTGCTGCGACGGCGTTTTGTAGGGCGATGTATTGGTCGTTTCCGGTGCCTACGTTGACGACGTCGACTGTGACATCGGGGTGTTCTGCGGTGAAGGCTTCGGCGACGTCGGCGATGGTTTGGTCCCATGCCCACACGGTGAGTTCGCCGGACAGTTCGCCTGAATCGTTGGTGGGGGCTGCGGTGGGGTCGTCGCTCCCGCCGCCTCCGCATGCTGCGAGTGTCAGTGCGAGTGTTCCTGCGATGGCACCGGTGGCAAGTAATTTCTTGTGAATGGCCACGTGTGGCCTCCTTCCTGACCCAGTTCCCGCATCGGGCTCTGGCTTGTGCAGGGTGACCCTGCTGGTTCTCTTCGTTGAGTGTTCAGCACAGTGCGTTGTGCCACGTCCGTGTGGCACATCTGGGTGATGTTTACGTCAACATCTGAAGTGAAGGTAGCATGTTGACGCAAACATCGTCAACGCCCAACGTGATGCACTTCTCAGCGCAATGGCGGAAATTTTCATTCTGTTTCACCATGTGAACGTGAACATGGGTATCCTGTCCTCATGGACAGCGTGGCCCCTACCGAATCGCCCACTCCCACCCGGAAACGGCTAGGACCTTCAATTGGGGATGTTGCACGCCTCGCTGGAGTGTCCTCCCAAACTGTTTCCCGCGTCTCCACTGGAGCTGAACGGGTCCGCCCAGAAACCCGAGACAAAGTTCTCGCCGCAATGGAGAAGCTAGGGTACTCGCCCAATCACGCTGCGCGCGCCCTGCGCTACGGGCGCTTCGGGTCCATCGGTGTCATCGCCCACCACCTGTCACGCACCGGAGAATTCCACACCATCGACGCCCTGGTGGAAGCAGCCCGAAAAAACGGTTTCACCGTCAACCTGATCGACGTTGAGTCCCCCTCCTCCGACGACGTCTCCGTCGCCGTGCAACGCCTCACCCACCAATCCATTGATGGACTGGTCATCATCCGCGCGGAAACCGCGACCCCTGACACGTTGCAACTCCCCCGCCGCCTGCCAATCGTGGTGTCAGACTCGCGATTCATTGGCCACCACCCAGCCGTCAGCACCGATCAGCGGGCCGGAATCGCCCAAGCTGTCCGCCACCTCCTCGACCTCGGCCACAACACCGTGCACCACCTAGCTGGCCCAGCCGACTCCTCCCCCGCCGGGGTGCGTATCCAAGCGTGGCAAGAAACCCTCACCTCCCACGGGCGCCCAGTTCCTGAGGTCCTCCGCGGGGATTGGTCGGCAGCTTCCGGGCATGCCGCTGGCGCAAAACTCCTTGATGACGCCTCAGTTACCGCAATACTGTGCGCCAACGACGAAATGGCGGCCGGTTTCATGCGCGCCGCACACGAACGTGGACTGCGCGTACCTCACGACGTGTCCATCATCGGTTTTGACGACATCCCCCTTTCGCCCTACCTATGGCCACCGCTGACCACCGTGCGGCAAGACTTCAGCGCAGTTGGCACCGCGCTCATGGATGTCCTGTTCCGCCAAATTCGTAGCGGCCAACCACTCACCGACCACCGCACCACCATCCCCACTGAACTGATAGTGCGGGGCTCCACCGCCGCTCCACGGACATAACGGCCACCTCACCGCCGATGGGATGACGCGCGCCGGTCCGGGAAAATAGTGGCACGACGCCTCGGGCATTTAACCTCGGGCATTGACGATGCCGAGAATTGTTGATGTATCTAAGATGTCCTTATGGGGAGATTGAATAACATCGTCGGATGTTGGCCTATTGAACACCGGGCCCACCCGATGCGTATAGCCACAGCGATCCTCGGGATGCAAACGTTTCTGGTGCTCATCGCCGTGTTCGTTGTGCCTATCGCCACTCACGACACAACAGCAGGGTCTGCACTTATCCAACTCATCAGCCCAACAAATCTTCTAGGCATCTGCTTAACCACTGCCGTGTTGTGCTACCTCAGCACTCATGGGGCACAGTGGGGTTTTCTTCGAAAAACCTCCACATCTGTTGCGGCATGTATTGCCTGGCTTTTCCCCACCGCCATACTTGGAGTCATCATCGCTGGGTTCAGCCGTGAAACCCTCACCCTCTCAGGGTCCTTGAGTGCACAGGTGTCGACTTCACTAAACGCCGGTGGAATCCTCATCATGTGCGCGTGCATTACCTACCTTGTCATGCGCGCAGGCCAATCACAGGCGACCCGCATGACGATGCCCGGCGGGTAATAAAAAGCTGCTCACACAATCGCCGTGACCGATAGACTCAGCACAAGGAATCGACCACACCAGGAGCAGTAGTTATGGCCCGCCAAGACCGCACCACAGAACCTCAACGGCCAAGAAAATCTCGCGGACTGCGATTCACTGAAGGTTTGCTTCCCGTCTTTGGCCCAGCTCAGGTCAGTGACCCCACCAAACCTAGCCGCCCTGACACAGATGCTGAACGCCAACGCGAAGCTGACCTGCGCACCCAACTTGTCCGAGTCACCGCACCTGACGGGTCAACATACGTTGTTGAACGCCCCATCAACGACACCCCAGAACAGTCAGTATGAGCGGCACAACACCAGCGGCACCGATGGATATTGCGGCCGCTGAAGCATTCTGGGAACGCTACGCTCAAGCGCACCCGGACCGTATGGCGGCATGCGACAGTTACATCATTGACCGGTTTGGGGACTCCCTCGAACTCAATAACCAGCTCATGGCCCTGGTGTTAGCTGGCGACAAAACAGCAACCGCAGCACTCGTCGCCGAATTCACCTGGGCGGGTGAGCAACTCCCCGTGATCGGTTCGCACTGGGTGGCCTGCGACGGGCACGGTGCGCCACGTGCGATTCTGCGATCCACGGAATTGCGCATCGGCCCCTTTCACTCATGCACTGAAGCGTTCGCCGCCGATGAAGGCGAAGATGACCGCACCCTAGAATCCTGGCGCCGGGAACATCAGCGTTACTGGACGCGCGTTCTGGCTCGACACAACCTCGCCTTCCACGACGACATTGACGTGGTTTTTGAGCGTTTTGAGGTTGTTGCCACCGCGTGACCTGAAGATCTCCACGGCTTGTCCCCACTGTGTCGCGGTTCTGCGGTTCGCCGGTTACTACTGTGGACCTCATGCCTAACCTGGCACTCACGCCTGCGCTCCACGATGCGAAAGCCCACCCATGACATCACACCTCACCGCCCTAGCGACCCTCGCTACGACTGCGGCAAGCGGCGATGAGCCGCAGTACGACGGTTTCATTGGGTGGGTGTTGCACCTCATGGACACGTTCGGGGAAGTGGGTGTGGGGTTAGCTGTTTTCATTGAAACGTTTGTTCCACCGATCCCCTCCGAGGCGGTGTTGCCCGGCGCGGGGTTCCTCGCTTATGACGGGCAAATGAATGCGTGGCTTGCCTGGTTGGCGGCCACTATTGGCGCGGTCATCGGCGCATGGTTGTGGTATTGGATTGGTGCGGCCCTTGGTGCGCGGCGCACCAGGGCGCTGGTGGGGCGGATCCCGCTGATGGAGTACGACGACTTTGACCGCGCTGAAGCGTTCTTCGCCCGGTGGGGTGGGGTTGCTGTTTTTGTTGGCCGATGCGTGCCACTCGTTCGGTCTTTTGTGTCCATTCCAGCGGGTATTGAGCGCATGAACTTCGCCAAGTTCACGGCCTACACTCTCGCTGGTTCTGGCCTGTGGAATGGTTTGTGGATCGGGTTGGGTTACGCGTTTGGGCCTGCGATCCGGCCGGTTCTTGAACAATGGAGCGGTGTGCTCTCCAACGCTGTGCTCGTCGTCATTGCGGTGTTGGTGGCGTGGTTTGTTGTGGTGCGGGTGCGCAGGTTGTTGCGGGTTCGCCGCGCTGATATGCCCTGACACTCAAAGCACCACCCACCTATGGACCAAGCCTTGTGGATAACTCGGCCGCTGTGGGTGTTCTCCACAGCGGCCGGTCCACATGTTCACCTGCGTTGGGTGCCAGTTCACCAGGTGACGCGGGCTAGCCACGCACCCGGTCGTTACGGCAGATCAGGCAGTTAACCCCTGCTTCAGCGACTGGGTGGGGCGACCAATGAGGTCACTCAAGTCAGAAGTAACCTCAGCCATCAAACCGTCACGAATGTTCTGGTCTGCAGCAGCGAGGAACCCAGCAGTACCCTCGTCAAGACCAGCACCAATAAGCGCTTCGGTGTACCGTTCCACGGACATGTCCGTGTAGGTCACTTCACGGCCCACAATGCCACCCAAAGCGGCAGCCAAGTCAGTGTAGGTGAAGGCTGTGTCACCGGTTAGGCCATACGTTTTACCCTCGTGGCCCGCGCTTGTCAGCACAACTGCCGCAGCATCGGCAAGGTCAGCGCGGGTTGCACCAGCAACTTTCCCTTCACCAGCGGCACCAATGATTCCGCCTGTTGCGCGCGCTTGGTCCACAAGCCCTTGGTAGTTCTCGATGTACCAGCCGTTACGCAGGATCGTGAAGGGAACACCGGAGTCCTTGATGGCAGCTTCTGTTACTTCGTGTTCTGGGGAAACAACCAGTCCGGGGAAGGCACTGGTGTAGACGATGCGCCCAGCGCCCGATGCTTTCACAGCGTCCAACACTGCGGAGTGTTGGGCAACGCGCTGGCCAATAGCGGAACTTGAGATGAGCAGGACAGCATCTGCACCGGTGAAAGCGCCTTCAAGGGTGGCAGGGTCGTTGTAGTCCACGGCAACAACGTTGATGCCCTTCGCGGCGTAGTCGCTGAGGGTTTCGGTGCGACGGCCGGCGGCGGTGATGTCGGTGGGGGCCACGCCGCGTGCGAGGAGGGAATCGAGAACGAGACGGCCCAGGTGTCCGGTGGCTCCGGTAACGACTACTGACATGGTGGGTCCTTTCAAGGAAACATTGCGGTCATCTGCATCAACGGGCTGGTGTGGCAAGCAATTCCAGGTTTTCCACAGGCACTTTGAAGTGCCTATCTCACCGCCCGGCAACCATGCTGGTCACGTTGTTGAACGGTCATGGGCGGGCACTCATACCGGCGACCTCAAGCACCGACGGAGTTAGGCTGTCACGTATTCGGCGAGGTGTTGGCCGGTCAGTGTCGAGCGGTCAGCCACAAGGGCGGTAGGTGTTCCTTCAAAGACGATGTTCCCCCCGTCATGCCCTGCACCTGGCCCCAGGTCAATGATCCAGTCCGCATGAGCCATCACTGCCTGATGGTGCTCAATGACAATGACGGATTTGCCGCTATCCACAAGCCGGTCTAACAGGGCCAAGAGGTGTTGCACATCGGCCAAGTGAAGCCCTGTTGTTGGTTCATCAAGGATGTATATGTCACCTTTACCACCCATGTGGGTGGCTAGTTTGAGGCGTTGGCGTTCACCGCCAGACAGCGTTGTTAACGGTTGCCCCAACGTGATGTACCCCAACCCGACGTCAACCAACCGTTGCAAAATAGTCGCAGCAGCGGGAGTGCGGGCATCCCCGTGGGAGAAAAACTCATGCGCCTGCTCAGCAGGCAACGCCAACACCTCGCTGATGTCTTTACCCCCGAACGTATGCTCCAACACCTCAGCGCTGAAGCGTTTACCCTCGCACTCCAGGCAGGTACTTGCCACCGATGCCATCATCCCCAGGTCAGTGAAAGTGACCCCAACACCGTTACATGCCGGGCACGCGCCCGCCGAGTTCGCTGAGAACAATGCAGGTTTCACACCGTTAGCTTTCGCGAACGCTTTACGGATTGGCTCCAACAACCCGGTGTACGTTGCCGGGTTGGACCTGCGTGAGCCACGAATCGGTGTTTGGTCAATAGCGATCACACCATCACGCGGCGCCACGGACCCGTGGATGAGTGAGGATTTCCCCGAACCCGCCACCCCTGTCACCGCAACCAACACACCGAGCGGGATGTCTACATCGACCGCGTTGAGGTTGTTGTCCGATGCCCCCCGAACTTCCAGCCCCCCTTGCGCAGGGCGGGTGGTTTCCTTCAGGTGAGCCCGGTCATCAAGGTGGTGCCCGGTGAGCGTGTCACTAGCCCGCAGCCCTGAAACGTCGCCTTCAAAGGTGATGGTTCCGCCGCGGGTGCCAGCGGCGGGACCAAGGTCAATAACGTGGTCGGCTATTGCGATCATTTCTGGTTTGTGTTCCACCACCAGCACCGTGTTGCCCTTGTCTCGTAGCTGAAGGAGCAGGTCATTCATGCGCTGAATGTCGTGCGGGTGTAGCCCGGCGCTCGGCTCATCAAAAATGTAGGTGACATCGGTGAGAGCTGACCCCAAATGCCGCACCATTTTGGTTCGTTGGGCCTCCCCGCCCGACAGTGAACCTGATGGGCGATCCAACGACAAGTACCCCAACCCGATGCTCACAAATGAGTCAAGCGTGCGGGACAGTGTCTCAACTAGCGGGGCAACAGAAGGTTCTTTGATCTGCGCCACCCACTGGGCAAGGTCAGAGATCTGTAACGCACACACCTCTGCGATGTTCTTGCCATCAATACGCGAGTTACGGGCTCCTTCAGACAAGCGCGTTCCCTCACAATCAGGGCACACCATGAACGTCACGGCCCGTTCAACAAACGCACGAATATGCGGTTGCATGGCATCGGGATCTTTAGACAGCATCGACTTTTGTATTTTCGGAACTAAGCCCTCATACGTCATGTTTGCGCCCGCGACCGGTACCTTCGTTGGTTCACGGTACAAAAAGTCGTGGAGTTCGCGCTTGGTGTACTTCTCAATGGGCTTGTCAGGGTCAAGGAACCCGGACTCGCTAAAAAGCCGAACGTACCAACCATCCGCGGTGTACCCCGGAATAGTTATTGCCCCTTGAGCCAGAGATTTCGTGGCGTCAAACAGTTGGGTGAGGTCAATATCATTCACCTTACCGATGCCTTCACAGCGCGGGCACATGCCACCCACCAGCGAATACGTCTGTTTCTCTGTGGTTTTGTTCCCCCGTTGCACAGTAATAGCACCTGACGCTTGCACGGAGGGGACGTTGAAGGAGTACGCCTGGGATGACCCAATATGCGGCTGTGCGATACGTGAAAACAGTGTGCGCAATAGTGCGTTTGCATCGGTGACTGTGCCCACTGTGGAACGCGAATTTGCGGTCATTCGCTCCTGATCGACAATGATCGCGGTGGTCAGTCCATCTAACTGGTCCACTTCAGGGCGAGCCAACGTTGGCATAAAACCCTGCACAAACGTGGAATACGTTTCATTGATGAGTCGCTGAGATTCTGCGGCGATGGTTGCAAACACCAACGATGACTTACCCGACCCCGACACCCCCGTGAACACAGTGAGCCTGCGTTTAGGGATGTCAACGCTGATGTTCCGAAGGTTGTTCTCCCGGGCGCCACGCACCCGAATAATGTCGTGGGAATCAGCTGGGTGGCTGGGCGCTGGGGAGGCAGTCATAACCCCATTGTTGCTGCACCCTGTGACACAGGCAACACACACATCGGCTGGTGGTTGCGCATGGCAACGGAAGGCGCGGGGCACAGCAACGGGCGGGCAGGTTACCAAGACCTGCCCGCCCGTTTGTCCAGGCTGCGTTACGTCATGCGCGCTATAAGTTCAGCGCTGCGGAACAGGGCTCCCCCTGTTCCGTGACGCGAATCGCTAGATGTATGTCGGGGTGAGCGCCTCGTAGTCGGCAACAGACCCGTCCTTCATGCACACCTCAATGATGGCGCGGCCCAGTGGGTCGAGGTCATCGGTGAGGAATTGTTCCAGTTCAGCTTTGAAGAAGTCAGACAGGATCTTCGCACCCGTGTCATACGCTTCGACACCAACTTGTGACTGGTTCTCCGGTTGCAGGAAGGTGGGGCGCACCTGTTGACCGTCGATTTTCACCTCTTTGAGGGCGTACCCGAACAGTGCGCAGCGAGCTGGGGTGAGTTGTTCTTCACGGATCTTGCCACCCCCACGGCGTGCAAGGTATTCGCGGGTTAACCATTCGGCGGTGAACCCAACTTTGTACGCGCCGATGTGCTGGTTGGGTGTGAGCACGTAGCGGGTACGGTCTGCGTCCATGAGTTGTTTGAGGAGCAGGTTCGCGGCGGCTACTTTGGTGCCGGTGGAGAATGGCCAGTACGAGCCGACACCTTCGGAAACCAACCCGCCGTGTGCGAGTTTGTCGGTTTGTTCAGCGGATTCACCAATGGAGGGGTTTTTGTCTCCACGTGGCGCGATGAGGCGCCACAGCCAGGCGAGGGCTGGTGGCACGATGTGCATCATGCCCATAATCCCGTAAGTGGGGTTGTCCCGGGTGCAGGCAGGCATGCGTGCACCGAAGGTGCGGACGTCGATTTCGGTGGGTTCGGAGATGACGTCTTTGATCATGCGGCGCGGGATGACGACGCGCGGGTTGGGGCATGGTTTGCCGTTTGAGTCTGGTTCGTGTTCCCAGGGTAGGCAGGTGGCGCCTGGCATGCCGGAGATGTTGAAGAAGACCAGTGGTGTTTCTGGGTGGATCACTGCGCGTTCGAAGCTTGGGTCTTCGCCGTAGGTTTTCATGTTGTCGACGCGCACGAACCAGCCGTCTTCTGCGTCGGCGACGGTGAGTTTACCGTTACCTTTTTGCAGGTCGATGTGGCACAGCGTCATGTCATCAGTGACGGGGGCGAGTTGTGAGGACTCGGCGAGGTTGATGTAGTACGGCTCGTTGCTGACAACGTTGGTTCCAAGCAGGATACGACCGTCTGATTGGCGGCGAATGTCTTGGCACATTTCGGATTTACCACCACCGGAGGCACCTTCGTGCATGATGACGGTTTCGTTGTCGTACGGGGTGGTGACGCGCACTGATGATGCGTGTGCGGTGAGCCAGCCTTCTTGTTCACCAATGTCTAGCAGTGCCGAGAACACACCTTTTTTGGCTGATGGGCCGGGGTACAGGTTGTACGCAAAGATCTCGTGGAGGGTGTCGGAGCGGTCGTGGACTACTACTTGTTTGCCCTCGAAGTGGGTGTGGCGGAAGGGTGGGGCTGCGTACATGATGCTGCGCGGGGTGAAGGGTTCAATCTCGTCGATCCCTACCCAACCTTGGAGGTCAACGAGGGCGGTGGCGAAGAAACCTGTGTTTGCGGGGATGATTGCCAATGATGGTGACCCGTAGGTGAGTCCACCGGCTTTGAAGGGCACCACAATGAGGTCTTGGGTGGCCAACCAGTCGAGGGTTTCTTGTTTGAGTGATGCGAAGTCGTACCCGTAGACGTCTTTGAATCGGGGTTTGTCGGTGGGGCGGTCGTCCGCGATGCGCATGCAATTGGGGTCGCGGCGGCGAATGTAGTCTTCGGGGTAGTTCACGGCGATGCCGTTTTTGCAGCGAACAACTGTTGCCTCGGTGACCACGCCGTTTCCGGGGACCTGGTATTTCACCTCGAACGTGTCCGCGCCGTCTGGCCCAAGTGAGAGTTCGTAGAGTTCAGCTCGAGTTCGAGGGACGATGATACTTGGGGCCGCCTTGAGCGCATCAGCAACGGCGGGTGGCAGGTCGACCTTGGACAGCAATAGTTCCACGAGATCCTCCTCAGGCTCAGGCACACGGGTTTTTTACTTCACTGTGTTGACCCGTGCTGCGGTGCACGTTGCCCGCCCCCTGCACCAACATCGGTACATGTGCAGACGTGTGCCATTAACTTGAGGCTAGTGTTGAATACCCCTTTACCGGATGGGACCTTTGTACCGACTTTTCCGGCGGTAACTGTCTGGGCAACGGCGCACTAAGTTCTCATCGAGGTAAAACTTCAGCAAAGAGAAGGGTTTTCAGTGCCAAGAACGAGGCAATGGCACCTATTCAGTGACCGGGAGACCTCGACGACGTTGCCGAGTATCTTCACCAGCCCACCACACCACCAGCAACGCGAGGAGGGTGAGGCCCGTCCCGATCATTTCCCCAGCCCTGGGGCGGTCAATAACCACGAACACAATATTCGCGATCACGTAGATGGCGGGCACTATCCCACCGAGCCACACAGGGTTACGGCGACTCAACCAGACGTGGCCGAACACTAAACCCAGCCCAAGGGCTCCGCCTATAGCGAGCACGAAGGTCGGGACATCAGCAATCGAATCGTATTCCATAATGTCCGGACTGCTCCTTGCGCCGCAATATCAATATTCTCGCGTTTACCTTACCAATACCCCTCAACGAGTAGCGCGCAACACCACGAACCCGCGTTGCACAGCAATCAACGATCCGGCACACAACACTGCGACCCCCACCAGTGAGGTCGCGTAGCTCGACACGGGCAGTAGTGCCGCGAGGATGCTGGGCAACAGGAAACCGGCATAGGTGATCGAGTAATACACCCCGGTTAACCCGGCAAGGTCTTGCGGGGTGGCGATGCTCTGCACGATGAGGAGAGCCGCAACCACACAAATCCCGTACGCGGCGCCAAGTACCACCCCAACGAGTAGCACAAAAATGGGGTCCTTGAGGATCGCCGCGATAACCGCTAGCACCATTCCCGCGGTCATCGCGACCAGCCCAACGGTGAGCGCTCGGCCACCGGTTTTCCGGTTGATGGCGGGCACAGCATTTTGGATGAGCGCACCGGTTCCTAGCGTCAAAATCGTCAACGCCGATGCGTAAATGGTGGTGCTATCCCCCAGTTGGTCTTGCACAACGGCAGGCATAATCGCATACGCGACACCGGCCGCCCCAAACACCCACGGCGCTGCGGGGAGCACCAGGCGCATAAATGTGCGGTGCCCTGCCGCTGGAACAGCGAGGTCTTTCCACCACGGTTGGGTGGTGCGCTGCCCGGCGGGCAGCGACTCTGGCACCCACGCAAGGAGCACTAACGCAACTACACTCAGCAGGGCGTGGACTGCGTACGGCAGGATGGCGGGCATCGGCCCCCATTGCACGAGCGCCCCTGTTACTGCAGCGCCGATGCCAAACCCGAGTGTCATGGTCAGTGCGGGGCGGCGAGCCCCGGCGCTCACACCGGCACGCGGGTCGAAGGGCGGGGAGGACAGTTCTTTCATCCAGCTGGTACCAACGGACATGGCAACCCCCACTGATGCGCCTGCGAGCGCGCGCCCAAGGCAGAGCAGCCAGAAGGTGTGGAGCCCGGCTGCGACGAGGGCACTGGCGATGAGTGCCAGGATCATCGCGCCGATGAGGAGGGGTTTGCGGCCGTGTTGGTCGGAGATCGCGGAGGCGATGAGGAGGCCGGGGACGAGCCCGAGGACGTACGTGCCGAGGAGGAGGTTGGCTTGCCAGGGGTGGTAGTGGCCGACTTGTTCGTAGAAGTGCAGGAGGGGTGTGAAGTGGTTGCCACCCCAGGCGAGGAGGAACACGGTGGGGGCGAGGAATAGCCAGTAGGGGCGTTGGTGCATACCGGCTGGTTGCGTCGCTGGTTGTGTCGCCGTTGTGGGTGTCGAGTTGGACGCGAGGGTGGGGGTGGCGTCGGTGGTGGTCATGGTGCGTCCGTTGGCTGTGGCGGGGTGGTGGGGAAGTGTGCGTTGTGGAGGTGGCGGGTGGCAAGTTCACCGAAGGCTGTTGCGTTGCCTTGTTGGGCGAGTTGCGCGAGGGTGTGGTGTTCGGTGAGGAACGTGGTGATGAGGTGTGGGTTTGCGAGGACCGCTTGGTAGGTGAGGCGGGCGAGGCGGGGGGCGAGGTTGTCGAGCATGCCGGTGATGACGGTGTTTCCGGAGGAGCGGATGATGCGGGCGTGGAATCGGTAGTCGTCGGCGGCGAAGGCGAGGGCGTCGGTGGTGTTGGTGGATGCTTCTTGGCGGTCAAGGAGGATGGTGAGGTCGTGGCCGAGAGTTTCGAGTTCGTGGGGTTGGTCGGTGAGGCGGGTGACTGCTTGGGTTTCGAACATGACGCGCACGGCGATGAGGTCGAGAACGTCGTTGGGGGTGAGTGCGGTGACGGTTGCGCCTTTTTTGGGGGCGATTCGCACGAGGCCCCAGCGTTGGAGTTGCAGCATTGCTTCGCGGGCTGGGGTGCGGCTTGCGCCGTGTTGGGCGGCGAGTTCCACTTCGGTGAGGAGGTCGCCTTCGCGGTAGTGGCGTTCGACGATGCGTTGGGCGGTGTGTGCTGCGATGTGTTGTGCGATGGGTTGCGACTTCCCACCGGGGGTGTCGAGTGTTTCCCAGGGCAGGGTGGTGTGGTCGCGTGGCGGCACCGACTGGTTCATTACTTCATCGTACTCCTGATGCATGCATTAATGCATGCATCACTGAGGTGTGGGTTTGTGATGTGCACCGCGCCTTTAAGATGGCAGCATGATCGCCCCCGCACCTGACGTTTTTGACACCACCGGCGCTAAGTGCGTCACGATGCTCCTGAAAATCCGAGCTCGTCTCGCTGAGCTACCCGTTGGCGGTCAACTCGTCGTGGTTTCTGATGACCCAACATCGGTGTATGACCTGCCCGCCTGGTGCCACATGACCCACCACACCTACGTAGGCGTGGAACACGACGGTGAGGTTTTGCGGCACACCCTTGAGGTCACCGACAAGTCTGTCCGCTCCACCGCTGGGCGCGCCTGGGCGTCCCCTACCCCCTGATGCGACACCTCTGACATCGAATACTGACGTAACGGAATATCATAGGAAAAGCGACGTCAGGACTATTGTGAAGAAATTGTGCATTGTATTGGCGTTTGGGCTCGTTGCTGGGACAGGCGGGTGCAGCACAGTTGGCCAAGCGTCGTGCCTTGACGGCACTGAAAGCCCCGAAGGCGCCCTTTCAGTGTTCGTCGATGCCGTGTCAGAAAACGACGCCGAGGAGGCGCAAAAGTACCTCCAAGTTGGTAATACCGTTGACGAGGCGGAATTTGACGCGTTGCGCAATTCGTTCGAAAACGCTGACGGCGGCAATCTCAACGTGACTGAAGTAGATCAAGCAGGAACCCAATACATCTTTCAGATCACCACCGGAGATGACGCGGAACTCCTCAAAGAAATCAACGTCACCGCCAACGAGGACAATGGGTCGTGCTACTCCGTCGTGTGGGGCAACTTCCCCCAAACCCCTGACGATCCTGAGTCAAGCCCAGCAACCCCATAGCTCCGCTATCATCTCCCGTACCAGGCAACCGCTGACGGCATCACACGGTACGCGAGATGAAAGCCCCCACCGCGACAAGCATCGTGAAACCGACGATGCCCGCCCCAGCGAACAGCGCATCGGCTCGCCCCAACGCAACGGGTTTCCACACGGTGCGTTCCCCGGTACGTAGCCCGCGTGTTTCCAACGCGAGCGCAACCCGTTCCGATGATCGAATAGATGTCACCAGCAGCGCAAACGCGCACCGGCCAAAGTCTGCGACAGTGAACCGTGGCTCGCCGTGGCGGTTGCGTGGCGCCCGCACCGCGTGGGCGGCGCGGATCGTTGACCAGTGGTGAGGCATTGAATCGAGGAGCCGGTGCCCGGCCATCAACGCCGATGCGAACCGGGGTGACAACCGTGCGTGCTGCTGCAACGACACCATGAGGTCGCGGGGCGGGGTGGACGCCAGGAAAGCCACCGTTAACGCGCCAATGATCAGTGTACGTAGGGCTAGCGCAACACCCATCGCTGCGCCTTCGCGGGTGGCGACCAGTGGGCCAAAAGTGGCGATGACTTCGCCTGGGCGGGTGACAGCGTTCACCATGAACACCCCCACCCCGAAAAGCACAAACGGTGACATGACGAGCGTCAGCCGGGCGACTGGTACACCCGCGCCCACTGTCACGGCAAGGAGCACTGCCGCCAACACCACGGCCACAGTGACCGGGTCGGTGAGGAACATAATGCCCAGCGACACCACGGTCAGTACTGCCACTTTGACTGTTGGGTTACGGCGGATCAACCACTGCGCTGATGCTGTACCAACCAGGTTCATCGCGTTACCTGCGCAACTCGGATAGGGGCCAACGCATCTGTCCCGCCGTGCGTAACAGTGGCATCTGGCAGTTTTGAGTTGAGTGCGCGGGCGTCCAGTGCGCGGAGCACCTGCTGGCAGGCGGTGTTGTTGGGAGTGCGCGCCGCGACCCACGCGATCAGTGGTGGCACCGCTAGTCCCGCCTTGTCCACCAAAGCAGGGTCACGGAACAGTTCCCACGGGGTGCAATCAGCAAGTAACCGCCCTTGGTGGAGTACCACCACGCGGTCTGCGTAAGTCGCAACCGCCCGCATGTCATGGCAGGAAAACACCACGCCATGTCCGGCACGGCTATGCTCACGCAACGCCGTCAATACCGCCGATGCACCATGCCGGTCCAACCCAAAAGTTGGTTCGTCCGCACACAAAAAGGCATGATCGTGGGCGAGCATCGACGCCAACGACAAACGCCGTTTTTGGCCACCCGATAACGAAAACGGTGACTGCTCAGCGTGCCCGTCAAGCCCAAACCTCACCAGCAACTCATCAACACGGTGGTGGTGTTCTGCCGCGACGTTGTGGCTGACCTCGCCGCGCACCGTGTTGCCCATGAACTGGTGCTCCGGGTTTTGGAATACCATGCCCCCGCGTGGCCCTGTGAGGGTCCCCGCAACTGGCGCATCGAGCCCGGCAAGTGCTCGCAGTAGCGTTGTTTTCCCAGTACCGTTCGCCCCAATGAGGGCGACCAGTTCACCTGTGTGAATGGCAAGGTCCAGCCCAGCAACCACAGGGGTTTGCTGGTTGGTGCGTGATTGTTCGCGGCGTGAATCGTGAGGTTTTCTGGGGCGCTTTCGCTGTGCTTTTCTGCCCAGGCCAGACCTCGGTGCGACCGCCAACTGCTCTGCGAGAAGAGTTTGTCTTCTCTCCCCCAGCCCCTTCCCCGTCTCCCCCCGTGCGGATGCCACCCCACCTAACGCCACCTCTCCTAACGCCACCTCTCCTAACGAAAGTGGGATTGCGCCCACTTTCCCTTTCGAAAGTGGGCGCAATCCCACTTTCGATTGGGGGTTTACGGGGGTGGGGGGCACAGGGGTGGAGTTTACGGGGGTGGGGACAAGTAACGCCTCCTGGATGGCAGGGTTCGCCAAGCCGCCCAACTCACCGAAAACACCCAACAGTTCCACATCCAACGGCAACCAACAGCCCCGCCGCACCAGCATCCGCGCAGTCTCCGCATCAATACTGTCAGCAGGACCATCCCACACCACAGCGCCACGGGCATCGAGCAACACCCACCGGGGCGGAAGCTCCGCGACCCCACCATGGGCAGCAATTTCATCGAGACGATGCTCAATAAGAACCTGCGCGGCACCCGTCTGTTCCCGCACACTCGCCAACGCGGCCGTGACATCACGAATGCCCTGGTGGTCCAGCATTGACGTGGGTTCATCGAGCAGCAGCAGCTTAGGGTTGCCCACAATCGCGGCCGCGAGCGCAACCCGCTGCAACTCTCCACCGGAGAGTTGCGTGGTGTGGCGACCGGTTAGGTGACCCACCCCCGCAAGATCGGCAGCGGCGCGCACCCGCTCACCAATCTGCGAAGGTGGGACGGCTGCGTTCTCGAGAGGGAAAGCAATGTCGTCCTCCACGAGCGTGAAACACACCCCAGACCACGGGTCTTGCGAAACAACACCGGTGACATCAGCGTTGTCTG
This sequence comes from Jonesia quinghaiensis DSM 15701, assembly GCF_000423205.1. Classification (GTDB taxonomy): domain Bacteria; phylum Actinomycetota; class Actinomycetes; order Actinomycetales; family Cellulomonadaceae; genus Jonesia; species Jonesia quinghaiensis. Next base: position 324,112 of record NZ_AUHN01000004.1, read on the forward strand.
CCGGGTCGTGGTTAGCCATGTCCCGGCCAAAAACATGCACGGTGCCGTGCGCTTCGGCGTGGATGGCGTGCGGGATCGCACCAATGATGCGCTGCAGCACGGTGGATTTTCCCGACCCTGACGGCCCCATAATGAGCACCGACTCCCCCGGTTTGATGCTCAACGTGACCGGCCCGGTGTGCTGCCCGCTAGGGAACTGCACCGTGACATCCGTGCACCTGACCGCTGGTAGGTTTTCGGTCTCCTGAGGCGCGGTGTGCGCGGGTGGGGCTGGTTGAGGCGCGGGTGGGGCTGGTTGAGGCGCGGTGTGCGCGGGTGGGGCTGGTTGAGGCGCGACGCGTGGGGTTACGGCCTGCGTGGTCACACCTTGCGGCGTCACACTTTCCGTGGTCACGGTGTGCGCGGTGGTCACGGTTTGGCCTCGCGCACAATGGCGAAGTTGTTTAACGCACCCGTGCGTACCAGCGCGTCAACAATGACCTTCGCAAGGAGCCCACCAAGAATCACCCCAGAACCGCATTGAATGGCGAAACGCAACCAGAAAATGTCCTGCCCAAACCAGCCCATACGGAACGCCGAGTAGAAGAACACAATCCCCGCACCTAACAACCCGGATAGCGCATAGACACCCCATGTGAAACGGCGGTACCGGGTGAGTGCGAAGGCAAGTTCGCTACCAAAACCTTGCAGGAACGCGGCGATGAGTAACACGGGGCCCATTGGTGAACCGAGGAAGAAAATCTCCACCGCGGCGGCAACAAGTTCCGCAATGATTCCCACACCGGGGCGGCGAATAATCGCCAACGCAATGGGCGCCACAAGAAGCCACCCACCAAAGAGGATGTGCTGCGACAGGTCACCGGCTGGGCCCATCGCAACGGTCAGCACGTTCCATGCCTGGACAAGCACCCAGTACAGGAAACCAAACACAACGGATAGCGTGACCATCAGGACGATGTCACGCATCTGGAGCATTGGGCGTTTCCGTTGCTGCGGGGTTGCGGGGGCAGGGGGTGTTACTGGGGTCGAGCTTGTCGATGCGGGACCGGGTTGAGGAGTGCTCTGCGGTGCACTGGTGGTGCCGCTGGTTGGTTGAGGGGTGTCGCCTGCGGGTTGGGTGGTGTCGTTGGCTGGTTGTGGAGTGTCACCCGTGGTGTTCGTGGTCATCAGTGCGCTCCTTCAGGTGCGGCGTTACCGGTAGCGTTGTTGGCGGTGTGGCTGGGGCTGTTGATGGACAGTGTGAGGTGGCTGGTGACGTGTTGGACGCTGCGCCCCACAGCCGTCCACGCGGCGACGACCTGCTCTAGGACGACACCTAGGTCACCTTCCAAACGGGTGACATAGTGTTCCGAACCCCGGTTAATACCGGTTTCTTGCGTCGCTGCGATGGCCGCATAGATGGCACTCATGTGGGCGGGTTCCACCGGGTTTCCGGCTTCATCGAGTGCGGCTGGTGTGCCAGTTCCTAGCGGGTAGAGCGCCCATTCGGCAGCCACCCAATTACCCGTTTCCCGGCCCTTGGGTGCGTTGATAGCCCGCGGTCCAGCGCCGCCTGGTAGCGCGCACGCAACCTCACCAGGGCACCCGCGTGACAGATGAACACTGACTGATGCGTGATGCCCGCTGGCGGCAACAGCGCTGGTCACGTCGGTGAGGTAACGCAACACGTCCTGCTCGTGGCCACCCACCCAGGTCGACACGTCACCTGTGGTGAGCGACAGGCCGTGCGGGCTCGCGGTATTCAGGGCACCAAGAATGACATCCACATAGGAGTCAGACATGACAGAAATGGTGATGCGAGCGCCCACACCAAACATCAGTGGGTCGGTGGTGAACGCCTCAGCTGGGGCGGGGGTTTGCGTCGTTGTCATGGGGTCCTTTCCGTGTCGTAGCACGGAAAGGAGACCACCCAGTCACCAGGGCGCGCCTCTTCACGGATGTGAATGGGCGAGGTGACATGGCGTTGCGTGCCGTTGCGGCACACAGTAGTCAATTCGCTTCCTTCGCTGGAATGACCCAGATCAGGTTCTACGGTCGAAGTTTGATTACTCCCTCTCAGTCCAGCTCACTGGACTCCCGTGCTGGTCACGACATTAGCCGCCGATGCCTGCCCATGGCAAGACGAACCACTCACCAGATTGTTTGGGCGATTTGCTACAGTTCCGACCTGAACTCTTCGATGAGTAAAGGTGGTGCACACCAACGTCGTTCAGGCACTGGTGAACTGCACCGACACATTAATTCCAAGGGAACTAGAGGACGCGCCTAACCGTGAGCAACTCCCAAGGGGATGCCGGAGCATCCGCACGCCGTGAATACGAACGCCGCAAAGCACGTGACGAAGAAAAGCTTCGAGCCCAGTGGGGGCGTCTAGGTGGGCTTGCGGTTGCCCTATCAAGTGAGCGTCGCAGCACCCAGGTGTGGGAAAAGGGCGCTGTAGGCGAAGAGAAACTTGGAGCACGCCTCGATAGCGTGGCTTCACCCACGCTGAAAGTTCTTCATGATCGGCGCATCCGCCGCACAAAAGCAAACGTTGATCACCTCGTCATCACCGACAGTGGCGTTTGGGTGATCGATGCCAAACGCTACACCGGGCGCCCAACGTTACGCGTTGAAGGTGGGTTGTTGCGGCCGCGCACCGAAACCCTGCTCGTTGGCAGGCGACAATGTAACAAAATCGTTGACGGTGTGATCCGTCAAGTTGATCTTGTTCGGGCGGTGGTGGGTGACGTCCCAGTTCACGGGGTGCTGTGCTTTATTGACGCTGATTGGCCGCTGTTCGGAGGGAGTTTCTCGACCCGCGACGTCCACGTTGTGTGGCCTAAACGGCTCGTGAAACTCCTGACGACCACATCCCCGCATCAAGGGATGAACGTTACTGACACCCATGCCGCGATCGCCAACGCTTTCCCACCCGCGTAGTTAGTTGACCTGCCAGTTCACCGGGGTAGCACCCATGCTTTCGAGCATGGTGTTGACCTGTGAGAACGGGCGGGACCCAAAGAACCCACGGTGTGCAGACAACGGTGACGGGTGAGGTGACACAACAACGGGGGTGTCACCCAGCATCGGCTGCAAGTTTGCGGCATCCTTGCCCCACAAGATACCCACCAGTGGAGCGTCACGCGCCACAAGCGCACGGATGGCGAGCTCGGTGACAGACTCCCAACCCCACCCACGGTGTGATGCGGGCTTGCCCGGTTGCACCGTGAGGACCCTGTTTAAGAGCATGACCCCTTGGTCACTCCACGCCGAGAGGTCACCGTGTTCCGCGGCAGGGATGCCAAGGTCGTTGGTGAGTTCGCGGTAAATGTTGTTCAGGCTCCGCGGTAGGGGACGCACATCACGGTCCACTGCAAACGACAACCCGATCGGGTGGCCCGGGGTGGGATACGGGTCTTGCCCAACGATCAGCACTTTCACGTCAGCCAGCGGGCGAGAAAAAGCGCGCAGCACGTTCTCACCTGCAGGAAGATAACCTCGCCCCTGTGCCACCTCAGCGCGCAGCCGGTCGCCCAACTCCGCGATGGTGGGGGCAACAGGTTCAAGAACCTCTGCCCAGTCAGCGGCGATCAGTCCTTCAGCGGCAAGTTCAGCGAGGCTCTTCGACATGGATTCACCCTAACTGACGCATCGGCTGTTTCCACAGGTCACCTGATGTGGAGCACTCCACTAGCGGTAGCTGAAGCCCGCTTCACCCTCACTCGGGAGTCGGGAACGCCACGCGACGTAACCGCGCACGGCAAGAATCACTCCCCCAACGACAACCCCACACGACGCACCAGGCAGCCAGCGGCCCCACAACCAAGCGGAAAGCGCCGCGCCCATCAGCGGACACACCACCATGATCATGCTGTTCACCACCAGTGGGGCTTTTGCGAAGGCCATATCAGCACACTACCGCGGCCACTCCACAAACCACTTCCCGGTTTCCCACTCGTGTGTGGATCGTTTTTCGAGTGAGTGCGTGGCTCCTCCTGATCCACAGGCCAGCAGAGGAAGGTGACACACTCCCTCAACCACCACGTGGGCAGTGGCATCCGGGGACTCAAACCCACCCCGCGCATCGGCTTAAATGCGCAGGTCAGCGCGACGTTAAGCGTGAGTAGTGTCATAGGGCAATTGGGCCCGTTGACGGTTATCGCCGCACGCCCGGAAACTGTTCACGTGCACATCCGCCCCCACGCCTGGCCGCAGTCCCCGGTTGACGCTGCGGTCACCTCCTCGCAACGCTTGCTGGCCGCGCTTATCGCCGGCGAGACGGTGGCGCCTGCCACCACGGACACGCCATTGCGTGGGTTTCCGCTACATACGGGCGAACAAGTTTTATGGCACGGGCAGATGCTTGTGGCACGGTACCGGGGGCGGGACGCGTTCACCTCGCAGTCTGGCGGGATGGCGGTTGGTCGCCCCGCATATGTGGCGACGGCTGGCTTGTTGAGTTCTGTGGTGATGTCGTCGCAGCGTGGGCAGGTGGCTGCCGCTCGGGCTCGTGGGGTTCGCGGTTGGCGGGATCGGGAGCGAGCTGTTGTGGTGGTGACATCGCAGCGCATCGCGGTGATCGCGGTGGAGAAGGTGCGCTGGTTGGCCACAGTGGCCGGAGATGACTTTGGGCCATTGGATGACGTTCCGGCTGGGGAGTGGCGTTCTTTCCCGTGGGCTTCCATGTGGGATGTCACGGCTGATGTGGAGCGGTTGACGGTGGTGTGTGACATTGATGGTGATGCACCGTTAATGTGCGCGGGGCCGGGAGCAGTGATACTTGCAGTACACGGGGTTCATGCGACGAAGGGCCGTGCCGCATTGGCCACCTCGCTGGATCTTGCACCATTGATGCAGACTTTTTCAGCTTTTTCAAGACCTTAAAATAATACCCGGGTGAATTATCGCTACCTGCGCGCATTTTTCATAACACAACATTGCACTTTCTGCCGGTGGTTGATAATTCAATAGCTTCTGACCTGCGATGTCACTGTTTTTGTTGCCCAGATATTTCCGGCAGGTAACTTACTGTCTGCCAAGTATCTAGTCAATAAACTAATCGTTTAAGGAGGTACATCAACCACCACTTGATGCTAATTTCTGGTGGCATGACACATAACACCAGAGTTCCTACGAGAGCGATTGCCGTTCTGGCAAGTACAGCTCTCCTTGCCGGTTCAACGAGCATCGGCATCACGTCCAGCGCACTAGCTTCCCCATCCGCTGCTGACGCATCGGAAGACACCGCCAGGCTCCTCCTGTCAGCTGATGAACTAGCAGCGCAAGGCTCAGACCCCATCGATCTCAGCACGTTAGGCACCGCAGACTCCGACCAGGATGACCAAGAACTTCTTGTCGCTGATCCAGAAGAAACCGTTGTCACAATCATCGAGCTTGCCCCAGCCCAAGCAAACAACCCTGAGCAAGTCGCCGAGGCTTTGGAAGAAACACTTGGCCAGCAAGCCGCAGCCGAAGGTTTTGACGCCCCGGACGTGGAAATCGTCCAAGAGTACGACACCGCATTTACCGGTATTGCCGTAGAAATCCCGCGGTGGGGGCAACCCGCCGTATCCGATGCGCCAGGTGTGCGGACCACGTTCATTGAACGCCGCTACGAAATCCCAGAGAACATGCCCGTCGACCCGCTCAGCACAAGCACTTACGACTGGGCCAATGGTTCTTCCCTCGCTATGACAGGCGCCGATCAAGCATTAGAGCTTGGTGATGGCATGCTCATCAGCATCATTGACACCGGTTTAGAGACCACTCACGAGGCGTTCGTGGACAACCTCGATACCTCAAAAGTCCGGTACACCAAAAAGCAGATCGACAAACTTCGAAAGTCCCTCGGACAAGGGAAAACAGCCACCTACGTCAACAATAAAGTGCCTTTCGCGTACGACTACGCAGACAGTGACAACATTGTGGATCCCACTGGGGATACTGACATGTCCCACGGCACGCACGTAGCTGGCATCTCGGCAGCGAACGGTGGCGAAGCAATCCGCGGCACCGCACCCAACGCGCAGGTCATGGTGCAAAAGGTATTCAGTGACACCGAAGAGTTCGCCTCAGACTCGTGGATTCTCGCTGCTCTTGATGACGCCGTGAAAATCAAGCCTGACGTCATTAACATGTCCCTTGGTTCCTCCAACGGATACAGCCGTGAACGCGACAGCCTGTACGGAAACATTTACGAGAAGCTGCGCAAAAACGGTGTCATCATTAACGCCTCAGCTGGTAACTCCCAGCACGCCGCAGTACGCAACACTTCCGGCCAGGACCTGCCCTACGTCACCGACCCTGACTACGGGGTGTTGTCCTCTCCTTCCAGTTATGAACCAAACCTCTCCATTGCGAGCATCAACAACGCTCTGGCTCGCTCTTATCTGCTAAGCGGCGACGGACTGAAGGTGTACTACCAAAGTGCTGCGGCATCGGGCACAGGCGCTGTCACCCCGTTCTCAGAACTAGCCGAAGGGACATACAAATACGTCGATGCGGGCATCGGCACCCCCGAGGACACTGCGGCGGCAGCAGCAACACTAGAACCTGGTGAAGCTGAGAACACGATCTTCCTGATCCGCCGTGGCTCGATCACGTTCCAAGCGAAGGTTGAGGCGGCAGCGACCTACAACCCTGCGGCAGTCCTCATCATGGATAACGTGGAGTCTGCTGACCTTCTCACCCCCTCACTTGACGCAAGCGACATTCCCACCGCGATGATTTCCAAGTCCCACGGTGACGAACTACTTGCCAGCACCACAAAAACGCTCACGGTGGATTCTGACCAACTAGAGGCACCAAGCGAAGAGTTCCGGGCATCGGCATTCTCCTCCATGGGTGTGACCCCTGACCTGCAACTTAAGCCCGATGTTGCCGCACCAGGTGGCAACATCTACTCAGCCGTACCTGGGAACGACTACGGCTGGAAATCTGGAACATCAATGGCTGCACCGCAAACAGCGGGCATCCTGGCGATCCTCAAACAGCACATTCTGAACAACCCAGCCACCTACGGGAAGAAAAACTCCGTACAAGCCGGTGAACTGGCCATGCAAATCATGATGAACACCGCACGGCCGCTCATCAACCCTGATTCCAGCGAAAAAACTCTCTACACCCCACGCAAGCAGGGCGCCGGAATCGCGAACGTACCAGCCGCACAACGCACCCCGGTGTACCTGACCGTGAAGGGTGCAACAGACAAAGCACGCCCCTCCGCATCGATGGGGGAAAGCGACAAAGGTAACTTCTCCTTCAGTTTCACCGCACACAACCTGACCCGCGAGCGCCAGCAGTACACCTTGGATGCCACTGCGCTGTCCGATGCGATCAGTGGTGGGTTCTTCCAGGATGAGTCAGTGGATTGGACTGGTCAGGGCATTGATGTGTCCTTCAAAGGGTCGCGGGTTTCTGGCGACAAGCTCACTGTTCCGGCCCGTGGTTCTGCAACAGTGAAGGTGACTGTTTCCGCGAAGAAGGCGTTTAAGGATGCTGTGAAACCGGCGGTCAACGGCACGTACGTTGAGGGCTTTGTGCAGTTGGCATCGGACACGGCACCCACGTTGTCGTTGCCATACTTGGGTTTCTACGGGGACTGGAGTGACGCACCTGTTTTTGATGCTGACCTCGTCACGGAGGACTTCCACATTGCGGGAACAATGTTGTACAACACGTCACTGAGCACCGTGTTGGGTGTGAACCCTCTTGACCCGAACGGAACGAGTGCGGCGTTAAGTGAACCTGCCGCGACGATCAAACCTGAACGGTATGTGTTCTCGCCGCTATTGGTGGAGGGCAAGCCAAACGAGTTCCAAACGTACACCGGGTTACTGCGTAACACTGACAAGTTGGAGTATTCGTTGGTGCAGCGATCTACGGGTAAGTCTGTGGCTAAGTACAAGTTTGATCAGGTCGCGAAGTCGTTCTACTTCGCGAACTTGGGGTACATCTTGTACGCCGAGGATTACTTGGATAACCAGCCCCTGTTTAACGGGTATGACTCACGTGGGCGCGAGTTGAAGCCTGGTGCGTACACGTTGACGCAGATTGCGCGGACCTCAAAGCCCACTAGCGCCATTCAACGTAAGGAAACACCGCTGACGTTTGACGCGGTAGGCCCCAAGGTTGAGGGTGTTGAGTCGACCGGTGAGGGTGCGGATGCTGCGCTGTCGGTAACGGTCAGCGACGACACATATTTGTCGGCGGTGTCTTTCCACGAGTCTGAAACGACCGGGTATTTCCAGCGGGTGCTGACCACAGACACCCCGTTCACCACGGTGAAGAAGCGTCACGTGTATGAGGTGACGGTTCCACTCAGTGATATCGAGTCTTCTTGGGACACGATGGAACAGCGTTTGGGTACGGACCGCGCGCTTCCTGATTCGGTGACACTGTACGCCTGGGATTACGGGTTGAACCGTACTGCGGGGCTCAGTGTTGACCTCACTGGTGTTGAGGTGACTCGACCAGCTGACTAATCACGGGCATCGGGCCGATGCGCGTTTGTGGGGGACCATGCCGTTGCGGCGTGGTCCCCCACTGCGTTTCACTGAGGTCGCGGGCAATTACGGGTTGTTGCGTCACTCCCGGGTGGGGGTCACGTAAGTGTTGGTTAAGGTCAAGTGCACGCCGTGGGGAGGTAATTTTTTGTTGTTGAGGCGCAGTTCACGGGGATAAAGCCTAGACGCACCGGAGGGGGCCAGGCGTAGCATCGAATCGATACGAGTTTTGTGGGCGAAGGTGGCGATGGGTGCCACACTGCCGCCACGATTCCACCCCCCTGTTGTGATCTCGGAGCACCCTGTCATGTCTCAAAGGACCCTCACCGTCGGCAGCCCCTGGCGCGTGATCCTCCTCTTCACCGTTCCCCTATTGATCGGTAACCTCGTCCAGCAGATGTACCACGTCATCGACGCGATGGTAGTGGGCAATGTGCTGGGTGTGACGTCCCTCGCTGCCGTTGGCGCAACAGGGTCGTTGCTGTTTTTGCTGCTCGGTTTCGCGTGGGGCATGACCTCTGGGTTTGCTATCCCCACCGCACAGGCTTTTGGTGCCGGTGATTTGCGTGGCGTGCGCCGGTCGGTGGCTGCAGGCGCGTTGCTGTCTGCTGGGGTGAGCATCTTCCTCACCATTGTGGCCCCATTGATTGCCCGGCCCGTGCTGGTGTTGCTACGCACCCCACCCGAGCTCCTCGATCAGGCGACAACGTTCGCGGTGATCAGCTTTTTGGGCGCTGGGGCAACCATGTTTTTCAACTTCCTGTCAGCGATTATTCGTGCGATCGGTGACTCTAGGACGCCGCTCATTTTCTTGGTGATTGCCTGCCTGATGAACGTGGTTCTTGTTGTGGCGTTCGTGGCGTGGCTTGGGTACGGCGTCGGCGGTGCAGCGTTGGCAACAGTGTTGTCACAGTTGTTGTCCGTGGTGTTGTGTTTGCTGTTTGTGCGCCGCCGGTTACCTGTGCTGCACGTACAGCGTGAGGATTGGCGGGTCACTCGCGCCGAGCTAGGCCACCACTTACACCTTGGTTTACCGATGGGTTTCCAAGCATCAATCATCGCGATTGGCACGCTGGCAGTGCAGGTTGCGTTGAACACCCTTGGCGCCGATGCCGTGGCCGCGTACACCACAGCCACCCGCGTTGACGGCCTCGCCATTGCGTTCCTGGCATCGTTGGGGTTGGCGGTTTCGACGTTCTCCGCACAGAACTATGGTGCTGGGTTGATGGACCGCATCCGTGTTGGTGTGCGACAAAGTTTGTGGATGTCCGTGGCTGGTGGGCTTGCCCTAGCTGCGGTACTCATTACCGCTGGTGGCCCCATTGTGCGGTCGTTTGTTGGGAACGACGCTGAAGGCGTTGTGGACATGGCGCACTGGTTCCTGGTCACAAACGGTTCGTTGTATGTGGTGTTGGGTGTGCTGTTTGTGCTGCGCGGCGCTCTGCAAGGCTTGGGTTACACGCTGGTTCCCACGTTGACTGGTGTTATCGAACTGGTGATGCGTGTTGGTGCGGCCATTATTTTGGGTGCCTTGTTTGGGTTCACTGGCATTGTGTGGGGTAACCCGTTGGCATGGGTTGGCGCTGTGGTGTTGTTGGTGCCGGCATGGCGCGCTGCCCGGCTGAAACTCGCTACGACCGCGACACCTTCTGGGGCATCGGCGGCCTTTAGCGGGCCGAACGCTTTCGGTGGGTCTGACACAGTGAAGGATACAACCGGTGTGGGCGACAACGATGTTCACGCTGATGCTGCTCCCATGCCCCTTGGGGTATCCGAGGCTGACCGGGATATGGCGGTGTCACTGCTCGCTAACAGCGTCCCGGACGAGTATGAACCCCACGACGACGCCCACGGCCTGCGCCACTCTACCCAGGCCTCTCCCCAGCCCTCTCCCCAGCCGAGATCCTAGATCTCGCACTGAGATCCTTGTCCACGGCGAGGATCTCACGCCGACATCTAGGATCTCGGCGTGGAGGAGGTAGCAGGCGTGGGGGAGGTAGCAGAAGTGGGCGACGCGGGCGACGCAAGGAGGAGTCGTTGCTCGGCAACCCCGATGCGCAGCGTTTGCCCCCAGGTGAGGGTGAGCCGGTCAGTTTCAATGCCGTCACCAAAGGTGACAAGTTGGTCTGATTCCACGGTGATGTCCAGGTGCACACCGCGAGAAATAACCCCTTCAGTGAGGGTCGCTTGGGTGGCGGGTGATGGCCACGCTTCACGCACAAACCAGGCGAGAGCCGCATCGGACTGTGCTGGCAAACGCCGCCCACCGCGATCACGGCTGATTGATGCCAACCAACCGGTTGCCCCTGTTCCTGTCCCGACAATGATCCCGGACGATGCTTGCCGTTCGCTGGCCTCCGCGGTTCGCACACTGTAACGGGCGGATTGGTGACGTTCGTGCCCAACATACAGTTCGTTGAGTGCCCGCAAGGTTTGCCCGTCATCAAGCGCACCTTCCACCATGGTGAGTTGATTGTGGGTGATGAGTTTGGTTGCGTGCGTTCCGTGCTGGTCCTCAGCTATGCGTCCGATGCTCGCTGTGGCATCGGCGGTACTGTGGCGCACCAGCACCCCGGCATTTACCCCTGGGGCGGCGTCCACTCCGATCACAAGTTGGTTGGTGATGTATTTCGCGGTGTTTGCAACGAGCCCGTCTTGCCCAATGACAAGCACGACATCCTCGGGGGCGAACAAAAACCGGGACAAGTCAGCGCGTTCAACGTGAGCCACGGCCCAGTCGGTGGGTATGGCACTGAGGATTGTGGCTATCGCTTCTGTGGTGGTGTCGTGACGTTGTTGCACGTCATCGAGGGTGCGGCCGCGTGTGCGGAGGAAGAACTCTGCTTGCCCACGGGTGGCGTGGCGGTTGAGGAGTTCGTCAAGTTCGGTGCGGCGGTGGACGATGACTGCGCGGCGTCTCATGCTGCGTCCCGTTGGTTTGCCGCTGGCATGTCAGTTCCGTTTGGCCCTCCGGTTGGCTGTGTACCGCCACCGAGTAGGTTGCCCAGCAGGCCAGTGAGGACATCTGGGGTGACGGTGAGATTCCCGATGTTGGGAAGAGCTGCGGCTGCGTCTCGCAGTGCCAGCGCGGTGAGTACGTCGCGCCCAACGGTTGCGTAGGCCTGCATGAGGGCGTTTTCTTTGTTGGCTTCTGCTTGGCCGATCACGGTGATTTCGGCGGCGCGGGCCTCGGCGAGGAGTGTTTTTCGTTCTGCGCTGGAGGCCGCTTCGAGGCGGCTGCGTTCGATGGTTGATTTGGTGGTGATCAACGCCGATGCTGCGGTTTCGCGGGCTTCTCGTTGGGCGTTGGCACCTTCTTGGGTGAGGAGGTCTTCGCGGCGGCGGGCTAGCTCGATTTTTGAGGCGAGTTCTGTTTCGGAGATGGTGCGTTCGCGTTCGACTGCTTGGGCTCGCCGTTCGTAGGTGGCCCGGTCGGCTTCGGATTGGAGGCGTTCGCGGACGGGTGTTTGGAGTGCTTTTTCGATGGCGGTTTCGGGGCGGACGGATAGCACGCGCACGCCGAGGATTTCGATGCCGGTTGAGGTGAGGCGTGGGTCTGCTGTGAGGCCATCGATCAGCGCTTCGTGCAGGCGAATGATGCCGTGTTCGAGGGTGGCATTGAGGTTGAGGGTGGCGAAGAGGGTGACGCCGATTGATTGTGCTGATTGACCGATGATCACGCCAACTCGTTGACGCCCGTCGGCTTGTTGTTCGTGTTTGCGGCGTGCAGGGAACACACCGAAGTCGAGGCGTTGGGAGGCGAGGTGCGCATCGGTGAAGCGGTAGGTGACGTTGACTTGCACGGTGACGTCTTGTTGGTCGCGGGTGATGACGTGGAAAACGACGGGTTGTTCTTGGTCGGTGGCGGGCACTTCGCTGATGACGGAGGTTTGGGGGCGGAACCAGAAGGATTGCCCGATGCCGCGGTGTTTGAGTGCTCCCCTGTTGAGGTGGATGACGTCCGCGTTTGCGCTGCCGAGGTAGTGGGAGAAGGCGGGGAATGTGCGGATGACGCTCATGGGGTGCTCCTTAGGTGATGGTGGGGTGTGGTTGTGGGGGTGACCACACCCCACCCGTTTTCGTCAGTTCGACGATAACCCATGTCGAGAGTTATCGTCAAGTTGACCCTAAGGGTGTTTTGCTACTCCTCGGAGCGCGGCTCCCCAACCACCCACAACGTGTAATGACCCTGCGTGTCAGGCAAGTCCCACATCGTCCCTACTTGTTCCGAAGCCCACCCACCAGGGAAAAAGTACGACTGACCGACCGTCGCAACCTCGCGGCCCTCATTCAACAAAGTCCACCCGTCATCACTAGCGGTAAACCCCTGCGGCACGATGAGACCATGCTTCACCCCAGTGTCATCCAGGACGTAAAAGTAGGCCTTGTCGCCCTCCTGATAAGAAGCCAACACCCCCTCCACACCAGAATCTGACATGCCCGTAATAGGTTCCGTGTGGGTCACAGTTTTCATTTCATCTGGCCCAACACCTCCCCCAGCTTCCGCAGACTGAGCCGATGCCGTACACCCGCTGAGAAATAAACTCCCCGCTAGCAGCACGGCGGCAGCAACCTGGCGGGACCGGGCAGCAACGGTTGCGGCACCCACCTTGCGGTGCGCACAATAATGATGATTCGTCACGTAAGTTCTCCCTTCGGCCGCGCCGTTCGCGACCAGCGTTGACAGTGACGACTCATCGATAACAGGGGGCGCTGGCTCCAACCCGGACACAGGGTGACCGTCGGATTACCGCACGATGAACACCACCCGCACCGGCGCTGCCACGGCCCTTCGCTTCGTCAATCTTGTTTTCGTCATTGTGACGCTAAGGGTAGGGTGGTGGCCATGACTGTTCCCCCCACCGCCGGGCTCGTGCCCGTCACCGTGGACATCGTTGCCCTCACTGTCCTCAACGGTGAACTCAATGTTCTCCTCGTGCGGCGGCTCCTCGAACCCTTCGCCGGTGACCTCGCCCTCCCGGGCGGTTTTGTCCTGCCTAACGAAACCCTGCCTGCCGCCGCCCTGCGCGAACTCGACGAGGAAACAGGTATCGTCCCACCAGGACATTTAGAGCAACTCCGCACCTACGGCCCCCTCGACCGCGACCCGCGAGGCCCCATTTTGTCCGTGGCCCACCTGCTACTCGCCCCAGCCGACCGCATCCCCCAAGCAGGCGGAGACGCCACCGAAGCCGGGTGGCATCCCGTTTCCACACTCGGCGCCCTGGCATTCGATCACGCAACAATCCTCAACGACGCCATTGAACGGGCCCGCAACAAAATTGAATACTCCCCCTTAGCCGCAACAATGTGCCCAGCAGAGTTCACCATCGCGGAACTACGGGCAGTCTACGAAGCGGTGTGGGGGCAAAACGTTGACCCCCGCAACTTCCACCGCAAGATCACCGGAACACCCGGTTTTGTCACCTCTACAGGTAAACGTGGAGGCGGCGGCACTGGCCGCCCAGCCGAACTTTTCCGGGTCGCTGACGGCATTTCCCCACACGACGCCGTGCTCTACCCGCCACTGCTACGCCGCAGCATGTAACCCTGATGCAGCACAAAAGGGCTTCGTAGGGCTTCCGTCATATCATTAATAGTTTCGCATTCAATGACATATACGATTTGTCTTGATGCTTGTTACTATACTTCTCGTGCTGTTATGCCCCTCACAAGTACAGGACGCTCAACGGGCTCTTTTCACGAATCCATAACAGCCGCACTGAACATCGCTCACTTATATTGACTTCCTCAAAACGCACCACACTGCATTTTCCTCATTTTCCGCTGTTAGGGTTGCTCGCCACATGGCAAACATACTGTCGCTTGACTCAGTCTCGTTCAAGTACAAAAATCGGGTCATTCTTGAGGGGGTGTCCTTGAGCGTTGAGGCGGGGACCTCTGTTGCCATCATGGGGCAATCTGGCAGCGGGAAAAGCACTCTCTTGTCCTTGGTGGCAGGACTACTGAGGCCCACTCGAGGGAGAGTTCTCATACAGGATCGCGACATTGCCAAAATAACGGCTTCTGAGAAAGCCCGAATGCGTCGAGAATCATTAGGCTTCGTCTATCAATTTGGGGAATTGCTACCAGCGCTCAACGCCATTGAGAATGTTGCGATTCCAGCACTTTTTAACAATGAATCGTGGGACAGTGCGGCATCACGCGCTTCCGAACTTCTCCATCGGTTCGGCGTGGATAACGTGTCAGTTCCTGCGCACGTCCTGTCGGGTGGAGAACGGCAACGTGTCGCTTTGGCTCGCGCACTCATTAATGATGCCCCGCTCATCATCGCGGACGAACCTACAGGCGCTCTAGACACCACACTGAGAGACGGCGTCGCAGACGAACTGTTCAACAACTCGCGTAAAGAGGGGCGTGGTCTCCTCCTGGTCACACACGACCCCCAACTTGCAGCACGGGCCGATAGAAGCTTCATTCTTGAAAATGGTCAACTGTGGTCACATGATGAGGTGCCCCAGTGACGACGACACAAGCGCTTTCCCAAAAGAACCTTCTTGCGGACTCTTCAGCACACCGTCGTTGGTGGCGTGTGCTCGTTGCAATCGCAGCCTGCCTGCTAACTCTTGCAACAACTTTTGTTCTGTTTATTCACCCAACCTATGAAGGGCGTCTTTTACGGGACAACGCGCGTGATCTTCTTGCCCCCGCTGACGGTCGCGCCCCGGTTGGATTGGCTGGCTTTCTCCGCGTCGACATTGATACGACAGCCGTCTACGGGTCGTTCCTTGCCGTTGAAAACCCAACTTCTCACCCTCCACTTGGACTAACCCAGTGGCCCGCCCCCGGAGAAGTGTTCGTAAGCCCTGCGGTCCTAGAAATGCCGGGAGTAACCGATGCGGTGGGTAGGTACGGAAAGATCGCAGGGACAATCAAAGAGTCAGGGCTTGTGGCGGATAATGAGCGCCTTATCTACGCGGGCGTGGATCTCTCAACAGCCAAGTCAACCGACTGGTTCCAACCACTCTACGAGCCACGCATAGCACACTGTGCCAGTATCTACGAATGTGGGAGGCAGAGAAATGGACCCCTATGGTTCAGCGGGAACACAGGCGATACCACTAACTTTCTTGACCCGAATCACTTCTATTTCACTGCGGCCACCTATCTCATCACTCCCGCCCTTATCGCTTTAGCAGTCATCATTAGTCTTGATAGTGAGAGGAAGCGACACAAGCTTCTCACCATGACACTCCTTGGTGCCTCACCGCGCATCGTCCGACGTGCGGTTTTGCGTGAAGTTCTTCCACCTGCATCTTTTGGTGCTTTTTCTGGCTTTCTGATCGCTAGTGTCGCCGCAAGCAAGACATGGATGTTGCCCAAGATAGGCTTTCAAGTCATTGGTGCGGATCTTCGCCATGCCCTTCCTTGGGTTGCGCTCTCAGCTGTAGCCATCACATTCCTTGCTTGTGTCTTTGGGCTGCTTGTGTACGCCCGCACCCCACGAGGAATGACTGGCACACGACCAACATTGCCGCCGTCAAAGCCTCACAGCATTGTCATTTTCGGTGTGTTAGCTCTGCTCATTGCAACAAACCTCATTGTTAGCAAAGTAATGGATCCTTTTGGCGACACACAGTTTCCACTGTACGCCTTTGCCGCCATTATCGTTTTACTCCTGTCAGGGAGTATTCTCACCACAGTTTTTGCTGTAATCGCTAAGTTTGGAACAGCGATCAGTAAGAAGCGAAATGATGCCATTAGTCTTGTCGCATATAAAAATCTCGCAGCGCTTCCGAAACCGACGGTTCGCACTGCGATTGGTATCACCATCATCGCTTTTTTGACTGTCAACACGGTCGCACTATGGGGCCGCCAAGATCTGTTTCTTTCAGATGCCCAGCAGACACAATCGCAAAACTTAGGTAGAGTCGCAATAATTCATGAGCAGTTTGATTCAAAAGCTATAGCAGAAATCAAAAACAATCTCCCTGAAGAATCGGTACTTATAGGAGGGAACGCCGTTGATTTTTCAACGATGACCTACACTTCTGTCGTTGGAGACAAGGAGTCATTAGAGCTGATATTTGGAGCCTCATCCGGTTCAACAACTTCCGCCATGACGGATTATCAAAAACTCGCCTTCTCGGAAGAAGCGCCCATTGCTGTTGTTGAAGATAATTTGTTGGCTGAATCCGACGCATTCTTTGTTATCACATCAAATAACGAACCTCTCGACACAGAGAAAATTCAGTCAGCCGTCACCACTGCTTTAGGAACAGCAAATGCGCAAGTCGCACTTCTAGGCCATATGGACATGGTTACTGCTACATTCAACCAAGCAGCAGGCGGTTACTACACAACCATCGGAACCATGGGAATTTGGATAGCTTTCTTTGTTGCCTTCTCTGCTCTTGTTTTCGAGGTGTTGCGCACAGGCCGGGCCTTCGCGGCAGTGTCAATGTTGTCCCATTCGCGGATAACACACATCCGGCTGGCGGGAGGGATTCTGGGAATCCCACTGTTGTCCGGAGCAATCATCGGCATTTGCCTCGCTTTGTCGCTGTACATCAGTGAGTTTCGCGC
This sequence comes from Jonesia quinghaiensis DSM 15701, assembly GCF_000423205.1. Classification (GTDB taxonomy): domain Bacteria; phylum Actinomycetota; class Actinomycetes; order Actinomycetales; family Cellulomonadaceae; genus Jonesia; species Jonesia quinghaiensis. Next base: position 341,145 of record NZ_AUHN01000004.1, read on the forward strand.
CGGGACCCTCCCCGTCCCCTACGCGCTTGTTGTAAGTACCTTGGGAGCTCTCCTGTTTTCCCTCACGGTGATAACCCTTGCCACAGCGAAAACAATCGCCCGTTACGGCACCGAGTGGCAAAGCGGTAGACCGGACGCGTTCACTCAGTAAAAACCAAACTGCTTCTCACGTGGGTCAAGCGCTGCTACGCCGCAGCATGCAACCCGCCTACGCCCGCTGCGACCGTCCTCTCCCTTCATCTCGCCCACCTCTCTACTGCCGAGATCCTAGATGTCGCACTGAGATCCTTGTCCACGGGGAGGATCTCACGCCGATATCTAGGATCTCGGCGTGAAGGGCGGTGGGGTGGAGGGCGGTGGGGTGGAGGGCGGTGGGGTGAAGGGCGGTGGGGTGAAGGGCGGTGGGGTGGAGGCAGTGGGGGGCTGAACGGGGCGCACACACCAACCGCCGCAGAGTTACGGGACGCGCAGCTCGGCGACGGGGTCTCGGCGGGCCGCGTATGTCGCTGGTACGGCCGCGAACACGGCTGCAGCAGCGAGCAACAACACGAGGACGGCGATCACAAAACTGGGGGCGGGCATCGGCGCGTTCTCTACAGCGAGGACAACGAGCCCGGCGGTTGTGCCGATCACCGCGCCTGCTGCCACGAGTGCAACAACTTGGGTGATGACGTACCGGATGAGCCAGGTGCGGGTGGCACCGAGGGAGCGCCTGCGACCAAATTCGCGGCGGCGGAGCAACACCACCCCCAGCACGATTGCACCGATCACTGCCCCTGTTCCAAGGATGAGCATCACGAGGAGCCCGTGCCCGTAGGTGCCCACTTGCCCGGAGATTCCGGCGCGTAGTTCAGCGTAGGAGGCGCCGGTGTCGAGGCTAATTTTTGAAGGGTCAGGTACGTCGATGAGAGTGGTCAGTGTTGCGGTGACGGCGGCTAGTTCGTGGCTGTTTTTCACGAGCACGATGATCATCGCGGCGGGTTGCGTGGCAAGGTCGTCGGTGTGGATGGGCGTTAACGCGAGCGGTTCGAGGGTGGCAAGGTGCGCGGGCAGTGTGATCGTTTCACCAACCCCGTACGTCAAGCCGTCAGTACCAACCAGAGTGCCGGTACCGGGGCTCACTCCGAGGGTGCGTTGCGCTGCGGTGGTAGCAAGTAGTGTGCCACTGATTGTGGAGTTTTCGCAGGTCACATGGGTTTCGCAGAGTTGCGCGGGGATGGTGCGGTTGGCGATCACTGGTGATGTGGGGCCGCGGTCTGTGTTGTGGATGTCTGTGGCGGGGCCGAGCACCATCATGTTGTCGATTTCGTGGATTGCTTGGAGGGCTGGGAGCACGCCCATGGTGAGTCCGGCGTCTGGTTGGGCACGCACCACGATCATGCGGAATGTTGCCTCGTCGATCTGGTTGAGGAGGTCCGCTTCGACTCCGGCGGTGCGGCCAGTGGTGAGTTGGATGAGTGCGCAGGAAATTGCCGCGATGAGGATCAGGAGCGCTGAGGTCACTGGTTGGGCGCGTACACCGGCGAGCGCTTCTCGTGTGTGGCGTTGGGTGGCGGTCATAGGTCGATGTGGGTGTCGCATCGGGCGACGACGTCTGGTGAGTGGGTGGAGATGATGACGATGCGCCCGGTGGCGGCGTGTTCTTTGAGTCCGTTGATGACGGCGGTTGTGGATTGGGCGTCGAGGTTGCCGGTGGGTTCGTCAGCGAGGACGACAAGTGGGTCGCCGATGAGCGCGCGGCATAGTGCGACGCGTTGGGCTTGGCCGCCGGAGATTTGGCCGGGGCGGCGGTGTGGAGGGAGGGCTACGCCGTAGCGTTCCATGAGGTGGAGTGCGTGGTTGTGGCGGGTGGCGGGGTTTTCGTTGCGGTAGTGGCAGGATTCGAGGATGTTGTCTGCGAGGGTGCGGGTGGGGTCGAGTTCGGCGTTTTGGAAGACGAATCCGAAGTGGTGTGCGCGGTGCCAGGATCGGGTGTGGTCTGGCTGGTTGGAGAGGGTTTCGCCGTTGAGGGTGACGTGCCCGGTGGTGGGGGTGAGGAGTAGCCCGAGGATGTAGAGGGCGGTGGATTTTCCGCGTCCTGATGGTCCGGTGATGGCGGTGGTTTGGCCTGCGGTGAAGGTGTGGCTCCAGGTGGTGAGAATGGGGCTGCCACCGGGGTAGGCGAAGGTGATGTTGTGGGCTTCAAGTGTGGTCATGGGGCGTCGTCGCTAGTGCCGTCGTCAGCGGGGGTATCGTCACCTGTTGGCGTTGCGTTTGTGCTGGTGGTTGCGCCAACCACGTCGGTGTCGCTCTCAGCCGGTACGAGGATGTTTACCCCTGGTTCGAGGCCGTCGACGATTGCTTCTCCGCGTACTGCGGCGAGGAGTTCCACGGTGATGGTGTCATGGGCAGTGGTGGTGATGTGCAGGGTGTTGTTTGGGCCGGAGGTCAGCGCCGCGAGGGGGACGATGGTTCCGCTGACTGGCGGGGTAATGATCATGTCGGTGGGCAGGTAGGTGGGTGTGTCAACGGCAAGGTCGTTGCAGTTTTTCCCGCAAATAGTGTCGCCGTTTTGCGGCCCGAGGGTTGCGGTGTGCCCACCGTCGTTGTTGGGTTCGATTGTGGTGATTTCTGCTGTCCAGGGGTCACCGGTGGGTGGGGTGATGGTGACGGTGTTCCCGGTTGTGATGCGTTGCGCTTGGGCTGTGGTGAGGTCGATGTGGAATGTGGGTTCTGCTGCCACGGTCAGGATCAGTGGGTCTTGCCCGGTAAGGACAGCGCCGATGCTTGGGGCGTCGGGGGCGTAGGCAACCCGGGTGGGCAGGGTGGGGACGTAGAGGACGTCACCTGCGGTGACGGTTTCTGAGCGTGGGACGCCAAGGTCTTTGTGCCATTGGTGGATGGCGGCAGTGAACTGGGAGTCAATGGTTTGTTGTGTGGGTTCGACGGTGTAGCCGAGGGTGTTGAGCAGAGCGGCGAGCTGTTTGACGTCTGGGCCGCTGTCACCGGGGCGTAAGTCTCGGTAGGCGGGTGTTTTACCGGCTGCTATGACGACGGGCCGGTTGTCGACGCGGTAGAGCACATCGCCAGCTTTCACTTTGTCACCGTTGGCGACTGTCAGGGCTGTGAGTGTTCCAGCCGCCCTGTTGAGGGCACCTTGGGTGGGGGTCCATTGTGCGGTGGTGTTCAGGGTGAGGCTTTCGCCGCGTTCCCCTGCTTGCGCGGTGACGGTGACGTGGGTGGCGTCGGTCAGGGTGTCTTCTGGGGAGGTGAAGGCGTGGTTGAGTGCCCATCCGAGCGCCACACCTGCCAGAAGAATCGCACCAGCGAGGGTTGCTGTGCGTCGGGTGATCCACGTGGTGCGCCCCGTGGCGGTGTGGCGGCTCATGGGTGTTGGGTCGTTTCTGGTTGTTAGTTCTGTGACGTGAATGCGCCAGGATCTGGGCACTCCGCGAGGAGTGTTGTCATTTCTTCGCTGGACAGTTGGTAATTGCCCATGTGACCCCAGGGTGCCCAGTATTCTGGTGTGCCGTACGTGTCGAGGTAGACCGCTTCTGAGGGTGGTTCGGGGGTGTCGTAGCCTTGTTCAGCTAAGCAGTTGCGGGCTTCGATTTGTAGGGCGTACATGCGGGTTTTTTGTTCGTCTGACATGACACCGTCGGTGATGAATCCGAGTTCTTCAAAGCATTCGGGGATCGCAGCGTCAACGATCTCGTATTGGCTTTCCGGTACGTCTTCGTTGGTGTAGCCAACGCTCCCATCAGGGTCAGCTGTGACCTCGAAGCCTGTTCGCTCTTTGACGCATTCCACGACCTCGTTGGCGTTGTCTTCTAACAGCGTGACATTTAACGATGCGTATTCTTGCGCTGCTGGGCTGGCTTCTTCACCAGCGCAACCAGCAAACAGCACCACACTAACGAGGCAATAATGAACAGACTTCGAAATATTTGCCATTTAGCGCATCCCCCTCAGGTGCGGCGTCTTCCTTGACATGCACAAACTACCAATCGGGGGGTGTGAAAGTCCACCTACCCTGGACGCATCGGCGCCCACAACCTGTCTATGTCTGGATGGCCAAGAACGTTACCGCTGTCACGCCCCAGGATTCTCACGTAACGGTAGACTTGTGGGCTGGAGCGAGGAGAACCCCACATGGCACACAACCACCGGCAGATCGGCGAGGTCGCGGAACGTACTGGACTGTCCCTGCGGACAATCCGCTACTACGAAGAAGTGGGCCTCATTACCCCCTCTGCCCGCTCCCAGGGCGGTTTCCGTCTCTACACAGAGGAAGACATCGCCCGGCTTGACGTGGTGAAAGCCATGAAACCGCTGGATTTCTCCCTCGACGAGATGCGCGGCCTCCTTGAGTCACTCGACACTCTCGATGACCCCGCCGCCACAGCCAAAGACCACGCAGATGCACTCGAGCGGCTTGACATGTTCCATGCCGCCACCGACGAGCGCTGCCAAGCTCTACGACGCCAACTCAGCATCGCTGAAGGTTTCGCCGAGCAACTCCGCACCCACACCATCCGACACCAGGCAGTGAGTCCCCGCACGTGACATCAGTAACTTTGTCAAACCAAACCATCATCGATGAAGCGTCCCGGCGGCGTTCCATCGCCGTCATTTCACACCCGGACGCCGGTAAATCCACCCTCACCGAAGCACTGGCTTTGCACGCCAAAGTCATCTCGGAGGCTGGCGCCGTCCACGGGCGCGGTAACCGCGCCGGTGTGGTGTCAGACTGGTTGGACATCGAAAAGAAACGCGGAATTTCTATTACCTCCGCAGCTCTCCAGTTCGAATACCGCGGTCTCGTCATCAACCTTCTGGACACCCCCGGTCACGCTGACTTCTCTGAAGACACCTACCGTGTGCTAACCGCCGTCGACGCCGCGGTCATGCTCATTGACTCCTCCAAAGGGTTGGAACCACAAACTCTCAAACTGTTTGAGGTGTGCCGCCAACGCGGAGTGCCCGTTATTACGTTCATCAATAAGTGGGACCGCCTCGGTAAAGAAGCACTTGAACTGTGCGACGAACTCACCGAACGCATCAACCTGACCCCCACCCCCATCACCTGGCCCATTGGCCGCGCTGGGGAGATGAAAGGGATCATTGACCTGCGTGACCGCAGTGTCACGTTCTATGAGCGTGCACCTGGTGGAGCAACACTGGCCCTGTCAGAAACCGTCACCCTCGACGAGGCGTTGACCCGCCACCCAGAAGACGTCACCGAAGCCATTGAAGCGTCCGGTTTGCTCGGTGAATACGACCCCGTCACATTCCACGAAGGCACCACCTCCCCGCTACTGTTCGGGGCCGCTTTAACGAACATCGGCGTCAGTGAACTGCTGTCCGTGGTGGAAACTGTGGCACCATCACCTGGGCCGCGTGCGCTAGCAAACGGAACCCCACGCCCTATCGATGCACCCTTCAGCGGGTTTGTCTTCAAAATGCAGGCCGGAATGGACCGGGCACACCGTGACCACCTGGCGTTTGTGCGGGTGTGCTCCGGGCAGTTCACTCGTGGGATGACTGTGGTTCAGGAACGCACTGGGCGTTCCTTCGCCACCAAGTACGCACTGTCAGTCTTTGGGCGCGATCGTTCCACCATCGAAACCGCGTACCCCGGCGATGTTGTTGGTTTAGTGAACGCATCATCCCTCCACGTGGGTGACACCATCCACTCAACTGATTCACCAGGCGGCTCATACCCACCCATGCCGCACTTCGAAACAGAACACTTCTCCACGGTGCGCGTGAAAGACCCAAGCCAGTCCAAACAATTCCGAAAAGGAATTGCCCAACTGGAACAAGAAGGTGTCATCCAAATTCTCATCTCTGAGAACCGCGGTGACGCTTCACCAATCCTCGCCGCCGTGGGACCACTGCAATTCGAGGTTGCAGCGTTCCGCATGGAACAAGAATTCCACGCGCCCATCATCACAGACCACTTGGAGTACTCGGTGGCCCGCAACGCCAGCGCAGCGGATGTCGCAGCGATCAGCGGGACGCTCGGTGTGGAAATTGCTCGCCGTAGCAACGGCACAGCCGTGGCATTAATTCGCGACAAGTGGCGACTCAAAACACTCATGACCAACCACCCCACCCTGTTCGCTGAGGCACAGCCCCAGTGAAATCACCACTAGCAATACACCGTGAATCCCTTGAACCGGGTGGTTTTTACGGATGGCACATGGTGGTTTATGCCTCCATTGCCCTCGCCGCAACGGGGCCAGGGCAGACCGTTGGTGTTTCACTGTTCATTGACCCGCTCATCGCTGACCTAGGGGTGAGCCGGTCATCGATCTCTACCGCCTACATGCTTGGTACTTTGGCAGGAGCATTTGCTTTGCCTTGGATTGGGCGGGGCATTGACCGGTTTGGTATTCGCCGCTCGATGCTAGTCATTGGTTTCGCATTTGGTGGCATCCTCATGGCGATGTCTTTGATCAATGACATCGTTGGTTTGACCGCTGGCTTTGTTGGCATTCGCATGGCAGGGCAAGGGGCGCTTGGACTTGTTGCCACAACATCGGTTGCGATGTGGTTCTCCCGCCGTCGCGGTCTCGCAACGGGGATTGTGTCAGCTATCGGGGCGATTGGAATCTCATCGACCCCACTGATTTTGGAGGGGTACCTTCTTCAACATGGGTGGCGTACCGCGTGGGTGGTTGAGGGCCTTGCCATTTGGGTGATTGTTCTCCCCCTAGCGTTTTTCGGTATCCGCAACAAACCATCTGATCTGAAACAGCGACCTGATGGGCCAACACCAAAGCAACACCGTGACACACACGGTGCACCTACCGCGCAATTTTTGCATGAGCCTCATGTCTCCTACACGCGCGCTCAAACATTACGTGAACCGTACTTTTGGCTTATCGCATCGGCGGTCGCCCTTTCTGGGCTTCTGACAACAGCTGTGTCATTCCACCAAATTTCGTTACTCACCTCACGAGGCCTCACCGCCGCGCAAGCAGCAGCAAACTTCATTCCGCAAACGGTCGCTGGTCTCGCAGCAACATTGATAACCGGGTACCTGATGGACCGTTTCGCTGGGCGATGGATGATTGTTGGGTCGATGCTCACCCTCGCAGGCGCTTTGTGGTGGGGAACACATGTGAGCCCGGGCATATCGGCAATTGCTTTTGGGGCCATGCTGGGATCAGCGGGAAGCATGATTAGAGCTGTTGAAGCCGCAGCCCTCCCCCGCTACTTCGGACTGCAATATATCGGGTCGATTCGTGGTCTTGTTGCGGCAATCAGTGTGGGCGGAACCGCTTGTGGACCGCTACTTTTCGCGACTGTCTTTGAATCAACTGGCACCTACAACCCGGCGCTTTACATCTCTATGTTTGCGCCTCTCGCTCTATGCGGATGGGCGGTTTTTGCGCGCGAACCCGGATCGCGCCCTAAACAACACGAAGGCACAAGTACCAAAGATGGCGCGTCCAGGCCCTGAGATTGCCACTACACCCTTCCGTAACGTTAGGGTAGAGTTTCATCCGGCGCTGTGAGTCCACCCGACGGGGCTGGCGTCACCTCCACCACCTGATTTTTGCGCGGCGTAGCGTGCTGAGGCCCTGCCGCGCCATATTCCTGCGGGCCACGGCTCAACATGTGAACGGAACTTGTGAATGACTGTTGAAAAACCCCTGCCCTCTGCACCCCCTGAGGCAGATGAACAGCACTCAGTGCTTGCAGCACTGAAGTCCCCTAAACGGCTGAAAACTGAGGTACTCGCTGGGCTTGTTGTTGCACTCGCCCTGATCCCTGAAGCTATTTCCTTCTCAATCATCGCGGGCGTTGACCCCCGGATCGGTCTCTTTGCCTCATTCACGATGGCCGTATCTATCGCGTTCCTCGGTGGACGCCCAGCGATGATTTCCGCCGCAACTGGCGCAATCGCACTGGTTATCGCCCCTGTTGCGCGAGAATACGGCCTCGACTACTTCATTGCCACGGTGATTCTTGCCGGTATTTTCCAGGTGGTTCTTGGGGTCATCGGTGTTGCGAAGCTGATGCGCTTCATCCCGCGCTCCGTGATGGTCGGGTTTGTGAACTCACTGGCTATCCTTATTTTCCTCGCCCAGGTGCCTCACATGCGTGATGTTCCTGTGGTGGTTTACGGACTCATCGCGCTGGGCCTCGTGATCATCTTTGTACTGCCGCGGTTCACCACGATTGTTCCAGCGCCATTGGTTGCCATCGTTATTCTCACGGTCATCACCGTGACCTTCGCAATGAACGTCCCCACCGTCGGTGACGAAGGTGAACTACCCCGTTCATTGCCTTCCTTGTTCTTCCCGAACGTCCCCCTGACATGGGAAACATTCCAGATCATCGCGCCATTCGCACTGTCGATGGCTCTTGTTGGTCTGCTGGAATCCCTCATGACCGCAAAGCTTGTGGATGACGTCACTGACACCCACTCGAATAAAACCCGTGAAGCATGGGGCCAAGGTGCCGCAAACATCATCACCGGTTTCTTCGGTGGTATGGGTGGTTGCGCGATGATCGGTCAAACCATGATCAACGTAAAAGTTTCTGGTGCTCGCACCCGGATCTCAACGTTCCTCGCCGGAATGTTCCTGCTCGCTCTCATCGTTGGCTTGGGCGACGTCGTCGCGATCATCCCAATGGCTGCACTCGTTGCCGTGATGATTGTTGTATCCGTGGCCACCTTCGACTGGCACTCCATCCAGATCGCAACACTGCGCCGCATGCCAAAGTCCGAAACCATCGTCATGCTCACAACGGTTGTCGTTGTTGTTGCCACACACAACCTGGCCATTGGTGTTCTCGTCGGCGTGATTGTCGCGGCGCTGTTGTTCTTGCGTCGCGTTGCGCACTTCACCGAGGTTGTTCGCCTCGACAAAACCGATGACGACAACGAGCGCGTGTACGCCGTGAAGGGCGAGTTGTTCTTCGCGTCCTCCAACGACTTGGTGTACCAATTCGACTACACCGGTGACCCCAAGAACATTGTGATCGACATGTCTGGTGCCCACATTTGGGATGCCTCAACTGTTGCCACCCTCGACGCCATCACCACAAAATACCGGCGTAAAGGCAAAAACGTCACCATCATTGGTTTGAACGAAGATTCCGCTGAGCGTCACGGGCGCCTTGCCGGGAACATGGGCGAAGGCCACTAACCGAGCACGTCGCGCGCATCGAGCACGATAGTTCAATCACCTCACTGTGCAGGGAGGCAGCGTTCAGCTGTCTCCCTGTAACGTTTCACGCCACGTTTTCTCTTTCTCGAGGTATTCGTTTCCCTCAAACTCAGCGAAGTCAGACTCGTCAGTAATACGACGCACTTCAAGCGAGGACCCAGGCACCATGGGGCACCGCGCCGCCCACATCGTTGCTTCATCCAACGACGCGACGTTGAGCACCCAGTACCCGCTGAACCGTTCACTGACACCGCCGTACGCGCCGAGGCGAATTGTTGGGGCATCGCCCGTGAACTCAACAACCGCCCCCTCATTGGGGTCTGCGAGACCGTCACCGCCTGCTAGAACACCAGCGTCCATGAGCGCTTCGTTGTAAATCCCCATGGCGTTGATGACATCTTCATACGACTTGCCTTTAGCTGCTGCCTGGGATTCCTCTGTGGCCCGCATGATGAGCATGTATGCCATTGCGGTCCCCTCTCTGCTTTTTCTGACACCTCTGACAGTTCCGAGCATGGCACGGCAGTGCAGGTACCGCTCCTTGAACCCGATTCGGTGTCGAGTTCTTCAACCACCTCGTTCGCCGAGAGCACTTCGCTGGGGTCACGTAGGCTGGAGTGATGGTTGAACGTGAAATTAACAAGACTCATTCCACCCCCGGTAAGTACGTTGAACCCGGCCAGGACTACGACCGCGACACTCAATACATTGAGGACCGTATTACCGCCGATGCACGTGATGGTTGGCCTGTTGAGGCTGGCCGGTACCGTCTTGTTGCGGCGCGGGCCTGCCCGTGGGCTAACCGCGCGATCATTGTGCGGCGGCTCCTTGGCCTCGAAGATGCCATCTCCTTGGGCACACCCGGCCCGGTACACGACGAACGCAGCTGGACGTTTGATCTCGACCCTGACGGTGTTGACCCTGTTCTGGGTATTGAACGCCTCCAAGATGCTTACTTCGCCCGGTTCCGCGACTACCCGCGCGGCATTACCGTGCCTGCGATGGTAGACATTCCCACAGGTGCGGTTGTCACCAATAACTTCCCGCAAATCACTCTCGACTTTTCAACACAGTGGACACAGTTCCACCGCAACGGGGCGCCAGACCTGTACCCGGAGGCTTTGCGCAGCGAAATCGATGAGGTCGCTGAACTCGTCTACCAAGACGTCAACAATGGCGTGTACCGGGCGGGGTTCGCCGGGTCGCAAAAGTCTTATGAACGCGCCTACAACACCCTGTTCAACCGCCTCGACTGGTTGAGTGAACGGCTTTCCACACAGCGTTACCTCGTTGGCGACACCATCACAGAAGCTGACGTGCGACTCTTCACAACGCTCGCGCGTTTTGATGCGGTCTACCACGGCCACTTCAAATGCAACCGCAACAAACTCATCGAGATGCCCGTGCTGTGGGCTTACGCCCGCGACCTGTTCCAAACCCCCGGGTTTGGTGACACCATCGACTTCCAACAAATCAAAGACCACTACTACCAGGTGCACCGCGACATCAACCCTTCCGGGATTGTGCCGCTCGGACCCGATGCGTCTGCTTGGTTGAGTGAGCATGGGCGTGAAGAACTTGGTGGGCGCCCCTTCGGTGATGGCACCCCACCGCCGCCACCACACGACGGTGAAAAAGTCCCCGACATCGGGTAGCTCAAGGCTGTTCAGTTTTTCTGGTGTTCATTTCTGATTGAACACGAGAAAAATTGAACGCTGTCGTTTGGCGGCATGGCTGGTTAGTTGTGGTCGGTGTCGGCCCAGCTGGTGTACGGGGTGGGGTCGACGTTGAAGTGCATTGTTGCCCCGGGGTTCCAGCCGATAATGGCGGTTGTTTCGCCGTCAACAGTGATGGGCCGGTAGGCGGTGGTCAGGAAACCAGCGAGCGTGAGCTCCACCCATGACACGTGTTCAACGATGTTCTCCCAAGCGGGAGTAACCCACCGTGGGTGGCGCCCGAGGAAAGCATCCCAGTCTTTGCGTGTTTGGGTGCTTGTTATGCGCGCGGACCCCAGCGACAGCAGGTGTTTCCAATCATCGACTCCGCGAATGCGTACTCCGTTGTCGCTCATGGGGCCTTGAAACTGCATGACCCGGTGATCGCCTTGGGGCATCGTGTCATTGTCAACGCACACGGCAAGGGTACTGGCCGCAGACCCGATTGGGCCTGGTGTTGTTTGAATGGAGTGGGCGTAGCGGGGCTGGTTTGACCAGTGTTGCCGGTCGTTCAACTTCGACCAGTCTGAACTACCGGTATCTTTTGCGGTCACCCATTGCCCGCCGCCGCCCTCCCACCACCAGTCATACGCGGGGTCAGTTGCTATGTGCCGGGCGAGTGGGCGGAAAACTTCGCGGTACTGGAACAGTGTGTACTCAGGCCTGTTTAAGGGCGCTAACCAGCCCCAACTCAGGTCACTTGCCACACTGCCAACATGGGCGATGACGTGTTCCATAGAACCGCGCAGCGCAGCAAGCCCTGTTTCGTGGACTGCTTGTTCGAGGCGGAACAGGATCTCTTTGTCATTGCCTTGCAGAATGCTCTCAGGCTGCACCGCAGAACCGTCTAAGTGTTCCCGGGGCATAAAAGACAACGACAAAAAGAAGAACAACGCCGGGAGGGAACCGAGCAGTTCCTCTTCACGCCGCGGAACGTCCTCATGAGTCATGAACCAAACCTACGGTGTGGTGTATCCGTTATCTCTGAGACTTCCTGCCCAGGCCCACGCCCCCCACAATCAGTCGAGATCCAACCCGCCAATCGCGGAGAGGTACGCCTCGTGGTAGGTCGGGAACTGTGGGATTTGGTCAAGGAGCACATCAATGGGGGTGTGGGTGCGAATCGCGAACGCAGCCCAGTGGATCCATTCGCTGGCCAGTGGCCCAACCGCCCACGCCCCCACAAGGACGCGCCGGTCCGCATCAGCAATAACACCCAGTGTGCCGTGTGGTTCTTGTTCGTAAAGCCACGGTTTTGCTAACGCTGCGGTGAGGTCCAGTTCATTCTCAACCACGCGAATACCCTGTTCACGGGCCGCTTGTGCGGTCACCCCAACGGCGGCGATCTCCGGGTCGGCGAACACAACCCGCGGCACACCGTCATAGGTTGCGGTGCGCTGCCCGCCGAGTATCGCATCGGCGACTATTCGTCCCTGATATTTAGCGACGTGCGTGTACGGCATAATCCCGGTGACATCACCCACCGCCCACACGCCAGGCGCTGCCTGACAACGCTCATCCACAATAATTTCGCCGTGTTCCCCCAGGTGAACACCAGCATTTTCGACACCTAGTTCGCTAGTTCGTGGGGTACGGCCCGTCGCAAAAATAACAACATCAGCGGACTCTGTGGACCCGTCATTCAGGTGCAGAACACTCGCACCCGTCGCCTCGTCGCGTTCCGCTGACACAGGTTCCGCACCCAGACGCACTGTGACACCAGCATCGGCAATGTGTTGTTGCGCCAGGTCACCCACGCACGGGTCCTCACGGCTCAGCAGGTGCGGCCCCCTGTTGAGAACGGTCACCTGCACCCCAAACCGGGCCAGGAATGTCGCCGACTCAAGCGCAACCGCGCTGCCGCCCACAATAATTGCCGAACCAGGCAGGTCCTTCACCGTGTACAGCTCGCGGTTTGTCCACGCGGTGATGGTGTCCACCCCATCAATGGGCGGCACAAAAGCCTGGGTGCCCGTGGCAATAATGATGGTGTCCGCGTGTAGTTGGGTGTCGCCCACGGCGACCACCCCCGCCCGCACGATGCGCGCCTCACCTTTGTACACCAGCACACCCTGGTCCTGGTAGGAGGACACCTGTTTGGCGTCGTCAAGGTGGCGGATCATCTCATCACGGTAGGTGCGGGTGTTTTCCCAGTTGAGGTGGGCATCTGACACCCCAGCGGTGTTGCGCACCTCCTGCGCAACCTCTGGGGAGCGAAGCACCACTTTCGAGGGGATACACGCATAGTAGGCGCACTCCCCACCGATGAGTTCCCGTTCCACAACGGCAACCCGTTTGCCAGCTTTAGCGAGCTCGGAGGAGGCAACTTCCCCGCCTGGCCCCATACCGATCACTACGGCATCAACGTGCTCATTCATATGCTGGCCTTCCTCACCGACGTGCTGGGGATGATTGCTCATCCCACTGTCACCCGCAGTCGAGCGCGCCGCAATCGGTGAGGAGCAAGAACACAGACAACGCAAGGGGGAAACCGCGCGCTTTAGGCGGATGTCGCGCCGAGCATCGCGGAACTCACCAAGTTGTCCTTGGCGAGGCTTTCGCTCTGAAGAACAGCGACCTTCCACTCATCGGTGAGAGCAACAGCTGCAAAGTTTGAGTTAAACAACGCCATCAGCGTGGTGTGCACAGTTTTTGCACTGACAACACCAGCCGCGTTAGCGATATTGATCGCACCAGTTGCGTCGGAAAGCACCTCAGCAGCAAGCCCGTGGGTTTCGCTTTCAGCCAGAGAAGCAAGAATGCAATTGTTTGTCATGTACCCCACAAAAGTCACCGTGTCGACGTTGTGGTCGCGCAACCATTCCAACAGGTCAGTACCTGCAAACACCGTTCCGTACTGTTTGGTGATCGTCTTCCACTCAGGTGTTTGTCGCTGGACGATGTCCGGGTGGACGTCAAAGCCAGGAGTGGTCGGGTCAAAAACTGGCGCACCTTCGCCACTTGTGTGTTGGAACATGACAATCGGAATACCAGCGGCTGTGGCTGCATCAATTGCTTCGCCGATGCGCGGCAACGACTCTGCATGAGGCGGGTACTGGATTTCCAGCGGCCCATCGACGTACTCGTTTTGAACATCAACAATGATCAGTGCGCGGCGCGGAATGGCCATGATTATTCGCTCCTTGTGGGGGACAAGGGCAGTGATTTCTGCCCTACGTTGATCTTTCCCCGCCACCACCTCACATACCATTGGCACAAGTGCATGGTTATGATGAGTTTGCGCCAAAGACGATGACCGCTATGTCCCACCAAGCGCACCACCCGTGCTGGTTAGAAACCACTGGAGAACTGATGATGAAAATCGCCGTATACGCCTTTGACGACATCACCATGTTCCACCTGTCCGTACCGCACATGGTGTTTGACGAGGTCACGCGTCAAAATCTTGCCACCTGGACGACGGTGTTGTTCTCCGAAACCCCTGGGAACATTCGCACATCCGAGGGGTACCCCGTCGCAAACATCAGCGGTATTGACGCTGCCCTAGACGCCGACATTGTGGTGGTTCCATCCTGGTTGCCACACGGCAAAGAACTCAGCGACGCCCTACGCCACACCCTGCACACCGCGCACCAACGCGGGGCGAGCATCGTCGGTTTATGCCTTGGCGCAATAGCAATCGCTGACGCAGGTCTCCTTGCAGGGCGCACAGCCGTCACCCACTGGCACGCTGTCGACGAACTCGCCACACGCCACCCAAACATCACCGTCGATGCGTCAGTACTCTATGTGGACCACGGCGACGTCCTGACCTCCGCAGGAACAGCATCGGGAATCGACGCCTGCCTGCACGTTATCCGCACCCGCCTAGGCGCCGACGCAGCGAACAAAGTAGCGCGCAGCCTCGTTGTCGCCCCACACCGAGAAGGCGGACAAGCCCAATACATTGAACGCCCCATTGCCGCCCGCGCCGATGACGACCCCATCGCCGTAGCCACCCAATGGGCACTTGAACACCTCGACGGCGACCTCAATGTTGACCAACTCGCCGTGGTTGCGCACATGAGTAGGCGCTCATTTATCCGCGCGTTTCGAGACTCCACAGGAGCCACCCCGGCAGCTTGGGTACGGTCGCGGCGCCTTGACGAGGCGCGCCGACTCTTGGAAACAACCGACATGCCCATTGACCGAGTAGCCGCAGAATGCGGGTTCGGCAGTGGCGTAACATTCCGGCAGAACTTCGCCTCCGCGTTTGGCAGCACCCCGTCAAGTTACCGACGCAGGTTCGACGCCCGGGCCTGAGCGCCGTGACCTGGGATGTACAGGTTTAGCCTTGGCGTGCTTTGAGGCGCGGGTTTTTCTTGTTGATGACAAACACCCGCCCACGGCGGCGCACTACTTGCGAACCGGGTTGGTTTTTCAATGATTTCAACGAGTTACGGACCTTCATGATGTCTCCTTCATGGGGTTGTGCTGGGTAGGTTGTGCGGCTGAGAAGTGCCGTGTGAGCGCGTGCACGTAGCGGTTAAGCGCAGGTTAGAAGCAGCGGTTGGGCAGCAGTTAAGCCCCGGCTTAACTGCGTTTAGGCCACGGCGATATCTCCGAGCCACGGTTCAAGCCCGTCTTCGTGGGTGTCCCAGGCCAGCCCGTAGGACACTGCTTCAACATCGGTGACCAGGCTTTCCCGGAATGCGCGCTCTAACTCGTCGCGCCCTTCGCCCGTCCCGGTGACGACGATGCGTGACAGTGGTGTGGCGTGTTCCCAGTGTGACCATGTTCCGATGGACAGTTGGCCGCCTGCTCCGTCCCACGCGCACACGTATTCGGGGCGGGTGGGCAGCCAGAAGCATCCGCGGGCCCGGAAGTTATGCCCACCGAGCCGTTCGATGTGTTCCAGGAGGCGTTCTGGGTGGAATGGCATGGTGGAGTTCAGGTCAAGGGTCCACACGTCGTCGCTGGTGGGGGTGGGCACGTGGCCACGCCGTACTTGTGCAATCCATTGTTCGGAGGCTTTGTGGTCGTGAACACCTTTCATCAACAGTGAGGTGTCGACTCTTTCGATGCCACGCACCAGGGGCACCCCGGGGCGGGCAAGTGCTCGCAGGAGCTCTTCGCCGGTGCGCCCTGCACGGCCCACGGTGATGACCATGTCGGCGTGTTCAACCATGGCGCATTGGGTTTCGGCGACCCCGCGTGAGTCGTCTTCGGCGCTGTGTACTCCGCGTTCAACGAGTAGGTCGTTACCCATGAGGTCGTCTAGGGTTTGCGGCCCGTTGATTGTGGTGACAACGGCGCTGATGTGCAGGTGGCGGGAGGTTTCGTCGTCCCATGCGGCGACCCGGCACACCTGTAGTGCCTCGGCACCGACGGGCAGGTGGGCGATGATCGCTCCCCAGCGGCGCGCATCGGACAGTCGGCGAAGGGTGGGCACGATGTCTTCGCGGATGGCGCAGCTCACGCAGGCGTGCTCAAGGTCAAGGATGACGTGTTCAATCACTCCCGATGCGTCGCTGACTATGCGGTACAGGCGCCCTTTGACCACGTCGATGTCGTGGCGAACCACGACCGCCCCGGGCAGGTCCCATTGCATGGTCATGGTTGCTGCGGCCATGGATTCGGTGCAGGTCCCGGTGACGAGGATGACTGGTGGCGGGGTCATGCGGTTGCTCCTGTTCCGTCCTGTGGTGCGGCTCCTTCCGGTGCTGAGGTGGCATCGGAGGATTGGCCGTAGCGGCGGCGGAAGCGTTCAACGCGCCCTTCCGCGTCGAGGACGCGGGCGTTTCCGGTCCAGAAGGGGTGGCTTGCGGATGAAATGTCGATGTCAACGAGTGGGTAGGTTTGGCCGTTGTATTCGATGGTTTCGTTGCTGGTGATGGTGGAGCGGGTGAGGAAGGTGAGTCCGCCTGCTTTGTCTCGGAAGACGACGGGGTGGTAATCGGGGTGGATGTTCTTCTTCATGGTTCCTCTGCTAGCATCTGGTAACGATAATGATTATCAGTAGCATACACGGAGGAACACATGGCCCGCATCTGCCAGGTCACGGGAGCTGAACCTGGATTCGGACACCGAATCTCCCACTCCCACCGCCGCACCAAACGGCGCTTCAACATCAACATCCAAAAGAAGCGTTACTGGGTGCCCAGCCTTGGGCGCCACGTCACGCTACGAGTCAGCGCACGCGGCATCAAAACCATCGACGCCAAAGGCATTGAGGTTGTTGTTGCACAAATCATCGCGCGAGACGGGAAAATCTGATGGCCAAAAAATCCACCGACCTGCGGCCCATCATCAAACTACGATCAACCGCCGGCACCGGGTACACCTACATCACCCGCAAAAACCGGCGCAACAACCCCGACCGCATGGTGATCCGCAAATACGACCCCAAAATCCGCAAGCACGTTGACTTCCGAGAGGAACGGTAATGGCCAAGAAATCCAAGATCGCCGCGCAGCGCCGCCGCGAAGAAACCGTCGCACGCTACGCAGAGCAACGCGCCGCCCTCAAAGAACAAGCCCGAACCGGCGCAACCCTCGCCGAGCGGCAAACAGCGCTCCGTGAACTCAACGACCTACCGCGCGACGCCAGCCCCACCCGGCTACGCAACCGCGACGTGTCCGATGGCCGCCCACGCGGATACATCCGCAAAGCGGGAATTTCCCGCGTCAAGTTCCGCCAGCTCGCGCTTCGTGGTGAACTCCCAGGCATCACGAAAAGCAGCTGGTAGGGAGGGGAAAAGGGGGGGCCGCAGTGGTTGACTGCGGCCCCACCCTTGATGCACTTTTTAAACACTATGTGCATAAAATGAGTTCACCGGCGCTTGCCCCTGTGCACGGTACAGCCTTCAGTGTTCAAGGAGTTCACAACGCCGATGATTGATCTGCTGGCATTTTTTATTCTCATGGTGATCACCGCAGTTTTGGCCCACGTGGCGGTGCCAACAGTTTTCGTTTTCTCGGGTTTCCGGCAAAAACTGATCACCCTTGGGGCCGCTTTAGGGTGTCTCTATCTGCTGCACCTGATGACAATTGCGGCGGCTGGCCGCTGGGTCGTTGAAGGTTATGCATTCATGGGCCCACTGTTCTTCTCAGCAGGCGTGATCACCGGCGTGGCGTTGGGCGCACAGCGCGCTATGTTCACTCCGCCACCGTTACACGTTTACGATGCACCACTCGCCACAGAACAGTGGGACGTCTACTATCAGGTTCCACTTGCCAAGGCCAAAACCCTCGTCTTGGTGGCGCTTATCGCGTCTTTCATAACATCTGGGATCGATTACTGGATAGGTCCCTTTACTCTTAGTACGTTCATCCTTTTCGCCGGGCAAATAGGCGGAGTTGCGTTTCTGGGATACAAAAACCGGCTCCCTATACCCCTGACTGTTCGAGAGATGAGCTCTAGGAGATAGTTCGATGCTGACTGCTGGACATTCATCGTTCAGCCAAAGGGTGGCGCATTGTGAATGACGACGAAAAAGCAACCACTTGGCTTGGAGGGTTGGCTACACTAGGTCTCGTGCTTTTTGCCATCGTTGGGGTTGGCATACCGTTAGCGCTAAGTGTCTTTGCCATGTCATTGATTCCTGAAATAGGAACGTTGAGAGACGGGATCACCGGTTGGAGCCTGCTCCACGTCCTGTGGATGATTCCCGTTGTTTACCTTATTTCCACAATCACCGAGGCTTTTACAAAAGTGCTTGCCCCGCTTTTTTCGCTGAACCCGTTCACACACCAAGCGGTACAGGCTGCTGCGGAGTGGGGCCTCACTACACCCCTGCTTCTTATTTACTTTGATAACTTTCTCGGCGCTGCTCTCTCTGCTTTGCTTGCCGTACTCCTTTGGCTTGTTCTTACACCATGGATTGAACGCGAAACTGGCAAGCTAGAAGAGTCGTAGGACAAGAGCAGTCAGACATGTTCGTTTTTTATAACATGACTAACAGGTTATAAAAAACGAACACACACCCAGGGTGAAGAGCGATGTGCAACACTGTGCAACGGGTCATGTTCTATATCATTAACACAGCGTAGTGTGTTACATTTTTGATACACCCGAGGCGGTGTTACATGTTTCGAACACGTTGGAGGGCTCATGAAGATCACTAGCGCCCACGAAGCAGCGCGATTGATCCACACCAGCCGTGTTCTCGCTGAGATCACTCAGCAACAACTCGCTGAACGCGTTGGTGTCACACGGCAAACCATCGCACGCATCGAACAAGGCAAAGGTGGGGCATCGTTCGACACCTACCTCGCAGTGTTTAAGGAACTCGACATCACGTTGACTGGTCAACCGGAAAGCCACACCGACGACACATCAAGCTGGGGTCAAGCTGAGACACCCGAGAGGAACTGGGTAACAGGCCTTTCGCAGAAACTATCGCAGCATTCAACGTCGCAAACACCTTTGACAACACGATCAGCAAAAGTTTTGAATAAACCATTTACAACGTTTCTGGAAGCAATTAAAGGCCCAAACGTCAACGAGACACTTGGATCTATGGTGGATCTCCACCTTAGGGATGCCACAGAGGGGCTTCTTGCTGACCACAAAAAGGTAAATCGAGTCAGCAGTATTGAGACTAGTCGGGATGAATCTGGTGACTGAGACACTCTTCATTTACTTGTATGACGCTCTAGCCGCACGCATCGTGCGGGATGATCGCATCATTTCGCTGCAATACGACGCTCAATATGTACTCGACGATCAAAGTGCCCCGATCTCACTCCAGTTTCCACTGACAACAACACCTTACTCGGGGAAAACTGTGGAGTTCTTTTTGGAGAACCTGCTTCCTGATAGACCAGAAGTGAGAACACAGTGGGCTCGGGACGCGGGTCTCGACAGCATTGACGCCTTTGACCTCCTTGCAATCTACGGGGAGGATGTAGCTGGCGGACTTGAAATCTACCCTTACGAGAAATCTCAACAGAGAAAGACTGCATTAACACCTATTACTGATGCATCCATCGCCGCTCGCATACGGCAGATCCGGAATGACTCTACCCAGTGGAACATGAAAGACACTGCTGGCGGACAGTTTTCCCTAGGCGGCGCTCAGGGGAAGTTCGCTCTAGCGTTGGTTGATAACCAGTGGTTTGAACCGTCAGGCGCACACCCATCAACGCACATCTTCAAACCTGGCGTCAACAACTTCGACGGATCAGACATCACCGAGCACGTCATGATGCGTGTTGCGGAACAACTAGGTCTAGAGACGGCACAAACCTCGATCAGGCAGTTCGATGGCGAACATGTTCTCGTAGTCGAACGATTCGACAGAGAGTATTACGGCGGTAGTCTGCGCAGGATCCATCAAGAGGACTTCGCCCAAGCAACAGGAACCCCTGTCCTCAGAAAGTACGAGAGCGATGGGGGCCCAGGCTACAAAGACATGCTCAGCGTCATCACTAAGCACGTGAATCCTGAATTCATTCAGAGCGCCAGAAGAGCTCTGGCACACAGTCTGGTTTTCTTTTGGATCATGGGTCATGCAGATGCCCATTCAAAAAACTTTTCTGTGAGGATCCTTCCCAACAATGTATCTTTGACACCTCTCTACGACCTTAACTGCAGTCTGGCTTTCGAGCTGGAAAGTACCTGTAAAGCTTTAGATTACACAGCATTCGACAATGTCGCACTTGCCATGTCCGTCAACAAGAAGTTCAAAATTGGTGATTTCACTCTTGATTCGTTAAATGAGATCAATAGAGAATGCGAACTAGAACCCAATTATTCAGCAGTTTTTGCCGCATATGTCGCAGCAAACATACAGGCAATTCTGATCGACGTAATCGAGGAACTGCCAATCGAATATCAACAACTACAGGCAGTAAAAAATTTGCCTTATGTGATTTTCTCTCAGACTAAACGTGTCAAGCATCTGCTGTCACCAGAGTCCCAGGAGTAAAAACGGGCCACAATACAGGGAAGCCCCGGCAACACACAATGCCGGGGCTTCCCTCTGTTGGTGCATCTCACTGTGGCGGTGAGTTGCTGTGGAGGTTAGACGACGAGCGCCGCTTTCACCTCAGGTGCGAGGAGTTCAATGACGTTGGCACGGGATTCCTCTGGGGAGTTCCCAGCCAACGCTGCTTGGGCGATCGCTTCACACTGCGCGAATGTGTGGCGGCGCAGTGAGAAACGAACCGCTGGGATTGAACCCAAGGACATCGACAAGCTGGTGATACCCAGCCCGGTGAGCACTAGGGCCATGAGGGGGTCTGCCGCGGATTCGCCGCACACACCCACAGGTTTACCCAGTTCGCGGCCTGCCGCTGCGGTGGACGCGATCAGGTCGAGGATCGCTGGTTGCCACGAGTCGAGCAGGTCAGATAGTTCCCCACGCAACCGGTCGGTGGCCATCGTGTACTGGGCGAGGTCGTTGGACCCAATGGACACAAAGTCCACTTCAGCCAAGATCGCCCGGGCACGGAGCGCCGCTGACGGCACCTCCACCATGACCCCAACTTTCTCCAACCCGTGTTCGCGGGCTTGAGTAGCGAAGTCCCGTGCTTCTGCTGGTGTCGCCACCATTGGTGCCATCACCCACGGTTTTGTCCCCGTGTCATGGGACGCTTGGGCGAGGGCAGCCAACTGGTCGCTGAGAAGTTGCGGGTGTAGGCGTGCGCTGCGGAAACCGCGCACACCAAGCGCCGGGTTTTCTTCATCTGGCTGGGTAGCGAATGCGAGGGGTTTGTCAGCACCAGCGTCGAGGGTTCGCACAACAACTTTGCGCCCCTCAAAAGCGGACAGCACACCCGCGTATTCTTTGGTTTGCTGCTCCACTGAGGGAGCTTTCGGGGAGTCAAGGAACAGCACCTCGGTGCGGAACAACCCTGACCCTTCAACCACGTGGCCATCTGTGCGAGCTGAGGCGCGCACAGCGTCGGCTGCGGTCCCAATGTTTGCGAGCAGGGCGATGGTGTGCCCGTCAGCGGTGGCACCTGGTTCGGTGTCAGCGTCGAGTTGCTTCTCGAACTCAACTTTCGCTTGAATGTCAGCGGCAATGTCGTCACCAGGGTTGACGGTGACTTTCCCCGTTGAGGCGTCAGCCGCAACAACGGTGCCGTCTTCCAAGTTCGTGATGCCGCGTACCTGCACCAGGCAGGGGAGCCCTAGTTGGCCAGCAATAATTGCCGTGTGGCCGGTCGGGCCGCCAAGTTCGGTGACAATTGCCAGGACCTTGTCCAGGTCCAGTGCTGCTGTGTCAGCGGGGGCGAGGTCTTCCGCAACGATGATGCTGGGGACGTCCAGGCTTGGCACACCAGGTTGTGGTTGGTCGAGCAGTGCGGCGATGACACGGTCACGCACAGACTTGAGGTCTGTGACGCGCTCAGCCATCATGCCGCCAAGTTTTTCAAAGAGGGCAACAAATTCGTTCACCGCGTCGTCGATGGCGGCGACTGCTGGTTTCCCGGCTTTGAGGTTCGCTTGTGACTTCGCGACAAGCGCTGGGTCTGCTGCGATTTGTGCGGCTGCGGTCAGGACAGCTGCCAAACTTCCTGATGCCCCTGCTGCCTGGTTTTTCAGGTTCTGCTCAACCTGTTTGAAGGATTGAGCAATGAGGTCTGGGAGTTGGTCTGCTGGTACTTCAGCCCCGTCACGGGTCACCACCGCGTCAGGGGCGGCATCTACTGATGCTCGCACCTGCGCGATGGGACCGATGACAGCTTTACGGCCGACACCTGTTCCGCTGAGAACGGTGGTGGTCATGATGCGTCCTCGGCATCAAGGTCGGTCGTGATGAGTTCCACGATGGAATCGAGTACCGCATCGTCACCGTCAACGGTGACCTCGACGTCTTCGCCGTGCCCAACACCCAGTGTCATGAGGAGCAGGACGCTGGATGCGTCCACTGGCTCTTGGCCGGGGCGCCCGATGGTAACGGGCACTCCTGCGCTGGCTGCTGCTTGACTGATGAGGGTGGCTGGGCGGGCGTGAAGTCCAGCGGACGATGCGACGGTGACGATGCGGCTTGACATGATTGGTCCTCTCGAAGCCTGTGGGTTTTGTTATGCGGTGGTAACCGCAGTGTGCTGCGGTGCCTGTTGTGCTGCGTTGATTTTGTTGTAGCGGATCTCCTTGAGGACAACCACGATCAGTGCGGCGACCAGCACACCAGCGATGATGGAGATCAGGAACCCAATCGGGTTACCGATGAGTGGGAGCACCCACACACCACCGTGTGGGGCAACAAGGGTGACCCCGAATGCCATGCTCAGTGCACCTGTCACTGATGAACCTACCAGCGACGCGAGGATGACGCGCAGCGGGTCAGCGGCAGCGAATGGGATGGCACCTTCGGAGATGAAGGAGGCACCGAGCAGCCACGCTGCTTTACCGTTTTCGCGTTCCGCTTCGGTGAAGAGACGCTTACGCACTGTGGTGGCGAGCGCCATTGCCAGTGGTGCGACCATACCGGAAGCCATCACAGCTGCCATGATCTTGTATTGGGCTGCGTCAGCGGTAAGACCTGTTGTTGCCAAACCGGTGACGGCGAAGGTGTAAGCCACCTTGTTCACTGGGCCACCGAGGTCAAAGCCCATCATGGCTCCAAGGATAAGACCGAGGAGTACCAGTTGGTTTCCGCCCAGGCCGCCGAGCCAGCTTTCCAGCCCACGCATGAGCGCAGCGATGGGGGTACCAATAACTACGAGGGTCAAGAACCCAACGATCAGGGATGACAGTAGTGGGATAACGACCACTGGCATGATCCCACGCACACCCTTGGCGACCTTCCAACGGCTGATCCACAGGGCAACGAAACCGGCAAGGAAGCCAGTGACCAAACCACCGAGGAACCCAGCGCCAACAGCTACTGACGCTGCTCCACCAACGAAGCCTGGTACAAGACCGGGGCGGTCAGCAATTCCGTAGGCGATGAAACCGGAGAGCACTGGAACAAGGAACCCGAAGGCTAGGCCACCAACACCCAACAACGCCACGGCGTAGTGCTGAAGGTTACCCCAGTCGAAATCAGCCCATACAGCTGCTTGGTCAACAGCGGTAACTTCAATGGCACCTTCAGCGCCGCCCCATGCCACGTTTGCGAGCATGAATGCGAGGGCGATGAGAATACCACCGGCTGCGACAAACGGAATCATGTAGGAGACACCGGTCATCAGCCATTGGCGGATTTTGGTGCCAACACTGGCGTTTGCATCGACCTTGGTCGCGGGGCCACCTGCTGCGGGGGCCGCTGCTGCGGACCCTGCTGGAACTCCGCGTTCCACTGCTGCAACAGCTTCTTCAATGACTTTGGCTGCTTCGTGGACGCCGCGCTTCACACCAACGTCAACGAAAGGTTTGCCGGCGAAACGTTCACGGCCTTTGACCTCTAGGTCGGCTGCGTAGATGACACCGTCTGCTGCTGCAATAGCGGCGTCGTCAATGGCGTCGGTTCCTGCGGAACCTTGTGTTTCTACGGTGACCTCGTGGCCAGCTGCTTTACCAGCTTGCTCGAGGGCCTCCGCCGCCATGTATGTGTGTGCAATGCCCGTTGGGCATGAGGTTACTGCTACGAATTTCACAATGACACCGCCTCATTCACGATGGCCGCTACTGCAGCGCCGTCTGGTGCCGCACGCAGTGAATCTTTGAAGTCTGCGTGGACAAGTTTCCGGGCAAGTGCGGCAAGGATTTTTAAGTGGTCGCCTTCACCAGCAGCGGGCGCTGCGATGAGGAAGACGAGGGTTGCTGGTCCATCAGGTGCACCAAAATCAACACCTGCTGGCACCTTTGCGACAGCAAGTGACGGAGCCAAAACGGCTTCGGATTTGGCGTGTGGTAGGCCGATTCCACCTGGCATACCGGTTGATGTCTTTGCCTCACGGGCACGGACATCGGTAGCAAAAACAGCTGCGTCGGTGACGCGGCCTGCTTCTGCGAGACGCTGAGCGAGAATGTCGATTACAGCGTTTGCGTCCGCCGCGTCAACGTCGACGGCGACGAGTTCGGGGAGGATGAGGGGGGTACTCATGTCACAGCTCCTTGAGGGGGGTCGAGGGGTCAGGTTCAGCAACAAGTCGCACGGATGCGACGTCAATAAGGTCGGGGGTGGGGACAGCTGTTCCGGGGAGGAGTACTGCCGCCCGCCCCCAGGCGACTGCTGTTTTCAGTCGGTCTGGGATGTCCGCGTTGGGTACGGACAGGTAACCGGCGAGGGTCATGTCTCCGGCCCCCACGGTCGATGCGGGAATCAGGGCGGGCCCGCCGGCCCACCAGGTGTTAGTGGCTGTGACGAGAAGTGCACCGTTGGCGCCGAGGCTGACAAGTACTGCCTCGGTTCCTTGGTTGATGACTTCGCGTGCAGCGGTGACGACTTCTCCTACGGTGTGCAGGGTGCGACCGACAAGTTCACCGAGTTCGTCCTCATTGGGTTTGATGAGGGCGAGCCCACCAGCTGCAACAGCTGTGGCGAGCGGTGTCCCTGAGGTGTCGAGGACAAGTTGTCCGCCTTTGGCTGCGGCTACCTGGGCGAGTTGCACGTAGAGGTCGTCTGGTGCACCTGCGGGCAGGCTCCCAGCCCCAACAACAATGTCACCTGCATGCAGGACATCGGCGACAGTTTTGAGGATCCCGTTGAGCGTAGTTTCGGTGAGGATGGGGCCTGGTGCGTTGATTTTGGTGGTGGAGCCGCTTTCTTCCACCAGGGTGATGTTGGAGCGGGTGTCCCCTTGCCCGCATACCGGAAGAACGGAGATGTCTGCTGCGCTGAGTAGTGACACCAACAGATCACCGTCAGGGCCGCTGTAGGGCATAACCGCCGTAGTTTCCACACCGTTGAGGTGCAGGCCACGGGAGACGTTAATACCTTTGCCACCTGCGTCAACGTGGGAGGCGTGGGATCGGTTCACCTCTCCTGGCACCAGTGTGGTGAGGTCATAAGCCCGGTCGATGCTCGGGTTTGGGGTCAGTGTAATGATCATGCTTGCACCACCGTCACGCCTTGAAGGTCGAGGTCTCTGAGGATTTCTGTTTCTGCTGTGGCATCGGTGATCAGCGTGTCGATTGCTGTGACCGGTGCGAAGGACGCGAATTCGTCGCGTCCAAGTTTGCTGTGATCAGCCATGACGACGGTGCGCCGGGCTGCTCGGACGAGTGCGCGTTTCACTTCGGCTTCGTCAATGTCTGGTGTGGTGAGTCCTCGTTCCACGCTGAGCCCGTTGGTTCCAACAAATGCCACATCGACGTGGATGTTTTGGAGGGCTGCGAGCGCCCAGGGTCCGACTGCTGCGAGGGTTCGTCCGCGGACTTGTCCGCCGACGAGGTGCAGGGTGATGCCGGGGTGGTTGGACAGTGCGTTGGCGACGGCGATGGCGTGGGTGACGACGACAAGTTCTGCGTCGTGGGGGATGAGTGCGGCGAGGCGCACTGTGGTGGTGCCGGCGTCGAGGAGGATGGAGCCGTTTTCGGGGAGTTCGTTGAGTGCTGCCCGGGAGATGGCGTCTTTGGATTCGGGGTTGGTGTGTTCGCGTTCGCTGACGGCGGGTTCGAGGCCGAGGCGTTCGACGGGGATTGCGCCGCCGTGTACGCGGCGTAGGAGGCCGCGGCGTTCGAGTGCGGTGAGGTCGCGGCGGATGGTTTCTTGGGTGACGTCGAGGTCGGTTGCTAGGGCGGTGACTTCGACGCGGCCGGCTGAGCGTGCGCGGGAGAGGATTTCGGTGTGTCGTTCTGGGGCGTACACGTCCTTGTCCCTTCTGTCAGCGCCGCTTTGAGCTGGGTCGCACAGTCGTTGTTGCGATAGTCCGATTATGCCCGAGTGTGAACACGCGGTCAACTAAAACAAACAGAGTCGGACATTAACCAAAAGATTCGGGGGTAAAGCACCGTTGTTACCTGCACGGATGTTCCAAGTTTCCACCCGGTATACCTGTATCCATTGGTGAATTGTGGGTGACGCGTGGACGTTAAATGACTACATGGTGAGCAGCACGGGGCTGTGTGCGCGCCGTGTTATGTCCGATGCAATGTCCGTTACGATGTCCGAGTGCGGCGGGGCATGACAATCGGGGCGCCAGTGTCGGAGTCGATCATGACCCGCACCGGGGTGTCGTAGACCCGTTCAACCAGTTCCTCAGTGAGGACCTCATGCGGTGTCCCGTGAGCAACAATTTTCCCGCCCTGCATAACGGCAATGTCATCTGAGTAGGCTGCCGCCAAGGAAAGGTCGTGGAGTACCACCACCACTGCCCGCCCTTCGCGGGCGAGTTCGCGGGCGATAGTGAGCACGTCTTCTTGGTGGCGTAGGTCTAACGCTGCGGTGGGTTCATCCAGCAGCACGATGCGTGTCTCCTGCGCCAGCACACGAGCTAGTGACACGCGGGCCCGTTCACCACCCGACATCGTCGGGTAGGAACGTTCTTGCAGGTGAGCAACGTCCGTGCGGGTGATCGCGGCGGCGATCACCTCCTCGTCACGGTCCGATTGTGGGGTGCCAATCCACGGCGCCCTACCCATCTCGATGACTTGGCGGGCAGTGAACGAAAACGCCACAGCATTGGCTTGGAGGAGAACTGCACGGGTGCGGGCAAGGTCGCGCGGTTGCCAGTGCGACAGGGCTTGCCCGTCAAGAAACACCTGCCCTGCGCTGGGGGTGACATCACCGGTAAGGGCGCCAAGGAGCGTTGATTTTCCGGCGCCATTGGGGCCAACAAGCGCAAGCACCCGGCCGTAAGGGATATGCACGGTCACGTCACGCAAAATCTGCGTTGAACCGACTGCGTAGCTGACACCAACCGCTGAAAACGCAGATGAGCCAGCCTGGGGTGTAACCCTTTGGCTACGCGGCGCCCCGTGGCATGGACCAGGTTGGGCAGGCATCGGGCGGGTTGTCATACCCACCCCCCAGCAAGCTTGCGGTTACGGCGGATCAGCCAGTAAAAGAACGGCCCACCCACCAGTGACGTCAACAAACCAATGGGCAGGTCAGCGCTGATAATCAGCGTGCGAGCTAGGAGGTCCGCGTACACCATGAGGGTTGCCCCACCCAGCAGGGACATGAGAAGCAGCGTGTGGTGAGAAGGTCCAAGGAGCATGCGGATCAAGTGGGGAATCACCAACCCCACAAAAGCAATGATCCCAACAAATGCCACCGCAACACCAGTGAGGAGAGCAACAATCACCACAGACGCAATACGTAACCGTTCCACCCGCACACCCAAGTGGGAGGCTGTGCGGTCACCCAACGCCAGGAGGTCGTAACGGTGAGCAAGAGTTATCGCCACAATGGCCGCAGGAATTCCCACAACCGCCACGATAAGCACTTCATTCCAGCGTGACCCGTTCATTGTGCCAAGCTGCCAAAACACAATCTGCTCGCGCGCTGCGGAACTTCCCGCAAACATAAACAACGCCAACCCCGCCCCAGCAAAAGCATTCACCGCGACACCAGTCAGCAAAAGCGTCACAATTTCGGTGCGCCCCTGAGCACGAGCCGTCGCATACACCACCAAAGTTGCCGCTAAACCACCCAAAAACGCGGCTACCGCCGTGGTCCACGCCCCCAGAAACGTCACACCGGTTGCAATAGTTGCGGCAGCACCTAACGCGGCACCAGAGGACACTCCCACCACACCAGGCTCAGCCAAAGGGTTGCCAAAAATTGCTTGCATCACCGCGCCAGCAACCGCCAAAAGCGCCCCTACCAGCAATGACATCGCCACACGTGGGAAACGAATCTGCCACAACGTTTGCTCAATGAGCACTTGGTCAGGCGCCCACGAATTCGCAATCCCGATGCGTTGAGCCACCGACCCCAACACCTGGGCTGGACCAATGGGAAGTTGCCCCAAACCAGCTGACAACACAACACCCAGCAGGAGCAACAATGAGGTGACGGCGAGGGCAATGCCCCGCCGCGTCACGAGGTACTACCCGAAGCTGCAGGTGCATACACGGCGCGGGCAAGAGCGTCGAGAAGGGCTGCGCTACGCGGACCAAAAGACAAAATTTGGCCGTCCTCCATGTCCACAAACCGCCTGTGCTCACCAGCAGAGGTCAACGCAATCGCCGGTTTATCCGCCAACAACCCGTCAACCCCGCCAACGGACTCTAGGCCCTTAGACATGACCAGAATCAGATCAGGATCAGCAGCAACCATCGCCTCATCGGTGAGAGGTTTCATGCCGTCCCAGCCCAACTCACCGGCAACATCCACGCCACCCAACGCGCCAATGAGGTCATCCGCACCCGACTCGTCACCAAACAGGTAATACACGCCAGCCGAACCACGCAAATACAAAAACACCATCCGCAACCGTTCGCCATCCTCAGTGGGGGCAATCGCAGCAATGTCATCAACAGTGCGTTGAACATCGGCGGAAATCTGCTGCGCCAAAGCATCCCCCGCCTCAGGCGCCCCAAAGACGTCCGCCACATCATGAGCGAGCTGTTCCGCACCGGCAAATGACGGGTCATTCGCAACAAAAACCACAGTGATACCCACGTCACGCAGTTGCTCCACCACGTCACGCGGCCCCACCGAACCATCAGTAATCACTAACGTCGGGGCAAGACCAATCACCGACTCAGCGTTAATGGTGTGCCCACCAGAAGTCACCACCGGCAAATCCTGAACACCAGGGAACGACGTGGACTGGTCACGGCCCACAAGAGTGTCACCAAAACCAAGACCCCACACCGTGGCGGCAATAGACCCCGACATATCAAGAGTCACCACCCGAGACGTGTCGCCCACTGTCACCTCACGCTCTCCGCCAAGATCGTTTGAGGTGACAGTGGAAGGCAAACGCTGTTCAGGTGACTCCTGAACTGGGGTAATAGCCGCGTTGGGGAGCACAGCAGTGGATTCGCCAACATAGTCACGTGGGCTCTCCACAACATCAAGGTCAGACAGTGCAACCTGAGAGATAGGTGCTGTGGCGGCATCATCACGTGGGGCGGTCGCAGACGGGGCACTGCACCCGCCCGCCACCAACACCGCAAGAACAACAGGAGCAACGAACCGCGCCAACATCGAACGGCGGGGGCTGCGGCGGCGGCGGGGGTGCAGATGCGGGGTGGCACTGTCGAGAAGACCAGTCATGAGCGAGCTCGCTTACGCATCAGAACAACGCCGACCACACCGATAAGTGCCACAGCACCTGCCCCGGCTGCGACCGCAGGCACCAGGTTGCGGCTTTGTGCGGATGCGTCCGATGCCTCATCGCTGCGTGCAGCATCAGCGGGCGTGCCTGTGTCCTGTGTTGCGGCGGCGCCTTCGGCAGTTGTGTCAGCATCTTGCGCGACTGCATCCGCACCATCAGACACAGGAAGGTCCACTACGACGGTGATGAGGTCAAGTTCTGAACCAGCTTCATAGTTAGGGAAAGCAACTGCCCCTTCCTCAGTGATCACCGCAGGCATATCTTCGCCTGTGACTGTCACAGTGTCGCTGGTTGAGTCAATACGTAGGTCAGAGACGTTCACTGCAGCAAATGGGACGTCTTCAGTGACCTCAGGTTCGCTGTCTTCACCAGACATTGCGGCGTCCATGGTGACCCCAGCAACGTCAAGGTGCAAGATAGCGGTGTCACTACCATCAAGGCGCAACGTGGGATGAGAAATAGTGGTGTCAAGTAGCCCTTTATGCCCCGTGAAGTGGACATCTCCTACAAATTCGATGTCACCAACTAATGTTTGCACATCAAACGTCGCATTGTTTGTGGGCCATGAAAACTGAGGGGTTTCATATGAAGCACCGTTAAGGGTTTCCCACTCGCCCTTGGCGATAGTCCCTGAAATGTATGAGCGGAAAGATTCCTTAAACCCCCACGTCAAAGCACCTTCAGCAGCAGTGTTACTGGTTTCATTTGCCATGTTCGTGACGACTGCACTGTGGGCTGGATACGCTGCAGCGCAGGTAAGCACAACAAGCGCAGCTGCACTTACAGCGGCAACCCGGCGGTTGCTGCGGGTTGGGGGAAGATGCAGGGCGGGCATCGGCTCTCTCTATCGCTCAGCACGGATGAGTTAGGTGAGGTAATCCTTATCTAACGTCCTGAGACTAGGCCTTCAGGCCTAGTTAGGTCAACCTAAGCCCACAGGCTGGTTGTTGATGGAAAGAGGTGTGCCCGGTAGCCGTGACATCACGACTACCGGGCACACGCATCGTTATGTTGCGGGGCCCTACTTCACAACCCGCCAGGTTGCATCAGCCCGTGAAACGGCGGTGAGAACCGGGTCAACGTACAGCACGTATCCGTAGTGCCGTAGGTAGCGGTCAGGTGCGCTAACTGCCTCGAAAGACACCGCCGATGCGTCGGCAAGCCCTGGTATCTCGCGGAACGTTGCCGATTGGGCGAATGCAGCTGTGCCGTCGTTGCGTTCCACTTTCACTTCCCGGCCAACTTGGCGCAGGTAATAGCCGGGGAAGTTCGCTGATTCAAAAGACACCCTGGTGCCGTCACCGGTGCTGAGCCCAGCGACTCGCTTCCAGTTCCAGTCGTCAGTGTTCTGCAACGGGTCAATCCGGCCCACGTAGTGCTGGTGGCGAATGAAACGCTGTGGGAAGTTATACGACTGCACAGTCACCGGGGTTGCCGTGACCGGCGCCCCTGGGGTGGTGGGGTCTGTTGGGTTGGTTGGTTGTGGTGTTGGTGCCGGGTTAGTGGGTTCTGGTTCAGGCGTCGGCTCAGGCGCCGGTGTTGTTGGCTCGCCGCCCGACACTGGTGGTTTCGCCGTGTAGTCGGCTGCGGTGGGTTTGCGTGTCACTTCACTGACCGGTGCAGTGAGGTTGCGCATCGGGTGGGTTTTTTTGGTGTCGTCATCAGCAAACCCGTACCACACCCCGGACTCAAAACTGGTGGGCCACAGTTCATTGTCACCGTGGATTTGGGCGTTACCCGACACGGTGATGTTTGATTGGAATGCACCAACACCACGGAACGTCGTGTTGATGACCGCGTTTCCGCTGATCTTTGCGTTGCCGCGCACAAGGGACATCCCCCGAACAACTGCGTTGTCGGTGACGGTGCCGCTCATGATGGTGGCGTGGTCTTCGATCCGTGCGTTACCGGACACTGTCCCGCCCAGTACTCGGGCGCGGGGACCTACATACGCTGACTGTGCGACAGTGGCACCGTTTGCTACCCAACCGCCTCCGTTGCTGTGTGCGCGACCTGCCGGCTTTGGTAGTTCAGCGGGCTTTGCACCCGTGAGGTCAACAGTCCAGGGGTAACGGTAGATCGAGTAGTACGGCTGGTTGTGCTTGATGCTCTGGAGTTCAGTGGGAGCGCCAAGCACCGTGAGGTACACGCCTTTATCCCCAGATTTTAGGGGCACGTTAACCGTTCCGTTAGTGGTTTTGTTCAGTGCGGAGTAGCGCGGTTTACCGTCAGCGCCTTCCACAACAACACCCCAACGCCACCCGGACGCTGCCTTGCCGGGGTTGGATGGTTCATTCTCGAAGCCGGGAAGTTTCGCAGTAGCTGAGTCGCCTTGCACAATCCCGTTGAAACCCACGGTGATGCTTGATGCCCCAGCGTCTGGCATCAGGCGCACCACGTTGTAACCCCAGCGTTGTGGGGCTGCCTCAAAGGGAACGGAGTAACGTCCAGCCACACCATCAACGGTGTTCAGTGGTGTGAGGCGCATGGTGCGGTCACCGGTGAGGTTGTCGAAACCGCCATAAGCTTTGCGGTACGTGTCTGTGCCGTAGTCCCAGGTGATGTTACGCATCGCCCAGTTCCCAAATTCGTCGTTAAGACGATCGATGGACCAGCCTTGGTTTTTCATCAACACCGCGAAGGGGTCAGCGGTGTTGTAACCAGATGTTCCAGGTTTTGGCGCGTTTTTCCACAAGCCTTGTACCGCGTCGATGCCGTGGTTGATCTTGACGTACTCCCAGAACTGCCAGTTGCAGTAGTTGTTGCGGGTGGAGCCGTAGTACAGGTTGGTGTTATTGACGAACAGTTCGGAGCAGTGCACGTTACTGCGGAACTCGGGGAGTTGGTGGGTCATCCAGTTGGCGTGGGATTCCCAGATCCACCCCACATAGGGGGAGTCACGGAATGACTTGGTTGATCCTTGCAACGCGTGAGTGAGTTCGTGGGCAAGACCCCACCGGTCTTTGAGCGCCCCGGGGCCAATCCACATACCCATTGCGCCTTCACCGGTGACACCACCAGTCAGGGCATAGCTTGGGTCAATTTCGATGTTGACTCGGCGTTTTGTGGAGGAGTCGCAGTGCGGTTCGGGAAAACTAATGGGGGCGGTCATGAAGTGGCCCCAAATTTCCTCAAGGGATTTCGCTGCCGTTTCTACATCAGCTTTTTTGATGTCGGAGCTTTTCCACCGGAACGAGAAATGTTCGGAAGTGTATTGCTCTGGAAACATTTTGACCGCTGGGTCTGTGGTCCATGTGCCTGCTGTGCAGGTGGCGCTGGTTGCGGTAGCTACTGGTGCTTTTGTTATTCCGGTTGTGGTTGCTGCGTTTGCTGCGGCGGGAATGCTCAGCATTGAACCGAATAATGCACCAACGAGCGCGATTCCTGACAGACGACTGATACGTCGTTGTCTCATTGTCACCCCTTTACGTTATTTCCTGATTGATTAGGTTGCACGTGCTGGTTCCCGACACTACGGGAGGGGTGGGGAGATAACTATCGGCCATTCTCCACGGGTTGACTGCACCATGTTTTCGCAGTGTCGCCGCAGCGAACCGGTTCATAGCAACGGGGGACAGGCGACCTCAGTACCAGACGGGCTGGTTCGGAACTACCCCATGGCCACGGGATAACCTGGGCGGGTGGGAAACGAACAGGCACAGCCTGGGGCTGGCTGTGCCTTGATTGCTGGGGTTAGTTGCTTGTTAATTGCTTGCCGTTGGCTGCGTGCTGGTGTGTTACGCGCCGAGGGCATCAAAAACGGCGGCGTTGAGTTCGTATGCGCGCCGGGTTTCAGCGATGAGGCGGTCGTCCTGCTCAGGGGTGAGTTCAAGGGCATCGATCTGCTCCCGGTATGACCGCTTGTAGGGCACTGGTTTGTCGATTCCTGCGAACTGGTAGAAGTTGAGTTGCTCGTCAGTTGCCCCATAGTGGCGGGTCATCATGGTGGCAATGATTTGCCCCCCGGAGAGGTCCCCGAGGTAGCGGGTGTAGTGGTGCGCCAGGTAGATGCTGTAGTGCTGGTCGCTGACTACGGCGAGGTGCGCCGCGTAGGCGGCAGTGGCATCGAGAACAGGGAAGCGGGTGCGCCAGTCTGGGTAACCCAAAGCAATCAAGTCCGATGCAATAGCTGCACTTCGGTGTAGTCGCGCGTCGCGCAGGAACGCCGGGTCGCTGGGGTTAGCGCGCGCTTCCAGGGCCACGTAGACAGGGGCGAGTTGGGACAGGTAGCGGGCGTACTCGCCGAGGTCTAGTTCACCGCCCATCAGCGAGCCGATGTATGTCTTGTTTTCTGCGGATTTGTGTTCAGCCATCGTGGACTCACGAAGCCGCTCCGACCGTGAAAGTGTGATCTGGTTCTGACGGGTCGTCACATTAACTGTCATGACAGCCAGTATAGAACGAGAAAGTAAGGTAACCCTAGGTGATCTAGGTCACTAATATGTGGCACGGGCGAGGTGCTGACGTACGACCGTGAGACGTCGCGAAGAACTGTGAAGGTATGCCCCAAAAAGGATGCTCAACGAATAACGGGTTATCATCTCTTCATGGAATCTACTGATTGGTTCGTCGCACGCCCAACAAACCCCACACTGCCACGACAATGAAACGCACTATGTTCACCGCAAATAGTTCTTATTAGTTCCATCGAAAACTAAAGGTAAATCCGTGTCTCCTTCGTATGTTATTTCCACAATATTGCTCCTCATGGCGCTAGGTGCAGTCCTCACTATCGCCGCGCTTGTGAGCGTCATGCGCACTCCAGCGCTTGACCAAACGAACCGGATCATCTGGGTGGTCGTCGTGCTGATGCTCCCGGTCATTGGCGCAATCGCGTGGTTCATCGCACGCCCCAAAAATCCAACCAACACCCCAAGCAACAAGCACTTCACGCACTGATTACCCCTGCTCGGGATCACCCTCGGCTTTTGGCGGCGCTCATGGATGGGCTGGCACAAAACCGGCCCTCTCCACCCCGGAATCTCACGGGTGGAGAATGGTCACAAATTATGAAATGAGTTTCAGAAAGATAGAATGAATTAAAATTGCTTAGTATGGCGGCATGGATTTTGTTTTTCTATTAGCGCTATATGCCGGCGTCGCGCTTGTCATCGCTGCGATCATCAGCATCTTGTGCTCACCAGCACTAGAACTCACAAGCCGAATCATCTGGCTCGCAGTTGTGATGCTCCTGCCTCTGCTTGGCCCCATTGCTTGGTTTATCGCACGCCCCAAGAAACCAACCAACACCCCAGGCAACGAAGACCTCACACACTGACTTGCACCCTGCAAGAGAAAAGCCGCATGTCGGTGACGCGATTGAGTGGGGTTGCTGCGAAAACGCCTCTCTGTCCCCCGTGTCAGGGGTGCAGACTCGCATCAGCGTCAGTCATACGCCACGACAAAAAGTCCACCGTAAATCCGGAACGCGAGGGTGCACAGCAAAACGGCCCGGCTGTGACTGTTGCTGTGGCGTCTAGCGGCGCCACCCGGACAAGTTGCCAGGCCTCGTCGTCCACCCGCGCCCGGATGGTTAACGCATTACCAGACCGGCTCCCACGAATAGTGACGTTGCGCCCCGCCCAGCTTGGCACGGGTGACAGCGACCAGTCCGACATGCCACGGGTAACCACTGCCCCAAGGTTCTCGATGCCGTCACTGAGTTCCACACCAACTTTTGTCCAGTTCTGTGCATCAACGCGAACAAACAGGCCCGCTTGATCAAACTGATCGGTGAAGTCCAACCGGAACGTCACCTCCATGGCTGAATCCTTTGGAAACTCCGCGAGGAGGGCATGTTCAGTGTCGTGCACAAACCCATACGACGTTGTGCGCCACGCATCGCTGCCTTTTTGGGCGGTCACCCGCAGTGTCGAACCGTCTTCGTCTACCCGAACCGGCTCATTAGTCCACGCACCGTGTGACCATTCCATGTTCGTCACCATTTTGTGCCCCATTCTTACCACTCTTATTGCTGCGCAGGTATTAGCCTATTTCTTCTTCTAGTTTTCGTTGTTTATGAGAGCGCGTCGGGTTGTGCGCGCGTGTTTCCATGTGTGGATCAAGCAGCCCACCCACACGACCGCAGCCGTCACCCCATATACCCTATATGGCCCATATAGGGTATATAAACTATTCGGCTTCCAGATGTCGGATGACAGTGGAAACCAGTACGAGGGGGCGCCGTCAATCCACCAGGCTAAGATGCACGACAGCATACCGCTGGCATATAGCACCACGGGGAGAACCAGCAACGCGTACAGCGGTGGGGCTGGTTTCGACGTCCACATCATCAGTATGAACGCACCAACCGGGATGACGATAGGACCGATATAAAGAAGCGGTACAACGTACCAAAATAATTCCGAATCCATCAGAACGAAATACGCGGTCTGAGAGATCGCTAATGCTACTGCCGGCCACATCACTGTTTTCCACACGGGCGTGGGGGTTTCGAGTGTTTGAGTCTCCATATATCTTCTCTCTGGGCGGGGAGTGGCTTCGCCGGCCATTAGGGCACCATTCAGTCCTCAAACTTTGGAGCATCAACTGGCAAGGAAGCCCACAGCTCGCGTAACTCTGCGCGCTTGGCTTCAATCGCAGAGCGACTGTCGAAATCAACCGCCCGCACCTCAGCACTCAACCGATACATCACACGCCGCCAATGCTCAGCCTCCTGCGGAGTCTCCGCGGCCCGCTGCCAAGCGACATAACGACCACTAATACGTGTCGCAAGCTCACGCATCGCTTCATAAATCGTCGGGTTAAACACCCGATCATCATCAACATTCATCAAAAGCATCCTCCCAACAGGTGGACAGTCGTTCATCCCTCAGGGTTACTCATGATGTCCCTTTTACCGGAAACCTCATGCTAGAGAAATCATTCCCTCAGCGATGGGATATTTGATGAGTTTTATGCACACATTGCGTGCAAAAAGCCTGCCCGTTGTACAGAATCGTCTTCCGTAACTGGAGGCAGGGAAATGCCCCATCCCGATAGATCGCACCCCTAAGCGGGTGGCGTGGCTTTGTCGATACTCAGTTTTCCACCCACAGCATGGGCGATGCGTGAAAGCATCACCCAGCCTGGTGCTTGGGCGCCGTTCTCTATTGCGGAGATCACTGTTTGTCGGGTTCCGGCACGTTGGGCGAGTTCTGTTTGAGAAAGTCCAGCATCGATGCGTGCATCGTAGACAAGTTCAGCCAGTTGTAGCCGCGCCTCGGCTTCAATGCTGGCAGCCTCATATTTTGCGCGCCCTTCAGGAGTCATCGCAGCGAGGGCTTGTTCGTGAGCTTCTTCCCACGGGGTAGTTTTCATGTAGCCCATCTTCTCACTTCGACCCTCTACCAAGTAAATGATTTGATAACCCTCCCAATCTAGTGCAAAAGTGATCCATCTATCTTGCTTGTGCACGCCTTTTAATTTGACATGCGGTTTCATAAATTAATATTGAACATTATTGCCAATCCGACTCTATACTTCACGTAACACGAACAGATATTGCTTGGCTCTCACTGATAGAATTACTCTAATTTTAAGGGGTGAGGTTTAATGAACCAATCGACATCGCGCAATCCGCAGTTCACCGATGAGGAGGCCGCTGACAGGTTGGCTTTCGCGGAGGCGGCGTTGGGAGCTGCGGGACACGAGGTCACTGATCCTTATTTGCGAGAGTTGCTTGCTCAACATGCACGTGGCGAGATTTCTGGTGATCAGGCCCGTGAGTTGGGTCGGAAGCACATCAGCGGTAACTGAGGGGCGATAGGGATGGCGCGTCAGCAGTCACGCACACGTACCTGGGATGATTACTTCATTCCGGGTACTTCTGTGTTGCGCAATAACTTCACCAGTTCGGAGAAGCCCTACGGTGAGACTGATCCTGCGAGAATCACCGCTCTAGAGGAGTATTTCACCAGTATTCGGATAGCAGAGTTACGCACTAATCCCATTGAGGGCCGGTTTGACTATGACCACATGAAGGCTATTCACGCCTATGTGTTTCAGGACGTTTATGAGTGGGCAGGCCAGGAACGCACCGCACCCAGGGCTGGGCCGATGACCAAGGCTGGTCACAGTTATTACCCAGCAGGGCCAGCATTAACTGCGGCTGCCGAAGCGGAGTACGCCAAACTCGCGAAAGCGGATCACCTTCGCGGGTTGGATCGGGGGCCGTTCGTGGCTGAGTTGGCTGAGCGGTGGGGTGAGCTGAATGTTGTGCATTCCTTTAGGGAAGGCAACACCCGTACCCAGTTCGCGTTCTTCTCCCAGGTGTGTGATCAGGCTGGCTACCGCTTAGACACTGAAGCCTTCCGGCCCGGCAACCCGCTGCGTGATGAGTTTGTCCAAGCCCGCTTCCATAGCCAAGACACCGGAAACAACGGCAAGCTCGCCGCTTTTTTAGCTAGTGCTATCTCTCCAATGCAGCCGTAGCAGGAACACGCGAACTGAAAACTCGTCAGAGCCGATACGATTGGCAACCCATTCTTGCGTAGTGAGAAGACCGCCGCTGCGACCGGTTGAAAATCCCCAGGCACATAGATGTACATGGCAGCCATTCAGATGTTCTCTGAGCGTTATCCACAACGAACACTCTGTCCACAACCGGTGTCAGTCGCTTTTTGGAAGGATGATGTTGATGATGACCGGGTGTTTGACCCGATGATTTATGACGCGATGCGTGAGTTTGCTACGCGGATTAGTGGTCAGTATGTTGCATGGAAGCGTGAGGCGAAGACCACTGAGGAAGCTGAGCATTGGCAGCGTGAAATGCTTCGTTTCAATGCTGAAGTGCGGGCTGTTGATCACCGCAGTAAGTCTGCGATTGAAGCCAAGCGTGCGGAGTTGCGCGAGCTGTGGGCTTCCTTGCCGGTTGACGCTCCGAAGTTTGCTGCATGAGCGGGAAGTTGGACCTAGAAGAGTTACGTCAGCGTTTTGAAACGAAAGTATGGCCGTGAACAAATTCAGCTCGTATTTTGATCAAGTAAGGGAGCGATCATGGATATTCCAGTCGAGGCTGTTGCTATGCGGAAGGCTAACTCTAGGCGCGAGATTGCGGATCTGGACTGTAGCAGGAGCGTGCGGAATCGATGACTAAACCAGTGGAAGGGTTCTCGGGGGCTGACCCGTATGAGATTTGTGAGCGGTATGCGGCTGGTCTGATTAGTCGTGACCAGCTCGTGGATGAACTGACCCGGTGGGAATACACCCCGAATGCTCGCACTGAGAGTTTGGTCGATGATCTGATCATCAACAAACCTGGATCCGTCGCTGATCTGGAGCGTGCATTGCGTCGTGGGCTTATCGAAGCTGAACTCTATGAGGAAATCGGCGATCGCCGTGAAGCTCAGAACATCGCTTGAAGGAACTCTCAAACACTCCGTTAGACACACACTGTAAAGAAGGTTCGTGGCACATTGATTGAAGCCGAGTTGACCGAAACGCTGGGAATCTCGCAGCCGGCAGTAGCGAAGGCACTAAAAGCTTGTGAGTCGACGCCGGATGTACGTGAACTGTTTGCTGCTGGCAGCGCCATGGAACTTTGCCAACGTTACGCTGCAGGGCTGTTGAGTCGTGATGAAACTGTGCGTCAACTCAGCGAATGGCCCTTTGGCCCGTACCATCCAGCGAACGAATTCGGCGAACACGAGCAGGACCAAAGCAACGTATTCATGCAA
The DNA here is from genome assembly GCF_000423205.1 of Jonesia quinghaiensis DSM 15701. Taxonomy (GTDB): domain Bacteria; phylum Actinomycetota; class Actinomycetes; order Actinomycetales; family Cellulomonadaceae; genus Jonesia; species Jonesia quinghaiensis. The sequence continues at coordinate 380,774 of NZ_AUHN01000004.1, forward strand.
GTCGAGTTGGCAGCAGATTTCGGCTTGATTGATGATGCGATGTATGAAGAAGTCGTCCAGCGCCGTATGCCTGGTTAGGGTGACGAGGTCTACTGGTGTTCAACGCCATCAGCGCGCGAGCGTCACCATCTAGCGCCGCGCTGCGGCATGGGCGCGGCACGGCTATACCTGACCCTCACCGTTAGAGTGGGCAGTGTGAAAATCCTCTTGCGATGGATGTTGGGCGGCGCGCTTGTTCCGCTTGGGGTCGTCCTAGTTTTCTTTATCCCCGTTCTGATTGCAGAAGGGTTAAACGCGGTGCCCACAAATCTCGGAATACTCATGCTCACTATGAGCACCCTGGTTCCCACCGGGCTGTTCTTCGGCTTCATTTTCGGCTTAATAGATATAAAGCTCAGAGCGTATGTTTTGGGTGCAGAGGTCGAAGCACGCCGGAAGCGTGTGGTTGTTGCTGCTGCTTCTTTCTTTCTGTTTCTTTTCATCGCGATATTGACGATTTCTATCGTCACCGCCCTTGACGGTTTTAGTTTCGAATCCATCGTGTTCCATAGCCCCTTGGCGCTCATCACCTCTATCGTTGCTAGTGTTTTAAGTTACGTATATTACGCGCGAATCGCCCGAGCGGACGTCACCGCAAGCATTCCAGCGGAATAATTTGTTTTTCGTGGAGCGAGCAAACTTACTTTCCATCAGGCTGAGCGGACGTGGGGTGATTTCATGAACGACTCAATACAACGCACACCACAGTTCACCGAAGAACAAGCCGCCGAGAGGTTAGCTTTCGCTGACGCAGCGTTAGGGGCCGCAGGCCACCAAGTCACTGACCCATACCTAAACGAGATCACTGTTCAGTTTGCTCGTGGTGAGATCACCATCGAAGAAGCCAGCGAACTGGGCGATCGGCACATCCTCGGCCGTTAAAACACGTGACACGTCAAGAAACCTCCCAAAGAAGGATCGTCCAGCACGGCCAGGTACGCCGAAAACTTAGAGGTCTAGATAGACGCCTAGTTCGTTGAATGATCTTGAGCGCACAACGGTAGATTGCCATAAAGTTTCAATTGTGGAGCCGACCAGTCTTGTTGTCATGCCGACGTGTGACCTGATTTTTGCTGACGGCGAGGAATACCTCTTTGTTCGCGTGGGCATGGAAAGGTTCGACTCGACTTGGGGGTTGTGGCTCAAAACTGCACCGGATAGTTATGAACTCATCCTCGGCCCCGTTAGCGGTTATATGCCGGTTGAAGAAGGGTTTGAGCGGCTAGGTACCAGCAAGTGGCACTTCACGCAAAAAGGTATCGAGACTCCTGGGACCTTACCCTTGGACGAGTACACACGTGATCGTTACATCAAGTACTCGCGACCACGTGGCACGCGACGACAGATCGTGGTTCCACGTTCTCACTGGTATCTACTGATCCCAGAATTCTTGCGGCACAGGTGAGAATTCCATCAACTATCGGAAGCGCTACCTCTTATCGGGGAAACAGATTGTATTCTGCGCATGCGCGCCTATGACTAGGACACAAAAGCGGCGGGGACCCACCACTTTTTACGTTGCTAGAACGTTGGGGGAATGTCTAGGGAGGTAAGCGCACTGTCCACCTCGTTCATTGTGAATGGTTGCTGTGGTGGCGCGTGCAGTGATCGCCCCTAGCATGGCGCAATAGTATCAATAGTGATACCGTGTGGGTATGACTTCAGTGCCTCGCCTCGTTGAGAAGATGCGCAATAATCCGAAAGGGGTCAGCTTCTTAGACTTGGTGAAAGTCTGTGAATCGTATTTTGGGCCAGCACGCCAAAGTGGTAGTTCGCACAAGGTATACAGAACACCTTGGCAAGGAGACCCGCGTGTCAATATCCAAAATGATCACGGCAAGGCCAAGCCTTACCAGGTCAAACAGGTGCTGAACGCGATTGCGAAAATGGAAGGAGAGCGGTGATGACGAATGTAGAGCACTACACCTACCGTGTGCGGTGGTCAGCTGAAGATGAAGCGTGCGTTGCAACGGTGGCGGAGTTTCCATCCTTGTCGTGGATCGCTGAGACATCTGTTGAAGCGACTCAGGGTATTCGTGATCTTGTCATCGGTGTCCTTGAAGATATGGAACAGACCGGAGAGACCCCACCGCAACCATTTGGAGAACGCTCTTATTCAGGCAATTTCATGGTCCGTGTCCCACCGGAACTACACCGACAACTTGCCATCGAAGCAGCTGAGCAAAACGTTTCTCTCAACCGACTCGCCACTACACGACTAGTTGGCACACGCAACTAACGTAAAGATGATGAGTTGATCTTCACGATCAAGAACGCTGTATGTCAATTATGAGTGCGGCGCTTGAGGCCACCACCCTTGGTAAAGAGAAGTGTGGGCTTGTTTGGACAATGCGCCCCACCGGTCGGCCCATGCTGCCCTAACCTCCGATGGCGGCCAAGGGACGGCCCGAAGCTCTAGGGGCAGGAGCGGGTCCTCGCGGATAGCCTGTTCGAGCGCATCTGCAAGCAGGAGCATACGCACAACAACGGGGATGTCAGTGGCTGAGGCATCTCGATTGATCGCTTCAGCGAGTGGTGAGTAGGCGGCAATGGTGGGTTTGCTTGGCCATAGCGCCTCAGCTATGCTTCGCGGTTCTGCTATTCCTCGAACCTCGAGGTCACCTGTTGACGCTGTTGACAGGTAGCGCCGCGCATCCTGTGGGAGTTCGGCAACTATGTCATGAGGGGTCACGTAAAGGCTGGTTGAGATAGCGACCGCGCCTAATTCGTAGAGTTCGCGACGCAACGTGTCGCGCACTGCCCGCTCACGCTCTGGGGCAGTCACGGCAATCAACCGCCACCGCCCATCCCACAGCACTCCGCCCGCATCTTGGGCATATGCGAGGGTCAGGCTCTCCCGATCACGTTCTAGTCGTCTGCGGCCGTTGTTGGTGAGGGTAAGTGATCCAGCACGGCCACGCCCTGTCTGCTCGATATCGCCACTGGAAACCATGCGTCGGATTGCGAGCCGGATTGGCTGGTCAGCGATACCTGCGAGATTGGCGGTGTCGTAGATGTCCGCCAGTGGCACACTCCCAGCAAAAGGGAGGAAAGCTTCGATGACGGTTCTCGGAGAGAGGCGTGCCGCCATCAGCCAACCGTTCGCTTTATCTCGGTTCGATCTTCATCCATGTTGTCATCTCCCATACCCCAAATCTATCGCATAGACTACGAACGTGCGCAAGGAGAAACGTAAGGGTGTTGTGGCAACACTCATTGGCATCGTCACGGTGACAGTGATCCTTGCCTGCATCACCCTGGCCGGCAACAACTATCGCTTCGACCAGAGATCTATAACCGTCCCCGGGCCCGAAGGAGATCTCGCCGGTGTCCTCACACTGCCACCAGACGGCACTGCTCGCGGACTCGTCGTGATGGTCCACGGCGACGGCCCCGTCGAGGCGACACAACAAGGTCTCTACTCTCCATGGTTTGAGGGCGCAGCTGACGCCGGTTTCGCCACGCTCTCCTGGAGCAAACCAGGCATCGGAGGTTCAGGCGGAGACTGGCTCACACAGTCCATGGAAGACCGGGCTACGGAGGTCTCGGCTGCGATCGACTGGGCACACACACAAAGCGACATCCCCACCAGCACAATCGTGCTGTGGGGGGCGAGCCAAGCCGGTTGGGTCCTTCCTAAAGTCACCCGTGAACGCAACGACATTGACGGCGTCGTGGCAGTCAGCCCCGCTATCAACTGGCTCCGCCAAGGCCGCTACAACCTTCTTGCCGAGCTTGAGCACAACGGCGCAAACACTGAAGAACGAGAGGCCGCCATTGAGGAGAGCGACCACACGCGCAGGCTCCTCGAACGCGGAGCCTCGTATGAGGAGTACATCGCATCAACAGGGAGCGCTACTCCCATGACAGAAGCGCGCTGGGCATTCGTACATCGGAACGTCATGTCCGACGCGACAGCCGACCTTATCGCTTCTGCCGCCAAACCGATTCCCGTGCACCTCATGCTTGGCACACACGACCGCAATGTTGACGTCGCGGAAACTGAAGCGACATACCAATCGATCTTCGACTCTTCGCTGACGATCACCCGCTTCGATGCAGCCCATTCCCTCGCACGCCCCGTCATGGAAGACAACGATGTTGTTGGAATCTTCACTGGCACGGTGTGGCCTCGCACCCTTCTCGCCCCAGGTGTCATCGACGACTACACAGCGTTTCTCGCGCGCATTCCGTAGCCCCCATAAATAACGTGCGCGATCCCAAGAATGCCGATGCGCGGGCGGCCAGCATGCCACGCAGCAGTTGCCGCCAATATGAAGGCCGACCAACCCGCATGCGCGGAACCAGGTTCAGATTCTTATACATCAGGCTGTATTCCCGTTGAAATATCCAATATGGTGGTTTCAGTTTGCCTTGCGCTTTACATGAATAGAACGACTTTGGTGTGAGCTCCGCGCAACGACATGGGCACCCTTCGATCCAGGACAAGGAACGGCAATTTTATGACTACCTCAAAGGTATTTCCTGTTATAGCTTGCCTTGTGAGCGCTCTTTTACTGACAAGTTGCAGCGGACAAGCAGCACCTGAATCGGAAAGCTCCACCTCGCCCACACCTGATGGAACGAAAACACCTACCGTGGTTCTGGATTACGTTGAAGAACCCGAAGACGAAGAAGAACCATCCCCACCTCCCATCGAGCCGGACCGTTCCCTCATGAAAAAAATGTCATGCGACGCGTTCGAACCCGAAGCACCCGAGGAGATCAACTTCAGATTCGGCAACTACACGCGTTCCACCCAGGTCAAGGTAGGCGAAGGCCTCATCCCCGGAGAGGAGTGGTGGATCGTCGCCTTTGAACTACCAGCAGATGATTCAAGGGACGCAGGAGTACGATCATTTCTGACCACCGAGCCAGGGCCCCCCATCCCATACGTGTCATGGATCGAAATTGGAGATGATGACCCGTGGGGACCAGTCGAATGGTCACGTAAGAAACTAGTAGTCGCTGAATCAGCGTTAACCAAAGCACATGAATGCTTAGGCGCTAAACCAGAAGAGTAGAGCACTCACAGCGTCTTGCCTTCAGGCCTAGCACTGCGGGCGCTAGAAAGTCGGATGGGAACATTCTGGAAGTTTCTGCTCGCCGCTGGCGTCATCACCAACCTATTATTCGTTTTTCGAATGTTTTAAAAGAAAACCTAGTACATTGGTGAACATGGCTGATTATCCTGTGGCACACAGTCTTGGACGTATCGATATCGTCACACTCAACCACACGCCGGCTTTGAGCCGGGACGTGAACAATGACCTCGCAGCCGTACAATCCGCATGGCCGGAGTTCGAGGGTATGTTCGATTCGCTCCAAGGGCGGAAGATGATGGGTTTGATCTACAATGAGTTTTATCGGATGGCCACGATTCGTCTAGAGCGCGACCGAGACAACACGCCTGCTCTGGACGAGACCCTGATCCCCGGCGGGAAATATCTCCGGCTCAGGCTTCGTGGGGATGCGCCAGCGGTCTACGAGAAGATTGCCCCCGCATTCGAAGAACTCTTTCGGAGAGCGGACCACGACGCAGAGCGACCTCACATTGAGCACTACCGTCGCGAAGGCGAAGTGGATTGCCTTGTACCCATCATCACAAACAACCAAGCAAGTTAGGCATGCCGAGAGATATCTCAGTGCTCATGGCACTCTCCAAGACAAACGAGTGTAACGGTACACGCAACCGACTCTCAGGAACACATCGGGTTATCGGGTTGCAAAATTCCTCACATTACTGTGGCATTTTGGGGGTGCACAACATGAATATGCGATTTATTGTTCGGCTTCTCATTGCACTGGGATTCATTGCGCTCGGAACCTCATGGATTTTCGGTCCGGGGACAATGGGCCCCGGCATTGGCACAATTATCGTGGGGGTTGGGCTTGGTGCAAGTTCCGTCTACCTCTACCGCCGTCAAGATCGCCCAACTAAATAGCCCTTGCTGCATACGCACCTCAACGCGCTGGCAAAAACGTACGCGCCGGCATCACCCCCATTGCCCCGCCAATAGGAGCAACCCGATGCGTCACCACACAAACACCCCACGTGCAACAACGCATCGGGGTGTTTGTTCAACAGGAAACCCTGACACCTCACGCGTAGGGTGGCGGTTGACAGAGGGGGACACTGTCGGAACCGCACCACGATTTCCACAGTAATTTTCGTATCGTAGGCTCCGCAGCGATTCGTCGACCCCGTCACCAGAGCACCGCACACTGTGAGGAGCAGCAATGACGAACGACAACACCAACCCACGCGTGAGCGCCACCCACCCGCAAGGTGACGCCTTGACAACCGCCCAGGGGCTACCGCTCAAGAACACCAACAAATCCTTGAAAGCAGGGCCACGTGGTCCCGTGCTCCTTCAAGACCACCACCTGCGAGAAAAGATCACGCACTTCGATCACGAGCGCATCCCGGAGCGGGCAGTACACGCTCGTGGCGCTGGGGCGCACGGCACGTTTTTCTCCTACGGTACAGCTGAAAAAATTTGCCAAGCGGCGTTCTTGCAGAAAGGGGTAGAAACCCAGGTTTTTGTTCGGTTCTCAACTGTCGCGGGTTCACGTGGTTCTGCTGACACTGTTCGTGATACTCGTGGTTTTGCGACAAAGTTTTACACCACTGAGGGTAATTACGACCTGGTGGGTAATAACATTCCGGTGTTCTTCATTCAGGATGGCATCAAGTTCCCCGATGTTGTGCACGCCGTGAAACCTGAACCTGACCTGGAAATTCCGCAGGCTCAATCCGCCCATGACACATTCTGGGATTTTGTGTCACTGCACACTGAAGCGCAGGCGCACGCGCTGTGGAACATGTCGGACCGCGGTATTCCGCGTTCTTACCGCACCATGGAGGGGTTTGGGGTTCACACGTTCCGCCTCACCAACGCGGAGGGCGACACAACACTGGTGAAGTTCCACTGGAAACCGAGACTTGGTGTGCACTCTTTGACGTGGGATGAAGCGCTCCTCACGAACGGTCAGGACCCTGATTTCCACCGCCGTGACCTCGCTGAAGCAATCAAAGCTGGTGCATTCCCAGAATGGGAACTGGGTGTGCAGGTTTTCCCGGATACTGAAGAGGAAATGTTCGAAGGCATTGACCTTCTTGACCCGACGAAGTTTGTCCCTGAGGAACTCGCCCCGGTGCAGCCGGTAGGCAAAATGGTGTTGCACCACAACCCGTCGAATTACTTCGCGGAAACCGAGCAGGTCGCTTTCCACCCAGGGCACCTTGTGCCAGGCATCGACGTCACGAACGACCCGTTGTTGCAGGTGCGCCTTTTCTCCTACATCGACACGCAGCTCACACGCCTTGGTGGTCCGAACTTCTCGCAGATCCCCATTAACCAGCCCATCGCACCGGTGAATGACATGCAACGCGATGGGTTCCACCAGCAGTACGTGCATGGCGGTAAAGCACCGTACTCCCCGAACTCTCTGGACGGTGGCTGCCCGTTCATGGCTGGTGGCGGTCAACCTGACGCGAAAGGGGCTCTGCCGGAAGAACGCGAAGAGATTCTGGAAGCCCCCCAGGACATTGCGAACGCTCAGGCGTTTATTGATGTCCCACAAAAGATTCGCGATGCCCTCACTGAGCGTGCTGAGCCAGCAACTTTTGAGGACCACTTCAGCCAAGCGCGCATGTTCTACCGGTCACTGACCCACACGGAACAGCTTCACGTTCAGCAGGCTTACTCGTTTGAACTGGGTAAATGCACAAACTTGACGGTGCGTCGCAGGCAGCTCCAGGCGTTGGCGAACATCGACCTTGACCTGTGTGCCACCGTGGCAGACGGGCTCGGTTTACCTGTGCCCACCCCAACCGTGGAGGTCCCCGACCGCACGCTCAGCCCCACTGTTGCGCAGATCGGTCAGCAGTGGCCAACTGATGGGCGGGTGCTAGGTGTGGTGGTGGATGATGCCACTGACGCTGATGCCATTACCGCCGTCGTTTCTGGTGCGACTGCCAACGGCCTCACCGCCAAAACCATTGCTCCACACGGTGGTGTGTTGCCAAACGGTGAGCAAGTTGACCGTTCTTTCCTCACTGCCCGGTCCATTGAGTTCGATGCTGTGGTGTTGTTGGCTCAACCCATGCCAGCTCCCGATGCGATCCCTGACCTTGACCACAAGGCGGCTCTACCAACGCCGGGGACTGACCTCACTGACCCGCGCATCGTGCTGTTGTTGCAGGAAACCTACCGGCAAGGCAAAGCGATCCTGCTTGCGGGCATTGACCCCGATGTGTTGACGCAGGCGGGTATCGCGGAAGATACGCCGGGGGTTATGAACACGGCGGTGTCCACAGCTGTGGACGACGCCATTGACTTACTGTCCCACCACCGGGCGTGGGACAGGTTCCAACCCGAACCATCCACTAGGCGGTAACGAGTGCCGCCCCGGTCAGCCCCACGGCGCCAACCACCACGGTGGACAGTGCCGCGAGGATGACGGGGCGGGCCCCCACATGTTTGAGTTTGCGCACCTGAACCCCTGTTCCAAGGGCGAACATTGCGACAGCTAATAAGACAGTTTGGCCGATGCCAGCCCCTGCTACCAGCGGCTCGGGCACAACACCTGTGGTGCGTAACGCAACCATTGCCACAAATCCCAGCACAAACAGGGGAACCACCGGTGGGCGTTTCACGTCCACCGGTGTGGGGTGGCGGCGCTGCTCGGCTCCGTTGACCAGCGCTAACACTGGGGCGAGAAGGAGCACGCGGGTCAGTTTCATCACCACGGCCACGTGGAGCGCCGGTTCACCAAGCACGTCACCGATTGCCACTACTTGGGCAACTTCATGCACGGACGCTCCCGCCCACATTGCTGTTGTGGTGTCGTTCAAACCAAACAGGTGCCCGAGCATCGGGATGAGGGGAATCATTGCTGTCCCAAATACCACAACCAGCGCAATCGCTACGGCCGATTCGTCGCGGTCGTCTTCCCGGGTTACCCCTGTTGTTGCAGCCACCGCAGCTGCCCCGCAAATGGAGAAACCACAGGCGATGAGTAGCGTCATGTTTCGGTGGATCCCGAGCACAGAACCAAGGGTGAGGGTGGCACAAATCCCGATGGTCACTACGGCAATTGCGGTGAGAAGTGCACCAGGCCCAAGGGCTACTAGGTCGGTGAGGTGCAGTTGGAGGCCAAGCAGAATAATGCCCCCGCGTAGCGCATATTTTCCGGCCACATCCACGGTTCGTTGCACGCGGGCGGGGAGAGTCACGGTGTTTGCCACAATCACCCCAGCGATGATGGCAAGCAAAAGTGGGCTGATCAGGGGCATGTTTCTACCGTGCCGTAGCCGGTGATGATTCGGTAGGGGCCAAGGTCGCATGTAGGCATATCATGGTGATATGACTCAGCAGTGGCCTGATCTTCGCGTTCTGGAGCTGCTCATCGCGATCAGCGAGCACGGAAGTTTGAGCGCTGGTGCCCGCGCCGTGGGCATGGCCCAACCTAATGCAAGCCGTGCGGTGGCAGGGCTGGAACGTGACCTTGGGGTGACACTGTTGGCCCGTCTCCCGCGCGGTTCACAACTCAGTGATGCCGGGTTTGCATTGGTGGGGCATGCTCGCCTTGTTGTGAGCGCCGCTCAAGCGCTTCTCGACGCCAGTGGTCACCTCGCGGTGGATCGCCCCGCACAGTTGCGGGTTGCGGCGAGTATGACGGTCGCTGAACATCTGCTCCCCGAGTGGTTGGTTGCGTTGCGCGACGTTGAACCACGGATCAGTGTGCGATTGACTGCGGTGAATTCCTCGGGTGTGTATGACGCCGTTGAGGCGGGGGAGTGTGACCTTGGTTTTGTGGAAACACCGCAACGCCGCACTGGCCTTCGTTCCGTCGTGGTGGCGCATGATCGCCTGGTGGTGGTTGCTCACCCCACACACCCGTGGGCTGACAAGGCACGGCGTGGTGGGAGCGTTTCAGCTGAGGAGTTGGCTGCCACTCCGCTGGTTGTGCGTGAGCGGGGCTCTGGCACCCGTAAAGCTTTTGATGAGGCGTTGCGGTCTTTCCATCCGGTGGCGCCTGCATTGGAGTTGGAATCCATTGCTGCTATCCGGTCAACGGTGCGGGCGGGCGGCGACCCGGCCGTGCTCAGTGAGTTAGCGGTGGCGTGGTCGCTCGCGCAAGGCGAGTTGGTGCGGGTTCCTGTTACTGGTGTGACGATGCGCCGGGAGATTCGGGCTGTGTGGCAGGGGCATCGGGCTCCTGGTGCGGCTGAGCGGCTGGTTGCTGTTGCCCAGCAAGCAGCCGCTCAACGGTCACCTCGTTCGCGGTGAAGCGCGTTGCGGATTAAACACTCCGGATTGAGCACCACCTTGATGCATTCGTGTCCCAGCACGTCACCTTGGTGCATGTGGGGGCCCATGATTTCGTACAGGTGTAGGTCAGAGCCGCAGATCGCGGTTGAGGTGACGCGGATGATTGCGTCGGTGGGTTCACGCAGTATTGGGTCCGGAGCATCGCTGTATTCAACGGGCGTTTTCCTTGCCAGGTGAGAGCTTTCATCGTTCCTCCTGTGCGGTGAACTCGGAGTTTCCACACTAGGCCGATGTGTCACACGCGGCATCTGGAAAGCGCCTGTGCTGCTTTCTTGCCGCGTTTTGGTAGGACTGGTTCAGTACCTCAGCAGTGTTTTAGTTGCTGTTTTCTTGCGCTAATCGATGCGCAAACGCGATGGCGGTGTCGTCTCGCGGTGTTCGTTTTCCACCGAGGAGGGTGTGGAGGTACATGCCATCGCCGATGAGTTGGATGACGCGCGCGATGGTTGGGTCTTCAATGTGCTGTTTGAGGCCGTTGAACCAGGCTTCATGGGAGGCGCGGAGGGCTCCTTCGACGCGTGGATCGTTGGACCCCGCGAGGCGTAGTACCGCCATGTAGAGGTCAGCGAATTGTTCACCGGAAACCAAGCTTCCATTGAGGTATCCGAGTACGGCGCCGTCTGTTGAGGCGAGAGTGGTTTCCACTTCGATGATATTGGCGGCGGTGAAGCGGGCGAGGAGTCCTTCGACGAGGTCGTCTTTGGATTTGAAGTGGTGGAGCAAGCCACCTTTGGAGATGTCTGCCCGCCGTGCGACTTCATCGAGTGTCGCGGCGGCGACTCCGTCGGTGAGGAGTACGTCGATGTAGGCGTCGAGGACGCGGTCGCGCCCTGACCCTCGTTTGTGTTTTGTGTCAGGTTGGTGGGCTTCCATCCTTTGACCTCCGGCGTGGTGGGCTCGCTCACAGACTCTTGATCTTACTGTCCTCCACAGTAGCATTGACTTATACCGTCCAGACGGTACAGTAACTTTTGTGGGTCCCGCTGGCCCGCCGTCACATCGCACGCACGCACGCACGCACGCACGCACGCACGCACGCGAACGCATCGTGCAGCACAACACCGAACAACCAATACACCGCACGACACGAGGGAAAGCGCATGAACACCCCCACTTTGGCCCCACCAAAGGCCACAACCCGCAACTGGTTTGGCCTAGCGGCACTGATGATTCCCGTACTGCTGGTCTCCATCGACAACACTGTGCTGTCCTTCGCGCTCCCCGAAATCTCCCGCACACTGCGCCCCACCGGAACCCAACTCCTGTGGATCGTTGACGTGTACCCGCTCGTCCTCGCCGGCCTTCTTGTGGCCATGGGGTCATTTGGTGACCGGGTTGGCCGCCGCAAACTCCTCCTCATCGGAGCAACCGGTTTCGCAGCCGTATCGCTCTACGCCGCGTTCTCCACCACCCCTGAACACCTCATCGCCGCCCGCGCACTCCAAGGGCTCTTCGGGGCAACCCTCATGCCCTCCACCCTCGCTCTGCTGCGTAACCTGTTCCTCGATGACCTGCAACGACGCCTCGCTATCGCGATTTGGGCGTCCGGGTTCTCTGCTGGGGCAGCACTCGGCCCCATCATGGGTGGTTGGCTCCTTGAGCACTACTGGTGGGGGTCAGTGTTCCTCATTAACGTTCCCGTGCTGCTCATCCTGCTGGCCGCTGCACCATTCCTCATCCCAGAATCCAAAGACCCAAACCCCGGCCGCCTCGACCTCCTCAGCGTCCTCGGTTCCATCAGCGCCATGTTCGCCGTGGTGTACGGCATCAAATCAATCGCCTCCGAGAAACCACTCCTCGGTGCCGCGTGCATGGTGGTTGGTGCCGGAATCGGTTGGTGGTTTGTGCGCAGACAGCTCCGCCTCGAATCGCCGATGCTCGACATGGCCCTGTTCCGCAACCGGCTATTCTCCGCATCCGTGCTAGCGAACCTCATGGCCGTTGTTGCCATGACCGGGATGCTGTTCTTCCTCTCCCAATACCTCCAACTTGTGCTGGGCCTGAACCCCATGCGCGCCGGAATGATGCTGCTACCGGGTCTGATCGGGACGATCTTGGCTGGGTTGACCGCTGTACGGCTTGCGGAACACTTCCCACTGCGTGTACTGATCCCGGCGGGGCTTGCCCTATCCGCCACCGGTTTTGTGGTCGCCACCCAACTGGGTGCAAACACATCTGTGGCGCTACTGATCACCGCGTTCACCCTTGTTGGTTTGGGTGTTGGGCTCGCCGAAACACTTACGAACGATGCGATCCTCGCGTCTGTCCCACCGAACAAAGCCGGGGCAGCATCGGGCATCTCCGAGACCGCATACGAGCTGGGTGCACTCTTGGGTACCGCCGTACTGGGGAGTATTCTCACCGCCGTGTACCGCACACAACTGGTGATACCTGGCGGCGTCAGCGACACCGATGCCGCAGTGGCACGCGAAACACTCGGCGGCGCCGTTGAGGTAGCGAACAACCTGCCCGCCCCAGTGGGGGAGCAACTCCTTGAACACGCCAAAGAGGCATTTGCGCTCGGCGCCGACGCAACCTCACTCGTTGGGGCGATCATTGCCGCGAGCGCTGCGATCTTCATGGCCGTGGTGTTGCGGAAGCGTCCCGTGGTCGCGCCTGTCGTTGAGCAACAAACCCGCTAACAACGTCAATGGCGAGAAACGCGATGAGCGTGTAGCCCACGAGGGGGAGGAACCAGCCAACCGCCAGTGCAAAACCTGCGGTGAGGGCGACTCCCCACCAGGGCGCGGTGCGTAGTGCACCGCGCCCTGGTGTTTTTCCTGGCTGGTAGCGCTTTGCTTGGCGGGGGCGGCGTTTCCACCACATGATGTAACCCATGATCACCATTGCTGTGATGCCGAGGGCTAGGGCGGCTAACGCGATGGCATTTGGGAGGCCGAAGAGGGTTCCCATATGCAGGTCTACGCCCCAGCGGGTGAGTTTAGCGGCGAGGGGAAACTCGCTGAAGTCGGTGCGGTCGGTGACGTTGAGGGTTGTTCCGTTGATGGCGACGGCGTCAACTTCCGTGGGGTAGCTGCGTTGGATTTCTTGGATGACCCAGGCGTTGGTGGCGTCGGTGGGGGGTTTGATTTCAACGAGTCCGGTGTTGATATTGATCTGTTGCCCAACGGCAAGAACGTCGTCAATCGCAGCGATATCTGGTGTTGCACCGTCGCCTGTGTTTGACGTACTTGAGGAATCTGCTGCTGTGGCGCCTGGTAGCGCCGTGTTGATGGAGGGCGTGGACCAGTTCAGGGTGGAGCGTAGTTCGCTGATGTTCGCACCGGCATACGTTGACCAGGTGATACCTGTGGTTGCGAGGAATAGTGCCCCAACCAGTACCCATATGCCTGTCGATGCGTGCCAGGTGAACCAGCGTCGGTACCCGGTTGTGTTGCGTTGGGGGATGAGCAGGGTGCGTGGTTGGCGGGTTTTTTTGATGCGAGTAACCCATAGCGCCGCGCCTGCGAGCGCGACGATTCCTAGCCATGAGGCGGCGAGTTCGCTGTAGAGTCTGCCTGGTTCTCCGAGGTGGAGGTTGCGGTGTAGTGAGCTGATCCAGGTTCGGATGGGTAGTGCGCCGCTGGTGCCGTAGGTGGTTGTGTCGGCGAGGATGTCGCCGGTGTAGGGGTTGATGAAGATGGTTCTGGATTCGCTGTCGCCGAGGGTGGGGTCGGTGAAGAGGATGCGGGTGCTTGTGGTGGGGTTTGGTGCGGGGCGGATGGCTTTGAGGGTGGCGTTGTTGTTGATGTGTTGTTGGGCGATGGTGGTTTGTTGGGCGAGGGGGAGTGGGGTGCCGGTGGGTTCTACGGTGAGGATGTCGGCGTAGATGATTTTTTCGGCTGGTGTGGCGAGTGCGTAGAGGGTTCCTGATAGTGCGGCGATGAGGATGAAGGGTCCGATGAGGATTCCGGCGTAGAAGTGGAGTCGTTGGAGGAGTGGTGTGAGCCAGGGTGTGGTGTTGGTGGGCACGGGTTTTTCCTGTTCTGGGGAGTTGTCTGGTGTGACTCTACACTTATTTCTACGTGTTGTAGAGTTAGTTTGGTGGTGTTCACCGCACCTACAATGAGAGAAACCACCACGCAAGGACTCAGATGAACCCGCAAAAAAACCGCGCACCAGGCGAACTTGAAGCGGCAGTCATGTCAATCCTGTGGGACAACGATGAACCGCTCAGCGCAAAAGACATCACCGCGCAATTGCCCGGCACACCCCCGGCACCAACCACCATCCTGACTGTCCTTGACCGCCTGACCACTAAAGGCGACGTGGTGCGCACCGGGTCCCCGCGCCGTGCCCGGTTCACCGCAGCCACAAGCATCGAAAATCATGCCAGCACGCTGATGACCACTACCTTGCGCAATACACCAAACCCCCACAGCACCCTGCTGCACTTTGCGCAACAACTCAACGACGAAGACCTCACCATCCTGCGTAAAGCCCTCAACGCTGAACCCACCAGTGACTGACACCGTCGTCAGCTACTGGTGCCCAGCCCTGTTCGCTGGTATTGCGGTGACCGTATGGGGGCCCTATGCAATCCGGATTAACCGATGGGCCGTCATGCACCCCCGCACCACCATGACCCTGTGGTTCGCGATCATCACCTTGGGTATCAGCCTGACGGTGTCAGCAGTTTCCACGTGCACACTGATAGCCACAGGCATCATCTCCTCAACGACAACACTGCACAACATCGCGGCAACCATTGTTGCGTGGTCAACGTGTTTAGCCTGCGGGGCGATCCTGGCGCACACTCACTCTCACGCCTCACCGTTGATGCAGCACCGCCTCGCCGCACTTACCTGCACGGCGCCCTCCACAGCATCAGAGGCGCAACAACCTGCCGCGCACATTGCCATCACCGGGCACCTGACCGTCAGTAGGTCGCTGCGTGAACTACTCACGCCAGAGCAAATAGATGCTGTTGTTGCCCACGAAAAAGCGCACATGGTGCAACGCCACCACAGCATCGTGCTCCTGGCAGCTGCCTACTCACACTTACTGTTCAGCAAAGGCGCCGGACCATACGTTCACCGGGGCACACGGATCCTTGTTGAATTAGCAGCCGACGACGCAGCCGCACGTGAGCACCACGCAACTCACCTGGCCGCAGCACTGACACAAGTCGCCTCCGCAACCAACAACCAAGCCTGCGAACTGCGCGCCGCACGCCTGCGCCCGTGACGCAAACCGCCGCCACAACGGCACATACGTACCAGACTTTGTTACCACCGTGAAACGGAATCTAACCAACCGGTAACCGTAAAACACCAGGCCCGAAACGTGTATGCAGGACTGTATACAACTATGGATACACCGACACCGGCCGATGCGCAGCACGGCTCAACCGCCGTGACAACGCTGAAAAAACCAGCCGCCGTGTCACGCCGTCAACAGGTCTACCACCAACTCCGCAGCGACCTCATGAGCGGAGTGTTCTCGCCCTACACCCGGCTCACCGAAGAACGGGTCGCACAACGCTACGAGGTGTCCCGCACCCCCGTGCGAGAAGCCCTCGCCCGCCTCCTCGCCGACGGACTCATCGAAAAACGCGACGGCAGCCTCTTCATGCACATGCCCAGCTTCGCGGAACTCACCAACCTCTACGAACTACGCATCACCCTGGAACAACAAGGCATCGTTCGCGCAATATCAGACCCAACAATCCACCACGACCGGGCACGCCTCGAAACAGAACTGTCACGCTGGGTGGACCTTGACGCATCGGGCAGAGAACCCAGCGCGTCCTTCGTGGCAGAAGACGAACTGTTCCACCGCACCCTGCTCGACGCCGCAGGAAACCCCTCTATCACCGCAACCTTGGACCAAGTAAACGCCCGCATCCGAGCAGTGCGCATGTACGACTACCTCACCGAAGACCGCCTCGACGCCACAATCAGCGAACACATGGGGATCCTCGACCTCGTCCTCAGTGGGAAACTACCCGCCGCCCTCGAGGCGCTCCGCGAACACGTTGGAGTGTCCAAAGACGTCGTCATGGAACGCGCCGCACGCGCACTTGCCATGGCCCAACTCACCGCCCAACAGGAAGGTTCACACTGATGACCACCCTCACCACCATCCCCCACACACACCAATGGGGCAGTGAAGGCGCAGCAACACAACGAGTCGAACAATTCCTCACCACAGTCATCGACAACGACCTCATCAGCCAACACCCCACCATCTGGTTGCACATGAAGTCCACTGAAGAACTCCTCGCCGCCGCCCACGGCGTTGAAGAACGCCTCCGCGCCGGAGAAAACCTCCCCCTCGCAGGGACGATCTTCGGCGTCAAAGACAACATTGACGTCGCCGGACTCCCCACCACCGCCGGACACCCAGACGTACACCGCATCGCCCACACCAGCGCCTCCGTTGTCACCCGACTAGAAAACGCCGGTGCCATCGTCGTCGGAAAAACAAACCTCGACCAATTCGCCACCGGCCTCACCGGGGCCCGCAGCGGATTTGGGCCCGTTCGCTCCGCCGTGTTCCCCGACCGCATCAGCGGAGGATCATCCTCCGGTTCAGCAGCGGCAGTCGGCCACGCAATGGTTGACTTCGCCCTCGGCACAGACACCGCCGGTTCCGGGCGAATCCCCGCAGCGTTCAACAACATCGTTGGTATCAAACCAACCCTTGGCCTTGTAGCCAAAGATCACGTCATCCCCGCATGCGTGTCCTTCGACGCCGTCACCGTTCTTGCCCCCACACTCACCACCGCCACACAAGTGCTCAGCCACATGATCGGCACCAACCTCAACGACCCAACCGGGCGCACCTGGCCCACCACCACCCGCCTCACAGCACCGAAAAACCCCCACATTGCGGTGCCCGACGACGCAACCCTGGGCGCCCTCAGCCCCGAAACCCGCGCACTATTCACTAACGCCACCAACCACCTGCGCAACACCGGGGCAACCATCACCAGCATCGACCTCTCAGAGTTCCTCACCGTAGCGAAAATGCTCTACGAATCAGCGCTCGTTGCAGAACGAGCCGCCGCATTCCACCACCACATTGCACACCGCCCACAAGGAACCGTGAACGTTGTCGCCGACATCGCTGACCGTGGAGCACAATTCAGCGCCATCGAATACCTCCACGCACAAGATGACCTCACCGCCGCAAAAGCTCGCCTCACCGCGCGACTCGCAAGCATCGATGCCCTGCTCATCCCCACCGCACCACGGCACCCCACCCTCGAAGAAACCCTCAACAACCCAGCCGCCGTCAACACCGAAATGGGCACCTTCACAAACTTCATGAACCTGCTCGACCTCGCCGGAGTAGCAGTCCCCTGGGGAACCACCCATGAAGGCGCATTCGGCGTCACCGTGGTCACCAAACCCTTCGACGACCAAGTGGGCATCGACATAGCAGCCCAACTCACCGGGGACACACCACCCACCCTCACCCAACCCGCCACACGCATCGTCGTCTTCGGAGCACACCGCACCGGGCAACCACTCCACCACCAACTCACCAACCTCGGAGCCCGCTACCACGGAACCGTCACCACCTCCGCCGGATACCGCATGCTCGCGCTACCCGCCCACAACGGCCTCCCCGCACGCCCCGCCATCATCCCAGCCACAGACGGCACAAACATCACCGGCGAAGAATGGCTCATCACCCCCACAGCCCTGGGAACCCTCGCCACCCAGATAGCCGCGCCCCTCGCCCTTGGCCACATCACCCTCAACACAGGTCGCAGTGTCTTAGGGTTCACCGCCGCCGGCACACCAACCGGCCTCGACATCACACACCACAAAGACTGGGTCGCCTACCTCACCAGCAACAACAACACACTGGCCGTCTGACCGTCTAACCACCACACGTCTAACGACCAAACAACCACTGGCCGCAAGCCGGTTGACCACCACACACCAAAAAAACCACCCCCACCTCGCTCAAGGAGAAACCCGTGAACACTCCCCGCCTCGCAATCACCGCCACCGCCATCCTCACCAGCATGATCGCCCTCACCGCCTGCTCACCCGACGGTCAAGCAAACGAAACAGGAGCTGGCGATGTCGTACGCATCGGGACCCTCAAAGGCCAACCACACTTGATGCACCCCTACTTTTACGAAGACGTAGACTCCGACACCACCTACGAAATCGTCACCTTTGACACCTCACCCGACATCAAAAACGCCGTCGTATCCGGCGCAATCGACGCCGGAATCGCCGGCCTCCCCTCCGCCATCGCAGGAGCCGCAGCCGGACAAGACGTTGTCGTCGTCGCAAGCGCAGCAGACGGCGGATCAGGGATTGTCGGGCGCGACGGGCTCACCGACATCAACGACCTCGCCGGACTCAAAGTGGGGTACTCCAAAGGCTCCTCACAAGAAATCCTGCTCCGCCTCACCCTCGCCGCCGCTGGACTCGACGCAGAAACAGACGTTGAACTGGTCAACCTACCCTTCGCCGACATGGCCAGCGCCCTTCAAGCCGGGCGCATTGACGCCTTCTCCAGCGCAGAAACCGGGCCTGCAACCGCCCTCCAAGCAGGAGCCACCAACGTCGCTTCCCCCTACGAAACCCCCATCGGTGCAGTAAACATCGCCCTCTACGTGGCGGGGGACACCATCACAGAGGACCCAGAGTTCGTCCAAGAACTCGTCAACACCCACGCCAACGCAACCGAGCTCATGGACTCTGACCACGACGAATGGATCACCCGCCTCGTTGACACCTTCGGAGTAGACGAAGCAGTCGCCCGCCAAGCCTCAGAAAACGTGTGGCTGCGCTGGGACATCGACGAGGACTACACCACCAAAGTCACCGCACTCACCTCAGAAATGCTCACCCACGCCCAAATCGACACCGAACCACAAGTGAGCGACTTCGTTAACACCACCTTCGTCTCCGCTGTCACCGTGAACTGAGGCCCACATGACAACCTCCACCACAAAAAGCCCAAGCACACACCCACCAAGCACCCACACAGCAGCGCCCGCCGCCGATGCAACAACAGCGAAGACGGCAGAAGGAACAGCAGCAGCGAAAAATGCATCACCAAGCAAAAGTTCACAACGACACACAATCTTGCGCAAAAAAACTGGGGCGATAGCACTAGCACTCCCCGTTCCCCTCGTGTTCCTCGCCCTGTGGCAACTAGGAGTCCAACAAGCCTGGTCACTACCACTAGGCATCCAAATGGGGTTCCTCCCCACCCCCGTTGAAGTAGCACGGCGCATCGCAGACTTCGCCGTCGGCGGGATCGTCAACGACGCATTCAGCGGGACACTCCTGATCCACCTGTGGGCAAGCACCCAACGAGTCCTCGCTGGATTCGCCATCGCAGCAGCACTTGCCATACCCCTCGGTGTCCTCATGGGGCGCTCACGCATCCTCAACGACATGCTTGAACCAGGGCTGAACCTCCTCCGCCCCATCCCCGTCACCGCCTGGGTACCCCTAGCAATGCTCATCATCGGCTACGGGGACATGTCCACCATCTTCCTCGTCGTCCTCGCCGCGTTCTTCCCCATCCTCATCAACACCGTCGCCGGGGTGCAACAAGTACCAGTACGGCTCCTCGAAGCCGCCGCGATGCTCGGCACACCACAAGTGCAAACCCTGTACAAAGTGGTCATCCCCGCAGCATCCCGGTCCATTGTCGCCGGAATGAGAGTTGCCCTCGGGCTGGCCTGGGTGATCCTCGTCGTTGGGGAAACAGTGGGTATCTCCACCGGCCTCGGCGCAACCATCACCCAAGCACGCGACATGTCAAAAACAGACCTCATCGTCGCTGGGATGGTCATCATCGGAATAGCCGGATTCCTCGCAGACCGGCTCCTCGTGGGACTCATCAAAGTCCTCACCAAAGGCCGCCCAACCCTCACCTAACCCGCGGCACTGCCCTCCCCAGGCGTGGTAGACACGCACCCACCCCACAACGGCACCAGGAAAGTAGGACACATGCCACGCATCGGCCGCCCCCGCCCAGCTATCCCCGCAGCCATCCGCATCAACGACCTCTCCAAACGCTACGGTGGCCCCGACGGCGTCCTGGCCATGGACGGAGTCACCCTCGACATCCCCGCCGGTGACTTCGTGTGCGTTGTCGGGGCAAGCGGATGCGGCAAATCCACACTCCTGCGCATCCTCGCTGGATTTGAAGACGCCACCAGCGGCACCCTCACCGTCGCAGAAGAACCAGTCACTGGACCCAGCCCAGAACGAGGCGTCGTCTTCCAAGACTATGGACTGTTCCCCTGGCTCACCGTCGCAGAAAACGTCGCCTACGGACCACGCCAATCACGGCTCCAACGCGACGAAGTGAAACGCCGAACCACACAAAACATCGCCGCAGTTGGACTAGAACGATTCGCCAACCGCTACCCCTCAGAACTCTCCGGCGGAATGCAACAACGCGTCGCTATCGCCCGCGTCCTCGCCAACCAACCCAGCGTGCTCCTCATGGACGAACCCTTCGGCGCACTTGACGCACTGACCCGCTCAACCCTGCAAACCGAACTGGCACGCATCCACCGCGACACCGGAACAACGGTCGTGTTCGTTACCCACTCCATCGAAGAAGCCGTGTACCTCTCCAACCGGGTAGTGGTCATGCAAGGCGGAGCATCCCACGGAATACCAGGGCACATAGCCGAAGTGGTTGACGTACCCCTGGGAGAAAACCGGTCCGTCACATCACCAGAATTCAACGAAATCAAACGGCACATCAGCTCGCTGGTCCACGCAGAACTCACCACAACCGCCACTGAATAACCCACCACGCTTGCGTGGTTGGACCGTGCTGGAACGGGCGGACCGGGCTGGACCGGGCGGACCGTGCTGGACCGGGCGGACCGTGCTGGACCGGGCGCATGCCCCCTCACACACCGCTGAGATCGCCTCCCACCCCCTCATGCCGAGATCCTAGATCTCGGCATGAGATCCTTGCCCTGAACAAGGATGTCGCACCGAAATCTAGGATCTCGGTGCGACAGGCGGGTGGGGACAGGCGCGCAGGTGGGTGGGGTGCGACAGGCAGGGGCAGCGCGCTTCAGCGCTGCCGGACGCGAGAAGTTTAGTAGCCGATGTACCGGTCTGGCCGGTGGTTAAGCACAATGACGAGGTTTAGTAGCCCAGCCCCGCAAATGGACAACAGCACCATGAGCGGCGCGACGCTGACAAAGGAGATCGCCACCACGCAGGCATCGAACATCAACTGCGTGTACCCAGCTTTGAAGCCGGTTTTGTCTTGAATAACCAGCCCCGTGATTGAGACCCCACCCAAGCTCGCATTGTGGCGGAACAGCATGAGCATGCCTAGCCCGGCGAGAAGATTACCGGTGAGCGCACCAAACACAGGGTTGATGCTTTCCAACGTGATGACGCTGCCCATCAGGTGAGTCATTGCCGCTATTCCCAGTACAGCAAGCAGGGTGCGTACGGTGAATTGTCGCCCCTTTTGCCACCACGCAATAATGAAAAACGGGATGTTTAACACCACAATTAAAATGGTGACGGACACCCCAGTCCAGTACTCCATTGCCAGCGACAGACCCGCAATACCCCCCGTTACTGCTCCCGTTGAACGCAGGAGAAACAGCGCAAACCCGGTGACAAAAATCCCGGCCACTATCCCAAAGATGTCCTCCACAGCGGTGTGGGCGACGTTCGCTGGTCGCTGAGGTGGCACAGGCTGTGCTGCCTTATTTGCGAAAGGCTGTGCTGCCTTATCCGCGAATACGGGTGGAATGTGTTGCGCGGGCGCGTCTGGGGTAGTTGTCATGCGGGATCCTTGACTCACTTGTGGCGTGTTCCGCGGGCGATGACGTAGGGGTGGCGTCGTAGTCAGCGGTGGATGTCATGATGGTGCAGGTTGTTCGGTCTCACCATAAATCATGCCCGTTTCATGGTGGGTTGCGTTGTGTTAACGCCGTGTAGCCGGGGTTGAGCTGAGCGAGTTGTCAGGTCGGATGTTCACGCCTGTGAGGGGCGGTTTTCGTTGATTTTCTGCGGTATTTCCCGGCACGATGCGGCGGGTAGGTTTTAGCACACAAGCCCAGTTGGCGACACGGTTGGTCCCGCAGTGTGGTCCCACACTGCGTTTTACCGACACAACCTCGCCGCGCGAGGCGCGCACATGCGCTTGTCGCGCATCGGAAACTGCCAACCAACACTCCGCCAGATGTGACCTGTTACTGACGTTTCTCCCGCTTATTCGCGCCCACGCATCGGCAGCCATAGACTGTGCACAACCCCAGCTTTCACCGCAGGCACACTGGTTCACCCCAGCGATTTACGCCTGCGCGCTGCACCTGGGCGTGCGCCCCTCACGCCCAGTGACCCTCGCTGAAGGAAAGCTGCGGAAATGTCTGTCATCGAAGACCAACGCTCCGTGCGCCGCCTGCATCACGACGCCGGTGAACGCCCCATGATCACCATCTGGGAGGCAACCCGGGCTTGTGCCCTGGTCTGCCAACACTGCCGCGCGGATGCCCAACACCACCGGAACCCCCGAGAATTAACCACCGAGCAAGGCAAAGCGCTTCTTGATGACATCGCCGGGTTCGGTAAACCATTCCCCATTGTCGTTATGACAGGCGGGGACCCATTTGAGCGCCCTGACCTGGAAGAACTTGTCACCTATGGGCACAACAAAGGCCTGCACATGGCGTTGTCGCCGTCAGTGACACCGCGCATGACTCCGGAGCGGCTTCGCGCCCTGCGTGCGGCAGGGGCATCGGCAATGTCGTTGTCTCTTGACGGCTGCCACCCCGAAACCCACGACTCATTCCGGGGTGTGCCCGGTGTTTTTGATAAAACTCTCCAAGCGGCACGGTGGGTGCGCGACGCCGGGTTCCGTCTACAAATCAACTCCACGGTCACCCGCGCGACCGTGCACGAACTGCCTCAACTCCTTGAGCTCATGGTGGACCTCAACGCATCCCTGTGGAGCGTGTTTTTCCTCGTCCCGACCGGGCGCGGGCAAGCACTGCAAGCCCTGACACCTGAAGAAGTCGAAGATGTTTTGCACTGGTTGCACGACGTGTCAGACATTATCGCGGTGAAAACCACCGAAGCACCGCACTACCGCCGCGTCGTTATCCAACGCACCCAAAACCCGGCCGCAGGTCAAAGCGAACGCGGGGAACTGTACCGTGAACTGACCGCCGCCGTGGCGCCGTTGCGTGAGGCGCGCATCGGCGCTGGTGCTTTACGCAGACCCCGCCCACCGATCGAGATCAACTCTGGGCGCGGGTTTGCGTTCATTGACCATGTTGGCGACGTTTACCCGTCAGGGTTCCTGCCCCACAAGTGCGGCAACGTGAAAGAGCAGTCGTTCCGGGAGATTTACCGGACCTCCCCGTTGCTTGCGTCGTTGCGCGACCCTGACGGTTTTCATGGCAAGTGCGGGCGCTGCGAATTCCATGACCTGTGCGGGGGTTCGCGGTCCCACGCTTTCGCCGTGACCGGTGACCTGCTGGCGTCAGACCCAACGTGCGTGTACCAACCCGGCGACGCTCCGGTCGCTAGGGAGTAAGCACCAGCCCTGCCACTAAACCGGCCAGTGTCGGGGGTGTGTGGTGTGATGGCATCATGCCTTTCGCTGATGAACTGTTGGGCCGGGAAGCCGCCGCAACTCTGGTTGATGTCCTCGCTACTGTTGCGCCTGAACGGGACCTTGCCGCAGTGCGGGCTGCCGCCGATGCGCTCGACGGGTTGGCGTTGCGTGAACGCTCTGACCTGCTGCGCGATGCGCTGCTCACGACTTTCCCAGACAGTTACCGCGACCTGGCAACGGTTGCTCGTGCAGCCCACGCCCACACGGATGCGTTCGCGGGGTGGCTGATATGGCCGGTGACGTCGGCGGTTGCGGTGCGGGCGGTGGATGACGGCTCGCCCCAAGTGTTTGATGATGCGATGGATGTTCTTGCTGTCCTCACGGGCCGTTTGACGTCGGAATTCGCTATCAGGACGCTCCTGTTGCGTGACTGGGAGCGCGCGATGGGCATCGTGCAGGGTTGGGTGTCATCCCAGGATCATCATGTTCGGCGGCTTGCTAGCGAGGGTACCCGCCCTTTCTTGCCGTGGGGTGTTCGGGTTCCGCAACTCATGGTGCAACCAGAGGCGACGCTACCTGTGCTGGATGCCCTGTACCGCGATGAGAGCGACTACGTGCGCACATCTGTAGCGAACCACCTCAATGACCTCAGCCGCAACAACCCTGACCTTGTGGTTTCCACGGTTCGGCGCTGGTTGGCGGACCCCGCACCGACGACCGATGCGGTAGTGCGGCGTGCGTTGCGCACGCTCGTGAAGCGCGGCGACCCTGCGGCGCTGGACGTTTTGGGGTTTTCAACGTCCGCGACCATAGAGATTAGTGGGCCTGTTGTGGGGGCCGCACACGTCGCCATTGGGGAGAGTTTGCCGTTCGCAGGGCACGTGAAAAATATTGGCACTGAGCCTGCGAACGTTCTTGTTGATTACGTGGTTTACCACCACAAAGCTAACGGTACCCAGACCTCAAAGACCTTTAAACTCACCAGCCGAACACTGGCACCTGGTGAGGTACTACAACTGTCCCGGTCCCATTCGTTGAAACTCATCACAACCCGCCGGTACCACCCAGGGCCACACGCCATCGCTCTTCAAGTCAACGGGGTAGCGACAGAACCTGTTCCGTTTATGCTGCTCCCGGCAGGGGAGACAACTTTGTAAACGGTTGGGTCAGCGCCCAACAAGGTGAACGGGAACACCAAACCCGTTGCTTTGGGTCAGGAGTTCGTCTACGGCGTCAAGCTCAGCGTCAGTTGCGTAAGAAACTTGAATGAGTCCCACCTCTTGGGGGCTCATGCACGGGGTACCAACAGCCACCCGGATGCCCTGACCTTGCGCTTCAATGGTTTCCGCGAACTCCGCATGTGTCAGTAGAGCGGTTTTTACCGTCTCTACTGGGGGTAGTTCGTTGCATGGCGGGTGCGTAAAGGTTCGGGTGGCGAATGCACCATTTATGAGAGTCAGCGCAAGGACAGAAACAGCAATGACCGCAGCGGCGGTAATGATCAAAATGATCGCTGTGGGATCCGATGCACGGTTAGTGGCTCGTGGAGTCATAACAGGCGAACCCTTTCACACAATGACGCGGGCGGAACGTGCGCTTCACCCGAATGTTTCTGATACCGAACGGACTGCTGACTTATCTGACTCTATGGATTTTCACAGACAGCGACATCAACCCTCAGGTGGATAATTACTATCCACAGGATGATTTCACTCAGGGGTTTCCCTGACCCTCAGACCTCATCTCGTTGCTCAGCCAACGCAACAATGCGGTTCTGCATCCCTGAGAAAACCAATCCATGGAACGGATACACAGCCCACCAGTACAAACGCCCAGACAACCCGCGTGGGAAAAACACTGCCCGCTGGGAGTACCGCGACCCGTCACCGTGGGGCTCGCATCGCATCTCTAACCAGGCGTACCCAGGCACCTTCATTTCGGCGCGTAACCGCAGCAACCTGCCCTCATCGAGGGCTTCAACGCGCCAAAAATCGATAGCGTCTCCCACCCCCACCGTGGAACTACTACGCCGCCCCCGCGCCAAGCCAACGCCACCCACCAGTTTGTCGATCCACCCACGGATCGCCCACAAAACAGGTGTGGAATACCAACCGTTTTCGCCACCAATCCCAATGACCACACGCCACAACGCGTCCACCGGTGCACTGGAATCCTTCACTCGCTCGTCGGTGTAGGCGGTGCGCCCAGCCCACTCAGGGTCGCTGGGTAACGGATCAGACGGCGCTTGCGCAATATTCGCATCGCGCCAACTTGTTTCCACCTGATCAAGGTCCATGCGCCCCAGCGCGAATTGCACCGATTCCCGGTACGGCATGAGACCCTCCGCGGGCAGCGGAATCACCTCGTCAATGTCATGGTTTTGCATGACACAGTCATGTTGCAACGACTCCACCAGAGGGCGGGCAATCTGCCGTGGCACTGGGGTGACCAAGTTGACCCAGTGCGATGCGAGGCGCGGAGTGAGCACAGGCAACGCCGCGATACGGCGGCGCGGCAGCCCAGCTTCCGCCGCGTAACCGTTCATCATCTCCGAATACCGCAGCACATCGGGCCCACCAATGTCATACGCCCGGTTCACCGTGCCAGGGATGCGCGCCGCCCCCAACAGGTAATACAGGACATCCCGCACAGCAATGGGCTGAATACGATTCAACACCCACCGCGGGGCAGGCATCACGGGGAGAACCTCCGTGAGGTGGCGGACCATCTCAAACGACGCGGACCCTGACCCAATTACCACACCTGCTTGCAACACAACTGTTGGCACGTGTGACGCCAATAGAATGTCACCAACTTCCTGGCGCGAAGCCAGGTGGCGGGACAAGTCGTGCGCATCGGGGTGTAGACCACCGAGATACACGATGCGCGATACCCCCGCTGCAGCCGCCGACCGTCCCAGCACATGCGCAATCGCCCGGTCGCGTTGCGCAAAGTCTGTGCCACCCGACATGGAGTGCACCAAATGGTAAATCACATCAACATCACGGGTCGCCATATTCATGGCGTGGGTATCTGAAGCGTCCCCCTCCATCACATCCAAATTCGGATGCGCACCCCACGTAAACGTTTGAATACGGTCCGGGGTGCGGGCCAGGACCCGCACCAAGTAGCCCGCGTTCAATAAACGCGGCACTAAACGCCCACCCAAGTAACCAGTGGCACCCAGCACCAACACGCGTGGCGGTGTCCCATCTTCATGGGGTTGTGCGCGCAACTCTGGCTCTTCCCCCGTGGGGGCAGTCAGGTCAACTGGTGGGTGAACTGGATCATCGTTAGGGGTTGTGAGGTCATCGTGCGCTTCGGCGTCGTTGGGGGCGTTGGCGGGCTGGTTCATGGTGCTCCTCAAAGGTGCGGTACGCCTCAGGGCAGCGTCTGATGCCAACTTAAGGACAACCCGGCTAGTGCGCCACTGGAAAACAGGGCATGTGATTAATGCGAAGGTCACCGGCGCCCGCGTAGGGTCGCGATGCGGGCTGCCACCAGCGAATCACAACCGACTAAAACTGTTACTTCATGCCCACCTTAGTAACACTTTTGGCCAGAAGTGTTACTAAGGCGGTGCGATATGCCCGCTTATGCACCTTTCAAAGCCACCCCCAGGACTAGAGCGGCTCTCAATCACACAGCGGCCGGCTCGGATACCCGCCCATCAACAATGGTGATGACGTCGTCAAAAACGTTGCGGTGAACAAGATCGTGCGTGACCAACAAGGTGGCAGTGTTGCGTTCACGGGTGAGGCGGGCAATGAGCCCCATGACTTCCGCCCCGCTTTCTTGGTCGAGAGCACTGGTGGGCTCATCAACGAGAAGTACTTCAGGTTCATGAATAAGCGCCCGGGCAATAGAGACGCGTTGGCGTTGCCCCCCTGAGAGTTGATGTGGGCGTTTATTGGCGTGGGCGGAGAGACCCACAGCGTCGAGCAGTTCGTTGACTCGCGCATCGATCTTTGCTCGTTTGGTGCGGCCGGTGCCACCACCGAGCCGCCCCATGATTTGTAGTTGTTCCCGTGCGGTTAAGGCCGGTATCAGATTCGACTGTTGAAACACGATGCCGATGCGTTCGCGCCTCAGCGCAGTTGCGTCTTTCTTTGACAGTTGTGCGGCGTCAATCGTGTCAGTTCCGTTGCCGATGAGTATTCCGCCCGCATCGGGGCGGATCAGGGTCGCTGCCACAGCAAGGATGCTCGACTTTCCCGAGCCGGATGGGCCAGTGATACCGGTGACCGTTCCGTTCTCGCCGTGGATGGTGACGTTGTTGACCGCGGTAATGCGGTGCTCTCCGTCGGGGAAAGTCAGGGTGATGTTTTGTAGTGTGATCATCGGTTGCTCCCGAGTGCAGTGAGTGGGTCGGCGTGGGTGACGGAACGTAATGCGAACACTGCGCCCATGAGGCCCAGCACAACCATGACGGCCGCAGGGGCGAGTGTCGTCAGTGGGCTAACAACGAACGGCAATGCTTGGCCGGCGAGAGCCCCCAGCCCGAGGACCGCAACGAGCCCAACAGCGATTCCAAAAACAAGCACGATCAGTGCTTGCCCAAGCGAGTCGCGCATGAGCGCCCCGTTTGTGCTTCCAAGGGCTTTCAGTACGGCGATATCACCGGCCCTTTGCATGGTCCACACGGTGAAAAACGCTCCGACAACAAGAGCGGAAATACCAAACAGCATCGCGATCATGAGTGCTAGCGAACCAATCTCGGACTGGAATGCTTCGAGAGCGGTGAGGCTGGACAGCGTTGTTTGTGCGATGGTGCCGGTTTGGGCACTGATTGCCTCGTAGTCGGCTGGTCCGCTCACGGCAAGCACGGTCGGGTCACCGGAGCCACCAACGCGAATGCTGGATTCGCTCCAGGCTTGTGAGGTCATGGTGATGACGGGGGTATGGCTGTACCAGAGGTCATCCCCGATTGCGTGCACGGTGAAGGTTGTGCCGGTGATGGCGATGCTGTCACCAACTTGGACGTTGAGGTCCTCCGCAGCACCTTGGGACAGGCCAACCTCGTCATCGTTTTCGGGTGTGAGTTCAAACAGGGTGTTTGACGCAGCGACCTGCGCACCCTGTGGCAACCCAAATAGTGCAACCCCCGCGGGCTCGTCAACGCCACTGACGGTGGCGCGGGACTGGATGATTCCAATAGGGGTGACAGACTCTATCCCCTGCGCTTGTTCCCATGCTTGCACAACATTTTTATCAAGTGTGGACGTTGAAAAGCTGGGGGTGCTGTTCTCTGATTGTTGGAGAACTAAACGGTCTCCCGGTAGTTGGAGAACTGAGGAGATATTTTGATATGCCAATCCGCCGGTTAATCCCGCTAAGAAACCAACAAGTAGCGTTATCAGGGCAACCACACCCCCGATGAGCACAAACCGACCCCGGGCGAACCGTAACTCTCTCCACGCGATAAACACTCTGGCACCTTTCCGCTTACACGCTCTGCGCAAGCTACCCTCCAACTGTCCGGCTGCAGAGGCATGCGGGGCATCGCCTATTGCATGGGATGTGGAGTCAACAATTCGGTTGATGCCATGACCCGTGGGATCGCATAGGCTTGATGTGCCATGTCACATTCGACCCTCACGCCGGTTTTTACCGGTCTTCGCATCGGCTTGAATGCCCTCATTATTGGGTTGACGGCCTTCGCTGTTGCGCGCTCCTTCATTGTGGGTTCACAGCTTTCAGAGTGGACACTGGCCGTTGGCCTCGCTTTTATGGGGGTTTATTACGCTGGTGCGTGGATTGCAAGAAACCGACCCCCTGTCACCGCAGGTCAGGGCACACCCGCACCCGCACCCGCACCCGCACCCGCACCCGCAGGTGAGGGTGCCAGCCGGGTCAGGCATCGTCATATTTTGTGGTGGTTAACTGCACTCACACTGCTGTGGGGACTCTTTGTGCTCCTCACCCCGGATGGCGCTTACCTCGTTTTTCCGCTGTTCTTCTTGTACCTTCATGTGCTGTCTGGCTCCGCTGGCGGTGTGGCCGTTGTTGTCACCACTGCCGGTGCAATTCTCGCGCTTGGGTTACATCATGGCTTCAGTGTCGGCGGTGTGATTGGCCCAATTATTGGTGCCGGTGTCGCTTTGTTGATTGGTTTGGCCTACCGTGCGCTCAAGCAGGAAGCCCAAGAGCGGGAACGGTTACTCACTGAACTCCTGAGAACGCGCGAGCAGCTTGCTGAGACTGAGCGAGAACAAGGTGCGTTGGCAGAGCGGGCCCGGCTAGCCCGCGATATTCATGACACTGTTGCGCAAGGGCTCTCATCAATCCAAATGTTGTTGCGCGCCGCCGAACGTGACACACCTGAACCAGGCGCCAGTTACCTGGTTTTAGCCCGTGAAACTGCAGCCGACAGTTTGGCTGAAACACGGCAAATAATCCGTGAATTAACCCCAGCACGCCTCGATAACGGGTTGTCGGCAGCGTTGCGCAGGCTTGGTGAGGATCAGTCGCGGCGTTCTTCGGTGCCCATTGATGTCAACGTTGAGGATCTTGACTTGCCCATGGGCATTCAAACTGCCCTGCTGCGCATTGCCCAAGGCGCGTTGTCTAACGCTGTTCGTCACGCCGATGCTTCACGCATCGTGGTTGAGCTTGCGGGCAGTGACGATTCAGTACGTTTGGTTGTCCGCGATGATGGGTGCGGATTTGATGTGTCTGCGGCCAGTGCTGACTCTCATCACGGTGACTCGTTTGGTGTCACAGCGATGCGTGAACGGGTTGAGCAACTTGATGGCACACTCACTATCACCTCTTCCGGCGATCAAGGGACAACCGTCACCGCGTGGCTTCCAGTCAGGCAAAACTTAGGGGACCAGTCATGATCCGAGTTGTGATTGCCGATGACCACCCGGTTGTTCGCACCGGGTTACGGGCGATGCTGGCTAGCGACCCTGATCTCATGATTGTTGGTGAAGCCGCAACACCCGATGAGGCGGTCGCGCTTGCGACAGAATTATCACCGGACATTGTGCTCATGGATTTACAGTTCGGCACTGACCAAACAGGCGCCGATGCGACCCGTCGTATTCGCGCTTTGGCCAGCCCACCGGCCGTCCTGGTTCTCACGAACTACGACACGGACAACGACATCTTGAGTGCGGTGGAAGCCGGAGCGAACGGGTACCTGCTCAAAGACGCCCCACCCGAGGAACTCACCGCCGCGATTCGTGCAGCTGCAGCGGGCGAAACTGCGCTCGCCCCCGCCATTGCGGGGCGTCTACTCACCCGGTTGCGTTCCCCTCAACCCAGCCTCAGCGCCCGCGAAATCGAAGTGTTACAACGTGTCGCTGACGGCGAATCGAACAGTGAGATCGCTGCTTCGCTGTACATCAGTGACGCCACAGTGAAATCCCACTTGGTGCATATTTACACCAAGCTTGGGGTGTCATCACGAACAGCCGCGGTCGCTGCCGCGCGTGAGGCTGGCATCTTGCGGTAGAACTGGTGGCTTCCCGTACCGTTGACGTGCTTTGGTGACTCCACCTATCGGGTTACCCGTGCACTTCGAGCTTGACGACCTAAGCCATCTCCCGCTGAGGTTCGCCCACTGGTGGAAGCGTTCGCAGGCGGGTTACTGCACCCTTTGCTGCCCTGTTGTGTCAACCTGCGCGCCTGGTCGGCTCAGACTGCGGTGAAGCACCTCGCGCTCTCGGGAGAAGGAGCCCTATTTCGGGGACCGCCGTAAAATCAAAGTAGACATCGACGTTTATTCTGGCCGTAGTCGTAATGAAGCATTGTCGTCCCAGTGTTACCGGAGGAGAGAGGTCCCAATGGTTAACGAACTCACTTTAGGCACTCGCCGTGTGGGGGATTTTATCGATTTCGACCCAGACACCCCCGAGGTCAAAGTTTCACTCGAACATTCTGATCGCGGAATCAGTATCACCATTCCTTGGTCAAGTGACGATAATCCTTACGCTTCCTGGTTCCTTCGCGATAGCGGTATTAACCGCAATTCGCCTCGCCTAGAGGGTCCTACCGTCCCAAAGAAGGTGCTTTTTCACGATTCGTATGGCTCCGTACTCCTCATCGGTTGCTACGCGCGTGGTTTCCATAGCAATATGTTTGGCCCCGGGAGCGGTACATTGTGGGCGCGAGCCGCAATTATGGGGGTCAGCGAGGAAGCGGACTTTGAAAACCCCCATGGACTCCAAACTGACGTCTCCGGGCTTAGAAGTTGGCTAGGCATTTCCTCCTGGAAAAGGATAATTGAGTACGAGTCGCAAGAGAGACGAATTTCGATAGAATCGGTCAATCAACCGGACATCGAAGTCGGCGAACATTATGATGTCCGGCTAACTCTGAAATTTGGTTACGAAGTCCGTCACGAGAATGATGGTGATCGACGGGTCCTCAGCGATTTCGCACGGTGCGTCACTCGTAGCTCAACACCCAAGTCCTGGGCTGCCCATTTGAAACTTCATCGTGCTATTCGTGATCTATTAGTTCTATCCCGCTGGCATGAAGAGTCCTGTTATGAGTTCTCTGCGCTGCGTCTCGACGATCCTTTGCGTACTTTGGATGAAAAGGCTCACGGTGAACAGTGGCGTGGCGTTGTCATCCCCGGATCAGAAACACAGAGCGCACCCAAAGGGCACCGGCCGCATCTGTTCGAGTACAACGAATTAAAAAGTTTGGGACTGCTCCGTTGGATTGCACTGCGTGATGAATTCGCACGTGCTCTTGATCCAGTTATCAGCAGCATAGGACTAAAAAGCTCAACAGCCAACACACTTCTCGCACATACCGGACCAGGCCTCGAAGCGCTTGGCTATCTACTGATGCTGCGTGATGGGGTTCCGAAGAAGCAAGCCAATGAAGCTCCACTCAAAAAGCGGTTCGAACGAATTCTCGAAGATTTGGGTGATTTACTTCCACTTGACGGCCAGGCGTGGGTGGATTCGACCTGCGCAACATATAACGGACTCAAGCACGCCAACCGTAGAGAGCCGGATCCAGTCGACGTCCTGAATACATGGCGGGAGTGCGTACTCATCACTAGGGCGTGGGTCGCTACCGAGCTTGGCGTGCCACACGAGAAGATCAAAGAACGCCTGTCCAACGATCCGCAAAGACATGCATACGTGAAAGTCGAGTAGACCAGCGCTCCCGCAGCGCCAACCAGGCACTTCGAACATCCCCCCTTGGTGGTGTCAGGTTGAGCTGAGTCACGACACACTAGATATCCAATTGCAGATGTCCACAGTGACCTACCTGTATGCCATGTTCGTTGCTGCCAGCACACTGTCACCCAGAGCTTCCTCGACCACCCCACCGCCCGCAGCCATAAGCTTGACTTGAATAAGCGGCTGGCGGACCAAGCCCTCACCAACGGCATCGAAATCAGCGAAGGCGAAAGGGTGACGATCCGACTCGCTGAGACCTCCGCTGTTCTCACACCAGACCCCACATCAACCGATGTCAGGAGTTCTAGTAAGTCTTCAATTGTGGAGCTAAGGGGAATCGAACCCCTGACCTTTTCATTGCGAACGAAACGCTCTACCAACTGAGCTATAGCCCCACTGCTACCGGCAACTTGCCGAGCAGCGCATCTACAGTTCTACCGGTGCCCAGTTCACCCGCGCTGGGACCTTGGGCCCAATGAACACCAGGACCCGCAGTACCGCTTCCACCAAACCGGACCCTGCCCGGGAAGGTTTTCCCTGACCCAGCATCTCGGGCCGGAATTCTGAAACTGGGCTGGAAACGGCTCCAATAACGCTGCACCACTTCAGTACAGTGCCAACGCGATCCTTATCTACCTAGCTCAGCGCCTTGAAGCTGGCGGCTGGGAGAGCAATCCCAGTAATGATTTTCAGAGCTGTGTAGTTCATAAAACCGCTCTGAGGCTATTGCGGCTTCGTTGGGCTCATCCGTATCTCTAGCGCCAG
Source organism: Jonesia quinghaiensis DSM 15701 (assembly GCF_000423205.1). Classification (GTDB taxonomy): domain Bacteria; phylum Actinomycetota; class Actinomycetes; order Actinomycetales; family Cellulomonadaceae; genus Jonesia; species Jonesia quinghaiensis. The sequence continues at coordinate 414,597 of NZ_AUHN01000004.1, forward strand.
GTGGCTGTGGTACCCGAAAACCAGTCTTTCAAAGGGCGGCTACTTCGATGGACTCTCGTGTAGCCATATTGCTCGGTCTAAGTCTCGAGGCTCCACCTTCAGCTCCGCGGCCGCGAGCTGCAACAGTTTTCGTGTAAGTTCGGGAGTTATTTTTTTGTCATCACCAAGAACTCGAGCGAAGTACCGCTGCACCATGACGTCTGGCTTTGTCTCGGTGGTGATTCCTGCATTCATGATCAGGTACGACCATGCGAGCGGCCCGAATCCTTTGACCGAGAGCCATGCTGCCTTTACGGAGGCATTTTCACTGTTCACGGCATTTCTGAGCTGCTCTGTGTTGGTCACTGGAGAATCCAGGTTTGCGAGCCGGGAAAGACCCTCGTAAATTCCTTCAGGTCGCAGACGCTTGGTGCCCGGGAGTTTACTTTCGTTGCGCAGAACGTCACGGGCGAAACTTGCGGGGCCACCTGCGCTATCAATAGCGTTCATCAGGTCTAGACCACTATCGGTGTCTGCCGTTGGGCGAATCGCTCGGTACCGAGCGAGCATCCCTTTCGCTGCAGCCGAGCTACCGCGCAGAGAGTAGGCGGAGTTCAAGGCGCAAAGCGCAAGAGAGTCGCGAAACTCTACCGGGCCACCCCAACCGGAAGGATCGCCAAGATCCTCAGAGATGGCTTTTACAAGGAGATCCAATTCACTCATGAACAGATAGTACCTAGCACCCCATACCGCAGCCTCGCTACGCGCGGGGAAACCGCATCGGCCCCGGCTTTCACCCGACCCTCACACAACCTGCAGCCACGCACCCCACCAACACCGCCCTCCTAACGCCACCCGAGCGCTGGGGCGACGTGCGTGATGATGGATTCCATGAGGTGCGCGTTGTAGTCCACGCCGAGTTGGTTGGGCACGGTGATGAGGAGGGTGTCGGCGTCGGCGATTGCTTGGTCGTCACGGAGTTGTTCAATGAGCACGTCGGGTTCCGCTGCGTAACTGCGTCCAAAGATTGCCCGCGTGGTGGGGTCAATGTTCCCAATCTGGTCTTTTTCGTTTCCACCCACCCCAAAGTAGGCGCGGTCTTGCGCTGAGGTGATTGCGACGATGCTTCGGCTCACTGACACGCGTGGTTCGCGCGAGTGCCCCACGCTCGCCCACGTTTTGCGGAACTCTTGGATTTGTTTGGCTTGTTGCACGTGGAACGGTTCGCCGGTTTCATCGTTTTTTAAGGTGGAACTCATCAGGTTCATGCCGTATTTCGCGGCCCACCTGGCTGTTGCGTCGGAGCCTGCCCCCCACCAGATGCGTTCACGCAGGGTGGGGGAGTGTGGTTCGAGGCGGAGCTTGCCTGGCGGGTTGGGGAACATGGGGCGCGGGTTGGGTTCGGCGAACCCTTCACCGTTGAGGTGACGCAGGAATGTCACGGTGTGGTCGCGGGCCATGTCGGCGTCGGTGGTGCCTTCGGGTGGGTTGTGGCCAAAGTGCCGGTACCCGTCGATCACTTGTTCTGGTGACCCACGGCTGATACCGAGTTGCAGGCGTTGTGAGGCGATGAGGTCGGCGGCGCCAGCGTTTTCGACCATGGCGAGGGGGTTTTCGTACCGCATGTCAATCACCCCGGTCCCGATTTCGATGCGGCTGGTGCGTGCCCCAACGGCGGCGAGTAGCGGGAACGGTGAGGAGAGTTGCCGGGCGAAGTGGTGGACCCGGTAGTAGGCGCCGTCTGCGCCGAGGTCTTCGACTGCTTGTGCGAGGTCAATGGATTGGTGCAGCACGTCGGCAGCGGATTGCGTGTGGCTGTCTGGGTGTGGGGTCCAGTGCCCAAAGGACAGGAATCCGATGTTTTTCATGCTTACCTCAACGGGTTGCGGTGCGCTGACATTCCGATGCTATCCCGCATCTTGCTCATAGCGCCGAGCAACCCAGCAGCAGCTAAGCAAGGTTTTCAGCGCAGTGCCTGGTTCCCCACTACTACATCGCACCCATGTGGCATGTTTTGGGCACGTGTGGCATGTCGAGGACAACACACTCAGTACAAACACATGACCGTGGCACGCGCAGGTAGAAGCGGTGGGCGTCGAAGCGTTGCCCCCCGGAGTCTAGGTCGATTGTGGTGCAGTTGGCTTGGCGCGCCCGCTCGGTGAGGTGGTCAAGCAGCAGATGCCCGTGTCCGGCTGACCTCAACGAGGCAGCGGCTACAAGGTCATCAACGTAGAGTTTGCGCAGAGCTGAGGTGTTCGAAATGATTCGCCACCCTGCGATAGCAACGTACACCCCGTCCACAAAGATCCCAGTGAAGCGCAGTCCTTGGGGAGTTCCCTCCCTCAGCACAGTGTCTAACGTGTCAGCGGTGAGGTGTGAGCGCAGTTCTTGGAGGACTAGCAGGGCAGTGTCCCATCGCGGGTCGCCAGGTTCTAGGTCACTGATCAGGGGTGATGCGCTCATATGATTACTCAACGCTCGGATTCGTTGGGATTGCTCGCGGTGATCTGAACGTGACGTTGCAGGGTTGGAGGTGGCGCATCGTGTCCGATTGTCGGTTTTGCCGGTAGCCACATGGTGGCTGGGGAGGCATGTTCACAGGGTGGGCGTATTCAATGGTGCTGTGAATGCTGACGTTGTTGCTCCGGTCCCGCTTGATGTGCGTGAAGCTCGTGATAGTGATTGGCCTGCGATGCGGGAGATTTACGAGCAGGGCATTGCGAGTGGTCATGCCACGTTTGAGCCCGCGCCTCCCGCTACCTGGGGTGGTTTCATCGAGGGGAAGATCCCAGCGCTGGTGTTTGTGGCGGTGGCGCCTGACAGCAGTGTTGTGGGGTGGATTGCGGCGTCGCCGGTTTCTTCTCGCCATGTGTACCGCGGGGTAATTGAGCATTCGGTGTATGTGTCGTCAGCGGCGCGTGGTGGCGGCGTTGGGCATATTCTTCTTGATGCGCTTATTGCGCGGTGCGAGGAGGTTGGTGTGTGGACTATTCAGTCAGTGATTTTCCCGGAGAATGTTGCGAGTTTGCGTCTTCATGCACGCCATGGTTTCCGTGAGGTGGGGCGCCGGGAACGGATCGCGTTAATGACGTATGGGCCGTGCGCTGGGGTGTGGCGGGACACTTTATTGATCGAACGGCGGTCCAGCTAACTGTTGGAAGTGGGTTTCTGCGCTGTATTCTGTGCCGCTTCGCCCTGCGGGGGCGCGCGATGGCAGGGTCACCATGACGAGGAGCCCATCGCCGGGTGGTGATTCGAGGACTACGGTTCCACCGTTTCGCCGTACTAGTTCGTCCACGATCGAGAGCCCAAGTCCGGTTCCGGGGACGTTTCCTTGTTCAGCTTCGGGGGCGCGGTAGAACCTCTCGAAGGCGTGGTCGAGTGCTTCTTGGGTCATCCCGGTGCCGGTGTCTTGCACGAAGAGCAGTGTTTCTCGGCCTCGTGACGCCGTGGAGATGGTGATGTTCCCACCTGGCGGCGTGAATTTGATGGCGTTGGATACCAGGTTGGTGATGACTCTGCTGATGTCTGCGCGCACTGCATAGATGGTTTGGTCGGCCATGTCGCATTGCATGGTGACGTTCTTTTTCTCGGCGGTGATGCGTTGGCTTGAGGCGACGTCGTGCACGAGGTCTTTGAGAATCAGGCTGGTTGCAAAACGATCTGATGCGGCGCTGTTCTTGGCTCTCCCGAGAGTAAGGAGGTCTTCCACTAACTCACCGAGCCGTGTTGCATTGCGGCTAATGACTTGCACCCAGCTACGTTCCATGTCGGGTAGTTCTTCGGAATCAAGGAGAAGCTCCCCATATCCGATAATGCTTGTGATGGGGGTGCGTAGTTCGTGGCTGGTAGTTGCAACAAACCCTTCGCGTTGCCGGTCGAGGTCTATTCGGGTGAGTAGTGCGGCCGATTCTGCTTGCGCGGCGGCAAGTTGCAACCGATTCGCTTGGACGGTCGTGGTTACATCAAGCATTTGAACGGCCATTCGCTTTGCGTTCGGCTCCGTGGTCGATGTTTCGACGGGGTTCGCAACGACGCTGACTGTTCGCGGCGGGTCAGTTTCGAGGTTAACTGTCACTTCGGTGTGTGAGCCTAATGCTTCACGCGCTGCATCTTGAAGGGGTCCTGTCCACTGATTATCTGTGGTGAAACTGCCAGCAAGAAATCCGGTGGCGGCCCGATTTTTCCAGATAACTATAGAGTTTGTGTTATTAAGTTCAGCAACAATAAGACCAACTCGTGAGGTAATGAAGCCGCTATTCAGAATATCTGCAACGTTTGACGCACGAGCAGTGACGTACTGCATTTGATATTGGGCCGTTGCGAGCATAATACAAAAGCTCGTAAGCGTGACAAGCAGCAACTCAACGAGAGCGGCGGTAGTAGCAATAGAAAATATCGATGAATTGAATGGACCACCACCGGCTAGACTCATAAAGAGGATGAGAGCGGCGGACAGTGAACTTTGAATCAAAATAATTTTTATCGGAAAACGAAAGGCGGCCCAGGCGAGCACTGGGAATGGTAAAAACGCCAAGGGATAGCTAGCGCCGGGCCGAAAAACGAGGACGATAGTTATCAAAAGCAGGAAGGATTGTAGGAGGACTTCCGGTCTTTTGCTTTGTGAAATTAAGGGATCTGGGAGAAGAACAAATGGGGAAATCATGAGAACTGCGGCAGCATGCGATGCGACGATCCCGCTCATCGCTATCAGTACCCCGTCACTTCTTAACTGCGCGATTGCAATCCCGGCGATGAGTCCTGCCACCATAGCACCGGAGATCGCTGCTAGAACGAACCGAACGCCCGCATTCAAGGAATTAAGGGTAAATCGATACTGAGACCAACCAAGAATCCACGCTACAGTTGCAACTTCTGAGGCGTTTGCGATACTAAAGATTACAGATACATCTAGAGGCCGCCCGCCAAGAAAATTCGACAGGCCAGTCGACAACAGGACAATGACGACAACCCAAACTCGGTGCCAAGGAGGAGCGGCTAGAACAAAAAGTACAGCCAGCCCCGCAGCTGGCCACCACAGCGCAGGTTGATTCTCTGCCGGTGAGAAATTCACCCCGTAGTAACCTAATATGAAAATAAAAACGGCAAAGATCGGCCAAGACCATACAGGAACAACCCATAGACCTTTTCGCTCGCGAGTTATCAGCGTAAAGTCACCCAAACCGCTATCTGTGTCCATGCTGAATAACGATAGCGAAACATACCTAGTCGGTAAAGGAGTATTTCATGGCTAAAGTCCTCGTTGTGGAAGACGACCCTGATGTTGCTGGACTGATCGAGCATCGTCTCCGTGCTGCTGGACACGAGGTGACCATGGAGTCAGATGGTGAATCCGGACTTGCCACAGCCCTTGCAACCACGCCAGATTTACTCATCCTTGATTGGATGATGCCTCGCCTCTCTGGCCTTGAGGTGTGCGTCGCGGTGCGCGCAAACCCGCAAATGGATAACACCAAAATCCTGATGTTGACCGCCAAAGCCCAGGAAAGCGATATTGAACGCGCACTCACTGCTGGCGCAAATGACTACGTATCGAAGCCGTTCTCTCCACGTGAACTTGCCGCCCGGGTGGAAGCCCTCACCTCATGACCGAGACGTGGTTCGAGGATCTGGCGCGGTATGTGTTAATCGCCGCTCTGGTGGTTTTCGCGGCCACGCTACTTTTCGTTGTCATCACACGGATTACCCGTCAAGCACGCACCGCATCTCGAGACCAGCGTATTACCCGTTTGCGTACCCATATGAGTGCCATTCTCGATGAGGAGCCCTTGCCGGAACTCTCCAACAAAGACTGCAAAGAACTCACCACTTTAGTGATCTCGCTGTCGCAATCAGTTCGGGGAGAAGACCGTGCGATTTTGGCTGCCTGGTTGCGCGGAGTTGATGTTGAACGGCGAGCTTTCGACCTGATGAATTCTCGTATCGCGAGCCGTCGCGCCAAAGGAATTACCCTGTATTTGCCTTTGGCGGACAGGGAACCAGCGCCGTTAGAGAAACTATTGGAAGATCGAAACCGGGCAGTGCGGGCTTTAGCTGCACGCGCCTTGGGGCGGGCAGCAGCGCTAGATTCTTTACCGGCGCTGCTGGAGCATACGGGTAATGGGCCACGCAGCATTCCGGAACCTGTTGCCATGATGGCAATCATGCGCATGGCGCCCCGCTCCGCCAACCCCTTCTTTAACGTTCTGCCCAAAGTAAAGACGGATACAGCAGCTTTTTTGGTTCGCCTTGTGGGTTCGCTAAACCTTATTGATGGGCGCGCCCGGTTAGAACATCTTCTAAGGGACCCGCGTGCCGAGGTTCGTCTTGCCGCATTGGGGTCCTTGGGGAACCTGGGAATGCCGACATCACTGCGCGCACTAGAGGACTACGTTCCTACGTCTGAGGCTGAAGAGGTCGCACGACGTCAAGCACTGGCCGATGTTGAATTGAGTTTGTCATGAACGAATACCAGTGGTTTTTTGTTGCTATCTCACTAACACTCGCGATCTACTATGCGCTCTACAATATTTCATTTATTATTATTTTTACTCGTGCAAATCTTGATATTCTTCGAGAAACTCGGTGGCCTCGACAAATTTCCCTCACTGAAATTTTTGCGAACCCGCTCACCCCTGGTGTGAGCATTATTGTTCCCGCGCACAATGAGGCAGCCGGTATCGTTCCCGCAGTTGAGGCACTCCGTTCACTGCGCTACCCCCTTGTTCGCTTGGTCATTGTTGATGATGGTTCCACTGACGACACCTTCGCTTTACTCAAGGAACACCTTGATCTGAAGGAAGCCGTTGTCCCTTTCAGTGACGATGTTGTTCAAGAGGGAGAGGTTCTGAGCACCTGGAGAAACCACACCGGTGATGTCACGGTGATCCGTAAAGCCAGCACAGGGCGTCGGAGTGACGCCATCAACTGTGGGTTACGGGTCGCAGATCAAGAGTTGATCTGCATGATTGATGCTGATTCGCTCCTCGAACCTGACGCCCTGTTGCACGTTGTTGAGCCCTTCCTGATCGACCCTCAGGTTATTGGGGTGGGTGGTGTTGTTCGACCAGCAAACGGTGCCGTCATTGAGCGTGGTCGAGTCACTGAGGTTCAAGCACCAGACACGTGGCTCGAACGAATCCAGGCTTTGGAGTATCTGCGTGCGTTCCTCATTGGGCGCACTGGCTGGTCAGCAATGAACGGGCTGATGATCATCTCTGGTGCGTTTGGCATGTTCCGCAGAGAGTCATTGATTTCCATTGGTGGCTTGGATCCGCGCACACTCGCGGAAGACGCTGACATTGTTTTGGCTCTGCATAAGAAAACCCGCGAGGCAGGTCAACGCGGCCGTATCACTTTTGTGCCCACCCCCGTCTGTTGGACGGAGGTTCCCACTACTTTCTCAGCGCTCGGTAGGCAGCGGGCGCGCTGGTCTCAGGGTTTAGGTGAGCTTCTTACTAAGTACCGGTCGATGATTGGTAACCCTCGTTACGGTGTACTTGGAATGTTCACATTGCCGTACTTTTTATTGTTCGAGTACCTTGGACCACTCATCGGTGTCATTGGTTTCACAGTCACAGTGGTGTCAGCGGTCATGGGGTGGATCCCGTGGGGACTATTCTGGCTAACTATTGCGGCCTCGGTAGGGCTTGGGTTTATCGTCTCAGCGCTAGCTGTATTCATAGAAGAGGCGAACTACTTCCGTCTTTCTCGCTCCCGTGACGCACTCCAACTCCTTATGGCCGCGGCCATCGAACCGTTTGGGTTCTACTTTGCGCACAGTTGGTGGCGGCTCAAGGGGCTGTACCGGCACACCCTCAAGAAGGAAAGTGCGTGGGGTTCACAGCAGAGAGCTGGGTTCGTTCAGAAGGACGCCAGCAAAACCACATGACAACACCTCACACAAGATTAGCTTCATGAGGTCGCAGCATGAGGTGTCTATCCGGCACCGGAAGGCGCATCGAGAAGCAGACCTATTCCGCCGGCAATTGGCAAAAATGCGAAGTAGATTCGCCGCGCCATCGCGAACAGAGTAATGAAGAAACCACGCGTAGTTGAAATAGCTGTCTGACCCCCAGAGGGGTTGAGGTGTTTGTTCATCGTCCATGGGGATTCGCGTAATCCAGCTCGTTGAATGAAAAAGATCATGCGTCCGGTGCGCATGAGATACCAGAGACCATAGGAGGTCAGGATTATTCCAGCGGGCCTGAAGGTGTCAGTAATGGTCAAAATACTAAACAAAGGTATTGAAGCAAGGAACGCAAAGAAATACGGCCATGAATAGGTAATCTGGTGATCCATGGCGATGCGATACATCCACAGGCGCCGGTCGGGAGCCCCTTCATCAGTGAGCTCTAGGGACCGAGCCCGCATAATCAGCGAAGCCCCAACGAACATGACGATCGCAAAGACCGGCATGATGACCGCTAGATAATGTGCTGGCGGGAAAGTTAACATCCCGGCAGAAAGCACAATTGCTCCGCCAACTGCTACGCCATAAAGCGTAATCCCTGCTTTTGCCGATGCGTATTCGGTGAAAACCTCACGCACCGATTCGCCGTCCGTTACACCACTGATCACACGGTAACGAAGGTAGATAACGAAACCGAAACATGTCAGCATTAGCGCATACACGATTGCGTTAGCAGGTGCAGGAAGCGCAACCGCCAAAACAATCATGGTTAGCTGAATCAGAATGAAAAGGTCTGATTCCAACGTTTGAGTAAGAATCCATTGGCGCAACCCAGAACGCGCTTCACTATCAAATGGGTCGTTCGCTAAACGCCATCGGTAGTATTTTCCTAGGTGGTTCGTAACGTGTCTGGCACCGCGCACATCAGACGCAAGCGACATTAAAAGATTGTTTGTTGAATCAATCGCGAGGCCTCTTTTGAGGTAGTATTTGGCTGCCCTGTGGTTGCCACTGCGCACAGCGACCATTGCCGCCACAGCAAGTGAATCAGCTGAATGCGGGTCTAGCCGAAGCGAATTATCAATCGCTTCTTGAGTCATAATGAGGTTCGTTTTGGTGACCCGCTCCCGCGAAAGTAACAAGGCGACGTAGAAGTAGCCAAGGCTGAAATCCGGGGCTAAGTCAGTGAGCCGGTAAGCGGTGCTCAACGCTTCATCATGCGCGCCACGGGCAACAAGAACCGCAATATACATCGCTAAAGCTTGTGGTGAATCTGGGTGACTTTCCAGTACCCGCAGCACTGCGCTGTTCGCCCTATCGTGGGCTTCCTCACGGGTTATTCGGGTGCGAAGAAAGCTACCTCCACCCCGTGCCGCTATTGCTTCTTCAACTGCAAGGTAAACCTGCGCTGTAAGAAGCCAAAACTCTGGTGTGTCATAGTATTCAGCTGCGTTACTGTCCAACACCTCAATAGCGTTATCAAAATGTTTTGAAGCGATGAACGCCTCAATGCGGGCGTTGAGGTTGGGAAAATCTAGTTGGGCAGTCATTTCAGCGAATCTTTTTACTTTTCAGATAGTGGGCGAGGTCGTCATATCGACCACCAGCATTTGCGAAGCGCACAACGTTCACCGACGAGTGCAACCACGACGTGGCGGATGGTTTTATTTCTGTCAGCGCCATTTCCATGTGAGACATGTCGATAGGGAGCACTTCACCAGCCGAAATAGACTGCATCATGGCTTTTTCGGCTGCTGTGACGGCGAGGTGTTGCAGGTCGGCTCCGGAGAAGTCCTCGGTCGCAGCGGAAAGTTTACGCAGGTCAATGCCAGCAAGTGGCCGGTTCTTCAGGTGGTAGTGCAAAATCGCTTCACGGGCGGGCGCATCAGGTGGGGTGACCAGAATAGTGCGGTCAAGGCGCCCAGGGCGTTGTAACGCCTCATCGAGATCCCACGGATAGTTTGTTGCTGCCAAAACGTACAGGCCGTCGTTGTTACCAGCCATGGAGTCGAGTTCAATGAGGAGTTGGTTGACCATTTGGCGCAGCCAAGCGGCGCTGCCGGACAGGGAGGTTCGTTTCATTCCCAGTGCGTCAATTTCGTCGAGGAACAGCACTGTTGGGGTTTCACTGCGTGCCTCATCAAAAACAGCTTTGAGGTTTTTCTCTGTTTGCCCAATGTGCGCATCGAGAATGTCTGTCATAACAACGGACATGAAGCGCGCACCCAGTTCCCCGGCGACAGCTCGTGCAATGAACGTTTTCCCGCACCCTGGTGGCCCGTACAGCAGAAGCCCGCCACGGAGTGTTTTACCGAATGCTTTGGCGATTTCGGCGTTTTTCATCGGTTCAAGGAAGGACTCGTTGAGTCGTTTCTTCACGTTGTCGAGCCCACCAACATCGGCGAGTGTCACGACGTCTTGTTCTGGTTCGATGGGGGCAACACCTTCGGTGTCGCTGTCCCCTGAGATCGTGAACGCGGGCGGTATATCCACCCCAATGTCAGATTCTGCAGTTGCCCAATCAAAACCATCAACGGCTTCTGACGATGCTGGTGTTGCGGTTGCAGGGGTTGGTGCGGATTCCGTCGGCTGGACAGGCACGGAAGGGCTTGCAGCCGGTGGCGCTGGTGCAGGTTCTGTGGGCTGAACTGGCGCTACGGGCGCAACCTGTACCGGTGATGTGCCGCCACCTGCCGCTAGTGATTGGGCGATGCTGGGGAACAGCGCAAGGGCACGAGTGTTTGTGGCATCTAGTGACAGGGTGGCGCTGACATGGGTGAGCGCTTCAACATGGTTACCGGCGGTGACGAGCGCTTCCGCGAGGTCGAGGCGCAACTCTGTGTCATTAGGGTCAGCAGCAACTGCGTCACGCAGAAGTTTTAGAATTCGCTCGTTCACATCAGTCTCTTTCCACAGTCTGCGGATAGGCGACTGCTGTGTTGGTGGCCGTGGGGGGCATTCTGCTTGATTCTACTGAGAGATCAGGAATGAGCCGGTGGTGATCAGTCCCCGTCGCTCTCCTATCAATCGAAAGTGGGATTGTGCCCACTTTCCCTTTCGAAAGTGGGCACAATCCCACTTTCGTTAGGGACGGGGTGCCTGGGCAGCGGCACAGTGGGGACGGAGTGCCTGGGCAGCAGTTGGAGGAGCCGCAGTTGGAGGAGCCGCAGTTGGAGGGGGCGAACACTACTGGAGGCGTCTATGTCGTCACACTGACACCGCTCGAGATTCGCTTTCCTCTGGTTCAGCCTAGTGTGGAAGAACAGATGGAAGGACGTGAGGCCTGTGGCAACCGTTGCCGAGAACATGATCACAACCCTGTCCCTGAACGGCGTAGAACGAATTTACGGTATTTCCGGTGATTCACTCAACGGATTAACCGATGCTATCCGCCGCCAAGACACCATTGATTGGGTGTCTGTCCGCCACGAAGAGTCAGCCGCGTTTGCCGCTGGTGCTGAAGCCGAAATGACTGGCAACCTCACAGTGTGCGCGGGGAGTTGCGGCCCAGGTAACTTGCACCTCATTAACGGACTGTATGACGCGCATCGGAATCGCGTTCCCGTGTTGGCTATTGCCGCGCAGATCCCCACCACTGAAATTGGCACCAATTACTTTCAGGAAACGCACCCGCAAGAGTTGTTCCGTGAGTGTTCGGTGTATTGCGAATACGTGGCGAGCGCCGAGCAGATGCCGCGCCTGCTAGAAATCGCGATGCGCACTGCGGTGGAGAAGTCCGGGGTTGCGGTGCTTGTTATCCCTGGTGATGTGGCCTTGGGTGACGTTCCTCAAAACCGCCACACACTTATTGAGCCCACTCGTTCATCTATCATTCCGGCGCTTGATCAGCTTGAGGCCGCAGCACAGGCCCTGAATTCGGCGAAGTCTGTCACCATTTTGGGTGGGGCGGGAACAAAGGACGCCCACACTGAAGTGATGGCGTTGGCTAAGGTACTCAACGCACCCATTGTGCATGCGCTTCGTGGCAAAGAATACCTTGAATACGACAACCCTTTTGATGTTGGTATGACTGGTCTGTTGGGTTTCGCTTCAGGGTATCGGGCAATGGAAGATGCCGATGCGCTTCTGCTGCTGGGCACGGATTTCCCCTACCCACAGTTCATCCCAGAGAAGGCCGCCGTTATCCAAGTTGACCTGCGCGGCGAGCAGATTGGCCGCCGCTACCCAGTGGATGTGGCGTTGCGCGGTGGTGTGCGCGAAACCGCGGAAGCGTTGCTGCCTTTGGTCACGAAGAAAAAAGGTAAGCACCTCAAAACCGCTAGGGAGCATTACCGGAAAACGCGGGAAAAACTTGATGACCTAGCAAGTCCTACACCCGATGGCGAACCAATCCACCCGCAGTACCTCACACGGCTCCTTGATGAAATCGCACCGGACAATACGGTGTTCATTCCTGATGTTGGCTCACCAGTGATGTACGCAGCGCGTTACCTCACCATGAACGGCAGCCGCCGCCTCATTGGTTCTTTCAGCCACGGGACCATGGCTAACGCGCTCCCGCAGTCCATTGGTGTGCTCGCTCAGGACCCGTCGCGCCCCACGGTGTCGATGTCTGGTGATGGTGGTTTGTCGATGCTGTTGGGAGAGCTGTTGACGGTGCGTCAGCATGGGTTGCCAGCAAAGATTGTTGTGTACAACAACTCGTCGTTGAACTTCGTGGAATTGGAAATGAAAGCTGCGGGCATCGTCAATTTCGCCACGGAACTTGATGATCCAAACTTTGCTGCTCTCGCCAACGCCATGGGCATCACAGGTATCCGTGTGGAGAACTCTTCTGAGGTTGAGCCTGCACTGCGTACTGCTTTTGCCACGGAGGGGCCTGTGCTTGTTGACGTGGTGACAGACCGGCAAGAACTGTCCATGCCACCATCAATTACTGCGGAACAAGCCAAAGGCTTCACGTTGTATGCGATTCGTACAGTGATGTCGGGGCGGGGCGATGAACTTCTTGATCTTGCGAAGAGTAACTTGCGGCAGTTGTTCTGAGAGAATCTCGCAGAATCTTGGCTAGATGAGTGCCGTGTGTACGCTAACTTTCAGCGTTTACCTAGCCTGTTACGCGGTCGTAGGCGAACTTTGGGGAGTTCTGGGGCATCAAGTCTTTCCTTGTCACCGGTGTATCCCAGCACATCACCAAACCGCTCTGAACGAGCTTGCCAGGCTTCACGAGCTGCCACAATGCCCGCGTGATCAGGGGCTATGAAGTTCCACCACATCACTACTTCTTCAGTGAATGGCTCACCACCAAGAAGCAGAAACCGGGCGTCGCTGTGTGCGGTGACGCTGATGGTACTGGGGCCACAATCGACGATGCCCAGGTCACCGCGCGCTAGGGGAGTGTCAGCTAGCACCACATCCCCGGCATCAATGAGCACCCCATGTTCAAACGTGGGGTCCACGGGAATGTTCCACGTGAAACCAGCCGCCATGGTGATCTCCACTCCCAGGAGTGGAGTGGCGGTCTCAATGGGGGATGGGGGAACACCTTCAGAGCATGGAGGTGCGTCCCCCGTAGCGAGTACGCCCATGAAAACGCGTGCCTGAACGCCGGGGGAGACCCCAACCACTGGTGGTGCGTAATGCTGAAACCTGCGAGGGAGGTTTCGGTACTTGAAGGGCAGCACCACCCACAGTTGCACCCCGTGCAGCACGGTCGTTGCCGTCGTGGACACCTCAGAGTGCGCTATGCCCGAACCGCCCGTCATCAGGTTCACTTCTCCCGGGCGAATCGTTGCATGCACGCCACCTGAGTCGCGGTGCTCCACCTGGCCGTCAAACAGCCACGTCACGGTTTGCAGTCCAGTGTGAGGGTGGGGTGGAACATTCATTCCACCCGTTGCCGCAGTGTCATCTGGCCCGTAGTGGTCAACAAAACACCATGCCCCAATGAATGAGCGTTCACGGTGGGGGATTGTGCGCCGAACAGTCATGGCGCGCGGACCACCCAACGGGACGTCGCGTGGAGTGAGCACCTGCACTACAGGGGCAGTAACGACCTGTGGTTGGTGCCCGCCAGCATCTTGGGGGCATAGATACATCTCATCGCGAGCTGAGAACGTTGACATGTTTCCAGCCTAGTAGAGCCACTCTCGGGCAGCAGTCACTAACGCTTCGACTCCTCTGGTCAGCGTGGGTTGTAGAACCGGCGCAAAAAAAGGCGAGTGATTAGAGGGAAGGTCCGTTGGGAGTCGATCATGTGTGGCGGCTTCTTCAAAGAGTGCCGGGTCAGCGCCACCAAGGAACCAATACACCAGGGGAACTCCAGCTGCCAGCGAGAGGTTGCTGACGTCCTCGCTGCCTGAGATCACACCGATATCTACGACTTTGTGTGCACCGAACGCGTCAGTGAATGCCTCGCGAAGGCGTTCGGTGGACTCTTCATGGTTGAAGGTCACGGGGTAGCGTTCCGTGTAGTTCACATCGGGGGCTTGAGGTGCGCCAGAGGCAGCAGCTTCGGCCTGCACAACTCGTTCCACTGAACTCAACGCCTTGGTGCGCACATGGTCATCAAAGGTTCGCACGGACAATCCCAGCATCGCAGTGGAGGGGATGATGTTGTTTTTCGTCCCGGCATGAAGTTGCCCCACGGTAACAACCACGGCGTCAGTGGCTGCGATGTCACGGGACACGACCTGTTGGAGTCGTTGCACCACGTTCGCGGCCATGACCACTGGGTCGACTGTGGTTTCAGGGCGGGATCCGTGGCCACCAACTCCGTGCAGAGTGATGTCTAGCGAGTCATCTCCAGCCATTGCCACACCCGCGTGAAGGGAAAGGTAGCCCGCCGGGAGTGGGGCGACATGTTGCCCCAGCACGATGTCCGGGGTGGGTATGAGGTCATAGAGGCCGTCGTCCACCATCTGCTGGGCCCCGCCACCTCGCTCTTCACCGGGTTGGAAGAGAACAATCAGTGTGCCGGACCATTCATCAGCACTTTCGGCGAGAGTTTCGGCAGCCCCCACGAGCGCGGTGACGTGCATGTCGTGGCCGCAAGCATGCATGAGGGGAACTGTATTGCCGTCAGGGTCTTTACCTGTGGCAGTGCTTGCGTAGGGGAGACCGGTTTGTTCCGCCACGGGCAAGGCATCCATATCTGCCCGGAGCATGACGGTAGGCCCTTCACCGTTGTCGAGGATTCCCACCAGACCGGTACCTCCGATACCGGTCTGCACCTCAAATCCAAGGGTGGTGAGATGCTCTTCGACCACTGCCGCAGTACGGTGTTCTTGGAAGGATAGTTCTGGATGCCGGTGAAGGTCGATGTATAGCGCTTCTAGGTCAATGCTCATCACCCCATCGTTGCACGTCAAGTGACGCGGATCACCCTGGAGTAGCGCATTTCGCCCCGTCAACCCCGGGGATTATTGTGGCACTGACCACGGAATGCCACGAAAAGGTGCACTCATAGGCACGGTGTTTTACTGTTTCTTTGCATAAGTGGCGCACGGTACCCTTCCTTGCGCCCTAACGATAGGTGACCGGATGTCGACGACCACAAAGACCACTCAAACCGAGCAACCAGCAATTGCTCCGTTTGTTTTCTGGCCAGCGGCCATCGTTGTGCTGATCTTCGCGGCCTACGCGATCATTGCCCCTGACTCTGCTCAATCACTGTTCAACTCCATCCAAACGAACGTTATCGATTCCTTCAGCTGGTACTACGTACTCATCGCTGCAGGTTTCGTCGTGTTCTGTTTGTATGTCGGATTCTCCAAGTACGGCGACATCAAACTTGGAAACGATGATGACGAGCCTGAATTTTCCAACATGTCATGGTTGGCCTTGCTGTTCGCAGCGGGAATGGGCATCGGGCTAGTTTTTTATGGACTCAGTGAACCGCTCAGCCACTTTGCCAACCCACGACCGGGCGTGTCAGGAACCTCAGAACAGCTCGCACAGTACTCACTGCGCCAGACCTACCTTCACTGGGGAATCCACGCCTGGTCCATCTACGTTGTTGTCGGTTTGGCTTTGGCCTACGCCATCCACCGGCGCAAACGTCCCATCTCCATCCGCTACACCCTCGAACCTCTCCTCGGGCGCAGGGTTCACGGAAAGCTTGGTGATGCTATTGATATCACCGCGCTCGTTGGAACAATCTTTGGTGTTGCAACCTCACTAGGGTTGGGTGTTCTGCAGATCGCCGCAGGGCTTGAAGCAATCGACGTCGCTGAGGCATCTAGCTCACTCGAGGTCGGAATCATCGTTGTGATCACGGGTTTTGTTATTTTCTCGGTAGTGTCCGGGGTAACAAAGGGCATGAAGTGGTTGTCGAACATCAACCTCATCATGGCTGCTTTCGTTGTCCTCTTTATTCTCTTTTCCGGGCCAACTGTCTTCCTGCTCCGCGAGTTTGTTCAATCCATCGGTAACTACCTGCAGAACTTCGTTGGGCTTGCCTTCACCGTGTCCGCATTCCAAGGCGCTGACGGAGAAGTCTGGCAACGCGGGTGGACAACGTTCTACTGGGGTTGGTGGATGTCATGGGCACCCTTTGTTGGGGTATTCATTGCCCGCATCTCACGAGGGCGCACCGTACGACAGTTCGTGGTTGGAGTCATTCTCATTCCAACGCTCGTTACGTTCTTGTGGTTCTCCATCATTGGTGGGACCGGTATCTACTTTGAACTGACCGGTGGCGCACAACTCATCAACGCTGACGGAAGTGTCGACGTCGAAGGTTCACTGTTTGCGCTACTCGCCCAGCTTCCGGGCACCATGATCCTCACCATTGGTGTGTTGATCCTCATCGCAATTTTCTTCATCACCTCAGCTGACTCCGGCTCGCTGGTCATGGCGATGATTGCATCGGGCGGCCAGCTCGAACCCAAACGTTGGTTGCGGGTTTTCTTCGCCTGCACCAGCTCAATTCTGGCTATTGCGCTTCTCCTCGCTGGTGGACTCAGCGCCCTACAAACAGCGGCGATCCTTATCGCCTTGCCGTTCTCATTCGTGATGATCGGGATGTGTTGGGCTACTCTCACTGCTTTCGCGCGCGAAGATCGTGCCTACCAAAAGGCACAGCGGGCAGCGTTCCGTGAGCACATTGGTGACTACTACGGTTTGGAAGTGGAAGAACCCACTCAGCGCACTCCTGCGCCACGTATCGCCTGGCCGGTGAAGAAACGCAAGCCGCGTGTCACCGCGCCTGAGGTGGCACCGCAGCCCGATGCTACCCCACCTGTCACAGATCCGGCACCCAAGGAATAACCCAGGGCGCCGGTAACAGTACACAATAATTTCATCGCATCACTGAGAGGGGTCAGCGCACAAACGTGTTGTTTGACCCCTCGTCAGTGTCGGGCTTTTCCACACCATTCGACCAGTTGTAGGTGCCCTTGTCGCCCAGCACCTCCAAGGCGCCGATCTCCCCCGAGACAACAACCTTCACACTGTTGCCCGTGCTGATCAACGAACTAATGTCATTGGCATTCACCGTAATGTCATCACCAGTGACAATCATTGTTCCTGCGGTTTTTGTGGTGACGTGGGAACTCTCACCAACAA
Source organism: Jonesia quinghaiensis DSM 15701 (assembly GCF_000423205.1). GTDB lineage: Bacteria > Actinomycetota > Actinomycetes > Actinomycetales > Cellulomonadaceae > Jonesia > Jonesia quinghaiensis. Next base: position 432,016 of record NZ_AUHN01000004.1, read on the forward strand.
CAGTGACTGCGCCCATGTCATCCACGTTCATTGTTGACTTCGCACCCTCAGCAACCGCTTCTTTCCAAGATTCGCCCAGCAGGGTGGACGCTTCTCCAAGGATGACCACTTGCTCTGCTTGAGCAATATTTCCCGTCACCTCTGAGGCAAGCACTGTGACAACACCGCACTCCCCATCAATCACCGGGCTGGACTGATCAACTCCGATAATGACTTCCTCACCTGTTGTGCAGGTGCCACCGTCACTGAGGTCACGGGTTTCCATCGTTGCCTGAACGCCGTCAGTCCCCTCTTGCGCAGGACTTATTGTTTCTGTGTTGGAGGCATCGGGCTCCACCTCTGTTGCACCGCAGCTCGTGAGCACAACGGACAAAGCTACTACCGCAAACACCTGTTTCATCATGGTGTTTACCCTAGGTGAGTGGCATCGTTACTGACGAGGTGAGAACTGCACATCTAACTCGCGTAAGAGCTCTTTGGCTTCTTCAACGTCCCATTGCGTGCCTTGAAGTTCGAACTCAAAGAGCACTGGCCGTTTGGAACGCGCGGCGATATCTCTCGCCGCAGCCTGGTAGTGGCGGCCAAAGTTCCGGTTACCGGACCCCATCACCCCAACCATTCGGCGGCGGGTGGCCGGGTCGTGAAGGAACCTCTTCACCGGTTCAGGAATGGTGTCATTATCCGCGTTTCCTGTTTTATAGGACGGCGTGAGAAGTACCCATGGCCCGTCGGGAACAGACTGACGCACCTCACGCTCTGTGAGATCAAAAACAGGTCGACCTAAAGCCTGGGCGAACTGCCGGACCATCCCCGAGGTTGACGAGTAAAAGTAGATGGGAATCTGACGCATCTTCACAACACTATCCGTGTACCTGACACCATCGGTGGGCCCTTCGCCCCGCGTTAACCGTCACTCACGTGCCTGTAATTCGCTGGTGTGGCACGGCACATTGCCATGCCACACCAGCGTCGTGACCTAGCTGATTGGAGCCGCAACTTAGGCGAGTTTCAGGGTGGTCACGCAGGTTGCATCTTCATCACCGGTAGTAGAAATTTCAGCCGATGCTTCCTTGCCGTCATAGGACACAGTGAGGTCCGCGGTGATACCGCGGGGGAGCCACACACCAACAAAACCATTGTCGAATGATGTCTTTTTCTCATCAACGAGAACGTCACCGGTTTCTGCGTTGGTGATAGTGACCTGCATGTCAACGTTTTGCAGTTCCCCACGGCATGTGGTGAGGCTGTGGAAGTGGCAGTCGTGGGTTCCGCTCACGTATGGGGCAAATGACAAGTAGAACTGGTCATCAGGAATGGGGAGGGAACCTTCTTGTCCGTCAGTGGACAGGACAAGGTTAGCGGGCCGCACGGAAGCGAGAAGCGTGCTGGGGCGGTCTGCAATGGGCATCTCGTCAAGGTGGTTGATGATTTCTTGCACACTCAACCCGGCAAGACCATTGCTTGCAGCAATGTCCATCCCTGTGATCATCTGCTGCATGAGCTCAATTTCAGTGTTTTGGTCAGCGATGATACGCCCTGCCAAATCCAGCGACTGAGCGTTCTTCCCATCGTTGAGGTGCTGTTGTGCCATGTCCACAGCACCTTCGTGGTGAACGATCATCTGCTCAAGGAAAAGTTGTGATGCTTCTTCACCCGGCGCTTGATCCAGCGCTGCCATGTCTTCCTGCGTCATCATGCCGTCCTCGTGACCGGCGTGAGATAGGTCTTGTTCAGCGTCTTCCTGCCCCCACTTGGTGAGCCATTCCTGCATCTGGGCTATCTCTGGGGATTGGGCTTCTTTAATGGTTGCTGCGAGGTCAGCTACCCCTGGGTCAATTCCTTCACGTCCGAGCACGAGGTCTGACATCTCAATAGCTTGCTCATGGTGGGCGATCATCATGACCGCGAACATGACGTCAGCGTCATTGTGCACGGTGACGTCTTGGGTTGATTCTGTTGTGGTGGTGATGGTTGTTTCACTGGGCGATGGGTCAGAACTGCATGCTGTCAACGCAACAGCAGCTCCGATGGCAAGGGCGGTGAGCGAAAGAACGCGCTGGGACATAGTTTTCTCCTGCAAAGTCGTGTGAGTGCGCGCAACATCGTGATGCGGCGCAAGGTTCAATCGAAGCCGGGCGTGAAAACCGCCCGCTGCAGGTTTTATGTGCGACTAATACACAGAAGAAGGCGTGAAGGTGCCTGGGGAATCGGGAGTAACAGCCAACGTGGGATGGGCTGGCGTTGCGGGAGGCGCATCGTGCCGCGTGCGAGAAGGCGTGGTGCACCAAGAAGTGCGGTGAACATCAACAGTGCCAAAACACACAGCAGGGTTGTTGCCATAGAGCTTGGGTCACCGCAGGTGGCGCAAGCCGCCACAGGATCGCCGATGCTTGCCGCGCCGTGCCCGCCGTGATGTGCCGTTGGGCTCGAGGAAGCCCCAACCATGACGGCACTGTCAGTTGCTGGCGCAGAAGTCACAGCCGTTGACGGGCTATGGTGCCCAACAACGTGCATCCACACCAAACCAGCGAGCAGCACACCCACCATGAGCATGACAGTGAGAGGTCCAGCGGGTGCAGTGTGCAGCCCCTGAACTCTTCTCGTGATCTGTCGAATACTCACGAGCACAACACTACCGACCGTTCGTCCACCCGGGTAGGACCACAGGCCCCGTCTTTTCTTGATGTTCGCCGCAGCCTGCACACAAGATGAGTCTCGTTTCCAGCGAGGAGCACGGGTGGCTCATTGAACGATGGGGTGACATTATTCAGCGTCGTTGACGGCCCACAAAGCCAGGCATAGCGTGAAGAACAGCGAGACTGAACACTTGTTCAGTCACTTGTTTGCTCACCGTGAGGTGGGCGTCATGAAGGAACACCGCATGGGCTATCACTACCGCGGGACACAACACTCCACCCCTGAGCACACGAACGCCGAGCGCATCCGTGACGCAGCCATTGACCTTTTTGGTAGGCACGGTTTCACAGCTGTCACGATCAAAAACATCGCTGAGCAGGCAGGGGTATCACCACCTCTTGTGATGCATCATTTTGGTTCTAAAGCAGGCTTACGCACTGCCTGCGATAGGTATGTCGCTCAGCGCATACACGCATCGAAAATCGCGGCCATGTCTACCGGGGCGGGAATCGGCCCAGAACACCTTCTGACACAGATGCATGAAGGGGCACCCATTCTTCGCTACCTCTTCCACGCTTTAGTCGCTGGTGGGGAAGGGATAGACGCACTCGTTGACCAACTCGTTGACGACGCATTGGAATACACCACCCAAGCAGAAAAAGCAGGGGTCGTCACTCCCAGCGTGAACGCCCACCACCGCGCCGCAGTGATCCTCCTGTGGAGCTTTGGCGGCATGATGCTTCACCGACATATGAAACGGCTGATCGGCACCAGTCTGGTTGATGACCCGCCAGAAAAGTGGGGACCATACATTGACACTGTTCTTGAGATTTATACCAACGGTGTTCTCACTCCAGGAGTTTTTGACCACCTCTCATCGAACGGTTCAGCTGGTTCGTCAACACCACCAAGCCCTTCGAACTCCACCAACCATGCAGGAAAGGCACAGTGATGAGCGGAACAACCCCCGTCATCTTTACCCATGATCTGATGAAAAGCTTTGGCCGCGTCCAAGCACTCGACGGTCTGAACTTCAACGTTGAGGCCGGAGAAATTCATGGTTTTCTTGGCCCAAACGGGGCCGGTAAATCAACCACCATTCGGATTCTCCTCGGGCTACTCCGTAGCGATGGCGGGACGGTAAAAGTCTGTGGTCAAGATCCGTGGCGCGACGCTGTCAGCCTCCATAAACGCCTCGCCTATGTTCCGGGGGACGTGGAATTATGGCCAAATCTTACTGGCGGCGAAACGATTGACATGATGTTGCAGTTACGTGGCCAATACAACCAGCGCCGCCGTGACACACTCATTGAGAGATTCGACCTCGACCCACGGAAAAAGAACCGCACCTACTCCAAAGGGAACCGGCAAAAGGTTGCACTCGTTGCAGCGTTAGCGTCACATGTTGACCTTCTCCTCCTGGATGAGCCCACTGCAGGGCTTGACCCACTCATGGAAGTCGTCTTTCAAGAGGTCATCCGTGAGGAGCAACGTGAAGGCCGCTCGGTCCTGCTGTCGAGCCATATTTTGGCTCAAGTTGAAGCGCTTTCTGACCAGATTTCCATCATTAGGCACGGCAAAATTGTTGAGTCCGGGACCTTATCTGACCTTCGCCACATGACGCGCACGACGGTTGTGGTCGAAACCGACCATCCTGCGGATTCTTTGGCGACACTGCCTGGTGTTCATAACCTGCGTGTTGAGGTGTCAAAAACCACTTTCGATGTTGACGGTGACACCGTCCCTCACCTCATGCCAAAGCTCACCTCGCTTGGTGTGCGGTCACTTGTTGCACATCCACCAACGTTAGAACAGCTCTTGATGCGCCACTATGGCACCGCCACAGACGGCATCACTGCTGCTGGGGCGGGAACCTCACCTTCAGGAAATGCGCCCGAACAACGCCAGGACACACCATGAGCAGCACATTGACCACACAACGAACAACCGAGCACTCACCTGCTCAAGCAACTCTGACTGGTACGGGGCGTCTTCTGCGCACCATGATCCGTCGCGATCGGGTGCGCACTACCGCGTGGGTGGTTGGGTTGGGGCTCTTAGGGTTTTACTTCGCACATGCCATTCAGGTGATTGCTGAGGACACCAGCGAGTTAGTGTCACTCACCGTCATGTTCGCTGACCCGGTGGGGCGCATGATGGTTGGTCCCGGCTATGGCATGGACGCTCCTACGCATGAGCGTTTCTTTGCAGCTGGATATGTTCTGTTCTTGTATCTGCTGTGCGCGTTGATGAGTATTTTCACGGTAGTTCGCCACACTCGCGCTGACGAACAGGCAGGGCGCTCTGACTTAGTCAGAGCAACCGTTGTTGGGCGTCATGCACCGTTGACAGCAGCTCTCATACTTACTGTCCTTGCGAACCTCGCTGTTGGTGTTTTGGTTTTTGGTGGTGCAGTGTCTGCAGGCTACGCATTCACTGGTTCGATGCTCGTCGCAGCTGGGGGAGTCGCTACTGGTGTGTTCTTTGGTGGGCTTGGCGCAGTGACTGCCCAGTTGGCGTCGTCATCACGCAGCGCTTCTGGTTTTGCTGGGGCCGTGCTGGGGTTGGCTTACGTGGTGCGGATGGCTGGTGACATGGCCGCACCTGGGGGGTCGTCGCTGTCGTGGTTTTCTCCTCTTGCTTGGGCTCAGCAAACCGCGCCGTATGTTGTGGACCGCGCGTGGCCGCTCCTTCCGCTAGTTGGTGGTGGTGTGCTTCTCGCCGCTTGTGGGTTTGTTTTGTCTACCCGACGTGATGTGGGGTCTGGAATTTTGCCGACGCGTCTTGGGCGAAGCAGCGCCCACAGTTTTTTGGGCACGCCGTGGGGGATGGCTTATCGAACACTGCGTGGTGGTCTTCGCGGGTGGGGCATTGCCCTGGTTCTGACCGCTGCAATGTATGGTTCCTTCACCCAAACAATGGTTGATGCTGGTGACGATTTGCCTGCTGAGTTTTCGCAGATTTTCGCAGGCCAGGACATGATTGCTGGCTATGTCGCATACATGTCGTTGTTTTTGGCGGTGTTTGTTGCCGCAGCTGGTGTGAACGCCATGGGGCACCTGCGTGGTGAGGAGTTATCTGGCCGTGCAGAGTTGGGCGTATCAACGTCTATGGGGCGGGGCATGTGGTTGGTTGCGCACTTGTGTGTCATTGTTGCCGGCGTTTTCTCGATGCTCGTGATGATTGGCCTGGTCATGGCGGCAACGGCAGTTGCAACAATGGCAACCCCTGTTGATGGCTTGTTCACGGACGCTATGGTGGCGTCAGTGCATCAGTTCCCAGCGGTTCTTGCTGTGCTGGGGGTTGTTGCTGCGTTCTTTGGTTGGCTACCTCGATTTGCGATGCCTATTGGGTGGTTGCTTGTGGGTTGCGCTGGGGCGTTGTCGGCTTTTGGGCCGCTGCTTGAGTTACCTGATGCGGTGTTGTCTCTCAACGTTTTTGGTCATTTGGCGGGTTTCCCCGTCGAGGACATCACGGGAACGCCTGTTGTGGCACTGACGGCTGTTGGAACGTTGGGGATTGTTCTTGGGCTAGCGGGTTGGAGACAGCGCGACATACATAACGTGTAGTGCTACACAGCTGTAAGACAACACCGCGAGGATGGCACAACACACCATCACAAGGCACTAAGCGCCAATCATGTTTTTCCCGTACTTTGGTGGGTCGTTAAAGAAAATTACAGGTATGGTGCCACGCTCTTGCTGAATTTTCTTTAACGATTTATTCCAGATATACCGAAAAATAATGGCGGTCAGTATCAAATTGGCCAATGCAAACCAGTGGTTAAATGTAAAAGGTGCTACAAGGTAAGTTAAGCCAATCGCCAATGCAACCCATCCAACGACTTGATGTGTTGTAGGAAACCGCTTTGAAACTGTTGGAACTGCAAGGTACAAGATCGCGTTTGCTATGAAGGGGCTGGTCACGAGAGCAGACCATTCAAATACTTGCGCAACTGTCATGTCTTCACTGCTCGCTTCTGTCCGGTTACGGCGATAGTGCAGTCGTTCAGTCCGAGAAATTCGCCAACGACTCCGCGCAGCTCAGCGGCGCATCGAGGACCATGTCTGTCTCTCACAGAGGACATCGAGCAGTTGACTAACCGGTCCTTCGTCGAGGTAAACCGGGCCACTGAAACCATTCCATACCAATAGCATCATGACCCATTACAAAAAAGAAAGCCCCCGAACTTTCGTTCGGGGGCTTTCATCACTGTGGAGCTAACGGGACTCGAACCCGTAACCCCCTGCTTGCAAAGCAGGTGCGCTACCAATTGCGCCATAGCCCCAAACACGTGATTGAACTAGTCAATCGTATCAGTTACCTCTGACCAGAGGTCGCGTTGTCCATCTTCAGCAGTAATCTTACGCCATACAGCGTAACCTGCTGCAGCTGTCAAAGCTACGAAGAAAAACTTCTTCATGGTGCCCTCCAGTGGTTGGTCGTGGGCCTAAGAGGACTTGAACCTCTGACCTCTTCGTTATCAGCGAAGCGCTCTAACCGCCTGAGCTATAGGCCCCTGTCATTGCCTTTACTTACGTAACCGGCGACGACAATTAAAGTTACCGCATGTGCGGCTGATTCCAAAATCGCATCCGATTGGCGTTCGTCACAGTGACGCATTGCCTCACAAATTCGTTGGTATTCAGCCGCACACAGCGATTAGTCGTCAGTTAACGTGACGTGCAGGCCACCAACAAGGCTAGCCACAATGTTGTAGAGGAACGCACCAATTGTTCCAATGGCTGTGAGCAATACAACATCCACTACTGCAATGATGGTGCTGAGTGAGACCACTCGGCTGAGTTCAACGTATTGCAGGATGTTGACCTCAGTCTCTTCGCCGAGGATGTCTTTAACCATTGTGTCAATCTCAGTGAAGACGTTCAGGCTGTTCAAAACGTTCCAGAACACAACCGACGCCACCACCAGCATGATCCCAAAGGCCAGTGACAGCAGTAGCGAGAACTTCATTGCTGACCACGGGTCAATACGATTCAGAGCCAAGCGGATACGCCGTGGGGCACCCAACTCTGGGCGAGGCTTCGCACCAGATGTTGCTGGGCTCATCACAGAGGAGAACTGGCTCTTTCCCTGCTGCGTTGCTGCTGGTTTCTGGTTTTCCCTATTTGGCGCGCTGCCCGAGGAAATCTTTCCTTGGACCGCAGTCGACTGTGCTGCGCCACCCTTCGTGGCCGGAGCAGGGCTTGGTGAGGCACTTGACACCTTAGCCGCCGAACCGCCCTTAACTTGGGGGCTACCTGGTCGCCCAGAACCTGAGGCTCCAGAAGAAACAGGCGCGGTTTTCGCTGCAGGAGCGGATTTCTGTGCGGCTCCCGTTGAGGTGGACCCGCTCTTACTCGCTACAGGAATGACAGGCTCCCCGACTTTCTTAGCCTGAGCTCCGGTTTTGGGTGCGAAGCTCCGTGGCTTGCCTCCGGTATCGGGCTGGGGGACAGGAGGCGATGCCTTCGATCCCTGTGACGTGTTCTTCGCGTTAGGCTGTGGACTCATGCGTTGTTCTCTTCGGCTACGGCATCGGGTGATGGGTCAGAGGCGATCGCATCGAGCACTGGGCTAACGGGTGCTTCACCATCAACGTCTTCTTCCTCATCATTCAAGGAACGTTCAACGTTGCGGGCGACAGCAATGATGCGGTCATTTTTGTCTGGTTTAGCAAAGGTAACACCTTGCGTGTTACGACCGGTACGGTTAACGCCCGAGACTGCCGAACGCACAATCTTTCCCTTCTCCATGATCACAAGAACTTCATCTTCTGGATCAGTGATGAGGGCGCCGACGAGGTGGCCGCGGTCTTCAACAAGCTTGGCAACCTTTACACCCTGGCCGCCACGCCCCTGAACTCGGTATTCGCTAATTGCTGTGCGTTTAGCAAACCCGCCGTCGGTGACAACAAAGAGGTCAGCGTCGTCCTGGACAACATCAGCGGACAGCAATTCATCGCTCTCGCTGAATTTCATTCCAATAACGCCAGAGGTACCCCTACCCATCGGGCGTAGTGTCGCATCGTCAGCGGTAAAACGGATGGACTGGCCAAGGCGAGAAATGAGGATGAGGTCATCGTCAGCATTCACTGGCATGGCCTTCACGAGTTCATCAACACTGCCGTCTTCGTACTCGCGAAGTTTAATGGCAATAAGGCCAGCAGAACGGTTAGTGTCATACTCGGACAAACGTGTCTTCTTAACCAAACCACTGCGGGTTGTGAGTACAAGGTACTCGTGGTCCTCATAGTTGCGTAGCGCCAAGACCTGAGCGATTGTTTCCCCCGGTTGGAACGCAAGCAAGTTCGCCACGTGCTGCCCCTTGGATTCGCGTGAACCCTCAGGAAGCTCATAAGCTTTCGCCCGGTACACGCGGCCGAGGTTAGTGAAGAACAACAACCAGTGGTGAGTTGTGGTCACAAAGAAGTGATCAACAATGTCATCCTCACGCAACTGGGTGCCACGGATTCCCTTTCCGCCACGCTTTTGCGCCCGGTAGTTGTCCGATCGTGTGCGCTTAACGTAACCGCCACGCGTAATGGTGACAACAACTTCTTCCTCAGCAATGAGGTCCTCCATAGAGACCTCCCCACCATAAGGAAGGACGGTGGTGCGCCGCTCATCACCGTAACGGTCAACAACATCATGTAGCTCGTTGCCAACAATGTCTCGCTGACGCTGTGGACTAGCCAAAATATCGCGGTAATCAATGATCTGACGTTCCAGTTCATTGTGTTCGTCAATGATCTTTTGACGTTCCAGCGCAGCCAGGCGTCGCAACTGGAGGTTGAGGATTGCTGTTGCCTGAATTTCATCAATGCCCAACAACTCAATCAGGCCGCTGCGAGCCTCATCAACAGTGGGAGAGCGACGGATCAGTGCAATAACCTCATCAAGGTTGTCCAACGCACGCAGGTATCCACGCAGAATGTGGATCTTGTCTTCTGCTTCTTTCAGCAAGAAAGCCGTACGCCGGGAAATCACATCAAGTTGGTGAGCAACCCAGTGGTAAATGAAAGCATCAATAGACAGCGTGCGGGGGACACCATCCACCAAAGCAAGCATGTTTGCAGAGAAGTTGTCCTGCAACTGTGTGTGCTTGTACAGGTTGTTCAACACAACCTTGGCAACGGCATCACGCTTCAGGACAACCACCAAGCGCTGTCCGGTACGCCCCGAGGTTTCATCGCGGATGTCCGCAATACCTTGAACGCGACCTTCCTTGACGAGGTCAGCGATCTTTAGCGCGAGGTTGTCAGGGTTGACTTGGTAAGGCAGCTCGGTTACAACCAAGCACTGGCGGCCTTGAATTTCTTCAACATTAACCACGGCACGCATCGTGATGGAACCACGGCCAGTGCGGTAAGCCTCTTCAATGCCAGAGCGACCCAGAATTGTTGCCCCTGTTGGGAAATCTGGACCCTTAATGCGCTGGATCAGTGCCTCACGAAGTTCTTCACGGCTGCACTCAGGGTTTTCCAAATACCACTTCACACCATCAGCAACCTCGCGGAGGTTGTGAGGCGGAATGTTTGTTGCCATACCCACCGCGATACCCGCAGAACCATTGACTAAAAGGTTCGGGAAACGCGCCGGCAAAACAGCTGGTTCTTGGGTACGACCATCGTAGTTGTCCTGGAAATCGACAGTGTTCTTGTCGATGTCCCGAACCATCTCCATAGCAATCTGTGCCATGCGTGTTTCGGTGTAACGAGGCGCAGCAGCCGGGTCATTACCCGGCGACCCAAAGTTCCCCTGCCCAGCGGCAAGTGGGTAACGCATCGTCCAATCTTGAACAAGGCGAACCAGCGTGTCATAAATAGCCGTATCACCGTGTGGGTGGTACTTACCCATCACATCACCAACAACACGGGAACACTTTGAATACGCCCGGTCAGGGCGGTACCCGCCGTCATACATTGCGTAAATAACGCGGCGGTGAACAGGCTTCAGCCCGTCACGAACCTCAGGGAGAGCACGCCCAACGATGACACTCATCGCATAGTCAAGGTACGAGCGCTGCATCTCTGTTTGCAGGTCTACCTGCTCAATGTTTCCGTGGATAATGTTCCCGCGGCCATCGGAAGAATTATCAAAATCCGGGCCGGGAATGTTTTCGTCTGTCACGATCTACCTCAAAAATCTTCCTGCGCTCTACGCATCAGGCGGGATGGGAAACGTCGGTGTCTGCGAAAGCCTCAGATATCGAGGAATCTGACATCCCGTGCGTTGCGTTGGATAAAGTTACGGCGCGATTCAACGTCCTCACCCATGAGAATCGCAAAGATCTCATCAGCAGCGGCAGCATCCTCAAGAGTCACTTGGAGCAAAGTGCGGTGCTCGGGGTCCATAGTGGTGTCCCACAACTCGGAGTAATCCATCTCTCCAAGACCCTTATACCGCTGAATACCGTTGTCCTTAGGGATGCGCTTACCAGCAGCAATACCCTCTCGAACACAGTCATCACGCTGTTTGTCAGAGAACACGTAATCATGTTCAGCATTTGTCCACTTCACGCGGTACAACGGTGGCTGAGCCAAAAACACGTGACCATGTTCAATCAATGGGCGCATGTAGCGGAACAACAACGTCAACAGCAGCGTACAAATGTGTTGACCATCAACATCAGCGTCAGCCATCAACACAATCTTGTGATACCGCAGCTTGTTGATATCGAAGTCCTCACCGATCCCGGTACCAAACGCGGTGATGAGTGCTTGAACTTCAGTGTTAGACAACGCTCGGTCAAGGCGTGCACGCTCAACGTTGAGGATCTTTCCACGCAGCGGCAGGATCGCTTGAATGTGAGGGTCGCGCCCACGCACGGCGGAACCACCTGCGGAGTCACCCTCCACAATGTAGATTTCGCATTCCGCTGGCCGGTTCGATTGGCAGTCGCGCAACTTACCTGGCATACCACCAGATTCCAACAACCCCTTACGGCGGGTTGCTTCACGTGCTTTACGTGCAGCTAATCGCGCTTGGGATGCCTGAATTGCCTTACGAATGATGTCCTTCGCTTCACCTGGGTGAGCGTCAAGCCAGTCATTCATTTTCTCGTTGACGATGGATTGCACAAAGGTACGTGCCTCAGTGTTACCCAGCTTCGTTTTGGTTTGCCCTTCAAACTGCGGTTCACCAAGTTTGATCGAAAGGACTGCAGTCAATCCTTCACGGATGTCCTCACCAGTGAGGTTGTCATCCTTTTCCTTCAAGATCCCCTTGTTACGTGCGTAACGGTTGATCAAAGAGGTCATGGCCGCACGGAAACCTTCTTCGTGTGTCCCTCCCTCAGTTGTGGAAATGGTGTTCGCGTAGGTGTGAACCGATTCTGAGTACGCGTTGGTCCACTGCATAGCAATCTCAACCGAGATACGACGTTCTTTATCCTCAGATTCGAACGCAATAACTTCGTCGTGAATGACCTCAACGCGCTTAGCGGAGTTCAAGTGACGAACGTAGTCCAACAATCCGGCATCGTATCGGAAGGTGACGGACTTGATTTTTTCGTTGGTTGGAGTGTCTTCAGAACCAGCAACCTCATCACCTGACACATCAGTGTGGTTTGGTCGTTTGTCAGTCAACGTGATACTCAGGCCCTTGTTCAAAAAAGCCATCTGCTGGAACCGCGCACGCAAGGTTTCAAAATCAAAATCAACGGTTTCAAAGATTCCACCGTCAGGCCAGAACGTTTGAGTTGTTCCTGTTTGGTCTGTTGCCTCACCCTGACGCAGTTCACCGACCGGCTTACCACCATCAGCAAATGATTGATACCAGGTGTAGCCATCACGGCGCACCACGGTTTCAACCCGCTGAGACAGTGCGTTAACCACGGAAATACCTACACCGTGAAGTCCACCGGACACCGCATAGCCGCTGCCACCAAATTTTCCACCAGCGTGAAGGATTGTCATAACCACCTCGACGGTGGGGCGGCCTTCTGTGGGGTGGATCGCCACGGGGATTCCACGGCCGTTGTCACTCACTTCAACAGCCCCGTCCTCAAGGATCGTGACGTTGATGGTGTCGCAGTAGCCGGCTAGGGCTTCATCCACTGAGTTGTCCACAACCTCATAGACAAGGTGGTGGAGTCCGCGCTCTCCGGTGGAACCGATGTACATGCCCGGACGTTTACGGACCGCCTCGAGGCCTTCAAGAACGGTGATCGCATTGGCGTCATATGAGCCTTGGTGCTGAGCCGGCTTAGTGTGCTCTACCGCTGTGCTGTTGAGTTCTGCCACGAGGGGTGGTGCTCCTAGTCATCCTGCAGGACACAACAAAGCGGCTTTACGTACTGTAGGCCGCCCTGTGGTGCTCTTGCTTGTCTTCCGGCCATCTGATGAACCGGATCGTCTAGACTATTCTACCGGAAATCGCGCGAATATCTGCGATTAAACGAGTTTTTCACAGGTGTTGTGGGGTCCCCTGTGTCTGTGTGTCTTTCATCGCGCCCAGCGGGCTTCTATGAAGCCCGCGAGAAGCCTCAAAAATGCTATCAACCCCAGGTATCTCGGGCACCTGGCCCCTTTACACGTAACCGACCACGCGAGAAACTTCCGGCATCCGGTCCAACGATTTTTAGCTCAATAACCACACCATCACCAATCACCTTGGCAATAGCCGCAAGAATGTTCGCTGTCAGGAACTTCAGCTGGGTTGCCCATGCAGTGGAGTGAGCACGCACCCGCAGGATTCCATCATCGAAGCTCTCAGCCGTTGAATTATCAGCGATATCTTTGCCAACAATCTCAGGCCAACGCGAAAGGACACCACCCACTGCTACATCGGCGTTCCATCCGCGCTCGGACAAAAGAGAACCCAACGTTTCGCCAAACAGTTGCGGATCGCGTCGAGCCCTTAATTGAGAGCCCTCAGCTTTCAGTTCATCTGCTCGGCGACGATTAGTCGGGTGTAAGCCACGCGACCGCGCAGCGGCTTGAGCTCTATTGAGCGCAAGTTTCGCCACCGCCGATGGGGGCATCAACCCATCAACCTCTGCCACACTACGCGGGCGCGGTTTTGGAAGGTCCTCAGGCGTCTCCATGCGGTTCCTCGCCACCGGATGCCCCTGTTACTTCTCTATCGGACAGGGGAGTGTCATTGTCATTACCTAGGACAACATCATCAGGTCCTGGCTGTTGGGAAGATACTGCACCCCTTGTGACATACAACGTTCTACCCACAAGTTCCTGTGGCACATCTTGGGGAACAGCAGCAGTAATGATGACCTGCCGTGCATTCGCAGCAATCGATGCAAGTTGGCGGCGGCGCTGCGAGTCCAACTCAGCAAACACATCGTCAAGAATCAGGATGGGCTCAGTGTCATCAGATGAGTCTGTCCACCAAATATCTGCGAGTTCAGCCGCCGCTGGGTTATCTTGATCCGGCCCTTGAGTCATTAACGTATATGACGCCAAGCGCATCGCTAGCGCATACGACCAACTTTCCCCGTGGCTGGCGTAACCTTTCACCGGCAGGTCATCGAGCATCTGTTCAAGGTCATCCCGGTGTGGGCCTGCAAGGCAAACACCCCGGTCGAGCTCTTTGCGCTGTGCAGCAGCTAGTGCTTCGCGGAATGCTTCTTGAATGTCCTCAACTGCAGCAACGGGGGGCAGGGGAGTGGCAAGCCAACTATTTAACGACGGGCGATACCCCAAGTGAGCAATAGACTGCGCCTGGCTCACAACGGTGTAGCTCGTGGAAATATGCGGCGCGATAGCCGCAACAATCCGCTGCCTTAGCGCAATCACTGTTGAACCAAGTTCCACAAGGCGTTCATCCCAGATCGCCAGAGAGGCGCGATCAGCTTCGTTTAGCACCGCACGGCTGGAGCCTAGGCTTTTCAAGAGGGCAGACCGCTGGCGAACAACCTTGTCATAGTCACTGAGCACAGAACGCATACGTGGGGATATCAGCACCGTTAAACCATCGAGGTATGCGCGGCGAGCGTCCGGGTCGCCTTTCACGAGGACGAGGTCTTCTGGCGCAAACAGCACTGTCTTCACGATCCCCAGCGCTGATGACGCACGGGAATGCGATCCACGATTTACCCTGGCGCGATTTGCTTTTCCGATGTTGACTTCGAGTTCGACGACTTGGGCACGTTCTCCGCGGACAACTCGCGATTTGATGATCGCTCGCTGGGCCCCAACCCGAACAAGTGCTTGATCATGAGACACACGATGGGAACCAAGAGTAGCCAGGTAACCAATCGCTTCAACCAGATTGGTTTTTCCTTGCCCGTTCCTGCCGACCAAAATATTGACGCCAGGACTCAACTCGAGATCGACATGCTCGTATGAGCGATAGTCGAGGAGTGAAAGGTGAGAGACATACATGTCATCTACTCCGAGAAACGCCAATGGGCTGGGGATGTTTCACGTGAAACATCCCCAGCCCATTGGTCTTGCGTAGAGCTTTAGTTTGCAAAGCGGATGGGGACGAGCAAATAGCGGTAGTGCTTCGAGTCTTCGCCATCGAGCGATTCTTGTCCCGTGAACTCAACTGGCTTGTTCGGGTGTGTGAAAGACAGACGGACAAAGTCTGTCCCCAGTGCGTTAAGCCCATCGAGGAGGAACTGCGGATTAAAGGCAACCGAAATCTCTTCACCAACAAGCGTTGACTCCAACGCTTCTGAAGCTTGCGCGTCATCGCCTTGCCCTGCATCAAGAATGACTTGACCTTCAGCGAAGTTGAGGCGGATCGGTGTGTTCCGCTCAGCAACGAGCGCGACACGTCGAGCTGCATCGATCAGTGGTTGCGTCGCCACGACAGCGTGAATGGGTGTTTCGTCAGGGAAGAGTCGGCGTACGTGTGGGTAATCGCCGTCAACTAGCAGGGAGGTCGTGTGGCGTCCACCGGCTTCAAAACCGATCATATCCACCCCATTGCCTACAGAAAGGGCAACGTTTACCTCGCCTGATGATCCAAGCGACTTGGAGACATCATTGAGGGTTCGCGCCCGAACGAGAGCAACTGTGGAAATCTCTGGGGAGGTTGGGCTCCATGTCAGTTCGCGCAGAGCAAGGCGGTAGCGATCAGTGGCGAGCAAAGTGATCTTTTCGCCTTCAATTTCGATGCGCACACCAGTCAGCAACGGGAGCGTGTCATCACGGCTCGCAGCAACTGTTACCTGGGAAACTGCTGCAGTCATCTCTTGACCGTCAACAACACCAGTTAGTTCAGGCATGAGAGGCAGAGACGGATACTCGTCCACAGGCATCGTTAGCAGGCTGAACCGTGAAGCTCCGCAGACGACTGAAACTTTCGTGCCCTCTACGGAGAAGTCCACAGGCTTATTGGGCAGGGACTTGGAGATCTCAGCAAGAAGCTTCCCGGAAACCAAGATTGTTCCTGCTTCAGAGACATCCGCTGGAATTTCAGCTCGGGCTGAAACTTCATAGTCGAAGGATGCGAGATTGAGAATGCCCTCTTGAGTTGCCTCAATGCGAACTCCAGCAAGTACTGGAGCAGGCGGGCGATTGGGGAGTGTGCGAGCAGTCCAGGTGACAGCCTCAGCTAGTACATCGCGTTCAACCCGGAACTTCATTCGCTCTCCCTCCATCGGCTCAGGTGTATCAGCGGTGAGCCACAGTGTTTATATCGACGCTCAGTCTAGTCAACATAGATCATCTCATGCATTAGTAGGTTTGCCTGCGCTGAACTGGCCGTTGTGTCGAGGCGATATCCACAGCACTTGCACACAGGTGTGGATGTGTGTCAGGAGACATCGAGCTCCATCGCCCTCACAGCCCTTCGAAGGTGTTCGCCTCTTCTAGTTATCAATGGTTAGTAGTCATAGTAGGTCCTGTGGATACTGTGGAAAACCGCTGTTTGCCTTGTCATATCAACAGTTCTGCCTGTGGGTGAACAGGGGGACAACTTGTGGATAGAAAATGCGCGTTGTGGACGAGGAAAAGTTATTCATTGCGTTTCCACAGATCAGGGGGTCGTCATACACAGGTCTGAGGAGTTATCCACCTGTTATCAACATGTTTGTCAACAGGTGTGGAAAAGTGGCCCATTCTTGTGCACAGAGATGTGGATGAAAAGCTAGGGATGGCACAGAGAAAGGGCGGGAGAACCGCGCAATTTCGGTTCTCCCGCCCTTCTCCACAGGTTGTTGACAGAGTGTTGTCCACAGGTTGTGGATGCTGTGGACTACCCGCGATGCTGTTGTTTGATGCGGCTCGTCAGTTCGGTGACTTGGTTGTAGATTGAGCGCCGTTCAGCCATCTGTTCAGCGATTTTTCGATTGGCGTGCATCACAGTTGTGTGATCACGGCCACCAAATTGAGCGCCAATTTTTGGGAGAGATAGGTCGGTAAGCTCCCGACAAAGGTACATAGCGATCTGGCGTGCAGTGACAAGCACACGTGATCGGGATGCACCGCAGAGATCCTCGATGGTCAGCCCAAAATATGCCGCAGTTTGCGCAATCACTGAAGATGCGGTGATCTGCGAGGCTTCATCATCATCGGTAATGAGGTCTTTGAGGACAATTTCCGCTAGAGCCAGGTCAACGGGCTGACGGTTCAAGTTGGCGAAAGCCGTAACCCGAATCAACGCACCTTCGAGTTCACGGATGTTCGAGGAAATTTTCGACGCAATGTACTCCAAGACGTCATCTGGAGCAGCGAGCCTCTCGCCAGCCGCCTTTTTGCGCAGAATTGCGATACGCGTTTCGAGGTCAGGAGGCTGAACATCAGTGATAAGACCCCACTCGAACCGTGATCGAAGACGATCCTCAAAACCAGCTAGTTGCTTAGGCGGCAGGTCTGAGGTGATGACTACTTGCTTGTTGGCATTGTGGAGGGCATTAAACGTATGGAAGAACTCTTCCATCGTCGCTTCTTTGCCTTGAAGAAACTGGATGTCATCGATCAAAAGAAAGTCGACTTCACGGTGGCGCCGTTGGAAGGCACCGGCACGCTCATCACGAATGGAGTTGATGAAGTCGTTGGTGAACTCCTCCGAATTCACATACTTCACCTTTGCATGTGGATAAAGATTGAGAGCGTAGTTACCAATCGCGTGTAGCAGGTGGGTTTTCCCCAGGCCAGAACCACCATAGATAAAGAGGGGACTGTAGGCCTTGGCCGGCGCTTCAGCAACAGCGACAGCGGCGGCATGGGCAAATCGGTTAGATGCACCAATAACGAAGGTTTCAAAAATGTACTTTGGATTAAGCCTGTTGCCTTCGTCTGCAGATTTCACAGGAACAGGCTCGCGATCAACAAGTGAAGGTGTTGACTCGTGACGCGTTTCTGCTGGTGGAACGGGCTGTTGAACAAAATCTGGTTCTGGTGCCCGCTCAAGCTCTGGATTGACAGTGACTGCCAGATGAATCTGCTTACCAACCGCGCGTGAAATTGCCTCAGTCAGTTCTTGGCGGCCTCGCCGTTCGAAGAAATCTCGCTGACCGTCATTGGCCACACCAACGATTGCTGTTTGATCGAGAAATCCCATCAGACGGGTGCCGCGGAGAAGGGCAATCAACCGTGGAGTTGAATCCTGACTTCCTTCGAGGTCCGTCACGATTGATTCCCACAAAGTTGTTAGGGATTCATCTTGAGTCGTCACGGACAGTCCTTCTCACAGAGGTGTTCAAAGTTGTGGATTATTTCATCAACAGGGTTGTGGATAATTCACAGGCGGGCGATGATCAGTGTCCCACAAGAGGGGTCATCCACAAAGTTATCCACAGCCTGTGCGTAGTGCGTTCTCGTAGCGTAGTCCTTGTATTTGCGCGGTTCAACAGGTCACAGGTAATCTCATCGATGTAGTTTCAACAGGAGTCGGTTGGCCATCTTGGTCAATATCACAGTTATCCACAGTTGCGCGCCTCACCCTGTGGATTTCTTTTCTCTCAGAGCGATTATCCACAGCTGACGTTTGGGGTGTGGAAGTGCTGGGTGACCATGAACACAGCGGTCGCATGCCCAGAATATTTGACCCAGAGCCCTCGTTTGGCGTACCGTTTTAGGGTTGTTTCAGATGCTTCTGCCCGCCCGAAAACCGGGCTTTTACGACGCAGAGTTCCTGATCCTCAGGGAAGACTGAAACACACTTAGACCACCGTGCGTATCCGTGAGGCCACGCACTGAGAACCTTTGGAGAAACTCGTGAGCAAGCGGACTTACCAGCCGAACAACCGGCGTCGCGCAAAGACCCACGGCTTCCGTCTGCGTATGCGTACCCGCGCAGGGCGCGCAATCCTCGGAGCACGCCGCCGTAAGGGCCGCGCTGAACTCACCGTCTGACAGCGGTGTTACCTTCTGCGCACCGCATCCGCAGCTCGGACCAATTTGGTCTAGCAGTACGCCGCGGGGTGCGCGCAGGAAAATCGACCATGGTGGTCCATCTTGCCTCGAACGCTGAGGCGCCAGATGCACCGCCATCGGTCGGTTTTGTTGTATCTAAAGCAGTTGGGAATGCAGTCACTCGCAATCTCGTCAAACGACGACTGAGGGCGATTACACGAGAACGTTTACCTCGTCTAACTCCTGGTGAGTTGCTAGTTGTTCGTGCGCTACCGCATGCCTCGTTGGCTTCGTTTGACCAGCTTGGTCAAGACTTCGATCGCCTTTTGGTGACCTGCCAACACAAAAAAGCCAAGGTGAGAAGCTGATGACAACATGGACCAAGGTTCCTCGACGATCCTTGCTCGCAGTCATTGGCTTTTACCAACGCTATATATCGATCCTCACGGGACCTACTTGTCGCTATCACCCGAGTTGCTCTAGTTACGCGAAGACTGCCATTGAAGTTCATGGTGCGGGACGTGGAACTGTGTTAGCAGCATGGAGATTGATGAGGTGCGTACCGTGGACCCCTGGAGGGATCGATGATGTTCCTCCAGCCCGCACAGAACAACAGCAGGCACCCAGGGATAACGCATAACCCAAGTGACTGCCTGACCTCGATCGCGCACAAGATAAGAAGTAGTGCTCAGGCACGGGAGTAGACAGTGGATTTCTTTGTAATTCTTAAGCCTATTGAATGGGCTGTGGCATGGATTATGTATCTATGTCACAAATTCTTCGTCTTCCTTGGTCTCCCTGATGGTGAGGGCGTCGCATGGATCTTCTCGGTAATCGGGTTGACCATCGTCATCCGTATCATCATCATCCCGCTGTTCTTCAAGCAGATCAAAGCATCCCGAGCGATGCAGATGATTCAGCCTGAGCTACAAGCAATTCAGAAGAAGTACAAAAACCGTACTGACCCCGCATCTCGTGAAGCAATGGGGCGCGAGACAATGGGGCTGTACTCCAAGCACGGCACGAACCCACTGGCGTCGTGCATGCCCATTCTGTTACAAACCCCAATCTTCTTCGCTCTATTCCGTGTTCTTAACGGAATGAACAACATTGCCACTGGTGAGAGTTCAAGCATTGGGCCTATTGACCAGGGCGTTGCTCAGCAGATTGAGAACTCCGAGTTGTTCGGTGCGAGCCTGTCATCAACGTTCCTGCACCAGCCGACGGATACCAACACTAAAATCGTTTCGGCGATTCTCATCGTCCTGATGTGTGCCACGCTCTACATCACCCAGCGACAGCTGACGATGAAGAACATGCCAGCTTCTGCGCTGCAAGGCCCGATGGCCCAGACGCAGAAAATTATGCTCTACCTCATCCCTGGGATGATGGCTATCTCCGGAGTGAACTTCCCCATTGGTGTGTTGATCTACTGGGTTGTTTCCAACTTGTGGTCCACTGGTCAACAGTTCTACACCATCAACCGCATGCCTACACCTGGTTCAGAAGCAGAGAAGCGCCTGAACGAACGTAATGCGCGCAAGGCGGCTAAAAAGGGCATCGTCATTGAAGAGCCTGAGAAGCCAACTGTTATCCAGCCGCGTGGACAACGCGAACAGCCTCAGCGCAAGAAGCGCAAGAAGCGCAAAAAATAGAGACTTGACCACTGGTAACTGAGGAGCACAACATGGGATCAGCACAGCAGCTTGATCGCAAGCGCGTTGCACAACTTGAAGAAGAGGGTGACGTCGCAGCAGATTATCTTGAAGAATTGCTCGATATCGCTGACCTCGATGGTGACATCGAGATTGATGTTGAACACGACCGTGCGTCTGTCGCCATCATTGCGGACGACAGCGCATCTATTCGCCACCTCGTTGGCCGCGAAGGTGAAGTTCTTGAGGCTCTTCAGGAGCTTGCGCGGCTAGCCGTTCAAGCTAAAACTGGGGAACGTAGCCGACTGATGTTGGACGTTGCCGGGTACCGCGCAGGGCGCCGTGAAGAACTCACTGCACTGGCAAATGACGCGATCGCCAAGGTTCAATCAACTGGTCGTGCCATTGCTCTGGAACCACTCAACGCCTTTGAGCGCAAAGTGGTGCACGACGTCGTGACGGATGCTGGTCTAACCAGTGAGTCACACGGTGTCGATCCTGATCGGTACATTGAGATCTCACCAGCTCAGTAATTATTTGCATCACAAGAGGCTCGCATGACTATGCGGGCCTTTTGTGTTGGAGAAAGGAAGTGGAGCGTGGACGCTCATTTGGATGAAGCTGTTGTACGAGAGTACTTCGGAGAATCATGGGAACGCGTCAACGCGTTCGCTGAAATACTCGGTGCCGAGGGGGAGGTGCGCGGCCTCATCGGTCCGCGTGAATTAGACCGGTTATGGGATCGACACATTCTGAATTCAGCGGCGGTTGTCCCATACCTTCCCGTGCAGGGAAGCGTGGCAGATCTTGGTAGTGGAGCGGGGCTCCCCGGACTAGTGATCGCTTGTATGCTCCCGGATGTACACGTGCGATTGATTGAACCCATGGAACGTCGCTGTGCCTGGCTTACCGAAGCAATTGACCACGTGGGCCTCACTTCGGTTGAGGTGCTGCGTGGGCGGGCTGAAGAGTTCCATGGCGCTTTCACAGTGTCAGCGGTAACTGCACGGGCAGTTGCTGCACTCGACAAACTATCGCGCTGGGCTGTTCCTCTCCTTGAATCAGGCGGCGAACTAGTTGTGTTGAAGGGGCGATCGGTGGAACAGGAAATAGAACCAGCACGGAAGGTGCTTCGTAAGTTTAAGATGTCGGAGCCGGAGATCTTAGAAGCAAGAACGATTGATGCTGTTGAAGCCACGACAGTTGTGCGTTCCGTGCGGGGGTGACGCACTGTAGTTATACAGCCGATGTGACCGTAATCCTGGCGGCTGGCTCGCTCGCTGACTGAGGGCAGTGAATGTTTCACGTGAAACATTCACTGCCCTCAGTCGTCTCTAGATTCATTGTGAATCAGTGGACCATAGACGAGGAGGGTGCTGCTCGGGAAAACGAGTTGAAGAAAACTCCCAACAGATGACTGCGTATTACTTCAATGCACAGTATCGTTGAGTTACTGCACGATGCGATGATGCGCCGAGCGCCCGTCCGCTCAGCCTCTCGACGTCGTGACACCTAGTGCCGACGGCGTTGGGATTGTTGTGAGAAGCGCAGAGGGTTGCATGGTCTGCACTGGCTACACGTTGGAGAATCTGACAGCGTTGCCCCCACCCCTCAAGAGATACAAGGATCGAGAACGTTGTGAGTAGCATCCCCGATATCGACGATTCCACGCCACTTGCTGCACAGTTGGCTGAGGACACAAGGCGTCGTCTCACGTTACAAGGCCTTCAGTACCCACGACCTGACAAGACTCGGATCGTCACGGTTGCGAACCAGAAGGGGGGAGTGGGGAAGACCACGTCAACGGTCAATCTTGCAGCAGCGATGGCCCAAGGTGGCCTCAATGTTCTTGTCATTGACTCCGACCCCCAGGGAAACGCATCAACAGCGTTGGGTATTGACCACCGTTCCGGGGTTCCGTCTATTTACGATGTGCTCGTTGAGGAACGTCCGTTGGGGGAGACCGTTGTTCAATGCCCGGAGTTCCCAAACCTTCTTGTTGTTCCAGCAACGATTGATCTCTCCGGCGCAGAAATCGAACTGGTCTCACTTGTTTCACGTGAAACAAGACTGCGCAGAGCACTGGATCAGTACATCGAGGAAAGAGAAAACCAAGGTCTTTCTCGGTTGGACTATGTCTTTGTTGACTGCCCACCCAGCCTCGGGCTCCTGACAGTGAACGCATTTGTGACTGGCCGCGAAGTCCTCATTCCCATTCAGTGTGAGTACTACGCCCTTGAAGGTTTGAGTCAGCTACTGAAAACTATCGAGATGATTCAGTCTCACCTCAACCGTGAATTACACGTCTCCACGATTCTGCTGACGATGTATGACGGTCGGACAAACCTGGCTCAGCAAGTTGTCCGTGAAGTCCGGGAGCACTTTGGGCGGCAAACACTGGAGACATCGATTCCCAGATCGGTCCGAGTGTCCGAAGCGCCGTCCTATGGGCAAACTGTTGTTTCGTATGAACCGACATCGACGGGCGCTCTTGCTTATCGGCAAGCTGCCTTTGAGATGGCATCTAAGCGTCAGCACGACCAGTGACGACCCAGTCGTCGAAGAAAGGTGACAACAGATCGATGAGTGAGAAAAAGCGAGGACTGGGTCGCGGCTTGGGTGCCCTCATTCCCACGGCTGCCGAGAACGAGCGACCAGTAGATGTCTTCTTCCCAGACAACCGCTCACCAGAAGAAGCATCAAACCGTACGCCTAGCCTCCTATCGCACGGTGCGCGTGAGGTGCTGCAAGCACCACCGCGGCGCCGTGCGCAGCAGACACCGGTGTCCGCTGCCGTACAGGTTGACGACGCACAACTCACTTCAGATGCGCTAGCACCGCCAACCTCAAAGCGGCGTGCGCAGAGTGTTTCACGTGAAACAGAGCTTGTTCCTGTTCCTGGTGCGCGGTTTGCTGAGTTGCCAATTGACGCGATCATCCCTAACCCGCGCCAGCCACGGGTCAACTTTGATGAAGGCGAACTAGAGGAACTGGTTGGTTCCATTCGTGAAATTGGTGTTCTTCAACCTATCGTTGTGCGGCAGCGCGACGATTCTGGTTATGAACTCATCATGGGTGAACGGCGTTGGCGAGCATCGCAAGAAGCTGGATTGACGGCTATTCCAGCCATCATTCGGGAAACCGATGACTCAGCAATGCTTCGCGATGCACTGCTCGAAAACCTTCACCGTAGTGCGTTGAATCCACTAGAAGAGGCGGCAGCATACCGACAACTTCTTGATGACTTTGGATGCACACACGAAGATCTTGCAGCTCGTATTTCTCGCTCGCGGCCCCAGATCTCGAACACACTGAGGCTTTTGAATCTACCCCCGCTCGTGCAGCGTCGGGTGGCAGCAGGGGTGTTGAGTGCAGGGCACGCACGCGCACTTTTGGGGCTGACAGACTCTTCGGACATGGAAAAGTTGGCGCAGCGAATTGTCTCAGAAGGTTTGTCGGTCCGTGCCACTGAGGAAGCGGTTGCAGTGAGAGGCGATGGTGATTCGCCACGTGCGCCTCGCCGTCGTGTTGTTGAGCGCAACGAAATTGTTGAGAACCTCGCTTCTCGTTTGTCTGATCGTTTTGACACACGCGTGAAGGTGAACATGGGCCGGTCTAAGGGACGGCTCACTGTTGAGTTCGCGACGCTCGAAGATTTAGATCGGATTCTCGCAATGATGGCTCCGGAGGAGACCGGCACGGTCGCTCCCGTCAAGGAATCCTGAATCATCACATTACATAACAAATCGGACTCACAAAACAGGGCCTCTGAGTGACATTCTCACTACCCCGTGGATGATTCCCCATAGGGGACTAAAAGTGCCCTCCACAAGCAAATCTGGACGTTTTTGCCCCGACTTTCAGGGAAAAACGTCCAGATTTGCTTGTTTCAAGAATCAAAACTACACCTGCATCAACGAACTAGGTGTCCTAGGCGTCAACGGGTTCTTCAGCATAATTACCGATAGCTGAACGCACCCATTGGCTGTACACCTGAGCAAGATGCGCTCCTGAGGCGACAACACTCTGCGGCAAAAGAGAAGTCTCAGTCATACCCGGTGCCACATTTACTTCCAAGAACCACGGCACACCATGTTCATCAACGATCAGGTCAGTGCGAGAGATATCACGCAACCCCAAAGCGCGGTGAGCGGTGATGGCTGCTGCGGAAGCGGCATCGGAAACCTCAGAGCTAAGGCGAGCCGGGGTGAAGTACTGTGTGCGCCCAGGGTTGTACCGGGCATCGTAGTCGTAAGGACCCTCTGTAACGATCTCTACAGCGGGAAGAGCGGTGAGGACCCGTTCACCATCTTCGATGCTCTCAGACACCGACACAGCGATCTCGGTTCCAGTGATCGCTTGTTCAACAAGCGCTAGGTCACCATATGCAAAGCAGTTAACGAGGGCTTGCGGCAATTGCTCAACACGAGTCACCAAGGTGACACCAAGCGCCGACCCGCCTTGCGCTGGTTTCACCACTAGGGGTAGTCCCAATTTTGAGGAGATCGCATCCATCATGGAACGCGCCCCAAGTTCACGGAACAGACTCTGAGGCAGCGTCACATACGAGGGCGTTTGGATTCCCATAGCAGCGAGTACCGCCTTGGCAACGGGCTTGTTCCATGCCACACGGGTTTCCCGTGGGCGCGTGCCGAGGTATGGGACATCAAGAAGTTCGAGAACGTCACGCACTGAGCCATCTTCACCGCTTGCCCCGTGCAGCAGCGGCCACACCAGGTCGGGGCGGCGTTCGGTGAGCCGTGGAATGAGTTGGGCATCAACGTCGAAAACGGAAACTTCGATGCCCGTGCTGCGCAGTGCTTCAGCAACTCGGCGCCCTGAGCGCAGGGAAACATCGCGTTCGTGGGAGAGCCCACCGGCGAGGATAACGACGTAAGGTGTTGAACTGCTCATGCGATATCCGGTCCTGGTGCGTCGACGTCTGTTACATCATCAAGTTGGGGTGAGGTGCCGAAAAGTTCGACGGCTTCACGCTCTTGGCTGACTACTGCTGCGAGCCTGCGTATGCCCTCACGGATGTTCTCTTCCGTGGGGTAGCAGAAACTTAACCGCATGTGGTCTGCGCCGGTGCCGTCGTAGTAGAAAGCTGTACCGGGGACGTAGGCAACACGACCAGTGACGGCTCGAGGGAGCATCGATTTAGAGTCGAGGCCTGGTGGCAGTTTCACCCAGGTGTAGAAACCGCCCTCAGGAACGTTCCACGATGCTTCTGGCAGATGCTCGCTCAACGCTGAGATCATCGCGTCACGACGGCGACGGTACATCTGTTGGAATTCTTTGATTTGGCCCTGCCAGTCACAGTTTTCCAAGTACGCCGAGATTGCCAGCTGTGAAGCATGGGAGGGGCAAAGAATCGCTGACTCGGCGGCGAGGACAAGTTTTTCTCGCACCGCGTGCGGGGCGACCGCCCAACCGATTCGGAAGCCGGGGGCAAACGTTTTGGAGAAGGACCCCAGGTAGATGATGCCGTCTTCGTCGAAAGATCGCATGGCTGGGATAGGTTCTTTATCGAAACCGAGGAGCCCGTAGGGGTTGTCTTCGATGATGAGAACACCGTAGCGGTGACAGATGTCAATAATCTGGTGGCGGCGCTCCAGGGAGATAGTGACGCCAGCGGGGTTGTGAAAGTTGGGGATGGTGTAGAGGAACTTCACAGTGCGCCCGGCAGCTGCTAGTTCGCGGAATGTTTCTTCTAACCGCTCTGGGATAAGACCGTGTGCGTCAATGGGAACGTGCGCGACGTCAGCTTCGTAGGAACGAAAAACTGAGAGGGCACCAACGTAGGAGGGGGCCTCAGCGACAATGACATCGCCGGGATTTATGAAGATGCGGGTGACAAGATCAAGGGCCTGTTGGGAGCCGGTTGTTACAACAACATCGTCGGGGTGAGCAGAGATACCTTCGAGGCGCATCACATCAAGGATCTGCTCACGGAGTTTCTCATGCCCCTGACCGGAGCCGTATTGCAAGGCGACAAGGCCATCATGCAGGACAACATCCGCAACGGTTTTGGAGATGATATCCATCGGAAGGTCAGCAAGGTTGGGCATCCCACCGGCGAGTGAAACAACTTCTGGCCGGTTCGCGACCGCAAATAACGCTCGAACTTCAGACGCTCGCATGTTGTGCGCGCGCTGCGCATAGGAGCCGAACCAAGGATCGAGGCGTGTTCCCTTACTGGGAGGTTTTTGAGCGGTCACACTTTTAGTGTCGCACGCATCATCTGCAAAGTCGCACAGCGCTCTGGTGTCGATTCACAATATGGACCGCTTCACAACATTGACACAGAAACGTCATGGGGTGCCCGATGCTCGGGCACCCCATGACGGTGGGAATCTCACACTGGTGATGCGCGGTCAGCGCTTCACGTTACAGAATCGAATCGATTTCCTCAGCAAGTTGACGCTTTGGGCGGCCGCCAGTGATTGACTTCACCAACTCTCCGCCACGGTAGATGTTGAGAGTGGGGATGGAAACCACACCAAACTTCATCGTGGTCGCAGGGTTAGCGTCAGTATCGAGTTTGACGATCTTCAACCGTCCCTCGTATTCGCCTGCGAGGTCCTCAAGGATAGGTGCTACTTGACGGCATGGGCCACACCATTCCGCCCAGAAATCGACGAGAACGGGGAGGTCTGATTGCAAAACCTCAGCATCGAATGTTGCGTCTGTCACGGCGACGGTGTTCGCCATGGTGTCTCCTTGGGGAAGGTGGTGTTAGTCGTTGAGTGACTCGAGGAAGTGCTGGGCGTCAAGTGCTGCGGAGCACCCGGAGCCGGCAGCTGTGATGGCTTGGCGGTACGTGTGGTCAACCAGGTCACCACAGGCGAAGACACCGGGTAGGTTGGTGAGTGTGGAACGGCCCTTGACCAGGACA
Organism: Jonesia quinghaiensis DSM 15701; assembly: GCF_000423205.1. Taxonomy (GTDB): domain Bacteria; phylum Actinomycetota; class Actinomycetes; order Actinomycetales; family Cellulomonadaceae; genus Jonesia; species Jonesia quinghaiensis. Next base: position 459,473 of record NZ_AUHN01000004.1, read on the forward strand.
TAACCTTCAGCATCTGTGTCGATTTGATCGGCGAACAGTGTGCTGCGTGGGTCGTGACCGATAGCCACAAAAAGTGCAGTCGCGTCGAGTTCTTGTTCTTCGCCGGTTACCGTGTTGCGGAGGCGCAAGCCGGTGACTTTGTCCTCACCGTGGATGGCGATGACTTCGTTGTTGAGAGCAAATTCGATTTTTTCGTTGTTCTCAGCGCGTTCTGCCATGATCTTTGAGGCACGAAGTTCGTCACGGCGGTGAACGATTGTCACCTTGCTTGCGAAGCGGGTGAGGAATGTTGCTTCCTCCATCGCTGAGTCCCCGCCACCGACAACAACGATGTGCTGGTCGCGGAAGAAGAAGCCATCGCAGGTTGCACACCAGGAAACACCCTTACCGGAGAGTCGCTTCTCATCAGAGAGTCCCAACTCGCGGTATGCGGAACCTGTCGCAAGAATCACGGACTTTGCTTGGTAGGTGTCGCCGTTGGCGGTGGTGATGGTTTTGATATCGCCGCGTAGTTCAACGGTTTCAGCGTCGTCCCACTCGATGGTGGCGCCGAAGGCTTCTGCCTGTTTTTGCATGTTTTCCATGAGCTGGGGGCCCATGACAGCGTCAGGGAAGCCGGGGAAGTTTTCCACCTCTGTGGTGTTCATCAGTGCGCCACCGGCAGTGATGGACCCTGCGAGTACTAGCGGGTTGAACCCGGCTCGCGCAGCGTAGATCGCAGCGGTGTACCCTGCTGGACCAGAGCCGATGATGATGACGTCGTGGATTGCATTCTCGGACACGTAGTTTCCTTTGGTCGAACAGGTTGGTGGCTGCGCTTAGGGTAACAAAGCAATGTGGCGTTTTATTCACGCCAGTGTTCACCGGAAATTCACGCAGATACCAGGCGGTTGTGGAATATCAGGTAACGCTAATTTCATAGATGAAGGCACGGTTCTGGCCTTCCTGGACGGGAAGTTCGGTGAACCACAACACGAGCGAATCGGTGTCAACGGAATCGTCGAACCGGAACTGTGTTTCGCCATCAAGTGGGCCTTCTGCCAGCACTTTGCCCTTTTCAGGGTTCTTTGCGTTGGTGGCCCGGATCTCGATGTTGCCTCCGGTGTTCGCGGATGAGACCAACACAGAAGAAACGGTTGATTCTTCCTCAAGCGAGATTTCAATACCGATTCCGGTTTTCAGGTTCCCGAAGTTAGGGGTGCTGTAGGTGCGTGAGTACCAAATACTCGTTGAGTCACCATCAACAAGGCGGTCTTCAAGTTCAGGGTGCTCATTTTCGTCCCCTTGAGGGTCCAACGCTTTCGCCGAAGCAATAACTGGGACAACAACCTTTGGTGGGGTTGTTGGTTCAGCTGTTTCCCCGCCGGATCCGTCCGCGTTGTCATCGTCACCAGCGACCACATCGACGGATGGGTCCGGGCGACCAGATGGCGCAACTATTGCTGGTTCGTAGGGTGCATTGAATGTGGACATTGCCCACACCAACCCTCCGAGGAGGAAAAGGCCGAAAAACACCAGAGTGATGACCGTTGACGATGCGTGGCGGTTACGCCGGGGTGGAGATTGATCCGGTTCCGCAGCGCTGCGTGGAGAAAGCACGGGGGTGCGTTGCGGAATCATTGGAGGTGTTTGTGGTGAAGTCACAGGTTCTATCTTTGCTCTGGTCGTGGACGGCTCGGGGGAGTGCTTGTAGGGTGCGACCGGTGGTGTACCGGGAATTCGCTCTGCGCGGCCAGTGCTGGGGGTGGCGCGGGTGCTGGTGCGCACCACGGGCCGTGGCTCTTCGGGACTGTCAGAGGAGAGTTTTTCAGGCTGCAGATCAATGAATGGGATGTCGTCGGTGTTCCACGGCCCAAGCGTACTGAGGAAAGCCTCGGCGGAGTGTATGAGAGCTGTGTTCCCCATAAGAATGCCGGTAGTGAGCTTTTTCAGGTCGTGTTCGGCTGAAGGCAGGGCATCGACGAGGGGGATAATGTTGGGTTCACGGCTGTTGTAGTCCGGCATGATGCCGGTTAGCGCGAAGTAGAACAGGGCCGCTAGCCCGCGAATATCACGGGCAATTGCACCGTCACCGAGGGCTTTGTTGTCGCCCAGAACATTCCGTGCGGCAAGCCCGTGGATCGCGATCCGTGAGCCTGAAAGCCAGATGTGTGCGGGGGTGAGTGATCCGTGGGCGTAGCCGCGTTCGTGGGTGTCTTTGAGGGTGGTTGCAACGATCCCAATGATTGCTCGTGCTTGACGGACGCTAAGCGTCCCTCCGGCGATGAGGCCAAAGAGGGTGGTGCCATCAGGTTTTTCGGTGATGACGTAGCGGTGGTCATCTTTGGTGAGGATATCCACGATTCGGATGATCCCGTCCTGGGTGATTTGCGCGATGTCACGTGCGGTGTCCATCGCTGCAGAGTCAGCCCCCGCAGACAATTCATAGATGAGGACATTACGCGAGAAAATCCGGTCGGTGGCTTCCCAAGCTTCCCCAGTTCCCCAAGGAACCTGGGTTCGCGCCGTGACATCGTAGCGCGCCACGATGACGGTGCCAGCCTGTAGGTTCGCCACCTATTTTCTCCTTGCCGTGTTGCCGATGATCTGTGCTCTGTTCATCGTACGTGCATGGTTAGCGGAAATCGTCTTAGCGGCGTGAAACTTTCTGCAGGATTGGGTTCATTAATGCGGTGAGTTCCTGCACTTTCATCACTTGGAGTGAGAGTAGGTAAAGCGCTGTCATGACTGTTCCGACAATGACGCAGATAAATGCAGCCCACAGGAAGGAATCGGAGGCGTCGAAACCCCAAACGCTCAAGACAAGCCACCCGCCGAGTCCGGAGATTCCTGCTGCAACGATGAGCTGAACGTGGAGTCGCACGATGCGGGCAACGTCGAGCCCACCGAGGCGTTCTGTGATACCACGGACACGCAAAATCACGGCGATGAGGTTTGACAGGCTCATAGCGAGCCCAATGCCAAAGACCCACCGTTCACCTGGCAGGAGGAGTGTGAACAGATACGCCCCGCCCATCAGCACGATGGTGACGGGGATTTGGAACATGAAAATGGACTTGCCGTCTTCGAAGGCGAAGTACACCCACTTCATCATGACCATTGCGCCAAGGGGGACAAGCCCAAATGCCATGGCGAAGAGCACGTTGGAGACAACGCCTACTTCAGCAACAGACAGTGTGGGGATCATGACTTTGGTGATGGGAAGCGACAGGACGAGGAACAGTGCGGTGGCGAACACCGTGAACACTGCAATGACCCGAAGCCCTTGAGATACGAGGTCACGAACCTTGGCGATATCCCCGCCACTGGCGGCCGCGCTCATTCCGGTAAATAGTGCTGTCGCAACGGACACCGTGACCAGGGAGTGGGGGAGGAGATAAACCATGAGAGCTTGGGTATATGACGCGTTTCCAGCAATGACGTCTACCCCGGACGATGCTGACCCCGGTGCCGCCGTGGCGATGCGTGTTGTCACCCATACGGCGATTTGGTCGAGCATGAGGGCCAGGAAGGTCCATAGACCTACTTTCCCCACGGATCGCAGTCCGAAGCCGCGCAACCCGAATCGTAGTTTCCATCGGAAGCCGGAGCGGTAGAGGGGGATGAGGAGAACGAGTGCTTGGGCAATGACACCAGCCGTTGCGGAGATGCCGATGACGGCGATCTTTGGTCCTGTCCACTGGGATAGGTCGTCTTCTGACCCGATGGCTAGTGGCCCGTAGGTGAGGAGGAACGCTGCAAACCCGATGATGGAGATGACGTTGTTGAGTGCTGGCGCCCACATGTATGGCCCAAATTGTCCGCGAGCGTTGAGGACTTGGCCTAGTAGCGTGTAGATGCCGTAGAAGAACAGTTGTGGGATGCACCAGTAACCGAAGGCAACGGCGAGGCCGAGTTGCTGGTCGGTCCAGTCTCCAGAGGTGTAGAGGGCAACAATCAGTGTGGCACCGAGAGTACACACCAGGGTGAGGCCAAAGAGCACGGTGGCGGAGAACGTCAGGAGCTTGTCGACTTGTTCGTCACCGTTTTTTGACCGGTAGGCTCTGGTTACTTGCGGCACGATCACCGCGTTGAGGACGCCTCCCGCGATGATGGCATACAAAATGTTGGGGATTTTGTTGGCTACGTCGAAGGCGTCTGCGGTTAATCCGGTGGCGCCGATAACTGCCACGAGCAAGATGTTTCGGACTAGTCCTAGGGCTCGTGACACGGCTGTGCCGGAGGCCATGAGCAGTGAACTTTTCCCTAGTGACTGCTTCTTTGGCTCAGGGGCGGAGGTCCCAGAGGTCACGACTTGTCCTCGTTTTCTTCGTTCAGGGGTGTGCTCTGGGCTTTGTCTCGTTCTGTATTTTCGCGGATGTGGTCTTCATGGGGGTCATGATGTCCGGCGTCAGTGTCGGCGGCTGGGCCACCTTCGGTTTCGACTTTGAGGCGTTCAATAGTTTCGTGGACGTCTACGGGGGTGGTGCGGCGTTGTGAGCGTCCACGGCGTAGTGTGCGCAGGACACCCCCACCGAGAAGTATCACCAACAGCCCAATGATGATGATGGTTCCGGTGTTTTCCCAGTCAGCGCGTACTCGCACGGTGAATGATTGGGCTGAAGCTGCAACGTCGCCTTGTTGGTTGAGTACGTCAACGGCAACATCGACATCACCTGAGCCAGCTGCTTCTACTGGGACTCTGATTGCTGCGGAGGTTCCTGCAGGGACGTCAACGTCGATGTCTTCTGGGACGCGCAGGGTTGAGTCACTGGGGGTGAGTCGCACCGTGACACTGATGTCTTGGTCTAGCCGATTTCGGACTGTCAGTGGAATCTCAGAGCCTGTTGAAATCAGATTGATGTCAGGGTTTGTTACGACCTGGAGGCTTTCAACTGTTTCACCCAGTAGCGTTTGTGTCGCATCGAGAAGAAGGCCGCGTTGATACTGGTCACCGCGCCACGCAACGGAGAGGAGCCCGGCGAGTTGACGGCGTTCTCCGGCCGCGAAGGTTGACGGTTCAGAGGTGACGGTGGCAATCTGCCGTACTTTGTCGCGCAATGATGTCACCGCGACAAGCGTGTCAAAGCTGGGTAGTTCGGTTGTTTGAGGCGCTTCAGGCAGTGAGTATGTTGTGGTGTTGAGTAAGGACTCTTCGGCGAGTTCCTCAACGGTGATGTTCTCTACCCAGGGCAGGGAGTCCAGTGCCTCAAGTTGAGCGCCGGCAACATCAGTATCAGGTGCCCAGTCGCGTGGAACAGAAATCAGGAGCCCGCGGACCTCTGATGGTTGCTCTTTCGCAATCACAGCGAGTTCGCTGATCAACCGCTGTTGCGCCATCACAGGACTAGATGTTCCTGGTGTAGTGAGCAGGCCACTGAGCACGGAGTCAGAGACCAACATGGTCACATCACCGTTTGGGGTTTCAACGGGTGTTGCGGAGCTTGTGGTGTACACCTGCTGTGTGGGGTCTGTGACTTGCCCTGGTTCGAGCAGAGTCCACGGTTGTTTGGCGTCCAAGGACGTGTGCAACGTGCTGGTTGCCACGGAATCCCCGGTCAACCAAGACAGCCCTGTTTTCCATGATTCGATGCCCTCAACTGTGTACGTCGAGAGGTTCACCGGTTGCGGGGCGCTTTCGGCCACAGCGTATGCCGCGAGGTCGGCGTCAAAGGGGAAGAGGGAGAACACTTCGTGCTCTTTGAGGTTGGTGACACTCGACAACCATTCAGAAGACGACTGTTGTTCGATGGTGGGTTCGAAAGGTTCACTGTCCTCTTGCCCGGGTTCTGCGCCTTCACCCTCGGCGCCATCTTCGGTGCCGTCCTCGGGTTCACTGGTAGCAGTGTCGGGTTCGCCGGTGTCATCGCCCGTTGTTACGAGGTCTGACATGGGTGTCACCGTTGCGTCAGCAACGCCTTGAACAAGTTCTGGGTCAACGGCCAAGGACACAAAGTCATGCTGTTGGACGAGGTCAAGGACGGAACCCAATCGGCTGTCTGTTCCGGTTGCTTCCAAGTAGCGCCGGGCAGTTTCCGATGCGTCACCGGGGTTAACTGCAGGCCCTGTTACGGGGACGGCGGTTGCTAAGTCAAGCAACGCATCGGCGTCTTTATCCCGTGAGTTCCACAAAATATAGGTGTGCATGATGTCCACACGGGGGGCGTATTCCCCCTCTTGCGTGCCACCAAGCACGAGGCTGATGCCGCGAGGCCCCCACCCAATTTCACCGTCAAGGAGTTGGAAGTCCCGTGCGGGAACGGTGATTTTCGCCCGTGCAGAGTCGCCAGGGTCGAGGTCTTTAATGTTGTCTGCACCCATATGTGTGCCGACCGTCGCATCCAACCCTTGCTGTTCCCATTGGGCAAGAGCGGAACGCGTCGAAATCCGGTAACGCATGAGGTTAAACGAGACGGAAGCGTCGGTGAGCTTCTCATCTGAGGTGTTGGTGACCACCACTTCAACAGTGACGTCATCGTCAGCGGTGATAAGCATCGGGCTGAGCCGGTCGAGGACCATCATGCCGTTGACGGAGTCGCCAGCATCATTGTCACCCTGCATGGGTAGGGCTGTGCTACCCGTCATGGCTGGTGAGAGTGGGTGTGAAGCGGGTGCAGCTACTGCTCCCGCGGGGAGTGTGAGGGCCAAGAGACACAGCACAATCAACGCCCACACCGTGTGGGGGCGCATCATGGCTGGAGAGGGCAGTTGCAGACGCATGAGTCCTAGAAGTCCGTAACAGGCCACGCCATGGTCACCGGTGGGGGCGGAACCGGGGCAGAGGTCGAGTTTGCGTTTGGCGGCGCTTGATCAAGATGTCGTGCGCCATTGCGGCGAGTCGCCGCTCATTAGGGTAACTGAGACGAGTCTGCAGGTCAGCAAAGGAGACCCACTCCACATCTTCAGCTTCCGAGTCGGGATCACCTTCCACTGTGAGATACCCGCCGATTGCATCAAGAAGGAAGTGATGGACCACTTTATGGACGCGCCGGTCATCACCCGTAAACCAGTAGTCTATTGACCCCAACGGGCGACGCACAACGCCATTGATACCCGTTTCTTCATGGATTTCACGGACAGCAGCTTCCTCAGCGGTTTCAACACCTTCCAAGTGCCCCTTAGGGAGGCACCACTCAAGGCGACCAGCACGATTACGCCGCGCAATAACCGCAGCATGAAAGACTGATTCCATCACAGCAACCACTAAACCACCCGCTGATGTTTCCTCAACGATTGGTAAATCTGAGAGCTGCGCGTGATGTGGGTTGTGATACACCGGAAACTGACGGCGCGCCGTGGGGTCTATCCTCAATGGGTGGCCACCTGGAGGCGCGGGGACCGATAACCGGTCTTCTGGGCGCTCGTTGGTGGACATACCGTTACCTTATCTTTAACTGAACAACTTTGGGATCTGGCTGACCGAGAGCCCCGCACATTCACCACGAAATCTGCCGGGTTGTTGGGCAAGCCCCTGCACTACTTCACTACCACCTGGAGCTCGACGCGTGACGCCACAACATGATGCCCCCACCCGCCTCGACCGGGACCTCCTCGAACGCAGGAGCTCGGCGGTACTTGCGCACATGAATCCCACGGTGATCGAACTTGGTGAACTGTTCTCACAACACGGTCACGAACTCGCAATCGTCGGTGGCCCAGTGCGTGACGCACTATTGGGGCGCGTGTCCAACGACCTCGACTTCGCAACCAGCGCATCCCCGGACGAAACGCTGGAACTCCTGCGCCACTGGGGTGACGCCCACTGGGACATCGGCAAAGAATTCGGCACCATCGGGGCGATGCGCCACCCGCGTGATGGCGGCGAAGACATCGTCGTAGAAATCACCACATACCGCACCGACCAGTACGATCCATCTTCCCGGAAACCGCTCGTCGTTTTCGGTGACACCCTCGACGGTGACTTGTCCCGCCGAGACTTCACCGTCAACGCCATGGCCATCCGGTTACCGGAACTCGTGTTCGCGGACCCCTTCAACGGGCTCGACGACCTCGCCGCAGGCCTTCTGCGCACACCCATCGCCGCGGAACAATCCTTTGACGACGACCCCCTGCGCATGATGCGTGCCGCCCGGTTTGCCGCACAACTCGGGTTCGCTGTGGAAGAAAGCGCATACGCTGCCATCCAGCAGATGGCAGCACGTATCGAGATTGTCTCGGCCGAACGAGTGCGCGACGAACTCACAAAACTCATGCTCAGCGAACAACCCATCACCGGCCTCAATGTGCTGGTGGAATCAGGGTTGGCTGCACACATCATTCCTGAAGTCCCGGGCATGAAAGAAGCCAGCGACGAACACAACCGCCACAAAGACGTCTACCAACACTCGATGACCGTCGTTCAACAAGCAATGGACCTAGAAACCGGCATAGGCGGCGCAGTCCCAGGCCCAGACCTCGTGTTGCGGCTCGCGGCGCTATTCCATGACATTGGAAAGCCTGCTACCCGCAAGTTTGAAGCAAACGGGACCGTGTCGTTCCACCACCACGAACTAGTTGGCGCGAAAATGACCGCTAAACGCCTGCGGGCGTTGCGGTTCGACAAAGACACCGTCAAAGCCGTGTCTCGGCTGGTGGAACTGCACCTGCGCTTCCACGGGTACGGCGAAGGGACCTGGACAGACTCCGCAGTGCGCCGCTACGTCACTGACGCCGGAGCCCTGCTAGAGCGCCTACACAGGCTCACCCGAGCAGATTGCACCACCCGCAACCGCAACAAAGCCCGCCGCTTGTCTCGCGCCTACGACGAACTCGAACAACGGATCGTCACCCTGCGCGAACAAGAAGAAATCGACGCGATCCGCCCAGACCTCAACGGCGAACAGATCATGGAGATCCTTGGTATTCCGGCAGGTCGCGATGTGGGGGCGGCATACCGGTTCCTCCTTGAGCTGCGGATGGAAGAAGGACCACTCGGTGAAGAAGTAGCCCGCGAACGACTCATCGCCTGGTGGGCGCAGCAGCACTAAAAAGTTGGGCACCACTAGTGAGCTAGATGGGGCTAACCCCTCACACCATCGCCAACACACAAGGCGGGCAGTGGGTATATACCCACTGCCCGCCTTGCTGTGCTCGCACGTAGCACCTGCTGATGTGGTGGAAGGTTCACCACACGGAGCCGATGCCCACGTCGCTACGCAGGGACCGTAGCGTTGTGCACCTCGCCGGGACGAGCATCGGCTGGGCGTTCTGCGGCGATCGCTTGGAAGGCAGCGAGCTCTGGGTAGAGTTCGTCGTGCAGTGGGTGGCGACGCTTCACAATGATGGTGCGGACCTGGTAGACAACCAGTGCGATGTTGGCGAGCAATGCCACCAAGCTGACGACAAACAGGGCAGTTGTGCTGCGTGAGGAATCCACCGCGAACTGTGAATCTGACACGAAGGTTGGGAATGCCATCGTGAACATCATCCAGAACGCTAAGGTGTGAGCCCGGTGTTGTAGCCACGCCCCGCGGCGAATAAAGAACGCCGGAATGGTGCAAGAAATCAACAACGCAGCACCCGCATAGAATGCGTGGTCGCCAACACAGTTGTACACGTAGGCGAAGTTCCACAGGTCATAAGCGATGATCCAGAACCACAACATGTCAGGCCACAGCATGTCTTGGAAACGGTCACGGGTGACAAAAATACCCACCCATCCGCAGATTGCCACCAGGTTCAAAATCCCAGCGACACCGTTCATGATGTTCCATGGGCCACCGATCATGTACACCCCGTCAACAACACCCTCAGCGAAACCGGCGACTTGGAAGTCACGGATAACAGCTTCAAGAATGTTCAGACCAAGGATCGCTGGGGGGAACCACAGCATGTACTTGTTCGATGCGAGGCGCTTGTTGTAGCGGATCAGCATGAAGCCGATACACCCGGCAAGTGCTGAGTACACCTTGACCCAGTGGAACCAGGTTCCGGTGGATGACCCGGCCCCTGCCGTGTGTGGCCACACGAAGATGGTCAAAATAATGGGCAAAACAATGAAGATGCCGATCGCGGCCTTTTTCGACCAGCGCACCAACTCGTTGAGGCCAATAAGCGCCCCCAACACAACAAACCACATCAACACCTGAGCCCAGGTGAGGGATTCGAAGAGAAACACGACGTGCTCCTTACAACATGCCGCGTACTGCGGCGGGTGGGAAAAGTGACAGACCCCTCTGTCCATCTCTCCCTGCGCGGTGGGAAGCGCGCTTTAGCCAGCCATAGGCGCTCCCGCACTTGCCTGACCAGCAGGGGAAGCTGGTGGTAGGCGCAAAATCTGGCGGGTGATGTCGATGAGCACATCATCGCCAACTGCTGGGTTGTTCCGTGACAACCCCACTAATCCATAAATCAACACGTAAAAGGTTTCTCGCACGTGGGCAATTTCGATGCGGTGACGGGCCGCGTACGCCTCGATGGTGGTGAGCTCTAAACAATCGACGATTGCTGTCACTGCGCGGTGGAGAAAACGGTTGTAGAGACCGGTGTTTTCGACCCGTTGAAGCTCGGTGTGCATCGGGTCCATGGACCGCATGTGAGTGCGGAACACACTAATGCAGTCCCGCAAGGCTTTGTCGATGTTCCCGGGTTCGCGTGCGGCGTCCCATTCTTCGACGGCAACCACAAATTCGTCGATGTACCCCGCAAGAACAGCATCAATGATGGCGTCTTTGTCAGGGAAATAGTGGTAAATCAACCCGCGAGCGACTCCCACTTCACGCGCGATGTCGGTGAAGGAGGTTCTGATGATGCCGCGCGTGGCAAACAGGCGACGCGCGGCATTAGTGATGTCCCGCATGCGCTCGTCGGGGGCGGTGCGTGGAGCCCTAGTGGGCTGTGTTCCCTCGCTGTGTGCCATGGTGCCCCCTGTGTCGTGTGAAGCCAATGTGATGGTGTGCTGTGTGATGGTGCCCGGTATCGCGGGTTTCTCGCGGTACTCCTTCACGGTATGTCCACTATTGACACATCGTCAATAACTGCGGGTGAAGATGAGTCGAAGGTCCCGGATGGTCCGTGTGGAAAGTCCTACTCCAGAGGGACGTCCGAACAACCACTAGACGAGTAAAGTGTCCTGCGTGAGCATTCTTGATAACCCCGAACCAAAACCATCAATCCGCGAACGCCCCCTGATTATCTGGACGCTCGTACTTGCGATCCTCATCTTGTTCACGCAGTGCTCATCAACAGAAGAAGTCACCGCTGGTGAAGACGGCGAGTGGTTTGACTACGAGTGTGAAGAAGAGTGGACATCGGGGTGTGGAAACTTGCCTACCACCGATATCGTCAATTCACCCTTTTATGTGGCTCAGGCTGGCGAAAATAATGTGCTTTTCACGGTGCTCACCAACCCAACGGGGCGCACGGTGAACATCATGGATGCACACATCATGTACCACCCATCAGATGATGATGTTAGGTATGTCAGCGGGCTCGTAACAATCGAAGCCGGCGGGTCGCAGGTATTGGCTTTCGATCTAGGGGACACCACGTTGACACACGAGGAGCTTGAGCAACTTAGACTGGACCAGATCCTCACACCGGCAGCAGCGAGCGTACACGCCGTGACCTGGGAAGATGAAGGATCTATTGGGCACGCCCAGAAACTCGTGGACACATACGGCCCAATCGCTGAGGCGCAACTAGCCGCGTTCAACGAGAACCGCTAATCGAAGCCTCCAGCAGGCCGTCCCTACCCCAGTTCGCAATCCCACCGCCACACCTCCCCGTACCTCCTGCAATCGAAAGTGGGATTGTGCCCACTTTCGAAAGGGAAAGTGGGCACAATCCCACTTTCGATCGGTGTGAGGCGTTGAGGCGTTGAAGCGGTCAGTGGGCAGGGGGTGACGGGTTGAGTGGGGGGATGTGAGACAAGAGGCTAACAACTCGGCACTCTTGTTGTCCTCAGTCGCGGAAAAACGCAGCGGCACCCAACTTATCCACCGCGTCAGCGCGCATCGATAAACAAAAAAAATGACGCTCGCTCACCCTTGAGAAATGACAATACTGACCGCACCTCTCAGTAGTGCGCCACCGTCGACCAGTTTTGCACGCCGGCAAAGTAGGCGGGTTCAACGGGCCGGGGACGTCAACGAACAGTGCTCACTGATCAGTATGAAACTCACCGACGACGCGTTCTTTTCGCATGTCACAGCGCTGCGGCTTGCCGGGATCGATCTGCCACACATCCTCGAGAGAGACCACACAATCCACGTCACAGTCGCTCTACAGCAGCGCCGTCCGCAGATGCGGGGCGTCGTCTCTCACCATCTTGACCGACACAAGCCCGCTGTTTCGCACACCGTATCTGGGCTTCAGGTCATCTCGCCAGAGTGGGCGTGGCTACAAGAATGCCATCGCCTAAGCGACGTTGACGCCGTTGCCCTTGCTGACGCTTTGATGAGGCGGAAAGCGCCTGTGACCAGTATGCAGGCGCTGAAAACGTTGGTAGATTCAGCCAAAAATTATCGCGGAATAGTTCGTGCCCGCCTGGCGCTCGAGTACGCTGCGCCGGGAACTGATTCTGTGCCTGAAACCCATGCCCGGCTGGCGCTTGTTTCAGCGGGTCTTCCACAACCGCAGGTCAACGCATTGATTCACGATGCGTCGGGAAGTTTCGTGTGTATGCCCGATCTCCTTTTCGAACGGTGGCGAGTGGTCGTTGAATATGACGGGGACGTTCACCGCACGAACCGAAACGTGTGGCAGCGTGACGCATCGAAGAAGAGACAGTTGAGGGACTTGGGGTATGCCGTTTTCACGGTAACAGCGGACGATCTGTACAAAGACTCACATCAGTGGGTTGCGATGGTCCGGCGTGAGCTAGTGTCCCGTGGCTGGGTGCCTGGCCGCGAGCTTTGAGCTTTGATCGCCTGAAGTGCGCCCACGCTTTCCACCCCCACGCCACATCGCCCCCACGCCACATCGCCCCCAACACCGCCCCCTAATCGAAAGTGGGATTGTGCCCACTTTCCCATTCGAAAGTGGGCACAATCCCACTTTCGATGTGTGAGGTGAGGGGAGGGGGAGGGGCAGAAAAAACCTGACAGCCCCAACCACGTGACGCTACGCTGACAGCATGTGACAACACGTTGATCGACACGCTCCGGCGCACTCCCACACACGGTGAGCACAGCGCCCAACCGCACCTGTCATCAACCAGCCCACCCGCACACAACGCGTTGATGGGCACCGGGAGGCCCCCATGTCATCACACCCCGCACCCGCCGTCACCCTCCACAACGTGTCCTTCGAATGGCTAGACGGGTCACGTGCGCTCGCAGATGTTTCTGGAACGTTCCAGGCTGCGCGGTCAGGGCTTATTGGCCGCAACGGTAGCGGTAAATCCACACTACTGAGGCTCATCGCTGGGGAACTCACCCCCACCAGCGGCACAATCAGCTGCATCGGTGATGTCGCTTACCTACCCCAAACACTGACCCTCAACACCACCACAACTGTGGCCGACCTCCTGGGCATCACCAACAAAATTGCTGCACTACACGCCATCGAACAAGGTGACGTGGCAGAACACCACTTCGACACCATCGGCGACGACTGGGACATCGAAACGCGCGCCATCGAACAACTCCACAGCGTCGGGCTATCTGACATCACCCTCAACCGCAGCACCAACACCCTCTCCGGTGGGCAAGCCATGCTTGCCGCCCTCACCGGGCTGCGCCTCCGTGCCGCCCCCATCACACTTCTCGACGAACCCACCAACAATCTGGACCGTTCCACCCGCAATGACCTGCATCGACTGTTGGAAAAATGGCCCGGAACACTCATCATCGTCAGCCACGACAAAGCACTCCTCGACACCATGGAAGCCACCACAGAACTGCGAGATGGACAACTCGACACCTATGGCGGGCCATACAGCGCGTGGCTACAACACCAAGAGCAACAACAGGCCGCCGCCGAACAAGCAGTCCGCGCCGCCGAAAGCACCCTGCGGGTAGAAAAGAAACAACGCATCGACGCGGAAACAAAACTTGCCCGCCGCGCCGCCCAAGGGCGCAAAGCCGCAGCCTCCATGCCACCCATCGTTGCCGGTGGGCTTCAACGCAAAGCTGAAGTGACAGCAGGGGCAACCCGCAATCTCATGGCCGCCCGTGTCACCTCAGCCAAAACAGCGCTCGACGCGGCAGAAGCCCGCCTCAGAGACGACGAAGCCATCCACCTCACACTGCCCGACCCCGACGTGCCCAACTCCCGGCGCATCGCACAACTACACGACACCCACCGCACCCTGCACCTGCAAGGCCCTGAGCGCATTGCACTAGTTGGACCCAACGGGGTGGGAAAAACCCGACTGCTGAATCACCTCGTGCACAACACACCGCCCATGCCCGGTGGAATCACCGGCGAACTCCTCACGCAGCGAGTTGGATACCTCCCGCAACGCCTCAGCAACCTCAACGACACCGCAAGCGCCCTCGACAACATCCTGCCCGATGCCCCTGGAATGACAGTGGGTGAGCTCCGTAACCAGCTTGCCCGCCTTCTCCTGCGTGGCGATTCCGTAACTAGGCCAGTTGGTTCGCTGTCGGGTGGGGAGCGGTTCCGGGTGCAACTCGCCCGCCTGCTTTTTGCCCAACCTACCGCGCAACTGCTCATCCTTGATGAACCAACAAACAACCTCGATATCGACACCGTGGATCAACTTGTTGACGCTCTGACCACCTACCGTGGGGCGCTCCTTGTGGTCAGCCATGATGACGATTTCCTGCACCGTCTCAACGTCACCATGACCATCGACATGACGGCTCACGGGCGGCTGCACGCGCGCCAGTGACGGTGAATGAGTGCGGATCATACCGGTGATCTGATGTTGGCGCTGGCCAAACCCCCGCATCGGGCTTCAGCGAGCGGACACGGGGGATTGGTGCGAATGTTGCTAAGTGCCAGGCGTCCCTGGACGTAAGGAGATCTGATGTCCCCGAAAACAACCCAAACAACGCATAACAGCGCCAACGAGACCGCTGATCACACGGGCTTTTTCCCCAGCCCCACTGTGCGCCTCGACCGGCTGTTTGCCGACACACAAGGGCCAAGCATCTACGCGAAGCTCGACAACCTCCAAATGTCAGGGAGCACGAAAGAACGTACCGCAAAATCTCTACTCGATGCAGCAATCGCCAACGGTGACCTCACACCAGGTGGGACGGTTGTGGAATCAACGTCCGGAAACCTCGGAATGGCACTAGCCCGCCAATGCGCCGTACACGCTGTGAACTTCATAGCCGTTGTTGATGAGCGAGCAAACGTCGCCGCCTGCACGGTCATGCGAGCCTACGGCGCCCACGTGGAACTCGTCCCAACACCCAGCGATGGCAACCGGTTACGTGCCCGAGTAGAACGCGTCCAAGAACTCATTGCAAAAATCCCCGGCGCCTACACCACAAACCAGTACGGCAACCCCGCGAACCCACGTGCACACGCTGGCAGCACATTCCCAGAAATTTGTGCAGAACTCGGCGGGACACCAGATCGCCTCTTTGTGGCAACAAGCACCACCGGCACCGTTCTTGGCTGCCTCGACGCTGTGGAAGCAACGGGTGCCTCCACTCAAGTAGTAGCCGTCGACGCACAAGGTTCTGCCCTCTTCGGCGGACAATCGGGAGAACGGTTCCTGCCCGGCTTAGGCGCCGGGTTCGTCACCGACCTTTCCCGCCGCGCACACCCCCACCAGGTGATGCGAATCTCCGAACAAGACATGATCCGCGGCTGCCGCATGCTTGCCCGCCGTGAGGGAATCCTCGCCGGGGCATCAACCGGCGCACTAGTTGCCGCAGTAGGTAACCAACTCGCTGACGCAAGCCCATCAGAACGTTGGGTGTTCCTTGTCCACGACGGTGGGCTGCCCTACCTGCCCACCGTGTACGACGACGTGTGGGTACACGACACGTATGGGGTTGACCCTGCACGCGACGCAACACTGTCGCTGAGTAACCCGTTCACTTCACTCGTCGAGGCGGCATGACAGAAGGCAGTACCAGCGTGATGGATAGTGCAGTGTGGTCTGCTGCTGCGGCATCTTCCCCAGCCGACGCATCCCCCAGTGTGACATGGCGGGTTGCGGTGGTTGGGGGTGGGCCAAAAGGAGTGGCGGCGCTATGCGAACTCGAAAGCGTGCTGACAGCACGCAGCGACACAGTGGGCGGCGCCAGCCTGCAGATAACAGTCTTTGACCCATATGCGCCGGGTAGTGGGGCAGTGTGGGACCCGGAAACCCCCGAGCATCTGCTGATGAACGTGTCACCAACCATTGTTGACTTGTCCGCGCCGTCGTTTCCGTTGTCATACAGCCAATGGGCGCAATGGCACCCCAATGACGATGCGCGGGCGCAGTACCCGCCGCGCGCCCGGATGGGGGAGTACCTTCATGCCGCGTGGGGTGGGCTGGCAGCCTCACCGACCTACCAGGTAACCCATCAACCCGTACGGGTCACCAGCGTTCACCAGGAAAACAGCAGCGAACAACACACAACATGGAACGTTACTGACGAGCACGGAACCACCCATTCCGGGTTCGACGTTGTGCTGTTAGCAACAGGCCACAGGTCACCAGTCAGCGTCGCAGACCACCAGGCTGTGGCTGACTCACCGGCAACGAACGTGACAATCCGAGGGACGGCGCTCACAGGCATCGACAATGTTTTAACCCTCACGCAGGGCCGCGGTGGAGCATGGGAAAACACCACCAGCACACCGGAGGGGTTAACGTACGTGCCATCAGGCAACGAACCCCAAAACATCACGTTGCTGTCGCGTACCGGTTTGCCAATGTCACCTAAACCCCCAGCGCTGACACCGCAGGACACCGACATAATCCTCAGCGCGACAGTACGGTTGCGACACCTCGACCCCACCGGTGATGGCCTCCCTGATTCCCGGTGGTGGGACACCCTTGTCGACGCTGCAACGGCGTTCGCTATCCACCGTGACGCGACCTGCGACCGGGCAGGATTGCGCGCCGCGTTGACCAGCCCGGACAGCCTCGAGACACCAACACCTGATGCCGAGGAAAACACGCCCACCGGCGTTGAAGGACCACGTGACGTCACCGCCGCCGCCCTCGACCGCATGCTCACCCACCTCGCCATGAACGCAGGCGACATCCCGCCCGATGCCCGCTGGGTGTGGGGGAGAGTATGGCACGTGGGCTACCGCGACATCATTGGGTCACTAGAACTCGAACCACGCCAAGCCGATGCGTGGCAAGAGTTCCAACGGTTCGCAGCAGTTGCAGAACGTTGGGCTTACGGTCCACCAGAACAAACAGTTCGTAAACTCATCGCACTGACCCGGTCCGGTGTATTGACCTGGAAAACTACTGCCCTCGGGGCGGTTGGCCATGAGGCAGTTGACCACGAAACGACCAACCGTGAACCAGGCAAGCTCGAAACGAGCACACAGGGCGATGACAGCGTTATCAACGCCATCACAAGCCCACCGGGTGTACTCCTCGCCCCGCGCCCATGGGTGGAGGTCATTGATCCCACAGCAGGTAAGGCCCTTGCGCCTAACAGTGCACCTTTGCCGATAACTGCCACCGTTGACGTCGCATCACGCACACCAGACCCGCTATGGCACGAGCTATTAGCCAACGGGCACGTCACCGTACGCCACGGAGAACGCGGCGTCCTCACAGACCACGCCACCCGGTGCATCGGCGCAAACGGGGTACCAACGCCGGGACTTTTCGCATTGGGTCGCCCCACAGAAGACCCAGTCATCGGGCACGACACACTGAACCACCGCCTTCATGGCCAATGCGAAGCCTGGGCCACCTATGTGGTGGAACAACTTGTGCGAGAACAGGCCGCAGCACAGTGAACACCGCACCAACAGAAAGAGCACCAGTGCCACACACGCCACACTGCGAGGGAGTAACCCCGCTGACCGCCCGCCTGGAACCATGGATGCGAGAACTACTCGACGACGCAGAGCAATGCGCTGCCCTCATCGAGGAGTACGGCTCACCAGTCAACGTGCACAACACCGGGCCACTTGCCCGAAACATCAACGAACTCACCACCGCAGCAGCGGAACATGACATCCGGTTCGCGGTGTATTTGGCACGCAAAGCCAACAAAACCATCAGCATCGTGC
This sequence comes from Jonesia quinghaiensis DSM 15701, assembly GCF_000423205.1. Classification (GTDB taxonomy): domain Bacteria; phylum Actinomycetota; class Actinomycetes; order Actinomycetales; family Cellulomonadaceae; genus Jonesia; species Jonesia quinghaiensis. The sequence continues at coordinate 477,569 of NZ_AUHN01000004.1, forward strand.
AGGCCGCACACCACGCAGGGGCAGGCATCGATGTAGCCAGCCGCCGCGAACTTACGCAAACACTCGAAGCCGGTGTACCAGGGAAACGCATCGTATTCTCCGCCGCCATGAAAACCCCAGCAGCCCTTGACCTCGCCATCACACACGATGTCACCATCAGTGTGGACAACCGTGACGAGGCAGCACTGGTCCTAGACCGGGCCAAGCAGGCAGGCACACCAGCACGCGTTGCGCTGCGCCTAGCGGTCATACACCCCGACATTGCCCCCACCCGGTTTGGGTTACCCTCCACCCAATGGTTGGACTGGGCAGCACCTCTCACGTCAGAATCAGCGGTGAACGTGGTTGGCCTACACATTCACCTCAACGGATACTCCGCAGCAGAACGCGCCATCGCACTGCGCCACGGATGCACCGTCATCGATGCGCTGCGCGAACAAGGCCACACCCCAGACTTCATCGATATGGGCGGCGGAATCCCCATGTCATACCTCGACGATGCCGACCAATGGCAACACTTTTGGCACACGCTCGACGCCACTCAGCCCGGCACCTCACAAGTGACGTGGCGCGGTGACCAGTTAGGGCTAGTGGACCCTGCAGCGCAGCGCCCCTCACCGAGCGTTTACCCCTACTATCAGAGCGTAGTACGCGGACAATGGCTGAACCAGGTACTCAGCGCACCTAGTGTTTTAGCTGGTGCGGGACAGGAAAGCGCGCCGCAAAACGGCGAACACCCAACCGCCACCCAACCCACCATTGCCGGCTCCCTGCGGGAACGCGGCATCGAACTGCGATGTGAACCAGGGCGCTCGCTGCTGGACGGGTGCGGTATGACGCTCGCACAGGTGACGTTCCGCAAACACACCAGTGACGGCATCCCGTTGGTGGGGTTAATGATGAACCGCACGCAGGTGCGCTCAACATCAGCGGATTTTCTTGTTGACCCTGTGCTGGTGCGACCTGCTGCGGCGGGGGCGCCGGAAAAGATCGAATCAGGGTTTTTTGTGGGTGCGTACTGCATTGAAGAGGAACTCATTCTGCGCCGAAGAATGGTGTTTCCACAGGGAGTGGCCTGCGGTGACATTGTGGCGTTCCCCAACACGGGAGGCTACCTGATGCACATCCTCGAGTCAGCGTCACACCAGATCCCGCTGGCTGCCAACGTTGTTGCACACGGCTCACAGTGGGTGCGCGACGAGGTGGATGCTGTCATGGTTGCTGGTGGTGAACCACTCAGCTAAAACCGACAACCCGCCGTGCGATGTGGTAGGCGGCGACAGTGATTTTACGCCCCGCGACGGTTGGGAGATTACTGGTTTTCCCCACCAAGCTGCGTCTCAGCCGGGCGTGAAGCCAGGCATCTTTCGCTTTGATGTCAGCCCACAGTTGAGTGCGGGCATTGAGGTTATCCCGGCCACCAGCATGCAAAAGAATCACCGAGGTGATTGCACACACGATTTCCAGGTGGTGCAGGTAGTACGAGAAAAGCCGGTCATCCACGGTGCCGCGTTTAGGCATGCAATCAAGGAGTAGCCGCGCAACTTTCAAGTGCTGGTCTGCGCGTTTAATCATGACAGAGTGGTTGATGGACTGATCGTCACGGCCAATGAAATACCGGTACAGATCAACGTTGAGGTAGTAGGCCGTGCGAGTGTACGCCAACGGTTCAAGGACAAACAGGTTGTCCACGTAAAACGTGTGTTCGGGTAACCGCATGCCCGATGCCCGCAGCACGCTGGTGCGGTAGCACACCGCGTGCATCATGAGGTGTTGACGGGTTCGGAACTGTCCCAATTCAGACCACTCGAAGACCCGCCCCTGCGGCATGACGTTCGTGTACCGGGTGGTGCTGTTTTTGGCTCCTTCGCGTTCTTTCACGAAGTTCGTAAAAATGACATCGACGTCTTCGGAGCGTGCCGCGAACGTGCGGATCGTGGCGAGTAGTGCGAGATACGCACTTTGATTCAGCCAGTCGTCGCTGTCCACGACTTTCACATACTGCCCTGTTGCTACCTCAACACCAGCATTCACCGCTGAGCCGTGACCACCATTTGGTTTGTGGATCACGCGCACCGTGTCGGGGTAGAGGTCCCGGTACTGATCAGCGATAAGTGGAGTGTCATCGTGTGAACCGTCATTGACGATGATGATCTCAACGTCTGGTGGTCCCACGAGCGTGTCCAAGCAGCGGTGCAAGTAATCAGCAGAATTGTAGCTTGGGACAATAATGCTTAGAAGAGTCGAGTTCATGTCTTTTTACTGTGAGGCGGAATTCTCGGCGGATGCCGGGTCGATTGTATCAGTCAGATCATCGCGTTTTTCTTTGAAGATGACCTTCAGGATGGGGTAAAAGACCCAGAAGGAGATCGCACTGTTGATGATCATGGTAATGACATCAGCGGTTGTTTCTCCTGCGCCACCCCACTTACCCATAAAGAACTCATAAATGGGAACCTTGTAGAAACCTTGCGCTGCTGCGGCGATAAACGTGATGACGATGTACGCAATGAAGTACCACAATGCAGCCTTAGCGATGCCCGCCTTTGACCGGAACGCGACACTCCGCTGCAAGAAGAAGTTGATGATTTGAGCGATGAGGATTGTGATTTGTACTGCAAGGAAGTAAGCAAGACCGCCACCTCCTTCAGGGAGAGCGCCAGCGGCGTAATCAAACATGTAGTACTGCGAACCATCAACGTTTGATCCGATTGCCAACACTTGGAAATCCGTCGATATGAGGTTTGTGCCAGCGAAGATGTTTCGAAAAATTGGCATAAGAGCCAGCTGGAGTACGGTTACACCATTGCTGACCAGGAAAAACATGGCAAAAGTGGAAAATTCTGGGTGCTTCTCACGGAAGGACTCCCACCACGATCGAAGTGAAACCATCGGACAACTCCTCAAGACTCATGCTGCGTAAGGGTAAGGGGAGTGGAGTCTCACCAGTGACACTCCACGTATTGCTCGTTAGGACTGGGATGTAACAGAAAGTTCGTTGCGAGTTTTTTTGTTGTTCTTTTTATTAGCAAAAAACAGTGATGTGAGTCGGGAAATGCCGCGGAAGTGTTTTCCGTTGACGATGACGAGTATTGCCTCAACCATGTCCATGCTGACTGCGCCATTTGTCATTTTAGCGATAGCGCGGAAAGGCATATTCACCAAGAACAAGAGGTTAAGGTCTGGTTTCCCCTTTTTCTCAGAGCGACGGATAAGTGCATTGAGAATGCGACTTGCTAGTCGAGCGAGTGGGCTGCGCGCCACACTCAACTGGCGTAATGGGTCGTTCACCCCAAGTGGGCCTGGGCGCCACTGTGCTGGAGGGAGGGGGCGTCCAAGAAGCGCAGTGAAAGCGTCATCAGAGACGCTGTGGACGTCACCGGAAAAGTAAGGAGCAAGCGCGGAGGCGTTGGGTGGGGCGCCAAGAGCAACACCATCGGTCACCCGGTACTCAACATCGGCGCGCAGGTCACGGATGCTGGCACCAACGTGAAGCCGGTACGTTCCGTTCTCCACAGCCCACGCGTGGGAAGACACATCGAACACCCGCACCGCCTCCGGTGCAACTTGCATGCTCACCTGAGTAGAAGCCCCAGGCGCAACCGTGACCTTCGCAAAACCAGCGAGCGACAACTTCGCCCGCGGCACCGCACTTTTCTCAGGCCCTGACACGTAAAGCTGCACAATCTCAGAGCCTTCAACCGGGCCCGTGTTCGTTACGGTCACTGACACAACATCGCCGGAAACAGAAACATTGGAGTACTCAAACGAGGTGTAACTCAAGCCATGACCAAAGGGATAAGCGACGTCCGCACCAGTCGTTTCAGTGAAGCGGTACCCCACAAAGATCCCCTCACGATACTCAGCTGTTGGACCAGCTGCGGGGAAGGACTTCGCGGTGGGGTGATCACTCAGACGCTCAACAAAGGTTTCAGCAAGTTTTCCACTGGGGTTGATCACACCAGTGAGGAGATCGAACACGGCGTCGGCACCGGATTGTCCGTTGAGGTACCCGTGCAAAATTGCCTTCGTGTGATGACGCCAAGGCATCTCCACCGCGCCACCAGCTGCCAACACCACAACAACGTTCGGGTTCGCTGCGCTCACAGCCTCCAACAACTCCACCTGGTTCGCTGGCAGAGCAAGATCCGAGCGGTCAATACCCTCAGATTCGTAAATTTCAGGCAGTCCAAGGAACAACACCGCAACATCAGCCTGCTGCGCGGCAGTTACTGCGCGCTGCACCAACTCGGCGTCACCTGAACCATCACGGCGGAAGCCACGCTCCACACTCACGCAACGCACTGCGGCGCTCTCAATGGCATCGGCCGGGTTGCTTAGCGACGTCGGGTTGACCTGCGAGGACCCTGCGCCCTGGAAACGGGGACTACGAGCAAAATCCCCAATGACAGCTACACTGGTTTCAGCAGCAAGAGGTAGCACACCATCCTCATTGCGCAGCAGCACCATCGACTGGGCGGCAGCTTCACGAGCCACCTGGCTGTGAGCATCGTAGTTCACAACTTGGCGAATAGGGGTGGAGGTGCGTTGCGCCAACGTCAACAGTTCGGTGACGCGGGCATCAACATCAGCCATGTCCAAGCGGCCAGCATCCACCGCAGCGACAATCTGACGAGCCGAATCAAAACCAGGTGACGGCATCTCCAGTGCGCTGCCGTTGCGAACCGCAGCAACCGCATCGTTACCGCCGCCCCAGTCAGTAATAACAGCGCCAGTGAAGCCCCACTCATCACGCAAAATATCAAGAAGAAGCTCACGGTGCTCATTCGCATACACACCGTTGACCTTGTTGTAACTCGACATCAACGCCCACGGGGCAGCCTGCTTCACCACAATCTCAAACCCAGTGAGGTAGATTTCGCGCAACGTGCGCTCATCCACCACAGAATCATTAACCATGCGCTGCAACTCTTGGCTGTTCGCCGCAAAGTGCTTAGGGGTAGCAGCAACACCCTGCGACTGCACACCCTGGACAAAACCAGCAGCCAAATGCCCACTGAGCAGTGGATCCTCCGAGTAGTACTCAAAGTTACGCCCACCTACCGGGCTGCGCTTGATGTTGAGCCCAGGGCCCAAAAGAACCTGAACACCTTGCTCCGCAGCCTCAGCACCAATGGCTTCACCAACCCGGCGCGTCAACGTGGGGTCCCAACTATTCGACAACGTCGCAGCCGTGGGGAAACACGTGGACTTCTCCGACTCATGCAAGCCAAGGTGGTCTGACGGACCACTTTGCTTACGCAGACCGTGGGGGCCATCTGCGAAGAACATCGACGGCACACCAAGACGTGGCACAGCCCGTGATTCCCAGACGTTCTCACCGCTGAGCAGTGCAGCCTTCTCCAGCAGGGTCATCGACTGCACGGCAGTGTCGATGTCAAGATTGGGCGTGCTCATCAGGGGCTCCTTTGCGACAGACGTATGCAAGTCCCCGCCACAACCACCACACACGAGTGCGGGCGTTGAAGGTGCATGCTGTGCAAGAAAGCAACGGCCGGTCGAAACTGACCCCATTGTTGACGCAGCGAGCACGCTGTGGACTCAGAATGAGTCTAGGGAGCACCAAGCAGGCAAAGTGTGCCACCGGCACGACCTGTCAATTTTGCTGCATAACCTGCCGTGCAGCCGTTGTTTCCCACCCGACGACGCCACAATCAGGTGGTAGTGGTACCCATCGCGCGCACTGTATCAACGCTGGTGAGAGCCGATGCGATCGCCATGTGCATATCCAAGTATTGGTATGTCCCAAGGCGGCCACCAAAGTGCACACCACGCTCAGCGCGCGCCAACTCGCGGTATGCGGTCAACCGTTCTCGGTCACCAAGAGCATTCACCGGGTAATATGGTTCGTCATCACGCCCAGCAAACCGGGAGAACTCCCGCACAATGATGGTGCGGTCGCGTGGGTAGTCACGCTCCGGGTGGAAGTGCCGGAACTCAAGGATCCGGGTGTACGGAACATCAGCATCGGCGTAGTTCATGACCGAGGTTCCCTGGAAATCACCGGTATCCAACGTTTCGCGTTCAAAGTCCAACGTGCGCCATGACAAGTCGCCCACGCAGTCGTCAAAGTAGCGATCTAGCGCCCCGGTGTACACCACAGGGACGTTGCCCACCGTGCCAGCTTTGGAAACGGCTTGGCTGTTATCGAAGAAGTCAACATCCAACTGAACCTCAATGTTCGGGTGATCAACCATGCGGTTGAACCACGCCGCGTACCCGTCGGTGGGGAGCCCTTCATGCGTGTCATTGAAGTACCGGTTGTCATACGCGTATCGCACCGGCAAACGCGAAATAATCGAGGCGGGAAGATCTTGCGGGTCTGTTTGCCACTGCTTGGCGGTGTAATTGCGAATAAACGCGTCATACAGTGGGCGCCCCACCAAGGAGATACCCTGCTCATCGAGGTTTTCTGGGGTTTTCCCGCCAAGTTCACCGGCTTGATGGCGAATGAGTTCACGGGCAGCGTCCGGGCTGTATGCGGAGCGGAAAAACTGGTTAATGGTGCCCAAGTTAATGGGCATGGGGAAAACTTCACCACGGTGTGTGGAATACACGCGGTGCACATAGTTGGTGAACGAGGTGAACTGGTTAACGTACTGCCACACCCGTTCGTTCGATGTGTGAAAAAGGTGAGCTCCATATTGGTGCACTTCGATGCCCGTGTCAGGGTCAAACTCGCTGTGCGCATTCCCGCCGATGTGCGACCGACGGTCGATGACCAGCACCTTCATGCCATGCTGCGAGGCACACTGCTCGGCGATGGTGAGCCCGTATAAACCTGCCCCAACAACAACAAGGTCAGTCACAGCGTTTTTCCTTACATCGAGCATGGCGGCTTCGTGGTGGGCCCGGGCGTAGGCAGTAGTCTAGCCCGCCCCCGGGGTGGGCACCCAGGACCCTACTTTCCACTCGCCACACCCTCTCCTTCTGTCCGCCGCGAAAGTGGGATTCTGCCCACTTTCCCTTTCGAAAGTGGGCAGAATCCCACTTTCGATCAGGGGTGAGGTGAAGTGGGGTGGGGTGAGGTGTGTGGGGCGTGGTTGAGGAAGAGCGGACCAACGATGCGTGACGGCGCGCCTAGGTGAGACGTGTTACCCCAGCACGGGTGCCCCCGGTACGTGGCGACGCACGGCTGGCGCAGGGTGTTTGACCGGACATGATCCGGGCCCACTACTACGGCACCCGCAAAATCCGCACCGGGTCACGCCGTGCAGCCACCACCGCTGGCGGCAACGACCCCATGACCGCCACGAGCAACAACAACACCACCGCCCCGCCGACAAACCGCAACGATGGCAAATGCCCGCTCGAGAAAAAAGTCACCGGCAACCCAACCAACAACCCAACCGTCACACCTACCACACCCGCAACCAAACTCTGCACAATCACCGCAACACAAATAGCGCTACGAGACGCCCCCAACGCACGTTGCCGCCCAAAGTCCCGCCGCCGCGCAGCAACAGCCCCAGACATCGTGATACTCGTTAAAACCAGAGCCGTGAGCAGCGTCAAAATCATCATCTGGCGGGAACTACCCGCCAACGTCCCAGCCAACACCTCACGCAACTGGATTGCCTGGGCAGGCATCTCGATGCTCACCCCGCCTGGAACCGCAGCAGGGAGCACCGCCTCCACAGCGCGCGCCAACGACGCGACATCAGTGTTTGGTTCGGCCAAAACATACACATACCGCAACGGCACAACATCATCAGTGGGCAACAACCCCCACCCAGTCAACGCACTAAGCTCACCCTCAGCAGTGAACGAATCAACCACAGGGAACACGACATCCCTTGCAGCAACAGTGCCACTGGCCTGGCTCAAACCCAATGCTTGTTGCGCATCGACCCCAAGAATCATTTCACCAGAAGCCGGGGCCCGCCCATGCGTCAACACCACGGCCGGCGGGAGGTCCCCAATGACCGTGCGCATCGGTGGGGCAACAGACATCGTGACACCCACCGCAGGGTTAGACAATGTCACTGCAGGGCCCATACCGAACGCCCATTCCACACCCTCAAGAGCCTCAAGTTTCCCCACCGCAGAGTGATCAATACCAGCCTTCCCAGTGTTGTCAATCACCGTAATCAGGCGGGTGCCCATGGAGTTCACAGAGTCAATGACCTGCGCTTCCGTTGCCGCAGAACGACCAGTCGTGGCAAAAATAATGACACACACCACCGCGATGACCAGCGCCGCCGTGATCGTCGCAGCAGGGCGAGACACAGCCGCCCGCAACTGATCACCCACAAGCGTGAGCGTGCGAGGCCCGCGACCAAGCGGAACCTGCTGGGGTGGGCGAGAATGTTGAGGAATCACGACGCGCCCCCACCAATCCGGTGGAGCGCATCGGCCCGCTTCATCAAATCTGGGTCATGCGTAGCAATAACCACTGTTGCGCCACGGCGTGCGCGGGTCTGCAGCGCCTGCCACACCACCTCAGAGGTGTCCGTGTCCAAGTTACCGGTGGGTTCATCAGCGAAAATAAGGCCCGGGTTCGTCAGGAGCCCGCGACACAACCCCACACGTTGCGCTTGACCGCCCGAGATCTCACCAGGGCGGTGGTCAATACGATGCTCTACCCCAAACTCTTCAAGCAGTGCAGCCGCCTGGGCACGGGATTCCTTGCGGGTGAGACCAGCAAAAACACCAGCCTCACACACGTTGTCCAACACGGTGCGGGCAGGGTCAAGCATCGCGTCTTGGAAAATAAACCCCATGTGACTACCGCGTATCCGCGACAGCGTGGCATCGTCCAGTTGAGACACCGGCTGGTCATTGAGCGTCACAGAACCAGCTGATGGTTTGAGCAACAAAGACAAAACGTAGAGAAGTGTGGACTTTCCCGAACCCGATGCCCCAGAAAGCGCCGTTACACTTCCAGGGCGAAACGTCAGGGTGAGACCGCTGAAAATATTAGGGGCGTTCCGGGCGTAACGGAACGCCAACGCGTCACACCCAAGTGTGACCTGTTGGTTGGGCATCGTTATTCCTCTGACGATGTTGAGGAAGGCTGAGATGACCCCGGAGCCGTACCAGTTGCATACAATTTAACTACCTGACCTGTATCAACGCCAGACACCACAACCCTCGATCCGTCCGTTGCCTCAATGGTCACCGGGACCTTGTCACCACTAGTGGTGACAACGTAAGACGAACCATCAGGTGAGGTAGCAATCGCGGAAACGGGCACCACAGGGCCAGTCGCTTCAGGGACGAGCTGCGCCACAATATAGGGCTGTTCACCAGTGATGCTCAGCGGAATCTTGCTGCATGATTTCCCACAAATGGGTTTACCTTTTTTCGACGTCACCGTTGCAACAACAGCACCGTCTTTGTCTGCTACGGCGCTCACCATGCCGTCCCACGTGTTCTCACCAACCACTAGGGACACCGGGGTGCCCACTAACGGCGGCTCTGAGTTGGAGCCAACCGTGAACGTGACTGTGGGTGTGGCGCTGACATCATGAAGAATCACCGTGCCCTCCGCGATGCGCGCCCCAACGGTTACGGCCTCAGGGACGGTCACCCGGCGGGGCAGGTCGCTCAGAAACACCAATGTCCCCGACGTAACGACCCCCGTTTCCTCCTGCCCAGTGGCACGTTGCCAAGCTTTCACAGCAGTTAACGTGGCCGGCCCAAACGTTCCATTGGCGTTAGCCCAAAAATGGTTGTGCTCGGCGAGGAAAGCTTGGAGCTGCGCCACGTCGTCACCGGTCACACCAAGGGTCAAATCACGAAACGCAGGGACTTCACCTTGCGCGACATACACCGGTTTGAGGTCCACCGTGTACAACAGTTGACCCGCCGTGACCGTGTCACCGCTAGCAACGCCGATGCTTGTGACCGTGCCACCACCGCCAAATACCCCAGCATCAGCAGTGCTCCACGCAATGTCAGCGGTGAACTGGCTGGACCGTGTGATTGTTTCTTGCGCGACTGTGTACGTCGGGTCAGACACGACCGTTTGTTCTGTGGTGGGTGGAGAAAGCACCGCCCAGGCGGCAGCGCCGCCAATCCCTAGGGCAACGGCGATACTTAACATCCACAACAGAACTGTTTTGCCGCGTCGTGGTGCTCGGGCTGAGTTCACTGGGCGAAGACCCAACGTTCAGGGCACTCTTGGCGGAGTTTGTTTTGCTCGTCGAGACTCATTGAAAGGACGGTTTGGTCGCCATAAGGCCACCACGGTGCGCTGCTCGTTTCCCCAGACAGCGCGGTGTCAACGTATTCCTCTTCGGAGGGCATTTCACGTGACATCTTGACGCCCTGCGCGACGAGGCAGTTGTACACATCGGTCTCGAACTGGTAGTTCTCCCGCGCAGAGGCCTCGGTGACCGATGTGCCAATGCTGAGAGGGTCGATGCCCGTAATGTCTTTAGTACAGGCTTGGCTGTCCTTTGTCGCCCGCATCATTTCGGTTTCATCAGTGAACATCTCAATGATCCCACCGGACGAATCAAGTGTGAGGTCCCACCCCTTGGCGTCCATGCAGGCTTGAAGTTTCGCGGTGAACTCCTCCTCCGCTTGGGCATTGTTCGCCATCCACTCAGGCTTCTCCCAGTCTGTTTCCTGTGAAGAAAGCTGGGAACAAGCTGTGAATGTCAACATTGCAATGCATATCAAAGTAATTCTTCTGAAATGTACATGTTTCACTAAAATACTCCATGTCCAACGAGAAGGGGCGCGCAAAGAGTGTACTGCGCGCCCCAGGCGTGACTAGCGGCAGCGGTAACCGGAGGAGGCGATTTTTGGTGCTTGAACTCGAGTGTTTGTCCAGTTATTTCTTCCCGTGTAACTCGTTGCGCCTGAATTATTCTTCACGCCCTTCGACCACCCATATACCATCTTGCCGTTGAGGTATGTGCGGTGGTATGTGTCCCCTGATGTTTGTGAGGCAATAATTACTTCGGTGCCGCATACCGGATACATGGTGTCTTGAGTAACTGCGCTTGCCGGAGTGATGCCGGCGAAGACGAATAGTGCTGCACATACTGCAGCGATTGATGAACGTAGTAACTTGCGCATTTTTTACCTATCTGTCGGGTCTGTTGACCAGCACCACTTTAAGCATACTTTTTTCGGTAACTGAAGTATGAGGAAGAAGAATACTACTTCCTTCATCGGTTGCTGGCATCGTTTGACACCTGAAAGTTACCAGTGGGGGGGTTGATGAATCAACGCCTCATCTGGTAATTCACTATATATTCACAAATAAGATGGGCTAACGTGCAGTATACGAATCCAGCTTGAGCAGGTCGATGATTTCATACAAGGAGTGGGCAGAATCCCACTTTCGCGGCTGGGGAATAGGGGCATCGCGCGGGTAGGGTTCTCCTATGGCCAAGACACGTTTTCAGCACTCTCAGTACCAAGCTCCACGCAAGGTTAGCGTGTGGGGCGGGCGGTTCCCCGACGCCGATGCATTCGTTAGCTACCTAGACGTCCGCGCACCCGAGGGCAAGCCCATGGCCAGCGGTTTCCTGAAAGATGTTCGCCTCGGTGACTATGACCTTGAGGCAGCTGAAGCGGTGCACGGCGACATTGACGCCAGCCTGATTCGGGTATCGCACGGGCGTTCGTTCGCGAGCAAGGTTCGTCGTACCCTTCCAGACGGCGGCAAAATCAACGCTTTGTACGTGATTTTCGACATTGACGGCTCAAAGGCTCGCATCGTTGAGCAAAGCCGCATGCAGTTGCTGGGCGTTTTTGACTACGAAATCGGGTAACCCTGCAGGGCGGTGCCGCAGTACATTTAGTTGCCCCCAACCCGATGGTGCCTGGTGCCCGGTGCATGGTACCCGGCGCTCTCCCCAGCCTTGTCCCTCGCTCTCGCTTCTGCCCCCTCCCCAGCCCTATGGTGCCAGGTCTTCTCTCCTGTTCCTGCCCTCCAACTGCTGCCTGGCCTTTCTGCCTCCACCCGATCAGCGCATCGGGCCGCTTTCACGTGTGGCATGTTTTGGGACCGTGTGGCATGTTCTAGCCAACACACTCAGTACGAAAACATGCCACATGCGGGAGGCGGGGGCAGGAGTAGGAGGCGGGGGTGAGGGCAATCCAGCAGTCCAGTCAGGCAAACCTCAGGCGCTGTCAAAACCAGCACCTCACCGCAACGAATGTGTGAACGCAGCCACCACAAAGGCATCAACCGACCCAAGTTTGCGGGCTCCGCACCGTTGCGCGAACCCGCGAACCTTGTGCACAAACGCCGATGCGTCACGCAAATCGCGAGCAGTCACCCGCATCACCGCCCACCCGGCTGCCCGGAGCGCATCTTCTCGGAGTTTTTCAGCGAAAAGGTCCTCACGGGAACCGTACTTATCACGGCCGTCATATTCGATGATGAGGCGCAGGTCCGTACACGCAAGGTCTGCGTAGTACCGACCCCGATCAGTGTGAATCGGTAACTGTGTGGTGACTGGCGGTAAGCCTGCCGCGACCACCAACGCTCGTGTTCGTGTTTCGCCAGGAGATTCACTGCCTGCGCTGGCATGTTTGAGAACCCACGCCGCCCGTTTAGTGCCACGGCGATCGGGCATCGCCTCCACAATGCCCATGGCCGCATCGCGGTCAAGCCCGAGAGCAGCGGCTGAATCCGCGACCACCAACGCATCAACGACATTGAGTTGGCGTGCACAATCAACAACAGTCCGCTCGGCGCTGGTAATTGGCAACCCTTCATGGGTACTGAGGTGACCTGGTGACACCTCTTGCCGGTGCACAATTACTCCCACTTTGCCGCGTGAGCCACCCCGGCTTTCAGTGACGTGCACGGTCGTCTCGTCACCGGGGTAGATCATGCCGTGGAGTAACGCTGCGCTTGCGTGACTCATCGCAGCACGCGCAGATAAAGAGGGGCCGACTGCGGCGATATGGGCATATTGCCGCTTGCGAATGTCCTCGAAAGAGTTGCCATGCGGGTAATGTTCCGCATCTACGTAACGCCCTGGGAGTATGCGAACCAGACGCCGCTGCGCGACGAGTTTCCGTAGTTCGCCCCGCGAAATGTCCGCGCTTGTGATGATGGCGGGAAGGGTGGGGCGAGTGAGTGGCACTTGAGGCCGTGGTCTGTGCACATGCATGACTGTAAAGAACTGGCGCAGGCGAATTTCCCCAGAGCCGTAGAACCTGTGGAACTTGAGGTAAAGACTCGCCGAACACCCCTGTGGACAACCCAAAGCGCCAAACCCTTCACGATGCGTGCGGGATGACGTCTCCTAACCGCCTATGCCACCCCGACGCATCGAGCCACTCTTGCATGTGGCATGTTTTCGTACTGAGTGTGTTGGCTAGGACATGCCACACGGTCCCAAAACATGCCACATACTGCTGGGGTGTGGGGTGTGGGGTGTGGGGTGTGGGGTGTGGGGTGTGGGGTGTGGGGTGTGGGGTGCGCCGCGTGGGTCAGGTTTTGACGGGGGTGGGTTGGATTGCGAAACCGTGCCGCCCCAGAAACGCCAAGACAACATAGACCACACCAAATATCGCGAAGAAGCGTGGGCTCACTCCGTCCAGTGGCAGGAATAGTGCTCCAAGCCCACCGGCACCCATAAACGCGAGGTTGAATGCCATGTCGTACACGGTGAAGGTGCGCCCTAAATATTCGTCTGGGGTTTCACGTTGAATGATGGTGTCGATCGCGATTTTTGTGCCCTGGGTGCCCACGCCAAGGAGAAGCGACGCGGTGAGTATCGTGAATTCAGAGATGTGCACCACCACGATCGCCTGAGCGACCGCGCACGTGGACAGCGCAAACATCACCCAACGGGGCTCCCCGATGCGCCGCACCACAATCGGGGTGATGATGATGGCGAGAGCGAAACCAACGGCGGTGACAGCTATGACCTGCCCAAACAGTTCAAGCCCGCGGTCTAGGTAGTTCCGTGAAATCAGAATCGATGCCACGAAGATGCTGCCGTAGGACAGGCGCATCAGCGCCATGATGACTAGTGCGAGGGCGGGGTTGTGGAGGCGGCGCACGGTGACAATCGCATCGCGAAGTTCACGCAGTGTTGTGGTGGGGGTGATGGTGGTGACTTCGTGTGGGGCGGGGCCCAGTTGGCCGCGTTGGAAGCCGAGAGCCACAAGGATCGAGCCGATAAACACGAAGATCGCGAGGCTAAGCATCGCGGCATCACGGTATTGCCCTTCAGGGAAAAGCAGCCCTAAACCTAGACCGGTTACAGCGCCGATGCCCGTGGCAGCTGCGCCGATGGTGGGCAGTATCGCGTTGGCGAGGAGTAGGTCCTCACGCTTCACGACGCTGGGTAGTGATGCACCAAGTGCCGCGAGGAGGAACCGGTTGATGGATAGTGCCGCTAACGCGAGGACGTACACGGCGGGGTTCATGCCGACGGTGAGAATCACCACGATGATGATGATGGTGAGGACCACACGCAGCGAATCGGACACGATGATCGCTGTGCGGCGTGGCCAACGGTCGAGGAAACCGCCCACAAATGGGCCAATCACGGTGAAAGGTGCTAGCAAGACGACCAGTGCCAGGGCAATGGAGCCGGGGGTGCCTTGGGATTGTGGGGAGAAGAAGAACAACGTGGCGAGTGCGGCTTGGAACATGCCGTCACCTGACTGACAGAGCAGGCGGATCGCGAAGAATCGGCGGAATGCTGGCAGGCGTAGCAGGGTGGTGAGGTCGTGACGGATGGCCATGGTCGCCTGTCAGTTGGGGGCGGACTGCGCTTGTTGTGCTGTGTTTGTGGAACAGCGGTGGGCGCCGCGCATTGTGCGGGGCGCCCACCAGTGTCGTGCGGTGATCAGCGTTCGATGTCGCCGCTGATGAAGGCTTCGAGCTGCGCCCGGCCCTTGGTGTCTTCCATCTGGACTGGTGGAGACTTCATGAAGTAGGTCGAGGCGGACAGGATTGGTCCACCAACGCCACGGTCCTTGGCGATCTTCGCGGCGCGCACGGCGTCGATGATGATCCCAGCGGAGTTCGGGGAGTCCCACACCTCAAGTTTGTATTCGAGGCTCAATGGAACTTCACCGAATGCGCGCCCTTCGAGGCGCACGTATGCCCACTTGCGGTCATCGAGCCAGGCAACATAGTCCGATGGGCCGATGTGCACGTTGCGGTCACTGGTTTTGTTCGCCAGTGCACCGGTCACGTTGGATGTGACGGCTTGGGTCTTGGAGACCTTCTTGGATTCGAGGCGCTCACGTTCGAGCATGTTCTTGAAGTCCATGTTTCCACCAACGTTGAGTTGGTAGGTGCGGTCCAAGGTCACGCCACGGTCTTCGAAGAGTTTCGCGAGGACGCGGTGGGTGATGGTTGCGCCAACTTGGGACTTGATGTCGTCACCAACGATGGGCACACCAGCTGCTTCGAACTTTGCAGCCCATTCTGGGTCTGATGCGATGAACACTGGAAGAGCGTTAACGAACGCTACGCCGGCGTCGATTGCTGCCTGTGCGTAGAATTTCGCGGCGTCTTCGGAGCCAACTGGCAGGTAGCACACGAGGACGTCAGCTTTGGCGTCTTTGAGGACTTGTACAACGTCAACTGGTGCTTCAGCGGACTCTTCGATGGTGGCTTGGTAGTACTTGCCAAGGCCGTCCATGGTGGGGCCGCGCAGCACGGTGATGCCCGTGGGGGGGACATCAGTGATTTTGATGGTGTTGTTCTCTGAAGCCTGGGTGGCGTCTGCGAGGTCGAAGCCGACCTTCTTGGCGTCCACATCGAAGGCTGCAACAAATTCGAGGTCACGAACGTGGTAGTCACCGAACTGGACGTGCATCAAGCCCGGGACGGTGTCGTTGACGTCGGCGTTCTTGTAGAACTCAACACCCTGGATGAGGGACGTGGCGCAGTTGCCCACTCCCACAATGGCGACGCGGATGGAAGACATCCTCGCTCCTTGTTCTCAGTGCCCCGTAGGGCAATCTTTCATGGAATATCACACGTCCGAACCGGTGCCAGGGGTGCCACTGTCTGGTGGCGCCGCTTGGCGCTGGTTGCGGTTGCGTTCGTTGTTGATGAGTCCGTCGAGCCAGCGAACTTCCCGTTCGACTTGCTCAAGCCCGTACCTCTGTAATTCAAGGGTGTACTCATCGAGGCGTCCGCGGGTTCGGGAGTTTGTTTCCCGTACCGTCTCGAGTCGTTCGTTGAGTCGACTGCGACGGCCTTCAAGGATGCGAATCCTTGTGTCGGCGTCCGTTTGCCCGAAAAAGGCGAAGCGAACATCGAAATTGTCGTCATCCCACGCGGACGGGCCAGCCGTCGCGAGGGATTGAGTGAGGTGATCAATCCCTTGTTCAGTGATGTGATACACGATGCGTGCCCGCTTCCCGGAGAGGGCGTGCGATGGCGCTTCTTGTGATCCTTGGGCACTGATGAGCTCACGTTTTTCCAGCGACTTTAGTGCGGGGTAGAGCGTTCCGTAGGAGAAAGCGCGGAACATTCCAAGGAGGAGGTTCAGTCGTTTTCTCAGCTCGTAGCCGTGGAGTGGAGACTCTTTGAGGAGGCCAAGTATGGCGATCTCGAGCACTGTCGAGCGACTGCGCACGTGACCTCCTCAGCAACCTATGGCGAATTGATGTATCGAACCGATACATCGATAGGTTATGTCGGATCGAGGCAGTGACGCAAGCGACTTCGCACGTTCAAATGTGAAGAACTCAGGTGTGGGGTGGGGCAACTTGATAGAGAACTGCGTAATTTGTCCACAACACCGTCGCTCGAAAATGGTTCAGACATTAGAGTTCACTATGGAGCACTCCCCATGGCACGTCAGGAAAGGTCCCCTGTGGCTGGTTCAACAAATCGCGGCACTTCTTACGGGAAACCCAAGAAGAGACGCATCATCGACTACCCCCGGTACGGCAAGAAGGGATTCATGCGCTGGGTCCCATCGTGGCGTTTCTTTTTAGGGACCTTCCTCATGGGGTTTGCCCTCGTGGCAGGGCTGCTTATTGCCGCCTATGCGAGTGTGGAGATCCCCGACCCAACTGATGCAGCTCAGGCTCAGACAACGACGGTCTACTACTCCGATGGCGAAACTGTTTTAGGTGAATTTGCGGAAATAGATCGTCAAGTTATTGATACCACTGTCATCCCCAAGCATGTTGGTGATGCTGTTGTTGCTGCTGAAGACCGCACCTTCTACCAAAATAGTGGTGTGGATTTTAAGGGTATTGCTCGTGCCCTTTACACCAACGTTCGATACAACACGAAACTTGGTGCCTCGACGATCACCCAGCAGTACGCTGAGCGTTTCTATTCCGAGGACACAATTGGCCGCAGTGGCAATGTACTCCAGGACTACGGGGGCAAGCTAGAGGAAGCGATCCTCGCTATCAAGCTTGGCCAAAGCCAAGATAAAGCGGACATCCTTGATGGCTACATGAACACGATTTACTTTGGGCGTGGAGCCTACGGTATTGAGGTAGCTGCCCAAAAGTACTTTGACAAACCTGCAGAGGAACTTTCCATCTCGGAAGCCGCGATGATCGCTGGTGTTATTCCTTCACCTTCGAACTGGGACCCCGCTAAGAGCCCTGAGAAGTCTGAAGAACGATGGAACTATGTTCTCGATGGCATGGTTGATCTTGGTTTCATTACTCAGGCTGAACGTGATGAACAAGAGTTCCCTGAGTGGGTTGAGTACAACCAAGAGCAGAAATATGAAGGCCCGAAGGGGTTCTTGCTTGCTATGGCCCGCGCTGAGGTGCTTGAACGCACTGATTTGACGGAAGACCAACTCGATACCCGTGGTTTGAGTATCGTGACAACGTTTAACAAGGACATGCAACGCCAGCTGGAAAAGGCAATGTCCAATATGCCTGATGATCATTCTGAGCGTATGTTGGCTGCCGGGGCGACAGTTGATCCCAAGAGTGGTGCAATTCAAGCTTTGTACGGTGGCGCTGACTATCTGCAAAACCAGTACAACTCCGCCACGATGGGTAAAGCTCAGGCTGGATCAACCTTCAAACCGTTTACCTTGATTGCCGCACTAAACGCTGGTATTCCTGTGGACAATCAATACTTTGACGGTAGTTCCCCTCGAACCTTCGACGACAATGGAAGTAGCTATCCAGTTTCGAACTTCGGTAACGTTTCTTATGGGCAGATTAACCTTGCAAAGGCAACCGCTAACTCGGTGAACACCGTGTATGTGGACGTCAATATGCAGGTAGGACCACAAGCAACTGTTGATGCAGCCGTAGCAGCAGGGATACCCGCTGACACGCCAGACCTTACGGCGACACCGTCGAATGTGCTGGGAACGTCAACCGTATCGCCGCTTGCTATGGCGGGAACATACGCAACATTTGCGTCTTCTGGTCAATACCATGAGCCGTACTTCTTGGAGCGGGTGGAACGCAACGAAACGTTGTTGTACGAGCACTCCTCCATTGCTCGGCAAGCATGGGCTTCAGATGTAGGTGCAGAAGCGACTTACGCGATGACGCGGGTGGTGGAAGAAGGCTCAGGTCAAAAGGCGCGAGCAATTGGCCACCCCATTGCCGGTAAAACTGGAACATCGAACGAGAACCGTTCCGCATGGTTTGTGGGTTACACCCCCAGCTACGCCACCGCTATCGCGCTCTACCAGAGCACTGAAACTGGCGGTCAGGACAGCATCACTCCCTTTGGTGGTTACTCAGAAATCACCGGTAGCTCAGTTCCTCTCGATATCTGGGTGGATTACATGGGCCGCGTGCTGAAAGACGAGCCAGTGGAGGACTTCCCTGCACGCACGGTGGTTCAAAAAGCGCCGGAACCTGTGTACACCGAAGAGCCCGAACCAGAAGAAACTGAAGAGCCCGAGCCGGAAGAAACTGAAGAGCCCGAACCGGAGCCAACCCAGGAGCCGACTCAGGAGCCGACTCAGGAGCCAACGCAAGAGCCGACTCAGGAACCGACGCAAGAGCCAACGCAAGAGCCAACGCAAGAGCCAACTCAGGAACCGACTAACCCGGACAACGGGGGCGGCGGTAATCAAGGCGGCGGAAACCAAGGTGGCGGCAATTCTGGTGGCACAGGAGGTACCGGCACAGATACGTCGGGCGGTAATCCGTAGTGTGATCTACATGCCTGCCGCCACGAAAACATACCTTTTTTGGCGGCAGGCAGGTAAAGTAGCCAATTGCTGTGCCCTCGTGCGCCCAGATTCGAATCTGGGCATGTCAGATGCCTGTGGCAACCTGATTATCGAGCGCACCGCGCATGAAGCCCTTCTGTCACGGACAGACCGTGACCGTCTAGACCATAGGAGGTGGGTAAAGCATGCGTCAGTACGAAATGATGATGATTCTCTCCCCGGACGTCGAGGAGCGTAACCTCAACGCCAACATCGAGAAGCTCGTCAACGTCGTTCCCCAAGAGGGCGGCAAGATTGACGGTATCGACATCTGGGGCCGTCGCCGGATGTCTTACGAGATCGCGAAGAAGGCTGAAGGCATCTACGCCGTCATCACCTTCACCGCAACTCCTGCAACGACCAAGGAACTTGAGCGCCAACTCGGTATTAACGAGTCGGTTCTGCGCATCAAGGTCCTGCGCGTCGCTGCCTGAGCTCACGCTACCCCCTAGCAACCTCATCCACGGTTAACAAGGAGACAAAACATGGCAGGAGACACCATCATCACGGTGGTTGGGAACCTTACCGGGGACCCAGAACTTCGATTCACTGCCTCTGGTGTTGCTGTTGCAAGCTTCACCATTGCGTCTACCCCACGCAGCTTTGACCGCCAATCAAACGAGTGGAAGGACGGGGAAGCCCTCTTCCTTCGCTGCTCGATCTGGCGTGAAGCTGCCGAAAACGTGGCTGAGTCACTAACGAAGGGCATGCGCGTCATTGCTCAGGGCCGTCTCGTTCAGCGCTCATTTGAGACACGCGAAGGGGAGAAGCGCACCGTCGTCGAACTTCAAGTGGAGGAAATTGGTCCTTCGCTTCGTTACTCGTCAGCAAAAGTTACTCGCAACCAGCGTTCAGGAGGGTCCGGTGGATTCTCTGGTGGCGCAGGTGCAGCGCAAGCTGCGGGTGGTAACCAGGGCGGATTCAACAACGCCCCAGCTGGCGGTGGGTTCAACCAACCTAGCGGTAATGGGTTCGGCGCAAGTTCTGGAGGTCGGAACGATGACCCGTGGGCATCCGCGGGACCGGCAGGCGGCGGATTCGCCGACGAGCCTCCGTTCTGATACTTACTCGTAGACATTCCGTCTGGCTCACGCCAGGCACCTCGTGAAGGAGCATTTCGCAATGGCAAAGACCGTTGTGCGTAAGCCCAAGAAGAAGTCAAACCCACTGAAGTCAGCAAAAATTGACGCAGTGGACTACAAGGACACCGCACTGCTGCGCAAGTTCATTTCCGACCGTGGAAAGATTCGTGCACGCCGTGTTACTGGTGTTTCGGTCCAGGAGCAGCGCCAAATCGCTCGTGCCGTGAAAAACGCACGTGAGATGGCTCTTCTTCCTTACTCATCGTCAGCACGCTGATAGGGGAGTGGAATAAATCATGGCAACTAACAAGCTGATTCTGACCCACGAAGTCGACAACCTCGGTGAAGCCGGTGACGTTGTTGAGGTAAAGGCTGGTTACGCTCGTAACTACCTGATCCCTCGCAAGCTCGCCACACCATGGACCAAGGGTGGAGAAGCCCAGGTCGAGGCTATCCGTCGTGCCCGTAAGGCACGCGAAGTGGCAAACCTTGAGGACGCTCGCGCACTGCGTGACGCCGTCCAGTCCGAAGGCGTCACTGTGACTGCCGCAGCATCCAAGGAAGGGCGACTCTTCGGGTCTGTTACCACCGCTGAGATCGCTGCTGCTGTCGCCGCCAAGGGCAACAAGATCGACCGCCGCAAGATCCAAATCACTGAACCGTTGAAGTCCACTGGTGACTACACGGTGACCGTTCGCATTCACCCTGAAGTGACTGCAACGATCAAGGTGAAGGTTGTTGCTGCTTGATCTGATCATTCTGTAAACGCTCCGGCGTTAACACGATGACCATCCGATGCCCCCGCCCACCACTGGTGGACGGGGGCATCGTTGTGTCAGCCCAGTGCCTCGACAGCGCACTCACGGGCAGTCATGACACGCTCATACGGGATTAGCCCACGCGCATCCACCGTGTGTCACGAATGCGCCACCCTGTAGTGGCCGCTCGTACGAGCATAAACACCCCGGCAAAGGCGCCCCACAGCCACACCAAACCCCACACACCGGCTGGCGCCCACATGTGCACTGCAATGGCAAACGGCGCGTATACGGCCAGGTTGAGAACCCCAACCTTCGCAAGATACACGCCGTCTCCCGCCCCAATGAGCACCCCGTCTAGCACACACACCCACCCGGTGATGGGCATCGTGATGCCTGCGATCAGCGCCGCCCAGGCGATGGCGTTTTGTACTTGGGTGTCAGCGGTGAAAACCGGGGCCGCGAAAAATCCGGCAGCAACAATGAGACCTCCCACGACCGCGCCACCCCACACGCCCCAGCCAAGGGTTCGGCGCAGGACTGTGCGTGCGCCGTCACGGTCACTAGCCCCGAGCCTGTTCCCGATGAGGGTTTGGGCGGCAATAGCCAAAGCGTCGAGACCAAACGCTGCGAAACCCCACAGGCTGTAGACAACTTGATGCCCGGCGAGACTGATCGCACCAAGGCCAGTTGCTGTGAACACGGTCAACAACAGCGCGATGCGCAATGACAAGGTACGGAGCAGGAGCGGTGCGCCACCGCGCATCGACAGGAGAATACCTGCGCGGGCTGGGGCAATGGGAATGTTTTCGCGCAGTGCACGGCGAACAACAATGCCTGCCAACACCACCGCCATGAGGATTTGCGTGATTGCGGTGCCCAGCCCTGACCCGGCGATTCCCATGCCGACGCCCCACACCAGGGTGGCGGATAGCGCGGCGTTGAGGATGGCGCCAGCTGAGGCTATCCACAGGGGTGTGCGGGCATCTTGGAACCCTCGTAGTACGCCTGTGGCTGCCATGACGATGAGCATTCCTGGTAGTCCAGGCGCTGACCAGGTGAGGTAGATGACGCCTTGGTTGAGGACTTCGCTGTTAGCGCCGAGCGCGCTGAGGAGTGGGCGCGCGGTGGTGATGAGGAGTGCGGTGAGGAGTAGTCCTAACCCTCCGGCAAGCCATAGGCCGTCGATTCCGGCTCGTAGTGCCTCGGTGCGGCGGTCAGCGCCTAGGTGGCGTGCGACGGCGGCTGTGGTGGCGTAGGCGAGAAAAACGCAGAGTCCCACCAGGGTGGTCAGGACTGTGGAGGCAACGCCGAGACCTGCGAGTTCGTAGGTTCCTAGGCGGCCAACGATGGCAGAGTCAATGAGGATGAACAGTGGTTCTGCGATGAGTGCGCCAAGTGAGGGCACAGCAATTGCCAGGATGGAACGGTCTAGGGCGCGCGGATCCGGGGTGTGTTGGTGGTTGGATGCTGGGGTGTCCACGTGGTGGTCGTTTCTTGGGTTGTGGGAAGTTTTTCTTCACCACATTGTGTCATCCACAGCCGGATCCCCATGATTACAGGGGTTGTGGACAGTGTGGTGTGCGATATGCACAGGCAGACTGGCTTTTCCCCAGATTCGTCCACAGGTGTGGGTGGCAGTCTCGTGCGGTAATGCACAGTTATCCCCACCCCTGTGGGAAAGCCTGTGGATAACTTTTTGTCAGAGGGCGCCACCAAACTTTCTTCAACAGATGATCCGCGATAGTCTCACGCGGGTGCGAACACCTGTGTTGTTCCCAAACCCGTGAAGGAGAACAGTGACTGTCGAGGCTGCCCCGCCCACATACTCCGGCTCGGGAGGCAACGAGCGGTCCTTTGATCGGACACCGCCACAGGACATCGCAGCAGAACAAAGCGTGCTCGGTGGGATGCTGATCTCCAAAGACGCTATCGCTGACG
Organism: Jonesia quinghaiensis DSM 15701; assembly: GCF_000423205.1. GTDB lineage: Bacteria > Actinomycetota > Actinomycetes > Actinomycetales > Cellulomonadaceae > Jonesia > Jonesia quinghaiensis. Next base: position 500,477 of record NZ_AUHN01000004.1, read on the forward strand.
TGATCTCTCAAATTAAGGGAGTGGATTTCTACCGCCCCGCCCACGAGGCGATTTACGACGCGGTAATCGACCTCTACGGCCATGGTGAACCAGCTGACGCCATCACCGTTGTCGCTGAACTTAACAAACGTGGCAGCCTTGACCGTATCGGTGGGGCACCCTACATTCACGACCTCATCGCCTCAGTGCCCACCGCAGCGAACGCTGGGTATTACGCGCGCATCGTGCGGGAACGCGCCATCATGCGCCGCCTCGTTGAGGCGGGTACGCGCATCGTGCAACTGGGGTATGCCACCGAAGGCGAAGAAGTCGACGATGTCGTCAACAATGCCCAGGCGGAAATTTACAACATCACCGAAAACCGCCTGTCAGAGGATTACGTCGCCCTTGGCACGTTCCTTGGCGATGCGATTGATGAGATTGAAGCCGCCCAGTCAAACCCTGGGGGAATGACGGGTGTCCCCACTGGTCTTGCTGACTTCGACCGGCTCACGAACGGCCTGCACCCAGGCCAAATGATCGTTATCGCGGCCCGCCCGGCTATGGGTAAATCCACGCTGGGTATTGACTTGGTGCGGTCAGCGTCTATCAAACACAAACAGACATCTGTTGTGTTCTCCCTCGAAATGGGCCGTAACGAAATCGCACAGCGCATTATTGCCGCTGAGGCGCGCATCCACATGCAAAAACTGCGTAATGGTGACATGGATGAAAGTGACTGGCAGCGGCTCGCGCAAGCACAAACACGCATGGCCGATGCTCCGCTGTTTATTGATGATTCCCCCAACATGTCCCTGATGGAGATTCGGGCCAAGTGTAGGCGCCTGAAGCAACGTCATGACCTCAAGCTTGTTGCGATCGACTATTTGCAGTTGATGTCTTCTGGTAAACGCGTGGAATCGCGCCAACAAGAGGTTTCTGAGTTCTCCCGTGCCCTGAAATTGCTTGCGAAGGAACTTGAAGTTCCAGTGATCGCGATTTCCCAGCTGAACCGTGGACCAGAGCAACGACAAGACAAACGGCCCGCGATCTCTGATTTGCGTGAATCTGGGTCCATTGAGCAGGACGCTGACATGGTGATTCTGGTGCACCGCCCCGATGCGTACGAGAAAGAGCACCCACGAGCAGGCGAAGCTGACCTGATTGTCGCGAAACACCGTAATGGGCCTACTGCCGATATTACTGTCGCGTTCCAAGGGCACTACTCCCGATTTGTCGATATGCAGCAGTGACCTATTGGTATGGTGAGAACACATCCAGACGCACCTTGACTGGGTGATGCAAAAACAACCAAGAACCTTAAGGTTTCGCGGGAGTCAGCCGATCTTTAGCAATGGATAGACGGCTCCATGCCGACCTGTAAGACACGTGCCGACACGTCCGCGCCAGCGGGTGGGGAAAGACTAAAGTTTCAGCCATGAGTCCATCTGACGTTTCACAAGACAACACAGCTTCCCTCGCGGAGGCTTCTGTCCGGCGTGCAGTTGACGCCCTCCAGCAGGGGACCGGACAGTATGACGGTAGCGCAGTCGAGGCAATGAAGCAGGCCCGCGCATTCTTCAACTCGCAGAACCTCTACGCCCAGGCTGCCACCTGTGCGTTGAACCTTGGCGACCACTTCTGGAAAAAAGAAGATGTTGAACGCGCTAAGGACTATTACGAGGCTGCGCGTAACGAGTTCGCGCTTGCTGACATTGAACGCCAAACCGCTGACGCCACGATGAACCTTGCTATGGTGCTGTGGAAAGAGGGCGACCTTGCGCGCGCTCGTGCCCTGTACCTTGAGGCACTGAACTACTTCACGTCAGAGTCACTCGACCATGACATGGCGTCAGTTAAGGTGTCGCTCGCAGGCGTTCACGAGTCCGCTGGTGAACACGACCTGGCCTTAGCGGCTTACCGTGATTCCTTGGCGTACTACGAGGCGCACGACAGTGCTAAGCGCGTTGACCAGTGCCGTGCGGGTATTGGCCGCGTGCTGCTGTATGACGACAAGTTCGATGAAGCTGAACCATACTTTGTGCAAGCTAGCGAAGGGTTCCGCGAACGCGAAGAAACCAAGCAGTACGGTGATTGCCTCGTGGCTCTCGCTGACATTTACCACGCGCAGGGTCGCAATGACGATGCCCGTCGCACTTTCGAAGAGGCCCGCCGGGTATTTTCCATCAACTGATGGCACCTGCGAGGTAACTCTCCACAGTCTCCAACGCCGGGCGGCGCTCATCCGCCCGGCGTTGGTCTTTTGTGAGGCCAGTAAGGCACAATGAACCCATGAATGGTGGGATCAGGCGCGCTGTGGCGCGATTCGGGACACGACTCAGCCCTTGGAACCATGTTTCGACGGTGCAGGTTCAACCTGGTGAGTCACGGATCCTCATTGGTGCACCCCACACCTCAAACTGGGATTTCATCATCATGTTGGCGATCGCTTGGGACATGAAGCTGACGTTCCGTTGGCTGGGGAAAGACTCACTGTTCCGAGGTGTCATGGGGCCGGTGATGCGCGGTTTGGGGGGTATCCCCGTGGACCGCAAACGCCCCTATGGGCTGGTGGAAAACCTTGTTGACCAAGCCCACAACACCGACGATGCTTTTGCGCTGGTTGTGACCCCGGAAGGCACCCGTGGAAAGGGCACGCACTGGAAGTCTGGTTTTTACCGGATTGCGCTGCAAACAGGGTTCCCCATCACCTTGGGGTATGTGGACCGCACAACCCGAACCTTCGGCTTGGGAATGACCTTCATCCCAACCGGCGATGTCCGCCAGGACATGGACACTATCCGCGAGTTCTACCGTGACAAAGCGGGATTCCACCCGCAATCTCGCACGGAACCACGGCTCCGTGAAGAGGACCGCGAAGACCGCGACTGACTGCGGTGAAGCTGTGTTGCCCGCCTGATCACTCCAAAAAAAGGCCTATGGATCGCTGGGGTTCGCAGGTGGAGATATCGAAATTTCGAGATTCGACGGGTCCGTGGTAAGAACTTGACGTTTATTACTTAATGATTTCTCTCTAAATAACGTGTTCATTGATGGTTGTCCATCCCATGTGCTGAAAAAGTGACCTCGTATCATGTCTTTCAAATGCTAGCTTTTAGTAGGGTTTATAAGTTATGCTTTCTGGTAGCAATAATGCCCAACCTTCTCTGACCAAATTTTGGAGACAAAATGCACCTTGAACCACAGTTGCTGACTCTTGGAAATGAAAAAGACGAAGAGGATGCGGAGGTCATATTTCGAGTTTTTCAGGCCTTGCTTCCGTTTCGACTTACGCACGTATCTTTTGTGAATAGAACGGCCCGAGAGGCTGTGCAAAAGATATGGCAAGAACCACGATTGCCGAAGTCTGGGAAAAAAAGACTAAAAAGGCCCCTCGATTTTCCTTGGAGCCCTGAAGCGCGGGATTTATACTTTAGTGGAGATACAGCTAACAAGTTGGTCTTGGAGCACATGATTCCGATAAGTGCACTGACGGAACGTTTGTTTTCCGAGCTGGAAAACAATTCATGTGAGTCGGGTGATGTTTTGGAATTTCTTAAGCAAAATCACTCGGGATTCGTCTTTGCTATTATCACCAAGGATGAGGACAAACGCATTGCAAATTCCGGCTTTAAGAAGAAAAGCTCGGACTTGAGCAATGTTTGGCTACGTTACAAGGAGGCTCTTGGCCTCGATAGTAGTGACTTTACCTCGGTTACCAACGATCCTAGGTTCAAGGAAAGCTAAATTTTCTTCGGTTTGGCTTCCCAAAAATTGACGACCATTATTGACAGGGCTTTCACTTCTGGTGGACTGTTGGTCTGAATGAGGCCGGGGCGTCCTAAGTCTTGCGTGAGCGTGCCGTTTTTTCCCGGTGTCGGCGCACTGCCGACCTGTTTGCGCATTGCACGGAGCAGTAGCGTTGGCGGCCGTTTCGGGTGACATCGACAACGACCTTGTTGCATGGGGTGTGTGTTGTGGTGCTGGCGGCGCAGCGTGCGATTCTGTGCATTCCGCGTGTGGTGAGGTGTAGTGCTGTTCCCACACTGATGACAGCGGCCAAAACGTGGGGCAGGGATTGGTCGGCGTCTCGGTAGTGTAGGTGCCACCCTTCGCCGTTGTGATCGGTGAGGCGTGGGTACGCGGAGGCTGCGGCTAGGTCCGCGTTGAGTAGTTCAGCACGTGTTTGTGGGTCGGGGGTGTCGACAACTCGGAGCCACCGGTCGATGACGGTGCGGCATTTTTCCCAGTCGTTGGGGTGAGACGGGAACTGCATAGTCATCCCGTATTGGCGTGTGCGGTCCACGATGCCGGCACGATCGGTGGGCCAGCCATTAGCTAAGGAACCTGCCAGGAGGACTGCATATTCACCGTAAGGGTTGAGATGCATAAGACCATTACATCACTGTGTACTCATGACGTATACACATCAGATGCTCCAGTCTGCTGCTGCTCAGAGTTTGGTTGGCATGCAGGTTCGTGCATCCGCAGTGCTTGGCATGGCATTGGCTGCGCTCACAATGGTCCTTACTCCAGGCCCAAACATGATGTATCTCGTGTCTCGGAGTATCAGCCAGGGGCGGGCTGCTGGATTGGTCTCACTCGCTGGTACGGGCATCGGCTTTTTGGTGTATATGACAATGGCGAACCTTGGGCTAGCGGTGGTGTTTGTTGCAGTGCCTGCGCTCTTTGTGGGCGTAAAAGTCTGTGGAGTTCTGTATCTTGGCTACCTCGCTTGGCAGGCGCTGAGGCCGCAGGGGCGTGGGGTCTTTGAAACAGGAGCTACCGGTGTGGACTCACCAGCCAAACTTTTCGGAATGGGGTTGGCAACTAACCTGCTGAACCCGAAAACGGCAGTCATGTACCTTGCGTTGATCCCGCAGTTCATTGATCCTCACACCGGCAATACGGTGGTGCAAGGGTTTGTGCTCGGGGGAGTTCAGGTGACGGTGAGTCTCCTGGTGAACGCTGCAATTGTTATGTGTGCCGGGTCAATAGCGGGCTTCTTGGTGGCACGACCACTTTGGGTGGTTTGGCAGCGCAGGGCTACAGGAACTCTGCTTGGCTGTGCTGCGATCGCGCTTGCCTGGGAGGTTCCTGCTAAGGCATGAACCGGAACGGAAAATGAGTCGTGCCACCGAGGGTAGGCTACTGGTCCGGGGAGTCTGTAGAGGTGCCGTGCAGCCCTTGGCAGTCTCCGCCAGCGCCAGGCGAGGGGGCTGAGAGGTTTTCTCGCACTGTGTTGGCGATGGTGTGGAGTTGGGTGACCTGTTCGGCGCTGAGGTGGTCGAAAATGAGGGATCGAACGTGGTTCACGTGCACCGGTGCGGAAGCCACAATTTTGTCGTACCCGGTTTCGGTGAGTGTCGCGTTCATGTGGCGTTTATCCGCTGTGTCACGTTGGCGGGTCACAAAGCCGGCTTTTTCCAGGCGCTTCATCACGTGGGAGAGGCGTGACAGCGAGCCTGAGGTCAGGCCTGCGAGGTCACCCATGCCCAGGGTTCGGTCGTCTTGTTCAGACAGCATCGCGAGGACCATGTATTCGTAGAAGGTCAGGTCGCATTCGCGTTGCAGGTGCGAATCGAGAGTGCCTGGAAGCCGGAAGAACATGTCCGCGAAGGCCACCCAGGCGGCGTTCTCCTCAGTGGTGAGCCACTGGATGGTGTCTTGCGTGTGTGAGGCCATGTTCTCAGGATACTCAACTATTTGAATCATCAAACGATGTGTGACGGATTTCTAATCAATATCAGCGTCATGCATGCGAATCGCGATCTGCACACGGTTCTCCACCTGGAACTTCGCAAAAATACGCGAAATATGAGTCTTAACCGTGGGAATACTCATAAAGAGAGTTTGACCGATTTCCGAGTTTGAGAGACCTCGTGCAATCTGACGGGCAACTTCCAACTCACGTTCGGTGAGGGTAGAGACGTCGGCGCGTGCTGCTCGTTGGGCTTGAGTGTCCGGCTCCTCGCTCACCTTTGCAATGAGTTGAGCCGTTACAGATGGAGATAACGTCGGTTGACCCTCGCCAGCGAGCTTCACAGCTCGCACCAAGTCGGGGGGAGAGGTGTCTTTCAGCAGGAACCCGCGTGCACCAGCACGGAGTGCTTTAACGATGAATTCATCTGTGTCAAAGGTGGTCAGGACAAGCACGTTGGCGTCAGGCCAACGGTTAATGAGCTCGTTAGTGGCGCTGAGGCCGTCGCGCACAGGCATGCGAATATCCATCAACACGACATCTGGTTTGTGTTGCCCATACAAAGCCAACGCCTCATCACCGTTGGTGCCTTCAGCAACCACAGTTATTGCGGGGTCTCCGCCAAGGATCATCCGCAAACCAGCCCGCACAAGCGCATCGTCATCAACAATGACCAACCGCAATTGCTCGATGTCCTGATTGTTGTCACCAGTGCCAGTCATTGTTCCTCCTCCACCCAGGGAAACCACACCTGGACAACGTACCTATTGTCGGGGGTGGGGCCGTAGCTGATCCGCCCACCGAATGACTTTACTCGCTCGCTCATGCCAATAAGCCCAAACCCCGATGCGGGCATGTCAGTCTCTTGGACGGTGCGCATGGAGTTCCACACGTCAATTTCTAACCCGCCATCGGTGCGGTGGACACTGAGATGCGCCAGCGCATTGGGTGCGTGTTTGCGCACGTTGGTGAGGGATTCTTGTAACACCCGGTAGGCGTTGCGTGACACGGCTTCTTGGAGTTGTGGGAGTGCTTCACGGGTTTCGTCGTCCATGGAGACATCCACGCGGGTGCCAGCGAGCCGTGCATCGCGCACCACTTGATCAATATCGCTCAGGCGTGGTTGGGGTGCGTCTGGGGAACTGTCAACGAGTGCCTGCGGGTCACGGAGCACACCTAATACTTGGCGTAATTCGGTGAGGGCTCGGTGGGAGTTTTCCCGAATAATTTCTGCGGTTTCTCGCACCTCAGTTGCCGACAAATCGGTGCGGAATGCTAGTGCCCCGGAGTGCAGTGCAACAAGTGAGATGCGGTGGGCCAGAACGTCATGCATTTCGCGGGCGATCACGGAGCGTTCATTGGCGCGGGCTTGAGCTGCCCGAGCGTCGCGGGTTTCTTCAGCGGCTTCCACCCGTGCTTGAAGCGAAGCCAAAGCTTCCCTGCGCCCACCTACGTAAAAACCGATGGCCACACAGATCGCAAACATCGTGACAATGGAGAACGAGGTTGAGGCGATGCCGCCCATGAAATAGGGCGGCCACAGCAGGTAGGCGAAAGAAGCGGACACAGTCCACGCCGCAACACCGCCAAGGATTTCTTTCCACTGGCGCCTGGTCGCCACAGAAATAGTGGTCAATAAAATGGCGACACTGCCGAGGCTAGTGACGGAAGAGAACAGTCCCGCTAAACATATTGCGGCTAAGGGAAATCGGCGGCGAAGGGACATCGCCACGAACGCCAGCGGCGTGGACAAGAGGTCCAGGATGACCATGCGTTGCACAATATCGACGGTCATTCCCGGGAAATCAGCGAACTCAGGGGCTTGGAATATTGTTCCATAGACTAGGAAAAACATCGCAATGCCACCAAGGACAACAACCAGCCACCGCCATACGCGGCCCCACACACTCAAACGAGGGGGCGGGAAGATGGGCAGCGCCCACAGTGTTCGCCACCGGCTGGTTTCTTTATCCATGGGTGTCAGCCTAGCGAGCATCACCTGCATGGCACGATCCTTACCCCTGTGATCTCAGACTGCTGGCGTGCGTAAAGAGCGGAAAGTATGACCCACGTGATGTCTCAGCACGATCCGCGCACCAGGTGCGACAGCGTTTGATAGAAACATGATCACAGTTGAGAATGTCACCAAGAGGTTCGGCAGCACGCTCGCCCTCTCCAACGTCTCATTTACCGCCCGCCCAGGCCGGGTCACCGGCTTTTTGGGGCCAAACGGTGCCGGGAAATCCACTGCTATGCGCATTATTTGTGGATTGGGGCGCGCTGATGCTGGCCAGGCACTCATTGATGGAGTGTCGTTCGCCCAACTCAGCAACCCTGCGAAGCATGTTGGGGCGTTGCTTGACGCTACCGCGCACCATGATGGCCGCACCGGGCATGAAACGTTGTTGCTTGATGCCATCGCCACCGGAGTTCCCAGGGCGCGGGTCAAAGAAATGCTGGACCTCGTGGGTCTGTCTCACAAGGAAGCGCAACGCCGAGTAGGCACGTACTCACTTGGTATGCGCCAGCGTCTAGGTATTGCTTCAGCGCTGCTGGGTGACCCTCAAGTGTTGATCCTGGATGAGCCAGTCAACGGCTTGGACCCATCGGGGATCCGGTGGATGCGTGACTTGTTACGCGGGTTCGCTGACGACGGTGGAACAGTGCTTTTGTCCTCGCACCTCCTCACCGAGATTGAAGCAGTTGCTGACGACATCGTCGTTATTGGCCGCGGCGCGATCGTTGCACAAGACACCAAAGAAAACCTCCTCATGGGTGGCGGAACAACGGTGTCAGCGGTGGATGTCGCCCCACTGGCACGTGCCCTGGTTGCAGCTGGATACACCGCAGAGCCAGCCCAGGCTGACACTGTTGTCACCTCGGCAACACCACGGATCGTCGGTGAAACCGCTCTGCAGCACTCCGTGGTCCTCACCGCCCTGACGCAAAGTTCAACAGGGTCGTTGGAAGATCTCTTCTTCAGCCTCACTCGCGAACACGACCGTGAAGGCACCGGCGCGCAAACGACACCACCCGCCCCGACCTCGTCAACTACCGCACAGCAGGGACTTCCAGCATGAGCTCACCACACATCACAGACGCCGCCACAGGGGCGCAATCCTCATCGGTGCAGCCATCAGGCGCACGAGTAACAGGCCGCCCTGGTATCCCTTTTACCCGGTTGCTCCACGTGGAGTTCCGGAAACTCTTCGACACACGCGCGGCTCGCATCCTTATTGTGTTGATGCTTCTTGGCGCGCTGGGGTTGCAAATCATTGAGGTGTTCCTAGGCGATAAAGAAACCCAAGCCAGTTACCAGGTGTACTTCGGGCTGGGGATCTCACTGGTGAGCCTGCTGGTCCCGGTCATCGCGATCTTGGCGACCACTGCTGAATGGTCGCAACGTACCGCTTTGGCGACCTTCATGTGGGAGCCGCGACGGGTTCGGGTGCTCGCCGCTAAAGGTTTGGCTGCTTTGGTTGTCGCGCTTGTGAGCGTGGTTGTGGTGGCAGGTTTCTCCGCAGTGACCGCGTTCCTGGGTGGCACGATGCGTGACGGAGTGGACTGGTCACTGTCTGGTTCACAAATCGCTGGGTATGCCATTGTCATGGTGGTACTCGTTGCTCAAGGTATTGCGTTTGGTGCGTTGTTGCACAACACTGCTGCAGCACTGGTGACGTACTTTGTGGCGCCGTTGGTGTTGAGTACTCTCACGATGCTTGTTTCCGCGATCCGTGACATCGCCCAGTGGGTGGATATCAACATCGCATCAGTGCCCATTTTGGAGGGTGACTTCACCACGGACACGGTGGCCAAGTACGCGGTGAGTATCGCCGTGTGGGTTGTGCTGCCAGGCATCTTTGGTGTGTTGCGCACTGTGCGGCGCGAAGTGAAGTAACCGCTTACACCTCAATAACTGTGGCTCTTTAACAACTGTGGCCCACGTTCCGTGAAGGAACGTGGGCCACAGTGATGTGTCAACGTGGGCATCCACGTGACTGCCGTGTGGGGTGGGGCGGGCTAGGAAGACCGGGTCACTGAGGCCACCAGGACGGTGGCACGGGTTGCGGCTGCATCGAGTAGTTCAAAAAGATCTTGAACTTCAGTGGGTGACGCCTGCTGCAGGAGGGCATCAACAGCCCGAAACTGCACAGCTTCAGCCTGGTTTAAAGCGGCATGCCCGGCGTCAGAGAGTTGCACATCAATGATGCGGTCACCAATACGTTCCTCGATATACACCAAACCGCGCTCAACCAAAGACTCAACAAGTACACACGTTGTGTCAGTGTCCATGCCAACCTTGCGGCCAATGTGGCGGGGGTGTGACACCCCCGCAAGAATCGTCTTCAGCACAATCACATCAGTAACAGTGAGCGCCGTGAACTTTTCGATGCCCTTCATCAGCCCGTCAGACAAGTTCCGCAACCGTTCAATCCGGTCCATGATTGCCGCCGTCGTAGCGGTGTCAGCAACGGGCACAGAGATCAGTTCGTGACGTGCTGCGAGCTCAAGATCAGCTCCGGGAAATTCTTGGGTGTCATGCGTTGTCGACATCGACTTCTTTCTTACAGGTGGCGGACAGCGCCGTTGGGCACTGCCACAGGTAGAACGTTCACCGTTGCGGAGGAGTTCCCCTCTACGACCAGCCAACGAATGACCTGCTCTGCCATCACACCACAGCCCAGTGCATGTGACGTGGTCATGATGTGTGGGATAGGTTCGTGTTCATGGCCGCCCACAACGACACCCAACCATATGACCCAACCCAGAGAACTGCCACCGGAAACCCGTTGGAGATTCTCACACTCGATGACCTTCGTGCACGCCACTCATCGAAGTGGACCCGCTACCCCAGTGATGTTCTCCCGCTGTGGGTCGCAGAAATGGACGCGGTCATCGCCCCAGAAGTGGTGTCAGCAGTCACCGAATCACTCCAAGCAGGTGATGTAGGTTACCCAGGCCGGGAACAGTTCTACCAAGCAGCGTTCGCCTCATTCGCCCTCGACACATGGGGGTGGCGTATCCCACGCACCGCCATGACACTAGTGCCCGATGTCATGCACGGCATCATCGAAGTGCTCCGTGCCGCGAACACCCGCCACGTCGTGATCAACACCCCCGTGTACCCACCCTTCCAGGGGTACCCAGAATCCATGGGCATCACCGTGACAGCCTCACCACTAACACCCCACGGACGCATCGACCTCGACGCTCTTGACCGAGACTTCACACACGCCGACACCTACCTACTGTGCAACCCGCACAACCCCACCGGCGTGGCACACACCCGCGAAGAACTCACAAAAATCCTCGAACTCGCCCACAAACACAACATCACCGTCATCGCTGATGAAATCCACGGGCCCCTCACCTCACCCCGAGCCGACGCCCAACACGGCGGCCCCGCCTTCACCCCAATACTGAGCATCGACAGCCCCGCGCGAGTCATCACCGTCACCTCAGCAGCCAAAGGCTGGCACCTCGCCGGGTTCAAAGCCGGACTAGCAATCCACAACCCACCTGCAGCGGACATCATTGCCCGAATCCCCGGGCACGTCCCAGACAGCGTCGGAAAAATCTCCATCATCGCGCACTCCGCAGCACTACGCGACGCCCGCGACTGGCTTGAAACCATCCGCCACCACATCGACGACGCCCGCACCCACTTCGAGGCACTGCTCGCCGAACACATCCCAGCAGCCCGCATCTACCCAGCAGACGCCACCTACCTCGCATGGGTCGACATGCGCGACGTACGCACAGCATCAGGCACACCACTAGGCGATGACCCAGCCCAGTTCATCCTCGAACACGCCCTTGTCGCCGTGAACCCCGGCCACACCTTCGGGGAAGGCGGGCAAGGCCACGCCCGGTTCAACCTCGCCACCCGCCGCGACATCCTCACCGAAGCAGTACAACGTATCGCCACAGCGCTCGCAGAACACTAACCCAACACCGCACTAAAACGGGCAGCGCTGGTTACTCTGGCGCGGTAGCAAACAAGCTACCGCGCCAGGACGCTCACCACACTCACAGAGTCAATCACCGGCGAACAGACTCCGTAATCGTGAACTTCGCATTAGACGCCACAACCCTCGTAGGCCCAACCTCACGGCGCAACACAGCGGCATAAGCCAACGAGGTGTTAAACACCGTCCACATGCGCCCACCAGGGCGCAACACCCGCCCAGCATCCGCCATAATGCGCTGCGCAGCAGACGTCGTCAACGCCGACCCATCATGAAACGGCGGATTACACACCACCACGTCAGCACTCGCATCAGGCTCAGCAGACAAAGAATCCTGCCACGACACACGGACCTTGTCCGCCACCCCATTCAGCCGCGCCGTCTCACGCGAAGAAGCCACCGCAAGAGCAGACACATCAGTCATCGTCACCGCAACATCCGGGTACTGGTACGCAACCCACACCCCCAACAACCCATTACCACTGCCCACATCAATAAGATGCTCAACCGGGGTACTCGTCAACAACGCAGGCAACGCATCAAGAAGGAACCGCGACCCAATATCCAACGTCGCCCCCGCAAAAACCCCACCATGCGCAGCAACACTTATCCCCGCCAACTCGCTACGCACCGGAAACCGGGCACCCGGCAACGGCTCACGCGGCCCAGAAGCCCGCAACACCCGCGACTTATACCGCCCCAACGAAGCACTCACCTGCGTAAACGACACCCCAAGGGCATCATTTTGTCGCCGTGTCATATGTTTCACACGCCCACCAGCCAATACCGCCACCTGCGCACTGGCATGCGCCGCGACAGTATGTGCAGCTTCCTCCACCTGATCCACGGCTTTCGGCAACCGCATCAGCACGATGCGCGTCTCACTGTTCAACGCATCAGCAAACGCAGGGGAGGGGGCACGAGAAATGCGCTCGCGGATGTCAGGGGGGCATTGGGCGGCGATGTCCGCGTCGAGCGTGGTGGCCTCGTGGAGGGAGTCGTTGTGCAGGGTGAGGTGGGCGGCGGTGAGGGTGTCAGCGACCTGGTACACGAACTGTGCGCTGACTGCGTCACTGAGTGTTACCTGGAGTTGTTGCCCCGGCGTGTCGCCGGGGAGTTGATCGAGCAGGTGTGTCAGTTCCTCAAGGAGGAGGCGATCCACGCCGTCCGCCGAACGTGGGGCTTCGGGCTGTTGAAGGGGCGTGGAGGTGTCAGGATGCAGCTTGGAGCGCAGGGGCATAACACCAGTGTCTCTCATGCTTGCAAATCGCCCAAAACGAACACGGTTGAGGGGGCAAGATGCGCTGAGAGCAAAAAAACACTGAAAAAACACGGGAAAACTCTCAAGTTTGCGAGAAAACACTGCGCGGGTGGCCTAATGTGTGTCTGGAAGACCCGCAGAAATGCGTGGAAACACACCCCAGGGCCACACGCCATAGCCTTGGGCTTCAGAAGGGAACCTCATGGCATTGAACCGTTCCGAACTCGTTTCGGCCATCGCAGCCAAGTCAAGTCTCACCAAGACTGACGCAGACGCTGCTCTCTCCGCTCTTCAGGAAGTGCTCGTTGAGCAGCTTGAAGCTGGCGAGGCAGTGAAGATCACCGGTCTTCTCTCCGTCGAGCGCGTAGAGCGCAAGGCACGCACCGGCCGCAACCCACGCACCGGCGAGGAAATCGAAATCCCAGCTGGCTTCGGTGTGAAGATCTCAGCAGGCAGCATCTTGAAGAAGGCTGTCGCTAAGTGATTCTTTCTCCTCACGGAGAACACTGAGCACGTCACGTTGTGTGACAGTGGGCCGTCCCCTTCAGCGAGGGGGCGGCCCACTGTCGTGTCAACACGATGCTGCCAGCAACGCCAGCTAGGATGGCGCCAACACCGCACCACAACCTTCAGGGCCTCTCATGACGACACCCACGCCAGGCGACAACACACCACTACAGTTCCCCAACGTGCCGTTCACCACTGATGAGCGCCCACAACCGGAACCCCCCGCTGTACCAGCCGACGAATTTTCCATAGCCACCACACAATTCCACGGCACAGCCCGGCGTCCAGTGCATGCCCCAGGCGCACGAACCTACTCACGCCCACCTGCAGATGAGGCAGGAAACCCCATCCAGCCACCAAACCAGGGTGGCCACTCGCACGGCGGTCACAGCCACGCACACGGACCAGCACCACGGGCATCCACCCGGGTGCGTATCACCCTCGCTGTTCTCTTGGTCCCCATGCTTCTCCTCGCGCTAGGCGGCATGGTGGTCTTATGGCCATCCGACGCCCCAGAGCGTGGAACCGTTGTGACGATGGCGGACCCCGACGCAGTGCGTACCGGAACAGCCACCGGCCCAGTCACCGCAGACAACCTCGTCCCTCTGCAACTCGATGAAGAGTACGGATCAGAGGACGTTTTTGTCATGGTGGGGCCGGAATACGCTGACGCTGGCATCAAAGCCGGCGACCGTATGCGAATCCAGTACATACCCGAGGCTGAAGCATCAGGCTCCGCTTATGTGTTCCAAGACTTTGAACGCGGTAAACCCATCGGCGCCCTCACCGTGTTCTACTGCATCCTGGTGGTGCTTGTCGCCCGCTGGCGCGGATTCGCCTCAATCATTGGGCTGGTTGTGTCATTTGGGGTCGTGGTGCTCTTTACCCTGCCAGCGCTCCTCGTGGGCACAGACCCACTGGCCACCGCGCTGATCACCTCCATTGTGGTGATGTTCGTGGTGCTCTACGTCGCCCACGGATTCACCGCACGAACCTCCACCGCGCTCCTCGGCACCATCATCGGGCTTGTCCTAACGACCTTGCTCGCCAACTGGGCGGTGCAAACCACAAACATCGTGATGCTCGACGAATACCTCGTCCAATTGGGCATGATGGAACCGCGCGTTTCGATGCGCGCCGTCGTGTTATGTGGGGTGGTTCTCGCTGGCCTAGGTGTCCTCAACGATGTCACCATCACCCAAGCCTCAGCGGTGTGGGAACTGAAAACAGTGAACCCGGCACTGGGCGTGTGGGAACTGTTCAGCCGGGGAATGCGGATCGGGCGAGACCACATTGCCTCCACCGTGTACACCATCACGTTTGCCTACCTAGGGGCAGCGCTACCGCTACTCCTGATCGTGTCACTTGTTGATCAAAGCGTGTGGGTGACCCTCACCGCTGGTGAAATCGCCGTTGAGGTTGTTCGCACCCTGGTTGGGTCCATCGGTCTGGTTCTTGCCATCCCCATCACCACGATGCTTGGCGCGCTTGCGTTAACAGTGGGACACCAAGAAGAGGCAGCGACAGAGCGCGAAGCAGCCAACGCCCACGCCTAACACCGTGCTACAAGTCGCCGCGCCTTGTCAGGAAACGCATCGCAAACCAACCCAACGGGATGCGCGCCCAGTACGTGGCGAAACGGAACAACACCACCGCAGACGTCGCGACCGCAGCAGGCACCCCAGCGGTTGTTGTCAGACCCGTAATCAGAGCGAACTCAATAGCACCCAACCCGCCAGGGGTAGGAGCCAACGACCCCACCGTATTACCCACCAGGTACACCACCGCGAGGTCAATCAATGACGCTTCCACGTTGAAAGCTAGCAACGCGGTTTGGAACGCAAACACGTAACCCAACGTGATGACCACATTGCCCAACACACCAAGCATCAACCGCCACGGAGTGGACAACAATTCCGACAAACGCGGCCACACCTGCTTAAACGTTGGTGTGGTCTTCGCCAACACCCACCGGCGCAGCACTGGAACGCTGAAAACGACCCCACCAACCATGGTGAGGCCAATAATCGAGAAAATCACTGACGTTGATGGCAGCGCACGCAATGCCCCACCCTCGCCGGACACCACAGACAACAACACCAACAGCAGGACTGTGACAATGAAGCCAGAAACCTGCACTAAAGCCACCGTCGCCACAGCAAGAGAAGTTGGCACACCTCGGCGAGTCAACATCCGCAAGTTCAAGGCTGCTGGCCCAATACCAGCGGGCGCGGCAAGAGCAACAAATGACGCCGCCGCCTGAACCAGTGTTGCCTTAAACACCGGCAACCGCACCGAAGCGAAACCAATGAAGGTCATGGCCGCACCGAACCAGGTGGCCAACCCCAGCACAAACGTGGCAACAAACCACCACGGGTTCGACTGCGACGCGGCAGCGGTGACTTGCTCAAAGTTGATCGTGGTGAAGACAACCGCAACCGCAACGACAGTAAGAATCCAGGTCACCACCGTCTTAACGGAAAACCGGTTTATCTGCTGGGGTTCAACATTGGCTTCAGGGAGGCGAAGAACCAACGCGGAGCGTAACTCCGTCAGCAGGTTCTTGTGTGCCCGCATCCGGATGCGGGTAGCGGAGGGCAACACCACACCCTGCAGCAACGGCCCAACAGCGGCAAGTTTCTCCGCACCCAACACGTCGACCGCGTTCATCACAGCGCGTTCTGCGCCAACACTCAACGCGAGCGTTGCGAGGAGTTGGGCATTATCCATGAGTTGAGAGAACGCCGGTGAGGCAATGTCTCCAGCTTGCCACCCAGTGATCCACACAACGGGGGAGAGGGACATATCGCGCCCAGATTCCTGGGGGCGCTCCACCAACACCACATCACCAGTTATCCCACGATGCGCAAGCCCCGCAGTGTGGGCAAGCTCCAGCTGGCGCCACATTGCGCGTTGCGTAGCATCGGAAACAGCCTCTGAGGGCACCTCGTTAAGGGGAATGGCCCCTTCAGGGTGTTCGAGGACAAGAAGCATTGAATCTTCGGCGTGAGCGACCCCGAGCAGGCGTGGTGTACGCACCCCTGCAGCAGATGCCGCGTACGTCAGAAGTGCGGCGCGTTCAGCGACGGCGCGCAACGAAATAGCGGAACGCCCTTCAATCCCGCGCACCCGGATGGAGTGCCACAGGCGTTGCAAGAAACCGATGACTTGGCGGTCGCCGTCTAACACCACGACATCAAGGCGAGGCCCTGATAGTTGCGCCATCGCATACACCCGAGTGTCAGAGGTGCGAGACAACGCCACCGCGGTGGGGTCCTCAAGGAGTTTGATGTCCGCTGATTCCACGGCAGGAGAGTCATCAGCAATGTCTCGAACCCGAATCAATGAGATGGGTTCAAAGTTCGCGCGGCGTAGTGCTTCAACGAGGGCGCGCCCCCGCGCCCGCTCACTAGAAACCCCAGAAATATAACGAACAATCAGCCCAGCGGTGCGCCCCAACAACAACGAAATGACAACACCGGGCAAAGATACTTGCCCCGAAATCAACGTGATCGCCAAAGCGAACCACACCAGGTTCCACGAGAATGTCACTGTTCGCCGGCGTTGCCGCGGGCCAGCGGCTGTCAACAACCCAGCGATCCCCGCAATGTACCCGGGAACCGTAATGATCAGCCCTGCGCGGGTCGCCACCGACAACCCGCGAATCAACTCACCCGATCCCAGGGAATTGACCGCGTACATAAAAATGGACGCCAAAAGTAAACCAAGCGCCAACGCAGCAGCGGCCTCAATGATTTGGCGGGCCATCCGGCGCATCGTGAGTTCAATAAAAACAGCTACCGGAATGACGAGAGTTACCAGCGTTTCCAGCAGCACCACTGGGAGTAGCAACACGCGGGTCAGTGCAGAGGAAATGTTCTGCACATCGTTTTGGACGCCCTCAGTTGTCCCGTGGGCGTAGGTGGAGAGTGCCAACACTGCGGCAACCCCTACCATCGCTAAACCAATGGCTACAGCATCACGTGGTTGCCGGACTCGTGGCTCCTCGTCATCAATGATGAGGACATCGTCAGGTGGCTGCTGTGCAGACTTCAAGGCAGCGCGGTTAAACCAGGAGGGTCGAGAGCCTCCAAGCGCGCGCGCCTCAGCGCTGCCTGACGTGGGGTTGGGCATGCTTCGAGTCTAGGTGAGAGACTTCTTGGCGTCGTGGAGATTTTCACGGATTAACTCAGGAAGAGTTGTGGAGTTCACCGAGCGAGTGTGGACGTTCCGTGTTTGGATGGCGGTATCGCGCCCTTTATGTGGGGTTGCGAAGGGCACAATCCATAGCGAGGAAATCATCATGGCCGACCCCACCTCACCATCATCCACAACTGACAGCACAACGGGCGACAAGATCGTTTCAAGCGTCAGCATGGCACTACGCGCGGTGTGGTGGCTGCCGTTACTGCGCGGCCTAGCGTTGGTGTTGCTTGGGGTGTTCCTCATGATCGAACCGCTCGCAGTATTGGCAACACTCGTGTGGGTTTTTGGAGTGTTTTTGCTGGTCGACGCGGTGCTTGTGGCGGCGCAAGCCATCGCAAACCGCCAGCAAGAAGGCTGGAAGTGGTGGCTCATTCAAGGCCTAGTTGACATTGTTTTTGCTGGGTTTATTTTGCTGTGGCCCGGGATCACAACTGTTGTTCTGTTGTACATCTTGTTGATGTGGACCATCGCACTGGGCATCACAGCGATCATCGCTGCCGCGGCCCTCGCCCGCAATAAAGACCTTGGGTGGCCGTGGGCGTTGAGTTTCGGACTGCTCACCACACTGTTTGGCGCCACTCTCCTGATCCGAGGGTTTGGGAATGTGGCGACTCTCTCGGTGCTTGCTATCGTCTTCGGCGTGTACGCCTTCATCGCCGGGTCAGTGCAAATTGTTTCAGCGTTCTCCGTGCGGGCCGTTGCCCGCGACATTGACGAAGCCCTCACCGGGCAAAGTGCGGTCCTCCAAGCGATCCAAGAACGTCAAGCACACAGCCGGGCACAGGCAGCCACCAGTAGCGACTCAGCAGAAGACAGCACTACGCCGGGCATTCACGGCGCCAGCGATGCGCCACCCGCAACACCCAGCATCACTGACTCACCGAACCGAAACACCCAACGCTGACAGCCACGCATCAGGCAACGCCAAGTAGCCCACAAACGCCACAATGTCGATCACAGTGTGGGCAATGACCAGTGGCCACACCCGGTTGCGCCCCCACCGTGACTGGTAGAACCACGCAAAGAGAACACCCATCACCACGTTTCCAATAAACGGGCCGATGCCCTGGTACAGGTGGTATGAGCCGCGCACCAGCGCGCTTGTCCAGATGATGCGCCACGTACCCCACCCCAGGTCACGCAGGCGCTCCCACAAGTAACCCACCACGATGATTTCTTCGAGCACCCCGTTTTTTAGGGCCGCAAGAATAAGAATGGGAATTGCCCACCAGGTGGGGTCCAGCCCAGCGGCCTCCACCCCAACAGTGATGCCTAACTGGCGACCCAACACGTAAAACGCCAACCCGGGGATCCCAATGACAGCGGCGAGCCCCATGCCCCAACCAAAGTCACGCATCGGGCGGGAACCGTCCATCCCCAAGGAACGCACCACGGAACGCCCCCGTGCTGACAGCAAATACAACGCCAACGCCACTGGCACGAGCGCGAACACCAGGGACAGCACCTGATAGGTGAGGTCAAGGTATGGTCGCGTCGACTGGGACGCATTGATTGCCGTGGTTTGTTGCGCAAGGGGAGTGGAATCGGTGAGCCGCGCAATAATGTTGACCAGCGCATACACCCCAGATCTCCCGAGTGATAAGCCCAGAAGAATCCAGATTTCGGCACCAATAATTAGCCGGTCACGGCGGCTCAGCCCCTGCCCTACGGGGGCAGAGGCTGCGTCACCCGATGAGAGGCCCCGGTCAGCAGGTGTGTCGTTCACTGACGGTTCCGCCGCCTTTGCACAACAACAAAAATAAGCCCCGCAAGCGCCCCTAAAGCGGCACCAATGATGATTCCTGCGACTGGCCACTGACCCTCAGATTCCTGAGACTCAGCGGCAACCGTGTCGCTGGTAGCAGCTGGAGCATCGGGAGTTTCGGTGTCAGCAGCAGGTGGCTGGGTAGGTTCAGGTGTGTCCTGCTCAGCAGGCTCAGCAGGCTCGACCACAGCGGACGGGTCATCGACAGTGAACGCCAAATCCCCCTCAATGGGGTGAGAATCCGAAGAAACAACCCGCCACGCAACGGTGTAGTCCCCGTTCGCTAGCGGTTCGTCGAACTCAAACGCCACCAGCGTGCCCTGCGCTGCACCTTCCTCCTCCGCGACCACTGTGCCCTCACCGTCAGTGAGGACCAACTGGCTACCCAGATCCTGAACCTCGTTGTTGAACGTCAGGGTGATAGCTTCCAGGGCACGATCCACCGTTTCCCCATCCTGCGGAGAGGAATCCAACAGCACATCATGGGCGGATGCCGGGGCAGCAACACCGCCCACAACCAACGCACCAGTAGCGGCGACAAGAACAGCGGGCATCGTGAAAGAACGAAGTGACAAGCGCATAAACCCTACGATATCCCGCACGGCTGGACAGGCGCTGACAGCGTCACTGTGAGTTGCGTAGCCGCAACGAATTTGCCACCACAATCACCGAACTCGCAGCCATAGCCGCCCCCGCAATCATCGGGTTCAACAACCCGGCAGCCGCCAACGGAATCGCCGCCACGTTGTACGCAAAAGCCCAAAACAGGTTTTGCTTAATGATGCGCAACGTGTGCCGTGACAACCGGATCGCCGTCGCAGCGGCCCGCAAGTCACCGCGCACCAACGTAATATCCGACGCCTGCATGGCAACGTCAGTGCCTGTGCCCATTGCCAAACCCAAGTCAGCGGTCGCTAACGCAGCCGCGTCATTGACACCATCACCAACCATTGCCACCGTGGCGCCGCCACGCTGTAACTCCTGGACTACACGCACCTTGTCCTGCGGCAGGACCTGCGCGTACACCCGGTCAGAGTCGATGCCCGCCTCACGGGCCGTTGCCAACGCAGCCCCCCGGTTATCACCAGTCAGTAACACCGGAGTCAACCCCAACTCGCGGAACTCCGTGATGGCCTGCGCCGAGGTTTCCTTCAACTGGTCACGCAACGTGATCACACCACGCCACACACCATTCCATGCCACCGCAATGGCTGTTGCGCCACCCTGTTCAGCGGCATCGAAAATTTCCTGTAATTCGCTGTTATTGGTGTCGACGCCCTGATCAGCGAGCCAAGCAGGGCGGCCCACAAGAACGCGCGCCCCCATCTCAACCCCAGAATGAGGCAGACGCACCACACCAATAACCCCGCCACCAGCAACAGAAGTAAACTCCGTGGTGGACCAGGAACGGTCCACCCCATCAACGTCAGGTTCAGTTGGGCGCACCGTGTTGGCGTACTCAACAACGGCACGGGCAATAGGGTGCTCAGAGCCGTCCTCCACTGCGCGGGCGTAATCCAGAACCTCATCAGGGCCATGCACCGACTCCACCGACATGCGCCCAGCCGTGATGGTGCCAGTTTTGTCCAACACAACAGTGTCGATGCGACGTGTTGACTCCAGAGTTTCAGGGCCCTTAATGAGGATCCCCAACTGTGCCCCACGCCCCGTACCCACAAGTAACGCGGTGGGGGTAGCAAGCCCCAACGCGCATGGGCACGCAATGATCAACACGGCCACAGCTGCAGTGAACGCGGCAGAAACCGAAGGCCCCCACAACAACCACCCGGCGAACACCAACACCGCAATCACCATGACAATGGGAACAAACACCGCTGATATGCGGTCAGCTAAGCGCTGGATGGGCGCCTTACCGGTTTGCGCATCAGTCACCAGGCGCCCAATAGCCGCCAACGTGGTGTCCTTACCGACGCGCGTCGCTTCAACACGCAACGAACCAGACGTATTAATCGTCGCGCCCGTCACCGCATCGCCCGGTGCAACATCCACCGGAACAGGCTCACCAGTGAGCAACGATGTATCAACAGCCGATGCGCCCTCGCGCACCACACCATCGGTTGCGATCTTCTCACCCGGGTACACCACAAAAACGTCACCCACGGTCAAGTCATTGACCGCAACCAACTCATCGACCGTCGAACCGTCAGCCCGCACCACTCGGCGGGCTTCCTTCGCGCCCATTTCCAACAATGAACGCAACGCATCACCAGCTTGGCGGCGCGAGCGGTGCTCCGCATAACGGCCCGCCAACAAGAACGTGGTCACCACAGCAGCTACTTCGAAGTAAAGTTCCGCCATTCCATGGTGAGAACGCGACGGGATCAACGCCACCGTCATGCGCATCCCCAGTTCACCGGCACCGCCAAACAACAGCGCCCACAACGACCACGCCGTCGCGGCAATAACCCCCGTGGACACCAACGTGTCCATCGTGGAGGAACCATGACGGGCAGCCCGGAAAGCAGCCCGGTGGAATGGCCAGGCACCCCACGACACAACAGGCAACGCCAACGCGGTAACCAGCCACTGCCACCCCGTGAACTGCAACGCCGGGACCATCGACAACACCACCACAGGGACAGTGAGGATCGAAGAGACAATCAAACGCTGACGCAGCACCGCACCCCTATCAGGAGTCGGAGCCGATGTGTCAGCGCTGGCTGCGGGGGTGTCAGACGCGTCGTGTGCGTCAGGCGCGTTGTGCGTGTCGCGCGTTGTGTCTGGCTCAGTTGTTGAGGTGCCAGTTGTTGCGGGTTCGGTTGGGGCGCTTTCCGCTGCTTCCTCAGTGTCAGTGCGAGACGTCACCGCGCCCTCGTACCCAGCGCGTTCAATGGCCGCAACAAGATCCGCGTCATTCACCGGTTGGGTGAGCAACACACGGGCAGATTCCAAGGGCAGATTCACCGTGGCAGTAGCCCCGGGAATCTTATTGATGCGCTTCTCAACACGAGCCACACATGACGCGCAGGTCATCCCAGACACCGCAAGATCAACCTGCGCAATAACAGGAGCGGGTGCGGGGGGCGGCTCAGTAGCCGAAGACGCCACGGAAGTGTCACCAGTTGATGGAGAGGTTGCGGGCGCGTTGTGGGGGGCAGAACGTTCAGGTGTTGCCATGGTGATCAGATCCTTCACCAATACGTCAGGAAATGCCGCAGATCGGCGCGCATTCATGGGGCCCGGAACGGGCGGCGCACATACGGATGGGTGGTGATGTTGCGTCAAAGCCGAAGCCATAGCGCTCAACCAGTCAGTCCCAGTGCGGTAAAAAGTGGGTGCGGGGTGCGGTACCTGTTTGAGGTGCCGCACCCCGCGTCGTTCAACGTGCAGCGTTCACGGCGTGTTGTTCACCGTGGGGAAGCGGGTTACTTGCAGCCGCAGTTTCCACAACCGCAGCCGCCACCAGCACCCTGAGCTGGGGCGTCCTTGGAGACGAGCCCTAGGTCATCAACAGAGTTTTGTGAGCGGCCTTGCTCCTCTGATTCGGTGGCAAGCGCCTGGTTGTCAACGCTGAGCGAAGCGACCTCGTAGCCAGCCTCGTCGATAGCTTCACGCAGTGCTGATTCTGCTAGTGGGTCATCAGAAAATACTGTGACCTCAGATTCTTCGCCGTTGCGAAGTTCAACGGAGATGTTCTCCACACCGTTAACGGTTTCCAATTCGCGGGTGACTGCAGAAACGCAGTGTCCACAGGTCATGCCAGGAACCTTCAGTGTTGTCACAGTTGACATTGTTTTACCTCTTCGTTGTGTTATCGGTTCTGCAGTGTCTGCAGAATTTTGGTGCCCAGTGGGGTCGCACCTGGGTTTGTTTGTTGTGCTTGTGTTAGCTGCGCACGAGGCGCGCAATTGCTGCTGCAGCCTCAGCAACCTTCTCATTGCCTTCAGCGTCAGAGCTCTTCGCGGCATTCACCACGCAGTGCCCAATGTGGTCTTCCACAAGTCCGATGCTCACCGACTGTAGCGCCTTTGTCACCGCGGACACCTGAGTGAGGACGTCGATGCAGTACGTGTCATCGTCGACCATGCGCGCGATTCCGCGCACCTGCCCTTCGATGCGTCGTAGCCGCTTCAAATACTCCTCTTTTGTGCCTGAGTACCCGCGCCGTGGTTTGGCTTCCGAAACGTCAGGCGCTTCAACGGCCTCTGACGCTCCCGGTGTGCTGGAAGTACTGCCGAGTCCGTCATCAGAAGAAGCAGCTGGGGCCGCAGTGTTGTCGGTAACGGGGGGGAGCATCGTGCTGTGGTCCATGCCCCCAGCATACCCCTAGGGGGTATGCTGTCAACCTGTGTTGGCCGATGCGCGACACACGTTCGCTCTCGGCCTACCGACGTGCCGCCCTCACCTGCGTTTCTCACCTACTCCGCGCTCTCGCCTTCGCCTTCGCTCCCACCCCCCCACTCGTCTTCGCTCCCGCCCCTGTGTGGCATGTTTTTGGCGTGTGTGGCATGCCTAGGACATGCCTTTCTGTCCCAAAACATGCCACACGGCAAGGGCGGGAAGTGGTGGGGCCGCGGGCGGGGGTAGTCAGGAAGGGGGAGGTCGTGAGTGGGGGGGGCAGGGTGAGGGGTGGGTGGCGTAGACGCGGGTCTCGGGGTGGGAGAAGATGGGGGCGTGGATTCCCTGAAACGGTTTTTTGGTTTTGACCCCGAGCGTCGAGGTATCAGCACCTCAGCTTCTTTGTTTTGGTCCCTCGTGGTGTCGCTTGGGGTGAGTATTATTCTGCGCGCGCTCCTCCCCGGAATGAATCCGCTTTTTCGGATTGTGGTGTTCTTTGGGGTGATGTTTGCGTTGTTCTCGTGGATTGATCGAAACCGCCGCCGCAACTCGTCGTGAGACTGCGAGTGGTCCATCATGTGAAACATTGCCAAGTGGATACTTTTCATGCGGTGAACGTGCAGGCCGATGCGCACTTTGCCCCCGTGCCTGAACGTTACGGATCGCCTAGCGACGGTCTGCATCGTTGGAAAGACGCCGATCATTTAGTGTCCTCAGGACGTTACATGGATGCGCGGTTTGGGCACTGGCGTCTCACTTTGCGCCCAGTCAACCACTGGTTGCGAAGGCCTGCCTACCATGTTTTTGCAGGTCAATCGGTATTTAACACGTTTAGCGTGAGTGGCAGGAGTGGGCGGCACCTGCCATACTGCAATCTATGAGCAGGGGCGAAACAACACGAGCGCAATCATATGAGTCCGGCCGAAAACGTCGGTCGGAGATCCTTGAGCACGCTTTCACGCACTTTGCCCGCTACGGGTATCACGGTGCATCGCTTCGTGAAATTGCGGCTCACACAGGGGTGTCGCACGCCGGATTGCGGTATCACTTTAAGACTAAAGAGGACCTTCTCCTCGCTGTGCTGGCACAAAGAGAGCAGATTGGTACCGATCTGGTAGCTCTTGACGAGCTCCCAGAAGAGCCAAGTGAAGAGCAGGCTTGGGAACTTGTTCAACGATTTGTTTCCCTCATGAAACTAAGCTTTGAACACCCCGGATTTATTGAACTTTTCATCACCCAGGCGGTTTTCGCGGCGGATAAAACACACCCAGCTAATGGATTTTTTTCGCGGCGATATAAAACGATGCGGGCGGAATATACCCAGGGTCTTCATGCCATCAAAGCTGCTGGGCTTCTCAAACCAGAGATCAGCCCGGAGGCTGCGGCAGTCGCACTCATCGGGTTCCTTGAGGGCCTTCAAATTCAGTGGCTACTGGAACCAGACGATGTTGATTACATGGAAGTCGCCCGCCGGTTCATGCGCGCACTCATCATTGAGGAACACCTCGACCGGATAGATACATACTTCGCCCTGTAGCGTCTCACTTTCAGCACCACACAAACCGGCCGATGCCCTCCCCACATAGGGAGGGCATCGGCCGGTTTGTTGTGCTGGGGTGGTCGGTGCTTTGCAGTGAGCGCTAGTTGGCGGGTTGCGCACTCGCTGCGGCGGCCGCGCGGGCTGCTGCGGGGAGCGCATCAAGGATGCGTCCAACGGCAACGTCGTCGTGGGCGGCGGACACAAACCAGGCTTCGAACACGGATGGTGGCAGGTTGATGCCTGCGTCGAGCATGGCGTGGAAGAACGGCGCGTAGCGGAATGTGTCGTTCGCTTGGACGTCAGCGTAGTTGTGTGACCCGTGCGTGTGGGCGGTTTCGCCGAACATCACGGAAAACAGCGACGATGCCCGCTGGATGCGGTGCGCGACTCCTTCCGCGCTGAGGGCGGCGCTGGTTGCGTCGGCGATGGTGGTGGATACCTCGTTGACCCGGTTGTATACCTCATCGGTGGCGTGGGTGAGGGTGGTCAGGCCAGCAGCGACGGCCACGGGGTTCCCGGAGAGGGTTCCTGCTTGGTAGACGGGGCCAAGTGGTGCGAGGTGGTCCATGATTGTTGCCGACCCGCCGAGGGCCGCGACGGGCATTCCGCCGCCGATGACTTTGCCGAAGGTCACGAGGTCGGGGGTGTAGTTCGCGCCGAGTGTGGTGTTTTCAAAGCCCCACCAGCCTGATGCGGAGGTGCGGAACCCGGTGAGAACTTCGTCGAGGATCAGCAGTGCGCCGTGTTTGGTGGTGAGGGCGCGTAGGCCTTCATTGAAGCCTGGTGCAGGTGGCACGACGCCCATGTTTGCGGGGGCGGCTTCGGTGATGACTGCTGCGATGCGCCCGGGGTGGGCGTCGAACGCGGCGGCTACTGCGTCGAGGTTGTTGTAGGGCACAACGAGGGTTTCTGCGGCCGATGCTTCGGTGACGCCAGCTGAGCCGGGTAGCGCTTGGGTGGCTACACCCGACCCGGCTTCGGCGAGGAGTGAGTCGACGTGCCCGTGGTAGCAGCCAGCGAATTTGATGATCAGGGGGCGCCCGGTGACGCCGCGCGCTAGGCGTACGGCGGTCATGGTTGCTTCGGTGCCGGTTGAGACGAGGCGCACTCGTTCGGCGAAGGGGACTCGGGCCCGTATTGCTTCGCCGAGTTCTACTTCACCAACGGTTGGCGCACCGAAGGACAGTCCGCGTGCGGCAGCTTGTTGCACGGCGTCGACCACGGCGGGGTGGGCGTGCCCGAGGAGTGCTGGCCCCCAGGAGCTGACGAGGTCAACGTATTCGCGCCCGTCAATGTCGGTGATGTAGGGGCCGCGTGCTGAGGTGATGAAGCGGGGGCTTCCGCCGACGCTGCGGTATGCGCGCACGGGGGAGTTCACGCCACCGGGCAGGACGGTTTGGGCGCGGGCGAATGCGGTGTCATTTGTTGTCATGTGTTGTCCTTCAACCAGGTGGCGACCTCAAGGGCCCAGTACGTGAAAATGATGGTGGCGCCTGCGCGCCGGATGGAGTGGACGGATTCCATGATGGCGGCGTCTCGGTTGATCCACCCGTTGGCAGCTGCGGCTTCGATCATGGCGTATTCGCCGGACACTTGGTAGGCGGCTACTGGCACGGAGGAGCGTTCGGCTACTCCGGCAAGGACGTCGAGGTAGGACATCGCTGGTTTCACCATGACGATGTCTGCGCCTTCGAGGAGGTCGAGGTCGGCTTCGCGTAGGCCTTCGGTGCGGTTGGCGTAGTCCATTTGGTAGGTGCGGCGGTCACCGTCGAGGGTGGATTCCACGGCGTCGCGGAATGGCCCGTAGAACGCGGAGGCGTATTTCGCGGAGTACGCGAGGATTGATGTGTTGCTGTGCCCGGCGTCGTCGAGGGCGTCACGCACTGCGGCGACTTGCCCGTCCATCATCCCGGATAGCCCAAGGATTTCTGCCCCGGCGTCGGCTTGGGCGAGGGCCATGTCTTGGTAGCGCACGAGGGTGGCGTCGTTGTCGACTTCACCGGATTCGGTGAGTACCCCGCAGTGCCCGTGGTCGGTGAATTCGTCGAGGCATAGGTCCGCCATAATGACGATGCGCCCCGCACTTGCCTGCGCGGCAACCCGAATCGCCTGGTTGAGAATACCGTCGGGGTCTGTGGCCCCGGTACCCACTGCGTCGCGGTGTTCCGGGACACCAAAAAGCATGATCCCACCGATACCTGCGGCCACACTGTCTTCTACCGCTGCGGGCAGCGAGTCGAGGGTGTGTTGCACAACCCCAGGCATTGACCCGATGGGCACTGGCGCGCCGTGACCTTCTCGAACGAACACGGGTAGCACGAGTTCGCGGGGGTGGAGTCGGGTTTCGCGGGTGAGTGCGCGCATCGCGGGGGTGGTGCGGAGGCGGCGTGGTCGGTCCATCAGGGTGTTCCTTCCGGTGGGGTGGTGTCGCGGGTGGTCCATGCGCTCACCAGGGCGTCGAACAGCCCGGCGTTGCTGGCGCGTGCTGCAACCGCGTGCACGGGGATGCCGTGGCGGGTTGCTGCTCGGCGGGTGGGTTCTCCTATGGCAACGATCAGTGGCAGGTGGTGATTCCCGATGCCCGTGGCGCGTTGCTCTGACCCGGCAACGCCGCTCGGGGTTGCTGTGGGGGGTTGGTGCATGGCGGCGGCTGGTGGGTAGGTGAACTGGTGGGCGAACTGGTCAACGATGCTCCCTGACGTCAAGATCACAGCGTTCACCCCGCCCCCATGCCACGTGTCAACAACACCAGCGGGCGCTTGGTGGGGCACCGTCAGGTACGCGGTAACCCGAATAGGTTCATAACCCAGCGCGGTTAAACCGTCCTCAAGTTGGGTGGTCGCCAGGTTCCCTACCGGGAGCAGCACACGGGGCGCATCGGCGGAAGAACTAGTTGGGGGTTGCGTTGCAGGCCACTCGTTGAGCATCCCAGTAGCAGAGTTTTCCTTCGCCTCAAACGCCACCTCGATGCCACGCTCAGCTAGAGCGCGCGTTGTTGCACGGCCAACACTTGCCCACCGGGTGCCCCGCGCAACCTCCGCAACACTACGCCCAGGGTGCGTGCGGGTGATGGAGTCCACAAGTTCAGTCACCGCATTCACAGACGTCACCGCAACCCACGCAAACCCCGCAAGGCTCGCCGTGTGGGCGTCAAGGGCGCCGCGTTGCTCAACAGAAATGGACTCACGGGTAATCAACGGGGCAGTCACCGCCCGCCCACCAGCACCAACAATAAGGTCAACAAGCGGTTGCGCCCGGTCCACCGGCCGCAAAATCAACGCATGACACCCCGCAAGCACCAACGAATCAGCCACGAAGGAACTCCGCAGCCCCCTCAGCGAGGAGCGACTCCGCCAACTCAACACCCACCTGGCGGGCATCCTCATCTGTTGCAACCACCCGGGTGACCTCACCACGCAACGGCGGGCGAGCATCGGCAGGGCGAGTCATCGCCAAAGGCGCAGCATTAATATCACGAACATCAGCCCCCGGTGCCTCACCAACAGGCGCAGTCCGCGGGTCAAGAGCAATACCCGTCAAATGCATCGTGCCCTGATGCACCGTGGCCAACGCACCAACCGGCGCCGCACACCCAGCCTCAAGATGCCGCAACAACGCCCGCTCAGCAGTAACCGCCAACGCCGTCGGAGTGTGATGCAACGTGCGCAACGCCGCAAAAACCCCCGGATGCTCAGTGGCCAACTCGGCGCGCACCTCAACAGCCAACGCACCCTGACCAGGGGCAGGGAGCATCGTCGCCGGAGGAAGAAGCTCAGAAATCACATGCGCGCGACCCAACCGCCGCAACCCCGCCGTAGCAAGAACCACAGCATCCAAATCATTAGGGATATTCGGCTTATCAGCCGTAGACAAACCAGCCCGCGCCAAACGAGTATCAACATTCCCGCGAATATCAACAATCCGCAGGTCCGGGCGCGCCTCAAGCAACTGCGCAGCCCGACGCGGCGAGCCAGTACCCACCAACGCACCATCAGGCAACAAATCCAAACCCTCACCATGACGCGAACACAACGCATCCTGAGGGCTTTCCCGCTCCGGCACAATAATGATCGTGCCCTCCTGCGGGGCAGTAGGCAGATCCTTCAAGGAGTGAACCGCCACATCAATATCACCATTGAGCAACGCCTGACGGATCGCGGTAACAAACACCCCCGTACCACCCATCGTGGCAAGCGACCCCGTCAACACATCCCCATCAGTGCGAATATGCACCAAATCAACATCAATGCCAGCAGCCTGACCAATCAAGGTCGCCGTAGCACCCGATTGAGCCATCGCCAACGCAGAACCACGAGTACCGAGTCGCAGGGAAGTCACAGTCACCCGGCCATTGTGTCACTGATCTGCCGATGCGCGCTCGCGGCCCCGTGGGTGCTGGGGTTTGGTGGGTGAGATTCAGGCAGGAACGTTGACGGGGATAGCGGTGTGGGGGCGGATGCTTGATGTGTTCATGAGCCCCTAGAAGATCTCATCGGTTGCTCGCTTTGCAAACCACCATTACGGTGTGAAATCGGTAGTTAGGGCAAGTTTGAGAAGCTGTGACGACGGATGTTATCGGTGCTACTCCTCGTGCTCGCGGCAACGTAGGGGGACTGGTGGGGCAAGCGGAACCTACAGCAGGATTCACAGCAGGACACCGAAAGAATTGGAGCCGAAGTACCGTGAGCCACACCCGCACCTGGAAGACAAGCCGAGTACACTTCCAGCTTTGGCTGCGAGTTATCTTCTTTGTGGCTCCCTTCATCGGAGTGTTCTTCCTCCCAGGTGAGTTTGCAGATCCGGATGGAAGCCCGTGGTTCCTGCTCGCCATTATTACGTTCATGATGTTGTGTATGTGGCCATTCGCATTCGCGGCACACTGGGTGGTTGGCAGTGAGGACGGTCTGCGGCTTCGCTACTGGCCCATCCTCACCCGAACCGTGCCGTACGCAAACATCGCATCAGTTGACTACCGTTCGGCAGTCTCTCCTTGGGAGTTCGCGGGTATCGGGCTAAGGATTGCATCCGGAGGGGTGCTCGCCTTCGCGAACCGCAAGGGCCCTGGCTTCGGCATCCGCACCACAGACGGACGCTCATACTACGTAGTTCTTGCCGATGATCAAGAATTAGCTCGAGTCCGGGACAGTATCTCGGCGGCACGTCCGGACATACAGACGGGTGACAGAAAGATCCGCTGATGCCGATCCCAATCGACCACCCGCCAGATATCGACCGTTACGGCTCTCGCTCCTTTACTCGTTCGCGGTATTGCTCACACTGTCGATGATCCCGTTTTGGCACTGCTCACACCCTGCGTTCCGGACGATCGATCAGGTCGCCTGGCGTCACCGCCAGCCAGAACACCGTCATCCTCTCGCGACCGCTCGCGCTTATCGACGGCACGCTTCAATCGGTTCGGCGACGTGTCCGCCGTCTCGATGCGTCCGGCATAGACCGCGCACCACGGAGTCCGAACTCATGGTTGACGAACAGCGCCAAGGTTCGTTGCAGAGGTGCTGGGGTCGGACTGCACCCAGGTACGAGCTCGGTTTTGGCCACGGTCAGGTCCTGCCATGTCTCGGGA
The DNA here is from genome assembly GCF_000423205.1 of Jonesia quinghaiensis DSM 15701. Taxonomy (GTDB): domain Bacteria; phylum Actinomycetota; class Actinomycetes; order Actinomycetales; family Cellulomonadaceae; genus Jonesia; species Jonesia quinghaiensis. The sequence continues at coordinate 531,288 of NZ_AUHN01000004.1, forward strand.
ACCCACCTCATTTCTCTGCCTCACGCATCATCGGGGCCAAGGCATCACTTTGTTCCTCTCTCAACGGACGATCCTAGGTAGCGGTGACTGACTTTCCGCGCGTCTTCCCGGTTCTTGGCAGACCGTCTGGTTGCTCTTCACACAAGGCAGCAACTGAATTGAGGCCCTCAGCGACACTACTGGACATTCCCTAGCTCGCAGTTGCCTACCGGCCTACCACGCTCATCAGTGACGGGGAGCCCGAGTGACTTCACCTCGTTGTGCTGGTGTGCATTTGGAAAGCGCTCAAGATGACTCGCTTCGCTCCAGTGATTGTCGTGATGATCATGAAGGTCCACTCTCGCGCTGATGCCGCGCACAGCCTCAGCGCGCCAATTCAGCCTGAACCTGCTCACAGGAGCAATGCCCGACCCTATACTCCGAGCGGAATCTGGCCTCGAGAAGAACCGCCGGCGATGAGATCGCCCTGAAGTGCAACTCCTTCGATCCAGTAAGCACCTCAACGCCACCAATCACCCGTGCAAGTAGAGGTTTTGACAGACGAACGTTCGCATTAGACGCTTTGACCCTCCTAACTCCCTACACATCATGGGTACCTGCAAAGAGTGTGGCAGGTGAGCGGCTTTGACGGTGAAGAGGTTAAAGACTCCGCTCAAGTTAGATATTCCTTGATTCCAAGCCCTTGAGGCGCGATAACTGCGAGGAGTGCTTAGTCCGATGACGGCTCAATCCCTTGCATGAGGTCGACGGGGAGGTATTCGGATCCTCCTATCCATAAAAAGGGCTTTACGTCTTGGGGCTCTACCCAGTACCTAATACCTACAGGAGCTAGAAGGGGCAATGGGAAACGCCCGTTGAAAACTACAAGTCTCTGATGGAGGCCGCGCCTCATCGATGCTCTATGTCGGGCTTACAGGAACTAGACCTCCAACAACTCGACCAGAAGGGAGGCTGCGTCAGCCTCGACAATTTCCAATTCTGACGTAACGTGACCTATCAGCTGCCATTCGCGCGAACAGTTCATCCTGTTTAGATATCAACCAGTGGTGATTCACATTGATGGAATCTCGGCCGCGATCGGTACTCGCAGTTGGGTTGCGATCGGTGTGTAAAGGTCAACATTCTGTTCTCTTGTTTGGAGGGAGAGTAAGAGAGCGTATCGGACTGGAAGGTTCTTCCTATCTGATCTACGGTTGTTTTTCCACCAACCGCCGACAGGTATCACTGCGACATTGTTGCACCGCGCAAGTTCTGCCCCAGTTCCGTGCCATTCGTCCTGGTGTAGTGAACCAAGATTGCGAGACTGCGGTCCGACTAGCCAGCGCTGAGAGGCGTTTTTGCCGGGGCGGGATCCTTCCTCAGTGTTTTGTGCTTCACGGTTGATGCGCGCGATGAATTCGTGACGGCTCTCGAGAGGGTCTTGGAGATCAAAGCTGAGGCCGTGGGAACGGTATGCATATCGATTTCGCCAGCCCCGCCGAGAAGCGGATGGCTCGATGAAGTACGACAACGTGAGTCGAAGGCGAACTTCCGCACTCCCAAGCTCTTCAAGGACTTCTGCAGGCCAGGGGAGTGAGTGAAAGCGAAAGCGACGCATTGCAAGATCTGGCCCTTCGAAGGGGATGAATTGGTCTTGCGTTATGAGGGTTACAGCCTGACGTGAGGAGTTGAGAACGGCCTGTTCTGTCGGCACTCCCCATCCATACTGACGTAGCAACTGGTGTCGGTCAGTCTTGGTTGCTGCGTTGTTAATACCCCGTTTCATCGGCCCGGTCCACTCCGCGGAATGTGTGAGGAGGCCGCGTATTGTCTCGGGCCAGTACTCGGGATACCGCTCCATCGCGAGCGCCGCTAGCCGTGATGCCTGTGCTGTCGCAGCGCTAGTCGCGTTAGCCGAAGTGAGCGTGACATCATTAGCGTTCCCAGTCGATCGCAGAGAGAGCAGCGGGTGTCTCTCATCGACTCCTCCAACACCGTCAGTGAGTACATTCCCGCCCTCCATGCAAATGTCCGGTTTTATCGGCCAACGGTGCTTGTCGAACATAACCGAGGTGCGAGTGTGAGGTGAGAGCTCTCCTGGCTCTGCCATCGCTCTCCAACCCGCGTACTGGGGATGTTGAGGAACGTTCGCGCGGTCAGTGTAAGCACCGACCGTAAGAGCGTTCCAAGCTTGGGCAGGATCTTCGACCGCTGAAGTCTCCGAGTTGGTGCGGTGGTCCTCAATGTACGACGAAACATTGCCTGCAGCCACGACAATAAGGCGCGCTCTATCAGGGTCAGGGGCTCCAATGAGTTGGAATCGGTCACCATCGCGGGCGTTCTCAGTTCCGACTGCTAGGGCGTCAACGGCTGCGGACCAGAGGGTCGGTTCACCGTAGTTGTCTGGTGGGCAACTGAGAGTGAGGCAATAGACGCGCCGCCGCGAGTTTGTGATCTCCGGGAGTGCTACTGCTTGGACAGTGGCGCTCCCATAGTCGATCGGATCAATTGCGCGTTCGCTGCGTGCAGGCCACATGCGGACAGATTCGAGGCGGTGTCGGAGCTTGATCGACTCGTTGCTGATTAGGTGCGGATCGAGGTCTCCAAAGAGGGCGAGGCCGGCCATGGACGTTCCGTGGCCATTGTGGTGGGAATCGTTGCCAGAGACTCCGATGATGGTGTGGTGGTCGTTCGTTGCGAGAGAGTCACGAAGGAGGATGTGCGTCCGGAGCACTCCCGTATCGAGATGACATACGGCAGGGGCGTATTTCGACGCTGGGGTGATTCGATCGGCAAGATCTCCGAGATAGTCGGCCTGTTCAGTAGGGCTGAGGTCTTCGACGGTGTCAATGAACTCTGGCTTGCGGATCTCAGTAATTGGGACCGCTGTGAATGGCAGGATCTCAAGTTGTGACCAACTTGCCTCGATCCAGACGATCACGCGGTCGCGAAGCTTGAGCGAGCGTTCCAGAACTCTTAACTCGTTGGCTGCAGCGAAGCTTTGAACAGTGTCAACATGTGCGCTGCCTGCGTCGAGCCAGAGCTCCCACCAATGTTGCCCATATTTGGGAGGCTCGTCGTTGGATGTCCACAGATCGGAAAGGACAGCGTGGCGTATGCGTGCGATGTTCGCGACGAGATTCTGGTTCTTGGGGTTTCCAGTAGGGCCGTTTTTCTCGAGGTAGTCCTGGAATATTTGAAGGAACTTCTGCCTGTATTCATCCGCAACCCAAACGGTAGCGCGCTCGGGATCGTATTCGGTGGCTTCACGGACAGACAGCAGAATCCATTTGGGGCGGGCAATCTTATGAGTAGTGTAGGTTTCGAGAGAGTCGAGTTTCAGCGGATAATCTGCGCTCTCGCCTTCGAGAACAATAACGGCGCCGGTCGCGCGGAGTTCCTCATCGTTGAGAAGGCGGACTGCTCGTTCCTCCTCAACCTCAGCAAAGGCTGTCTGCGCTTCTGTCTGGATGCCTTGCCCATGCTCCCATCGCCTTACGATACGTTGTTTGAATCCACCGCCTCTTGGGCGGTGGAAGTCAGCATCCACTGTGTGGCCATGGACGTAGATATGATCGAGACCACGTCCTTGCTCAGCCAAGACTTGCCGTTCTGCGTGACCTCAGGGCTGTAATAAGGTCTTCTCGGTCAACGTGACTTTCTCCGCGCATGAGTGCAACCTTGGCGGCTGATTCCGATGCCTTCACGAGTTCAGCGTGGCTAAGCCCGTTAGTGTATTCGCCTAATTTAGCCAGGCTTGTGCCAGTCACAAGAGATCCCAAGCGTGCCTTCATCACTGCTACCGCTTGCCTTGTATCAGGGAGGTCGTAGGTCAAGACTGCGTCAAATCTTCTAAACAGTGCCTTATCGAGGATTGATCGATGATTCGTTGCAGCAAGCACGATCGATTCCGGACTAGCTTCCTCGAGGAACATAAGAAACGAGTTCAGGATTCGTCTAGCCTCACCAACGTCGTTGCCCGAGCGATCCGCGCCGAGGGCGTCGAATTCGTCGAACAGGTATACGGCGCGGTTTCGCGCGACAGCGTCGAAAACGAGGCGCAACTTGCTCGCGGTTTCGCCCATGAACTTGCTGAGTAGACCGTCTAGTCTCACTGTGATCATGGGCAACGAGAGTTCTGTAGCGAGAACTGTCGCGGTCATAGTTTTGCCGGTACCGGGAGGGCCTTCCAGTAGAAGGCGATGCGCGGGGGCGAAGCCGTGTTCGAGAAGGTTTTTGCGTTGCCGTTGCTCCGCAATGACTTGCTTGATCTGCAGTACAAGGTCAGCCGGTGCGACAAGTTGGCGCAGGCTGACCTTGGCGTGTGTCTCCTCGACGAGCTCCGCAAGCTCTCCGCGTGGCTGGGCCATCGAGGTGACAGCTCCCAGAGGGGTGCGCTGACGAGAAGAGTCAACAGCTTTCTTGATATCGCCTGCGAGGACATGATGACCTTGTTTGGCTTCGCGAGCGGCGACCTGGAGTGCAACGGAGTAGAAGGCAGCATCGTCACCGGCAGCGTGACTACGCACCATCGCTGTGATGTGTTCTGCTGTACTTGCCACGGTGCACCTCCTTCTTCTAGCTCCCCATGATACCGCGCGTCTATAAAGTCTTAGGGATGGCCACACAGACATCACATCTCTTGTTTTACGCTGGTGAGGGACTGATTAGCTCACTTCACTGAACGCTTACTCAAGGAGGTCCGCCGTGATCGGGTTCACGGTTTCGTTGCGGAGTGACGTTGGGGACTCTGGCCTTGTTTGTTGTGTCCGGAGTCGACTGTATGTTTCGTTTCTCCTGGCCGAAGTGCTGTACACCCATCCGTGCCGTGCGGTACGGCACGGCACGGCACGGGGGCGCTCCGCACCCCACGCACTATCAACACCATTCTTCCGTCCGGCCAGTGCCCTTGAAGTGAAGCAATTTCGTGCGGCCCTAGTGAGGTCGAGCCTGTTTTGCAAACGAGGGGTGGCCTTTGCTATCCCTTAGGCGGATGCGGGTCGTTGCCGTAGGAGTTTTTCTCGCCTATGGTCCCGTCCATCTTGCGGATAGTGTGTTCAACACCTCTGTCCTGCGCCATTTGTCGCCCGACCGCCTGCTGTTCTGCCTTCGTGCCGCCGGCGTGTGCTGCACGGTTGCTGCCTTCCACCTTCGACTTCCACACGCCGTCTTCGTTGTAAGTCGAGATATCACCCTTGGCCATGACTGCTCCTTTGCTCGTCAATTCGGACCGACTGCCCGTGCAGGAAGTATCCCAAATGTCACTGACATTTCTGCCGAACTTTCTCCGACCTTCACATACTCGAGAACCCAACTCCTACGTCACTGTAGGCAGAGGACATTCGCGTTTCTGGTGGCTAAACGATGATGAAGATCGCCCAGATACTTGCCCAAGTCTCGAACACAATCCCGACTACGAGCAGCCCAGCACTCCACACTTGCGGCCTTAGCGTGGATTTCATCTGCCACACCGATTCGGTGTAGTGCTGGCGTTTTTCGTTGTTGTAGGTGTTGGGCACCATGCCGTGACGGTTGAATTCACATGCGAACTCTTTGCTGACCTGATTCTCGGCTCGCTCCTTGGCCACGCGGATCTCTTCCCGACGCTCCGCCACTGTGCCTCTCATCGCTTCCTCGAGTGGCTCGATAACCTCTTTGCGACGTGCCTGAAATCGCGCGTTCAGGTCCTCGGAAATCGCGGGACGCTTTCTCGCCGCGTCAACCGATCTCATAATGCTCAGCACCGCCACGATTAGCGCTGCACCCTGAGCCACCGACCCTACGATGAAAAGCCCGACGATCCACCCTTGCTCTGTTGTCATGCTCCTATCGTGCCTAACACGCGCCAAGTGGCGTCAAGCGCAGTGGCGCATCGTGTAGCCATTATGTCCGCTTTTGGAGCGGCAAATATCCGCCTGCACCCACCATCCACACCTGTTAACCCACAGGTGTGGATACCAGTGCTTCGCGGTTCGCGACGTGGATGAGGCGTGGGGATTGGCCGCGCCGCACAATGGTGGCCCGCCCTGGGATGGCGTTGCTGGCGTACACCCCTGGCCATAGTGGGCCTTCGGAGCGGTCCCCAGATAGCACGATCCCGGTGCCGCCGGTGTCGCGCAGCATCTGCAGCCCGGAGTCATACAGTGCGCGTGACGCCCCGGCGACGGGGCGGGTCACGATCACGTGGAACCGGATGTTGCGTGCTGATGGCAGGAACGGCAATAGTTGCGTCAGTGGGTTGCGCCCACCTGCGGCAATAATGTCGAGGTCGTCAATGATGAACACAACCCGCATGGTGGCGGGGGCGTCGTGGGTGAGGCGTTTTTCGAGTTCCGTGGCCAACGCGGCGGCGAGTTGTTCCGCTTTGATGAGGCTGTTGGCGTGCCCGCCCAAGTATTCTTCGGGGCAGTTGGTGCCTAGGTCGCCGCGGGTTTCCACCACCGCGAAAACGAGTTCTTCTGGTGTGTGGCGTTCCATGAGGGCGGCCATAATGTGCCGCACTGCGGTGGTTTTTCCGCTGCGGGAGTCACCCAAAATCAACAGGTGTTGGTCGCCGTTGTCGAGGTCCAACAGTTCTGGGGTCATGGTGTCTTGGCGCAACCCCAACGGAACCTGCACAGGTGTTTCCTCAGCGGTTGGGAGCGTCGCGGGGTCCAGGGTGTCGGGCAGCAACCGGATGGGGGATGCGCTGGGCCCATTCCAGCTCGCGCTAACTTGAGCAGCCAGTGTTGCCAATGCTTCACCGAGGTTGTCGTCGCCCAGGTCATCCACAACGGGCAACGCAACTTGTGCGGTGTTGCCGTCGTGGGTGAGTGCCCGCCCAGGTTGGTCGGAGCGGATGAGTTCGGAGAGTTTACGGCCAATGGTGGATTCGCTGGCATCGTTCAACCGCAGTTCCGCACGGGTTCCGATAAGCGGCTGCAACCGCATCGGCAGGTCGTTCCACCGGGTCAGTGCCATAACAACGTGCACCCCGTGGGATGAGCCGCGCGCCAGAATATCTGCGATCGGGTCGGCGAGGCTATCAAATTCGGTGCGGACCAGGGCGTACCCGTCAATGAGTAGGACAACGTCAGCGGCGCCGTCCCCAAGTTCGCCGCGTGCGTGGCGGGTGCGGAACTCGTGCAGCGATTCGATGCCGTGCTTTTTGCTGAGCCGTTCCCGGTCAGTGATGAGTTGGCGTAGTTCGTCGAGGAGCCGGTGTTGTTCTTCCCGCATGGACCGGGTGGCGATGCTTCCCACGTGGGGGAACGCTTCCAACCGGGCAAGCCCCGCCCCAGCCAAATCAAGGCCGTACACGGCGATGTCGCGGGGTGTGTGGGTGGTGGCGATACCCGCGGCGAGGGTGCGTAGGAATGTGGTGCGCCCACTGTGTGGTGCCCCAATGATGGCGTGGTGCCCGCCAGCTGCGGTGAGGTCCAGCATCCACGGTTGTTGGGTTTGGCGTGACGGGATGTCTTCGATACCCACAGGGATAGACAGGTGAGTGCGCGGGTGGTCGTCGAGTACCGAAATGAGGGGGATGCGGTCGGCCAGTGGTGGCAACCACACAGGTGTGGTTGCCAGTATGTCGGTTGTCAGGCGGGTGACCACTTCATCAATGATGCGCCGCCCACTGCTGGCCGCGACAGGTTGGACGGGGCGTTGTTCGATGTCCGCGCGGTCCACTTCGATGGTGTTGTAGGGCGGTTCAGCGAGAACACCCCAGGTGTCGTCCGCTGTGTCGAGGGTGCGCGCCGTGGTGGCAGGAACTGGCCCGGATACGTACGCGGCGGTGAACTGCACGTACGTGGTGGTGTCAACTTTGAGGTATCCAACACCGGGGATTGGTGGCAGGTAGTGGGCGTCAGGGGTTTCAAGAATCATGGTGGATTCTTGTGCGGAGAAGGTTCGCAACGCGATCCGGTAGGACAGGTAGCTTTCCAACCCGCGTAGGCGCCCAGATTCTAGGCGTTGCGATGCTAGAAGAAGGTGAATACCTAGTGCCCGCCCGATGCGCCCAATTTGCAGCAGCACACTAATGAACTCAGGTTCAGCGGTGAGTAGTTCACCGAATTCGTCAATGACGAGGAACAGGTGGGGCAGGGGCGCCAAAGCGGGGTTTGTGGCGCGCGCTGCCCGGTAGTCGGTGATGCTGGCGTGGCTGCCTGCCTCTTTGAGGAGGCGTTGGCGGCGCACAATTTCTCCTTCGATGGAAGCTTTGGCGCGGGCAATGAGTTGTTGATCGTCGGCCAGGTTGTCGATGATTCCGGCGACGTGGGGGAGGCGTGCGAAGGGGGTGAAGGCCGCGCCACCTTTGTAGTCCATGAGGATCATGGCGAGGTCATCAGGGCTGTGCCGGGCGGCGAGGGACAAAATGAGGGTGCGCAGAAACTCTGATTTCCCGGACCCGGTCGCACCAATGCAAATCCCGTGTGGGCCCATGCCGCCGTGCGCTGATTCGCGCAGGTCCAACGTGACAGTGTCCCCGTTGTCGGTGATACCAAATGGTGCTTGAAGGAAACTACCAGCGGGTTGTTGGTGCCACCGCCTTGGGGAAACGTCCTTCAGATCGGTGATACCTAAGGAATCGAGTGCGTCTGGTGTTGCGGTGGTTGCCGTGTCACGGCTGGTTGCTGCGGACAAACTCAACCCGGCAAGTTCCCCGGTGAGTGCCGCAAAAACGCGTGAGTCCATCAGGTCGGGGGTGAGGGTTTCGGGTAGCGCTGGGGGCGTGCTGGCACTGGAACCGGCACTGAGACCGCCGTTACCGGCACCTGGTGTGTGATCTACCCGCGCTGTGACGCGGCCCGTGGCGGGGTCCTGCTGCACGGTAATGCGCAACGAGGTGTCTTCGGGTTCGTCGATGCGGTCCTTAACCATCGTGATGACGGTGATTCCCAGCTGTGCGAGGGATTCTATACCCACCGGCAGGGGGAAACGCCCTGCCGGCAGGGCCGTGGCATCAACAAGCAAGATCAGGGGAACTTCTGTGTTCCCCGCCTGTGCCGGTAGGTGGCTGCGGGCAATGGCGCGCTGTGCGCGTGCGGCGGTTTCTGCGGCGATCAGCTCCCCGAGGGTCGCCATATCAGGGGCGATACGGCGGGCGAGTACAGGCCCATCCCAGGCGTCCATTCGCAGGTGCGGTAGCCCATCAATTCCTGCCCATTGCGCCCGGCGTGCGGGCGGAATAACCGCCCCAACCTGCAGGTCTCGTGGCGAGTGGAACACAGCCAAGTGGGCGAGCATTGACCGCACAACACCATCGGTGAGGTCAGGTGCCCCCACCACGGACACGGTGGTTTGGCTACGTAGTGACACCCACGCCGGGAAACCAGGGATAGTGGATGCGGCATCACAGACACGCTGCGCAGCGGCCGCCATCAACGGGTCAAAGGGGTTCACCGGGTCGGGTGCTGCGGGCAAGTGCATCGCCAACCACGGAACCGCACCTGAGCCGATGCGCACCGACAGCGCATCAGCGTCACGCCGCCGCCGCTCCCATAAACGTTCCGGGTTGCGGGCCAGGTGCATCAACCGGTTGGGGGCCGGGTACACCGCGAGCGCTGTGGTGCGGGCGGTGTTGTGGAGGTCGCGTGTGTGGGTGCGTTGTTGTTCGAGGTAGTCCAGGTAGCGTTCGCGGGCGCGGCGGCGTGTGCGTGCGGCGTTGGCGCGTTGGGTGAAGGTCATGCCGACTGCGGATAGGAGTGCGACGAGGAGGATGACTGCACCAACACCGACCATCAGGGGGTTGGCGCGTAGCACCACGATCATGGTGATGGAGGACAGTGATCCGATGACGGGGAGCAGTGTTTGGATGGGGATTCCGCCGGTGGGGGCGTCGCCGAGTTGGGGTGGGTTTGCCAGGGTGTGTGGTTCTGGGGGTGTGAGGGGTTCGACGATTCGTGCTGGTCTGTGGATGACGGTCATGGGGTGTTTCCTGTGACGGCGAAGGCGCCGAGGATCAGGGCGTCGCGGTCGCGGTGGCGGGTGGTGTATTCCATGACGGGGATGTTCAGGGTGGGGGTGATGTGGCGGATCCAGTGGCTTTGGGTGGTGGTGGGGTCGACAAAGGCGACGGTGACGTCTACTCCGGTGGTGTGGAGGGAGCGGGCGAGGGCGATGCTTTGTTCGGCTTGCCATCTGGTGGGTGGGGAGACGACGACGACGGCGTGGCCGGTTGCGGCTTGGTGGTGTGCGGTGAATAGTGAGCCGACTTGTGGCCAGTGGGTGAGCACTATGTCGAAGTAGCGGCTGATGGGGGCGACGCGTTCTTGCCAGAGTGCGGCGAGGGATGAGCGGGTCATGTCTGGGTCGCCGGGGAGTTCGTCGACGGCGCAGCCTAGTGTTCCGGTTGCGTAGCGTAGGCGGCGGAGGAGTTTTTTGGGGGCGTTGATTCCGGCGGGTAGGTCGTTGAGGGTGACTGGGGGTAGTGCGGTGGTGATGCCGGGGTCGCCGGGGTTGATGGCGGTGTCAACGACGAGTACTCGGCCGGGGCGGTGTGAGCCGATGGCTGCTCCCAGGGTCCAGGTGAGGTGCCCTGTGGTGGTGGGCCCTGGGGTGGGGAACATGGACATCACTGATACGCGCCGTGCTGTGGCTAGTGGTTGTTCCATCATGGTCGCTGCGGTGAGGACGTCGTGTTGCCAGGACGTTCCGGTGCGCGATAGGAGGGTGGTGAGGTTCACGCGAAGACTCCTAGGACGGTTTCGTAGAGGCCCCAGGTTCCGAGGAGGATGGGCACGGTGGCGATGATGCACAGTGATTCGGCGGTGTCGCCGAGGCGGCGTAAGGTCACGAGGGTGTGGGGGCGGGGCCGGGCAGCGACGGCGGTTGCGCACGCCACGGCAGCTACTGCGATGGTGAGCATCCACCCGGTTGTGGGGTGGGGTGCGGTGAGGTCACTGTGGGTGAGCCACCAGGTTACTGCGCCACTGACACCGCCGATGAGGAGCCCTAACCAAAGTGGCCACATGTGACGGACAAAGGGGAAAGCACGGGTGCGTAAAGCAACTGCCCCGGTGATGACCAACGCCATCGCCCATGACCATGGTTCACCTGCACTGATCAACACCCACAGCACCCACACCAGGACGCTACTTAACGCCGCGAGGCTCCACTCAAGGTGCCGGTACCCGGCCGCGACCCGGTCTTGGACAGTGCTGCGCTGCGCTTGACCACCTGCGATAACTGCATCGTCCAGAGACGTCAGACCAGAAGCGTGCAACGCCACCATCGGTGCGATCCCCACACCGGCCACAAGAAGCACACCCACCGTCGCAGCCGAAGCGACCACGCTGGCACCCACCAGTGGCAACACCACCGCGACATCACCAACAATGACCACACTCAAAGCAGCAAGCAACGGTGCACCACTGCGTAACCGCACCCCTGCGATAGCGAACACCGGGAACCACGCCGCACACAACGCAACCATCACCTGCGAAGCAACACCAACATCTGCTGACCCAGCGAGATACCACCCAGCAGCTGAGGCAACACCCACCCCAACAGCCGCCAACACTGAAGACAACGCACCCAACGCGGTCACACTGCGTGACAACCACCCAGCAACCACACCGGCGCCAATAACACCCACCGAAACAGCAACCAACGCAGCAGAAACCTGCGGGTCACCCGCCCCCACACGCATCGGGCCAACAACCCACGGCCACGCACCCGCTACACCAATAAAGAACGCCAACACACCAACAAGAGCCTCACGATGCGCCGCACCCCACCGGCCCAAAGCCGACTGCACATGCTCACCCACCGCATCGGACACATCCACCACCTCAGGGGGTGCCGGAATGTCTTCCTCACGCACAAGCTGCAACACCGCACCATCACGCAAACCCGCATCCTGGCACGACTGCGCAAGAGAAACCTCCCCACCAAGGGAAGTCACCAACACCAACTCGCCACCCAACGGCACCGGCTCACGCAACAAATCCGCAATATCACCAACCATCACCGCCAACGGCTCCGATGACGGCACCACAACCGTGCCCCTGCGACGAGAACCCACCACCGTCAACCGTGTATGCGAACCCATCTCAAGGACCTTCCTGATGAACAGACATTGACGTGGCCTGCTGCGCAGCATTATCAGCCAACATGGAGCGAACAAAAGACACCCCAACACAACCAGCACACACCACAGCAGCAACCACAACCGACACCACAAGACGACGCAACACCGGCACAACCGGGCGACGGGCAGCACCCTGCCCCTGAAGGAACGCGCCATGCAGGCGCTCGCGGTGAATGGCCACTGCCTCAAGCAGGGCCTGATCTGTGTGTTTACTCATCGGATAGCGAAAGCGGCGGGTGCGGGGGTGCGAGGCGTCAACGTGAGGCGGTGATCGCCAATAACAAGCGTGCTACCGGGCTCAACAACCACCGTGGTGTTCGCCGGGATGCGCTGCAAACCCTGCTCACCATCAATGTGTGTCCCATTGAGAGAACCCAAATCCGTCACATGCACACTACCGTCATGATGCTGTTCGAGGTGGGCGTGCGAGCGCGACACTTGGCGGGCGAGGTCAGGGATAGTGACCGGGGTTTGATCTTCGCCAGTGTCCGGGTCACGCCCAATAACCATGCGCGGTGCCACCGGGACACGGCGAGCACCATCCACCTCAAGAACAAGAGACAGCCGGTGGCGCGTCATACCAACACCATCAGAAAACCCCACCGACCTAGCGGTTGCACGCGTGTCATCATCCACAGGGTGAAGCTCAGGACGATGCACCTGCGCCGAACGGCGTTGACCGCGTTGCGCAGCACGCGATGAAGAGCGACTCGTGTCATCATCCGCCGGTGACACAGCGCTCACCGCACTACGGGAAACAACCCCAGACACCCCCACCCCACCAACGTCACCATCGCGACGCATCGGAGAGGGAGAACCATCAAAACGGCTCAGAGCCGGCAACGGCATCAACTGAGTCGTCGCCGCCGCCCCACCCTTCAACGGGCCAATACCATCATGCGGAGTAACAGGAGTACTCAACGACGCAGTCGTGACATGCCCTTCACCCGCAGTACCCCTCGAACCAGGAACAGCTGCCACCGGTGAAGGCTTCGGCAAAGGCGCAGGTAGAGAAGTAGACGGACCAGGCGGGGGCGGAGGAGTCTGCGCATGATGCGGCGCCCAACGCGTCGACGCATGCTGAGGCTGCGGGCTAGCTGGAGCACTACCCGTCGACGACGAATCATCCCAACCAGGAGCATCAGCAGTAAGATCCAACGGCTCAAACACAGCCGTCACAGGATCACGACCATGCCGCACATCCGCCGCGAACAACGGAGTAAATGCCCACCCCGGTGCGCTCGCGGTTTCACGTGAAACAAGACGTATGCCCAAGATGAGGAAACCGAGGCTGCGGCCAGTGGTACGGACCGCGAAAACGATGAGGGCAGCAACAACGGCAGCAGTAGCCCATACGATGCCCGCTGCTGGTTGTGGGGTGAAGGTTGCCCCGGCACATAACAGTGCGACGCTGCCTGCATCAATGACAAAAGCGGCAGCTACGCGATACGGAGTGACGCGGCGGCACCCAGCGAGAAGTTGACTAGGTTTGTCAGGCGCCTCGGCGGGAGGCGCGGTGAAAGCACCGCAGCGTGCACACGCCCACGATGGTGCGGGCAAAGCGGCACCGCACACGGAGCATGGAAGTGGAGCGGACGACATCACGCGACCACTTTACTGGTGAATTGTTGGCGTGGTGCGCCAGCTATCCACAGCAAGGCGAAAGTTATCCACAGGGGTAACCTCCCCATTGAGGCGTGTTCCGTGCGGTCAATAATGTCAGGCCTCATCCAGTAACCCCCGCCACAACGAAGGAACCCTCCATGAAGTTCGCCATGGGTGTCGATGTCCTTGGACAGCTCACCACAAAAACCTCCCACTCCGCCGACGACCTTGGTGCACTCGTGCGCCAACTCGCCCAAGCCGCTGAACCGCTTAACGGGAGGTTCAATGGGTCCGCACGTGCAGTTTTTGACAATTTCACAGCAAACGTGGATGCCATCTCACGGGAACTCAACACCGCACTCAACGACGTGCTGACGGGTATCTCCACCATGGACCGCTCCTTCCAAGAGGGCGAACAAACGATGACTGACAACACCCACTCCACCCAGTCCGCCGTGTCCTTCGACGCAGCCCGATTCTCCACAACGCGCTGACTGTCTCACGCACGTTTCAACTACTGGACACTCCCAGCGGGTGAAAAAAATCACCCGCTCCACTTTTCCTTTTGGAGCCCCATCATGGCCAGCAATCAAACTGATCGCCGCGATTATGACATCGCAGCATCCCAAAACGCCCAAGACAACTTTCTTGCTGTCGCATCCCAACTAGAGGCACTTATGGACCAACGTGACGCCGATGTGCGCGCCGCGATGGCCGACTACCAAGCCGACGGGGTAGCAGATGACTACTCCGCCAAAGAACTCCGGTGGCGCAACGCAGCAGGTGGGGTGCGAGACATCATCAACACCCTGCGCACAACCATGTCCACAAACGACGAAACCGCCCAAGCAGCACTCGCCAAAGCGAAAAGCGCCGTCGCAGCGATCGGCTAACCAACGCATCCGCGACGCAGCGAACAACCCACACACACTCGTGTGAAGCCGCCAAGCGCCTAGGGCGGAGAGCCAGGCGCATGGGGTGGGCGCACACAGCACCCACCCCACACTGTCACTTACTGCAAACCTGTGTAGATGGCGTTGACAAGGTCACCATCAGGGGTATCCCCAGACAGTTCCCAGAAGAAAGCCCCGCCAAGGTCTTGAGCCGAGGCGAACTCCATCTTCTTCACAATGTCCTGCGGGGTGTCGTAACTCCACCAGTTCCCGTTACAGAACCCGTAAGACGTACCGCCCACAGTGCCAGTAGCAGGGCACGATTGCGCGAGGACCTTGTAGTCCTCAATGCCCGCCTCATAGCTGCCAGGTGCTGCACCAGTAGCTGCGCCGCCAGGAGCATCCTGCGTCACACCGGTCCAGCCGCGCCCATAAAACCCCAGCCCAAGAAGGATCTTCTCTGACGGGATCCCCATTGAGGTCAGCTTGTTCACCGTGGTAGTGGAATCAAACCCAGGCTTTGGGATGCCCGGGTAAGTCGACAACGGCGAATGCGGTGCCGTTGGCCCGCTAGCGTCCCACGCCCCAAAGAAGTCATACGTCATCGGCATGATCCAGTCGAGATACTCGGCCGCCCCAGCATAATCAGCGGCATCAATCTTGCCGCCATCTGTAGCATCCGCGGTGATCGCTGACGTCACCAAATCGGTACCAAACTCGGCGCGAAGTGCGCGAATAACGTCGGTGTATGCGTCGTACCCAGAGTTGTCACAGGTGGCACCACACGCATTGGGGTACTCCCAGTCAATGTCGATCCCATCAAAGACATCAGCCCACCGTGGGTCCTCAACCAAGTCGCGGCAAGAGGAGGCAAACGCCTCCGGGTTTTGCGATGCCTGCCCGAAACCGTCAGACCACGTCCACCCACCAAAAGACCAAATCACCTTAAGGTGCGGGTACTCGGCTTTGAGCTTACGCAACTGGTTGAAGTTCCCACGCAAATCCTGGTCCCACGTGTCAGCGACCCCATCAACGCTCTGCGCCGCAGCGTAAGACTTCTCAAAGTCCGCGAAAGCGTCACCAATAGTGCACTCACCATTCTTGACGTTGCCAAACGCGTACAGAATGTGGGTCATCTTCTCAGCTGAACCGGAAGTTTTGATGTCCTTCACGTGGTAGTTGCGCTGGTAAACACCCCAGTTGGTGAAGTACCCGACAACACGGTCGGTCTCATTGTCACCATCGCCGTCACCAGGATCTCCACCATCTGACCCGTCACCATCCGACCCATCGGAACCGTCACCGTCGGACCCGTCACCGTCGGACCCGTCACCGTCGGACCCGTCACCGTCGGACCCGTCACCGTCGGACCCGTCACCGTCGGACCCGTCACCGTCGGACCCGTCACCGTCGGACCCGTCACCGTCGGACCCATCCCCATCAGATCCGTCGCCGTCGGAATCACAAGGCCCAACTTTGACCCACTGACCCCACTCGCCGGTTGTGCCAGGTGCTTGTCCTTGGGTCCACCATTTCGCACGCCAAATCTCATTGTTGTGGGTCACTTGCTGACCTGCGAGATACACCTCAGTGGCGGAGTAGGCTGCTGGGCAGGTCTCTGGTGACGTGTTGCCGCCGGTACCAGATCCCGGGGCTGTGCCCGTTCCATCCCCTGTACCGTCGCTGCTGCCGGTGCCGTCACCTGGGTCGGTGTTGCCATCGGTGCCTCCGCCGTCACCGCCTGCGACATTGACGTCGAGGCAGTTGTAGAAAGCGTTGGGTGTGTTCGATACGTTCCACCTGGCTAAAATGGTGTGTTCGCCGGCGGGCAGGTCGGTGAGGGTGTGGCTAATCGTTGATGACGGTTGTTTGCCACCTTCGTCAAACACCTCGTGTAGTTCACCGTCAACAAAGTATTCCCAGGTGCTGGTGTTGTGGGCGGCAGTCAGCTTCCACTGGATTGTCACCGATGAGTCGATGTCCTTGACTGGCCAGGGCTTGGAGTCATCATCGAGGATGCTGAATTCGGTGTTGCCACCGGAACATTGGAGTGAGCCTTGGGGGGCTTCAACGCTTTGAGGCTCATAGGAGATTGAGCCACAGTCGAAAGATGTTGCCCCGGTGGCGCAGTTGTCTTGCCGACTGGGTGGGTCGGTGACCCACCCGTGGGCGGCTGCTGGTAGCGCTGTGAGCGCAGTGAATACTGCAACAAACCCGAGGGTCGCCGTTGTGATGGCTGATGTGAGAGTTCTTTTCATGGTCCATCTGCTTTCTGCTGAGAGTCTTCAGCGATCTGACATGGATGGGTTGGGTGCCGCGTGGTCCAGTGGCCTCGTCGGTGAGGCGGGTGCGGCAATCCGTGAGGTTGTGAAGCCTCCTTTGCGGTGTTGACGTGCTGATCCGGTCGGTGTGGCTGTGAAACGTCGTTGTTTCACAGCCCGTATGACCGCTGGTGCGGTGGCCGGATATCGAGAGTCCTCCCGAATAATTAGTAATCTTTACTAACTAACGCGGTAAAGGCAAGGGTTACGGTGGGGGAGATCTGTGAGCGGGTGCCACGTGTGGGCGAATTTTGCGCACAAACTTTCCGATGCGCGCATCCCACGGCTCCACATTGAGCAGGGGAAACGTCAAAAAGTTTGTGGTGGTGCGGCTAGCCGGTGCCAACCGGGGGTAGATATGCCCCTTGTGGAAGCATCAGGTGATCGCTATGGGAACTGTGCGCCCCCGCAGGGGCGCACAGGAAGCCAAAAATTCTTAGCGGTTAAGATCAGCGAAAGTCAGCGGGCCAGACGCGTTGGTGTCGATAGCGGCGACCGTATTCCCTGTTGTGGAGTCAACAAGCAGTGCTGGCGCACGCCCAGCGTCAACGATGTATGCGATCGTCTCTAGCGATTGAGTCCCAGCAACTTCCACCAGGAGATCGCGTGCCTCGGCGCTGTCAGCCGGAGCGTCAGTGGTGGGGATGCTGTTGGGCGAGTCAGCTTGGGCAGGCCCGGCAATCAGGAGGAGGGAAGAGATAGCAACGAAGGTCGCAGAACGCCGAAATTTACGCATGAGGTGACTTTATCGACCTACGTCGCAGTGGGCAAGGCGACGTTGACGCACCACTCGTGAGAGGCATCGAAAAAATACGCGAAATGTATTTTTGAACGCGGCGAAAAATTGCTGTGATATTGACCTGACATGTGGTCAGTAAAAGAATTGCAGAGCAAATTCTCAACAGCGAGAAATTAAGTAAGCCTACCCTTATTTAATTCTCATTCAGGGTGTCGGAGATCCCCATTGTTGTCGCAGTTTGCACAGCATGCGGAATCGTCGCAGCAAGCCCAGTCCCAGCAACCCAAGAACCAGTGAGCCCAACCCCGGCCGCTGCAGCAGCAGCCACGGCGTCACCCACGACCTCGCGCATCGTGGGTGTCACCGGGGCCAACGCATCAGGCCACCGCACCACAGCGCTGGCCACAACACGGGCATCACGCATCCCATACAACCCACCCAACTCACGGGTCGCCGCGTCAACAAAAACAGAGTCGTCATCAGGCAAAACATCACCATGACGCCCGAAACTCAGCCGCAACACGTGATGGCCAGGACCAAACACCCGCTCCACCTCATCGGCCACCCACTGCCACTTCGCATTAGCGTGCGTAGATGCCTTCGCCTCACACTCAGCCGCAGGCGACACCAACACCCCAGTTCCACGCGGGAAACGCGCCAACTCATCAGAGCGCACCACCAGAGTCACCAACGCGATATCCGTCCCTCGCGTCACCGTCGTCGCCCGATCACCAGCATCGAGAATCCCAGCAGACCCCAACAAAGCCAACGCAGGCCGGGCAGGCAACGCAACAATGAGGCGCTCCGTGTCACTGAGCTCCACCCCCGACGCGCCACGCACCACCCAACGGCCATCACGCTGAGTCACCGATTCCACTGCTTCACCCAACAAAACAGCGCCACCAGCAGCAGAAATACGCTGCTGCAACATGGTGGGAAGAGTGTGTAACCCGCCCACAATCCCGTGCACCGCCCGCCCGGCAGGTGCAGCGGAACGGATGCGCTTGACCACACCAGCCAACGTGCCTTCCTCTGCGAAAAAAGTCCGGAACGACGGGTGAATCGCAGAGACATCCAGCAGATTGGGGGAGGTCGAATGCACCCCGCCAACGATCGCCGCAACGAGGCGGTCAGCAACCGCAGACCCCATCCGGGACCGCACAAACGCATCAAGGTTAGACAAGTCCCCAACCCGAGCAGGTAGAAGACGATCCATCCACGCACGAACCGCACCAACAAACCCCAAAGCGCGCAACGCATCGGGCGCAAAAGGATCCACCGGGATCCCCAACACGCCTGCAGAAGGAAGGGGGAAAGCCCGTAAATTCGCGGGAACACACCACCCGGTGCGGTCCTGCGGGGCAGTGACAGCCAACCCCAAATCCTCCACAAGTTCACCAACAGCCGGGGCCCGGGTCGCGAAGGACTCAGCGCCTGCATCAAGGAGGAGATCCCCATGGGGGCCGGTCATCCGCAACGGCGCGAGGAACCCTCCCACCTGCGTAGACGCATCAATGACGGTGACGTTGTGGCCTGTTGTTGCCAACTGGTGCGCTGCGGTAAGCCCTGCGATACCTGCGCCTAAAACGGCAACGGTGCTCATAGTGAGTGCACCAATTCAACGATGCGCGTCAACACAGTGGGGTCCGTGGTGGGAGGAACGCCGTGTCCAAGGTTCACCACATGTCCAGGTGCATGGCGTCCACGGTTCACCACATCTCGAACGTGGGCCTCTAGCACCTCCCACGGTGCGCCAAGGTATGCGGGGTCAATGTTCCCCTGAAGTGGCGTCGTTCCGCCCAATATGGTGTTCGCCTCGTCGAGCGGAGTGCGGTAATCCACCCCGATCACCGTGGCACCAACCTCGCGCATTTCCGGCAAAAGGTGACCCGTGTTGGTACCAAAATGCACGCACGGAACGTCTAGATCCATGACGTGCGACAGTGCCGCCGCCGACGCAGGGGCAACATGCTTGACATACACGTCACGGCTGAGGGACCCGGCCCACGAATCAAACAGTTGCGTTGCGCTAGCCCCAGCGAGAACCTGCGCCCGCAAGAATTGGCCTGTGACCTGTGCAGACCACGTCATCAGGCGGGCCCACAAGTCAGGGCGGGCAACCATCAGTTGCCGGGCTGCGAGGTGATCACGAGAGGGGCG
This sequence comes from Jonesia quinghaiensis DSM 15701, assembly GCF_000423205.1. Taxonomy (GTDB): domain Bacteria; phylum Actinomycetota; class Actinomycetes; order Actinomycetales; family Cellulomonadaceae; genus Jonesia; species Jonesia quinghaiensis. The sequence goes on from NZ_AUHN01000004.1 coordinate 551,058, forward strand.
ACCCTCCACCATGTAGGCAGCCAACGTAAAGGGGGCACCGGCAAAACCGATGAGCGGGCGGGCACCAAGCTCGCTAGTGATCAGCCCAATCGCTTCACGGATAGGGGCCATGGCCTCATCTGTGAGAGTGAGGCGTTCGAGTGCGGTGACGTCCTCGTCAGTGCGCACTGCGTGGCCTAGAACAGGGCCTACACCTGGGGCGATATCAACGTCTACCCCGGCAAGGCGCAACGGAATGACGATGTCCGAGAAGAAAATCGCGGCATCAACGTCGTGGCGGCGAACAGGTTGCAGAGTGATCTCAGCTGCTAGGTCAGGGCGCAGGCACGAATCCAACATGCCGATGCCTTGGCGTACTTCAATGTACTCCGGGAGGGATCTGCCAGCCTGACGCATAAACCACACAGGAATTCGATCGTGAGGCAAACCACGAAAAGCACTTATCAGTGCACTCGAATTGGTGCCAGCAGAAATGAGAGGATGGGATTCAGGCAGGGTCATAAGACGATTCTGCCTTCCCGCGCAATAAATGGTTAAATCGAATCGCTGTGGTTTTCGTATCAATGACTGCAAGCCACCACGAGCTCGACCTTGAGGCGCTTGAACAACTCTCGCAAGGAGCGCACTCAGCCGGTCGTGACATCGTGGCCGCTTGCCCAGGGGTCACCGGTGCCGTTGTTATCGCAACGTGCAACCGGTTTGAGGTGTACCTCGACACAGACGATGCTTTAGCTGCCCGCACAGAGCGCGCAGACATCCGCGTGGACGGCGGTTTACAACACGCCACCACCGAAATCATCAAACTCATTTCGCGCCAGTCCGGTGTTGACGCCGTGCAAGCGAGCAGCGCCTTCACGGTGCGCCGATCAACCGAAGCGATCCGGCACCTTTTTGATGTTGCAGCCGGGTTGGATTCCATGGTGGTTGGTGAACGCGAAATCGCTGGTCAGGTGCGCCGCGCCCTCGACACCGCGCACGCGGAGAACACCACAAACCCGCGCTTGGAACGGTTGTTCCAACGGGCGCTACACACCTCCAAAGCGGTAGCGAACAACACAGAACTATCCGCAAATGGCCGGTCCATTGTGTCGGTCGCACTTGACCTTGCTGAACCTTCACTGCCGCAGTGGCAGCGTGCCGCAGCACTCGTGGTGGGCACTGGGGCTTATGCGGGTGCCACGGTCGCAGCGTTGCGATCACGTGGAGTCACCGACATTGCCGTGTATTCACCATCGGGGCGAGCTGAAGTATTTGCGGCCACCCACCCAGTCACCCCGGTCACAGACCTGCTGAAAGCGGTCAGTGAAGCGGACATCGTGCTGTGCTGTTCCGGTATTGGTGGGCACCGCAACCCTGCCACCGCGTCCATGTCGTCTGTGGAGTTTGTCCTCGAGCAGGCCGCCGTGGCGGCTGCACGCGAAGACCTCGCTGATCGGGCTGGCGACCCAGAGGGGGACGAGTTTCCCCTGGTTATTGTTGACCTGGCGTTGCACCGTGACGTTGACCCTCATGTTGCGGACCTTGATTCTGTCCTCCTGATGGATCTGTCAACAATTCGCGCCAATGCACCATCAGTAGCCCAAGCAGCCGTGGACGCCGCGCAGCGCATCATCGCCCAAGCCACAGAAGAACACTTGTGCACTGAACGCGTGCGCACCGCCGATTCTGTGATTGTGCGCCTCGTTGACCAGGTAGAACAGGCCAGAACCCAACGCATCGCCCACGAACTCACCACCGTTCCCCGTGATGATGCCTCTCAACGTGACCGCATTACCCGCCGCGTTCACGCACACGCAGGCACCTTGCTGCACCACCTCATTAACGATGTGCGTACTCGGCTCAACGCCGGAACCCCGGTAGACAAACTCCTCGATGAAGTGGCAGTGGCCGCCGCAATCGACGAAATCCTTGGCGTGTACGTCACCCAAGAGCGACGCGCCTCATAACGTAGCGCCTCGTAACGACGCAGGGCTTCAGCACGGCTGCGGTGTGTCAGGGCGATCTGGGTGGGGCATCGTCAAGAATGTCCTGCACGCTATCCATGACCGCCTGCACGGAAGTTCCTTGACGCTGCGCCAGATAACGCACCGCACCTACCAAACTGGCGAGGTCCGTTACCGCCACTTCTTGTTGAACAGGTTGCTGAGCCGCGGGAATGTGCATGGAAACCCTGGTTCCTCCGCCACGGCGAGTGGTCACTAACCCAGCATTTTCGAGTTCCTTGTAGGCGCGCGCCACTGTTCCGGGGGCGATACCAAGATCTCTGGCGACCTGCCGAACCGGAGCCAACCGGGCATCTGGGGGGAGGGCCCCGGTGGCGATGTGTGTCGCGAGCTGTGCGCGAATCTGCTCGTAAGGAGGCAGCGGAGTGGAGGGGTCAAGGTGTAGGTCAGCCACGTGCATCCTTTGAGGGTAAAGCCGCAGGCTGGCCACTGTGCACAGGGCGTAGCGTGGTGATACTCCACCCGAGCAGCACGAGGGTCGCGGCAGCCGAGGCGAGGAATGCCCAGCCGGTGATGCGCAGACCAAGGGACGAGTCGCAGTCAGTCATTTGTGTTAGCGCCATTGCTGCGAGTGCTGACACACCAACAGTCGTGATGCCGATGCTCGCAAGCAGTGTCACAACAATCAGGGTGGCGGATCGGTGGCGTAGGGCGTTGTCTGCGCCGGGTTGTGTGGTGAACCCGCGAGCTCGCCGGGTGACAACAGCAAGCGCAAGGGCAGCGCAGACGACAGCGAGGATAAGTCCGATGAGGGCTGGCCCGGTGTAATACCAGCCCGGGTAGGGGCTACGGGTACTGCTGAGGGGGCCGCAGGTTTCGGTGAGTGCTCGCCCTGCTCTTCCCATGTCGTCTGCTGTGGCGGTGAGGGTGGTGAACGTGCCGGTTGCGAGGGCGATGACTGCCATGATGAGGGTTACCCAGGTGAGGGCAGGTGGCAAAAAGCCGCGCATGTTTCGGGGTGTGGAGCTTGCGGTGCGGGTGGTGGGGGTTGGCCGGATGACAGATTCTCCCAGGGCGATGCCCAGCATGATGAATGCGCCAATGGTTCCGGGTATAGCGAAGAGGCCTGCACCGAGTGGCAGGGTGTTCATGATGAGGACGGCGGCGGCGATTCCGGCGAGGGCTGTGGCGACCCGTACGGCAAGAACTGCCCGCCACTGGGTGGTGACGGTGATGCGCGCGTTGTTGTTTGAGGGGCGCAGTGCGTACGCCAGGGTACACGGGATGACCACAAAGGCGATGAGTGCGATGAGGGGGGCCATGAAACCTTCTTGTATCAGGTGGTTGGTACAAGAAGAGTGACACCTTCTCAGTTTTGTGTCAATACAAGATGGCAATCGGTGTGAACGATGGGTGGAAATACCTCTTTCATCCTGACGGCATTGCGGTGTGTGTCAGAATGGCTTGGTGACCACCTCGCCCCTCGCACCAGCGGATCGACCGCGCCCCCGCCGCAAAATACCCCGCGGATGGATCCCGGACCAACACGGCGCCTGGGCGATGCTCACCATCCCGCTGGTCCTCGGCATCGTGCTCGGTCACCCAACAGTCGTGCACATCCCGCTCATCCTTGCTTGGTACGCAGGGTACTTCGCGTTCTACGCAACAGGGGTGTGGCTCAAATCAGGCCGAAAATCCCGCTACTTCCCACCGGTACGCGCGTATGCGATTGCCGCGGCTGTTCCCGTAGCGGCGCTGCTCATCATGAACCCCTATGTCGCAATCTGGGCAGCACCTTATGCACCGTTACTTGCTGTGAGTTTGTACTGCTCACACCGCCGCGCAGACCGCTCACTCCTCAACGACACGGTGACAGTTGTCGCTGCCACCTTGATGCTTCCCCTGGCGTGGTCGCTAGGCCAACTACCAGCCGACCTCGTCTGGCAAAACTTCTCAGCTGACGTTGCAAATGAGATCGCTGAACTAAATCGTGGCGGCGCGGCAACGTTGTCACTGCTGTCAACAAGCGGGTTTTCTCCCTACCCAGCTCTTTCTCCCCTCGCGACCTTGCCTGCCCTAGGGTTCGTGGTGTGGCAGGCAACAGCGCTGCTGGGAGTGTACTTTTTAGGCACCGTGTTCTACGTCAAAACGATGATCCGTGAGCGTGGTTCGCGGGCCTACTATGCGGCCTCCGTGGGTTACCACGTGGCGGCAATTTTTGTGCCGTTTGTTTTGGCATCTGGTGCGCGAGGCGCTTTGCATGACGGCGGTGCCGCAGTGTTTGCTGCCTTTTTCACGATGCTCGCTGCTCGTGCTGTGCTGATGCCGCAGGTGGGTGGCACGCCGCGCCAAGTGGGGGTGGGGGAGTTGGTGGCATCGGGTGTGTTGATGCTGTTGGTTCTTATGGCGTTTTGACGAGGGCTTCGGATTTTTCCCACAGGCTGCGCGCTAGTTCGGGGTTGAGCGAGTCGGGGTTGATGTTCTGGGCGATTTTTCGTTCTTCGTAGTAGGCGCCGGGGGTGAATGTGTCCTCAGGGGTGCCTTGCGCGAGCCATACGAGTTGGTCGGCGCCTTGTTCTGGGGTGATGGTGAAGAACCGTTTGAACCAGCCGTGGTAGATGTGCCGCATGAGGTGTGTGGTGTCGGCGGCGAATTGGGTGGCGACGATCCCTGGGTGGAACGCCACGGCGTTGATTCCTTGGTTGCCGTATCTGCGTTGCAGTTCGCTGGTGAATAGGATGTTTTCGAGTTTCCCGTTGCCGTATGCCGTGTGTGGGGCGTAGTTTTTGGCGTTTTGGAGGTCCTCAATGTCGAACTTGCCAAAAACGCGTGCGGCCCTGCTGGCTGTTTGGATGACGGTTGCTTTGCTAGCGGTCAGGGTGGGCAGGAGCAGGGTGGTGAGGAGGAATGGCGCGAGGTGGTTGACCTGGAACGTGAGTTCATTGCCATCACTTGTGATGGTGCGGTCACCCATGATCCCGCCCGCGTTGTTTGCTAGCACATCAATGGTGGGGTAGGCCTGGCTGAGTTCTTGGGCGAGGGTGCGCACTTGGGTGAGGTCTGAGAAGTCAGCAATGTAGTGTGCTGCGCCCAGTTCGTTGGCTATCGCGGTGGTTTTGGCGGGGGAGCGCCCAACAATAACGATGCGGTGCCCAGCTGCGTGGAGTTGGCGGGCGGCTGCAGCACCTACACCATCGCTGGCTCCGGTGATCACGATTGTTTTGCTCATGGGTGCGTCCCTTGTTTTGGTGTGTTGGCGGGCTTCTGGGGTGGTGACGTTGCGCTTTGGTTTGCGGGTTGCTTGGCGCGAGCCTACGTGAGGAGTCAGAGGAAAGCCTGTGAGTGGTGCTGACACTTGCGGAGCGCATCGATAATCGATAATATCGAAAAACGATAACAACGATATTCGATATGCCTTGTGGCTCATTTTGGAGGAACCGTCATGTCATCACCGCAAAAACCCGCCAAGGCGCGGAAAAATGCGATAGGCCTCGACCGGGCCGACCAAGTCGGTGGCTGGTTTGTCGCCATGATCATCGCCCTCGCACTCATCGTCATTGCGGTGCTTGTTGGTCAGCGCATCAGCGACGTTGTCACCAATGAAAACGTCCCTGTGTCAGTAGAACTCTGGGGCCCAGAGGTGACCCTCGACCTTGATGACAGTGAAACGCTCGTTCCCGCCGCAGTTGATACCGCGACCTTCACCGTCCCGCACCTCACCAGCGGCGCACAAACCGCGATTATCACCCAAACAGTGCTCAGCGCGCTGGTCGTGTTGACCCTGCTGAGCTGTGTGGGACTGTTCATTGTCAACCTGGTGCGTGGGCGGGCCTTCGTGAAAACTAACGTTGCCCTCATGTGGGTGACGAGCGGGGCGCTACTTGTTGGGTGGATCTCTGAGCATTCAACAGGGCTATGGGTCACCCAGCAAACATTCAATTCTTTGGGCATCAACCCCTTGCAAACGAGCACCACACTGAACTTCATGCCCGCACTGGCCTCCTTTGTGGTGGCGCTCCTTGCTGCGGCCATGTCTCACGGGCGTAAGCTCCAAAACGATGTGGACGGGCTCGTCTAATGCCGCAGAACACCACCGATGAAAACACCGAGCCCTACATCATCGAATGCCACCTCGACCGGCTCCTCGCTGAACGCGACATGACCCTGACTCAACTCGCCGAACTGGTGGGCGTGAGCGTGGTGAACTTGTCCGTGTTGAAAAACAATCGCGCCAAAGCGATCCGATTCTCTACCCTCACCGCGATCTGCGTGGCATTAGGTTGCGATGTTGGTGACGTCCTCACCGTAGGAACCACCGGCGCAGCAGAAAAGTAGCACGCCCCCGACGCTCCACCCCCTCGTCTTTCCAATCGAAAGTGGGATTGTGCCCACTTTCGAAAGGGAAAGTGGGCACAATCCCACTTTCGATGAGCGGAGGATGAAGGGTGGGGAAGGGGGCACCGGAGTGGGTATGGTGGTTCTGCCCGCACCGACGACCGAACACCAACGACCGACACCCCACCCGGATCCCAGCACCCAACGCACCCCGCACTTGAGGAGTAGACCATGCGCTCGCATCGTGCATTAGGCCCTACGCTTGCTGATGTTGCCCGCCAAGCTGGTGTCTCCATGCCCACTGTGTCTCGGGTGCTGAGCGGCGCGGCGCCAGTGAGCCCCGCGCGGCGTGAAGCAGTGGAACAGGCCATCGCAGAGTTAGGGTACCGGCCTAACCCTGCGGCTCGCGCTTTGGCGCGTGGGCAGCAAACGATGGTGGGCGTTATTACGCACAACACGGTGCGGTTTGGTTATGCCACCACGATGCAGGGTGTGCAGGATGGTGCGCGGGACGCCGGGTTTTCCGTGGCCATTGCGGTGGTGGAATCGGCAACTGATTCTGACGTTGACCGGGCTATCGATCTGGTGCTGAGCCAGCCTATTGCTGGGGTGATCGTCATGTTGTTTGACCCCATTGGGCAGCGGGTCCTTGAGCGTTTGCCTGCCCATATTCCGGTGGTTGTTGCGGGGGGCCTGCCTCGGGGTGGGGGTGTTCCGGGTGTGATTATTGATGATGACGATGCCGGATACCGTGCTACGCGGTTCCTCCTTGATCAGGGGCATGCGACGGTTCATCATGCGGCGATCCCTGTTGACCAGCGCGAACGCGGTCGTCATGCGGGGTGGCGGCGTGCGTTGCAGGACGCCGGTGCTCTTATTCCGCACATGATTGAATGCGATTATGACCCAGCATCGGGGTATGAGGGTGCGGGTCAGTTGGTGGACCGGTATCGGGCGGGCGAGCTGAGCGCCGTGTTGTGCGGCAACGATGACATTGCGTTGGGCGTGTATGCGAAGTTCGCTGATGAGGGGATTAATATCCCTGATGATGTGAGCGTGGTGGGTTTTGATGATGAACGGTTCGCGTCGATGCTCCGGCCAGCGTTGACGACGGTGCGCCAGGATTTCCGTGCGGTAGGCCAAAAAGCCTTTACGATGCTTCACTCGCGTTTGGGTGGTCATGCCGCTGATGTGGTGGTTGAATTGCGTGCGGAACTGGTGGAACGTGACTCTCACCAGCAAGTTCCGAAACGCTGAAAAATAGCGTGTGAAAGCGCTTGTCAAACGTTCTGATATGCGCTTTCATGGAGGGGTTACTGACCGCACCACACACTGGACTGCCTCCTCATGACCACACCAGCACCTCCCACCTCAGCCGTGCACCTGACTGCCGCTGGCGTCAGCCTCATTCTCGATGCGCCAGAGCGAAACCTTCCCCGGGTCGCCTACTGGGGGGCGGCCCTCGGCGACATTGATGACGCCGCGCTGACCAGCATCGGCGTGTTGAACACACCCTCATTTTCTGGTGGCACGGTGGACGGCCCCGCCCACGTGTCCTTACTAACGGAACCATCAACTGGTTGGCCTGGTAGTGCTGGCTTGCTTGGATCCCGTGAAGGCCGCGCCTGGACCACAGCGTTTCAGGTCACTGACCACAACCTGACCCACGACGCAGCCACCGGAACCCAACGGTCCACATGGCACGCCGAAGACACCGACGCCGCCCTGACCCTCACCCTCGTGGTGGAGTTGACCGCCGCCGGTGTTGTGCAGGTCAGCGCCACACTCACCAACGCCGGTGAGGAAACCTACCAGCTTGACCACCTTGGTTTGGCGTTACCGGTTCCGCGCAGTGCCACCGAAATCCTTGACTTCACGGGGCGTTGGGCTCGTGAACGCGCCCCGCAACGCCGCCCGTTCCTGGTGGGTTCGCATGTGCGTGAGGCTGTGCGAGGTAAGCCCGGGCATGATTCGTCGTACCTAACAATTGCTGGGCCCTCAGGGTTTGGGTTCCGCCACGGTGATGTGCGGGCTGTGCATGTGGCGTGGAGTGGGAACCAGCGGGTCACTGCGGAGAAAACCTACACAGGTGAACAAGTGATCCGCGGGGGAGAGTACTTCCACCCCGGTGAGCAGCGCCTGCAACCTGGTGCGTCGTACACCACGCCCACGGTGTTGGGTGTGTGGTCAGGGCAGGGGTTGGATGGTGTGTCGGCTCGTTTCCATGAGCAGATGCGCACCCGCGACCGCTACCCAACCACCCCGCGCCCTGTGACCATTAACGTGTGGGAGGCCGTGTACTTTGACCACCGCCTCGACCGGCTTGTTGACCTGGCTGACCGGGCCGCTGACCTAGGGGTGGAACGCTACGTTCTTGATGATGGCTGGTTTGGGTCGCGCCGCGATGACACCAGCGGGCTGGGGGACTGGCAGATTTCTCCCGATGTGTGGCCTGATGACACCTTGCGCCAGTTGGCTGATCATGTGCACAGCCGGGGCATGGAGTTTGGTATCTGGTTTGAACCAGAGATGATCAACCCGGATTCTGAGCTGGCCCGCAATCACCCTGAGTGGGTGTTGAAACCCCAAGGGCGTATGCCGCGTGAGGCCCGTCAGCAGCAGGTGTTGAACTTGGCGCACCCTGACGCTTACGCCTACGTGCTCGATGCCATGAGCACGGTGATCGCTGACTTGAACGTTGATTACATCAAGTGGGATCACAACCGTGACCTGCTGGAATCAGGGTCGCAGCAAACCGGGACAGCGTTTGTGCACGAGCAAACGCTTGCTGCGTACCGGTTGTTGGATGACCTGCGTGCCCGGTTCGCGACTCTGGAAATTGAGTCGTGCTCTGGTGGTGGGGCCCGCATGGATTGGGGTATTTTGCAGCGCACTGACCGGGTGTGGGCTTCGGATTGCATTGACGCCCACGAGCGTCAAGCTATTCAACGCTGGACCACACTGATGGTGCCACCGGAGTTGATGGGGAGCCACGTTGGTGATGGGCGTGCGCACACCACGGGCCGTATGCACGATTTGGATTACCGCGCTGGAACGGCTTTGTTTGGCCACTTTGGTATTGAGTGGGACTTGGCTAAGGCTGCCGATGATGACGTTGAGCGCTTGCGTGGCTGGATTGACCGGTACAAGCAGATGCGTCCGTTGCTGCACGGCGGAACAGTGGTTCGCGCTGACACCGGTGACGCGGCTGGGTCTGACGGTGACGCGATTCTTGTGCACGGTGTGGTGTCACCGCAGCAAGACGACGCGTTGTTCGCCATTGTTGCGACTGACCGACCGGATTCGTGGCCTATTGGCCGGTTGACTTTGCCGGGCTTGGACCCGCAGGCCACGTACCGGGTCAGTGTTGAATTTGCGCCCGATGCGATGGCTGAGGTGCGCCGCCAACCGGGTTGGTGGAAGCAACCGGTTGAGGTATCTGGTGCGGTTCTTGGTCAGGTTGGCCTGTACGCCCCTGAGTTGAACCCTGACACCCTTGCACTGGTGCGGGTTACCAAGGTGTCGTAAAAACCTGCCCCTCGACGGACGAAGTTTTTACTGATGTCCGTCGAGGGGGACCTCTTGTTCGCCGAGTTGGTCAATGACTTTTCTGTCACCGAGCCCGCCATCGAGGGCAATATCGATGCTGTCTAAACAGGCGTGCCCCACGTCAACAATGTCGGAAATGATGCTGAATGTGACCGCAGTGTCCGTTTCAGTGTAGGTCGCTTCAGGGTTCCCCATGCACGACTCCACACTGAGCTGGACGCCGGTGTCCGTCGTGGTTGCGGATTCGATGGGGACGGGACCCCGCTCGGCAGGGCCTGAACCATCTGAACACCCCACCACCGCGAAACCTAGCGCCACAACAACGGCAAGTGGGCCAATAAACTGTTTCTGTCGGTTATTGTTCCGCATGTCCAAATAGTATCCCTCATGCGGAGTGTTGGATACCCTATCGAGTGGACGACACAGGAACTTCCTGCTGGTCGAATTCGTCAATAATTGGGCGGCCTGCAACGGCGGTATCAAGGGTGACGTCAACGTTGTCCAAGCAGGAATCACCAACAGGTTGCACTTCAGAAATGACGGTGATTCTGATTTCCGAGTCAGTTTCGGTCACGTCCACCTCGGGCTCCCCGTTGCACGAGTCGATAGCCAGTTCGATTCCGCTGTCAGTGCTATACGCCGCAGTAATCTTCACCGGGCCTCGCTCATACGGCGCCGAATCGTCAACAGATGTTTGAGTCGAGTCAGGTTCGCTGGGTTCCGTACCCTCTGCACAGGCTGAAGCGGTCAGGCACAGTGCTGCAGACAAGGCTAAGGCGTGGATGGCGCGTTTGTGTCGCTTTTTATTTCGCATGTCCAAAATGCTACTCCTTGGCGAGGAGTGACGCTTTGTAAGGAGTGGTGCGCGAGGGGCGAAACCTAGCCGGGGAGATGCGCCTCAATCGCGGCGATGACGGCAGGGGCATCGGGATTTGTCATGGGGCGGAACCGGTACGCAGTACCGTCAGGGGCAATAACGAACTTTTCAAAGTTCCACTTCACGTTGCCCGCATTGCCCTCAGCGTCGGTAACCTGGGTGAGTTCCTGGTACAACGGGTGCCGGTTCTTGCCGTTGACCTTGAGTTTCTCCGTCATGGGGAATGTCACGCCCCACGTTGTGGAACAGTATTCAGCGATCTTCTCTTGGGAACCGAGCTCCTGAAGGAACTGGTTCGACGGGCAACCAATGACCGTGAAACCGCGCTCACCGTATTGCTTTTGCAGTGCTTCAAGCTGAGCGTATTGTGGGGCCAGCCCACAGCGGGAGGCAACATTGACGATTAATCGCACCTTGTCGTCCCACTGACCCATCGTTGTTGGGGTGCCGTCAAGCAGTGTGATCTCGATGTCGTTGATGTTCGCTGCCATCAGTACTCCTCATGCAGGGGGTGAAACGGTTGTGTGTCTTACGTCAGTATGAACGCCACACCACGCGGAGGTGTTCCCAAACGGTGACTAGTCCCCGGTTTACTCTTGGCCGATTGTTGACTTTTCGATGTCTTCCGGGCTGTCAAGAAGCTCAATATCAATGACCTCACCGTTTGTGCCATTGAGCAGTGCCCGCACAGTGATGACTTCTTCCCTCACCGTTGACTCACCCTGGTAGGTCGTTGCCACAGTCACCGTGGCATCAACCAAAATAGCTTGGTCACTATTACGCCTCGTTGCGCTATTCACGGTGAACCGCGGCGTCACCGTCTCAACGATAGGGCCCTCCTGCGCGTCGCTACGCCCACGGCTGACCACTTCATCGGCGAGCGCAGTCAAAATACTTGTGGTCACCTCAGGGGTTGCCTGCAAACCAGCGGTAGCAATCACTTCTTGGGCAACGTCAATGTCTCCAAGGACCGCACTGCGGTAGGCGTTCTCCAACGCAGGCCCAACGGTGCTCGCGAACTGTTGCACGCTAGCATCGGACGTTTCGATGCCCTGAGTGCCTGACATATGGGGAAATTCTGACCGGTCTGTGCTGCAACCGCTCATCAGTAAGGTGCCAACAATGCATGCGGCCACCATCACGGCGCGCCATCGTGGCTGGGTGCTGTGCGTCATTGTGTTGTCCTCAACTCGTCTGTGCCAAGCATCCTAGCCGCATTTATGCAGCACTGGGGCGGTTATGCACCGCCCCAGCATGGTTACAGGTACTTGTCGACAAGTAGTTCTGACAACCCCACATACGTTGCCGGGGTCATTGCGGCGAGGCGTTCGGTGTCCTGTTCTGGCAAACCCAACCCGCGCACAAACTCCACAAGCTCTTCGCCACCAATACGGTGACCACGAGTGAGATCCTTGAGCCGCTCATAGGGGTTTTCCATACCCGGAACGCCTGCAACGGATGCTGCGCGCATCACTGACTGGATGGGCTCACCCAATACTTCCCAGTTGGCGTCGAGGTCGCCGCGCAACACATCTTCATCGACAGCCAACCGGTCCAAGCCCTTGGCAACATTGTCAATCGCCAACAAGGAGTGCCCAAAGGCAGAACCAATGTTGCGCTGTGACGAGGAATCAGTCAGGTCGCGTTGCATACGCGAGGTCACCAACGTTGAACCCAACACGTCAAACAGCGCACAAGAAATCTCAAGGTTCGCTTCAGCGTTCTCAAACCGGATGGGGTTGACCTTGTGTGGCATGGTCGAGGAACCGGTGGCGCCGGGCACAGGGATCTGCTTGAAGAAACCCAACGAAATATACGTCCACACGTCAGTGGAGAGGTTGTGCAAAATCCGGTTGAAGCGGGCAATATCCGAGTACAACTCGGCCTGCCAGTCATGGGACTCAATTTGGGTTGTTAACGGGTTCCACGTCAGCCCCAAGTGCTCAACAAACCCTTTGGATACCTGGGGCCAATCCGCGCCAGGAAGCGCGGCACTGTGAGCCCCAAATGTTCCCGTCGCGCCGTTGAGCTTACCCAAGTACTCATCACGTTCAATACGGGTGAGTTGGCGCTTTAGTCGGTGCGCAAGGACAGCGAGTTCCTTACCCAACGTGGTGGGTGTCGCAGGTTGACCATGCGTGCGGGACAGCATCGGCACGGCCTTCAACTCGCGGGCCATCTGCGTGATCTGCTCAACCAAGGTGTGTGCGGCGGGCAGCCACACGCCCTCAACAGCGCCCTTGACCATGAGTGCGTACGACAGGTTATTAATGTCTTCGGAGGTGCACGCAAAGTGCACCAGCTCGCTCACCGCGGGCAGCGCGCTATCAGCGCCAACCTTCTGGGGGGCATCGGCAATCCGACGCTTAATGAAGTACTCAACAGCCTTCACGTCGTGCACAGTCTGACGCTCAATCTCAGCAAGCTCAGCGATCTCCGGCGCACCAAAAGTTGCCACAATGTCACGCAAGTACGCTTTGTCTGCGTCGCTAAGGGTTGCTGCCCCGGGAACGATAGGCCCAGCAGGTGTGCCATCAGTCAACGCGATCAGCCATTCCACCTCAACGTGGATGCGCTCGCGGTTGAGTGCGGCTTCGGAGAGGTGATCGACGAGCGGTGCAACGGCGCCGCGGTAGCGTCCGTCGAGCGCGCCGAGCGCAATGGCAGGGGTGATGTCAGCGAAATGTACACGGGAAGCGTTGGCCATGGCTTCTATTCTTTCATGCTGTTGTGTGGTGGTGGTGAGGCGGTCCGGAAGGTGGGTTCTTTCTGCTGCCCGATGCGCATAAGGGTGTGGTGGGCGGTGGTGGGTTGTCCACAGGGGAGGTTCCACGTTGTGTATCCACCACTGTGGATACACAACACCTGACCACGCACGGTGCGAAGTAAACCTGTGATGTGCTCTGTGCCGGGCATCGTCAGCTAGGGGCGAGCAACAGCGTGGAGGGAGAAGCCGTGGAAGAGTATGTCAGGCAGGCGCGAACCGCTTTGAATGAGGGCATAGGGAACCTCACCCAAGCGATCCAAGCCCTAGAAAAAACCTTGGACGTGGAATGGCAGTCAACAAATGCCGACCTATTCCGTGAGCAGGTGTATGAGCTGCTCACCACACTGCGTGCGGCGCTCTCGGAATGCATGTTCACTCTCACCGTGCGCGCACAAACATTACCTCTGCCTCAACTTGAGGTCGTGCGGTGACGGATCACGAGGGCCCACAAACGTATATTTACGGTGGCCCAGGTGGAATGTCAGCGAACTACGTTGACCTTGAACGCGCGGGCAAAGACATGAACAAGGTCAGTGCGCTCCTTGAGGAAGTCGGGTCCCAGTTTTTGGCCGCCCAAACGGTCCTGGAACAAGCAGCTGACGCTGGGTACGCCTACACCGAACGCTTCCAACCCGAACAGTCTTACAACTTCACCACCTATGACATCGAAAAATACTATTCCTTAGCCGGTGACATCAATATGAATGCGGGCTTGATCTCAGACTACCGAGAGAGGATAAGTGCCCTAGCAGACACCGTATTTTTCACCAAGCAGGAGTATCTTCACGCTAACGACATTGTCGCGAACAACATGGCTCTGCGCCCTGGTGGCATGGATATCCCACTTTCCAGCACTGTCAACATGTCGCGTAGAGGAGCCTCGCTATCGAGTTTGTCCATTTTCTCAACGAAAATGGGGGCAAAGGACCATGCTTGGAAGGATGAAGTCGGTGACTTTGCGGCACAGGTAGTCTCGGGGATGTTTCCCCGCCACGTGAGCCCGGCGCCGCAAATAGCTTTTGGTCTTCTCGATCAGAAGACCGGGATGTTTGAGCGTCGGAGCGACGCTCAAGACCCCTTTTTTACCTTTATCGCGTTGGGTGCAGGCCTTGGGTTGCATGCTTTAGCCAAGCCACTCAACCCTGATGCGATGCGGAAGAGCTTCCGCGCGCGCCTAGCTGTTCAACGTGTCGAGGCCAGCCCGGTGCGATCCGCCAGTGATATCGCACAGGTTGCGAAAAATGTTCCCGCGAAAACAACCACCATGCATAAGCAAGTGATGTACACCAAAGAGGGGGAGAAGGTGTCGGTCATTATTGTGCCCGGAACCCAATTGGGGCTCCCCAAACTCGTTGGCAAACAAGAAGCGCGCAGTCAGGTGTCAAATGTCATGCTGATGGCGCAACAAGACTCTACGGCTCCCGCGTCAATTCTGTACCAAGAGGGATTAGCGAAACTTGTCGAACCGGGGGAGAAAATCATCCTTGCCGGGCACTCTCAAGCGGGAATGATCACTGCGCTGAGCACCCTCAATGATGATGTTGCTGCACGGTACGACATTCAAGGAGTGGTGACCTACGGTGGGCCAACTGGGGGGATCGTCACGGACGAGAACATTCCTGTGATGCACATCGAAAATAGTGCTGATTTTGTTCCAGCGTTGGATACCGCACGCAACCCTGATGGTGTGAACCGCCTAACTGTCCTGGGGTACGTGGAAGACGACGCGCACAATATGGGGACCTACGAGCAGATCGCCCGTAACGCTGAACAGGTTGGCGACGAATCGTTCGACATCATGAGCGCAAAGATCTTCGGGCAACTCGATGGGGCGCTTGTTGGGCCAGCCTCAAGCACCACCCTGTCGAGTTCTGAGGCGCTGTACCAGGGGCCCGCAGCGTGGTTTAAGGTCAACTGACCTTGCTTGAACTGCTGGATTTCTGGGCGCAGCCCGTGCTGCCCCGGATAGTTACTGCGGCTCCGCCATTTTGACGAGTAGGTGTGGGTGGAAGTGGAGACTGGTCGTGCGGGTTGAGTTCCACACCTCTAGAGTGTGCATATGAGCCAGATCACACAGCGTGAGTTTGTGCGGGGAGTTTTTCCTGACATGACCGGTGTTGAGCACTGGATGCTTGACCTGCCAACAACCCGCCTCCACGTAGCGGTAGCCGGTGACCCCACCAAACCGCCGGTGATTCTGCTCCACGGGTTCCCCCAAAACTGGTGGGAATGGCGTGAAGTGATTGCACCACTCGCCGCGAATCACTGGGTCATTGCACCAGACCTCCGCGGCGCCGGGTGGAGTGATATCCCAGCCACCGGGTACACGGTCGATGACCACGCCCAAGACATTGTGGCGCTCATGGACGTACTCTCCATACCCAGTGCGGCGCTAGTCACCCACGACTACGGTTCACTGATCGGCTACCACCTGGCGGACTCCCACACGGGGCGCATCAACCAACATATTGCGATGTCCGCACCACCACCCAGCCTCACCGTTGACAGTGGGTGGGTTGGGCACCTGTGGCGGTCTTGGTATCAAGTGGCGATGTGGTTGCCCGGGATAGGGTCAACAGCCATATCCAGTGGCAAACAACGTTTCGCCACCCACCTCCTTGAGGCCTACTCGGCATACCCCGAAGTATGGACACCCCAAGACCGTGACATGTTCTTAGTGCCACTGCGCAACCCTCAACGGGCTAAAGCGATGGGGAAAGTCCACCGGCAACTCATCCACCCACAAGCCCGCAGGCTCCTGGCAGCCGGGCGCGCATCGGCCATGGTCAAAGTCCCCACCACACTGCTCGTTGGTGAAATTGACCCACTAGTGGGGGCGATGGTCCGCCACGGGTACACCGACGGCGCTGACCCTGGCGTCACCATCAAAGTGGTATCAGACGCCTCCCACTATGTGGTTGACGACCAGTCCGTGTCTGTGGCAGCGATCATCAACTCCACCTTGGCGTCTACTACTCGATGATCGCTTTGGTGACAGCAACCTGCTCAGTGAGCACTGAACCAATAACATTCTGGGTTTCGTTGATGCGCTCCACCACGTCACGAATACCAGCCAGTGACTTCACCGTGGCTTCAACCTGCTGCTGAATCGCCGTGATTTTCTGCTCCACCTCAGCGGTAGCGCGCTCAGTTTCATTGGCGAGTTCCTTCACCTCACTGGCAACCACCGCGAAACCCCGCCCAGCTTGACCAGCACGCGCTGCTTCAATGGTGGCGTTCAGCGCCAACAGGTTCGTCTGCCCAGCAATGGACTGAATGGTCTTCACAACTTGACCAATTTCCTTGCTGGAATTACCTAACCCAGCAACGTCCTTGTCAGCGTTGATCACTAAATCTTGACCCTCTGTGGCAACACCTGTTGCCGTGATGACGTTACGTTCCACCTCTTCAATGGACTCCAACAACTCACGGCCAGCAGTGGCCAGTTTTTCTGCAGCCCCAAAACGCTCCAACGCCTGACCAATAAGGAACGCCGTGTTCTGCAGCGCGGCACGGCGGCTCGCTGACAGCTCCACGTACTCGGTGACGAAAAAGTCCATCGTTCCCACAAACTGGCCAGACACCAAAATGGGAAGACACACCCCAGACTTCACACCAGCGCGCCTCGCAGCAGGGGCACGAACACAATCGTTGACCTCAGCAAGATCAGGCACAAACGTCAACTGCATGGACTCCCAGGTGCGGCCCGACAAGCCGACACCCCGGGCAAACGAAGCCTCACGGGTGACCTTACGGAACTCAGGCCCAGCATCACCAGATTCCGTGGAGTACCGCAATACCCGGTCACGCTCATCAAGCTGCCAAAACGAACCATACGCCCAACCAAAACCTTTCCGCACTTCATCAAGGGCGACACGCAACGCATCCTGCGCACTGTGGGCTTCAGTAACAGCACGCAAAACCGCTGAACTAGCAGCAGTGTCCTGCTGCATTTCACGCTGAGTTTCAGCAGAGGCGAGACGCTCCAACGTTTGGGACACCAACACCCCAATACTTTTTAACGCAGCCAACCGGGTAGCCGGAATATCCAACTCTTCCAACGCGAAAAAGTCCATCGTGCCCACAACCTCACCGTGCACAATGAGGGGGAAACACACACCAGACTTCACACCAGCACGCACAGCAACAGGGGCGCGAACACAATCCTCAACCTCGCCCAAGTTCTTCACCACAACGATGTCCTTCGAGCGCCACGTGCGCCCCGCAAGCCCCACACCAGGAGCGAACGACGCCTCACGGGTCACCTGCCGAAACTCAGTCCCAGCATCGCCAGACTCCACCGCGAAACGCAGCACCTGAGCTTCTGGGTCAACCGCCCAGTACGAGCCGTACGCCCACCCAAACTGTTCACGCACAAAACGCAACGCAGCTTCAGCGCCAGCATCAAAAGTCTTGGCAACAGCTAACGCCTGAACCACGTCAGTGACAGCACGGACGTCAGCCTGAGCGTCGTGGAGTTGCTGCGATATCCCGGTGTCCGGGCGAGAGGAACGTCGAAACATGGGTGGGCCAATCGGTAGGGGAAACTGTTGGGCTACGGCTGCGATGCCGCAACGGGGAGCGCTTGTCTATATACCCCTATCGGTATAGTTCAACGTTGAATTAATGGGATTCATGGGTGATCTGCGCTGCACTTCGGCGTGTCGTGCGATGCGTCACCCCACGTCACGACGGCGTGTCACCTCCACATCACACCCCCTACTCACCCCGCTACCACCTCGATACACCCACAAGCCACCCAGAAAAAACCTCACACCCCAAGAAATAACAACCAGCCCCCAACCGTTACACCACGATGTGACTGTTTACTCGATGCTCGACCTCGCCATCACCGCCCCCGGCCAACACATCAGCGACGCCCTCGCCGCCACCGTCCCCGCCGCACAAACAGCAGAACGCACCGGCTACCACCGCGTCTGGTACGCCGAACACCACAACATGCCCAGCATCGCGTCCTCCGCCACCAGCGTGCTCATCGCCCACATCGCCGCCCACACAAACACCATCCGGCTAGGAGCCGGAGGAGTGATGCTCCCCAACCACTCACCACTGACCATCGCCGAACAATACGGCACCCTCGCAGAACTCCACCCCGGACGCATCGACCTCGGCCTAGGCCGCGCACCAGGCGGCGACCAGGCCATGCTCGCCGCACTACGCCGCAACCCCCAAGACGCCGAAAACTTCCCCACAGACATCATCGAACTCCAGTCATACCTCGGGAACCGGCTCCCCACCGACGCCGTCAACGCCTACCCAGGCCGAGGCACCAACGTGCCCCTCTACATCCTGGGATCCTCACTCTTCGGCGCCCAACTCGCCGCCCGCCTCGGCCTGCCCTACGCATTCGCCTCACACTTCGCACCCGCAGCACTACACCAAGCACTCAACGTCTACCGCGAAACCTTCCAACCCTCCGAAACCCTGGACGCGCCCTACACCATCGCCGCCCTCAACGTCATCGCCGGAGACACCACCACCTGGGCCACCCACGAAATGGCCCGCACCCAACGCCAACGCCTCCGCGGATTCCTCAAAAACCGGGCAGACGACCTCACCGACGCAGACATCGACACCATCCTGCGCTCACCCCACGGCGACACCATCCGCGACATGATGCGCTACACAGCCACCGGCACCATCGACGACATCCGCCCCTACATCACCGGATTCATCCAAGACACCGGCGCCGACGAAATCATCGTCGCCCACGCCGTATCAGGACTCGACGAACGCCTCCGCAGCATAGAAATCCTCGCCGAAGCGCTCGCAGAATAACGAACACCAGCACAACAAAAAGTGGGTGAGAGGCATCACGATGCCTCCCACCCGCTCGCTCGCTCACCACGCAACCGCTTAGCCGCTCAGCGACCGCTCAGCGCAGCTCATAACCTGCAAGCAGTTAGTCGTTCGCACGCAACAAGCCGTTCCCCACCGAACTAACCACCGCGATGATCACAGCAGCAAGCATCGCCCACCAGAACCCGTTGACCTCAATACCCCACGAGTTGGACTGAGTGATCCACGCAGCAAGCAAAATCATCACCGCGTTAATCACCAACAAGAACAACCCCAACGTGAGGATGATCAACGGGAACGACAAGAACTGGGCAATCGGCTTCACAATCGCGTTGATCAACGCGAAGATCAGAGCAACAACCAAGAACACCGCCGAACGGTTGATGAACTCGTTGCCGTCCACGATGGAGAACTCCCCAATCACCTGGAAATTTGCCCCCAGGAGAAGGGTTGTCAACCAGAACGCCACGGCAGTTACAATAAGTCTCTTAATAAAATCCATACTGTTATCTTGCCAGCGCTTGACCCAAAAGCGTAGGTGATATCAGATCCTCTTCACACTGATGAGAAACTATTTACTGTGACTACACCAAAAATCCGTGCAGCTGTCGCCTCGCTTCCAGCCTACGTACCCGGGGCTCGCATCCCTGACGGTGTTCACGCGTACAAGGTGTCCTCCAACGAGAACCCCTACCCGCCACTGCCGTCCGTTGTTGACACCATCGCAACCGCCGCATCGGCGATCAACCGCTACCCAGACATGGGAAACACAGACATCAGCGACGCGATGTCCACCTACCTCACCACCGACACCCACACCGTCACACCAGAACAACTGGTGTTCGGCACCGGGTCCGTGGCCGTGCTCGGGCACATCCTCCAAGCATTCGTTGACGCAGGCGACGACGTGGTCTACCCGTGGCGGTCCTTCGAGGCGTACCCCATCATCACCGCAGTATCAGGTGGGCGTAGCGTCCACGTGCCACTGACCCCCGACCACCGCCTCGACCTCGACGCCATGGCCGAAGCCATCACCGAACGCACCCGGGTTGTCTTGGTGTGCACCCCCAACAACCCCACCGGGACAGCCGTCACACACAGCCAAGTGCTGCGATTCATGGCGAAAGTCCCCAGCGATGTCCTTGTTGTCCTTGACGAGGCATACCTAGAATTTGTGCGAAAAGACGACGCACTCGATGCGCTCGCCATCGCCGAGCAATACCCCAACGTGGTGCTGCTGCGAACATTCTCCAAAGCCTACGGACTAGCAGGATTGCGTGTCGGTTACTGCATCGCCCACCCTGATGTTGCTGCCGCTATCCGCGCTGCCAGCACCCCATTCGGGGTGAACCTCATCGCTCAAGCTGCCGTTGTCGCGTCTCTTGCGGCAGTTGACGAACTCAACGAACGAGTCGAAGCGCTCGTCACCGAACGCACCCGCGTATGGACCGCACTGCGTGGCATGGGCTGGGACATCCCACCCTCCCAAGCCAACTTCGTGTGGTTCCCCACCGGGGCCCGCACCGTTGACCTCGCCACCGATGCTCGCCAACAAGGTCTCCTTGTGCGCCCATTCGCCGGGGAAGGGATGCGCGTCACCATCGGCGAACCGGAGGCCAACGACCTCCTCCTCACCCTCGCTGAGCGGTGGATCACGGGCTAACCCGCCCCACTGCCTTTGCTGACGAACCCCGCACCCGCCCTAACCTCCCTCATTCACGTCCCCTTCTCCACTGCACCCCCGCATCCGCCCGCGCATCCGCCCGCGCATCCGCCCGTCACGGGTCATGTGGCATGTTTTGGGACCGTGTGGCACGTCCTTGACGTGCCACACACGCCAAAAACATGCCACACAGGGGTGGCGCCTTGACTGAGAACCCGCCACGATCGCACTAACCCCCTGTTTTCACTAGCCTGATATCACCACTGAAGAGTTGCTGATCAGCGCAGGCAAGGGGAGCCGCAGTTTTGAGCGAACAATCTGTTTGGAAAGAAGGGCCCTTTCGCTGGCTGTGGCTTGCCAACGCATCAACTACGGTCGCTCGTTCGCTAGGTGTTTTTGCGATATCCGTAACGCTTGTCACCGTTGTGGATGCATCCGCATTTCAGGTTGGGCTCGCCACGCCACTGAGCAGCCTTGGGCCACTACTATGTGGGCTCTTTGCCGGAGTTGTTGTTGATCGGTGGGGAAACCGGCGAGTCATGATTGTCACCACATGGGGACGAATGGCGGCATACGCTGGTGCGGTCGTGGCATTCATTGCAGGCTGGCTTGGCCCATGGCACCTGCTTGTGGTGGTTTTCCTGGTCAGCGTCGCGGATGTTTTCTTCATGGCCGCTCACACGTCTATTTTGCCGCGCCTTGTTGGGCGGGCAAGAATTCCCGCTGCCACGTCTTCGCTGATGGCATCTGACCAGATCATTGCGCTTGCCGGGCCAGCAGCAGGTGGGCAACTTGTCCGACTATTACCTGCGCCGTGTGTTCTTGCGGTGTCAGTCATTGGGCAGCTGAGTGCGCTCGTGGGGTTGAAAAATATCCCACACGATGCGAACCGTGTGTCCGGTCAAGAAGCATCGCCACGCCAACGTATGAGAGAAGCCATCGTCGACGGAGCGAAGTTCATGGCTCGCAACCGTCTCCTGCTCGCTGTCATCCTCACGACAGCTACAAATAACTGCGCGGCTGGGGTGTATCAAGCAGCGCAATCATGGTTCATCCTCAAAGACCTTGACATTGAACCAGCTGTTTTTGGCGCGATCTGGTCAGTCAGTGCGGTGGGAGGAATCATGGGTGCTCTGATCGCTCCCCGCCTCGGCTCCGCTTGGGGTCCACTACGTGCCATGTTTTTCGCTAGTTTGTTGATGCCAATGAACTTTGCTCTTATTCCGCTGGCAACGCTATGGCCAAACTTAGCCGTGTGGAGCATCGGCCTGTCGTTCACGCTCTTTGGGTTAGCGCTGGGAGTGCTGTCAGTGAATAGCGCAACGCTTGTTGTGGCCTTAACTCCAGACACTTATCTTGCCCGCGTAGCTGCTACTCGCCGGACTGTCACGCAAGGGGCGATGCTTCTTGGTGGCCTTGTTGGTGCACTGCTGTTGGCGTGGGTTGGTGCGGTGCCTTCTTTGTGGGTTGCGGTGGCGATTGCAACGGGGCAGGGAATTTTCCTGGTTCGGGTTGGTGTGCTGCGGCGGGGCAGCCCGACGGAAGCAGAACTTGCATCGTCATGAAATAACCGACTCCTAGAGCCCGCCACAGGTCATGTGGCATGTTTTGGGACCGTGTGGCACGTCCTTGACGTGCCACATACGCCAAAAACCTGCCACACAGGGGCGGCGCCTTGACTGAGAACCCGCCACAGAGGGGACGGAGGTCCCTTGCGACCGGTGGATTTTCGCCGGGTATCGGCTGTAGTGTTTTGTTGTATACCTCCATGCGCCACGCCGAGGTGTCGCGGAGTTAAGCCAGTTCGCACCGGGTTGCTGTGCCTAGTTGTACGATGTCCACAATTTCGACGGAAAACCTTGTTGGCGCTGACGTCTGGCATGGCTACGCATCCGTAAGTTACGCTGGCGTAGCCTACGGTTTCGTAGGTTGAAGGAATCGCTCGGGAAAACCCCGTTAAGCGGACAGCCGGTAGAACAGAAGGGGGTCGCGTGACTGACTTGTTGCACCACCCACTGGTGGAATTCACTGCAGAGCACGCGCCATTGCAGTTCATTAATGAACGCGGCGAGCGTGTTGAGAATCAGCAGAACGCGCAGTTTGTGCGATATCTCGAGCACTTGAATGTGGATGACCTCAAAAACTTCTACCGCGACATGATGGTTGTTCGCCGGTTCGACATTGAAGCTACCGCTTTGCAACGCCAAGGTGAACTTGCCTTGTATGCGCCCCTGCTTGGGCAGGAGGCCGCTCAGGTTGGTTCCGGGCAGGCGTTGGCGGCTTCTGACATGGTTTTCCCGTCCTACCGCGAGCACGGTGTTGCGCACACGCGGGGCATGGATATGGCGAAGATTTTGCAGTTGTTCCGTGGTGTTGACCACGGTGGCTGGGATTCCTTCGAGCACAACTTCCACCTGTACACCTTGGTCATCGGGTCTCACGCGTTGCACGCGGTCGGTTATGCCATGGGTATCCAGCAGGACGCCCGTATGACTGCCCAGCGCGACGCGGCAGCCCAGCATGATGCGGCTACCCAACACAGTGACGCCCAGGCGGGCGCTCACTTTGGTGACGCAGATGCTGGTGAGCAGGGAACAACACAACCGCAGGCCGATGCTTCCTCACCGGATTCAGCATCGGCGGCGTTCCGTGGCGACACAAGCCAGGACGCCTCGCACACTGGGCAGGCTCCACAAGAGGCTGTCATGGTGTATTTCGGAGATGGAGCCACCTCACAGGGTGACGTGTCTGAGGCGCTGGGGTTTGCTGCTGTGAACAATGCACCGGTGGTGTTCTTTTGCCAGAACAACCAGTGGGCTATTTCCGTACCGAACTCGTTGCAGTTTAAGGCGCCGTTGTATTTGCGCGGTTCTGGGTTTGGTGTGCCAGGGGTACGGGTGGACGGTAATGACGTGTTGGCTGTGCACGCGGCAACTCGGTGGGCGTTGGAGCATGCGCGTCACGGCAATGGTCCGGTGTTCATTGAGGCTGTGACGTACCGGATGGGTGCGCACACTACTTCGGATGACCCCACGAAGTACCGTTCGCGCGAGGAAGAGGCGCACTGGCGCGCGAAGGATCCGATTGATCGGATTCGTTTGGCGTTGGAGGCCGAGGGCGCATGGTCTGAGACTGACGATGCTGCTTTGTCCGCTGAGCTTGAGGGCTTTGGTGAGTACTTGCGCGGTTATGTGCGGAGTTTGGGTGCGCCGGAGAAGTCCAGCATGTTTGAGCACGTGTATGCCACCGAGAACGTGTTGGTGTCTGAGGATAAGGCGTGGTTCGCCGAGTATGAGGCGTCGTTTGTTGACGCGCAAGGAGAAGCCCAGTGACCGCGACAGTTTCTGACACTACTGCTGAGACAACTCAGCGCCTTCCGTTTGCGAAAGCGATCACTGAGGGTTTGCGTGCGGCGATGCGCCGTGATGACAAGGTCATGCTCATGGGTGAGGACATCGGCAAGTTGGGCGGTGTTTTCCGTGTGACGGAGGGGTTGCAGGCGGAGTTTGGTGACCACCGTGTGGTGGACACCCCGTTGGCGGAGTCTGGCATTGTGGGTACGGCTATTGGTTTGGCGATGCGCGGGTATAGCCCGGTGTTGGAGATCCAGTTTGATGGGTTTATTTTCCCGGCATATGACCAGATCACCACGCAGTTAGCGAAGATGCATTACCGCTCGAAGGGGCGGATTAAGCTCCCTATTGTGATTCGTGTTCCGTTTGGTGGGGGCATTGGTGCTGTTGAGCACCACTCGGAAAGCCCGGAGGCGTTGTTTGCGCACACTCCTGGGTTGCGGGTGGTGTCACCTGGGTCTGCGCATGACGCGTACACGATGATTCAGGAGGCTATTGCGAGCCCTGATCCGGTTCTGTTTTTTGAGCCGAAGGGTCGGTACTGGGAGAAGGGTCCCGTCGATTTGTCGGTGGGTCCACGCGTGGAGGCCGGCACCCTGAACAAAGCCGCTATTGCGCGCGCTGGTAGTGACGTCACGATGGTGGCTTATGGCCCAACTGTTGCTACGGCGTTGCGTTCGGCGGAGGCTGCCGCCCAGGAGGGCATCAGCATTGAGGTGGTGGATTTGCGTGCTATCTCACCGCTGG
Organism: Jonesia quinghaiensis DSM 15701; assembly: GCF_000423205.1. Lineage (GTDB taxonomy): Bacteria > Actinomycetota > Actinomycetes > Actinomycetales > Cellulomonadaceae > Jonesia > Jonesia quinghaiensis. The sequence goes on from NZ_AUHN01000004.1 coordinate 576,112, forward strand.
ACACGGACACCATTGTTGAGTCGGTGCGGCGCACAGGCCGGTGCGTTGTGGTTCATGAGGCCGTGAGTTACATGGGTCCGGGCGCGGAGATCGCAGCGCGGGTCACAGAACGATGCTTTTATGAGTTGCAGGCTCCTGTGTTGCGGGTTGGTGGGTTCCATCACCCGTACCCGGTGGCGAAGCTTGAACACGATTATCTTCCCTCGCTGGACCGTGTGTTAGACGCTGTTGACCGCGTCATGGCTCACTGACCGCGCTGCAACCCTGAGGACAGGACCCTAATGCCCACGTTTGAACAGTTCCGTATGCCTGATGCCGGTGAAGGCCTCACTGAGGCTGAAATCGTTGAGTGGCACGTTGCCGTTGGTGACACGGTTACCGTGAACCAGGTGATTCTTGAGGTGGAGACGGCGAAGTCTTTGGTGGATTTGCCGTCACCGTTTGCTGGTGTGGTCACGCAGATTCATGGTGCTCAGGGGGACACCGTTGAGGTGGGCACGGTCATTATGGTGGTGGATGTTGACCCCAATGGTGAACCTGCTGAACCAGTTGCACCGGAAAGTGGCGCCACCGCCGAGGTGGCGGCTGCCACTGACGCTCCCGCTGTGGTGACTGATACACCTGCGCAACCAGAAGCATCGGCCGATGCTCCGGTTGCCGCTGTTGACGAACCTGACACCGCGCCAGCCGCCGCGCCTACTGATACTCCAGCAAAAACCGACGATGCGTCGGATAGCGGCTCTGTGTTGGTGGGTTATGGAACGGTCCATGGTGCAACAACACGCCGGGCACGCCGTTCCGCTGTGCGCCCTACAATTGCCGCGTTGGAGCCAAGCCGTGACGTGTTGACGGTGAACCGCCCTGGTGCGGGGGAAGCCGTGCGCGCGAAACCTCCAGTGCGTAAGCTCGCTAAAGACCTCGGTGTCGACCTCACCGCCATTGCCCCAACGGGCCCCGGTGGGATTGTTACCCGTGAGGATGTTCTTGCCGCGCAGGAGAAAACTGACGCCTCGAAGTTGGCAACGTATTCGGCGCAGTCAGCTGGGTCGGCTGCTTCTTCTGGGTCTGACACCTCAGCTGGTACTGGGGCAGGTTCCAATGCCGATGCGCAGGGAACGAAAGCTAGTTCACCACGTGGGGGTGCATCGGCTGCGCCTGCCCGTACGGGTGGGGTCACTGCAAGTGGCGCCTCCGCTGCTGGGCCTGTTGCTGGTGACGCGTTGGAAGACCCGTCATGGTTGAACTCAGGCACAGTGAGTGACGATGGCCGTCAAACGGCTGTTCCGGTGCGTTCTGTGCGCCGCCGGACCGCTGAAGCCATGGTCGCTAGTGCGTTCACGGCCCCGCATGTCACGGTGTTCCACACTGTTGATGTCACCAAGACGATGAAGCTTGTGGAGCGGTTGCGTGCGGACAAAGAGTTCACCGATGTTCGGGTAACTCCTTTGCTTATCACCGCGAAAGCGCTCATGCTGGCCGTGTCACGCCACCCTGAGATCAACGCGTCGTGGGTGGATGAAGACCAAACCATTGTGTACAAGCACTACGTGAACCTTGGTATCGCGGCGGCAACACCGCGCGGCCTGGTGGTGCCCAACATTAAAGATGCGCACCGCCTGTCTTTGAAGGGCCTAGCGCAGGGCATCGCCGATTTAACGGCGACCGCACGTGCAGGGAAAACCACGCCACGTGACATGTCAGATGGCACAATCACCATCACCAACGTGGGGGTGTTTGGCATTGACACAGGGACCCCCATTTTGAACCCGGGGGAGTCCGCGATTTTGGCGTTTGGTGCGATTCGCCAGCAGCCGTGGGTCCACAAGGGCAAGATCAAGAAGCGTTGGGTGACGCAGTTGGCGTTGAGTTTTGATCACCGTCTTGTTGACGGCGAGTTGGGTGCCCGGGTGCTTGCCGACGTCGCGAAGGTGTTGGAAGACCCATCCCGCGGGTTGGTGTGGGGCTAAATAGCATTACCTCGTAACCCGCGTTCGCCACGTTATGTGTGGCGGGCGCGGGTTCGTGCGTAAGCGGCAGCCTGCTCCAGCGAATCGAACTGGTGCTCTGCATCGCGCAGCGCATTGAGCACCCCAACACGGCGGAAAAGTTCATGGTGACTGGCTTGGATGCCTTTCATCAACACGGTGATGCCGCGCGCTTCGAGTTGTTGCACAACCTGTGTGAGCACGTGGGCGCCGGTGGCATCAACGACCCCCAACCGTGACATGCGCAAAATCACCACGGTCACGTCATCAACGGCTGTCACCGCATCCAAAACCCGGTCCGCTGCGGCAAAAAACAGTGGCCCGTCGATGCGCACCGTAGCGATGCGCTCATCGCCGTGTTCCGCCACACCGGGAAGGTCCTCAAACGTCACGGTTGTGGTGCGTGACAACGTGCGCAACAGCAGGAACCCAGCCACAGTAATACCTATGAGCACAGCAACAATGAGGTCCACCGACACGGTCACCAGCGCTGTGACCACAAACGCTAAAGCATCTGAGCGGGTAGAGCGCAGAATCACCCCAGCGGTTGCCACATCAATCATGCGCAGAGCAGTGACCATGAGGACACCCGCCAATGCGGCGAGCGGAACAAAACCAACCGGGGCAGCAACCACAGCAATAATCCCCAACAACACCACCGCGTGGGTGATCGCAGCAAGCCGGGTGCGCCCACCAGCACGCACGTTAACTGCTGTGCGGGCAATCGCACCAGTGGCCGGCATGCCACCAAAAAACGCTGACCCAAGAGACGCCAACCCCTGCCCCACAAGTTCCCGATCAGGGTCATACGCCCCAGTGGGAGACATCGCCGAGGCTACCCGCGCCGACAACAACGACTCAATCGCGGCAAGCGCCGCGATCGTCAACGCTGCCGGGGCCAACGCAACAATGAGCGACCCATCCAGGGCGGGCATCGTCGGAGTAGGTAAAGAATGAGGGAGCTGCCCGATGCTCGCCAACGGCGTTGGAACAACAACCGTCACAAGAGTGGCAACCAAAATCCCAACCAGCGACCCAGGGATACCCGGGTGCAACCGGGGTAACCACAACATACAACCAGCCACAATCGCCACCATCACCACTGACCAGGCCAGGTGCGAGGCATCAAGATGCATAACAGCCTGCGCGGCACCAACCACGGCATGACTACTCGTGACACTGTCACCACCACCCGTGATCGCAGGGACCTGCTGCAGGAAAATAATCACCCCAATGCCAACAGTGAACCCCTCAATAACCGGCCACGGAATGAACGCAACCAAACGCCCCAACCGCAACACCCCAGCCGCCACCACAACGACCCCAGCCATCAACGTGACAAGAGGTAAAGCAGCAACCCCATGCACAGCAATGACGGGGGCAATCACCACCACCATCGCACCCGTAGGGCCAGAAACCTGCACGTGGGAACCACCAAAAACAGCGGCAATAAACCCAGCAATAATCGCCGTGACAATGCCAGCTTCCGCACCAGCACCCGAGGAAATACCAAACCCCAACGCCAACGGCAACGCCACAATCCCCACCGTGACACCGGCAAGAAGATCACGACGCCACGTAGAACGCAGATCCCGATAGTCACCAGCGCTCGGCAACAAACGGCGCACCCGAGAATGCTGCCACGACCCCACAGGTAAACCACTCATGAGGCGCTGTCCTGCGCCTCGCGTACCAACGCAGGCAAATGGGGGAGAGCATCAACCTGAGTCGACGCCGAGGCAACAATATTGCCCAACAACCTGCGAGCAACAGTCAACAAATCAGCAACCTCAGGGAAAGCGATCCGGTAATACACGTGGCTAGCACGGCGCGTGGACTCCACCAACTGGTGCTTACGCAACACCGCAAGATGCTGCGACAAATGCGAAGCCTCCAACCCGGTGGCTTCCTGCAACTCAGAAACAGTATGTTCGTGACCGTCAGCCAGCAATTCAAGAATGCGAATACGCAACGGATGGGACAGGCCTTTAAACAGACCCGCTTTGACCTCATACAAGGGACGCTGAAATTCATCTAGTGACATGATGAAATCATCATATCGCCCTGTTTGCGGCCACCACTAGGCCCTCCGTCCGCCATACGGGCACACACCACCACCCCACACCACCATCACCGCAGATCAACGGGTGAGGGATAAGTACCCCTCGCCCAATGTCAGAACAAACCATTAACATCATTCAGGTTGGTGACCCGCGCCCGCACACATCACCAACCCACCGTGTGGAACACACACGCGGACTCTTCTGGGGGGAGGAGAACCGCACCCGCCCACAGAACGTCCAAACCATGAAGGAGCCTCATGTCCCGCCCATTTCAGGTGGACCTGTCTGGCGTTATCGAACTACTCTCGCGACACATCTACTCCAGCCCACGCGTCTACCTGCGAGAACTCATCCAAAACGGCGTCGACGCCATCAACGCAGCAACCACACACGACGCGCTCGCGGCCCCCCTAGAATCCCCGCGCATCACCATCACACCAGCACGCGACGGCACACCCTTCACCTTCCGGGACAACGGCATCGGACTCACCGCAGACGAGGCAGCAGAACTCCTCGCAACAGTGGGTAAATCCTCCAAACGCGACCCCGAACTAGGGTTCCGCCGCGACGACTACCTCGGGCAATTCGGCATCGGCTTGCTCTCGTGCTTCATGGTGTCCGACAACATCACCATCCTGTCCCGCTCCCGGCGCGTCAGTGCTGACGGGCAGGCACCGGCAGCCATCGAATGGGTGGGGCGCATCGACGGAACCTTTACCGTCACCGAACTCGACGCCAACCACAGCGACGTAGTGCCCTACGGCACCACCGTGTCACTGACCGCCCGCCACGACGGTGACGACCTACTCACTGACGCCCTCGTCGCAGAACTCGCCACAACGTTCGCCGAGTTTTTACCCATAGAGCTCGAACTGAACCTCGCCACGGGCGCACGCCTCATCGGCCGAGAAGCACCCTTTTTACCGCCACACCGCGACACCCCCGTTGCGCTGTCCTACGGACGTGAAGTCATTGGGCAAGAACCCCTCGCCGCTATCCCTCTGGACGCTTTAGGCACCGGAACCAGCGGTGTTGGCTACATTCTGCCGTTTGCGCCGCCACCTGGCGCCGCCGCATCGGCTCGTGTGTACCTCTCCCGGATGCTCCTCGCGGAACGGATGCCCGACGTCCTGCCAGCGTGGGCATCATTCGTTCACGCCGTGATCTCCACAGACCACTTGACCCCCACCGCGTCCCGAGAACAACTCATCGCCAACGAGGCGCTGACTGACACCCAAGAAGCCATTGGGCGGGCCATCACCTACTGGGTGCAAGAACAGGCACTGCATTCCCCAGAAACACTGGCCGAACTTGTGAACGTTCACCACGTGGCGCTACGGCAAATGGCCGCCCACTATGACGACCTCGGCAAAGCGATTATTCCGCTGCTCCCGGTGGAAACCAGTGCCGGGACCATGAGCATCGGCGAATATTTAGACACCACCACCACCGTGCGGTACGCCTCAACGGTTGATGAATTCCGTCAAGTGTCCTCCATCGTGTCACCGGAACGCCCCGTCATAAACGCCGGGTACTCCTTCATCGAAGACCTGCTGTTGCGGCTGCCAACCCACCACACGGATGTCACGGTGGAAAAAGTTGAAGTCACCCAAGAACTCAACAACCTCTCACCCGTCCCCTTTGACGACGCCACGCGCGCCAAAGACCTCGAAAAACGTGCGACAGAAGCGTTGGGGAACAAGTACGTCACCGTCATCACACGAACCTACGAACCCGCAAACCTGCCAGCACTGTATGTCGCTGACCCGCAGGTCATCCAGTGGATTGAACGCGACGCCACCCGTGATGTCGTGCAAGGCCCCTGGGCAGAAATCCTCGCGCAAACCCAAGAGGTGTACGACTCACTCGGCACCAAAGCCACAGCGCAACTCTGCCTGAACTGGTCCAACCGGGCGGTACGTTCCCTCGCCGCAGTCACCGACCCCATCATCTTTACCCGCAGTGTGCGGTTGCTTTTCGCCCAAGCGAAACTGTCCGGTCACCACCCACTGACCGTTGCCGACCGCACCATGCTTACTGAGGCCCTCGACGACCTCATCACCCTCTCAATCGGCCTATCCGACACCGACTTCCCGGAGATCTGACCATGCACCTCGAAACAGCCCCACCACAGCTCCAAGAACTCATCGAGCGTGCCGAATACATGCCCATGGGTGACGAAGAACTCCAAGTCGTCCGCTCGGCAATGAACCTCGCCGAAGAACTAACCCTCGACGGGTGGGCGTACAAACTACGCCTGTGGCACAACCGTTCCGCATTCCGCATGGGTGACACCGACGCTTTGCTGACCAGCTTCACCCGGTCCCTCGCCATCCACGACTCCGACCCAGAACGCTTCCCGCTCGAAGTCGACGAAGACACCCACCTGCTGTTCCAATACAAGTGGGTAGCAGAAATGCTCAACGAATCACCCGCATACTCACTAGGCCAAATCCAAGGTATCTACGCCGACATGGAACGCCGCTTCCAAGAAGCAGGCGCATCACCATCGGGTTACCTCCAAACCCGCTTCGGTGGCGCAACAGACCGCGGTGAATGGGCAGAAGCCGAAGAGATCTTCACCCAACTCCAAGCCGCACCCCGCGACGACCTCTCCCACTGCGAAGCGTGCTACCGCTCCACCGCAGCGATGTACCACCGCGACAAAGGCCAACCAGAACGAGCCCTCGAACTCTTCGAAGAAATCTTCTCCGGGCACCTGACCTGCGGTGACGAACCAGAATACTCTGAAGCGCAAGCAATGTTCCTCCACCTGCGAGCCGGTAACCTCGACGCCGCCCGCGCCCTGCACCACAAGAGCTTGACCGCCGTACGCGTCAACCCAGACCCCGGCTCCATGCTGCTGCGACACATCGAATTCTGCGTCATCACAGGCAACACCCCCCGTGCGCTCAGCCTGCTCGAACAATTCCCCCGCGTATTCGATGTGTCACCACTGAGCGTCACCCGCCAATTCGACTGCCTCACCACACTCGCTGTGCTCTCGAACGCCATGACCAGCGAAGGGCAAGGTCAACTCCCTATCCGTGGCACCAACGCACCATACTTCGCCACCCTGCTAGGCAGCGAGGTAACCGGTGACCGCACCCCACGCGACATCGAAGACACCGCATGGGCGCGAGCCCGGGCAATCGCCGATTCCTTCAACACCCGAAACGGCAACACCCACTACACCGCCCTGTACGAATCCAAACAGAACCTCCTCGCCGAACGCTACGACCTTCCACTCGGCATCGAAGAGTACGAAACCCCCGTCGACAACGCACCCGTTGCCCAACCCACCACAGTGCTCGACTATGTGGCGGCAGTTCGCAACACCATGCTCACCAACCCCCAAGAAGCCGTGAACCTCTACCAGGCTGGCCTGGCACTACCCGCAGACGACAACACCCCAGAGCTGGTGCTCGCGGTCCTGCACGCCCCAGACGGAGTCCTACCAGACACAGCCCCAACCTTCGACGCCCTCGTGGCGACACTCGGGGAAACAGGGCTACCCGCCCTGGCCGCAACGATGAGTGAATACGGGCCACGATTCCTCAAAGACCTCACCAATGAGGACGCCCCAGCACTCACCGCAAAAGCCGCAGAACTAGCGCCACAGCACCCTGTAGATGCCGCATACCTCTACCTCGAACTATCCGACCTCACCGCGCCCACAAACCCAGAACAAGCACTGACCTACGCCACCCAAGCCCAAACCCTCATGCGCGGCCAAGCCGGACAATACAAAACAGCACTCATGGTCGCTGGCACCGCACTGAGCCTAGGGAACGTGGAAGACGCATCGGCGGCACTTGATACCGCCGACGCACTCGCACACGGCAGCGCACGCCTCGAAACCCACGCAACGTTCCTGCGAGCATCCATCGCAACGCAGCAAGAAAACTGGGACACCGCGCTATCCCTCTTCGACCAAGCCGCACACCAAGCGCTCAGCAGCGCAGACCACGCAGTAGCGTGGCAACTCTTCGCCCGCAAAGCATCAGTCCACGCCAGCCTAGGCATGCTGCCCGACGCCGCACGCGCCATGCGCCGCGCCGTACGCTACGCAACCACAGCGGACATCGACGAGCAGCGCCGCATGAACCTCACCTACACGCTCGGGCGCTACCTCCTCGACGCAGGCCTGCCACACGACGCCCTCGCCAACCTCACCGAATCACTAGACTGGCAATTCGAAAACGACGGAGAACCAGAACTCATCCTCGAACACCTGCAAGCAGTCGGTGAAGCAGGGTACGCAAGCGGCGACTACCAGCAAGCATTCTCCGCCTGGGTGTACGCGCTCGGCTACGCCGAAGACAACAAACAACCAGACCGCGAATTCACCATCGCCCTGCGCCTCACAGACTTCCTCACCGAGGTAGGACACGAAGAAGCCGTTGACTATGCAGAGCGCGCCTGGAACCTCGCCACCACCCAAGAGCAACCACTCGCCCAAGCAGAAGCGGCGAAACGCGTCGCGATTGCACAGGTTGTTGTTGCACAAACAACAGACCTCAGCGCACTCGAACGCGGCGAAGAAGCCCTCAACGCTGACGGCGTAGACCCACAAGACCGGGCCATTGCACTCATCGAACTAAGGATGCACCGTGCCCGCCTCCTGTGGCGCATGGACCACAACGAGGAAGCCGCAGCAGCAGCGACCACCGTTGCCGGGATGGCCCGAGACATCGACCTCACCCCTGCACTAGCTGACGCGCTCACCATCGCTGGGCTCGCACACCGCGACGCAGGGAACACCACCCAAGCCCGCGAAAACCTCGAAGCGGCACGCGACTGCTACGAGGAAGGAATGGACCAAATCGAGTTCCTCAACGGGCAGATTGAAGCGCTAGGCGGCGGTGCGGAATAAGTCGCGGTTGGAGGTGCGGCGGTGCTGTGGCGGTGCAGTTTGGGCCGCCACAGCACTTCCAATTCTGCCGTCACCCCCCGCCGCCGCGCCTACCTCACCCCCCGCCGCCGCGCCTACCTCACCCCCCGCCCGCGCCTGCCACATCCCCTCCACCTCTTCCGCTGTGTGGCATGTTTTAGGCTCATGTGGCATGTTCTGAACAGCATTCTCTGTCCCGGAACATGCCACATGGGTCTGCAACCGCGCATGCTTGACCTAGTGCGCCCGCATGATCTACCCAGCCTCCGGAGTGCCCGCACTTAGCCAGTACGCTGCACGAGCGTCAACAGGGTCTTCACAATAACCACACTGTGCCGAACTTCGAAAATCGCATATTTCAACCTGCACGGACTTACTCTTTGATCATCGCTCTTAACGAAAGAGCCGATTCTATCGATGTAAGGATGATTCAGTGCAAGCTGCGCGTTTCCTTCAGCTTTCGACAAAGCGAGCCCTCGCAGTGTTGTGCGGAGTTGTTGTCGCCTTGGCCCTCTCAGCAGGCGCTATCGCACTGCATTACGGCGACTCTACAAACACTCAGGCGCACAGCGAGTTTTCGCCGGAGGTTCAAGACGACATTGACCGCATTCTCGATTTCAACGAAGGCCTCTCCGAGAAAGATCTCCTTGTCGAAGTCCAAGACTATGCAGATCAAGAAGGCAAGACTTTGGAGAAAGCTCTCGAGGAGATAGCTTTCGAAACGCGCCACGAACTCTACAGCGACGTGTCTGAACAGTTTCGGTTTTGCGACGGCTGCACGCTGCAAGAAATCAGCGACATTGACGGGGTCACCCCGTGGTTTGTTGCCGTCAACGTGATTCTCGATGTAGTCCAAGAACGCTACGGTCGAGCAGTCTGAGAAGCTCCATCAATGGTTGGTTGGCCCTAGCGTCTCGAAGAGCCAACCAACCGATCCCTCAGCCCACAGGATTGCTGGGTGCGACATCGAGAATCCACGTCACCCCAAACCTGTCGGTGAGCATCCCGAACCCGGGGCTCCACGCCGATGCGGCAAGTGGTTCGATCGTTTCAGCGCCGGCGCTCAACGCTGACCAGTAGGCCTGGACTTCCTCAAGAGAGTCGCCCCGCACCGACACGAAGAATGGTTGATTGGTGATGGTCACCCCATTGTCACGCTGAGTTGAGTGAGTTGGGTCTTGCCCGACGCCGCCTTGCCCGACGCCGCCTTGCCCGACGCCGCCTTGCCCGACGCCGCCTTGCCCGACGCCGCCTTGCCCGGCGCCGCCTTGCCCGGCGCCGCCTTGCCCGGCGTCACGTGGACCGGGGATGTCATACGCCATAACGCGGAAACCGTTGTCGGCGACAACCTGCCCGAAAACCACTGAGTTGGCCCCGGGTGCGTCCTGCGGCATACCGAAGTCACCATACGTGGCAATCATTAGCTCTCCACCAAATACAGACTGGTAAAACTCCAACGCAGAACGAGCGGTGCCACGGAAATTGAGGTGGGTGGTCGTTGTGATGCTCATGTTTTCTCCTTGCGGAACAGTGTTGAAACGTGCCGTGCAATCACCACTCTCACAGGGGTATAGGTCAGGTTTTGTCCTCAACATGAATTAGGCTCAACAGTATGGCCACGACCACGTCGCGTCTCTTGAGCTTGCTGTCCCTCCTGCAAACCCGGCGGGATTGGCCCGGAGCCCTGCTCGCCGAACGGCTCAATGTCAGTCACCGAACCGTTCGCCGTGATGTCGACCGGCTCCGCGACATGGGCTACAACATCAGCGCGACGATGGGCCCCGACGGTGGGTACCACCTGGACGCCGGCAACGAATTACCTCCACTGCTTTTCGATGATGACCAAGCAATCGCCCTCGCGGTCGCTTTGCAGACGGCGACCCTCTCCGGTGCGAATATCGAGGAGGCTGCTGTCCGCGCTCTGGCGACGGTGCGACAGGTCATGCCCTCGCGCGTGCGGCATCGGCTCGCGGCCCTCACTTTCACCGCACTGACCGGCCCAACCGGCGGCAACACGGACAAAGCGCAGCCCGATGTCCTTGTTGCGTTATCTGCAGCCATTCGCTCGCGTGAAGTGATGCGATTCGACTACGCGCAGCGCCATACCGACCAACGGATTGGTGAGCCTGCTGTCCCAACCGATGCGCCACGAAGAGTGGAACCGCACCACCTGGTGACAACGCAGGGGAGGTGGTACCTCGTTGCGTGGGATCTTCAGCGTGATGGGTGGCGAATTTTCCGCGCTGACCGCATTTCACCGCGCACCCCCACTGGCCCGCGGTTTATGCCGCGTGAACTACCTGGTGGTGACGCTGCTGAGTTTGTTGCTGCCCGTTTTAAAGGGGCTGACCGCCGCAATGAATGGCCGTGTGTTGGGCGGGTTATTGTGCATCGTTCAGCGTCTGAGGTGGCCCCGTTTGCTGGTGATGGCATTGTTGAGGCCCTCGATAGTCAGCGGTGCAGCCTTACCCTGGGGGCGTGGTCATGGGTGGCGCTTGCGGCGACACTGAACAGTTTTGACGCCGATATTGATGTCTTAAACCCACCTCAACTGGCCGATGCGTTTGCGCTGCTCGCCGCCCGCAATCGTGCCACGGCATCCCAGTAGCCCTAGCCGCCCCTTCCTTGCCAAGTCCACCTCAACCACCACTGGGTTCTTCTGACCTACCGATTCCCCACTACCTGGGCACCCCTCCCGTCGAAAGTGGGATTGTGCCCACTTTCCCTTTCGAAAGTGGGCACAATCCCACTTTCGATGAGTGAGTGAGTGAGTGAGTGAGTGAGTGAGTGAGTGAGTGAATGAATGAATGAATGGGTGAGGAGTGCTACGCGGCCGAATTAGGGCGGATGTGACGGGCGGGGAGAGAGCGTTCGCAAGTAGTGGCAGCAACCCGAGAGGCAGTTACAGTCACGATGTGACCACCACTCCCAGCGCACCTACATCCAGCGCACCTACACCGAGCGGACTCAGCGGCGCCGGCTGTTGGGAATGCCACCCACTGCACTGTCCCTGTCAGGTCGCTAAGGATGAATAACAGTGGCGTTGAATGGAATAGGGAAGCTTGCGCCAAGGGCGAGTTCGTGGTTGGCGCCTACAACCCGGTCAGCTACAGCCCAACAACCTCAGCAAGGTGACGGTTCACCAACCGGCGTTCCGGGTCAAGTTCAGCAGCTAGCACCCGGAACTCACCAATCTTCGGGTACAGGCTTTCCAAACGGTCGCGCCCAAACCGGTGCAGTTTTCCCCAGTGGGGGCGGGCATCGAACGGTGCAAGGGCGGCTTCAAGGTCGGGAAGGAACCGCAGCACGTCGCGTTCCATGGGCCGCCACGTGAAGTGCAATCCGACGGTTGGTTCAACACCGGACGGGCTCAACCAGGCGCCATCTGGCGCCATGGTACGAATTTCTGACACAAACAGCAGCGGCACGATGCGCGGCCCAAGTTCCCTCACCGCCGCGATCGCTGCCAGCGCGTGGCGGCGGGGGATGAGGTATTCGGATTGGAGTTCTTCACCTTTGGACGGGGTGAACCCCATCTTGAAGTGAGGGAGCCGGTCTAACGGCGCTCCCGGTACGCCGAGTTGGTCTGTGCAGTGAACAGGGTCTGTGTGGGGTAGGGGGTGGAGTTTTTCGGTGGCTGGCATCGCACCCAGTGCGGTGAGGAGCTCGATGCCAGGTGGGGGCGCATCGGCTGAAGCAGCCGCCGCGCCAGCCTGTCGCGCATCGGCGGAACCTGATTCGGTGCGCGCGCTGTGCACCGCAGATTTTAGCCACACTTGGTCGACGCCTTCGCCATCCCAGCGGGTAAACATAGACACGGAGTAAGCCGCCGAGGTCACGGCATCAAACTGGGCGTCGAGCGCACCCCACGACAGGTTGGTCATAAGGTCTTGACGCACGAGGAAAGCGGGGTGAACCCGCAAGTCCACAAAGACAACAGCCCCAAGCGCCCCCAAATGAACGGCTGATTCCCACGGAAGGTCATCGGTGCCATCCCGGCGCGCGTGCAGCACATCGCCGCGCGGCGTCACAAGAGTGAACCCGTCTACGGCGCCAACGAGAGCTTGGTTGGTGTCCCCAGAACCGTGCGTCCCGGTGGCGATAGCCCCCGCAATGGTGATGTGCGGAAGGGACGCAAAGTTGCTAAGCGACCAGCCATCGGCGGCAAGTTTTTGGGCAACTGCACCGTAGGTGGCGCCGCCTGGTACTCGCACGATGCCCGTGCCATCTGATTGCGCATCAACGGTGAGCGGGTTCTCGGGGAGGGGTTCAAGCCGTGAGGTGAGGATGTGCGTGCCGGTGGTGTTGGCAATGTCGTTAAAGCAGTGGGTTGAGCCAAGGAGTGTGATGGGTCCGGTGGTGTGAGTGAATGCGCGTTGCAGTTCTTCAACCGACCGTGGGGCGATAACGTCGCGGGCTGTGTAGGTGAGGTTGCCTGCCCAGTTTTTCCGCATGGTGTGTCCAGTTGCTGGTGAGGGGTCCGGCATGCCGGGGATGAGGTGCGTCATTGCTTCTCCACTGGTCAGGGTTTCTTTCATCCTGCCCGTTGTGGGCGGGCGGCGCAAAAGGGGCCGGGGCGACTACTCGTTGGGAGTAGTGGCCCCGGCCCCTTTGTGGTTGTGCGATGACGCTACGCCGGCGCGGCTAACGTGCGGCGGGTTTAGGCTGCAACTGTTAGTGCGAGGCGCCCATCAGCTGGGGTGAACCCGACTGCTTCGTAGTATTTGCGGGTTGGCGCATCGACGTTTGTGGGTGCCATGACGCGGGTGAGGCCGCGTGAGGTGAGTAACCCAGAGTCTTGGAACAGGTAACGCCCGGGGGAGAAGTCCCGGAAACGTGGGGTGACGTAGTCCAGGAGGATGTGCGCGGTTCCGTCAGCGTCTGTGTTGAGCAGAACCAGCCCGACCGTTTCGTCATCGTGGAGCACGAGGTGAGCTTCAGTGGCGGGGGTGTTGTTCGCCGTGAAGTCAGGGTGCGTAGCGGCGATGTCTGTGGCGTGCTTGGTGAGCAGAAACGCGACGTAGGCGTCATCGGGGCTGACGGTTACAACCGTGTAGGCGCGCTCGTTTTCTTTCGCTGCGAGAAGTTTCCGCAGGTGATAAATGTTGATAATGGCTAGTACGGCGTTTAAGCCGAGGATTGGCCACACTGCGCCCATGAGCGCGTACACCACGGAAATGGTGCAACCGGTCAGGTTGAGCACCCGCAGCCGTAGGATCCGGGTCTGCAATAGCGAGACCACGACGATTCCCGAGCCGACCCACCCGAGTACATCCAACCAGTTCATGTGTTCCTCCTTGAGAATGTGCCCTTAACTGTACGACGGCGCACACCCTTTTGGGGAGGTACTACGGCTCACTGTTTTCAAGACGTTATGCGCTTTACCCTCCAGCGGTATCGGAATCCGTGATGGGGGCGTGATGGGGGCGGTGTGTGCTTCGTTTGCTAACCCGCTTTCTCCCAATTGACACCCTGCCCAGCAGCACTCACTCGCATGCGGCATGTTTTGGACTTGTGTGGCACGTTCTGAACAGCACACACAAGCCCAAAACATGCCACACAGGGGTGGCTCTCAAGCCGCTTCTCGATGTGCGCCCGGCGTGCCGTAGAACGCCCTGCGTCAGGGGCGTGTTGAAAGGGCCTGACGTGCAGAGATGTTCGAGATGACTCTTCCGTTTCAGGTGCGTTACCTGCTACCATCCAAGTGGCTTCAATAAGACGAATTCTCGCTTTATGTCCAAAAGGTAGTTCGTCAACCTATTCAGACACTTATCTACTCCCGGTTATGTAACCGATGACCGAATTTAAGGGAAGGCATAAATCGCATTCGCGCACCTTTGTGGACTTTGCAGGGTGGCGTTGAAGGTGGAGGCGGTTTAGTTCCCATGCGTTAAAGGAATTTTTTATGATTGCGTTTGCACTGGAACTACGTAACCGCAGGCTTTTACTGTGGACGATTCTCGTAACTGGCCTATGGGTGGCCTTACCTTTTCTTGGGTTCTACGAGAGGTGGAATGACACGCTGTACGGGGTGTCCATCTGGAGTAACGTCGCCCTATATTTCGCCGGCCCTATTATTGCTGCGGCTAGTGCTGACCTCACCCTTGAGCGTAGCCGTGGGACACTTCCCACGGTGATGTCCATCAGTGTGCATAGGTTCACGTGGATTAATGGAGTGACATGGCTTGCTCGGGTTACAGCACTGCTCATTGTCCCTATGGTGATCACAACAGTTCTCCTCACAACTATCGCGCTCATACAGTCACCTGATCAGTCCAGCGTGTGGACATATCACCTAACAACTCTTGCTATGGGGCTGGCGCTGATGGGTGTCGGCCGCGCGATGGCGGGGTTAACAGGCTCACGCATCACAGCTCCGATCTTGGCGTTCATCTTTGCACTAGCCTTGAGTCAGTACATTCAAGTGGTGCCGGTGACGATCAAAACGTGGCTCATGCCTAACCCGGCCTATGTTGCATTGTTCGGCGTGATGGTCTTCGCTTTAGTTGTTTTTGGGGACTTATTACTGGCAGTGCGTAGGAAGAAGCGTGAACGCAATTCACGTGTCGGTGCTGTCGTTGGGTCGGCGCTTGCTTTAGGTGTCGCCTTGAGTTGCGTGGCATTGATGCAAGTGACGCCGCCAGAAAAATTACGCCCATCGCCAGGAGATGGTGCTTGTATTACCACTGTGAAAAACAATTATGTGTGCGCTTGGGTAGACGATGACCATTTGCTTGAAGAATGGGTTCAGTTAAGCGAGCGCTACGAAAATCTCATCGCTGACGTTCATGGTGTCAACCAGAAATTTACGCTAACAGAACCACAACTTGATCTTTCTGATGAAGGCGCCCAAGTAATTGTCGTTGAGCCACTTGAAAAAGGTAATGATGGGGCATATATGGTAAGTCAGTCGCTGGCGTTTTCCCTCATCGAGGACTGCACAGCGATGACATCAATGACAGAAGATGAAGATGAAGATGAACGGTTATCTTTCCTGACCATAGCTGTTCTTGACGCAGCAACGAGCTACATGTCTAAGCTCCCTCCTCCTCCATTTGTCGCTGACCCAAACGCACCATATTTCGAACAGGCTGATATCGCGGTCCGGGAGTTGTTGACGAAGAGCGACGCGGAGCAAGTCGATTGGATTCAACAAGCGTTGGTAGAACGAAACGAGATGTGCACACGATGACCATTCAACAGCGCACTGTCAAAGCCGCCGCAGAACTTGACGGGGTCACACAGAAGTACCGGAACCGAACTGCTCTAAATATTGACTCACTGACTTTACTCAAGGGGATCACTGCCCTCGTCGGCCCCAATGGTGCGGGGAAGTCAACTCTCATGAGTATCCTGTCCACGGCTCGTCGTCCCACAAGTGGACACGTCACCATAGACGGCATCCCTACTACGACAAGGTCCCACATTGTTGATGCGCGGCGTGTCATCGGTTACCTGCCGCAAGGTTTCAGCGTTGACACCAGCTTCCGTGTCGCGGATCTTGTTGCCTATGCTGCCTGGTTAAGAGGTATCCCTGGTGAGGAGATCCCAGACGCTACAAAAAAAGCGTTAGAAAAAGTTGATCTCATTGATCGCAGTCGTGACAGGATCAAGAAACTGTCCGGTGGGATGTTGCAACGGGTTGGAATTGCCACAGCAATTGTGGGTGAGCCACGATTAGTCATTCTTGACGAACCGACTGTAGGTCTTGACCCCCGCCAACGGGCCTTGTTCCGTGAGGTCATTAGAGGCATCTCCAATGCAGCTGTTCTTGTCAGCACTCACCTCATTGATGACGTCGACGCTCTTGCTGACCGGGTTGTGCTTCTAGAAGACGGCGAAGTTCGTTTCAACGACACATTGGAAACGCTCAAAGAACTTGCCCCAGCGCAGCACAGTGCGCATTCTGATCTTGAGGCCGCATACCTTGTTGCAACGAGTCAGTGAATCATGGTTGTCATCAAAAGGGTTTCCAGTTTATTTTTGCTTAGCCGTCGAGCGGTAACACTAGGCCTTACCGGTGTAGTCCTGTGTGTGGGAATCGTTGCCACCTTTGATGTTGGTTATGGCGTTGGCGGAATCGTTGGTGAGCCCACCCCAATTTCTCATTTGCTACCGATCGTATTGGGCATTCTGATTGGGATGAGTGCAACCTCATCACAACCGAGCCTTGAACAACTTGCTGGCACGCGGCTAACAGTTGCAACAAATCTAGCGATCTTGGGGCAAACTGTGCTGTGGTCGGCGGTGCTGTTTGCAGGGATTGTATTCTCAACAGCCGTACAGGAATTACCCTTACCGACCAGTATGTATGCGATGTTTGTCCTCACTATGATGACGTCCGCTGGATTGGCGTTGCTGAGTTCCATCGTGTTCTCACCACGCTTGGCGTGGATTGTGCCCGGTGTTTTCCTTATTGTCACACTTGTTGGGCAAACGGAGGGGAACTACTTGGAACCATCTGTTCCATATGCTTGGAACATCGCAGTCTTGGAACCAAGCGCCCTCACACTTACCATCGCGACAGCGTCCTACTGCGGTGGCGTCGCGCTGTGGAACGCCCTGCGCTATCGGCGGACGTAACAAATGTGGGGGATAACCCCCATACGGGTCGGGCGTTTACCGGATAGTGGCGGCTGGTAGCCTGCTGACAGGATGAACTCATGACCACAATAGATCCCCAGGCTTCACCTGCTGGCGCTAAGGCGCCAACTGTGCGCAATCCACAGCAGAGGCCGCCCGCGAGCACGCCCACGCAGCCGTCGACATCCGCGACTGGGTCCCAGCCGCAAACGCAACCGCTAACACAACCGCAGCCGCAACTGCCGCCGCATTCCCAAACACAACCACAACCACAGCCACAGCGCGCGGTTTCTCCGCGCGGTGGGGTGGGAGCGTTGTTTGATCCTGCCACGTGGAAAGCGTTGGCTTATCACACGGTGTTGCTATTTCTTGGGCCGCTCGCGTTTGTTTACGTCGTGACAGCAGTGTCGTTGGGGCTTTCTCTGGCGATTCTTACGTTGGGGCTCATCATCGCCGCGGGCATGATTTTGGGTGCACGCGGAATTGGTGAGTTTTACCGCCAACTCACTAACAACCTGGTTGGCACGGATATCCCGGCCCCGGCGCCACTGCGCCGCAGGAGGGGTTTTGGCGGGTTTTTGAAATCCGGTTTGATGGATAGTGCCGGTTGGCGTGCATTGTTGTTCATGTTTTTGACGTTCATTACGTCGATGTTCACGTTTATTGCCACTGTCACAGTGATGGCGTTGGGTTTTGGTGGGGCGACTTACGCGTTGTGGTACCGCTTTCTGCCTCTGCAACAAGCATCGGATGGGTCTTTTCATCGCGGTGCGCAATTCAATGGAACTTTCTTCATGGACACCCCGGAGCGGGTTGCTGTGATGACAGTTGTTGGCGTGTTGCTCACGGTGTTTGTGTGGCCTGCTGTGAATAACGGGTTGGCGCGCGGCCAGGCTGCGCTTGCTGCCGGGTTGCTTGGGCCTACTGCGGTGAGCCGTCAACAGCAGCAGTTCCAGGAGGAACAGTTTGGCGCGATGGAGGAAACGAGTGATCAGATGCGTTCTATTGAACGTGATTTGCATGATGTCACGCAGGCGCAGTTGGTTGCTATTGCGATGAAGCTTGGCGATGCAAAAGATCGGTTGGCTGCGGGGGAGCAGGGGCAGGCGGTGGAGCACATTATTGCGTCGGCTCACGCTACGTCGAAGAGTGCGTTGACGGATTTGCGGGGACTTGTGCAGGGGATTCACCCGTCGGCTCTTGATGCTGGGCTTGGCCCAGCGTTGTTGTCGTTGGCGTCGAATAGTGCTGTTGCGGTGGATCTTGACCATGATATTCCGGATGGTATTGCTCCTGTTGTGGAGGCAACGATTTATCATTGTGTCGCGGAGTTGCTGACGAATGTGGCGAAGCATTCTGGTGTTACCCGTGCTCGGGTGATTGCTTACACACACGATGACGATGTGGTGGTGAAGGTCAGTGATTCCGGTTGTGGGGGTGCCCATATTGGTGGCGTTGACGGCACAGGGACGGGGTTGGTGGGGTTGGCTCGCCGGGTGTCACGTATGAATGGCACTCTTGACCTTGATTCGCCTGCTGGTGGTCCAACTGTTGTGACGGTGCGACTTCCTCGCCATTCGCCGGTGGCTCAATGAGGCTTGCCCTGGCTGAAGATTCAGCGATCTTGCGGTTGACCCTCACAGAATTTTTGACTGGGCGGGGGCACACCGTGGATGTCAGTGCCGCTGATGTGCCAACACTTATGGCAGGGCTGAAGAGCACCCCGGTGGATGTGGTCATTATGGATGTTCGCATGCCACCCACCTTCACCAATGAGGGAATTATTGCGGCCCTTGAGTTGCGTCAACGCACCCCGGGCATCGGCGTTTTGGTGTTGTCTCAGTACATTGAGGCGTTTTATGCGTCGCAGTTGTTTGCTGGGCAGCCGGACGGGTTGGGGTATCTCTTGAAGGATCGGGTGGCTGAGGCGGACCAGTTTTTGGGTGCGTTGGAGCGGGTTGCGGCGGGGGACACCGTGTTGGACCCGGAGGTGTTGCGGCGATTCATTGGGGCGTCAACTAAGCGCGATGTCATGTCAACGTTGACTCCTCGGGAGCGCGAGGTGCTTGAACTGATGGCGCAGGGGCGCACTAATACCGCGATTGCTCATCAACTGTGTGTGTCGTTGGGAACGGTTGAAAAGTATGTGACAGCGATTTTTTCGCGCCTTGATTTGCATCCTGGGCATGATGATCACCGCCGGGTGCTTGCCGTGTTGGCGTTTCTTGGGGTGACGGCGTCGACTAACTTGTGACGTCAGCGGCCTAGTGCATCCTGATGCGTTGTCGTAGGCGCGGCAAAAGGTTGAGCGTTTGGGCGGTTAGTAGGCGCTCGCTAGGGCTGCTTGGTATGCGGCGTCGAGTGGGGTGTCTTCTTCGTAACCTACTGGTGCACTGTCAACGAAACCTTGCACGGTGTCATGGGCGAGAATGCGACCTTCGTTGAGCACCATGATGTGGTCGGCGAATTGGGCAGCTTCGTGAATGTTGTTCGTGCTGATGAGGACGGTGCCTGCACCGGTGTGGCGAATCAGTTGCAGGTAGTTGTCCTGTTCGCTTGGGTTGAGCAGCCACCGGGTTGGTTGGTCGAGGAAAACGAAAGCTGGTTGCGCAACACACGCCATGGCGAGTGCGGTGCGGGCGCGTCGGTCGGCGTTTGCCCCGTGTCGGCGTGCCGGGTTGTCACGAATTCTGCTTTTGCGTATCCGAGCTATTGAGCGCACCCGCTTGTTGTGGACTGAGGTGAGCCCCATCGTGTCAAGGGTTGTGCGTGCGGCTTCGCGGGCATCGTGTCCGTTGAGTCCACGTAACCAGGCCGCGTTGGTGACGAGCGAAGCGATGGAGGTGGTGTGGTCGATGGACACGTCAGTGGGAACATATCCGATCCGTGACCGTAGCCGCGCCAACGCTGCTGAACCGCCCGGTTCACTGCTCGTTTGCCCGCCGGTCAGCGCCCCGCCTAGGGCGGGGGTGCCACTGGTGAGGTGGGATGTCGCTGTTGAGCGGCCGCCGAAGGGCACGCCACCTACAGTGACGGTGCCCATGGTGGGTTCTTCGAGGGTGGATAGCACCCGTAATAGCGCCGATGCGTGTGTGTGGTGTGGCCCCACAATTGCGGTCACACCGGGGGTAATAGTCGCCTCTTCGATGTCGAGGACGACGTCACCATTTTCTACATGAACAATGTCACGCAGGTGAATGTCGCGCCCAAGTGGTGCGCTGTGTGTTGGGATAGCAAGGTAGTTACTCACGCGGGGATGTCCTTGGTGGAAAAAGTGGAAATGCTGGTGTGTGCCTGCTCAGCGGTGCGGGTAATGGACACTGTTTGCGGTTGTGCGAGAGCCGCGACAGTGAAGGAAATCGCCGCAATGATGATCAGAGTCACGGTGATTGACCGGGCGCGGGACGCGAGTGTCGGGCTGTGCCGTTCATACCGCAGGCGTGAGGAAAAGTACGCCCCAACGATGACGCACACAATTCCGCAGCTCGTGATGGCGTAGAACCACGGGTTCACGGTTGTATACGGTGCGAGAGCTAACACGGGCATGCGGTGGTATAGGGCGAGAGGGAACATCGCCCAAAATGACAGCACCCCAGCGAAAGCGGATAGTGCGGTGAGACCACTGGCAAGGTGGCCAATCGCAACTGCCGTGATCATAAATATCAACGCAATGGTGTAGAAGATCCACATGTCCGGGTGTACGGCTGCTGTGGAAAAAGGCTGAGTTGCCACTGTCGCTGTCACGGCGACGAGCATCGGCGTGATGGCGAAGAGTAAAACGTGCGCCAAAAATATGGGGACAAACTGTTCGCGGTGGCTGCGCACACTAAGCACCTGGTGTATGGCCATTGTGCGAGTGGTGCGTTCGCCCATAACGGTCGCTGACGCCCACGCTGCAGCGATACTTGCCGGTACGGCGCCGAAGAGTTCAGTAAAGACGAGTAGGCCTGACCACGATCGTTGGGATAGTAATTGCGGGGTGACACACCACAACACGGTAATCAGGATGCACCACACCACAACGTAACGGTTGGTGAGTTCTGCGCGGAAAGCAGTCACAAGGCCCTTTCGATGCTTGTGCCCTTACGCACCACTACGTGGTGCCTGACCAGTGTAGGAGCCGGTCACGGGCAAAACAGGTGCACGGTTGATGCCCGCAGTGGGGTGAACTGTGCAGCCGCGATTATTTCACGGGCGCTGCGGGGCGAGTAGCGGCTCAACTCCCCACCTGATCCCTGTACCCTTCCAGCGCTCCCCGAGTTCCCTATTCCCCCGATACCCCTATTCCGCCGAGATCCTAGATCTCGCACTGAGATCCTTGTCCACGGTGAGGATCTCATGCCGACATCTAGGATCTCGGCATGAGGGAGTGGGAAGTAGGCATGACGTGGTGTGTGACGCGGGGGAGACGTGGTGGTGAGGGAGTGTTGTGTCGCTGGAGAATGCCACAGCCCATGTCAGAGACGTACGGTAGAACTCGCACTAACGCACACTCGCACGCAACGCATCAAACAGCAGCACGTACCTAACAGCACCCCGTACCGAATAGCCGTAAGTAACGCAACACACTCAGGAGCGCCGTATGACCACCCACCCCCTCACCTACACGGTGACGGACCTCGTCACGGCAGCCCGATGCGAGTATGCGGCCATCCGCCGCTTCGAGTTGCGGCAAGGGTGGCGGTTGCCGCCCTGCGGCGCAAGAACAGCCCAACAGTGCGAGGCCCCCGATTGCCCAACGCATCATGATGCCCTCTCGGAGCGGCTCACCACACTGGGTGACACTTTCGAACGCACCACCCTTGAAGAACTTCTCACCCAACACGGCACGTGGACCCCAGGTAGCCCTGGTGGGCTTCTGAACTGCGACACTCTTGACCCCGTTGACCTGCCTGACATCGTGGAACGCGCCATCACAGACGGTGTGAACGTCATTTACCAACTGCCTGTCGTTGATGGTCCGTTACGGGGTCGCGCGGACTTCCTCATCCGGCAACCCGACGGCACTTATGCGCTGTGTGACTCGAAACTCTCACGCACAGCGCAACCCACCGCGATCCTCCAAATCACCGCGTACGCTGACGCCCTGACCCGTGCTGGCCTCCCCATCTCCCGCATCGGGCACCTCATGTTGGGGTCAGGAACCACCACCAGCCACTCCGTGACAGATATTGCGCCAATTTGGCGGCGACTGCGTGAGCGCTACCAACACCTCATGGAAACCCGCACTCCCGATGCGCCAGTCACTTGGGAACCCGGCCAACCTCCACCCGGAGTGACAACGTGTGGCCGATGCGCCGAATGCGACCAACAACTGCACCCCGCCCGCGATGTGCTGCTCGCCATGGGGGTGACCACCACCCACCGCGCCCGCCTGCACCGGGCCGGAATCACCACCGTGGACGCTTTAGCGACACTGCACCCAGAACCCACCAACCCACACCTCACCGTGTCAGCGCAAGACGCCTCGCGCATCGGCATAAACCAACGCACCCTGACCCGCCTTGCAGCCCAAGCGGCACTGTACCGCGACGGTGAAAACACGCCACCACCAGGGTTATTACGGATCATCGACCCAGCGCCCTTCACGCTGCTGCGAAACCCAGACGAGGGTGACATCTTCTTCGACTTTGAAGGCGACCCCCTCCACACTGAACCCGGTTCCCACGACTGGGGTTTGGAATACCTCTTCGGGTGGACAACCCGCACCCTCCGAGCCAACGGCCAGCCCGAGTTTCAGGCCTTATGGGCGCACTCACGCACCGAAGAACGCCACGCTTTCGAACAGTTCATTGACTACCTCACCAACCGGGTCACCACCCACCCGCACATGCACGTCTACCATTACGCCCCCTACGAAACCGCCGCACTGAAACGCCTCGCCGTGCGGCACGCCACCCGCGAAGATGAACTTGATGCACTCCTACGCGCAGGAGTTTTTGTTGACCTGTACGCCGTTGTCCGCGGGGCGCTGCGCACCTCCGGGACATCGCTCTCGATCAAAAAACTTGAACCCTTCTACGCGCAACGCCTCGGTGCACTGCGTGAAGGAGTCACCAACGCCGGGGACTCGATCGTTGAATACGCAGAAGCCAGATCAGCTCGCGACGCCGGAGACCACACCACCTTCACCAACCGGTTGCGCCTCATCGAGGACTACAACCACTACGACTGCGCCTCCACTTACCACCTGTACCACTGGCTCATAGACCTCGCAGATGAACACAACATCACGTGGCGCCGCCCCCAAACCCTCACCGCTGCGGGGGACAACCCTGACGGGCTGGACCTGTCAACGCCTTCACTGAACCCCGCCGACGCCCCCGAACCTGGCAGCGCCCCACACGTCGCCGCCCGGTTGCGCACTCACATCGACACCCTCACACACGCCTGGCACAGCAGCCTCGCAACCAACCCGAACACCCCCGAACCACCAGAACTCACGGTCGCCCGCATGGCGTGGGCAGGAATTGACTACAACCGCCGGGAAAACAAACAGTACTGGTGGTCCCACTTTGCGCGCCTCGCCGACCCAGTCGACGAATGGAGCGGTGGCGACACATTTGTCGCTGCGCGAGGTGAGGTGCTAGATGACTGGCACCGGCCAACTGCACGCTCAGCGCTGACCCGCACCTTGCACCTCACGGGTGACTTACAGCCAGGTAACAAACTCACCGAAGGCACCAAGGTGTACACGGTGTATGACAGCCCAGCCCCGCTCGGTTTGAAAACCTCAGAAACGGCCATGCGGGCGTGGAACTCATCCTCCGTAGAAATTACCGATGTCGCCCCAGACCAGGTGCGCCCCTCACGAGCCGCCGTGACAATCACCGAGAAACTCCCCAAAGGCGTCGAGCCCTTCACAGATATTCCGGTGGGGCTGGCCCCACCAGCCCCCATCAGCACTGCCGCTATTGACGCCCAACTCCACGCGTTCGCGGTCAATATCGCCGACGCCCTAGACCAAGCCCAAACGCTACCGGACACCGCGCGCACCCGGCTGCTGCTACGCCAGGGAAGCACCATTGCGCTCGCGGATTTCCCAGAACGTTCCAGCGCGATAACGGCGTGCCTTGAACGTGATGACCCTGCGGTGGTCGCTGTTCAAGGGCCACCGGGTGCGGGGAAAACATATGTGGCGTCGCACATTATTGCTTCTCTTGCGCGTCGAGGATGGAATATTGCGGTGGTCGCTCAGTCGCACGCAGTGATTGAGAATGTGTTGTCAGCGGTGCTGAAACGCAGCCCTGACCTTGAGGGGCGCATCGCGAAGAAAGCCCCGGCGGGTGGGGAACTGCCACAGGGGATTACTGCCGTTGAGCCAGCCCAGATTGGGGGGTTTTATCAGGAGAACTCCACGCAGGGTGTCATTGTGGGGGGCACTGCGTGGCAGTTGTCGCGTGATGATTTTGCGCCGCAAGATGGGTGGGATCTTGTTGTTATTGATGAGGCCGGGCAGTATTCGTTAGCTAATTCTTTGGCGGTGACTCATGCGACCCGTCGGGTGCTTTTGTTGGGGGATCCGCAACAGTTGCCGCAGGTCAGTCAGGGTGTTCACCCGGAACCTATTGATGAGTCTGCCCTTGCGTGGCTGGTGGATGGTGCGGCGATTCTGCCGCCGGATCGCGGGTTTTTCCTTGATGAGACGTGGCGTATGCACCCAGACCTGACCGCCCCGGTGTCGCAGTTGTCGTACAGCGGCCGGTTGCGTTCTGTTCCGCAGACAGCTCAGCGGTTTGTGGAAGGGGTAGCCCCTGGCTTGTATGGGGTTGCGCTCCCGCATGAGGGGAATGTGGGGTCGAGTGCGGAAGAGGCCGATGCGATTGTTACGTTGATCCGCCACCTCATTGGGCGGGCGTGGCAGCCTGATGAGCGAGAGCCACAGCGCCCGGTGGAACCCGGTGATGTCATTGTTGTGGCCCCATATAACGCGCAGGTGCAGTTGCTGCGCAGTGTTTTTGACCGCGCTGGTTTGTCTGATGTGCGGGTGGGGACGGTTGATAAGTTTCAGGGCCAAGAGGCCCCTATCGCGGTGTTGTCGTTGACGACGTCATCGGCGGATGATGCCCCTCGTGGTCTGGAGTTTGTCCGGAACCGAAATCGTTTGAATGTTTCTATTTCGCGGGGGCAACATTCAGCATTTGTGGTGTATAGCCCCGCACTGCTTGAGGCGCTCCCGTTGGATGGTTATGGCATGGAGGAGCATGGGGCGTTTCTCCGGCTCCTTGGTGAAGCCCACGTGTGGGATCACCAGGGTTTGTTGTTCGCCCCGGAGCCGCCACCGAGGTAGCCTTCAGTTTCTTCGCGTTCTTGCTGACCGGCTCGGTTGCGTTCTTCGAGTTCAGCTTGCCGGTCTTCTTCGCCTTCTGCAGGTGATGGTGTCTCTTCTTCACTTTCACCCTCGCCGGGGTCAGCATCGCCTTCGCCGTCTTGCGGGTCTTCCTCGTTGTTGCCATCAGAGTCGCCTGGGTCGGCAGGTTCTTCTTCTTCTGGTTGTTCAGGCTCGTCGCCCTCAGAGTCGCCTGGGTCGGCAGGTTCTTCTTCAGGCTCTTCTGGTTCGGGTTCCTCGTCCATGGGGGGAGGGGGCGTTTCCGTGGTGCGTAGTTGCTCGAGGATCTCTTCTGTGCGCGCGATGCGTTCGTCGAGTCGCGCGCTTGCCCCGGTGAGGTCGGGGCAGGCAGTTTCAGCGCGAATGTCACGGGCTGCTGTGAATGATTCGAGGGCTTCTTCAAAGACTGGTGTGGCCGAGGTGCGCAGGTCGTTGATTCGTTCGGCTAGTTCAACGTATTCGCGGATCTCGACGCGTTCAATTTTCTCAATGAGAGTGAGGAACTCTTCGAAGAGTGGTTCTCCCTCGGTGAATGAAATGTCGGCCAGTTGCTCGTGGGTCAGTGCAAGGTTGTGGTTGATTTTGCACAGCGGGGGTAGGTTGTTTGCTTCGGTGATCCCGGCGAGAGTCTCGTCGTTGGGGAGTTCGGGTGCGAGTTCACGTGCTTGGGTGAAGTCTTCAAGTGCTTTGGAGTAGCCACCTGCACGCAGGCCCGCTGTCCCGGCGTTGTACCAATCAACCCATTTATCCATTGGTCGCCACTTGCTAGTGAGCGATGTGTGATCGCGCAATGATGCGTCGTAAGCACCTTCCACGTAGGCGCTGTTTGCCAGGGAGGTGGGCAAAAGAACTGAGCCGATGTACCCGATGATGACGAGAACGGCGACCACTGCTGGCAGTGTGGTGAGCAGCCACCGACGTCGAGTTTTTTTCAGGTCGGCGCGGATCTCCGGGCGGTCTGTTGGCCGTATTGATGCTGGTGGTGGGGGTACGGGCAAACCGTGTGGTGGTGGGGGTACGGGCAAACCGTGTGGTGGTGGGGGTACGGGTAAACCGTGTGGTGGTGGAGGTTGCTGGCTCATGTCAGCCCACCTTTCGTGCGGCGCGGCTCGTTTGGTAAGCCAGTTCCCACAGGAGGAGGAGGCTCATTGCAGCGGTGAATGGCCAGATCATCAGTTGAGGGATTTCCACGACTCTGCGCCCTTCGGACACAATGAGTTCAGGGTCAAAACCTTCTGTGAAGTCGGTGAGGTCTTGTTGTTCATTGAGCATCACGTGCGGGACACCAAGTTCTGTGGCCAGTGCGGCAATATCTGCGGGGTCTGCTTGGGAGATCGCTGGGTCACCAGTGCTCCAGTCCACAATGTATTCGTCGTCAGCTTGGAAGCCGGAGGGGTCATAACTTTTCATGCGCCCGCCATCTTCTGTGCCGTATCCCAAGACTGCACCGCCATCAATGTATGAGGCTAGTGGTTCAAAGGTGGGGCGTGGGGTGTCCGTGGTGTTCTCGCCATCGGTGAACACGTACAGGATCCGCTGGTTTTGTGGGTTGCGCTCGGCTCCTTGGGAGAGTGTGCGCTCCAGTTCGCGATATACCCGTTCGAGGGAGGACCCGGCGGAGTAGTAGGTGATCTCTTGGTTGAGGGAGGTCACCCAGTTGCGGATCGCGGTGGTGTCGGTGGTCAGAGGCATCTGCCGTGACGCGGATGAGTCAAAACTGATGATAGAGAACCGCGCACCGGCTAGCTCGTCCAGGATGGTGGCCATGTCCTCACGCACCCCGTCGAGGCGTGGAGAGGAACCGTCGTAGTCTTCGGCGGCCATAGACCCTGTGCGGTCAACAACAAAGTACACGTCAAGGTTGGTGCTGGCAGCTTCTGTGCCAAGTTCTAGGCGGGAGGGCCCGAATGCGATAAAAGATGCAAGAACCACCATCACCGACCGTCGGAACCACAGTGTCCGTTGAGCGCGAGTGACCCCAGGTCCGGTGAGGTCACGGAACATGAGGTAGCCAAATCCGGTGATGACTAGGGCTACAGCGATTAGGAGCGCTGGCAGGGGGGCAAGGGGTTGGAAGGTCATTCGTTGATCCTCCGTTGCACCACAAAGAATCCGATGAGCCCGACGATGAGCCATAGGTACCACGGGCCAAGCACGTTGGTGGTGGTGATGATTGGGGCGGCGTCGAATAGCACGGCTTGTTGCGCTTGTACGTCGCTGATTATTGCGTCGATGGAGTCGGGGTCGTCGCTGAAGAAGTACATGCCCCCTGCTTCGGTGAAGGTCTCTCGGAACTCTTGTTCGGAGGTGGCGTCTCCACCACCGGCGCCGTACAACCCGATGAGCGAGATGTTGCGGGACAGTGCAAGGTCAGTGGCGTCTTGAAGAGAGTAGATCGGTTCGCCTTGGAGGTCATTGTCGGTTGCGAAGATGATTGACCGTGATCGTTCTTCTGAAGAGTCGGTGTCGAACAGTAGTGAACAGTTCGCGAGCCCGTCACCAATCAGGGATGACATGCCATCAACTGATCCGTTGGCTCCGGCGGTGAAGTACAGGTAGTTGTCGATGATGTCTTGTCGGCTGGTGGCGAGTACCCGAGGGTCTAGCGCTGTTTTCGCTTCTTCGAGTTGTTCTTTGACTAGTGCGTAGTCGTCAGTGAGGGGGAAGACGAGGCGTGAGGTGGAGTTGAAAACTGACAGGGCGATGCGTTCCCCTTGGAAGCTGTCGGCCAGGGTGGAGAAGAAGTCCACGATTTCTTGGTCGTAGGCGATCATGGACCCTGACACGTCGAGGCATAGCACGATGTCTCGGTTGGCTAGGCGCGGGTCAACCTGTTTGATTTCGACGGGCTTCGCGGTGACGAAGGCTGCGGCGCATAATGCCCCGACGGTCACGAGGATGCCGGTGGCTTGGAAGAAACGGTAGCGGCGGCGTTCCTTCGCGAATGATGGCAGTGAACTGAGGTAGTCGCTGTTTGCGACCCAGATGGTTTTGTCATCGCTGCGGGTATCAGCTTCGCGGCGTCGTTGCACCAGGATGGTGATGACGATGACGGCGAGAGCTATCCCGAGGAAGGCGGGGATCACCCATGGCCAGGTGAGTTCGCGGGTTGCGTTGAGTGCGTCAGTCATTAGATGCGCTCCACCACGTTGAGTGCGTCGTGCACGGTGATGCTGGTGGGGTCTTCTTGTCCGTCATCGTGGTGTGCGGTACCTTCCCGCGAGAATGCCGGGTCGTAGCATCGGGCAATCACTGTCGCGACTGGGCCAGTGGCAGGGTGGCGTTGTAGGTCCGACAACACCATGGTGTCAGCGTTGATGCCTAATCTGATGCGGGTGTACTCACGCAGTATGGTGCTTAGTTGCTGGTGCAGGTCGCGGTCGCTGATGGCCCCGGTGTCCCGTTGTTGTGCGAGTTCTGTGATCCGGTCACGGTACACCTCGCGCATGGTGGGGCTGCGGTCTGCCATGAACTGCCGGTGATCATCAACAACGTTTGCGTGGCGGGCAAGTACGCGACGTTTTGTGAGGTAGGGGATCAGAGATAGCCACACGATTGTTACGGCGGCAAGGACAACAGCGACCACCAGCCATATTGCTGGGTAGGCCGTTGGGTCGATGATTTCCTCGAGAGCCAAGTGAGTCCTTGTCAATGGATGAGCATGGGCTAGGTGCGCGTGCACCTAGCCCATGCTACTTGGCCTTACCCCCATGAGGGGTATGGGTGGTTCAGTTGTGGATTACTTCACGCGAACGGTCTTGACCTTGCTAGTGGCTGGTTTGTAGGTCGTGGTTCCGGCAACTTTGAGGCGAAACTGGTAGGTTCCTTTTTTTGTCACGACCGGGTATTTCACGGTTGCGCGCCCTGTTTTTGAGCTTGGCTTGTACCGTTTGATGGTGACCCAGCGGCTTCCTTTTTTCTGTTGCAGGGCAACAGTGCGCTTGGTGGATACTGCAATGACGTCTTTACCGGCGGCCACACGTTTCGCTACCGTGGTGCGTTTCTTGGCGTTGTACCCAGTGATTTTCTGGGCTTTTTTAACAACCTTGATGGTTTTGGTTTTGCTGACTGTGGCCTTGTGGGTGGATGTTCCACTGTGACGAACACGGTAACGGTAGGTTCCGGCTTTGGTGTGTTTGGGGTACGTCACGGTGGCGCGACCGTTTGAGGAGCTGACGGTGAAGGTTCGTACTGTTTTCCACTTGCCGTTGGTGAGTCGTTGGAGTTGGACTTTCCCTGCGCGGGGAGCCACCGTGACAACGTTCTTTTTGGGCGTGGTGTTACGTGCAACTGTTTGCGATGCAGTGCTGTAACCCTTCAGAGCAACGGTTTTAGCGACTTTTTTCTTGGGGTAGGTGGCAAAACGCTGAACCATGTAGAGGTATTTGCCGTCTGGGCTGCGTTGCCAGGCCACGGCGATGTGGGTCCATTGGCCGCGCACAATATTTGCTTTGTGGCCGGGGGAGTCCATCCACATTTGCAAGAATCTCTTGGCGTCAGCTGATCCTGAGGTGTAAAGAATATTTTCACCAACGGACGATGCTGCTGATCGGGCGGTGGTTTTGTACAGGTTGGGGTCGTGGTACATCTTGGAGCGCAGGTTGTTTTTGGCGAGGAATCCCGCCCATTTCGCACTGCCCTGTGTGGCGTACTCTGCGACGGCGAGCTTGGATAGTCCGCGTGCTGCCCGGATTCTGTTGGTTTCTTCGACGACTCCACGACTGAGTGAGTCGAGGGAAGCGAGGGACCTGGTGGTGTCAATGCTTGGTGCTGCGTTCGCAGATGGCGCTGTGACTGCTCCGGCGACGATGACGAGAGCTGCACTGACGGCGACGGTGATTGACCTCTTGAGGCGTGCGAAAGCCATGGCTTCCCCCTGGCGGTTGGGTACAAGTCACCATCCTTATCGGCCAGAAGAGGGGTCAAGTTTAGGCGAACACTGACACGTTAAAGCGTCAGTATTCTTTGATTGGGTTAGCTGAGGTGTTTTTGGCGGCGTACAGCGGCGGTGAATCGGACGATAGCGTCCTGGGAAGAGTCAATAACAACGTTGACTATGCCGTTGCGCTGTAGCAGTTCAACGCTTTGAGCGCGCCTCTGACGTACATAGTCGGCAGCTTCGCTTTGAATGTTGAGCCGCTTCGACAGAAAAGGCGGCAAATTCAGACTGCGATCTACGTCACGTACGGTGTGTCCGTCGCCGAGCCGAGCCCCAACAAACGGAGAAGCATCGGAAACCTGAAGCACGAGCACTTCGTGGCGCACCTTCAAGTGACGCAGTAACTCTTCATGCTCAGGAGCTGGCCTGGTTTCATCCGTAATAAGAATGACTAAACACCGACGGTGAAACAGCGACAGTGTCCTCTTAATCGGAATCGAAATATCCCCGGCAGGAGCATCCACCGAAAACAGGGTGGTTAATTGGGCGAGCATCACCTCAAGGTCTTGAGTTGATGCTCGCGGTGGGCGGTGAATAAGACGTTCACTGTCCCCGGCAACTAACGCAACCCGGTCACCACGGTCACGGGCCACATACGCAACGAGCGAAGCCAAAAACACGGCAGTGTCCCCCTTGGGGACACCCCCCGAGGACACTGCAGCCATATTGCGCCCGATGTCCGTGACTAGCACCACGGACAGGTTCGATTGCTGTTGGAAGCGTCGAATAATGGGAATCCCAGCGCGGGCTGAAGATTTCCAGTCAATGTCCGACACATCATCGCCAGGGGAGTACAGCGACAAGTCATCGAAGTCTTGCCCGTGGCCCTTGAAAATTGACCGGTGGTATCCCTCCAGCAACCCAGCGGCACGTTTCAGCACTGGAAGATCAATGTGCGCACGGATCTGCGCCAACCGTGCGGTGTTGTTGATATCGCGGCCCTGCGGGGTGCTCATGAAGGCGCCTTACGGTGCTGGAACAGCGTTGAACACGGCATCAATGAGGTCTTCAACCTGCACATTATTGGCAATCGCATCGAAGGTGCGCACAATACGGTGGCGCAACACGCGGTGACGAATCAGTTTGATGTCATCGGGCACAACATAGGCGCGCCCGGCAGCCACTGCCAACGCTTGAGCGACCCTCATCAACGCAATCGACCCACGAGGGGATGCGCCCACCCGAAC
This sequence comes from Jonesia quinghaiensis DSM 15701, assembly GCF_000423205.1. Classification (GTDB taxonomy): domain Bacteria; phylum Actinomycetota; class Actinomycetes; order Actinomycetales; family Cellulomonadaceae; genus Jonesia; species Jonesia quinghaiensis. Next base: position 608,092 of record NZ_AUHN01000004.1, read on the forward strand.
TTGCCCAGCAAAACCAGGGATAGGAGTCGGCCCGCCGCCACGTGTGGTGTTGATCAACGCGACGATATACCTCTTGATGGAATCATCCACGTAAACCCGGTCAACAAGTTGCTGCAGGTGCTTGATGTCCGGCAGCCCAACAGGCGGCAACTCGATCGGAGCGTCTTGTGCGCCAGTGGATACACGCGACAAGATTTCCACCTCATCGCTGGCTTCTGGGTAAGTCAGTACCTGCTTCATGAGGAACCGGTCCATCTGCGCCTCAGGCAACACATACGTGCCTTCTTCTTCGATGGGGTTTTGGGTAGCTAACACCATGAACGGGTTGGGCAGAGGGTACTCCTGCCCGCCAATGGTCGTCTGCTTTTCTTGCATTGCCTCAAGCATCGCGGACTGTGTTTTCGCTGAGGACCGGTTGATCTCGTCAAGCAACACAACGTTCGCGTGCACTGGCCCCAACTGGGTAGTGAACGACCCCGTACCGTAGTTATAAATCTGGGTACCAACAATGTCGTTGGGCATCAGGTCAGGTGTGCACTGAATACGGTGGAACGTTCCACCCACAGCCGCAGCTAGCGTTTCCGCCGCCGTTGTCTTAGCAAGACCAGGAACTGATTCCAACAAAATGTGACCGCCAGCCAACAGCGACGACACCAACGAAACCCGCAAATCCTCCTGGCCCACTACCTTCGCATCGAAGATTGCATTAATCCTGCCAACGACAGAACCAGCATGCGCGAGTTCCTCTGAACTGATGTTGCCCTGACCGCGTGCCACAGAAAACGACCTTCCCCTTGGATACCGAGCACAAGTATGCCAGTGATCGCAGCAGCAAAATAGCGGAACAACACACCATGTGTTTCTTCACAACCCCGCCCACCACCCGCTCAGCACCCTAGAGTAAAGGAGTGGCAGCACAATCAAACACCCGCGCGCGCACCCTCCTGACAGCATTCGGTGGTGCGCTCATCGCCGCCACGGCGGCTCTCGTCATCGCCGGCACCTACACCGCCGCGTTCGCCCCGCGAGGCATCCTCGACCCCGGCCCCCTCGTCCGGTGGGGAGTGTCCGCAGCGACCCTAGCCAGCGAACTCAGCATCGCCGTGGTCATCGGCGCACTGACCCTCGCAGTGTTCATCATCCCTGGCGGGGGCACACCACGCCGCAAACACCGAACAGCAGGGCCCGACGCCGCCCTATACCGCACCACCGTCGCCATAGCCGGATGGGCCGGTGTCGCCTGGACACTCAGCTCCCTAGCACGGCTCCTCTTCCAAGGCGCCAACACTGTAGGAACCCCCCTCACCGACCCAGCATTCGGTGACCAATGGCTGGTGTACCTCACCCAAATCCCCTCCGGTCAATCACACCTAGCGATCACCCTCATCGCAGCCATCATCACCACCATCACCCTGTTCATCCCCGGACCGGTACTGAGCATGTGGCTCCTCGTAGCCACCCTCGCCCCCCTCACCCTGCTCTCCCTCATGGGGCACGCAGCAGGCACCGACAACCACGAACTAGCCGTCTCAGCAATGTTCCTCCACCTTGTGGGCGCAGCCCTGTGGATAGGCGCACTCGCCGCGATCGCGATCCTCATCCTCGCCGCCCCCAGCAAAGAACAATGGCTCACCCACACCGTGCGCCGCTACTCAGCAATAGCCGGATGGTGCTTTGCGCTGGTTGCCGTGTCAGGCATCGTCAACTCCGTGGTCCGACTTGGCGGACCCGATGCCCTCACCAGCACATACGGTCAACTTGTCATAGCGAAAATAGTGCTGTTCCTCGTGCTCGGCACACTCGGGGCCCTCCACCGCCGCCGCGTAGTCACCCAACTCACCACAAAAAGCCGCACCATTCCCGCACTGTTCTGGCGGCTCGTCGCCGTAGAACTCATCGTCATGGGCGCAGTATCAGGGGTGTCCGTAGCGCTTGGCGCATCAGAACCACCCGTCGGAGAAACCGCACCCGCATCACCGAGCCCCGCCTACCTCCTCACCGGCGCAGAACTCCCCCCAGAACCAACCGTCGCCCGCTACTTCACCCAATGGAGCCTCGACGTACTCTTCGCCGTGGCCTGCGCAGCGGGACTATGGGTCTACCTCAGCTGGGTGTGGCGGCTACGCGCCCGCGGCGACGCCTGGCCCTGGCTCCGCACCGCATCATGGTGCACCGGAATGGTCCTGATGTTCTGGATCACTTCAGGTGGCCCCGCCGTCTACGGCAAAATCCTCTTCTCCTCCCACATGCTCATGCACATGCTCATGGCCATGGTGGTGCCCATCTTCGTGGCACTAGCCGCCCCCGTCACCCTCCTGATGCGCGCCGTACCCGCCCGCACCGACAACTCACGCGGCCCCCGCGAATGGGTGCTCGGCATCGTGCACTCACGCTACGGACGGTTCTTCTCCCACCCCATAGTGGCAGCCATCAACTTCGCCGGGTCCATGATTTTGTTCTACTACACGCCACTCTTTGACCTAGCGATCACCACCCACCTGGGACACATCCTCATGGTGGTGCACTTCTCCCTCGTGGGGTACTTCTTCGTTAACGCCGTCGTGGGGGTCGACCCCGGCCCCAACCGCCCCGGCTACGCGCAACGCCTCCTCCTCCTGCTCGCAACCATGGCGTTCCACGCATTCTTCGGGGTCAGTCTCATGGCGTCCGATGCGCTGCTGGTCCCCGACTGGTTCGGCAACATGGGACGCGCCTGGGGCGACCCCGCGATCGTGGACCAACAAGCAGGCGCTGGCATCGCATGGGGAATTGGGGAAGTCCCAACAGTGGCGCTCGCAATCACCGTGGCGGTGCTCTGGGGGCGCAGCGAAGACAAAATCGCGCGCCGCCGCGACCGGCAAGTCGACGAATACGGCGACGCTGAACTGGACGACTACAACGCCATGCTCCAAAAAATGTCCGAACGCGACGCGCGCTCGTAACTCGCCGGTCTTTGCCGTTCAGTGCGCCCGATGCGCGTGCGGGGTGGGGGCGGTCGGCACCACCCCGCACGGGGTTAGTGGGTTACTCCCAAATGTCGCAAGGTTCACCGTTGAGCAGAACCGATTCCGGTTCGCTTGGTGCTCCCTGCGCGAGGTAACCAAACTGCACTGTGCCGTGGTGCGCAATGGTGGAGTTCCATTGAGCGTTACGGAACGTGGCAGTTTGAGCGGTCTGGGTGACAGTGGCATTCCACGCCTGCTGGACGTTTTCCGACCCGGAATAGCGCACTGCCAGTTCCCAACCAGATACGGCATCCATCGTGTTGTTTGCGACAGTCACCTCAGCGGTGTGTCCTGCGCCCCAAGAGTTCACATCAAACTGCACCGCGCATGTTGCGGGGTCAGCCGGGCCGCCGTCGGAACCTGAACCGTCACTTCCGTCACCGTCAGATCCTGACCCGTCTGAACCAGATCCGTCGCTGCCATCGCCGTCAGATCCTGAGCCGTCGCTGCCATCGCCATCGGAGCCGTCTGAACCTGACCCGTCGCTACCATCACCATCTGAGCCTGATCCATCAGACCCTGACCCGTCACTTCCGTCCCCATCCCCACCGGGGAAAACAACGTCGGAGCAGTTGTAGAACGATTCGGGTGAGTCAGTGCGCTCCCAGATGGAGAAAATGAGGTGTTGTCCGCTGCGTTCGGGCAGTGTGGCATCCCATTGATATTCAGGTCCGGTTGGCCCGTTCACGATGGGTGGGTCAAGGACTTCATCGAACAGTTCGAGGTCATCCCACGCGAGTGGTTGACTGGGGTCCCATCCTTCTTTAGTGATGTATTGGTACCACCAGCCTGGATGTGGCACGGTCGCTGCGTAACGGAAGGTGATGTCGTCACCTGATTCCAGCGCGGTGGTGGGCCAGTGTGGTGATGGGGTGTTGAACTTGTCGAATTGGATACCTGGGCCGCAGAGTTTCCCGTCAGGGATGGTTTCTTGGTGTCGGCCTGCCACGAGCGGTAAGAGGTTCCCGTACCAGGTGTAGAACGGGTAGTTGGAATATGCGAGGGCTTCTTGGCATATGGGGTTGTTTGGCACCATGTTGCCGCCTTGGCCGATGGCGTTTCCGCCAGCTAGACCGTCAAGGTAGCAGTTGTAGGTGCGTGTTGCGGGGAACACCATCCCGCCGTGTGACTGGGCTGGAGCGGTAGCTGTTGTGACTGCCCCGACTGCCAGGAGACCGGCGACGGCTCCTCCGGCTGCTATTTTCTTCCACTTTTGCTTCCATGAAGCCCACCACGTTTCCATATTTCCCCCTGAGCTGTGTGTTGTGAATCTTGCTGATCTGTTGTGTCGCTGGCTCTGCGGACTGCCTCGAGCCGGTTGTGCCCGTTGGTGACCTGTGCTGACAGCAGGTGTCGTTGGTGTGTGCCGTCTGCACAAGCGCGGGCTGCTTGGCTGAAGGTGCCACAACCCACGCGTCTTTGGGCGGGTCTGGCACTTGCTAGCCTGCCGTGAATTTGTGTGATGTGCACTATCTGAAACGATTAGGCGCCCAGATTCTCACCCAACTGTGGGCGTGCATCGGCTGCTTTTGCTCGAGGTGATGTGCACATCACAGGATCGAAGATGCGCAGAAACCCGTTGCGGGTGTTGACTTAGGTACGTGACTTCTCCAGTGTCTTCTTCACAGTCTTTGGCACGCACTGATTTACCGCGGGTGCGGGCGAGCGAATTGGTTGGTCGTGGGTGGTTAAACACCGGGGGACATGATCTGTCCCTTGCGCAACTCCGCGGCAAAATCGTGATCCTCGATTTTTGGACGTTCTGCTGTATTAACTGCCTTCACGTTCTTGACGAGTTGCGTGAACTTGAGGCTGCGCACCGCGATGAGCTGGTGATTATTGGTGTTCACTCGCCAAAGTTTGTGCATGAAGCTGATCCAGTGGCACTCCGGGCGGCTGTGGAGCGCTACGAGGTTCACCACCCGGTGCTTGATGACCCTGACCTCACAACATGGCAGGCATATACCGCTCGCGCTTGGCCCACATTGGTGATGATTGACCCTGAGGGTTACATCGTGGCTCATATGGCAGGTGAGGGGCACGCCCCCAATATTGAGAAGATCGTTGCCAAACTCATTGCTGAGCACGATGCGAAGGGCACGTTGCACCGCGGGTCTGGCCCGTATGTTCCCCCGGAATCCACGGCTGGGGTGCTGAAGTTCCCAGCTAAAGCTGTTGCGCTGGATAACGGGCATTTTCTTGTTGCTGATGCTGGCCACCACAGTGTGGTGGAACTTGCCGCCGATGCGCACACCCTGATCCGCCGCATCGGCAGCGGGGTGCGCGGTTTGGTCGATGGCGATGCCACTACCGCGCAGTTCAGCGAACCCAACGGGTTAGCTCTTGTTCCGCAAGCGTTGCGTGAGCAGGTGGGTTATGACGTTGTTGTTGCAGACACCGTGAATCATGCGTTGCGTGGGATCCACCTGGAGTCTGGGGTGGTGCGCACTCTGGCGGGGAATGGCCGCCAGTTTATGGTGGGCGGGTTTGAGAATGAGGGGCGTTTGACGTCACCGTGGGATGTGATGTGGTCCCCGGTGCGGCAGGTGTTTGTTGTTGCGATGGCGGGGAACCACACGTTGTGGTCGTTTGACCCGGTGACCGGTGTGTGCCAGCACATGGCTGGGACCATGAATGAGGGCCTTGTGGATGGCGCTGCTGATGAGGCGTGGTTTGCGCAACCTTCAGGGTTGGCAGTGACCGGCGACGCTGACGATGAGCGGCTGTGGGTTGCCGATTCGGAAACGTCCGCTGTGCGGTGGATTGATGGAGATAACGTCACGCACACCGCCGTTGGTGCGGGCCTGTTTGATTTCGGGTTGCGTGATGGTGATGCGGCGCAGGCTCTGTTCCAGCACCCTCTTGATGTTGCAGTACTCCCAGATGGGTCTGTTGCGGTTGCGGACACGTATAACGGTGCGGTGCGGCGCATCGACCCGGTTGCTGGGACGGTGAGTACCTTGGCCACAGGATTAGCTGAGCCGTCGGGGATTGTGGTGCAACATGACGGTGAGTCGTTGACGTTGCTTGTGGTGGAGTCCGCCGCGCACCAGCTCACGGCATTGTCGTTGCCGGGCAAGTTAGTGGGGGAGATCCTCAATACCGGTGCTCACCAAACCCAACGTCCACGGTCCGATATTCGTTCGGGCACTGTGCAGTTGGAAGTGGTGTTTACCCCCGCTCCGGGCAAAAAGTACGATGACCGCTACGGTCCCTCAACGCGGCTGAGTGTGTCGGCGACCCCAGCGAACCTTCTTCTTGAGGGGGCAGGGGATTCGGTGGAGCTCCTTCGGACACTTTCCATTAATCCTGAGGTTTCACAGGGTGTTCTTCACGTCACAGCCCAAGCGGCGAGTTGTGATGCTGACCCGGCGATTGAATTTCCGGCTTGTCACCTTGCCCAGCAGGATTGGGGTGTTCCACTTCGCATTTCGGATGACGGCGATGGGGAGTTAAACCTTGCGCTCCTAGGGTGACATTGGTCGCACCGGGGTTGTCGTCGGGCGAACGTGACATACATTCCTGTTATGAGTTCATTCCGCGATGTACTGCTGGTGGATCTGGACGGGACCCTGACGGATTCTGCGCCAGGGATCATCGAATCGATCACCTTTGCGTACCAGACGCTGTTCCTGCCCGTGCCCTCCATGGAGGAGTTGCGGTCTTTTGTGGGCCCACCGTTGCACGATTCGGCGGCACGCCACGGTGTGCCACCTGAATTGATGCCAGAGTTTTTGTCTGCCTACCGGGTGGCTTTTGTTGACGGTGGCATGCTGAATAACTCGGTGTACGCCGGGGTGCGAGACATGCTTGAGGGTCTGTCTCAGCAGTACCGTTTGGTTATTGCCACGTCGAAACCTGAGGTGTTTGCCCGCCAGATCATCCGACACTTTGGGTTGGATCAGTTCTGTGAAGCCGTGTGCGGTGCTTCGTTGGATGGCGTGCGCTCAACGAAGGCTGAGGTTATTGCTCATGCTTTGGAGACGCTGCGTACCAGTGAAGCGGGACTGCCAGGGGATGCCCGCATCACCATGATCGGGGATCGGGAGCATGATGTTCTTGGTGCAGCCGAACATGGGCTGCCCACCGTTGGTGTGCGCTGGGGTTATGCGGAGCCTGAAGAGCTTGAGAACGCTGGCGCGGTCGCTATTGCGCGTAAGCCTGCTGAGGTTGCTGGGCTGGTGGCAGCGGTGCCACACAGTAGACGAGCATCGGCTGTGTGCTGATTTTCCTTTGATGCCGATGCCCGCCTAGTGGGTAGTGGTTATCCCCAGTTGGGAGCGCGCTTCGGGAAGCCGGTTGGCGCGGGAATGCGTGCCCCAACTGCTCGGAGGACAAAGAGTTCTGTGGCTGCGATGACGCGGTCACGGGCGGGTTGTTCCTCGGGGAAAAGTTTGCCGGAGAGGCAAGAGTTCACCAGTGTGACGGTCGTGTCGATGTCTTGTTCAGGGAATTCACCGAGTTCAATCCCTGAGGTGATGATCTCTTTGAGGGTGTTTTCGATGATCGTGACATGCTCGCGGAGGCGTTGTGCGGCACCGCGAGATAGGACGCTGCGTAGCTCTACTCCTGGTGTCACGTGGAATACTCGGGTGAGCCGGGCTTGGGCTTGAATGTAGGCCCGTAGCCTGTCAACGGGGTTGCGAATGTCGCGGATTGACCGTTGGAGATTCTCAACATAACTTGTGGTTTCGTGCTGGATATAGCCAAGAAGCAACGCTTCTTTGTCGGCAAAGTGGTTGTAGACAGCTGTGCGACCCACCCCGGCAGCTTGGGCGATTTCCGCAAACGATATGGCGTCAAAGCCGCGCTCTTCCATGAGCGTGGCGAGAGCTGTGAAGAGTCGTTGGCGTGTCTGCTCGCGGTGTTCGTGGAGAGATCCCCCAATAATCTTCGGCATTCTGACATCATGCCATAGAAGCGTCACTTAACGGTGGGCCCTACGTCCTATGAGACGCCTGCTGTTTGCTCAATGAGAACAAAACGGAAGCATCGTCGAAACACGGTTGAATCATTGCGGAGATATGGTCACATCACGCTGTGAACTCGACGGAAGGGCCGCAGATGACCGCGTATCTCATGTACCTCCCGCAGCGCACTGACATGTTCTCTGCTGCCCGGGCCTGGTTCGAGGATGCAACAGTGCGCAGCGACGCATCTGCATTTGCTGGGGCAAACCAACTCGTGGGCGCACGCTTCCGCGGTGTCACCAAGAAATCTGATGGCCACGACACGGTGAGCGAATGGACCATTTCAGGGTACCGAATCATTGGCGGATACCCCATCCACAACAGCACCCGACAACACATCTTTGTTGTTCTTGCACAAGACCCAGAAGCTGATAACAGTGTCATCGAAGCATGGGTTACCGCAGTGTCGCGGCACTGGGGCGGAAGCTGTGTCCGTGTCGCAGCACCAGCTTTTGATGCCCCGCATGCTGATATTGGCGCCTGGGTAGCCGCAATGCATGAAGCGATAACTGACGATATGCGGTTCACGCCTGACCCGCTAGAAAAAATCACCTCGACCCTTTACTCGCCCACCTTGCTGGAGGCCACTCGAGCTGCCGCATTCCTTCAACACGCAGGGTTACGTGTGGCACCAACCCGGCCTTGGGAAGACGGCATTAGCTACACCGTGGTGGGTGATACACAGTACGACGGTTCCATCAGTTTGTCCCTGACCCGAATTGTTGAAGAACCCTTGGCGCTTCGTGCGCTGGAATGGCGAGAGTACGGACCGTTTGCTTACACACTGACGTGGATTCCTGAGCCCACCCTTGCAGTGGGGGCCGGGCAAGAAGGTGACCACGACATGTTGTACGTGATGACTCGCAAGAGGATTGTGCCTACGGTCCAACTCATCACAAGCCGCCTCACGGAAGCCTGCACTGGCACAGTGCTGAGCGCAGACGGTTTTATTCGGCTACCTTCCCAGTAGTAAGGGACGGTTATTCACAGAGTTATCCACAGGCCTGTCGCAAGTCTGTGGATTGTGTGGGGATAACTGTGGACAACATGGGGATGGTTCTGTGGAAAGCCACGCCAAAACCGTGGAAAGCTTGAGTTCCTGCGGCAAACACCCCATGACTTGTCCACAGTGTTGTCCACAACATTGGGGTTTTCCACCGCTTGTGTAGGTGGGTGCGGGGCGCTATGCACAGGGTTATCCACACCCTATCCACAGCAGATGTCGTGGCTGTGGAAACGCTAACCACAACATGTTGTGTTGCTCAGCGAGTTCCCAGAATCGCAAGATCCTTAACGGGTGAAACATGTGTGACGCGTTTGGAGCTATCCACAGATGCCCACAGGTGCTCAGTCGCTGTGGATAAGCGACGCCCCACCCGTGCCGACCCCGCCTTACTTCAGCCCGTCTCACCCCCGCCTGTCTCCCGAGATCCTAGATCTCGGTCTGACATCCTATGCGGGGGTAAGGAACTCACGCCGAAATCTAGGATCTCGGCGTGGGTGCGTGGGTGCGTGGGTGCGTGGGTGCGTGGGTGCGTGGGGCTAGTTGGAGCGAGGGCGCGGGTCTTGCGCGATGGCATCCTGATTCTGTGGGTAGCGCAACGCAACGTTGTTGCAGGCCTCGCAAATGTCGTCAGGGATGACGCCCCACGCCTGCAGGTACCCGAAAATCCAGCAACCTAGGCAGAAGCCCACGAACGCTTCAAGGCTCGCGGCGACTACGAGCATCGTGAGGAGAACCCAGGCAGCGGTATCAGCGCCAAGGAGAAGGCAGATCACTGCCGCCGAGGTGAGCACCGCACCAATGCCTTGGGCGAACCTTTTGGGTGGGCCGGGCACAAAGCGCGGCATGCCGAGGCGCGGCGCGATCACTCGTTGGGCGAGGAACCCCAGTGGTGATAGGCGTGGGCCGGCGAGGAGCCGCCCGATGAAACCTGCAGCAAGGACCCACACGAGCGGTTCGACTCGAAAAAGTAGAGCGATGACGCTCATCGTCACGACACCCGCAGCGACAGTTCGAGCTGCGAGCTCGTTCACTGGGTTGGGGAAGGAGAAGAAAGAGCGCATGGAGTCATTGTGCGGCTGCTTGGGCGCAACAGCAATGGCTACGCTGTGTGATTCCACTCTGTGGAGAAATGTCACGCTTGAATAAGCGGGATTGCCAAGATGGCCGCAATATTCATGAGATGGAGCGGATGACGGGAATCGAACCCGCGCTATCAGCTTGGGAAGCTGAAGTTCTACCATTGAACTACATCCGCGCGCTAACCTTCGGTTGTTTCACCGGCGGTTGTGCACCCTCCATTTCTACCACTATCTGCAGGCGAAATCGAACTGCGCCGTGTTGTGGCTGGAGTGGTGTGTGGTTCATGTGACCGTGCTGGTTCAGGAGGGGCCACTGCAACCCATAGGGCACTGTCCAACCGTGCGCTCAGGTGCGCTACCCTACTCGTAGGGAGCACTCGGCGGGATGTCAGACCTTGCATTTTCGCCAACCATAACGAGACGAGACGGTGAGCGGCGTGTTGTTATCCGACCGGGATATTCGTGACCAGATCCACAATGGTCGAGTCGGGGTGGAGCCCCATGAACCCTCGATGATCCAACCGTCGAGTATCGATGTACGCCTGGACCGGTATTTTCGTCTCTTTGATAACCACAAGTACCCCTACATTGATCCTGCCGCTGAACAATCGGAACTGACTCGGCTTGTTGAGGTCGCAAAGGGCCAACCATTCATCTTGCACCCCGGTGAGTTTGTGTTGGCGTCCACCTTCGAAGTGGTGACGCTCCCCAATGACATTGCCGCTCGCCTCGAAGGTAAGTCCTCGTTGGGCCGGTTGGGGTTGCTGACGCACTCAACTGCAGGCTTCATTGATCCCGGGTTTTCCGGCCATGTCACATTGGAACTTTCCAACGTGGCGACGTTGCCCATTTTGTTGTGGCCTGGGATGAAGATCGGGCAGTTGTGTTTCTTTGAATTGTCTTCGGAAGCTGAACACCCCTATGGTTCGGAAGTTTATGGTTCGCGCTACCACGGACAGCGCGGGCCAACTGCTTCGAGGTCTTTCATGAACTTCTATAAGTCCGACGTCTAAACCAACAGACAAGATACTCACTCTCCACATGACCGAATCGACCGCTCACATCGCCATGGACTGCGCCCCACTTCCCGCGTTACTTGCTCACGGGGAACGCCAAAAGGAAGTCACCCATTTCCTTGCTTTACCGGACTTTGTTGACCCCGCCGACTTAGAGTTCCTTATCCAGTCTAGGGCGCCAAGGGCTGCTTGGGAGGTTCTGCCACAGGAAGAGGCAGTACCTCAAGGGGTGCGGTTGCGTCCCGGTGTTTTGCGGATTTCTGCGCGCACCGTGGTGCATGGCCCCTATGCTCCGCTTGCTGGCGCTGAGGATGGCACTGTTGTGGCGCATCCGGCTGCTTTTGGTAGCACCGCCCAGTTTGTGTACGCCATGACGACGTTGCGCGAGCGTGGCGATGTGCCGTTAGAGGGTGTGGGCGACCGAGATGGTATTGCGCGGATTTTCGCTGAGGGTTTGCCGATGCGTGAGGAAGGCCGGCAAATTTCGCTCCTTATTGCTTTGGCTCGGTTGTTGGAGGGCACTGCGCACTGTGAGGCTGTGACTCCTCCGGCGCGTCGGGTGCCTAGCCGTGAGGATGACGCGTCGCGTTACCGCTCTGTTGCACCTGATGCCAAGGCGAATGTGAACCTCACGTTGTATTCCGATGTGTGGCTTGAGCCGGCTGCGGCGTTGCGTCTTGCGCAGGTTTCTGTGCCCGCCATGGTGTACATGCCCACGGATGCGCCGTGGGATGGGCCGGTTGATGCCCCTGATGTGATCCGGCAAGGCAGCCCGTTAAGCGACGATCTTATTGCGCTGATTCACCGTAATGCTGATCAAACGGATATGCAGGCGATGCAGGAGCCGGAGGAGCGTTCCGCGTACGGAATGGTTTATGAGGCACCTGGTGGCAACCTTGTCACGGTGGAAGTTGCGGGTATTGACGTGGTTCCGCCGGTCCTTGATGGGTTGGACTGGGTGACGGGTGGTGTCATTGAGTATCGGTTTGCGTGGACTCCAGATGACCTCGTTGATTGGCAGCGTGAGAGCCCGTCGTTTGAGTTGCGCAAACATCGCACTCGAATGGCTGGGGTGATTGCTACGTTGGCTCGTGATTTTTATGCTGCAGTTGCTGGTGAAGTGGTGGATCATGATGGTTTTCTCAAGGATCCGACACAACTACGTTCAGGTAGATGAAGCGTCAAGGGTTCTCCCTTTGCTATCCTAGACCTCGAGGTTGAACAATATCCGCCCACCTCGAGGACGGAGAGCACATGCTGCAACTGCTTATTTTTCATGCGGTTCTTGCAGTCATAGCGCCCCTCATTGTTCACCGATTCGGTCGTCAGGCATTTCTTGTTGCGGCACTCGCTCCGGCGAGTGCCTTTGTGTATGCACTGTGGTCAACTCCCGCTGTTCTGGCAGGTAACGGGCCACAGAGTGTCATTCCGTGGGTTCCAGCTTTGGGGTTGGAAATCGCGTTGCGGATGGACACTCTGTCGTGGCTGATGCTGCTCATTGTGAGTGGTGTTGGTGTAGGTGTCTTCATCTACTGCAGTGCATATTTTTCACGAGATGCTAGTGGTCTGAGTCGGTTCACAGGGGTCTTGACTGGTTTTGCCGGGTCTATGGTCGGCCTTGTCTTGGCTGACGACCTGATGCTGCTGTTTATTTTTTGGGAACTGACGACAGTCTTCTCGTATGTGTTGATTGGGCACTACTTCGATCGCAAAACGTCTCGCCGCGCCGCAATGCAAGCGATCATGGTGACAACTGCAGGTGGCCTGACGATGCTCGTTGGCATCGTGATCCTTGGCGTGATGTCGCCTGGTGGTTTCAGGATTTCTGCGTTGTTGGCTGATCCGCCATCTGGTGGGCTCATAACGGCCGCTGCGGTGTGCCTTTTTGTGGGGGCTGCCAGTAAATCTGCGTTGATTCCTACCCACTTTTGGTTGCCTGGTGCGATGGCTGCGCCCACCCCGGTGTCAGCGTATTTGCACGCGGCGGCCATGGTGAAAGCTGGTGTTTATCTCATTGCGCGTTTTACACCTATCTTCTCCACGCTGACAGTCTGGACGTGGCTGGTCATTGTGTTGGGTGGGGGAACACTCCTGCTTGGTGGGTATCGCGCACTGCGTCAGCACGACCTCAAACTTGTCCTCGCGTATGGCACGGTGTCCCAGTTGGGGCTCATTATTCTCATCACCGGGTTGGGTACTCAGGCCGCAGCGCTTGCGGGAGTCACGATGATCCTGGGACATGCGCTGTTTAAGGCTGCTTTGTTCCTCACCATTGGTGTTATCGATGCTGCTACTGGTACTCGTGACCTGCGTAGGCTCTCGGGGTTAGGTAGAGCTATGCCTACCGTGGCTGTGACCGGGGCGTTGGCAACTGCATCGATGATCGGTTTCCCGCCCTTCCTTGGGTATGTGGCTAAAGAAGCCGCATTAGAAGGCCTGGTCCATGACGGGGTGCCGGGGCAGCCTAGTTGGGTTGCGATTCTTGTCATTGCCCTGATTACTTGCGGGTCTATTCTGACCGTGGCTTATGGCGCGCGGTTTGTGTGGGGTGCGTTTGCCACAAAGACCCGACAATCTGTCATTCCTATTCCGGCTACTACTGCGGATGGCAGTCCAGCGGTCACGTCACTGGTTCGTAGTGAAGACATCACACACCCAACGTGGACATTGAAAGCACCGGGATTGGTGCTGGCTGTCTTGGGGTTGGTTGTGGGGGTTATGCCCAGCGCAGTGGAGAAGTATTTAGCGTCATATGCAGCCACAAGTTCTGTCGGTGACCCGGGTCACCTCACGTTGTGGGCAGGGTTTGGGATCCCGTTCTGGCTGACCCTTACCATTTTGGGGCTTGGGGCGGGGTTATTCTTCGCTCGTCGGACGGTGGAATCCTTCCAAGCAGCGGTACCAAATGCTCAAGACACCGAACGTGCGTATCGGCGTTTCATGCGCGGGCTCGACAACCTGGCCGCTGACATTACTGCGTTTACGCAGCGTGGTTCGCTGCCGTACTACTTGTCGGTCATCTTGTTGTTTATGGTACTGACAGTCGGGTCGGCTTTAGTGTTCACCCAAGGTGACATGGTGGCCATCAAACTGTGGGATTCACCAGCGCAAGCTCTGGCTGTGTTGGTGATTATCCCTGCGGTCATTATGGTGTCGCGGGCACGCCGTCGTTTGAAGGCCATTGTCTTGATGGGCTTCGCCGGTTACTCCGTCGCCGCCCTGTTTTTGCTGCATGGTGCACCAGACCTTGCGTTGACTCAGGTGCTGGTGGAAACAGTCAGCATTGTGGTGATGGTTTTGGTGTTGCGTCGCCTTCCGCCGTACTTTTCCGATCGCCCACTGAAAACTTCGCGTTTCGCGCGGTTTGCTTTAGCCAGCGTGGTGGGTTTGATTGCTATGGGTCTCGCGGTGACTATCCCCAACGCACGCATCCATGAGTCGGTAACTGTGGATTATCCGCAGGAAGCGTATGAGTTTGGTGGCGGCAAAAACGTTGTGAACGTCGCCCTTGTGGATATGCGTGCCTGGGACACTGTCGGTGAGATTACGGTGTTGTTGGTTGCCGCGACAGGCGTTGCGTCGTTGATCTTCTTGTCTCGTAGGTCAGGGGACATTTACCGGCTGAATCAGTCACCCGAGGTCATAGAAAGCCAGCAGGTGTGGAGTTCGGGTTCTGTGCCAGGGCCTGCCGCCCACGCTGCACAGGAGTCATTCTCTGAGTTGGTGACAACAACGGGTGCCACCCAATTGCGCAGCGGCGCACGATTCCGCAAGTGGATTCGTGCCGGTCAGACGCTTGCGCCTCAGCGCCGCTCCATCATTTTTGAGGTTGTGGCGAGGCTCCTCTTCCACTCGATGATCATTTTCGCGTTGTTCCTGTTGTTCTCTGGACACAACGCGCCTGGCGGTGGTTTCGCTGCTGGTCTCGTCGTTGGTATTGCACTAATTGTTCGCTATCTTGCCGGTGGGCGTTACGAACTAGGTGAGGCAGCCCCCGTCAATGCTGGTGTTTTGCTGGGCCTAGGCCTGTTCTTGTCAGCAGGCGTGGGCTTGCTGGGAATTGTGCTCGGCGGGGAAGTTTTGCAGTCGGTCATCATCGAATTTACTGTGCCAATTTTGGGGGATATCAAGTTCATTTCCACCCTGTTCTTCGACATTGGGGTTTTCCTTCTCGTCATTGGGTTGGTGCTCGATGTGCTGCGGTCGCTGGGAGCGGAAATTGACACACATATCGATTCACTTGGTGAGGAAGGGGCGCGACGATGATTGATACAACACCGTCCCTCATGCTTGTTATCGCTGTGGGTGCTTTCTTCATTTCTGGTGTGTACCTCGTGTTGGAACGCACCCTTACCCGGGTGCTTCTTGGTGTCATTCTCATCTCGAATGGGGTGAACCTGTTGCTGCTTATTTCTGGCGGGAGAGCCGGTGGCGCGCCAATTGTGGGGGTGACCCCGGACGAGGACATGGCTGATCCGCTTGCTCAGTTCATGATTCTCACGGCCATTGTGATTACGTTCGGGTTGACGGCTTTCATCTTGGCGATGGCTTACCGGTCGTGGCAGATGTTGGGGCATGACGAGGTCCAAGATGACCTCGAAGACCGCAGGATCGCGCGCCTTGCGGCTCGCAATGCGCCAACTGTTGAGGGTAGTGACACCTCGGATGTGACGGACATATCTGTGGATGATGAGGCGTCTGCTGCTCGCGATGACATTGCGGATGGGAGGACCCCATGAGCTCATACACATGGTTGGTTCCCCTCCCAGTGATGATCCCACTGTTTGCGGCTGGGCTTGCGTTAGCGTTGTATCGCAGGCCGCGACTTCAGCAGGGTATTTCTGTGACGGCGTTGACTCTGATGTTGGGGTTCTCCGCGTGGCTGATGGTGGTTGTTGATAGCGGCCCTGTTGTGGTTAATGCAGGTGAATGGGCGGCCCCTGTGGGGGTGGCTTTAGTCGGTGACCGGTTATCGGCGTTGATGTTGACGGTGTCCTCGGCTGTTTTGCTGTGCGTGTTGCTTTACTCCCTGGGGCAGGGGGTGAGCGACGGTTCGGAAAAAGCCCCGGTGTCTATTTATCACCCGACGTATTTGGCGTTGGCTGCCGGTGTGTCCAACGCTTTCCTCGCGGGTGATTTGTTCAACCTGTATGTCGGGTTTGAGATTCTGCTTGTTGCTTCCTACGTGTTGTTGACGTTGGGAGGGACCTTCGAGCGTATTCGCGCTGGCGCAATTTATGTCGTGGTTGGGCTGCTGTCATCGTTGATTTTCTTGACCGCTGTGGCGATGATTTATGCGGCGACAGGCACAGTGAATCTGGCGCAGTTAAGCGTGCGTTTGCAAGAGATAGACCCGGGTACCGCCTTGGTGCTGCAGATTTTGCTTCTTCTCGGTTTCGCAATCAAGGCCGCTATTTTCCCGTTGTCTTCGTGGCTCCCTGACTCTTACCCCACGGCTCCCGCCCCGGTGACGGCTGTCTTCGCTGGGTTGCTGACCAAAGTTGGTGTGTACTCGATTATGCGCACACAGACTCTTTTGTTCCCAGATGGCAGGCTGAACGATGTTCTTATGTGGCTGGCGCTCGCCACTATGCTCATTGGCATTATGGGTGCGGTAGCTCAAAACGACATTAAACGTCTGTTGAGTTTTACGTTGGTCAGCCACATTGGGTACATGATTTTCGGTATTGCTTTGGGCTCACGCATTGGTTTGGGTGCTGCGATCTTCTACGTTGCCCACCACATCACCGTGCAAACCACGTTGTTCTTGATTGTTGGGTTGATTGAGCGCCGTGGTGGTACCACCTCGTTGGCGAAACTCGGTGGCTTGGCAAAAATTGCGCCAGGGCTGTCGATTTTGTTCTTTATCCCAGCGATGAATCTCGCTGGGATTCCACCGTTCTCGGGGTTCTTGGGGAAAGTGGGGCTTCTTGAGGCTGGTGTTGCCCAAGATCGTTGGTTGGCGTGGGTGTTGGTCATTGGGTCGGTTGTTGCGTCCCTTTTGACTCTGTATGCCATCGTCAAAGCGTGGAATAAGGCTTTTTGGCAGCCGGCCCCTGATGATGTTCCCGATGTAAAACTTCCTGCCACAATGGTTGGTCCGGCGACTGCGTTGATGGTGTTGACGTTGGCGATCACAGTTTTTGCTGGTCCGTTGTATGACTACACCAACCGGGCAGCAACAACCATGATGGAGCCGGATAATTACGTGAACGCGGTGCTCTCTGGGGAGGGCCGTGGTGATGGAGAATCTACGGACAAGGATGGCCCGGAGCGGGTTGATGACTCTGAGCTCAGCGATGATGGTCAGGAAGGGGTGGTCCGGTGAAACGATCATTCCGGTCGATTCAATGGCCAGCGGTTTTCTGGCTGACGATTGTGTGGGTCTTGTTGTGGGGTGACCTCTCGGCGGCCAATGTGTTGGGTGGTGCCGCACTGGGGATCCTCATCATGGTGGTTTTCCCGTTGCCGAGCATCGATTATGCGGGCCGGTTCCGTCCCGTCTATGTGATTGCGTTGTTTGTGTCGTTCCTTCGGGAATTGGTGGTGGCTTCTTTTCAGGTGGCGTGGTTGGCGTTGCGGGTGAACCACCAGCCCAGGAGTGCGGTGGTGCGGGTCAAGCTCCGGTCTACCTCTGATTTGTACCTGACTCTCACAGCTGAGATGAGCAGCCTTGTCCCAGGGTCCCTGGTCATTGAAGCGCACCGTCTGACGTCGACTCTGTACTTGCATGTGCTTGATATTGATCATTCTGGTGGGGCTGATGCTGTGCGAGATCACGTGTTGGTTCTTGAGGAACGCGTACTGAAAGCTTTGGCTTCAGACCAGGAACTTGCCGATGCTGGGGTGTCACTTCGGCGGCGTCGGGGTGCTGATCCAGCGTTGAATGAGGGGGAGGCGTCATGATCACACTTGTGATGAACATTGTTTTTGCTGTGTGCGCTCTGATGCTTGCGGCGGCAGGGATTATGGCGTTGCTTCGGGCTGAAAAGGGCCCAACGATGCTGAATCGAACACTTGCTTTGGATGTTTTTGCCACAGTCATCATTGGGGGCATTGCGTTGGAAGCGGCGTATTCTCGCCGTACAGATACGTTGCCGATTCTTGTGGTGCTGTCGCTCGTCGGGTTTGTCGGGTCCGTGACGATCGCTCGTTTCGCATCACGTGAACCAGTGGAGGAACGCCGGGTCCTCACCGCGGCGGAAATTGCTCGTGATGAGGAATTGCGGCGTAAACGACAAGAACAGGAGGAGCAGTCATGATGCTAGGACTCGTTGCTGATGTTCTTGCAGTTGTGTGCCTCTTACTCGGTGCCTTTTTGACCTTCGCAGCGGGGATAGGTGTGCTCCGATTCCCAGACCTTCTGATGAGAATGCACGCAGCAACGAAGCCTCAAGTGTTGGGGCTGATCCTTATGCTGACCGCCGAGGCGTTGCGTGTCAGGAGTTGGGGAGTAGTGGGGTTGCTTGCACTGATCATCATTTTCCAGTTGTTCACAGCGCCCGTGGCTGCTCACATGGTGGGGCGTGCGGGGTACCGCACGGGCCAGTACAACCGTGACCTGCTGGAACGCGATGAGTTACATGATGATCTGCAGCAAGCATCGAAAGATGTACAGAACAGAAAGTCCTCGCCGTAGCGTTATTCTCCCGTGGGGGCGGCTAGTTCTTTTTCACGGAGCCACGCACCGATGTGGTGAAAGTATTCAGCTCTGGCGGTTGGCCCGGACAGCGACAAATCGTGTGTGCCACCCTCTATTTGGGCGATAGTGACGTCTTCTCCGAGACGCTGAGCACCGGTGACAATGTGGTCAATGTTCAACACAGAATCTGTGGTGAGTAGTTCATTGTGGAACCGGGTCGCGTCCCCACTGCGGGTGGAGCACAGCACAAGCACGGGCATCGGGAGGGTAAGGCCGTGCCGTATTGCGGCGTGGCCTCGCCGAATCGCACTGAACCATCCGGCGCGTACGGGAAAGCCCTCGTGAGGTTTGAGGTCAAGATCGTAGGTCCACTGGCCACCGGTGTCGATGTGCAGGGCAGCACCGTAGTGCGGTGCGAGAGAACCGACTGGCAGGTGCGGCGCAATTTTCCCCAATGCGCTCACAAGCGTGGTGCCAATGGTGCGCAAGAACCACGGTTTGTTGAGGTCGAACCAGGGCGAGTTGAGGATCAGACCGTCGATGCCGGTGGTTGCGTTGGCCCACAGCGCCGCGATAAGTCCTCCAGTTGAATGCCCCAGCACGATGAGCTCGTCATGGTTGTCGACGTCGCGGATGATGGTTTTTGCCATCTCCAGTTCTGTGCGGTGTTGGGCGAGTTCTGTGACGTAGTTTGGGGTTTGCCCTTCGCGCAGGGACCGACCGTATTTGCGCAGGTCGATGGCGTAGAAATCGAAGCCTAAATTTTCGAAAGCTTCGGCTTGGTGTTCTTGGAAGAAGTAGTCCACAAACCCGTGTATGTAGAGCACTGCTCGCCCATGTTGTGGCCCAGAAGAGCGGCGCACCAGTGTTGCGGTGACTGGGCCTTCGTCGTCGTGGCCGAGGTCAAGGTCTTGTGCTTGCCAAGCATCACCGAGGATGTCGCGGTGCCACGTTTTGGGTGAGGTGTCAGATGTGCTGGGTGAGGTCATCGTCCTGTTTCTTCAGGTGGGGCTGGTGGCGCGGGCGGGTTTTGCGGGGGTGCGGGTGGCTGGTACGGAGATTGTTGTTGCTGAGGTGCTGGTGGCGGGGCACTGTGCCCAGTCTGCGCCGGTGGCGCAGGTGCGTACGGTAAGGGCGTTCCGGGGCCGGAACCGCGGTGTGGTCCTGTTTCGGAGTTGCGAGTCTGCTGTTCAGTGTCTTTTTTACGACTGCGTGATACAACTGCCACAATAATCCCGATGAGCACTGCGAGAAGAATCAGCAATGTCACTAACAAAACGATCAACCAGGTGGGGACACCACTGTCGTCATCGGTCGTGTCATCGATGTCAGCGTTGGGCGTTGTTGCTGGTTCTTCGGTGGGGTCGTCGGTTGGTTCTGCTGGTTCTTCGGTGGGTTCTTCTGTGGGCTCTGGGGCCGCGCCGTTGGGCAGTGCGCTTGCTCGCGCGGTCATGATGAGATCTTCGCCTGGTGTGTAGTTCCAGGTGACAGTGTTGCCGTTGACGGTTCCGTTGGATTCTACAACTTCACCGGGGAAGGTGAAGGTGAAGCTGACGTCTGCACTGTCAATGATTGCCTGGTCCAGGCCTTGGGCTTCAGCGTCTGGGAGGATGTCTTCAAAGATGCCGTCAACCACATACGTGTCGCCGTCACGGATAACCGACATGGTGGGGTTGTTGAGGGTGTCGTTGAGCGGAGTGGCATCGTAAAAGTAGCGAGTGCCGGTGTACCCGTCTTCTTGGTAGGCCTCTTGGGATGAGGCGTTGTTGAAGTTGTTACCCCCGCTTCCACTGCCGTCTGCGTTGGAACCGTCTTCAAGTTCCATGGCTTCGAGGAGTTCTTCCGTGGTCATGCCTAGCATTTCAGCGAGTTGATCGGACACCGCGAACACAACATTGCCTGATGCTGTGTCATCTTCGTGGATTTCCATATTGACCTGCATGCGTACGCACCCTGATAGGGCAAAAGCGAGTATGCCAACTAGTGCTATTCGCAGGGTGTTCTTCATGGCTACGCCTATCTTCTGGCTGGTGCTGTGGGGTGAGGTGTTCTCTTTTCAGGCTAGCGATACTGTTCCTGTTGTGCCGCCCGGTGGGCGTGCGATTCTGTGTTTCTCCGAAGTTCACCTGCTGAGGGGTGCGGAATTTCCCGCGACTCTACCTTTGGCATCGTAAAGTTGAGTGGAATAGACTCAACTTTGAAGCAGTTCTTCTCTATAGATGCAGAAACACCGCAGGGAAAGAGAAAGCTATGGAACCGAAAAACACATCAATGTCCCAACAAGCACTGAGCGACGCCATTCAGAGCGCCTCAGCTGCCACCAACCCACAGGTTGAAACCCTCCACTTGCTGAACGCGCTCCTGCAACAGCAAGAAGGATTCGCCGTTGAACTCTTGCGTTTCGCCGGAGTGGACGTGCAAGCAATTGGTGCTGAGACGCGACGCGCACTAACCAACTTGCCCAGTGCCAGCGGCGCCAGTGTGTCAGAACCAACCGCAGCACACAGCCTAGGTATTGCACTACAGCGTGCACGCCAAGAAGCCGACAAAGCAGGGGACACCTATGTCTCCACTGAGCACCTTCTGCTCGGAATTGTCCAAGCCGGGTCATCCGCTGCAGACATCCTCACCCGCGCCGGGGCAACCTATGAGCGCCTAACCGAACACCTACCGCAGCTCCGGGCAGCCAAAGACTCCCAGTCCGCTAATCCCGAGGGCAGCTACAAAGCACTCGAAAAATACGGTATCGACCTCACCGCGGCAGCCCGAGAATCCTCCCTCGACCCCGTTATCGGACGAGACAGCGAGATCCGCAGGGTCATCCAAGTGCTGTCCCGGCGCACCAAAAACAACCCGGTACTCATTGGTGAACCAGGTGTAGGAAAAACCGCTGTTGTGGAGGGCCTTGCCCAGCGCATCGTGAAGAATGATGTGCCTGCTTCATTGCGCAACAAACGCCTCATCTCCCTTGACCTCACTGCCATGGTTGCTGGAGCTAAATACCGCGGCGACTTTGAAGAACGCCTCAAGTCTGTTCTTGACGAAATCAAGGGATCAGACGGGGAAGTCATCACCTTCATTGACGAAATCCACACCGTTGTTGGTGCAGGCGGCGGGTCAGAGGGGGCAATGGACGCGGGTAACATGCTCAAACCCATGCTGGCCCGCGGGGAACTGCGGCTCATCGGCGCGACAACACTGGATGAGTATCGCGAAAACATCGAAAAAGATCCTGCCCTGGAACGGCGTTTCCAACAGGTTTTTGTTGATGAGCCCTCCGTGGATGACACTGTGGCGATTTTGCGTGGCCTCAAGCCGCGCTACGAAGCACACCATGGTGTGGAAATTTCAGACGGTGCGCTTATTGCTGCCGCAACACTGTCACACCGGTACATCACAGGGCGCCGCATGCCCGACAAAGCGATCGACCTCATTGACGAAGCTGCGTCTCGCTTGCGGATGGAGATGGATTCCTCGCCAGTGGAAATTGACACCCTTGAGCGCACAATCGAGCGCCTCAAAATGGAAGAGATCGCGTTGCGGGAGTCTGACGCAACCTCCGCGCCGTCCCGGTTGGAAGAGGTCCAGGCATTGCTTGCCGATGCCGGTGAGCGCCTCGCGGCCCTCAACGCACGGTGGGAACGCGAACGCGGCGGCCTCAATCGTGCCGGTGACCTGAGGAAACACCTCGAAGAACTCCACGCCCAGGCGGAGCGAGCCCAACTTGAGGGTGACCTGGAAACGGCATCGCGCCTCCTGTACGGAGAGATCCCTGCTGCCCAGCGCGAGCTTGAGGAAGCTGTCAACGCGGAAGGGGCCTCTTCGAACGTGCCTGCTCACGAGAAACTTGTGGGTGAACGCGTTGATGCTCACGAAATCGCTGAGGTTGTTGAGGCGTGGACGGGTATCCCAGTGGGGCGTCTCTTGCAAGGTGAATCGGAAAAGCTTTTGCACATGGAGACACGCATTGGCGAACGTCTCATCGGTCAAGAACCAGCAGTAGCAACAGTGTCCGATGCTGTGCGGCGTTCCCGGGCTGGGGTCAGTGACCCGAACCGGCCCACCGGATCGTTCTTGTTCCTTGGTCCAACAGGTGTGGGAAAAACTGAGTTGGCCAAGGCTCTCGCGGAGTTTCTCTTCGATGATGAGCGTTCGATGGTCCGCATTGACATGTCGGAGTACGGAGAGAAGCACTCTGTTGCCCGGCTTGTTGGGTCTCCTCCAGGCTATGTGGGTTATGACGAGGGTGGTCAACTCACTGAAGCGGTGCGGCGTAGGCCTTACTCGGTGATTCTGCTGGATGAGGTGGAAAAGGCCCACCCGGAGGTTTTTGACATCCTCCTCCAGGTCCTTGATGATGGCCGGCTCACTGATGGGCAGGGGCGCACAGTCGATTTCCGGAACACCATTTTGGTGCTCACCTCGAACATCGGATCGCAGTTTTTGATTGACCCGCTCACTGACAGTGTTGCTAAGCGGGATTCGGTGATGGCGGCTGTGCGGGGCCATTTCAAGCCGGAGTTTTTGAACCGCCTGGACGATGTCGTGATGTTTGATCCGTTGACGTTGCCACAACTCACGGAGATTGTGGATCTTCAGGTTGCCGAGATCGCGCAACGGGTTGCGGACCGGCGAATGTCGGTTGAGGTCTCAGATGATGCGCGCCGCTGGCTCGCAGAGACAGGGTTTGACCCCATCTATGGTGCCCGACCGTTGCGTCGGTTGGTGCAGCGTGAGATTGGTGACCGGCTGGCTCGGCTCATTTTGTCTGGCGATGCCGTGGAAGGCTCGCGCGTGGTGGTGTCTGCGGGGGACAACGGGTTGGCAGTATCGGTGGGTCAGTAAGAACCGTGGCGCACTGTCTCTATGTCGCCGTATGGCTGTGACCTGCAGTGGGGTGTGGCATTCCCACACCCCACATTCAAAGTGGCGCGCATCACAAAACGTCATGCTTAAATGGGAGGAGCATCTTTCCATCTGAGCGGTATTCGAAGTGAGGTGCACTGATGGCTCAGTATGCACGGGGCAAAGCAAAAAAAGATGAAATCGTTCGTGAGGCGATGGCCGTCTTTGCCAAGCATGGGTATTACGAGGCATCACTGCGCGACATTTCAGCACGTGTAGGAATATCTCACCCCGGGTTGCTGCATCACTTCCCATCAAAAGGGCACCTGTTACAGGCTGTGCTTGATGCGCGTGACGCCGAGGACACGGCGATACTCATGCCGATGCTGGAGAGCGGGCACGACTACATTGATGCGGTAGTCAAACTGGTAGAGCACAACATGGAACGCCCCGGAATGGTGAGTTTGTTTTCCAAGTTGAGTGCAGAGGCTACGGATCCACAGCACCCGGCGCATGAGTACTTTGCGCGGCGGTATGAAAAGGTCTTGGAAGGCTACACGTTGTATTTTATGGAGTTGAACCGGCAGGGCCTGCTGTCACCGTCTGTTGATCCGACCGAAGCAGCTAAGACTTTTGTTGCATTGCTAGATGGTTTGCAAGTGCTGTGGTTGTACTCGTGGCGGTCGGGTGACCCGGATCGCAGAGTGGACATGCCACAGATCGTTCGCCGTTTTTTAACAACGTTGCAGGTCATCCCAGAAACAATTTAGGGCAGAAGGTGTGCGCGCACCTTCTGCCCTAACTCCTGATGTTTTTGATGACATCAGGTACTACAGAGTAAACACCATAATCCTGTGAATCCGCTGTGTCTCAAGCCGGTTTTCGCCGTTATGGAGAGATCTCTCCATGAAGGATGGTTTTCGCAGGGTTGGCATGCCGTTACTCCGAGATTTACAAGCGGATGAAGACCGCGTTCTTTTGCCACATCTTGCGTACGGCGATCTTTTTGCCGGGGCGAGGTGCGTCAATGATCTTGCCGTTGCCTGCGTAGATGGCAACGTGTCCAGGTGACCACACGAGGTCACCAGGCTGGGCCTTTGATCGGGACACCCGTTTGCCAGCTGACTTTTGTGCGCTTGATGTGCGTGGGAGCTTTTTCACGCCCGCTTTTTTGTAGACGTACTGGGTGAAGCCTGAGCAGTCGAAGCCGCCACGTGGGCTGGTGCCACCGGAACGGTACTTGACGCCGACCTGCTTCTTGGCGATTGCCAAGACCTTTTCGGACTCAGATTTGCGGACCAGGACGCGGAATGAACGCTGTGCGCTGGTTGCTGTTTTTGCCTGAGCCTTGGAAGGGCGAAACACAACCTTGACGGTGTGTTTTTTGGAGGACAACTTTGAGGAGAGGCGGTAAGTTGCCTTACCGTTTTTCAGCGTCTTGGTGGCAACTTTTTTCTTGCCAACGTAGAAGACTGCTTTGCCTTTGGCGGCAGTGCCTTGAGCCTTTACTGATGCGGTGACTTTGCCAGCGGTCGTCCCACGTGTCCACTTCTTTTTGGTGATTTTCACCGACACGGAGGGCTTGGTTTTAGCGATCTTTGCGGTGGCAAGTGTTGCGGCGGCAGGCGCTGTTGCACCGATGTGCGCTGTGGTGAGAGCGGGAGAAGCAACGGTGGTGGTTGCCTGTGGTGTTGCTGAGGCAACTGAAGGTACTGCGAGACCCGCCATGATGACGGAGGCAGCGAGTGTGGCTGCGGCGAATCGTGGTCGACGTCCTGACCGGGTGCTGCGTGTGGTTGTGTGGGCGCGTTCGAGCGCCACGCGAGCTGTGCGTGTCATATTTTTTACCTCGGACGCCTATGAAGTGAGCTGTCGGATTCGGAGCGAGGTATGCCCCGGCCGCTTTATGCGGCTTCACCCCAAGGTCAGTTTCCTGACCATAAGTGGTTCCCCCACCGCTGCCGTAAGTCCAGGGAACCAGATGCCGGCAGCGCTAGGCGTTCATCTGGCATCTCGACGCGGTCAATCGTGCTTTGCTGTGTCGAGACAATAAAACATTAAACAGAGGTTGCCCGAATGTCACGAGAGGGTAACGCCACATTCTGGGTGATGGAACGTATCAGTTAGCGTTTATGCAGATCAAGGCGTAGCTTTTAAGGTTTCCACTTGGGCGGTTTTCACCCGCAGGGGAATCTTCACCCACTTTTTTGCTTAAGGGAATGACCTGGAAGGCTGTTAAGAACTCCTAGTCACGGATGTCGAGAATGACGGGTACGTGGTCGGAAGCGCCTTTGCCTTTACGTTCATTGCGGTCAATGGTTACGCCCGCAACCCGATCAGTGAGTGCAGGGGAACACCAGGCGTAGTCAATGCGCATTCCCTGGTTCTTTGGGAAACGCAGTTGCTGGTAATCCCAGTAGGTGTAGGTGTTCTCGGCGGGAAGGAAAGTGCGAGACACCTCGGTGAACCCAGCCTCAGAGAAAGAGGCGAACGCTTTCCTTTCCGGCGGTGTGACGTGGGTTTTTCCAGCAAAGAATTCGATGTCCCACACGTCAGTGTCCAACGGGACAACATTCCAGTCGCCGACAAGAGCGATGGGCTGATCCGGGTTCGCGGCAGACCAACCGATGGCGTTGTCCTTCAAGGTGGAAAGCCAAGCGAGTTTGTATGTGTAGTGCGGGTGATCAATTTCTCGACCATTCGGCACGTAAAGCGACCACACGCGCACCCCGCCACACGTTGCTGCGATAGCTCGCGCTTCGGTGACTGGCTCGTCACCAAACTGAGGCTGCCCAGGGAAGCCACGTTCAACATCGGCGAGGCCCACGCGAGAGATGATCGCCACGCCGTTCCACTGGCTTAACCCAAAGTGCGCTACCTCGTAGCCGGCTTCTTCAAAGGCGGAAAAGGGGAACTGTCCGTCCTTGCATTTGGTTTCCTGGAGTGCGAGAACGTCAATGTTCTCCCGTTCCAAAAAGGCTAGAGCGCGGTCGAGGCGGGCACGGATCGAGTTGATGTTCCAAAAGGCCAATCGCATAACAACCACCCTAACCTGAACGCCTATACTCACGGAGATACATCCATCATTCGAAGACAGCAAGGCACCACATCTATGCGCAGTTTCACGGTGATTTACGTGCCTGGGTTGTTTGACCGGACACGCGCGTTACTTGCACTACAACGTGCCGCGCTGCGGCTTTGGCGCCCGTGGGGTGCTCGGGTGGATTTTTTTGTGGTGGGGTGGGCTGACGACGCTGAATATGAGGACCGGTTGGATAGCCTCATTGCCCGAGTCGATGCGCACCGCTCGCAGGGCCGTGAAGTAGTGCTTGTGGGTGCTTCGGCAGGGGCGAGCGCTGTGCTGGGGGCGTTTGCTCACCGCCGCGAGGACGTTGTTGGGGTTGCTGTGATCTGCGGAAAGATCCACCGCCCGCACATTATTCCTGGGCCTGTATTGGACATCAATGAGGTGTTTGAAGAAGCGTTAGAAGCTATTGATGACCACGTGGAGTCGTTGACAGCGGGGGACCTCGCTCGGGTGTTGTCTCTGCGAGCGGTAGGTGATGCCATTGTTCCGCCAGAGGACACCATTATTCCCGGGGCAGTGAATCGCCGAATGACGATTGTGGGACATATTTCGGGTATTGCGTGGGCACTCTTGGTGCATGGTGAGCGAATCATGCGGTTCTTTCGTGGTTTGCCCACACGACCCTCACCCGCAAGGTAGGCTCTGCGACTAGGCTGGTGGTATGGCAACCGCACTCATCACAGGAGCAACCGCGGGCATCGGGCTGGAGTTCGCCTGGCAGCTCGCCGCAAGCAGACACAATCTTGTCCTCGTGGCACGCAATGGGCAGCGTCTGGGGGAAGTCGCTCAGCAACTTCGTTCGGTTGCTGGCGTGCATGTCGAGGTAGTGGAAGCTGATCTTGGTGTCGCACAGCACGTCGCTCGAGTTGCGGCGCTTCTTGAGGACGCTGACCACCCGATTAACCTGCTGATTAACAACGCTGGTTATGCGGTGAGTGATCGATTCCTTGATTCTGATATTGAGGAGCAAGCAACGGCTTTGACGGTCATGGTTGACTCGGTGATGCGCTTGTCCTTTGCGGCAGCACGGTCGATGCGTCAACGTGGGCGCGGCATGATCATCAATGTCTCCTCAGTTGCTGCTTTGACGGCATCGGGTACGTATTCTGCGCATAAAGCGTGGGTGCGTTCCTTTACCGAGGGGCTTGCTGTGGAGTTGCGTGGTTCTGGTGCCTCTGCAATGGCGCTGTGCCCGGGGTTTGTGCACACAGAGTTCCACGAGCGCGCTGGTATTGATTATTCGGGGTTCCCGGAGGCTGTGTGGTTGTCGGCGGAGGAGGTTGTGCGTCAAGCATTGGCCGATGCGCGCCGTGGCGCAGTCATTTCGACCCCGTCTTTGCGGTACAAGGCAGCGGCAGGTTTGCTGCAAACCTTGCCGCGCTTCGCAGTGCGAGCTTTGCAGGCCAACGGGGCGGCAGCCAGTACGGCTGCTGGTCGACGCTCTCCGCAGCGCCCAGCGCAGGACGCAGAATCTCCCGTACCCTTGAAGGGTGACTGAGACTTTTTCCCCAACTCCCCGTGAGCAACTCCGAGACCTCATTAAAGATCTTGCGGTTGTCCACGGTGCGGTGACGTTGTCCTCCGGTAAGCAGGCAGACTATTACGTAGATTTGCGGCGAGTGACGTTGCACCACCGTGCAGCGCCGTTGATCGGCCACGTGTTGCTTGATGCGTTAGAAGAAGCCGGGTATGGGCCTGGTGAGATTGATGCTGTTGGTGGGTTGACGCTGGGTGCGGACCCTATTGCCACGGCACTTCTTCACGCATCGGCGTCACGTGGTCTTGATGTGGATGCTTTTGTTGTGCGTAAGGCAGCGAAGGCTCATGGCATGCAGCGCCAGATTGAAGGGCCTGATATTGCGGGCCGCCGGGTCGTTGTTGTCGAAGACACAACAACCACGGGTGGTTCGCCGATTGCCGCGATTGAGGCGTGCCGCGCGGCGGGTGCTGAGGTTGTTGCCGTGGCGACGATTGTTGATCGAGCAACTGGTGCGCAAGAAAAGATCGAAGAGTTGGGTGTGGAGTACCTGTCCTTGTTTGGATTGGCTGACCTTGATCTTTCTTAAGTAACTTTTGCGTTGTGTGACCTGAGGGTCTGCCCGTGATGGGCAGACCCTTTTGTTGTCCATAAGACATTTACGCAACGCCTTTGTGGCGATATTAATCACAACACTTTGTCAGATAAACTTTAGATCGTTGATTTATCAACGAAAGCTGGCATATCACTGAGCGGCAAGACTGGACTCACTCTTGCTTAGGTAAGCCTCTCCTCATATCTTCAATTGGGCTGTGAGCACCACACACAGCCCCACGAACGTCGATAACTGGAGAACTTGTGCTCAGACGCATCACCACCCCCACCCGCAGGGCGCTCTCTGCGCTTACTGCAGGGGTCCTCATCGCCGGCACGGCGCTCGTCGGTGCCATTAGCCCCGCCTACGCGGCAGGTAGCCCTGCTATCTCCGTATCAAAAACATCCGACCTGGCCGTTGGTGACACCATCACCGTGACCGGAACAGGCTTCACCGAAACAACCTCCACCAACGGCACACGCCCACCACTCGCTGGAAAATTCGGCGGAACCTACGTGGTCATCGGTGACTACGCAGACGTGTGGCGCCCATCCGCAGGCGCATCGTCAGCCGCACGCACGTCACTGTCGCAAAAGTGGGTTGTCAACGAGGAAGACACCGCAACAATCGGTGGAGCAAACGCTGGCGCAGTTGCCATTGGGCCAGACGGAACCTTCAGCATCCAATTCACCATCCCAGAAGGCGCGGAAACGGCCACTCGGAACCTTGGTGTCTACACATTCGCCGGGAGTGGCGCTGTTGTTCCCGACTTCGAAACAGCAACCGCTCTGAGCCTTGCGACACCCGAACCGGAACCCGAGCCGGAACCGGAACCCGAGCCGGAACCGGAACCGGAACCCGAACCCGCTCCGGTCGCTGACCCACAACTCACAGTGTCACCTGCCACAGGCATCGACCCCTCAGTGGACAACACCTTCACAATCTCAGGCACCGGCTACCTAGGCGCCGGAGCAGCAAGCGGAGTGTATGTAGCTCTCGGCACCAAAGACGTGTGGACACCAGGGAGCAGCGCTTTGCCCAGCCGTGGGTGGATTTCCAGCACCTGGGTGCGCACCGACCAAATGGACAACGGCTCATTTACCACCACGCTTGCTGTCCCAGCCGGAAAACTCCAAGAATCCACTGACTACCAAGTCATTTCCAGTTCCGCAGCAGCACTATCGCAAACAGACCGTACGCTGGACGCATCGACAACCGTCAGCGTTTCAGTGCCCTCAGACGACAATACCGAAGAACCCGACGATGGTGGCGCCACTCCAGGGGACGGGACAACCGACCCAGGCGACTCCGAGGAACCCGCCCCCACCACACCCACAACAGATGGTTCACTCGTGTGGGGAGTGAAGCAAAGCTTCCGCACATACCTTGGCGGTTCCATGGCTGGCGGTAAAACAACTCTGTCCAACGGGGCAAGCAACGCCAATGGTGGTAACGCCTACGCATTCCCACAAAAATCCTCCGCCTTCAAGGACGGCACAGGGACTGCAGCGTTCAGTGGAAGCGTGAACTTCACCGCCCACAGTGGTGCTCTGGATATCACCTTCTCCAACCCAAAGGTCACCGTCACCTCAGCGACAAAGGGCACCTTGGCGCTGACCTACCGCTCCCTCCAAATGGACGGCACCACTGAAGCCAAAACAGTTGACTTCGCAGACCTTGCCTTGGGGAAAGCAACTACTGCAGTTGACGGTTCAGTCACCTACACATCCACATCCGTCACACTCACCCCAGCGGGAGTGAAAGCTTTCGGTGAGTTCTACACCGCTGGTGAAAAACTCGACAACATCACCTTCACCGTTGGGGCAGACGTCACCACCCCACCCAATAGCGGTACTGACGGGGGTACAGATGGCTCTGACGGCTCAGCAGGCGATGGCAGCACCGACGGTCAAGTAGTTGCCCCAAAAACCCCAGGTACCTACACCAACGCCACCGTGAGTTCACCAGAACTCACCCCCGGTGACGAATTCACCATCAGCGGCCCCGGGTTTGGGTCTGGCACCACGGGCATCGAACTGTTTGTGTACTCTGAACCCCACCTGTTGGCCAGTGACATCACAGCAAACGCCCAAGGTGTTGCAACCGCAACGGCGAGCCTCCCGCAAGACCTCCCTGCCGGGAACCACACCCTGTCACTGGAAGGCCCAAACGGGGTAAAAGTGCAGGTAGGGATCACCGTGTCGGAGGGTGCAGCGCCTATCACTGAAGAAGCAGCACAATGCGTGGCGCAGGCCGTGTCCGGGGCAAAGCTGACATGGGGCGTGAAAGATTCCTTCGTCACCTATGTCAACCGTCTCGCTGACGGAAACATCAACACCGCTGGGGTGTCGTCTACGGGCGGGAACTTCACATGGAGCGGTGGCACCGGCAAATACAACACCGATGCCCGCCAAGGAACAGTGTCCTACACCGGTTCAGTTCAATTCACCGGGCACGGAGACATTATGGACACCCAGTTCTCCAACCTGCGCGTCCGCTTCACCAGCCCCACCACAGCGGCACTATTCGCTGACGTCACAGCAAACGACACTGACGGTGTGAGCTCATCACGCAACGGGGTCAACCTCGCCACCATCGCCCTGTCAGGCGCAAGCACCATCAGCGGGAACACACTCACTGTCACCAACGCACCCGTGACCCTCACCACCAGCGGCGCCAGCGCATTTGGTGGGTTCTACGAGGCTGGCCAAACAATGGACGCCCTGTCTATGACCGTGCCCCTTGGCGCTGACGCGAACTGTGATGAAGCATCGGGAACACTCGCAGGCGCAGCCGGGGGATCACTTGCCGCAACTGGCGCCGACGACGCTGTGATGTGGGCATTGCCAACAGCCCTTGGGTTGCTACTCATCGGCGCAATCGCTGTCTTCAGCCGCCGTAAAAGCGCAACCCTGTAGGCAGCGCGCTAGGTAACTAAACACAAAGGCTCCGAGTACCGCACGGTGCTCGGAGCCAGCCTCATCAGGAAGTGAACAATGACAACAACACGCCAACCATACTCAACACTGAGCGTGAGGGCCGTTATGAGCCTTGCGCTCGCGGCTTTGCTCGTCATGCTTGCGTTTGTGGCCCAACCGTCATCGGCGCATGCGGCGTCCGCGCCAAAGGGCACCTATGTGGCCTCTGGTGGGACGTACACGTGGGGAGTGAAAAGCTCGTTCCGTAACTATGTCACTGGCCCAATTGCCAAGGGAAAGTACACCGCGAGTGGCAAGGCCAAGAAACTGTCCAATGGCACGCTGCGTTTCACGGGGGCATCGGGGTCAGTGAAGAACGGGAAGGGAACTGTTCGCTACTCGGGGTCTGCACGATTCACTGGTCACAGCGGCAAGTTGGACCTCACCGTGAAATCCCCAAAACTTGTTGTCAACGGCTCCACAGGCACGATGTACGCCACGGTAAGCACCAAAAAGACAGATGGTACGTGGTTGTATAAAAACAAGCAGATCAAGATCGCTACGGTCACAGGTCTGAACTACACCACCAAGGGAAAAACGGTAACGATCAAGTCCTCGGCGAAGGGTGTGAAGTTGACCGCTGCTGGGGCCAAAGCGTTGGGTGGTTTTTACACAAAGGGCCAGGTCATGGACAGGCTCACGGTGACGGTGAAAAAGAAGTAATCTCACTCAGCGTCACATGAAGTGCCCCCAGGATGCGCGTCCTGGGGGCACTTCTGTATTTTATGGGGCCCAGTCGATGAGCCCGTCGGTGTTGGAGATTTCGGTGATATCTAAGGCATTGCTGGTGTTGTTGACCAGCCACTTCCAGTCGTTGTTTTCCCACACCAGGGTGAAGGTGGCTGAATGTGTGGGGGAGATGTCGTCATAGGTTGCTTGCGCAGCAACAGTGACTGTTGCCCGTTCGGGCGTGTAGTCCTTCATTGCAAAACCAAGAATTTCCAGGGTTGGCAGATCGGTTACCTGGTCATTTGCCTCTGCAGAAATCGCATCAAGGATCCCCTGTCGCCCAAAGATCTCTTGGGAGAGCACGTAGTTGAACCACCGGTCCTCGTCGCTGTCAGTGTGGAGTTCGGTCAGCATGTTCGCTGCTGCGAAGAGCGCGCCTTCAGGCGACTGCTGGAAGCAGTACCGGAATCCGTCGGGGGCGATGCTCGTGGGCCCGTATATGGGTGAGGACGGGTAGGTGATGTTGTCGTACGCGACCCATGTGGTGTCAGGCGCTTGGGTGAGTTCTGTGTCGGTGGACGACTCAGAGGGAGGGCAGGTTGCTGTTGTGCCGTCCGCTTGGCTAGTGGTCGGCTCGGATGCCGTTGGGGGTGTTTCTTCGGCGGAAGGCGCATTGTCACGGCCTTGAAGGAATGCATACACGATGCCCGCGACGGTGAGCACAGCGATAGCAACGATGGCAACGAGCAGGAGGCGGTTTTTTGACCTGTCTCGGGGAGGTTGTCCTGTTGTCATGAACTGAGAATGCCATAACGCCCTCGCAAATGCGACATTTATTGCACCAGTAAGAAGAGGGCGTCTTAGCACATGAGTGGGGTGAGAACCATGTCAGGTTCTCACCCCACTCATGTGCAGCCCTCGCCAGACGCGGAGTGGACCGTTTGGTTAGATGAGTTCGATCAGGTCAGCGATCGAGTTGCGCACCTCGGAGGGGCGGAAGGGGTACCCGTCTACTTCGTGTGGTGCGGTGGAGCCGGTGAGTACGAGGTAGGTTTGCAGACCAGCTTCGATGCCTGCCACAACGTCGGTGTCCATGCGGTCGCCGATCATGGCTGTGGTTTCGGAGTGCGCGTCGATGCGGTTGAGCGCTGACCGGAACATCATGGGGTTGGGCTTACCCACAAAGTAGGGTTCGCGTTTGGTGGCTTTGGTGATCATCGCAGCGACGGCACCGGTTGCAGGCAGGGGGCCTTCTTGGGAGGGGCCTGTTGGGTCAGGGTTGGTGCAGATGAAACGGGCACCGTCGAGGATGAGGCGCACAGCTTTGGTGATGGCTTCAAATGAGTAGGAGCGGGTTTCGCCGAGCACCACGTAGTCGGGGCTTGAGTCGGTGAGGGTGTACCCGGCTTCGTAGAGAGCGGTGGTGAGCCCTGCTTCACCGATGGTGTACGCGGAACCGCCGGGGATTTGGTCTGCGCAGAACTTCGCGGTCGCGAGCGCTGAAGTCCAGATGTTCTTTTCATCTACCTCAATTCCTGCGAAGGAGAGGCGCGCCCGCAGGTCGCGTGGTGTGAAGATTGAGTTGTTGGTGAGAATGAGGAAGGGGCGTTCCTTCTCGCGCAATGTGGTGATGAACTCTGCAGCTCCAGGTATTGCGTGCCCTTCGTGGACGAGTACGCCGTCCATGTCTGTTAGCCAAGATTCAATCGTTCGTGTCACGGGAAACTCCTTCGGTACAGGGGGAGCGGTGTTTCACGCTCCCTGGGTCAGACGCATCGACGTCATGTATCCATGATCACAGGAAACCTGCTGATCATCACGATATCGCGGAAGATTTCTCATTGTTGGTGGCTTCCTTGGCACAGTTTGCTGGTTCTTGGTGGGGGACAATATTGACCATGTCTGTTCCGCTTTCACCGTCTACCGGTGACACTGATGGTGACCTGATGCCAACAACCCAGCACGATGCTGACTTGATGCATGAGGGGGAGGTGGGGGTCGGTCCGTGGCCTGGCGGGCCACAGAGTTGGCCCCGCGTTGAGGGTGGGGCCGTTGATCCTCGGTTTGATCCGCAGCTGCTTGAGCATGGGGATCGGCGCAATGTGGTGGATGAGTACCGGTATTGGACGATGGAAGCCATTGTTGCCGACCTTGATTCTCGGCGTCACCCGTTGCATATTGCCATTGAGAATTGGCACCATGACCTCAATATTGGGTCGGTCGTGCGCACCGCGAACGCGTTTGCGGTGGCGCAGGTTCACATTGTGGGGCGCCGGAGGTGGAACCGGCGTGGTGCGATGGTGACGGACCGTTACCAGCATGTGCGGCATCACGAGGATGCGCAGGCTTTTGCCCAGTGGGCGCATTCTGAGGGCGTTCGGGTAATCGGGATTGACAATATTGATGGTTCTGTTCCGATCGAGGGTTTTGAGTTTCCTCGCGATTGTGTGCTCGTTTTTGGGCAGGAAAAGACGGGTCTGACGCCTGAAATGCAGCAGGCGGTGACGGACATCGTGCACATTACGCAGTACGGGTCAACGAGGTCCATTAATGCTGGCGCCGCCGCCGCCATTGCGATGCACTCGTGGATTGTGCAGCACGTTTAAGCCATGTGGCTTTGTGGGGTGGATCTGTGATCACACTGTTATGTGAGATCAGTGCGAGTATTTCCGCAATAAGGGATGATTATTCCACGTCATACGTGCGTTTCCGATGAACGCCAAATTAGGGGGATGGAATGAATATTCGACGGATCGTTGTTGCCGCGGTGGCTTCCGTGCTGATGGTTGCCGGAGGTGTGGCCGCACCAGCGTCCGCCGCTCCGAGTTCCGTGCAACTACCAAAGGCTTGCGCGAGTACGTACGACGCAACAAAGGTATCTGCCAGTGAAGTGGGAGCAATCGTCAAAGCGAACGTCCACCCTCGCAGCGGTAGCGAATATGTCTTCACGGTCGATTGTGAAACAGGCGGGCGGTACTTTACGCACCTCGTTGTAACAAACGCTAAGGGCAGCATTATTCACAGCCAGCGCATGACGCAATCGTACGATTTGTATAGTGAAGTTGTTGGCGCCAGCGCTCGCCAAGGAGTTACTTTCTACTCGACCCAAGCGCACCGTGACTTTACGTACTACGAGCGTAAGTTCACGGCTAAATGGAGCAAGTCAGCTAAGAAATTCACGTTGAAGAAAGCAGCAGTGCCAGGGTACGTCAAGCCAGTAGATACCTTCGCGAAACAGGTGCGAACAGGTAAAACTTTCACGTCCACTAAGTTGACCAAAGCAGCTCAAAAAAAGGTCCGTGCTTTCAATAAGAAAGCAGATCGTAGCGGCCAAAGGTGGACGAACTGTGTGACAGTTACAGCCAACCGTGGGGTGTGCACCATCGGTTATCTGAGCGACGACAACCTCGACATGATGACGTTCAACATCTCCAAAGTGGGTAAGAACTTCAAGGTAGCCAACATCGATACCCAATATCTCTCACTGGACGACCCATCACTATGGTCCTCTAAAGACTTGCAAGGCATGATGTCATTGGCCGACTGACGGGGAAAACACTCCTGAAAGCACGGTAACTGCGGGCACTATCCTCACGGGGTGGTGCCCGCAGTCCGAACGTCCTACGCTGGGAAGCGACTGTTTGTGACAAAATAGTGGCGAACATCGTTTCAATCCCCTCTCTTTCAGGAGTTTTTGATGCCCATCGCAACCCCAGAGGTATACGCAGAGATGATCGACCGCGCCAAGGAAGGCAAATTTGCCTACCCAGCGGTCAACATCACCTCCTCTTCCACCATCACCGCTGCACTTCAGGGTTTCGCTGAGGCAGAGTCTGACGGCATCATCCAGGTTTCCGTTGGTGGCGCAGAGTTTGCTTCTGGCTCAACCATCAAGGACCGCGTTTCCGGTTCCCTCGCACTTGCCGCATACGCTGCTGAGGTTGCGAAGAGCTACTCCGTGAACATCGCGATCCACACTGACCACTGCACCAAGCAGAACCTTGACTCTTGGGTCCGCCCACTTCTTGCTCTTGAAGCAGAGCAGGTCAAGGCTGGCAAGAACCCAACATTCCAGTCCCACATGTTCGATGGCTCGAACATTCCTCTCGAGGAAAACCTCATCATCGCCGCTGAACTGCTTGAGCTTTCTCAGGCTGCACGCACCCTCCTCGAAATTGAGGTTGGTGTTGTCGGTGGTGAAGAAGACGGTCACGAAGCAGAGATCAACGAGAAGCTTTACACCACCGCTGAAGACGGTTTCAAGACCATCGAAGCTCTCGGTGCAGGTGAAAAGGGCCGTTACCTGACCGCCCTGACCTTCGGTAACGTGCACGGTGTGTACAAGCCAGGTGCTGTGAAGTTGCGCCCATCACTTCTTGCTGACATTCAGCGTGAGGTTGGCGCAAAGCTTGGCAAGGAAAACCCATTCGACCTCGTGTTCCACGGTGGTTCAGGGTCAACTGCTGAGGAAATTGCTGAGGCTGTCGACAACGGTGTTATCAAGATGAACATCGATACCGACACCCAGTACGCCTACTCGCGCCCAGTAGCAGACCACTTCTTCAAGAACTACGACGGTGTGCTGAAGGTTGACGGCGAGGTCGGAAACAAGAAGGCTTACGACCCACGCGCATGGTACAAGTCAGCTGAAGCTGGTATGGCTGCCCGCATCATCGAGGCGTCACAGCAGCTGCGTTCTGCTGGCAACGCCATGAAGTGATCAGCATCTGCTGATTGCACGGCATAACTTAAGGCCGGTGGCCTGTCCCTATCGGGATGGGCCACCGGCCTTTTTACTATCACAAGGTTGTTCTTAAGGTCGTGGATTGGTGGCTGGATAGTGATGCCACCTCATTGTTGTTACTCGGAGGCTACTGTGGCCACCGCGACGGGAATGTATTCATCGAGTCGGCCAGATTCCAAGCGGATCACATCGATCAGTTGAGTAACTTCAAGTATGAAAAGCATGGTTGGTGGGGCATTAAAGAGTGTGACCCGCCCCGGGTGGTCGTGAGCTAGTTGTCCCAATACCGCGATGCCAGAAGAGTCAATGAACTCCACTTGCTGCGCATCGACGAAAATATCGTTGGTGTGGGTGTGTAAAAGTTCTGCGGCTCGCGCAAAACAAGGTTGGATCTCTATGTCGATCTCGCCCCGCAGCATGATGATGGCATGGTCGCCATCCACGGTGTAGGACACCTCGTCACAACTTCTTAATGAGTTGTGCTTGTGCATCTGTGTCACGTATTCCCCCTAAGTCAACGTGAGCGGATATCTCACCACTGGTGGTGTGTGCCCATCGTACGTTGAACACTGCTCCTGACGGGAGGGGTTTGGCGTGAGGAAATGCTACGTCGGCGCAGTTCAGGCAGAATACCTATATGACCGGGCCCCGCAAATCTACTCGTGAACCTCAGGCAGACATGAGTTGGGCTTCGCACGTCATGGAGCATTCACCTGTACCATTCGTCCTGCTCACTGGGGATTTTCACCCCCCGGTCATTGAGTACGGCAACCAGGCGTTTCACCGCATGGTCGGGGTATTAGAAGATCTGACTGGTCAAACATTCAATGACGTGAAAATCACCCTGCGTCGACAAGACAAAACCTCAGGAAACATAGAGACTTGGGACCCCAACCCCCAGGGGACGCCTCCACTGCAGGACCAGCCTGAGCGCCAAACACACGGAAATTGGCGCCATGGTGAGGAAATCGACGCCTGCAGTGTCTTGACCGGGGAGACGTGGACGTGCGATCTTGTGCGCCACGATGGCACGTGGGGGATCCTCCAAGCGGTGGTGGCAACGCACTACCCTGCTGGGCGTACAAAGCCAGTGTGGATCGTGCAATTTCTCCCCCTCACCGGGTTTGATGAGGCTTTTGGGTTTGCTGCACCGCCCGCGCAACGGGCACTTGATGCGCTGTCGCAAATATCTGAACTTTTGGCCATTGAAGATCAGCCATCCCCGCTTGCGTCCATTGCTTCCATCATCGAAGAGACATGTCCAGTTGATTGGGCTGGGTTCTTTTTAGAGAACCGGGGGTTGGAGTATTCCGAAAGCATTCGTGCACCGCGCAGGGGTCGTCACCGCACCGAGTACCCTGGGCTCGATGCAGAAATGACCGGCGGGCAAGACCCTGTTTTGCAGATGCTTGTTGGCCAACATAGTGCGCCGATCATCGTGGATCTCGCAGCAACTAATGACCCCGGAACCAGGACCCGAGAGCTGTGTGAGCACCTTGAAGAGATCTGGAATGTTCACGGGTTCACTCCCAAAGGCCCAGTTCTCATGCAAGCAATAGCAGGTCGTTCAGGTGTTTTAGGATTAATTGTTTTAGCTTGCCCTGAATATAACGAGTTGGGCGAACCGTTTGATGTTCAGGACCTTGGTCCAGAGAACCTCAAAGTCATTAGTGCCATTGCCCGCCGGATCGGCACAACCCTCGACAATGCTCGCCTCTATGAGCGGGAACACGAACTCGCTGAAGCCTTGCAGCAGTCCATGGTCCCCACCCAGGTAGATGTTGCAGGCCTTGACGTGTGGACTTACTACGCGCCCTCCAATGAACATGCCAGGGTTGGCGGTGACTGGTATGACATTCTCTACGTTGATGACCACACCGTCGGCGTGGTGGTGGGGGACGTTGTTGGTCACGACCTCGAAGCCGCCGCTGCCATGGGGCAACTCCGCTCCATTACCCGCTCCTACGCGTTCGACCGGGTCAGCGCCTCCAAAGTGCTCGAACGGGTTGACCGTCTGGTGGATGGTCTCGACATTTCCCGCCAAGCATCAATGGTGTACGGACGGTTGCGTGAAGGGAAGGATAACGGTAGTTGGACCTTGGAGTACGCTCGAGCCGGTCACCTGCCACCTATTGTTGTCAGGGATGGTAAAGCACTGCTCCTTAACGATGCAGGTGGTGGGCTGATCGGTTTTGTGCCGCGGGCACGTGAATCAGCAACGGTCCGCTTGCGCCCGGGGGATGTTGTGTTGTTCTACACCGACGGTCTCATTGAACGCCGCGACCGTTCTATGCAGGCAGGACTCCAAGAACTTCAAGACTTCGCAGAAACAGTGCCCCGCAGTGCCGCATCACAGTGGGGTGAACTCCTCCTTCATGCGCTTGCCGACGCACCAGAGGATGACGTGGCTCTTGTCGTGGTGCGCATTCCTGTCCGTGACGAACTTGCTGTCCAGGGTATTGATACCACCCGCTCCTACCGGGCGACTTTCCCCGGTGAGGCATCGTCGGTTTCGCGGGCCCGCCACCTCATGGTGCGTTTGTGCCAAGAGTGGGACAAACCCCAGGCCACCTACGCTGAACTTGTGATGTCCGAGCTTGCAGCCAACGCTGTGCTGCACGGATACGGACAATTTGCGTTGCGCGTGTTTGACCTGGGGGATGACATTCGTATTGAGGTTGAGGATCAAAACCCGGAAGGCCCCATCCAACTTGATGGGCATAGCGATCGGTATGGCGGGTATGGCGTGAAAATCATTGACCGCCTCGCCACGTGGGGGTGGAGCCCCAAGGGGGCCGGCAAGGTTGTGTGGGCTCACGTTCCTGTGGGGTAGTGGCACCGCATGTGTTGACGCTGCCCTCGTGAATCTAGTTCACAACGGCGGTCGCCTCAATTTCGACAAGAACTCCCGGTTCGAAGAGTATTTGCACGCCGATGAGTGATGCTGGAGGAAGGAGGTCGGGGATTTTAAGTTCGTTTCGTACCGCCTCGATGCCTTCTAGAAACTCTGACATCTTCGACTGCTCCCACGCAGTGACGTAGAAGGTTAGTCGAGTAGTGTCAGCGAATGTTGCCCCTGCGCCTGCTAAAGCGATGGCAACGTTGCGCAGTGCTTCGGCGACCTGTGTCGCGAGGTCGCCTGGTTCGGGCGTGCGGTTACCGATGCTTCCCCCAGTTTGCCCGGCCACGGAAATCGTTTTTGTCCCTGTGGCTACTGAGACATGGTGATACGGAACGGGGGTAGCTAGTCCGGTGGGGGAGAGCAGGTGCACAGCCATAAGGCCCTTCTTTCTCTGGAATCAATAAGGTATATATTTGATACCACGTATTAAAAAGTAACTTCAACGAAACGAGGTATCTGCGTGGAAACCCCGACCACGCCAACCGCCCTAGGCATCACGGACCAGCACCGTGACCTTCTCAGCCAACTACTGGACACCTGGTCAGTGCCGGTACTTGAACTACTCTGCGAACGCCCGATGCGCTTCAACGAATTGCGACGTGCCATACCTGCCGTCACCCAAAAGTCGCTCACCACGACATTGAGACGCCTAGAACGCAACGGCATCGTCGAGCGGATCGTCATATCAACCCGTCCTGTTGCGATCCAATATCAGATAACTTCGCTTGGTAAAACCCTTCGGGAACCTATTGACGCACTACTGGACTGGACAGCACAGCATTCCAGTGATGTAAACCAAGCGCGCGTCCGCTTTGACGACGCGCAAGACTGACCGGTACCTCGTGCAGGGCTTGCAGTGCCTATCGCATCAGCGGTGTTACGCCGGTGACTTGGTGTGACGGCAGATGTGCTCGTTATCAAACCGGAAGAGGTGGGTAGCCCCGCAAACATCAAGGACAAAACGGTTCGCTTCAGAGCAGCCGCGCAGCACCGTCAGCCAACCCCGCCGCTGGCCTGTCTCCGCCAAAGAAATCAGAAAAGCCGCACCTGTGGAATCCATAAAACGAACATCGCACAGGTCAATAGTCAGCAAAGACCTACGCAACGACGTTAAGCGTGCCGCAACCTCAAGGAACTGGTCACGGGCAGATAAATCGAGGTCGCCAGAGATCGCAACGGTTGTGGCCATGGGGGTGGTGGCGATCTCAAACATGGCTAGATCATAGGCCCGTCCTTCACCCGCCGCATCCGCAAACTACCCACCTGGAAACCACACGCATGGGGTGCACAATCCATCGACACGCATCGTCGCTGGACGGAACCGGTGACATGTCTCGGTGAGAAGCACTGGAACTCAGGCAAAAGATCGGTAAACTCTTATGGGAGATCGGGTGGCTGCCGCTCATCTTCCCGCCATGTCGCTGAAATGCGGCTTACGCTCACACCCGGCAGCTGAAAGTGGGGATTCCATGCCAGCCGTAGTAGTCGTCGGAGCCCAATGGGGGGACGAGGGCAAAGGCAAGGCCACCGATCAACTCGGATCGCAGGTTGATTACGTTGTGAAGTTCAACGGCGGAAACAACGCCGGGCACACCGTGGTGATTGACGGTGAGAAATACGCCTTGCACCTGCTGCCTTCCGGCATTCTGTCACCAGGGGTCACGCCAGTCATCGGTAACGGTGTTGTCATTGACATCGAAGTTCTCTACCAAGAACTAGACGCCCTCGAATCACGAGGCGTCGACACCTCGAAACTGCTTGTTTCCGGGTCTGCGCACATCATCCCGTCCTACAACCGCACCATGGACAAAGTCACCGAACGCTTCTTAGGTAAGCGGCGCATCGGGACCACCGGCCGCGGAATCGGACCGTCCTACTCAGACAAAATCAACCGAGTAGGTATCCGAGTGTGGGACCTCTTCGACGAGAAGATCCTGCGCGCAAAAATCGAAGGCGCCCTGCAACAAAAAAACCAGCTCTTCGTCAAGGTGTATAACCGCCGCGAGGTCCTCATCGAGGACATCGTCACTGAACTCCTCACACTGGCTGAACGTCTGCGCCCCATGGTGTGCGACACCTCCCTCGAACTCAACAACGCACTCGACGCCGGGAAAACCGTGCTGTTTGAAGGCGGACAAGCCACGATGCTCGACATCGACCACGGCACCTACCCGTTCGTCACCTCATCCAGCGCAACCTCAGGTGGAGTGTGCACCGGATCAGGCGTAGGCCCAACCCGCATCGACCGAGTGATTGGTGTCATCAAG
Source organism: Jonesia quinghaiensis DSM 15701 (assembly GCF_000423205.1). Lineage (GTDB taxonomy): Bacteria > Actinomycetota > Actinomycetes > Actinomycetales > Cellulomonadaceae > Jonesia > Jonesia quinghaiensis. Next base: position 650,375 of record NZ_AUHN01000004.1, read on the forward strand.
GCCTACACAACCCGTGTAGGTGAAGGCCCATTCCCCACCGAACTGTTCGATGACATGGGCATCTACCTACAAACCAAGGGTGGAGAGTTCGGAGTCACCACAGGCCGCGCCCGCCGCTGTGGCTGGTACGACGCCGTCATCGCCCGGTACGCATCACGCGTCAATGGCCTCACCGACCTCGTGCTGACCAAACTCGATGTCCTCACCGGCATCGAAAAAATCCCCGTCTGCGTGGCCTACGACGTTGACGGAGTCCGCCACGACGAAATGCCCACCGACCAGTCGGCATTCCACCACGCTAAACCCATCTTGGAATACTTTGACGGGTGGACCGAAGACATCTACGGCGTGCAAACCTTTGAGGAACTGCCACTCAACGCACAAAAGTATGTGCTCGCGCTCGAAGAAATGTCCGGCTGCCGGATCTCCTCCATCGGAACCGGCCCAGGGCGTGAACACACTATCGTGCGTCACGAACTCGTCGACTAACACAGCACCACAACCGGTCACCAGTTGATCACTCACCACACAACTGGGCCACCGGCAGCACACACGCAGGGCGGTTCCCTCCGCATCACCACGGAGGGAACCGCCCTGCGGCGTATAGAGCCTCTCCTACAAGTCAGCCGCCATCGCTAACCGGCGTTCTCGGCGCTCACGCTGAGCCACAGGCTCAGCAATAGGGGCCGCCATCCACAAACGCTGAGTGTAGGGGTGTGTAGGTGCCGTCGTGACTTGCGCAGTGTCACCGCGCTCCACAATTTTCCCGTGATACATCACCGCAACCCGGTGACTGACATACCGCACCACATCCAAATCGTGGGTAATAAACAGGTACGCCACCCCCGTGTCCCGCTGAATCTCAGTGAACAAATCAAGCACACGCGCCTGAGTCGACAAATCAAGAGCAGAAACCGGTTCATCACAAATCACCAGTTGCGGGCGCAACGCCAAAGCCCGAGCAATAGCAATACGCTGACGCTGCCCACCACTGAAGTCCCGTGGCAACCGCTTCACCGCGTCACTGGGTAACTTCACCTGATCCAACAACTCGGCAATACGTTTGCGCGCTGCACTCTGAGCAGTGTGCTGCGCAATAAGCGGCTCAGCAAGAATCTCCCCAATCGTCATTGACGGGTTCAACGACGTGTACGGGTCCTGAAAAACTACCTGAATATCACTACTAAGCCGCCGACGCTCCCGCGTCGACAGAACAGAAATGTTCTGCCCCTTAAAATCAATAGCTCCTCTCGTGACCGGCGCAAGCCCAAGAACCGCGCGACCCAGAGTAGTTTTCCCGGAACCTGACTCACCGACGAGCCCCACACATTCCCCAGGGCGCACATCAATGCTGACCGAGTCCAACGCACGGAAAGGTTGCGCTCGCAGGCCTTTGCCGGGGTAGTCGACCACAAGGTTACGGATGTCGAGGAGGGGAGTGTTCATGGCGTAGTCACCTCACCTTTCATGGTGTTTGGTGCGCGGTAGGGTTCACGGATGTTGTCGGGGGTGAGGATCGCGTCGAAGAGTTGCGTGGTGTAGGGGTGGGTGTGTTCGCTGAAGATTGTTGATGCTGGGCCGGTTTCGACGATTTCTCCGTTGCGCATGACTGCCACACGGTCGCAAATATCTGCGACAACCCCAAAGTTGTGGGTCACCATGATGACGCCCATGCCGTGTTCTTGTTGGATGCTGCGCAGGAGGTCAAGAATTTCAGCTTGTACGGTGACGTCGAGTGCGGTGGTTGGTTCGTCGGCGATCAGGAGTCGGGGGTTGCAACTGATCGCCCCAGCGATCAGTACGCGTTGTGCCATCCCGCCAGATACTTGGTGTGGGTAGGAGCTGTATACCCGCTCTGGATTGACGATGCCTACCCGGGTGAGGAGGTCTAGGGCGCGGGTTTTTGCATCGGCTTTGTTGAGTCCTAGGTGTAGGCGCATGGGTTCAACGAGTTGGGAGCCAATGGTGAAACTGGGGTCGAGGTTGCTCATGGGTTCTTGCGGGATGTAAGCGATCTCTTTGCCACGTAGGGCGGTGAGTTCACGTTCGCTGAGTTCTGCGAGGTTACGCCCGCCCCAGAGCACTTGTCCGTCGGTGATTGCTCCGCCTGCCGGGAGCAGGCGCATGATGGAGAACGCGGTTTGGGTTTTCCCTGATCCTGATTCGCCGATGAGTCCTAGTACTTCACCGGCGTGGACGTCGAGGTTGATTCCGTGGACGATGTGCGTTGTTGACCCGTCCGCTTGGTGGTAGCCGACGTGAAGGTTTCTCACGGAAAGTAGCGGGGTTTCACTGTTGTGTGTGCCAGTGTTTTGGGCTGCGGCGGGGGCCACAGTTGGGTTGCTGCTGTGTGTTGTTGTTTTCGCGGCGGCTCCGCGCCCCGTGCGGGTACGGCGGGTGCGGTGGCGTGAACCAGTATTTTCGAGGGCGTCGCGCACGGAGTTAGCGATCAACGTCAGTGACAAACACACGAGGGCGATCATGAGCGCTGGCCAAATAACAAGCAGGGGCTGCTGGTAGATGCGTGCGAAGCCGTCGTTGAGCATGCTGCCCCAGGTGGGGATGGTCATGTCTCCAAGGCCGAGGAATTCTAGCCCAGCTTGAATGGCGATTGCTACGGATCCAATGGAGGCCGCTTGGATGATGAAGGGGGCACGCACTACCCGCAATACGTGGCGGAAAATGATGCGAGCATCGGAAAGCCCTGCGACGCGGGCGGCATCAACATACAGTTCGTTGCGCACGTTTTGCACGGTTTGGCGCACGAGCCGGAACACTGACGCGGAGAGCAAGACCCCGAAGATTGACATAGCCCACCATGCGGAGCTCCCTAACACTGACCGCGCTGCGAGGAGCACAACCATGCCGGGCAATGCCATGAGGATTGCGGCCGCTGCGGAGGAGAGGGTGTCGAACCATTTCCCAAAATACCCGGCAACTAGTCCAGATACTCCGCCGAGGACAACAGCGATGGACAAAGCCAACAGCGCCCCGAGGAGCGAAAATTGGCCGCCGTAGAGCAGTCGAGAAAAGACGTCACGCCCCGCGCTATCGCCGCCGAGGAGTAAACCGTTTCCAGGGTCAGCGAGAATGTTTCCAAGTACTGCTTTATCAGGGGCGTTGGTGGTTAGTAGTGGGGCAAAAGCGCAGGCGAGAACAACGATACTGAGGAATATGAGCGCCGCCATGCCAATGGGGTCTTTGGCGAAACGCCGGGCTAGCGATGCGCTGTGATTATTGGCGGCGGCATCAACGGCGCCTGGTGCTGGGGTGAGTACGGGGGCGGTCATGAGAGTCGCACCTTTGGGTTGAGGATGCCTTGGGCTATGTCGATCAGGAGGTTCACGGTGATCACAATCGCGGCAATGAGGATGACAACCCCCATCACCACAGGAATGTCACCCTGGGTGGTGCTCGACACTGACAGTGACCCAAGGCCTGGGATGGCAAACATTTGTTCAATCACAACTGCCCCACCGAGTAGGCCTACAAACTGTAAGCCCAGTACGGATAGTCCTGGTCCGGCGGCGTTGCGTAGTGCGTGCCGGTAGATGATGCGTCCTGGGCCTAACCCGCGGCTACGCAGAGTGCGAATGTAGTCCTGGCGCATAACGTCCAGCATGGAGGAACGCACTTGTTGTGCGGTCCCTGCAATGCACCCGATTGTTAGCGCGGCAACAGGGAGTGTCACTGATGCTATCCACCCGCCGAGCGAGGCGCCCGGTTGGGTGTAGCCGGTGGGGGCAAACCAGGCGAGGTTGATGGCGAAGAGGGCGACTAGCCCCAGAGCGATGAGGTAGTTCGGGATTGCCGCACCGGTCAGGGAGAACACTTGGATGGTTTTGTCGATCCAACCGCCGCGGACTGCGGCCCAGACACCCAGGGCAATGGCGATGATGGCGGAAATGACGGTGGAGGTCACCACGAGTGTCAGAGTCACGCCGAGGCGTGACATCAGCAAAGAGGTGACATCGGAACCACCGAACCAGGAGCGGCCGAGGTTGCCGGTGATTGCCCCGCCAAGCCAACTGAGGTATCGGGTGTGTAGTGGTTGGTCGAGTCCAAGTTCGGCTGCGCGGAGGTCCACTGCTTCTTGGGAGGCATTGTCTCCGAGGAGGTTGCGGGCTATGTCTGAGCCGGTGAGGTAGAGCAAGAGGTAAGCCAACGCGCTGATGATGAGGAGCATTGCGAGGCCGGTGAGGAGTCGTCTGATGAGGAAGGCAGGCATCGTGAATCCAAGCTGTGGTGCCGGTGGGGGCGCGGTGTGGGTTGCGCCCCCACCGGGGTGGGTCATTGCGCTGGTTGGATGAGGTACATGTATGGCACGACCATGTCGGCTGCCATGGTGACGTCAATGCCGGGCTTGGCTACGTACAGATTGTCGATGAAGTAGAACGGTGCGAACCATGCTTGATCGACGATGTACGTGTTGAGTTCTTGCGCTGCCTGGGCGGCGTCGGCTTCGCTTCCTGTTTGGATTGTGTCGAGGTACTGGGACACTTGGGGGTCTTCGGTACCGAATGGGTTGAACAGTGCGGTGGGGGTGATCGCGAAGGTAGCGATTTGCCAGTCGCTTGCTGCTGCCAGTTGCATCCAGGAGGACCCGTATTTGGCGCCCATGAGGTCGGAGATGAAGTTTGTGCCGACGTCGGTGTAGTTCACGGTGATGCCTACGTCAGAGAGCTGCTGTTGTACTTGGGTGAGTAGCGCAGAGTCGATGACGCTTGTTGAGGGCATGTCGAGTGTGATGCCGTCGCCGTAGCCTGCTTCAGTGAGAAGCTCGCGGGCTTTGTCTGGGTCGTAGCTGTAGTGGCTGTTCAGCGCTTCGTCGTATCCGGAGGTTGCGGGACCAAAGATTTGGTTGGTCACTGACCCGTATCCCAGTTGGAGGGCGTTGAGCATGCCATCGCGGTCCAGTGCGTAGTTGATGGCTTGCCGCACGCGGACATCGGCGAGGGGTTCGTCGATGGCGCCGTCGCGGTCGAGGAGCATCAGGCCGGACCAGTCGAGTTGTGAGGTGTTCACGGTGTAGCCTGCTGCTTCTACTTGTGGCAGTGAGGACACGTTGGTGAACGATGCGCCGTCAACTTGGCCACCTTGGAGGGCGTTGAGGAGCGCTGTTTGGTCGGCGTAGTACTGGAAGGTCAGGGTGTCCCATTGTTGGATGGAGTCGTCCCAGTACTCGTCATTTTTGGTGAAGACGTAGGTTGAGCCGGATACGGTGGCGCCGGTGTCAAGGATGTATGGGCCTGAGCCAACGGGGGTTGTGGTGGCGTCTTCGCTGTCCCATGAAGCAGGGGAGGAGAGGTATCCCAGTGGTTGGGTGAGCCAGTTCAGCATCATGGGGTCTGGTTCGGTGAGGGTGATGATGACTGTTGTTGCGTCTGGTGCGGTGGCTGTGTCGATGAATTGCGCGTTGGAGAGGTCTGGGGTGGACGAGGCGCGGAAGTGTTCAATGTTGTCAACGATGGCTTGCGCGTTGAGTGGTTCGCCGTCGGTGAAGGTGATTCCTTCGCGTACGGTGAGGGTGAGTTCGGTGCGTTCGTCGTTGTATGACCAGTCGGTGGCGACTCCGGCAACGATGTTTCCGTCGCCGTCTTGCCGCAGGATGGTGTCGTACACAGCGGTAAAGTATTGGGTTTTCGTGCCTGATGCGTACCCGCTAATGTCCCATGCTGCGGGAATATCAGTTTGGGCAAGGGTGAGTGCTTCGGTGTTTGGGGTGTCGCTTCCTGATGTCCCAGGGGTGTTCTCGTTTGTGGCGCCTCCACCGCACGCTGCGGTGAAAAGTAGTGCACTCAGAATGCTGAGCGCAGCAATGTGTCGTCGCATGTCATCTCCTTTGATGAATCTTGCTCTCAGGGTCCAGTGAGTCACGGGAACCTTTGTGCCTGCTGTACTTAATCGAATCAGTACTGTGACGTATCAGTAACGTACATCTGCTGTGTTTGTGCTGGCAAGAGGGGGCGATGGATTCGCCCCACGTGCGCGTCGTAGGTCTGTGGTGGGGTGGGATCGCTGCCATAGGAGGGTCACCTGCGACAATGCTCAGAACGCTGGGGGAGTTGAGAACGCTTAATACGAAAACAGTTGTTATCGCTTCTTTATGTGGAGTCCCGTTCAATGAGATCGATGCTACTCGTTGCCGCAGGTAATGGGATGTCCAAATCAGGGCGAATTGCGCGCAAAATGAGCGACCCCATACCGCTGCCCACTTCAAAGGCATAAATATTGACCGTCGTCAGTGCTGGGTAGGTGAAGGGAGAGAGGGGAAGGTTGTCCACCCCAATCACGGCAATGTCGGCTGGCACCTTCACGTCAAGGCGTAACAATGCAGCGAGCAATATGGCAGCCACCTCGTCGTTGTATGCCGACACTGCGGTCACCCGAGGGGTTAGTGCAAGAATCTCTTGAGCTGCGCTTATGGCGCCCTCAAGGTTGAAAGGAATATCCACCACAGGTGGTGCATCAATGCCCAACTTTGTGCACTCATCGCGGGCTCCGGCTAACCGGCGTGCGTAGTATTCCTCAACGTTTGGAATGTCCGGTGCCGCAAAGGCGATATGTTGGTGGCCTTTGCTGTGGAGGTAACTAATATGCAAACGGCCAATAGCGGTTTGCGACAAGATAATGGAGTTATCTGCTTCGCCATTGTCGTCTTCGAACTCAGTGCTGACAACTGGCACTCCAGTGCGTTGAATGTCGTACGCTTCTTGGCGTGTTAACGCTGTGATGCTGGCAACAGCAGCAGGCATCAATTCGCGGCACAACTCTAATGCGCTGGCGCCTTCACGTTGCCTGCGGTACACCACGGAGTAACCATGCGGTTCAAGGGTTCGCACAATCCCCTCAATAGCTTGGGCTGTCAGTTCGCCAATTTGTGCGTCGCGCAAAATAATGAGGATCGTGTCGCTGGTGCCTTTGCGCAGGGTCCTCGCCGCCGCTGAGGGGGTGTAGTTCAGTTCCTCTGCCGCTTGACGGACCTTAATTTTGGTGCGTTCAGAGATGGACTGGTTTGTCGCATTGTTGATCACGTAGCTCACTGTGCTTTGCGAGACTCCGGCGAGCCTAGCGACATCTTTAGCGGTGACACGTCTCTGTATATTCACACCGCTCCCTCCTGTCGTCGGTATCCCCTGCTGGATTCATCGTAGAGGAGGGGTATAGGCTATTGCGCTCCGATCACGGTTGCTTTAACGTATCAGTAACGGTCTGGGAAACCCCGTCAGCGGTGACAGGTCACCCCCCGCCACCGTCAGGCCTTCCACAGGCGCCCTCAACGCAGAGGGTATCGACACCACACGCGCGCGGTACATCCCGCGGACAACCAGACGGATGAAAAGGACACCCGCTATGGGGGACACAGAGCACAACGCTCCACCACAACTTCGCATCGGTGCCGCCTACTATCACGAATACGGTCGCGGAGATCGCCTCGATCATGACCTTGACCTCATGAAACAGGCTGGCTTCACCGTGATCAGGGTCGGAGAATCAGTCTGGTCAACCTGGGAACCACAAGACGGTGTGTTCAACCTCGACTGGCTAGAACCCGTCCTCGACGGCGCCCACGCCCGCGGAATCGGAGTGATCCTCGGCACCCCCACATACGCGGTACCGCCGTGGCTCGCCCGCAAGCACCCGGAAATCGCCGGTGAAACAGCCACAGGTGTTCGCATGCCATGGGGAATGCGCCAAGAAGCAGATTTCACCCACCCAGCTTTTCTCCACCATGCCGAACGAATCATCCACAAGATCGTTGACCGGTACCAAGAACACCCTGCAATCATCGGGTACCAAGTGGATAACGAACCCGGAATCCGCCTGCTCTACAACCACAGCGTTTTCCAACGGTTCCTGGACCACCTACGCCACACCTATGGCACCGTAGAACGCCTCAACGAAGAATGGGGGCTGGTGTACTGGTCGCATCGACTCTCCACCTGGGAAGATCTCTGGCTCCCCGACGGCAACACTCAACCCCAGTACGACCTCGCCTGGCGGCGCTTCCAAGCCAGCCTCGTCACGGACTACATCGCGTGGCAAACCGACGTCGTGCGCTCAAAGCTTTCTTCAGCCAATAAGGAGATGCCCATCACGACGTGTATTTCCTATGACCAAGTTGGGGTAGAAGATGAGCAACTTAGCCGTGCGTTAACTGTCGCAGCAGGTAACGCCTACTATGACATGGCCGAAACCCTTGCTCACCCCTTCACTGAACCCATGTCAGCTGGGTGGATTGTGCGCGGCCCGTGGGCGGTGTATCAACTTGCTGACCTGATGTATTCCTCGAAACAAGCACCGTTCCTTGTCACGGAAACAAACGCTGGCTCTATTGGCTTTGGGTCCATCAACTCTGTTGCTTTTGACGGTCAGTGGCGCCAAGTGGCATGGGCGTTGATGTCTCGCGGGGCGACCATGATCGAATACTGGCACTGGCACACGTTGCACTACGGCACAGAAACCTTCTGGGGTGGGGTGCTTCCTCATGACGGCATCCCCGGGCGGGCGTATAACAACATCGCTGAACTCGGCCAAGAAATCCAAAAACTCTCACCACACGTAGGTGGCGCCACACCTGATGCGGACGTTGCGTTCCTCTACGATTCCGATGCTAAGTGGGCGCTGAGCTTCCCCATCACAGCACCATTGCCATCGAATGGCGTGCAGGGCATGGGGGACACTGATTCTTACCGGCGCATCGCATTGCCGTTTTACCGTGGCGCCTTTGACGCTGGTGTCCAGATCAACACAGTGCGCCCGCACCAACTGTTTGGGGCTCTGAGCGAGGACCACTGCGCAACAACACCAGACTCTCTCCGTGATGCCGCCCATCACGATGCCACCCATCACGATGCCGCCGCATCGGGTGAGGACCCGGTTGAGTTTGCCCGCCGCCGGCCGGTGCTCATTGCGGTGGCCCTGTACACCGCTACCGATGCGCACCTGCAGTGGTTGACCCAGTATGTGGAGGCTGGTGGGCACCTGATTGTGGGGCCACGTACCGCATACGCTGACCATGAAGGTCGGGCCCGCCACGAGGTGAAACCTGCTTTCCTTGCCCGCCCGGCAGGGGTGAGTTACCAAGAATCAGCGAACCTACATCAGCCAGTTCCGGTGACATCCACCCAGGCGGAGGGGTTCACTCTGAGTGGTCACAGCGCCGCCCACGAGTGGATTGATTTCCTGCGCCCGGAGGGAGCAACCACTCTCGCCGAATACAATCACCCACATTTTGGCCAGTGGTCCGCGGTGGTCACGGCACGTCACGGGGCTGGCCGTATTACCACAGTTGGCACAGTCCCCGATCAGCAACTCGCTGCAGACCTGATGCGGTGGGCTGTTCCCGTGCCTCGCACCGACGGGTGGGTAGGGTCGCAAGCCTCAGTGCGGGCAACGTCAATGACCCGCCCTGATGGGTCTGGTCTTGTTGTTGTGCATAACTGGGCTGACACTCCCGCCACTGTCACTGCCGCGACCCCGTGTGTAGACCTCAGCGACGAGGCACCATACACCACGGGTGACACCATCCGCCTGACACCGTGGGATGTGCGCATCCTGCACGTCACCCACTGAAGGAACCTCATGACTGCACAATTGCGTAACCCTGTCTTGTCTGGGTTTAACCCTGACCCGAGCATCGTGCGGGTGGGGGACGATTACTACCTGGCTACCTCAACATTTGAGTACCTTCCAGGGTTGCCGATCTACCATTCCACTGACCTGGTTGAGTGGAACCTCATCGGGCATGTGGCGGTGACGCCTGATCACCTTGCAGTGCACGATGTTCCTACCGGTGGCGGTGCTTGGGCTCCGACCCTGCGCTACCACAACCAGCAGTTTTGGCTTGCCGTCACTGATGCGATGGGTCGCGGCACACTCATTTTCACTGCCGGGCACCCCAGCGGGCCGTGGAGTGCAGGAACCCCAGTTCCTGGGGTTAACGGTATCGACCCCGATCTTGCGTGGGACAGCGACGGCACATGCTATATGACGTATTCCGCGCTGCGCCTCACCGGTGACGGGGTGGGCAGCCACGATGGCATTGAACAGGTACGCATTAACCCCACAACTGGTGAAACACTATGCGACCCCTACCCCGTATGGTCCGGCACCGGATTAATGTTCCCCGAGGCCCCTCACCTGTACCAGCACGAGGGGTGGTGGTATCTCCTCATCGCGGAGGGCGGGACAGAACGAGGCCACAGTGTCAGTATTTCTCGTGGAACCAGCCCCGCTGGTCCTTTTGAGGGAGCGCCCACTAACCCCATTTTGTCGGCGCGCTCCACAGCCCGTCCCGTGCAGAACACAGGTCATGGTGATCTGGTCCTTGGCCCTGACGGTCAATGGTTGTTCTACTTGTTGGGGATGCGTACGCACGGTGGCACCCGGTCATTTTCTCCTCGCGGACGGGAAACATTTGTGACAACAGCCCGGTGGGTTGACGGGTGGCTTGAGGTTGACCCCGTTGAACTGACCGACCCCCAATCAGGGGCTTTCAGTGATGACTTTATGTCCCCAACATTCCCGTTGCAGTGGCTAGGGTTGCGCGCACTACCCGCAGACCTTGCGCACCGAAGTGCCGGGCACCTCACCTTGCGAGGTGATGGAGCGGGTATGTCAGATGCACACGCAACTTTTGTGGGCATCCGCCTCATGCACTTGGACACTCACACTTCCGTCGAGGTTGACACCTCAGCTGGTATTGGGGGTTTGTCGATGCGTTACGACGAAGCCCACCACTACAGTGTGGAGGCGCGCGGCAACCAGGTGATCGCCCGAGCCTGTGTGGCAACTTTGTCCCAGGAATGGAGCATCGAGCGTCCCGCGGGAACTACCCGAGTGTGGATGACAACTCGCGCTGTGACACCCGGGTTCGCGGCGATGAGCTGCGATGAGGTCATTCTTGGTGTTGATGGGCCACACGGGCCTATCGAACTGGCAGTGGTAGATGGCCGTTTCCTCAGTGCTGAGTCCACCTGCTCATTTACTGGCCGGGTCATTGGCGTGTACTGCGAAAGTGGTGAGGTCTCATTCCAGAACTTCAGCTACACGGGGAGTGGAAACTAACTTAAGCCCCGCCGGTGGCGCATCTGTGACAGGCACCCTTGCGATGACGAATTCTTGTGCTGCTACCTCGTGCGCTCTCCTGAACGCATATGACTCAGGGCTTGTGCCACGGAAACCATGGCACAAGCCCTGAACTGTTTTATCTCCCACCGCACGTAGACCTACGCGGCGCAGAACTCGTGGTGACGATTACACGCCTGATGGCCGGAACTGGCTGACCATGGGGCAGTCAAATGGGTCGCGCCCTGAGATTCCCACACGGTTCAGATACGCAATGACTTGGGAGTACGATTCACGCACTGTAGCCACAGTGTAAGGAACACCGATCTCAGCGCAGTGTTTGCGAACAATTTCCGATGCCTTCATCAGGTGCAGACGCGGCATGTTGGGGAACAAGTGGTGCTCAACCTGGTAGTTCAAACCACCGTAGAACATCGTGAGCCACAGGTTACCGGCGCGCGTTGAACCCATAATGTTTCGTGAGGTCAAGACCTGACGGGACAAGAAGTCAACGGTTGTTACCCGGTCAATGAGTGGCATGCCCTTGTGGTTGGGGGCGAATGAGCCACCCATGTACACTCCAAACACGGCGAGCTGGACGCCAACAAACGCAAATGCCATACCCACTGGCAGGAACATAAACACTGCGGTGAGGTAGATGCTGATGCGCAGGGCAATAGTGACGATCTCTGACACCCGGTTTTTCACCTTGGGGGCAGTGAAGAGGTAACGCAGCGACAGCCAGTGGAGGTTAATACCCTCCAGGGTCAGCAGCGGGAAGAAAAGGTACCCTTGACGGCGGGTGATCCACCCGGAGATGCCACGTTGCACGCTTGCGTCTTCAGGGGTGAAGGAAATGGTGTCCCGCTCAATGTCGGGGTCCTTGCCAATGGTGTTGGGGTTCGCGTGGTGGCGGGTGTGCTTGTTCATCCACCACTGGTAGCTGATGCCCACGATCGCGTTGGCGAGAAACCGCCCGGTGCGGTCGTTAGCGGGACCGGAAACGAAAATCTGCCGGTGCGCAGCCTCATGGGTGATGAACGAAATTTGTGTGAGCACAACACCGAGGGCAGCGGCGAGCAGCAGCTGGAACCAGCTTTCGCCCAGAAAAATTGACCCAACGATGATGCCACCAAGAGCCACACCAAGGACAGCGAGCATCGTGATGTAAAAACCACGCTGGCGCCCTAGTAATCCGGCTTCTTTGACGGTGCCAAGGACACGGGAAAAGTTCGCTGAACCGGCAGTGCCGCGTTGGCGGGTTGGCTTAGTGCGCACGTCCTGCGCTGGTGAGAGAGTAATGGGGACTCCAATGTGTGGGGAGCGGATCGCCGGGGGTCTACGGCGACCACGACGTGTTGTCCTCCCCAAGCCTACGGTACCGTAGGTTAGAGGGATAGGGCCGTCTCGTTTTCTTCACATTCGGCACGTCAGCGCTGCACATAAGTCAAAGCAAGACAGGTCAGCAACTGTGTGAGCCAAGCGACTAGAATCGCGGTGTGAAGATCCTTGTCCTTGGCTCAGGTGCCCGCGAACACGCCATTGTCCATTCCCTCGCCCACGAACACGCATCGTCTGGTCAGGCGCAGCATGAACTGCATGTCGCGCCAGGAAACCCCGGAATCGGCGCGTTAGCGCAACTCCACGCAGTGGACGCGAACGACCCAGACGCCGTGGTCACCCTTGCCCAGCAACTAGACATTGATCTACTGATGATCGGCCCCGAAGCACCCCTCGTAGCAGGCGTCGCCGACGCCGCCCGCGCCGCAGGCATCGCCACATTCGGCCCATCAGCCCAGGCCGCACGGCTCGAAGGGTCCAAGGCGTTCGCTAAAGAAATCATGGCAGCTGCCGGCGTACCCACAGCACGCCCATACGTGTGCACCACCCTCGACCAGGTCGAAGAAGCGCTCGCAGCGGTCGGGGAAACCAACCCTTATGTTGTTAAAGACGACGGGCTGGCTGCCGGAAAGGGCGTGGTAGTCACCACCGACCGTGACGAAGCCCTTGCCCACGCCCAGGCGTGCCTCGAAGCGCGCACCCCAGACGCCGCCAAAGTTGTTATCGAGGAGTATCTCGACGGCCCAGAGGTTTCCGTTTTTGTTGTCAGCGACGGCACAACGGTTCGCGCGCTCAGCCCAGCGCAAGACTTCAAACGAGTCGGCAATGACGATGCCGGCCCCAACACTGGTGGCATGGGTGCCTACACTCCGCTGACCTGGGCACCCCAAGGGCTCACTGAAGAAGTCATCACCACGATTGCTCAACCCACTATTGACGAGATGGCTCGCCGCGGCACACCGTTTGTCGGCATCCTCTATGTTGGGTTGGCATTGACCTCCGCGGGCACGCGTGTCGTGGAATTTAATGTCCGCTTTGGTGACCCCGAAACCCAATCCGTTCTTGCCCGCCTAGAAACACCACTGTCACAGGTGCTGTGGGCCGGAGCGCACGGCACGTTAGCGCAACTCCCTGAACTCCAGTGGCGAGACGAAACCTCAGTGACGGTTGTCCTCGCCGCTCGTGACTACCCAAACACCCCAGCAGTGGGCGATGTAATCACCGGTGTCGACGAGGCAGAAAAAGTGCCCGGCGTCCACGTCCTGCACGCCGGTACCCGCCGTGATGAGTCAGGGGCCATCGTGTCGAGCGGTGGGCGGGTCCTGTCCGTTGTTGCTGTCGGCGCCGACCTCGACGAAGCGCGAGCCCGCGCCTATGAAGCGATAGTGCGCATCGTCCTCGATGGTTCGCACTACCGCACGGACATTGCCCTGAAAGCTGCACGCAACGAGATTACGGTGACCCGATGACCGGCCTAAACATCCCCACACAAAACCTACCCGACTGGCGTCATGTGTATTCGGGTAAGGTCCGCGATCTTTACGAGCCAGATACCGATGCCCTCGGCGGCCCACACCCGCACGGTGACGTCGTGCTGGTGGTCGCATCGGACCGTGTGAGCGCGTATGACCACGTGCTGTCCCCAGGAATCCCGGGTAAAGGAAAAGTTCTCACCCAACTCAGCCTCTGGTGGTTTGACCAACTAGATGATGTTGTCGGCAACCACGTGGTGTCGACGGACATGTCATCGACTCCAGGTGACGGGCTGATCCCTGAAGAAGTACATGGCCGCGCCATGATTTGCCGACGCCTGAACATGTTCCCCATCGAATGTGTTGTGCGCGGGTACCTCACTGGTTCAGGCCTTGTTGAGTACCAGCAAGACGGCGCCGTGTGTGGGGTCTACCTGCCCGAGGGCTTAGAAGACGGTTCCCGCCTAGAAGGGCCGATCTTCACCCCTGCCGCGAAAGCGGAGGTTGGGGAACACGACGAGAACATCACCTACTCTGATGTGGCGCAGCAGGTCGGTTTAGCTGCCGCAGAACTACTGCGTGACCACACCATCACTATTTATGCCCGCGCGGAGGAGATCGCCCGTTCGCGCGGAGTCATCTTGGCTGACACCAAACTCGAATTTGGAACCGACCCAGCTACCGGGGAAATCCTCCTCGGCGATGAGGTCCTTACACCGGACTCTTCCCGTTTCTGGGACGCCCGCCAGTGGCGTCCAGGCGGGGCACAACCAAGCTTCGACAAGCAGTTCATCCGCGACTGGTTGACCTCACCTGAATCCGGGTGGGACCGGGCCAGCGGTGCACAGCCACCACTGCTACCCGAGCATGTCATTACAGCCACCCAGGAACGTTACATCGAGGCGTATACGCGCCTCACTGGTCAGGTCATCGAGCTTTAACCTAACGCCGCACAGTCACTGGGCCACATGCCGGGCGGTTGGTTACCATCCGCTCGGTGCCCAGTAGACTGGGAAGGCAATCCGTGCGAACCCCTCTACTTCAGGAGTGCCCGTGGGACGCGTAGTCGTCGACGTCATGCCCAAGCCCGAGATTCTTGACCCACAGGGAAAGGCCGTTGCCGGCGCTCTTCCTCGTTTGGGTTTTGACGGGTTTGTTTCTGTCCGCCAAGGTAAGCGCTTTGAACTTGAGGTTGAAGGGGACGTTACCCCTGAAGTCTTAGAAAAAGCTCGGGAAGCAGCCCTCACTCTGCTGTCGAACCCTGTCATCGAAGATGTTGTTGCAGTCACGGATGCGTCAGGTGAGGGTCACTGATGTCAGGAATGTCTGGCGCTCGCATTGGCGTGATCACTTTCCCCGGAACCCTTGATGACCGTGATGCGGCGCGCGCGGTGCGTCTCGCTGGTGGGGAAGCTGTTTCTTTGTGGCACGGCGACGCTGACCTTCACGGGGTCGATGCTGTGGTCTTGCCGGGTGGGTTTTCCTACGGCGACTACTTGCGTGCTGGTGCAATTAGCCGTTTCGCTCCGGTCATGGACAAGCTTGTGGATGCCGCGAACGGCGGTCTACCGGTGCTGGGAATCTGTAATGGGTTCCAGGTGCTGACGGAGTCACACCTGCTTCCGGGCTCGATGATCAAAAACGATCACTTGCACTTTGTGTGCCGGGAGCAAACCCTTGTTGTGGAGAACAACGCCACTGCGTGGACGAACTCCTACCAGCAGGATCAGCGCATCGTCATTCCGTTGAAAAACCAAGATGGCCAGTATGTTGCTGATGAGCACACGCTGGACATGTTGGAGGCTGAGGGCAGGGTTGTCTTCCGCTATGAGGGGTGGAACCCGAACGGTTCACGCCGCAACATTGCTGGTATCAGCAATGAGCGTGGCAATGTTGTGGGGTTGATGCCTCACCCAGAGCACGCTGTAGAGAAGGGCTTTGGCCCCGATAATGGCACTGCCCACCGTGACGGCACTGACGGGTTGGGTTTCTTCACCTCGGTGTTGAACACCTTGGTTTCTGCATAACGTTGGTTACGTGACGACACCGTGAGGTGTGGTCCGGGACTGTTTGGTGGGGGTGCGATCACGCTAAGTGGTCGCACCCCCACCATTGTTTTACGGTCAACCGCTTGACATCACACCTACAGAATCTGGTGTTCACGTCGATATATCTCTTACGGTGGAGTGGTTTCCCGCCGAGACGTTTCAGGTTGAGTGAGACCCACTCACCTGCCCATGAGGATGTGTATGACGATGACGATCCACAAGGTCACCTGGTCCGATGCTGATGCAACGGCACTGCGCGATGCCCAAGAAGCTGAAGTGGCCCGCAGGTACTCTGCGCCTGTGACTGGTTCGGGCCCTGAGCCCGAGGGGCTCATTGCCATGTTGGTGGCGACTGTTGATGGTCAGCCTGCTGGGTGTGCTGCGGTGGTTGAGGTGACTGGCCTGGAACCTGAGTTTGGTGAGGGGCGTACTGCTGAGGTGCGTCGGGTTTATGTTGATCCGCAATTTCGTGGGCATGGTCTTGGGCGGGCGCTTCTTGATGCGCTTCATGACGAGGCGCGTGCTGCGGATATGGAACAACTGGTTTTGGTGAGCGGCACGATGCAACCTGAGTCGGTGGCGCTCTATCGTTCGGCGGGGTATCTCCCGCTGGAGCCTTACGGCTTTAACAAGCAGTTCGAGACGTCATTGTTCTTTTGGTTGCCGCTGCAAAGCGTGGCCCTTACGGCGTAATGCCGTGTTGCTTTCTCTTCCGGATGCGACACCCCGCTGAATGTGATCCACCAGCGTGACCTGCGACTCTGTGTGCGGGGTCACCTGTTTGTGGTTTGATTTCGGTGGTGGGGGTGGGTAATGTTTTCTTTTGTCAGCGCGACGGGGTCGCCGCCGGGGTTTGTTTCTGGTGGTGGTTCTGGTAGGGTTGAGAAGTTGCCTTAGCGGCGGGATTGGCCGGG
>NZ_AUHN01000005.1 GCF_000423205.1 Jonesia quinghaiensis DSM 15701
CCAACTGAGCCTGAGACCCCGGTGACTCCTGAGGAACCAGTTGATGAAGGCGTCAGCGGAGTTGTAGAAGACGTTGACCCTGTCGTCGAAGCAGGAGACAACGAAGACCCAACAACCTCCGAGGAAACCCCAGAGGTCGCTGGCGAACAGCAAGAAGAAGGAACAGTAACCACTACTGATTCTGGCCTTGCTGAAACCGGTGTAGCCCCTATCGTCATCGGGCTGTCAGTGCTAGCCCTTGGCCTCGTAGCTGCAGGTTTTGGGTTGCAGCGCGTGAAGCGTCGCAACTAGTAACTCACTCCACTATGGGTGACACAGAGACTCTCTGTGTCACCCATAGTGCTGTCTTGTGGAATTACTGTGAGATCACAGTTCGATGACAGGGTGTTTCTTGTGCCCCGAGTGTCAGAGTCACGCACCATAATGGTCAGTGACCAGTTGCCGGGGAAAAGGACCGTCATGCCAGAATCGTGCGAACCGATGACCTCGGGTGACCCCGAGAAGCATGATCGGGGCGACGCCTGGTTTACCACCCTTTTTCACAATCACCTCAGCGCAGTTCACCGCTTCATCGTTCGCCGTGCACAACACGAAGATGTTGACGATCTCACGTCAGAAACTTTCGCCACGGCATGGCGTCGACGCAGCGACATCCCAGAAGGCTTTGAACTGCAATGGCTCTACCGCACTGCTGGGTTTACTGTCGCTAACCATCATCGGAAGAAACATCCCGTACCGGTGGAGGTTGTCCCTGACCACGGAGGGGCAGCGGATCCATATGCTGGAGTCATTGAGGATGAAATATTGCGTGTGGCCTTCGCCTCACTCGCGGAACGTGACCGGGAAATTCTCATGCTGGCAGCTTGGGAAGGCCTGACTGCCACAGAGATTGCGCAGGTCCAAGGAACAAACGCCAATGCCGCGGCTGTTGCACTGTCACGGGCGCGAACTCGGCTACACCGAGCAGTGACGGCTGCCGATGAAAATCATGACGACAACATGTAAGAACAGTTGAGGCGTCAACATGTAGGGGGTACAGGAACGCCTGGAGGCACTGGAGGACATCATGGATGAGGACGAGACATTTGAGAGGCTACGAGCCGCTGATCCGGCGCGCCATCATGTCACGCCGGATGCTGCTGAGCTCTTAGCGCGTATCCGCAATAGTGCCGCCCCTGACGAAGAAGTAACCACACCAATCTCCTTGTCGGAGCGTCGGCAACGCTCCCCGCGTCGTCAGTGGCTCTCCGTTGCGGCTGTTGCAGCAGCATGTGCCATGGTTGGAGGGACAGGCGGTTATCTTCTTGGAGCGGAATCTCCTTTCACAGAAGACCACTATTCCACTGTGGGAAGCGAAGGTGATGAAAGCGCTTCCGTCGTTGAGCCTGGACTTTCTGGTAACTCTGATACCTCGGCGGATTCGATGCCTGAGATCTGGCCAAGTCAGCGTGGGCGTGAAGTATTCACTGCTCAAGGGCTCAGCGGTGACGAGTCCACATCGATGGTCTACTCCGTAGACACCACTGAAGCTGTCAGTGAATCGATGTTCGACACTCTCAAAACGTTGTTCTCTGTGCAGGGAGAAACCCGCACAGAGTGGGGTTCGTTCGCTACCGGGGACGGCAATGAACTCACATTGACGTTGAGTGGTGGTGCCCCTGCACACTTCTCCTTCCAAGACAACGCAATGCTGCAGGATCCACAGCCACGCGCTGTCGATCAGGCCAGTGACGCAGCAATCGACGTCGTTGCCTCCCTTGGGTTTGATGCCGGGGCGTTGAGTGCTGACTCCACCGAAACAACGTATTACTACAACGACTCTGAGCGTGACGTGGTGGCAGTTGCAATAACACTCACGGACCCGCCCATTGCTGAAGCGTTGTCGTGGTTCTTTGTGTACAACGGTCCAACGTTGCTGTCCGCGCAAGGGCCACTGGGGGAAGTTGTTGAACTTGGCGACTATGATGTCGTGTCACCACAGGCGGCTGTTGACCGGTTGACGGACCCGCGATTTGGTTCATCTCCATGGGGCATGATGCCACTTGCGGAAACCCGCGCGATCAATGAGTCTTCTCAGGTCATGCCTGAAGGTGGGGTCCAGGACTCAACTGATCCGGCGTCACCATCAGTGTCCCTGTCGCCGGATACAAGTGTGTCATCGCCACCGAACGTTGTTGATGAAGACACTGCCCCAGAACCTCAGTCAGCCCCCGAACCAGGTAATGATCTGGCGTGGACAGTCACTGAGCAAGTCATCACTGAGGCGTCACTCACGTACAGCCCTTACACGCTTGATGATGGCACGTACCTAGTCCTACCCGTGTGGGTGTTAACCGCAGAATCGGGCAGTCAGTACAGCGTCATGGCTATCGCTGATCGTCACTTGCAGTTTTAGCTTTCTCTGCTCCAAAGTTCTCGTGAACGTTCAACAGGAACGTAGGAACCCACCCAAGGTGGCCTTTGAGCCAACGTCGAGTCACTGCGTCAATGGGAAAAAACGTGGCGCAGTGACGGTTGTCGCGAACCGCGAAAGTGGTGGACTCTCCATTTTGTGACACCATCCACGAGCTTTCCTCACCCTGTTCGACAAGAAGGTCACCAAGAGTCACCCCCAACGCGTTAGTCACGTAAGTGTGGTCCCATTTGTTGCGCCGTGAATGGGTGTGCCAAGCAGTGCAGTATTTGTCGTACATCTGGGACAACTGATCTACCGTCAAAAGCGGGCTACCAGGGTTACGCAGGTGGTGGCGCATCTCTTGGAGCCACATGTGTTCGTGGAGTTCGAGTTCACGGAGGTTCAGGGGGTGGACTGCGTCCAGGGATGTGATGTCCCCTGACTCGGGGGACAGCGGACCGTGTTCTTCGATGTTGAAAAGCATCGGGTAAGTGCCCGTGTGTGCGGAGGCCACTGAGGGTGCTGTCATCGCACTGTGCGTACTGTGAGCACGACGGTACTGCGGGGCTTCAGAGGCGCTTTTTGCGCTCTTCGTGTCGGGGACCGGGGTGAGGTCGGTGGCGGTATGTGCGCTGCGGTAGTTTCGTGTGCGCAGTTGAGCCCGGGTTGCTGGTACTTCTGGTGAAGCGGCGGTGCGTGGTTGTGGCTGGCTGTTCGCGGCGTTCCCTGGCGACGTTGCTGAGGGGGCCGATAATGCGCTGGCGACAGTTGCCGCTGATGCCCGGTAATTCTGGTGCAGTGCTCGCCGAGTAAGGGGGCGGTCGGTCACGACCTCTTCCCCGGCAGGGTACTGCATTTCATACATGGTTCGTTTATCGGCCTGTCACGTGTACTTTTTAAGTGTTCTCGGTGGCCGGGGTGTCTCCCCGGGTGTCACTGTTTGCGCTACTTGCGGGCGGTAGCGCCACTCTACCTTCATTGTTGGGCTGAATGGCATGAGGTTCAAGGGGGGTGGGCATCTTCGCCGTGGCTAGTTCTGCCCGTGGACATCTTCCCTAGTCACAGCGGGTAACGGCTCGGGGCGAACCCCATGCCGTTACCCGCCATTTACGCTCAGGTTTCCTCTTATTCTACGGCGGCAATCGCCTCAAGGACTGGCATTCGCGTGGCGCGCCACGCAGGCCATACTGCAGCCAGTACCCCAACAATTACTGCCAACCCCACCATGGACATCAGGGCGCCCCACGGGATGGATAGTTCCGTGAACCCTTGGTTAGCGAACACTGATGGCATCGCCGCAGCGATAGCGACCCCAGCGCCCAACCCAAGGAGGGTGCCGAACAAGGCAGTTAAGACTGACTCGATCATGATGGTGGCGGTGAGTTGCCCCTTGCCTAAGCCCACAGCGCGCATCAGCCCGATTTCACGGGTGCGTTCAATGACGGACAACGCCAAGGTGTTGACGATACCCAGCACCGCGATGACGATGGACAAGCCCAACAAGGCATACAGGATCGTGAGGATCTGATTCACCTGGGAGGCAAGCATCGACGTGAACTCTTCTTGGTCGTAGATGCTCAGCACGTAGTAGGGTTTCGCTGCTTCAGCAAGTGCGTCACGCAGTTGCGCGTCACTCACACCGTCAGCTGCGTTGATGAGCAGGTTCACGATCACTGTTTCGTTGGCAGGTGCAACGTCAGCGAGTAGATCTGTGGACATCAACAGCGGGATACCCAACGCTTGGGAATTGATAATCGCGCCGATGCGGGCATCAACGCTGCCCTCTGAACCAGTCACCGTGATGGTGTCCCCAAGTTCCCAGCCATAGGTGTCAGCGGTGGACTCTTGAACAACAAGCTCACCATTCCCCACGGCGGCTAGGTCACCAGCAACAGGGTCAGTGAACCACAGGTCGGGGAAGGTGTTTTCCTCAGTACCACCGACGTTGAGTTCCGCTGGTGGTTCAGTGAGTTCTTCACCGTCGGTTGCTTCACGGGCATCCCAGGTTAAAGAAACTGGTGCAACAACAAAACTATTGACCTCAGCTGTTTCGTCAAGATTGTTCAAGTCGGTGACAGCGTCAGCGGAGATTTCAAAGCTTTGTGACTGAACAATGACATCTGCCGCTAATTCTTCCGCTACGACAGCTTTCATTGCCAGTGTCACGGAGCTAGCTAACACCGATGCCGCAGCAACCAAAGCCATACCGATCATCAACGCACTGGCGGTGTTTGCGGTGCGCTTAGGGTTGCGGATGACGTTACCGCGAGCCAGTGAACCCAACGGTTTAAACAGTGCAGCAAAAGGTGCCCCGGTGATGTGCACAACGGGTTTCGCCAAAATGGGTGACAGAATCAGCAACCCAATAATGACTAGCGCAGCCCCGTACCCGAGAAGCGCGCCCATGGACGCATCGTCATCGTTGCGGGCAATAACCACTGAAGCGGTGACCATACCGGCACCACCAAGCGCCAAAACCGTCCCAATGCCGATGCGCCACCACGAGGGCCGCAACACAGGTGCGGCTTCTTCGCGCATCGCCTCAACAGGTGCGGTTAGTGCGGCACGTCGCGCTGGAATGGCCGCAGAAATAGCAGACACCAACACACCAGTGGCCAACCCCAACGCAATAATGGGGACAGTCACGGGGATCTGGTCAGTTAGTTCCATACCCATGGTGTTAAACACTGCACGGATGGCGTGCACTAACCCGTACCCACCAGCGATACCGACAGCGCCACCGATAATTCCCACCATGACCGCTTGAATCGTAACGGTGAGGAACACTTGCCCAGGCGATGCGCCAATAGCGCGAAGCATCGCAAATTCTCGCTGCTTTTGCCGCACCGTCATGGCGAACGTGTTCGCAATGACGAACCCGCCAACAAACAGGGCAATGCCTGCAAAGACGAGCAAGAACGTTGACAAGAAGCCCAGCATCGAGTCGATCTGTGCTTGCGAATCATCACGCATCGTGGTGCCGCTCACCACTTCAAAGTCATCACCGGCAAGATCGCTGGCAGCGACAGTAGAGCGCACCGCGTCAGTCAGTGATTTTTCAGTGTCTTCGTCTAGGTCAGGGTAGGTAACTGGGTTACCTGCTGAGTCAGCCGCATACACCGCGATGGTGGAGACCATACCGTCAGGGGCGAAGGTATCCATCGCCGTTTGGCCGTCAAGGAGGACCAGTGACGCACCAGCAAGTGACGCATCGAAAGTCACCAACCCGGTGACCGTGACCTCACGGATTTGACCAGCAACAATGACGGTAGTTTCATCACCAATGGCAAGCCCCGCAGATTCAGCGGTACCAGTATCTAAAGCAATATCAGCAGCCGACGCAGGCCCCACCCCGTCAGTGACCCGCAGCGACGGGTCATCAGCCAGGTAAGCGAAAGCCAGAGTGGGGGCGCCGCCTCCACCCCCCACAGCGGTGCCGTCAGAGCCCACCAGAACCAAAGTCCCCGAATAATCAGGGATCGCTGCGGCCACACCATCCAGTGGGGCGATTTCCTGCGCGAGAGCAGCAGGGATGACACGGTCACCACCGCCACCTTCAAGTCCGGTAGCGTCAGCATCATTGGGCCGCACATACGTGGCCCCATTTAAACCGGTATCGACGATGTCGTTGAACGTGGAAGACAGGACGTCACGTAAAGCGAACGTCCCAACAATGAACGAAGTCCCCAGCGCCACGGCAATAATTGACATGGCAAGTTTAAGGAGCCCCGCGCGCGCATTGCGCAGTGCGACTCGTAACATCAGTGCTTTTCTCCTGCGGCGTTGGTCAACTGCGACAGAACAGTGAGGATCGAATCAGGGGTTGGTTCGGTGATTTCCTTGACGATCTTGCCATCAGCAAGGAACAACACACGGTGGGCGTACGACGCCGCAACAGGGTCGTGGGTGACCATCACAACGCTTTGCCCCAAGTCGTCCACAGAACTGCGCAAAAAGGTCAGCACCTCGCGGGACGACGTGGAATCGAGGTTACCGGTGGGTTCGTCAGCAAAAACCACCGACGGTTTGGAAACAAGTGCACGAGCGCACGCCACACGCTGCTGCTGCCCACCAGACAACTCAGCTGGACGGTGACGCAGGCGATTATCCAACCCAACCGCCTGGACAACCTTGTTGAAAAACTCTCGGTCCACCCGTTGACGGGCGATATCAAGCGGCAAAGTGATGTTCTCCTCCGCGCTCAACGTAGGAACCAAGTTAAACGACTGGAAAATGAACCCCAACTGGGTGCGGCGCAGCTTCGTGAGTTGGCGTTGGCTCATGGAGGACACCGCCTCACCATTGACCAATACCTCACCGCTCGTGACAGTGTCCAACCCTGCCATGCAGTGCATCAGAGTCGACTTACCAGACCCTGAAGGGCCCATAATCGCGGTGAACTTCCCGCGTTCAAAGTCAACAGAAACATCATCTAAGGCATGAACAGTGGTACTGCCCCGCCCATAAACTTTCTTCAAATTCCGGGCGCTGGCAATGACAGAAGAGTCAACCTGCGCGGTGTCTAATTGTGCAGTAGTCATGGTCTCGCTCTTTCAGTGATGAGCTGTTAACTTGTCGTATTCACGTTCTCACATGCATGACAACGCCGTCGTGGGGGATGACCCTGATTCTTCCCTGAACATCCCATGAGCAGGGACTGAACGTGCGGTGAGCACCAGCGCGGTCCGAGAAATGGGAAAGTGCCAAGGGTCCTGGGGTACTAGTGGGACAATACTGAAGTGACGAATCTGGTGGATGCACAGCAGTCAGGTCCGGGACCAACACCCCGCGACGACATCAATGCGCGCACAGAACTGGTGTACGCCCTACGCAAAGCCGTCCGCGGCGAAGTGTCAGACACTTCCATACGCCGAGCAGAATATTCCACCGACGCTTCAAACTATCGCGTGGTTCCCCAGGTTGTCGTCATACCGAAGGATACCGACGACGCCCGAGCAGCCATCGAAACCACCCAACAACACGGCGTACCCCTCACCACCCGCGGCGCTGGCACATCGTGCGCAGGTAACTCCATCGGCCCCGGCGTTGTCATCGACTTCTCCCGCCACGTCAACAAAGTCCTCGACATCGATCCAGAGCAACGCATCGCGCGCGTCGAACCCGGCACCATCATGGGGACACTGCAACAAGCAGCGAAACCCCACGGGCTCAGGTTCGGACCCGACCCCTCCACCCAAAACCGCGCCACACTCGGCGGCATGATCGGCAACAACGCCTGCGGCCCCCACGCCGTCGCCTACGGGCGCACCAGTGACAACGTCGTATCCCTCGACGTCATCGACGGGCGCGGACAGTCCTACACCGCAGGCACCAACGGGCAAGGCATCGACCGGATCCCCGGGCTCGGAGAACTCGTCACCGCGAACCTCGCCACCCTGCGCACAGAATTTGGCAGGTTCGGACGCCAAGTATCCGGGTACTCACTCGAACACCTCCTCCCCGAAAACGACCGCAACCTCGCCAAAATGCTCGCCGGAACCGAAGGCACCCTCGTTTCCATCCTCGAAGCGACCGTGCGCCTCGTCCCCATCGCAGACGCCCCCACCCTCGTAGTCCTGGGCTACCCAGACATGGCAACCGCCGCCGACGCAGTCCCCGGCTTCCTCAAACACCGCCCCCTCGCCGTCGAAGGGCTCGACGCCCGACTCGTCGAAGTTGTCCGCCGCGCCAAAGGCGCCAACAACGTCCCCGACCTCCCACCAGGCGGCGGCTGGATGATGGTCGAAGTCGGCGGATCAACCGCCGAAGAAGCCATGGACAACGCCCGCGTCATTGCCCGCGACTCCGGCACCACCGCCTACACCATCTACCCCGCCGGCCCAGAAGCCACCAAAATGTGGCAAATCCGAGCCGACGGCGCCGGCCTCGCCGGACGCACCGCATCGGGCGCACAAGCCTGGCCAGGCTGGGAAGACTCCGCTGTCCCCCCAGAACGCCTCGGCGACTACCTTCGCGACCTCGACGACCTCATGCAGGACTACAACGTCGACGGCATGCCCTACGGGCACTTCGGCGACGGCTGCGTCCACCTGCGCATCGACCTGCCCCTCAACGACGACGGCAACACCCTCAAACGCTTCATGACCGACGCCGCGCACCTCGTCGCCCAATACGGCGGCTCACTCTCCGGAGAACACGGCGACGGCCGGGCGCGCTCGCAGTTGCTGTCGGTGATGTACTCACCTGCATCTATTGGGCTATTCCGCACTGTGAAAGGGTTGTTTGACCCCAAGGGGATGATGAATCCCGGTGTGCTCGTGGACCCTGACCCCATTGATGCCCATCTGCGCCGCCCAGCAGCCGCACCACTGCCCGCCACCTCCGGGTTCTCGTTTATGCACGACGACGGTGACATGACCAAAGCCATCCACCGGTGTGTGGGGGTTGGTAAATGCCGGGCAGACAACATGTCCACCCACGCCGGGTTCATGTGCCCCTCCTACCAGGCCACCAAAGACGAAAAAGATTCCACCCGTGGCCGCGCCCGCGTACTGCAAGAAATGGCCAACGGGTCACTGGTCACCGGTGGGTGGCGTTCCCCTGAAGTCCACGAAGCGCTCGACCTGTGCCTGTCCTGCAAAGCGTGCTCCAGTGACTGCCCAGCCGGTGTGGACATGGCACAGTTCAAATCAGAGGTGCTGTACCGCTCCTACAAGGGACGGTTGCGGCCACGTAGCCACTACATTCTGGGGTGGCTGCCCCGCTGGTTGCGGCTCATCAAACGCATACCAAGCATCGCGAACTTCATGCTCAAATTCCGGCCCATCGCCCGCCTAGCAGCGGTCACCGGGGGAATGGACACCCGTCGTTCCTTCCCGCAATTCGCCAACCAGTCCTTTAGCGCCTGGTGGAAAAAAGAGGGCCACACCCAGTTGGCTGGTTCCGTCACCCAAGCGAGCGCACCCACCACTGTTGCGGAACGCGGGGGACCAACCGTTGTGCTGTGGACAGATTCCTTCTCCGATGCGCTGGCACCAGCTGTCCCCAAAGCGGCCCTGAAAGTCCTCACCGCAGCCGGGTACAACGTGATCATCCCCGAAGACGACGCCTGCTGCGGGCTGACCTGGATCACCACAGGGCAACTCGACGGCGCGAAACGTCAACTGTCGAACCTGCTATCAGTGCTTGGCCCCTTCGCGGTGAACGGCATCCCCATTGTGGGGTTGGAACCTAGCTGCACCGCCGTGCTGCGTTCAGACCTCGTTGACCTCTTCCCCGACGACCCACGCGCCCACGCAGTATCAACCGCCACCCACACCCTCGCGGAACTCCTCACCAGCGAAGACACCAAACCTGAGAACTGGAACATCCCTGACCTCTCAGATGTCACCGCCGTGGTGCAACCACACTGCCACCAACACTCCGTGATGGGGTTTACCGCTGATGAAAACCTCCTCAAACAAGGTGGCGCAACAGTGCGCACGATGTCTGGGTGCTGCGGATTGGCCGGGAACTTTGGCATGGAAAAGGGCCACTACGAGGTGTCCGTTGCTGTTGCTGAGAACATGCTGCTCCCCGCCCTGCGAGAAGCCAGTGAGGGAGATATCTTCATGACTGACGGTTTCTCCTGCCGCACCCAAGTCCAAGACCTCATGGACATTAACGGCAGGTCCCTGTCTGAGGTACTAGCCGACCACCTTAACTAAAGGACACACTCATGGCACTATTTGCTTTTTCCGTTGCCCCACTTGGTGCGGGAGAGTCAGTGACTGAACAGGTCGCTAAAGCGGTGAAGATTGTTCGCGACTCCGGGTTACCAAACCGCACCGATTCGATGTTCACCACCATCGAAGGTGAGTGGGATGAGTGCATGGACGTGATTAAGCGTGCCACCGAAGCTGTTGGTGAGGGCGATGCCCGGGTGTCGTTGGTGATCAAAGCTGACATTCGCCCTGGCCACAGTGGCGAAATCGACGGGAAAGTTCAGCGCGTCGAAGCGCGCCTCACCGACTAACCTCACGCGCCGCCACAACGTGACGTTGCTACTTCGTTTCGTTGGGATGGCTCGTGTGTACCTGCTCGAGGAACACAGTGCGCCCCTCGACGTAGTACCAAACTCGGGCTGTACCTTTCATCGTCGGCTTGTGCTGCCAGCGTTCGAATGTTTTGCCGCCACGCGAAATTATCCCGAGATCACCCTTCAGGCGATAGTTTGTCGGTGTCGTTGATAAAGGTGTTTGCGTGAGGAAATCCCATGTGTCGGTCATGGAATTTCGAATTGTTGCCACGAGATCCTGCCACCCTTTGCGGGCATCCGATGTCGCGAAACGGATCTCATATTCAGCCTTTTTCGGTGGGCGCGATACCAACTCGCCCTTTTTCGCTGCAGCCATGGGCTACGGGCGCTCAACGAGGCTGTTAACTGACTCGTCTTCAAGCCATTCCAGATCACTGGTGTGGCCGAGCCCGGCAGCGACGGCTGTAGCCGTTTCCTTCCAACTTGTTAACTCTGCGAGCGCAAGGTGAGGTTGATCGGTCGAGAACGATGCTCGAGCTGCGTCGACAAGATTTTGGGCGCAGGACTCTTGGTCTGTGGGTGAGAGAGCGAGCATCCAAGGGAAAGATTTAGCCATGCGCTCGGCAAGTGTCCCTTGAGTGTCAAGGGTGACAGTGATGAGTTGCGCGGCGAAGTTGAGCAGGTGCGCGCGCCCATCGGCTTCTCGTTGTGACATCAGTACCAGCGATTCACCATCGCGGCGGGTCACCGTGACAGGGTGTACCTCAGCCTCGGCAAAAACCTCTGCTGAGTGTTTGCTCAGGTCTGAGGAGCGGCGTGTTCGCGTGAAGGAATCTGCTGCGATGGTCATAGACTCACCATATTCGGAATATGTTCGGAAGTCCAGCATCTCTTTGGTTTGAGCGCAAGGTTGCTACAGCATCGATACAGTGCTGCTACCCGGACCACCCGTAACCGATGGTCCACTGGCGGATGCGTTCGTAGTAGTGGGCGCGCACATCTGCCCGGGATAAAGCGAGGTCGTGGATGCCATCTTTGATCCGGTTGATGGTGACATTTGCGCCGAGTTGTGGGGCCCTCCTGGCGAGGACTTCAACGTCGAGGACACTGTCGCTGGTACGCATGTCCTCACTCCACCTTGGCAGGATGGTGGTTTTTGTTGAGGCCAGCATCAAAATGGGCACGTCAATGGTTAAACCGCGGGCTACTTTTGCGTGACCAGCGGTGATGGCACGCAACCACCCGGCGCGCACCGGGAACGCGGGGTTGGGGCGCCAGGTGATGTTGGGTTCCCACTCGCCACCCATGTCTTTGTTGATGGTGCGGGCGTAAAACCCGGCATCCAAGTTAGGCAGTGGCGTTTTCGGTTGGAACCGCGCTAACTGTTGCAAAGCCGGTGTGGATAGCGTGCGGACCACGGAGGACCCTTGCAATTCCAGCCACGGGGAGTTCAGTACTAGCCCCGAGATTTTGCCTGGGTTGTAGTGTGCCCACAAGCTGGCTACCAGCCCACCGGTGGAATGTCCCATGAGCATCACCGACACGTGAGGTCCATGCTCGGAACGGATCACCTCTAACGCGGCGTTAATGTCAGCGGCATATATTGCCAGCGCATCAACGTAGCCGGGGGTTTGCCCGGGGCGTAAACTTCGCCCGTATTTTCGTAAGTCCAGCGCGTAGAACGCTGCCCCTTGTGCGTGCCAAAAGGCTGCTGTTTCGGTGTGGAAAAAGTAGTCACTCCACCCGTGCATGTACAGCACCGCACGTGCACTGTGCACAAAACCAGACGGGCGGGCAGCGACGATGGTTGCTACGACCTCTCCCTCATCATCTGGCGGGAGGGACAGTGTTAACTGCTCGAACCCTTCCCCCAAGACGTCTGGTTGCCAGTCGTCACGCTGCGGCATGACCGCCGCGCATGTCGAGGAGGATCTTTCCGTAGTGTTCCCCGCCTGCTAGGCGTGCTATCGCTTGATCCACTTCAGCTAGTGGGAAACGCGAATCAATAGGTACCTGAATGTCGCGGGTTGCAACAAACTGCGCTAATGCTGCGAGGTCTTCACGCGTGCCCATGGTGACACCTTGGATACGAAGTTCTTGAAAGAACACCCTGGTCAGTTCGGCAACATCTGGGTCACCTGTTGTTGCGCCAGCGATAGCGATCACCCCACCGGGGCGCAAGGACCGCACTGAGTGCCCCCAAGTCGCTTTGCCAACCGTCTCAATGACTGCATCCACACGGTGGGGGAGCCTGGCACCTGGTTCCCACGCTTGGGCACCGTATTGTGCGGCGCGTTCACGTTTCGCAGGGTCGCGTGACGTCACGTGAACGGTGATACCAGCGGCAAGGGCGAGGAGCATCGCAGCGGAGGACACCCCACCACCGGCACCTTGGATCAAAACAGACTGCCCCGGGGTCAACTGCGCACCGCGAAACACCAGCGAATAGGCGGTCAACCAGGCGGTGGGTAAGCATGCTGCAGTTTCCAACGACATGGTGGCTGGAACGTCTACGAGATTCGCGGTCGGAACAATGACTTGTTCAGCGAGGGTGCCCGCGTATTTTTCCGACAGAATGGACCGCCGCTCTTGAGGACCAACTCCGTGACCGTCCCCACCAACCACCGCATGCACCATGACGCGCCGCCCATCAGCGGTCACCCCGGCAGCGTCCGTTCCTAACGTCATGGGCAAAGCATCAGGGGATAACCCCACCCCTTTCAATGACCACACATCGTGGTGGTTTAAGGCCGCCACGTGCACATCCACCACGCTCCAGTGCTCTGGGGCGTGTGGCGGGTCAACCTCATTGAGGGACAACCCGGCAACGGGACGGTCAGGGTGAAAGGAAGTTACTTGTGCAGCACGCATGGCACCAATCTATGCTGAGGTGCCCAGAGTTGCCATGCGCAACACGGCCAGGTGTCACACGATGGGCAGCATGCGCCCAAGGTCAGGGATACCACCGGCCGTGAACTTAGGCGATAGCGCTTGGGCGAGCTCAGCAGTGTTGTAAGGGCGCCGCCCAGTAGCCAAGTCAATCCACATTGAGACGTCAGAGACCTCTAATGAATACCCGCCCCGGGTGATGATGATGTCAAGGAGTTCGTTGGCAACCACTCGTTGGGCTTCTGCGTGGTCGGGGACGTTCCCCGCCGACATATCAACGATCCCGGTGAAGGAACGGCGCAGATCAGAGGCGTGCACCACCACTTCAATGAGGCGGGAAATGACCAGGTCATGCAATGTCACTGGGCCGCGGCGCGCAGCAACAACAGTGTCCCCATCGGCGGGGTACGCGGCGATAGTTCGCCCCGCAGCGGCGAACTGTGACCGCATGTACGCAAACAAGGAACCTTCTTCCACCTGCGCCGATGCCTCACGAGCGGAAACAGCTATTTCTTGCGCCCGCCCCGGGTAAGTACCTAAATACTCGGCCAACGTCATGGGTGCGATACCAGGTGGGGCCTGCTCAGACAGGATGATTGCGTCCATTGACTTTGCCACGTGGACCGCTAACTCCCGGATAGTCCACCCAGGCAGCGCAGATTCCTTACCTGCACTGTGCATCAGGTGCTCACCCAAGGGTTCCAGCCAGGTCACAACCCGTGTGGTGGATGCTTCCAACAGGGACGTTAACGTCGTCAAAGTTGTCAGGTGGTGAGGCATACACACTCCTATGATGGGGCGACTGTGCCGGGTTACTTCGGTGAACGCACGGCAGGCAATTGACGAAGGAACCTTGCAATCATAGGTGCCAACTGATCAAACTCAAGAAGAAAACCATCATGCCCGTAGTCAGAATAAATCGTTTCCAACGGTTCTGCCCCAGGGGCGTGCGCACAAACACGCTGTGACTCACGGGGCAAAAACAGCCGATCAGAATCAACCGCAACCACAAGCATCGGGCAAGAAATAGAACGCAACGCCGTGGCGACACCGCCACGGTCACGCCCAATGTCATGGGTCAACATCGCTTGGGTCAAAACCACATAAGAGTTCGCATCAAAACGACGCGCCAACTTGTCACCGTGGTGATCTAAATACGACTGCACAGCGAAACGCCCACCAAACATGGGGTCCTCAGCATGCTGAGGAATACGACCAAACCTTCGGTCCAATTCGCGTGCACTGCGGTACGTGGTGTGCGCAATCTGCCGGGCAATACCCAACCCGCGGTGCGGACCAAAACCTGCCGGCTGGTCGTAGTAGTCGCCACCAAAAAAATACGGGTCAGCTTCAATAGCAGCGATCTGCGGGTGCGCCCACGCGATCTGGTCACCAGTGGTCTGCGACGACGCCGCAATAACCCCGGCAGCCCCCACATCGATACCTGCTTCGGGGCCCATAATTGCCCACTCCAAAGCGCGCAATCCACCCATCGACCCGCCCAAAACAACACGCCACTGCGAAATACCCAACAGCTTCGTGAGAGCAACCTCTGCAGCAACCTGATCACGAATCGTAATGACCGGGAACTGTGAACCATAAGGCCGCCCATCAGGGGCGGTCGAAGCCGGGCCGGTTGTTCCCTGACAACCGCCCAACACATTGGGTGCGACCACAAAATACCGGGTCGTGTCGATAGGGGCACCCGGCCCAACCATCGGCTCCCACCACCCAGGCGCATCCTCTGGAGGTAACCCGTCACGGGAACGCGCTGAAGCCCGAGCCGCAGCAGACGCCGCTACCGCCGGGTCACGGTGATCAACGTTGCGTGTGACATGAGTGTCACCAGTTAAGGCATGCAACACCAAGATCGCGTTGTCTCCAGCCTCATTCAACGTCCCCCACGTTTGATAGGCGACCGTAACAGAAGGCAAAACACCGCCTGCTTCTAATTGCAGGTCCCCGATGTACTCCACCCGCCGTGCCCCCAACTCATCCCCATCACGCCACGCCGCAGTAGCAGCTATATCCTGGGCGCGCCGCGACGATGGACGCAACGGGTGCGACAGTCGCGTCCACGACGAGGTGGGGGAGGCAGGGATGTTCGTCATGGTAATTCGATCTTGCCCAAATCTGTGCTGGGGCGCTCGCGGTGCCTCGCATGTGAGACACCACGAGCAGACGTTACAAGTGTTGTCGGCTTACAGTGCCGCAAACCCAAGGTCAAGGTCAGCGAGAATGTCGTCGATGTGCTCAATCCCTACTGAGAGGCGAACCAACCCAGGAGTGATACCGGCTTGGGCAAGTTCTGCCTCGTTGAGTTGGGAGTGAGTTGTTGATGCTGGGTGGATAACCAAAGACCGCACATCACCAATGTTTGCCACGTTGGAGTGGAGTTTCAGCGCGGACACAAACGCTTGCCCAGCCTCAGCGCCACCACCAAGATCAAACGCAACGATCGCACCGGCGCCCTTCGGGGCGTACTTCACGGCGCGTTCGTGCCACGGTGAGGATTCCAAACCGGCGTAGTGAATGGCAGTGACCTCAGGGCGTTGCTCCAACCAGCGGGCAACTTTCTCCGCGTTTTCTACGTGCCGCTCAACCCGTAGCGACAGTGTTTCCAACCCTTGAGCGATCAAGAATGCGTTGAACGGGGAAATAGCAGCACCCATGTCACGCAGAAGTTGCACACGCGCTTTAAGAATGAACGCAAGGTTCGCGCCCAGCATCCCACCCACACCCAAGTCACGTGCGTACACCAGCCCGTTGTAGGTGGGATCTGGCTGGTTGTAGTTCGCGAACCGTTCCGGGTGTTTCGCGAAGTCGAAGTTCCCGGAGTCCACGATGACGCCACCAATCGCTGACCCGTGACCGCCCAGGTACTTGGTTGCGGAGTGAATAACGATGTCCGCACCCCACTCAAATGGGCGCAGCAGGTACGGGGTGGCTACCGTGTTGTCGATCAGGAGTGGCACACCAGCCTCGTGGGCGGTGGCGGCAACGCTTTCAATATCGAGAATGTCTGCCTGCGGGTTAGGGATAGATTCTGCGAAGAACAACTTCGTGTTGTCTTTGACGGCAGCAGCCCACTGGCCCATGTCATGCGGGTCATTCACAAAGGTCACCTCAACCCCCAGCTTGCGGAGCGTGTGAGCCAGCAGGTTGTAGGTCCCTCCGTACAGGGACGGGGAGGCAACAAGGTGGTCCCCAGCTTCAGCGATATTGAGAATCGCCAACGTTGTTGCTGCCTGACCTGATGCAACAAGTAGCGCCCCAACACCGCCCTCAAGCGAAGCGATACGGTCCTCAACAGCGGTCTGCGTGGGGTTCCCGATGCGGGTGTAGATCGGGCCGAGATCTTTGAGCGCAAAACGATCCGCAGCGACCTCAGCGCTAGGAAACACGAACGATGTTGTCTGGTAGATAGGAAGTGCGCGGGCACCGGTTTGCTCGTCAGGGGTTTGCCCAACGTGGATTTGGCGGGTTTCGAAAGACCATGAATTTTCTGACATGGAGAGCTCCTGAAGTGTGGGACTGGCTTGGTGTGCAGGTAAGGAGCGCTGGTTCACCGGAATGCGATGTCCACGGTGAACTCTCCGCAGCGATGCGGAGGCCGTGAGGCAGGCGGGGAGCACAAGAGGACGGCGAAGGAGGTGGCCGCAGCGCTGATGGGGCTGCTCAACAACACATTCGCTTGGTCATGAGATAACCATGGCACGGTTGCGTGACGCTGAGAAGATCACGCTGGGTAAGTTCTCATGTTCTGGACGCACCACTGTGAGCGAAACTGCCAACAGCAAATACGTGAGAACTCCCCATAGTGTGGGTAGGCTTGTGGGAGATCTCCCCATCCTGCAGGAAGACCATCATGATGACAGCCCGCCAGCCGCACCACCGACGAGCAGGGATTATTACAGCCCTCGTCATCGCCCTGACAGTGCCCCTCGCGCAACCCGCCATAGCTGACCCCGAGGACACCGACACAGACAGTGCCGTGTCACAGCGGGCACGCAACGTCGCTGAACTCGATGTAGAGATCGCCCAACTTGAACAAAGCGTTGACTCCGCCTACACCGCCGTCATCGCCGCTGGAGAAGACTACCTCCAAGCCGAAGAGGCATACCGCGAACTCCAAGAATTCGCCGACACCGCTCGTGCAACGGCAGACGACGCCCACGACCGCGCAGCAGAATCACGAGTGTTCGTCGCCCGCCTCGCCCGAGAATCCAGTCGCTCCAGTTACGCCCTCGACGGGCTCAGCGCACTACTCACCGCAGATGGTCTTGACCAAGCAATCACCGAAACAAACGCCATCTCAGCCGTGTCCAGCAAAGCCGACCAGCGCATCCAACAATTCCAAGCAGACAAAGTCGTCGCAGAAGTCCTCGAACGAGCAGCATCCGACGCAGCCGAACAAGCCCGCAATAAACGGGACGAAGCATCGGCGGCAATGCAAAACACTCAACTCCTCCAAACACAAGCAGAAGCCCAAGCAGCCGAAGCGCAAACACAACGCTCAGCACTCCTTGAAGAACTAGCTCAAGCCCGGCAAACCTCCATAGCCGAAGAACAAGAACGCCAAGAACGACTCGCACAAGAACGCCAAGAACGCGAAGAAGAAGCAGCCCGCGAACGCATCCGCCAACAAGAAGAAGACGAAGAAGACGGCGTCACCGTTGGCGAAGTGCCCCGCGAAAACGACAACAACCCCGACCCTGCGCCAGCACCAACCAGCACCCCTGACCCTGCACCCCAACCCACCCGCACACCTGCCCCAGACCCAGAACCAACCCGAACCACCGCCCCAGCCCCAACGCCTACGCGGACCCCAACACCGACACCCACGCCAACCCCCACTCGCACCCCAACCCCCACACCTGACCCAGAACCAGCACCCGCTCCACCAAGCTCCGACCTGGGCAAAGGCATATCCGTTGGATCCGCGGCGCAAGGACGCAATGCCGTCGCAGCAGCAAAAAAACGCATCGGGAAGGGCTACCAACTTGGCGCAGCAGGACCAAACCTCTTCGACTGCTCCGGGCTAACCTCCGTGGCATGGAGTGAAGCTGGCGTTTCCATCACCCGAACATCGCGCTCGCAGTACCAGCGCGTAAAAAAGATCAACCTCAACTCTATGCGGGCCGGCGATCTCCTCTTTTGGGGAAGTGACACCTCAAACCCATCGAGCATTTACCACGTTGCGATGTACATCGGAAACGGTCAAATGATTGAAGCCGCGCGCCCAGGCATTCCCGTAAAAATCACCTCAGTGCGATGGGACTCCCAACTCTTCCCCTACGCGGGACGCCCCTGAGCCCGCAACGGAGAACATCACTGACGCAGGCTGCTGAGCGCCCACTGTGCACAGCTTCCTGATACACAAACGAGGTGGTGAGCGACTCTGCTCACCACCTCGTTTGTTGTAACAGTGCTACCGTCAGTGTTCTTCAGGGAGTGTGTAATCGTAGCCAGCGTCCTTAGCGCGCTGGAACGACCGCACGATCTCCTTCTCGGCTTCCGTACGACCGACCCAGTGTGCCCCCTCCACTGACTTTCCAGGCTCCAAGTCCTTATACACCTCAAAGAAGTGTTGAACTTCAAGCCGGTGGAAGTCAGAGACATCATCGATGTCTTGACGCCATGCCGCACGTTGGTCCCCCAACGGCACGCACAACACCTTGTCATCTCCGCCAGCCTCATCAGCCATGCGGAACATCCCCAGAGCGCGGCATCGGATCAAGCAGCCAGGGAACGTGGGTTCCTCCAGCAGCACCAATGCGTCCAACGGGTCTCCGTCTTCACCAAGGGTGCCCTCAATGAAACCGTAGTCGTCCGGATACCGAGTTGACGTGAAGAGCATGCGGTCCAGACGGATCCGACCCGTCTTGTGGTCAACTTCGTACTTGTTCCGTTGACCTTTCGGAATCTCGATAGTGACGTCGAATTCCACTGCGTCTCCTCCATTGCACCTTGGCCTTGGCGGGTTACGCGCCTAGGAGGTGTCTTCCATAGACTGGTATCTGGTCGGTTTGACCACTTTCTAGGGTAGACGACTCTTGACGTGACTGAGTCATCGAGTCGCTGTGATCCGTGTCCCGCGTCTCATCTGCACCCTTGTGGCAGGTACCCTTACATCAGGGCAGATGCGGTCAAAGCCGGTGGGTGCGAAAGGTTGGGTTCGAATGAGCCTCATGTCAAAAATCGTCAGCGCAACAGTTGCGTTTGCGCTTGTCGCCGTGGGCGGGTATGTGTGGGCAGACATCAACGACCTCGTACCGGGATACCTCACCAACAGTGCTCCCATCGACCCGGCGCGTCCCTTCCCCACAGTGACCGCGGCAACAACCACCCCTGATAATTCCACCCTATTAACCCGAGCAGATGGTGAGGGAGAAGTCCCCTCCAGCGCCAAAATCGCAGAGCTCGCCGCAGACTTCGCCGCCGATGAAGACACTCTCGGTAAGTCAGTGGCGGTTGTTATCAGCGACACTTTCACCTCAGAACAAATCACAGCAGTTAACGCTGACCGCCCCATTGTGATCGCCAGCGTTCAAAAAATCCTCACCGCTCTGGCCGCAATGGAAGTTCTAGACCCCCACGCCACACTCCCCACCACCGTGGTGCAAACTGCCCCTGACACGGTGTACCTCGTAGGTGGGGGAGACATGATGCTCTCTGCGACTCACGGCGACCCGGACGCCATTAACGGACGTGCAGGTCTGCGGGACCTCGCCACCCAGGTGGCTGCGCAACTTAAACTCACCGGTCAAACAACGATCAACCTGTACCTTGATGACTCCCTCTTCACCGGTTCAACAACCGGCCCGTGGGCTGATGACATTCCCCCGTTGGGTTACGCCGCTCCCGTGCAAGCTATCGGTGTTGACGTAGGGCGTAAAGAAGAGGGCACCTATGCTCCGCGCTACTCAGATCCAGCTCAAGAAGCCGTCAAACAGTTCGCTGACCAACTCGAAGAAGCTGGAATTTCGGTAGGTAACTCCCCTGAACGGCGAGTCATCGAACAAGACGGATACGCAGCAAAAATCGACGACGAACGCGTCATCGCCCGTGTGGAATCAGCGCCCGTTGGTGAGATCGTTGACTACTTCCTCAAAACGTCAGACAACACCATCACCGAAGTCATGGGGCACCTCGTTGCCGTGGAACGTGGCCTGCCCGCAACATTTGATGGGGCCACCACTGCAGTGATCGCAACACTCGACGGCATGGGTTTTGACACCACAGGCGTTGAACTTGTGGACTGCTCAGGGCTCGGCGACACCTCACGAGTCACCGCTTCACTGATCGATTCTGTGATAAACGATATGGCTAACGACCCCTCCTACCGC
The DNA here is from genome assembly GCF_000423205.1 of Jonesia quinghaiensis DSM 15701. Lineage (GTDB taxonomy): Bacteria > Actinomycetota > Actinomycetes > Actinomycetales > Cellulomonadaceae > Jonesia > Jonesia quinghaiensis. The sequence goes on from NZ_AUHN01000005.1 coordinate 20,612, forward strand.
CAAGCTGTGCGCGGAATGGCCATTGCTGCCTACGATGGAACCCTCGATGACCGCTACACCCAACGCAACGGGCGGGGCCTAGTACGAGCCAAAACAGGTTCATTGCCCGGGGTGACAGCGCTTGCTGGGACTCTCATGACACTCGACGGACGCACCCTGACATTCACCATCATCGCCGACGACATTCCCGACGGCGGCCAATGGGGCCCCCGTCAGCGCATGGACGCTTTTGTTGAGAAACTCTCAGAATGTGGATGCTCATGACAGCACGTAACCCCTCCCAAGAGTGGATGAAATCTGCCCAACTCGCGGCGCGCATCGTGCGACCAGGACCGCAAGTATCCCCAGCCAAAGCCCAAGAAGTTGTTGACGTTCTGCGCAGCAGTGCAGCACTAGCCGCAGACCTCGTCCCAGAGTTAGCTCACCTGCCTGTACCGCAGGGCACACTCTCACGGGTGTCAGTTCTCGACCGCCGTGGATGGACACTTGCCGCCGCACGCTCCATGGACGAACTTCTTGAGTTGTCGCACAGCACCCCCATTGACGGGAAACCAGACCCAACAGATGTCACCTCTGGTGTCGAAGTTATGGCGACACTGACATTCCTGTCACAACGGATACTGGGCCAATTTGACCCCTTTGGGCCAGCTATCGGACCGGAAACAACTACACCAGCGACCGGCAACCTCGTCCTTGTCGCCCCGAACGTGCTGGCAACACAACGGTCCATGGCCGTTGACCTCGACGACTTCGCCCTGTGGGTCGCCATCCACGAACAAACACACGCACTCCAATTTGCCCACGCACCCTGGCTTGTCGACTACATGAAAGACAATGCCCGAGCCCTCATCAACGGGTTCAGCAGTGAAACATCACTCATTCAATGGGTGAGAGCAGTTGCCAACGTCCTACGCGGTGGGCAATCAGTATTCGAAGCCGTGCTCGATGACCAGCAACACCAAACCCTCGAATCTGTCCTCGCCATGATGGCGCTCCTCGAAGGCTACGCAGACACCGTCATGGACGCAGTGACAGACGACCAGATCGCCTCCGTTCGATCGTTACGACGCAGATTTGACGCTCGCCGTTCAGATCTCACCCGCCGCCAAGAAATCATTGGCCGGCTGCTAGGCGCAAATCTCAAAAGCGACCAGTACCGGTTAGGGGCAGGGTTTGTGCGCGATGTCATCAGCGCCGCAGGCCACGACACCATGAACCGAGTATGGACCGGGCCGCAATACCTGCCCAGCCGCGTTGAGCTCCACAACCCCGCCGACTGGATCCAACGAATCGAAAACCTCGACTAGTGGCGCACGTCCCGCGTCCGATCCGCCAAGCCCGCGACGCCATCAGAGCAGCACTTCCCCCCAACTCCAGCTCACATCACCTCGCCATTGCCTGCTCAGGCGGAGCTGACTCACTCGCACTAGCCGCAACTGCCCAGTTCCTTGCCCAACGCCACAACTGGCAACTCAGCGCATTTGTCATCGACCACGCACTGCAACCAGGCTCCGACGCGGTCGCCCAAACAGCAGCTGACACCCTCAACCGCATCGGCATTGAACATGTTGTTATCCAGCGCGTTTCCGTGGCCCAAGGGGCAGGCAACGGTGGCCCAGAAAACGCTGCACGAACAGCACGCTACGCAGCCCTCGACCACCTAGCGGACACCCACAACGTTGACAACATCCTGCTTGGCCACACCCTAGACGACCAAGCCGAATCAGTACTCCTGGGGTTAGCGCGCGGCTCTGGTAGCCGATCACTAGCCGGGATCCGCCCCCACACTGGCCGGTACCTGCGACCTTTTCTGGACATCACCCGCCGCGACACCGAAGCGATCTGCGAACTACTCGGTATCCCTTACTGGGTGGACCCCACAAACCTTGACCACAGCCCCAACGGCCCACTCCGCTCCCAAGTGCGGGGACGAGTTCTCCCACTCCTGGATGACGTGCTGGGGCCAGGAATCGCCCGCACCCTGGCCCGGACAGCCCGCCAACTCCATGACGATGCGCACGCCCTCGAACAGTGGGCAGAACGCACTCTTACGGCATCCCAAGAAGCAGCACACCTGTCACTCACGGCGCCACCTAACCATTGCGATGTGGTTGTCGCCCTTGATATTCCTACGCTGTGTGATGTGCCCGCTGCCGTGCGGCATCGGGCATTGCGCGCCGCAGCACGGGAAGCTGGCGCTCCCGCCGGTGAACTGTCGATGCGCCACATCGACGCTATGGACGCTCTGGTCACGCAATGGCGTGGCCAAGGCGAGACTCACCTGCCGACTGCCATAGCAGTCGCCAGGCAAAGTAGCATGTTGGTCTTCACACGTCCTACTGTGTGAAGTAGCAATCCCTCCACCACCTCGTCAAGGAGATTCCTGTGGGTTCAGCCCGACCCGAAGACATTGAACGCGTACTGCTGACTGAAGAGGAGATTCAGCAGCGATTGCGCGAGATGGCGCAGCAGATTGACGCAGATTACGCAGACCGTGACCTGCTCTTGGTCGGTGTCCTCAAAGGCGCCGTCATGGTGATGGCAGACCTCTCCCGCGCCCTCGAACACGAAACCGTGGCAATGGACTGGATGGCAGTGTCCTCCTACGGTTCTGGGACTCGCTCCTCAGGTGTTGTCCGCATTTTGAAAGATCTCGACACGGACTTGTCCGGGCGCAACGTGTTGATCGTTGAGGACATCATTGACTCCGGGCTCACCCTGTCATGGCTCATCACCAACTTGCGTTCCCGTGGCCCTGCTTCCCTCGAAGTAGCGACGATGTTCCGCAAACCCGAAGCCGCAGTCGCTCAAGTTGATGTGAAATACGTCGGGTTTGACCTCCCCAACGAGTTCCTCGTGGGATATGGCTTGGACTGGGCTGAGAAGTACCGCACCTTGCCATATGTCGCGACACTTTCCGCCCACCTGTACGCCTAACCGCAGCGCTGGGAAGGCCACCAACACTGACCAGTAGGGGATCCAGCGGGGATTCAGACAACTGTCAGGCGGTCCCGCTAGGGTGATCTCGTGATCCGCAGGGCGACAGTGAAAGACCTTGTCTTCGCGCCCTTGGCGAACAAAGGTGAATACATGAGCGGTTCAAGCAGATCTGAGTGTAGTTTTCTTCTATCTGCATGTGCTGCTATCTGAGTGGAAGGATTCGGGGTTACCCGGCCGCCGATGAAAAAGAAGCGTTTATTCAGTGGGCCGATCGTCTGGATCGTGCTCGCCGTCGTATTGCTCGCCATTGCGGGCTCCATGTTCTTCGGTGAGCGAGTTGGACGGATCGACACCTCCCAAGGCCTCGACCTTCTCTCGGGTGACACAGTCACTCAAGCGTTGATTGTTGACGGCGACCAGCGGGTACGTCTCACGTTGTCAGAGGAATTCTCTGCAGACGGTGAAGACTACGGAAAACTCGTTGAGTTCTACTACGTGGCACCACAAGGCCCAGGGGTCGTTGAGGCCATCGAAAATGCCACACTCAAGGACGGCTACAACGCGGAGATCGCCCGTGCGAACTTCCTTGTGTCCATGCTGTCCATCATCATTCCTTTCCTCATCATCGGTGTGTTGTTCTTCTTCCTCATCTCACGGATGCAGGGTGGAACACGTGGCGCTATGGGCTTTGGGAAATCCAAAGCCAAGATGGCCAACAAAGACATGCCACAGGTCACATTTGCGGATGTCGCCGGGGCTGAAGAGGCAGTGGAAGAACTGCGAGAAATCCAAGAGTTCCTGTCAGAGCCTGCGAAGTTCCAAGCTGTTGGTGCAAAAATCCCTAAGGGTGTGCTGCTCTACGGCCCCCCAGGAACCGGTAAAACGCTGCTAGCGCGCGCTGTCGCTGGTGAAGCCGGTGTTCCGTTCTTCTCCATATCAGGTTCAGACTTCGTTGAAATGTTTGTTGGTGTGGGTGCCTCGCGTGTGCGCGACTTGTTCCAACAAGCAAAAGAGAACTCACCAGCGATTATCTTCGTTGATGAAATTGACGCCGTTGGGCGCCACCGTGGAGCAGGTATGGGCGGTGGTCACGACGAGCGTGAACAGACCCTCAACCAACTCCTTGTGGAGATGGACGGGTTCGACGTCAAAACCAACGTGATTCTCATTGCGGCAACCAACCGCCCCGATATTCTCGACCCCGCGTTGCTGCGGCCAGGACGTTTTGACCGGCAAATCTCGGTCGACCCGCCTGACCTCAAGGGACGTGAAGCGATCCTGAACGTTCACGCTAAGGGCAAACCCGTTGTCGAAACAGTTGACCTCCACTCAGTTGCCAAGCGAACCCCAGGATTCTCCGGGGCCGACCTCGCGAACGTCCTCAATGAAGCTGCGTTGTTGACAGCCCGTTCCAACGCGCAACTCATTGATGACCGTGCACTGGATGAAGCAATCGACCGTGTTATTGCTGGTCCGCAGAAACGCACCCGCGTGATGAACGCACACGAGATTAAGAACACGGCGTACCACGAGGGTGGTCACGCGTTGGTTGCTGCAGCGATGCGGCACACCGACCCGGTCACAAAGGTGACTATTTTGCCTCGCGGCCGCGCACTTGGTTACACCATGGTTATGCCTAGCGAGGACCGTTACTCTAAGACCCGCAATGAACTACTCGACGACATGGCGTACGCCATGGGCGGACGCGTAGCCGAGGAACTGGTCTTTAAAGACCCAACCACGGGGGCATCAAACGACATCGAAAAGGCGACAGACATCGCCTACAAGATGGTGACCAAGTACGGAATGAGTTCTCGGGTAGGAACCATTGACCTCGGTCAAGGTGGGGGAGAACCTCTCTATGGTTTCCAACAGGGGCAAGGTGCTCGCAGTCCGTCACCAGATGTCGCCAACGCCATTGACTCTGAGGTTCGCGAACTCCTCAACACAGCTAACCGAGAAGCGTGGGAGGTGCTCACTGAGTACCGTGACGTGCTCGATACCCTGGTGATTCAGTTGTTGGAGAAAGAAACCCTCAACGAAGCAGAACTCGCTGAGATCTTCGCTCCTGTGGTGAAGCGTTCGGCGCGTCCAGTGTGGCACTCATCAAATGACCGCCCATTGCACGATGCACCTGGTCCTGTGGACACCCCAGCGCAGCCCGCTGTGGAGCCCGTTGAGGTGCAGAGCGGAATCGAGGTTGGTCCGCACACTGAAGGTGAGGTTGGTGGTGCTGAACCTACCGGTTCAGGTCCCATCGACGCTCCGCGTGGCGAGTGAGTGACACCATGACCGATATCCCTGACGGGGTTGACCGTGACGTTGACCTTGACCGTGCTGCAGCTGCGGTGCGGGAACTTCTCCTTGCGGTAGGTGAAAACCCTGACCGTGAAGGATTACAAGACACCCCTCGCCGGGTGGCTAAAGCCTACGCTGAGGTGTTTTCCGGGCTTCGCCAGAACCCCAAAGAAGTTCTGAACACGGTGTTTGATATTGGCCACGATGAAATGATTTTGGTCAAAGACATCGAGGTGTATTCCACGTGCGAACATCACCTGGTGCCTTTTCACGGGGTGGCGCATGTGGGGTATATCCCTGGTGAAGACGGCAGGGTGACGGGGTTGTCGAAACTGGCTCGGCTCGTTGACGTCTTTGCCAAGCGGCCTCAAGTGCAAGAGCGGCTCACTACCCAGATCGCGGACGCGCTGGTGGAAACTCTCCACCCGCGCGGTGTGATTGTTGTCGTTGAGTGTGAGCATCTGTGTATGTCGATGCGTGGTGTGCGTAAGCCTGGCGCCCGCACCATGACCTCAGCGGTGCGGGGTCAAATGCGTGACCCTGCGACTCGCGCTGAGGCGATGAGTCTCATTGTGAGGTCATAGCACGGTGACGCGGAAGCACCCTTCTGCTTTGCCACAGAGCATCACGGAGTTACAGCGCACCCTCGTTATGGGGGTTGTGAATGTGACGCCTGATTCTTTCTCTGATGGTGGATTGTGGTTCACTGCTCGTGAAGCGGTGAACCACGGTCTGGAACTTATTGCGCAGGGGGCTGACATCGTCGATGTGGGCGGGGAATCTACCCGCCCAGGGGCAGCACGTGTCCCTGAAGATGAAGAAATCGCCCGGGTCATCCCCGTGGTCAGCGAACTTGTTGCTGCCGGCGCGGTGGTGTCTGTGGACACCACTCGCGCGCGGGTCGCTTACCAGGCAGTTGAAGCCGGGGCTCAGATTATTAACGATGTTTCCGGTGGTCTGGCTGACGATGATATGTCGCGTGTCGCCGCTGAAACCGGTGTAGTTTTTATTGCCATGCATTGGCGCGGACACGCTGATGTCATGGATTCACTTGAGGTGTACAACGATATTGTTGGCGACGTCAGCATGGAATTGTTGGCCCGTACCGAACATCTGATGGACTGTGGCGTACGCCGGGAAAACATTGTTCTCGATCCGGGTCTTGGTTTTTCTAAGTCTGGTGAAAACAATTGGCCGCTACTTCGTCACGTAGACCAACTCACAGAACTGGGATACCCGCTTCTTATTGGGGCGTCACGTAAACGTTTTCTGGGACGATTATTGTCACCGGGGCCAGAAATCACAGTTCCACCCGAAGGCCGTGATGACGCAACCGCAGCAGTGACTGCGCTGGTCGCAGCACATGGTGCGTGGTGTGTGAGGGTTCACGATGTGCCGCGGTCAGTTGCTGCAGCCCGTGTAGGTGACGCATGGGCTAGTTGTTAGGTGCGTTCACCCATTAAGATTGCGGGCGCAGGGGTGTCCACCATAAACGGTGCATCCGCCACGACGAAGGGTACGTAATGAACGCTGGTGAGACTCGATTCCGAGCCACACTGGATGATGTCGACACAATCCAACTCACTGGATTGCAAGCAACCGGATATCACGGTGTGCTTCAGAGCGAACGAGAAGAAGGTCAAACCTTCCTCGCGGATATCACGCTCTTTGTTGACATTAGTCAGGCTGGTCGTTCAGATGACCTGACAGACACAGTGAATTATGCGTTGATTGCTGAAGACGTGGTGGGTGTTTTGTCCGGTGAGCCGGTGAACCTCATTGAAACGGTCGCGGAACGCATCGCCGACCGGGTTCTTGCTTACGCGCAAGTGAGTGGATGTATTGTCACCGTTCATAAACCCCAAGCGCCTATAAGTGTTCCGTTCTCAAACGTTGCGGTGACTATTCAGCGCCGCCAAGTGACCTCCACCGAGCAATTCACACCGCAATCGGCAATCAATCATCGTGTGGAGCGTGCTGACGAAGACCCCGCCCCCCGCAGCACCATGATTCCGGTGGTCCCGTCACCTGAGGAACAACCCACTGCCGCACCTTCAGCGGTGTCTGCTGCCGGTAATCTTCCCAGCTTTGATGAAATAGTTTTGGGTGTGGAAACACCAGTCGGTGGTTTCCCAGTCCAGGTTCAGCCTGACGTTGACCAGGATTACCCATCAGAACCACTCCACGACCCAACCCCGGAAGCCCCAACACCACAGGTGCCGGTTTCTCCTCAGGAACCCATCACTGAACCTGGCACGTCAACAACAATGACTCCCATTGTTGTGCCCACTTCACCAACGCACCCCTCAGCGCTACAAACCGTGATCCCCACTGTTGCTGAGACGTACTCACCAGAGTTCCCACACGTTGATGTGGCCACACCACATGACGCTGCTTCACTGCAGAACACGCATGAGGCATCTGCCCCGCACGAGTTTGAGGAAGCCCGCAACGGGTACCGTGACCATGAGCCAGACTCTCATCACGAGTACATCTCTGACGAAGAGCCTCAGCGCGACGGCGATGCGCAAGAGACCCCTATTGCTATGGCAGGCGAGTCAGCTGTTGTTGACGCCGAACCTCACAGCCACGACACTCCTCAGCCTGATCAGTCTGCTTCTGGCCCAGAATCCGCTCGCACCTCGAGCGAGTTTTTCGCTGGTGCTGCGATGACCGGTACCATCCCTGCTGTTTCAGAGGCTGCTGCTGAACCGCACCGTGCGCCAACACTGTCAGAGCTTCTGGGTGGTGACGCTAATACTCCGTTGGACATGTCGAAGCCACTGTTCGCGATGACACAGTCCAGAGAACTACCTCCTTTGCCTAAACCTTTCTTAGACAATGCGGCTACGGGAGCGACTAGCGACACACCTGCACCGCGCCAAACTGCTGCACCTCACGTGGCAGAGTCAAGGAACACCCCAACAGCATCCGATGTCTCGCAGCAACAGCAAGATGTTCCTCCTGTTGCGTTGCCTCAGCAAACCGCAGAGGGGCTGCCTCAGCGCAGCCCATCACCTGTGTCACTGAGCCCAGAAGAGGTTGTAGCAAAAGCCGTTCCGCCTGTGTCACGTTTCGCCCCACCAGAGCCCGGGGCATATAGCGCACCTGCCCGTTCTGTCGACGATGTTGAGCCTGCGTGGCAACCAACGTTCGCCCCAGAGATCGCTGAGCCTTCCCACCACGGTCACGACGAGTCCCCGGTGGCGGACAGTGGCCAGCAGCCACTGAGCGTCGATATCCCTGAACTTGTTGAAGACGACCTCGATGACTTGGCCCACAACGATCACCTTGATCATGGTCAAGAGACCCCCAACCCGCAATTGCTTGCTTTGCGGAACTCAATTCTTCAAGAAACCCACATTCCAGATGTCATGGATGATGACGACCTTGACCCACTAGATCGTGAACCTGAGAGCCCAACCAAGGTCGTTCTTGCCCTGGGGGCAAACTTGGGTGATGCCCAGCAGGCGTTAAGCGGCGCTGTCCAAGCGTTGCATGACACTGAAGGGTTCACTGTTGTTGATATTGGACCGCTTGCCCGCACGGCTGCGGTAGGTGGCCCAGACCAACCTGATTACTTGAACACAGTCATCATCGGTGAAACAACCCTGGCTCCGCGCGACCTACTCCGGGCAACTCAGGCGATCGAAAACGCTCACGGGCGTGTCCGTGAGGAGCACTGGGGGCCGCGAACACTCGATATCGACATCGTGGTTTATGAAGGTGTCATCTCATCTACTGATGAACTGGAACTTCCGCACCCTCGCGCTCACGAGCGCGCATTTGTGCTTGTTCCTTGGGCTCAGATTGATCCAGACGCTGAGCTTCCTGGGCTTGGTGGAGGGCCGGTTGCGGACCTCGCCGACACCGCACCGGACCGTTCCGGTGTCAGATGGCTCGCCCTAGACTGGGTGAGCACTGAAGGATAGTGCAACGATGACGCGTTCCCGAATCTCTCAACTCATTTCCCTCAGTGTCCTGTCACTTGGGGGTACGTGGGGGATCCTGCTTCTACTGCGGCGCTACGGGATGCACGTTCCAGCTGTCACGGTCTTACAGATTCTCGTGATTGTTGGACTGGCTGTTGGCGTGACCTGGGCTGGTCTCACGGTGCGAGCGTATTTGGCGGGGAAAAAGCCGAAGCTCAGTGGGCTGGCCGCGGCTCGTATCGCGGTTTTTGCTAAAGCGACCTGTTTGGGTGGTGCGCTTTTTGTTGGCTGGTACGGTGGACAGTTGCTGCTCACACTAGAGAACCTTGGTATTGAATCGCAGGCCCATCGGGCGTGGTTCGCCGGGGCGGCTGTTATTGCTTCGCTAGTGTTGTGCATCTGCGGATATATTGCAGAGGGCAACTGCCAGATCCCGCCCGAAGACGACGGGGACACCGAGAAAGCGCGCCCTCGAGGAACAATCCCCGAGGTGTAGGGAAGTCAACGGCATCCCGCGCGCACAATGAATGAGGAGTGAACATGGGTGAGCGCATTGACACGCTCTTTGACCCGTCAGACGTCACCTGGACTCGCGTATCACCGCAGCTTGTGAAGGTGCGTTTGCTGACCTGGACGTTAACGATGCTCCTCCCAGTGGTTGCCGCCATTGTTGCCCTTGTTCTGTGGACGGCGTGGTGGACTGCTCTCATTGTGGCTGTCCTTGTCGGTGTTTTCGTGTGGGTTGCGGTCGTGATTCGCAGGCAGGTGCCTGCGATGGGCTATGCGGAACGTGAAGAGGACCTCCTCATTCGTTCTGGGATCCTTTTTCGGTCGTTGACGGTTGTGCCATACGGACGTATGCAGCTCGTTGACGTTGAGGCTGGCCCGTTTGACCGCAAGTTCGGGATTGCGAAGGTGACACTTCACACGGCATCAATGGCAACAAGCGCTGATGTTCCAGGGCTCGAACCAGATGAAGCGGCCCGGTTACGCGATCGTCTCGCGAGCCGTGGTGAGTCACGACTGGCTGGGTTGTAATCCGTGAGTGACGTGAGAGAAGCTGACGGTCTTACCTGGCGTCGCGTTCACAAAGCTACCCCCTTTATCCGTGGATGGATTGTGGTGGTTGCTGTGCTCCTGGGTATGGGGCAAAACTTCCCGCAAGACATGCTCGAGGGAGGCATAGAGCCACGTGATGTCCTCATCCCTCTCGGGATTGCTTTCGGTGCCGCCCTGTTGTGGGTTGGTTATGGATGGCTCGCTTGGCGCCGCATGCGCTACGCCTGGAGTGACCAAGCGCTGTACGTAAAGTCTGGTGTGTTGTTCCGTCAGGAGCGCAAAGTACGCCTTGATCGGATCCAGACGATTCACATTACACGCCCACTTCTTGCGCGTTTTGTGGGGCTCTCCGAGCTTGATATCGCATCCGCAGCGGGCGGTGAAACGAATGTGAAACTGGGTTTCCTGACCGAAAATGACGCCATTCAGGTGCGCGAAATGCTCCTGGACCACATTGACGAAGTTACTGACGACCCGCAGACAACCCGGTCTCCGCTACCACCTGATCACGCTGAGGAACCAGTTGACTCAACGGGTCAACCGCTCACTGCTCACAGCGATGCCAATGGGCCTGATGGCCACGTTCCAACTGATCAAGACGCAGATGGTTATGAAGACTCTGCCGATAGAGAAGCTGTTACGGAACCCGCCCCGCGCCGTGCAGTTAACCACGCACCAGAACGGGTCATTTACGAAATACCTGCGCCACGCATTGTCGCGTCCGCGTTGCTGTCAGTTGCTGCATTTCTGACTATCATCACGATCATTGTGATGGTGACGGCCTTTGCTTTCGGCAACTCAGCGATTGCGTTTTCGTTACTTCCGTTCCTCTTTGGATTTGGTCCCTTTGTGTGGCAGAGACTGGTCTCCGAGTACGGATTTACCGCAGCCGTGGCACATGACGGGCTACGTGTCCGTAAGGGCCTGTTGGAAACTACCGCTCAAACAATCCCCACAGGACGTGTCCAAGCGTTACGTCTCTCCCAGTCATTGTTGTGGCGGCGTTTTGGATGGTGGCGTGCAACTGTCAACGTAGCGGGTCAGTTCTCCCTACAAGACATGGGTAAAGATAAATCAACGATTTTGCCCGTCGGTAGCCGCGTCGAAGCTATGGATGCACTATGGCTGGTCCTGCCTGACCTTGGAACCGAAGACCCCATCGCCCTCGTGGACGCTGCGCTCACAGGTTCGGGCACGGACCTGGGATTCATCACCAGCCCTCGTAGCGCACGCTGGTTGGACCCATGGTCCTACCGGCGCAACGGGTATGTCCTCACCGACCGGGCAATCATTGCCCGCAGTGGGTTCTTCAACCGAGTTATTGAGGTTGTGCCCCATGAACGCACCCAGTCGTTGGCTGTGAAGCAAGGCCCCCTGCAACGCCGCCTCGGTCTGGCATCTGTGGAGTTGCACTCCACCCCGGGGGAGATTGTTCCTTCCGTTGGTCACCTTACTGAGCACGATGCGCAACGTTTGTTGGAGGAGCAGGCCATCCGATCGCGTGAAGCACGTGCCCGCGCAGACCAGGTGGCTGCATCATGACGTCTGAGCCTGCCTTGGGGTACCCGCCGCATCGGCCTGGTCGTTTGCGGATTGGCGTTGTGGGTGCTGGTCGTGTTGGTGCGGTGTTGGGCAGTGCGCTGCGCGCCGTTGGTCACGACATCGTGGGAGCATCAGGGGATAGTGACGCAAGCCGGGAACGCATCGATACGTTGCTTCCTGGTGTGCCGCGCCTTGAGCCTCAAGCGGTCGTGGAACGCTCTGAGGTGGTGTTACTTGCGGTACCCGACGATGCTTTGGCTCCTGTGGTTGAAGGTCTCGCTTCGCTCGGTGCGTGGCAGGCCGGGCAGATCGTTATTCACGTGTCAGGCAGTGTGGGAATTTCCGTTCTCGAGCCGGCTGTGCGGCGCGGTGCGGTACCTATCGCGTTGCACCCAGCGATGACCTTCACTGGTACGACGTTGGACATCAGTCGCCTAGAGGGTATCTGCTGTGCCGTGACAGCGCCCGGGCCGTTCCTCCCGATCGGTCAGGCGTTGGCGGTTGAATTGGGCGCTGAACCTGTCGTTGTCCCTGAGGAACAGCGCGCGTTGTATCACGCGGCGCTTGCTCATGGCGCGAACCATCTCGTGGTTTTGGTTGCCCAAGCTGCGGAGTTGTTGGCGAAAGCGGGTATCGACCGCCCAGGGGCCGTGTTGGAACCGTTGATGAGTGCCGCCCTTGATGGTGCGTTGCGAGGCGCGGCTACGGATAGTGACCCCATTCATACGCTGACTGGTCCAGTTGCTCGTGGTGATGTGGGTACTGTTGCCCGGCACCTGGGTGTTGTGGCACAGGCTGCTTCAACAAGTGCCACCGCCGATGTGTTGGCGGGTTATCGAGAATTGTCCCGCGGGGCGACGGTGCGTAGCCTAGCAGCTGGGCGTTTGTCGGAACGCCAAGCACAGGACATTCTTGATGTTCTCAATGGTTCGGTGGAACGCCCGTAGTCGAGGTTCCACAGTTGTTCGTTGTCACTATGAGAAACAAAGTTAGGTGTGTTCATGCCTTCCCCGGCTGCTGTTTGCCCTCCTCCCCGCCCGCACACCGTTCACACGGTGGCGGAACTCCATGATGCGTTGCATGCGCTGAGTAGCCGGGTGGTTGGAGATTCGTCTGTCTTATCTGCTGATGGCACCGATGATTCTGCGAAGCCCCAAGGGCGGCGCGCGGTGGTGATGACGATGGGTGCATTGCATTCGGGGCACATGGAGTTGGTGCGTGCTGCACGAGCGCAGGCGGATCACGTGGTGGTGACAATTTTTGTTAACCCTCTGCAATTCGGGCCGGGGGAAGACTTTGACGCGTACCCGCGGAACGTAGAAGCAGATCTTGCCATGCTTGCGCACGAAGGAGTGGACCTCGTGTTCGCCCCGGACATCACCGACATGTACCCCGACCAGGAGCCTCTGGTGCGGGTGACTGCTGGACACTTGGGTGGCATCTTAGAAGGGGCAGCTCGCCCGGGGCACTTTGACGGCATGCTCACCGTGGTGCTGAAGCTCTTGCTATTAACGACACCTGACATAGCTTTTTTTGGGGAAAAAGACGCCCAGCAGTTGTTGTTGATCCGTCGAATGGTGAAAGATTTCAATCTTGATGTGGAGATTGAAGCGGTACCGATTGTGCGTGACCCTTCCGGGTTGGCCCTGTCCTCACGCAACGCCTACCTCACGGCGGCAGAACACGATGATGCACTAACCCTGTCGCATGTATTGCACACGATTGCTGAGGTTGCTGCACGCGGTAGTACACCTGATGAGGCGCTGTCTGCAGGGCGTGACATTTTTGCCAAGCGACCCCACATTGATGTTGATTATTTAGTTCTCGTTGACCCCCACACCATCGCTGAAGTGGATTCCCAGTACTGTGGCGTGGCTCTCGCCCTCGTGGCGGCACGGGTCGGCAGGACTAGACTGATAGACAACAGGCGTATCACTTTCGCGCAGTGATGCACCCGGCCACCAGTGCCGGTAGCAGTCGCTGGGCAGGAGAGATGCCTTAAGTTGATGACCTGAAGTCTGATGAAGGAACCTCCGTGACGTCTCTGCTCCGTCCCATGATGATCGGCAAGATCCACCGTGCCACTGTCACCCAAGCCGACCTGCACTATGTTGGCTCCATTACCGTGGACATTGATCTCCTCGAAGCTGCGGACCTCTACCCGGGGCAACAGGTCGATGTTGTCGATGTCACCACAGGTGCACGCCTCACAACCTATGTGATCCCCGGTGAACGAGGGTCAGGGCAAGTATGCATTAATGGTGCTGCAGCGCACCTCATCAACCCACAAGACATTGTCATCATCATCGCCTACGGGATGATGGCTGACACCGAAGCGCGGCACTACCTGCCTCAAGTGGTTTTTGTTGATGAACACAACCGAATCGTTGACCACTCGCACGAGCCCGGTCAGGTTCCCCACGGATATGACCTTGAATCCTCGGGGCTGCCGATCGCGCAGTTTCAACGGTGAACGACGTGCAGGGAATCACCCTGCCCACGCAGCTTGCTGCACCAGAACCAGGCTGGACAGTTCACGCTGACGTCATCGTCGTTGGGTCGGGTATCGCCGGGCTCACAGCAGCCCTAGAATTACGTTCCCAGGTTGGGCGAGTACTCCTGGTCACCAAGGACGTACTGTCCTCAGGATCAACCGTGTGGGCCCAAGGGGGTATCGCCGCAGCCCTTGACCCAGCCGACACCCCAGCAGCTCACCGAGACGACACCATCACAGCTGGCGCTGGGCTCTGTGACCCACATGCGGTAGATGTCTTAGTCACCGAAGGCCCAGGGCGAGTCCGTGACCTCATCGACCGTGGCGCCAATTTTGATCTATCCACTGACGGCACCGTGTCACTTACCCGCGAGGGGGGACACCACGCTGACCGCATTGCCCACGCTGGTGGAGACGCAACAGGAGCAGAAATCTCGCGCGCCCTGGTTGCTCAACTGGAACAAGTGCGCAATGACCCCGGCATCGACATCATCGAACACGCTCAAGTCATCGACATTCTCACGTCCTCCGGTGAGATCCCCCCACAATCAGATGATGCTGATCGGCGTGTAGCCTGCGGCGTCACCCTCCACGTACGCGGAGAAGGGACCCGTGACGGAGTTGGTGCAGCGCTAGCACGCGCTGTCGTGCTTGCCACCGGGGGCATCGGGCAACTGTATGTGTCCTCCACAAACCCCAGCCAAACCACCGCTGACGGAGCCGCAGCAGCCCTGCGCGCAGGGGCTGACCTCGCGGACTTGGAGTTTGTGCAATTCCACCCCACCGTCCTGTGGCTTGGGTCAGGGGCAAAAGGCCAACTCACACTCATCTCCGAAGCAGTGCGCGGCGAAGGTGCCTACCTCATTGACGTTGACGGAAACCGATTTATGCCCGCCGTGCATGACATGGCCGAGCTCGCACCGCGCGACGTTGTCGCCCACGCGATCGTGCGGCAAATGGAAAAAACTGGCGAAGACCACGTCCTCCTTGACGCCCGGCACCTCGGGAAAGACTTCATCGCCGCACGGTTCCCCACCATCCACGCGCGCCTCCTCGAACATGGGTTCGACCTCACCCAAGAACCAGTCCCAGTAGCACCAGCACAGCACTACCATTCTGGTGGGATCGTGACAAACATCGCCGGGCGAACCACCCTGCGTGGCCTCTACGCCATCGGTGAAGCGGCATGCACCGGAGTCCACGGCGCAAACAGACTCGCCTCGAACTCCCTCCTTGAAGGAATCGTCTTCGCGCACCGAGCAGCAGCAGACATCGCCCACCGCATGGCAGCCGGAGAACTCCCACAACGAGACCCGCAACCACGTGCAAACCACAGCGGACTCGTCATGTCCGCCACCCGCACCCGGATCCAGCGCGCCATGACAGCAGGAGCAGGCGTACTCCGCACAGACGAAACACTGAGCCGCACCCTCAACGCCCTCTCCCGAGTACGCATCGACGCAGACATCCCAGAGACCCTCCCCGGAAACCAATCCACACTCCCACAAGCAGCAGAGTGGGAAACCACCAACCTGCACTCCGTGGCATGCGCCCTCGCCCTTGCAGCACACACTCGAACTGAAAGCCGCGGCGGGCACTTCCGAGCAGACCACCCACAACGCAGTGACCAATGGCTGCGCCGCGTCGTTATCCGGCTCGACCATGAGGGGTACCTCCTCGCCGACACCGCGCCGCTCACCCGCACCGCACACAACTAACGCCCCACCAAGGCACCCAGCACAGACAGTGCCACCAACAGCCACTGTGAAACACCACGCAGCCAAGGAGACCACATGACCGTCACCGTGACCGGTTCACCCGCACTACCAGGTGACCGGGGCCTCAACGACGCATGGATGCAGTCAATCGTCGATATTGCGCTCGCAGAGGACCTTGGCGAACAACCTGGCCGTGACGTCACCACCATGGCGACAATGCCAGCAACCGCGCAGATCCAAGCCCGCCTTGTGGCCCGCGAAGAGGGAGTCGTTGCCGGTTTAGCGTTAGTGCCAGTGGTGTTGACCCAGGTGGTTGACCGCCTTGACTTAGGCGCCGTGCAGGTTGACTTCCACGCGACCGATGGTGAGACGGTAACAGCCGGTCAACAGCTCGCAGTGCTTACCGGACCGGTTTGGGCGCTCCTTATTGCAGAACGAACACTGCTGAACTTGGTCTCACGGGCATCGGGAGTAGCCACAGCAACCCATCAGTGGGCGCTCGCCCTAGAAGGCACATCATCCATGGTGTTGGACACCCGTAAAACAACGCCTGGGCTGCGAGAACTAGAAAAGTACGCTGTGCGTGCTGGCGGCGGCACCAACAAACGCATGGGGTTGTTTGACGTGGCAATGGTCAAGGACAACCATATTGCCGCAGCCGGTTCGGTGACAGCAGCAGTGCACCGGGTGCGTGACACCTTTCCTGACGTTGATATTCAGGTTGAAGCGGACACGGAGCAGCAAGCAGTGGAAGCGGTGCAGGCTGGGGCCCGGTTTTTACTGCTCGACAACATGGCCAACGATGTCATGGCTGGTGTAGTTCGACGCATCCGCGCGTTGGAACCCGAGTTCGGGCGGGTCGAACTTGAAGCCACCGGAAATCTCACCATTGAGCGGGCGCGAAGCGTTGCGGAAACAGGCGTGGATTACATGTCGGTGGGTGCGTTGACACATTCAGCGCGGATTTTGGATCTTGCTCTCGACATGGGCTGAGCTATAGCACCAACGTGAGGCGAACCACCCGTGAGACTCGGCTGAGGTCGGTAGAATGGGCGCTGTGACCTCTAACCTAGAAACGCCGAGTCCATCGGCTGAGACAAGCAATGATCTTCCCGAGCAGCTGCGGGTCCGTCACGAAAAACGTGCCAGGCTCCTTGCCGAAGGTAAGCAGGCGTACCCTGTCACCGTAGCGCGTACCCACACCATTAAGGCTATCCGCGAGGACTACGCTCACTTAGAGATCGGTGAGGAAACTCAAGACACTGCTGGCATTGCTGGGCGTGTTGTATTCCTACGGAACACGGGCAAGCTGTGCTTCGTCACGGTTCAAGATGGTGACGGTCAGCGCCTCCAGATCATGCTGTCTCAAGGTGAGGTGGGAGCTGAGTCTCTCACAGAGTTCAAGGCCGTTGTTGACCTAGGGGATCACCTTTTCGCTGAAGGTCGGATTATCTCCTCGCGGCGCGGAGAGCTCTCTATTTTTGCGACCTCATGGCAGTTAGCAGCTAAGGCGCTACGTCCACTGCCAAACCTGTACGAACGTGAGGACGGTTCAACAGCAGAACTGTCCGAAGAGGCACGTGTTCGCCAGCGCTACGTTGACCTCATTGCCCGCCCAGCGGCACGTGATGCAGCCCGTCTGCGAGCAAATGTTGTGCGGTCGCTGCGGGATAATTTCCACCGCCGCGACTTCATGGAGATCGAAACTCCGATGCTCCAAACAATCCACGGCGGGGCTGCGGCTCGTCCGTTTGTGACGCACATGAATGCGTTTGACCTGGACCTGTATTTACGGATCGCCCCAGAGCTGTTCCTGAAGCGCGCAGTTGTTGGTGGCCTTGAGCGCGTGTTCGAGATCAACCGCAACTTCCGTAACGAGGGTGCCGATTCGTCGCACTCCCCAGAGTTCGCCATGCTGGAAGCCTACGAGGCTTACGGGGATTACAACACGATGGCAACCTTGACCCAAGACCTCGTGCAGACTGCTGCACGTGAGGTGTATGACGGGGAGACCCTCGTTACCCTTGCTGACGGTTCGCAGTACGAACTGGGCGGCCAGTGGGCTGAACTTTCGATGTATCACTCACTGTCAGAACGTGCTGGAGTGGAGATCACCCCAGAAACGTCGGTGGCTGAACTTGCCCGGCTTGCTGAGTCCGTAGAAATCACACTTGACCCCAAAAAAGCGAACCATGGCAAATTTGTTGAAGAGCTGTGGGAACACTTTGTTGGTAATGATCTCTACGCCCCAACCTTCGTGCGTGATTTCCCCGTGGAGACATCACCATTGACACGTGACCACAGAACCCAAGCAGGTGTTGTGGAAAAGTGGGACCTCTATGTGCGAGGGTTTGAACTAGCAACGGCATATTCCGAACTTGTTGACCCAGTGATTCAGCGTCAACGTTTCGAGGCGCAAGCGGTACTGGCTGCCGCCGGTGATGATGAAGCGATGAAGCTTGATGAGGATTTCCTCACGGCAATGGAATACGCGATGCCTCCTAGTGGTGGGATGGGAATGGGGCTTGACCGACTTCTCATGGCGCTAACGGGTCTTGGAATTCGGGAGACAATTCTGTTTCCTCTGGTCAAACCCCTCCAATAAACGGACTATTAGCCCGGAAGGCGCATGTGATGAACAGCTTCCTTATAGGACTTGGCGCATTGATTCCCTCATTGGGAGTCGGAGCTCTCTTCTACTTTGCTATGCGATTCATCGTGCGAGCAGATCGAAATGAACGAGCACAACTCGCGGAATTAGATCGAATCGCTGAGGAAGAGCAGCGCAATGATGAAGCGAATGCAGCACACTGATTCGTCTCTCATTTGACCGGTGTGATTATTCAGGTAATATCGTAATGGGCATTCTTTTCAACACGATATTCTGGAGATCGCAATGGCACAGAAGGTTCAGGTAATTCTCGTTGATGACCTCGACGGAGGCCAGGCTGAAGAAACAGTTTCGTTCTCACTCGATGGAGTTGAATACGAGATTGACCTCAGCACAGACCACGCTGCGCAACTGCGTAGCTCCCTGGAACAGTATGTTGCTGTAGCACGCAAGATCCAGCGCGCACCACGTGGGCGTCGCGTCACACGGACCCAGGTTGGCCCATCAGCTAACGTCATCCGTGAATGGGCTCGTTCCAACGGCTATGAAGTGAATATGCGTGGACGTATTTCTAGCGAGATTCGCGAAGCATATGAGGCAGCTAACTAGTAAGACTAGTTTCTGACCAAAGCAATGGAGTGTAGTCCCCTATGGGGACTACACTCCATTTGTTTATCTGTGGTAGGTTTTCAGCCCCTGTCAGAATTGAGAAGCGCTTCGATGCGCAAAAGTTAATCTCAGTATTCTCACATCACACTGGGAAATGATTGATTCTGTCCTCCATGGGCCGATTGATCAGAAGAGCGGCGTGCGACACGTCACAACGAAGAGAGAGTTCCATGATTGGCAGTGATTTTCCTCAACAACTGGATATCGCAGTGGGAACATATCCCACTGGAGAGAACCCGGGTTCTGGTGAGGGTATCTGGCTTGGAGCCTTTGATCGAAATACCGGAGAGCTTTCTGCATTAAGGCAGGTCATTGACCTTCCTTCACCTTCTTTCCTTGCCCAAGCGCGTAACCCCGCCACGTTATACGCGGTCAGTGAAGTACCCTCCGGTGAGCTCCACGCCCTTGAACGGACTGGAGATACCCTCACCCTGCGCGGAACATCAGAAACAATGGGTTCAGAACCGTGCCACGTGATGGCGCTCGGGGACCAAGTCCTCGTCGCAAATTACGGCACAGGTTCCCTCGCTGCAGTGGAAGCCGGTCCCGGGCTCAATGAGCACTCACCAGTGGCTCTCTACCAACATGCCGGCTCAGGACCCCGTAGCGACCGCCAGGAGGGGCCACACGCCCACTTTGTGGTCGCTGTACCCACAACTCAGTATGTGTGGGTAGCGGACCTTGGTGCCGACTCTATAGCGCTCTATGAGGGTATTCAGCGCGCAGATGGTTCCCGCGGACTCATCGCACGCGGTACTGCGGTGAAATTTCCTGGTGGAACAGGTCCCCGCCATATCGCTTTCGATAGTCACGGCACTGCGTTTGTGGTGGGAGAGCTGGACTGTTCTGTGCATGTTGTTGCCCTTGATCTACGCACCGGAACCGGCGACATTCGGGCATCGCACCCTCTCACTGGTGCCCAGGCGACTCAGGGCGGCGAGCACGGTGACGACAAGCAGGAGAACAGCGACGGAGACGAGGGGCCGTTGCCCTCGCACATCGAGATCAGCAGCGACGGAACGATGCTTTACGTTGCTGTCCGAGGCTCAGACACCCTCGATGTGTTCTCTGTAGAGCCTGGCGAGGAAGAATCTCACCTCAGCTTGGTAACGTCCTACTCGCTCGCCGGTCGCTGGCCGCGCCACTTTGCCGTGGTCTCGGCAGAGGGTGGCGGAGATTTCATCATTCTTGCTCAGCAAAACAGCGATGAAGTTGAAATACTCCGTGCACACCGTGACGGTCAGATCCAAGAAGTATCCCGCCACGCAGTTCCTGCGCCGGCATGCATCATGCCATTACGGCCAGTCGACGCCTAAAGCCACTCAACGAACGAGCGCCGGTCAACATCACATGATGTTGACCGGCGCTCGTTCGTGAAAGTGTGAAAGGTACTAGTGGACGATGTCTGCTTTCCGGCTCAACTCAACCTGAACAATGCCTGCCACGAAGGGTACGCATGCACCGCATCCGCCACCTGCACGGGTGCGTACTTGGATGTCATCAAGTGACCCGCATTCGCCGCTCTGGATCAAACCACGGATTTCTCCAGCGTTCACGTTGTTGCAGGTGCAGACCATAGCGTCGTCAGTGAAGGTCGCGCAGTCTTCAGCGCTTGCGGGAATGATCTCACTGGGCGAGTCGTCCCCGCCAAGAAGATCGCGGATTGCTGCAAAAGGGTCGGCAGAGGTATCCATAACCTCATCATGTCGTGTGGGATGTTAAGGGGCATGGGACCTACGGCCCCATCGTTGTCTCGATTGGTCACGCCACGTAAACGTGGGAAAATAAAAGGCATCCTCATACAAGGTGGTTCATGTCTGGTTCTCATTCCGCACGCCGCGTGGCGATGCTCAGTGTGCACACGTCGCCCCTAGCCCAACCAGGCACTGGTGACGCAGGTGGCATGAACGTTTATGTGTTGGAACTTGCTCGGGCGATGGCTGAGCAGGATGCTTGCGTGGAGATTTTCACGCGTCGCACCACCGCGCAACAACCCGATGTTGTTGAGGTTGCTGACGGTGTCCTCGTGCGGCATGTCACAGCGGGGCCGTATGAGGGCCTCGATAAAAATGACCTGCCAGCTCAACTGTGTTACTTCACACAAGGGGTGCTTCGTACTGAGGCTGCGCGCCGTGCCGGGTGGTATGACGTGGTCCATTCTCACTACTGGTTGTCTGGGCAAGCTGGGTGGTTGGCTGCAGACCGTTGGGGCGTGCCGTTAATCCATACGATGCACACCATGGCTCGGGTAAAAAACGCTCAACTTGCGCCGGGGGACACCCCTGAGCCGCGTGCTCGAATTATTGGTGAAGAGCAGGTCATTGAACAGTCGGGCGCGATTATCGCGAACACTGAACATGAGGCTCAGGAACTTGAACATCTTTACGGCGCGCAACCGGACCAGATCCACGTTGTTGCGCCAGGTGTCAACCTTGATGAGTTCACTCCATCAGGTGATGCTGCTGATAGGCGCAGCATCCGAACTTCCTTGGGGTTACCGCATGATCGCGATGTCATAGTTTTTGCTGGACGTATCCAACCGCTGAAGGGGCCTGACGTTTTAGTTGAGGCTCTGGCTCACATGCGTGATGCTTACCCTGATCGCCCGCTGCCTGAGTTGGTTGTCATCGGTGGCCCGTCAGGGCGTCGAGCTGCTTTAAGTGAGTTGCGGGCACTTGCTTACCGTTGTGGTGTGGCCGGCTCAGTGCGTTTTGTGCCCCCTGCCGGGCGGGCAGAGCTCGCTGAGTGGATGCGAGCCGCTGACTATGTGGCAATGCCCTCACGCAATGAGAGTTTTGGACTGGTCGCCATTGAGGCTCAGGCGTGCGGTACGCCAGTCATTGCGGCACGCGTTGGTGGGTTGCGTACCGCCGTCGCAGATGGACGTTCTGGGGTACTTGTTCCGGACCATATGCCTGCGACTTGGGCTGTTGCCATGCGTGAGGCGTTGGACAACCGTAAGCTTCGCGAACGATTGCGCCGTGGAGCGCGCGCCCATGCGGAGAACTTCACCTGGCAGCATGCTGCCAGTCAAACTTTGGCCGTGTATGAAAAAACACTGTCAGCAGCGTTGCCCGCGTCGTGATCGCCTTGTGAGGTGAACACTACGTGAAGCAATTCGTCCAGCGGACGAAAGACCCCTACGAGAAACGACGAGATACGGCAGGATAGGTCACATGACATACACCCTCGTACTGCTCCGCCACGGCGAGAGCCAATGGAACGCAAAGAACCTTTTTACTGGCTGGGTTGATGTTCAGCTCTCTGACAAGGGACGCGAAGAAGCCCGTCGTGGTGGTGAAATGCTGAAGGAAGCTGGTTTGCTTCCCGATGTTGTCCACACCTCACTACTGTTGCGTGCGATCACCACCGCGAACCTCGCGTTGGAAGCTGCCGACCGTCACTGGATCCCCGTGAAGCGCAACTGGCGCCTCAACGAGCGTCACTACGGTGCCCTTCAGGGCAAAGACAAGGCGCAAACCCTTGCTGAGTACGGTGAAGAGCAGTTCATGCTGTGGCGCCGTTCATACGATGTTCCACCACCGGTGATCGAAACTGGTTCAGAGTTCTCCCAAGACGCTGACCCTCGTTACGTTGCTGATGGTGCGTCGCAGGTTCGCACCGAGTGCCTGAAGGACGTTCTTGAGCGCGAAATCCCTTACTGGGAGAACGACATCAAGGCTGACCTCAAGGATGGAAAGACTGTTCTGGTTGCCGCACACGGAAACTCCTTGCGTGCGCTGGTCAAGCTGCTTGACGGTGTGTCAGATGACGACATCGCCGGTTTGAACATTCCAACAGGTATGCCACTGGTTTATGAGCTGGATGAGAACTTCGCTCCTATCACCCCAGGTGGACGCTACTTGGACCCTGAGGCTGCTGCTGAAGCTGCTGCTGCTGTTGCTGCGCAGGGCAAGAAGTAATCACCGTCCTGGTGAGATGAATGACAGCGGGCCCCGTGGAGTAATCCACGGGGCCCGCTGTCTATTGCGCTTCATCAAGCTGGTGAACTCACAGTGTGCTTCATTGATGCGTTCAACCTAGGTGGTCAGGATGACGCGTCGTTGGTTGCTGCTTTGTGGAAGTCACCAGTCACCACAAAGTTGATACGGCGTGCAACGGAAACACCGTGGTCGCCGAACCGCTCAAAATAGCGGGAAAGCAGTGTGGCGTCGATGGTTTGCTGGGTGCTTCCCTGCCAGTTTGGAGCAAGCAACGTGGTGAACACGTCGTTGTGGAAGGCATCGAGAACTTCATCATCTTTTTCAATGCTGTCTGCAACGTCGAGATCGTGGGAAGCCAGCAGGCCGTGGATGCGCCGCGCAACACGTTGAGCGGCTGCAGCCATCCCCTCAAAGATCGGTGCGCCTTGCGGAGAAACCGCACTGGTGGGGTAGGAGCGGCGCGCTACCTCGGCAATGTGGCGTGCGAGGTCACCCATGCGCTCCAAGGTGGCGCTCATCCGTAGTGCTGTGACGACGAGACGCAGGTCTGTTGCGACGGGCTGCTGCTGGGCAAGAAGGTAGACGCAGCGCTCGTCGAGGGAGGTTTCTAACTCGTCAATCGCTTGGTCGTCGGCAATGACTTGCTGGGCGATTTCGAGGTCACCGTTCAGCAGGGCAGTGCTTGCGCCGGTGATTGCTTTGTCGACGAGTTCTGCCATTCGGGTGAGGTCATCACCGAGGGCCTGTAGTTCTGCCTCGAAAATTTTTCGCATTTCACTCCTTGACGATGGCTGTCTATACGGCAGTGTTGAGGGCTTTGGTGCCCGGCACAGCTGGGGGCTGAATCAGGGCAGCCAATACCTGACTGTTTCACAGGGTGCCAACCTCAGGTGTGTGTTGTGAAGCCCTCAGATGAACAAGTGGTGTCATGTCCATGAACACTTCACAGCATTCTTCCAGCAGGAGGCTGGAAACACGCCGATATGCAACGGTCCCATGAACGTGTTGCCTCTCGCCACTCGACAACACATCGTACGCTTGTGGCGTGGAAGGTTTGTCCTTGATAGTTGCCGGCACAGTTGGTCTTGTTACTGGAGTCCTTGCAACGATTGCTTTTCAATACAGTGAGCGCCAACAGCGCCGTTTACCCCAGCGTAAGAGCCGAGAGCTCGACGAGGGGGTCATACGGGTGTTGGCGATTCTGCGTTCAGCGGCGGTAGTTGTGCGTCACGATGACACCGTCGTGCGAGCATCTGCACCCGCTTACGCACTGGGTGTCGTGCGCGGGGAGCGCATTGCGCATCCGGCTATTCAAGACATGATCGATGAAGCCCGGAAAACGGGGCTGATCCTTGATGAAGAGTTAGAGCTTCCACGCGGCCCTGTTGGGCGCGGGCGAGTGATGTTGCAGGTGCGGGTTGCGCATCTAGACAGCGAATACATCGTGATCCTCGCGGAAGACCGCACCGAAGCGAAGCGCGTTGAGATGATCCGCCGAGATTTCACGGTGAATGTGTCCCACGAACTCAAAACCCCAGTGGGAGCAATCGGATTACTTGCCGAGACCCTCCAAGACGCTGCCGACGACCCAGACGCAGTGCGTCACTTTGCGGGGCGCATGCAACAAGAATCCACCAGGTTGGGTGCACTGGTCCAAGAAATCATTGAACTGTCCCGCCTCCAACTGGAAAGTTCGTCGCAACCCCTGGCAATCGTCCCGCTCGATGCTGTTCTAGAAGAAGCAACAGATCGAGCCCGGGTTGTTGCAGGTGGGCGCAACATCACCATCAATGTCGCCACAAACACCGGAGTCTACGTATACGGCGACCACAGTCTCCTCGTCACCGCAGTGCGAAACCTCGTCGACAACGCTGTGGCGTACTCCCCTGAAAGCACCACCGTGGGTGTTGGTGTGAAACGCAACGAGGACCTCGTTGAAATCAGCGTCGTTGACCAAGGAATCGGGATTTCTACCGAGCACCAGCAACGCATCTTTGAACGTTTTTACCGGGTTGACCCCGCCCGTTCCCGAGCAACCGGCGGAACAGGTTTGGGGCTATCCATTGTCAAACACGTTGCCGCCGATCACGGTGGGGACGTATCCATATGGTCCAAACCGGGACACGGATCCACGTTTACCTTGCGCATTCCCGCCGTTGCCGATGGCGTGGTGCACACCGGTCCTAGCGCCCCTGCAGACACTGACCACGAAGAGGAGAATGACGCGTGACGCGCATCCTGGTAGTTGAAGACGAAGAGTCATACCGTGAACCATTGACCTACCAACTCACCCGCGAAGGGTACGACGTTGTTGCTGTTGCCACCGGCACAGAAGCGCTAAGCGCCTATGACGACCAGCGCCCAGACCTGGTCCTCCTGGACCTCATGCTGCCAGGACTTTCAGGCACCGAAGTGTGCCGGGAACTGCGTAACCGGGGCAACGTCCCAGTGATTATGTTGACGGCAAAAGACGGTGAAATCGACAAGGTTGTTGGGTTAGAACTAGGCGCCGACGACTACGTCACAAAACCTTACTCATTCCGTGAACTCCTTGCGCGAATGAGGGCTGTCCTGCGCCGCCACCACAGCACTTCCACCACTGACGCACCAGAATTCCATGATGAGGACGACGAACAAGTCCTTGTTGCTGGGCCAGTACGCATGGATGTCGAGCGGCACGTCGTGTCAGTGCGAGATGAGCACGTGGCATTCCCCCTCAAAGAGTTTGACCTCTTGGAGTACCTGCTGCGCAATGCTGGGCGCGTGCTGACCCGTGGTCAACTCATTGACCGAGTATGGGGGAGCGACTACGTGGGTGACACAAAGACCCTTGATGTCCACGTCAAACGAATCCGTGCAAAAATCGAAGAAGACCCAGGAAGCCCACAGTTAATTCTGACGGTGCGCGGGTTGGGTTATAAGTTCGCTGAAGTGAACTCCTAACCCCAGCGTCGTCGTTCACCTCAACGACACCAGCCGGGCGCCAACGTGTGCTCACTGTTCACCTGCGGTTCATCTAGTCACCCATCCATGGTCACTTAGGGCTCTTAACGTCGAGTGTGTTGGCAGGCAGCCTGCCACCCTCACTACTTAGACCAAAACTTCCCAGATTGGTAACCACAGTGAAGAACCTCAACAACCGCCTGATGGCGTCCGGTGCAGTAGCCGGTGTCCTCGCCCTCACGTTGAGTGCGTGCGGCGCCGATGCGACCGAAACAACACCTGCAGCAACCGGTGGCTCTGACAACACCGAAACAGCAGCAGCCTCAGGCGCTATCGCTGGTGCCGGTGCTTCCTCCCAGGAGAAGGCAATGGGCGGCTGGATCGCCACCGCCACCAGCGCACTTCCAGACCTCACCGTCACCTATGAAGCCGTTGGCTCAGGTGGTGGACGTGAGCAGTTCCTCGGTGGCGGCGTTCAGTTCGCAGGAACCGATGCTGCTCTCAAGCCAGAAGAAAAAGAAGCAGCAGTAGAGCGTTGCTACGGTGGCGAAGCGGTCCAGCTTCCCCTGTACATCAGCCCTATCGCTGTTGTGTACAACTTGCCAAGCGTTGACGCTGCGAACCTCAACATGTCAGCAGAGACCATTGCCAAGATCTTCAACGGCGACATCACCAAGTGGAACGATGACGCAATCGCCGCTGAGAACGAAGGCGTTGACCTTCCTGACTTGGACATCATCCCTGTTAACCGTTCCGATGAGTCCGGTACCACAGAGAACTTCACCGAGTACCTCGTTGATGTTGCTGGTGACGCATGGCCACACGAGGCATCAGGCGACTGGCCCCGTTCAGGCACCCAGTCCGGTAACGGAACCTCTGGTGTCATCGACACAGTCACCCAAACCGAAGGTGCAATCACCTACGCTGATGCTTCCCGTGCAGGCAGCCTCGGTACCGCGGCTTTGAAGGTGGGCGAGGAATACGTTCCATTCTCAGCTGAAGCTGCAGCCGCTGTTGTTGACGCGTCACCACGAGCAGAAGACGCATCAGCAACAAACATTGTTGTTGAACTCGACCGTGCGACGACCGCATCAGGCGCATACCCCATGGTCCTCATCTCCTACTCTGTGGCATGCTCTGTATACGAGACTGAAGCTGACGCCAACAACGTCAAAGCATTCCTGACCTACGTCGCTAGCGAAGCAGGCCAGGCTGTTGCAGCTGAAGCTGATGTCGCCGGGTCTGCACCTATCTCAGCAGCCCTGCGCTCTGAAGTGCAGGCAGCAATCGACTCGATTAGCGTTGCTGGATAAGACAACACGTGCGCAAGGGTGCGGACCGGTGTCTCAACACACCGGTCCGCACCAGCGTCTCCCACTGACCCACGTTCGCCCCCTCAACCGTTAGTGAAGCGACTCGCACGATGCCCACACCATCCACATCCAGTCAAGAGGCAACAGCGACAGTGACTCCTGAAGAACGCAGTCCAGACTCGAGGACTACTCGCGAATCTGCCACGCCACCGCAGCCACGCAACACGTTGACCATGAAACGCCGAGGCGCGTTCATGAACCTCCTAGCTGCACGATGGTTCGAGTTTGTTGCTACCGGCGCAGGCATCATCATTCTTGTGATCCTCGCAGCCGTCGCAGCTTTCTTGATATGGGAAGCGACTCCAGCACTCACAGCGGATATCAGCGAACTGCAAAAAATTTCGTGGTTTAACGCTGATTCCTTTTTAGCCTTTGTTGCGCCGCTCATCTTCGGCACGCTCCTCGCCTCGCTCCTTGCGTTGCTTGTTGCAGTGCCACTAGCAGTGAGCATCGCGCTCTTCATTTCCCACTATGCTCCGCGCAAATTTGCAGGCCCACTGGGCTACGTCATTGACTTGCTCGCTGCGATCCCTTCAGTGGTGTACGGCTTGTGGGGTGCGCTTTGGTTAGCTCCCGTGATTGACCCTGTGTTCCGGTGGTTGACCTCGTTCCTCGGGTTCATCCCATTGTTTGCGGACTACCAGCCACCAGCAAAAAACATCATGACGGCCTCACTTGTCTTGGCTGTGATGATCCTGCCAATCATTACCGCTGTGTCCCGTGAAGTGTTCCTCCAGACCCCGCGTCTCCACGAAGAAGCCGCCCTTGCGCTGGGTGCCACTCGGTGGGAACTCGTCCGCATGGCTGTTTTCCCCTTTGGACGTTCCGGTGTTATCTCAGCCGCGATGCTCGGTCTAGGGCGTGCTCTTGGTGAGACGATGGCAGTGCTGATGATCCTGTCCCCAGGAACCCTGTTCTCCTTTTTCCTTCTCAAGCCGGGGCAACACCAGACAATTGCAGCGAACATCGCCTCAAAATTCCCTGAAGCATCGGGAGTTTCCGTCTCCGTGCTGATCGCTACAGGTCTAGCCCTGTTTGTGATCACCCTGCTTGTGAACATGGCGGCCCGCTGGATTGTCAGCCGCCGCAGCGACTTCTCAGGAGCGAACTAATGGCCGCCACCACTCCGCTTGAGCCGTCATTGGCAGCACCTTCCGGTTTGCTTGCCTCCCGGCCCCGTCTACCTCGCTGGGCAGTACCATCAACCATTGGGTTTTCTTTTGCGCTTTCCGCAGTAGTTCTCTTTCTCGCAGATTCGCTGACAATTCCAGCTGTTGTGGCACTGACAGTTGTTCTCTATGCTGTTGCGATCTCTGTGTGGTCCTTACGAGTTGAGGGCACAAGGTACGCCGCTGACCGCACCGCTACCACAGTCGTCACCGCAGCCTTTGGTATCGCACTGATTCCATTGATTTCGCTGCTATGGACTGTGTTGCAAAACGGAGCGCGCGTCATCAACTTCACCTTCCTGAACACCAACATGGTTGGTGTCTACGGTGAAATGACTGAAGGTGGTATCTACCACGCTATATGGGGAACCATCCTCATCACCCTTGCTGCGACAGCGATCTCTGTGCCGATTGGTATTCTCACCGCGATCTACCTGGTGGAATACGGTCGTGGGGCGCTCGCTCGCGGAGTGACGTTCTTTGTCGATGTGATGACGGGTATTCCCTCGATTGTCGCAGGTCTCTTTGCGTTCTCCCTGTTTACTTTGCTCTTTGGTCCAGCTTTCCGAGCGGGCATTATGGGGGCCACGGCACTCGCTGTGCTGATGACCCCCGTGGTCATCCGATCAGTGGAAGAAATGCTGCGATTGGTGCCCAACGAGTTGCGTGAAGCATCCTATGCGCTGGGCGTGTCGAAGGCTCGAACAATCTTCAAAGTTGTGTTGCGCACCGCAATCGGCGGTATTGTCACCGGTGTGATGCTGGCTATCGCCCGTGTTATCGGTGAAACAGCCCCACTGCTACTGACGGTGGGTCTAGCTGCCGACATGAATTGGGATCTGTTCGAGGGCCGTATGGCTACCTTGCCTGTTTTCGCCTACCGTCAGTACCAACAAGGGGGCATCGGTGTCGACCGGGCTTGGGGTGCTGCCCTGACCCTTATTGCCATTGTGATGCTGCTGAACATTATTGCCCGCCTGATCGCTAAGTACTACGCCCCCAAGGCATCACGCTAACCGCCGGCGTGGAAAGGTAACCTGAGAAATGTCAAAGCGAATCGATGTTGACGACCTCAACGTCTACTACAGTGATTTCCTCGCCGTCGAGGGCGTGTCCATGAACATTGAGCCCAAGGCCATCACGGCGTTGATCGGCCCTTCCGGCTGTGGAAAGTCGACCTTCCTGCGTACCTTGAACCGTATGCACGAGGTCATTCCAGGTGCCCGAGTCACTGGAAAAGCAACACTTGATGGTGAAGACCTGTACGGCCCGCAAGTTGACCCAGTCGCTGTGCGCCGCCACATCGGTATGGTGTTCCAGCGCCCTAACCCATTCCCCACCATGTCCATTGCGGACAACGTGTTGGCTGGTGTGCGGTTGAACTCCAAGCGACTCTCCAAATCGCAAGCGGAGGAAACTGTTGAGACCTCCCTACGCGGTGCGAACTTGTGGAATGAAGTCAAAGACCGGCTCGATCGCCCAGGTTCATCACTGTCTGGTGGTCAGCAGCAACGTTTGTGCATTGCTCGAGCAATCGCAGTGAAGCCAGATGTTCTCCTCATGGATGAGCCATGTTCTGCACTGGACCCTATCTCCACGTTGGCGATTGAGGACCTCATGCACGAGCTCAAGTCCGACTACACCATCGTGATCGTGACGCACAACATGCAGCAAGCCGCTCGTGTGTCAGACCGCACCGCATTCTTCAACATTGCGGGAACTGGCAAGCCAGGCAAGCTCATCGAGATGGACGACACCACAGTGATGTTCTCATCACCACGTGAAAAAGCTACGGAAGATTACATCTCCGGTCGTTTTGGGTGAGCCCACCCACACCATATTGATAAGAGCCGCCACCCAAGCAGGGTGGCGGCTCTTGCCATGTGGGCTATCTTTCGTGCCCCCTCGGCAGCGGCGTCAGCGTGTCTTGTCCAAAACGTACAGCGCGTTAGTGGCTGGGAATGGAAACGAAAAGGTCAACCGGTTGTGGAGGTGGTCAATGTACCCAGGCTGAACATACTGCTGGGAATGAATGACGGTGAATCCCACTGCATGAGCGAATCCGACGTAGTCGTCCTCGCTCATGGCGGTGTAGAACTCTTGGCTTTCCCGGGCAAATGATTCAGCTCCCCAGGTGTACGTGAAAGCAAACTCTGTCAACGAGTGAATAGTGCCTTCCCAGACGCCGGGCGCACGGCGCACCAGCGCGACGGTGCGGTCATAACCAGGTTGCGCAAACGGGCACTCAGCGAGGTAACGCTCAACCCAGGCATCGTCTTCAGGGTTGAGTAGTGTCATGGTGGCGAGGGATTCTGGATTGTCCGGTGTCACCCCGTCGCGGATGATAAGCCGCCCACCAGGCGCCAAGGCTTGGTGGAAGACGCGCAATGTCAGATCGATGTTGCGCATACTGCCGCGTAGAGCGTCCCTATTCCCGTAAGAAAACACCTCGTGCAGAATCGAGGAGGCCACAATGGTGTCCACAGGCGTCTCGACAATCGAGAGGAGTTCGTCAGCGTATCCTTCCAGCACAGGGATCGCTGAGTGTGGGTAGGGGAACGGATCGATCCCTACGACGCGGCTTGTGGGGAATGCCTGAGCTATAGCCGCCCCAAGTTCTCCACCCCCGCTACCAACATCAACAATGTTGCCTGGGAGGATATGGTCAAGGATTGCGACCTTATCTCCCAGTGATGATGCCATGCGGGAGTAGTACACGTCGTCGAGTTCCCCCGAGAGCATCTGCTGCGTTGCCATGGGCACGAGCATAGTGGTTATGACGATGCGGCAGGAAACGCGGGGATAGGCAGGAGCGCCTTGACGTTGTTGTTATGCCTCAGAGGGGAGGTTCTGCGTTTCCAAGAATTCTTGGTACTCCGGAAGGGAACCTTCAAGAACAGGCACGGGGATGTCGTGGGTGTCTCCAGCAGAGTCACTGAGTGTGACGGTGAGGTTCGCGCCTGACGGTACGCTCACAGTGTCGAGAACTGGAATCTCAGTGTCAGTGGAGAGGTTGATGGTTCCACCGGCTGGGATGTGGTATGCCTCGTTGAGGGAACCATCTTGCGTGGTGAGCGTCGCGGTGTGGTCTTGTGTGGAATCGTTGTGTACCGCACCGAGAAGGTAGCCGGTGCCGTCTGAGTCAACAACAACCATCATGTTGATTACTTCGAGTGTTCCACTGTCGAGGGCCACCCGGGTGCCGTCCGATGCGCCGTAGTAATGGGCTGTTTGCGCAGGAGCGCAAGCGGCCACACTCACGATCAGTCCACCCGCAACAGCGAGAGCGGAAAGGCGACGACGGACGGGCTGGGTGCTGAACATGGGGAGCTCCAGGAAGCAGAGTAGGCGGGGCTGGCCGTGGCCAGATCGCCCTCAATTCTACCGGTGGGTACCTCTGTGCGGGACCTTGGTCACTTATGACCTGCACCACTTCAGAGTGCATGAATGGGCAGGTCGCTTGACGTGTGGCAACAGACAGTGCAAGATTCGCCTGCTCGTGGAAGGGCTACCATGGTAAGATGGGTATCCGCGAAAGGGGACAACCGCTGATGTCGTTCACAGTAGGGGAGACCGTCGTCTACCCGCACCACGGAGCTGCACTGATCGAAGAGATCAAGACGCGCACCATCCGAGGCGAAGACAAAACGTACTTAAAGCTGAGAGTCGCTCAAGGCGATCTCATTATTGAAGTTCCAGCCGACAACATCGACCTCGTTGGAGTGCGTGATGTCGTAGGTAAGGAAGGGCTCGACGAGGTCTTTGAGGTCCTCCGTGCCCCCTACACCGAAGAGCCAACCAACTGGTCACGGCGCTACAAAGCAAACGTTGAGAAGATCGCCTCCGGTGATGTCATCAAGGTTGCTGAAGTTGTTCGTGACTTATCACGCCGCGACACTGATCGTGGGCTCTCTGCCGGGGAGAAGCGTATGCTCGCCCGTGCTCGTCAGATTCTCGTGTCAGAGCTAGCTTTGGCTGAGCGCACGAGTGAAGATGAAGCAGAGACAATGCTTGATGGGGTTCTTGCTTCGTCATAATGTCCAGCGTGTGCATGTCACACCTGCGCAGGGACAGCAGCCGCCACCGTGCCCCGTTTGCGGGAATGCCGGGAGAGCGGCTGTTGTTGTGCTTGCCACCAGCGTCAAACGTTTAGTTGTACGCCGGCAAGGTCTAGCTGACCACACTATTGTGAGGAGTACCGTTCATGACCACACACTGTGAAGGTTATGAGTCCGAACCCCTCTTTGACGCGCAGCCTAACGAGGCCGTAACGCCACGTGGCTTCACCGTCCAGGGGAACCGTCCTGTGGATGACGCTTCAGAGCGCACCGTCACAGTGGGGGAGGTGTTGACCATTGACCTCAGCGCCCTTGATGTTTCTCCGCAAGCCGATGATATTCATGTGCAATGGGAAAACGGTCACGTTGGTCCCACCTACCGTGTGCAGCCAGAGGACATCGGCACCACACTGCGCGCGGTAGCTGTTTTCGCTTCACCTCACGTAGAACCACTACGTGTTGAAGTTGAGCGAGCAGCTGTCGTTCCGGCTCCGGCGCCTAGCATCGACAGATCCTTGGTGAGTGTTGCGTCAATGGATGACTCCGTTGCAGAAGTTGATGAAGAACCCACTCAGACGCTCAAGGACGCTCTTCTTGCCGCTGCAGCAGCTGGTACGCCCCCAACGGACGCCTCAGCATTTTTTGCGCAAACATTCCCTGGCACGCGCCCATCTGTGGATGACGCCACAGAAGAAGAGGTACGTGGGCCAGCAGTCCGGGAACTTGTGCCAGTCAATGTTGCAGTTGACGCACAGGCTTTCTCCACCCCGGTAGACCACGTCGACGTTGCACTCGTCGTGAACGGCATTGTGATGCAACGCCAAGAAAACATTGCCCGAGTGCGCCTGGACGACATTGGCGGCCAAGTATCACTGCTCGCAGAAGACGGCAGTGAAGTGGACATGTTTCACACCACCCTGACACCACCAGCAGGAACATCTGGATCGGTGGCTGCGGTGGAGATCAGCGCTGGGGTACGCGGCGGTGAGTTAGGGTCCACCCGCGTCACCGTGGGCGTCATCCGCGCTGGACGCACCCTCGCTTTGGAATCAGAACGTGGCGTGCAATTTGTTGAGCCGCGAGTAGGTGAAAAGTCGCGGGTGAAGATCCGCCCCGAGGATTTCTCTCCAGCCGCTGATGAACTGTCATGGCAATGGCTTGTTGACTCACGCCCTGTGCGAGGCGCAACCAAAAAGACCTACCGGGTCCGTGCCAAAGACCGAGGTAAAGTCCTGAGCGCAGCTGTTTTGGCTCGCAAAGAAGGCCACTTACAAACCCTTGTTGAAGTGAATCTCGGTGTCGTTCTGCCCGCCGACGCCCAAGAATATTACGGCCCAGACCTCACCATTGAGGGCACCCCATCAATCGGTCATGTCCTTGCCCTGACCGGTTTCGATGCCGCGTTGTTCGACAAGACACCCCGCAGTATTGATATCCAATGGCTACGTGATGACCGCATTATCCGTGGCGCACACGAATGGACTTACACCATCACGTCAGCGGATTACGGTCATGACATCTGGGCGCGGGTGATCGCGAAGCGACCAGGGTACCGTGCCACTATTCTTTCGGCGCAGACGGTTTACGTCTCGTGACGCAAGCACCTCACCACGCCACACCACATACTGACGATGCCCACCACACTGTGGTGGGCATCGTCACGGCCGCAGGTGCTGGTACCCGGTTGGGTTACAGCATGCCTAAAGCCCTCGTGCCCCTTGACCCAGAAAACCCCGACACCGCACTGGTCGTTGAGGCAGTGCGTCGGATGCTGGGTGTTGAGGGGATGGCTGAGCTTGTTGTGACAGCGCCGCAAGAGCATCGTGCGTTGTGTGCCACGCTGCTGGCACGTTGCTTCCCTGACCACGGTGAACGCATCACCGTGGTAACTGGGGGCGCCACCCGCCAAGCATCGGTAGCTTGTGGTGTTGAAGCTCTCGCTGCGCGTTCAGCGCGCAGCGACACGGCTAAGCCCGTGATCGTGTTGGTGCATGACGCCGCCCGTGTGTTAGCACCCACCGCCATGATGCAACGCCTCGTTGACACGGTTGCAGCAGGGCATGACGCGGTCATCCCTGTGCTGCCAGTGGCAGACAGCATCGTGCGAGTGGGAGCAGCACGCGGCACAGAGAACTACCCCGTCGATGGGGCGGTAGACCGCCGTGACCTGCGGATTGTACAAACTCCGCAGGCTTTCCCGTTCCCTGTGTTAGCTCAGGCTCACGCCGCTTTTCACCATGAGGGGCGCACTGAAATTACCGCTTTCACTGATGATGCGTCATTGGTTGCGGCCCACGGCCACAACGTTTTGGCTGTCATCGGCGACCACCACGCAGCCAAAGTCACCACACCAGCTGATCTTGTTCTCGCTCGACTCACCTACCAGCAGGAGACCCACCCATGATCCCTCTCGTTGGCATTGGCACCGATGTGCACGCATTCGCGTCACCTGACGCTCACCGTGAACTATGGCTGGGTGGAGTGTTTTTCCCTGGTGAATCGGGCCTTGATGGTCACTCTGACGCTGACGTTATCGCGCATGCCGCTGCGGACGCACTGTTCTCAGCTGCTGGCCTGGGGGATCTGGGCTCAAACTTTGGCACCAGTGAACCACAGTGGGCTGGGGCCGCAGGTGCTGTCCTGTTGGAAGAAGCCGCCAACCGTGTCACCGGGGCGGGCTACCAGATCGGCAATATTGCGGTGCAGCTTGTGGGGAACCGACCCAAAGTTGGGCCACGACGCGCTGACATGGAAACTGCCATGACCCAGGCGGCCGGTGCACCGGTACGGATCTCCGCCACAACCACAGACGCTTTGGGTTTCACCGGCCGCGGCGAAGGTTTAGCGGCGATCGCCACTGCCCTTGTTGTTGCGCAACCGGCTCACTGACCGTTCAGGCGCCGTCAGCGCACTTAACGTGGCGCACAACTCCTCGAAAGACCGGTCGAGGCTTTGCGGTATTCCAAAACCGCCGCTGTGCTCCAACGACACAAAACCATGTAACGCAGAGCGAATAATCCGCACCTGATCCACCACTGCTGTGGGTGACAACCCAGCAGGGAGCGTCGCGGCAATGATGGCAACAATGCGGTGAGCGGTGTCTTGCGCTTCTTCGGTGCGAAAGAGGTGGGGGCGTTGGGTTGTTGTGTACAGGCCGGGATGGTTGGTGGCGAAGGAACGGTAAGCGTGAGCTAACCCTCGGAGTGTGCCGTCAGCTGCGCGTAGGCTGCGTTCAAACAGGACGAGTGCGTCTGCTGCTATGGCGCATTGCAAATCTTCGAGGTTGCGGACGTGTTTGTACATGCTTGGTGGGGCAACACCGTAGTGCCGGGCGAGGGAGTGGAGGGTGACGGAGTCTAAACCGTCTTCGTCAGCCATTGCCATTGCCGTGGTGACAAGTTTCTTACGGGTGAGACCCACTCGTGGCATGGTTGTTCCGTTCGCGAAGGTAAAGGACGGCGATGTCCAGCATAACGGGGAAGACTACGAAACGCGGCCAAACACCTTATTGGTGTAGTGGTTGGTGAACGTTCCCCGTGGGTCAAGTGATGCACGTAGATCGTGGAAGTCGCCAAAGTGAGGGTAAAGCTGCGCGAAGTCCTCACTGCCTAGGGTGTGCATCTTCCCCCAGTGGGGGCGGCCACCAACGCTGCGGAACACTTCTTCCACCGTATCGAAGTACTCCCGGTAGCGACTGT
The DNA here is from genome assembly GCF_000423205.1 of Jonesia quinghaiensis DSM 15701. Taxonomy (GTDB): domain Bacteria; phylum Actinomycetota; class Actinomycetes; order Actinomycetales; family Cellulomonadaceae; genus Jonesia; species Jonesia quinghaiensis. The sequence goes on from NZ_AUHN01000005.1 coordinate 57,060, forward strand.
GCTGGTACTGGTGAATGGCCACATACGCGGTGGTGCGGCCCTGTGCAGGGGAGAGCCACAGGTCATCTGCGGCGCCGGTCCTGACTTCCACGGGGAACTGCACAGAAAAATCTTTCCGGTTGGCGATCCGCATGACATCAACAAACGTGTCATGGAGTGCCTCAAGAGGGATGGCGTATTCCATTTCCACGAACTTCACACGCCGTTGGCTGACGAAAACCTCATGGGATGGCGCAACGTATTCGCGTGCGGTGAGTGCGCGGGAAGCCAAAATGTTGACGGGCGCCGCTAGCGCTGGAACCCGTGCGGACAACGAGTTGGTGAATTGGAAAAGCCCATTGGCAAGGAGTTCTTCATCAATCCATGCGCGGGTGTCATGAACGAGTTGAGTGGCCCGGTGGGGTTTCTGTTCGGCGTCGACCGGTACACGGTTGCTGGTTTTGAGGAGCGTGCCGGTGGTGCCAGGAAACCAAAAGAACTCCATGTGGTCGTTGCTGTGGATCAGGCCATCTGGCCCGTTGAGTGATTCAAGGACCTCAGCAAGAGGAGTTGGTTTGTCGTGGGCGTGTAGGTGAAACGCTGGCACGCATCGTAGTGTCACCGCAATAATGATGCCTAAAGCGCCAAGGCTGACTGCGACAGCGGGCAGTAGGTGTGCGTTTTTGTGTGGTGATATTTCCATGATTTCGCCACTTGCCACCAGGATACGTACCCCGTAAACAAACCCTGCGAGCCCGGGAAGGTTCACCCCGGTGCCGTGGGTTCCGGTGGAAAAAGCTCCTGCGAGCGACTGAAGGTCAATATCTCCAAGGTTCGCTAAAGCAAGATTGTGACCAGCAAGGATGCTATTGAGTTCTTGCAGGCGAATACCTGCACCCACTGTGACGAGGTGTTCACCTGGGTTGTCCGGGTGAGGGAACATCGATTCCACGGCGGTGAAATGTTCCAGGCTCACCTGAATGCCATTGGTGGCAGCTGCTGGTGAAAATGAGTGGCCTGCCCCCACTACCCGAATGCGTTCACCTGTCGCGACAGCACGGTCTACGGTGCGCAGTAGGGCGGTGGCGTCAGGAGGCGCTGTGGTGAGGCGTGGTCGGCTCGTTACTGTCCCAGCCCAGTTGGTCCATGTGGTGTCCCACGTGCGTTGGCGGCGGGAATAGCTTTGTGATGTCTCCTGCGCGAAACCCCATAGCGTTGAGTCGCGGTCTTGCGCGTCATCCATGAGGGAAGTCTAAACGGTGGGGACGGATGGGGCGATAGACTCACCGATATGTCCAATGGTGGAGGGAATATGTCTAGCGCACCTTTGTCCCGTAGGCTCTCGCAAGCAACCAAGCATCTTCCTGCACCGGTGTGCGTAGTTGATGGTGACGCAGTGCTACGCAACGCTGATGAGTTGGTGGCACGGGCAGCGGGTCACCCTATTCGTCTAGCCACGAAATCACTGCGGGTGCGGGGCGTGATAGAAACTCTGTTGGTGCGTGACGGGTTTCGTGGGCTGATGGCTTATTCTCTGCGTGAAGCGTTGTGGTTGTTTGGTCACGGGTTGCGCGACATTCTTGTTGCCTACCCCAGCGTGGACACCGATGCGCTGCGTGAATTGGCGGAACACCCGCAAGCACGTGAGCACATCACATTGGTGGTGGATTGTGTGGAGCACATCGCGATGATTGCTGCTGCGCAACCAGGTACCCCAGTGCGGGTTGTTCTTGACGTTGATGCGTCTCTTCACATTTTTGAACGACTACCGCGCCCGTTACACATCGGGGTGCGGCGCTCGCCGTTGCACTCTCCCAACCAGGTGGCTGAGTTCGCGCAGCTTTGCCGCAGGTCACCGGCAATAAAGGTGGTGGGGGCGATGTTTTATGATGCGCAGATCGCTGGCCTTCCCGATGCTTCAGCGTTGCACCGCGTGATGAAAAGCCTGTCCCACGCCGAGCTCACAGAGCGCCGCCAGGAGTGTTGTGCTGCGCTTGCCGCTGAGGTTGGTCCGTTGGAGCTGGTCAATGTTGCTGGTACCGGGTCGCTGCATCGTTATGGGGGTGCACAAGAAATTACCGAGGTGACAGCTGGTTCTGGCATTTTCCATCCCGCACTTTTTGACGCATACGATGTGCCGCCGCCGTTGGGGCAGGCGCTAGAGCCTGCCGTGTTTCTTGGGCTCGATGTGGTGCGACGACCCGCGCCGGGCATTGTGACCGCGTTTTCAGGCGGGTATGTGGCGTCTGGCCCTGCGGGGCGTAATCGTTTGCCGCGCCCTGTTGAACAGTGGCTGCGGTTGACGCGTAGCGAAGGTGCAGGTGAGGTGCAAACGCCGGTGCGCGTAGCGAAGGGGCATCACTCGCCGAAAGTGGGGGAGCGGGTGTGGTTGCGTCATGCGAAAGCCGGCGAGCAGATGGAACGGTTCACCCACGTGCATCTTATGCATGACGGCGCTGTGACGAGTGCGATGCCGACGTATCGAGGTGAGGGAGTGTCATTCGGGTAGGGGCGAGGTGAGGTGTGCGCTAGGGCGATGTTGGTGGGGCGCAGGAAGCCCGGACAACGAGGTGTGTAGGCATGATGATGTTGGTGACGGTTTCTCGCCCAGCGATGATGTCATCAAGCATGTGCAGTGCTAGTGCGCCCATCTCTTGCAGTGGTTGCGCCATGGTGGTGAGGGGGATGCGGAAAAGGGCAGCGTCTGGGACGTTGTCGAAACCTACCACGGAGAGGTCCTCTGGGACGGACAGCCCCAAAGATTCGGCGACGTTTATCACCTGAATTGCGGAGAGGTCGTTGGCTGCAAATATTGCTGTGGGTGGCTGTGGGCTGGTGAGGATGCGTGTCGCCGGTTCGATGGACAGCTCCGGCTGGTAACCACCCTCCCCAAAGTATTCGGGGCGTACATCTACCCCGGCTGCGGCCATGGCATCTCGAAAACCGGCTTCGCGTTCGGTGGAGGACTGCAACCCTTGGCGTCCGCCTAGGAAACCAATACGCCGATGCCCGAGAGACAGCAGGTGGTTGGTTGCGGTCACTGCGCCGGTGTAACTGTCGCAGCGCACGGTGGGCAGGCTTGAGGTGCCTAAGTGTGGGTCGATTGCTACTACGGGGATGGCGAAACTGCTTTCTCCGCCGGTGGGTGTGACGATGACGGCCCCGTCGATGAGGGTGCCGGAGAGGCGGGAGAGGTGTTTGCGTTCCCAGTCGGGTGTTTGTGCGGAGCCGCCTTTGCCGCTGTATGCCAGTAGTTCGTAGTCCGTCTTTTTGATTGCTGCCCCGGCGCCTTTAAGGAGTTCTGTGGAGAAGGGCTCGAATTCGGCAACGAGCATACCGAGTACTCCGCTTTTTCCACTGCGTAGTGATTGTGCGCCAAGGCTTGCCTCGTATCCAAGGTCAGCGATGACTTGGCGGACGTGCTGGGTGCGTGCGGGGGAGATGCCGTCTTTGTTGTTGACGACTTTGGAGACGGTGGCCACGGACACCCCAGCGGTCCGGGCGACATCGGCCATGGTGACGCGAGGTGTTGTGTTCACCTGTCCATTATAGGGATACTCCCGCGTTTACGATAACGTTATCGAAAACGTTACCGATAACGATTGACTATTTACCCTGTTGTCCCGCACGATAGTTATGCACATCACTCAATGACGAGGAGATTCCCGCATGAAGCGCACCACAACCCTGCGATACGTCGCCGCAGCAGCAGCGATCTCAATGCTCGCAACAGCTTGTTCTGGAGGCTCAGACAACGAGACCACCAACGCAGATGGCGACACCGTCATCACCTGGTGGCACAACTCCAACACAGACCCTGGCAAGGGCTACTACGAGGACGTTGTCCAACAGTTCGAGGCTGACAACCCAGGTGTAGAAATCCGCATCGAAGCGATGCAACACGAAGACATGGGCACCAAACTCGAAGCAGCCTTCCAATCAGGCGACCTCCCAGACATTTACATGGAACGAGGCGGCGGAGAACTCGCTGACCACGTTTCCGCTGGCCTGACCAAAGACCTCAGCGAAGCCACCGCAGACACCATCAGCAAACTCGGTGGTTCAGTGGCTGGATGGCAAGTCGACGGAAAAACCTACGGCCTGCCCTTCTCCATGGGGGTAGTTGGCTTCTGGTACAACAAATCCCTCTTCGCCGAGGCGGGAATCGACACAGCCCCCACCACCATGGACGAGCTGTACACCGCGGTCGACAAACTCAAAGCAGCAGACATCGAACCCATCTCCGTCGGAGCAGGGGACAAATGGCCAGCAGCCCACTACTGGTACTACCTGGCACTGCGCCACTGCTCACAAGAAGTCCTGCAATCGTCAGTAACCACACTGGACTTCCAAGACCAATGCTTCGTCGACGCGGGAACCAGCCTCGAACAACTCGTCGCAGCTGAACCCTTCAACGCCGGGTTCCTCTCCACCCCAGCACAATCAGGTCCAACCAGCGCATCAGGTCTCCTAGCAACTGGCAAAGTTGCCATGGAACTAGCCGGACACTGGGAACCAGGCGTCATGCAAGGACTCACCGAAGACAACACCGGGCTTGGTGAAGACACCGGCTGGTTTGCCTTCCCCGCTGTCACCGGTGGTGCAGGAGACTCCGCAGCGCAACTTGGTGGCGGTGACGCGTGGTCAGTTTCCCACGACGCCCCAGACGTAGCCGTGGAGTTTGTGGAATACCTCCTCTCCGATGAAGTTCAACAAGGCTTCGCAGAACTCGGCATGGGCTTGCCCACTAACCCTGCAGCCTCCAGCTTTGTGGAAGACCCAGCGCTCGCAGACCTCCTTGCTGTGCGTGACGCCGCCCCATTTGTTCAGTTGTACTTTGACACCGCGTTTGGAACCTCCGTTGGTGGTGCGATGAACGACGAAATCGCCCTCGTATTCGCAGGTCAATCCAGTGCACAAGGTATTGTCGACGCCACCCAGAGCGCCGCAGACGCAGAGAAGTGAGATCACCGTGGCAGACACGACTGACGCATTGCTCCGCGATGCTGGGTCCTCTGCGACAAACGGTTCAGTAACATCGTCTGCTGCGGCCCACCGTGCCGCAGCAGACGGCCCTGAACCTCAACGTCGCACCTCACGACCAGATCGCCGTCAAGCGATCGAAGCGGCCATCTTTATTGCCCCCGCGTTGTTGCTCTTCGGCTTCTTCGTGGTGTGGCCCATGGTCAAAGCAGTGCAATTTTCCCTCTACCGGTGGAAAGGCTTTGGGCCCCTCGTCGATTTTGTGGGGTTGAGAAACTACATCTCAGTCCTGACCAATGAGGTCTTCCAAGATGCTTTGGTCCACAACCTCATCATCATCGTCGCCTCAATCGCTATCCAACTGCCGTTGGGGCTCATGATTGCTCTTCTGCTGAACCGCAGAATGTGGGGCCGTGGGATCCTGCGCACCATCGTTTTTGTGCCCTACGTTCTGGCAGAAGTCATTGTCGGTGTGGTGTGGTTCCAACTCCTGCAACCCAACTACGGTGCCATTGACGTCATGCTGGACGCCATAGGTTTACAAGGACCCGAACAAGGCTTCCTGGGAACACCGCAGTATGCACTAGCTACCGTGATGGTGGTACTGACCTGGAAATACCTCGGGTTCGCAGTGATTTTGTTCCTTGCTGGTTTGCAAGGTGTACCAGAAGAACTTAACGAAGCAGCACAAATTGACGGCGCATCATGGTGGCAAACACAACGCAAAATCACCATTCCTTTGCTGGGACCAACCCTACGCACGTGGGCGTTCCTGTCCATGGTGGGCTCACTGCAACTCTTTGACATGGTGTGGATATTGACCAAGGGCGGTCCGGCGAACTCAACGACCACCATGGTCACCTTCCTCATCACCGAAGGTACCCGCCGCTCAAACTTCGGCATCGCATCGGCGGCGTCGGTGGTCTTGTTCATCATCGCCCTGGCGCTCGCTCTGACCTACCAGCGCATCGTGTTGCGCCGGGACAACCCAGACTTTGACACTCCTCGAAAGAAGGTGACTCGATGACCGCCGTCACCACACCTCCTACTGCCCCTCCAACCGCAGTGCGTTCCCGACGTACTCGCGCGCAACGCGATGGGCACGCGGCTGGCCCCGGTGTGTACTTTGTTGCCTTCCTGCTGGTGTGTATCACTCTTGGCCCCGTGATGTTTGCGGTGCTTGGCGGGTTCCGCACCAACGCTCAGCTCGCTCAAACCCCAGCAGGGCTACCAGACCCGTGGGTGATGGATAACTACGTTCGGGTACTCACAGAATCAAACTTCTGGGTTTACGCACTGAATTCCACCGCCATTGCGTTACTGACCACCGCCATGGTGGTGGTATTTGGCATGATGGCAGCCTACCCACTGGCTCGTTTCCGGTTCCGCCACCGTGAAGCGATCTTCACCGTTTTTGTAGCGGGTCTTCTTTTCCCCGCAACTGTGGCAATCATCCCGTTGTTCATCCTGATCAATAAGGACCTCTCGCTGGGGAATACGTGGATGGGTGTTGCGCTGCCTCAAGCGGCGTTCCAACTTCCCATCACCATCGTTATTTTGCGCCCATTCCTCCAAGCGATCCCCAACGAGCTAGAAGAAGCCGCAAAACTCGACGGGGCTGGGCGCATTGGGTTCTTCTGGCGCATCATTCTGCCGCTCTCTGGGCCAGGGATGGTCACTACCGGGGTATTAGCGTTCGTAGCGTCATGGAATGCTTACCTGTTGCCACTTCTGCTGCTGCAAGGAGACATGAAGACCCTCCCACTGGGTGTTGCAGATTTCTCTTCGGAGTATTCCTCAGACATCGCGGGTGTCTTTGCTTTCACCACGTTGTCGATGATCCCGGCGCTGGTGTTCTTCCTTGCCCTGCAAAACCGGATCGTCAGTGGATTGCAAGGCGCGGTGAAGGGCTGAGTATCTTCAGCCCCGACCGCCATGCCGTGAATTTGGAGCAGACATGACAGACAACACTGCGCGCCACGCGCAGAACCAGCGCGCACAACACCTTCTCAGCCAGATGACCCTTGACGAAAAGCTCGCGCAAATTGTGGGTTTTTGGGATAAAGGCGATGGCGAAGCGGTGGCGCCGCTACAAGGCGAATTTGAAGGCCCAACCACCTTCACCGCAGCCACCACACGCGGGTTAGGGCACCTGACCCGTGTGTACGGCACTCGCCCCGTGGACCCGGCTGAACGGGCCGCATGGTTGTGGAATGAGCAGCGGCGCATCGTGCGAGAAACCCGGTTAGGAATACCGATGCTAGTCCACGAGGAGTGCCTGACCGGGCTGTCTGCGTGGCAAGCAGCGACATTCCCCACCCCCTTGGCGTGGGGCGCATCGTTTAACGCCCCACTGGTGCAGCGCATGGGTGCACTCATTGGTGAGTCGATGCGCCAATTGGGAATCCACCAGGGGCTCGCCCCGGTGCTGGACGTGGTTCGTGACCCCCGCTGGGGGCGCGTCGAAGAGTGCATCGCTGAGGACCCCTACACGGTGGGAACAATTGGCACCGCGTACGTTCAGGGACTGCAATCACAAGGTATTCACGCCACGTTGAAACACTTTGTGGGGTATTCCGCTTCGCAATCTGGGCGGAACTTCGGTCCCGTTCATGCGGGTCCTCGAGAAATCGCCGATGTTCTCCTCCCTCCGTTTGAGATGGCAATCCGTGACGGTGGTGTGCGCAGCGTCATGCATGCCTACACCGAAATTGACGGTATTCCTGTGGCCGCGAACCCGCACTACCTCACTGACCTGCTCCGTGACCAGTGGGGTTTTGATGGGGTGGTTGTTGCCGACTACTTTGGGGTGGCGTTCCTCAACCGGCTGCACCACACGGCCTCGTCTCTGGAAGATGCGGCACACCAGGCGCTCACCGCTGGGGTGGACATCGAACTACCTACCGGTGACGCCTACTTGGCGCCACTACGCCAGGGCATTGTAGAAGGGCGCATCGACGAAGCGCTGGTAGACCGTGCAGTTTTGCGTGCCCTGACCCAAAAAGCCGAACTTGGGTTGCTCGACGAAACTTTTGACGAGGAACCACCAACAAACATCACTCTCGACTCAGCGGAACACCGGGCAGTGGCCCGCCAACTCGCTGAAGAGTCCGTCGTATTGCTGTCCAACTCCGGGGTGCTGCCACTGACCCACACCCCGCAGCGGCTCGCAGTAATAGGCCCCAACGCTGACCGCATCTCAGCGATGTTCGGATGCTACTCCTTTGTCAACCATGTGTTGTCCATCCAAGAGGGCTATGACACCGGCATCGAGGTACCAACCCTGCACGATGCGCTTGCTACAGAGTTCCCTGGGGCCACCATTTCCCACACCCCCGGGTGCGGCATCGAAGATGACGACACCAGCGGGTTCGCCGAGGCAACAGCATTAGCGGGGGACAGTGACCTCACCGTCTTGGTGTTGGGAGACCAAGCTGGACTCTTCGGGCGTGGAACGGTCGGAGAAGGGTGCGACCGCGACAGTTTGGAACTACCTGGCGTACAACGCCAACTCGCTGAAGCGGTGCTTGCGACCGGTAAACCCGTCATCATTGTTCTACTCACCGGCCGACCCTATGTGGTGGGGTGGGCCCTGGAACAAGCCGGTGCTGTTGTGCAAGCGTTCTTCCCCGGTGAAGAAGGAGCAGCGGCAGTAACCGGCGTGCTTTCCGGGAGAATCAACCCCTCCGGACGCCTACCCGTATCACTGCCGCGATCCACCGGCGCCCAACCGTACACCTACCTCCACCCGCGCCTCGGCGGCGACTCCGACGTGACAAACCTGTCCACCCAGCCCGTACGCCCCTTCGGGTTTGGGCTGTCCTACACCACGTTCGAGCACAGCACCCCCAACGTTGCCGGGACCACCCCCAAGGACGGTTTAACCGTCACCGTGGACGTCACCAACACGGGAGACAAAACTGGCCAAGAGGTTGTTCACCTCTACGCCCGCGATGTCATCGGCAGCGTAACCCGCCCCGTAGCGCAACTCATCGGGTTCACCCGGGTCGAACTGCACCCAGGTCAACAAGCGACCGTGACGTTCACCGTGCCACCAACCCTGCTGTCCTTTACCAACGCAGCGATGCAACGCATCGTGGAACCTGGCGAATTCCACCTGTGGACAGGCAACAGTGCACAACCCGCCAGGCAGCACACCAGCATCACCTTGGTGGGAGAGCCACACACCGTGCAATCCAGTGACGCACTCACCACCACCATCCACACCACCGTGCATGAGGCTGAACTCGCCTCCCAGTTATAACGCCTATTGCACCCACAACGCCGATGCCCGTGCCCACCCCTGCTGGCGCGGGCATCGTGCTTGCCACCAGCAAGATGACCAAGCGTGCCACCTGCTCACCACAAGCCCAACAATCGAACAATCAACCCGCAGGTGAGTGTGTCATCACCCATGCGGATGCTTACCAGACAAGCCGGTAGACTGGCACACGTGACTCTACGGCTCTATGACACCGCAACTCGAGACATCCGCGACTTCACACCCCGCCAGGCGGGCTGTGTTGGGGTGTACGTCTGTGGTGCCACCGTCCAGTCCGCGCCACACATCGGACACATGCGATCAGCTGTCGCCTTCGACGTACTGGTGCGCTGGCTCCGCCGCAGCAACTACAACGTGACCTACATTCGCAACGTCACAGACATTGACGACAAAATCCTCGCCAAGTCTGCTGACGCCGCAATGCCCTGGTGGGCCTGGGCCGCACACAACGAACGCCTCTTCACCCACGCCTACGACGTGTTAGGCAACCTACCCCCCACCTACGAACCCCGCGCCACCGGGCACATGATGGACATGATCGACCTCATGACCACCCTGATCGAGCGAGGCCACGCCTACGTCGCCTCCGAAGGCAACGTCTACTTCGACACCCGATCCTGGCCCGACTACGGCGTCCTGACCAACCAACACATCGACGAAACCGTGCTGTCCGCCCAAGACCTCGCCGACAGCAACAAACGCGACCCCCGCGACTTCGCACTGTGGAAAGCGCCCAAACCCGGAGAGCCCGACACCGCCTCATGGAACACCCCATACGGCAGCGGACGCCCCGGCTGGCACCTCGAATGCTCAGCAATGGCCCGGCGATACCTCGGCGACGAGTTCGACATCCACGGCGGAGGACTCGACCTGCGATTCCCACACCACGAAAACGAACAAGCCCAATCCCGAGCCGCCGGACACGGATTCGCCAACCACTGGATGCACTCAGCCTGGGTCACCCAAAGCGGCGCAAAAATGTCCAAATCATTGGGCAACGGGCTGCTCGTCACCGAAGTGCTGACCACAGCACCAGCAGCCGTCCTGCGCTTCGCACTAGCCTCAGTGCACTACCGATCCATGCTGGAATGGACTGACCAATCAGTCACCGACGCCCACGCCGCATGGGACAAATTCACCGGACTCTACACCCGAGCCGTTGAACTCCTCGGCGAAGCAGTCACCGGCGACATCCACAACATCGAACTACCCGCACCATTCACCACCGCCCTCAACGACGACCTCAACGTCGCCCAAGGGCTCGCAGTGATCTACGAGCACGTCAAAGCAGCAAACACCGCGCTCGCAGAACGCGACACAGACCATGCACTCAATGAAGTACTTGTCGTCCGAGCAATGCTCGACATACTGGGACTAGACCCAGCAAACTGGCAGCAAGACTGTGGAGACGCCCGTGAAACCACAGCCCTTGCCGCCCTTGTGCAAGGACAACTCGATCAGCGCGCCCAGGCGCGTGCTGACAAAAACTGGGCAACCTCCGATGCCATTCGCGACGCCCTCGCAGCAGCCGGAATTATCGTAGAAGACTCCCCACACGGGGCACGCTGGTCACTCAACTGACCGCGCCTCCAGACACCACGAGAGAAGACACCCATGGCAGGAAACTCCCAGCGTCGAGGCGCTATCCGTAAAGACACCACCAAAAAAGGCCAAGTAAAAGGCTCCGGTGGAAACCGCCGCCGCGGCCTAGAGGGACGTGGCGCAACACCAAAAGCCGATGAACGCACCTGGCACCCAGCAGGTAAACGCAAAGAAGCACACGACCGCCTAGAAGCAGCTCGTGCGCGCCGCGCAACCCGCGCACGCACAAACCGGGCCGGTTCGCGCGCCCACGAAATCGTGGCTGGACGTAACGCTGTCCTCGAAGCGTTGCGCACAAACATGCCCGCAGAACGCCTCTACATCGCGAACCGAATCGACCACGATGATCGCACCCGCGAAATCATGGAAATCGCCGCAGAACGCGGCATCCCACTCGTTGAAGCAACACGCCCAGAACTCGACACCCTCACTGATGGTTCCGTTCACCAAGGCGTGGCGATGGGCGTCCCCGCATATGAGTACCGCGAAGTTGATGACCTCCTTGACGAGGCCGCAGCGAAAGATCAAGCGCCACTACTGATCGCATTGGACTCTGTGACAGACCCACGAAACCTTGGCGCAATTCTACGAGCCGGAGGCGCTTTCGGTGCTCACGGTGTGATTGTTCCCGAACGCCGTGCTGCCGGTGTGACAGCCTCAGCGTGGAAAGTGTCAGCCGGTGCTGCCGCTCGGGTACCCGTTGCCAAGGTGACGAACCTTGTGCGTGCACTAGAGAGCCTCAAAAAGTCTGGCTGCTTTGTGGTGGGACTCGACGGTGACGCTGAAGCCTCTGTGCGCGACTTACCTTTCGGCGCCGATCCTCTTGTCATTGTTGTGGGGTCAGAAGGTAAGGGACTTTCACGTCTCGTGCGGGACACCTGCGACGCCATTGTTTCCATCCCCATCACCGCGGCAGTTGAGTCCCTCAACGCATCAGTTGCTGCCGGCATCTCCCTGTACGAGATTGCTGGAATCCGCGCTGATGCCGCAGCAGAAGCCGCAGCATCAGCGACTGACTGAGATCAGTCTTGCAAGTGGGCTTCCTCGGGCAGTAGCCCGAGGATAGCCTGCTCGTCAGGTCGGTTGCGCAACACATTGTCCACGTAGGATTCCACCACTTCACTCATGGGAATATCGCGTTGCTGCTGCTCTGCGATGAACCACCGGTGGTCGAGGATTTCGTGGAACAGTTGCGCGGGTTCAAGCTTCTTTCGCAGTTCGCGGGGAACCGCCCGAATAGTTGGTTCAAAAACCCCTGCAAGCCAGTCGTGGGCAACAAACTCAATCTCATCGTTCTGACGTTCAGTTGCTGCTCGGTACGATTCGAGGTCATTGAGTAGACGGCGGGCCTGGTTTTCTTGAACATCCAACCCCGTCAGGTGCATCAGACGGCGTGAGTGGTGACCGGCATCCACAACTTTCGGTTGGATCATCACTGTTGTGCCGTCGATGTCCGTAGTCATTTCTAACTCGTCAATGTCGAAGCCTAGCGAGTTCAAATATTCGATGTGTGTTGCTACACGCCATGTTTCTTCAGCGTCAAAGGTTTCCACATCATGCAGGGCATCCCACAACTCGTGGTAGCGGCGAAGTAGTTGGTTACCAATCTCGATGACGTCTTCCTCTTCATCGAGGAACTCGCCAGCTTGCAGGTCCATCAACTCACCAATGATGTTGGTGCGCGCCAACTCAATGTCATAGTTGCGCTGACCGTTCGAGAGTTGGGGGTGGAGTTGCCCAGTTTCTGCGTCCACCAGCCATGCGGCGAAGGTTTCCGCGTCACGGCGAAACAGAGTGTTCGACAGTGACACGTCACCCCAATAAAACCCGATGAGGTGCAGGCGCACCATCAACACGGTGAGCGCGTCAATGAGGCGGGTTGCTGTGTCTGGTTGCAGGTTTTGACTGAACAGCGAACGGTAGGGGAGCGAAAAAGCGAGGTGTCTTGTGATGAGCACCGCTTCGAGGCGCTCTCCGTTTTTGTCTTTGCGCCCCGTGATGACGCCAACTGGTTCAACGGAAGGAACATCCGTTCGAGATAGTTGACGTAGTAGTTCGTACTCGGAAAAAGCGACTGTTTCTCCGATTTCTTTGACCGCTATCACCTGATCGCCCAGTTTCACAAAGCGCACCACGTGGCGTGAAATACCACGAGGAAGAGCTGCGAGAACCTCAGTTGGCCAATCCTCCAACGGAATATCCCACGGCAGGCTTAGCAGCGCCGGGTCGGGTTTCGCGGCGGTGATTTGGAGGGTGTGTTGCACGGTGTCTCCCGGTCAGTTGAGGTCACGATCATTCTACGGCGCTGATGCTCACCGACAAGAAAGGTGGGTAGGCCCGTTATTGGGGCCTACCCACCACTCATCGTTCAGTGTTGCTGATTCTCAAGGAATCAGATGGTTGCGAGACGCGCACCTGTGCTTGGGGAGAAGACGTGTTCGTGGCCTGGCTTGATGGCTACGTTGATGAATTCGCCCTTGTCTGGAGCGGAACGTGGGTTCACGCGGACGATAACGTCCTGCTCGCCTTCACCGGTCTTCAGGGTGCCGTACACGTATGCGTCTGAGCCAAGCTCTTCAACAATGTTGACCTGAACTGCCAGTGCAGCAGGCTCAGCAGCTGAAACGATGTCCAAGGACTCAGGGCGGAAACCAATGGTGATTTGACCATTGTCAGCGTCAGTGAGGCCAGCAACAGCATCGCGGGTGATGGGCAGGCGGGTTTCACCGATCTGCGCTACACCGTTGTCGATCTTGTAGGTTCCTAGGTTCATGGCAGGGGAGCCAATGAAGCCAGCAACGAAGACGTTGTTGGGGGTGTCGTACATTTCACGAGGGGTGCCAACCTGCTGGAGCAAACCATCCTTGAGGACCGCGATACGGTCACCCATGGTGAGAGCTTCGGTCTGGTCGTGGGTCACGTAGACGGTTGTCACACCGAGGCGGCGCTGCAGCGACGCGATCTGTGTACGGGTCTGAACGCGGAGCTTAGCGTCAAGGTTGGACAGTGGCTCATCCATGAGGAACACCTGTGGCTGACGAACGATCGCACGGCCCATAGCAACACGCTGACGCTGACCACCGGAAAGAGCCTTTGGCTTGCGGTCAAGGTACTGGCTGAGGTCGAGGATCTTTGCGGCCTCTTCGACGCGCTTGCGGATTTCTTCCTTAGGTGTGCCAGCAATCTTCAGGGCGAAGCCCATGTTGTCGGCAACCGTCATGTGTGGGTACAGCGCGTAGTTCTGGAAAACCATCGCGATGTCGCGGTCCTTGGGCTGAACATCGGTGACGTCACGGTCGCCGATCATAATGCGGCCCTGGTTGACGTCCTCAAGACCTGCGAGCATACGCAGGGAGGTGGACTTACCACAGCCTGATGGGCCCACGAGGACGAGGAATTCGCCGTCTTCGATGTGCAGGTTCAGCTGGTCGACAGCTGGACGCTCTGTGCCCGGGTAAATCCGGCTGGCGTGGTCATATGTGACAGTAGCCATGATGTGCTACATCCCTTCACCGGCAGGTACGTGCCGGACGATCCGTTGTGATGGGTGCGCACGCGTCGCATCCGCAAGCTTCTGCGTGTGGACATGTCCGCGTTGACACTCGTGTTCAGTTGTTGATCCGTGGTGATGGTGAGTCCGGGTGACAAGTCACGGGACATCGTAGAGGCATGCAGCCTGTGCCGCATGCCACATCGTCAGCGGTTCGGGTTCACTCTATCAGCAATGTGCTGGAGGAGGAATGCTACGGCCTGGGGTGATTCCACTCGGTAGTCAGCAGCGGTATCGCCTGTGCCTACCTTTACAGAGACATCAGGAGCCGATTGGGTGGCAAATACTGTTTCGTCGGTGACATCGTCTCCGAGGTACAGCACCGCCGCCGCACTTAACTCGTTGCGCAATGCAACAACGGCCTCTCCCTTTGTCACTGACAGGACAGACACTTCAACGACGTTGTGGCCCTTCATGGCATGAAGGCGGGCGTCGCTGGCGTAGTTGCGCAGCGCATCATTGATGCGCTGCGCTTCATGGGCGTCAGCCAAGCGAGTGTGTAAGACGATGGCTGTTGGTTTGTGTTCAATCCATGCGCCACGTGTTGTCGCAGCAAGAGCTTCCGCGAAGTCTTCCAGTGCCTCAAGGCGAGCTTGAGCTTCAGGGGCGAGACTGGAATCGTCGTGTTCAAGTTCCCCTGCAGTGGTGACGTGGCCGCGTTGAGCCCCGTGCGTGCCGATCAGAGTGGTTCCAGCCCCGGGCTGCCCCAACCGGTACAGGTCAGCGATAGTTCGCCCTGACACAAGCGCCACTGTGATGTGTGGGGCAGCGCCGATGCGTGACAGTGCTTGGGCACTGGGTTCCAGCATGCGCGATGCTTCAGGGTCGTCAACCAGCGGTGCGAGGACCCCATCAAAGTCTGACGCGACAATGAGGGGGCCGTCGCTGGCAAGAAACGCATCGAGAGCCGATGCGAGGTCTGGGTGGAGTGCAGCGTCAGTACTTTGGGTCATACGGAGGCTCCAACTGGGCGTGCGACGGGTTCAACGGGTTCTGCAGCTGAGCTAATGGAGGGCGCATATGAGCCGTTTGTTTCGTTGCGTTGGCCCATCTCGTCAAGCGAAGCGATGAACGCTTGCGCCCACTTATTGACATCGTCTTGCATCACCTTGCGGCGTAGTCGACGCATGCGGCGGCGTGCTTCAGCAGCCGGCATGTTGGCAGCATCAACAATTGCTTGTTTTAAGCCGGCGATGTCGTGTGGATTCACCATGATTGCCCCGCCAAGTTCGTCAGCCGCACCGGTGAATTCGGACAGGACTAGTGCCCCACCGAGGTCGTAGCGTGCCGCAACGTACTCTTTTGCCACGAGGTTCATGCCATCACGCAGTGACGTGACGAGCATGACGTCAGCGGCTAGGTACAGCGCAGCCATTTCCTCTTGAGGGTAGGAGTGGTGCAAATAGTGGATGGTGGAGTGGCCGATTTCGCCGTATTCACCGTTGATACGACCCACCAGAATTTCAACTTGTTGGCGTAGATCCTGGTACGCAGTCACGTTTTCGCGGCTGGGGCTGGCCACTTGAATGAGGGTGGTGCTGGCGGCGTCAACCCGACCATCTTCCAGGAGTTCGCCGTAAGCCTTGATGCGGTGGCGGATGCCCTTGGTGTAGTCAAGACGATCGACGCCCAGCATGATGACGTCAGGATCACCGAGGTCAGCACGGATTTCTTCCGCGCGCTTTTTGACTTCTTCGCTGTGTGCCAGCCGACTGAACGATTGCGAGTCAATCGAAATAGGGAAAGCTGCGGCCTTGACGAGACGCCGGGTCCCGTTGTGGGCGTGAACGGAGAAAATATTGCTGCGTGGCTTCACAGCGGTGAGGCGGCGCACGCAGTTCATGAAGTTTGTTGCGTCAGAGCGGCGCTGGAATCCCACAACATCCGCGCCGAGGAGTCCATCAATGACCTGGCGGCGCCATGGCAGTTGTTGGAACAGCTCAAACGGCGGGAATGGAATGTGATGAAAATAACCCACCTTGACGTCTGGTCGTAGTTGGCGAATCATCGCAGGCACAAGTTGCAGTTGGTAGTCGTGAATCCAGATGGTTGCGCCTTCGGCGGCCTGCTCAACAGCAGCCTGTGCGAAGCGTTCGTTAACCGTCTCATACACGTCGAACCATGCACGATGATATGCCGGTGGAGTGATCACATCGTGGTACAGCGGCCAGAGGGTATCGTTCGAAAATCCCTCGTAGTATTCCGAGATTTCTTCAGCGCTTAACGGCACAGGAACAAGGAAAGTGCCATCTGCATCGAATGGTTCAGGGGCAAAATCGGGGGCTCCACTCCAGCCCACCCACGCGCCTTCGGCGCCTTTCATCACAGGGTCTAAAGCGGTGACCAAACCGCCGGGTGACCGTGTCCAAGAAATCTCGCCAGAGGCATCTTCTTGCATGTCCACGGGCAGGCGGTTCGAAACAACGACAAAGTCAAATCCAGCTTTACTCATGCTTTACCAACTCCTATATCCACATGTACTGTACCGAGATCGCAGTATTTTCGCTTGGTGAGCAGGGAAATTTCACACATGAGCGCATAACGTTAAGGCATGGAGCGAATCGGACTGGAACCTGGCACCCAAATCGGTGGTTACACCATTGTGAACCCACTGGGGGCTGGTGCAATGGGCGTGGTGTACCGCGCAGTAGACGGAGGTGGGACGCCCGTAGCGTTCAAACTACTGCGGACAGACCAGCTTGCCAAGGACGAGTTACGGCAACGAGTAGCGCGAGAAGCTGCGTCTCTGCGAAAAGTAAAGCACCCAGCGGTTGCGGCGATGCTGGATGTCGAGATGGACGAAGATGAAATGTTCATCGTCTACGAGCTTATTGACGGGCCAACTCTCGATAGCTACGTCGCAGATCACGGCCCTCTTCGCTCCCAAGAACTCCACGAAACCGCAGAACGCCTTTACGATGCGCTCAATGCTGTGCACGAGGCTGGTGTCATTCACCGAGACATGAAACCCAACAACATCATCATGTCCCACGATGGCCCAGTACTTATCGACTTCGGACTGGCACACGGGCTTGAGGATCACCGACTCACCCGCACAGGGCTCGTCATGGGAACCCCGGGATACCTTGCCCCTGAGTTGGTAAATGGCCATTCGCCCTCCGCCAACAGCGACCTGTGGGGATGGGGAGCGGTTCTCGCCTTCGCTGCTACAGGTCGCCTACCTTTTGGTGAAGGATCCTTTCAAAGTGTCATCGCTAGGGCAATGGCTGGCAAAGCAGACGTCAACGGCCTGGATAAACGCATCGCGTGGGCACTGCGCGGGGCGCTTGCAGTGTCCCCCGAACATCGGTGGGCACCAGATGAAGTCCTTGACGAACTGGAAAGCGCAGCAACCACCCCACCAGACGAGTACTTCACAGAGCCTGACCCTGACGTCAACGCCACAGAGGTGCTAGATCAGCAGCAGTTGGCCGCATTTGCTGCGGGACCAACCGGCTTCACTCAACCTGCCCCGCGGCGAGGGAGCGCATCGTCAGCTACCTCCCCTATGGGTACTGATGAAACCCAAATAATTGGTCCAGGGGACAACGGCGGTAACACTCAAATTCTGTCTCCCCAGGAATACGGCGAAGCCACCGAGGTGATGGACGCATACCAAACCAACGACGGTGGCACGCGAACTTTCACCACTCCGTTTCCTGTGCAAGAGACAGCTAACGAACCCCAGCATCCCTCCTACCCGCCTCCCTCACACCAGCCACAACCCTGGCCAGATGCGGGTCAACGCACAGAGGTAATCCCGCAAACTCCTGCACCGCAGGCTGACCCATATGCTCCACCACCACCATCGTTTGCACCCAGTTCAGATTCGCCGCCTAGTGCACCAGGCCAAGGGTTTCCGCAGGCATACGGCACCAATGACGCACCATTCGCGCCGCCTCCGCAACCAGAAATGTATAACCGCCCGCGCCTTGCGCCACGCCCTGGGGTGACCATCGCGATTTCACTGGCATTCTTAGCTTGGGGAGTAATCAACCCTGGTTGGACCGCAGTGATCTGGATTCTTGCCCTCATTGTGATGCGCACTGCGGGCGTGTGTTGGGACTCATTCCACGCCCGACGAGAAGCGAGAGGCGCGACCCGTCACGAAAAAGCAGTACTGATTGGTAAATCTCCAATCCTCGTGCTGCGCTCATTACTGGGACTAATCCCAAACCTGGCTGTCGCGTTGAGCTGTGTGCTGGTGTTCGGTGGGGGACTGTGGTGGTTCATTGATACAGCAATGATCGTTGTTGGGTCAGGCGGTGAACAACCACAGTGGGTGTACCAAGCCGTTATCGCAGTGGCTGTAGCAATTGCCCTCGCCATGAGTTGGTGGGGGCCGGTGTCTCGACTAACTCGCCAAGGCCAACGAGAGATCCTCAAAGCGCTCATTCCACAGCAGTTCGGTACCGTGGTTTTTGTTCTTATCGCCCTGACAATCATTGGTTTCGCAGCCATAGTGATGGCTTCTGGAGCGGGTATTGACTGGGCGCCGTTACCCGAACCGCCAAGTTTTGGCTGACGTATTCAGTCAGATGTGGGTAGATCTTCAGTGAACCTCCAGAAAATCCCATTACGATTACCGGCATCTGCGGGTTGTCACTCACTACGCTCTGTGGGGACAATGGCCGCACACCACTCAGTCACACTGCATGCGCCGCGTAGTGTCCGAACCGAAAGCTGACCGATGTCATCACCCAACCCACCAGCAAAAAGTACTGACCGCCGTGAAGAGGCACGTCAGCGTGCTATGAAAATCCAGCAAGAACAAGAAGCGAGAGAGCGCCGGTCCCGACTCATCGTTTTGATTTCGGTTATTTTGGGTGTTGGTCTTGTCGTCGGTATCGGCTACTGGATCCTCTCCCAACAACAAAGTGACGTTGCGAACGTGACCGAGTTCCCCGATGACGTTGCTGTGCCCAGCGTGGCAAGCCCAGAAGACGGGGCAATCACCGTGTTCAACGGGGAACTCACCTCTGAAACCCCCGCGGGTGTGCCCGTCGTTGACGTCTACCTTGACTTCATGTGCACCCACTGTGCTGATTTCGAAATGACCAACGGTGAATGGATGAAGGAAGCAGCAAACTCCGGCGAGTTCGCGATGCGCCTGCACCCCATTGCGATCCTCGGTTCGCAATATTCAGAGACTATTGGAAGCGCCTTCTTTTACATTGCGGAGAACTCCCCAGAGCACGCACTGGACTTTGCCTACCAAGCGTTCGCGAACTACTCCCAAACTGGTCAATCCGATGACCAACTCCGTGCACATGCAGAAACTGTAGGTGTTCCGCAGGAACACATCGACAAGATGCTTGATGGTGACTACGTCCGATTCATCAAGGCAGCGTCATCGATCACGTTGTCTGATGAATCATTGAGAAATGCTGATGGTGGCTTCGGCACGCCAGCAGTCTTCATCAACGACGAATACTCCACGGTGAACTGGACTGACCCGAACCTGCTGCGTGAGGCTATTTCTTCCGCAGAACCCGTGGGTGGAGCGGCAGAATAAGTTGACCAGTGAAGCCTGCCTTGGCTTGTTGCTGTCAGGAACAAACCAAGGCAGGTTTCCGCGGAATCGGTGTGCAATACTCCAGTGAGAAGCAGCCGATTTTTCACGGCAGCGTTCTCTCGTGTACGATGAATCTCGCGTTCTTCCACACGGAAACGCGTGCCGCTTTAGCTCAGTGGTAGAGCACTCGCCTTGTAAGCGAGCGGTCGTCGGTTCAAATCCGACAAGCGGCTCAGTAAAGGCCCCACAGCATGCTGTGGGGCCTTTTTGTTCTTCGTTGCGGTGGCTCCCCTGGCTGTGTGAGGGGAAGAGCCGCTTGTGCTACTCGATTGTTTCTAACGTGGGGTACTTGGCTACACGTTGGTCACCTGTAGAGGTTCCGGTAAGGCGCCGTTTGATCCACGGCCCCACATGTTCGCGGGCCCACAGAATATTTTCTCGTGCCCGGTCACGTGGCTGCACAGGGACACGTGGACCAAGAGGTTCAGCAAAACGAGGGTTTTCTGGTCGCAGTCCCAACCCAACTAACGCCATGTCAGCTACACGCTGGTGGCCTTGTGTTGTCAGGTGAATACGGTCTTCAGCCCAAAAACGGGGGTCTGAGATTGTGCGGTTGCCCCACATGTCCATGACGTAGGCGCCGCGACGTTGAGCGATAGACCAAATGTGGGAGTTGAACACAGCAGTGCGAGAGCGCGTGAACGCTAAGGAGCCGCGGCCACCAAAATCTCCACCCGTGGCCAGAAGCACATCGGCTCCTGTGGCGCGAGCTCTAACGACTGCTTTGTCGAGGCGAGCGGCAATACGATCAACATCAACGGCAGGGCGCAAAATGTCGTTGCCTCCACCGATGATGGAGATGAGTTGAGGTTTCATGGACAGTGCTTCAGGCAGTTGCTCGTCAATGATGGGGCCAATGAGCCGCCCTCGGATAGCGAGGTTGGCATACGACATCGGTGTTTCGCCAGCAGCGATGCGCCGGGTGGACATCGTGAGTGCGAGGAGGTCAGCCCATCCTCGGCAGATGTCTGGGTTCTGTGGGGCGATGTCCCACAGGCCTTCACTAAAAGAGTCGCCGATGGCGACATACGATTCCCAACGAGGGAGTGGATCAGACGATGGTTTTGAGGTGTTCAGGGTCTCTGCGGCAGTCACGTGCCCTATTCTTGCCCTTCTTGGTCAAGATATCCACCACCTTTGTCACAGAGCGCGAAGTGGCTTTGTGCCCGCGAGATAATGGAGGGCAAGGCTGGTAACCATGACAGAACAGGATCACAATGCACGATGCCAATGACCGCCCTGGGCAGTTGAGTGAGCGTGAGATGCGCATCCTCGACTTTGAAGCACGGCCGTGGCGCCGTGCTGCAGCAAAAGAAGAAGCAATCGCCCAGGAATTTGGTCTATCGGTCACTGCGTATTACCAAGTGCTGACGCATTTACTGCGTAACCCGCAAGCAGCCCAGTATGCCCCAATGACGGTACGTCGACTGCTATCTATAGCGGGGGCGTAGTGATGGGGCGGGGTCCTTCTACACGCCGAACGGCTCACAATTACTTGTCATCCGTGGCTGAACAGATAGTCTAGGCAGGTGAGTAAGCGAGGATCCAACTACCCCCGAGACGAATTCGACCCCGTCCCCAACGGGGCCGTTCACCCGGGCGTACACCGCACCCCACGGTCGCCGTGGCAAAAACTGTGGCCGTTCCTTCTTACCGTGGTGCTGTGCGCCGCGCTGGGTGTAGGTGCGATTTATTTCTTCACTCAGAACCCAAACTCACGGGTAACTGAGGCTCTCTCTGAGGCTGCTAGTAGTAGTACAGCCGATGAAGAACCAGCAGAGGAAGAGCCGGCTGACGAAGAACCAGCAGAAGAAGAGCCGGCCGATGAGGAACCTGCTGACGAAGAACCAGCAGAAGAAGAGCCCGCCGAGGAGGAACCTGCTGCTGAAGTAGATCGTTCAGTTTCCATTCGCGTGCTTAATGCCGGCGCAGTTGCTGGGCAGGCAGGCGAATTTGCCAGCAAGTTGCAAAACGATGGTTTCACCAGTGTGGAAGCAGCCAACTTCGAAGGTGACCCACCCACCGGATCGTTGATCTACTACCTTGGTGCGGACAACCTTGCGAACGCTGAACGCGTTGGTGAAGTCCTTGGCATCACGAACTTGCAAGAGGTTGAAGCGCTACGCGCCGACATCTCGGTAGTGATTCGCTAGCCTCTGTCATCAAACAGGTGCCACACGCAGGTTCCTGACATACTCGGGGTAAACCGCCCAAAGCTTCTAGAAGTGGTATGACGTGACAGCTGAATTCGATGCAGTGATTGTTGGCAGTGGCCCAAACGGACTTGCCGCAGCGATTATCCTCGCCCGTGCCGGGCTACGAGTAGCAGTCCTTGAGGAACAGCCAACACTTGGTGGCGGGGCCCGAACAGCTGACCTCAACTTAGGCTTCGGGACCAAGCACGACATCTGCTCGGCAGTGCACCCGATGGCTGTGGCCTCACCATTTTTTGCCGAGTTCGATCTCGCTGCTCGCGGAGTGGACCTCCTTGAACCAGATGTGCAATACGCTCAGCCGCTCGATCATGGCCCCGCGGCAGTGGCCTACCGCAGCATCCAACGGACCGCCCACGAGTTGGGCGATGACGGCCAAGCATGGTTGAACCTGCTGGGGCCGTTGGCTCGCCGGCCAGACGGTGTCATCGCTGCAGCGCTCAGCGACAAACGCAGTATCACCCCAGCCATGCTCAAAAACATTGTGGGGGCAGGCGCTTTTGGAATCTCAGTTCTGGAACAAGGAACCCGTCTGTGGGGCGCACGATTCACCGGTGACGCCGCACCAGCATTGCTGACCGGGGTCGCAGCACACGCAATATCCCCCTTGCCCTCCCTCGCAGGCGCAGGGACGGCACTTATGCTGGGCTCGCTAGCTCACTCACACGGGTGGCCAATCCCGCGCGGCGGCTCCCAAAGCATTATTGATGCAATGGTCGCCGACCTCATCGCTCACGGCGGCGTTGTCGTCCCCAATACGCCTGTGCGCACGCAACACGATCTTCCCCCCGCCCGCGCATACCTCTTTGACACCACCCCCCGTGCGGCGCTGACCATTTTGGGGCAACGCATCCCTGAGAAATTGCAACGAGCGCTCCAGAAATTCCGCTACGGCAACGCAGCCGCAAAAGTTGACTTTGTCATCAGCGACCCAGTGCCATGGCGTGACCCGCGGATGCGTGGGGCAGGGACCATCCACGTCGGAGGGACGCGCGCGGATATGGTTGCCGCTGAACGCCTCGTCGCGAAGGGAGTCTTCTCTCAAGAACCAGCTACGCTGGTCAGCGACCCGACCGTCGTCGATGAGACGCGCATCGTGTCAGGGAAACGCCCCTTGTGGGCGTATGCTCACGTGCCCGCTGGGTCGCAGGAAGACCCCACTGAGGTGGTAACACGTCAGATTGAACGCTTTGCGCCAGGCTTCCGCGACACCATTGTTGCTTCCCAGGCGGTTCCTGCTCACCGGATGAGTGAGCACAATGCGAACTACATTGATGGAGATATCGCCAGCGGCGCTGCCACCCTGTGGCAGATGTTTGCCCGGCCAACTCTAGCCGCTGACCCATACTCATTGGGTGTGCCCGGTGCATACCTGTGTTCAGCATCCACCCCACCCGGTCCAGGGGTGCACGGGCTCAGTGGTATGTATGCGGCTGAGCGAGTGTTAAAGAACGTGTTTGGTGTTAAACGCCGCCCTTCTCTTGCTCCTGACCACCGTGGAACCATTACCGGCGCATAAGTTCAGCACCACTTAGTGCGACACAACACGACGCGGATGAGAATTGAGAAAACTAGCGCTGTGGGGTGCGGAACTATCAGGCATATAGGTGTGGGGGGCTGCCCAGTAAGCAGCCCCCCACACCGATGAATACGCCATGCTATTTACCGGATTCAACCTCAACAGGTTCAACCGTAGGCGTATTTGGTGACACTGCGTTTGCGGTATTCCCGGTGCGGTGGCGAATCTTTCCCCAGAGCAATGCAACACCAGTGGCGATGCGTTCGAGGGGGAAGAACGCCAACCAACACACCACTGTGGGGAGGAAGTGAATACCAAGAGCGAGGTAGGTCGCTAAGTGGAAAACGAAGAACAAAGAGATGAATGCGTATTGCCATTTGCCACGCAACCAGAAGACAGCAATGGACAGAATCTCAATAATGTACAGCCCCCACTGCGCGGTCTTCAGCAACCACGGGTAGGCCAGTGTCCAGGTCACCAGTTCGCTACCACGGCGCATGAACGCCCAGGTAAATACTGAACTGTTCGGCCAGGCGATAAAGGAGTACCCATTTGACGCGATTTTTGCGAACACTGAGCCAAAATAGGTCACCACTGTGGCGAATTGGGTGATCCGCAGCGCCCACCCCGCTGCTTCGGACACTCGAAGGTCACGGAAACCTGCTCGCCCAACTGTGGGCAATACCCAGGTGGTGACCATCAGGGCCATGTGGTCGTGGGAGACGTAGGAGAATCCTTGAGAGTTTTCCATCCAGGCAAGAAAGAGGATGGCCACGGCCCACCCAGAGGTGCGTGAAAAGAAACCGGATGCCGCAACGATGCAGCTCACCACGAGCGCCCATTGCATGATGATGGCGCCAAGAACAGTGGGTTCTGGGAAGGGGAGCCAGCGGCCTATCCACAGAGGGTCATAAAACTCGGGGGCGTATCCGTGTGGGATGACGTCGTTGGTCAACGTAAAAATATCCCAGATGATGAAGCTGTAAATAATGACGCGGAAGACCGCAACGCGAGCCAACGGTACCGGAGCGAACGCCCATCGGAGGAACTTTTTTATCATGATGCGTCTCCTGAGCCTGATCCATATGTGCCCTGAACGGTCCAGGTTGTTAATTCTTCGACGTCGACTTGGCCAGTGGGTACGCCATTTTCGACATAACTTGTTGTGCGTTCAAGTCGTAGTTCGATAAAAGCTGGGCGGTGCGGGTGGAGCCCACCCCAGGCGCGTGCTATTCCTTCAAGCATGGAGGGGTCAGCGAGAATACGGTCGAGTTGACCTTCGATTTCAGCGCGCCCGATGCCCACACCTTGTTGGTTCAGAGGGACACGTATTTCGTCACCTGTTTGTGTGGTGGCCATGATTCGTACCGCTCTTGTGGGAGAGTCCAAGGGGCGGCCGTAGGAGTATTGAGAGAGGGACCCTAATGGGAACCAGTCATTTGTTGGATTGATTTGGGCGATAGTGAGGATAGTGAGTGCGATTGCGGTAGCAAGGAGCCTCGTGACCTTGTGATGTCGGGCCAGAGTTAGTGGCCTATCAGGGTCCTGAGGTTGCGCGGGAATGTTCTCAGACACCAGAACATGTTAATCACCTCATTGTTTTGATTCATCATCCTATGGGTGGATATTCTGAGGTGTGATAATTGACTCTTTGCAGGTCAGCGGCATGGTGATGTTATGGTTACGCGTTTTCCTGCCGAGAGATCTATCAGAGGAGTTCTCTTAGCCTTCAGTGCGCTCCGTGGCAACTATCAGCAGTGCCGTCTACAGTGCTTAACAAGAAGGTTCCAAACGCGGATTGCCGTGTCAACGCACGTGAGGAGAGGTGAACATGGCCGAGTACCGTATGGGCTCAGCCTTCAACGAACCACGTGTAGCGATGCGCCGCCCACAGCCGGTATCGCTCATTCGCGAAACGATGAACCCCGCCAATGTTCCTGCTTTTTATGCTGTGGCGTTCCCCGAGCTTGCTGCGTGGCTCAATGAACATCGCATTGCGGTCTCTGGTCCACCGCTGACTCTCTCGCATGTTGCGTCACCTCAGTTAGTGGAGGCTGCCGTTGCCTACCCGGTCGCGCAGGTTGTCCCAACAAGCCGACGCATCACAAACGGCACGCTGCCGGGCGGGCCTATCGCGTCCATGACAGTAAGCGGTAGTCACGCGCTACTCCCCGAGGGGTTTCAGCGACTGCGTGCTTGGCTGGGGGAGAACGGGTACGCACCAGGGCTTATTACGTGGACAAATCTCGTGCGCCCACCAGACCCAACGGGCGATCAATCGGCGTGCATCACAGAGATCTGTTGGCCCATAGCGTAAGTCTCGATCTTGCACTCTCCCAGTGAGAGTGCCAATATGGAATTAGCACTCTCCCCGTGAGAGTGATAACAGACTTCGGCTGACCGATGAGGTCCGCAGGCGTGCCAGTGACGTGAACTGACACCACCAGCGGGCCGTCCGTCGCGGGCATCGCCAGCCACTACACACGCCACTAGCGGAGGAAGATTCCACCATGGCAAAGCTCATTGCTTTCAATGAGGAAGCCCGTCGCGGTATGGAGCGCGGACTCAACATCCTCGCCGACACCGTGAAGGTCACTCTTGGTCCTAAGGGCCGTAACGTCGTCCTCGACAAAAAGTGGGGCGCACCGACCATCACCAACGATGGTGTGTCCATCGCTAAAGAAATCGAGCTGGAGGAGCCTTTCGAAAAGATCGGCGCCGAGCTCGTCAAGGAAGTTGCCAAGAAGACAGACGACGTTGCTGGTGACGGAACCACCACAGCCACAGTTCTGGCTCAGGCACTGGTTCGTGAAGGACTGCGCAACGTTGCCGCAGGCTCGAACCCCATTGCTCTTAAGCGTGGTATCGAGAAGGCTGTTGAAGCCGTCACCGCCGAGCTGCTCACTGCAGCAAAAGAGATCGAAACCAAAGAAGAGATCGCTGCAACAGCTGCGATCTCAGCTGGTGACCCAGCAATTGGTGAACTGATCGCTGAAGCTCTCGACAAGGTGGGCAAAGAAGGCGTCATCACCGTCGAAGAGTCCAACACATTTGGCCTCGAGCTTGAGTTGACCGAGGGTATGCGCTTCGACAAGGGCTTCCTCGCACGCTACTTCGAGACAGACCCAGAGCGCCAGGAAGCAATCCTCGAGGACCCATACGTTCTCTTGGTTGAGTCTAAGATCTCCAACGTCAAGGACCTCCTGCCACTTCTGGACCAGATCATGAAGCAGGGACGTTCACTGCTCATCATCGCCGAGGACGTTGAGGGCGAAGCACTCGCAACTCTCGTACTCAACAAGATCCGTGGCACCTTCAAGTCCGTTGCTGTGAAGGCTCCTGGCTTCGGAGACCGCCGCAAGGCTATCCTGCAGGACATCGCTATCCTCACCGGTGGCCAGGTTATCTCTGAGACCGTTGGCCTCAAGCTGGAGACCGCAACCCTTGACCTACTCGGTCAGGCACGCAAGGTTGTTGTCACCAAAGACGAGACCACCATCGTTGAAGGCTCCGGAGACCAGGACCAGATCCAGGGACGCGTCAAGCAGATC
This sequence comes from Jonesia quinghaiensis DSM 15701, assembly GCF_000423205.1. Taxonomy (GTDB): domain Bacteria; phylum Actinomycetota; class Actinomycetes; order Actinomycetales; family Cellulomonadaceae; genus Jonesia; species Jonesia quinghaiensis. The sequence continues at coordinate 84,314 of NZ_AUHN01000005.1, forward strand.
CGTGCCGAGATCGAAAAGTCTGACTCCGACTACGACCGTGAGAAGCTCCAAGAGCGCCTCGCAAAGCTCGCCGGTGGTGTAGCAGTCATCAAGGCTGGTGCCGCAACGGAAGTTGAGCTCAAGGAGCGCAAGCACCGCATTGAGGACGCAGTCCGCAACGCAAAGGCTGCTGTTGAAGAGGGCATCGTCGCCGGTGGTGGCGTTGCACTGATTCAGGCTGGTAAGGCTGCTTTCGACACTGCCGCACTGACAGACCTCGAAGGTGATGAAGCAACAGGTGCAGCTATCGTGCGCTCAGCAATCGATGCTCCACTCAAGCAAATCGCTGTCAACGCTGGCCTTGAAGGCGGAGTTGTTGCAGAGAAGGTTCGCAACCTGCCAGCAGGTCAGGGCCTTAACGCTGCAACAGGCGTGTACGAGGACCTCCTTGCTGCTGGAGTGAACGACCCAGTAAAGGTCACCCGTTCCGCACTGCAGAACGCAGCTTCGATCGCTGCACTGTTCCTCACCACTGAGGCAGTTGTTGCAGACAAGCCAGAGAAGACCCCAGCCATGCCTGAAGGCGCTGGCATGGGCGACATGGGCTTCTGATCTAGACCGTGACGCGTCACAGGTGATGATGCAGTTACCAGTGACACTGTGACACATAAGGGCCGCTCCAGAGATTCCTCTCTGGGGCGGCCCTTAACTATGTTCACCGTGGCAACGTGGCCACGGTGAATTACATGCGGAAAGTGTTCCGAATGTTCTGCTCGGCTTCGAGGTACACCTCAGCAGAACGGCCAAGCGAACTACCAATGGATTCCAGCACCACTTCAACCTGTTCCTGGGTGGAGTGCCACTGGGCGGAGGCTGCCTGGAACTCTGCAGAGGCTTCACCCTGCCACGTAGCTCCAAGGTCTTGAAGGTGCACCATCATGGCACGAACCTCAGCACGGATTGATGAGATGGACCGCGTAACGTTGCTTGACGCGGTCGTGACGGCCTGGGTGTCGACGGAAAACGATGACATGCTGCCTCTTAACGTGAGAGTGACTGGTGACATCACTGACGTTAGATGGCATCTGTACTAGACCCACCTGACCCGATGCGAGGGCTGTGAGTAGTTCCAGCGAATGAGCGATTAAGAGGCGCTGTGGACAACCTGTTGCGACGCCTCATCAAGTTTTTTCAACTCTTTGTTAAGCCGAGCGCGTTCCGCAATGAGATTCTGGCGTGCTGCCTCTTCCCACCCTTGAGCACCAGCGGTGGTGAACAACTGGGAGCGGTCCAACAGTCGAGAAACGATCCGCAACCGAGCCTTCACAAAATCAACGACTGGTATGTGGGAGTATTCCTCGCGAATCGCGGCAATGTATTGCTTGTAACGCTGTGGGTCGGACTTGAGAACAGCTAGGTCAGCATCGCACAGCACAGCACAATCAGAACCTGCACCGGCAGCCTTGTGGCGAACCAACGTGGTGATGAGGCGTGAAACTCGTTCAGCATTTTCCGTCGGAATGCCCAGTGCGGTGAGTTGATTTCGCGCTAGAGCGCCGCTGGCAACTTCGTCTTCCCCAGCCTCATTGGCGTATGCCTTCAGGGTGTCAGAGGAGAAAACCGCTCCGTGATACCACGCGGCGAGGCGCACGAGGTCTGGTTCTTGGGCTTCGGAAGCAAGTTCGTCTACGTGGGACAGGACATCAACCAGGTGTTTAACACCGTGGTAGCAACGATCTTCCTGATTCCACCGGTCAATAAGGTCCCGGCAGGTTGCGATCAGCTCGGCTTCGTTCGCGGTGGCGCCAGCTGCATGACAGCTGCGTAACCACGAGGAAAGGAGCCACTGAGGAACCTCAGTAGTCTCGGTAAACATGACTACCCTCTGCATTAGGTGAGACGCTATGGGGCCGCAACTGCCACGGGTGCGGCGGTTACGAGGTCAGTGGTGCGGGGAACCAGTGCTGCGCTACCGCAGCGGTATGATCCGGTGCATCAGCCTGACCTAAAGAGTCATAGTAGTCCTGTTCTATGACAAAAGGCAGGGCGTAGGGTGTACGAGCGATCACAGTTCTGTTGCAGTCTCGTCACCCGGCGATGAGGTGTCTGGCGCGGCAGGAAGTTCGATGCGTACGGTGAGCCCACCACCCTCAGTGTCAGATACCTGCGTTGTGCCGCCATGAGCAGCCACAATGGCAGAGACAATCGCTAGTCCCAGCCCGGAACCTCCAAGATCACGGGTGCGAGAGGTGTCGACGCGATAGAAACGTTCAAAGATCCGCTCCTTGTGTTCTTCCCCGATACCGGGACCGTGATCACGGAACTCAACGGTGACTGTGTCATTGTCAGGACCTGGTGTTCGGCCAAGGGCGATTTCTACCGCACTTCCCTCGGGGGTGTAGCGCACCGCGTTGCCCATGAGGTTAGCCAAGACTTGACGGAGTCGATCGTCATCCCCGATCACGAAAGCATTGTGGGGTACTCCAGTGTTTTTCGCTGTATCGAGGGCGACGAGACGAACGGGACGTTGAGGGTCAAGAGCGTGGAGGTCAGAGATAGCGTCCATCGCCAGTACCGCCATGTCAACGGGTTCTTTGCGGAGTTGGCGTCCTTCATCGAGGCGTGCTAAATGGAGCAGGTCTTCTACGAGTGAACCCATGCGTGTGGCTGAATCTTCGATTCTGCGCATGGTGTCATCCAAGGCATCAGGGCACGTCAAGGCGCCCATCCGGTACAGCTCGCCGTACCCACGGATTGTCGCTAGTGGTGTGCGCAACTCATGGGAAGCATCGGACACAAAGCGACGCATTTTCGCTTCGGAGGCTTCTTGGACTGCGAACGCGCGTTCGATGGTGGCAAGCATTGTGTTGAGGGATTTTGCTAGTGAGCCAACCTCGGTTGTTGTTGGCCCCTGTCTGATACGGCGTGACAGGTCGCCTTCAGCGATAGCCGCGGCGGTACGTTCAATACCGGCAAGAGGACGCAACGATCTACGGACAGCTAACGAGCCAATGGCCCCACCTATGGCGATGATGGAAAACCCTGTCAGCATGAGGATTCGTTGAATCTGCCCAACCATTTCCTCGGTTTCGGTGAGGGGCAGAGCAACGTAGATGTCGATCGGGCCAACATTGGAGTTAAACCGTTGAATGAGCACCCGCCAGTTGGTGGTGTTCATAACTGCATCCGTAGTGAATGCGTCGTCGTAGGGCAACTGTGATTCTGTGCTGTCTAGGGACAACTGCTGGCTGAGGTCGGGGTAACCTAACGCGGCTGCTGTTTCGGGCTGAATCCATTCCTTGAACAGCCCGGTGTCTGTACCCACTGCTAGGTAGTAGTCGCTTGGCAGGATTGATGTGCCTGACTGGTCGGAAATGATTTGGCTGGCAATGTTGGAATAGGTGGTTTTCAGATCATCATCGATCTCGCGAATGAGGTAGCTGCGCACGATCGTGGTGGTGAGGAACGTCGCAGAAAACAGCCCCGCAGCCAAAATGAGCATGACTAGCCCAGTGAGACGCGACGTCAACGAACGGCGTTCAAACCAGGCTCGAACGGCACCAACCTCAGCAGCGTCCACCTGCTGGGGTGCGCCTTGATTGCCATCAGCTGGTGCTGGGGTGTAGTCGCCGTGTGGAGGTGTGTTTGGGGGAGGTGGCACCGGAGGGAGAGGAGCTGACATGGGGGTGGGGCTCCTGATGTTTAGCGCGATTGCCGGAGCATGTACCCGACGCCGCGTTTGGTGTGGATCAAGGGTTGAACAGGGTTGCCATCAGGCAGGGTGACAGTGTCAATTTTGCGCCGCAAATAGGAGATGTAGGACTCAACAATGTTGGCGTCCCCGCCCCAGTCGTAGTCCCACACGTGGTCGAGGATCTGGGTTTTGGATAGCACTCGTCCAGAGTTCAACATCAGGTAACGAAGGAGTTTAAATTCTGTGGGGGAGAGGTCGACAACAACCCCAGCGCGCCGTACCTCGTGGGAGTCTTCATCCATTTCGAGGTCTGCGTAGGTAAGAACCGCCTCGTTCTCTTCGACGTGTTGGGTGCGGCGCAAGATCGCCCGAATGCGCGCCACCACTTCTTCGAGGCTAAATGGCTTGGTCACGTAGTCATCGCCGCCTACGGTTAAACCAGTAACTTTGTCCTGGGTGTCGTCTTTGGCGGTAAGGAAGAGTACGGGGGAGTGCACTCCCTTTTCTCGTAGCCGCCGCGTGACCTCGAACCCGTCAAGGTCAGGCATCATAACGTCAAGGACAACGAGGTCGGGGGAGGTGTCAGTAATGAGTTGGATGGCGCTGAGTCCATCCGCGGCAGCGAAAACCTCAAACCCCGCAAAGCGCAGCGAAGTCGCGAGGAGTTCACGGATGTTTGGCTCGTCATCGACAACTACCAGGCGCGCTTCAGTCATGACTCCAGCATGCTACGTCTTGCTGGATATCGCCTGAGAATGACCTGAGTGGCGTCTTGGTTGGGTGAGAAGCGGAGGTTAGGGTGACACTATGAAAAGGCGCTTATCCACACCCTATGGCCGTGCTGCCATGGTGTTACTTATTCTCCTCATTGGGGTTTTAGGGTTTTATATTGGCCGTGCATTAATGGTCCCGGTGCCGGTCACAGATGCCGAAGCTCGCGCCAAGGTGACAGAAATCAGTGCCAGCACCTATTCCACCCCAGAGGAACTCTGTGAACATGCACTATTTGATCAAAAATGCGCCCAAGACTCTGAAAGAGAAAAAAATTTCCAGCCACCGACTGACATCACCATTGTCTGTACGTGGCCAATGGGAGGTGGGGGAGGGTCTCGCGTCGTAGAAGTGGAAAGCGTCACCGATGACGGCCAACCATACCGGTCAAGTGTCATCGTCAGCCGTGACTTCAACACCCTCTCCGTGTGGTCATTGCCGTACTGGGATGACATGTCGATTCGCCCGGTACCGGACCACACCAAACAAGACCCACCCGAACAGTTCCCCGCCGAAGTCTCATCAAAAGTCGCCTATGACCCGTGTGACATCGACCCAACACCATAAAGCCTCCTTGCAGAAGCACGGAGGGCGGCCCTCCCACACGGGGAGAGCCGCCCTCAGCACGCAATCGCTAACTGTGAAACAGTGCCACGCCTTAAATAAAACGCTCCGGTGTGAAGTCTTCGATCGGGATGATCCGCACACGTGGCAGTAGCGTATTAAACGCACCTACCGTGTCTTCGAGGTCGTAAAACGTCAGGCCCTTTTCCTCAAGGTGAGCCATTTGCCCGTTAACAAACTCACGGAAACACAACAACCCAACTTTGCGGGTGCCATCGAGTAGCGCTTCAATCTGGGGAATGAAGTCACCATCATGGCTCGCGAGAAGCACATCGCCATCACGCTCGCGGATCGCTTCCAAGGTGCGTTGGATACCAATGTCCACAACCTTCTCGTGGCTGGCGCCAGCAAGAGGGATGGGGCGGTAGTCCATGGCCAGCAGTGCCTGCACAAACGGCATCGGCATTTGACCAGAGGACGCATTAAGGAAGAACAACGAGGTGACAGGTTTGCCCCACAGTTCGCGGGCGAATTCATTGATACGGTCCCAGCGGGGACGTTCATCGGGATTAGGTCGGTGTCCTAGGACATTCATGCCTAGAGTGGCGTCGATGTTTTCTCCGTCAACGAGGAGATACGTCGGGCGCCCACCAGTATTCATTTCGCTTGACATACAACGAGTCTACGGTGAATTTCCCGCGTGTGGCCGCTGATACCAACGTTAGAGGTCTTCAGCGTCCACGATGGAGTACGCATACCCTTGCTCGGCAAGGAAACGCTGCCGATGCGCCGCGAACTCTTGATCCACCGTGTCCCGTGCCACGATGGTGTAGAAATGCGCGGACCGGGCATCACGCTTGGGGCGCATGACCCGCCCAAGGCGCTGCGCTTCTTCCTGGCGAGACCCAAAGGACCCGGACACCTGAATAGCGATGGTGGCCTCGGGCAAGTCGATGGAGAAGTTCGCGACCTTGGACACCACGAGGGTGGATACCTCACCGCTACGGAACGCATCGAACAGGCGCTGCCGTTCTTTCACCGGCGTTTTGCCGGTGATCAGTGGTGCATCAACAGTGTTGGCGATTTCTTCAAGCTGTTCCAAGTACTGGCCAATAACCAACGTGGGTTCACCAGCGTGCCGGTCAAGCAACTGACGCACAATAGCTGTCTTCCGCGGCGCACTAGCCGCCAAACGGTACTTGTCTTCACGTTCCGCCACCGCATACACCAACCGGTCAGCGTCAGACAGCGTGAAACGGATCTCCGTGCAATCAGCTGGCGCAATATACCCTTGCGCTTCGATGTCTTTCCACGGGGCATCAAACCGTTTAGGGCCAATGAGCGAAAACACTTCATCTTCTCGGCCATCTTCACGCACCAGCGTTGCCGTTAAGCCCAACCTGCGGCGTGCTTGAAGGTTCGCGGTCATCCGGAAAATAGGGGCAGGCAACAGGTGGACTTCGTCATAAATGATGAGCCCCCAGTCGCGGGCGTCCAACAACTCCAAGTGCGTGTACGTGCCACCCCGGCGCGCTGTGAGCACCTGGTATGTGGCAATGGTGACTGGGCGGACATCCTTACGGGTCCCTGAATATTCGCCAATCTCGTCGTCGCTCAGAGACGTTCGCCGCAGCAACTCATCACGCCACTGGCGGGCAGACACCGTATTCGTCACCAAAATCAGTGTTGTCGCCGACACCTGGGCCATCGACGCGGCACCCACGATCGTTTTCCCCGCACCACACGGCAACACCACAACACCCGAACCGCCAGCAGTGAAACTATCCACCGCGTGAGACTGATAAGGGCGCAACGACCACGCAGTCCCAGCAGCCGGGTCAATCTCCCGCAACGCAATGGCGTGCGCTTCACCATCCACATAGCCTGCCCTGTCCTCAGCGGGCCACCCCAACTTCATCAACGCTTGTTTGAGGTTGCCCCGCTCAGAAGGGTGCACAATGACGGTGTCCTCATCCACACGCGCCCCCACCAAACCTGCTGTGCGTTTTGACGCCAATACTTCCGCAAGAACCGCTGGGTCATGAGCAATCAACACCAGCCCATGCACAGGGTGTTGAGCCAAGGTGAGGCGCCCATACCGGGCCATCGTCTCCGCAATATCGACAAGTAACGTGTGCGGGACAGGGAAACGCGAATACTCAATAAGAACGTTCACCGCCGATTCCGCGTCCATGCCCGCAGCCCGGGCATTCCACAACCCCAACGGTGTTAACCGGTACGTGTGAACATGCTCAGGGGCACGCTCTAACTCAGCAAACGGAGCAATAGCTCGCCGGGCATCCTCAGCCTGCGGATGACCCACCTCCAACAAGATGGACTTATCACTCTGGACGATCAACGGTCCGTTTGGCATGGGCCTCTTTCTGGCGTGGGGGTGGTAAAAGGAAGTTACAGCGAAGCTGAAGGGGGTGCAGCAGGAAGCTCACCAGATTCCTGCACATGCACGATGCGGTGCACCGCAATCGTCAAGTCAACGTCGCGCCGGGTATCACGGCCACGAAGCCGCCCACCATCAAGGGTCAACGGCACAATCGTGCGAGTAGTTATGGTTCCGCGAGAATCCACGATATCGATATCCACAACAGCGTTGGCATCAATCGCCGCACGTAGCCGCACTAGATGCGCTGAACCAGCCTCATTCAGGCGGTGCGGTTGCGCTGACGTGCCACCGCTCCCCTCAACCTGCTCGCCACCCGGCCAGCGGGAACCTGGCACCACAGAACCGTCAACAACGACGTGGCCGTGCACACCATCACCATTACCTGGATGGCCCTCACGGTCATCACCAACCGACGCGGCACGCACCACCCGAGCCAAATCCAACAAACCCTCCGAGGGGTGCAACGGCACAAAAGCAGCCTCTGGAACGTCCTGACACCGGCGCGGTTCAACCGCCATACCAGGAGTACCACCAGGCGAAGAAGCCCGCACCGGGCGCACCGGAATGAAACGCCGACGCCCAGCATCCTGCGCCAACACAATCGCACCCGTGGAATCCTCCACCACCACACCAAACCCGGCATCTTTCAACGTCTGAGTAACCTGAGATACCGAAGCAGAAGACGCCACCACCCGCGGCGCCAACTCAAACAACCCAAGCCCCCGCGTTGCAGAATGCGCCAAAGCCGCCGCAGCCGTCGCATCGTCAGCGAAACGCACATAACTTGACGCCCCACCAACCCGCACCGCACCATGCGTGCGAGCAGTATCAGCAACCAAATACTTCAACGGCTGCGGGACACCAGTGATGCTCAACTGCTCCAACTCACCCAGCAATTCATCACTAGACATACCGCGATCAAAAGCACGAGCAACCGACGCCGCAGTGAAACGCCCCGTCACCGCACCCCCATGAGACTCAATATCAGCGCTCGCAGCAAGCAAATCATCGAGGCGGGTACTAGGACGGCCCGGGACTAACACCGTGAGGTCACCTTGAATGATGCAGGTATCCACTGGTTCAGGTAGCGCAGCCTCAAGAGCTTCGCGTGGCCCCACTGTCAGCAAGCCTGGCAGCACAGTCTCCGCCGCGCACAACCCTAGTTGCGTTGCTTCCATGACGATGCCTGCCACAGCTTCTGATGGGACGGTGCGGCGGGGAGAGCACCATGTCAGAGCCGCGGTGAGGTCATGGTGGCCGCCACGTTGTTCGAAGGGTGGGGCAAGAACGGCGAGGATCTGCTCTTTGAGGTGTGGGATCCACGGTTGGTGGTGCGCTGGGTCCAGGACACCACGCACACTGCCATCGTCGTTAAGGCAGGACCACGGGGTCCGGGAGGAGCCCAACCACCACTGCACTAAGTGTTCCCACCGTTGTGCTGGTGGCAGGTCAAGCCAGGTGCAGGCCATGAGGGTGGGGACAAAATCATGGGGGGCATCGTCGTCTTGACGGACTAATCGCGCTGCGACACTGAACTCGACAAGTAATGCCGCTGTTGATGCGGGGATGCTGAGTTCTTCGGTGATTCGACGCAGTTCGCGGGCCGCTAGTGTTCCGGCTCGTACTGCGGTGCCGGGGGTGGTAGCCCATAGGGAGAGGAGCTCTTCGGTGAGGCGCAGCGTGGACAGTGCTTGTGCGCTACACGCTGAGGCGATGGAGTGTGAATCCTGGGTCATCGTGTGCGCCGCGGATTCGGGAGAAAATGCTTGCTTCTGGTGGGTTGCGCTGGGGTAGTTGCTCAGACCGCGGTGGGTACGGTGCCCGCGCAGGGCAAACGCTAGCTCACGGTCAAGGACAACCCGGCCAGGTTCAGTCAAGGTGAGAATCCCAGAGGTGACCATGTCCTGCAATGCCTGATGGGTCACTGTTGATGCCCGGGTCATGAGGTCGTGGGGGACCTTTGCTAGGGGTGGTCCCCAAATAAGTTGCTCAAGTATCCGTTCGGCTACGAGGCGGCGTTCGGGTGTCAGCCCTTGAAGAATGTGGGCCACACCTTCGGGGCTCGGGGTGAAGGGAAGTGGGTTCTCCCTTGTGATGACTGGCCCAAAACCGGCTGGGAGGGGCCCTAAAGCATCGACCACGCCTGGGGAAAGGGTGAGTCCTTCGTGGCCCCAGTGGGCGAGGAACAGGGCGGTAAGTCGATCAGTGATCTCTTCGACGGTGATGCTTCGGTGGGGGCCTTGAACTGAGGTGCAGTCTACGGCGCGGGTGAGGGAATCAATGTCCCGGGTGAGGTCAAGTGACTGTAGGACCGCTAAAGCGTCGAGGACTTCAAGTTCGGGGGTGGTTACGGTGGACAGAGCCCGGCGCACACTGACGGGATTTGTGATGCGCGCGGCTAAGGACATGAGGTTCCCGGGGGAGGGGCTAGCAACATCTGGGCGGGCAGCAAAAAGGCGCGCGAGTGCAGACTCGTCTGACTCCCCAAGTACATCGACAAAACTCACCATCGCTTCTACTGTACATATGTGCTAGCGCGTTGCGCTGTGCCCACGCCCACAGGAGCGCACACCGTTGGGGATGCGCCGAGGCGCATAGCACGCGGTATCCTGTATTTTTGTAAGACTTGTGCGGAGAACCCCCTCCGCCGACGAACGTGTAGAGGTAGACGTGCCAACCGGTAAGGTCAAGTTCTTCGACGCAGAGCGTGGTTTCGGTTTCATTGCAGGCGATGACGGCAACCAGGTGTTCCTGCACTCCACAGCGCTGCCTGCGGATGCCCCCGCCCCTAAACAAGGTGCCCGGGTTGAATACGGTGTTGCTGACGGCCGTAAAGGCCCCCAGGCACTGTCCGTGCGCTACCTCGACCCTTTGCCCTCAGTGGCCCGTGCACAGCGCCGGCCCGCCGATGAAATGGCTGTAGTCGTGGAGGACGTAATTAAGCTCCTTGACTCTGTGGGCAACCAGTTGCGTCGCGGCCGCTACCCGGACAAGGCCGCAGCTTCCCAGACAGCGCACGTGCTCCGTGCCATCGCAGACTCCCTTGAGGCATAAAACTCCATGACTCCTTCCGCCACACCGCGCAAATCTCGTTCCCCCCGCCCCGATGCAGTCCTTGCGGAGGCAATCGACATCGCACGGGAGGCGGCCGTTGACGCTGCTGAACACCGTCACGATGTTGGAGAATACATCGGCATGGTGATGGAAAGTGAGCGCCTTGCCGCCCACCAGTTTGCCTGCACGATGCGCGGATATGTTGGTTGGAACTGGACGGTCACGGTTACTCGTGCCCCTCGGTCTAAGCACGTCACCCTGTGTGAAGTAGCTCTTTTGCCTGGTGCTGACTCATTGCTCGCCCCAGCGTGGTTACCGTGGTCGGAGCGCCTGCAACCAGGGGATGTTGGTCCCGGTGATGTTATGCCGTACGTGGACGATGATCCTCGTTTAGTGCCGGGCTACACCCCCACGGGTGATGAGGATGAAGATCGGGTTGCTGTTGAAGAACTTGCCCTGGCTCGGGTACGGATTTTGTCTGAGGACGGCCGTAGTCAGGCTGCTGAGCGTTGGTATCGCAGCGATCATGGTCCACGTTCAGCGGCGTCAATGCAGTCTGCTGCAGGGTGTGGCTCATGTGGTTTTGTTATTCCTTTACAAGGGGCGCTTGGCCAAGTCTTTGGGGTGTGCGCCAATGAATGGTCTCCAGATGACGGCAAAGTGGTTGCCTTAGGGCATGGGTGTGGGGCACACTCGGAAACAGATGTTCCCCACCGAGTCTCAGAATGGCCTGCGAACGCACCGTTGATCGACGAAGAGTCGATCGACCGGGTGGATGTGGGCTGACTGACACGGGTGGTTGATCGGGTCACCTCACCTTTCTCGGTGCATTGCCGATAAGAGATGGTAGACCTTCATATCATCAGCGAGCTTGTGAGGCAGGAATGGAATCCGCGTCTTCTCATGACCCCGCAACAACCCCAGCTGGCGGAGCCGGCCGGGTTGTTGTATCCGTCCCACGGTGGATAGAGGTCAAAGACCAGCGTGCTGGAGCAGAGCATGTCGACCCGTCGAGGACACGACACTATGTGGTGAGCCCACATTTGTCAGCGTTCGACGCAAAGCAGCTTGCCCAGTCTTACGCGCAACGTGACCGGTTGGAGAAAACCTACCAGTCACTTGATGTTGCCCAAACGCCGGTGACCATCGTGACAGCTGCGTTGCTCATTGTGATCGTTATTCAGCAGTACCCCTTGTGGCTTCTTGTGGTGCCCGCCATTTTGTTTGTGGGACACCAGTTTCTCTATAACGACTGCGCCCAAGACTTGCGTAAACCATTTGATGTTGCGGCCTTAGAGAACGACGCCACAGAGCGGATGTTTCATAAGATCCCACCGTTAGAGTTCGCCCAAATTAACCGCTTGGCTGAGCGAGATCATCAGCGAGGTGTTGAAGCGCACCTAGCGATGTGGCGGGCCTATGAGCTTGCTTCGTTGTATCAACGTGCAGGTGAAGACCTCAAGCAACTGAACGCTAAAGGCGCTGACCCCTACGACATTCACGTGGTGCAACGGAAACTCACAGCGCTTCACGAACTCGTCATTACTGCTCACGCTGCAATGAGCGGCATGATTAACCCGCGTAAGCGCCATCTGACCATTGGTCGGGAAGGTCTTGCTGAACTGGTTCGTCAAATCGATGACGCCCTCAAATCAGGCCTCGATGGGCTGCGTGAAGAGCTCCGTAAGTCAGCGCATGAGGCTCGTGAACGCCAAGACCCGTTGCCAGACCCAGATGAGGTGGCTGACGCTGTGGTGGAACTTCCCCACCACCAAGATGCTCCTACCGAGCCTAATGATCACTTACCAAATGTCACCGCTCAACTGACAGCACAATTGACGGCTGAACGTGAGCAGGGCAGCGACGAAGAGCTCAAACCGTTGCCGGTGACCATTGACGATCTCGTTGCGTGGCAAGGTCAGCATCAGCCCGTTGTCAAAGCACCAGAAAACCGATAGGTCAACTTCCCCTCACCCGGGGGAGTCGACCTATCGGCATGCTTACCAAGGGCTTGTGGGGCACCTGGTGTGGCTGTTTAGTTGGTGTAAAGATCCTGCAGGGTGTTGAGCGCCCAGGGCAATGCCGTCAAGTATGCACCAGCAACCTCAGGGATGCTGTAGCCCGTCTCTCGGATGGCATCGTAGTTTCCAATTTCGTGGGCAACAACGGCCCGTAATGCTTGCCCTAACCGTCCTTCACCGTGCAGCACAGCTGCAGTGACCTCGGGAGAAACACGAGTTTTGCTGACCAGAGTCTCAGCATCAATCCCGGAGTCGTAGGCCAACGCTGAGATGAGGCCGGTGGTGTAGCCAGCATCGTCGCGCGATAGTTCGCGGCACGCTGCAGCACGGGTGAGCAAGAACCACAGGGCGTCCATGTTGTGCACTCGTGCGGAAATGAGTGAGGCCATCACCAACGGCCCAATGCGGGCTGGTCCCAGCAGCACAGCCGCCCGGTGGATGGAGTCCACTCGTTGGGAGACGCCAGTGCTCGCAGAGTTCACCAGATGCAGAACCCGCAGCATGATTTCTGGGTCAGTCGACAAAATATCCGCAACCTGATTGAGGTCTGGGGATTCTTCATTGAGCAGTCGAATAGCGGACAGGCACTGCAACTCACCAGGTGTCATGGGCTTGGTGGTGTTGGGTGAGGCCTTGTAGACCGTGCCAATGGCGAACTGTGCGCCAGACTGCCATGCCTCTTTGAGGCGGGCGCGGTTATACGTTTGTGAAGCGATGACAGCGACATTGGCGTTGGTTGCTCGTTCAGCAAGTTCCTCTGCATCGTCACGCCGGAAATTGATCGTCACGTAGTGCACAAAGGGCAGCAGCGCCACTTGCCCTGGCGTTCCGGTGAAGTCCGCAAGAATGCATGCTAGGTGGAGTTCGCGCATGCGCATGACTTGGTCTGAAGCGTCGGGGCGTTGTGCGAGCCAGGGGCTCAGCAGTAGACCAGCGAGATTGGGTACCTCGGTAAAAATTTCGGGGTCAGTGAACATGCGTTCAGTGGCCCACACAAAAGCTTTGGCGCGCGGACCCAAGATGCTCGACAGGGTCAAAGCCGAATAGGCAGCTTCTAAGCGAGCATTGGCATCTGGGGTGTTTTGGGTGCGTGCTGGGTCGCTGGGGACAGGAAGCAACACGTAACCCAACGTGGAACCATCCTGCGAGAAGATCCCTAAACGGTTGAGGGATGCCCGTTCTGCGGGCAGTGCGGTGGTTGGCTCCACGATGTACTTTCCTTAGTGTCCGAATGGCGTGGGGCGATATCGGCCCCACGCACTGGTTGCTATCAGCTGAGAGGTGCCCTAACTGGCCATTCCTCACCAAGAATGATCTGCAATGCTTGCCCATGAGCGGGGTTGACCGCAATCGGGGCGAGGAGATTCGCAGACGGTCCGTCGACGCCGCTCCCAGGGGTGACAATGACATACAGATCGGGGCGTTGCGTACCAAGTTCGGTGAGCGATTCCCCAGGAATTTCGGGGGTGTAGTCCGCGAAGTATGGTGCTGGGTCGAGTAAGAAAAGACGACGGTCGTGGTCGTCACGGGCGGCAAACAGCATGCCTGACTCGTCCAGTGGTTCAACGGTTACGCCAGTCATTGGCCCAATTCCTGGCAGCGGTGCCAAGAAGTTCAGTGCTGTGGGTAGTGTCATCGCAAGAAGTCCAAAAGGGTGGGCTGAAGGACGCGGGCGGCAGAGTTGAGTGAGCTTTGGTAGCCCACTTCCTGCATTTTAAGGTCCATGATGGTTTGCGCGAGGTCGATGTCTTCGACACCGGAAATGTCGTTGCGCAGTGTTTCGGCTTTGTCTGCAGCCATGGTCATGCTGGATTCGATTTGGTTGGTGCGGGCACCGACCGAGGTGGCATTGGTGATCACAGCATTGAGACGGGTGTCCAGTTGGCCAAGAGCCGTGCTGGGGTCTCCGCCTGAACGCAGAGTGTTGGCGACGTCGTCAAGGAGCTGGAACACCGAGTAGTTAGCATTGTTGGCATCTGCGGGGTCTGTTGATGACCCGAAGATTGCTGCACCGTCGCCGTCAACACGCACTGTCACATCGGCTGCGGTACGGCGTTCGACGCTACCCCCTGCGGAGCCTGTGAAGGCGTATGTGGTGGGGTCGAAGGCGTTTCCCGCATCAGAGGTGCCTGCGAACACGGAGCGGCCCATGTACTGGGTGTTTGCTTGCTCCATGAGAGCCGCTTTGATTCCCTCAAGTTCGGAAGCCAATGCTTCACGGGACTGCAGACTTGCAGCACCCAGGTTGGAGCCTTGGACAACAAGGTCACGGGCGCGGCGCAGAGATGATGACGTTTCCACCAGTGTGGAGTCAATGGTGTTGAGCCATGACAACCCGTCCTGGGCGTTACGTGCGTACTGCTGGGTGGCGGCTCGCTCTGACCGCAAGGACATGGCGTCTGAGGCCCGTGAAGGGTCGTCAGATGCTTTAGCGATCTTCTTGCCACTCGATGCCTGCTCTTGCAGGTTCGACATCGCTGCAAGGTTGCGCTGCATGTTCGCCAGCACATTGCGCTGGGTGGATTGCTGGGTAACTCTGGTGATCATCGTCCCACAACTCCGGTTCGGTTGATGAGTTGATCGAGCATCTCATCAATAGTGGTCATAACCCGTGACGCAGCTTGGTAGGCGCGCTGGTAGGTGAGGAGATTGACGGTTTCTTCGTCTGTGTCAACGGACGTTGCACCGAGTTGCAAACCTTCTGCAGTGGACTGTGCAGCTTGCGCCACGATCGCAGAGTTCGCGGTGGCTTTGCTGGTGACGCCAACGGAAATCACGAAGGTTTGCCACACTGCATCCGGGCTGTCTTGGGCAACACCAATTTGGGAGATCGCATCAGCGATAGAACCGTCGAAGGCGCCATTGGCCGCCACACCTGCGGTGATGTCATTGTGGTCAGTAATTGCCACGGTCATCGTTGCAGCTGATGGCCCAGTTCCCAGGTCAAACACGGGTGTTGGGTGCAAGGCGTTGACTTGGGTCGCTAACGCTTCAGCGACACGGTCGTACTGAGCTGCTGCGGTAGTGAGGATACCGCCGTGGCTTTCTGGCGCGAGCGCGCTGAGTTTTCCGGAGATCGTTCCACCATCGAAGCTGGCTACTGGTTCGCCGGCACGGTTCCACACCACTTTGACTGCGGAGGCGTCATCAACGGCGCCGGTGAGGCTGGTTGCCCCGACAACTTTGAGTGATTGGGCGCGGTCTCCAGTGACCAGTGGGTTACCGGAGATGTAAACATCGACGGTGCCGTCTTCTTGGTAGCGGACCGTTGACCCCGTTTGTGAGCTGAGGTCCGTCAGGAGGTTGGACCGTTGGTCGATGAGTTCGTTGGCATTACCACCGGACACGACAGTCTGACGGATTTGGCCGTTGAGCTGCGCCACAGCTTGAGCGGTGGTGTTTACCTCAGTGACGAGTGACTCTGTTTCGGTGCGCATCTGGTTCCACTGGGTGGAAACTGCAGCGTGACCAGAAGCGAGGGCCTGCTGTGCGCTGCGTGCGCTCTCTAAAACAACCTGCTTGGTTGCTTGGGTTTGTGGGTTGTTTGACAGGTCCTGCCATGATGCCCAGAAACCGTTGAGGTTCGCGGAGATGCCATTGTCTGATGGCTCATTGATTGTTGACTCGAGGCGAGTGTATGCCTCTGCCCGGGCTGTCTGGAAGCTTGCCGATGCAGTGGTGGAGCGCACCCGTGCATCGAGGAAGATATCTCCAAGCCGCGACACGTTGGTGATGTTCACACCATTTCCAATCTTGGATCCCTGTGAGAACAGGGAGGCCGTTTGGCCTCCAGAGATCGCCGCCATGTCAGCACGCTGCCGGGTGTATCCGGGGGTGTTCACGTTGGCGATGTTCTGTCCGGTGACCTCCATTGCCGCGCGCTGGGCGTTGAGGGAGGACAGGGCGTTTGACAGTCCCGAGAAGGTACTCATGATTTCCTTACAGGCTTTGATCGAAAAGCTGGGCAGGTGCGTCTGAGGTGCGTGTTGCGCCAGTGTGGTCGTAAGTTTTCTCGTTGCGCTGGTAGTGGGCGATGGTTTCGCTAATTGCCCGTTGCGCAGTGGTGAGGAGTTCTTTGTTGCCAGTGGAAGTCGCGTCGATCTCAGAGACCAGTTTTAACAGCGCCTGGCGGTGACTGCTGAGCAGCTCGTTCCAGGGTTCTTCTGCTTTTTCACTGATGTCGAGAAGGGTTGCGTGGGTTTGGAGGCCCAGTTCCATAGCGATGTGTGAGGTTTCGACCTCGCGGGCTAGCTCTGCGCCACGGATCTGTTCGAGGACGTTCTCAACCTCGCGGGTCGCGTGGGAGAGCCAGCGCGATTTGCCGGCTGCAAGAAGCAACTGTTCTTCTTCAAGTTTGAACAGCAGCAACTCAAGAAGCTGCCGTTCATTCCACAGCAAACTGTTGAGTGTTGAGAGTTCCATCGTGTTCACTTCCCTTGGTGCGGTGGGACGTCCAGCGCGCGGTTGCCTCCAGTGTCCCACTAAGCCCATCGGATGCCGATGCCATTCTTTAGGAAAACGGGGTGAGTCACGGGTGAGTTCATTGTTCTCTTCCTTGAGACGCTGATGGTGTCTGCCCATGTCATGTCGATTATGTGATGGGACTGTGAAGGCTAGCCTAGCCTGCGGTTACGTTCTGTCCGTTATGTATCTTGGTGGGACCATGGTAATTCTTTTACTTCTCGTCAATACTTTCCACTTGGTAAGTGTGACGCGTATCACACTTCAAGTCTTAAATCCATGAGAGCCGCGAGATTATGCGGATGGGGAGTTGTCCCCATTGCTTAATCGAATCGACGGTGAAGTGGAATTCGTTGTGAAGGTCTTGGAAATGTGTCCTGAAGCCTTCACACTGAAACGCATGAGCACAATGACCGGCGCGCAAGAACGCCTCATCACTGACAACCTTCACTTGGTTGGTTACCACGTTAATGACATGCTGATGCGCTTGCCCAGCCATGTCACTCGCGATGAGCTCGCATCTGCCGGTCAATATGCACTCGTGCAGTCGGCCCGCAACTTCGACCCAACAAGCGGAGTGCCCTTCGCCCGCTTCGCGGCCATCCGTATTAAGGGAGCACTTGTTGACGAGCTGCGCTCAATGGACTGGGTGTCACGGGGAGCACGCAAGAAGATCCGCGACCTGAACCAAGTACAGGACCGCCTCACCGCTAGTCTCGGTCGCACCCCCACCCGCGAAGAGCTCTCAAACGCTCTGGGTGTACCCATCAGTGAGATCGATGACGCTCGCGACCAGGCGGCCACGAAGGTGCTCAGCTTCGAAGGCTACGACGGTGCGCTTGCTGAAGTTCTCCCCACCCGCGAGGTAGGACCAGAAGCAGCGCTGCTCGCCTCCGAACAAATTGTTTACCTGCGCTCGGCAGTGTCAGCTTTGCCTGAACGCCTACGCAGCATTGTTGAACAAATCTTCTTTGAAGAACGTTCCGTCACAGAGATCGCCGAGAACCTGGGTGTCACCCAATCCCGCGTATCTCAACTGCGAGCAGAGGCCATGCTTCTCCTCCGCGATGGAATGAACTCTCACCTGAGCCCAGACCAGGTTCCAAACCCAGAGCGCGCCGGCGGGGTCGTTCACCGCCGCCGTGAGAAGTACTTCGCAGAAATCGGCGAGAAAGTGCATGCCACTATCGCCGCTTCTAAGGCAGTACAGAGTGTGCGCGCCGCTGAAGTAGCTGTTGTTGACGCCGTCAAGGCCATGCAAAACGACAACAACAACGCGGAGTCCACCTTCGCAACCATCGCCTGACCTGCATTAACAGTAGTTTTCGGTAAGGCCTAAAAATTTCTCAAAGAAATTCTGACGAAAACTCTTCATAACCAACCCTGCCAGCCCGATAGGTAGGGTAAGCGCCACGGATGGCGCGAACCACAACCGGACCTTTCAAATCACGGAGGATATCATGGGTCTCTCGATCAACCAGAACATTGCGGCCACCAACGCGTACCGCAACCTGTCCGTCACTCAGAACGACCTCTCCAAGTCACTGGAGAAGCTCTCATCTGGGTTCCGCATCAACCGTGCAGCAGACGACGCTGCCGGCCTGGCGATCTCCGAGGGCCTGCGCTCACAGATTGGTGGCCTGAAGGTTGCAGTTCGCAACGCTCAGGACGGCATCTCCGTGGTGCAGACCGCTGAAGGCGCACTGACCGAGTCACACGCAATCCTGCAACGTATGCGTGACCTCTCCGTGCAGTCCTCCAACACCGGTGGTTTGTCAACCGATGCTAAGGACAACATCCAGGCAGAAATGGGTCAGCTCAAGTCAGAGCTTACTCGTATCTCCGACACCACCCAGTTCAACGGTGCCAAGCTCCTCGACGGTTCCTACAACGGTAAATTCCAAGTAGGCGCCAACGTTGGTGAGTCGATCAACGTCGCCGTGGGTACTGCAATGAGCGCCAACGGCCTCGGCGTGGATGGTGTGGATGTCACTGCTGGCACCGCAACAACCGCAACAGTTGTTAACGCAGTTGCTGGTACCGCTGGTACCGTCACCACCTCAGGCACTGCTCTGACAACTGCGGCTGCTTTCGAAGAGCTCAACGGCACCATCACGGTCGGAAGCAAGTCCTTCGACCTCTCCAGCGTGAAGTACGACGCTGCTGACGATGTTGCTGCACGTACCACCAAGTTGACTGATGCTGTTACTGCTGCTTTTGGTACAGACATCGCCTCAGCAACCGTGACCGGCGACCAGCTTGTTGTTACCGGTAACGCTCCTGCTGCTGCTGCAACAGCCAACGAGGTTAACGCTGCCTCAGTGAAGTTCACTGAAGCAACTGGTGCTGAAGGTGCAATCACCGCAATTGACGCTGCGATCAAGACCGTGTCAACTGTTCGTTCAGACCTCGGTGCGGTCCAGAACCGTTTCGACCACACCATCAAGAACCTGAACGTGGCAGTGGAGAACCTCTCAGCTTCTGAGAGCCGTATCCGCGACACCGACATGGCTCAGGAAATGGTCAGCTTCACCCGTGCACAGATCTTGTCCCAGGCAGGCACCGCAATGCTCGCCCAGGCAAACCAGATCCCACAGGGTGTTCTTTCCCTCCTGCGCTAATCACTGATGGGGTAACCCCTCACCAGAGAAAAGCATCACGCAATGGCGTGGCCTCACCGGGCCACGCCATTGTGGCATTCACGGGGAGGTGAAGCACGATTGCGGTGATGTGGACGGAAAGGCTTATAGCGTAGCGTGAAGTGCCGATCAATCAGACAGAACACTTCACAGACAGATGAGGATGAGTCAGTATGAGCATGTCTATCGGCGGGTTAGCCTCCGGTCTCGACACCACGGGGATTATCGACAACCTCATGAAGATCGAGGCTATCCCCCAGACCCAGCTGCAATCCAAGCAAAAAACGACAAACTCCTTCATCACTGCTCTTCAAGCGTTAAACACTAAAGTCGCTTCCCTGACAGAGAATGCTGCCAAAGCAATGAAAGCAGCAAGCTTCGATGTCTGGAAGGGCAACGCCAGCGCCGACAGCGTGACTGTTGCTACCGCAACAGGTGCAACGGCAGGGTCGATTGAGTTTCGGGTTGATGCCCTCGCACAGGGGCGCAGCTCACTTAGTGGTGTGCTCGCAGATGCATCGACGCTTCTGACTGACGGAAAATTCACCATCACTGACGGCAAAGGTGTCAGTCACGAGATCACGCCCTCCTCAACGTCACTGACTGACCTGGCAAGTGCGATAAATGCCAAAAGTGACCTAGGAGTCAAGGCAACATTGGTCAACACTGCCGGCGGCTCCCGTTTGCAACTGTCCTCGACCGCCACGGGCGCCACTGAAGGTTCTTACACGGTGACATCAGGGTCAGCAGAGGGCGACTTCAGCCAAATCCGTGCCGCCCAGGATGCACAGATCACCCTGTGGCCAGACCTTGCGCTTCCCGGTAGCGCTGTTACCAGCGCATCGAACACGTTTGATGACCTGATGGCCGGTGTTGATGTCACTGTCACCAAGGTCAGCGCTCCGACCGACGCGGCCATCACGGTAGACGTCGTGAAAGATGACGACGCGATCACCAAGCTGGGGGAGAACCTCGTTGCCCAGCTCAACCTCATTCTTAGTGAGATCTCCTCACAGTCCAAGGTCACCACGTCGACGAGTTCTACCGGAACTGCCACGGCTAAAGGTGGCGTATTTACTGGTGACTCTGGGGTGCGGCAGCTCGCCTCACAAATTAGTGAGGCAGCTTCATTCCCGGTTGATGGGAAGTCACCAGCGAGCATCGGTATCACCCTCAACAGGGACGGCACATTTGCTTTTGATGCCGCAAAGTTTAAGACAGCCTTTACTGACGACCCTTCAGCTACACAAGCCATGCTGACCGGCGTTGCTACCCGCATTGAAGCGGCCGGCAAGGCAACATCACACAAAGACGAAGGAACGCTCACCCGCCGTATTCAGGGACAGCAGTCACTTGCTGCCGATTACACCAAACAGATCGAACGCTGGGATGACCGTCTCGAGCAACGCCGCGCGAACCTCGTGCAGGTTTATACCGCGCTGGAAGTTGCCCTGTCGGGGATCCAATCGCAATCAACATGGCTGTCAGGACAACTTGCGTCCTTGCCATCCTGGGATAGCTGAGACTGAGGACAGGGACAATGAACTACACCATGAACAAAGACACCTACCTGCAAGACGCAGTGTATTCCGCAAGTCCGGCCCGCCTCCTCACGATGCTGTTCGATCGTCTTGTACTTGACCTTGAGCGGGCAGAAAAAGCAATTGAGGCACGCACTCCGCTGGAAGCGACACCCCACCTGATCCACGCGCAGGACATTGTCACGGAGTTAACGAATACCCTCAACGTTGAGATGTGGGAGGGAGGCCGTCAATTGCAGGCACTCTACCTTCACTTGTACTCCGCTTTGGTGTCCGCGAACACGTCCAAGGAAGTCAGCGAAGTTCGTGACTGCCGCGAAATTATTGAACCTCTGCGCCAAACCTGGCATGAGGCAGCTCAGCAGGTTGCTGCGAAGTCAGCTCAAGCGGCTCCCGCTCCGCGCCGGCTTCCGGTGAGCACGGGTGCTAGCTCGTTTGGAGAATTGGGCGTTGGCTGATCGTGATGAGTGGCAACGTTACTTGGTTGAGTTAGATACCGCGCTCGCCCGAGCCGAAGAGTTAGTTGCGGAAAACCCCAGCAATAATGGTGGTAGGCCAGCGAACCGGGATGCGCGGGCTTCGGAGCGAGTTTTGAGCGATCCGGCACTAGGTGTTGGAGCCCCACCGGCGAACGTCACAATTCCTGAAGATCTCGTGGATTACGCCAAAGATATTTCTGTCCGCCAGGGGCGGGTAACGCGGATGCTTTCCGAGGCGATGGACGATGTTGCTGGTCAGCTCGACGCAATGGCGCCCAGGCATGCTCGCCCGGACAGTGGTCCGGTGTACTTGGACACGCAAGGCTAGGTCGTTGGGGAGTCGAATACCCCCAGTGTTACGAGGTTTGACAAGAGTCATCGAAAAAAGTGGGGACTGGTCCCCACTTTTTTCTTTATGTTGGTCAATGTCGACCGATGGGTAGTGCGGAGCAAAGGAATGCCGCCACAGGCCACGGATAGGCCACCCACGCCAACCACGAGGAAACCCGTGTTTGACTCAGTGACCTACGTCGCGCTAAACAGCGCGCTCGACAGCCTCTCACAGCGGCAACGCGTGATCGCGAACAATATCGCCAACATCAACACCCCGAACTATCATGCCCAGCGCGTGACATTCGAGGACGAACTCTCACGCCAAGTCCAACGCGGCAACGGTGCAGTCACCTCCACCGTTAGCAGGTCACTGGAGCCAACACGGCTCGACGGAAACAACGTCAACCTCGACACCGAAACACTGCTCAACATCGACACAGTGTTGCGGTACCAACTAGCTACCCAAGCGGTTGACGGCACCTTTTCATCCCTGCGAACCGCCATGAGGACTAACTGATGACCACCTTCGGAGCCATTGGCATCGCCAGCACAGGACTCACCGTGAACCGCAAGTGGCTTGATGCCGTGAGCGACAACCTCTCCAACATCAACACCGTGCGCCCCACCGACGAAGCCGCTTTCCAAGCGAAATACGTTGTGGCAACCGCAGGCGGCGGCCCCACTGAAACCGAAGGCACCCGTGTAGCGGGCATTGCCCTTGGTAGTGAAGAAGGCCGCATGGTGTTTGAACCAGACCACCCCCTCGCTGATGAAGAAGGGTACGTGCGCTACCCCGACATCGACATGTCATCCCAGATGAGCCAACTCATCATGGCGCAGCGCGGATACCAGGCCAGCACCGCCGTCGTTGAACGTGCGCGGGCCACCTATGAGCAAGCTCTATCGATTGGACGCAACTAATGTCAATCCCAGCTATCGGCGCTATCGGTGGAGCAACCCCCACAACGTCACTCGCCTCACTCATGCCCACCGGGCTGATCGAACCACAAGCACCAACCAATGATGTCTCAGGCTCTGCGTTCGGCAGCATGCTGACAGACTCCATCGGTAACTTGCAGGGCCTACAGGACAAGTCACAAGCGCTCGCCGTTCAAGCAGTAACCGGCGACCTCGACGACATCCACGACTACACCATTGCTTCCACCGAAGCCAAAGTCAGCCTCGAACTGACCGCCGCCGTCCGCAACAAGGCAGTTGACGCGTTCAACGAGATCATGAGGATGCAAGCCTGATGCCTCAGCAAATCACGAACGTTTTCGCGCGCTTGTTCGCAGCGATCCGTGAATTTACCGTCGCTCAGCGTACCCTCGCGTTGATCGGTATGGTCGGCGTGGTTATCGCCATCGTCGCCTTGGCAACCTGGGCGTCCAAACCCCAAATGCAACCTCTCTACACCGACCTGGCCCCAGCAGACGCCGCAGCAATTGTGGACCAACTCGCTGCAAACGGTGTCGAATACCAACTCACCAACGGAGGCTCAACCATCCTTGTCCCCAGCGGGCAAGTGTACGACCAGCGCCTCAAAGTTGCATCAAGCGGAATCACCCCCAGTGCAGAAGGCGGCTACTCGCTCCTGGACAACATGGGAATGACTTCCTCTGACTTCCAACAGAACGTCACATACAAGCGTGCACTTGAGGGTGAAATCGCAAAAACCATCAACGCAATGGACGGCATCGAACTCGCAACCGTCCAACTGGCAATGCCCGAAGACACCGTTTTTGTGTCTCAAGAGGCCGACCCCACCGCTTCCGTGTTCGTCAAACCACGAGCTGGCGTCACCCTGGGAGACGACCAGGTCCAAGCGATCTCGCAGTTTGTGAGCGCATCTGTTGAAGGAATGAAAGTTGAAAACGTCGCCGTTATCGGCGCCGACGGCCGAGTACTCTCTGCCGTAGGTGCAGAAGGAACCAACGGCGCGAACCTCAAAGAAACTCAGCAGTACGAGCAGCGCATCGCCGACTCCCTGCAAGGCATGCTGGACCGCATCGTCGGCCCAGGTAAAGCCGTCGTCTCCGTCACCGCGGAACTCGACTTTGATGCCACCGAGCGAGTCAGCGAAGCCTACGACTCCAACGAAGACGCCCTACCACTCACCGAACGCGAAACCAACGAAGAATTCACCGGCGGAGGCAACGCCGCCGGAGTTCTGGGACCAGACAACATCGCAGTCCCCAACGGCGACGCCGACAGCGAATACAACAACACCTCCATCGAACGCAACAACGCGGTCGATAAAACCACAGAACGCACCGTCACCGCACCAGGTACAGTACGGCGCCAGTCCGTATCAGTGGCAGTTGACGAACAAGCAGCAGCAACCATCAACATTAACGACCTCCAAGACATGGTCACCGCAGCAGCCGGCGTGGATGAAGAACGCGGCGACACCGTCACCGTCACCCGTATGGCCTTCGATAACGCAGGAGCCGATGCAGCAGCTGAAGCACTCGCAGCAGCTGAAGCCGAAGCCGCCGAAGCCGCCCAAATGGAGATGTACCGCAACATCGGGATCGCCGTTATCGCACTCCTGGCAATCATGGCACTCAGCATCGTGGCAGCACGCAAGCGCAAGAACAACCGCATCGACACCGCACCAGACCCAGCCCTGGACCTCGGCGAAGTTGACCTCATGCCACAAGCACCCATGACCGTGGCACAAGAACTCGACCAAATCGAGTTCCCCGAAATGCCAGAACTACCAGCAGCACCCGACGAAAAAACCCTCCGCACCGAAAAGAAGCGTCAGGACGTCATCACCCTAGCCGACGAGGACCCAGGCCAAATGGCCGAGATCCTCCAAGAGTGGATCAACACGGGAGGCCGCTGATGATTACCTCATTCAACGCCGACCAACTCACCGGCACCCAAAAAGCTGCACTCGTCCTCATGCAAATCGGTAAAGAACGAGCCTCACGCGTCATGTCCCGCCTCGACGAACCAGTCGTGGAAGCACTGACCGCTGAAATCGTCCGCCTCGAACGAGTCGACCGTGGCATCGCTGACCAAGTGATCGAACAATTCCACCAGGTCACCCTGGGTGGAGTGTCCCTGGTATCCAACGGTGGAATGAACGTCGCCCACCAACTCCTGGAAGCATCGTTCGGATCCGAAAAAGCCGACGAACTCATGGAACGGCTCTCCGCGTCCATGGCCGGCCAAACCTTCGAGTTCCTGCAACAAGCCGACGCCCGCCAGGTCCTTGCCCTCCTGCACGGTGAACACCCACAAACCATGGCCCTCGTCATGGCGCACCTGCGGCCAGAACACGCCTCAGCGATCATGGCTGGCCTGCAGCCAGCCACCCAAGCTGAAGTTGCCCACCGTATCGCGATGATGGAACGTGCCGCCCCAGACGTCGTGCAAATCGTCGCCGATGCGCTAAACCGCAAAGCCTCAGCTGTGCTCACACCCCGAGAAACAGCCGCAATCGGTGGTGTGGGGCCCCTGGTGGAAATCATCAACCGTGCCGACCCAGGCACCGAAAAGCTCATTCTCGAAGGTCTGGAAAGCCGCGACGCTGCCCTCGCTGAAGAAGTGCGCTCCCAAATGTTCGTCTTCGCCGACATCGTGCTCTTGGAAGACAAAGCCCTCCAGTTGGTGCTCCGCGGAATCGAAACCAACAACCTTGCACTCGCCCTCAAGGGTGCAGGAGTTGCAGAACGTGACGCCGTGCTCCGCAACCTCTCAGAGCGCGCCCGAGAAAACCTCACCGAAGAAATCGACTTGCTCGGTGCAGTACGCATGTCACAGGTCGAAGAAGCACGTTCAGCCATCGTCCAAATGATCCGCAAGCTGGAAGAATCCGGCCAGATCACCGTACGCCGTGAGGGTGAAGATGAGTACGTCTCCTGAGGTACGCAGTGCGTCCTTCACACAGACGCGACTCGTTGCCCTCAACAACGACAGTGTGCAAGAAGCTGAACGCCAAGCACGGGCCCAAGGCTACGCAGCGGGCTACGCTGCTGGAGCCCGAGCAGCAGCCCAAGAAGGCGACCTGCTCCGTGAACAACTCCACGCCCAATCAGTGGCCGAACGCCGAGAACGCGACGACCGACTATCAGCCGCAGTGCTGGCACTGGACGCAGCCATCGCCGCAGCCGACGCCCGCATCACCCCAGTGCTCCAAGAAAGCCGCACCACGCTCTACGCACTGGCATTCGACCTCGCCAGCACCATCATCGGGGTAGAAATTTCCCAAACATCAACAGAAATACCGGTACGCAACGGCGCACTGTGGGCACTTGAACGAGTCCTCGCCGAACCCATCGACGCCCCAGAGTTCACCGTACGCATGCACCCCATGGACGTCGCCGCACTCCAAGCACACTGGGACAAGGTCGTAGAACAACTCGGCGAAACAGCAATGAGAATGCACCTCATGGCGGACTACTCCCTCCAGAGCGGCGACGCCATCGCCGACCTCCCACACGGATTCCTCGATGCCCGCCTCAGCAGCGCACTAGAGCGAGCCCGCACCACCCTGCGCGAATGCGGTATCCCCGCCGGTCAAGAAACAACTACCGCGCAAGAGGGCACCCCATGACCTCCATGGCACTAGACCCCATGTGGGACAACGTGCGCGAAGCCGCACGCCCAGAAAAAGTAGGCAAAGTATCAGCCGCACTAGGACTATCCCTCGACGTACAAGGACTGACCTGCAGTGTCGGCGACGTCGTCGCAATCGGTGAAGCTGGCTCCGAAGCCCGAGCCGAAGTAGTTGCCGTCCACTCCCGCCACGCCACCTGCATGCCACTGACCGCCATGCCATCGCTTTACGCTGGCGCTGAAGTACGCCACACCGGAGGAGGAATCCAAGTACCAGTTGGGCCAGGGCTCATCGGGCGAGTCATCGACCCACTCGGCAACCCCCTCGACGGGCGCGGCCCCATCACCGGCGTTGACTACGTATCTGTAGACGCCGCCGCACCACACCCACTACTCCGTCAACGAGTCGACCAACCCCTAGGACTCGGGGTCAGAGTCGTCGACACACTCATGACAGTTGGACGCGGACAACGCATGGGCCTCTTCGCAGGCTCCGGTGTCGGAAAATCCACCCTCCTATCCATGATCGCCCGAGGCACAGACGCCCAACTCTCCGTCATCGCACTCATCGGAGAACGAGGCCGTGAAGTCCGCGAATTCCTCGAAGACGACCTCGGCCCAGAAGGCCTCGCCCGATCCGTCGTCGTCATCGCCACCTCAGACCAACCAGCACTCCTGCGCCAACGTGCCGCATTCACCGCAACACGCATCGCACAATGGCTGTCCAACGGCGGCAACGACGTTGTCCTCATGATGGACTCCCTCACCCGTGTCGCCATGGCACAACGCGAAATTGGGCTCTCCGCAGGCGAACCACCAGCAACCCGCGGCTACCCGCCCTCAACATTCGCTGTCCTCGCGAACCTCCTCGAACGCGCCGGAGCCAGCGAACACGGCACCATCACCGGTCTCTACACCGTCCTCGTCGATGGAGACGACCACAACGAACCCATCGCTGATGCCGCCCGATCCATCCTGGACGGACACATCGTGCTCGACCGGCGCCTCGCAGTACGAGGCCACTACCCAAGCATCGACGCGCTCGCATCAATCTCCCGAGTTGCCGGCAAAGTCAATGACACGGAACGTAAAACCATGGCCGAAACGCTGCGCCGCTTCATGGCGGCAAAAGCCGGAGTCCAAGACCTCATCGACATCGGTGCCTACGCCGCAGGGGCAAACGCACAGGTCGATGCTGCGATCACCTACGAGGACGCTATCAACGCGTTCCTCCAACAGGGAGTTGGCGAACCTGCACCCGCAGAAGAATCGTGGAACCAACTACGCCAACTGACCCAAGCACTGACAGGTGACGTACGCGGCTAACAGCTGCGCACGCAGGGGAGGGGGAAACATGGCACGGAAATTTGGTCTGTCGTCACTGTTACGCATCCGAGAAACTGCTGAACAACGGGCAGCGCAAGAACTAGCACGAGCCCGCGAAAAAGCAGAACGAGCCCGCAACCGTGAAGTACGAGCAACACAAAGCCTTGGTGACCACGAATTTGACCTGCTACTCACCGAACACCAATGGCAAGCAGCCGTCGCAGCACGCGCCTCCATGCGAGTGCTACTCACCGAATCTCAAGCGGTCAGCGCAACAGCAGAAAACGAAGCAACCGATGCCCAAAACCGGTGGGCCACCGCAAAACAACACGTTGCAGGCATCGAAAAGCTCAAAGAACGACACATAGAACGCGAACGCGAAGAAGAGGGTAGGCGCGAACAGGTGGAACTCGACGAAATCGCAAGCCAAGCCCACTACCGCGCCACACTACGCGCTCAAGAAACGACAGAGGAAGGCAACGACGATGCCAATTGAAGCCGTTGCAACCAGAATAGGCGCCATAGAATCCCAGATCGCCTCACTGCCACGAGGGTACGCATCAGGCGGAACAATGGGATCAGCTGTCACCACCGCCCCAGTAGCCGCTACCGCGACCACCACACAGGGGACATCCCTTGCGGTAGGGCAGCAAAGCGCCACCGCATCATCAACCGGTTTTGAGGCAGCACTCAACGCTGCCCGCAGCACCGAACCCACCACCCCACCACAAGCAACACCCGCACAAGGTGACACCGCACTGGGGACACGCATCGTCGACGCCGCCCGCGACTGGATCGGTGTGCCCTACAAATGGGGCGGAAACACCACCGCAGGGGTGGACTGCTCAGGACTAGTGAAAAACGTCCTCGCAGAGTTCGGCATCTCCATGCCGCGAGTCGCCCGACAACAAATGCACGAAGGACGCGCCGTAGGGTCCCTCAAAGACGCACAAGCCGGGGACCTCCTGGTGTTCAACAACGGCACACACATCGGCATTTATGTCGGTGACGGCAAAATGATCGACGCCCCATACGCAGGGCGCAACGTCACCTTGCGGGACGTCTACGAAAAACCAACAGCCATCCGCCGGGTGATTCCTGACGCCAGTGAGGTAGCAAACACTCAAGGAGTCGCGATGTCTGCCGATCAGAAGGCCAGCGTGGCAGCACAGCGCGCTGCCCTCGACTTAGCTGGAGTAAATGTATGAGCATGACTGTTGCAGCGCCAGCAGTGCCAGCGCCAGCGCGAACACAACGTTCTTCTGGGCCACAACAGGCCGGGAGCGATGGCGGATTCGATCAACACCTCCAGCGTGCAGCTCGGGAACACAGCCACGCCGAATCCACCCAGAAGTCACGTTCCAAAGATGCTCACGCATCGGAAAATGCTTCCACACCGGCAACCACCGATGCGCCAACAGCCTCCCACGAAGCCTCAGGCACCGCTGGCACTCAGCGCGAAGTACCCGCTGACAACGCCACCGAAACAACCCCTGAAGTTCCCACAGGGACAGAACAACCTGCCAGTGAAACAACCACCCCAGCCACCCTGCCCACAACAGGTGACGACCTCACTGCTGCGGTAACCCCACCACGTGACACTGCTCAGCCCCAAGCGCCGGAAACCGCCCCCACAACACCAGACGAAACCGGCGCTCTGTCCGCCGACGACAGTGTTGGCAGCGAGACCCCAGCCCCAACAGCCGGGACCACCGACGCAGAACCTGCACCCATCGACGGTGCACAACAAGCCCACCAAACACCAGCGGCGCACACTGCGCTCGCCGGAGCTGCGAACACCACAAACGGTGTAGGTCAACCGGCCACACCCGCTGGTACCTCCGCGTCAACTTCAGGAGTTCCTGGAGCCCAACCAGTAACAACAGCCCCTGTTGCTGGGGCTGCACCGATTCCGGGTGCGGTGGCAGGGGGAGTTGCTGGTCAGATTGTTGGACAAGGGGGGCAACCGCTTGTTAGCGACAACCCCACCGCCGCAGTCACCGCAACTGCGCAAATTGCCACTGCAGATACTCCGGTACGCGATGGCCAACCGCAACTCACCGCACTGCCCGTCACGACGACCACCGCAACCACCTCAGCGGCTCCCGTGTCAGCAGCCCAAGCGGCACAAAGCACCTCGCCCGATGTTGGCCAGAACCTTGTCAACCAACTCAAAGGCCCTCTAGTTCACCTGAAGCAGGCCGCCAATGGCGACCACAGTTTCTCGGTCCGTGTCACCCCAGAAAATCTTGGCCCGATCTCCATTAGAGCTCACGTCACCAGTGACGGAGTCCGAATTGAGATCACCTGCGTGAACGACACGGCACGCGACGCCATCCGGCCACTGGTCACCGACTTGAAGAAGGAACTTCAGGGATCAGGCCTCCAAGCAGACCTCAACCTCGGACATGGAAGTCAGAGCGGTCACAGCGACACACCGTCACGCAGTGACACAGGAAGCGGCCCGGCACCCGCTGCCAACCAACCGCAAACTGAGCCAGCCCTCACCGACCAGCCAGCCGCAGACTCGTCACGCGGCGTTGACGTCATCGCCTAGAAGGACCTCCATGACCACGATTGACACCAGTCAGACACCAGTAATGCCCACAACCACACAGGCAGGGATGTACACCACCCCTACCGGTGTGCGGTCACCTAAGCAAGACATGGACGGGGAAATGTTCCTCAACCTCTTGGTTACTCAACTGAAAAACCAAGACCCATCCAGCCCCATGGATACCACCGAGATGATGGCTCAGACCTCCCAACTGGCCTCCATGGAGCAACTGACCAAACTCACCACCATCTCCCAAGAGAACTTCGCCTTGCAGATGCGTGTCGCCTCCGCCGCATTGGTGGGGCAAACAGTGACATACACCGGCGAGGATGGGAAACCCGCATCAGGCGTTGTTGACTCCATTAGCTACGCCGGAGAAGTTCCTGTTGTGAAGATCGGTGACACCGAAATCTCACTTGATGCCGTTGCTGGCATCTCATCATCGACTGCAGCACAAACTCCCACCACCCCCACCCCGCAGGCCTGACCAGGTCCCGTAACCGTTAGGGAAAACTATGCTTCGCTCACTCTTTTCCGGGATCTCAGGTCTGCGATCCCACCAGACCATGCTTGACGTCACCGGTAACAACATCGCCAACGTCAACACCACAGGCTTCAAAGCGTCTCAAACACAGTTCAAAGACACGTTGTCCCAGATCCTCACCAACGCCGGCGCCCCCCAAGGCGCACAGGGTGGAACCAACCCCGCTCAGGTAGGTTTGGGTGTTCAAGTCGCTGGCATCACCACGAACTTCTCCCAAGGTGCTGCACAGGTCACCAACCGTTCCACAGACATGATGATCTCGGGTGACGGATTCTTCGTGGTGCAAAAAGATGGCCAACAGTTCTACACTCGTGCTGGAGCCTTCGACTTCGACGCAGCCGGTAACCTCGTGTCCTCAGAGGGTGCCTATGTGATGGGTTGGGCTGCAGACAACGGAAACGTCAACGTCAACGCTCCGTTGGCACCGCTGCAACTCCCCATGAACGCACTTCTTGGATCAGAGCAAACCACTGACCTGTCCTTCGACGGCAACTTACCGTCCGACGCGGCAACAGGAACCAGCCTGACCCGTGACGTTGAGGTGTATGACAACCTCGGTAACGCCCGCATCGTGACCTTGACCTTCGAAAAAGTCACTGCACCAGGTTCAGGCAACATGGAATGGAACGTTACTGCTAACGACCCAACCACGGGTGCAACAGCAAACTCTGTCCTTGAGTTTGACCCCACAGGGGCAGCCATCGGAGGGACCGCGATTGCCCTCGGCGGCATCGACGTTGAACTCAACGCCGTCACAGGCTACGCCAACCTCACCACAGTGCAATCTGCGGCCCGCAACGGACAACAGGCAGGTAGTTTGCAGTCCTTCCAGATCACAGCGGACGGCACCATCCTGGGGTCATTCTCCAACGGCCTCAAGCAGGCAGTTGGAAAGATTTCACTGGCCACTTTTGCTAACCCAGCTGGTTTGGAGAAGCAGGGTGGAAACCTCTACGGGGTGTCCGTGAACTCCGGGAACGCTCAGATTGGTGAAGCCGGCGCTGGCGGACGCGGCGCACTCGTTGGTGGCGCACTCGAAATGTCGAACGTGGACCTCTCCTCAGAGTTCACAAACCTCATTATTGCCCAGCGTGGTTTCCAAGCGAACTCTCGTGTCATCACCACAAGCGATGAGCTTCTCCAGGAACTCGTCAACCTCAAGCGTTAACCCCGGGGATTCGCAGATTTTTCCTCACGTCCGTCCGTGTCCCGCCGATGAGTTTGGCGGAGGACACGGACGGACTCTCTTTTTCCCAAGGACGGATTATTGTGGTCATCGTAACCAGACTTAACGGCGAGCGCTTTGCGCTCAACCCAGACCTTGTGCAGCGGATTGATTCCGTACCTGACACAATCCTGACGCTGGTCGACGGAACCAAGTACATCGTCCGTGAGTCGATGGCTGAGGTTATCGAACTCATCAACGAGCAACGTGCTGGCATCATCGCTCGCGCCCAAAACCTGGTGCCAGACGTCGAGTATGTCCAACCTGACCTCACCCTCGTGACACCCATCGCTGAGGAGGACAAGTAATGGATCCCGCAACAATCATTGGGCTCAGCGTCGCGATGGGCGGCATTATTGTCGCCATCATCCTTGAAGGCGCCGACCCAATGTCAGTGTTCTTGCTCCCCCCTATGATTCTTGTGTTTGTTGGAACCTTTGGTGTGGCTATGGCAGGTGGCACGATGCGTGACCTCGTGCATGGGCTGAAGGCTCTTCCCCCTGCTTTTACCCGGAAACCGCGGAACTCTGCTGGTGCGGTAGACACTATTGTGTCTCTCGCTGAGCAGGCTCGCCGTGAGGGGTTGCTTGCGCTGGAAGATGCTGCCAAGGATATTGACAACGATTTTTTGCGGGACGGTTTACGTTCCGCTATTGATGGCACGGACCCAGAGGATCTTCGCGAGATTTTGGAAGACAAAATCGAAGCGAAACGTGCTTCTGACAAAGTGGGTTACAAGTTTTACGAGGACATGGGTGGTTATGCGCCAACCATTGGAATTGTGGGAACGGTTGTCTCCCTTGTTCACGTGCTTGAGAACCTTGCTGAACCCGCTGAGCTAGGGCACAAGATCGCTGCTGCGTTCCTGGCTACGTTCTGGGGTATCTTCACCGCCAACGTGATGTGGCTTCCTATTGGTAACCGGCTTAAGCGGATTTCTAACCTTGAGTGCGATGAAATGGAAATCATTCTTGAAGGCCTTTTGGCTGTCCAGGCTGGGGCGAACCCTCGTGTGGTAGGTGAACGATTGCGGTCCTTGATTCCTGAGTCAACGGCACCTCCATCAAGTAAGCCCACGAAGGAAGCAGCATGAGTAGGCCAAAGCACCCTAAGAAGCGTGGTGGTGCCCACGAAGAAGAACACGCTGATTCAGAGCGCTGGTTGGTGTCCTACGCTGACATGCTCACCGTTCTTGTGGGCCTCTTTATCGTGATGTATGCGATGTCTCAGGTTGATGAGTCCAAGTACGAACAGCTTGCTGCTTCGTTGGCAGTGAGCTTCGGTGGTTCGGGAGGAACGTCCATCCTCAGTGATGGGTCAAGCATTTTGGAGACGAACTCCTCGGTGATTCCCACAACCGTTGTGCCTCCTGAGGGTGAGTTGGCCACTGCGCTGCGTAACGATGGCAGCAGCGACAATGAAGGGGACTCAGATGAGGAAGCCATTAACCCGAAGGATATGGCTGCTGCGCGTGCAGAGTTTGAAAACCTTGAATCCTTGGCTGAGCGGATCGACAAAGCGTTAAAGAAACGTGGGCTTGAAGGGTCTGTGGAGTACCGCATCAATGAGCGTGGATTGATTGTTGGTTTGGTTTCTGATGAGTTATTTTTCCTTCCTGACACCGCCACATTGACGTCAAACACTCGTAAGGTCGTTGACACGACTGCGCCGATCATGCGTGAGCTGAACAACGAACTATCGATTGAAGGGCACGCGAATTCACTGAGGTCAGTGAATTACAAATCTAACTGGGAGCTTTCCTCAGATAGAGCGACCCAGGTTCTGCGGCGATATGTAGAAAAAGGCAAAATCTCCGGCGACCGTATTGCTGCTGTGGGATTTGGCGACACTCGTCCTTTGGCCAAAAACAACACAAAACGCGGCCTGACCGTGAACCGTCGTGTGGACATCGTTATTTTGTCCTCCGAGCCGGAACGGGTCCGCGACCTCCTCACCTTAGTAGCCACCGAGACAGACACTGGAGAGACCAATGCCGATTGAGCAACGGGTGGTTAGCGGCGGACGCCCACAGGCCACCCCTCAGCGCACATCTGCCCCCAAGGCGGATCAAACTGCTGCAGCACCGGAGAGCCCAAAGAAGTCGAAAAAGGGCTTGATGATTATTGTGGCTGTTGTTGTTCTTGCTGTTATTGGAGCAGCTGCCTACTTTTTCGTTCTGAAACCTGGAGGAGACACCTCTGAGGAAGAGTTGCCCCCAGAAGTAGGAGAGGTGTTCACCATTGAATCGATGAACATCAACCTCGCTGAAGGGCGCTACCTGCGTGCAGGGTTTGGTTTGCAAATGACCAAAGACGCTGACACCTATCACTTTGACCCAGCGCAAGCCCGCAACAAGGCGATCGAAGTGTACTCGGGCCAAACTTTCGCTGATGTGATGGACCCGGTGACCCGTGAAGCGTTGCGCCAACAGTTGGCTGCGGCTTTGGATGAGGTTTACCACGGCGATGTGATGGACGTGTATCTCACCGATTATGTGGCCCAATAACGCGTAACCCACGCCACATCTGGGTGTCCTGAGGGGGAACATCACCCCCTCAGGGCGAAGTGTGACACCCCAAACACTAAAGGCTCGATGGTTCGTGCCGATTGTGGGAGGCGTGACAGCACCAGATACAACAACTCGACGCCATCGCAATGGCCCGCCGGAGCCCTATGACTTCCGGCGGCCCATGACGATCGCTCGCGAGCATGCCCGCATCGTCGAAATGGCGTTCGAAACTTTTGCGCGCCAATGGGCGACCCAACTCACCTCACGTCTGCGAGTCATGGCGCAGATTGATCTCGACAAACTCGAGATGGTCACGTACGCCGAGTACATTGACACCCTTGACCCACACACCACATTGGTGTTGTTTACCGCTGATGAGACGCGGTCAACCTCGATTCTCCAAATTCCTAGCCCCACCACCATGATTTGGATTGATTACATCCTCGGTGGACCAGGGCTTGAACGCGAAGAGAACCCGCGTGAGCTTACGGAGATCGAAACAGCACTGTTTAAGTCGTTGTTGGAATCATCTTTGGCGGACATGCGTTATGCATTTTCCTCCATTACCCCGATGACCCCCTCACTGCGTGGTATCCAATACAACCCGCAGTTTGTGCAGGCGGTCCCTGCCAATGAAGCGGTCCTCATCGCAACGTTCGCTCTCACGGTTGCTGAGCGCACCACCGCAGCCACCATGATGTTTGCTGCCGATGCCCTGCTGAACCCCCTCAAAGCTGGAGAAGCAGCAGCAGACCCTTCCGCCAGTCAGATGGAAGAAGCGCGCATCTCATTTGACCGACTGCGCCTGTCGATGAACGATGTCCCGCTCGATGTTGGTGTGCAACTGAACTCCATCACCGTGCGCCCCCGGGATATTTACTCCATGGAAATTGGCGATGTCATCGAACTGCGCCACGGCGCAGCCCACCCTCTACGCATTGTTGTTGAAGGGCGCACCATTGGTCACGGCGTCCCAGGGAACAACGGGAAACAACTGGCCGTGAAGGTCACCGACACCAAACGGGAGTCCTGATGGTTACTTTGGCTACGTTCCAAGACAGTGCAAACGCCCTCGTGGAGTTCATTCCCCACGCCACGCCCTTGCGCGCTGCCCTGAGCCCCACTCCTCCTGTCGGCGATGCCATCGCAGGAATGGAATCTTTTGGATTCCAACTGGTTGGCTCCACCCAATACGCGTTTGGCCTCTACCTTGGCCCCACAGTGTTTGAGGCCCTTGCCCAAGCAGAAGAACCCATTGATGCCCGCCTCGCAGTGCGCCCAGCGCTCGAAGCCGCCTCAGTGCACTTTGGTCAAGGAATCGTTGCGGATCTTGATGCCGCACCCTCGGTCACCCAAGGTGCCGCCCCCATTTCTTTCGCTTTGACCACTGGCGCGCAGGTCGTCGGTTGGCTCACCATCCACAACCGTGAGGACATGACGTTGTCGAACTCCACCCCCGACCAGCCAAGCGAACAGACCTCAGCACCTGCAGCTACCGCTCCTGCGGCTCCCGCAACCACGCCGAGCCCCGCAGAACCAGCTATTCGCCCGTTTTCCCCACCTGTTATGTCCACCGGTAATAGCGGTGAAGACAAGCTTCGCCTCCTGTACGACGTAGAAATGACGTTGACTGTGGAAATTGGCCGGGCCAAACTTCCCGTGAAGCAAGTCCTTGACTTGACCCCAGGGTCCGTTGTGGAACTTGACCGTGCTGCAGGCAGCCCCGCAGACCTCCTCGTCAACGGTCACCTGGTGGCCCGCGGTGAAGTGGTTGTGGTGGACGAAGACTACGGTTTGCGCATCACCGAAATCATTGACACCTCTGAGGTGTTCGCCTGATGGACACCCTGCAGGTAGTACTGCGGGCGATCGCCTCACTCATTGTGGTGATCGGTTTGATCATGTGGCTATCACGCAAGTTTGCTGGCCCAGGTAATACGCCAGCTCGTGCCCCTGGGGCAGCTCGCGGATTCAAAGGGCTTTTGTCTGGCCTGACCAGCACACGGAACCCAGCATCGGGCAAGTTGGTGCAAGTCGCTGGGCGTCAGATGCTCAGCAACAAGGTGCAACTTGTTGTGGTGGACGTTGACGGTGAACGGCTGGTGTTGTCCGTTGCCGAAAGTGGAGCGCAAGTGCTCTCCAGCAAACCAGCGCCGATGCCCGCCACACAACCAGCAACGCAGGCTGTCCCAGCGCCAACAGCGGACACCACCCACATGCATGGCACCGCAGAGGTACGGGACTTTGATAAAGAACTGTCCCGCCAGGTAGCGAATTCCACTACCCCCTCCGCCAAACAGTCATGGACAGAAGGATCTGTCCTGTCACCCAATACTTGGCTTCACGCCAAAGCAGCCATGAAGGCAGCTCGTGTTGGTCGTTCACGAAACCACACGCAGCTCACACCTTCCGGGCGGTAAACCCCATGCAGCTCACACACGACTCCGCGGCTCCCACCGCGCGTCGGTGGCTCGCTCGCGCCGCAGTGCTCCTCGCGATCACTGCAGCACTGAGCCTCTTGCACCTACTCCTGACAGCGCAAGGTGCACACGCAGACCTCGTTGATCCAGTTGACCCTGTGGCACCAGTTGAAGATGGGCTATCCATTCAAATCGGCGGCGCCGAGAATGGGCCGTCATCGTCAATTGTGGTGCTCCTCGGAATCACGTTGTTGTCTGTGGCGCCTTCGCTCCTGCTCCTCATGACGAGCTTCACCAAGATTCTTGTGGTGCTCTCCATTACCCGTAACGCCATGGGGTTGCAGTCGGTTCCACCCAACCAGGTGATTGCCGGAATCGCATTATTCCTCTCGATCTTCATCATGGGGCCGGTCCTGACAGCAATTAACGACATTGCTGTCCAACCGTTCTTAGCGGGGGACATCGATTTTGCGGCCGCGCTTGATGGCGGCTCGGGGCCGTTACGGGAATTTATGGTGGCCCACACCAGAGAGTCAGACATTGCTCTGATTACCCGTGCAGCGCAGGCAGATAACCCCACGGATCCGCAGACCGTGCCGATGCTCACCTTGATCCCGGCGTTCCTCTTGTCGGAACTACGGGCAGCGTTCATCATTGGTTTTGTTATCTTCCTTCCGTTTTTGGTCATCGACCTCGTGATCTCCGCGGCGCTGATGTCCCTCGGTATGATGATGCTCCCTCCGATCATCATCTCCTTGCCCTTCAAGTTGCTCCTCTTTGTGCTGGTTGATGGGTGGTCACTTATTGTGACGGCCCTCATCGGTAGTTATCGGTAGGGGGCGTTCATGGATACCACCGCAGTCCTGGACATTGGACTCCAAGCACTATGGCTCACCGCGAAACTGTGTGCGCCAATCCTCATCACGGCACTGGCTATTGGTTTTGCCGTGTCTTTGCTTCAATCAATTACCCAGATTCAAGAAGTCACACTTTCCTTCGTGCCTAAGGCGCTAGGGGTTGCAGTGGTGATCTACATTTCTGGGCACTGGATGATTGAAGAAACCGTTGCGTTCACGACGGCAATGTTTGAACGCATCCCTGCTCTCTTGGCAGGGTAATCATGACTCTTACCCTGTCCGCAGCGGCACTGGAAACGGTGATGCTGGTATCGGTGCGGTTCATCGCTTTCTTTGTGATCGCGCCTCCATTTTCTTCCCGGTCGTTTCCAGCGACAGTGAAGATGATGCTGGCTTTAGGGCTTGCGTTGGCTGTGGCGCCAACCGTTGGTCCCGTGGAACCGGCGCAGAGCCTCGGGCTATACATGATGGACCTTGGCTTGCAGGTAGTCATCGGTGCCTCCTTGGGGTTTTTGGTGTACTTGGTGTTCGCCGCTGTGGAAAGCGCCGGTGGAATGATTGATATGACCGGTGGTTTCGCGATGGCCGCGGGCTTTGACCCGCTGAACCAGGTCAACGGAGCCCAAATGTATCGGCTGTTTCAAATGACGGCTTTGGTGTTGCTGTTCGCCTCAAACGGGCACCACCTCATCGTGGGTGGGTTAATCCGTTCGTTTGAATTCGCCCCGTTGGGTGAAGGTATTTCGATGGAGCGGGTGGGGTCAACCGTTGCTGGTGGTTTAACTGACCTTTTCTTGGCAGCAGTTCAAATAGCTGGGCCTCTGATTGTGGTGTTAGTCCTCGCTGATATTGGGATGGGGCTGCTGAGCCGTGTTGCACCAGCGTTGAACGTCTTCGTGTTGTCGTTCCCGCTGAAAATTTACTTAACGATTTCTTTGGTTTCGGTGGTGTATTTAACGCTGCCGCGCATGATTGAGGCGTTGACCAACGCGTCGCTGGAAAACATTTGGGGGGTGATCCGATGAGTGAGGACAAGTCACAAGAAAAAACAGAGGACGCCACCCCGAAGCGCATGAAAGAGGTGCGCCGTGATGGAAGTTTGCAAAAATCCCAGGACCTTTCCGCATGGGCAGGTATCGGGGCAGGCACTGCAGTATTGCCCTTGGTGTTTGGCAATGTTGAGGGGCACATCGAAGATCTTTTGATGAATGTGCGCGTCATCGCCGACAACCCGGACCCGCTTTTGGTGGTCCCCATGCTCGGGGAATCGCTGGCTGGGGTGTTGCCGGCACTTGCGCCGATGCTTGCCATCACCGTTGTCGCTGCGATCGCAGCGAACACGGTGGGCGGTATCACCATTGCGACAAAGAAACTTAAACCTACATTCAAACAGTTCAACCTCATCAAAGGGGTGAAGCAAAAGTTTGGTATGCAGGCCGTGTGGCAAGGCGTTAAGGCGTTGTTGAAAACAATCGTCATTGGGACCGTGCTGTACCTGCTCGTGCAAGGAATGATCCCCATCATTCAACAATCTGGTGCGTTGTCGATGCGCGCCGTGCTGGGTTTCGCCTCGGACAAATTTATGCAACTGATGTGGACCGCAGTCGCTGCAGGTGTTGTTCTTGCTGTCCTGGATGTTGTGGTGGTGCGCAAGCGAAACCGCAAAAAAACCAAAATGACCCGTAAAGAGGTCAAAGACGAAAACAAAAACACTGAAGGTGACCCGCTGCTTAAAGGCGCGATCCGTTCCCGGCAGCTTGCTATGTCGCGGAACCGGATGATCTCTTCAGTTGCTGACGCAGATGTGGTGGTGGTTAACCCCACCCACGTTGCAGTTGCTCTAACCTACGTGCCCGGAGAGGGCGCACCAAAACTTGTGGCTAAAGGGAAGAACCTGGTAGCCCAACGCATTCGTGATGCAGCTGAGGAGAATGGCGTCCCCCTCGTGCGTGACATCCCCCTTGCCCGCGCCTTGAATA
Organism: Jonesia quinghaiensis DSM 15701; assembly: GCF_000423205.1. Taxonomy (GTDB): domain Bacteria; phylum Actinomycetota; class Actinomycetes; order Actinomycetales; family Cellulomonadaceae; genus Jonesia; species Jonesia quinghaiensis. The sequence continues at coordinate 124,237 of NZ_AUHN01000005.1, forward strand.
GCCACTGCGAAATTGGGCACCCCGTACCGGGGGCCTTGTTTACCGCGGTTGCTCAAGTGTTGGCTTTTGTGATGCTGCTGAAGCAGCGTGGTGCCGCAATGGGTGCTGTCCGTGCGATGCCTGCCCCAACTGACGTCCCTGAAGACATGTATGACCCAAGGAGCTATGACGATGAAGATGAATAACCTGTCGAAACTCATGCTGCCACTTGGGGTCGTTGGCATCATTATGCTGCTTGTGGTGCCTATTCCGGCGCCGCTCCTCGACTTCTTGATCGTCACAAACATCACCATGGGTATGGTCATTTTGTTGACGGCCATGTATGTGAAGAAGCCGCTTGACCTGTCAATTTTCCCCTCGCTCATCCTTATTTTGACGCTGTTCCGTTTGGGATTGAACGTCGCGTCAACCCGGTTGGTGTTGCGTGATGGGTACGCCGGTGAAGTGATCGATGCGTTCGGCCACTTTGTGGTGGGTAGTTCGCTGATCATCGGTATGGTCATCTTCATCATCTTGGTGGTGATCCAGTTTGTGGTGATCACCAATGGTTCAGGTCGTGTTTCTGAAGTTGCTGCACGCTTCACCCTTGATGCGATGCCCGGTAAGCAAATGGCTATTGATGCTGACCTGAACGCTGGCCTGATCACCGATGAGCAGGCACGAAACAGGCGTGCAGCTATTTCCGCGGAAGCTGACTTTTACGGCGCGATGGATGGTGCCTCGAAGTTCGTCAAGGGTGATGCTATCGCCGGTATCATCATCACCTTGGTGAACCTGGTTGGTGGTATCGCGATCGGCATGATCCAAAACGGCATGGTTATCGGCGACGCCGTGGAAACCTACTCGCTGCTGACCATCGGTGATGGTCTGGTGAGCCAGATCCCAGCGCTGTTGATGTCGGTGTCGACCGGTATTATCGTCACCCGTTCCACTGCTGAAGGTGACCTGCCAGGTGCTACCTCTAAGCAGTTGTCACAGTCACGCAGTGCGCTGCTGATTACAGGAATGTCCTCCATCGCGCTGGGTATTTTGCCAGGAATGCCGAAGCTGCCCTTCTTTGTTATCGGTGCGCTGCTGTTGATTGTGGCCCAGCAGGTCAGAACCAAAGAACGGAAAGAAGAAGAGGCTCGCCTCCTTGAGGAACTGCAGAGTGCCGCACCAGGGCCGTCGAACGACACCCCTGAGCGACTCATTGAGGACATGCGTGTTCCCACGCTGGAAATCCAGTTGTCCACAGACCTTGTTGACCTGGTGAATAGTTCAAGTGACGATGACTTGCTCGCTCGTATTCGGGGTCTACGCCGCAAAATTGCGTTCGATTTGGGGATTGTTGTTCCCCCGGTGCGTACCCGTGACTCTGTGGAACTTCCTCCGTCAACATATGTGTTGAAGGTTTCTGGTGTTGAAGTTGCTCGCGGTGAGCTTCCTCAGGGGCGTGTTCTTGCCCTGGGTGATGATTTGGATTCTTTGCCAGGTGACACGGTGGTGGAGCCGGTCTTTGGGTTGGCCGGTAAATGGGTGCCAGCTCAGATGCGCTTTGCTGCTGAAATGGCGGGGGCGACGGTTATTGACCGGGTTTCGGTGTTGATTACTCACTTGTCATCGTTGGTGAGCCAAAATGCTGGCCGTTTGTTGAGCCGGGAAGATGTGCGCCTGCTCACCGAAGGGTTGAAGGCAGTGAACCCGTCAGTTGTTGAGGAACTTGTGCCTTCAGTGTTGTCCCTCGGTGAGATTCAACGTGTGTTGCAGGGGCTATTGCGTGAGCAAGTGCCTATCCGTGACTTGGGGCGCATTTATGAGGCTCTGTCATTGAAGGCGAAATCCACCACGCACCCTGAAACGTTGATTGAAACGGCACGTGGGGCTATTGCCCCCTCAATCACTGCGCGTTATGTGCGTGATGGTGTGTTGCGGGTGATGACTATTGACCCAGTGTTTGAGCAGGCGTTGTTGGAGGGGTTGCGTACCTCTGATGAGGGTTCGCAGGTGTTGTTGGAGCAACGACGGCTCGATGCGTTCTTGCGCTCGTACACTACCTCGCGCACCGCTGGGGAGGCTTCTGGCAGCCAAGTGGTGTTGGTGTGTGCTCCATCGTTGCGTCCAGCTCTTTACACGCTGGTGACGTTGCAGCATGCTGAGGCGCCGGTGATGTCTTACCCTGAGGTAACAGGTTCAGGAATCCGTATTGAGACGGTTGGGGTGGTCCGTGATGTCGACGCCATTGCAGCGTGAAGGCAGCCACCTTGACGAGTTAATGCGTAACATTTACACCGAATATGGCGATGTTACGGTGTCCAATGTGGAGCGGGTTCGCACCGGGGGAGTGGGCGGGTTCTTCGCTAAAGAAGTTTTCCGCGTTTCGTTCATCACGAATGGGTCTCCTCGCTCAACGACCACCCCCGTAGGTGCGGCCTCAGCGCCGGTGGCCACGCGCTCGCCGGGGTCGGGGGAGATCATCGCGCCTTCCAGCGCCTCAGGGCAACACTTTCGCCACGCCAGTGCTGCTTCTGCGGCAGTACCCCAAGGGCTTGAGTCATTGCTCGCTGCCGCCGAGGAAGGCGACGAGGTGATGACTGCGGCCCAAAGCCCGCAGTTCACCGCGGTCATGGAGTCTCTACATCACGCAGTAGGAGCCCCAAAGCCGGCTGGCAGGGTTCTGCCTGAGACCGATTCTTTTGTGCCGTTCACCGCGCAGCCTACCTCCAATGCCCCGACAGCCGGTCAACCAGTTGCGGGGCAACTAGGCTCTGGGGAATACCCCACGGCGTTTGGGCGCGGTGCTAGTGTGCAACCAACCACGGCTGTGCCACCAACGCGCGACGCGCGCATCGGCGGCATGGCCAGTGACATACCCTCAGCGATTCCTTTACAGCCCGTGCCGGGGGCAGGAATAGGCAACATTCCCGACACGCTCGGTGGGCGCCCCCCAGTGACGCAGTTAGCGTCACTGCTCAGCACAGAGGATTTTTTGCGTATTGGTGTGCCACAAGTCCACGTTGCTGCAGCGATGGCAGCGGTGGGTGGCCATGTGCTGCGGATCTCTGATGTGCTCAGCACGGTGCCGCGAGCATCGCACCCGCCGTATGAATCAGACGCAATTTTGGCGGTGGTGGGGCCAAGCCGTCAGTGTATAGCGGTGGCTCAAGAGCTAGCCCGCGATTTAGGTCTTGATGACAAAAGTATTGCGACCGCTGGGCGGCACGATGCGGTGGTGCGCTTTGGCCCGTTGGTGCTGACAACCAAGTCAGCCAGGGATTTGCGTGCTGCGGCGCGTGAGCAGGAGCACCCGGTTGTGGTTGCGGTGGGAATTGGGGATGATGCCACCGATTGGCATCGGGCCCAGGCGATCCTTGAAGCATTCGACCCGGATTACACCTATGCCACGGTGTTGGCGGATCAAGAGATCTCCGGGACGAAGCGGTGGGTGAATCATGTGCGCCAAGCAGTGTCGTTGGATGCACTGCAGGTATGGAACATGCGAAACGCCGCAACGCCCGGCGCGGTGCTGCATTTGGGTATTCCAGTTGCCCGGATTGATGGTTTTGTTGCCGATTCCGTGGTGTGGGGCGCGACGTTATCTCAGGCGTTGACACCGTCATTGTGGGATTGAGAGCACAAATCAGGGTAGTCTCGATGACATGCTTGTACTGAGTCGACGCGTTGGTGAGAAGCTCCTTATTGGTGATGACGTCGTCATCACCATCATTGACACCCGCGGCGACGGTGTGCGCATTGGTATTGATGCCCCTCGGTCAACGACCATTCACCGGGCGGAAGTCATTGAAGCCGTCACCCAATCCAATGAGTCAGCCGCTGTTGCCCCTGAGAAAGCAACTGATGTGCGCGATCAGCTTCTTAAAGCGATCCATGCCCGTAAACCTGCTGAAAAACCGGCTGAAACGGCGCCTATTGCCCCGGAAACTGAGTCTCCAGATTCTGCGTCAACACCATCATCGGGTGAACCACAGAACTGAACCTTAACCTTTCGCTCATGTTGTCGCGAAAATAGCCGATCTCCTTGGTGTCAGGCCGGAACTGCCTGACCCGATTGAGGAGGTTGCCATTGGACGGCATGGATGAGATTGTCCGGGAGTTCCTGATCGAGAGTAATGAAAACCTCGATCAGCTCGACCAGGATCTCGTAGCACTAGAGAGCGAGCCGGGATCGCGTGAGCTATTGAGCTCCGTATTCCGGACCATCCACACCATCAAGGGAACCAGTGGTTTCCTTGCACTCACTCGGCTTGAGAGCGTCGCGCACGTAGGAGAGAACCTCCTTGTTGAACTGCGTGACGGCAAGCGCGAGATGGAAAAGCGCACCGCAGACGTTCTCCTCATGATGGTAGACACAATCCGTGCGTTGCTTGTCCGCCTTGAAGAAAGCGGCAATGAGGAAGGCATCGACATCGAAGCAACGGTGTCAGCCATCCAAGCAACACTGGACAACGAACCACTGCCTGAGGAACCCGTCCAGGCGCCTCAGGCAGTACTTGACAGCCCGGAACCGGCAACGCCAGTCGTTACCAGTACCCCAGCTGACAACGCTGCCCCCGCGGACATTGATGTCCCGGAACCACCAGTGGAAGCGGCACTGCCTGCACTAGAAATCTTTGAAACTGAACCGGTAGCACCAGCGCCCCAAGCGCCAGCTGCCCAACCAGTGAAAAAGAGTGTGGCAAGTGCAAATGCGGCACCCGCACAGAACGCACCAGAACGTCGATCAACATCGGACTCCTCGATTCGTGTGGATGTCGATCTTCTCGATGAACTGATGCGCCAAGTAGGGGAGCTCGTTCTGGTCCGTAACCAGATCTCCCAACTCGCTGGCTACGATTCGGGTGACCTCTTGAGGTCCTCACAGCGGCTGTCGCTCATCGCGTCAGAACTGCAAGAGGGTGTCATGAAGACCCGTATGCAGCCGATCGAACACATCTGGTCCAAGATGCCGCGCGTTGTGCGGGACCTTGCTTCAGCGTGTAAGCGAGATGTTCGCTTGGAAATGGTTGGTGGAGACACCGAACTTGACCGTTCCTTGCTGGAGTCTGTGAAAGACCCGCTCACTCACCTGGTGCGCAACGCTATCGACCACGGTATTGAGTCGCCTGATGACCGGGTAGCGATGGGCAAGCCACGTGTTGGTGTGCTGACTCTTCGCGCTTACCACGCCAGTGGTCAGGTCATGGTTGAGGTCATTGATGATGGTGCTGGAATCGACCCTGCCCGGGTGGCTGCCAAAGCCGTCGAGCGTGGGCTAAAAACACCTGAACAACTCGACCAAATGACGCCCAACGAAATCCAAAACCTGGTGTTCCTTGCCGGTTTCTCCACCGCCGCTGCCGTGACTAACGTGTCCGGGCGAGGCGTAGGAATGGATGTTGTGCGGTCAAACATCGAATCCATCGGTGGCGCTGTTGAAGTGGAATCTGCAGTTGGACGCGGCACCACTTGGCGCCTACGCATCCCGCTGACACTTGCCATCATGCCTGCGCTGACCGTGCAGTCTGGTAACGAAATCTACGCGATCCCGCAGGTCAACCTGCAGGAACTCGTAGCTCTTGACACCGAAAAAACCAAGTCAGCCATTGAGCTCATTGGGTCCGCTGAGGTATACCGTCTACGCGGTTCCTTGCTGCCACTGGTGCGCCTTTCCACTGTGTTGGGCAAACCACACAATGACGAAGGCACAGCAGTCATCGCGGTGCTTCAAGCCGACAACCAGCGTTTTGGGTTGGTGGTAGACCGGGTGATGAACAACGAAGAAATCGTGGTCAAACCCTTGGCAACAGCCTTGAAGACTATCGGTATCTATGCGGGCGCCACCCTGATGGGTGACGGCGCCGTTGCGTTGATCCTCGACATTCAGGCCATCACCCGACGCTCGCTGAACTCGGATGGGACGGACCTGATGGGAACACGTCTTGGTGAAGAAGAATCGAGCTTTGGTGAGAACACCACCGAGTACTTGGTGGTTTCCATTGGAGAAGAACGGCGCGTTGCGATCCCACTTGAGGCAGTTACCCGTCTTGAGCAGATCAAACCAGAACGCCTTGAAACAGTTGCCGGGCGTGAGGTGCTGCAATACCGAGACTCCATTGTTCCGGTCATCCGACTGGGCCGCTACCTCGGCGTTTACAGCGACATGCCAGGCGAGGACATCCAATTGGTGATCTTCACGCACGGCAACCGCACGGTTGCAGTGCTGGTTGAGGAAATCATCGAAATCCTCAACGACGCTGGAGCTACCCGTTCAGAGGTCGCCGAAGGTGGGCTTCTCGGGTCGATGGTCTTGTCAGGTCGGGTTACCGAACTGCTTGACCTCCCGGCAGCGCTTATGACAGCTGACCCCGTCTTCTACGAAGACGTAGCCAGCTTCGATTCAGAACTGGTAGGTGCCTGATGTCCACTCAGTACGTCACGTTCCGCATCGCCGATGCCCTTTATGGGCTTGAGGTACTGCGCATCGAAGAAACCCTTGGGCATCACCCACGAACTCCCGTGCCCCTTGCACCGCAGGGAATCGCGGGGTTGGTGAACCTGCGCGGTCAAGTGGTCATGACAGTGGATTTGCGTCCACGGTTAGGCCTCGAGCAGTTAGCAGGGGACGCCGAATCCATGATGATCGTTGTGGAGACACACGGCGAGTCCGTGTCACTCCTCGTGGATGAGGTTGGTGAAGTTCTCACCTTGGAAGCTGACGCTTTTGAGACACCGCCTGACACTCTCGACCCGCGTGTTCGTGAGCTTATTACCGGAGCTTTCAAGTTGGAATCCGGGTTGCTCCTGACACTCGACGTCGACCGAGCCCTGGCAGCCGTATAGCGTGACGCGCCGCTGTCACAATCTGTGCGACACGTGAGCGCTGCCAGCGCCGATGGCCCCACTGACATTTTTGTCGGTGGGGCCATCGTCACTTTTCTAACCCGCTGTCTTCCTTACAGGCGCGGTGATTGTGCCGATATCACTGGTAACGCAGGCACGCCTGTTGCAGTCACCTGCAGTGAGCCGTGACTTACCCGTGTATCCCGCCTGGAAACAACGCAAAGGACAAAACCTTGAGTATTCGAGTTGTGGTCGTTGATGACTCTGTTGTCATCCGGCGTCTCGTTGTCCAGGCTCTGGAATCAGACTCTGGTATCGAGGTCATCGCGACTGCTGCCAACGGCAAACTGGGTTTAGCAAAAATTGAACAGTTGAAACCAGACGCCATCACCATGGACATTGAAATGCCGGAAATGAACGGTGTGGAAGCTGTTCGTGCGCTCCGGAAAAAGGGCATTCAAACGCCCATCATCATGTTCTCCACGTTGACTGAGCGCGGAGCGACCGCCACACTTGACGCCCTGACCGCTGGGGCATCGGACTATGTGACAAAGCCGTCGAACGTTGGGTCCATTAACGAGTCGCTACGCGTTGTTGCCGGTGAACTCATCCCCAAAATTAAGGCTCTCGTACCCCACAAGGCCACAAGCCGAGGTGGTGCACCTGGGCGCCCTGGTGCCCCAGGAGCTGGTGGACCCGCCTCCACAGCCACCGCCCATGCGATGTTCCGCCAATCCTCAGTCAACACCCGCACTGACGAACGGCAACACGCTATCCGAGCCGTGGTGTTGGGGAGCTCCACGGGTGGACCTGAAGCGTTGTCGAAAGTGATCGCATCGTTGAACCAGCCACTACCGGTTCCCATGATCGTGACCCAACACATGCCGCCAGTGTTCACCAAGCAACTTGCGGCACGCCTAGACCGGCTCGGCCCCAACCGAGTCCACGAGGCGCACAACCGCCAGTTGCTGCAACCCGCAAACATCTATCTCGCGCCAGGTGACTACCACCTCGAGTTGGCCTACCGGGATAACGGGGTATACACAACCCTGACCCAGGGGCCACCAGTGAACTTTTGTCGCCCCTCAGTGGACGTCATGTTCGCCTCAGCACAAAAGATTTTTGGTCCGGAACTGCTCTCCGTGATTCTCACGGGAATGGGTTCGGACGGAAAAAACGGAGCAGGACACATCGCCGAAGCCGGTGGCACAGTGATTGTCCAAGACCAAGGCACCTCCGTGGTGTGGGGCATGCCCGGCGCGACCGCGACGGCTGGCTATGCCCACCGCATTTTGCCAATCAATGAGATCGGCCCCACCGTTCAGGCCATTCTTGCCCGAACCAAAGCCGTCCAACCGCTGAACAGAGGGGGAGCGTCATGACGCTAACACAGGAGAGTTTCTCCTTCGTAGCGACGCTAGTGCGCCAAAAGAGCGCGATCAACCTGGCACCTGGCAAGGAATACCTTGTCGAAAGCCGGCTCACACCTATCGCCCGGTCCCACGGCAAAACAGTGGAACAGTACCTAGCGGAACAACGAGCCCGCCTGTCCCACACGGAAGCCGAACGAATCGTCGAAGCTCTCACAACCAATGAGACCTCGTGGTTCCGGGACAGCCAACCATTCGTTGCGCTGACCGATCACATTTTGCCTGAACTTAAACAACAGCGAGGTTTACTCGCAACCCTCAAAGTGTGGAGTGCGGCCTGCTCAACCGGCCAGGAACCGTACTCCATCGGCATGGTCCTCACCGACTACTTCGCGAGCCAACCTGGACCGCGACCAGTCACCGAGATCATCGCCACGGACCTGTCACAGGAAGTCTTGGAACGCGCCCAGAAGGGCCGGTACTCCCAACTCGAGGTAAACCGAGGTTTACCCGCCACACACCTCGTGCGGCACTTCGAGCGCAGTGGTACCGAGTGGGCGCTCAACCAAGCCATCCGTCAGATGGTCCGCTTTCAACGCCACAACCTGCTTGACTCTCCACCAGCTGGAGGGCCATATGACGTGGTCTTCCTCCGTAACGTCCTCATCTACTTTGACGTTCAGGTGAAACGTGAAGTTCTCGCCAAGATCCGCAAAGTCTTGAAGCCGGGCGGATTCCTCATTTTGGGAGCAGCGGAGACAACAGTAGGTGTGGATGATGCATGGACCAGGGTCCAGGTTGGGCGTAGCTCGATCTACCAGAACACAGTAGGGAAAAAATGACAATGAAAGCACTCGTGATTGATGATTCACGCACGATGCGCCGCATCGTCGCCGGTGTCCTGAAGAACCTCGGCTACGACACACTCGAAGCCGGCGACGGCCAAGAAGCGCTGAACGTGTTGGAGTCGGAGTCGGACATTGCCTTGTGCTGTGTCGACTGGAACATGCCCGTCATGGACGGCCTGACCTTCGTTAAAGAGGTCCGTGCCCAAGCGCAGTGGCGCGACATCACACTCATGATGGTGACCACTGAAAGTGAGCACGGCCAAATTGTGCGAGCGCTTGCCGCTGGCGCACACGAATACCTCATCAAACCCTTCACCCCTGAGGCAATCGCGCAAAAGCTCGATTTCCTCGGCGTTCTGCCAGCAGAGGAGCCAGTATGACCAGCACCGCAGCGACGGTCGATCGAGACCAGATCCTTACCATCACTCAAGACGTATTTGCCGCGATGCTTGACTCTGGTGAGCAACTCGCTTTTGAACGTTTTGAGCCAGCCCCAGAGTTCACTGAACCGCTCGCAGCGTGGGTTGACATGCACGCCATCACAGACTTCGGTCCACTCAGTGTGCGCGCTCTGGTCAACACCGACATGGCTGCCGGTCGTGACATCACCACCGGGTTGCTCATGCTGCCGGAGGGTGAAGACGTGACTCGCGAAGACCTTGTTGACGCGTTTGGCGAGATTGCCAACGTTGTTGGCGGTAACGTGAAGTCACTGCTCGACGCAACAGCCAAGCTGTCACTTCCACAAGTTGACGACAATGGTCCAGATTCCAGCGGGGCACAATTTTTGCAAGACCTCGCAATTAACTGGAGAAACCACGTTCTTGTTGTTTCCCTGTGGCTTTTGCCAAATACCCAGAACTAGAAAGCGGAGTTATCCACATGTTTGTGATCGTCGCTGATGACAGCCGAGTGATGCGCCAAATCGTTATTCGTACCCTGCGCCAAGCAGGTTACGACGACTGGGAGATCCTTGAGGCGTCCGACGGCCAAGAACTGTACGACATGGTCCTCGACAACACCCCAGATTTGGTACTGTCAGACTGGAACATGCCAAACGCTACTGGTATTGAGGCCCTTGTCGCGTTGCGTCAGGCAGGATCCAAAGTGCCATTCGGTTTTGTGACGTCTGAAGGTTCGCCAGAAATGCGAGCCCAGGCTGAACAGGCAGGAGCATTGTTCCTCATTGCCAAGCCGTTTACAGCGGAATCTTTCCAGGAAGTGATTGGTCCGGTACTCGTATGACAAATCCGTTCGCACAACAAAAGTCTCCTTTGCCCACCGCGCAAGCAACAAAGGAGATGGTTGAAACTCTGATTGGCCGCCAACTCAACATCCGCACAGGCGCTCCCATGGTGGACCCTGAGGGGCCGGGTGGCGCACTTGTCGCAGAGTATGTGTCGGACACCCTGTCGCTTAACGCCCTCGTGGCTATGGACCTGGGAGCTGCCGCGAACATCGGTGCTTCCCTTGCGCTCATGCCCGCAGCCGTCGCTCAAGACGCGATGAAAGATGGTGAACTCACCGACATCCTCTTCGAAACAGTCGGTGAAGTATTCAACGTCATGGCTGCACTGTTCAACCAGCAAGGTGCCCCGCACCTCCGCTTGGGGACAGTACACCCAGCACAGCAGCCACTCCCCGGAGACATCGCTCCCTGGGTGATGGCATACGTACCGCGCCTCGACCTTGAGGTAGAAGTAACCGGCTACGGCAGCGGTCACCTCTCTGTCGTGGTGCTGTAGTACAGGATTCGTTTGGCGCTGCCTATGCAATAGGGCAGAGCGATTCGCAGGATGCGGCGGAGGCGCGAAAGTGCCCCCGCCGCATCTTTTATGCCCACTTTCCGGCACGTCCGTCCCCTTTTTGCGTTCTCATGGTGAGACGTTGTTAAGAATTCGTGTGAGTTCCGGGCAGAATATATGCTCATGGCGAACACCTCTTCCAAAGCCGCTACGCCCAAGGCGTCTAGCGGCTTTTCTGGCTTCCTTGATACCTACTTCCAGATCTCTGAACGCGGCTCCACCGTGGGCCGTGAGATCCGCGGTGGGCTCGTCACGTTCTTCGCGATGAGCTACATCATCATCCTGAACCCTCTGATCCTCGGACTTACCCCAGACTCCACCGGCGCCTACCTTGGTGCCGAACTCGCAACAGGAGATCCCACGACAGTTGGTGGCGGCCTTCCCCTCATCGCAGCGACAACGGCACTCATCGCCGGTATTTTGTCCATCATGATGGGAGCGGTGGCCAAGTTCCCCATCGCGCTTGCAGCTGGTCTTGGCTTGAACGCTTTGGTGGCCTACACCATCGTGAAAATGCCGGGAATGACCTGGGCTGACGGGATGGGGCTGGTGGTGCTCGAAGGGCTCGTCATCTTGGTGCTCGTGCTCACCGGATTTAGAACAGCCGTGTTCCGGGCTGTCCCAGCAGGGCTTAAAACAGCGATCTCAGTGGGTATCGGTCTGTTCATTGCGTTCATCGGATTGGTGAACGCTGGTGTGGTCACCACTCCGGCGATGTTCGATTACATCCCAGGTAACCAGCCAGGCACACCAGTTCAACTGGGAACCGATAAATCAATTGATTCCTTGCCGATGCTGGTGTTCTTCCTTGGCCTGTTCGCTATCGTCTTGCTCACCGCCCGCAAGGTGAAGGGCGCGATGCTGTGGTCAATTCTCGGTGCTACTGTGCTGGCTGTCGTGCTTGAGCAAACCCTGAACATCGGTGCAAAGAACCAAGGCGCCGGTGCAGGGGACAACCCAACCGGGTGGAACCTTAACGCTCCCGCCATCCCAGACTCGTGGTTCGCGCTGCCCGACTTCTCGCTGATCGGCCAGTTCTCACTGTTCGGTTCCTTCGGGAAAATCGGCATTGTCGCGGTTATCTTGCTCGTGTTTTCCCTCGTGCTGGCGGACTTCTTCGACACGATGGGCACCATGGTTGCGGTCGGTGGTGAAGCTGGCCTTCTCGACAAAGAGGGCAACCCCCCAAACATTCAAAGCATTCTGGTTGTTGACTCCCTCGGGGCAATCGCCGGTGGTGCCGGATCAGTGTCCTCAAACACGGCGTTCATTGAATCAGCGTCAGGAGTTGGTGAAGGTGCCCGCACGGGTCTCGCGTCGATCGTCACCGGTTTAGCGTTCCTCGCCGTCACCCTGTTCGCTCCTGTTGTGCAATTAGTGCCCTACGAGGCGGCAACCCCAGCTTTGGTCTTTGTTGGGTTCCTCATGATGACCCAAGTAACAGGCATCAAATGGAGCGACTACGAAATCGCTCTTCCAGCCTTCCTCACCATGGTGATCATGCCGTTCACCTACTCCATCACTGATGGAATTGGTGCTGGCTTCCTTTTCTGGACCGCGATCAAGCTCGTCAAGGGCAAGGGGCGTTCCGTGCACCCACTGATGTGGGTCACCACCGCGATGTTTGTCATCTACTTCGCTCTTGGACCTATCCAGGATGCCCTCGTAGGCTAACCACAACATGGCAGTGGCCGGTACCCGTGTGGGGTACCGGCCACTGCCATGTTCAAGGTTGTTCACTGGGCGCTCAGGGCTGTTTCCAGCACTGCCTGACGCCCTATGCGCTTAGTAGGTAAAGCGTGACACCTGGCTACGCAAGTCGGCTGCCAGTGAGGCAAGTTCAGAAATAGCCTCACCCATCTGACCGAGGGTGCCCGCGTTTTCACCAGCAGCAGTCGCTACTCCGTTGATGTTCACAGCGATTTCCCCGGAGCCTGTTGCGGCTTCTGCAACAGAGCGGGACATCTCTGTGGTGGTGGAGGTTTGTTCTTCCACCGCGGAGGCGATGGTGAGTTGGTAGTCGTTGATCGATGCCACGATTGTTGAGATCTCACTAATGGCAGAGATCGTGTCCTGGGTGTCGCTTTGGATAGCCTCAACGCGGCGTGCGATGTCTTCGGTTGCTTTGGCTGTTTCTTGGGCGAGGTCTTTGACTTCGGATGCGACCACGGCGAAGCCCTTGCCGGCTTCTCCTGCTCGCGCTGCTTCGATGGTCGCGTTCAGGGCAAGGAGGTTGGTTTGTTCGGCGATCGAGGTGATGACCTTGATGACGTTGCCGATTTCCGCTGAGGACGTACCAAGACGTGCAACACGCTCGTTGGTTTCTGCGGCGACATGTTGGGCGTTGCTTGCCACGTTGGCTGCCTCTGAAGAGTTCTGCGCAATTTCACGGATGGAAGCACCCATTTGTTCGGCACCCGCTGCCACAGTTTGGATGTTGCGGGAGACCTGTTCGGCAGCAGCAGCTACTACGCCAGCTTGGGAAGATGTCTCGTCCGAACCCACTGTGACTTGGCTTGAGCCGGCTGAAAGTTCTTCGGATGCTGCAGCGATAGTTTGTGAAGACTCAACGATCCCAGCAACAAGTTGACGCAGGTTTTCCTGGGTTCGAGTGAGGTCTTTAGCGAGCTGGCCAATCTCGTCATACCCGGTGGTGGTGGTTGGTACGGTGAAGTCGCCGTCACCAGCAGCAGCCAGTGCAGTGGAGACGTTTGCGAGGCGTGACGCGATTTTGCTACCAATCCGGAACGCAAGCAGCATGGCAATAGCCCCGCCCACAATTGTCAGAATGGTGACAAGCATCTGTGAGGACTGGGTTGTTTCTTGCACATCACCCGAGGTAGCCTCAGCGATCGCGCTTTGCGCTTCAGCCTCGGCGTAGAGTGCGTCAAGGAACTTCACAACAGCGGGGCGCACGGTGGAGTCATAGAACTCAACGGAGACTGCTTGGTCGCCTGCATCAACGAGGGGGAAATACTCGTTGTAGGCCATGTCGTAGTACTCATCGAGCGCGACGTCAAAGGCTGCGAGGTTTTCCTCTGAAGCAGCCATAGGGCGGTAAACGTCAACGCTGGCCCTGAGGTTCACGATGTTTTCTTCGAGTTGACTCAAAACATCGGGGCGGCGCTCTTCAGTAAAGAACCCGTACTCGTTCACACGAGTACGTGTGGTTTGGAAGTTGCGCTGAACTTTATTGAGTTCCTCGAGCGGTTGCACACTGTTTGTGTAGAGCTCTTCTGCTTTGGCCCGAGCGACACCAAGTGATGTCAGAGAAACAACAGCAATAATCAATGCCGCAACCAGCATGATCGACACGGCGGTGGCGATTTTGAAGAAGACGGACCGGTCGGTCCATGCTTGCCGTGAGGTGGTGTCTTGGGTAGACATGGGGAAGTCTCCGTTCATCAGGGTTCAATCCTGATATCGGCTAAATAACAACGAAAATGAGCAGTTTTATACGGGTGATATTGATCCCATAGACACAAAATTGCCCCTGTGCGGGAGGAGGTGAAGGGGACTCCTCGCGCACAGGGGACAGGTGAGGGGTGTCAGAAGGTGAAGCGTGACACCTGAGTGCGGAGCTCGGCTGCAAGCCGCGCGAGCTCGTTGACTGATTCGCCCATCTGGTTGAGCGTTTGAGCGTTGCCTGATGCGGCATTCGCTACGCCGTTGATGTTGTTGGCGATTTCTCCGGAGCCGGTTGCTGCTTCGGCGACGGAGCGGGACATTTCGTTGGTGGTGGAGGTTTGTTCTTCGACTGCGGAGGAGATGGTGAGTTGGTAGTCGTTGATGGAGTTGACGATGGTGGAGATTTCGCTGATGGCGGTGACGGTGTCTTGGGTGTCTATTTGGATGGCTTCGACGCGTCGGGAGATGTCTTCTGCTGCGCGGGCTGATTCTTGGGCGAGGTCTTTGACTTCGGAGGCGACGACGGCGAAGCCTTTTCCTGCTTCTCCTGCTCGTGCTGCTTCGATGGTTGCGTTGAGTGCCAGGAGGTTGGTTTGTTCGGCGATGGAGGTGATGACTTTGATGACGTTGCCGATTTCTGCGGAGGAGGTTCCGAGGCGTTGGACGCGTTCGTTGGTTTGGGTGGCGACGTTTTGGGCGTCTGCGGCGACGTTTGCTGCTTCGGAGGAGTTTTGGGCTATTTCTCGGATGGAGGCGCCCATTTGTTCGGCGCCTGCTGCCACGGTTTGGATGTTGCGGGAGACTTGCTCGGCTGCGGCGGCTACGACACCAGCTTGCGATGAGGTTTCATCTGATCCAGCAAGCACCTGAGTGGAGCCAGCGGCAAGTTCCTCAGAGGCCGCTGCGATGGTTTGTGAGGACTCCACAATGCCAGCTACCAGGAGGCGCAAGCTTTCTTGGGTGCGAATGAGATCTTTAGCGAGAAGTCCAATTTCATCGGCGCCTACGGTTGTTACCGGAACGGTGAAGTCACCATCACCGGCAGCAGACAGTCCTTGGGCAACATTGGCAAGGCGCGTGGAGATACGTCGGGCAATTTTAAAGGCAAGGAACATCGCAATGGCGGCGCCGCTAGAGGTGATAATAACAAGAAGCATTTTTGATGAGTTCGCCGTGTCTTGCAAGATTTTGTCTTCAACAAGCGCTTGTGCGGAGTGAACCTCGGCTTCAACCGCAAGTGCGTCCAAAGTGGAGGTCAACGAGGGACGAATTTTCTCATTAAACATGCCTACGGCTGCTTCCATGTCTCCCGCGTCGACAAGAGGGAAGAACTCTTCATAGGCCAGCCGGTAGTACTCTTCCAATTCAACAATAAAGGCATCGACGTTCGCTTGGTCTATTGCCATAGGGCGGTACTCGGCGATTTCTGCATCAAGTTCAAGCCGTCGTTCAGCAAGCTCATCACGCAATGCTTCCCGATTTTCAGGGAGTTCAAAACCGTACTGCACGATGCGCGCCCGGTCGCCCTGGAAGGCTCGTTGAACTTCGGCAAGCTTCTCTTGAGGGAGGACCCCTTTTTCGTAAAGATCTGCGGCTAAATGTTGTGCGCGATTCAGCGAGTAGAAAGAGCCGGAAGCAATCATCAGCGCAGCGAGAAGCATGACTGCAACGGCTGTGCTGATTTTGAAGAAGATGGACCGGTCAGTCCACAGTTGCCGGGGGGTAGCGTCGGTGAGCGGTTGTTCGTGCATGGTTCTACTCCGGGGTGTGTAGACCGGGGGTGGTCATCGATCGGGGGAGGAGCGCGCAAATTGGCGCAGTGAGGGGGACGCACGTGGCGATCTGCAGGGGGGTGATCGCCACGTGCGAGGTGACAACGCTGTCGGAGGGGGGCACACCACTAGTGATGTGACTGTATGACAGCGCTGTCAGTAGGTGAAGCGCGACACTTGTGCTCGTAGTTCAGCAGCGAGGCGCGCTAGTTCAGAGATGGAGTCACCCATTTGGGTAAGGGTGTGTGCGTTTCCGGAGGCTGCGTTTGCCACGCCGTTGATGTTCGCGGCGATTTCTCCGGAGCCTGTTGCGGCTTCTGCAACAGAGCGGGACATCTCTGTGGTGGTGGAGGTTTGTTCTTCCACCGCGGAGGCGATGGTGAGTTGGTAGTCGTTGATAGAGCTCACAATGTTGGTGATCTCGTTGATTGCTGTGACTGCACCCGTTGTATCGCCTTGGATAGCTTCAACGCGGCGTGCGATGTCTTCGGTTGCTTTGGCTGTTTCTTGGGCGAGGTCTTTGACTTCGGATGCGACGACGGCGAAGCCCTTGCCGGCTTCTCCGGCTCGTGCTGCTTCGATGGTCGCGTTCAGTGCGAGGAGGTTGGTTTGTTCGGCGATCGAGGTGATGACCTTGATGACGTTGCCGATTTCGGTTGACGATGTGCCCAGACGAGTTATCTGTTCATTGGCTGCGTGGGCAACAGAGGTGGCGTTGCCTGCAACACTGGCGGCTTCTGAGGCGTTTTGCGCGATTTCTCGGATCGAGGCGCCCATTTGTTCGGCACCCGCTGCCACAGTTTGGATGTTGCGGGAGACTTGCTCGGCCGCAGCTGCTACTACTCCTGCTTGGGACGACGTTTCGTCCGAGCCCACTGTGACTTGACTTGATCCGGCGGCAAGTTCTTCGGAGGCCGCTGCGATGGTTTGTGAGGACTCCACGATGCCTGCTACGAGGAGGCGCAGGCTTTCTTGGGTACGGGTGAGGTTCTTAGCGAGCTGGCCAATCTCATCGTGACCATCGGTTGTGGTGGCGTGTGTAAAGTCACCGTCACCAGCTGCTGCGAGACCGTCTGAGACGTTCCCCAACCGCCGGGCGAGGGTGCGGGCAATTTTGAGTGCAAGAACACTGGCGATGATCGCACCGATAAGGGCTGTGATGATGATGACCCACAGTGACCGTGTAGCGGAGTCGTCAATGGCTTCAGCGTGTGCGAGGGCGGCAACGCCTTGTGCATCCGTCTCAACTGCGAGGGCTTCCATGACCCCGGTGGTGAGGGGGCGAATTGATGACTCAAAGTAGGCGGCTGCTTCAGCTTCTGAGTCAGCATCGATGAGGGGGAAGAACTCGTTGAGAGCCGCACCGTAGTATGCGTCAAGGGCTGCAACAAAGCTGTCGAGGTCGACTGCGCTGATTGCAGATTCGCGATACTCAGCGATGAGTGCGTCGATTTCACCGCGGCGGACCTCGAGGTCGGCGACGAGTTCTTCGCGGGTCGCGTCATCGGCAATGCCGTATTGAATGACTCGGGCGCGGTCGCCCTGGTATGAGCGTTGAATCGCTGCAAGTTGTTCAAGGGGAACAACATTTTCGTAGTGCATCGCAGTTGCTTCACTGCGCGCACCCCCGAGAGCGTTCACCGAGACAAGCGTTACCACCACGGTCGTGAGGAACATGACGAACACGGCGGTGATGATCTTGAAAAACACGGGGCGGTCATTCCACCGTGAGCGTGTTAGTAACTGTGGGCCGGTCATCGGTCAACTCTCTCTTAAGCGGTCGTTGAAGGTTTGATCGGCGCTCGTGCGTAAAAGATGAGCGGTTGTCATGGGACGCTGGGGTGAAATTCTTCCGAGTGGAAAGTTTTCTCCCACGTGGTCCCATCATTGAGCGATGGAGGAAAGTTTGGTCAGTTGACACGTGAACGTCACGTGGAATCCCCTAGCGTTCACGCGATTGAGCCTAAGATCAAGATGTGGTGAGGCAAACGATCTATCGACTCAACAACGCATTGCAGGACTACGCGTGGGGTTCCCAAAACGCGATCTTCGATGCGTTTGGTTGGCAACCTAGTGGGCGACCAGCCGCCGAGTTGTGGCTTGGTGCTCACCCTTTAGCGCCCAGCAGGACCCGAAGCATCGACGTGACAGGGGCATCGTGGCCTGACTACCGTCCCGTTGATAGTGTCCTGCATGCTGACGCGGTTTCCCTTATTGACCTGGTGCGCTCAGACCCAGAGTTTATGCTCGGGGAAAGTGTGGCCAATGAGTACGGGCCTCGTTTGCCATATCTCCTGAAAGTTCTTGCCGCTGCTGGGCCATTGTCTTTGCAGGTTCATCCCAAACCGCACATTGCACGGGCTGGGTTTAGCCGGGAAAACCGGGAAGGCATCGACCTGCATTCGCCTGAGCGAAACTACAAGGATGACCAGCACAAACCCGAGATGATCCTCGCGCTCACCCCGTTTGAAGGGCTCAGCGGGTTCCGCCGTCCAGAACGTGCTGCACAACTTCTTGCCCCAGTTGCTGGCCCTACCGCTGCTGCGATGCGTGACATCCTTACCGGTGCAGGTGTTTCAGATACGCGGGTGCGCCAGGCCTTTGACTTAGCTATCGGGTTGCGGGCCAAAGATGCGCGCGCAGAACTCGATGCCGCCGCAGAATCCATTGCCGATGCGATTGCTCACGAACGTGGGCAAGGGCGGCAGGTGTCACGCGGGCTTCTCACAGCCCTGGACTTGTCCAAGGCCTACCCGGGTGACCCTGGGATGCTTGTGTCGCTGCTGCTCAACCGGTTCAGCTTGAAACCGGGGGAGGCCGTGTTCTTGCGGGCGGGGCAAGTGCATGCCTACCTGAATGGGTTGGGTGTAGAAATTATGGCGAGTTCAGACAACGTTTTGCGGGCAGGGTTGACGACAAAGCGCGTTGATGTGCCACAACTCCTCGAATGTACAGACTTTGCGCCGGAACCTGCTGTTCGCCCTACGTTGCGTTCTATTCCCGGCGGGCTCACCGAGTATCGGGTGCCAGCCCCAGAGTTCTCACTGGTGTATGGCGAGGTGAACGGAACTGCATTGGTGAATCGGACGGGGCCGCGCATCGTGCTGTGCCTTGAGGGTGAGATCACTGTGACGAACGCATTGGGCGAGTTGGGGAAAGTGGCCACTGGTCAGTCTGTTTTTGTGCCTCACGGTGTGGGCAGTCTTGGGTTGGCTGGGCGCGGCACAGTTGCTGTGAGCTACGTGCCCTGACCTGCACTTCAACTCTTCTTGGCGGCGGTTTTCCGGGCTAAACGCTGGGTTTTATGTTGTAGCTAAACGTGACCAGCATCAAACCGTTACCCTATGTAATTACCTTAAGTAATGAGTTAGGGTAAGGAGATGTGAGCCAGTCCACCAAGCACCGCCCCGGCCCTCTTGCTGGAGAAGTGCGCATAGCCGCCAGTCGTGTGTTGCGCCGATTGCGCACCGAACGAGGCGAGGCTGACCTGCCTGAACACCAATTTGTTGTCCTGACCGCGCTGCATAAGTTCGGTCCGATGACCCCCGGTGCCCTTGCGGATCTCGAAGGTGTGAAACCACCTTCCATGACCCGCACCGTCAACGCACTGTGTGAACTAGGTTTCGCGGAAAAGGTCGGTCATGAACAGGACCGGCGACAAGTTCTTGTTGCGCTCACCGAGCGCGGCAATGAAGAAATTAAGGTCACCAGACGCCGCCGTGATGCCTGGCTGACAAAGCAACTGGGTACCCTCACCCCCGAAGAAAGACAGACCCTCGCCCAAGCGAGCGAACTGTTGAAAAGGATTGCCGGTCAACCATGAGTCCAACATTTGCCTCCCTGAAGTTCTTTAACTACCGCATCTGGTTCGCAGCAGCGCTCGTTGCAAACGTCGGAACCTGGATGCAACGCGTAGCTCAGGACTGGCTTGTGTTGACCCAATTAACCGACAACTCAGGGACAGCCGTTGGGTTCGTCATCGGCCTGCAGTTCCTGCCCGTCATCTTCCTCTCGCCCTACGCAGGGCTGCTCGCAGACCGCGTTGACCGCCGCAAACTCTTGATGACCACCCAGGGGCTCATGGGTCTCCTCGCCCTCCTGCTCGGTGTCTTCACCCTGACTGGGATCGTGCAACTATGGCACGTCTACGTTTTCGCGTTCCTCCTCGGGTGCGTGGCCGCCGTGGACAACCCGGCTCGCCAAGTCTTTGTGTCAGAGATGGTGCCAGCAGAACGCCTACCCAACGCGGTAGGCCTCAACTCTGCGTCCTTTAACGCAGCGCGCCTTGTTGGGCCCGGAGCAGCCGGTTTCCTCATTGCAGCAGTAGGAACCGGGTGGGCTTTTGTGCTTAACGGGGTGTCCTTCGCCGCAACCATCTGGGCGATGTCCCTCATGCGTAAACGTGAACTGCACAAAACTCCACGCGCCACCCGTTCCCGGGGGCAAATCCGTGAAGGTATTCGCTATGTGCGCCACCGTAGCGACATCATCGTCATCATGGTTATTGCCTGTGTGGTTTCCACATTTGGTCTGAACTTCCAACTCACCTCTGCGCTCATGGCAACAGAAGTCTTTGGTAAGGGCGCTGATGGTTACGGAATGTTGGGTTCCATTTTGGCCATTGGTTCACTGTCCGGGGCGTTGATTGCAGCGCGCCGGGTGCGGCCTAGAGTGCGCCTTGTCATTGGTGCAGGTTTCATGTTTGGGGTATCTGCCGGAGTGATGGCGCTGATGCCGACATACGAGTTGTATGCTCTGGCATCCATTCCGCTGGGGTTCTTCTCGCTGACCATGATGACTGCGGCGAACGCAACCATTCAAATGTCTGTGGAACCTGAGATGCGTGGCCGAGTCATGGCGCTTTACCTCGTGGTGTTTGTTGGGGCCACCCCCGTGGGTGCGCCAGTCGTGGGGTGGATCGCAGAAACCTATGGCGCCCGGTGGGGTGTTGGTATTGGAGCAATCACAGCCATTGCCGTGTCACTTGCTGCAGCCCTCTGGACAAAACGCCACTGGAATTACCAAGTGACCTACGCCTGGAAGTCGCGCCCACATGTTTCAGTCACTTACCAGGCTGATCGGGACGAGGCGTTGCAACACGACGCTGACAAACGCGAACAGGCCGCTGACACGATGCGCGTACAGCAGATGCAACACAAACAAGTGTCCTAACGGCTCGTCAGGTTCGTGGTCACGACAGCTCTTATTTTGAGGGGCTATGCGGTGAACTGCTCACTTACGACATTGCCTCAACAACAAAGTCGATGCACGCTGTCAGCGACTCAACGTCAGCTGGATCAACAGCAGGGAAAACGGCAATGCGCAACTGGTTGCGACCAAGTTTGCGGTACGGGTCAATATCGACCACTCCATTGGCCCGGAGAACCTTCGACACCGCCATAGCGTCAATGGAATCGTCCAAGTCCAGCGTGGCAACAACCTGCGACCGGTGTGCCGGGTCAGCGACAAACGGGGTGAGGAACTCACGGTTCTGTGCCCAGGTGTAGAGCAGTGACGACGATGTAGCTGTGCGCTGAGTGGCCCATGACAGCCCGCCTTGGCGATTAAACCATTCGATTTGGTCAGCAAGCATGATGAGAGTTGCCAACGCGGGAGTGTTGAGTGTTTGCCGAGCTCGTGAGTTGGTCAGTGCGGTAGATAGTGAGAGGAACTCAGGGATCCACCGGTCTGTTGTTGCAATGCTTTCGATGCGCTCAATCGCAGCAGGAGACGCGAAAGACAACCACAAGCCACCATCAGCAGCGAAGTTCTTTTGTGGCGCAAAGTAGTACATGTCAGTGGCGTTTAAGTCGACCGGCAGCCCACCGGCAGCCGAGGTGGCATCAATAATCATCAGCGCATCGTCGGTGATGCGTGTGATGGGAGCCATCGCACCTGTGGAGGTTTCATTGTGTGGCCATGCATAGATATCAGCATCGGTGTGGATTGCTGGAAGACCAGCGGTTCCCGCGGAATATTGGGTAACAGCAGACTGTTTCAAAAAGGGAGCGCCTGATGTCGAGGCAACAAACTTGTTCCCAAACTCGCCAAAGGCAGCGTGAGCTGCTCGTTCCCGAACGATGGAGAACGTCAAAGCATCCCACAGTGCTGTTGAACCACCGTTGCCCAGGAGGACTTCGTAGCCCGCGGGGGCATCGAACATGTCGCAGAGCCCCTGTTGGATCCGACCCACGAGGTCCTTCACTGGAGCTTGGCGGTGGGATGTGCCAAGAATATGGCGTCCTGATGTTGCAAGGGCGTCAACCTGCTCGCTGCGGACCTTGGATGGTCCTGAACCAAAGCGCCCATCACGGGGCAACAACGAGGCCGGAATCTTCATGTTCTGGGTCACAGCACTACTCTAGCCCGACGACAGGTCGAGCTGGCAGGCCTGTCCACGGGTGCTAAACCGGGGGATGGATACCGGTGTCGCCGCCGGTTGCTGGGCACCAAGACATGGCATGCTTAATACCAGCATTTGACTGAGGGAAAGGGAGGCGTCGTGAGCGATCTCATCGACACCACGGAAATGTACCTGCGCACAATTTATGAGTTGGCGGAGGAGGGCATCGTCCCTTTGCGCGCGCGCATCGCAGAGCGCTTGGGCCATTCGGGGCCAACGGTTTCACAGACAGTTGCTCGGATGGAACGCGATGGCCTGTTGATAGTTTCAGGTGATCGACACCTTGAACTCACTTCAGACGGCCTGGCGAAAGCAACCCGTGTCATGCGTAAACACCGCCTTGCTGAGCGGTTGCTCACCGATGTAATTGGCCTGGACTGGGAATACGTCCATGATGAAGCGTGCCGGTGGGAACACGTGATGAGTGAGCGGGTTGAGGAACGCATCCTCCAGTTGCTGAACCAGCCACGCTACTCGCCGTACGGAAATCCCATCCCCGGCCTGGCAGAAATTGGGGTAGGTGACGTCCCTGAGGCATTCCTTGATGGCGTGATCTCTTTGCCTGATTACCTTGCGCGAACTGGCGCAGCGAGCCAAACGGTCACGGTGGTCCGGTTGGGTGAACCCCTCCAGACAGATATTGAGTTGTTGACTCGTTTACAGCTAGCAGGTGTCACACCAGGGTCGCAGGTTGTCATCACGCCATCGGACTACGGGATTGTTGCGATGCAGGGCGTTGGGGCCGAGATCGTACTCGACATCCCTAAAGATGTCGCACGTCACATCTTCCTTAACGGGTGAAATAGATCACCAGAATCGCTGGTGTAGTGCCAAAATTCAGAGAGCTCCCCTGGATGGGGAGCTCTCACCATTCGCCCAGGAAGAATTGTGCGTGACCAAAGCGTGACAATCAGCGGTCGCCTTGGGTAGAGTTACGAGTGCTCCGGCAGACTTGCCTTTGCTGGAGTGTTCATGCGGACCGCCTAACCCTGTCACCGCGTGGAGCCTGGACAACCCGAGACAGGGGCGGGGGAACCACACATTGGCTGGAAGCACAGCCTTGGGGTGAAGTGCGAAAAGTTGCTTTCAGCGGCCGGAACACCGAGTGACTCCAACTCGAACCCGACAGCTTACCTCGTATGGCACTGGAGAAACGATTGTGACTAACGCAGTTTACAGAGCGCGCCACCGCCATGAGCGCAATGCTCTGGCGCCACTCGCCGCACTCGCAACGAGTGCCGGACAGAACGTTGCCCACATGGGCCGTCGTTCTGCCATCGTTGCTATTTCCTCAGGACTCGTCGTCGGCCTGGGTGCAGTAGCCACCCCTGCTACCGCAGCTCCTCTCGACACCCAAACAGCAGCGGGGACAATCGATGTCTCTTCGCTCACTGCACAGGCGCGTACAGCACTGGCCGCGGCCCCTGCTGTCACTGTTGACGCAGATGCTGAATGGGTCATGGAGAAGTCCGCCATTAAGGTGACTCCGGCTCCCGAGCCAGAGCCGGTACGCGAGGTCGCTCCTGCGGCATCACGCACCGCCGAGCGCGCCACTCTCACCAGTGACACGGCCGCCACCACAACATCGACCACCCAGGCGACAACCACTAAGGCCGCTGTTCCGCAGTCGGTGAGTGGTAACGCTGTTCTGGAGATCGCTTCCCGCTATGTCGGCGTGCCGTACGTATCCGGTGGATCATCCCCTTCAGGCTTTGACTGCTCAGGGTTCACCTCTTACGTTTACGCCCAGCTTGGAATCTCCTTGCCACGGACCTCCTCGCAGCAGCGTTACGCCGGAACCGTTGTGTCCCGCGCTGACGCCAAGCCAGGTGACCTCATCTGGACCCCAGGGCACATCGCAATCTACGCTGGTGGAAACATGCAGATTGATGCCCCACAGCCAGGTAAGACCATCCAGTTCCGTTCGATCTGGCAGTCAAACCCAACCTTTATCCGCGTCTCCTAAGCACTTCTGGACGCGAACAACCCGAGGCGGTGACCAAAATTGGTCACCGCCTCGGGTTTTTTGCTAATACCACCCGCTGAACGCGCCGCTGGAGGCCATCACAGGGTAAGGTTTGAGTAAAGAAATCGCGTGGTGATCTGGAACACTATCACCGCGCTGTGGTGAAGGAGGCAGCACATGTCGAACGAACCGAGCATCCTCGTTGGAGTTGATGGTTCACAGGCGAGCTTGCACGCTCTGGACTGGGCAACGGAGGTAGCGGCCCGGTGTGATGCGAGCATCACCATCGCCTGCTCGTATTCCCTGCCAACATTCGCAGCGGCCTCACTTGACGGCGGCTATGCAGCGCTGGACGACTCCACCATCCAAGAAGGCGCACGAATGGTGCTGTCCAACGCCGCTGACCGTGTGAAAGCACGAAACGTACCGGTCACAGCACAAATAGCTACGGGTGACCCTGCTGGCGCCCTCGTTGAACTGTCCGAAGGGCATAACCTCGTTGTGGTTGGCACGCGGGGGAGATCCGGCTTCGCAGAACGGATTTTGGGTACAGTGTCTTCGGCCTTGCCAGCACACGCAAAATGCCCCGTGGTTGTTGTTCCTGGCCGTGACCTCAAAGAGGGTGAGCCACTCCCTCCCATTCAACCGGTGAAGCGCGTTGTGGTCGGAGTAGACGGATCAGACTCAGCGCACGGTGCGCTCCACAAAGCGGTGACCTACGCAAAACTGTGGGACGCAGAACTTGTTGCGGTCACCGGTGTGCCAGTCACAAACGGTTCCGGGATTCTCGCTTGGCTGCCTGCTGCTGTGGACCACGAACAAGTATTGAAAGACATCGAGATGGGCTTGAACACCATCATCGATGCGGTGGAAGAAGAAAACCCAGGTATGACAATCCGCAGGATCGTGCTTGACGGAACCGGCGCAGAACTCCTCACGGAATTCTCCCAAGCTGCTGACCTGCTCGTTGTGGGGTCGCGTGGCCGAGGCGGTTTCGCAGGGCTCCTCCTAGGCTCCACAAGCCAAGCTGTGTTGCACCACTCCAAATGCCCGGTGCTGATCGTGAACAAAAAATGCGAGAACGTCGCCCCACTAGAAGCGCACAGTGCTCCATCAGGCGAATAGTTATGGTGAGTCCTGGGTCACACTGATACTGTGAGACCGTTGCAGTGGAACGTGGTGGTGTAGTGATGAGTGCTACACCACCACGTTGCTGTTTATCTGAACGCTGTCACTGAATGTCCCGGGCTAGTGTTCCGGGGATTTACCGATCACTAACGATCTCAGGTCAGCAGCATCAAACGCACCAGCATCGGCAGGGTGCCCCGCAACGTCAAGAGTCACCTCGGTGACAAAACGTTGAGGCGCTGAACCGAAAGCCTTAGACGTTTGGTTGATAACGGTGTGGGCAAGAGCCCGCCCACCAATCACGCCCACCACCGCGCCAATACCAAAAGGCACCAACCGCCCCATCACCACACCGCTCTGGCGGAAAATGTGGCGCTTCACGAACCGTGAAGACAGCACGCGGTTGACTTGTTTAATGCTGGATGTAGGGATCGTGGTGCCCAACGCTTTAGCCCAGTGCGTCATGGACCCGGTGGACAGGTTAGCCACCGACTTAGCGCCCGATTCCCCAAGGACAGAGGCGAGCAGCAGGGTTTTACGGCGTTGCGCATCGTCAATTTGTACCCCGTGAACCTCAGCGACAGCCAAACTGTAAAAACCAGCCGCACTAAAAAACGCGGCCATGTCAGCGGCAGTTAGCGCAAGAGCCGTAGCTGACCCCACACCAGGCACGGCAGCGGTGGCGCCAACAGCGCCACCAGTTGAGGTGAGCAGAACCCTTAACTCACTACTCAAGATGTCGATGATGTCCTGTGGTGAGGCGTTGGGATTACGGCGGCGCAAGTTCTCGACGTGTCGAGCGATCTTGTGCGACGGAATCGCAGTTGCCTTGACCAGAGCAGAATCAACCAAAGCGCTTGGGCCCGCTGCAGTGGGTGGGTACGTCATGTGGCCTCCAGCCGTTTGGTCAGTGGGTGACAATCGTATCTGCTGATACCGTAACCGGCACCTGAAGAATGTGACATGGGGAAATAACTCTGGTCAACCGCTTAACAATGGAGTACGATCGAGGACTACGATGTTGAAGAAATAGCGTGACGCAACGGTGAGACCCAATTAATGTGGTCTAAATATTGCCCACTGGTAACGGTGAGTTCACGCGGAACTAACATCCCTCGCCTACGGTGAGACTGTCAACGAGGTAGCACTGACGCTTTCAGACAGATCCACGCAGGCTCAACAGGTACACACATACCTGAACCACAATTTTCGAACCCTGGCAACAGTGTTCGCCACCCAGCTTATGCCAAGGTGCATAAGCAGTAGTACAGAGAAAGGAGAAGCCGATGACTGTTTTGCTACAGCGTCCCGTGGCGTTTGACGTCAACGGGGTTGAGCATCGCTACGGTTGCTCCATGCCGGGAAACACCCTTGAGCGTGGACGCACCGAAGGCTTCGTGATCGCGCGCTGCACAGAGTGCGGCGCCATGCGGTTCACAAGTACCGCCCAAGCCGCTTAAGGCTGATACCCAGACCGTGAATGCTAGCTAGCATTCACGGTCTTTGTTGTATCTGGGGTCATGCGTTAATGCTTCGCCTGGTGCAACAAGGTCGATGTCGGCGAGGGCGTAGGTCAAGTCACCTTAAGCAGGGTCAACGATGTCAGCTGACACGTTAGCGCCAGCTTCAATGGTGCGCCCAACTGTGCACTGCCCCTCAATGGTTTTGTGAAGCAACGTGACGAGGCGTTCGCGGGCTTCCTCATCTAAACCGCTCAAGTCAACAACGAGCTTCTCATCAATGGTGCTGTACCGGTTCTCTTCGTCGTTTTTCACGCCACTGACATGAACCTGAGCGGCGTAGTCATCACCCACCCGGCGGGCAAGCGCACGGTCAGTGACCAGCCCAGTGCAGGCGGCAGCAGAAAGTTTCAACAGTTCACCAGGTGTGAAAGCACCTTCAACGCCGGCACCAGCGAAACGCACTGTTGCGCCACGGTCATTGTGCCCAACGTATTCACGGGCACCAACGCGTTCAACCCAGAGGGCATCAGCGGGGGCAGAATCAGGGGAGAGGAAATTGTCAGCCATACTGAGCATTCTGTCACTGAGTTCACTGCCGTGGGGTAAGTGTTCGCTGACCGCGACATTCTCACCAAGATCCAACTGTAGGGGGACGCGCAAAGCGCACAAACGATGCCACAGTAGTACCGACGTTGTTGTAGCTGGGCTTCTCGGTGAAGTGCGGCAGTGTGAGGAGCGAGATGAAGCGTACTCAGTTGATTGTGGGGGCAGCGATCTACCTGTCTGTCACCGTAGGAGGTTACCTGCTGATCTCAGCGAACACTCCATATCGCGCCCTAGAGCGAGTAGCCCCAGTGTCAGAGTTGACGCGCGCCGCCGATTCGCTGTCTTTCGAACTAACGGACCAAATGCAAACCTTGTTGAAAACCGATGGCGGTGAGGTGGTCATCACCAAAGTAGGGAACTTCGATGTGACCGATGAGGTCACCGCTGAGATCTCCAAAGGGCTTGCAACGTTCGAAGACGAACTGAACAAAAGCGCAGCACTGTACGCAGAAGAGTGGAACATCACGGCCGCGATTACCGAGTACAGCTGCTACGACAACGGTGCGAGTTTGGCTGTCATCGATAGCGACCGTGTGGAGTTCACAACAATGGTGAACTGCTCTGTCGTCTTCGGTGACTGGGCGAATGAAACGTCAGTGCAACGCACCGTGCGCGCTGTGTACTCCAAAAAAAGCCAATCCATCGATGAGGTAACAGTCGCAGCGGAAAGTGCCTTCTAGCGCGGGTGCTGTTGGTTTTTGCGGACCGTGACCGCTCAGGCTACTCTTGGGGTGGCCCACGTGGTCAAGCGTTCGTAGCTCAGGGGATAGAGCACCGCTCTCCTAAAGCGGGTGTCGGCAGTTCGAATCTGCCCGAGCGCACCAACTAAGAAACCGCAGTCAGGACACGCGTCCCGGCTGCGGTTTGTCGTTATGCCGATGCAGCCTTTCCTACGTTGGAAACTCGGTTCTACACGGCCATCTTTCTATCGATGGAACAGCCTTATACACCTGTAAAGAAGTCAATACTCTGGATACCAGACAAACCACCAGGCGAGACGAGTCGATGGGGACTTCTCCCCATGCGAGTGTGACGTTGACTACATCACAGCACGTGAAACCGCATGATCCCGCCGATCTGCCGTGTGATTAAGCGTGAAATGTTTCCACGTGGTTAGAGATCCGTTGACGCACAGCATGAAGTTGGGCACAATTCAAGAGTCAGTGCGAGCCGCCTGCCCCCTGCGTGGCTCGCACTGATCTTTTTATGCGCGAAACCCTCCACCGCACAAGGTGTTGAGAGGTCGCACAAGTTCACTACTTCCGGCGCGCCAGCGAGTCAACAATGACCGTAAGGCGCTAACGTGTTCCCGTGGAGCATCCGTTGTCGTTGCTCCCTGTTGAACACTAGATTGAACTAATCAAACCCGAGAATCGCCGCGTGGCAAGGGGGAGTACTCCACCACGGATCACGTTGTTGCCGGAGGGCTTGCACATATGCCAAGCGAACACCGCGATGCTGAGACACCAGCACAACGCACCCACCACACCAGTGGTGGGAATGCGCTCGATGCGCACGCCCAAGGGAGTGCATCGCCCCAGGCCGCTGGGCCTAAACTTGTCGCGCCTCGCACCCCAGACCAAGCCGTCCAAGAATCACTGATCGGGTGGCGCCAAGCCCTGGTGGACCTTGCTGGAGGATCATCCCTCGCAGACATCGGGCTACTCGGTGAAGCGCTCCTTGAACTCACCGCAGCACACCCCTCCGGCATCGCCCAACTCTTTGCAGGGCGCCCCACGCGCCTGACCAATATTTTCCGCGACCGCGACACACTGCCCGTAGCCCGGAAAAAAACTCGCGCCGTCGCACAACGCGCCCAAGAACAATCTGAACGCTTTGGCATCTCACCCACATACCTTGCAATTGGTGTGGCGACATGGACCGAAGCGATCGACACATCCCCAGAACACGACGTCGCCGCACTGGCCCGCGTTGTCGCCCACCAGGACGACGACCGCCCCGCCACACCACCAGAACCACGCCGAATCTTCGCACCAGTTCTGCTACGCCCCATCACCATCACCACACGCAGCCAAGATGACTTCGAACTCAGCCTCGAACCCTCCGCTGAGGTCAACCCGGTCCTCGCGCGGGCGCTCCGCTCACGCGGCGCCCTCCTTGACCCACTGGCGTTAGCGCGCGGCGCATTCACCTCATCCGGGTTCGACCCCTCCACGGCCCTCGACCGCATCAACTCCCTCGGTGAAGCGGTCCTGCCCGACTTCACCATGACCGACAAACTCCTCGTCGGAACATTCGTGCACCCCGGGCAAGTGCTTGTCGACGACATTGACGACCTCGCCGTCAGCTTAGAACGCCACGAAGTTGTTGCCGCACTTGCCGGCGACGAAAAAACCGCCGCAGCACTACACATCGACATTCCCCACACTGAAGACGGCGACCAAGACCCCAACCTCGAACGCGGAGTCGGTGACCTCGACCCAGAAGCCCGCACAGCACTCGACGCGCTAGCAACCGGGGCGCACCTCTTCATCGACGCCCCCATCGGCGCTGACACACCAGGCGTGGCCGCCGCGATCCTCGCAGAAGCCGCAGCCATCGGGCGCAACGTGCTGTACGTGCCAGGGCACCGCCGCAGCGCCGAAGAACTCAACCAACGACTACGCCAACTCGGATTGGATGACATCGTCCTTGACGTTGTCCCCAGCCCCAACTGGCGCACCATTGTGTCCCGCCGCCTCCTCAGCGCCATGACACTTGAAGCGCCACCCCTTGACGTGCCCGCCATTGCGGACCTGCGCACCCAACTCATCGACACCCGCGACCACCTCACTCGCATGGTTGACGGAATGCACCAGCCACGCGACCCGTGGGGCATTTCCGCCTACGACGCGTTGCAATCGTTGGCGCGCCTCACCTCAGAACGCCCAGCCCCCTCAACAATGGTGCGGTTCGACCCCGACACCCTGCTGCACATTGCATCCGGCCTGCGTGACGCGATCTCCGATGACCTACACCGCATAGCCGAACTCGACGGGTTCACGGTTCGCCCCGCATCGACCCCATGGTTTAACGCACGCCTCAACAGTGACGACGAAGCTCAATACGCACTCAACACCATCATCGCGCTGCTCGACGAGGTCCTCCCCGCCCTGACCAGCCAAATCACCCGGGTCGCTGAAGAAACTGGGCTCACCGCCCCCACCACGGTCAACCAGTGGAGCGAACAACTCGCGATGCTCGACGCGATGCGTCAAACCCTCGACACGTTCCAACCCATGGTTTTCGAACGCGCCGCAGACGACCTCGTCGCCGCGACCGCCACCAAACACTGGCGCGCCGAACACGGCATCGAGATGAAACGCATCCAACGCCGCAGGCTCGTGAAACGAGCCAAAGACATGGTTCGCCCCGGTGTGCGCGTCACCGACCTCCACGGCTCACTGCTACGCATCCAAGAGCAACGCCTCATCTGGGCGCAACACTGCCCCGGTGGCGGCTGGCCACGCCTGCCACAAGGCCTCACAGACATCGAAACCACCCACCGCATGGCGGTGCGGCTGCTCGACACCCTCGAACCAGTCCTCGCCACCACACCACTGAGTGGCGACCTCAAAGAAGCCAACATCACCGACGTCATCGAACGGTTGAAACGCCTCCGTGACGACTCAGCGTCACTCGTTGGCCTCCCAGAACGCGGGGCACTCATGCGCCGCCTCCAGGGCTACGGTCTCGGTGAATTGCTGCATGACTTCGCTGACCGCCGGGTTGACCCGTCCCTCATGGACGCCGAACTTGACCTCGCATGGTGGGCATCCGTCTTTGAGAACATTCTTGCCACCGACCCCGCTCTGGCTGGAATCGACGAGAACTCCTTCGAAACGTTCGCACGCCGGTTCCGTGACCTCGACACCTCACACGTGGATTCACTGGCGTTCCCTGTGCGCGTTGCGGCCCTCACCCAACTCCGCAAAGCGCTGACTGCCCACCGGAACCAAGGCGAAGACCTCTTTGGGCAACTCATCGAAGAACGGCTCACCTCAGTGCGCGCCGCGTTCGAAGAGTACGGCGACGTCATGCGGAAACTGCGCCCCTGCCTCATCGCAACACCCACGATGATTCCGCACCTGCTGCCACCACACCGCACCGTTGACCTCGTTGTTCTCGACGCTGTGCAACACATGGCGCTACCCACCTTGCTGTCCGCAATTGGGCGCGGCCGCCAAGTAGTAGTGATCGGTGACCCCCGATGCGCGTCCGGGGATGGCATCGAAAAGCTGGCCCAGGTGTTGCCGCACGTCACCCTCGCCGGTGATGCGGGTACACGTGACGCCGGGCTGACTCGGTTCCTCCTGCAACACGGGTATGAAGGTGCGCTTGAACCCACCCCGCTGCCGTCGCAACACTCCAGCACCAGTTTCCACGAGGTCTACGGCACAGGTATGCCAGACCCCGCCAGTGGCGCGGTACTGTCCACCACCGAAGAAGTGAACCGGGTTGTTGACCTAGCGATCAACCACGCCATGGACCACCCGCAGGAATCACTGGCGATCATCGCTGGGTCCTCCGTGCACGCGGACCGTTTGCGAGACGCAATCGTGGCGCAAGTACGTGCGAACCCCGCACTGGGAGCTTTTTTTGACCCGCGCTCACTAGAGCCCGTGGTGATCTCAGACTTGGAAGGTGTCGCCGGGCTGACCCGTGACGCCGTGATTTTCTCCCTCGGGTTTGGGCGCACCCCCCACGGGCGCACCCTGCACCGGTTTGGCGCAATCTCAGACCCTAAGGGCGCTGCCCTGCTGCTCAACGCTCTTGGTGTGTCACGCAGGCGTTTCACCATGGTTGCGGCGTTCACTGCACCTGACCTTGATGCTTCACGGTTGCGTACCCCTGGTGCGCGCTTGTTGGGGTCGTTGCTTGACTTTATGGCGGGTGGCACCGGTGACCCGTTGCCTCAAGCCAGTGACGCAACCCCGCAGCCAACTGCCATGGCTACTACTGGGGCTGTGTCTGTATCGCCTGCTGCGGCGGCGAATAGCCCCGCGTCTAGTTCCCCTAGTTCCTCTGCCGATGCGCCCGCTGAGACCGCTGACAGCGACACTCACAGCGATCAGGGCGACACGGCGACCGAGCCGAACACTGAGGCTGCTGTTGCACCGTCACCGACCGACGCCGAGGAACCTGCGGTGGAACCTGACCGGCTCCTCGTTGACCTCGCCGACCGGTTGTGGAAAGCCGGCCTAACTGTAGAAACGAACTATGGGTTGGAAGGCTCAGCGCGTATTCCGCTAGCGGTTGGCCACCCAGACTTCCCAGATGAGTACTTTGTGGCTGTCCTCATTGATGACCGCAACTACGTGGCAACCCGTTCTATCCGGCAACGTGACCGCTTGCGGATCCGACGGTTACGTAAACTCGGATGGCACGTGGTGACAGTGTGGTCTGTTGCGTTGTTCCTCAACCCAGAGTCCCAGGCGAACCGTATCCGTGAAGTGGTGTTCCGTGAGGAATCAGCCCGCCGGTCACGGTTGACCCCGGTCACTGGTGCGCTACCGGTGACGGTGGACGTTGCTGCCGAGTTCCGCGACACGGAGGTCGCCGCTATGCAAAGCGTTCATGGCCCGGTGAGCGGTGGCGCATTGCCGGGAAGTTCAACACCGGCCGATGCGTACGGCACGGTGGCGTCCCCACCTCAAGCGCCAACTCCCGCACTGGAACGCCCAGATGTTCCCTACGGTTTGCCTATCACCGCATACGGTGACAACCAGTTAGAA
Source organism: Jonesia quinghaiensis DSM 15701 (assembly GCF_000423205.1). Taxonomy (GTDB): domain Bacteria; phylum Actinomycetota; class Actinomycetes; order Actinomycetales; family Cellulomonadaceae; genus Jonesia; species Jonesia quinghaiensis. Next base: position 157,560 of record NZ_AUHN01000005.1, read on the forward strand.
GAACTTGTGCGATGGATCGCCTCTGATGGGGTTCCACGCTCTGAGGACGAACTTGCTGCGAATGTGCGCACCGAACTTGGTATTGCCCGTCGCTCTCACCGTGTTGACACGGTGATCGCCAACGCGTTGCGGAGGGCTTTTGCCAACCAATGAAACGCCACCGCCAGGTGACGTAATGGGCGGTGCAGCATCGGGAAATTCGGGTGCTGGGAGTGCTGGGAGGCGCCGTAAACATCGCCGCGTTGTGCGGCAAGGTACGGAACGTGACGTGATCTCTGGGGTGTCTCGCGATGAAGTGGACACCGAGTGGGCAGGGCAGGGCAGTGGCGCTGGGGGTTCCCGTGATGCTGAGATCCTTGGGGATGTGCCCCCGCACTTTGGGAAACTCTGACGTTACGCACGGCTGACGTCACGCCCACCCGTGTGGCATGTTTTGGTCTCATGTGGCATGTCTAGGACAGCCCATTCAGTGCCAAAACATGCCACATGAAGTTGTGGTGGTGTGAGCGTACGGAGTGGTGGCGTCCGGTGTTTGCCGCTGGTTCAGACTAGACGTTGCGTGTTTTGAGTAGGTCGCGGATCTCTTGGAGAAGCAACACATCTTCAGCGGGTGCTGTAGGTTCAGGTTCTTGGCCTTGCTTGCGGCGCTCGTGGAACTTGTTGAGCGGCATCACAATGCAGAAGTACAGGGCTGCTGCGGTGAGCAGGAACGTAATGATCGCAGTGAGAATCGCGCCAAACCTAAAATCTGCGTTGTTAATCGTGAGGATCAGCGCCGCATCGAAGTTCGGCTTACCGAAAAACATGGAAATAAGCGGGCTGATGAAGTTATCCACCAACGAGGTCACGAGCCCGGTGAACGCGGCACCAATGACAACACCAACGGCGAGGTCGATCGCGTTCCCGCGAACAATGAAATCTTTGAAACCTGACAGAGCTGACTTCATGAAAAGGCCTTTCTCGGCTGGTGAGTCGTATCCCTGCCTACCTTAGTCACCGGTGTCATCCTCAGCCACTAAAACGATGGCCATTGCTGCCCATTGAGCAACTGCCGTGACCTCGGTGACTTCATCGTGGGGCACGGCAATAAGCGCAGTGACCTGCTCAGACGTAGCTGAATCGGTGGATGCGGGGGTGTTGTGTGACGTGGTCGCACTGGTGTCGAGGCTGAGTAGAATCGCACTCGAGGTGACCGGTTCGCGCACATCTGCCTCCGCTGGTAGCAGCGCCAACGTGTCCCCAACCTCAACGTGAGGTAAGAACGTGGGGTTCGCTATCCGCACTGTGGTGGCCGCATAGCCGTGAGGGACGGCTGGGGTGTCTGTCACTGCGGACATCGTCATCACATCGCCCCCACGGATGGACATGCGTGCCGTGCTGCCCAGCAGGGCAGAGGCATCAGCAAATTCTTGTGGGGGAGTGGACGTTGTCTCCAGGGTGACACTGGTCAGGTGCTCTTGGGTGATCACAGTACCCGGCGCAATGTCAGAGGCTGCCTGGGTGAAGGTGACAGTACTGACCGGTGGGAAAATAATCGCTTTGACGGCAAGAGCCCCACACACCACTGTCATTACGGTGAGGAGGCGGCGAAACCGCCACAGGGCAAGAGAGAACCGACGATGCCAGGGCAAAGGATGAACTGAAGCCATAGGCCGACAATGGCATGGTAAAGGTGATAGCGCGGCGGGTTTCCGGGGGCAACACCGTGATGCTGTGGGGAAACAGCGATGCCCGCGCACTGTGAACAACCAGTGACACGGGCATCACACCACGCGGTGGTGGTCGATGGTGTGGCGACTAAACGCTAAGACGACGTTCCAGATGATGACGTGGAAGACGACGCCGAGTCAGTGCGGTAAAAACCAGATCCCTTAAACGTCACGCCGGGTGTAGAGAACACCTTACGTAAAGGTCCCTCACACTGCGGGCATGTTGTCAGCGCGGAGTCAGAGAAAGACTGGTAAATGTCGAAGCTGTGGCCACACGTCTTGCAGCGGTAGGCGTACGACGGCATGAGATTCCCCTTATGTGACGTAATGCGACTCAGGTGGCGAGCACCAATCAGCACTCGAATACTCTGAGTGCTAATTATAGTCCGTTAGAGGGCAACCACTGCCAGGATGTGGTGGTGGCAACACCATTGACGAGCAGATCGTGCGACTCACGCGGCAACGGCCGCGACGCAGCGTCGTAAAACTCCTCAGAGTGGACCAGTGCAATTGTGCGGGCATCATCCCGGGCATGTTGCAAAGCGCGGTCATACCATCCGCCACCCTGACCCAAACGAACCCCGCGAGTGTCGACCGCCAAAGCTGGACAAATAATCATGTCCGCTTCCTTCAGCGCATCACACCCCAACGTCGGTGAAGAAGGCTCAGGAGGGCGACCAGGCGCACGCTGCTGAAGGTCATCCTCATCAATGTACGCCGACCAGTCACGGGTCAACCCCGCCCCCAACACCGGTAGCAGAATCCGCTTACCCAAATGCGTCAACGCATCGAGGGCTGGCTGTGTTTCCGGTTCGCCCGGCCGTGACGCGTACAAGGCAATTACTTGTGCACTACGAACGTCAGGGATCGACAACAACGTTTTGGCGAAGTCCTCACCAGCCTCATGACGTAATCGTTCACTGCGACTCTCCCGGTTGGCGCGTATCGCCGAGCGAAGAGCCGACTTGGCGTCCTCAATCTCAAAGCGCGCATCAATAGGGTAGGGCTGCTTTATCCCGCTCATGGTTAAAGTATGTCAAAGAAAAGGCCATGATGTGTTCATCAGGGGGTGATGTGCCCACACTCACCAGCACACTCAAATGCTCGCCACCCGGGCGTTGCGCACCACCCGCCCCACCGCCAGTGCACTAGCCTAGAGAAGCCCTGCCAACCACCCGCACCGCCACAGACAGTCTGCGAATGAAAACGGTTCAACAACAACTCACCCAGTTCCTCGCGCACATTACGCAGGTGCCGCCCTTGGACGTTGCGCTCTCTGACGCATCGGGCTGTATTCTCGCTGCCGACATCGTGGCAACCAGCCCCATCCCACCCATGGCACTAGCCGCCTGCGACGGGTACGCAGTCCGCGCAAAAGACGTTGACGGTGCTCACCAAGGTGCACCAGCAGTACTACCCGTAGCGCACCTCGTCACCTCCGCACTCGATGAACCCTTCCGACTTGTCGAGTTCCAAGCCATCAAAGTCAGCTCAGGAGTGGCACTACCCATCGGCGCAGACGCCGTCATCCCCCTCGCAGACACCGACCGAGGCGCGGCCAAAGTATCTATCCTTCGCGATGCCCGCCCAGGCTGGAATGTGCTCCCCCAAGGAGCAGACATGCAACAGGGCGACACCGCCCTCCACGCAGGCACCCGCCTAGGCGCCCGGCAACTCGCCCTAGCCGCCGGCCTCGGGTTCCAACGCATCAAAGTTCACCCCCGACCCCGCGTGGTGATCGTGCCAGTAGGCGACGAACTCATCCCACCAGGATCCCCACGGCGCGGAATCTACGACTCCAACGGTCCCGCCCTGCGCACCGCAATCAACGACGTCGGCGCAGTCGCCATCCAAGTAGCGCCACTACCCGACGCCCCAGCACAACTCTCCGAAGCCATCGAAGACCAACTCGTACGGGCAGACCTCATCGTCACCACCGGAGGGCTCTCCGAAGGTGAAAACGACACCCTCAAAGATGTTCTCCTGCACCTAGGAGACGTCCGGTTCGACCACGTCGCCATGCAACCAGGACGCAACCAAGGCTTCGGGCTCCTCACTGTCCAAGGATTCGACGAAAAAGACACCCCCACCATCCCCGTCTACGCGCTCCCTGGGAACCCCGCCGCCGCCCACGTCGCATTCGAAGTGTTTGTGCGCCCAGCATTACGCGCCATGGCCGGTTACACCGAGCTGTACCGCCCCGCCCTGAGCGCCACCACCACAACCTCATGGCGCTCACCCGTTGGAGTGCGACAGTTCATCCCCGCTCAGGTCACCGGCGGCCCAGACGGCGGCTATCATGTAACACCAGTAGGCGACCCTGAACACCTCGAGAACCTGACACTATCCCTTGTCGCCAGCGCAAACGCCCTCGCCGTTGTCCCTGAGGACTCAACGCTGGTAACCACTGGACAGTCTCTGCCCTGCCTCATCCTCGAGGACTAAGCACGCCCAGAGTTGGGCGATAACTGGAGGTAGCGGATGCTGCGCTCGCGATACTGGCCTGTCACGTTGCGCGAAGAGGTGCACCATCAACCCCCGTGGGGTGCAGTGACATTGCGCCCCTTAAAAAGGCGAGATGACAAGGAATGGCGTGCTGTGCGAGCCGCAAATGTGGGGTGGCTTGGCCCATGGGAAGCCAGTTCACCTGTGATTCCCGGGGAACCCTCGCGTCGCCTTACCTTCGCGCAGTATGTGCGTAGTTTGGATGAAGCTGCGAAAGACGGTGATTCCTTGCCGTGGGTGATTGACTACAACGGTCAGATCAGCGGCCAACTCTCCGTGATGGGAATTACCTTAGGGTCGTTGCGGGGGGCGAGCATCGGCTATTGGGTGTCGCAGGAGGTTGCTGGGCGGTCTATCACCCCCCTTGCGGTGGCGATGGCAGTTGATTACTGCTTCTTTGAACGGCACCTTCACCGTATTGAAGTCAATATTCGCCCTGAAAACACTGCGAGTTTGCGGGTTGCACAAAAACTTGGGCTGCGCGATGAAGGAATCCGGGAACGGTTTTTGCACATCAATGGTCGGTGGGCTGACCATCGCACGTTTGCGCTCACCTCTGAGGAAGTTCCTCAAGGCTTGGTGCATCGACTCTCTGAGACGCTGACCTCGTAAAACGCGAATCATAGGTTCTCAGGTGTGAACAACGCCTCCGACACACCGCAGGAGATGCCCGCGCTGTGTGCCCCATTGACATACCGTGATCGGTGTGGAGTCACCCTCAGTCATCGTCATCCTGCTTATGGTGGGACTGTGGGCTGTCTACTTAGCGCCTCACGCAATGCGCTCCAGGCTCAACGCGCGAGACACCCGGGTTGACGACCGTTATTCCAAGGATCTGCGGATTTTGGCGGTTGTTGACCCACATGAGGCCGTGGAGCCGCACAGCCACGACCGCCTAAAATCAGTGGCAACCCCACCTCACGGCATTCACATGAAAGCCGCGCTGCACTTGGAAGGAGCAGGCATGGTCACCGACCGATCACCTGACCCTGCTCGCGAAGCGATGCTTGCTCGACGCGGTGCTGCTGCCCGCCGTCGGGCGCTGCTCACCGCGACTCTGCTTGCTCTGACGATTATGTGTGCCGTGCTGGCAAACGTCACCACTATGCCGTGGGGCGTTATTCTGCTCCCGGCATCGTTGTTTGTCACTGTTCTTGTTCTTGGGCGCCGGGCAGTGATCACCCAGCAGCGTGTGGACCGCGAGTGGGCGCAACGCCAACGTGGGCGTTCTGAGCGCCCCCGGTCCCGCAACACCACCGCTCACCGTGACGCTATGACACCTACGGAGGCGCGCATCGCCGCGCAACGTGTGCGTGCCACCCAGCGCGGAGAAGACGTAGCGACCTCGGCATTGTCGCGGGCGGAAATCCAGTACGTTGCAAGTACCCACCGCACAGGTAGTGCTGTGTCAGCTGATGTCAGTGCAACCTCAGCGCGGTCACCTGTCGCCGCGCCGCGTAGTTCGTCTCGCCAGGCTCGCGATGCTGCATCAAGTGGGAACAAAGAAACAGCGACTCCTACCTCGGATGCCCGTGCGCAATCACCTCAACGTTCAGACGCTTCCGGGCGCCAGCAGGCGCCCCAGCGCCCAACAGAGCACGATGCGCCCGCCCAGGAACCTGCAACCGCCGCGCCATGGCAGGCCGTTCCCGTGCCGCCACCGGTGTACACCCTCAAAGCGGCGGCTCCCAGTTGGGAACCACCAGGGATCACCCAGGAACTGCAACAACTCACCGCTGCGCGTCTGGCCGCAATTGCTGCTGACAGCACAAGCCGCCCCACTGACCCATCGGATGGTGGCGTAGCCGCTAGCGAGTTCGACCCGGAGCACGAACGCCCAGATTCGCTTGGTTTGGACCTGAACTCCATCCTTGCTCGCCGCCGCGCCGTATAACCGCTTCCTATAACCGCGTCACCGTATAACCGCGCTGCGGCGTCCATAAAACACCACGTGAGGTACCAAAACCCCGGACAAGCCGCGGCACGGTGAAACTGCCGGTAGCGTAAAGGGCATGAGCGACACGCAGACCCACGACACGCACATCCCCACCACAGTCCACACCTTGCGCGAAACCTTCGACGCTGGGGTGACTAAGCCACTGGCTTGGCGCACGCACCAACTGGAGCAACTCGACAAGCTGCTCACCGAACACGAAGACCGCATCGCCGATGCGCTGGCCGCGGACCTCGGGAAACACCCCATCGAGGCATACCTGACAGAAACGTCGTTCCTCAAGAACGAAATCCGGCACACCGTGAAAAACCTTAAACGGTGGACCAAACCCCGGTATGTCACCCCGAACGTTGCGTTGTTGCCCGCCATCACCTATTCGGTTGCTGAGCCTCTTGGTGTTGCTCTCATCATCGCGCCCTGGAATTACCCCGTTCAGTTGCTTCTCGCCCCCGCGATTGGCGCCATCGCAGCAGGCAACGCGGTACTCCTTAAACCTAGCGAAGTAGCCCCAGCAAGTGCCCACCTCCTGGCTGAACTCATCCCGCAATACCTTGATTCTCGGGCTGTGGCAGTTGTTGAAGGGGGAGTGGAAGAAACTACGCAGCTCCTTGCCCAACGCTTTGACCACATTTTCTACACTGGCAACGCAACGGTGGGGCGCATCGTGATGCGCGCTGCGGCGGAACACCTCACCCCCGTCACCCTAGAACTTGGCGGAAAATCACCGCTCTACATTGACGACTCCGTTGACCTAGAAACAGCAGCGGACCGCATTGTGTGGGGAAAGTTCACCAATGCTGGGCAAACGTGCGTAGCCCCGGACTATATCTTGGCGCAACGCCATGTGGCTGACGCCCTTGTTGTGCACCTGGAGAACTCGCTGCAACGCCTCTACGGGCCAGTGCCACGCCTTAATGAGGCATACGGCAAAATCATTAACGAACGCCACTATGACCGGCTCCACGCGCACATCACCGACCTCACCGAGCGCGGTGTGAAGGTCATCAGCACCCAGGACAATGACCGGCAAACTTGCCACCTCGACCCGGTTATCGCCGTTGATGTTCCCCACGATGCTTCCATCATGGGCGAAGAAATCTTTGGCCCCATCTTGCCCATCCGTATTGTTGACGGGCCCAAAGAAGCAATCAACGAAATCAACACCCGCGAAAAACCGCTCGCTCTCTACGTGTTCTCTGAGCGCCGCGAAGTGCGCCGGGCATTCCTGCGTGACACCAGCTCTGGGGCCCTGACGTTTGGGTTGCCCATTGGGCACGTCGCCGCCACAGAATTACCCTTCGGTGGTGTTGGTGAATCAGGGATGGGGGGCTACCACGGCCGGTTCTCCTTTGACACGTTCTCCCACCTCAAGCCGGTTGTTTCTAAACCATTGAGCCCAGATACGATGCGCATGGTGTACCCGCCATATGCTGGTGAACGCCTCGCCTGGATGCGACGAATCCTTGGATAACCACCCCACCCCACATGCACTGGAACGTTCCACACGCCGTCTGTGGGACCAGTGGCTAGAGCTACTCGATGCCCGGGCATGCGCAACAATGCCCCACCCGGGCATCGCCCAAACGGCCCTAGAACTCATGCCAGAAGATGTCGACAACCCCCAGTGGTGGGCGCAAAAAGTTGCTATCACCTATGAGCAACACCGGGGCTTACGTGCCCTCGGGCAAGCCTCAGACGGCAAGTTCGCGGCCCAAGCATCAAAAACAACACCACTCACCCTCGATGACGATGCCCGCCAAGAGTGGCGCACCTGGTGGCGTGACGTCATGGCACAGTTCGCCGCGAGAGTTAAATCCAACTAGGAAACCACATGTGGGCATTCCAGAACTCGTACGGCACCGCAATGGCCGTCCAAATCGGGTAATAGAACACTGAAATCACCACAATCATCACCGCAATACCGATGAGGAATTGCCGCGCCCAATCACGGCGCGGTGAGCGCCGACTCCACCGCCACACACGGTACGCCCAATACGTCACCGCCACATACATAAATGGGGCAATAGCAATGGTGTAAAACGTGAACGTTGTGCGTTCAGGGAAAAACAACCAAGGGACCCACCCGGCGAGAAGCCCAGCAACCACCACACCAGCCACCCAGTCACCCTTGCGCAACAACCGGTACACGCAAAACACCACACCGGCCGTAGCAAGCCACCACACCAGCGGATTACCAATCGAGGTGATAGCTGTCGCACATTGGCTACCAAAACAATCGAGGTCGCCCTCCGCACCCTTCTGCCAATAAAAAGACGTAGGGCGAATCTGCAACAACCAGCCCCACGCTTGAGCTTCATACTGGTGGTCTGCACTCAACCCCGTATGAAAAGTCCACATGGTCTGGTGGTAGTGCACAAACGACCGGGCAACATCAGTGATGCTCTCCACCCACTGCGGAAACCACCCCGGATAGTCCGCAGGGTTTTCCACATGCCACAAACGGCCATAAGACTGTGAATTGGCGAACCACGACGTCCAAGCCAACAAGTACCCCACAGCCGCAGTAGGAAGCATCACCACCGCAGATGGAATAGCATCACGCCACAATGCACCCACAAACCACCGCGGCACACCCACAGTGCGCCGCGCCTGAGCATCCCACAGCACCGCCATCACACAAAACACCGCAAGAAAATACAGGCCAGACCACTTCACCCCACACGCCAACCCCAACGCCAAAGCCGCCAGCACGCGCCACCTCGTCCACCCCAACCACGGACCAAAGGGGCTACCAGCAGCAGACAGAGCAGAAGCATCGGCGTTAGCCACCGACGGCGGTGGAGTAACCCACAACCGGGCCAACCGCATCCGCCGCACATGACGATCCCGCAGGAGCAGCACAAACGCCACCACCACCCAGAACATCAAAAAAGAATCCAACAACCCCGTGCGAGCATGCACAATCCCCACACCATCAAGGGCAAACAAACCACCCGCGACCACGCCCCAGGCTGTGGAGCCCAGCATGTACCGGACCGACAACGCCACCATAATGATCGCTAGCGTCCCTGCCAATGCCGCAGAAAACCGCCAAAAAAATGGGTTACTCGGATCAGGGAACATCCCGGCAGCAATCATCCACTTACCGAGCGGCGGGTGCACCACATAGTCGGCCTCAGGCAAATACACATTCAGGAAGCCAGCGTTCCACGTGTCATCAATCTCTTTAGGCCAGTCGTTCTCAAACCCGTTGCGCAGTAGCGTGTATGCGCCTTTCACGTAATAGGTCTCGTCAAAGACAAGTGAATTCGGCGACCCCAAGCGGATGAAGCGCAGCAGTCCGCCCACCACACCCACCAGCACCGGAGCTAACCAGCCCCACAAGCGCATTGAGCCCGTTGCATCAAACATTGCAAGCTGACGCGACGAAAATAAACGCCGACGCGCCACCACAACAGGGTCCTCAATGACTACCGGCAACGGATCAAAACCATCCGCCCCAGGGGCTTCACGAGCGTGATCTGGGGAAACCCCTGACGGTGGCGCAGCGCGATGCGCTGAACCCTCACCCGGCGACTGTGCAGTACCTGAACCGTTCACGCCTGCAATCGTAGGCGACAAGTGCCGCCGCACACCCCGACGACATGGCACAGTTGAGACATGACCGCACGCCTCATCCTTGCCGCAACCCCCATTGGCAACCACCAAGACGCCTCCATGCGCCTGCGCGAACTCCTCGAAACATCACCCGTGATCGCCGCCGAGGACACCCGCCGACTCCGCGACCTCGCCACCCGCCTGAACATCACCGTCACCGGGCGCATCGTGTCCTACCACGAACACAATGAAACGTCTAAAGCAGACCAACTGCTCGATAATATCGAGAACGGCCACGATGTGCTTGTGGTCACCGACGCCGGAATGCCACTGGTCTCCGACCCCGGATACCGAATCGTGGAACGCGCCATCGAACGCGACATCACCGTCACCGCCGTACCTGGCCCCTCCGCAGTCCTCACCGCCCTCGCGCTTGCCGGGCTCCCCACCGACAGGTTCACGTTCGAAGGTTTCCTCCCACGCAAACCCTCTGACCGCCGCAAAACACTCGCAGCACTCGCCACAGAACCACGCACCATGGTCTTCTTCGAAGCCACCCACCGCGTCGATGACTCCCTTGCCGATCTCGCACAAGCATTCGGCTCGCAACGCCGCGCAGCCTTATGTCGCGAACTCACCAAAACCTACGAAGAAGTTGTCCGAGCGTCCCTCAGCGATCTCGCTGCACAAGCAGCTGAAGGGCGTTTCAAAGGCGAAATTGTCCTCGTGGTTGCTGGGGCAGAACCCACCCCAGGTGTCAGCCTCGACGACGCAATCACCCGAGCACGTTTGCTGGCGGATGCTGGGGAACGAACAAAAGACGCCGCCGCGCTCGTTGCTGCAGAAACGGGGATATCGAAGCGTGAGATTTACCAAGGGCTCATCTCCTAACCTCCTCTCCCTTTCCCTCTCCCTTTCCCTCTCCCTCCCCTCTCCTCTCCTCATGCCGAGATCCTAGATCTCGGCATGAGATCCCTGCCCTGAGCAAGGATGTCGCGCCGAGATCTAGGATCTCGGCCGTAGAGCATAGTGTGGGCGGGGTTGCGAAAACCCTATCGAATCGATCCGATTCGGTGAACAATAGATGCCATGCCTGCCTCCGCATCGGCCCCCCGCCCCGCCCGTGACGTGCCCCGCCTCGACGAGTGGTACGACCCGCAACGCCCCGTCCGCACCCTCGCCCGCCTGTTTCGCCCCGAACGCGCGAAACTAGCCGGGGCTGCAGCGGCCTACGCCATCAAACACTCACCGGTATGGGTGATGCCGCTACTCACCGCCATGATCATCGACATCGTGGTGGAACAGCGCCCCCTGCGTGAACTATGGATCATCACTGCGATTCTTGTGGTGATCATCGCGCAAAACCTGCCTATTTCTATCGTGTACATTAAGGCGCTGTCCCTGTCAGTGCGCAACGTCGAATCAGGGCTGCGTATGGCTTTGGCGCAGCGTCTCCAAGAGTTATCCATTGGTTACCACCGCCGAATGAGCGCCGGTGTGCTCCAAGCAAAAATTGTGCGAGACGTCGAAAATGTTGTGGAATCCTCCCGGCAAACCTTCGATTCAGCACTGGGTGCAGTCACCACAATGGTGGGTGCGCTTGTTATCACCGCTATCCGCACCCCAGAATTTTTGCCTATTTTCCTCTTGGCTGTTCCCGCATCGGCGGCGTTGATTGTGGCCATGCGCAAACGCATGACAGCGCGGAACCGGGTGTTCCGTCAACACATTGAGTCGATGTCCGCCCGCGTGTCAGAGATGACCCACCTGATCCCCATCACCCGAGCCCACGCACTTGAACGCCGCGAACTGGACCGGTTGGACTCCACCCTGGTCACCGTCCGTGAGGCAGGAATTCGCCTTGATGTGTTCAACGGGCGGTTTGGTGCGCTGGCGTGGATAACCTTCCAGTTGCTCTCTGTTGCGTGCCTTGTGGGTGCCGCGTACGCCGCTTACACCGGCCTGTTTGGGGTGAGTGCTGGTGACGTGGTGATGTTGTCCACGTACTTCATCCAGCTAACGGGCTCCGTCACTGTTCTCCTAACCCTTGCGCCTATGATCGCCAAAGGGTTGGAGTCTGTGCGGTCCATGGGTGAGGTGCTTGTTGCTGATGAACTTGAACGCAACGAAGGTAAAACCTCAATGGACGATGTCCGTGGGGACGTTGAGTTCGACAACGTCACCTTCCAGTACGATGACGCTGACACCCCCGCCCTCCACAACGTCACATTGGCGGTCCCAGCAGGGGAAACAGTGGCTTTTGTGGGGCCGTCAGGGTCAGGAAAATCAACTATCCTCAACATGGTCATCGGTTTCCTGAGCCCTACAGGTGGAACACTGCGCGTTGATGGTCAAGACATGAGCGACGTTGACCTACGCTCCTTCCGTAAACACATGGCCGTTGTACCGCAAGAGTCCCTCCTCTTTGAAGGTAGCGTGCGCGACAACGTCACCTACGGGTCTGTTGATCTGCCGGATTCTGATGTGTGGCAATCTTTGCGTGACGCCAACGCTGCTGGTTTTGTGGAAGAAATGGGCGGGTTAGATGCCGTGATCGGGGAGCGAGGAGCCCGGCTTTCTGGTGGGCAACGCCAACGCCTCGCTATAGCGCGCGCACTGATCCGCAACCCGCGCATCCTGATCCTGGATGAGGCGACCTCAGCGTTGGACAACGAATCGGAACGCCTCGTCCAAGAAGCACTGGAACGCCTCATGGCTGGGCGCACAACTTTTGTTGTGGCCCACAGGTTGTCAACAATTCGCGGAGCAGATCGCATTGTGGTGATGCGTGACGGAAAGATAGTGGAAACCGGGTCCCACCGTGAGCTTCTCGATGCTGGTGGCGAGTACGCCACTATGGCGCGGTAGCTGGGACACGAGTTAGGGCAGGCATCGTAAAACGACGCGGGGGCTGGGAGCAGTGATGCTCCCAGCCCCAAGCTGGTGGTGTTTCCGGTGGTGCCGGCTTGTGTTGGCGCGGCACCACACGGGATTACACGGTGAAGGTTGCGACCTCGTCACGTAGGCGACGGGCCGCGATGGAGAGTTCTTGGACTGTGTTGGACAGTTCAACAACGGTCGCTGATGATTCGTCAGCTGCCTGTGCCACACCTTCGATGTTCGCGGCAATTTCGTGCGAACCGGAGGCGGCTTCTCCAACGGATCGTGACATTTCGTTGGTGGTGGCGGTTTGTTCCTCCACCGCTGACGCAATGGTCATTTGGTAGTCGTTGATGGAGGCGATGATCTCTGAGATTTCGCTGATTGCTGTCACCGCTTGGCCGGTTTGCTCTTGCACGAGGGCGATGCGGCGGGCAACGTCCTCAGCTGCTCGTGCTGATTCTCCGGCGAGATCCTTCACTTCGGAGGCGACCACGGCGAAGCCCTTACCGGCGTCGCCGGCGCGGGCAGCTTCGATGGTGGCGTTGAGAGCGAGAAGGTTGGTTTGCTCAGCGATGGAGGTAATGGTTTGGACAACCACAGAGATTTCCTGGCTGGACTCACCAAGCGCTGAGATGGTTTCAGCAGTGGTTTGCGATGCGCGCACTGCGTTACCCGCAACTCGTGCAGCTTCTGCGGCGTTCGCGGAGATTTCGCGGATTGATGCTTCCATTTCTTCGGCACCTGCAGCAACGGTTTGCACGTTGCGGTTGACTTCTTCAGCGGCGGCTGCCACAACTGAGGCTTGCGCTGACGTTTCTTCAGCGCTTGATGCGACCTGACTGTTGGATGCAGTGATTTGTTCAGAGGCGCTACCTACGGTGCCAGCTGCGTCAACCACAGAACCAATGACGGAACGTAGGTTTATTTGGGCGGTGTTGAATGCCGCCACCATTTGACCGATTTCGTCGCGTGAGGTTTGTTGCACCACATGGGTCAGGTCACCGGCAGCCAACGCCTCGGTGGATTCCACCACGGCGTCGAGGTCACGAGAAATTCGGCGGGTAACGCTCAGAGCGATCACGCCACCAAGGCCCACAGCGGCAATGAACGCGCCAAGGAGAGCGAAAATTGTGAAGGAAATTTCTGCGCGGGCGTTGTCCATGATTGCTTGGACTTGGCGGTCAATTTGGCCCTTTGCGATTTCCAGAACACGCCCAGCTTGCTCCGGGTCACCAGCTGAGTGGCCGGCAACCGCTGCGGTGAACCCTTCAAGGTCACCTTCATCAATGAGGGGAACGAGTGTCTGGTCGCGGAATGAAACCCACGCAGTCCAACGGTTTTGGAACTCTTCCCACTGGGGTGTTGCAGACTGTTCGAACGTGTTGACCTCGGTGATGAGTTCATCCACTGATGTGTCAGTCCACGCTAGCGACGTCATGAGTTGCTCACGGACTTGCGGGTTACCTTCTGCTGCTGCGCGACGCACAAGGAGGTGGTTCTTTGTTTGCAGTGTGCGCAGTTCGTTGAGGTTTTCTTGCAGCACACCGGTGAGGTTGTTGACCTCAGTGAGGTTGTGCCCGGCGCGCCAGAGGACGATCCCACCGTACCCGCCAACAATGGCGAAGAGAGTAGACATCACCACGACGGTGGACAAAATTTTGAACCGAACTGAACGGTCCCAGAACCACGAGTTTCTAGGCTTTTTCTGAGATGTCATGACAGTTGGTCCTCGGTGTAGTAGCCGGTCTCAACGACGGCAGCACGATAGTTATCTGCGGTCACAAGGAGAGGAGACAGCAGGTAAGACGGGATAACTTTCACACCGTTGTCGTAGCTTGCTGTGTCGTTCACTTCAGGGGTTTGGCCCTGCAAAATTTGGTGACCCATCAACACCGCAACTTCAGCGAGTTGGCGTGTGTCTTTGTAAATGGTGGAATCCTGCTCACCAGCAACAATGGATTTCACTGAGTCTAATTCGGCGTCCTGTCCAGTTACCGTTGGCAGTGGTTTAGCGGCGGTACCGTAACCGACGTTTTTGAGTTCATCGATGATCGCGCGAGAAATGCCGTCATAGGGCGAAAGCACACCGTCTAGGGTGTCGCTGTTCCCTGACAAGAGGGAAGCCATGCGCTGACCGCCTGTTTCGGCGCTCCACGCTTGAATAGCAACGGTGTCGAACGCAAGTTCACCGGAAGGAATGTTCAGGGTGTTGTTGTCGAAATATGGTTGCAGGATAGACATGGCACCGTTGTAGAAAACGGTGGCGTTATTGTCATCTGGTGAACCGGCAAAAACTTCGACGTTGAACGTGTCATTGGTGTTTGTGGGGGCGCCTGCGGCGTCGAGAACACCTAACCCTTGGAGGAGCGCGGTGCCTTGCTGCACACCGACTTGGAAGTTATCGAACGTTGCGTAGTAGTCCACTGCACCAGAATCACGAATGAGGCGGTCATACGCGATGATGGGTATGCCGGCGGCTTCAGCCCGATCCAACTCAGCCTTCAGTGCGGTGCCGTCCACGGAACCAATGATGAGCAGCTCAACACCTTCGTCGATGAGTTGGCCGACCTGCTCTACCTGGGTGGGGACGTCGTCTTCGGCGTACAGCATCGTTACGTCGTAACCGAGCGCCTCCAATTGTGCCTGGACAGCTTCGCCGTCCTTCACCCACCGATCAGAGGTGGTGGTGGGCATCGCCACACCGGCTTTCTGGGCGGATCCTTCGTTGGATCCGCAGGCTGCGAGCGCGGCAATCAGTGTTGCACTGACTAGCGCCGCGAGGAGCCGTCGAAACATGGTGTCTCCTGTGTAGATGGAACAGGGCATTACACAGTGCTCATCGGCGTCAAGCGGCGGTTCTTGAGGATTGCGGTGTCTGTTTTGACCTAATCAAAGAGGTGGTGGGTGGAGTTGTTGTTGTGTTGAGAGTGGGGAGTGGCACGCGACGGCCTTTGGTCCCATACGCCGAGATCCTTACTTTCGGTGCGAGATCCTTGGTGTGGGTAAGGATCTCGCACCGAAAGTAAGGATCTCGGCAAGGGGGTGTGGTCTTAGTGGCTTGCGTTGCTGGGTTGCAGGTCGATGCCTGCAGCAGCCATTTCTGCCCGTGCGGTTGCGCCTTGGTCTGGTGTGACGGGCACGGTGAGGTCGGTGAAGACGCGTGTGGTGAATCCTGCTGCATGTGCGTCGAGCGCCGTGGCTTTGACGCAGTGGGATTCGGCTATGCCCACAATGTCGACGGATGTGATGCCGTGGTTGCGGAGCGCATCGACAAGTAGTTGCCCCTCGGGGGTGGTGCCTTCGAACCCTGAATATGCGGCGGCGTATTGTCCTTTTTTCACGCTGATTGCGGGATTCAGCGCGTCAAGCGCGGGGTGGATGTTCGCCTCGGCGGTGCCTGCGACACCGTGTGGTGGCCAAGAGTCCACGAAGTCAGGGGTGTCAGAGAAGTGGTCGCCTGGTTCGATGTGCCAGTCCTGTGTGGTGGCGATGATCGCGTAGTCGCTGTGGTGTGTGGCAGCGAATTCGGCGATGCGTTGCGCGACGGCGTTTCCGCCTTCTACTGCTAGGGCGCCACCTTCACAGAAGGTGGGTTGGACATCGACAACGATGAGGGCGCGGGTGGCTGTGTCTGTCATACCAACAACTTACCCCTTCTGGCGCTGCCCCAAAATGGCTGCCCCCGCCGCGGCTGGTGTTGCCGCCCCGGCTTGCCCCTGAATGGGAGGTCATATGAACTCGCGGCGTGCCTGCCCGGTGGAGGAAATCTGCTACGTCCCGAGAAGTTGCACGGCGCATTGGCCTGACATTGCCTATTTTCATCAGGAAACTATGTGCTGGTTTTTCCTGGGGCGCGCTGCCCTGTGCTGCTCGATGCGATCTAATGCTGCTGGTGGGCTCAGGGCTTGAGAAAGTTCCGCAATGAAAAGAAGGAGCTCGGGGCTCGCGCATCGAACGGGGAAGATGCGGGAAAAGTTCTGCCGGTAGGCTGGAGGCATGCTGTTGTGGGGTTCTTCTTCTGACCAGTCCGCGCGTTCTTCGCTGTTTTCAGCGAACCAGATGGCGTCACCCAGCCATGCCCGTCAAGCGCGCCGGGCAGCGGTGGGGGGCGCTCTTGCACTAGTGCTCTTCACCTCGGCGTGTAGTGGTGGAACCCCCGATGATGCGCAGTCTTCGCAGCCGCAGACGACTTCCCCGACTGGTGCTTCGCCGTCGGAAAGTATTGAGGAAGGGGCAAGCGGTGACGTGTCTGTTGCTATTCCAACAGAAGTCACACTGAATGCGGTGAGCACGGTTTCTGCACCTGCAGTTGATGACACCGTTGCGATGGCACGGTTGTCACCGGGCTCTGTTCTGGCGGTGGAACGCGATGGCACATTGTGGCTGATTGATGACACTGGTGAGCAGCAGGTCGACAGTGAAACGTTAACGGGGTTGCGTGAACGTATCGCGACCGATGTAGAGCGCACTGAAGCTGGGGTGGCCGGGGTAATGGGTATCGCCGTGGAAGGCACCATTGAGACGGCAACGGTCTTCTTCACGGTGTCCACGGGGACAACAACGTCTGTGTTGGCGATGCCGTGGGATGGGCAAACCATCAATCAGGGGCGAACCATCGTTGAGGGCCTTCCGGCCGGTAATGGTGTGAACGGCGGTGCTTTGGGCATCGGGCCGGAGGGGTATTTGTATGTGTCGGTGGGGGACGCGGGGCAACCTGATTTGGCGCAGAACCTTGAGTCGTTGGCTGGCAAAATTTTGCGTTACCGCACTGATGGGGTGATCCCGCAGAGTAATCCGTTAACAGATTCTCCGATATGGAGTAGCGGCCACCATGAGGTGGTGAGTTTTGCGTGGGCGAATGAAGGCCACATGTTTGCTGTTGAGCGTGGCGGTCAGTATGCCGATGAGTTGAACTCTATTCGTGGTGGCGAAAATTATGGGTGGCCACTGATGGAGGGGGATCGCGTCATTGACCGGGGTGCGCTGTTAGCTGGTAGCACGGGGAGCGCCACGAACGAGGGCGAATCCGGCGCTACTGACAATAGGGAGAGTGCCAGCGACGGTCAGGATGATCCTGACACTCAAAGCACAGATGCCGATGCCAGTGATCAGGACGCAGCTCAAGGTTCAGCAGGAACAGACACAGGCTCAAACAACCAGGGCGCGCAGGGGGATGAAGAGACCCAAGGTGAGCAAAATACCACCGAGGAGGACTCTGCCAGTGCAGCATCGCGCCTTGGGTTGACGGCTCCCATTGTGCAGTGGGAACACGAAGCCAGCCCCGATCCGCAGGATCAACAAACCGACACTGACACCAATACCAACCCAGACACAGACACAGACTCAGACGGTGAAGCTGACTCGGACGGAGACAACCCGCCCACCCCTGACACCGTTGAGCCCACCCCGTTCGGTGATGTGGCATCGATAACCGCAGGTGACTTCGCCGTTATCGTTTCTCAGAGCGGTGACGGGCGTGCCTGGTGGATCCCCATCCCACAAAGCACCAACACCGAGCGACTCACCGCCCAAGAAATCCTCACCGACACCACAGGCCCCCTAGGGTGGGTTGAGACCACCGCTGACATGACAGAACTCACGGTGCACGGAACGGATGGGTTAACCACGTTCAGCATCACGCCACAATCATGGACTGAGGGCACAAGCAGCACCTCATAACCCATAAGATAAGTGCTATGGCCACTGCACACAGCTCCTTCTACCTGACCACCCCGATCTACTACGTCAACGATGCCCCACACATCGGGCACGCATATACGACGGTCGCGGCTGATGTCATGACACGTTGGCACCGCCAACGCCAAGAAGACGTTTGGTTCCTCACTGGAACCGACGAGCACGGGCAGAAAGTCATGCGCACCGCTGAGGCAAACGGTGTCACCCCACAACAGTGGGCTGACCGTTTGGTCAAAGAGGCATGGTTGCCAGTCCTTGACACCCTTGATGCACGCAACGACGACTTCATCCGCACCACAGACACCCGCCACGAAACCGCAGTACAGCGCTTCATTTCGCAACTACACGACCAGGGTGACATTTACGAAGGCTCCTACGAGGGGCCCTACTGTGTTGGGTGCGAAGAATACAAACTCCCCGCAGACCTCATCGACGGCACCGGCGAATACGAGGGCGAGAAACTCTGCTCCATCCACTCACGCCCCGTCGAGATGCTCGCAGAACAAAACTACTTCTTCAACCTCTCCACCTACGGTGAACGCCTCCTCGCCCTGTATGAGGAACACCCAGAATTTGTGCAACCAGCATCCGCACGCAACGAAGTCATTGGCTTCGTCAAACAAGGCCTCCAGGACCTCTCCATCTCCCGGTCCACCTTCGACTGGGGGGTCCCTGTGCCATGGGACACCAAACACGTCATGTACGTGTGGTTCGATGCGCTCCTGAACTACGTCACCGCCCTCGGCTGGGGCGACGACAACGCCGAAGCACAAGCCCGCTTCGAAAAGTTCTGGCCCGCATCCGTGCACCTGGTCGGCAAAGACATCCTGCGATTCCACGCCGTCATCTGGCCAGCAATGCTCATGGCCGCGAAACTTCCCCTCCCAACCACCGTATTCGCCCACGGATGGTTACTGGTCGGCGGCGAAAAAATGAGTAAAACAAAACTCACCGGAATCGCACCCTCAACCATCATCGACCACTTTGGGTCCGACGCGTTCCGGTACTACTTCATGCGCGCCATCCAATTTGGTCAAGACGGCTCATTCTCCTGGGAAGACATGTCCGCCCAGTACAACGCGGCCCTCGCAAACGGATGGGGTAACCTCGCCTCACGCCTCGCAGCGATGGTCAACAAGTACTATGACGGTCAACTCCCACAAGCCGGTGAACTGACCGACGCTGACCGCCACGTCGAACAAGTAGCCCTGCAAGCCGTCACGGACGCTGAGGCAGCCATTGACGCTATCTCACCAACCCGCGCCATCGACGCGACCTGGACACTCGTTGATGCACTGAACATGTACATCACCGAACAAGAACCATGGAAAGTCGCCAAAGACCCCGAGCAATCCGGTCAAGGTGGACGCCTCGCAACAATCCTTGTCACCGCCGCTGAAGGGCTGCGGGCGCTCGCAGTGTTGCTCAACCCTGTGATGCCGCAAGCATCGGCAGCGTTGTGGGATTCCCTCGGCGCACAAGCACACTTGGGTGCTTTAGACGCGCAACCGGTCGCGGACGCTGGACGGTTTGGGCAGCTTCCGGTGGGCACTGTCATTACCAAGGGAGCGGTGTTGTTCCCCCGCCTCGAAGAACCAGAAGCGAAGTAGGTCGTGAACTGCAGGTGGGGTGCTATTGCGCCCCACCTGCAGTTTTCTGTTGTTTGCCCTGCCCTATCGTGAGGAGTTGCCCCCTGTGGCAAAGAAACGTGACCTGTCGTGGCCTGACGCCCCTGAGACTCTGCCCGCCCCGGTCATCGATAACCACACTCACCTTGAGTCCATCCCTGGGGTGTTGACTGAGGCAGCCCCTGACGTGGGGGCTCGTGGATACATTGATCAGGCTGTTGCGGTGAATGTGACCCGCATGGTGCAGGTGGGGTGTGATCTCCCCGGGATTGCGACAACAGATGAGTTGGTCACTGAGCACCGTGAACTTCTTGGCGCCATTGCCATTCACCCCAATGAGACCCCGCTCCATGCGCGCACCGCTGACACGGGACCTGACGGGTTAGAACCGCATTATTCCTCGCACCACAGTGTTTCTCTTGACGATGCGCTGGCAACCGTGGCGGGCATCGCCGCGAAAAACCCTCGGATACGAGCAATTGGCGAAACGGGACTGGACTATTTCCGGGCGGGGCCAACGGGCATCGCCACACAACGCCAAGCTTTCCGTGACCACATTGCCCTCGCTAAAGAGTTGAACCTTGCCCTACAAATCCACGACCGTGACGCACACGAGGACGTGATAGAGATTCTGTTGCAGGACGGAGCCCCAGACCGCACCGTGTTTCACTGCTACTCAGGAGATACCGCGATGGCTCAGGTCGCTGCCGAGCATGGGTGGTACCTGTCTTTCGCTGGGCCCGTGACGTTCCGTGCCAATGATGAACTTCGTAGCGCGTTGCGGGTGACGCCCCCCAGTAGGGTGTTGGTCGAAACCGATGCGCCTTACCTGACACCGCACCCCCACCGCGGGCGCCCAAATGCCCCGTACCTTATTCCTCTCACTATGGGAACAATCGCCGATCAGCTTGACGTATCGCTTGTCGATGCATGCCGTCAGGTTGAGAGCAATACCCTTGCCGTATATGGCACGTGGTGAGTTCACCTCATCCTGTATTGCCGTTCGGGTAGTGACCCCAGCGCAAAACTTCAGTACCTTAAGATCTAGAACACCCTCCACCACTGACGACTCCCCAGGAGAGCCATGCGCATGATCCCGCAAAGCCGTGCAGCACGGCTTATTGCGCGCATCGTCATTGTGGCTTTCCTGTGCGGAACAACGGCTGCGTATGCCGCCTATCAACGCCCTTTTGTGTTGGACTATGACGGCACGGAGTATCACGTGGCATTTTTTGGCAGCACCGTGCAAGAAGCGCTAGCTGCCCAAGGAGTGACTCTGACAACGAACGATCAGGTGTACCCTGCGCTGACCGAACGTATCGGGCATGGGGACCGGGTATTGGTGCGAACAGCCAAGGAAATCCATGTAGAAATAGATGGAGAGCGCCAGGTTCTGCAATCAACGGCCCTCACTGTCGGTGAAGTCCTCGATGAGTTAGGGACGCGAACGAGCGGCGCTGAAGTGTCGGCGTCTCGCTCAGATGCGGTGGGGCGCGACGTAGTCAAGATCTCCACCGTCAAAGAAGTCACAGTACTCATTGACGGACAAGAAATCACTAATGTCACGGCTCTCACCACGGTTCGTGAACTGCTCTTGGACATGGGTGTGGTACTCCAAGAAGGTGACACGGTGACACCTGACCTCGATGCCAACCTCAGTAACGACGTTGAAATCGTCGTGGGGCGCGCCTCGACCGGGGCCGACACCATCAAAGAGACGCTGAAGTTCGAGACTATCGAACGTGAAGACTCCTCGATGCCTAAGGGCGAGAAAGTGGTTGTTCAATCAGGGCGAGTCGGCGAGGCAGTCACCACGTATGCGGTGTCGTTAGTGAACGGGGAAGAAGCCGAACGCACCGTTGTTGCCCGGTCGGTGCTGATTGCGCCACGGGACGAAATTGTCTCTATCGGCACCATGGATGTTGCCGACCCGGCTACCTCTGTGGTGAGCCCCTCTGAAGCCAAAGCCATTGGCAAGGCGATGGTTGCAGAGAAGGGCTGGGGCAACGACCAATGGGTGTGCCTGGAGAACCTGTGGCAGAAAGAAAGTAACTGGAACGTCACGGCAGCTAACCCGTCATCAAGTGCTTACGGCATTCCGCAGTCACTTCCAGGGTCAAAAATGGCTAGCGTTGGAGCTGACTGGCGGACGAACGCGCGCACCCAGATCACCTGGGGCTTGGGCTACATTCAAGGACGTTATGGCACCCCATGTGGGGCGTGGTCGCATTCCCAAGCTAAGGGCTGGTACTGACAATCTGGCATGTAATAAGCGCCAATACGCGCATAGTTTCCGCGTAAAGGTTGCGCCAATGGCTGAAAAATGCGCGGAGTGACTCAGTAGACAATCCCCGATTTCCTGCGATTCAACCAGTGTTTTTTGCCTAATCTTGACGTCCTTTACGTCCCCACAATCTAGCGCTGTCGGTAACGAATGGGTTACGGTCATGACTCGGACCGCCGGATCGGCGTAACGAACACCTGAATCGTGGGGCGCGCAGAATCTGCCCCGATGAGTTCCTCGCGACACCTGGACAGTTTCGAGGAACACACAGGACAACGGTGCAACCCCGTACGTTCGTTCGCAGTGCCCGGGTACGACCACGTCTGGAACTCTGTGAAAAAGCCTGTAGCACTCGCCCTGACCGGCGCCCTCACCACTGCGATGATCGCAGGAGGCGCAGTGTACGCATCCGCCCACAAAACCATCACGCTCGACGTCGACGGCAACGTGGAAACATTCACCACGTTTGCTGGTTCAGTGGACAGCCTCTTGGAAGACAAAGGTGTTGCCCTCGACTCCGGTGACGTTGTCGCTCCAGCATCCACCGCATCCCTGTCGGAAGGTGACACAGTCACCGTCCGTTACCAGCGTGAAGTAACCCTCGACAATGAGGGCGAAGAAATCACCATTAAAACGACAGCTCTTGACGCTAACGAGCTCCTCACCACGTATGCACTACGCGGGGACGACGTCACGCTTGTGGCTTCCCGGTCAGATGAACGTCTCGATGTTGGGTTGCGGTTGGACCAAGATGGCCCTGTTGCCATCGTGGTTGACGGCGAAAACATTGTGACTGACGGTGGGCATGGTTTGGTGTCTGACATTCTCGCGGCCCAGGGTATCGAGGTGGGCGAAGAAGATCGGGTGTCGATCCAACACCTGCCTGAAGGCACAACATCAGTGGTTGCTGATGATGAAGAAGGCAAAGAGTTAGAGGAATCTGCGCTTGATGTTGCCCGTGAGGGTGTCGTCGCTGACGGTGTTGTCTCCATTGTGGTGCAACGTGTTGAGACCACTACAAAAACCAAAAAGACCGATATTGACTTCAAAACGGTCACAAAGAAGGACTCCACCCGCTTTGAAGACCTCCCCAAGGTTGTTCAAAGCGCTGGGAAAAAGGGTGAGCGCGTCCGCAAGTACGAGATTGTTACGGTTGACGGCGTCGTAGAGTCCAAAGAAAAGATCTATGACGAGGTTGAGAAGAAAGCTAAAAAGCGTGTGGTGGTTGTGGGCACGAAGGAACGCCCCGCACCAACGCCAGCCCCGAAAGCGACTAGCTCCAGTTCGTCAGGTTCTTCCTCCCCAGGATCCTCTTCGTCAGGCTCTTCCTCCTCGGGTTCTTCTGATTCCTCATCTTCGGGCTCCTCAACGGTGTCTGGTGATGTCTGGTCAAAGCTGGCTCAGTGTGAATCAGGTGGAAACCCAAGCATCGTGTCATCCAATGGTCTGTACCACGGGCTTTACCAGTTCTCCGTGAGCACATGGAAGTCAGTTGGCGGAAGCGGTTTGCCATCACAGGCCTCCGCAGCTGAGCAGACAAAGCGCGCCAAGATGCTTCAAGCCCGCTCAGGGTGGGGCCAGTGGCCACACTGCTCATCGAAGTTGGGGTTGCGCTAAAACATGTGCGCTGAAACAGCTGTGAGCCCACCTGTCACGCAAAGTGCGGTGGGCGCCACAGTCCCAGCATTGCCGAGAATAAGCACATAGGGCAGTTAACCTACTAGGCTTCTGCCATGAACACTTCACCGAACGCTCTGCTTGGTCCCGCACACATCCGGGAGCTCGCAGAGCGTTTTGGTGTCACCCCCACGAAAACAAAGGGGCAAAACTTCCTTCACGATGCCGGAACTGTGCGCAAAATCGTTCGCCTCTCCGGGGTGGAAGCTGACCAACAAGTGCTTGAGGTGGGGCCAGGCCTTGGCTCTTTAACACTGGGCCTGTTAGAGGCCGGGTGCAGAGTCACAGCCATTGAGTTAGACACCCCACTAGCCGTGGAATTGCCTGGCACCGTTGAGGCGTGCCAGCCTGGTTCGGCGCAACGATTAACTGTGGTGGAAGCGGACGCCCTTGATGTCACACAACTGCCTGGGGTTCCTCCCTCGGCACTTGTGGCGAACCTGCCGTACAACGTGTCAGTTCCTATCTTGTTGACCTTGCTGGAGCGTTTCGACAATCTTGAAACCATCATGGTGATGGTGCAGCGAGAAGTGGCAGACCGGTTGGTCGCTGAGCCCGGTTCCCGGGTCTATGGCTCGCCCTCGGTGAAACTTGCTTGGTATGGGAAAGCGTCCCGCGCCATGAAGGTGGGGCGTAACGTTTTCTGGCCCGCCCCCAACGTTGATTCGGCGTTGGTGTACTTACAACGCACGATGCCGGTGAACACTCCAGCGCGGCGTGAGGACGTTTTTGCTGTCGTGGACGCTGCGTTCGCGCAGCGACGGAAAACGCTACGCCAAGCGTTGTCGGGTATTGCTGGGTCTAGTGCCCGTGCATCGGAAGTTTTAGAGGCAGCAGGTGTTTCGCCGATGGCGCGCGGCGAACAACTGGATGTCCACGATTTCGCGCGGGTCGCAGCGGAACTTTTTGGGCCCGCTGAAGCGGGGAGTAGCGATGCTCGAGTTGCCTCGCCGTCTCCTGTTGAGTTGTCGCGTCACTCACCTGCACAGGTCACTGCGCGCGCCCCTGGGAAGGTCAATCTTTCGTTGCGGGTTGGGCCTGTGCGTGAGGACGGCTATCACCCGCTGATTAACGTGTTCCAAGCGGTTAACCTGTTTGAGGAAGTCACAGCGAGCCCGCGCATCGATGACCAGATCCTGCTTACTGTGCAGGGCGTGGGGGCGCGATACGTGCCGTTGGGCGAATCAAACTTGGTGACCCGTGCGGCCCGGTTGTTGCAACACGAAACGGGGCATACCGGTGGTGCGAACATCACGATTACCAAAACCGTTCCGGTGGCTGGTGGCATGGCTGGTGGCTCAGCAGATGCTGCTGCGACCCTCGTTGCATTAAATGCGCTGTGGCGCCTTGATCTTTCTGACGAGAGGCTCCGTGAATTAGGGGCTCAACTCGGGGCGGATGTTCCCTTCAGTTTGTTCGGGGGAACAGCTGTGGGTTATGGCAAGGGCGATGACCTGCATGCGCTGCCATGTGGTGGAGAGTTCACGTGGGTTTTCGCGTTGCGGTCGATGGGTCTTTCCACCCCTTCGGTGTTCCAGCGCTTTGATGCGCTGTTCCCTGACGTGCCTGCCCTAGATGATGCTGCCAACACTGCCCTGTATAACGCCATTCATGACGGTGACGCTGTGGCTCTGGGGGAGGCGTTGCACAATGACTTGCAGCCTGCCGCTCTTGATATGGCACCAGACTTACAACTCACGTTGGATGTGATGCTTGAATGTGGTGCGTTGGGTGTTCTGGTGTCTGGGTCTGGCCCTACTACTGCTGCGTTGGCGCGTAGCCGCGAGCATGCGCAGAGCATCGCTGAGCAACTTATTGCTGAAGGTGTGTGCGCCGATGCCCTTGTGGCAGGTGCCCCGGTGCGTGGCGCGCACCTGCTCTAATCTCGCTCTTTACTCTCTCTCTTTCCTACCGGTTGCTCACGTCCCAGACTGTTCATAGGCTGGCACGGCCCTGGCCTGCACGCTTGCCACCGTCGGTAAGTATGATTTAGCATCTAGCGCAAGGGTCTAAATATTACTTACGTGTTCAACCCAATGGAGTGTTCAGCATGCCTGACAGCAGTGTCGCGCCCGTGATCGTTATGGGAGTTCAAGGTTCCGGGAAATCTACGATCGGTGCACTCCTCGCAGAAGCGTTGGGTGTACCTTTCATCGACGGAGATGACCTCCACACCCCACAAGCCAAAGCGAAAATGGCAAGCGGATCCCCCCTAGACGACTCAGACCGCGAACCCTGGCTGCGGACCATCGCCCACACCATTGCAGAACACCAAGTACAAGGGAACAACATCGTCGTTGCCTGTTCGGCCCTGAAGAAAAAGTACCGGGACGCAATGCGATCCATTGTCCCCGAACTCACCTTCGTGCACCTCAACGGTGTGCAAGACCTCATTGCGCAGCGGCTTTCCCACCGCGAGCACGAGTACATGCCCACCACACTGTTGGACTCTCAATATGGAACGCTCGAACCCCTCAGCCCGCAAGAACAGGGGTTCGTCGTTGACGTCACTGATGGACCTGACGACGTCGTCAGGTCCATCACCTCACAGTTAGGACAACGATGAACGACATCGTCTTCAACTGGCAGCTGTCCACCGGCGGACTCCTGCTCGTTGCCGTAGGGGCCATTGCCCTTCTGCTTGTACTCATCATGAAACTGCGCGTCCACGCATTCCTCGCGCTGATCACCGTAAGCCTTCTGACCGCCATTGCTACCGGAATATCAGCCGGGAGCATCGTGCCGACGATGACGTCCGGGTTCGGTTCAACTCTCGCCTCCGTGGCGTTACTTGTGGGACTCGGCGCGATGCTGGGCCGCATGCTGGAACTCTCTGGCGGCGCCCAAGTACTCACCAACTCCCTCATCAAAACGTTTGGTGAAAAACGAGCACCGCTCGCACTATCCGTGGCATCACTGCTCTTCGGATTCCCCATCTTCTTCGACGCCGGGCTCGTTGTGATGCTGCCCATCATCTTCACCGTGGCCCGCCGCCTCGGTGGTGGCGTGCTGAAGTACGCGTTCCCTGCAGCAACCGCGTTCTCCGTGATGCACATCTTTGTGCCACCACACCCCGGTCCCGTTGCGGCATCCGGTCTTCTTGGCGCACAAGTTGGGCTTGTCCTGATCCTTGGCCTCATTGTGGCTCTCGCCGCCTGGGCCGTTGTTGGCTATGCCTTTGGTCGCTGGGTTGGTAACCGGTACGTATTCCCCGTTCCCACCATCTTGGGTGATGCCGGTCAAGACAACGAGTTCGAGTCTGCGCCGCGTCTTGGCACCATCATGTTCCTGCTGTTGCTGCCCTTGGGGCTGATCTTCCTCAACACTGGACTCAACATGGCCGCAACTGCTGGCATGGTGTCCTTGGAAGACACCTGGGTTCAAGCTCTGCGACTCCTCGGTGAAACCCCTGTTGCTCTCCTCATTACGGTGGGCTTTGCGATGCTCCTACTGGGCTGGACCCAAGGAAAAGACGGCAAACTGGTTGAGAAAGTTGTGGACTCCGCGCTGGGCCCAGTGTGCTCAATCATTTTGATCACCGGTGCCGGTGGCATGTTCGGTGGGGTGCTGCGTGCATCAGGTATTGGTGATGCTATTGCCTCCTCACTGGAACAAGCAGGCATGCCAGTCATCGCAGCAGGGTTCATCATTGCCGCAGCGATCCGTGTCGCCCAAGGTTCAGCGACCGTGGCCCTGACCACTGCAGCAGCAATTGTGCAGCCATTGGTTCTGGACAACGCAGACTTCAACGCCGTCCAAGTGGCTGCCATCGTCATTGCCCTAGCTGCCGGCTCTGTTTTTGCTGGACACGTCAACGACTCTGGATTCTGGTTGGTTTCCCGCTTCTTCGAACTGGACACCAAAACAACCCTGAAAACCTGGACCGTCGGTCAAGCCATCATCGGTGTGGTCGGTTTTGCTGGAGCGGTGATCATCTACGCCATCGCCTCCGCCGTTTAACCCCAGCTCGCCGCGCACTACTGAAGGAGAATCATGACATCAGCACTGTTCGACCTCACCGGGAAAACCGCACTGGTGACTGGGTCAAGCCGAGGCATCGGCAAAGCAATCGCACACGGGCTTGCTGAGGCCGGAGCGCGCATCGTGCTTAATGGTGTGAATACCGAACGCCTTGAAGTAACCCGCGCCGAGTTCGCAACCCAATACGGCGATGACCGGGTAGCAGCGTACGCTTTCGACGTCACTGATGACGCCGCTGTCACCCAAGCTATCGAGAGCATGGAACAGGACATCGCCCCCATTGATGTCCTCGTGAACAACGCTGGAATCCAACACCGCGTCCCCCTCCTTGACCTCGCTGTCGAAGATTGGGAACGAGTCATCACCACCAACCTCACCAGCGCTTTCTTGGTGGGGCGAACAGTGGCCCGCGGCATGATCGAACGCGGTGCAGGCAAAATCATCAACATTGCGTCTGTGCAAACTGATCTAGCCCGCCCAACCATCGGCGCATACACGGCGTCAAAAGGTGGGATCCGTAACCTCACCCGCGCAATGACAGCTGAGTGGGCGTCACACGGCATCCAAATCAACGCCATCGCACCGGGGTACATTCACACCGAGATGACCCAAAAACTCGTTGATGACGAACAGTTCAACTCCTGGATCCTTGGGCGCACCCCAGCGCACCGGTGGGGCACCACCGATGACATTGTGGGCCCAGCGATTTGGTTGTCCTCACCCGCCTCCGCCTTCGTCAATGGTCAAGTGATCTTTGTTGACGGCGGCATGACGGTGATTGTGTAACGGAGGGAAAACCATGCCTGACACATCGCAGAACTACGGTGTTGTTGCCCACACGGCACACGACGTCCGGGTAGACGAACTCCCAACACCCACCCCACAACCTCACGAAGCGATCATCGAGATTGCATACGGCGGGATTTGCGGATCAGACCTTGGCTACTGGACAAAAGGAGCAGCCGGGCAATCAATCCTGAAATCCCCGATGCTCCTTGGCCACGAAGTGTCTGGAACAGTAGTAAGCGCCGCACAAGACGGTTCCGGCCCAGCAGCCGGAACACCAGTCACCGTGCACCCCGCGACCTGGAACGGTACGTGGCCAGATGGTCACAACAACCTGGCAAGTGACGGCACCTACCTGGGAAGTGCGGCCCGCCACCCGCACACCGACGGTGCATTTGCTCGCTTTGTTGCCCTGCCCACGCACATGCTGCGGCCCTTGCCTCAAGGGCTGGACCTCAAAACAGCGGCTCTAGCAGAACCAGCCGCAGTTGCGTGGCATGCGGTGAACCGTGCCGGGGACCTCACCGGAAAGTCAGTACTGGTTATCGGGTCAGGGCCCATCGGTTCCCTCATTGTTGCCGTTGCACGCCGGGCCGGAGCCGCGCACATTACCGCCACTGATGTACACAGCACCGCGCTCAACACGGCACAAGCAGTGGGGGCCGACGCCACACTTCTGGCATCAGACAACGAAGCTATTGCCGCTGTGGCAGCAGATGTGGTGTTTGAATCCTCAGGGAATCAATTTGGGTTGGCAGCAGCTATTGCTGGTGCCAAGCCAGCAGGCACTGTTGTGTTAGTGGGGTTGTTGCCACCAGGTGACCAACCCGCACCAGTTGCTCTCGCAACAGTGAAGGAAGTCACCCTGGTGGGCTCATTCCGGTTCGTTCACGAAATCGATGATGTCATCACGGCGTTGGCTGACGGGTCGCTCCCTATTGCCCCTGTCATCACACATGTGGTTCATGCTCGTGATGCGGTCAGTGGGTTAGAACAAGCCCTCGACGCATCACAATCCTGCAAGGTGTTGCTCGACTTCACGCACTAGCGAGAGGTGGGCGCCTGTAGGCGAGGGGGACAAGGTGGGGTTGAGCAGCAGATGCTCAACCCCACCTTGTATTGTGCGTGATTTTAAGCATCGGCGGGTGGGTAGATCCGTGGAACATCGCTCCATATCTGTTCGATTTCCGCGATGGTGCGCTCCACAATTTTGTCCATCGCTTCACGGGCTTCGCGCGGGCGGCGCCCCTGGATGGCGTCGGCAACATCCACATGCCATTGCAGGGCTTCTTCGTGGGGGCGCTCGGGCATGAGACCTAACTCGGTGCGTCCTTTGAGGACTTCAGCGATGGGGATGTCGAGGTGCGCAAACATTTCGTTGCCGGACCCCACCAGCACTAACGCATGGAACTCAATGTCGAGGGCCTCAAAAGTGTGAAGATCCCCAGAACGACCAACGGTGCGCATACGGGCGGCGATTTCCATGAGCCGCCCGCTGAGTTCATCTGGGGCGTGTTGCGCTGCTAGTGCGGCGGCCACTGGTTCCACAGCGGACCGTAACTCGGTTAATGCTCGCAGTTGTGCGCCGAGGTCGTTCTCAGCTAAACGCCAACGAATAATTTCTCGCGCGTACGGATTCCAGTGAATCCGGTCACGCACCCGCACACCCACGCTCTTCACAGATTCGGTGAGGCCCAACAACGCCAACGAGCGTAACGCCTCACGAATCACACCACGGGACACCCCATATTCGCTTTCAAGTACCTCAGCGCGCACAACAGCGCCCCGGGACAGTTCTCCGCGAACAATTTTGCGGCCAAGGGACTCAACAACTTGGGTGTGTAGTGACTGAGACATCACTGAGAAGTTTACCGACAGATGGCGCGAACTTTGCACATCGCCCGCGCGGCTGCTCTGAAGCGCCTACGTCGACCTCCAACTTCCCACGCCCCCACCCGATCGCTTCCGCATCCAACGTCTCCCACCCCGATCGAAAGTGGGATTGTGCCCACTTTCGAAAGGGAAAGTGGGCACAATCCCACTTTCGATGTGAAGGAGAAGGGCAGGATAGGGGGGAACGGATGGAGGGAAAAGAGAGGGGAGGCTGCACGGAGGGGCGCAGCCTTACCTGGGTCCGTGAGAAAATGGACACGATGGCACACCTACTTGGCGCAGAAGCAATCCACCTCGAATTCCCGACGAAGGTCGTGTTCGACTCCGTAACGATCGGTATTAACGAAGGCGACCGCATCGGAATCGTTGGGCGTAACGGCGATGGCAAGTCGTCCTTGCTGAAAATCCTTGCCCAACGCATCGAACCCGACTCAGGGCGCGTGACCTGGCGTAATGGTGTGCACGTGGGAGTGTTGGACCAAACTGACACCCTCGACCAAGATGACACCGTGGGGCACGCCATTGTGGGCGATGCTGCTGACCACGAGTGGGCCTCTGACCCAAAAATTCGCGATGTTCTGGCCGGTCTGGTCCCTGACCTTGAGTGGGATGCCCGTGTGGGTGACCTGTCTGGTGGGCAACGGCGCCGTGTCGCACTTGCCCGGCTACTCGCCGGTGACTGGGATGTTATTGCCCTAGATGAGCCCACGAACCACCTCGACGTGGAGGGCATTACGTGGTTGGCGCAGCACCTGAAACGCCGGTGGCCAGCCAGCCAAGGCGGCCTGTTTGTAGTCACCCACGACCGGTGGTTCCTCGATGAGGTGTGTAACCTGACGTGGGAAGTTCACGACCGCATCATTGACCCCTTTGAGGGCGGGTACGCTGCCTACATTTTGCAGCGTGTAGAACGCGACCGTCAGGCGTCACTAGCCGAAACGAAACGCCAAAACGTTCTACGCAAAGAACTTGCCTGGTTGCGCCGCGGTGCACCAGCACGAACATCTAAACCCAAGTTCCGTATTGAAGCAGCCAACCAACTGATCGCTGATGAACCGCCCGTACGTAACCCCATTGAACTGTCTCAGATGGCCACCGCACGCCTGGGTAAAGACGTTGTGGACATCATTGATGCTGGCTTCGCCTACGGCGACAATGAGGTTCTGCGTGATGTGACCTGGCGGATCGCGCCAGGGGAGCGCACCGGGATTCTTGGAGTGAACGGTGCCGGGAAGTCGACCCTGCTGAAACTGGTAACCGGTGAACTCAGCCCCACCATTGGGCGGGTAAAACACGGAAAAACCGTGCAGGTTGCGACACTTAACCAAGAGCTTGAAGGTTTGCGCGAGGTCGCCCAGGACCGGGTTTCAGATGTCATTGCCCGCAAACGCACCGCGTATGTCACGGGTGGCAAAGAGATGACACCGGGCCAAATGTTGGAGCGCCTGGGATTCACCACAACGCAACTATCTACCCCGGTGAAAGACCTTTCCGGTGGTCAAAAGCGTCGCCTACAGTTTTTGTTGCTGCTCCTTGATGAACCAAACGTTCTGATCCTTGATGAGCCAACAAACGACCTTGACACTGACATGCTTGCCGCCATGGAGGACCTCCTCGACACGTGGCCTGGCACATTGCTGGTCATCTCCCACGACCGGTACTTCCTCGAGCGTGTCACTGACCAGCAGTACGCGGTCATTGACGGAAACATGCGCCACCTGCCTGGTGGCGTTGATGAGTACTTGAAGTTGTCTGCTGCTGCGGCGAAGCAGCGTGGCCCTGGCCGGGGTAAGTCTGGTGGAAAGTCAGGTAGTGCCCCGCACGATGCGCGCCTTGCTTCATCCGGGTCGGGATCTGCTGGCAACGGTGGTTCTGGTGCTAACAGTTCGGGTAACTCGGGTGCGAGTAGCGCAGAGATGCGAGCTGCGAAGAAGGAAATTAGCCGCATTGAACGGCGATTCGCGAAGATTGAAGAGCTCGAAGCGAAAGTTCACGCGGACATGGCAGCCAACGCGACTGACTATGAACGCACTGCGGCGCTGGATGCTCAACTGAAGGAACTTGCCGCTGAGCGTGAAAGCCTGGAAATGCAGTGGTTGGAAGCCTCTGAAATCGCTGGCTAACACAGGGAATTATGGGTTACCCTGCGCTGCCACGTGACACCCTGTTGATGAGTGTTGGCGCAGTTGTTTTTGTGGTTGCGTGCGGGGTGGCGCTGTACCTTAGGCGAGGTTTTCGAACTGGTGCATGAGGGTTCGCAGAATGTCTGCCCCATCTTTGCGTTGCTGCGGGCTGAGGGCGTTGACCGCCCGGTGTTCGATGTCTAATAGTTGTGCCAACGCCTGATCGACGAGGCGCATCCCTGCGTCGGTGAGTTCAACGAGAACCCCGCGCCGGTCATCGGGGGAGGGCTTACGGCGCACCAGGCCGCGACTCTCTAACCGGTCAATGCGGTTCGTCATTGTCCCTGAGGTGACCATTGTGTGTGTGACCAAGGCGCCGGGCGACAGCGTGTACGGCGCACCGGAACGGCGCAACGCCACCAGCACATCGAACTCCCACGTTTCCATGCCGTTTGCCACAAACACCGAACGTCGCACCCGGTCAAGGTAGCGGTCCAGGCGGCTGATGCGTGACAGCAACGCAAACGGTGACACATCAAGGTCAGGCCGTTCCCGCTCCCACGCCGCAATAATGCGGTCCACGTCATCATGCTCAGTCATAACCCTGATGTTACTTGATGTCGAGAATCTTGACGCACCCCCTAGCTGGACGGTGCGTACGTGACAGTGGACAACACACAGGGCTGGCACCGGCCTGAAGCCGGTACCAGCCCTGACAACCCTTACGGTTTAGTGTGCGTCTTCTGCGATGATTTCGCTGCGGTCACCAGACCACAAAGTGTGGAAAGTGCCCTCACGGTCGGTGCGCTTGTAGGTGTGTGCACCGAAGAAGTCACGCTGCCCTTGAACCAAAGATGCTGGCAGGCGCTCGGCGCGTAACCCGTCGTAGTACGCCAGCGATGAGGAGAACGCCGGGGTTGGCAATCCGGCCTGGACGGCGGTGATAACGGTGCGGCGCCATGCCTCCTGGGTCGCTGTCACAGCGTCACGGAAGTACGGTGCGGCAAGCAACACAACGAGGTCTGGATCTTGCGCGTACGCCTCAGTGATGCGGTTGAGGAACTGCGCACGGATGATGCAACCGCCGCGCCAGATCTTCGCGATGTCACCCTTTTTGATGTCCCAACCGTACTCTTTAGCGCCCTCAATGATGGCGTCGAACCCTTGCGAGTAGGCAACAATCTTCGATGCGTAGAGTGCTTGGCGGACATCTTCGATGAATGCGGCACGGTCATCAATGGCAACGGTTGTGCCACCGGGAAGTTCACGTGATGCAGCGCGTTGCGCTGGCTTGGAGGATAGTGCGCGGGCAAAAACAGCCTCAGCGATCCCTGAGACAGGAACACCAAGCCCGAGTGCGGTTTGCACAGTCCACACGCCGGTTCCCTTGGAACCTGCCTGGTCAAGGATGACATCAACCAGTGGAGCACCGGTGTCAGCGTCAACTTGGCGAAGAACCTCAGCGGTGATCTCGATGAGGTAGGACTCCAACTCACCGCGGTTCCACTCGTCGAACACGTCAGCGATTTCTGCCGCACCCAAACCGGCGACGTTACGGAGCAGGTCGTATGCCTCAGCGATGAGCTGCATGTCAGCGTATTCGATGCCGTTGTGGATCATCTTCACAAAGTGCCCCGCGCCGTCGCTACCAACGTGTGTGACGCAGGGTTCACCTTCAGCAATTGCGGCAATGGTGGAGAGGATGGGGCCAAGGGTCGCGTAGGACTCTTTTGTGCCGCCTGGCATGATGGAAGGGCCGTTGAGGGCGCCTTCTTCACCACCGGAAATACCGGCACCAACAAAGTGGATGCCTGTTTCACGGACAGCTTTTTCGCGGCGGATGGTGTCGGTGAACAGTGCGTTTCCGCCGTCGACAATGATGTCGCCGGGTTCGAAAACCTCCACGAGTTGGTTGATCACAGCGTCGGTCGCTCCGCCGGCTTTCACCATGATGATGGCGGTGCGAGGGCGGGCTAGTTTTTCTGCGAACTCTTGAACGGACTCAGCGACGAGGAAGCCCGCTTCGGGGTGGGCATCGGCCACAGCGTGTGCTTTGTCGACTGAGCGGTTGTAGATCGCGACGGTGTTGCCTTCGCGGGATGCGAGGTTGCGGGCGAGGTTTGACCCCATGACCGCCATGCCGACAACGCCGATGTTTGCCTGTGCTTGAGACACGAATGCTCCTTGTGTTCTGCCGTGAAGATGGCAACGTTCAGGTACTCGTCACCATTATAAGTCTGATTTAAAGGAAGTGGCGGGGTGAGTCTTCCCAAATGGGATCGAGTTCCCGTGAGGTGCGCTGCATGATGGTTTCCATCGCCTCGCGGGCATCGGTGGCCCGCCCTTGAGCAATGGCGCGGGCCACTTCTTCGTGGCGGGCAAGGGTGATCTCAGCGGGGTGCTCCGGCATCATGCCATGCACGGTGCGTCCTCGAATGACCTCACCAATCGCCTCATCGAGGCGGGCAAACATTTCATTACCTGAAGCCCGCAACACAGTGCGGTGAAAATCGATATCCAGGGCAGAAAACAACGTGCGGTCACCCGCTTCACCGGCAGTACGCATCGCCGCTGCCAGTTCCACAAGTGTGTCCGCAGCTTCTCGATGCGCGTGTTGCGCTGCCAAGGCAGCAGCAGCCGGTTCAACGGTTTCGCGCAGCTCTGTTAAGGAACGTAACTGCGCGCCTTGGTCAGGGCCAGCGAGCCGCCACCGCACAACAATGGGATCGAGGACGTTCCAGCGTTCCAACCCACGCACCCGAATGCCCAAGCGCTTCACAGACTCGATAAGCCCTAACGACTGCAGCACCCTCAAAGCTTCACGGATAACAGAGCGCGACACCCCGTAACGCTGTTCAAGGTTCTCTGCGAGCATGATCGTGCCCGGGCTGATGGTGCCGTGGACAATCTCCCGGCCCAGGGAATCGACCACCCGGTCATGCAAACTCGACATAGGAGAAGACTACCGCCCACCGGCCACGGGATTCCGTGAGCGATGGGCGGTAGGGGCACAACGTGCGCAAACACACGGCCTGGACTCCGTGGTGCACGCAGGTTGAGGTATCAGGCTGCCTTGAGGGCATCCTTGAGTTTGATTCGGGCGCCTGAACGTCGTACTGCGTTGGAGTAAATCTTGGAAGAGATCCACAGCAGAATCGGGATGGTGATGACTGCTGCCGCGAGAGCTGCGAACACTTCAACGGTGCTTGCCACACCGTATGCGGACCGGATCGGCATCACGATTGGTGATGTAAACGGAATGTATGAGGCGATCGTCACCACAGGGGAGTCTGGGTCGCTTGGTGCCACGGACACGCCGATGATGTACGCCGCAATGACGATGAACATCGGAATCGGGATGACGGAACCAAGGTCCTCTTGGCGCGAAACCAGCGCCCCAAGCGCGGCGAATACCAGTGCGTAGATGATGTAGCCGAGCAAGAACCACACCAGCACCCACGCGCCAATGGCGTTGAGGTCCAACGTGATGTCTTCGGTCAGGCCAAAGGCTGTTGCAGCCGCGACACCCGCTCCCACGTAGATTCCAACTTGCAGGAGTGAGACCAAACCAATCCCGATCACCTTACCGGTGAGGAGTTGCCAGGGGCGCACAGAGGCGAGGAGAACCTCAACAACTCGAGATGACTTCTCTTCAACAACACCTTGCGCAACGGACATGCCGCCACCAAAGATTCCGAGGTACAGCAAGAACCCGACAATAAACCCGACGAGGATCTGTGATCCGTCGATTTCTGCAGGTGGGTCTAGTGATTCAAAAGGAACCTCAGTGAGTGAGTACACGCTGTTGATGTCGTCTGGAGACACCCCAGCTGACTGCGCCAACTCGCTGATTTTGGTTTGCTGGATCACACTCGCGAGAGCAGTGTTGAGGTCGGAATCTACGCTCTCATTAACGACCGCTGTGATATCTGAGCCACTGCCGGTAATCAGTGCACTGATCTCACCGTCACTGACTGCGGTGCGGCCTTGTGCTTCATCTGAGTAGGTTGTGACATCAACGGTGATGCCTTGCGATTCAAGAACTGACTGTGTTGCTTGACCAACCTCTTCCGTGCTGGAGGTTACGCCGTACTCGATGGATTGTTCTTGGTTTCCAAAGAAGTTTGCTGCAAACAACCCACCAACAATGAGCACCACCATAACGAGCGTGCTAATGATCATGGCTTTGTTCCGCAGGTGAACGCGAAGTTCACGCCCTGCAACAAG
Organism: Jonesia quinghaiensis DSM 15701; assembly: GCF_000423205.1. GTDB lineage: Bacteria > Actinomycetota > Actinomycetes > Actinomycetales > Cellulomonadaceae > Jonesia > Jonesia quinghaiensis. Next base: position 194,465 of record NZ_AUHN01000005.1, read on the forward strand.
GCGGATCGCGGTGAGCGAGGACAGTTGTGTGGATTGCATCAGGACTCCTTGGGCGCGGTAGTAACGGCGTCACGGAAGAGATCTGCAAGGGGGATACGAGCCCGCCCAAAGAACTCCACGTCACCGATGGCAGTGGCAGCGGCAAGCAACGAGTGTTGTGCGCCAGGTTGTGTAACAAGGAAAGTGATGCTCTTGTCTGAGGTTTCTAAGACGTCGATCCCTTCCCACCCGGCGAGCCATGGAGCGTTGGGTGTTGCCTGGGTAAAGGTCAACGCCCACCGATCGCCGCCACGTGCCCGAAGTTCATCAGCTGTGCCGACAGCCACCATTGACCCGGCTCGGATAATCCCGATGCGTGTGCACAGGCGCTCGACGAGATCCAGCTGGTGGGACGAGAAGATCACAGGTGCCCCGGAGCGTGCTTTGTCGATAAGCACGTTGCTCATCACATCAACTGCTACCGGGTCGAGACCCGAGAATGGTTCATCCAGAATGAGGACATCTGGGTCGTGAACGAGAGCGGCCGCGAGTTGAACGCGCTGCTGGTTTCCCAGTGACAGTGATTGCACGAGGTCCTTACGGCGTTCGGCGATACCGAGGCGCTCAGTCCATTCCTCCATGGCTGTTTCTGCTGCTTTTGAGGACAGTCCGTGGAGTTTGGCGAGGTAGGTGAGCTGATCGCCAACCTTCATTTTTGGGTAGAGACCGCGCTCCTCGGGCATGTACCCGATGCGTTGGCGGGAGGCGAAATCAATGGGGCGACCATCCCAGCGCACCTCGCCCGCAGTGGCGTCAAGAACACCAAGGGCGATGCGCATGGTGGTGGACTTTCCGGCACCGTTTGAACCAACGAAGCCGAAAATTTCGCCCGAGTCGACACTGAACGTCAGGTTGTCGAGGGCCTTGAGGTCACCATAATTTTTGGTGAGATTGTCTATGTCCAGACGCATGGGCCATCCAAAGTTGAGGGAATGTTCTCCTCGACATTAACAACCTAGCCGTGACCTCCACCTCATACTTTGGGTGGAAAGGACCTTCCCAACAGTTGGGTATGGGCCAGTGCAGGGGGCAACTTTGGTTCTTGCCATGCGCCCAAGAGTGATTGAGCGCTAAAGCTTTTTGGTGGAGTCAGTCTGTTCGCCAACTAAGCAGGGTTTACGTTCCAACCCGGCAAGGCCGTTCCACGCGAGGTTCACCAAGTGTGCGGCGACTTCATCTTTTTTGGGTTGACGGGCATCGAGCCAGTGTTGCCCGGTGAGCGCGACCATGCCAACGAGCATCTGAGCGTAGATGGGCGCGGTGCGAGGGTCAAGGCCGCGGCGGCGGAATTGCTCTGCGAGCAAATGTTCGACTTCTGTGGCGACATCGCCGATCAAACTTGAAAAAGATCCTGTGGCTTGTGCCACAGGTGAGTCGCGGACTAAAACGCGGAAACCGGACTCATTGGTTTCAATGTAATCCAAAAGGGCAAAGGTCATACGTTCGACAATAACTTTGGGGTGTCCGCCCTTATCGAGAGCCCCAGTAAGGGCTCCTGTGAGGGACTGAATTTCACGATCAACAACCACCGCATAGACGCCTTCTTTGCCGCCAAAGTGTTCATACACCACGGGTTTTGAGACTGTTGCGCGCGCTGCAATCTCCTCGATACTGGTTCCTTCAAAGCCCTTCTCAGCGAACAGTGCTCGACTCACTGCCACAAGCTGTTCGCGTCGCTCGTGTGCGGTCATTCGGGAACGTCCAGGACGTTTATTGTCAGCAGCCACACCCCCATCATGCCGCACCTGACTTGGGGATTGAACAAGGAACTGGCATTATTGAGTTCGACCTCGTAACACCGGCTGACATAGACTAGTATCTGTTGAGGCCGCTGAGCATTAGCTCATCGTGGTCGTTCCGCCTTGGTGTAATCGGCAGCACAGGGGTTTTTGGTGCCCTTAGTCTAGGTTCGAGTCCTGGGGGCGGAGCAACTTGTTTCATCTCTTAGCGATGTTCAAGTCAGCCGTGCATAACTTCCTCCACAGTTTGGGAGAGTCCGCGTGACAATCGCTCAACCCGCCGCAGTTATTATTCTCGCAGCAGGTGAGGGCACGCGGATGAAATCCGCAGTGCCCAAAGTCCTTCATACTCTCGCAGGTAGATCCATGCTTGGGCACGCAATTTCAGCAGCTCACGGTCTTGACCCACAACGGATCGCCGTTGTTGTCCGTCACCGCCGCGACCTCGTCGCCGAGCACGCACAAACCATTGACCCCAGCATCTTGATCGTTGACCAAGATGACGTGCCCGGCACCGGGCGAGCCGTGCAATGCGCAGTGAGCGTGCTGGATGCAACTGTCCACGCAGCTGAAGCAGCTGCAGGCGTGGCTGAGGGACACGAGGGCCGCGGCCTGTCCGAAGGCCTCACCGGCCCGGTCGTTGTGATCGCTGGTGACGTTCCAATGCTTGACGCTGAAACGCTCACTGAACTACTCGACGCCCACACCACTGATGGCAACGCCGTTACCGTTCTCACCACAGAACTTGATGACGCCACAGGGTACGGGCGTATTTTGCGCGAATCCGATGGTTCTGTTGCGGGCATCGTGGAACACAAAGACGCAACTGCGCAGCAGCGCGAGATCCGCGAAATTAACTCCTCTATCTATGTGTTCGATGCCTCCGTGCTACGTCGCGCGCTCGGTGAAGTCACCACAGACAACGCACAAGGCGAGGTATACCTCACCGACGTTCTAGCCCTCGCCCGCCATGAAGGCGGCGCAGTGCGCGCAGTGCGTACAGATGACCCTTGGCTTGTTGAAGGCGCAAACGACCGGGCACAATTCGCGGTTCTTCGCGCAGAATTCAACCGGCGCATCGTCGACGCTTGGATGCGTGAAGGCGTCACCATTGTTGACCCGTCAACAACGTGGATTGACGTTCAAGTTGAACTCACATCTGACGTGACGCTACTCCCTAACACGCAACTGCACGGTGACACCGTAGTGAGCACTGGGGCAACTATTGGCCCCGACACCACACTGGAATCAGTGCGCGTTGGTGAAGGTGCCACAGTTATCCGTACTCACGGATCGCAATCCGACATCGGGGCCGGAGCGACCGTTGGGCCTTTTGCCTACCTTCGACCAGGAACAACACTTGGCGAACGCGGCAAAATTGGAACATTCGTGGAAACCAAAAACGCTACGATCGGTGACGGGTCCAAAATTCCACACCTCAGTTATGCCGGTGACGTCACCATTGGTGAAGAAACGAACATTGGTGCTGGCTCAATCTTTGTCAACTATGACGGCGTGAAGAAACACCACTCTACGGTGGGTTCCCACGCGCGGACAGGCGCAAATTCGCTCTTTGTTGCCCCTGTGCACTTGGGAGACGGTGTTTACACCGCTGCTGGAACAGTAGTTCGCAGAAACGTTCCCTCAGGAAGCCTTGCCGTGTCAGCGGCTTCGCAACGTAACATTGATGGTTGGGTAGAGCGACGTCGGACCGGCACGGCAGCAGCCCAAGCTGCCGCTGCACACCGTGAGGATGTCTCTCCAACCAGCCCAACCCTCGGTGCGCAAGCTCGAGCTGAGCTCGCGCAGGCTGGAACTGTGTCCGATCACCCTGTGCCCTCTGCTGCAGAGGCCACAGACTCTGGACGCGCTGTTCCACATGCTTCAGCCCCTGATGAAGGAACCAAATAACTTATGACCGGCATCATGTCCCCTGATGGCACAAAACGACTCGTTCTTGTGTCAGGCCGCGCACACCCTGAGCTGGCGGCATCAGTCGCACAGGAATTGGGGACAGACCTCCTCCCAACGTCTGCCTATGACTTCGCCAACGGTGAGATCTACGTCCGCTTTGGAGAAAGTGTCCGTGGTGCAGACGTTTACGTTCTGCAATCGCACACCGCCCCCATTAACCAGTGGATCATGGAACAAATGATCATGGTCGATGCACTCAAGCGGGCATCGGCCAAAACCATCACGGTAGTTTTGCCGTTTTACGGATACGCGCGCCAAGACAAAAAACACAAAGGCCGTGAACCAATTTCAGCCCGCCTTCTCGCAGACATGTACGAGGTCGCTGGCGCAGACCGCATGATGAGTGTTGACCTTCACACTGCTCAACTTCAAGGGTTCTTCAACGGGCCAGTTGACCACCTGTGGGCAATGCCGCTGCTCACCGACTATGTGCGTACCCGTGTTGACTTGTCGAACGTCACCGTTGTCTCACCAGACGCAGGCCGTATAAAGGTCGCCGAAAAGTGGGCGGCAAAACTTGGTGGAAATCCGCTGGCTTTTGTTCACAAAACCCGTGACATCAACAAGCCCAACCAATCCATTGCGAATCGTGTTGTCGGAGACGTTGATGGGCGCACCTGTGTGCTTGTTGATGACCTCATCGACACCGGCGGCACCATTGCCGAGGCCGTTCGGGTGTGTTTGGAATCCGGCGCAAAAGATGTCATCGTCGCAGCAACCCACGGTGTGCTCTCTGACCCAGCTGCCCGCAGACTTTCTGAATGTGGTGCCCGCGAAGTAGTCGTGACAGACACGCTTCCCATCACCGCCGACAAGCGATTTGACCAACTCACAGTGCTCTCCATTGCACCACTACTTGCCCGTGCCATCGAAGAAGTCTTCGCAGACGGGTCAGTTACATCACTGTTTGACGGCAACTCGTAGACCTTAGATATACTGAAAAGCGTGCCTCGGCGAGGGAGAGGCTGTCAGCCAGACAGCGAACTCCGTTATCGACTGGGCGGACCGCGCTTGCGCGCCCGTTGCCTCGAGGTAAGACAACCCCACGCAATCGCGTCCAACACGTAAGGAAAAGCATGTCTGACTTCAAACTTGCAGCATCTACCCGCACCGCATTCGGTAAGGGTGCCGCCCGCCAAGCACGCCGTGACGGCCAGGTTCCTGCAGTCATCTACTCGCAGGGCTCAGCTGCAACACACATCCTGCTCGACGGTCACGAGACCTTCCTGACAGTGAAGAACCACCGCACCTCGCTCATCAGCCTTGACCTTGACGGTGACATCAAGACCGTCATCATCAAGGACGTTCAGCGTGACCCAATCGGCCGCGTTATCGAACACATCGACTTCATCTCCGTTGAGCGTGGAGACACCACCATCGTTGAGGTTCCAGTTGTCCTCATCGGTGAGCCAGAGCCCGGTACCCAAACCACACTTGAGCTCCTCAAGATCTCCGTTGAAGCTGACGTGTCAGTACTGCCAGAGCACGTCGAGGTATCTGTTGACGGCCTCACCGCTGGCACCGTGCTTCACGTGAAGGACGCTGTTCTTCCAGCCGGTCAGAAAATCACCAACGACCCTGAGCAGGTTCTGCTTGTGGTCAACGAGGTCCACAACAACGAAGATGATGCAGACGCATCAGCTGAGTAAGTGCACCTGATCAGTGTGAGCCCATACAACTCACGCTGACACACCATCAGTCACGAAGGTGCCTGCCCCACCGGAGCAGGCACCTTCGCTGTATCACTGTAAAGACTCGTGGAGAAAAAATGAGCCACCCCATTCCAAACCCAGATGAGACCTGCCTCGTTGTCGGTTTGGGGAACCCAGGGCCGCAGTACGCTGCAAACCGACACAACCTCGGCCACATGGTGCTTGACGTGTTGGCGCAGCGAGCATCCGCATCGTTTTCCAACCACCGGAGCAACGCACAGGTAGCCCAAGCCCGGCTAGGTGTCCTTCCAGGAGGGCGGCCCGGGCCAGCAGTGATTCTCGCAAAACCACGAACCTACATGAATGTTTCCGGCGGGCCAGTAGCAGCACTCAGTGCCTACTACAACGTCGAACCACACAACATCATTGTGGTGCATGACGAACTCGACATCCCCTTCGGTGAACTCAAATGCAAAATCGGTGGGGGAGAAGGTGGCCACAACGGCCTCAAAGACATCACCAAAGCACTGGGCACCAAAGACTACATCCGTGTACGCGGTGGGATTGGACGGCCCCCAGGGCGCATGGAAGTCGCCGACTTCGTGCTCAGGAACTTCGGTGGCACAGAACTTAAAGAACTCCCGCACTTGCTCAACGACTCAGCGGACTGCGTCGAAATGATCCTCACACAGGGGCTTGGGGCTGCGCAGGGGACCTACCATCAGAAGGCTGAGAAGAAGTAGCCCCCGGGGGTGTCGCTGCACGAACCGGCGTTTTTCCCCGGCGGAAAATGCGTCGTAGTCGGGCGGTCACTCGGTTCACCACTGGTCTGATCGCGTTATCGCAACGCTGGTAGGTGCGTGATGACACGAAGATTGAATCGCCAGCCAACATGAGCATCGAAAAAAATGGCAACCCCATCAACACTCCGATGCTTGCGTGCATGCCAATGATCGCTACCAAGCCGACTTTCCGTAAAACTGGGTGCAGCATCATGAGCGGAAAGAACAGTTGCGCATACACGGCAAGGTACGTGGCAACAACAACTGGCAGAGTCCACATGGTTGCTAGCGTGCTCAGCTCAGGAAACGGTGAAAAATGGGGAATCTGCAATGGTGAAAAAACCGCTGTGCCGTTCTGCCACCGGTCACCTTGAATCTTAAACATCGCCGACGCTACATAAATCATGCAAATATGGGCAGCTAACCCTGCCAAAGCAGCATTATGCAGAGCCGTAACATACGGTTCCATACCGTCTTTGACGTGACTCCACCTGCGGGTAAAAGCAGAAGCCTCCCCAGATTCCATCGCAGCTTGTCTGCGTGCCACACGGCGAGCATCGAATGACCAATGTGCCCACGTGCACATACCCAGCGCATAGACCAAAACAAAACGCACAAAGTTATCTGATTGGTCAAGATAAATACCATCAGAAAATGTCATCCACGTGTGCAGTACCAGGGTCAACGCCGTGGCCAACCGCGTATGCCACCCCACCATGAAACACCCAACAGCCACGATGAGAACCACGTACCACACGGTCACGCTGGTAGCAGAGACCGTTGGGCCAAAAATAAGACGTTGAAAAGGGAACTCTGCAGTCGCATGAAGTTCCTGTGACCACGCTGCAGCTGGCCCCCATAAGTAACTACGAAAGGGAAAGTTCACCACAAGCTGCACGAGCAACGTTGCCCCGGTGAGGATGCGCAGAAAAGAAGCGCCCCACAAGCCATAACGGTGTGTCAGTACAGCATCAAGTGCTTCCCGAATCTGTTGAGCAGTCTGGCGAGCCGCACCCTGGGCGGGGCGCTGAGCCTCGGTGTGAGTCGGGGTGTCAGTCACGAGAACGCCTCCAAAGCCCGCTCAAAAGCCTCAACATCTTGTCCCGGCAATACTTCAGGAGGCCGGCGACCACTAGTAAAAGACACAGTTTGCGAAACCCCTTGCGTTGCACGGTCAGCGAAGTCAGGGCTAGACACGCGCAAAATTCGATACTGTACAAGGTCCCCTTCAACTAACTGTCCCTGCGCTGACAGGAACTGGGTTGCATAGGCTGTGACGGCTCTATCCACAGTCATCGCCCGATTGAACTGTGTTGTCGGATTCTGCCCATCTAACCCTTCAGAGATAAGTCGAGTCTGCACATCATGATGAAAATGCCACGTAAAAAGTGCCTTGTGATCGTCGGGGAGGTCGTTGAGTGCCTCATTGGTCAGGGACGCTGTTTTGTTGGTGATGTTCGTGGCCGTTGTGGGAAGCAGATGATGATGAAGCCCAGCCAACTCGACCGCTGAAGCGCTCACCCACGGGGTTTCAGATAGATCCTGTGGCACACGGCGTACCTCCAAGTAATACGCGGCATGGACTGGATCAGGGGCGAACAGTGACCATGATTGCTGGAACATCGGAAGCGCATAAGCGCGCAACGGCGCGTCCACTGCGTCAGTGACAGGTGTTCGCGGAGAAATCCACAAAAACATCGCGGCGAGATGCACACCGAGGACCACTGCGATGGCAACGGCAGCAACCCTATGACGGTTTCTGATGTTGGTTTGTGCGCGTGCTGGGGGTGGTGTGTTGGGTGTGGGTTCGGTGCGCTGGGGAGGGGTGACCATGCTGATCACTTTCGATGCGGGCGAGTGATTCTCGTCATCCTATCGACTGTTGCGGTTGCTGACAGGGCGCGTGGGGGAATGAAACGTTTCAGTTTTTCTTGCCGGCATTGTCCATCGGTTGTTTCTCAGCGATCCCGCTCCCTTCTCCTCCCCCTCCTTACCCCCTTCCTTTCTTACCCTTTTACTGCCGAGATCCTAGATATCGCGCTGAGATCCTTGCCCAGGGTGAGGATCTCAGCGCGATATCTAGGATCTCGGCGTGTGTTGGGTTGTCCACACCCACCCAGTCCCCGTGTTTTCCGGAGTAAACAAGGCGTGTGAGTGCAAGTTCTGCGAGGGGGAATAAGGAATCAACGTAACCTCCACACATGAGTTACTCATCGACCCCCAACACAGACCGCATGGGGAGGGGGCCCATCCGGAATCGGCCACAGGAGGTGCTTCCAGTTACTTTTCGGCTGGGGGACGAACGCCGTGGCAGCATTCGGCAAGCCCTTAAAAGCGGAGATGTAATCCGTATTCGACCGGGTGTTTATGGTTATCCTGCCGAATTTCAGGAGTTGGAAACCTACTCGCGGCAAAGACATTTAATGCTTCTAGATATTTCTGCTGCACGGGGAACAATGCCAAATACTGCGGTTTTTTCTCATGTATCGGCTGCCTTGTTGTGGGGCCTTCCCGTTGTGACACCAAGAGGGCGCCCACACCTCACTGACCCCCACTACGGTGGCGGGGCGTCAGCTTATGAGCGGCGACACCGTAGCGATGTCCCATCAGAACAGGTCGCACGGTTGAGTGGTTGTGCTGTGACAACGCTGGAGCGCACCGTTGTTGATTGTTTGCGAATTCTCTCTCCTGCTGAGGGATTTGTTATTGCGGATGCCGCATTGCAGTGTGGTCTTGATCGGGACGAAGCGCTGCGTATCAATTCAACGTTGTTGTTGCCCAGATATCGGCATCGCACGGAAACTGTTCTCCGTTTCGCCGATGCGAGATCAGCTTCGCCGGGAGAGTCGCGATTGCGCTATATGGCGATACTTGCTGGGCTTCCGGGACTTGAACCTCAGGTACGTGTGCCTCACAAGGAAGGTTATTACGAACTTGACTTGGGAATTCGAGCAGTGAGGTTAGGGCTCGAGTATGACGGGCTCGGCAAGTATGTGGGCGATGCTTTACGCGCTGAGAAGGTACGTGAACATCGTCTGCGTGATGCAGGGTGGAACCTGGTGCGTTTTATCGGGGAGGACTTGCGGCGACCTCACGATGTGGTGGCGAAGCTGAGGCAGGAAGCGGCACGGCTGGGTGTTACAGAGTTTGTGCCCGCCCCGGCTGTCTTGGCTGCCTCTCCTCAGCATCTGCCACCGAGATCCTAGATATCGCGCTGAGATCCTTGCTCAGGGTAAGGATCTCATGCCGATATATAGGATCTCGGCAGTGAAAGAAGCCGCGAGAAGAGAAGGGGCAGCGAGAAGAGAAGGGGCAGGGGCAGGGTTAGTTATCGAACTGGGAGATGTCGCGCACGGCGCCCTTGTCTGCTGACAGCGCCATCGCGGCGTACGCCTTCAGCGCAGCAGAGACTTTACGCTCACGGGCTTTGGGCTTGTAGCCGCCGCCTGCTTCGAGGGCTGCGCGCCGTGTGGCCAGGGTTTCCTCATCGACCTCAAGCATGATGGAACGTTCTGGGATGTTGATGGTGATGATGTCACCGTCCTCAACCAATGCGATGGTGCCTCCTGCTGCAGCCTCAGGCGATACGTGCCCGATGGACAGCCCAGATGTTCCCCCGGAGAACCGCCCGTCGGTGATGAGCGCGCATTTGGCGCCTAGGCCACGGCCTTTGAGGAACGCAGTGGGGTACAGCATTTCTTGCATACCGGGCCCACCCTTTGGGCCTTCGTATCGCACAACAACAACGTCTCCAGCGGTGACGCGCTTTTTAAGGATTGCGTCAACGGCGTCCTCTTGGGATTCGACCACAACTGCTGGCCCAGAGAACGTCCAGATCGATTCATCGACGCCGGCTGTTTTGACAACGCAACCATCGATTGCCACGTTCCCGCGCAGTACGGCGAGGCCACCGTCTTTTGAGTACGCGTGTTCAACATCGCGGATGCAGCCGTTTTCGCCGTCAACATCGAGGGATTCCCAGCGTTCGGACTGGGAGAACGCTGTTGCTGAGCGTTTGCAACCTGGGGCTGCATGGAACAGTTCTAGCGCTGTCTCCGTCGTTGCGCCGGAGCGGATGTCCCAGTCGGAGAGCCATTGTTGAAGTGTTGGGGTGTGCACTGTGGACACGTCAGTGTTCAGCAGCCCGGCCCGGTGTAGTGCGCCGAGGATTGCGGGGACTCCGCCTGCGCGGTGGACGTCTTCCATCAGGTAAGTCCCGTTGGGGGCTACTTTACTGAGGCATGGGACGTTGCGGGATAGTTTGTCGATGTCCGTCATCGTGAACGGTACGTTGCCTTCTTGCGCTGCGGCAAGGAGGTGAAGGATGGTGTTGGTTGACCCGCCCATGGCGATGTCGAGGGCCATGGCGTTTTGGAATGCCTCGAAGGAGGCAATAGAGCGCGGCAAGACAGAGTGATCGTCATCGTTGTAGTACCGCTTGGTGATGTCAACGATTGCTTTTCCGGCGTCTTCGTAGAGTGCGCGGCGCGCCGTGTGCGTTGCTAGCGTGGATCCGTTGCCTGGCAGTGCCAAACCGAGTGCCTCGGTGAGGCAGTTCATGGAGTTCGCGGTGAACATCCCTGAGCATGAGCCGCAGGTTGGGCAGGCATTTTCTTCGATTTGTTGCAGGTCTGCGTCGGAGATGGAGTCGTCCACGGCGCCGGACATTGCGTGGACGAGGTGGAGGCGTTTGGTGACTTTGCCGTCAACGAGTGTTGCGGTGCCGCCTTCCATGGGGCCACCGGACACGAAGACGGTGGGGATGTTGAGGCGTAGGGCCGCGTTGAGCATTCCGGGTGTTATTTTGTCGCAGTTGGAGATGCAGATGAGGGCGTCAGCGCAGTGCGCTTCGACCATGTATTCCACAGAGTCTGCAATGAGGTCTCGTGAGGGCAGGGAGTACAGCATCCCGCCGTGGCCCATGGCGATGCCGTCGTCGACGGCGATGGTGTTGAATTCGCGGGGGATTCCTCCGGCGGCTTTGATTGCTTCGGAGACGATGCGCCCCACCGGTTGGAGGTGGGTGTGGCCGGGGACGAACTCGGTGAAGGAGTTCGCCACTGCGATAATGGGTTTACCAAAGTCGTTTCCGTCGACGCCTGCTGCGCGCAAAAGCGCGCGGGCGCCGGCCATGTTTCGTCCGTGGGTGACTGTGCGTGAACGCAATTGAGGCATCGGAAGACCAACTCTCAGCGAGGGCAGTTAGCGAGTGAAACAATCCTAATCCTGTCCATAAGTTGAGCAATGTAACGTCCACCTGTTGGATGTTTTCCCACGTGGATTGCTGTTCACGTTATGCGCAGACATGGCCGATGTCAGAGCGGTCTGGCATGATTCCTGAGGCGGGTTTGCGGCCCGCCCCGAACCACACTGTGAAAAGGACCTCATGAATCTCTCGGGAATCCTCCCTGTCCTACAGCGCGACTCTGCTGTGGAAAAGAGCTTGGAGTTGGCCCGTTCTGGCGCGCCAGCAAAAATCATTGCCAGCCCTGGGGTGCGCCCACCGCTGCTTGCAGCGGTGTCCCAGGCGCTTCGTGAGGTCAATGCCGCGCGTGCGTCTGCTGGGCAAGATCAGCCGCGCACCGTGATTGTGGTGACCGCAACGGGACGTGAAGCCGATGAACTTGCTGCTGCGCTGCGTTGCTACTTGCCCGCTGATTCGGTGGCGACACTCCCTGCGTGGGAAACCCTGCCCCACGAGCGCCTGTCACCGCGTTCTGACACGGTGGCTCGGCGTTTGGCTGTATTTCGTCGTCTTGCCCACCCCACAGCGGATGGGATCACCGGCACTATTGAGGTGCTGACCATGCCGGTGCGGGCCTTGCTGCAACCTGTGGTGCAAGGGCTAGGAGATTTAGCTCCTGTGCGGTTGCGTACAGGTGACGATGCGGACCTCACCCAGGTCGCTACGGAGTTGGCGCAAGCGGCGTACGCCCGTGTTGACATGGTGGAACGGCGCGGCGAATTTGCAGTTCGTGGTGGCATTCTCGATGTATTTCCACCGCATGAGTCACACCCGCTACGTATTGAGTTTTTTGGTGACGAGGTTGATGAGATCCGTTACTTCGCGGTAGCGGATCAGCGTTCCCTTGATGAGGCGTCAGATGGCCTATGGGCCCCGCCGTGCCGTGAATTGCTCCTGACAGACGACATTCGCCAGCGCGCCCATGCTCTTGCTGCGCAAGTGCCTGGCGCGGCAGAAATGCTGGAAAAAATGGCGCAGGGCATCGCGGTCGAGGGGATGGAATCTCTGACCCCAGCGTTGGTGGACCAGATGATCCCCGTGATGGATCTATTCCCAGATAACGTCATGGTTGTTGTCAATGAACCAGAGCGGGTGCGGCGCCGCGCCCATGATCTGGTGCAAACAACTCAAGAGTTCCTCGCAGCTGCATGGACCAGTGCCGCAGCGGGCGGTAATACACCTATTGATCTCTCGGCGGCGTCTTTCCTCACCATTGAACAGGTGCGTCACCTTGGTGAACAGCGTGGGTTGACGTGGTGGAACATCGCCGCATTTGGGTTAGGGGAATCCCCAGCAGGTGATGGCTATGATGACACTCCAACTGGCCCTGGTGGGGTGCCCCAGTCGGGGCCGGTGCCAGACTTTGACGACGATGCCTCAACCATTGTGCGGATCACCACCCGTGATGTGCAGGCATATCGCGGCGAGTTAGACCGGGCACTGGACGATGTGAAGGGCCTGCAATCAGCTGGGTGGTTGTTGATCCTCACCACTGAAGGTCACGGCCCAGCACAACGCCTCGTGGAGCAACTGGCGGCGTTGGATGTCACTGCGCGCCTTGGTGATGACCTCACGCAGGAACCCGAGAGTGGCATCGTGCATGTGGTGCCTGCGCCGGTTGGGCCAGGGTTTGTTGCCCCAGACCTCAAACTTGCCGTATTTTCCGAGAACGACCTCACCGGCAGGTCAGGGGCCACCACTCGAGACATGCGGAAAATGCCCTCACGGCGGCGCAACGTGGTGGACCCACTGCAATTGCGTGCCGGTGACTTTGTGGTGCACGAGCAGCATGGTGTGGGAAAGTTCGTGGAACTGGTGCAACGCACACTTGGTGCACCCGGTAACCAAGCAACCCGTGAATACTTGGTCATTGAGTACGCGGCGTCGCGTAAGGGGCAACCAGGTGACCGCCTTTTTGTTCCCATGGACCAGCTGGACCAAGTCACCAAATACACCGGTGGAGAATCGCCGTCCGTCAATAAAATGGGTGGCACGGACTGGCAAAAAACCAAAGCGAAAGCCCGCAAAGCGATTAAACAGATCGCTGGCGAACTGATTCGCTTGTACTCCGCGCGCATGGCAACGAAAGGTTTTGCTTTCTCCCCAGACACCCCCTGGCAGCGCGAACTAGAAGACGCCTTCGCGTACATCGAAACCCCTGATCAACTCGCCACCATCGATGAGGTCAAAGCGGACATGGAGAAATCCATCCCCATGGACCGTCTCATCTGCGGTGACGTGGGATATGGAAAAACCGAAATCGCGGTACGTGCCGCATTTAAGGCAGTGCAAGACGGTAAGCAGGTCGCGATCCTGGTGCCAACGACCCTGCTCGTCCAGCAGCACTATGACACGTTCTCGGAACGGTACTCAGGCTTCCCTGTGGTGGTGAAGGCGTTGTCACGGTTCCAAAGTGAAAAGGACTCCAAAGAAATCATCAAGGGGTTATCTGAAGGCAGCGTAGACGTTGTCATCGGTACCCACCGTTTGCTGTCAGGGTCTGTGCACTTCAAAGAACTTGGCCTCGTTGTTATTGACGAAGAGCAACGTTTTGGAGTGGAACACAAAGAAACCCTCAAACAACTCCGCACCAACGTTGACGTGTTGGCGATGTCCGCCACACCCATCCCGCGCACACTTGAGATGGCTGTCACCGGGATCCGTGAAATGTCCACATTGGCGACCCCACCCGAGGAACGCCACCCGGTGCTGACCTATGTGGGCGCGGCAGAAGACAAACAGATCACTGCTGCGATCCGCCGTGAACTGCTCCGTGAAGGGCAAGTCTTCTTTGTGCACAACAAAGTGGAAACCATTGAGTCCACCGCATCTAGGCTCATGGAGCTCGTCCCCGAAGCACGGGTACGCGTTGCCCACGGGAAAATGAACGAACACGAACTTGAACAAGTCATCCTCGACTTCTGGGAAAAACGGTTCGACGTCCTGGTATCCACCACCATCATCGAAACCGGGTTGGACGTCTCCAACGCCAACACCTTGATTGTTGAACGCTCCGACGTGATGGGCTTATCGCAATTGCACCAACTCCGTGGCCGTGTGGGCCGTGGCCGCGAACGCGCGTACGCCTACTTCTTCTTCCCACCAGACAAACCACTGACAGAAACAGCCCACGAACGCCTCCAAACTATCGCCGCAAACACTGACCTCGGATCGGGTATGCGTGTGGCCATGAAAGACCTCGAAATTCGTGGTGCCGGTAACCTGCTCGGTGGCGAACAATCAGGGCACATTGCAGGTGTTGGGTTCGATCTCTACATGCGCATGGTGGGGGAGGCCGTTGCAGACTTCCGCGGTGAATCACCAGAGGAAACACCAGAAGTCCAAATCGAACTTCCCATCGACGCTCACCTACCCCACGACTATGTGGCCCACGAACGCCTACGCCTGGAGGCATACCGCAAAATCGCGGCAGCCACGACCCCCAGCCAACTCGACGATGTGCGTGGTGAGCTCGTGGACCGCTACGGCCACCTGCCAGTCGAAGTGGCAAACCTCTTCGAGGTTGCCACGTTCCGCAACGAAGTCCGTGACATCGGGCTACGCGATGTCACGGTGCAAGGCAAATTTGTACGCTTTGCACCTCTCGAACTACCCGAGTCAGCAACCCTCAAACTGAAACGCCTCTACCCAGGGTCCATGATCAAACCTGTGGTGCGGACCGTCCTGGTGCCATACCCCACCACGGCGCGCATCGGCGGGGCACCACTACGTGGTGTGGACCTCATCGAGTGGGCGCGCAAGTTCATCGACACCATCGTGAAACCAACCCTGGACCCTCCCGCATAAACGCCAAAAACGTGATGAGGGTAGAAAAATACCTTGTCGTTGTCCGTCCCTGCCCTGTTGGATAGGGGACGTACAACGACCAAGGAGTCACCATGACCAGTACCTCACCTTTCCCTGTTGCCCTGTCCGGCGCCGCAACCTCCACTCTGATGTGGGCGCATGAACACGACGTTGAGCAGCAAGCACTCGCTCAACTACGCAACATTGCAGCCCTGCCGTGGGTTGAAGGGGTACGAGTCATGCCGGACGTTCACCTGGGCAAAGGTGCAACCGTTGGCTCCGTCATCGCAATGCGGGACGCAGTGTCACCTAACGCGGTAGGGGTGGACATCGGGTGCGGAATGATTGGTGTTCGCACCTCACTGACCGAAAACGACCTGCCCGACGACCTCAGCACACTGCGCTCGAACTTCGAACGCGCCGTCCCGGTAGGGTTCCACGCCCACAAAACACCTGTGAACATCGCAAAAATCCCAGAAATCGCGGTGCCCACCCTGTCCCACTCATTCGCCGCACACACCGATGCATTGTGGAACCGTGTGGGGAGCCTGCACCACGGTGTCGACGCCCTAGAAACCAGGGCCCGCCGCCAACTGGGCACACTGGGCGGTGGAAACCACTTCATCGAACTGTGCCGAGACCAAGACGGACAGATCTGGTTGCAACTGCACTCAGGGTCACGCAACATCGGCAAAGAAATCGCTGAACGCCACGTCAACATCGCCAAAGGACTCGACCACAACCTCGGACTACCAGACCGTGACCTGGCCGTTTTCCTGTCCGGCACCACCGAAATGGACGCGTACCTCAACGACCTCACCTGGGCGCAAGAGTACGCGGCGCGCTCGCGGGAAGTTATGATGCGTCTCATCGTTGATCAGGTGCGCCGGGCATTCCCAACCCGTGATGTCACGTTTGAACCGGCAGTGAACGTGCACCACAACTACGTGGCGGAGGAAGAAATCGACGGCCAACGCCTCATCGTGACCCGCAAGGGTGCGATCCGGGCGGGACGTTCAGAGCTTGGTTTGATCCCGGGGTCAATGGCTACCGGCTCGTACATTGTGCGTGGGTTGGGTAACCCGGCGTCGTACTTCTCGGCGTCGCACGGTGCGGGGCGCAAAATGTCGAGGAATCAGGCGAAAAAGCGTTTCACACTGGACGACCTTGCCGTGCAAACCGCTGGGGTTGAATGCCGTAAAGACGCTGGGGTCCTTGATGAAATCCCTGGTGCCTACAAGGATTTGGACTCCGTTATTGCGGCGCAGTCGGACCTCGTTGAGGTTGTTGCCCGCCTCGAAACCCTGCTGTGTGTCAAGGGATGACGTTGCGCAGAACCCCGACAAGGGGAGCGCGCTCAATGTTTACGTCACATTCTTTCCACGTGGAAAGAATGTGACGTGAACGATACCTGGCGATCTGTTTCAACCATCAACCAAGTGGCATACTTGAAGCATCATGTATGCCAACACAGTTCAGAAGTCACACGCCGTGGTCCGCGTCACTGCCACCACGTGCTGTTGCTGTTGTTGTTGATTCCCGCCCGTGACAGCCGGGCCTGACCTGCACATACTAACGCAGTCGGCCCAACCTCACGGTGGCCCCCTTGGCGACTACGCCACGGCGAGGACACCGGAACTGTCACAGACGTTTCCGTGAAAAACCGCCCCGCGCACGCCGATACACGGCACTTCCTTGCGCATCCTTTCGGGCTCATGAACCAGTGACGCAACAGCCAGCTGCAGGTGCAGGTACCGCGTCACGCATTCCCACCCCAAGCACCTGCAGAACGGAACGCCCTCATGAATGCCAAGCTCAGGCTTGCAGCCGTTGCCATCGCGACATCACTCGTGCTGGCCGCATGCGGTTCATCTGGTGGATCAGACGAGTCAACTACTGATGCCACCGCCACAACGGGAGCCGAATCAACTGGTCCGGTTGTCATTGGTTCCACCAACGAACCAACCTCCCTCCAACGCAACGTCGGTGGGTCCTCTGGTATCTCAGAAACCACCACACGCAACGTGTATGAAGGGCTCACCTCCATTGACGACAGTGGAGCAGTCATCAACACCTTGGCGAAAGATGTTGAGGTTTCCGAAGACGGTTTGACATACACCTTTACGTTGCAAGACGGTGTTACCTTCCACGACGGAACACCTCTCACCTCGAAAGACGCAGCATGGTCAGTGTCAGAGATCATCTCTGAAGAGTCCCAGGCTGCCCGCGCAAACGACCTGCGTGTCATCACCGACATCGCCACACCTGATGACGCAACACTTGTCCTCACCCTTGAGCGTCCCACCCAGTCGCTGTTGTTCTTCCTCGCCTCAGTGACAATCGTCAAAGACGGCGACAAGGAAAATACCTCAGACAACGGAACCGGCCCCTTCCAGTTGGAAGAATGGGTGCAAGGCTCACACATGACTCTGGTGCGTAACGAGAATTACTGGGGAGACGCAGCAAAAGCTGAAGAAGTTTCCTTCCAGTTCTACGAAGACGAAACAGCGATGAACAATGCGCTGCTCACTGGCCAGCTTGACCTCGTGATTCAACAGTCGAACCCTGACCAACTAGCCCAGTTTGAGGGCAACCCAGAGTTCGTCATCACTGAAGGTAACTCCATTAAGAAGTTCGTGTGGACCTTCAACAACAAAGAGGAACCTTTCACTGACGTTCGGGTACGTCAAGCTCTCTACAAAGCCATCAACCGTGAAGCGATCCTCTCCGCAGTATGGGGCGAATACGGTCAAGTCATTGGCTCCATGCCACCGGTTTCTGAACCGTGGTACGACGAATCCTTCGCTGAGATCCACGCCTACGACCCTGACGCCGCAACTGCTTTACTCGACGAAGCGGGCATCGACGGTTTGGAATTCTCCATCCAGTACGTTGCTGGAGACACCAACGAAATCATCGTGCAGCAAATCAAGTCTGACCTCGCAGCAGTGGGTGTCACCTTGAACTTGCAGCCCATCGATGACGCCACCTGGTACGAGGCCGTGTACACCAACAAGGACTACGAATCCACGTTGATGGACCACAACAACCCACGCGACGTGCTGTGGTACGCCAACCCTGAGTTCTACTGGCAGTACGACAACAAGGATGTCCAAGACCTCAAGGTTGCCTCTGACGAAGCTGCAACGGAAGAAGAGCAGATCGAGGCAATCCACTCTCTATCTGAGATCATCGCTGAAGAAGCTCCCTCCGCGTGGCTGTTCATGGCACCGCAAATCCGTATCGCCAGCGCAGACATCACCGGTTTCCCAGCTGACAAGAACGCAGAACCGTTCTATGTCGCTCAGATCACTCGGACAAACTGACGCAGCACGCTAACCGACAGTAGGGTGAACAGGGTGGGGGTACATCACGTACCCCCACCCGCACGTGTGTTTGGATAACAATGGTTCGATTCATCGCGTTACGCCTCGCGGCTTTGATCGCCTCGCTGGTCCTGGCATCTGCCGTCATTTTCTATGTTCTGCGTAAACTCCCCGGAGAGTCAGCAGGCGCAACACTAGGGGTCGGTACAACAGTCGACCAACTAGACCTGTTGCGTGCTGAACTAGGCACAGACCTACCGGTATGGCAGCAATACACCTCGTGGATTGCCAGCCTCTTTGATGGCTCAACGACGTCCTTCATTTCCAGGGAACCAGTCAGCGAACTCATCACCTCAAAACTCCCCATCACCCTGCCACTCTCAATTGCGGCCTTCGTCGTCGCAGTGCTTATCTCCATTCCCCTAGGAGTCATTGCCGGGGTGTACCGAGAGTCCGTGGTGGGCGTTGTCGTCTCAGCGCTCAGCCAACTAGGCCTAGCGATCCCCGTGTTCTGGGTAGGACTACTCCTCGTGTGGTGGTTTGCGCTACGTGAACGCTGGCTCCCTTCAGGAGGTTTCCCCCGCACCGGGTGGGAAGACCCCGGTGCAGCAATAACGTCACTGGTGCTTCCCGTCGTCACCATCGCTATTGCCATGTCCTCTGTGATGGTGCGGTACATCCGTTCCGCAACTATTGATGTTGTGCAATCCGACTACATACGCACCGCGCGCTCACTGGGCTACTCGATGTGGGGCGCACTTGCCCGCCACGGCCTGCGCAACGGTGCAGTGCCCGTTGTCGCGATCCTTGGCATCGAACTAGCAACGTCACTACTTGGTGCAGTGGTTGTCGAAAACGTTTTCGCCCTCCCCGGGCTGGGCACCCTGCTACTTACTGCGGTGACTGGACGAGATTTCCCCGTCGTACAAAACCTGGTGCTCCTGCTGACCGTGGTGGTTCTTGTCATGAACTTCCTTGTTGAACTCCTTCAACGAGCAATCGACCCACGGTTGCAAGCAACCTCAGCGGCAGGAGCATCCGCATGAGCGACTTAACGAACGCCACCCACATGGCGCCTACATCAGACGATGCACCTGCCACAGCAAAAAAGCAGCCACGGCGGACCCCACCCTCACTTGTGGTTGGAACAGTCATGGTTGGTGTGACAGCACTCATGGGGTTAGTCGCGTTCTTCTGGACGCCGTATTCCATGAACTCCACCGGTGATGGCCAACGCCTCGAAGGGCCCTCCGCACAGTTTTGGATCGGCACGGACCGCCTCGGGCGCGACTTGTTCTCCCAGCTCATGGGCGGTGCACAATCCGCACTCATCGTCGCCACAGCAACAATTGTGGTTGCAGCGGTGCTCGGTGTGACCATCGGTGTGCTCGCCGCAGCAACAACACGGTGGGTAGACATCGTCCTCTTGAACGTCATTGACTTACTCATCGCGTTCCCCACCCTGCTTCTCGCCATGCTCATTGTCACGGTGCGCGGAGCGTCACTTGCCGCAGCCGTAGCTGCCATCGCAATCGCCGGCTCTGCAGTGATCGCCCGCGTCACGAGAGTAAACGTGTCACGAGTGTTGCGTGAGGACTACATCACCGCCGCCATCTCATCAGGAACCCGCTGGTGGGGCATCATCACCCGGCACGTACTACCCAACATTTTCCCCCTGCTCCTCGTGCAACTCATGATCCTCGCCGGAGCTGCGATCCTCGCCGAAGCCTCCCTGTCCTACCTCGGATTGGGATCACCACCACCAGCACCCTCATGGGGGCGCATGCTCAAAGAAGCACAATCAACGGTGCTCGTCCAACCCCTCGCAGGAATCGTCCCCGGTGTGGCCATCGCCTGGACAGTTCTAGGGCTCAACCTCCTCGGCGACGGCATCAGAGAACGGCTCGACCCAACATTGAGAGGCGACCGATGACCCTCGACGTGCACAACCTCACCATCACCACCTCCACCGGACTCACCCTCCTCAATGACGTGTCCTGGTCCGTCACCTCAGGCGGGCGCCTAGGCATCATCGGCGAATCAGGATCCGGTAAATCCCTCACCGCAGCAGCAATCATGGGGCTACTACCCACCGGAATGCGCGCCACCGGGCGCATCACCCTCGATGGTCGAGAACTGACCACCCTGCCAGAACGCGAACTACGTAAAGTACGCGGCGCACGCATCGCCATGGTGTTCCAAGAACCACTGACCGCACTCGACCCACTGATGACCGTAGGCAAACAAATCGCCGGGCCGCTCAAACTACACCGCAAACTCACCGGCCAAGCAGCCCGCACACGAATCCTCGAGCTCCTGCAACTTGTGGCCCTACCCGACATCGAACGCATCGCCGATTCCTACCCGTGGCAACTCTCCGGCGGGCAACGCCAACGCGTCGCCCTCGCCATGGCACTAGCCTGCGAACCAGACGTCCTCATCGCCGACGAACCAACCACCGCACTGGATGTCACCGTCCAAGCGGAAATCCTCGCCCTACTCGATGACCTCATCAACCGCACCGGCACCACACTCGTGTTCGTCTCCCACGACCTCCCCGTCGTCACCCGAGTCACCAACGACATCATCGTCATGCGCGACGGACACGTC
The DNA here is from genome assembly GCF_000423205.1 of Jonesia quinghaiensis DSM 15701. Lineage (GTDB taxonomy): Bacteria > Actinomycetota > Actinomycetes > Actinomycetales > Cellulomonadaceae > Jonesia > Jonesia quinghaiensis. The sequence continues at coordinate 215,639 of NZ_AUHN01000005.1, forward strand.
ACCGAACACACCACCGCACAACGCCTCGTCAACGGGCCACGCGAACCCTACACACAACAACTCTTCGACGCCGCCACCCGCATCACCGCACTCCCGCGAAAGGCGCAACCATGAGCACCCCCAACGCTGCCAGCGACACCCCGCCACCAGTAAACGGTCATCGCGCACCACTGCTCGAACTCAACAACGTCACCAGGACTTTCACCAACAGCAACCGCACCACCACCGCACTCGACAACGTCTCCCTCACCATCCACACAGGACAATCACTGGGCATCGTCGGGGAGTCCGGTGCAGGCAAATCCACCATCCTCAAACTCCTCATGGGACTCGACTCACCCACCACAGGTGACGTCCGATTCCACGGCACCACACTGAACCGGCGAAACCGTCAACAGATGGTCCAATTCCGCCGAGCCGTCCAAATAGTTTTCCAAGACCCACGGTCCTCACTCGACCCACGCATGACAGTCGACCGCATCGTCACTGAACCTCTCACCTCACTCAAAGTCCCCGGCAACCACCGCGACCGAGTCCGAGAAGTCCTCACCTCAGTGGGACTAGAAGAATCAGCACTCACCAAATACCCTGCCCAGTTCTCCGGCGGCCAACGCCAACGCATCGCCATCGCCCGGGCACTAGCACCAGCCCCCTCAGTCCTCGTCGCAGACGAACCCGTCAGCGCACTAGACGTGTCCGTGCGCTCGCAAATCGTTGACCTCCTCGCGGACCTCACCTCCCGGCTGGGAGTGACCCTGGTGATGGTGTCCCACGACATCGCCATCGTTGGGCAGCTGTGCGCCCGCACCGCAGTGCTGCGGGCTGGGCGAATCGAAGAAGAAGGTGACACCCTGCAGGTGCTCACTGAACCCACCGCCCAGTACACCCGCGACCTCATAAACGCTGTTCCGCAGATGCGTTCTGGCGGCGAAGAACACTAGCCACAGGGACCAGTATGTGTACTGAGCCCACCGCGCGAACGTGCGCAGTCGGTGTCACGCGGTGTGTGTGACGCAAATGGCGTGACGCAAGGCGCTTCACGCATCGTGACGTGACGCATCGTGACGTGGCACAAGCGCAAGAGGGCGGCCCCAGGTGGGACCGCCCTCTCACGTTATTGCATATGGTCTGTGAATCTTAGCGTTGGGTGAACGACCAAGAGTCAAATTCCATGAGTTTGCCTGATCCGCCGCGGAAGACGAAGTAGACGTTTTGCACTCCGGTTGCACCAGTAACTGTGGCGTTAATGTCACGCCACTGGTTGGTTGTGGTGTTCGCGTTGAGTGTGGCAACAAGCTTGGATGATGATGAGTTGCGGTCTGGTGAACCCAGTCGCACCTCGATGGTTCCGGTGCTTGTTAGTGGCTTGACCTTTGCAGTGACCGATGCGGCCCCTGATGAACCGAAGTCGACACCACCCACACCGATCCAGTCGTTGTTGTCAATGTTGTTCACAGCCAGGTTCACAGATGAGCCGGGGAACTGGCGTGACCCTTCAGTGATGCTGACTGTGGTGACACCACTCTGCCATCCGATGGTTTCCGCTTCGTTGGCACGGTATGGGTTTAAACGCGCGACTTGACCTACGCCTTTGTAGTCGGCGTTGACAACACGCATCGTACCGTCACCGTTGAAGGTAACCTCATTGAGGTGGGTGCTGCGGTAGCCCTTGGTGTTCCCACCAACATTATTGTTCAGAGCTTTATCTAACGTGCCAGCGTGGTAGGAGATGTACCACTTACCGCCGAACTCGAAGAATGACTGGTGGTTGTTCCCGCCAACTTGGAAGAACTGGTACATGTTTGGCAGCACAGTGCCTTTGTATTGCGCTGGTGTCCACGGACCCATGGGGCTGTCCGCCATCATGTAAGCGATGACTCCGTGTGCCGGGTAGCCTGGAAGGCGTCCCGGGCCGCCATACCCAAAGTTTGATGAGTATGAGTAGTAGTACTTTCCGTTGCGTTTGAAAATACCTGAGGATTCAAACACTGCTGGAGCGTCAATAACCGATGCTGACCCGGAAGTGCTGATCATATTTGCACCCAGTTTGATGACACGCGTTGATTTTGGGTTGTTTTCGTTCTGGGAAGAACCAGAACCGTCTTCGCCGCCACCACCGAAGTAAAGGTACCCTTGCCCGTCATCGTCGACGAGGACCGCAGGGTCAAAGAGCCAGTTTTTGCCGTCTGATGCACCTGGGGTTTGGGCATTGATGAGTGGCTTACCGATGGGGTCTGTCCAGGGGCCAACGGGCGAGTCTGCCGTGAGCACCCCAACGCTACTTCCGTTGTTGGAGAAGTAGAGGAAGAACTTGTCTTTCCCGTTGATTGTTTTCTTGGCAACCGCGGGCGCCCACGAATTGTTTGCCCACTTTGCTGCACCATTGCGACCGGCAACTGCGATGTTCCCGTGATCGGTCCAGTTCACGAGGTCGGTTGAGGAAATGACGGACAACGTGTTGATCGCACCGTAGGTGTTTTTGCTTGAACCGTTGCCGCGAGCTGCCCATTCCTGGGTGTCATTCGTCATGTACATGTAGACCCGACCGTTGTGCACAAGGTGGAATGGGTCTGCACCGAACTTATGGCTTACCAGCGGGTTTCCGTTGCCGATTTTCTTCGCCTGAACACCTGTTTCAACTGTTTCGTTGGTGGTCATGATGGGGTTGGAGGGGTTTGTGGGAGTTGACCCACCAACATCCTTCAGGGATACGTCATCGACCCGGAAGTTCATGAGGTTGTTGTCGTGATCGTTGCCGGGATTGGCAACGAATGGGGTTTCAATGAAGATACGTGCTTCAGTGACGTTTTGGTTCGCGGGAATGGTGAACGTCCCTGATATGGTGCCCCACTGGTCTTTGGTCATGGTGCCAGCAGCCAGATTGGTGTAGGTGCCCCCGCCGTAGAAGTTCGTGATGATGAACTGCTTTGTTGCTGGCCCTGACTTGTACTTCACTTTGGCGGAGACCGTGTAGGTCTTGCCGGCTTGCACTTTTCCGCTGATGTTTTGCCACGGACCGGACTGTGTTGATTCCCGATGGGTGATGAACCCAGAGGTGTTCCCGCTTGTGCGGTCAGTGTCGAGGTAGAGGTTGCCGCCGTTGCGGATCTCCCACCCATTGGTGTTGTTCTCGAACCCTCCGTTGATGATGATTTCTTCACCTGCAGCGCTTGCCGTCGTTGCAGGGATAGCAGCAAAGCTGCCAATCATGAGCGCCATTAAGGCGCCGATAGCAGTTTTTCTCTGCCAGCGTCTCATGCTTCTCCTCCTCGTTGGATGATGGGGGTGGGCACCCGTCGCTGGGTGTCTCCTGTTATATGTCACGGGGATTGCAATTCCCACACCCTCGTCAGGGGAGGGTGGCCGCCCCCATGTGAACGTTCACCGAGGAGAAGCGCTTACGCGTTGATACGACGCGGCCTACCCGCATCGTGGGGAGTGGTACCCATTTCTGGCTGGTCTCGTTTTCATCCCTAACGCCGTGGTGCAACAGCTTCTTGTCGCGCGGCGGGTAAAACTGCAGTTCATGGCGTTTTGTTCGGCGATATCCCCAACATGAATGCGCAGTCCTGCAAGAGGAATAAACGGCACGTGACAACATGGGATGAATCGTCATTCTGTAAAATTTTGCAGCCCTTGCATTCCTTTTTACAGCACTCCTAGAGTGGCCTCACACCCCGTCTCTGCCCGCCAGGGCCGTCTTACGAGGTGCACAAACACTCAATGAGGAGTTCCATGCGCGATCCTGCCCCCTGGTCTGCCCGCCCAGCACCTATGAGCATCGCGGCGCGAGCATCCGCCGTCATTCTTGCTCTAGTGTTGAGCGCAACCCCAGCATCGGCGCTACCTTTGCCGCCCTCAATGTCCCCCGTTGCGCAGACCATAGCCACCCAACAACTAACGAACACCACCGCACACACCGCAGCAACACCAGGTATAGCAACAGATGTGCAGGCCAGCATGGATGGTGAGCCGAGCGGAACCCATGTCATCGTGAATCTCTTCCAATGGAACTGGACATCGGTGGCACGTGAATGCACCCAGCAACTTGGACCAGCCGGGTACACCCACGTCCAGGTATCCCCACCACAAGAACACGTGCTCGGGGAGCAGTGGTGGACGTCCTACCAGCCAGTGAGCTACCGCATCGAATCGAAACTGGGCACCCGAGACGAGTTCGAAACCATGGTTGACACCTGCCGTGACGCGGGTGTGGGTGTGATTGCCGATGCTGTCATCAACCACATGAGTGGGTCACTTGAGGGCACTGGATGGGCTGGGACGCAATACTCGGAGGAAAACTACCCGGGCCCAGCGGGGCAATACTCTGCCGAACACTTCAACACCTGTAAAACAGAAATCAATGACTACAACAACCGTGACCAGGTGCAAAACTGCCGTCTTGTTGGCCTACAAGACCTTGCAACCGGGACACAATACGTCCAACAAGAAATTGCCGACTACCTCGATGATCTCGCCTCGCTAGGGGTAGCAGGATTCCGCATCGACGCGGCCAAGCACATGCCCGCCGCGGATCTCGAAGCAATCAAAGCCGCAACCACCACGGCCAAAAACCTCTACTGGGTGCACGAAGTCATCGGCTCCGGTGGAGAACCCATCCAACCCAGCGAATACCTGGGTTCTGGGGATTCCCACGAATTTAACTACGCTCGCACCCTCAAAGCGCGGTTTGGTGGGTCAATTGCAGATCTACAGCTCGTAGGTACACACCTTGCGTTGCTTCCCACAAACAATGCCGGGGTGTTCGTGGACAACCACGACACGGAGCGCAATGGCGAAACCCTCAACTACAAAGACGGCGAAAGTTACCTTCTCGCAAACGTCTTCATGTTGTCCTACCCCTACGGGCTGCCCAGCGTCTATAGCGGCTACGAGTTCGACGACTATGATCACGGTGCCCCACAAAACAGTGACGGCCTCATTGATGACGTCACGTGCGAAGACGGGGCATGGACCTGCATGCACCGTCACCCGGTCATCACAGCAATGGGCGGCTACGCGAAGCATGTGGCCGGTGAGCCCGTCACCGATTGGTCCACAGTCAATGACAATGTCATTGGGTACGGCCGTGATGACAAAGGCTTCGTTGTGATCAATAACTCCAGCGACAGTGTGACCCACACTTTCGAGACTTCTCTACCTGCTGGAACGTATTGCGATGTGCTCGCCACTGAATGCGACACCCTCCTCGTCAATGACCAAGGGACTGTCGAGATCACCGTTGCACCCAAATCAGCGGTTGCGTTGTCCACAGATAACGCCAGTGACCTCGAGCCACGGGACCCCACCGTGCCGGACACCGTCACGGTGTACTACCCAACAGCCGCGGGCTGGGATAACTACTATCTCCACTACGGTGTCGGGGAAGCCTGGACAATAGCCCCCGGTGAGCAGATGCAACCTGCATGTGAAGGATTCGTCTCAGCGCAGATTGGCACCCAAGGCGAAGCGCCACACGTCACGTTCAACGATGGCGCAGGCACGTGGGACTCAAACAACGGGGCAAATTACACACTGACACGGGAACACACGACGATCCGCAATGGAGTCTCCCATGAAATGAACCCATGTTCCTTTGACCGGTCCGGGCAAACAACTGTCTACTACGCAATCAACCCCGGCTGGGCAGAACACAGGTTCCACTACACCGTAGGACTACGCGGATGGACCCAAGTTCCCGGTGACCTCATGCACCCGGCCTGCGAAGGATGGGTAAAAAAGACTCTCAACACTGGGGGTGAAGACATTGAAGGAGTTTTCAACTCTGAAGGAATGGAATGGGACAACAACCAAGAGCAGAACTACCGGTTATCAGGGCGGTACGCCCACGTCAGTGACGGTACAGTAACAGCCGGAAACCCCTGTGACGGCCAAGACGAACTGGAAGAACCAGCCGGTCCACAACCAGAACCCGAAGAACCCACCAACCCCGACTACACCACCACCCGTATCTACTACCGACCAGCAGCGCAGTGGGCAAACACCTACATCCACTTCGGGGTGGCAGGAGGCGCTTGGACTGAGGTGCCTGGCATCGAAATGGTGGCAACCTGCGACGGTTGGCTACGACATGACATTGACTCAGATGGGCGCCGTGTCCAAGCGACCTTCAACGACGGAGGCGACAATTGGGATTCCAACAACGGTGCAAACTATCAAGTAACTAGCGAATCAGTCACTATCGACGGGGGAGTTATGGAAGAAGCTGATCCTTGCCCAGACACACAAACCCCACTGCCGGGTGATGGAACTGGCAGCGACGGAGAAGGCGACAGCCCCGATGCTGGTGCTGGTAGCGGGACTGACGGCAGTGCTGGAGAGGGCGCAACAGGTGCGTCCGGGGGCGACGTACCGACAGCCGTGCCGGAAGATCAGGTCGCAGGTGCCACCTCAGAACGTGCCGCAGGTGCCACAGAAGGGCTGGCAAACACGGGCCTAAACTCGATGCTTCCACTTGCGGTTCTATTCCTCCTGCTTGCAGGAGGCAGCGCGGTTATTGCGGCGCGCCGCCGCTGGAGTGTGCTCGTTCCGTAATGCACACCCGCACGATGCCCGCCCACCACTCCCACGGTCGGCGGGTATCGTGCTGTTAAGACCATGCCCCGCTTCGGAAAAACACTAGACCCGCCATATCCATCATGCGAGATAACGTTTCATGAGTTTATTTCAGGTTCGACAGCAATCGATGACGCGATGCAAAAACAACCCACTTGGAAAGAGCAAACTCCCAGTTCACGGGGGTGTCAATGGTGAATCAAGTCGAATCTTGAAAATTACAAAGAAAACGGTTTGCAAGGTGGGATGAATGGATTTCCATACTCGGTTTATGGTATTGCTCAACGTGTTTTTCCGCCATATTCTCATGACGATCGCACTACTCAAAGGAGAGAAATGCAAATCGATCATGGATCGCGCAAACTCGTGAAACGTGCCACCGGGTTACTGGGGTGTCTCGCACTAGCGCTCGCTGCTGTTGTTGTACCAAGTAGCTCAGCTCAAGCAGGACCGCCGCAACGAAACGACTCGGACGTTATCTCAAACATGTTTCAGTGGACCTGGAACTCCATCGCCCGCGAATGTACTCAAGTCCTTGGTCCAGCTGGCTATGGGTATGTTCAGGTATCACCACCACAAGAGCATATTCGTGGCAACCAGTGGTGGACTTCTTACCAGCCGGTGAGCTACAAAATCGAGTCAAAGTTGGGAACGCGGGCTGAGTTCAAGTCAATGATTGATACGTGTAACGATGCAGGTGTTGGGGTCATCGCTGACACTGTTATCAATCACATGACCGGTCAAACTGGTGGAACTGGTTGGGCAGGTACGCCATTCTCCACTGAAAGCTACCCCGGCCCAGAAGGCGGCTACAGCGCCCAAGACTTCAACACTTGCAAGCGCAACATCGCTAACTATGGTGACCGGTATGAGGTGCAAAATTGCCGCCTCGTCGGGTTGCAAGATCTTGCCACCGCGAAAACATACGTCCGTGAAGAGATCGCACGCTACCTCGATGATCTCGCCTCTTTAGGAGTTGACGGCTACCGAGTCGATGCTGCTAAACACATCCCTGCAGCAGACCTTGAAGCCATCAAAGCTGCAACCACAACAGCGAAAAACCTCTACTGGATTCACGAGGTTATTGGAGCGCCTGGCGAACCTATCCAACCCAGTGAGTACCTAGGTTCAGGTGATTCTCACGAGTTTGGTTATGGGCGTGCCCTGAAAAGCGCCTTTGATGGAAACATCGCTGAACTGCAAAACATCAATAATCGAGGGTTCCTTCCCAGCAACCGTGCTGGGGTTTTCGTCGACAACCATGACACCGAACGCAACGGCGAAACCATGACCTACAAATGGGGTGCGAAGTACAAACTGGGAAACATCTTCATGTTGTCCTACCCCTATGGGAGCCCCTCAACGTACAGCGGGTACACCTTCACCAATTATGATGCTGGCGCCCCACAAGCGAGCAACGGCAAAGTAAACGACGCGAACTGTGACAACGCGGAATGGACCTGCGCGCACCGGTGGCCAGAGATCAAAAACATGGTCGGATTCCACAACACGGTGACCGGCACGTCCCTGCAAAATTGGCAGTCACCAGCGACTAATGTCATTGCCTACAGTCGCGGAAACAAGGGGTTCGTGGCGCTCAACAACACCAATGCGACAGTGAGCCGTGAGTTTTCAGCGAGCCTCCCTAACGGCACATATTGCAATGTCGTTGCCTCTGATACCTGTTCACAAACCTTCACGGTTTCAGGTGGGAAGGCGAGCGTTTCAATCCCTGCATTTGGTGGTGTGGCGTTACATGTTGGGGCGCTAGCAGAAGGCCCTGGCCCTGGCCCTGACCCTAGCGACAAAATGACCGTGTTCTACTCAACCGATAAGAACTGGAACACGTACAACGTGCATTACCGGATCGGTAGTGGTGCATGGACAACTGCACCGGGGGAAAAGATGACACCTGCATGCACTGGTTGGGTGAAATCCACTGTCGCCAGTAACGGCCAGAACGTTACGGCGGTATTTAACAACGGTTCGGGGACGTGGGACAACAACTCCTCACGCGACTACGCTCTGACTGGTGCCGTTGCAGCGGTTAAGGATGGCAACGTCACGGCAGCTGATCCCTGTGCAACGAATAGTAATAACTCAATGACTGTGTTCTATTCCACCGCAGCAAACTGGAACACCTACAACATCCACTACAGGGTGGGTAGCGGGGCATGGACTAGTTCACCAGGAGAGAGGATGGCCCCAGCGTGCACTGGGTGGGTGTCTCGAACACTTACCTCCAACGGCAATAGTGTCACGGCAGTTTTTAACAACGGGTCAGGGGTGTGGGACAACAACTCTTCCCGTGATTACACGCTGACAGGTTCGGCTGTTCGGGTGTCTGGAGGGTCGGTGTCATCAGGTAACCCATGCAGTTAGAGCTGAGTAACCACAGGTCTAAAGCCCAGTTCCATGAGTCTTGTCTCCCCGTAACGGGGCAGGCCACATGGTGACTGCTTGACCATTAGCCACACACATGACGATGCGCACCTACAGTTTGGTGCGCATCGTCATATGTTTGGATGAAGATCCCTCTGATAACTGAAGGCGTGATTTAATCCTCGAGAGCGGTTCCACCTATGGATGGGTGGAAGGCTATCAGAAATTCTTTTTGGAAGGGTTAGTGTCATGTTGGAAACTCAGCGTGCCCGAGGTTTATGGGTGAGGGCAATGAAAGTAAGGCAGGCAGACAGCGAGCGAGCTGTACGGCTATTTGAAAAAGCTGTCCAGATAGACCCGACGATGGCAGACGCCTGGCTCGGTTTACACGTAGCGGGTAAACGTTGCGATGAAGAATTAAGCGCGATGGTGTTGAATGAAAAATTCTTCGGAGCAGAGAGGAACCGACATAAGCTGCCTTTGCAATCACGCTATGAATTGGTGCAAGACATATTAATGTACCGGTTGGAGACGCACCATGACTTATGGTGTGCTATTGCGAGTAGGCATATCGATAATGGGGACCTGAATGAGGCTCAGGCGGCCTTAAGGCGTGTTGAGGCTGATTCTGAGACAGCGAGACTTCTTCATGCTCGCCTCTCCTTGTTGAAGGGGGAGCGAGATGAAGCGCTGAGAATGTTCCGCTTTCAGTTTTCGGGTGATCCGTACATGGAAACCTATGCGCGATTAATGAGTGCAACTGTACTGATTTCTGAGGGAGTTTTGGCGCCAGCGACTGAGCATCTCACTTGGGTTCTAAACTGTAACGCAATTACCGCATTGCACGCGGAGGCGAAGTATTATCTTGGTGTCATTGCTGAGTCTCAAGGAGATAGTGATCGTGCAAAAATGCTATACCATGAGGCATACGCTGAAAATCCACTACAGATGTTTAAAAGCGCGATTGAACGTTTTCGCGATGACGTAGTTTCAACCTTTGCGGAGGAAGCGCAAAAAGAGTTGACTCGCGTGGAAGCCCGTCGGAATAGTGGCGCTGAAAGGCTTGACGATCTTACAGAAGAAGACGCTGAAACAACAGGTGATGTTCTTGCTGAACTTGATCGGCAAATCGGGCAGGAACAAGTAAAACGTCAGGTGCGCAAAGTGTTGGCGCAAACCAAGGCACAAGCTGCGCGTCAACGTGCAGGTCTGAGTAGTGAAGCGTTCAGTGAACACTTTGTCTTTACGGGGCCACCAGGAACCGGAAAAACGACCATTGCGCGAATGATTGGTCGCCTATACTGTTCTCTCGGGGTTCTAGAAAAGGGACACATCGTTGAAGCAACAAGAGCTGATTTAATCGGTCAGTATCACGGGCATACAACCGCGCAAACTTCAGAGATTATTGATCGGGCGCTTGGTGGCATACTATTTATTGACGAAGCGTACTCTCTGCAGACTGAAGGGTTTATGCATGGTGATCCATTCGGGATGGAGGCTATTGACACCTTACTCAAGCGTATGGAAGATGACCGTTCTCGCTTGGTAGTTATTGTGGCTGGTTATCAGGAACCGATGCATAAATTCCTTGATTCAAACCCAGGGTTACGATCGCGATTCACTACAACCATTGAATTTCATCCATACACCGTTCCGGAATTATTGGAGATCGCCCAACTGATGGCAGGGGATAGTGATAACAAACTGCGTTCTTCTGCACTAAGTGAACTAGATGAGTATTTGCAAGGAGTGGAGGAAAGCGGTGGTTTTCATTCACCTTCTTTTGGTCATGCGCGAGCAGTTCGTAGCATCGTTGCCGAAAGCGCTGCTCAAAGAAATCTTCGAATCTTCGGAGACAACGATGGCGATGATCTTGAGGCAGAGGACCTATCCACCATCACAGGCGAGGATATTCGCGAGGCCGTAGCCATACAAGCACGAGGCCGATAGATGCATGTCCCACCTAACTATTGAGTTGAGCGATGCTTTGGCTGAATGAGGGTGTCACTGGCCCCATGTTCCATGTCGGGCGGGTGCCAATTACTTCAACGATCGCATACCAGCACGATGCGCGCCCACGGTTGGGTGCGCATCGTGCTTTATACACCACTTTGTGGTGAGGGATCTGTTGTGCGTGGTCATTTACCGGGAAATTGGTTCCCCTTCGATATCTTGGTATTCGAGTAAACCTGCAGGTGGTGATGGAATAAGTACTGTGAAACGAGATTCATTCTGGCTGAGAGGGTGAAATATTTGACGCTGAAAGTTCTTTTCAGTTTTGGTAGCGTGACAGGTGGAAGGCAATTCTCAACCATTGCTGGTTGAATGTGAGGTGTTCGCACGCCTCGGTTGAGATTGCACAGTTTCCCAGCGTCACGCTGTGGCGTGAAAGGGGTGTGTCATGTCGTTACATCACGCTTCACCGTCAGAGGCTTCCGAAGCTGAACGTCGGCGCGCCTCAACTGTTCACGCGTTGAATCTCATGGGAACTCCGCACGAAGAACGGTTCGATCGTATTACTCGTAGAGCAAGTGAAGTTCTCGGTGTGCCCATGGCTGCTCTCAACTTGATAGACAGTGAAAGTTTGTTTGTCAAGTCTGCCCAAGGGTATGAGCAGATGACCGTGCCGCGAGAAATGGCTTTGTGTGACACGACCCTGCGCACCACAGGAATTCTCAACGTTTCCGATGCTTCTCGAGATCCGCGTTTTGCTCATCTTCCGTTCGTATCAGGTCCAGAGGGTATTCGGTTTTATGCCGGTAAAAAACTATCGGTTGCAAATGGAGAATCAGTTGGTACTTTATGCGTTTTCGATACAGAGCCTCATGAAATACCAGAAAAAACATTAGAACGTCTAGAAGAATTTGCTTTGTGGGCGGAGCGGGAGTTAGAAAACTCTTTTGACCTCGACCGAGCTCGCCGTGTCCAACAAGCGATGCTTCCTGCTCAGCCAAAAGGTATCGAAGGGTACAGCGTGACGGGCGTTTGCCTGCCCCGTGGTGATGTTGGCGGAGACCTTTACTGGTGGCGGCCCACGGATGACGGGTTGGTACTCATGTTGAGCGATGTGATGGGTAAAGGAACCGGCGCAGCTTTGCTCGCTGCGACCATCCGAAGCGCCGTGCGTGCGGTGCCTAGTGATGATCCACAGGAGATCCTTCGGCAGGTGGCACTTGATGTCGCGGACGACCTGCAAGACACAGGGACATTCGCCACCATGTTTTTTGCGAAACTCACTGCTGATACTGGCCAGTTGGACTATGTTGATGCCGGTCACGGGCTGACCTACATCTTGTCAGATGATGGTAGTTACCGTCGTCTTGAAAGCCTAGATCTTCCACTTGGCATTGAACATTTTGACGGGTGGACCTGCCTGACAACTTCCCTTGAGCGCGGGGACACACTTGTCAGCGTTACCGATGGCGTGCTTGATCATTACCCTGACACCGCAACAGCTATGGATGACATTGCGCGCAGTTTCCAGGGCAAGACGCCAGATTCCATCATTGAATCAATTGTGCTGGCGCAAAGAAATGTATCTACCAGTGATGACATTACTGTTCTTGTTGTTCGACGGGACAGTTAGGGAGCGCATCGCACTATGAGGCTCTTTTGGATCAGGCTCATTGTTACCCTCACAGTTATTCTTGGGGTGAATTACATCGCGTGGCGTTGGCTGTTTTCCCTCAACTGGGATGCGTGGTGGATTGCCGTTCCGTTGATTATTGCTGAAACATACAGCCTTATTGACGTGATGCTTTTTGGGATGACCGTGTGGCGTCTCAAGGTCCGTCATGGTGCGCCGCCTGCGCCAGCAGATGCCACAGTAGATGTTTTCATCACTACGTATAACGAAGATTTAGATATGGTGATGAATACTGCCCTCGCCGCTCAACGCATCACGACACCCCACACAACGTGGATCCTCGATGATGGTGACCGGCCAGCTCTCCTGGAACTTGCTCAGGCGAATAATATTGGGTATGTCACTCGGTCGCAGGATTGGGATTCTTCGGTGCCGCGGCATGCTAAGGCTGGAAATCTCAACAATGCCTTGATGGAAACCCATGGCGAATTCATTTTAATTCTTGATGCCGATCAAATTCCTGATCCGCGGATTCTTGACCATACTCTGGGTTACTTCTCTGACGATGAGGTTGCGCTGGTCCAAACGCCTCAGTATTTCGTGAATGTGCCACCGAGTGACCCTTTGGGTAGTCAAGCGAAGCTATTTTATGGGCCCATTCAGCAAGGTAAAGACGGATGGAACGCGGCATTCTTCTGTGGTTCAAATGCTGTCCTGCGGCGCGAAGCGTTGATGCAGTTGGGGCTTGTGCGGTATGTCAAAGACACAGAGAAGAGTGTGCACCGTGCGTTGTCCGCATCGCGATCAGCGATTCGACGTGCCCGGCGTGCTACCGACGCCAACCAACCACTGATTCGCGATGCTCTTAACCGGGTCGAGTCAGCGACTCGTGACGCGGAAGTGAGGTTGGCTGCCGGGGAGGCGCTGGGGGATATTACGTTCCAGGTACGTAGCCAAGTCGATGAGGCCGTGAGTGGGCTTGTCCGCGCTGACATCACCGCGTTGCGTGCTGACCTTGATGAGATTCGGGCGTTGGAAGTACAGGGGAGACACCGGGTTGAGGACTCCGATGTGATGGAGATTCCTGATGAGGTCATAGATAGGATGTCAGCCCGAGACTGGTCACCTCTCGGCGCGCTTGAGTCAGTGCAAGTCGTGCTTGACCTGCTCTCTGTTGAACGGGACGGTGAGGCGCAACCCATCATGCCACTGGCCACGATTTCAGTCACCGAAGATATGGCAACGTCAATGCGTCTCCACGCGATGGGGTGGCGCAGCGTATACCACCACGAAATCCTTGCTCATGGTCTCGCCCCTGAGGACATTAAAACGATGCTGACGCAGCGCTTGCGTTGGGCGCAGGGAACCATTCAGGTGATGTTGCGGGAGAACCCACTTGTGCAGCGTGGGCTGAGTTTTGGTCAGCGTCTAATGTACTTCGGAACAATGTGGAGTTACCTTGTTGGATTCGTGACGATTGTTTATATTGCTGCCCCAGTTATTTACCTACTCTTTGGTATTCTCCCGGTCACTAGCCTCAGCTGGGATTTCTTCTTGCGATTCTTGCCGTTCATGATCGCAAATCAGCTCCTCTTTGCTGTAGTGGGTAAAGGGATGCCTACATGGCGTGCTCAACAATATAGTTTGGCGCTTTTTCCTACGTGGATTAAAGCCTGCACAACTGCGGCGCGAAATGTTTGGTTCGGCAAGCCTTTGGGGTTCGCTGTGACACCTAAGGCGCGTCAGTCTGGTGCTGGTAGCTGGCGTCTTGTGTGGCCGCAAATAGTTGCCTCAGTTGCACTTGTCATCGCGGCTGGTGTGGGGATAGCTCGCCTTGTTGCTGGCCTGAATGAGCCACTTGGGACAGCAGTGAACGTTGCATGGGTGATTTTTGATCTGGTGATTTTCTCGGTCCTGTGGCGCGCAATTCTATACAAAGGCTTCGCTCCAGATAGCGAAAATCAATCAACGACCGCACACCACTGAATGGAAGGCATCTACCTCATGGAACTTAGCCACCGATCTGCCGATGGATACACCATCATTTCTATCAATGGACGCCTGAATATGGTCTCAGCTCCACAACTCAGGCAATATGTTACAGATGTTGTTGCTCAGAATGACCCCTTTGTTGTCATCGATTTTGCAGAAACAGATTTCATGGATTCATCAGGTTTGGGAGCTCTTGTTGCCAGCTTGAAAGTCGCCCGCCAGGCAGGCGGTGACTTACGTATCGCATCGGTGCAACCACAGGTTCGTATGGTGTTGGAGCTCACGAGTATGGACCGAATTTTGAAACCATATGCTTCGCCCAGTGAGGCGTATCAACGATGACTGGGGCGCAGGTCACGCGATCCTTTCATGGTATTGCCCAAGAGTCGGCGATCACCAGTATTCATGAGATGCTCGATGGCTTATGGTCGGATGTTCCTGAAATTAGCGACATCGATCAGATGACATTTACCACGGCAATTATTGAGTCTGCGGCGAATGTTGTGCAGCATGCCCAACCACAGGACACCAAATCCGTCCAAATAGGGGTGGATATTTTGGTGCAGCCTGATGTTCTCACCGCGCGCATCAGCGCATTTCACGCCACAGCGCCCCCCACAGATCTCACAGCTGGCACTCCTGACGATGACGAGGAGTCCGGGCGTGGGTTAGCGCTCATTGAGGCGCTTGTTTCTGCAATGACGTTTGAGCGCCAGCAAGGAACCAGTACATGGGTTCTGACCAGGCACCGGGGCAAGTAACCCATGGGGTGAACTGCGGCGCCCGCGCAAAGTTGGGTGCGCATCGTGCTGTGTGTGGAGCACGTCGGTGGTGTGTGGTCTACAGCCCACGGCGCGAGTGGGCTGTGATGCAATAGCAGTGTGAGTACTCAACACAATTCACCTGGTCCGTTGCCACCCACGAGCGGTCCAGAGTCGAATGTCCCACGTTCCGCTCGTGAATCTGCGCAGACAACGGAGCCTTCCCCATCCGCTGAACGTGGAACGGGAGTAGCGGACGTGATTGAGGTGATGGATCGCCTGCGTTCTCAAGGGGGCTGCCCATGGGATCGCGAGCAAACACACGAGTCGCTGGTGCGTTACCTCTTGGAGGAAACCTACGAATTGGTGGATGCTATTGAGTCAGGTGACCGCAACCACATGCGCGAAGAGCTCGGTGACGTGCTTTTGCAGGTACTTTTTCATGCCCGGATCGCGGAAGAGCACCCGCAGCAGCCTTTTTCCATTGACGATGTCGCCCAAGGGTTAGCTGACAAGCTCCGGTTTCGTCACCCTCACGTTTTTGCTCCCTCCACCACCTCGGCTCATGAAACCGTCTCGCCCGACACCACTGGCAACGCAGACACTGCGGCCGATGCCCGTCCACGTACCGCTGAGGACGTGCGGTCGGCGTGGGAAGAGTTGAAGCAGCAGGAGAAGCAGCGCTCATCGGTGTTGGAGGGAATCTCCCACGCTCAGGGTGCGTTATCGCGGGCCCAGAAAGTGGTGGGACGGTTGAGTCGTGATGAACAGTTTGTGACCGCGCTGGAAGTCCCAGGACAAAAGGTGGACAATGGGAGTGACGCTGAGGTGATCGGATCGCAGCTCCTCGACATTGTGCGAAGCGCACACACCGTGGGAGTCGATGCCGAATCCGCGTTACGAGCCGCCATCCGTGCGGTAGAAGCGCGGGTGCAGAGCGTTGAACAACCATAGGACGAATAGCCCGACGGTGTGACACAGCGTTCACGTACCCTGAGTTTTGTACATTCACGTCTCTTGAAGGAGCCCCACAGTGGCATTTATCGAATCCGTACGCGCACTCGAGATCCTCGACTCCCGCGGAAACCCAACCCTTGAGGTCGAGGTCATCCTTGAAGACGGTGCGATCGGTCGTGCCGGTGTTCCCTCCGGTGCATCAACCGGTGCATTTGAGGCTGTTGAACTTCGTGACGGTGACAAGTCACGTTACCTCGGCAAGGGTGTTGCCAAGGCTGTTGAAGCTGTGAACGAGGTTTTTGGTCCAGCACTCGTCGAAGAAGGCTTCGACGCTGATGACCAGCGTGCGATCGACGCCAAGCTCATCGAGCTCGACGGCACCGCAAACAAGGGCAAGTATGGCGCCAACGCTATCCTCGGTGTTTCCCTCGCCGTTGCACACGCAGCTGCAGAGTCCGCTGGACTGCCCCTGTACAAGTACGTTGGTGGCCCAAACGCTCACACCCTTCCCGTTCCTATGATGAACATCCTCAACGGTGGGTCACACGCTGACTCCAACGTTGACATCCAGGAATTCATGATCGCTCCTATCGGTGCACCTTCCTTCAAGGAAGCACTGCGTTGGGGTGCTGAGGTTTACCACTCCCTCAAGGCTGTTCTCAAGACCAAGGGTCTGGCAACTGGTCTTGGTGACGAGGGTGGTTTCGCGCCAAACCTCGAGTCAAACCGTGCCGCTCTTGACCTCATCATCGAGGCAATCGAAAAGGCTGGCTTCACTCCTGGTGACCAGATCGCTCTTGCTCTTGACGTTGCAGCCACCGAGTTCTTCGACGAGAAGAAGGGTGTGTACAACTGGGAGGGTGGCGAGAAGACTGGTGACGAGATGATTGAGTTCTACGCTCAGCTCGTTGCAGACTACCCACTGGTTTCCATCGAAGACCCACTGTCAGAAGACGAGTGGGCATCATGGTCCAAGCTTGTTGCCGCTATCGGTGACAAGACTCAAATCGTTGGTGACGACCTCTTCGTCACAAACCCTGAGCGCCTGGGCCGTGGAATTGACGAGAAGGCCGCAAACGCCCTCCTCGTGAAGCTCAACCAAATCGGTTCACTGACCGAAACCCTTGACGCAGTGCAGATGGCACAGCGCGCCGGTTTCTTCGCAATGACCTCACACCGTTCAGGTGAGACCGAAGACACCACCATTGCTGACCTTGCTGTGGCAACGAACGCTGGCCAGATCAAGACTGGTGCACCTGCACGTGGCGAGCGCATCAACAAGTACAACCAGCTTCTTCGCATCGAAGCTCAGCTGGGCGATGCAGCTCGTTACGCTGGTACCTCAGCGTTCCCACGTTACAAGGGCTGACCACACCCTACTCACTGTGTGAACAGTGAGTGATGTGCTTGTCCATCTCTCGATGCCCTCGTGTGTTGTCCTTCTCAGGTCACGCACGAGGGCATCGTGCATTGCCTGACAGCGAGAAGGATGTGACGCGAAAGAGTTGTGAAAAAGTGCCACACAACGAGGGCCTGCCGTGAAAAGCCGGTCAGGCAGGGCAGAATGGGGGTATGCCAGCCTCGCGACCTCCAGCTCCCCGCCCTCAGGGTGGCGGTTCGCGACCCCGTAGCTCCCAGGACCGCAGCAGTGGGTCGTCCAGAGCGGGGCGCCCATCGTCGGGGCAGGTTTCACAAGCTGGGGCGAGGAAAACCCCGACGACCGCAAGTAAAAAACAGGCCAGTTCTTCCACATCCCAACGTGGGACATCCTCACCGCAACGCGGAGTGCAACGCGGAGTTCAACGCGGAGTTCAACGCGGAGCGAAGAAACCTCCGGAGCGCGCATCCGCTCCGAGGAAGAGGGCGTCGGCGAATTCGCCTGCTGACACTTCTGCAAAGGCAACTCAGCACACGAAGAAACCCGCATCAGGTGCGTCCGCTTACCGGACGAAAAACCGTGCCGTTGGTGTGTTGCAATCAGGAACATCCCGCCTTGTTGTGTTGGGGTTGGTTGTCCTCATGTGTGCGAGCCTTCTTGTGCCAGTGGTGCGCAACTACATGAAGCAGTACAACCAACTTGCAGAACTGCGGGAACAAATCCAAGTCCAGGAAACAATTAACGCTGACTTGGAAAACCAGCTTGAACGCTGGCAAGACGACTCGTACGTTATTGCTCAAGCTCGTGAACGGTTGACGTTTGTTTTTCCAGGTGAGATCCCCTACCGGGTGATGGATTCGGAGAATGCGCAACTTGTTCAGGAAAACCAAGAGCAACCGGTGATTAAGCCTGCTATGAAACAGCCGTGGTACTCAACACTGTGGGATTCAGTCCAAGAAGCAGGATCGTTGGATGACGCACCGGGTGAAGATGCGGACAATCAACCCGACGACAGTGACGACAGTGGTGCCGGTGAAGATGCCACTCCGCCGGAAGGTGAGCAACCCTCCACCGATGAGGGACAATAGAGCCGCACCCTTTACCCCACTCAAGGACAGACGCGTGACCACTCCTCAGTCAGAAGTAACTCCAGGCGACATCCAGGCCCTGCGTGAACAATTGGGCCGGACACCGCGAGGTGTAGTGGCAATTGCCGCACGCTGTGCGTGTGGGCGCCCCACAGTGGTACGCACTGCCCCGCGGTTAGAGGACGGTACACCGTTCCCCACCACGTTTTATTTAACCCACCCCGACGCGGTCGCAGCGGTGAGCAGACTAGAAGCTGCCGGTCTGATGAAGGAAATGTCTGAGCGTCTCACGCAGGACGAAGACCTTGCCGCCCACTACCGTCGGGCGCACGAACACTACCTCACTGAGCGGGAAACTCTTGGTCACGTAGAAGAGATTGACGGTATTTCCGCTGGTGGCATGCCTACGCGCGTCAAGTGCCTCCATGTGTTGGTTGGTCACGCGTTGGCTGCTGGCCCTGGTATCCAGCCTTTGGGAGATGAAGCGTTGGAACTTATTGCAACACAGTGGACACCTCAGAACTGCACGTGCTGACCTTGTTGTGCCGCTGACTCACCCCCGTGTTTCACCGATCATCACCTGCTTAACCGCCCCCTGTATTGCGAAGGAAACCCTGTGAGCACCACCCCTCAGCCTGAAACCGTCATTGCCGCCCCTCTTGCAGGGAGCACCCGTGTGGCAGCCATTGACTGTGGCACCAACTCCATTCGATTGCTCATTGCCGATGTCAATGCGGGTACCGGCACAGTGGTGGATCACGTGCGCCTGATGGAAGTTGTTCGCCTCGGTCAAGGAGTCGACAAAACCGGACGTCTCGCTGATGACGCTCTCGCGCGAACACTTGAGGCGACTGCTCGCTACGCGCAGTTGTGCGCCCAATACGGGGTTGAACGCATTCGTTTTGTCGCAACATCAGCGACACGGGACGCAGAGAACCGGCAAGACTTTGTTGACGGTGTGCGCAACGCCATTGGTGTTGAACCAGAAGTGGTGAGCGGAGATGAAGAAGCCGCTTTGAGTTTCACAGGCGCTGTATCAGCGCTGGGTGACGGACACCGTGGCCCCTACCTCGTTGTTGACTTAGGGGGTGGGTCCACGGAACTTGTGTTGGGAACCCAATCACCGGCAGCGGCTTACTCCATGGACGTTGGGTGTGTTCGCATGACGGAACGTCACTTGTTGTCTGACCCGCCAACACAGGAAGAGATCAACGCAGCCGCAGCGGACATCAACGCTGCAATCGATGAGGCTGCACGGATAGTACCTATCGAGCGAACCGCGACGCTTGTGGGGTTGGCTGGGTCAATCACCACGGTGACCGCACACGTGAAGAAGCTGCGTGAGTATGACCGCGACCAAATTAACGGGGCCAGCACAACGTTGGTTGATGCTCAAGTAGCCTGCAATGACTTGCTGCACCGCAACCGTGCTGAGCGTGCCGCGTTGGGGTTCATGCACCCTGGACGAGTTGATGTCATTGGTGCTGGAGCATTGGTGTGGTCAACAGTTATGGCCCGAGTGCAAGCCGCTGTTGCTCAAGCGGGTGGAAAACTCACCACCACTATTACGAGCGAACATGACATTTTGGACGGCATTGCGTTGTCCTTGGGGTAAATCTGGGACCTTTGGGGTGGTGGGTCAGGTGCGGGTAAAGAAACACCGGGCCCAGATCATAGAAGATTCATGGGATGTGCTGGTAATCACGCCCCGCGGATAGTGCTGGACTTTCGTCCCGGTCATACGATTGGACTATGTCACAGACAACCGAACTCACCGACAAGGCTGCTGACAGTGAGGCAGCCGCAACGCCACGTCCACGCAAGGTCCCGCGCATCGTTGTTCTCGGCGGTGGGTCGGTAGGCCTGTACTCTGCGAAGCGTCTCCGGCAGCGCCTTGGACGCCGGGAAGCTGCGATCGTCGTCATCGACCCGCGCCCCTACATGACCTACGCGCCCTTCCTCCCAGAAGTCGCTGCGGGTTCTATCTCTGACCGCGATGTTGTTGCACCACACAACCGCGCGTTGAAGAACATCGACACACTGATGGGTAAAGTCACCGAGATCCGTCACGGCGACAAAACCGTTGTTGTGACCCCAGAAATTGGCGACTCGTACGAGATCACCTACGACCACCTCATCGTGGGTTTGGGGTCCGTATCACGTGTGCTCCCCATTCCAGGGCTCGCCGAAAACGCCATCGGCTTCAAAAATGTTGAAGAGGCAGTCGCTGTCCGCAACCACGTACTGGACCGCATTATTGTGGCCGCGTCAACGTGGGACAAAAGCCTCCGGGAACGCCTGCTCACTTTCACCTTCGTTGGTGGTGGATTCGCTGGTTGTGAAGCGATCGCCGAAATCGAAGACATGGCTAAATCAGCCGTGAAGCAGTACCCCACCATTGAACCCAAGGACCTGCGCTTCGTTATGATCGAAGGGTCCAACCGCATCCTGCCCGAGCTCACTGAAGAAATGGCGCAGTACGCTCTCGAAGAGATGCAAAACCGTGGCATCGAGTTCCACCTCTCCGCATTCCTGTCCTCTTGCGAAGACGGTCACGTTGTCACCTCAACTGGTGTTGAGTTCGACACCGACACCATCGTGTGGACTGCTGGTGTGAAAGCTAACCCAGTTATCGGTGAATCAGACCTCCCCAGCGACAAAATGGGCCGTGTCACCACAAACACCAAACTCCAAGTCATTGATGCTGACGGCAATGTTGTCCCCGACGCATACGCCGCCGGTGACTGTGCCGCAGTGCCAGACGTACACGGTGGAATTAACGGTTTCTGTGTACCAAACGCCCAGCACGCTGTGCGCCAAGCGAAACTCCTCGGAGACAACCTCGCAGCAGTACTGCGTTCCGGTGAACTCAAGGAATACTCACACAAGAACCTCGGGACCGTTGCGTCACTTGGCCTCCACAAGGGTGTTGCTATTCTGTTCGGCCGCATCAAGCTCCGTGGCTTCTTCGCCTGGTGCGCACACCGCGGGTACCACCTGTACGCCATGCCAACGATTTCACGTCGCCTGCGTATCACCACCGGTTGGTTGTCGGTATACCTGATGCGTCGCGAACTTGTGCCACTGGGCCCACTGCACGACCCACGTGCCGAGTTCCGTAACGCAGCGATCCCACCCAAGCCGAAGGCTGAGCAGGCCAAGAGCCTGCCAGATGAGGCTAAAGCAAGCTAATTGCCTGCACTTCTGTGACATGACGATGCCCGCCTCGTGTGAGGCGGGCATCGTGTTGTATCCTAACTGGGGTTACCTGCTGGCCTGGCCAGCACAGACACCCGCGTTTGCATGTCACATATGTGGCGCGCAAGCCCCCATAGCCCAATGGCAGAGGCAGCCGACTTAAAATCGGTCCAGTGTCGGTTCGAGTCCGACTGGGGGCACAATTTTCCACACAAGAACCTGCGTTAGCTCCACCAGGAGCTAACGCAGGTTCTTGTGTATTACCGGTGACATGACAAGACACTCTCAGCGTCAGTGACTGCGATATGTGCGCGCTGATTGGCGCAGAGCATCATTTTCTATGTGGACAAAGTGCGCAAGGAATCATCACATATTCACCTCCCGTCGAATGTGACAACATGTGATACTCGGTTTGTGGCCTGCGTTACCAGGTGGACAACATCGAAGGGGTACGTGCAATGGAGCCGAAGCAACAAGTACTCATGCTGCGAATTGTGGTGGCTTTTCTAGCGGCCCTCGCAGTTGTTACTCAAGTAATCATCGTTCCGGCCGTTGCCTCGTCATACGCTGCCCGGTACCCGGAGGTGGCGGAACTCGCCCCACTGTATGTGGTGCTGCTTGTTGGTGTGCTTGCAGCCTGTGAAATGGGCCTATTGGCAACGTGGATGATAGCTAATGGTGCGTTGAGGGGCCAGATCGCGGCAGGCTCGTATAAACCGTGGTCGGTCATTCTTCTCGTAGCAGGTGTCGTTGCTGGGGTGCTTCTTATGGTGCTCTTTGGGCATGCCATGTTCATTGCCCTGGTTGGTGGCCCACCGATGCTCTTTGGCTTCATTGCCTCGGCGGTCTTCTCATCATTGTGGTTCCTAGGATGCAGGCAGATCATCGCCTACATGCAGGACGAGATCCAAGGCGTAGCAATGCCATACTTGGAGCCAGTAAACGCGCAGTGAGGGGTTCAGCGCTAACCACCGGCGACTACTGGCTAAGGTTTGCGGCTACGAGGCTGACAGCAGACCGTCGGGATCTGTGACAGCTACATCTACTGTGTAGGTTTCTTTATGACCGCGCATCGGAAAGTTCAATACCGCGCCCCGCACCAGGTGCCAAGTCACTGTCTTCCTTGTTCGCAGAGGCGATGTCAAAGTTCGTTTTTGGCGACTCAATGGGCCCTGTCGCCAAATACGGCGTGAGGTCAGCGGGAGGACTGACCTGGAAGTTGACGTTACGCAAATCATCATCTGACAGGTTTTCCAGATCGACGCGGTAAACCAGCCGCGTATTGCCGTCTTCTAACTCAACGACCGCAGGGTGGCCCGTGATGGAAAAGGTGTCACTACTGACATGTTGAATGCCGTCTGTGGCGGAAGAAATAGTGGTAGGTGGTGAACTAGCGTCCACAGTGCAGCCGCCAAGGGCCACCACAGCACTAAGGAGGAGAACAGGAATGGCGAAACTGACTGACCGCATTAATTACCTCTAGATTCATAACAAAAAATATCTTAAGAGAACCTTAAAAAATAACCGTAAAGCCCGATATTTGTTGTGAGTTGCGACCTGAGGTTGGGTGCTATGACGACAGGGCATAAAAAGAGGGGATCAACAGCAATGCTGTTGATCCCCTCCGTCACACTCGTGCTGTGCTGCGTTGGCTCATGTTGCAGTGTGAGGTTGTTCTAGGCCGTGCTGTGAGGGTTCTTGTGTGGTTCGTGTCCCTGTGGAGTACTTTCCGCCACGTCAGCTGAACCTGTCGCCCCGTCAGCCGAATCCGCTGAGTTCGCCGAATCGATGTCTTCTTCGTAACGGTCAGTTTCGCCTTCGTGGGTTACGTGGCCATCAGTGTCGAGGTCGTTGAAGAGTTGCTTGTACAGCGGGACACCTGTCAGGTACGCCGAGCGTGCGATGGCAATGGACCCAATGGCTGATGTTGCCAGTTGCAAAGCCACAACGATGACCGCTTTGAGGACATTGGAGACGCTGGGGGTGAGCAGAACGGTTCCAGCGATTACCAGGATGATGCCGATTCCACCGGCGGTACCAACGGATGACACTCGCGTGTATGCGTCAGGGAAACGCACCAGGCCCAAAGCTCCGCTAGCGAAGAGGAGAGCACCAAGAATGATGAAGGTGGTTCCAAGAATTTCTAGTACCTGGTTCATCGCTTCCCCCTGGTGAGTGCTCGTGCCAACGAAATCGCGCTGAGGAACCCAACAAGTGTCGCCACAATGAGAATGTCGTAGGTGAATGGGCTTTCTGCCCGCACACCGAATAGCGCAATGAGGCCTATGATGCCAAAGAACAGGAGATCACCAGCATTCGCACGGTCAGCTTCGCTAGGCCCAACAAGGATTCTGTAGGTGCTGACCAAACAGGCCAGAGCAAGGATCACAATGGCAACGTCTACGCCAATCATGCGGGTGCCCCTTTCCGTCGCACAGCTTTGAGCATGTTAATTTCCATGACGGATAGTTCAGCGCGAAGCGCGTCAGCGTCCGGCGCATACATGCCGTGGACAAAAAGTACCCGGTATGGCTCATCGTCAATGTAGTGGATGTCTGTGCCGAGGGTCAGCGTCCCTGGGGTGAGGGTGATGAGCGCGGCGAGCATCGTGATTTCCCCGTCAGTGCGGCACGCGGTGACGTACCGGGCGATCCCTGGGGTGGAGTTTTGCCCTGTGGTGATGTTGTCGCGCACCACTGCCACGTTGGAGAGCACGAGTTGCCAGGCAAACCAGAACGCGAAGCGAATGACCCGTAGCGGCCACGTTAGCCAGGTCATCATGAACCCATCACCGCCTGAATGTAGAAGCTTGTGTCGAGCAGCCCTGCTGCAGCTGTTTCTGCGAGGCCAAGCAGGAGTTCACCGCCGAGACCAAGGCAGATAGTTATGAGTGCGAGCACCATGGATGGTGCCGCAAGTGCCAGCCCGATGCGTGGCCGGGTTGCCACGACTGTTGCTGTGTCGCTGTCCGAACTAGGGGTTTCTAACGCGGGGATTGCAGCGAACGTTGTTGGGTCGGCGTCGTCGAGTGAGGGGTTTGCTTTGTGTTTGGTCCAGAAAACCCCTGACCAAATTTTCAGCATAGAAAGTAGCGTGACCAGGCTGACAAGCACCATCACAACAGCGGCTGCGACTTGCCCTGCGTCAATGGACGCCATGATGAGGCTGAGTTTGGCAACAAACCCTGAGAAGGGTGGTATACCGGCGAGGGAAAGCGCTGCGATGAAGAACGTTGCAGCGATCCATGGTTCCTTTTTCAGCATCCCGGTGACGCTGCCAAGTTGCCCCGAACCGTAGCGCACTTCGATGGCGCCGGTGGAGAGGAACAGCGAAGCTTTTACAATCATGTGGTGCAGTAGGTAGAAGATACCTGCGGTTAATCCAAGTTCGGTGAATAGTGCGACACCGAGCAGAATGTAGCCGATCTGGCTGACCATGTGGAAGGCGAGGATGGAGCGTGTGGTGTTTTCCCCAACAGCACCAAAAACGCCAAGAACCATGGTGAGGCAGAAGAGGAGAACACCAACCCACAGGTAGGTTGCGTCTCCGTCGAAGATCACCGCATAGATGCGGTAGATCCCATAGATCGCGACTTTGGTGTGGAGGCCGGAGAACAACGCTGTGATTGCCGGGGACGTTGTCGGGTAGGCGCGAGCAAGCCACCCGTGTACGGGGACTGCTGCTGCTTTGATGCTGAGCGCGAAGAGGCACAGTGCGACAGCGAACGCGACAGCGCCGTTTTCTTTGGCGAGACCAGCAAGTTCAGCCATGTTCACTGTTCCAGCGGTGCCGTACACAAACCCAACACCAACGAGGAAAATCGTTGAGGTGAGCAGGTTCAGTGTGACGTAGAGGCGCGCTCCAGCGATCCTGCGCAGTGGTGCTTTCCCTGAAGGCGCAAGGAAGAACAGTGCGTAGGAGGGGAGCAGCATAACTTCGATGAACACGAACAAGTTGAAAAGGTCAGCGGTCAGTAGTGCGCCGTTGACACCAGCAGTAAGGGCAAGGATCAGTGGTGCAAAGAACCTGTTGCTGCCCTGTTGCGACACGTAGGCGAAGGCGGCGCACACGATGGTGAGTGTCCCGGTAACTACCAACATCAGGGCGGTGAACATGTCTGCCACGAAGGGAATAGCAATCCCAACTGGCCACATACCCACACCGTGTGCGAGCGCCCCACCGTCAACAAATTCCAGGATCAGAACAATCCCACCAAGGAGCGAAGCCCCAAGGATTGTGAAGAGAGTGAGACGGTGAAGGAGGGGACGGTCACCGAATACGATGAGCAACCCAGCGGTGATGAGGGGAAGAGCTACGAAGAGCGGCAGGGTAGAAGCGATCATGACGTGGGCTCCTGCGTCGTCGTGGGTGCTGTGGCGGCGTCGTCACCTGGCGTGGTGGCTGCAGCGTCATCGGTGGCCTGTGGTGCTGCGTCGTCCGCGTCAGTTGGTGGGGAGACAGAGGTGTTGTCATCGTTTTTTCCGGTGACAGCCAGCACCAGCATCAGCACCGTGATGGAGAACGCGATAACAATTGCGGTGAGCACGAAAGCTTGGGGGAGGGGATCAGCGGCGTTGGTGAGGTCGGTGAACGTCCCGAAAGGTTCTTCACGGCGTGAGGAGTTGCCAGCCGCCATAATGATGAGGTTCGCGGCGTGACTGAGTAGGACAAAACCGAGAATGATGCGAAGCATCTCTGGTTTGAGGAGCAAATAGACTGCCCCAGCGACAAGGATTCCAGCTGTAATGGCCAGTGTCATCGTGAACTCACCTCCTCGTTTTTGTCTGTGGTGTCGTGGTCAGAGGTCCAGGCATGTTGCTGTCCCAATCGGTGTTGGCGGCCCAAGAGGTTCAGCGCCGCGAGGATGACACCAACAACTGAGAGGTACACACCAACATCGAAAATCAGTGCGGTTGTGAAGTGCATCTCGAATATGTAGAAGTGGATGGGAGTGAGGAAGGACCCTTCGAGGTAACCCAAAAGTCCCGTTCCGGTTCCGATCACAACCCCAGCTCCAATGAGGGAGAGGTAGGGCAGGCGGATACGTGCCGCCGTGTCAGAGGGGGCTGCGAGGTAGAGCAAGGTGAAGCCAGCACCACCGATCAATGCTGCGATGAAACCACCACCAGGTTCTTGGTGACCCCGCAGCAAGAGGATGACCGACATAATCACCACAAGTGGACCCACCCACCGGGTAATACTTCGAACGAAAACGGTGTTTTGGCGGGAGTCTGCTAGCGGGGAATCCTCATCAAGGTCAGCAGAGCGGATAGCGACCGGTTTGCGTGATGTCAAAAGCGCCGCGATGGCGACACCTGCAATACCGAGAACACTGAGTTCCCCGAGGGTGTCGAACGCACGGAAGTCCACCAGAATGGTGTTGACAATGTTTGCTCCACCGGTGGTTTGTTCACCTTCTTGCAGGTAATACTGTGCTGCTGGCGACAGGTCCCGACGTCCGGTGAGCGCCCACACCCCGAAGGTGGTGGCGAGGCCAGCGCTGATCGCGATGACAGCGGCAGGAATGCGTTTGCGCACTGGTTCCACGGAGAATCGGCGTGGCAGGCGGCGCAACAGCAACACCATGACGCACAGTGTCAGGATTTCGACGAGCAACTGGGTGAGCGCAACGTCTGCTGCGCCGAGCGTGAAGAACCACAGTGTCATGGAGAACCCCACAACACCGGTGACCACTGCCGCGGAGATACGTGTTTGGGCGCGCACCGTCGCGATGGTTCCTGCTGCAACGAGGATCACGAGTACCCAGTCGAGGGGACGGCTTGTTTCGCCCACGATGGGTGGAAGTGTGTGTAGGTGGGTTGCTCCGTACACTGCGATGAGGCTGACCACTACGGCTGGGATGGCCAAGTGTAGGCGCGGAGATGTTGTGCCTGAGAGCTTCCCCAGTCGCACGCCTGTCTCAATGATTCCTGCGCGAGTCGCGTCGACAACATCGAGTGCTGAAAAGGGGAAACGCAGTCGTGTCACGAGAGGTTCAAGGCGGGTGCGGTATGCAACAAGAACGGCACCAGTGGTGAGGACCGCCAGTGAAACAAAAAGTGCAGCGTTTATACCGTGCCACAGGGCAAGGTGTGTGTGAACCTCAGATCCAACTGCGCTTGACGCAGCGGCTGAGGCAAGTGGGTCAAGAAGGTGTGGCACAAGACCGAAGACCAGCCCGGCTGCTGCGGTGAACGCTGGTGGCCCCCAAAACAGTGGTGAAGCTTCGGGTACTGTGCGCTGTGAACCGTCGCCACCAAAAGCACCAAAAACGATGCGCCCCGAGTACACAAAGGTAAAGACCGCTGCGATGGCGGTTAGTACCGTTACGCTCACCCCGATCCAGGCTGGGCCTGGTGCGTCAAGGAAAGCAGTGAACATTGACTCTTTGGAGATGAACCCAAGCAGTGGTGGCACACCAGCCATGGAAAGGGCAGCCAAGGTAACTGCCACTTTGGTGACCGGCATGTTCAAGCGCATTGTTGCAAGTTCGCGGATATCTCGGGTGCCCGCATCGTGATCGATGACCCCAACAAAGAGGAACAGGGCGGACTTAAATAGCGCGTGTGCAGCGGTGTGGACTACCGCCGCGGTTAGCGCATACTCCGTGCCCACACCAATCATGGTGACCAGAAGACCAAGCTGGGAAATGGTGGAGTACGCCAAGAGCTCTTTGAGGTCGTAGCGTCTCAGCGCGGCAATGGCACCAATGAGTGCTGTGATGACACCGCTGGTGATAAGGAGGACGTGCCACAACATGACGCCGTCGAGTGCAGGTGAGAAACGCAAAAGCAGGTAGATGCCAGCTTTCACCATGGCCGCAGCGTGCAAGTATGCGCTCACTGGGGTGATGGCAACCATCGAATCGGGAAGCCATGCTTGGAACGGGAACTGCGCGGACTTCGTAAACGCTGCTACTGCAAGGAGCGCCGCAACGGTTGTTGCGAAAGTGGAGTTGTCGCTCCACGCAGAGGACACGAGGATCTCAGAGAGTTGCGTGGTGCCAGTGACCACAGACATCGTGACAACGGCGGCAAGCAGTGACAACCCGCCAGCAGCGGTGACCAGCAATGTGCGGATAGCTGGCTCTTGTGCGTGCGTCCCGGACCGGGAAATGAGGAAGAACGAACATAATGTTGTCGCTTCCCAAGCAACAAACAACACCACCACGTTGTCAGCGAGCACCAATAGCAGCATCGCCGCAGCGAACAACGTCATCAAAACGTAGAAGCTGCTCTGTTTGCCTTTACCAAGGTACTTGGCGGAGTAAAACATCACCGCAGCGCCAATAACCAGAACAAGCAACGCAAACAGCAGCGACAGTCCGTCAAGGCGCAGTGCGAGATCTACCCCGAGCGTGGGCATCCATGACACGGTCTGGGTCAGTGCAGACTCCGCAGAGAACTGCGAGACAAGGATCGCTGCGACAGCGAGCAGTGGAAGGGCGAGCAGCCAACCAGCTGAACGGCCTAGCCATTTACCCAGTGGGGCAGCAGCCGCGCTGGATAAGAAAATTGTGAGAACACAGGCAAGAAGCAAGAGAGGACCTCGGTCGTTGCGCAGGAGGGGTAACACGGACCAGGGAACTACTCATCACCGCGACGCGAATGACAGTACTGGACCGTTGGCTAGACGCTAGTGCGGGGTGGCGCGGTGCCTGCAAGCTTCGCGCCCCACGATGACACCTGACCGTTGGTGCCAGTGTCTGGGAGCAACCAGACGACCGGCGCGAAGGCCGTGTCAAGGGGAGCGTGGAGGTCAGACATCAAGAAAATCCTAACCCACTGGGGTCAAACACGGCGGGAGAGATGCGGTGTGACGTGCACTTTTGACGATTTCCTTACACCATTACAGCCGGTCACAGACCTAACACAGCAGCAGGTGTGATCTAGAAAACTCTTGCTAGGTCCCTTGTCCCCTCATCACCACGGCGCGGCGGCCGATAGTCAAGGTGGAAGGTGAAGAGCCCAACGCGAGGAGCACCGGTGCGTCGCATCATTACAGCAGCAACGTCGCTGTCCATCATGTTGACCATCGCCGTTGCGCCCGCAGGAGCAGCCAGCATCGGACAAACCCACAGCACTGCAGTAACCACGATGCCTGCCGCCCAGCCCCTTTCGCCCGCGAGTGCAGTCACACTGTTGCCGTCCGCCACGGACAACAGTGTGGCCCTCGGGCTCATGCACACAGGGCCACGCACCCCCTCCTGGTACACCGTAAATGCGCAACCAGCATCCGGTGGTCGTGTCGCGATTACGTGGGAACACAACGGTGTGCGCACCACCAGCCAACGTCTCCACCTCGCTGCGGCAACCTTCGCTCCAGGCAGTAAAGGCCCGCATCACCGGGTCATAGAACTGCCAGCCACAGCTCGTAGCTACACCCTGACAGCCGGAGAGCTCCGCTCAATCAGGTCAGCTATTGGAACGGCACGCGATTTCCGTTTCCGCCTTGAGGCGATCAACACTGACAGCACTGGTTCAACGAGCAAATTTTCGCCATTGGGGTACGGCATTGCTGGCCAGCCCCTCAGTAAAAAACCAACTCAAGCAACAACTCTCACCGTCGCCTCATACAACATCACTGGTGCAGGTACAGGTGGTGAAGAGAAACCGTGGGCAAAACGCCGCACAGCGGTAGCTCAAGAAGTCGTGAACTCCAAGGCTGGCATTGTTGCTGTTCAAGAAGCGCTCACCAAAAAAACCAGCAAAAAGTCAAAAACTGGTCAGATCAACCAGTTCCTCAGTTCGGTTCGTTCTGTGCAACGGAAAAAAGACCGCTCTGTGAACTGGAAAATGGTTCGCACAACCCGTTACGTGCGCCCTGGTATTAACGGTGGCAACGATGGCGCTCGCATCCTGTATGACGCCAACCGCTACAAGCTCATCTCGACGTGCAAACAGACCACGAAGAAAAAGAAATACAGCACCTCCTGTGCTATTAAACTTCCCCGAATCGGGATAGACCGCTACCAGCGTTACGCTGCGATTGCACAGTTCAAAGACCGGAAAACCGGGAAGCGTTTCTGGTTTGTGTCCGCTCACCTTGAACACCGGTGGGGTGCAAAATATGACAAAAATCGGGCTGCGCAAATGGCGACGATCCTGAAACGCATTGATAAGGTCAATTCGGCTGGGCGCCCAGTTATCCTTGCAGGTGACTTGAACTCCAGCACCAAACGTACCCAAAACTTTTCGACCTTAAACAAGGTGTACTCTGCCGGGTTCATTGACACGGCAACCGCGCCTCGACGTACTGGTTTGAACTACAACACGTACAACAACTGGCGAACTCAAAAGGCCGATAGTAGTGGTTACGCCACGCGAATCGACTTTGTGTTTGCCCGTGGTGCAGCAGTGTATGCCAGTTCGTACAGCAACCGGGTTAACGGGTATCGAGCCTCTGACCACAACCTCGTCAAAGCTACGGTAAGCATCCGCTAAGACTTCCCAACCCACACGGAAACCCCAACACCAGTTATGGTTTGTTTCGTGGTTATGAGCGGTTTTCGCGGATTTTCCACAACAACCAGATGAAGTACGGTGTGCCGATGAGTGCGGTGACCATCCCCGCAGGAACTTGCGCTGGGGCGAGGACTGAACGGCCCACGGCGTCGGCAACTACGACAAGAACAGCACCACAAACGGCGGTCATGGGAAGTTGCCACCGGTGTTGCTTGCCAATAAGGAGCCGGGCGGCGTGGGGTGCAACCAAACCGACAAACGAAATAACCCCCACTGTTGCGGTGGCTGTTGCAGCTAGCACGATAGCGAGCCCTAGGTGAATCACCTTTGACCTATTGAGGGCGACCCCCAACAGTTGAGGGGAGACTTCATCAAGTTGAATGATGTCTAGGTCGCGGCTCGTACGGGTGAGCAGTACACCAGCACCCACCAGTACTGCACACAACCACACTTGTTGGTTAAATGTTGCCCCAAAAGTCGAACCACCCAACCACGTAATGGCCTTATTTTGGTTCCACGGGTCGGTTTGGACTAACAGCAGCGTGGTGATGGCGCTCGTCCCAGCGGACATCCCCACTCCCACAAGCACCAGACGCATGGTGGAGATTCCCCCACGTGAGGACAAACCAAACACCACAACCCCTGCGATGCTCGCGCCAATGAGCGCGCCAGCAAAAAGCATCGTGAAGGTGGGGGCTGGCACGCTGATGAGGGTGATGACTGCGCCAAGCCCGGCAGCGCTGGTGACACCCAGAATCCCTGGGTCAGCGAGCGGATTGCGGGTAAAGGTTTGGAGCAGCCCACCAGAGAGCGCCAATGCTGCGCCGGCAAGCGCGGCGGCGGTGATGCGGGGAACGCGGGTGTCGAGAATGATCTCAACGCGAATGGAAGCTATTCCTTGAAGCCAGTTGGAGACATCACCGAGAAGGATCCGTTGGTCTCCAAGGACCACTGATGCACTGAGTGCGGCGATGAGGAGAGCCAGGGCGCTGACCAGGATGATCCAGGGGTGTGAGCGTGACAGGCGGCTGCCAGCTCGTAGTGATGCTAGTGCGCCGCCATCCCCAACGTGTGTGAGGCGTTGCGCAAGCAGGATCAGGGCAAGGGCTCCGATGATGCTGGTGATGACGCCGGTGGGTACTGTTACTCCGCTGATCGCGCCGAAGACTGCGCGTACTGCGACATCTGCGGTCAGGACCAGGGCGATACCGGCGATGCAGCTTGCCGTGATGAATGCTGCTTGGCGACGCAGGGGGCGGATTTTTGCGGCAAGGAGACGCACTACCAGTGGTGCGCACAGGCCGACAAAGCCGATGGGCCCCGCCACTGTGACAGCGGCTGCGGCGAGGAGCACGGAACAGATCACGGTGATGATGCGTGTTCGGGTCAGGGGGACACCGAGGGATCGGGCGGCGTCGTCTCCCATTTGGAGGATGTCCAGTGCCCGCGTTTGGGTGAAGAGCACGATGAGCGCGACTGCCACGATTGGTGCAACGGAGGTTATGGCGTCGGGGCTGCGTTGGCTGAGTGATCCTGCTCCCCAGGCGAAGAGGCCTTGGGTTTCCCAGGGGAAAAGCAGGAGGAGGACAGAGGTGATGGCTGAAAAACCGAGGGCGATGACTGATCCGGCGAGGACGAGGCGGATCGCGAAGGTGGCACCCCCTGAGGAGATTCCGAGGACGAGGGTCGCTGCTGCGAGTCCGCCAACAAATGCGACTGCTGTGCCAGGGAGCACCCCAAGGCTTATCCCGAATGCGGACACGATGGTCAGGGCGAGAAAGGCTCCGGCGTTGACGGCTGTGGTGTCCGGGGAGGCGAGGGGGTTTCGGGTGACGGATTGCATGGAGGCGCCTGCTGCGCCGAGTGCGATTCCCACCAGTACGGCTGCCCCGAGGCGGGGCAGCCGTGACTGGGTGATGACGGTTGCTGATTGTCCGACGTCGGCGCCAGTGACCATGGCCCAGAGTTCTGCTAGCCCAACCTGTGATGTCCCTTGGGTGAGGTGCACGATGCAGGCTGCGAGCAGCCATGCGCCAAGGAGCCCGCCAGCGAGGAGTAACCCAGGCAAAGACCGCGTTGCGGCGGGTGTGGGTGTTCCCTGCTGGTGTGCCGGGGGAGTGGTTGTTGTACTAGTGGTGGCCACGGTGTGGTGCCTCGTGTTGTGGTGTCGGAACAGGTGGGCCGTGCGTTAGTTGCTGGTCAACTGTTCGGTGAGGTCGTTGCTCCATGCGGTCATGGAAGCTGGTCCGCCGTATGCCCAGATGCCAACTGCCCCGCGGTAGACGTGGTCGTCTTTCACGAAGGGTAGTTCCGTCCACAGGCTGGATTCTTCGAGTGACTTGATGTCTTCGGAGTCGTCGTTACCCCAGTACAGGAACCGGGTGTCGTCGGGGAGTTCGGTGAGGCCTTCGAGGTCAATGTTGGACAGACCGAATTGCTCGTCGCCTGCGTCTTCCCAGGCCGCGGTGAGCCCCATGTCCTCTGCGACTGCTTGAACAGCGGTGCGTGGACCGTGCATGCGGATGGTGACGTTGGCGCCATCTGCGTAGGGCGAGGTCAGGACGACAGGGGTGCCTTCGAGGCCAGCGTCGGCAAGTTTTTGTGCGTTCTCGGTGATAGTGGTGTCGTAGGTAGCGAGGACTTCTTCTGCTTGTGTCTCTTTACCTAAAGCGGTGGCGATGGTGGTGAATTCGCTGCGGATCAAGCCCAGTGGGTCGTTGCCGTCTGCACCGTTCATGAGTGCGATGGGGGCGATGCGTTCCATCTGTTCCATGGCGGAATCGGGGATGGAGCCAACGGAACCCAAAATGAGGTCTGGTTCGAGGGTAGCGATTGTTTCGACGCTGGGTTCGCGGCGAACACCCACGTCGGTTGGTTCGGTGGTGAATGGTGCCACGTTTCCGACCCAGCTGGTGTAACCGGCGACGTCTGCTAGGCCAATGGGGTCAACACCAAGTGCGATGACGGATTCTGCTTGTGACCATTCCAGAACAACAACTTTTGTGGCTGGACCGTCTGGGAGGGTGACTTGTTCTCCTCTGCCGTCGGTGAAGGTGACAGGCCCGGCTGATTGTTCTGCTGCGGGTGTTGAGGTTGTTTCTGTGGTGGCAGGGTCGGTGGTGCCACAGGCAGCGAGCATCGTGATGGCCGCGAGGAGAGCTCCGGAAGCCCAGGTGCGGCGGATGGTGCGGTGCATGGTGTCCTTTCGAGGAGGTTAAGCGTCAGCGTGCGGTGGCTGTTGCTTGGTGGTGTGCCTGGCGCAGTGTGAGGCTGGCCGGGGTCGTGATGCTGAGGGCTCCTGTTGGGTGGCGTTCGACGTGAACGTCGATGTCGTACACCGAGGTCAGGAGGGGTGAGGTGAGGGATTCTTCGGGGGCTGCGTTGGCAACAACTTGCCCGTTGTCCATCACGATGACGGTGTCAGCCACTGCTGCTGCGTGATTGAGGTCATGCAGGACGACTCCAACGGTGATGTTGTGGTCGTCTGCGAGGGAGCGCATGAGGTGCAGGACGTCCATCTGGTAGCGCAGGTCGAGGTGGTTTGTGGGTTCGTCGAGGAGGAGCACTGTGGTGTCTTGGGCCAGTGCACTGGCGAACCAGACACGTTGGAGTTGCCCACCGGAGAGCGTGTCGACTGGTTGGTCGGCGAGGCTGTCGATGCCGGTGAGGGTGAGTGCTCTGGCGATTGCAAGTGGCCCGTGGGGGTCGTTTCCGCGCCATCCGCGGCGGTGCGGGTGGCGCCCAAACTCGACGACGTCTCGTACAGTCAGGCCCGCGGGTGTGGGGCGTGATTGGGACAGGAGGGTGACGCGGCGGGCGAATTCTCGGGAGTTTAGTGCGGCGGCGTCTGTGTCTGCGTCCAAGGTGATGCTGCCAGCTTGTGCGGTGTGGAGCCGCGACAGGGTGCGCAGGAGGGTGGACTTCCCTGAACCATTGGGACCAACGAGCGCTGTGACGTGCCCTGGCAGGAGGGTGACGTCAGCACTGTGGACAACAACATGTGAGCCGTAGGCGATGCGGAGCGATTCGCTGGTCAGTTTGCCGTTATCTGGTGTTGTGGTTGGGGTGGTGAGTGGGTCAGACACAACGTGATCGTAGTTGAGGCTAACCTAAATAGGCAACCTATGTGTTGCATAATTCCGCGATGTGACGTCGTGTTACGCACGCTAGACAGGTGTTTGTGATGTGTAGCACTATGGCGGTTTGTCTTCTTCATGATGCTGTCGCGATGGATGTCAATATTCTTATACTCAACACACAGACAGTCAGACCATGACATCGCCTTGCGCGAGGCTCACCCCCCGCCACCCCCACCTGAGGACGAGCTGTGCGGACATCGTTGTTCCCGGCAGTACTACTGCCAATCCTTGTTGTTGGCGCATGCTCTGCGCCAGCATCACCTAGCGCGCCCGAGGACTCCGCGCCGCAACCCACTGGAATTGTGGCTTATGATCACCAAAACCGCCCGCTGGGCTGGGACATTATCCGTAGCGACGACATGCTCAACTTGGCTGACTCCCTGGACTCTGACCCGGCTACCCCCATCAGCGACTCAGAACGCTGCACTGACTACATCACGCTTTTCGAGTCAATCGACGACACAAAAACACTTGCCGCGTCCGGTGTTGAAGAAGCTTGTCATACCTTGAACCTGGGGACGTGGGGAGTAACAGACCAGGCCGGAGTCGTCGATGAAGACGGCTTCACTGCGTTTGCCCCAACTGCAGACCTTGTGGACAACGACTCGGGGCGCCGCATCACTGCGATGACCTCGGGGCAAGGGTACGCAGTGTGGCAAGAGACAGTTGGCCCGCACAGTAACTCAGGGGACTGGCGGATCTTCGCCGCAGACATCAACTCAGGTGACACGTGGCTTGTGGCAAGTGCCCGCGACCTATGGGATTCCGTGGCGCTGCCGCCACACCTAGGTTTTGAACCAACTGTGCAAGAGGGGCGCATTCAATGGGTTGTGCCAGTCCCGTTAGAAGACGGTGAAGCGCCCCTTGATGACAATGGGGCACTGTTGCCGTGGCATTCCAACGGTGGACCAGAGTCACCGTGGGTCCCGGCCCTCGTCAGCGCGGACATCGTTGGCGCTGACCTGCGTGTGGATGCCCGCGGGGTTGCTGGCGTTCTGCACCTTTCTGAAGGACGCGCCACTGTGCGCAGTGAAGTTGTCGATGCCCTGCCAAGTAGCGACGATGCTGCTGGTGGCTTGCGCCCAGTGTCGACCAGTATTGCGGTAGACACATCATCGACGTCACGCCCACTCATCACGGCCTATCCGGAACGAGCTGGCCGCCACACACTAAACGAAGGCATGGGAACCGTTGACGGCAGCGGTGACCTCCTTGCGGTCAGTGCAGCGGGTGA
This sequence comes from Jonesia quinghaiensis DSM 15701, assembly GCF_000423205.1. Taxonomy (GTDB): domain Bacteria; phylum Actinomycetota; class Actinomycetes; order Actinomycetales; family Cellulomonadaceae; genus Jonesia; species Jonesia quinghaiensis. The sequence goes on from NZ_AUHN01000005.1 coordinate 252,394, forward strand.
TGTCTACCTCCGTGACGCCGCAACGTGGACGGCTTGGAAAGTCCCGGCAGCATCCTTCACCCCCATGCTCACCGCCACAGGCCCGCAGGTCACCGACATCGCCGTTGAAGGCACCCGTGTGGTGTGGGTGGTTGCCGGTGCCCCCCAAAACCAGGCGCAGGCTGATGCTCCTCACGTGCTGGCGCTGCTTGATGTTCGCACCCGCACCGTCAGCTGGATGCCCGTTGAGCATCGGCCAATACAAGTGGATCTCGTCGGTAACACCCTGCACTGGACAACATTTGACGGCACCACGCACCGGCAATATCAGGCTTCGGTTGTGACCTAAACAATGCGCGGCTGAGGCACTCATAGGCTTTTCAAAGAATCGCCACAGTGTGCCCGAAGGGCCCCATGGGTAACTAGACAGTGAACGTTAGACGAACACTGGAAAGAGGAACCCATGAATGCTGTTGTTGTTGGCATCGACCTTCTTGCAATCACCCTGGTTGCATGCGGCTTGTACTACCCCCGCCACCGACGCAAAGACCTTGTGGTCGCGTTCATGGTGGTCAACATTGGAGTGTTCGCTGTGGCTGCGGCCCTCGGATTCTCCTCAGTGGGGGCGGGCCTTGGACTAGGGCTCTTCGGTGTGTTGTCCATCATTCGCCTTCGTTCAGAGGAAATCAGCCACTCCGAGGTGGCCTACTACTTTGCCTCACTGGCAATCGGGCTGGTGTCAGGACTCTCCACAACTCCTAGCATCGCGCTCATCACAACGGCAGGTCTCATCATCGTGGCACTCGCCATCTGCGACCACCCGCGCTTTCTCAGCGGCACCCGCCGCATCACCCTCAAACTCGACCGGGCAGTGGCCCGTGATGAAGAAGCCCGCGAACTGGTGACCTTACTCCTTGGAGTCACTCCGCAGCACATCACCATCACCGATGTTGACTTCGTCAACGACACCTCGCTCGTGCACGTGCGTTACCGCGATACCCAGCCTGCTCGCGTGCAACAAGGAGCCCAACGATGACCACCACCGCACTACACGATGGCCTGTCCCACTACAGCACGGTGCCACTGGAAACAGTGACCCAAACAGCCTCACTCCTCACCCGGTATGACCGTAAATACCTCCTGACCAGCAACGAACTCCCCATCCTTTTGCAGGACCTTCTCCCGCACTACCAACTCGTCGACATCAACGCACAGCAGGTGTTCTCCTACCACTCGGTGTACTTCGACACCCCCACCGCAGACGCATACCGGCTCGCACTCACCCGGCGTCGCCGACGGTTCAAAGTCCGCACCCGCACATACCTGGACTCCGGGCAAACCTTCCTCGAAGTAAAAACCCGAGGTGAGCGGGGCTCAACGGTGAAAGACCGCAGAGAACACCACAGCCGCCACAACCTCGGCGCAGACGGCTTCCGGTATGTGCGGTCTACCCTCGATGCCCGCACCGTCAACACAAAGCACCTCACCTTGGCGCCAGTGCTGACCACAACATACCGACGTTTCACACTCACTGACCTCAACACTCGCACCACCATCGACACTGACCTGTGCTGGCAGCTCCCCGACGGGCGCACCTACCGTGCACCTGACCTGGTGATCGTCGAAACGAAAGCTGGTGCCAGCCCTTCGCCAGCAGACCGGGCACTGTGGCGCCGTCACCGGCGCCCCACGCGCATCTCAAAATTCGCCACCGGACTGGCCGCATTTGACCCAGCCCTTCCCGCTCAGCCGTGGAACCGAACCCTCAAAACAGCCTTCGCGACAGCCCCGCGCTTCGCAACCACAACATCCAAGTGAGGACCCTATGACCACTTTCCGCTCCCCTCATGCCCGCCGTGGACGCCGCGTTGCCGCACTCATGAGTGCCGCTGCTCTTGCCGCCAGCCTGGCCGCCTGCGCACCCACTGACACTTCAGCAGCAGCCGAGTCCACCACTCAAAGCACTGAAACAACCACAACAGCGACTGTGGTGGATCCGCTATCCATCGACGCCACCCAAACTGCAACAGAGGTGCTGGCCGCCAACGAAGAACTCCACTCGGTAGAGGAGGTCGACACAAGTGCTGCAGTGACCGTTGACTTGTCATCCAGTGACCAACCAGATGGTGTGACCAGTACGGACGGAAACATCACCATTTCCCAGCAGGGAACATACCGCCTCACCGGTGAACTGGAAGGCAGTGTCCTTCTTGACGCAGCCGATGCGAAAGTCACGCTCATCCTTGACGGGGTAACCATCACATCCACCCAGGGCGCTGCGCTCGCTGCGACCGCCATCGATGAACTAACGATTTCACTAGCCGAAGGCCGCACAAACACACTGACTGACTCGGCAACCTACGACGAGTCGGCAGACCCCAATGCCGCGCTGTACAGCGCTGGGAACACCACCATCACCGGGACAGGGTCGTTGACAGTTGTCGGGAACTACAACGACGGCATCACCAGTAAAGATGGACTCATTATTGAGTCTGGTGACATCACCGTCACAGCAGTGGACGATGCCGTTCGCGGAAAGGACTACATAGCGGTGACGGGAGGTTCGCTTCACCTCACCGCGGGGGGAGATGGCATGACCTCAGACAACGACACAGATGCTGATCGCGGTTTTATTGCGTTGCATGAGGGAGCGACCACAATTGTTGCTGACGGCGACGGTATAGCAGCTGCCACTGATGTGGTGATGACCGGCGGCACCATCGACATCACCACCGGTGTGGGCTCCGGAAGTGAACCATCTGATGACACCTCGACTAAGGGTGTGAAGTCAGGCGTCATCACAGTTATCGAGGATGGGGTGATCAGTGTTGATGCCCAAGATGACGCACTGCATTCTGATGGAGCCATGGGGATCCTTGGCGGCACAATCACTCTTGCAAGTGGTGATGATGGAATCCATGCTGAGGGTACCTTCCATGCGAATGCTGGCACAGTTGTGGTGACCTCCTCTTATGAGGGCATCGAGGCCTACCACATTGATCTCGCTGGTGCTGATATCGATGTGACGGCAAGCGATGATGGTCTCAACGCGGCAGGTGATGCCACCACCGGTGAGGTAGCTGATGATGCTGCCACCACAGACGACACCGCTCCGCAGGCAGAGCAACCCACAGATCAACCTGTCACTCCTGACGGGGACGCTGAAGAGGTCACCCCACCCAGCGGAAACGCAGAAACAGGTGAACGCCCAGAGCGCCCATCTGGTGATATGGGTGAACGCCCAGAAGGTGACACTGCCACTCGGCCAAGCGGCGGTGGCGGCGGTATGGGTGGGGGCATGGATGCTGCAGGTGACTACAGCATCACGATTTCTGCTGGAACAGTGAACGTCACTGCGGGCGGTGACGGGCTTGATTCCAATGGTTCACTGACAATCTCAGGTGGTGTGGTGCGTGTTGATGGTCCCACCACTGGGGGCAACGGTTCGCTTGACGTGAACGGTGAGTTTGCGGTGGAAGGTGGTGAACTTGTGACCTTAGGTACTGCTGATATGCCGGTGTATCCCGGTGATGGGTCGCAAGCTTGGCTGTCACTTGCTGAACTTGGTGCGTCAGCAGGTGATGAAGTCAGCGTCACCGATAGTGATGGGAATGTGGTGCTGAACGTCATTGCAGAGGTGTCGAGCGACATGGTGATGTACTCGGGCGACAACCTGGTCGCAGGGCAGTCCTACACCGTCACGGTGAACGGAACTGAGGTGGGAACAGCAACTGCCTCGTAATATAGACCGCCTCGCAGGAGCTGCCCCCTGCTCCTGCGAAGCTACGAGGTGCTGACAGGTGAGCGCCAGCGCCTCGTCAGCGCTCGTGCCACAACAGGTTGTCCCAGCACAACACCGGTGAGCACGAGCGCTATACCGATGCTTTGGGCCACGGTGAGGTGCTCGGCGGCAAACACTACTCCAAGGATCACGCCGGTGACGGGGTTCAATAAACCGACCAAACCAATGGTTCCTAAGGGGATTTTTCGCAGTGCCGTGTACCAGGCGAGATAAGCGATAACTGTTGCCACGATCGCGATGTACCCGTAACCGAGCAGTCGTTCACCGGTCATCTGTGGTGGCGCTCCTTCGGTGATCGCAGCGAACGGTAAAACGAGTAAACCACCGAGAACTAACTGCCACGACAGCATGGGTAAGGTGGGTGGCGCTGACACGGCTGTCCACCGTTTCGTCAGGACAAACCCCAGTGAACTTAAGGCCATTGCGCCAGCTGACGCGCCGATGCCTGCAGCGGAAAGCCCACCATCACCGCTCCACACCATGAGTACTACGCCTAAGAACCCTACTGCGGCCCCTAGCATCGCGAAGAGTGAGGAACGCTCCCGTTGGATGAGCCAGCCAAAAATCATCACAACAGCCGGTGACATGGCCATGATGGTGGCCGCAACGGATGAGGGAAGAAGTTGCGCTGCCAGGTAGACCAGAGTGAAGAACAACCCCATGTTGAGGGTCCCGAGAACTGCTGATTTCCACCACCACGCTCCTGTGGGGAGCCGTCGGAGGAGGAGTAGGAGTAGTAAACCTGCTGGCAGAGCGCGCAGTGTCCCTCCCCAAAGCGGGTAGTCCGCGGGTAAGAGGGCGCCGGTGACGTAGTAGGTGGCACCCCACGTGATGGGGGCGACGGCTGCGAGCAGTGACCACCGCAAGTTATCTTCCATGGAAGACATAATACCTTCCGTGGAAGATAATATGGAGAGGTGACCACCAATGACCACATCGATCGCATCCAAAAACAATGGCGAACCCAACGCCCAGACCTCGACGTCACCCCACAAGGAACCTACGGTCGCCTCAGCAGAATCGCTGACCACGTCACCGCGGAACTCAACACCACCTTCAGCGACCACGGAATCTCAGACGCAGACTTCGACATACTCGCCGCACTACGCCGAGCCGGAAAACCCTACCAACTCACACCCAGCGATATCACCGCAACAACCATGATGACCTCCGGGGGAACCAGCAAACGCATCGACTCCCTCGAGCGGCGACAACTCGTTCAACGACAACCAGCGCACGACGACGCCCGCTCCTGCCTTGTCAGCCTGACCAAACACGGGCTAGAAACAGTCGACCAAGCAATCACTCAACACATGGCCAACGAACACCGCATGCTCGCCCGCTTTACCCCCGCAGAACGCAAACAACTACAAACACTACTCACCACCTGGCTGTCCCACTACGAATAAACCTCCCACACACCTGACCCGCTCTAGGTCACCGCAGACCAGGAGAAATCGCCTCCCACACTCGGTCAGCCAACGTCGCGGCATACGTAGCCGTCACATGGTTTTCATCCCGATACACCAACACATTCCCCACCACAGCAGGGCACTGAGTATCCGTACAAAACCAACCCTGCGTATCAACCAACGTGACATCGGTGCCCTGCTCGTGAGCCAACTCAACCCCATCAAGCTGATGATCCACCGGCATAGCCTCATCCACGCTACGCCCACACACACCAGGATCATCCGCATTCAACGCCACACAATCAGTGGTTTGATCCTGAGGAAGCATCGAAGGATTGTCTTTAAAGACAAGCACCGGGGCCACCGGCTCCAAACGAGCCCACACCTGGGCAAAACCTTCAGCAGGAGTGACAGACCCCTCCTCAACCCACGGCACATCGGTACGCGCAGACGTCACAATAAGATCAATATCCCCAGACTCTTCCAACGTTGTCAGGGTTTCCTCGTTGGCTGTCAAACACGGCCCACCACGGTCAGCATCACTGACCCGCTGAGCCAGACTCAACGGACACGAACTATGGAAGTACGTGCGAATCTGCAAGTTGTGTTCCTGAGCGAGCTCCTCAAAAGCCGGCAAATAATGCTCCGCATGCGAATCTCCCACCAACGCAATCACAGCATCGGCGTCATCAGCATTTTCAGTGCCATACACGCACTCAGGGGTGAACGGATCACCCATCGCTGACTTACATTCACCATCCTGAGCCCCAGAAGGCAACGACTCACGTGCCTGATCCACACTAGGAACAATCACCTCAGGTTCCACCGCAAATGCCGAATACCGCGACCGAGATATCGCTGCACCACCCACAGTGTCCAACTCGCGGCCAACAATCTGCGCCTCAACCTCAGCAGCCTGCTCCTGCGCCCGCGCAGACAACACGCCAGGAGTCACCGCCAACGCAGCCACCATGGCGCTCGCAGCAAGTGCGACCCACAGTGTGCGGGCTGTATTGGTTGGAGTCATAGGTATGGCGGCCAGTGGCTTTTCAACCCACTGGTACATCGCACCAGCTAAAGCAAGCGTTATCCCCACAATAAGGAACCCCGACCCAGGGCCAGCCCAAGCAAAAACAAACGGAGCTAGCACCACAAGAGGCCAGTGCACCAAGTACATCGAGTACGACACATTCCCTACATACTGGGTGGCACGGTGGGCGACAACACGCCACAACCATCCGGTGTGTCGAGGCTCATGTGCCCATATGATTGCCGCCGTAGCAAGTACCGGGGCCACGGCGCCATGCCCAGGAAACGGCGTTGTGCCATCGATAAGTAGAAGCGAACCAAGGAGTGCTCCCCATCCGCCGTACCAGGCTGTAACGCGCAGTGCAGGCAAGAAACGCGACCATGAGGCTGCCAGTACACCCCGTGCAGGTGACGATGCCAGGGCAGGTGACATGGAGTGGGCAGAGTCTTTTGTTGACTTGGTTGTGGCAATAGCAAGAAGGGAACCTACTCCCAGCTCCCACAATCGTGTTGTCAACACGAAGTATGCAGCGGGGTCACCCTCGTGGACGCGGAGCACAGAAATAACAAACGATGCTCCAACAACAACTCCAAGCGAGACAAGCAGGACGCGCTGTGGATCGAAGCCAAACTTTCGGGCTGCCAAGTACCCCACCAGCATGAGTACGGGCACGATCAGATAAAACTGTTCTTCAACAGACAGTGACCAAAAGTGCATAAACATGGTGTCAGCAGAGTCTTGCGCCAGGTAGTCCATGGAGCTGTCTGCAAGGTTCACGTTTTGCAGGTAGATGATGGAGGCAATTCCCTCACGGGCTGTTTCGCTCCACCGGTTAGACGGTAGTGCGATGAGCGCTGCAATTGTGCCGAGTGCAATGGTGAGGTAGGCGGGTGGCAAAATGCGCTTAGCGCGTTTGGCATAAAAACGGCCAAATGACAGGCGTCCACGGCTGTGGAGTTCCTTTGCAATGTGCCCTGTGATGAGGAAACCCGAGATCACGAAGAATACGTCAACGCCGACAAATCCGCCGGGTGTTAGCCATGGCCACACGTGATAAACCACCACGGCAACTACAGCGAATGCCCGTAGCGCTTGGATGTCCTTGCGTAGTGGTGGTCGCGTTGAGTGCGGGCCCGATGCGGGGCGTTCGGTGACGGGGTTCGCGGTGGTGCGGGTGGTCCCGTGGAGATGGTGCGGCGGGTGGGTGTCGTCGGCCACTGGAAGAACTCGCTTTCCTGAGTTCGGTCGACAGTGATCTGTCGAGACTTTCTGCATAACGATTAAGCAACGTTTTTGAGGTCGAGTATAGATCTTCTCAAAAAGAGTGGGTGCTGTCGCGCCGGTGGTAGGGGGAGAGGGGCCCGTCCACTTCGCCATGCGACCTCCAACGAAGTGTGTTTATGGTGGAAGTGGCCTCGTCACACCCTGACAGGGCCATCGCGAACCCTCATCTGAGAAGGAGCACGCAATGTCACACCTCACAGGCAAGAAAGTAGTTTTCCTCGCAACTAACGGATTCGAGGACAGCGAACTGACCAGTCCGTGGGAGGCAGTTACCGGGCATGGCGCCCAGGCACTCCTTGTCTCAACGAAGACCGGAACGATCACCGGTAAAAATGGTCACCAAGCCACAGTGGACATCACCACAGACGCTGTATCAGGGGCAGATTTTGATGCGCTGGTTCTGCCAGGTGGCGTCGTGAACTCTGACACCATCCGAACAGACGAAGCTGCCGTAGCGTTGGTGCGAGACATCGTTTCTGCAGGTAAGCCCGTCGGGGTGATCTGCCACGGAGCATGGATCATGGCTGACGCTGATGTCCTGCGAGGGCGAACCGTCACCTCATACCCCTCCCTGAAAACAGATCTCATCAATGCCGGTGCCACCTGGGTCGATGAAGAAGTGGTCACTGATAAAGGGCTGGTCTCCAGCCGTACACCAGATGACTTGCCAGCCTTCAACGACAAAGTGGTAGAAGAAATCGGCGAAGGTATCCACTAGTCCCGCAGTGCCACACCACGGATGACCAAACGCAGGTGTGGGGCGACGCTACAAAGCGCCGCCCCACACCTGCGTTGTGCTTTCCTGTGGTCTTGACCATGACACCGGGAACTCTTTAGGGGACAATAGCGTTGAGGACAGTAAGAACAAGGCGGTGCCCGCCAGCTTTCTGAACTGACTACCGCCACAAGGAGGCATAGTGTCCAACCCGTACTTCAGTAACTCTGCCGTGTTTGGTGAGAAAGCCAATCGCGACGTGCAGAAAACTAACTCGCAAATGGATCCCCGGTTCGCAGCGACAACGTCAGCACAATACGGTGCGACAGACGCAGCAAGCCTGGAAAACATGTACAACTCGCCAGCAGCAACAACTGCTGACACCCGGCGGATGACATACGACGATGTCATCATGAAAACAGCTGGTCTGCTTGGCCTCCTCGTGGTTGCCGGTGTGGCCACGTGGATTGTCGCACCGCAACTGTTCTTCGTCGGTGCAATTGTTGGTCTCGTCCTTGGTCTGGTCAACGCCTTCAAAAAGCAGCCAAGCCCCATCCTCATTTCGCTGTATGCGATTGCTCAGGGTGTATTCCTTGGTGGTCTTTCCAAGTTCTACGAAGCGCAATTCGACGGCATCGTCCTCCAAGCTGTTTTGGGAACCGTGTCCGTCTTTGCCGTGACGCTTATGGCATACAAGTCCGGTAAGGTCCGGGTCACCCCGAAGTTCACACGTATCTTGCTGGTCGGTATGCTCGGCTACCTGCTGTTCTCCATCATCAACGTGGTCCTTGTGTGGACCGGCGTTCTTGACGGTTGGGGCATGCGCGGCGGCACGATGGGCATCATCATTGGTCTAGTTGCCGTAGGTCTTGCAGCAATGTCGCTTATTGTTGACTTCGACTCCGTTGCAGTAGGTGTCCGTAATGGCGTTCCCGCAAAGTACGCCTGGGCTGCAGCCTTCGGGATCCTCGTGACCCTGGTGTGGCTCTACCTCGAACTGCTTCGCCTCATCGCCATCCTGCGCGGCGACTAATACCCCAGCAGTACCATCAGCAACGAAGGGCCCCGGCACACCAGCCGGGGCCCTTCGTGCGTCATGCCCTCAGCGAACGACACCACTTTCAGGCGCCACCCCGCCCGTGAAACCAGCGCCTACGCAGGCAGCGGTGTTAGCGTGGAGGAGTACATTGACTTCAACTGGAGGTTACGACGCATGTCGAACACCATGCCCACCGCAACTGGTGGATTCGGAGATAAACCAACCATCACGTTCCCCGCACCACAGGCACCAGAAGGCCTGACGGTCGAGGTGCTTGTTGAAGGCGACGGCGCAGTCGTTTCAGCAGGCGACAACATTGTTGTGCACTACCTGGGCCAATCATGGGGTGGAGAGGTCTTTGACAACTCCTACGATCGTGGAGCCACAATCGACTTCCCCATCGGTGTTGGCGCTGTCATCGGCGGATGGGACCAAGGGCTTGTTGGTCAACGCCTCGGCTCACGCGTTCTGCTGTCGATCCCACCAGAGCTCGGCTACGGTCAACGCGGCGTACCTCAAGCAGGTATCGCAGGCGGTGCCACACTCGTGTTTGTTGTCGACCTCGTCGCTATCAAGTAATCACCAGTGATGCACGAAGGCTGGTTGCCGCACATCTGTGCGGCAACCAGCCTTCGTCATATCGCCACCGTGGCGAAGTGAGTTGTCAGTGGCGGTTCGAACTACGGCGCGCTTCGCGAGCCTCTTTCACCGCACGTTCCTTCTCGATGCGTTCCTCTTCAGCTCTGACCTCAAGGAAAATTTGACGCTCCACGACAAGCCACTTGGGCTCTTCCTCACGGATTGCGTTGATCTCATCTGTCGTCAAAGGATCAGCGTATCCATTGCGGTTCAAGCCCGAGATGGAAATACCCAAACGCTTCGCAACAATGGACCGAGGGTGTGGCCCATGGCGGCGAAGATCCTGGAGCCACTGAGGAGGGTTCGTTTGCAGTTCAGCAAACTCATCCCGCGTGATCGAGGACTCCTGGAATTCCGTGGGGGTCGCAGGGAGATAGATTTCAAGTTTCTTAGCGACAGTCGCTGGTTTCATCAACTGCGAGCTCTTGCGTGACGTCATACGTCCAAGACTATCGAATGCCGGTAGCCTTGGACCGTGGAATCAACCCAGCCTTCATCACATCGTGACTCTTCACGCCGCGAACTGCGGATCGGGTACGTCCCCGGTGCCACCCCCGCGAAGTGGGTAAGCCGCTTTGCGCAGCGTCACCCAAAGCTACCTGTCACCCTGACGCGTCTGCCCCCACACGACCGTGGGCGCACTGTTGCACACGGTGAAGTGGATATGGGAATTGTGCGTTTACCTGTGCCACCAGACATCTTCTACATGATTTCTCTCTACGACGAAGTCTCGGTTGCCCTCTTTCCTCGCGACCACCATTTTGCTGCTGCCGATCAACTACTTCTGTCTGACTTGGCAGAAGAAACTGTGTTGCAGCCGCGTGAAGACATGATTCCCTGGCGAAACGGTGCCCCAGGGAACGCCCCTGCTGAACAACCTGAAACCACCGACCTCGCGGTGCAACTCGTTGCGGCAGGCGTCGGAATTGTGGTGCTCCCACAGTCAGTTGCACGCCTCCATGCGCGTAAAGACCTGGAATTTTGCCCTGTGGACGATGCCCCACTCAGCCCGGTGGGTTTGGTGTGGCGCCAAGACAGCGACGACGAAATCCTGCAAGAGTTTGCTGGCATCGTGCGGGGGCGTACCGCGAAATCCTCGCGAGGCCTCGGCGATACCGAGCCTGAAAACCCCCAAAAAGGCAAAGTGTCTAAGGGCACCGACACACGGAAAACGCCACGTCGCGCCACTGGTGGCGCTGCAAATCAGGGGAAAGGGAAGGGCGGCGCTCGGAAAATGTCTACAGCAAAAAAGGGATCAACATCGGGTAACCAATCTCGTAAACCTAAACGACGCTGACTGCTAACGGCTGGTGTAGGCGCAATCAATCTCAGCGCCGACACCGGCCGTGCCGCGTGCCATGTTAGGCACAAGCCACCCCTGTGGAATGCACAGGGCAGTAACCACCGGGATTCTTGTGTAGGTACTGCTGGTGGTTTTCCTCCGCGAAGTAGAACTCACCAACCCCACCATCCTCGCGCGACTCAGCTGATGCGATCTGCGTAGTGATAGTGCCAAAGCCACGCTCTTGCAGTGACTGTTGGAAGGACTCGTGCGTTTCGCGCGCCAACTCTTCTTGTTGTGCTGACGTGTAGTAAATCGCTGAGCGATACTGGGTGCCAACATCATTACCTTGCCGGAACCCTTGTGTTGGGTCGTGAGATTCCCAGAATGCGCGCAGCACATCGCGGTCAGAGACGACCTGTGGGTCGTAAACTACTCGAACGATCTCCGTGTGTCCAGTCATCCCGGTGCACACCTCATCGTATGTGGGGTGGGGGGTGTAGCCGCCCTGGTAGCCCACTGATGTCGAAATAACACCAGGGAGTTGCCAAAATTCCTTCTCCGCGCCCCAGAAGCACCCTAAACCGAGGTAGATGACCTGAGCGCCGTCAGGAAAGGGTCCCTCGAGTGGCGCGTCAAGGACAGCGTGACGTTCCGGGAGAGTGAAAGGTCGCTTCTCGCGTCCAGGCAGCGCCCGATCGGGAGTGACCATGGTCGTTTTTAGTGACGATCCGAACAACCCAGCGAACATGATTTCCTCCTGAAGAATGACGTGCCCGAAGTGCTAGACATGACAACATTGCTTACAGTGCCAACTAGACGGCATGCAGTTTTGTTCCCTGACCCGCGGAAAGTCCAGGGGAACCTGAGAGGATTTAATGACCACCCAACCACCCGCCCCTGATGACGACTCCTCGACTGTGCGAGTGACAAGTTCGGCGTTGAACTCTACCTTCTCTTCCCGGCAACGTAATGACCAACCTTACGTTTCCCCAGCACTGGTTGCTGGTGCTGCTTGGTCATGGCGCATCCTCGTTTTGCTTGCTGCAGGGTTTGTGCTGCTCAAAGCAGTAACGTTCCTCAAAGTTGTTGTTATACCTGTGGCTCTTGCGCTGTTGTTCACCGTGCTATTGCAACCACTTGACCGCTTTTTGCACACCAAAGCGCGATTTCCACGTGGGGCATCTGCGGCGACCTCCGTTTTGCTCCTCATCGCAGCAATTGCTGGGTTGTTGACCGTTGCCGGGCGGCAGATCGCTCAAGGAATCACAGAACTATCTGACCGTGCGGTGGAGGGTGTGAACGAGCTCATCAGTTGGGCTCAGGAAGCGCCATTAAACCTTGAGCTTGGTCAATTGGATGCGTATTGGAACGACCTCCTTGACGCAGCTCAGGCGCAATCTGGAGTGTTGCTGTCTGGGGCGTTGTCGGTTACCAGCACTATTGGTCATGTGCTCGCCGGGGCGCTAATCACCCTGTTCTGCACTGTGTTTTTCCTCATCGATGGACGGAAAATTTGGACGTGGCTCGTTGGGCTCCTTCCTCGCCATCTGCGGGAACGCACCCACCAAGCAGGGCGGCGTGGGTTGGTTACCCTGTCTGCGTATGTGCGTACTCAGATTTTGGTGGCATTTATTGACTCAGTTGGTATTGGGTTGGGGGCGGCAATTATAGGCTTGCCGCTTGTGGTTCCACTAGCAGCACTGGTGTTTATTGGATCGTTCATACCGTTTGTTGGTGCGATCGTGACAGGCGCCGTAGCAGTTCTCGTGGCACTTGTTGTCAAGGGCTGGTTCTGGGCCTTGGTCATGCTGGGCATCGTTCTTCTCGTGCAGCAGATTGAAGGCAACGTCCTGCAGCCATTCTTGATGGGCCGTGCAGTAGCTATACACCCAGTGGCCGTGCTCCTCACCGTGACCGCGGGAACCATCATGGCGGGCATCATTGGGGCTATTTTCGCGGTGCCTTTGGTCGCTTTGGTGAACACGGTGGTTCTGTACTTCAATGGCCATGACAAGTTCCCAGAGTTGGGATTTGATGATCGAATACCCATGCGTCCCACAGGGCGGAAAGCTGTCATGGTGACATCAGCCACACGTTATGTGTCAGATGAAGAGCAGGCACGACCGCCAGCCACCATGCCATACGGAGCGATTGTGGGGGACACCTGGGAGAAGTTCCGCGGGCGTTTCTGGTACCGGCAAGGCGACATGCCTGCCACCGGTGAGGGCGCATCCACCCCTCAACCCGATGCAGAATCACCTCAAGGAGACGACTCACCTGACACTGACAACGAGAGATAACCCACGTCACTGTCCACGAAACGCTCGCTGGGCAGTGACAATGGACGTATGACTGTTTCACCCACCCACTGGCCGGTCACCGAAGAAGACATCCGCGAAGCCGCCGTGATGCTCGCAGGTGTCACACGGGTAACCCCGATCGAATCCTCGCGTGCTCTGTCTGTTTACACAGGGGTGCCCACGTACCTCAAGTGCGAGAACCTCCAACGGTCCGGTTCATTCAAGGTACGTGGCGCCTACGTGCGGATGGCGCGGCTCACCGACGCTGAGAAAGCCGCTGGTGTTGTTGCTGCCTCTGCCGGTAATCACGCACAGGGGGTGGCTGTGGCCGCTGCAGCGTTAGGCATTAACGCCGTGGTGTACATGCCTTCAGACGCGGCTCTTCCCAAGGTCGCAGCAACCCGGGAATATGGGGCAGAAGTTCGCTTGGTGGGAACAAGTGTGGATGATGCCTTACAGGCAGCACGCGTTGAAGCCGAACGTACCGGTGCGGTCCTCATTCACCCGTTCGACAATGCTGACATTGTCACTGGGCAGGCTACTGTTGCGCTGGAAATTCTTGAACAAGTTCCCGATGTGCGCACCATCATTGTGCCTGTTGGTGGTGGCGGGCTGGTGGCTGGGGTTGCGGCCGCGTGTGCCCACCTTGCCCCACATGTTCAGGTGATTGGAGTGCAAGCGTCACGTGCCTCAGCGTGGACCCAATCTCTGGCAGCCGGTGAACCTGTGACCTCTGAGGTCGCTTCGACGATGGCTGATGGAATTGCCGTGTCGACTCCTGGCGAGTTGCCTTTTGGGGTGGTTCAACAAGCTGGCGCAAGGGTGGTGAACGTTTCCGAGGAAGACATCTCCCGCGCCTTGTTGTTCACTACCGAACGGGCAAAACTTGTGGTGGAACCTGCGGGCGTGGCGGGTGTGGCGGCGTTGATGACTGGGCGTGAGACCTTTGAAGGCCCCATTGTGGCGATCTTGTCTGGGGGAAACATCGACCCCAACTTGATGCTCCGTGTGGTGCGCCACGGTCTTGTTGCAGCTGGCCGGTTCTTAGTGCTCAAAGTAAACCTTATTGACCGCCCCGGTGCGCTTGCCACCATGCTGCTGGATCTAGCATCGCAAAATGCAAACATCATGCACGTTGACCACGTTCGCACAGGCGTTGACCTAGCCATTGATGAAGTTGAAGTGACGATGCAGGTAGAAACTAAGGGCCCGGACCATTGCGCACAGTTGCTTGAGTTTATGCGCTCGCGGGGTTACCGGCTGAGCCAGTAGCCCGAACGTTGCACCCTGAACAACGACGTGTGGCTCCTCATCGCAAGAGATGAGGAGCCACACGCTTGGGGAGTTAATTACCCCGAGTAAGGCTTAGCGGCCTTGATGACAACCGTGATGTCGTTGCCGTTTGGCGCAGAGTATGAGGTTGTGTCGCCGACCTTGTGTCCGTTGATTGCAGAGCCTAGTGGTGACTGCTCTGAATAGACATCCAAATCGGTGGTTTCAGCGATTTCGCGGGAACCAAGGAGGAATGTCATCTCATCGCCGGCAACATCAGCGGTGACGATCATGCCAGGTTCGACGACGCCATCGTCAGGTGGGGTTCCGATACGAACGTTGCGGAGTTTCTCGGAGAGCTCACGGATGCGGGCTTCGTTCTTGCCCTGCTCTTCGCGGGCAGCGTGGTAGCCACCGTTTTCTTTGAGGTCACCTTCGTCGCGAGCCTGCGCAATGCGGTCGGTGATCTCTTGTCGAGCGGGCCCGCTCAGGTGTTCGAGCTCAGCCTGGAGACGGTCAAATGCCTCCTGGGTGAGCCAGGTAACTTGTGCCTCGGTCACAGGTCGCTCCTTCCGTTGTGTGGGCGCGCGATGCGCCCGTGTTCCCTCAGATGAGGTGGGTGTGTCAAGTGTGCGGACATAAAAGAATGTGCCCCCGTGCGCTGCCTCACTCGGTGTCACCGTGCGGTGTTCCGAATGCGTGTGAGGCAGTGCTCGTGGGCATCACATTTTATGGCGCCGTGCGCAAAAGGCACGTACTGAATGACCCAGTATAGCAACGGTCGGAGCGTTCGTGCAGGAGATTAACTTACTGAACTGCCACGAGGTCTTCGGACTGCCGTCCAGATACCTGCCACCGGTGTGCGGAAAACTCTTTGCACAGGCTTGTTGACGTCCCAGACGCCAGAGTGCCGATTGCTTCTACAGTCGGCGTCGGATCGTCGCTGTTAAGATCGTGTAACGCCATGAATCCGCGATTTTCCGCGAAGAGCTCCCATGAAAGGGAAGAATGACGCCTCTGAACAGCGAGCCTTCACGGTACGGAAAAGGGCAGGAAGAACTCATCCACGCAGTGGTGAGAGTGGTTGTTGCCGAGGGGATAGGGCAGGTTACGCATCGTCGCGTTGCTGCTGAAGCTAACGTCAGCCACGGGCTGGTACGCCATCATTTTGGTTCGTTGGAGGCGCTTATCGCGGCAGGGGTACACAACGTCCTTGAACGTAGTTTGCGCAACGACCCCATTGATGTTCTGCTTGCCGAACCTCCACTAGAGCGCGAGGCGCTCCTTGAGTGGATTGACGCGCAATGGATTGAACAGTGCTTTGAGTATGAACTGGTGCTCGCTGCTCGGCGCAGCACAGAATTACGACCTCTTGCGCGGGATATGTATGACGGGTACGTCGAATCTGTGACTCGTAGTTTGGACCGTCACGGCTTCCAAGATGTTACAAGAAGCGAGGTGGAACTCCTTGTTTCCGCGATAGACGGCATCGTGTTGCGGTATGTCAATATTGCTGGCGACAAAGACCAGTGGCCCTATGACGCTATGGCTGCTTTGCGCGGTGTGATTCTCGAATGGCGCAAGCGGTCAATTTCCTGAAGCGTCCCAGCAGGATTCCACAACGGCAGTAACAGCTTCTTCAGTGGTGCGAATCTCTGTGGTGAATCGTTGCTCAAATACCTCGGCTGGACCAATGCGAACTTCTTTGGTGCCAACCTGCGCATAGTTGGTATTGAGCGCGTCCAACGTGCAGATCACGGTCATGTCTTGCGGTTTCGCGACATCGAAGGTGATTTCAACAAGTTCAGAACTCTTCACTGAATACCCCACATTTTTGCCACGAATCGTTGGCGCACCCCAGGCGTACCAGGCGGCAACAGCAATGGCGACAACGATCGCTAGTACGCCAAGAATGATCGCAAAAGAGCGACCTCGCGGTGTTAAAGAGCCGGAGGGCCCAGCAGGGGTTGAGGGTGCCATAACAGGCTCATCCTCGTCGAGTTCGTAGACCTCGTTCTCCTCGGTGTTCACGGCTCCCTTTCTGGACGTGACGAATATGACGCTGCGGATGTGCCGGTCAGGGGAATCCTGCCGCCACAGTTCTCGTTCCATCGATTATTGTCGTCTCAGAGCGGCTTTGCCCACACCGCACGTTAACAGGAGGAAAACGGTGACCCCACAGCCATTGCGACTCATGGCCGTCCACGCTCACCCCGATGATGAATCGAGCAAGGGTGCGGCCACTACGGCCCGTTACGCTGCGCAAGGAGTGGAAGTTCTCGTTGTCAGCTGCACGGGTGGTGAACGAGGCAGCATCCTCAACCCCCATTATGGTCGGGAAATCTTAGAACCAGAACAGATGAGGGCTGTGCGGACAGTAGAGATGCGTCACGCTGCTGATGCATTGGGTGTTCAGCACCGGTGGTTGGGCTTTGTTGACTCAGGTCTTCCTGAGGGCGACCCGCTCCCTCCACTCCCGGAAGGAAGCTTCGCAACGTTGCCTCTCGATGTAGCAGCGCGCCCCCTTGTTGAGCTTGTGCGCGAGTTTCGACCACACGTGATGACCACGTATGACCCATCTGGCGGTTACCCGCATCCTGACCACATTATGTGCCACACCGTCTCGTGGGAGGCCTTTCACCGTGCTGGCCAGGAAGGTGCTTACAAGGGCACTGGAGAACCTTGGCAGCCGTTGAAGTTGTATTACAACCACGATTTTTCGATGAATCGGGTTTCTACTTTGCACCGGGCGATGCTTGAGGCAGGGTTGGAATCACCGTACGGTGGGTGGGTTGAATCGCGGGAGGCGCGGGAGATCCCGGAACGTGAAGTGACTACTCGCGTTGCGTGCGCCGACTATTATCCGCAACGCGATGCCGCGTTGCGGTCGCATGCTACACAGATTGACCCAGATGGTTTCTTTTTCGCTGTTCCCCGGGAGATTGAAAAAGAAGTGTGGGGCGTAGAAGAGTACGAGTTGGCCGTATCGCACGTGCCAACGAGCATCCCAGAAGATGACCTGTTCGCGGGCATCGTTGAGCGCACCGAGGAGACACCATGACACTTGTGTTGATGTGGGAGGGTGACGTGCCCTTTGCGGTTGTTGCTGACACCGACCCAGCGCAGAGCGAAACTCTTGCCCCTGAGCCAACTCAATCGACAACACAAGGGCCGGAAGATCTGCGTCCAGGTCTGGTTGAAACAGACGTTTCCCCTGGTTTGCCAGGGTTCTTAGCGATCTTTGCTATCGCGGTGACCACCGTGTTTTTGTTCCTTGGGTTTTCCAAGCGTTTGCGCCGTGTAACCCATGAGACGGGGCAGGACAACCGCGTCACAGCGCTTTTTGATGGCCCCGCGCCGCAGCGTCGAGCCCCAGCGACCTCAGCCTCTACAACTGCTGGTGTTCCCGCGCCTGCTGACACTCCAGCAGCACAGGACTCATTGACTGATACCTCAGCTCCAGCTGAGGGATCTTCCGACAGCGGTTCTCATGACAAGCCGTGAGGTGCCAGGAGAACTGACCGTTGCTGCGGCGCAGATTAATGGTGTGCCAGATGTGCAGGTCATGGCAGACCAAGCACGTGAAGCTATTGCGGGTGCGCTCGCGAATGACGCAGATTTGTTACTCCTCCCGGAGTACGCGCACTATTACGACCCGAGGGGTGTGCCCCCTGACGCCGCACAACCGCTTGATGGGCCATATGTGACGTTGCTGCGTGACCTGACACATGGGACGCGCTTAACGGTTATCGCCGGTATTACTCGCCCTGCAGTTGACCATCCGTTAAATACGCTGGTTGCTGTGCAAGCTGGTGACGTGATCGCCACCTATGACAAAGTGCACTTGTATGACGCTTTTGGGTACCGCGAGTCTGATCACCTTGACCGGGGGGATGCTTCCCAAAAAGGCATCGTCACCGTTTGTGGGTTCACGGTGGGGCTGCAAACGTGTTATGACCTGCGGTTCCCTGAGATCACGCGAAGCCGCGTTGATGCGGGCGCGCACATTATTGTCAGCCCTGCGGCGTGGGTTGCTGGGCCAAGCAAACTTCACCATTGGCGCACGTTACTTGCTGCGCGGGCCATTGAGAACACTGTCGTGGTGTTGGCGGCGGGCTTAGCCGGCCGCGGAGTGTGTGGCAACTCAATGATCGTGATGCCTGATGGCACCGCCAGTGTCACTGCGGAGAAAACGCCTGATCTATTGGTGCGCACTATTACGGGGGATCAGATTCAGCAGGCGCGTGAAACGAATCCGTCGTTGGAAAATCGCGTATACGGACCGATGAGTTGAGGTGCCCCGGTGAGGCTACCTCAACTCATCGGTAAGTAGTGCGGCTTAACGCAGTGCCAGGATGGCAATCATGACTGCTGCGTAGTGGCAGAAGAACCCAATGACTGTGCAAATGTGGAAGATTTCATGGAATCCGAACCACAGCGGGCTGGGGTTGGGACGTTTGAGGGCGTACATGACGGCGCCTACCGTGTAGGCGAATCCGCCTCCTGCGATGAGCCAGACGACCGCGGGTCCCCCTGCTGTCCAGAATTGGGGGAGGAACCACAGTGCCACCCACCCGAGGGCGATGTAGATCGGCACGTAGACCCATCGTGGGGCGCCGAGCCAAATGATGCGTGCCGCAAGCCCGAGGAGTGCCCCTGTCCATACTGTTACCAGCAGGATTGTTGCGGTGCGGGTGGGGAGCATCGTGACGGCAAGCGGGGTGTAGGTTCCCGCGATAATGAGGAAGATGTTGGAGTGGTCCCAGCGGCGCAAGGCGGCAAAAACTGGGGGGCTCCACGTTCCGCGGTGGTAGACCGCTGAGGTTCCAAAAAGGAGCCATGATGAGATCGCAAAAACGATGCACGCAACCTTTGGTGCGGTAGCGGGCGCGAGAACAATCAGGATTATTCCGGCGATCACAGACAGTGGGAATGTCCCGGCGTGAATCCATCCACGGAGTTTGGGTTTTATTGCGGTGAGCGCGTTGCCAAGTTGGTCAGCAGTTTTCTCTGCAACTGTCGAGGCGTTGTGTGCAGCCTCGCTGGTGGGGTGGGCTTCACCATCTCGTGGCTGGTTGTCTGCCTCTCCAGGGGAGTTGGCCATGGTGCCTCCGGGTGTAGCGGTTGTCATGCGGTTGCGGCTGCCGTCATCTTGCAACCTACGGTGCCGTAACCTACCCTACCGTAGGTTGTCATTGTGTGAAGATTCCGACAACAATTCTTAAGGCTTCTCAGGATAGCGCTAGCGTACCCTTTGACTCGCCTACTCTTGGATAGTCCTCAACAACCTCATATGCATGTCAAGAAAGGCCTTGGCCCAGTGAAGATCGAGAAGTTCCTCTACGGACTGTATGAAGAGCGTATAGCGCGCAGCTTGGCATCGCAGTCCATTCCACGCCACGTAGGCGTGATTCTCGATGGAAATCGCCGCTGGGCCAGGTCTTTTGGTGAACCCGCTGCAACGGGGCACCGAAAAGGTGCGGACAAAATCGCTGATTTCCTTACCTGGAGTGAGGATTTAGGGGTGGAAGTTGTCACCTTGTGGATGCTTTCCACCGACAATTTACACCGCCCTCAAGAGGAGTTACAGGCGCTTCTCGACATCATCGAAGATGCCGTTCGTGAACTAGCGGAGACAGGGCGTTGGCGGCTACGAGTGGTCGGTAAATTGGACCTGCTACCTGCAGAATTGGCAGCCTCGCTGCGCCGCCTTGAACAGCAAACCCATGGGGTGAGCGGGCTACATGTCAATGTTGCAATCGGGTACGGAGGGCGTCACGAAATCGCCGATGCCGTCAAGAGTTTACTTGTCAGCTACGACGAGCAGGGTTGCAGCTTGGGCCAAGCTATCGAGCAACTGTGTGTGGAAGATATTGCTGACCACTTGTACACCAAGGGCCAGCCAGACCCCGAGCTGGTTATTCGCACCTCAGGTGAACAGCGGTTGGGTGGGTTTTTGCTATGGCAGTCCGCGCACTCTGAGTTCTATTTTTGCGAGGCTTTTTGGCCGGACTTCCGCCGCGTCGATTATTTGCGTGCATTGCGCGCCTTCTCGACCCGTGAACGTCGACTAGGGAAGTAACTCCGCATCGTCCTGACGCTTATCCTTTTCAATGTCACAAACATTTTTCACGGCAAAGTGGCAATCCTGGCACCAAAGTCCTAGACAGTGATGACACCATAGAGGTGTGCACACGGTAACCCCATACGACGCAATCCTTCTGTATTCGTTCGGCGGCCCCAACAAGCCGCAGGACGTCGTCCCGTTCTTGCGGAACGTCACCCAGGGAAAAGGCATTCCTGATGAACGCCTCGAACAAGTAGGCGAGCACTATTACGGGTTTGGCGGCAAGAGCCCTATCAACGAGCAAAACCTCGCGCTCAAAGCAGCGCTTGAGGCAGAACTCGCCCAACGCGGTCACACCATCCCCGTAGTGTGGGGCAACCGAAACTGGGAGCCATACACCGAGGACGCCCTCAAAGAACTCCACGCACTAGGTGCGCAACGCGCAGCCATGCTCGTCACCTCGGCCTATGCCTCCTACTCGGGGTGCCGCCAGTACCGCGAAGACATGGCCCTCGTGCAGCAACGCCTAGGAGACATCACCCCTGAAGGCACCCTCGCCCAGGGCGCCGTGCAGTTCGACAAAGTACGGGTCTACTTCAACCACCCCGGATTCCTCGCAGCCAACACTGACGCCGTCGCCGAAGCCCTCGCGAAAATCGGGCCCGACACACACATCGTGTATGTCACGCACTCCATCCCCACCACCATGGAACAAGCATCAGGCGCAGTGCACCCAGCAACCTACAGCGAGCAACACCTTGCCGTAGCGCGAGAAATCAACACCCGCCTCGCGCACAGCACACCACTCGCCCCACTCACCCAAGCACGCACCGCCGATGCCCCATGGAGTTTGGCGTTCTGCTCCCGCTCCGGCCCCCCACACCAGCCTTGGCTCGAACCAGACATCAACGACCACCTCGAAGAGCTCTCCGCTCAAGGTGTGCAGCGCGTCGTGATCGCACCCATCGGGTTTATCTCCGACCACATGGAAGTCATCTACGACCTCGACACGGAAGCCTTAGCAACCTGCGAACGCCTCGGAATGTCAGCAGTGCGGGCCGACACCGCAGGCACCCGCCCAGCATTCGTAGCCGGCCTTGTTGACCTCATCGAAGAACGAGCAGCAATTGCCCGCGGCGAGCAGGTCACACCACTGTGCGGAACTAGCGTCGAGGCCTTCCAATCACCTTGCCCAGTAGGCGGGTGCCAACGAATATTCGACACCCCATCAGACACCCCCACCGTCGGTGGCGAGGACGCACCACGCTGCGCGTAACCCGCTGACCACACCATCAGCCGACACCACACATCACGGCGGACACAAACCGCCCACTGACGAGGACACCTATGACAGACACAAACATTGACGCCATCCACGCAACCACCCGCTACACCATGTGGTCAGTATTCCAACTCGCCACAACGCTGCCAGATGACGAAACCACCCGCCGCACCATGGTGCGTGAAGCCCTCGAAGCCGTGGGCGGCGCCACCAGCGGTCTCGACTCAGAACTCACCATCCGTGGCTGGTACAACATCTCCGGACTACGAGCCGACGCAGACCTCATGGTGTGGTGGCACGGCGACTCCATCGAAGCAGTACAAGGCGCATACCAACGGTTACGCAAAAGCGAACTAGGGCGCTGCCTAGAGCCCGTATGGTCGAACGTTGGCCTGCACCGTGCCGCCGAATTCAACCGCGGACACATCCCAGCATTTATGGCAGACGAAACCCCAGAGAAGTACATCTGCGTTTACCCGTTTGTTCGCTCCTACGAGTGGTACATCCTTGACCCCGCGAAGCGCTCGCAGATGCTGCGCGAACACGGTGAAGCAGCAGCCGACTACGCCGATGTTCGGGCGAACACCGTGTCATCGTTTGCGTTGGGTGACTACGAATGGTTGTTGGCGTTTGAGGCCCCAGCACTTGACCGCATCGTTGATTTGATGCGTGATTTGCGGGCCACTGAGGCGCGCCTTCACGTCCGTGAAGAACTGCCATTCTTCACCGGTCCCCGGGTGGACTTGTACGACTGGGCTGATCAGCAGCCAACATCGTCGTTTGAGGACTGATTGCACAACTGAGTTCGCAAAAGGGTGGCTGCTCCATGCGGGGCAGCCACCCTTTTGCGTCGTGGTTGATGCTTATTGTGCCTAGTTTGGTGTGTTCTGTGTTTAGCGCAGATCGAAGCTGACGTGCACGCAGGTCCCACCGGTTTCCCGTGCACCCCAGGTGATGTCGCCTTGCAGTTCGTTGCTCACCAGTGTGCGCACGATGGTGGTCCCAAGCCCGGAGGACGGCACACCGGTTTCGCCGAGACCTACACCGTTGTCGAGGACATCGATGGTAATGCGGTTTCCGGTGCGGTCAACGTTAATTTCTACGGTTCCACCAGATGCCCCGGACAGTCCGTGTTCCACTGCGTTGGTGACGAGTTCTGTCAGGACCAGCGCCAGTGGTGTTGCGGTTTGTGCTGGGATAAGCCCAAAAGTGCCGTGCTTGATGGTGCGCACAGACACTCCAGCTGAGGCGACGTCTGCGGCGAGCCGCAGGGCGCGCCCGACCATGTCGTCGAACTCGACTTCTTCGTCGAGTGTTTGGGATAGCGAATCGTGGACTAGCGCAATTGTTGAGACGCGGCGCATTGCTTCATCGAGGGCTTCTCGTGCTTCGGGGACGGTCATGCGCCGTGATTGGAGGCGCAACAGTGCGGCAACTGTTTGCAGGTTGTTTTTGACTCGGTGGTGGATTTCTCGAATTGTGGCGTCTTTGGTGATGAGTTCGCGTTCGCGGCGGCGTAGTTCTGATACGTCGCGGCACAGCAATACGGCTCCGATTCGTTCGTGATGTTCCATCAGGGGAACAGCACGCACGGAAAGGCACACTCCTTTTGATTCAATATCTGTGCGCCAGGGCGCGCGCCCCATCATGACGAGGGGCATGGATTCATCGACGGGTACTTTGTGTTCGATGAGGTCAGCGGTGACTTCAACGAGGGATTGGCCAACGAGTGGGCCAAGGACACCGAGCCGGTGGAAACAGGAGAGCGCGTTGGGGCTTGCGTAGAGAACTTCCCCTTCAGCGTTGAGGCGGATGAGTCCATCACCAACACGTGGGGCACCACGCCGTGACCCGGTCGCGGCGTTGGGGTTGGGGAATTCGCTGTCCGCGATCATCGTCATGAGGTCATCGGCGCCCTCAACGTAGTTCATTTCCATTCGTGATGGGGTGCGCCCGGAGCCGAGGTTAGTTTGACGGGCTACGACGGCAATGGTGTGTCCGTTGCAGTTCACGGGGACGGCTTCTTCACGCACCGCGTAGGTGCCAAACCAGCGTGGTTCGCGTGAGCGTTGGATTTGTTCTTCGACAAGTGCGCGTTCGAGCTGGGGGCGCACAGAGTCGGGGGCCATGGTTCCGACGATGTCGTCGTAGTGGACGGTGGCGCCGGTGGATGGGCGACATTGGGCGAGGGCAACGAAGTTACCGTCGTCTGTGGGGAGCCATAGGACCAAGTCGGCGAAGGCAAGGTCTGAGATGAGTTGCCAGTCTCCAACAAGGAGGTGGAGCCACTCCACTTGGTGGGGTTCGAGGTAGCCGTAGCGTTCGACGAGGTCGCTGAGAGTTGACACAGGATAAGCCTAATAGGTGCTGTTGCATCTAGGCTGGGTTGTGACATACCTGCGGAGGGAGTGGTGATGGAATTTACAACAACGATTGCTATTGCGGCGAATGTATCGAGCGTGATGACGTTGCGTTCGAATGAGGACTTTTTGCGCCGGGCAGCGCGGGCGATGGACGCCGAACTCGTTGAGGTGTCGGTGCAGCGTTTAGATGGGGGTGCGGTAACAGTTGATCAACGCCGTACGATGCCTGCCGATGTTGTGCCACCTGCGTTGCGGGCTTTCTTGCCACAGAATGTGGAGTTGCGGGTTGTGGAGGCGTGGGCAGAGGCGGAGCCCGATGATGATCGCCGATTTGGGACGTTTGCTTTGCAGGCCAAGGGTATTCCGGTCTCAGTGACGGGATCTATTGCGTTGAGTGATAGTGAACAGGGCTGTGAGTTGACCTGGAGTGGTGAGGTAACTGCGGGAGTGCCGATGTTCGCGAATGTAGTGGAGGGCGCGGTGCGTGATGCCGTGGTGCGTTCCATGCAGGAGGAGGCTCGTCAGGTTGAGTTGTGGGATGGTCCACTGCCGGAATCTGACATCTCAGAGTAGTGGGAACGTTCCCACCGAGGTGGGGTGGATGGGAGTTTTTTCTTCCGTCCACCCCACCTTTGCGTTGTGAGGCTTGAGTCACAACATGGTAACGGTTAGCGAGTCGACCGTTTGGTAGCAGTGCTTTGACCTGGGTATATATAAATTTCACAAGTATTCTACCGAGTGGTTTGTTGGAAAGTGGTTGACAGGTGGAAACGCTCCCAAGCATGATTCAGGGGAACGGTGGGAGCGCTACCAGAACGACCTGGGGTTCCCATCATCCACAGCACACCTGTGTACGAGGCGAACACACTGTTCACCTCGGCAGGAGAGCAACCACCAGCAAGGCACGGCTCAGCCGTGTTCGTTGACAAAGGAGTCCTCGACATGATTCGCACCACCCGCACACGCCGCTTTACGGCATCAGTCGCAGGTGTGTCCGTCCTCGCACTCGGCCTCGCCGCTTGCTCGGACGACTCGTCCACAGATGGCGACAACACCGCTGACGGCCAAGTCACCTTGACCGTCTCCACCTTCAACAACTTCGGGTACACCGATGAACTCCTCAAGGAGTACATGGACGCCAACCCAAACGTGAAGATCGAGCACAACGTCGCAGCTAAGTCTGACGATGCCCGCTTGAACCTCACCACCAAAATGGCAGCAGGTGGCACCGGCCTGGCTGACATCGAAGCTATTGAAATTGACTGGATGCCTGAACTCGAAATCGTGAAGGACAGCTTCGCTGACCTAGACGGCGTCGAAGGTATCGATGGTCGCTGGTTGGACTGGAAAGAAGCCCAAGGTCGCACCACTGATGGCAAACTCATCGGTTACGGCACCGACATTGGTCCTCAAGCAATCTGCTACCGTGCGGACCTGTTTGAAGCAGCTGGATTGGACAGCTCCCGTGAGGCAGTAGCCGAAATGATCGGTGGCGAAGGCACAACCTGGGACTCCTACTTCGCCGCAGGTGAAGAGTTCGCTAAGAACTCTGAGGTTCCATGGTTCGACTCAGCAGGCGCTATCTGGCAGGGCATGATCGCACAGATCGCTGAACCATATGAGAACGCATCAGATGGCACACCAAAGGACCTGGCAGCAAACACCGAAATCAAGACGGCATATGACGCTGTTCTTGCAGCGTCAGAAGACCTCTCAGCCGGCTTGGAGCAGTGGAGCGGTGACTGGGACGCAGCATTCCAGAACGATGGTTTCGCCACCATGCTGTGCCCAGCATGGATGACCGGTGCTATCGAAGAGCGTGCCGGTGGCGTTGAAGGTTGGGATGTTGCTGACGTCTTCCCAGGTGGAGGCGCTAACTGGGGTGGATCATTCCTCACCGTTCCAGCTGCAGGGGAGAATGTTGAAGAAGCAAAGAAGCTTGCGGCATGGTTGACCTCACCAGAGACCCAGGTCAAGGCATTCGGTAATTCTGGTGCTTTCCCAAGCCAGGTTGAGGTCTTGAGCTCACCTGAAATCTTGGCAGCAACCAACGAATTCATGAGCGGTGCACCTGTTGGTGAAATCTTCTCCAACCGTGCGCAGAGCATCGACCCCGCAACCTTGCCATACAAGGGAGCGAACTACTTCAAGATCAACTCCGCTGTGAGCGACGCTCTCAAGCGTGTTGACGTGGAAAAGACCGATGACGCAGCAGCTTCGTGGGACAAGGCCGTCAACGCCTTCAACGAGCTGGGCATCATGTGATTCCTGCGGACTCCTCGTCACGGCTGATGTGGCAATAACTGCACTTCAGCCGCGACAACCGCAAGAAACCGCGCCGGGAGCCCACAGCGCACGGGCTCCCGGCGCTCCACATGACAACACCTGACAATCCACTGATCAACACACTCACGTGAGGCTCGTAGAGGGACATCATGGCCGTGCAGTCACCACCAAAAGCGCCGAAGAATGAGGGAAACCTCGTGGATCGCCGCCCAACACGTATAGCGTTCAGCCAAAAGCTGGGCCGCTGGGACGTCAAGGTATCGCCATACCTGTACATTTCCCCGTTCTTTATTTTGTTTGCAATCACCGGTCTATTCCCCCTGATTTACACGGGGTATATTTCCGTCCATCAATGGCACACACTGGGTGGCCAAGGTGACTTCGTCGGCCTACAGAACTTCCAAGACGTGCTTGACCAGTCATCGTTCTGGAAAGCACTGCGCAATACCTTCTCGATCTTCCTCATCTCATCAGTGCCACAAATCATCGCCGCGATCACCATCGCCGCGATCCTCAATGCGAACCTCCGGGCGAAAACCTTCTGGCGAATGGGCGTACTCCTGCCCTACATCGTCGCCCCAATCGCCGTTGGTTTGATCTTCGGGCAAATCTTCGCTGACCAGTACGGTCTTGCAAACGGATTCCTCAACATCTTCGGAATTGAACCGATCCGCTGGCATGCTGAGGTTCTTCCATCACACGTTGCGATCGCCACCATGGTGAACTTCCGATGGACTGGTTACAACACACTGATCTTCCTTGCCGCAATGCAAGCTATACCTTCTGACCTTTACGAGGCGGCCATCATTGATGGCGCCGGTAGGTTCCGTCAGTTCTTCTCCATCACCATCCCGCAGCTCCGCGCAACCATCATCTTTGTTGTTATCACATCAACAATCGGTGGCCTCCAGATCTTCGACGAGGCCCGTGCTTTCGATGCGCAAGGCACCGGTGGTGCGGACAAACAATGGTTGACATTGACGATGTATATCCACGAACTCGGTTGGGGGAACCAACTGAACTTTGGCCGGGCCGCCGCTGTTGCCTGGTTGCTGTTCCTCATCATTGTTGCGATTGGAATCCTGAACTTCTTCATCACGTCTAAGATCGCGACCTCTGGCGGCTCAAAGCCCAAGAAATTCAAGAAGGTAGGTAAGCGATGAGCGCGTCACTTCCCATCATTGCGCAGACATCAGGTAAGTCAGCAGCCCAATGGGAGAAACGTCGTCGAACCCGTGCCGGAGGCGCAAACCGTCGCCCCGGATGGGTGACTTACCTCCTCCTGGGAATCGTCATCCTCATCTCGATTTTCCCGCTCTACTACGTGCTCATCTTGGCGTCCTCGGACCAAGAGACGATTTCACGCTCTGTCATACCGAGCTGGATCCCCGAAGGCAACCTGTGGGACAACATCCAAAAGGTCTTTAACGGCGCCATCCCCGTGGTCAAAGGTTTCACAAACTCCCTGATCATCGCCGTGATCCAATCCATTACCGTGGTGCTGTTCTCCACACTGTCGGGCTACTCCTTTGCGAAACTGAACTTCCGTGGCCGCGGACCACTGCTGGTGTTTGTTATCGCCACCATGGCTATCCCCGTGCAACTGGGTGTTGTGCCACTGTTCATCGTCATGACAGAACTGGGCTGGTCCGGCAAAATCATTGCCGTCATCGTGCCCGGCATGGTCACCGCATTCGGTGTTTTCTGGATGACCCAGTACCTCGAATCGGCGCTACCCTACGAACTCATCGAAGCGGCCCGTGTCGACGGAGCCTCAATGATCCGCACATTCTGGCACGTCGCCGTACCCGCCGCCCGCCCCGCAGCAGCAATGCTGGCACTATTCACCTTCATCGGATCCTGGGTGAACTACTTCTGGCCGTTCATCATTTTGAACCAACAGAACCCAACCCTGCCGATGGTCACAAAACTGCTGCAGTCGGGCTACCAAAACGACTACTCACTGATCATGGCTGGTGTGGTTATCTCCACCGCACCACTGCTAGTCCTGTTCTTCCTCGCCGGGCGCCAACTGGTAGCCGGCATCATGCAAGGAGCTGTTAAGGGATGACGAACTTCGCCTACACCCCGCCCACCGACCGGACGCTACAGTTCCCCGACGGGTTCCTCTGGGGAGCAGCGACCGCCGCCTACCAAGTAGAAGGCGCAGCCCACGAAGAGGGCCGCACCGACTCCATCTGGGACACCTTCTCCCGAGTGCCTGGCGCAGTGATCGACGCCCACAACGGAGACGTTGCCTGCGACCAGTACCACCGGTACGCAGACGACGCGAAACTCATGGCCGACCTCAACATCAAGGCCTACCGGTTCTCCACCTCCTGGGCACGCATCCGCCCCGACGGAATCAGTGGGCCAGCAGGAATTAACACAGCAGGCCTAGACTACTACTCACGCCTCGTTGATTCCCTCCTCGACAACGGCATCATGCCATGGCTGACCCTGTACCACTGGGACCTTCCCCAAGCACTCGAAGACAACGGCGGATGGGCTAACCGTGACACCGCGAAACTCTTCGCGGAATACGCCATGACCGTCCACGATGCCCTCGGAGACCGGGTCGGAGTATGGACCACACTCAACGAACCATGGTGCTCCTCATTCCTGTCCTACACTGCAGGAGTTCACGCACCAGGGCGCACATCACCAGCTGACGGGCTCGCCGCAGCCCACCACCTGATGCTCGGCCACGGACTAGCAATCCGCGAACTGCGCACAGCAGCACCCGACGCTGAACTCGGCATTACCCTGAACTTCACCGTCGCAGACCCAGTAGACGCAAACAACCCAGAAGATATCGACGCCGCACGGCGCATCGACGCCCAATTCAACCGGGTATTCGCTGACCCAATCTTCAACGGCGCCTACCCCGCAGACCTCATGGATGACCTCGCCGAGGTAGGCCTACGCGACGGCTTCGAAGCACTCATCCACGACGGCGACCTCGACATCATCTCCACCCCCATTGATGCACTGGGAGTGAACTACTACCACGGTGAAGCGAACTCTAAAACCCCGCCCACCGATGTCCTCGTCGGCGATGCCCCAGTCGAACGTAAAACTCGCTCACCATACCCAGCAGCGGACGGCGTTTACGTACACCCACGTGGCTTACCTGTCACCGACCAAGACTGGGAAATCCAACCAGAAGGCCTCACCCGCCTCCTCCAACGCCTTCACGCCGAATACACCGGAGAACGCGGAGTGAAACTTTTCATCACCGAAAACGGGTGCGCCTTCGACGACGTCGCAGATGCCAACAACAACGTCGACGACCAAAACCGGTTGTCCTTCTACGACGTGCACCTACGCGCCATCCACGAAGCAATCGAATCAGGAGTGCCCGTACACGGCTACTTCGCGTGGTCCCTGCTCGACAACTACGAATGGGCATGGGGTTACCACAAGCGCTTCGGGATTGTTCGCGTGGACTATGACACGCAAGAGCGCACAGTGAAATCGTCCGGGCGTTGGTATGCAGGCGTCGCTGCGGGGAACAGCGTGCCTGCACGGTAAGGGGACCAGCGCATATACTGCCTCAAGGACGAGGCGCGTGAGAAGAGAGCACACTGTGATAAACAACCGTATTCCGACACTGGAAGAGGTGGCGCTCGCGGCGGGGGTTTCACGTTCCACCGCGTCGCGAGCTATCAATGGTGGCTCCAAGGTGTCTCCAGAGGCGCAGGCCGCTGTTGATGCCGCTATTGCCCGGTTGGGGTACATTCCCAACCGGGCAGCACGTTCCCTGGTTACCAGGCGCACCGAGTCCATTGCTCTGGTGGTGCCCGAGCCTGATGTGCGCGTGTTGTCAGACCCGTTTTTCTCCGCGGTGATCCGTGGTTTGAACGCTGCACTGCGAGAGTCAGACATTCAACTTGTCTTACTCATTGCGCAACCCGGCGACTCGTCAGCACGCATTAGCCGTTACTTAATGAACGGGCACGTAGACGGGGCCATTGTGGTCTCCCACCACAGGGAAGACGAGCTAGAAGAGTTGGTGATAAAGTCTCGCCTCCCTGCAGTGTTCGTTGGGCGTCCCTTTTCCCGCACAGCCGAACTCAATACCGTTGATGTTGACAATGTGGCTGGTGGGCGGGTCGCAACCGAGCACCTCATTAAGCGAGGGCGAAAAAACATCGCGCACATTTGCGGGCCTTCAGACATGGCTGCAGGGGAGGACCGTGCCGCCGGATGGCGTCAAGCACTCGATGCAGCGGGACTGCCACACGGCCCGATGAGTGGCGGTGAGTTCACGTCCGTCATGGGGGCTACCGCCATGGAAGACATTTTGGCAGCGGACCCAACCATCGATGCGGTGTTCGCGGGCTCTGACCTGATGGCAATTGGCGCGCTGCGGGTATTGGAGCGTCACGCACGCCGGGTACCTGAAGACGTAGCCGTGGTGGGGTATGACAACCTGGGGGTTGCTGCAACAGCGTCGCCACCGTTAACAACAGTGGTGAACCCGGTGACCGAGATGGCCAAATGGGCGACCTCTGAATTGTTGTTTAACTTGGGGTATATCACCGCTGAGGAGCGTCACGCCGGGTTGGACATCGCCGGGGTGGTCAGGGAAGGGAACATGATTCTTCTTCCCACTGTGCTTGTGGAGCGCGAGTCGAGCTAGTACTGCCGCTTATACGCGTCTGAACAAACAGATGTGGGGCCCACCTCGATGGCCGAGGTGAGCCCCACATCTGCAATGTCCCGAGGGGTTCAGCTTGCGCGACGAGCGCGAGCTGTCCGACGCTTCAGAGCGCGGCGTTCGTCTTCCGACAACCCGCCCCATACTCCTGCATCCTGCCCTGACTCAATAGCCCACTTGAGGCACGTATCTACGACCTCGCATCGGCGGCACACAGCCTTCGCTTCTTCAATTTGAAGGAGCGCTGGGCCTGTGTTTCCGATGGGGAAAAACAGTTCTGGGTCTTCGTCCAGACACGCGGCACGGTGACGCCAATCCATAGCTACTCCTTGGGCAGGTTAAGACCACTTAACACCTGATGGAAGGGGAGTGGTCCGGAAAGAAAACGGTAAACACGTACTCACTAGGTTCACACTTGAGATGGTGGGGCACAAGAGTTCGTGGGAGGAATTTTGTGAACGCCTCGTGAGGTTTTGGTCACAGGACAAATTAATGGTATGCAATCCCCATGCGTTTACGCTGATCAGCGATAATGTCTCCAGAAATGCTTGACGTAGCGCGGTTTACTGTGTAACCGGAATGTTTCGAGTTTCATCATCTGAGATGCCGATGCGTCGGCCTGTAAATCCTGCAGGTCGCCGCCTTCGTGAACAGGTGGGAACGCGACCACAACTTTGCCCGTACGTCACTGGGACAGCGCAAACCGGTACGCTGGTCGTCATGACAAACGCTCCCCACACCCCTGTCTCTTGGTTTCGCGTGTCACGGCCAGGGCTAGTTGTTGCCTTGCTCGTTGCTGGAGCAGTTGAAGCTCTCCTGCTGTGGGGTTACACAGCGTGGGGGATCTTCGCGCTCATCACAGGCGACACACAAACACCCTTGGTCGCGGTTGCGCTCCTGGCATGCACGGGCGGTGCCGCCTTGCTGGTCACCTTGGCTGTGCGGGCACTGGGTGACGCGAAAGTGTGGGCGCGCGGCCCGCTCATCACCATGCAACTCCTCGCGATCCTTGTGGGGGTTTCACTCATGCAGGGCGGGCTGGCAGGCGCTGGGATCGCGGTCATCATCTGGTGTGTGCTGGTGCTTGTGTTGCTGTTCTCCTCGGAGGTCACCCGATTCACCGGGATGCGCGGCCCCCGCGAGTAACGGCGCACTGATATTGACCAGTGTTGCTTCACCATCCCATACCCGTACTCCGCGTCCAGGTTGAGAACACAGACCATCACGTACCCCTTGAATGGGAACACTGAGGAATTCTCGTTGCCCAGGGTCTGGGCGGAGCAAAAACCCGCACCCAAGTTGACCAACCCGGCGTAGTGCACTGGAGGGGAGTGCGTGGGCGGGGTCTGTGGTTGCAGCCACCACAACGTCAATTCCTTGGGCTAGGGCGCTGTCCACGAGAGCGTCGACGGCTTGTTGTGTTGGGGGCATAATCCGGTCGTAGTCATCAATGAGCACCCGGCCATAGGGGGCCAACTGATCGGTGGCGTCACGGATTGTGTCCCGTGACGTTGTTGAGGTGATCCACAACGGGTTGCTGCTGGCGGCCGCGATGGCCCGCAGTGTGGTGGTGCGCCCGCTGCGTCGCCCACCGATGACTACCCAACTGCCTGGCGGGGTGGTGAAAGCGTCGTTGTAGGGCGCGCTGACCCCAAGGAGCGGTGGTGTGAGCGGCCCGCACCGCACGGGTAAACGCAACTGGTGGCGGGGGTTAGCTCCGTGATTGCTGTCCTTGCCGTGTTCGATCCCCCCAATGCCGCCGGTGTTAAGCCCTGTTTCTTCTGATGTCACGGGAAGCGTGGCTGGTTGGTGCACGGGGACGGTGGCGAATTGGGCTATCCCAGTGTCGTGGGAACTGTGCCAGTACACCCGCCCAGGGTGGGTGCCTTGCCCGGCATGCGCGGCAGGCACCCCAGCAAACCGGTCACGGGCATCGTCGGTACTGAGCAGTGTTGCGGTGTGGGTAAAGAGCGTCGCCAGGGAGGTGGGCAGTTGTTGGTGGGCACTCACCGCAACGGTGATACCTCGCGCGGCCGCGTTGTGGAGTAGGTCGGTGATGCTTGTCCACCCGCGGTGACGAGCTGTGGTGTCAAGGTTTTCGCGCACAGTCAGCAGGTCGTCGATGAGGAGCAGTGGTGGGGTGCTGTTGTCGTCGGCCATCAGGTGGGTGGCGAGTAGGTCAATGAGGTGCGGGTGTTCTGTGCTTGCCATCGTGCCACCGAGCGCAGCTGCAGAGGCGAAAGTGGTGTGGAAGGTGGGCATGCTAGCTGGTGGGGCAATGAGGTGTACGGGAATACCGGCGTGCAGTGCGCTGTGCGCCAAGGTTCGCAGCGCGGTGCTTTTACCGCGTTGCGCTGCGCCGGTGATGAGTAGGCTCTCACCACGGGGTAGGCCGATGCCACGGTGGCGCTGGGTGCCAGGGTCATCGAGCAGCGCGCAGGGCAAGGCGCTGGGGGCGGCGTGTGGTTGCGATGCTGACGCGTCGGTGGGCCCGGCAGACGCGGTGCCGTTGAGAAGTTCGCTGAGGGGCACCTGGATGGGGAGCGGGTCGCTCCAGGGGCGCTGTGGTCGAGGCAGGGAGTGCGCTGCTGTAGTGAGGTCGCGGATGATGCGCGGCAGGGGGTCAGGTAATGGGGTTGTGGTGGGTGGGGTGTGCGCCCACCTGATGGTGCTGGTGTGTGTTTCTTGTTGACTGTGGGCGTAGAACGTTTGGACTTCGGTGAGTTGGGATCCTATCCGCACGTACGCGCGCCCGGGTGTGGTGTGGGCAATGGTGGCGGCGTGTGGGGCATCGAGAATGTCGTGGGAGTCTGCTGGGTCTGATACGCGCAGGCAGATGCGTAAGGACAGGTTCGCTTTCATGTCAGCGGTGATGGCGCCGGCGGGGCGTTGTGTTGCCAGGATCAGGTGGATCCCTAGGGACCGCCCTTGGGCGGCGATGCGCACCAGGGAGGGGATAAATGTGGGGTGGTCTTCGGTGAAGGCGCGTAGTTCGTCCACGATGATGACCAGGCGCGGGAGGGGGTGCCCGGTGATGGTGCGGTAGGAGGTGTAGTCGGTGACGTGGGCTCCCGCGAAGAGGTGTTCGCGGCGTCGAAGTTCTGCGCGTAACCCGGTAATTGCCCGGGTGGTGGAGTCTGGTTCGAGGTCAGTGACCATACCAACAACGTGGGGGAGGTCCACGGTGTCACCAAAACCTGCTCCACCTTTGTAGTCAACAAGGGCTAGGGTGACGTCGTTGGGTGAGTAGTGGCGGGCGAGTTGGGTGGTGATGGTTTGGAGGAGTTCTGATTTTCCGGCCCCTGTGGTGCCTGCAATCAGGGTGTGGGGGCCGTGGTCAACCAGATCAACGATGAGGGGTTGCCCAGTAGTACCTAACCCAATGGGAATGCGCAGGTGCGCCGGTGAGGTGGTGCCCCAGGTGGCGGTGGGGTGAGGGTCTGGGGTGGTGATGAGTGGAGCTGCAGCGGGTAGCTCGGGTGTGGCGCTGTGGGGCAGGAGCGGGGCTAAGGCGCGGGCTGTGCGTTCAGCGGTCGTGGTGTTCAGCGTTTCGCAGGGGTGGTTGCGTTGTGGTTGGTGGGGTTCGTTCCATTGGGTTTCGTGGTTGGTGACGTGGATGTGGCGGTGCGCCCAGGAGGGGTTCGCCCCGACAACGAGAACAAGTTGCCCCAGGTGGCGGGTGGTGACGAGGTGTGTAGTGGCGGCGTCGAGTGGGTGGGTGGCTGCGTCAATGATGAGCAGTGAACTGGGCGGGATGTGCACAGTATCTTTGGGCAGCGGCGTGATGTTCAGCCACCGCGCCCAATGCCACGGTGCGGCTGACCCCAGGATGTTTCCACCGTGGTGGTTGGTCGTGAGATGGGCGAGTGCCAGCCGGTTGCTGTAGCCGCGTGCCAGGTGAAGGGAGCCGGTGATCGCGATGATTCCACTGAGTTGTGGGGGCAGGTCATCGACGGTCAGGTCCGTGTTCAGTGGTGTGGTGAGGTTGTGGTGCATTGCTGCCAGTGTGGCGATATCAGCGGGGTGCAAGGCAATGTCAGTGGTGGTGGGTGCCCTGTGAGCCAAGAGGGGGCGCTGTGCGCTGTTGGTGGTGCTTGTGCGGCGTCGCCGGATGAGTTGGGGAATGAGGATTGCGACAGCCCCAACGAGTGCGATCAGGGCGAAAATCCATCGGTTAAAAGCCACTGCCAGGATTGTTCCGGACACTGCGGGTAAGAGTGCGGTGAGCAGCAGCGTGGTGATGGGTTCTTGGGTGCTTGGTGTGGCAGTGAGTATGTGGGGGAGGAGCCACTCAGTGGGGGTGGGGGCGTCGCGCAGGTGCAATGTGGTGTGCTGCTCGGTACGCCGGTGTTCTAGGTGGAGGTGCGCCCCGGGGGTGACGAGGGCGAAGCGTCGCCGTTTTGGTGTACGTCGGTTGGGTGTACTGATAGATAAACGCCAGCCGATGCGCGGCATGGTGATAAGCCTGCGTTTGCGGCCTGGTAGGCGCCACGACCTGACCTGGTTGTCTGGGTGGCTAATAAGGCGCAGCTCTCCGGTGTGGGGCCCATCAAGGACAGCAACATGGTGGGGCGCTAACAACGGGTTGGGTTGTGGGCTGGTGTTTGTGGTCAAGGTTGCCCCGGTAACCAGCGGTGGTGTGCCAACTGGGTGGGTGTCGTCAAGGAGGGAACCCGCGCACGCCAACGGGAGGGCTGCTAGTGACGGTGAAGCACACAACCGAGCGGCATGTTCGCGTATTTCCCGAACAGTCATTCCAGGTGGTGTTGTGATGTCCCCAAAGGGGTGGAGAGTCAGAGTCACGCCGCTGCCGGGAGGTGTCGCCATAGTGTCAGGATGCCCGTGGGCGCTAGGCATCTCGAGAAAAGCACTGTGCCTCCCGCTACGTTCTGTGAAGAACGCAGCGGAAGGCACAGATGTGGATAACTAGATGTGACTACTCCACCGCGAGAGCCGCAACGGGTGACGTTTTCGCTGCGCCACGTGCAGGCGCAATGGACGCCAACAACCCGGCACCAATAGACACCACCATGATCAACGCAATGTCGAGGAACCTCACCGTGAAGTCCGGTGTCGCAAACCCGCCAAAGAGAAGCTGTGTGCCAAGCCAAGCGTAAAGAGCACCAACAACTACACCAACAAGCGCCCCGATGCCAGCGATCAGCATTCCTTCCATGCCCAGGGAGCGTTTCAGTTGGCGCCGTGACATGCCTACCGCACGCAGTGTCGCTGACTCGCGGCGGCGTTCAATCACCGACAGGGACAGGGTGTTTGCGACACCGATCAGTGCTATCAGAACCGCCACACCGAGCAATCCCACGAGCACCAAGAGCATCACATCAATGGCTTGTTGGAACATTTCGCGTTCCAGGACAGCGCCGGTGATGTAGGTGTCTGTGCCGCTAAAGACCTCTCGGATTTCAGCGACCGTGTCACCTGCTCCGTTGACGTCGTCAACTTTAATGAAGTACATGTCTTGAACAACATCGCTGGCTTGTGGGTCTGTGGCTAGAATCTTGTCGAATGTGTCGTTTGTGACAACGTATGCGTCAGTTCCAATGCCAGCCACAGGGGTGAGTTCTACAGCATTGAGGTAACCGGGTTGTTCCTCAAGGGGAAGCTCAGTGCCGTCGTCGTTGTAGGAAATGCGGAACAACTTCATGCTGTCGCCGATATCGTTGGCGTTCGCCCAGCGGCTCAGTAACACCCGGTCATCGGTCAGTGAACCCGCTAGTGAAGTATCACGCAATACGGTGTCAAAGTTTGCTGGGTCAACGGCGATGAGGGAGTCCCAGCTTTCGACCAGTGATGTACCAGATCCAT
This sequence comes from Jonesia quinghaiensis DSM 15701, assembly GCF_000423205.1. GTDB lineage: Bacteria > Actinomycetota > Actinomycetes > Actinomycetales > Cellulomonadaceae > Jonesia > Jonesia quinghaiensis. The sequence continues at coordinate 289,635 of NZ_AUHN01000005.1, forward strand.
ACGTCGTTGACACATAGGCCGTGCGGCCGTGAACGATCTCGTTGACTCCGTCAATTGCTCTGATTTGTTGGAGTGTTGAGTCAACCTGAGAGTCCGATGCAGGGGCCTGGCCTTCACGAAGATACTGCTCAACGGTGATATCCAGTGGGTACTGCTCGTCTAACGCATTGTTCAACGTGGCTCGTGTTGTTGCTGCTCCCACTGACAGCATCGCCACCAGGGTCACACCAATAAACAACGCAGTGGATGTCGCTGCTGTGCGCCGAGGGTTACGCATCGTATTGGCGCTTGCCAATTTCGCAGGTGCGCCCAGTGATGAGAACAACTTCCCTACGGAAGACACCACACGTGGCATCCACAGCATGGAGGACGTAATAAGGCCAACGAAAGTTAGCGCCCCGCCCAAAATCCCCAGCACAACCGCAATCTCAAGGGAAGAGTCATCCGCGCCTGACATCATCAGGCCACCAGCAAGCAAAGCTCCACCACTGACCAACAGCAAACCAGAGACAATAAGCCGCCCGATGCCTACCTTTTTACCGCTGTCACCAGCACCCTCTTGTGGGCGCAACGCAGCAAGCGGTGACACCTTCGTGGCGATGCGTGCTGGAACCAACGCCGCAATAACTGTGACCGCGGTACCAACAACGAGTGGAACCCACACCGCTGTTGCTGGGATGCTCACAGTTGTGGGGATAGCGCTGGAAACCTCCATAGAGCTGAGCACCATCAACACACCTTGGATCAGCCCGATCCCCGCGATGATGCCCGCAACTGACGCCGCAACACCCAGCACAAACGCTTCGACCAGGACAGAGTTGCGGATTTGTCGCTTATTTGCACCAACACACCGCAACAACGCCAGGGTGTGGGCACGCTGCGCCACCAACACTTGGAACGTATTTGAAATAACAAGCCCAGCAACGAACAGTGCAATAGCGGCGAACATCAACACAATGGTGGTGAGAATGTTCGCTTCACCAGTCAATGAACCCAACTGACGTTCCGCATACTGCGTCGGTGTTAAAGCTGGCTGGCCATCCAACACAGTGGACACCTGTTCCGCCGCCACTGTGGGGATGACACCATCATCAAGAGTTACCGTCAAGGTTTGGTATATATCTTCGCGCAACTCACTGTCAGCAGGCATAGCCTCAACGAGCGCTAAATAGCCCTCACTACTCACCAGCGCGCTACCGCTCGTCGCCGCGAACACACCAGCCGGGTCAGACGTCAGCCCTGAAACTGTCATCGTGACTGAGTCGTCTGGCTCACCAGACACATTCAACGCAACAGAATCACCAACACCAGCACCCATACGCTCCGCTGTTCGGGTATCCAACGCCACCTCAGAGGCCGTCGCAGGAGCCGCCCCAGAATCCACACGGGGCACAACTAGCCGAGGATCATCATTGGTGATCGTTACACTGGTGTACTCAATTTTGTCACCAAAAGTAGCTGATCCTCCAAGGCTCGGCTGGGCATTCACAGCCTTCACGCCCTCAACATCAGCCAACGCCGCACGGTCAGCCTCGTCAAGAGCGTTGTACTGCCACATGTCCTCAGCGTCCTGGTAGCTCGCTGGAACCACCAAATCAGCATCAGCAAACGGAGCTGTCATCTGGTTTTCTGTTGTTGCTACCAACAACTGCCCGGCAACAAACGTAGCCGCCACAAAAGCGGTACCAATCAGGATCGCAACACCAGCGGCAGCTAACCGCCCAATGTTCTTGCGCATCTGGAAAAAAGTAATACTCAGCATAAGAAATCAGCCCTCACGCAGCAGTAGAGTCAAAAGTGCGCAGAGCATCAAGCCCTGCCAACACAGACTCCGGGGTGGGGTTAGCGATATCACCAGCGATACGCCCATCAGCAATCAACACCACACGGTCCGCATACGCTGCCGCAGCCGGATCGTGCGTCACCATGATGATGGTGCGCCCCAACTCACGCGCCGACGTCCGCAAAAAGTTCAACACCTCAGCACCAGAACGCGAATCCAAGTTACCCGTCGGCTCATCAGCGAAAATCACCTCAGGGCGAGAAATCAACGCCCGAGCAATCGCCACACGCTGCTGCTGACCACCGGACAACTCAGAAGGGCGGTGACTCAAGCGCTGCGTCAACCCCAAGGTCTCCGCCAACTGGTGCAACCACGCACGGTCATCAGCAGTGATCTTCTTGTTCGCCAACGTCAACGGCAAAAAGATGTTCTGCTCAGCATCGAACATGGGCAACAAGTTAAACGACTGAAAAACAAAACCAACCCGGTCACGGCGCAGCATCGTCAACTGGTCATCATTCAACGCAGTCACCTCAGTCGAACCAAGGTAAGCATGACCGGACGACGCAGAATCCAACCCAGCCAACAAGTGCATCAACGTTGACTTACCTGAACCAGAAGGCCCCATAATCGCCGTGAACTGACCGGCAGCAAAATCAACATCAACACCATCAAGTGCCTTCACCGTTGACTCACCGTGACCGTAGTGCTTCGTCAATCCGCGGGCAGAAACCGCAACGTTGATACCGTTTGCCTGAGGGACAGACATAAGTGCTCCTAGAACGTAGAGGGACCTTGTCGAGACAGCCTCACAGGCCAGTCTCACCACACACCACACTACGAACAGGTCACCCCACAGCGCGTCGCGCCCCAGACCCCTCTTTCCACACCCAGCATCCCCCTACAGTCGCACTCAGGGTATACACAGGGTGGGCCTCATGGCTGAGAGAACCCTGAGTCACTCCCCAGGGCGCACCAAACCATTCTCATACGCGGCAACAACAATTTGCACCCGATCCCGCGCCCCAAACTTCTGCAAAATACGACCAACATGCGTCTTCACCGTCGCCTCAGCAACAAACAACTCCGCCGCGATCTCCGTGTTGCTCCTCCCCTTAGCAATCAGCAACGTCACATCACGCTCCCGATCAGTCAACGACGCAATAATGTCCGCCTGCGGCGAATGAGCCAACTGCTCAGCAGGCAACGGCGTAATCATCCGCGCCAACAACCGCTTCGTCGTCGACGGAGCAATCACCGCATCACCACTATGCACAGTACGAATAGCCGACAACATCTCCTCAGGAGGAGCATCCTTCAACAAAAACCCAGACGCCCCCGCCCGAATAGCCTCCAACGCATACTCATCCACATCAAAAGTCGTCAAAATAATGATGCGCGGAGCATGCACCGGACGAGTCCGCCCCCAATGCTCCACAAGCTGAGCAGTCGCCGACAACCCATCAAGATGCGGCATCCGAATATCCATCAACACCACATCAGCGGTCGTATCACGCAACACCTGCACCGCAGTCCGACCATCACCAGCCTCCGCAACCACCGTCAAATCCGGTTGCGAACCAATCACCATCGAAAACCCTGCACGAAGAAGCTGTTGGTCATCCACAATGGCGACACTAATCGCAGTGGACGTATCAGGGCTGGTCATAGAAGTCACTATGCCGCCTCAGGTAGCGGCAAGACAAGATGAACCCGAAACCCGCCCCCCGGACGAGGCCCAGTCCGCACCGTCCCACCAAACAAACCAGCACGCTCCCTCATACCCAACAACCCCATCCCCTGCCCATCACTAGCCGAAACACCCCGCCCATCATCCTCAACCTCCAACGTCACCGCAGCCGACGACCACGTCAACACAATCGTCACCGTCGGATCAGGACCAGCATGTTTCAAAATGTTCGTCAACGCCTCCTGACACACCCGGTACAACGTCAACCCAGCACCAGGCGGCAAATTACGCGGAGAACCCACCCGCACCAACGACACCCGCACACCAGACGCGCGAATCTGATTAATCAGCGTCTCCAAATTGTCCCCAGCAGGCTGCGGCGCCAACTCACCCAACGTCGGCGTCCCCGAACCACCATCATCCTGGCGCAACACCCCCAACAACCGGCGCATATCAGCCAACGCCGCCCGCCCCGTCTCCGCGATCGTATCCAACGCATCCTTCGCCACCGCAGGATTCGACGCCGCCGCATACCGGCCACCATCAGCCTGCGCAATCATCACCGACAACGAATGCGCAACAATGTCATGCATCTCCCGGGCAATACGCGTCCGCTCCGCAACCGCCCCCAACTCCTTCTGACGATCCTGCTCACTCTCCAACGCCCGATTACGATCCCTCAGCGCTCGCAGTTGCGCGATACGTGCCCGGCGCATGAGCCCCAACGCCCACACGGCAACAAAAAGTAAACACAGTGTAAAGAAGGCGACGAACGTTGCGGCAATACGTTGTGGACCATCGGTTGCGAGCAAACCAAACAATGCAGCCCCAGCAAAAGCAGAAAACAACGCTAGCCGATGCCCCCACACAGGGCCGTGGGCTGCAGTGTTATAAAGCACGGCTGGCACAGCAAAAGCCGCTACCAAAGGAATAGGTGGCCCCAGCAGCATGTGAAGTAGCGCAACGGTATAAACCGTTGCGACAACAGGAATCGGGTATCGGTGGCGTAACCCCAAAGGTGCCAGCAAGAGAAACGCAAACACGCCCGACCACGCACCGATGGTATCGAAACCAAAAAACCACAAACCGCCCTGGCCTGCGGCCACGGACAATGGCACACCGATCAGCACAAGAACCCCAGCGATGGCGAGGTCCAACCGATCCCGGTTGTGTTCGTTCCACGCGCCGTAGCGTTCATACCAGTTCATGGCTCTACCCTAAGCCGCAGGAGCCTCCGCTACGGATCTCACTCAGTTCTTTGGCGTTTAATTGGAGCCAACATGCCAATTCATGACCTAACATAGGCACATGACCCACGTTTTGTTGGCAGAAGACGACCCAGCGATCTCTGAGCCACTCGCCCGCGCATTGGGGCGCGAGGGCTACAACGTCGTTGTGCAGGGGACCGGGCAAGGGGCAATTGATCATGCGGGTGCCGCTGATCTAGTCGTCCTTGACCTCGGATTGCCTGACATGGACGGTTTAGAGGTTGCCCGCGCCATCCGGCAGAAAGGATTGACCACACCTGTTCTTGTGCTCACCGCTCGCGCGGATGAAGTTGACCTTGTGGTTGGTCTAGACGCAGGAGCAGATGATTACGTGACGAAGCCCTTCCGGCTCGCCGAACTACTCGCCCGGGTGCGCGCACTACTACGCCGCACCCACGGAGACCCCACCGAAACTGAAGAGATCAGTGCCCAAGACGTCAAAGTTGACGTTGCTGCGCACCGAGCTTTCCAAGACGGCCGTGAAATGCACCTGACCACCAAAGAATTTGAGCTGCTGCGTGTACTCGTTCTGCAGGCAGGTTCAGTGGTGGGCCGTGATGTGTTGATGCGCGAAGTATGGGGATCAGAGCCGATTGGCTCAACAAAGACCCTCGACATGCACGTCTCATGGTTGCGTCGCAAACTCAACGATGACGCAAACAACCCCAAGTACATCACCACCGTACGCGGCTTGGGTTTCCGCTTTGAGGCAAGCCACTGACCCTGCCGTAAAGGATGGGCCACGACTGTGAGGGGATGAACTGCCATGCGTAAACGCTTAATTATGGCCACCGTGTCAGCGGTGGTGATGGCGGTTATCCTTCTCGGTTTCCCCCTGGCCTTCTTTGGCGGCTACTACGTGTTCGAAACCGAACTACGCGCGGTAGAACTGCGACTTGACGGGCTGTCTCGTCAAGTGGAGAACCGCATCCAACGCGGCGAATCACTCGATCAAGAGTTCCTTGACCGCTACGTTGGCGGTGAAGGGAGCTCCGTTCACGCACACATCCGCGTGATCATGCCAACCGGCGAAAACGGTGTGGCGGGCGACCCTGTTGAGGGGCGCATTGTGCAAATCGCGAAACTCACGGACTCTAACGCACTTGTCACCATGGAAGTGTCCTACTGGGATGTGGTGGGACGCTCCGCGCAAGTGGTTGTCCTGGTCATTGCTGCCGCGCTTGTTGCGTTTGGTGGCGGAATCATCATGGCTGTGTGGCAGGCAAACCGCCTGTCCGCGCCACTGGTGTACCTCGCTGCATCTGCGGAACAACTGGGCTCAGGTCAAGTGCGCCCACACCTTGAAGAATCAGGTGTGGAAGAAATTGACCTTGTTGCCGCCGAACTTGCCCGGTCCGCTGACCGGCTTGCTGGACGCATCGCCGCTGAACGGCAATTTGCCTCCGATGCATCCCACCAGTTACGTACCCCATTGACTGCGCTCATGATGCGACTCGAAGAGATCAGCATGCTCTCCGAGGACAACCCTGACGTGCAAGAAGAAGCACGAATCTCCCTTGAACAAATTGAGCGGCTTGTCTCTACTGTTGACGACCTCCTTGCCCGTTCACGGCGTTCGGCCGGCGGCACAGCTGAAGCGATAGCGTTGCAAGAGGTCCTTCACCAGCAAGAGGAAGAGTGGATCCCCGTCTATGCGAAAGCGAACCGGGAACTGCGCGTCATCCAAGATGGCGACCTCACCGTTTTCGCCACCCCAGGTGCACTAGCCCAAGTACTTGCCACACTGATCGAGAACTCCTTGAAACATGGTGGCGGGCCAACAACTGTTCACGCCCGCCAACAAGGCCCACGCGGCGCCATTGTGATCACGGTGGAAGACGAAGGGGAAGGTGTACCGGATGAGCTTGCCCCCGAGATCTTTGAACGCGGCGTAACGTCAGGGAACGGAACAGGCCTCGGCTTGCCGTTGGCACGCGACCTGGCCGCAGCAGACGGTGCCCGCTTGGAACTTTCTCGCCGCCGCCCTGCCATGTTCACCCTGTACCTCACCGGGCTTGTTCAAACACTGGACCCGTCAACGGTGCTGCCACAGGGCGTTTTTGTGTCAACGAAACGCAAACGCGGGCGGATCTTCCGGAATAAGTCAGCAGATAAGAGCTAGTCACCTAATCCGAGGGTTGGCTGTGCCCCAGTAAACACCAAGTACTTGTACGCCACGTAGCGAAACGCTGTGCCTAACACCAACCCCACCCCATTTGCCGCAATATTGTCCGCTAACGGGGAATCAAAACCCAACACGTAACGGGACACCCACAGGCACAACACGGCAATAGCCATACCGCCGATGTTCACCACCACAAACCCCGTAAACTCACGTACTCGGGTGGGTGTGCGTTGAGCTGAGAATGTCCACAACCGGTTACCCAGCCACGTCACAATCATGGCGACACTGACGGAGAAAATCTTTGCAGTCACGGGTTTCCCTGCGAGTACGGCAATGGGGCCGTGTTGGAGCAGGTTGAATAGCCCGATGTCCACAATGAACCCCAACGCCCCCACAGAACCAAACTTCATCAGTTCACTGAGGCGTGGCAACCAGTGGGCTGGCAGCAATGAGGACAAAAAAGACACCCGTTTAGAGTACGACACCAGTAGTGGGTAACGGGACGCTAACCCGCAGTGTGCCGCGGGGAGACTGCAACCTCATGTGGTGAGCCAGCGAACCTATGAAGGGTGTGATGGACTGGCGACATGGTTTCTGACAGTTGGGCAACAGTATGGCCAGCGGTTCACGATGAACGCCAGGCACTCCTCAATGACCTGACCTCCTTAACAGCAGAGCAGTGGGAGGAACCCTCGTGGTGCCCCGGGTGGAGCATTCACGATGTTGTGGCGCACTTGATTGACTCCGCGAAAACCACACGCCTGGGTTTTGTGCGGCGCATGATCGCAGCGAAAGGTGACTTTGACCGGGACAACGCCACAGGCATCACCTGGGAACGGGCAGCAACCCCAACGCTGACTCTCACCGAGTACCAGCGCGTTATTGCTGCAACCAACACACCCCCAGCCTCGCCCCCGACGAGGTTAGTGGAGGCCATCGTTCACGGTGAGGACATTCGTGGTCCTCTTGCGATCACCCGCGCCTACCCGTGCGACCGGGTGATGACCGCCCTGCGGTACCAAGTGAAAACCGGTGTGTCGTTTGGTGGGGGAAAACAACGAGCTGCGGGTTTCCGGCTCGTTCCTGCTGGTTGTGAAAGCGCGGCGCACGGCGAGGTTGATTTAGGGGATGGACCGCAGGTGCACGGTACGTGTTTGGCGTTTTTGCTTGCTGTTTCAGGGCGACCAGTCCGTGCAGATGATTTCACCGGCCCAGGTGCCCCCGCATTTATGCAGAACCTTCCTATGGGGAAATGAGATGTTTGCCAAAACCGCTCAGGCGCCCGTTAGATTGCGGGGCATTGCTCTTACGCAGTGATGCGCTGCTCTAGGGAAGTGACCCCTTCGCCGTGCAAGCGGGGAATGGCTGCTGCTCGGCCTGCCATGGCTAACACCAGGTCTAGTGTTGGGCCTTCAATTGCTAGCCCGTCCCCAGCGGCACACGAATGTCAGCGCTGTGCACAATGACCTCACCAAGCCACGCCCACAAGTCGCCAGTGGGTGCAATGCGTGCATCAACAACCGTGCGGAACTTCTCCAATGTTTCTGCCGGTGTGGCTCCGCGATGTTCTGCGAGACGGCGGTCGTTGTGAACATCGGGTTGAAAACGCGCGCCAATGATGCTCCGCAACCAGGCCCACCGTCCGATGCTCGCAGCGGCAGTCAGATGGGCAACAACGTCCTCTATGGTCCACGCAGCGCATAGTGAGGGTGCGGACCATTGTTCTGGTGTCAGGGTTTCGAGGTCACCGAGCAGTCGAGCGCGTTCGGCATGAATTGCTTCCCAGTGTTGTTCTGGTGTCGCCAAGGTCATGGTCGCTCCCAACAAGCGGTTGGCTGCGCATTTATGACGAAATGCGCACTTAGATTTTATGAGCAAGCTCACCATAACCCATGCCGTGGCTGGTGTTCATGTGGGGAGGTCAACGGTCCCCATAGCGGGATAACGATATCTCTTTCCACTATGTGAGAATCCCCAAAAATGGCGTCATAGCATTGAGGCCCCAGTGCGCACCCCGCACCATTTTCTGAAAGGACACAGCAGATGAGACGTTTCTTTGCCCTGTTCCTCACCTTAGCGTTCCTCGTTGTCGGGGGGACGACCCCTGCGTATGCAGACGAGAACCCGCTTGAGCGTGGCCCGGACCCCACTGAATCCTTCATCGAACAGCGGCGCGGCAACTATGACGTTGCACAGCGTTCCATTAACAGGATGGGTTCTGATGGGTTCCGCAATGGAACGATCTACTACCCGACGGACAGTTCAGACGGCCAGTTTGGTGTGATCGCTATTTCTCCCGGTTACACCGCTGGTGAATCAAGCATTGCCTGGCTTGGGGCCCGCATGGCCTCGTTTGGTTTTGTTGTCGTCACGATCAACACCACCACCCGGTATGACCAACCGCGGCAACGTTCCACCCAACTTCTCGCAGCGCTCGACCACGCGATGGAAGATTCTGTTGTTGGGCCAATGATCGACCCAGAGCGCCAAGCCGTAATGGGGCACTCTATGGGTGGAGGCGGAGCTCTCCAAGCTGCGGAAAGCCGACCAGAAATTGATGCTGTCATTCCACTCACGCCATGGAACCTCAAGAGAAACTGGCGCAACATCGATGCGGCGACCCTCATCATTGGTGCGGAACGCGACACCATCGCGTCGGTGCGTACGCACTCGATTCCGTTTTATGAGTCGTTGACTGGAGCAGACCAACGCGGCTATCTAGAACTGCGAGGCGCAAGCCACTTTGCACCGAACTTCAGCAACACAACGATCGCGAAATACAGTGTTGCGTGGATGAAGCGTCACCTTGATGATGACGAACGTTATGAAAAGTTCCTCACCCCTGGGCCCACTGTGGGGTACTCCTCGGGTGTGTCGGACTACCGGCTTCAGTAACAGGCAGCGGTGCGGTCGCCGATCCCAGGGTGACCGCACCGCGTGACTGAGTGTCAGATCCCAGTATTCGGAACAGCCCACTGCTCTGGACTAGGCTGGTGAGACGTGGCAGTCATTTCAGTAATCGGTGGCGGGCAACTGGCCCGCATGATGGTTCCTCCTGCGTCAGAAATTGGCGTGACACTTAAGGTGCTCGTTGAAGCACCGGGCTCCAGCGCCGCGCAGGTGGTTGTTGATGCCCCGGTGGGCGCCGCGACGGACAGTGCCGCAGTGCGTGCGCTCGTGGCGGGCAGTGATGTGTTGACCTTTGAGCATGAACATGTCCCTCATGACATGTTGCGTGAGCTGATCGCTGAGGGTGTTTCTGTCCAACCCAGCCCGGATGCGTTGGCGTTTGCGCAGGACAAAATTACGATGCGTACCCGCCTTTCGCAGGCCGGGTTGCCGTGCCCGCCGTGGGTTGCTGTGCCACGTGACCCAGCACAGGCATCGGACGTGATTTCCCAGTTCATTGCTGAACACGGCCCGCAAGTGATTGCGAAAACCGCTCGTGGCGGCTATGACGGTAAGGGTGTTCGTGTCATTGAGGCAGCCACTGACATTGCCGAGTGGATCGACTTGGCCCAGGGGGATGGGCCGCAACTGCTCTTGGAACAGAAAGTTCCCTTTACCCGTGAGCTGGCGGCACTTGTTGCCCGCACACCGAGCGGTGAGATCGCAGTGTGGCCTGTGGTGGAATCCATTCAACGCGCCGGTGTGTGTTCTGAGGTGATTGCCCCAGCGCCTGGATTAAGAGCCGAGGACCAGGCACGTATTGCGCAGTACGCAACAACAATTGCCACGGATCTTGGTGTCACTGGTGTCTTGGCAGTGGAACTATTCGAGGTTGCGCCCAAGCCCGGTGATGACCACCCGCAGATATTCATTAATGAGTTGGCGATGCGCCCCCACAATTCCGGCCACTGGACCATTACGGGGTCGGTGACGAGTCAGTTTGAGCAGCATTTGCGTGCTGTTGCTGATTTGCCGTTGGGCTCTACCCACACCACAGCGCCATGGACAGTAATGGCGAACGTGTTGGGTTCATCGCTACAGGACCTCAATGATGCGTTGCCGCATGTGCTGAAACGTTACCCTGATGCCAAAGTGAACCTGTATGGCAAAGAGGTGCGCCCAGGTCGCAAGCTTGGTCATGTAAATATCAGTGGCAGTGAACTTGACGATGTGTTGACTCGGGCACGTGAAGCAGCTGCGTTGTTGCGCGGCGAAGAGATCTGACAACCACCACCACGTTGGGTAGGGAGAAGCATGTCTGATTCACCAGTTGTTGGCATTGTGATGGGGTCGGATTCGGACTGGCCAGTCATGGAGGCTGCCGCTGAGGTGCTTGACGAGTTTGCTGTGCCATATGAGGTCGATGTTGTGTCCGCGCACCGTATGCCCACAGAAATGGTGGAGTACGGTCAGCGGGCTCACGAGCGGGGTATCGCAGCGATCATCGCTGGCGCCGGTGGTGCAGCGCACCTTCCCGGCATGCTGGCCGCAGTCACACCACTACCTGTCATTGGTGTGCCGGTCCCGTTGAAGTACTTGGACGGCATGGATTCATTGTTGTCTATTGTTCAAATGCCCGGTGGTGTCCCAGTGGCCACTGTGTCTATTGGTGGGGCAAAGAACGCTGGCCTGCTCGCGGTGCGTATTCTCGCCTCTGGGGCAGGGGAGCGCGCTCAAGAACTGCGTTCAGCGATGCTTGACTACCAGGATGGGTTGCGCCAGCAGGCGTATGACAAGGGTGCTGCGTTGCGCGAGCGCAGGAACGCCCGGTAAGGCTTTTAATTGAGGCCGTTGTACTCGCCTGGTTCCAGTGAACCGTCGGCGATGTCTTTGAAGAACTGGCTGGTCCCGGCGTCGTCAAGTTTCACCGCTGATCCCACACCGCCTGGGCGGTAGTCCAACGATTCGATGGGTGGGGTTCCGGTGATCCCTTTGTCTGAGTTGGCGTTCCGAAAAGCCAGGGCGAGTTTCCCGAGGTCAATGATCCCTGATGATTCATCGACAACAATCGCGCCTGTTCCGGCGTTGATCAGTGATGTTTGGGTCATGGGGTTGAGCAGGTTCCCAGGGCTTTGCAGTGATTCTGATACGGCACCGACAACTTGTCGTTGGCGTTCTGCGCGCCCAATGTCACCGAGTGGGTCTGCTTTGCGCATCCGGGCGAACGCTAGTGCTTTGTCGCCATCTGCTGGGTGGCAGCCGGCTTTCCAGTCGAGCCGTGACTCTTTGTCTTTGACGTCGTAATCTAGGCACAGTTCAACGCCGCCCACAGCGTCGACGAGGCCTTGCACTCCGGCGAAGCCAACTTCAATGTAGTGGTCAACGGTCAGGCCGCTGAGTTCCTCCACGGTTTCTACGAGGAGTGGTGCACCGCCCCAGGAGTAGGCGGCATTAATTTTGGATGATTGTTCTCCCGGGATTGCGACGTAGATGTCGCGGGGGAGCGATATGAGGGCAGTGGGGCCAGAATCTGGGACGTGGAGCAGCATGATGGTATCGGTGCGGGCACCGGGTGCTTCCCCGCCGATGTCCGTTCCTTCACGTGAGTCAGAGCCTGCGAGCAGGTAGGTTTCACCGGCTGTACTAGCCGCCCCGGAGAGCGCTTCAACTCGGTTGAGTTTGCCGTTAGCCCAAATAATTAGGCCAACCGGCCAGGCGATCATTGCGAGAACAAGCCCACCAGCGACAAACGCGGCGATGCGTTTTTTGTTGCGTGGGCGGCGTGGGGTTCCATTTGTACCAATACCCGAGGTGTTTCCTGGGGTTCGCGGGCCACCTGGGCGCCCACCAGCTCCGCTACCACTACCGTTGCCTGCAGACCGGCTGCGCGCACCTGGTGTTGCTGGGCGTGCTGACCGTGCTGGGGGTGAGGTGCGTGGCGCTTGGGAACCGTGTGCCCGTGAGGAGTGGCTGCGTGGCGCAAATGATTCCGGGCCACCTGCCGCTGCGGGTGTGTTGGCTCCTGGGGTGTGCGCTTGAACGGGGATGGGTTGGGCGTCGCCTTGGACCCGGTTGGGGCCGGAGATCCGTTGAACGGGGCGCCGTGATGGTGGGGCTACTGGTGCTTGAGATGCAGCGGGTGGTGGTGTTGCGGTGGTGGCGTTTTCTCCGCTGCCTACCTCTATGGCGGGGGTGCGTTGTGGACGAGTGGGCCGGCCCCCGGATGGTGTGAAGCTCGGTGGCAGCGAGGACCGTGATGTTGCGGCGCGCTGTGGTTTCTCAGAGTTCACAAATCTACCTATCAGTCCTGGACGGTGTCGGTTGATTCCGTGTCGGAGTCGGTGGTGATGCACTCAGCGTCACTGCTGGTGTCGTCACCGGCTGTGCTATCGGTTGTGGTGTCACTGTCTGCGTTGGGGGTGTCTTCGCATGCTGGCAGGTCGACGATTGGGTCGTCTTTGGCCATTTTTTGCCACATGATGGTCGCTTCCCCGGTCCACACCACACGGTTGCGGTCAGCTGGGTCGTCAATGACGGGAACGGCTTCAAAGAAGATTTTCGATGTGTCGATTCCGCTCATGGAGGTGGCTAAACCGATCATGTTGTCATTCAGTTCAGGGTTCATTGTCAGAGAAGACATACCTGCTGTTGCGAACTGGGTGAGTTTCCCGAGGTCAGTGAGAAGATTTTTGGATAAAGCAGTTTCTGCTGTGGCGTCAAGTACGGCTTGTTGGCGTTCAATGCGTTGAAGGTCAGAACCCATTTCGAGCCCCCACCCCGATCCTGTACGGGCACGAACTAAACCGAGGGCTTCTTTACCGGTGAGCGTTTGTTCGCCTGCTTCCAACTTCAGTTTGTTGGCTTTAGGTGCGTCTACGGCTTCAGGAACATCGATGTCAATACCGCCGAGGGCATCAACCATGCCGATGAATCCTTCGAAGTCAACCACGACGTAGTGGTCAATTTTGAGGCCAGTATTGTGTTGCACGGTATTGATGGTGCAGGCTGCGGCGGAGGCAATATCGCCACCGTAATCCCACCCTTTTGCAAAGGCGGAGTTAAACATTGCCCGTGATTGCGCGGGGAGGACATTGCCACCCGTAACTTTGCATTCGGGGATTGAAACCATTGAGTCACGGGGAATCGAGATGACCTCAACACGGTCCCGTTGCTCTGATACGTGAATCAGCATGGTGGTGTCAGAACGCATGCCTTCAACTGATCCGTCTGCGCGTTTGTCAGACCCCATCACGAGAATATTGATGGAGTTCCCGGCTTCAGAGTCTTCAGGCGGGGTCTCAGGTGCTGCGACAAGGTCAACAACGCTCTCAGTTTTGACGAGGCCTTTCACTCGTTCCATGCCTGCGTAGGTAGCGGAGGCGCCGAACGCCAACACTCCAACGGTGACCAGCGAAAGCGCGCGCAAAATGCGGCGTGGGTGCTTCTGCGGCGCATGCGCTGGTGCGGGCCGTGTGGGGGTATTCGACGTCGTCACGATAGTCAATCCTAGAATGAACGGAAGGATAATGCCCGCATGTACGGGGATTATGCAGTGTAGGAGTTGTAAAGAGACCACAATGCGGTCTTACGCATTGTAGATGGGTGGAGCAGTTAGATGCGTTTACTGGTCACAGGTGGTGCGGGTTTTATTGGGACCAATTTTGTGTTGTGGGTTTTACGGGAGGCTCCACATGCCTCAGTGACAGTACTTGACTCTTTTACCTCGGCAGTCATCACTGAGAATTTTAGTTATCTCTCGCAAGAATCACGTGAAGATCCTGTGTGGAGCCGTTTGGCGGTGGTGCGCGGTGATGTTCGGGATCGTGACACGGTGTTTCCGCTGGTAGAAGACCATGATGTGGTGGTACATCTTGCCGCTGAATCACATAATGATTGGTCACTTACTCGCCCTACGGAGTTTGTTGATACCAATGTCATGGGAACAGCGATTGTTCTTGAGGCCGTCCGCAAGTATGGCAGGCGATTGCATCATGTTTCAACAGATGAAGTATTTGGAGATCTCCCACTAGATGGTGGGGTATTTGATAGAGAATCGCCGTATCGGCCATCGAGCCCATATTCTGCGTCGAAAGCTGCAGCCGATCACCTCGTTCGTGCCTGGGTGCGTTCATTCGCCGTGGCTGCCACTGTGTCAATTTCTTCGAACAACTATGGCCCATTTCAGCACGTCGAAAAGTTCATTCCCCGGCAAGTGACAGAACTACTGAGTGGGCGCCCAGCGCGTTTGTATGGTTCCGGTGTTCACGTGCGTGACTGGATTCATGTAGAGGACCACTGCCGTGCATTGTGGTCAATCATCACTGATGGACAGGTTGGTCAAACCTACCTGGTAGGTGGACGCAACGAACGCAGCAATACTGAGGTTGCCAGCGACCTCTTGCGTGTCATGGGCCGTGACGCTGCGGACGTTGTGCACGTTGCAGATCGCCACGGCCATGATGTGCGCTACGCACTAGATCCCACCGCAACCGAACATGAGTTGGGCTGGGAAGCGCGCATCGGCTTTGAGCAGGGGCTTGCGGACACAGTCCGCTGGTACCAAAACAACGAACGGTGGTGGGGGCAAGCGAAAGAAGCCACTGAACGCCGCTATCGTGAGCGCGGGCAGTAGCCGCCGCTGATTAAGCGCTAAGGTCGATGGTGTGGGTGATGCGTTCTGTATCGACGATGCGCTGCGTGCGTTGCGCATCTGTGGCCAGTTCCGCGGTTGTTGCCGGGTCGGTCATGACGAGTGATCCGCCAGCAGCCCAGACGCTCAGTGCGCAGTGCAGAGCGTCAACAGCGCTAGTGCTTTGCGACACCAACGCGAGCGTGCGCGCTGACGGCTGAGTGTCTGGGTGAATCCAGTTGGCCAAGTCCAGGTAGTCCACGGCAGTGTCACCGCTGACGATTGCCCGTGCGGTGGCGTCGGTGTCAGGGACGTAACCTAACGCGTCTGAGTAGGTCATCACGGCCCCAGCGGCGTCAACGGCGCCTGGGGGCAGCGGGGACCCAAAAGTGCGCGCGAGAGGCGCGAGGTTCACTGCGACGATGTCTGTGGCTGATGATGCGCCCACCGCGAGGTCGCTGGTGGGTTGGTGAGTGACCAGCACCCGCCCGGCGGCAGTGTGCGGCGAAAGGTTGAGGGTGGCTCCGGTCACAAGAGTGGCGAATTGCCACGTGAGGGTCCGCCAGTGTGGTGGAAGGTCGACGTCAATGGTGACGCCAGATTCTGCATCAAACTCCTCAATGAGTAGATTAGTCGTCTTGTTAATCCAGTTATTGAGGACATTTCCCGAGAGTTCTATTCGGCCGTCGTGGCCGTACCAGGTGAGCTGTGGGTGAGCTCCAGTGCGGTCATTGAGGTTGATCAGGGAGTTCATGAAGGAGACCGGAATCATAGTTTTTCACTTTAGTTGTAAACAAACGCTTCGGCCTGCCGATGGTGTCGGATGACACAGGACGTCGGCCTGCAAGTTTGGCGGAAATGTGCGGAAAACATGGGCAAACCTTGGGTGCTAGTGGTCTTGTGGTGCAGGGGCCGTTATAGATTTGTGATTTCACCCGCTGAACCCGTCCGTTTTCTACCATTTCGGCTTGACTGGTGAAGATCACACGCGTGTAATTCTGCGTAAGGTTGTTTGTGGCACGGCGCATCAGCGAGAAACACGGAGGGTAGTTGTATGTGGAACTTGCTTAACCAGGATGGCCCGTTTCCCAGTGATGCGAGCCGCCTAGCCGAGCCGGTATCAGCCGGTCTCAGTGTTCTCCTCACAGAGGGGGACGACGAGGCAGTACTGAGCTGGCAGGAACGCGCACTGTGCGCGCAGACAGACCCAGAAGCCTTCTTCCCAGAAAAAGGCGGGTCAACTCGTGAGGCGAAGCGTGTATGCACAGCCTGCGATGTGAAAGCCGAGTGCTTGGAATATGCACTGGCGAACGATGAACGATTCGGAATTTGGGGCGGACTTTCCGAGCGAGAACGGCGCAAACTCAAGCGTCGCGCTGTCTGAAACTCGCCACGCCTCACCCAACGTCCTAGCTTTTCAGGAATGTGGGGCAAGATTGTCTGCGTATGAGTACCGCACGCCCCGCCGACAACGGCGACACCAACGACACCGACGACTTCACTCCACCACGGGGGGTGCCGCTCGCCGCTGAGCCAACCCACCCGGTGGGGCATGACGCCCCAGCGGAGCCTACCCGCACCCCGGGACCAGGCCCGTTACCCCCGCCAACCGCTCAGCGTGTCACCGCCGTTATCGTCACCAACGGACTCACCCCATACTTGCGACCGCTACTTGTGTCACTCATGGGGCATGACGTCCTCCCCGGGCGTATCCTCATCGCTGACGTCTCTGCCGAATCGTCAGCACGCCTCCCCGAGGGCATGAGCTACCCGGTTACCCCAGAAATCATTGCGGTGCCCGGCGCGAAAACCTTCGGTGTCGCAGTATCGCGCGCCCTCGAACAAGGCAACCCACCGGTAGGCTCGCCCTGGCTGTGGCTCCTCCACGACGACACGATCGTGCACCACGGTGCACTCGCCGCCCAACTGGCAGTTGTCGAGTACTCCGCCAGCGTCCAAGTGATCGGCGCTAAACACGTCCGTTACGGTGCCCCCTCAGACCTTCTCGATGTTGGGTACTCCGTTGCACCCGGTGGCCGCCGCTTCACAGGCATCGAACCTGGTGAATATGACCAAGGCCAACACGATGGCCGCGAAGACGTTTACGCAGTGGGACTCAACGGCGCTTTAGTCAGCCACGAACTGTGGCGCACCCTCAACGGCACCGACCCCGCATACGGTCGCTACGGCGACTCACTAGAGTTCTGCCGCCGCGCACGCCTCCACGGCGCCCGAGTTGTTGTCGCGCCCGCAGCAGTCATCGAACACGCCCAGGCCTCCCTGATGGGGTTGCGAGACAGCAACGAACTCCACCCATCACCGCGCCCCACAGTCCTCGACGACCACCTCGAAGAACCCACCTTCCGGGTGCGCCTCACCACTCAACGACTGTTCGCCGCCACCGACCGGCCCCTCATTCTCTACCCATTCTTCTGGCTACTCATCACCCTGATGGCGCCACTGCGAGCATTAGCACGCGTCACCCGCAAACAACCACGCCGCGCAGTGAACGAACTTGGCATCCCCATCTGGCTCATCGGCCGAACCGGCTCAGTCATCGCCGGGCGTAGAAGGATCGCCGCAAGCAGAAC
Source organism: Jonesia quinghaiensis DSM 15701 (assembly GCF_000423205.1). Classification (GTDB taxonomy): domain Bacteria; phylum Actinomycetota; class Actinomycetes; order Actinomycetales; family Cellulomonadaceae; genus Jonesia; species Jonesia quinghaiensis. Next base: position 307,610 of record NZ_AUHN01000005.1, read on the forward strand.
CGTCCCCGCCTCAGTGCTCCGCCCTATGCGGGTAAGCCTCAGCGACCTCACCCAGTTTTACCGTGACCGGCGCCTCGCCCGCGCCGCACTGCGCAAACAGCTCTACGGCCTCAGCGAACTCGACCGCCGTGAAGTGCGCGCCATCGCCGCAAAACGCCGGTCCATGTTCATCACCCTCATCACGATGCTCACCATCGCTACCGCCGTTGCGTTACGTGACCTCTTGCCCGCCCTTACCGGGCAAGGGCGCATCCTTGGTGGAGCGCTCGTCACAGCTGATGGCGGCTGGGCTGACCTGTGGCGCACCTGGACCAGCGGGTGGGTGCGAGACGGGCTCGGTGCCTCCGCACCAGCAGACCCACTCATCCAAACGCTGACCCCCATCACCACACTCGCCGGTGGAAACCTGCAACTAGCAGTCCACCTCACGATGCTCGGCGCACTCATCGCATCAGGCATCGGCGCGTGGTTCGCAGCCGGGACCATCAGCCGCTCCGTGGTGATCCGCCTCTGGGCGTCACTGCTCTGGGTCGCATCACCAGCGTTCCTCATGGCATACAGCCAAGGGCGCCTCGGCGCGATCATCGCCCACTCTGCGCTGCCATGGCTGATCGTTGCCGTGATGCGCGCCGCCGGTGTTCACCGGCGAGACCAACTCACCGGGCCGCAACTGCGCCACGAGAAACGTGCCGACGCGCTCCTGCGAGAAAAACTTGCCGAACAAGACACCGTCGCCGCGCGCCCCGCCGTAACATCACCAACCGCCCCACCACGCAAATCTCTTGCTGCAGTAGGAGGCGCCGCCCTCGTCTTCGCCGTGGTGTGCGCTGGTGCGCCTGTGCTTCTCATCCCCGGAATCATCGCGCTCATCATCGCAGCGATCGCCTCCAAAACGAGGGCCCTGCTTGTTGTGCCCATACCTGCGCTGGCACTCCTGGGCCCACTCCTGTTCCGGGCAATCATCAACATTGATGCCGGTGGTTGGCGAATCCTCGTGGCTGACCCAGGTGCCGCATACGCCTACGACACAGCCCCCACGTGGCAGCAAGTGCTCGGTGTACCCATCGAACACACCATCGCGCCACTGACGCAGGGGTGGGGTGCCGTCGTACTGTCGCTGCTGCCTTTTGTCCTTGGCGCAACGCTGCTCATCGGTGCGCTCTTAGCTTTCATCCGCCGCGGGCACGGTGCCCGTGGTGTGCGATTCGCGTGGATTCTCGCCATCGTGGGGTACGCCACCGCGCTGCTTTCCTCGGATATCGTGATCGCTGCCCACGAAGGTCAGTACGTGCATGGATGGTCCGGTGCAGGGCTGTCCCTCATGCTTGTTGGACTCCTTGGTGCGTGTGTGTGCGCAGCGGACGGTCTCGCAGGCAAAACACACCAGTATTCCTTTGGGTGGCGTCAAATTGGCCTAGGAATCGCAGCGACTCTTGTGCTTGTTGTTCCCATCGGAACTATTGCCATGTGGGCGCCGCAACGTACCCTCGGTGCCAGTGAAGGCGTCATCACCTACCTTGACGAATCACTTGTCCCCGCGGTCGCCCAACAAATGCAAGAATCCGGGCGCCAAGCGCGAGTTCTCATCGTTGACGCGCACGACGCGGACCACGTCAGCTACCAACTACTCCACCACGATGGACCCCACATGTTCGAAACCTCAACAGTGGTGAACGTTGCGCAACTTGCTGGCCGCCCAGACGACATCGCAGACCTTGTCGCCCACGTCTCACGCGGCATCGAAACCCAAGAAGGCCCAGCCCTAGCGTTCTCCCTCGCCGCACAAGGGATCGGCTCCGTATTCGTCCCCGGTGATAACCCCTCAACAACAGCGCAACTTGTGTCACGCATCGACCGAGTAGCAGGAATCGAACGAATCACCACCAGCGAACTAGGCACCCTGTGGCGCGTTAATCCCACAGAACTCGACCCAGCCCTCGCAACCGCGCCACCAACCACAACCACCACCAACGACGACACCCCTGAGCCGCGCATCACCATCGTGGCCGGAGAACCAGCCTGGGCAGTGCTCTACGAAGTCGGCACAGACACCCAAGGCGATGATGTACTCGGGCGCCCCCAAGCCCTCAACGCTGGGACACTCAGCGTCAACGCAACCCTGCCAGAAGGCCAAGGGGAACGACTCCTTGTGCTAGCAGAAAACGCCGCCCCTGGGTGGCAAGCAACCCTCAACGGGCGCCCCCTCACCGCCACACAAGTAGCCGGAATGCAAGGATTCAACATCCCAGCAAGCGCCACCGAAGGACAACGCGTGACCGTCACTTACGAACGATCATCCAGGCTGCCCTGGCTTATTGGCCAAAGCCTCGTCCTCCTCGTCTTTGTCCTCCTTGCGGTTCCCGTACGCCGCCGAGGAGAGGTGACCTGATGGGTGTTCAAACACAAGAAGCAATCGACAAACGCCGCGCCCGCCGCTCAACGGTGGCGTATACCGTCAGCGCTGTGACACTCGTCGGTGCCATGGTGGGCTTAGCGTTCATGCCGCAATGGGCGCCCACCCCACAAAGCACCGACGGGGTGGTTAGTGGGCTAACCACTGTGTCCCTCGGTGCACCCTCCTCAACGTTGACCTGCCCAGTACCGGTCACGGTCAGTGGGTCAGCCGCAACAACCCTTGATGATTCGTTGAACGAGGTGCAAGTAGGGGTTTCTAGTGCGGCACGCGTAGCCGTTGTTGGCGGGCAAGGGACCGTCGATGTCAGTGGGCTGGTGCCGTTTATTGGCAACGACGCCGCTGAAAGCGGCGAAAACACTGACCCTGACGATGGTGCTGATGATTCTGCAGATGCAGATGCAGATGCAGATGCAGATGCAGATGCAGATGCTGCGGGTGCTAGCAGTGCTCCCGCAGCCGATCCGGTATCGAGTGTGACCGGTCACTCCATTCCCGCCGGTGCGGTGCGAGAATACCCGGGCCTGCGTGACGCACTCAGCCTTGTCACCCAGGGTCGCGCCATAGCAGCCCCTAACGCTGCAGAATGGACCGGCGCCGGAGTCATCACCCGCATCAACGGCGGTGATCTACGCGGCTCGGCAGGGGCATCGTGCATGCCCGCGTCCAGTGAACAGTGGCTTGTTGGCGGATCCACCGAGTTGGGGTCATCAGCGAAACTCGTGGTGCAAAACCCGTCCCTCACCCCCGCAACAGTGACCGTAACCCTGTGGGGGCCATCCGGCCGAGTTGGGCTCGCAGGCTCCGAATCACTCCTCGTTGCACCCGGAGAACAAACCGAACTACTCCTCGAAGGGGTCGCTGCAGAACAACGCCGCCTCGCCGTGCACGTCGCAGCAGAAGGAGCACTCGTGTCCTCCTACATGCTGCACACCGAACTTGACGGAATCACCGCGAAAGGGCTCGACTATGTGATGCCCGGCGCAACACCACGCCGCGTCAACGTGATGCCCGGGGTGGCGCTAGGCCCAACAACTGATGACACGGAACGCGCTTCCAGTGTGCGTCTCGTTGCTCCAGATTTTGGCCCAGTCACTTCCCTCGCTGAGGTGAGTGAAGATGACGCCGCTGAGGTTGGCGGAGACGTCGTAGGGCAAGCCCGAGTCCATGTACTCGGGGCGAACGGCGAGATCGCCCTCTTTGGGGCGGACACTATTGACCTCGTGGCTGGGCACGTTGTTGACGTACCCCTCACTGGTGTCCCTGAAGGCATGTACACCATCGTTGTCGAAGCTGACACTGCTATCACTGCGGCGACCCGCGTCAACCGTGAAGCGCAACTCGACACCGAGTCACGGTTTGGGGTCCCCGCTGACTTCATGTGGGTGCCCTCCCTGGACAGCCTCACCTCGGTAGGGGAGCCCACCACTGAGGGATTCACCGAGACAGCCTCGGGAACTGATGCTGCTGACCCAAGAGCCGCACTTGACCAAGACGGTGAGAACACGCCAACCGGGCTGCCGGTCACAACCCCGCAAGGGGTGCTGCCACTCCCTATGGGAATGGCATCGACGGTTGCGGTGACCCGGCTTCCCAACGCATCAACAGTTGATGAACTCACCCAAGCGATTAGCGACATCCCCCGCGTTTATGCGCAAGACGACGCTGGGGAAGAAACTGACGAGGAAACCGCTGCGCGCGATGCGTGGCGCGGCGCCGCGGCAGTCATTGGGCGTGTTGTGTTTTTCGATGCTCAAGGCAAGCAACTGCAAGCCCAAGATGTGACAGCAAGTGCGGGTCAAACAGTCACCATCGACGCCAACACAGTTGATGGCGCTGTTGCTGTGGCATTCGTTGAAGCCACTGCTCCGGGTGCTGGTGAAGGTGCTGGTGAAGGCAACCACAGCCAACATTCCGTCGTGTGGTCACTCGTTGCGCGTTCCCCTGACATCAACGGTGCGATGAGTTCGTTCCACGTGCCAGTTGTCCGCGGAGATTCACCGGAAGTTGTTGTTGAACGATCCGTACGTGCCGGGCTACCTACCGACTAACAACGCCGGTTTACTCGTCCGGGTCGTAGTCTGGATCGATCTCTGAGGGGTCTTTACTCAGCACATATGCGATTTGCTCAATAATCACATCGCGAATAATTGACTCAAGGTCGTTGTGGTCATCCGCGCGTGCTTCCACGGGGCGCCGGTACACAACAATCCGCCCCGGCTGCCCACTGATCGGCGCGAAGTAACGTCCCATAGGGATACCGTGTGCTTCCCATGGGGAGGGGTCGGAGGGGGGAACATCTTCTACGGCAAATTCCATGCCACTGAGTTGCTTACCCCAGCGCGGTTTTAGCGTACCCACATAGCGGATCACACACTCATCAAACCGTTCCCGGCGGGTCCGGTAGGCGGGGTGGACTGGCGGAAACATCAAACCACGCAGGCCACGGCCCCGACGGTCACGTTTGCTAGGACGAACCGACGCAGGGTCAAGTGTGGCCAACCCGTGAAGAATATGTTCGGCGCCAATCTCACGATCTGGTAACGATGATGGCGGCCGTGATGCCGCGTCAAAAGTGGCGTGATCGCGCGAAGTTGGGTCTTTCATGCCAGTCCATCCGTTGGTGCAAAGTAGTTCAAGGGTAGATGACATCACCCTGTTGTGGTGTGGGGAACACGTTTCGCGGCGTGTAGTGGCTTTTCTTTGGGTGAAATAAGGGTAGATTTTGGGTGTGCCTGTCTCTCGTCAATGTTCTCGTACTGCTTGTTCACGCGACGCCGTGGCAACGCTGACGTATGTGTACTCTGACTCGACTGTGGTGTTGGGTCCGCTCGCCGTTGCGGCGGAACCCCACAGTTACGACCTCTGCGAAGAACACGCGTCGCGTTTAACCGCCCCGCGCGGCTGGGAAGTTGTTCGCGTGGTCGCAGCGTCAGGGCACATGCCAATGGATTCCTTGAATGCTGCTGACAACCAATCCGGTTCGTTTGCCGATGCTCGCCCTGGTTACGAGGAACGGGCTGGCGTATCGGGCGGAACGCGGGCAAGTGCTCGCGCTTCTGCACCTACTTCACAGTCCGCCGCTGAAGAAGTCGAAGCCCGCCGCCTTGAAATCTCCCAACCTTTGCAACGCCCCGACGACGATTGGGCCATCCTCGCTGACGTTGTCAGTTCACCGTCAGAAGCGCTCACGATCGAAATCCCCCGTGACGTCATCACCGGTTTGAGAAGCGTCCAAAACCTGCCAGAACCCGCCAGCGCACCAACCCCGCAACGGGCTGCCGGCCTCCGAAGCGTTCCGCGCAGTGTTCCTAGCGCAGGGCGTAACTCGGCAGCAGAACCGGATGAAACGCGCCCCGACGTTGTTGTCCCTCCCCGGCACGCAGCCGACCCCGCACCAGTTCAAGAAGGCGAAATCATGCGCCGCGGGCACCTGCGCGTACTGCGCGGTGAGGCCAGCTCCTAACCGCACCCCAGCCTTGCCACCGTGTCTGACCGCCTAGCAGGGCAGCGGGTGACTCTGTCCGCATCGTCACGGGAAGCGATTAGGCTTGGGGTATGACTGAACACGCCCCCAACGTTGACCTGTCGCAGCTCATCAAGTCGTATGACGTGCGCGGTATTGTGCCGCAGCCTTTTAGCCCGCTGGTAGCTGAGGCTATTGGCGCGGCTTTCGCGACAGTTGTTGTGATTCCTGATGCTGGTGACGCGGCGGACCAAACCCCAGCGGACATCGTCGCTGCTGGTGGGAAGCGCCCGCGTGTGGTGATTGGCCATGACATGCGTGATTCTGGCCCTGAATTGGTAGATGCTTTTGCGCGCGGTTTGATTCAGGCTGGCGTCGATGTTGTGTTGATCGGGTTGTGTTCAACAGACGGTTTGTATCACGCATCGGGTGTACTGGATATTCCGGGTGCAATGTTCACGGCCTCCCATAACCCAGCCCAATACAACGGCATCAAGCTGTGCCGCGCTGGCGCCCGCCCGGTGGGGCAAGACACCGGTTTGTCGAGGATGCGTGACCTAGCGCAACAGTATTTGCAGTACGGATTGCCAGGCGCTGCCACCCAACTGGGGCAAATCACCCACAGAAACATGTTGCGCGACTACGCAGCCTTCTTACGAAACCTCGTCGATATTTCGACTATTCGCCCCCTCAAAATTGTGGTCGATGCCGGTAACGGTATGGCTGGCCTCACCGCCCCAGCAGTGTTGGGGGAGGCAGCGGGCCTGTCAGCCCTGCCGTTGGACATTGTGCCGTTGTACTTTGAGTTGGATGGTACGTTCCCCAACCACGAAGCGAACCCACTTGACCCAAAAAACCTTGTGGACTTGCAGCGAGCCGTAGTGGAACACGGGGCGGACATCGGCCTTGCTTTTGACGGTGACGCAGACCGCTGTTTTGTGGTTGATGAGTTAGGTGCCCCGGTCAGCCCATCGGCGATTACCTCGCTGGTTGGGTTGCGTGAGGTGGCGCGTGAACGTGAGGCGGGCCGCGAACCAGCAGTGATTCACAACCTCATTACCTCGCGGGCAGTCCCTGACTTTTTGGGGGCGGCAGGTGCGCGTGTGGTGCGCACACGAGTGGGGCACTCGTTCATTAAAGCCGAAATGGCGGAACATAACGCCATTTTTGGTGGTGAACACTCCGCACACTATTACTTCCGGGATTTCTTTTTCGCGGACACAGGGATGCTTGCGGCCCTCCACGTGCTAGCGGCGCTTGGGTCACAGCCACACAGTTTGTCCGCTATTGCGGACATGTATGAGCCGTATGTTGCTTCAGGGGAAATCAACTCTGAGGTGGACGATGTTCAAGCAGCCCGCGCGCGCGTGGTGCAGGCGTATGTGGAGCAGAAAGGTGGAGGCGATGTCGTCGTTGATGAACTTGACGGCTTGACAGTGTCTCACTGGGATTCCCACCCGCAGTGGTGGTTTAACGTGCGGGCTTCAAACACGGAACCGCTGCTGCGGCTTAACGTGGAAGCCGCTGACGAAGACATGATGGTCAAAGTGCGCGATGACGTTCTTGGCCTTATCCGTAACTCTGAGGGAGATAACGCATGAACACCGACAAAAACACACAACGCCACACTGCGACGAAAGCAGTGTCAGTGTCAGCGTTACTTGACCCGTGGGTTGTGGAGATCCTCCGTTGCCCAGTCACCCACGCCCAACTGGTTGACGGTGTTGATGCGGAAGGCCGCGCGGAACTCCACTCAACTGACCGCGAAAACCCGTTGGCCTACCCTGTTCGCGATGGGATTCCCGTGCTGTTGGAAAGCGAAGCGCGCTCACTGTTGTCATAACCGCCCCTCTCCTCTTATGCCGAGATCCTAGATCTCGCACTGAGATCCTTCGCGTGGGCAAGGATCTCGGTCCCAAAAGTAGGATCTCGGGAGGGGTGGCGCGGCGGAATATTCTTCGTTTAGCCCGCTGAGCAGGTAATATAAGCGCTTCGTGAGGTAATTTCCTTACGCGCCCACTTCTTTTCGCGTCGGCTCGCTCTCGCGCCTCCCCATCCCCGCTTCGCGTCGAGATCCTAGATCTCGGCGCGATATCCATGTTGTGGGCAAGGATCTCAGTCCCAAAACAAGGATCTCGATGCGTGACGCAAGCACCATGATGGTTCGTTCGCTGAGTAAACGCTATGCTCAGCGCCAAGTGGTTGATGACGTGAGTTTTGAGTGTCAGCCCGGCACAATTACGGGGTTGCTTGGACCGAATGGGTCCGGCAAATCCACAACGATGCGCATGATGATAGGCCTCACGAAACCCGATTGTGGAACTGTCACGTTCGATGGCGTCAGCTACGTTGATCTGCCAGCCCCAGGGAAGAAGGTCGGCTCTCTTCTCGATCCTTCGGCGCACCACCCGGGACGCTCCGTATCAGAAGTGCTTACCCACACCGCGATGATGCTGGATCTACCAACCAGCTCAGCGCGAAATATTGCGGACAAACTTGGGTTGGGTTCAGTACGCCGCCGCAGATTTGGTGCTCTATCCCTGGGAATGAAACAGAGAGTGGCGCTGGCTATCGCGCTACTAGGAGAACCGCGCTACCTGATTCTCGATGAACCTGTAAATGGTCTAGACGTTGAATCTTCCCGCTGGCTACGCGACACGTTAGTTCACTACACCAAAGAACGAAACGGGGCAGTGCTCATTTCGACGCACCTCCTCAACGAATTGCAGGCATTCGCTGACAATGTCGTAGTGATGAGCCGAGGAAAAGTAGTCCACAGTGGCCCGATCGCCTCCCTTGGGGGCGCTGAAGGGACCATTGTGAAAAGCGAAGATGACCATAGGCTTACCGCCCTCCTAACAGACCAGAACATCCGACATTCTGTGGTCGAGGGGCATCTTGTTGTGACTGCGACTCCTCGAACAATTAGCGAATTGTGTTTGACCCACCGTTTGCTTCTTGATGAGTTGAGGCCAGTGCAAGAAAACCTTGAGGATGCCTATCTGCGACTGACCTCTGGTGAGTATTCGATTGGACTATCGCAATGATCCAAACACAACACTCCTTCGTTTTTCGTATGCTGCGTCTCACCCATGTTGAATTACGGAAAGTCATCACGACCCGTAGTAGCAGATGGGTTCTTATCTCAATCGCGACACTGTGGCTTCTGGCAGGTGGGTTGCAACTCTGGGAAGCATCGGCGGGAGAAGCGGAAACTATTCGTCCAGCGTCAGCTCTAGCAGGAATGTACTTAACGATGGGTCTTTTCGCTCCGATCCTCAGCATTCTGGTCATGTCCAGTGATTGGCGGTCACGTGATGTCATGACACTGTTTGCCTTAGAGCCGCGCCGTCATTTCGTCTTCGGCGCAAAAGTTTTGGCGTCGATGATTTTAGCGCTAGTGCTCTTCAGTGCTGTGCTGATGCTGTCTCTCATAATGAGCTGGGGTGTGGCAGCAGTAACGGGGATTCCACTGGAATGGGCTGAATACGCTACCGGAATTCATTTGCTCACCGTCTCGACAGTATTTGGAACACTGTATGGCATTGGGATTGGCTCAGCACTACTGATTCCTGCGCTGGCTATTGTTGTCTCGTTGGTGCAGATAACAGTGGATGCTTCACTCACATTAACCCTTGATTGGGGGAGTTACTTTGCGTCTACATCAGTCATGTCACCGTTTGTGGGCGAAGGGCATGTTGGTCCAGCAGTGACCTCTTTTGTTTTGTGGTACGTCATGCCAATCGCAGTAGGACTGTGGCGAAATCAAAGTAAGCAAGCCGCATAGGCAAGGTTGAGGCGCAGACGTTCAAGGGCAATGGAAGGGTCCCGAGCAACTACGACAGTTTTGATGCCTAAATAGAGCAACACTCTAGTGTTCGGCCCTGCCATGTTGTTGCGCGCGGTAACTACTCAGACGAGGCTTTACTCTCCCTCTTCCCGCCGAGATCCTAGATCTCGCACTGAAATCCTGCGCGTGGGCAAGGATCTCAGTCCCAAAAGTAGGATCTCGAGCAGCCGCCCGTTGGCGTTCTCATTGGTCTCGCTTCTGCGTGACGCGAAGAGTCGTGATAGGGCTGATAGTTGCTAGCCTTTTTAAAGTTCGTGAAAAGCGAAGGGGGCCGCAGTTCAGCGCAGAACAGCGCTTTGGATGGCGGGATGCCCCCATCTTCGACCGGTGAAAACTTTTGCGAGGCGGGTAGTAGCGGAGGCATGCCCTGGGCGAACAATGATTCGGACTACTGGTATGACTGGTACTACAGGTACGTTGGCGGCACTCAAATCGATAGGGTTAAGCTGGGATAACGAGTATTGATTGGATAGTCAGATGAAAGACTCTTCTCGAAAATCAAACGTATTGTCTTTTCTATTTATCGTGTTCTTGGCGGTAGTTGCCAATGTCGTCGCTTGGTTGACCGACTGGTCACTGCTCTGGGTGCTGATCGTTGTCATGTCTACCGGTGTCTTGTTGCTGTATTGGCTCGAGTCGCGGCGCCGCAGAACCGTTGAACATAAAGTTGAGCGGCCAACGGACACGCATCCGGAGGCGTAGTTGTACGCCAACAGCTATTCGTACGCCCAGTCAACAGAGGTACATGACACCCGCGCAGCAGAAAAGCGAAGCGCGCTCACTGTTGTCATAACCGCCCCTCTCCTCTTATGCCGAGATCCTAGATCTCGCACTGAGATCCTTCGCGTGGGCAAGGATCTCGGTCCCAAAAGTAGGATCTCGAGTGGCAGTGGCAGTGGCAGTGGCAGTGGCAGTGGCAGTGGCAGTGGCAGTGGCAGTGGAGCGGTCGACGGACACGCCCCCGAAGGCGTAGCCGTACGCCAATTGCAGGGTTAGCGCCGTTAGCGCCTTTCGCGCACTGACCCCGCAGCTGCGGGGGCCTCTCGGTCGAAGAGCCACCCTACGCGGGGTTCTACCAGTGGTCGCACAACTGCCACAACTGGTCGTGACCCTAGGAGCATCGCAAGCAGAATTGACCCGATGATTACCGTGATGTTCCCGGTTGTGGTGCCAAGCCAAGCCGGTGGCAGGTCGGTGTAGCGCATCGGCCAGAGCACGATGCCGTGCAGCAGGTAAATGTACAGGGAGCGTTGCCCCATGGTGGTCAGGTACGTGGTGTTGCGCGGGGTGAGCGCGAGGAGCCCCGCTGTGCCAGCTGCGCCAAGGATCAGCACTCCGATACGGATGGCCATGCCTTGCTCACTGGTGAGGTCGAGTTGTTCGTAGGTGTGGCGGCCGAGGAAGAACCCGAGTCGCATGAGGCTTTCGTCGCGTAGGAACATCAGCACAATGGTGAGGGTGGTGAATCCGGCGATGGCGATGTAGCGGCGGGGTCGGTCGGTGAGCCAGGCGAATGCTTTGGGTGTGAGGATGGTCCCTGCGATGAAAAATGGCAGGAATGACAGCACTCTTCCGCTGGAGAATTCGGTGCCGATGTCTTGTGACAGTGGTGCTAAAACTGACACAGCTATTGCGAATGCGAGGGGGAATCGCAGGTGGCGAAATACGGGGACGAGGAGGCGCCAGAAGAATAGTGCCAGGAGGAACCACAGTGTCCACCGGGGTGTGAATACGTCTAGCGTGAACGTGCCGCCACCGATGATGGCATCTAGAACGTTGTGGATGGTTTGGAAGATCAGGTAGGGAACGAGGAGTGAGCCTACTAGCCGGGTGGCGTCTTTGCGTGTTCCTGCGGCGTTTCGGGCTAAATAACCGGACACCACAATGAACGCAGGCATGTGAAACGAGTAGATTACGTCTGACATGTACAAGGAGATGTGTCCGTCGACTTCGAGGAGTGCGTGCCCTAGCACCACAAGGGTGATGAGGATCCCCCGCGCGTTATCAAAGTATGGATCACGTGCGGTGGGGCTGGTGCTTGCTGTGGGTGTTGGTGCCCCACGCGATGCGGTGTTGGTTGGATCGGTGTGACTCACGGTTGCTCCTGCATTGTGGGGTATGCAGGCGATCTTAACGAGAGTTTTTCGCCGATGCAGTGCCTCAGAATGGGGATTTCTGTGCGTTGTGGTGCTTCGGGGTGCGGTAAGGCGGGGCCACCTGCGCACATGCTTCAGTGAGAAGTTGGTGACATTCCTGGGTTATCAAGGTCTTCTAGTACTTCGAACGGTGATTCGAGTTCTCCACCCCATGCTTCACGGCCTTCACGAATCGCCAAGAAAGCCACAACAAGCGCAGCTATGGAGTCTGCCCAGGCCCACCCGAACAGCGAATTGGCGAGCAAGCCGATAAACACTGCACCTGACAAGTAGACACACAATATGAGTTGTTTTGCGTCAGCTATGACGCTGCGTGACCCAAGTTCGCGCCCGGTGCGGTGTTCCCACCAGGCGAGGGCGGGCATCGTCATCAGGCTTGCGGCGGCGATCCCTAGCCCAAGCGGGCTGTGTTCTACGTGGAAGCCGGTCGCGACGGATAGTGCGGTGTCAACGATCACGTAAGCGGCGAGGGCGAAGAACGCGATGGCGATGACTCGTGTGGTGGCGCGTTCCCACCGTTCGGGGTTTTTGCGGGTGAACTGCCAGGCCACGGCAAGTGCGGAAGATACTTCGATGACGGAATCTAGACCAAACCCGATGAGAGCGGTGGATGACGCGAGTGTGCCAGCCCATAGGGCGATGACCGCTTCGATGATGTTGTAGCTGATGGTGATAGCCACGATGATTCGCACGTTGCGGTGGAGGCGTTGGCGGCGTTGTGGGGTGAGTGTGTTCATGATGCGTCCTGGGGTGTGCAGCAGGTGAGTGTGCAGGTGGGGTCGATGCAGGGGGCGTTGCGGTCCACGTTGAGGGTGACGTTGAGGAGCGCGGTGAGTGCTTGGGTGAGGTGTGGGTCGGCGATGCTGTATTCGGTGGTTCGCCCTTGGTGGGTGGTGGTCACGATGCCGCAGTCGCGCAGGCAGGTGAGGTGGTTGGAGACGTTGGGGCGGGTGAGGCCGAGTGCGTCTGCGAGTTGGGCGGGGTAGGTGGGCCCGTTGAGCAGGGTGAGCAGGATGCGTGACCTGGTTGGGTCGGCCATTGCCCGGCCGAGGCGGTTCATGACGTCGAGATGGTCATTATTGTTCAGCACACGGTGAACTATACAGTGTGCGGTGAACTGTTTACTGCCGAGATCCTATATTTCGCGCCGAAATCCTTGCCGACGGCAGGGATCTCATGCCGAGATCTAGGATCTCGGCATGAAGGGGAGGTGCGAAAGTGGCACCACAGGGCCGTTTAAGATTGGGCTATGCGACGCACCTTACCTGCCCAACCATCATCCGCATCTTTCATGACTATCACCGCGTTGGGTGTTACGGGCATGCTGCTGCTCTCGGGTTGCAGCATCAGCTTCGGTGATCAAGATTCCGCTGAGGACGAGCAACGCACAACGTCGGCGGTGATGTCTCGTTCTGTGGTGGATGCGTTGTTGCCTGCCGGTCAGGTCCCGACCGGGTCGATTGCGTTTGTTGCGGATGCTGATGACCCTATTTTTGGTGAGGGCGTTGAGGTGAATGCTGCGGCTGGTGATCAGCAGTTCGATTTCGCCAGCGTGGAGATTCAGAAGGACCCTGCAACCCGTGATGGAGATGCGGTGATGGGGCGGATTACTTTCGAGCTCGCGGAAGATTCCCTTCCGGTCGAGTTCACGCATGTGCAGGTTTCTGTGCCCGATGCCCGCCCTGCGTCGATCCTGGTGGGCGAGTGGCGCATCGGGATGGCTGGTGAGGAAGCGGCCCAGGGGCCGCTTCAGGCGGGTGGTTCGGAAACTATTTCCGTGACTCAGTGCGCCCCTATTTCTCTTGATGTGGTGAATAACGGTGAGGAACCGCTTAACGATATTGTGTTGGCGCCGTCTTCCCCGGTGTTGGAGGTCGCCGATACGCAGGTGCCGTCGCGGATTGAACCGGGGGAGAGCGCCACGTTGACGATGGGGTTCACGTGTGACGCTGAGGTGGCGGAGTTTTTCACGTTCACCCCGCAGGTCACGTACACCTCGGACGGTTCAGAGCGCACGTTGTTGACGCGGCCCGTGCTGGTGGAAGTCGCTGACAGTGCCGATGTCTTGTTTGGGAAGTTGCGGAACCAGCAGTAGGCTGCGCCCGCCGCCCGCCGCCCGCCGCCCGCCGCCCGCCGCCCGCCGCCCGCCGCCCGTGGTCTGTTGTGGGGTGTTACTCACGCTGCGTGAAGAGCCAACTCAACCGGGGTTCGATGATTCCTCGGGTGGCCCACACAACGGGCGGTGAGGCGAGGGCGGCCGCGAGGGCAACGCTCCCCAAGACAACAGCACCGTTCCCCGCGAAGGTGTCTAGCCACGCGGGGGCGAGGTTGGTGTAGCGCAGAGGCCATAGCACCAAGCTGTGTAGCAGGTATATGTACAGGGAGCGTTGCCCCATTGTGTCCAAATAGCTGGGGCGTTGGGGTGTGATGAGGAGTATCCCGATTGTTCCGGCTGCCCCAAGGATTAGCACCACGATGCGCGCCGTGGCGCCGTCGAGGAATGTCATGTCGAGTGCGTTGTATGAGGCTCGGCTGATAAGTATGGAGTGGTTGAGGTAGTCAGCGCGGACTAGGACCACAGTTACGGCGGCGGTGGCGGCAAGGAGCCCACAACCAGCTAGCCGATGCCACCGGGTGAGGTTGCGCTGGAACGTGCGGATCGCATCGGGCGTGATCACGGTGCCTGCGATGAAGAATGGCAGGTATTGCAGGATTCGCCCGGTGGAGAATTCGGACCCAATGGAGTCGCTGAGCGGGGACAGTACCGCAATAGCGATGGCGAAAACTAGCGGGTAGCGCAGTTGCCGGAATAGTGGCACGAGTAGCCGCCACGCTACGAGGGCGAGGAGGAACCAGAGCGTCCATCGTGGTGTGAAGAGCTCGAGGGTGGGGGTTGCGCCGCGCACCCACACGGCAAGTGCTTCGTGGATGAGTTGAAACACGATGTACGGCACGATTATCCCGGTGATGAGCCGCCGTGATTCCCGGTCGCTTGCGGTGAAGTTGCGGGCCAGGTACCCGGTGATCACGATGAACGCGGGCATGTGGAACGCGTAGATGATGTCGTCACCGTACCGGGCGAGTAACCCGTCTACTTCGAGCAGTGCGTGGCCAACAACCACAAGGATGATGAGGAGCCCGCGGGCGTTGTCGAAGAATGGGTCTCGCTGTTTTTCTTGCCCGATGCGCGCTGCCGCGTTGGCACTGTGTGGTTCTGTCACGTTTCCCTTGATTTTTTGGTGGTTGGCGCAGCGACAGCGCCAGCTCCAGCTCCAGCGTCGGCGCCAGCGTCGGCGCCAGCGTCGGCGTGATCGAGTGGCACTCCAGCGTCCATGCCAGCGGCGCTTTCTGGTGCGGGCGGTTTAATCATCCACCCCAGCGGTGGTTCAACGAGGATTCTTGTGACAAAGCGTACCGGCAGGCTCCCCAGGATCACAGCGAGCAGGGCGCTGGCGCCAATGAGCAGCAGGTTCCCTTGGGTTCCGTTGAAGATTTCAGGTTCCCATGACCCATATTTCATGGGGAACAGCACAAGGGGGTGCAGCAGGTAAATGTAGAGGGTGTGCCGCCCCAGCGAGGTCACAAACGTGGTTGTCCGTGGTGTCCACGCAAGCACAGTGAGTGTGCCTAGTGCTCCGCACACCAGTACGGCAGCGCGCAGCATGATCCCTTCGCTGGTGCCGTGTTCCATGGCGTCGAAGGAGAACCTGGCGTACAGCATTTCCATGGTGAACGCTTCGTGGTCTGCCAGGGCTGTCACGATCACCACCATGAGCACCCCGGTGATGATTCCGCTGAGTCGCCCCCAGACACTGGTCATGATGGTGAAGAACCGTGCCGGGGTGACAGCCCCTGCGATAAAGAATGGCAGGAACGCTAGTATCCGCCCGGTGGTGAATTCGTTGCCGATGCTCCCTGACACTGGTGAAAGCACCGCGATAGCCACAGCGAATATCAGTGGGAAACGCAGTTGCCGGAACAACGGCAACATCAGGCGCCACGCCACGAGGGCGGGTAGAAACCACATGGTCCATTGCGGATTGAGTAGGTCAGCTTCCCACGGTTTTTCGCGCACCAGGGGAACAAAAACGTCGATGATCCCCTGAAATATCAGGTAGGGGACGATCATCGTCCCGATGATCGCGGCACACCGCCGCGGGGTAGGGGTGAAATTGCGCGCCACGTAACCGGACACGTAAATGAATGCTGGCATGTGGAAGGCGTATAAGTACGCGACGGCCCTGTCTGCGAGTTCCCCTTCAACGAGGAGAAGTGCGTGCCCCACTACCACAAGGATGATGAGTAGCCCCCGCGCATTATCAAAATACGGGTCCCGGGTGGTGCTGATTGTGTTCTGTGCGCGGTCACGGCGGTTGGTGATGGTCCCGTTCATGCTGCCCCCCAGCGAGCGGGTGATTTTAGTGGCGTGGGAACAATACCCACGTTCAACACTATAGAGTCCACCACGGGTAAAGTTTTTTAGCGCAGGGAGTGTTTGATGGGTGAAGGAACAATGAAGGCACGGTGGAGGGCGGCGTTGACGTCAGCTGCCATCGCGGCTGTCATGGCGGTGACCCCCGCGCTCGCAGTGCCGGCAACTGCTGCTCCACTGCAGGTGACAGCGGGTAATGCGGCAACGTCACTTCCTGCGCTGATGCCTATGGCGTCGCCGACGAAAATTACGTTCCGCACTAACACCAAGACTCTTCGCATCAATGAGAGTGTGCGGTTGTCGGGGAAGGTCACTACTAAGGGCGGCAAGGGCGTGCGCACTACGGTGCGTTTGCAGTACCGCGCCAAGGGCGGGAAGTTTTCGACTTTCCGCACAGTGAGCACCTCTAGTTCTGGTGCGTATGTGCAGTATCACCGGCCGACGAAGTCGGGGGATTACCGTGTGGTGGTTTCTTCGAATACGTCGGTGAAGTCTAAGGCCATTGCTGTGAAGCGTTCTAAGGCCAACAGGTCGATTGTTTCTCGCACTAAGTCGTTGGGGTCGTTGGCGACGGGTAAGGCAACGTCGGGGACTAAGACGTTGAGCGCGGCAGCACGCAAGAAAGTTGGGCTTTCTGGTGTGAGCCGGGTCCGTTACCGCAATTTCTCTAAGGGCATGCTCGTTGAGGTGAAGCGCAACGGAACCACAGCAACGTGGTTTGTTCACGGTAAAACGGCGACTGCGTACCGTAAGGCTGGCGGGCCTGGTGGTTCGTGGGGCATCCCGGTTGTTGATGCTAAGTGTTCTTTGATGGAGAACGGCTGTGTTCAGCGTTTCTCTAAGCGCACCGTGTACACCAATGCCAACAAAAAGGCTGTGTCGGTGGTGACTGCTAAGGGTAAAACGGGTGAGATCGTTGCGGCGGGTGCTTCACAGGTTGGTTACCGCAAACGGTATTCGAACTCTTCTGTGCAGTACACCAAGTTCAATAACTGGGCTGGCAGCACTAAACCGTGGTGTGCCATGTATTTGTCGTGGGCTTCATATGCCAGTGGCAACGGTGACACTATCCCCATCATCCCTACGTTTGTGACGTTCAAATCGGAGATGGCTAAGCGTTATAAGACAGGTAAGAAGCCGAAGGTTGGTGCTGTTGTCATCCTTAACGGGTCTGGGTTCCAGACTCACGCGGCCATTGTGACGGGCGTGTCCGGTAAGCGGGTGCGCATCATGGATGGCAATACGGGTTACAGCTCGCCAGGTGGGTACCGGGGTGTGAGTGAGCGTTGGGTTTCAGCGTCGAGCCTTGGTTACTTCATCTATCTCACGTAAAACGAGTCCAGTAGTGGGCTCAGCAGTATCAACACAAGGGGGAATCATGAAAGCGACTCGTACTTTTCATGCGGCGGCATTGGCTGCTGTGTTGAGTGTGACTGGTGTTGGGGCGGCTGCCCCAGCGTTATCAACTCCTGCTCCGGTGGCGCCTGCGGGCGCCGCGTTGGCGGGTGTTGCCTCACAAGCATCGACGATGCCTGCCCTGCACCCCATGTCGGCGGTTGCGGCAGTGGGTGGACCGTTGGTGATGGCTACCTCGTCAAAGGTGACGATAAAAACCACAACCACGGCGTTGCGGAAGGGCGAGTCGTTCCGGGTTGTTGCGCAGGCTCGCAACGGTTCGGGTAAAGCCATCGCTAAGGGCACCGTGAAGTTGCAGTTCAAAAAGACTGGCGGCAAGTGGAAAACAGCCGTGTGGGGTAAAACCAGTAACTCGGGGAAGTATTCGTTGAGTTGGCGCCCCTCCACTGCAGGGCATGTTCGGGTGGCGGTAAAACCTGCTGGATCAAGTAAGTACATTGTGTCGTCTGCAAAGAAGGTGACGATTTCGTCGGCGTCACGGAACCTGACTCAGCGTGTGAAGATCTTGAAGAACAACATTGGCTCTAAGAAGTCCGGTGTAGTGAGTTTGAGTGCCGCGCAACGTAAAGCGGTCAAAGTTTCGGGCGTGAAGTCGGTTGCGTACCAACGTTTTGGGTCAGCGATGATTGTGCGGACGTCGACCTCAGCGAAGAGCACCGCGTTTGTTGTGCGGGGCAAGATTTACAAAAAGTACTGGGCAGCTGGTGGCCCAAAGGGTCGTTACGGTGTCCCTGTGATGGACGCTCAGTGTGGGCTTATTGAGAGCGGGTGCGTGCAACGTTTCTCGAAGGGCACCATCTATTCGTCAAGCTACAAGTCAACAGCGACAGGTGTGACAGCGACGGGTCGTGTTGGTGAAGTTGCCGCGGTGGCCACCTCACAGGTGGGTTTCCGACAGAAGTGGACTAAGACGTCACAGGTGCAAAGCACGAAGTTCAACAAGTGGGCGGGGTATTCCAGCCACTGGTGTGGTCACTTCGTGGCATGGAGTGCAGCGGCCTCGGGCAACGCCAGTGTTGTCCCAACCCGCAAGAACTTTGACACACAACTCGCTTACCTGCGTAAAACTATGAAGACTGGTAAGACCCCGAAGGTTGGGGCAATCGCTATCATGGATACGCTGAACGCAAACCGTGCCACTCACATGGGTTTGGTCACTGAGGTTAAGGGTGGCAAGATGACCGTTGTTGAGGGCAACGTCATTGGGAATCTTCCTGCCAAAACACGGGGTGTCCTCAAGCGCGTACGCACCTCAGGCGATATCCTCTACTACATCTACCCAAAGTACTGATCCAACACGTTAAGCAAAGTCGCACGTGACACAGAACTATCGAGGAAAAAGTTGTCCGCACAAGTTGCTCCTGCAGAGCCTTTAACATCGGCGATCGCAGGTCCAGCGCGGGGAACACGAAAAGATATTCAGGCTCTGAGAGCTTTCGCTGTGTTTCTTGTTGTGGTCTACCACTTGTGGCCGCAAAACCTCAGCGGGGGATACGTAGGCGTAGATGTCTTTTTCGTGATTTCTGGCTTCCTCATTACGTCCCACCTGGTTGCAAGGCCACCACGATCCTTCGGTGACCTTGCAACCTTTTGGGCTCGACGGATCAAAAGGCTTTTGCCACTGACTTTTGTCGTGGTGCTGAGCACGCTCGCGATGGTGCGTTTTATTGCGCCAGTAGCTGACTGGGCGAACAGTGCCAAGCAAGCAGTTGCTTCAGTTTTTTATGTACAGAACTGGTGGCTGGCTAACGAGTCCGTTGACTATCTTGCTGCAGAAAATCAGCCATCAGCGTTCCAACACTTTTGGTCACTCTCCGTAGAGGAACAGTTCTACGTTGTGTGGCCTGTTCTCATTGCTGTTGTTCTGCTTCTGACCGCACGCACGCGGTGGTGTAACACAAGGGCGGTGTTGGGGGTAGCTCTTGCGGGCGTCATTGCCGTGTCGTTTGCGTACTCCGTTGTTAAGACAGCCCAAAACCCCAACTCATCGTACTTGTTTTCGATAAGATACAACAACAGCGTACTGTTGAAACAGAACTTCTACGAACTATGAAGGTAGGAACGCATACAGCTTCGCTGTGATCAGCAGCATTGCAAAAAACAATTTCCGCAGTTGACTGACAAAGTAACATCTTGAGCGTTAACGAGACCAAACTTAATGAAAATAGTCACGAAAGGTTCGGAGTCAGAATGAAATTTACGGCAATTATCCCGATGTTCGACGTAGAAAAATATTTACCAGAACTACTAAAGAGTCTTGAAGATCAGACAACTGGTGATTTTGGTGTCGAGTACATTTTCATTGATGACGGTTCACCTGACGATTCGTACAAGCTAGTGGAACAATGGGCGAAGAAGAAGCGAATAGATGTGAAATTGCTGCAACAAGTAAATAGTGGCGTGAGTGCTGCCCGAAACCGAGGAATAGAGCACGCTAAGGGGGACTGGTTGACCTTCCCTGATCCCGATGACTTTATAAGCCCAACATACTTTGAAGAAGTGTACAACTTTTTGACTGCGAGAGAGAAATCAACAATCGCGTTAGCCTCTACGAACATAATACGATACTTCGAAGACACAAAAGAAATTAGAGACACACATGCACTACGGTTCAAATTCGCCAGAGGTTCGAAGCAAGTAAGCCTGCTTGCGAGTCCACATTATATTCATATGTCTGCACCAACAGGCTTCTTCAGAAGAGATGTCGTTCTAAAAAATAATATCCGTTTTATGGAAAACCTGCATGCTTCCGAAGATGCATTGTTCACTGCGAACTACCTGCTATGTTTCGATGAACCAAAACTTGGAATAATAGATACTGCAATATATTACTACAGAAAACGAGCAGATAACTCTTCTGCTCTTGATGGATTTAAGAAAAACCCAGAAACATATCTAACGCGGTTTGAAACGGGATATCTACCGTTAATCCTTGCCGCGAAAAACCGTTTTGGTAAGGTGCCCGATTGGCTCGCCTCCCAAGTGCTCTATGAATACCGATGGTTGTTTGGTGCGGAGAGATCAGTTCGTTCTAGATCAAATGTGCTAAGCACACAAGAAAAGCAAAGTTTTATTGCGATCGCAGAGGCTATTCTTTCTGAGTTTGAAGACTACCATGTCGAGCAATATCGAACAACACCAATACATAACGAAATTCGATATGTACTCCAAGCGCTCGGTGGTAAGAAATTTCCAGGCGAGACTGTTCGTGTGGGGCCTTTGGATCAAAGTAGAAACTTGGTTCAAGTGCGCTACTACTTCACAGGTGAGCTACCAACTGAGGAACTACGAGTTCGAGCACAGGTTGTGAAGCCTGTTCACGGAAAGGTTCGAATGCTCGACTATTTCGAGCAACAAAAAATCTGGGAAAGGATTTTGTGGATTCCGGCCAACTCGTGGATTTCAGTGCGGCTTGATGGCATTCCGAGAGGGTTGAGTTTTTCGGATCCAATAATTCGTCGATTAGCCCTGACTGAAGTCGATGTGGCACGTGCGCTGCCGCAACCTCGGAAGATCCTGCAGACTCTAGCGCCGAGTGTCACCGGCGCTAGGAGCCTACTAAGACGAGTAGCCTTCGAAACGAAGGCTTTTCAAGAGCGTCGGAACGAACGATTACAGATCAACCAGGTGGAAGTCAGCGCTTATGCACTCACCAAG
The DNA here is from genome assembly GCF_000423205.1 of Jonesia quinghaiensis DSM 15701. Lineage (GTDB taxonomy): Bacteria > Actinomycetota > Actinomycetes > Actinomycetales > Cellulomonadaceae > Jonesia > Jonesia quinghaiensis. The sequence continues at coordinate 329,000 of NZ_AUHN01000005.1, forward strand.
AGACCTAAAACAGCGATGCGTTTTGACAATGCTTGGCTCTTTATGGACCGTCTTGACAGGGCTAGAGACAATGCTGAGCATCTATACCGATACGTAAAAGCAAAAGACCCGTCCATCAAAGTTTTTTTTGTTCTCAAAAAAGACTCTGCTGACTGGGATCGATTAAGAAGAGACGGATTTAATCTATTAGAATATGGTTCAGTTGAACACTGTGCTGCACTTTTAATGGCGCAATTTGTTATTTCGTCTCACGCAGATGTTGAGATGACCAATCCAAAACCTATTTCGTTCTACCCAAGTAGCCAAGTACCTTGGCGTTTTGTCTTTCTGCAGCACGGCATAACAAAGGATGATCTATCGCTTTGGCTAAATACTAAAGAGTTCGCGATGTGTGTCACAGCTACGTCAGAGGAGTATGAATCCTTTACCGCAGATAAGACAAGGTACAAGTTAACGAGCAAAGAAGTTGTACTTACAGGCTTTCCCCGTTTCGACAGACTTCATGACCTGTCATCAAATCTACTGAAGGATAAAATCCTAATCGCGCCAACTTGGAGAGACACTCTTTTCACCCCTAAGGTGGTCGGTGATCCTGTTAGAACTCTCGTTCCGGATTTTGAAAGTAGTGAATACTACACAAACTGGAACGGTTTACTGAATGATCCCCGACTAAAAGAGCAGGCTCTAGATAAAGGGCTGAGCGTGGTATTTTTGGTTCATCCAAATCTAGAAGAACATGTTAACAGATTCGATATCCCCAGTTGGGTGCTCCTTGCATCATACGACGACGATGTGCAAAAAATATTTGCTTCGTCTGCGCTACTCGTGACCGATTATTCATCAGTCTTCTTTGATGTTGAATATTGCGGTGGTCATGTTCATTATTTCCAGTTTGATAGAGATGCTGTATTTTCCGGGAATCACACTGTTATTCCCGGCTATTTCGATTACGATACACATGGATTCGGACCAGTTTCATCAGATCTCGATCAGTTGTTCAAAAATTTGAACAACCATATTCACCACTCTTCAAGAGATGCTTTTGAGTTCAGGGACGGACTGAATTCTGAGCGCACGTTTGTCGCTATTAAGAATCTGCGAAAAAGACATCGAGATGCTTGAAAGTAATGCAGATATTGCGCCATCAATTGTTGAAATTGCTTCGTCGAAAAACATCATCCCTTTGTGGAAGGCATCATGACTGCGAAAATTGTTCCTCTAGCTCCTTATTCTGATGATAAAGGAAACTCCATTGATTCGAATCTCAGCCTAGAAAAATCTAGAATTACTTTTAAGGGGTCAGGCAACCGTTTAATTCTTCATGAGTCTGCACGAATTGCGAACATCATAGTAAACTTTGATGGAAACAATGCTCTAGTGCAAATTGGTGCGAACCGTAATGTAGGGCCCTCGAGTTGGAATATACGTGCCGGTGAGGACTCGAAGGTGGTTATAGGAAACGATGTTTCCACTACTTCGATGTGCGTGATCTCTGCTGTTGAAGGTACATCAGTCGTCATAGGTAATGATGTAATGTTTGCCACCGGAAACCAGCTGCGTGCCGACGATGGACATGCGATATATGATGTTGTCACGGGTAACCGTGTTAACGATTCAAAGTCTATATCAATAGGCGATCATGTGTGGATTGCCTACGAAGCATGTCTACTTGGCGGTGCTCACGTAGGAGGCGGATCTGTCATAGGTTTTAGAAGTGTATTGAATCGACATGTTCCAAATAATTGTATTGCAGCCGGAATTCCAGCTCGTGTGATAAGAGAAAATATTGCGTGGGAGAGACCTCACTTATCGTTGACATCACCTCCCTACCGTCCGGACTCGTCACACATAACACCCACTCTGCAATATTGGAAAACTACTGAAAAACATCTCTCTGCGCCTGCCATAAAAAAGCGATCTCGACTAATCTTTAATAAAATAAAAGGCCTCATCAATTTTGATCGAAAAAAATCTTAGTGATCCTGGATAGTACTAGTCGATTCATGAAAGGGGGTTGTTTAAGTCGTCGCACCTTTATTTTTTTACCCGAGATTGAAAGTTGCGTTCGATTGTGAAGTAGTGGAAATCGAAAGACCGAGTCATTTAGAGTTTTCGATATCGTCTGGATGGAGTAAACTTTTGAAGTTCTCCATATGTAAAGATCTATTAGAATGAGTTCGTGTTTTTCTCGCTCATATACACAGGAAATTGGTGGATCAGATGAAACTATATACATTTTGGGAAGGAGCTGCCCCGTCAGTTTACCTGAAGGCATGTGTCGCAACTTGGTACTCTCATTTCCCGGAACTCGAGTTAACGATTATCGATCATTCAAATATGGGTGAGTGGCTCGAAGACCTATTACCCGTTTCCGAAGTGAAAAAGTTAAGTTTTGCGATGCAATCAGATGTCGTATCCGCCGCAGTTTTGAGTAAAGTAGGCGGTGTCTTCGTTGATATCGATACGATCGTGACAGGAGAGCGCGCTAGAAGCTTCATGCTACCGAAGGACGAGCGTCTTCATTGCTTCGGGATTAGTCCGGAAAGTGGTTTTCACTTGGCCCTCCTTAGTTCATCGGGTCCAAATCAGCTCGCTCGATTCTGGGTTGACCAGATCGCAAGGAGACTCAGTCCACTCCCTGGTAAGTATGAATGGAGTCACGTTGGCAACGCTCCGCTTTCAGACATTTTAAAGTCCATGGATACAAAAGATCTAATTAAAGTACTTGATAAGAATAAGTATGGCGTCATTTTGGAGACTTCACTTGGCGTTAAAGCGCATCCCATGGAGTTGTATCGTAGAATCTGGTTCGAGGAGACGAAATATGCCGATCTAAACTATCGAAACGTCGCTATAGCGGACTTGATGTTACTGCACAACTCATGGACGCCCAAATGGGTCAAAGAAATCACTTCAATACCAGTACTGCTGTCTAAAGATAACCTGTTTTCCTCAGTAATCTGTGATTCAATGGATGTTTCACGCTTCGATATGAGTTCGGTTCCCGTAAAATTTCGACTTGACGGAGATTCGCATGAGTTCTGAAATAATTTATCTGTCGAATTTATCTCGTGACAGAATTCGTTTACCGAATTACGTCGAGCTACTTGACGTTTGTAAGTTTGCTGGGCAGGATTCAGCGTTAGTTCGTTCGATGATCGGAAACTCTGAAGTCGTTTTCCTTGACGATACCTCCGCATGGCTCTATCCCGTACTCCGTCAAGTATCAATCGATTTAAAAATTGTTCTTCTTCTAGCTGGAAGCCAACAAATGTTGGCTGCTTTCACCCATGGGTTACCCGAAATAGAAGGCTATAAGTCCGCTTACCGCCACAGATTTCCGGCAATAGGTCTTTCAAATGGTATCTTCTGTCATCCTAATACATTTCTAGTCGTAGAAGACTCCTTCGCGCAAAAAGTTCGCTCGTTCACAGGTGTAGAACCTTCAGATTTTTATTCAAGAAATTTGTTTTCTGTACGCTCAAGTCAAAATTACGTACCGCTCGTGATTCAGGCTGGTTCTTTTGAATTACTGTTCGAGCACCTCTTCCCCTTAGATTTCACTAGCTCATCGTTAACAAAGGCAGCTCTTTCAGGGATTCTGTCTAAGGTACTAACACCAAATACACAGCATACGCATTCAAAAGCTACCCTAACTCGCATAAAACTCGCCCGACGAGGCTTATTGGTACGAGGTGCAGCCGCTGTTGAAGGTTTGCCGGTCGATAAGTACGGCTCACAAAGAACTAGTTTGGTTCTAACTGACGTCTTAGATGGCGAGACAAAGTATTCTTATCCGTTGGGTTTAACTCCGTCTGATTTATTAAAAGTGGAGTCAGATTTCAACTTCGGTTTCGAATATAGCGGATTCGAGAACTTAAGCGGACGCTCTATTCCCTACTCTGACCTACCAGATGGGAGCTTCAAAGTTTCCATAAAGATCACTAGAATAGAGGGCACCTTTAACATTGATTGCTTTGACTGTGATCTCGACTCTCTGCCATCTAAAATCACAGATACAGCTATTGCAAAATTTCGACGCGATGCGGGTCGTATATTTTTCGATAAATACAAATATTCGCAGTTGCCACTCGGGGCCCCGGTTAAAAAACTGCCTTCGGACGTAGTCATTTATGAAATGGAAGGTGGCGAGACCTATGGGTTTCGCTCTCCTTCTTCTGCAAACGCAGGCGCATCTGATCTGATCAAAGTGCTTAGAAATTCCAATCTAGTCCGGCCACCTGGTCGTTATTTCTTGCAAGCACTTAACTCTGTCACGCTCGAGCGTGCGCCCATACACGGGTTTATGGGTAAAAAGTTGTCAGTGTTGCATGAACATTCGTTAAGTCGACCTTTTTGCTTTGCTGGAGTTTCTCTTCGTGATGTTTTGAATTCGACTGCTTTCACGCTTCGGTTTGGAGGTGGCGAAGATGGACTGCACTGTTACGAGACGATGTCGGACTTCATAAAAGCGATTGATTCAGGCGAGTTTGTGTTAAGTACGGTTTCTCCTGTTGTTTTTTTCAATCTAAATGAAGAAGCGTTCTCGGAAAACGTCTCTCCCATTGATCTGGATCGATTCGGATTTCGCGAAACTCGCAAGCTCGTTCCTGTTAGTGAACTAATTCAGCGGATCAAAGAGCATTCTGTCGAAGGGCGTTATAGAGCGGTTTTCGTGGACGCTCCACCAGCCTCCGAACTTGTTGACGGTGATTTACGTCGTCCCTTCGCTGCGGAGGGAAAAATCCTGTACGAAGCATCTTCGACCGCAAGAGATGAGGCAGTTGCTGAGTTACCGTATTTACAGGTGCTGAGAATGAGTTCAAACTACCGGGCGAATATACAAGCAAAAATTTGTTCCGATCCTTATGCGTATGAAGAGCACTTTTATCATGATCTATTCAATGAAGTTTCTGAACTGCTAGAAATACATCCGCGATGGAGATGATTGTTTGCGCGAGTCTACAAGGAGATCATCAAGTTGAATGTTCCGGCTAAGAATGTTTGATGTGACCGACAGTGCTCCGTTTTCACGTCAAGAGTTCAAGCCGGGTAAGTACAGTAGTTTTTGAGCTCTGTCTTCGTTGAACAGGATCCGAAGAAGACTTGTGGGTATGGTGAACGCACCCCACATGGCGATGGTCGTGAGTTTGCGGCGGGTATCATTGAGCAGTCGCGGTGATGCGGTGCGTACTACGCGCTACCACGGCATGATCCCTACACGTATACCTATGCGGACCAGCGCTAATGGTGCTGGTCAAAGAGAGACAGTTAGCCGTGTCGATAAGTGAGCAGGCAGCCCAACACGGTCTGCACCCCGTTGGGGTGCGACCCAAGTTCGGCGAATACATCAAAGCGATCATCAAACGTCGCGAATTCATCACCGTCCTCGCCTCATCAAAGGCGCAAGCAGAAAACCAAAACACCTACCTTGGGCAAATCTGGGCGATCCTCACCCCGCTGCTCAACTCCATGGTGTACGTCCTGATCTTTGGGATTCTGCTGAAAACCCGTGACGGCATGGACAACGTCATCGGCTACATCGTGGTTGGAACCTTCATCTACGGGTTCTTCTCATCCACGGTGACTTCCAGCGCAAAATCGATCTCCGGGAACCTCAAGCTCGTCCAATCACTCCAGTTCCCCCGAGCGATTCTGCCCATCTCCATCGCCATGAAGGAAATGTTCGTCCTCCTTCCCGGCCTCGTCATCATGATGGTGATCTCCCAGATAGCTATCGGAGTAATACAAGGTAGTGAAGCGATCCACCCTGAACGGTGGCTGCTCCTCATACCAGCGCTGGTTATGCTGTTTCTCTTCTCCTCAGGCGTTGGGATGATCCTGGCCCGCTATGCCTCACGGATCCCAGACATCAACAACACACTCCCATTCATTCTGCGCATCGGAATGTACGCCTCAGGTGTCATCTTCTCCATCGATAGATGGGTGGAACACCCAGTTCTACAAGCAATCATGAGTTACCAACCCGTGGCTGTGTTCCTCAACCTGGCACGGCAAGCAGTACTGGCAGAATCAAACATTCCACTCGACTGGTCAAAGTGGGCGCTCGGATTAGGATGGGCTCTTGTCTTCTTCATCATTGGTTTCGTTACCTTCTGGAAAGACGAAGCGAGGTACGGCCGTGAGTAATACAGCAATGGATGACGAGTTCGACTACGAAATCGACCCAGAAGACCTCCCACAAGGCACCCCCACCCGTGGTGAACTCGGTGCCCCCTCCGTCATGGTCAACGACCTCCACGTCACCTACAAAGTGGTCGGTGCACGCAAAAGAGGCGCCACCCCCGTCAAAGACAACATGCTGCGCAAATTCCTACGCCGCGGCAAAAACCTCACCGGCGGCTACACCGAAATCAAAGCAGTCCAAGGTGTCAGCTTCACCGCACGCCACGGCGAATCCATCGGAGTGATCGGCACCAACGGGTCCGGAAAATCAACACTCCTCAAAGCAATCGCCGGGCTACTGCAACCATCACAAGGCGAAATCTACGTCTCAGGGATCCCATCGCTCCTCGGCGTCAGCGCAGTGCTCATGCGAGACCTTACCGGAGAACGTAACATCATGATCGGTGGGTTAGCCCTCGGGCTCACCCGCCAAGAAGTTGAAGACCGGTTCGACGAAATCGTCGAATTCTCCGGCCTCGGAGACGCCATCTACCTGCCCATGAAAACCTACTCCGCAGGAATGGGTGCGCGCCTCCGCTTCGCGATCTCCACCGCAGCAACCCCAGACGTCCTCATGGTCGACGAAGCCCTCGCCACCGGAGACGCAGCATTCCGCGAACGAAGCCGCGAACGAATCGACGAAATCCGGCAACACGCCGGAACAGTGTTCATCGTCGCGCACTCCCTGGCGAGTATAAAAGCAATGTGCACCAGAGTGATCTGGATGGACAAAGGCGTCATCAAAATGGATGGCGACCCACAAAAAGTAACAGCCGCGTACCGCAAATACACCAAGGATTCAGCCACAAAATGAGTGACAGTGTGCAGCCCAACACAACAACCAACCCGTTGAAAAAGCTGCACACACTCACCAAAGAACTCGCCGGGTACCCGGCAGTCCTCCTCCTGGCAACCGCGCTCGTCTTCGTAGCCACCCTCGCCGGCAAACTCACCACCCCCACCATCGCAGTGCTCCTCGCACTCATCACCACCACAGACCTCACCACCCGCAGGTACCTACCCCGCACCCGCACACAATTCACCACCTACGACGGTCGCGGATACCTCGGCTCAGGGCACGCCCAGCGCTACCTCACACTCGCCACCGCAAGCTACCTCGCCATCACCAACACCCCAACAGGGCACAGCACACTCACCACAAGCATCGTCATAGGGTTCGCAGTACTCTCGCTCACCCTCGAACCCATCACCCTACGAGCCACCCGCCGCGGCACCCTCAGCCACGCACACCTACCGTGGGCGCCAACACCACGCACCAACACGCCACCGCACTACCCCGCATACCTCGCCAACACCCTCACCCCCATCCCACTGGCCCTCGCCAACCACACCCCAGCGCTCCTCGCAATCACCGCGGCGCTCGTGACCCTCAGCCTGGCCCTGCAACTCCTCAGCAACGTTGCCGCATTGTCGCGCAACCGCATCAAACGCACCGTTGAAGCAACACTGCGCAAAGAACTCACCGCCTACCAGCCAAAGTTCTACCTCTACTACGACGCCGCCCCAGGGACCGCATACCAGATAGGGATGTGGCTGCCGCACCTCGACGCCATCGGTGAACGGTACTGCGTGATCCTCCGAAACCAAAACACACTCAATGAAGTAGCAGCACTCACAAACGCCCCCGTGATCGTGCGTAACTCCATGACCAAACTCGACGACGTCACCATCGACAGCGTCACCACAGTGTTCTACGCCAACAACGCCATCAAGAACGCTCACTTTGTGCGGTTCCACCAGTACACCCACATCCAGTTAAACCACGGGGACTCCGACAAACCCCCAAGCTACAACCCTGCGATGCGCATGTACGACCGGAACTTCGTCGCTGGCCAAGCAGCCGTGGAACGCTACGCCAACCACGGCGTTGACACCGCCCCCGGCTACTTCGACATTGTTGGCCGCCCACAAATCAAAGACATCCAACCCGCGCACAAACAAGCCGACCCAACCGGGCACACCATGCTGTACGCGCCCACCTGGGCTGGGTTCATGGCAGACAGCCAATGCTCCTCACTGCACATCGGGCTCAACATTATCAACGCCGCACTATCCGCAGGAACACGCATCATCTTCAGGCCGCACCCCCACGCCCGCAAAACCCCGGCGCTACGAGCCGGGTGCGACGCCATCACCGCCCGCCTCACCGAACACGCCGCAACGACCGGCATCGACCATGTGTTTGGCGAAACAGCAGAACGCGAGTGGAGCATCATCGACTGCATCAACCACTCAGATTCCCTCATCTCAGACGTATCCTCAGTGATCCCTGACTACCTGTACTCCGGGAAACCCATCATCCTCACCGCAATCGGGGCGCCAAGCCTCGAAGAGTTTCTCACCGAAAACCCCATTGGGGCGGCCTGCTACATCCTCACCGAAGACCTCAGCAACCTGCACGAGGTCATCGCTGAGGCCGTCCACACTGACACTCTGCGCGAACAACGCCAACGCCTGCGCACCCACTACCTGGGCGACTTTCCCCACGAAACATACGACCAAGCGTTCCTCACCACAGCAAGGCGCTACGTCAACGGCAACGCATGAGCAACTCAACAGTGAAGCTGTAAATCTCATACCCGCCCGACGGACATTTTCACTGACGCCTCATGTGACAGGTGCACCGGTGTGTCAATTCAATGGGCACGAGTCTGTGTGAATGTGTAATCTAGTGATACTGTGTACACATGGATACAGTTACGAGCGCAGTGACAACCCGTGAGTTACGAAGCCAACTCTCGGACGTTCTCGGGCGCACCATGTACGCAGGCGAGCGCATCGGCGTGACGCGTAACGGCAAACTTGCAGCCGTTGTTGTCAGTGTTGCTGACCTAGAAGCCCTTGAAGAATTCGAAATGATGCAAGACGTTGCTGCCTATCGTGAAGCGAAGGCATCGGATGATGGTGCCCGGGTGTCGATTGAAGAGTTGCGTGCTGACATCGCTTCATGAACTACAGCATTCAGTTCACTAGTGCCGCAGCGCGGCAGGTGAAGAAACTACCGCATTCTGTGCGCGCACGAATACTAGACGCCATTGAGCGATTGGAAGAAAATCCCCGGCCACATGGTTCCCAAAAACTTGTCGGAGAAGCAACGGCTTGGCGTATTAGAGTCGGAGATTACCGCGTGATTTATGACGTCTTTGACGGAGAGCTGATCGTGTCGATTGTCAGAGCGGCGCATCGGCGTGAGGTCTATGAACGGTAGATCTTGTTAGGCAGCACTAGAATGGTCAACTCCTAACTGGGTTCAGAACCTCATCACGCAAGGTCTCAACAAAAAACTGTTCCCGGGCATCGTCCGGGATGTCACCCAAGTAGTGGCGCTTCATCGCAACACGAGCCGCAGCCAATGGGTCATGCGTAAACAACTGATCAAACAACACCTCCAACGCCGCAGTGCGGGTCTTCGGGTCAACAACCATTTCCCGCCCCGGGAGCACATACGCGCAACGAGCCAGAGACGTCTGAGCCGAAAACGCATCAGCGTTCGACATTCGCACCATCGCGAGCGGTTTCTCCGAGTACAAAAAGTCTGCAGCAACAGAAGACACATCAGAAATCAACGCATCAACCCTGTTAAAAACTTGGGCAAGCGGCACCAACTCTGCTTCATCGCCCCACACATGTTTCACCCCAGACTGGGCGGAATGCTGCCGCAAAAAATCGATGATCGCGGTACGGTACTGCGCGTACCGAGGGTGCAACTGAGAATAAGGGTGCGCCCTGAAAACAACCCTCACCCCGCGCTCCGCAAAAAACCGCACAATATCCAGCCCTAGCGGCAACGACGAATAATTTGCATCAGAATAAAAACCCTGCCACGTAGGTGCGTACAACACCGTACGCTGCGCCCCCTCAGCACGAGCACCCACCGCAATAGTGGTGATCTGGGGGCGCCCCACAATCCGGAAAAAGTCCGGTGGGGTAGCGATACCGTGCTCCGTGAAACGGTCAACAGCTGCCTGCCCGGCCACAAAGTTACGCGTAAACATTTTGAACGCCGGGTTATAACTCGGGGCCTTATCAGAGTCACCGTGATTCAGCTGAATATGCTTCAAGTGGGTGTACCGCACCACATGGTTATTGACCGTTGCGGTGTTGCAATACAACACCGCACGCAGTGACGGCACAATGACAGTGTCCAACTCTGAGAGGCGCTCACGGAAAATGATGGGCCGGTCAGTGAGGGCGGCAACTTCCAAAAAGTTTGCGGGGCTACGCAACAAAACTGCGAACGGCACACCCAACTTTTCAACATATGGGAGCCACATGCCCACCTGGTAGGTGGTTTCAGGTGGCGCCTCCCAATGGAACAGCACCACAGGGGAGTACTCTTCCAACGCCCGCCGCAGGTTCGGTATCTCGCGGTTCCGTTGAAGAACAAGGGACGCCGCCTGGACCAGTAACACCGCAGTCAGGGTCACCGAGATAATTGCCAATACCAGCGATCCACTCAGAAAATCAGGGCGATACATCGATGCGGCGTGAACACACCCAGCTCCCAACCACACCAACGCCACAAGCGAGGGCGAATAGAACAACTGTGGGTAGTACGTGAACCCCGGAAGGTTCGCAGCCATGGGAACAATGCGTTCAGCAATAGAACGCAAACTCAGTTCCAAAGCCACCGCCACAACAAGTAACAACCCCGTGACCATGTATTCAACAGGTACTTGGCCTGACACCCCGGCAAACCCCACCGTGATGAGGAGCATCCGGGGTATCAGGAATGTGCCAGCCGCTGAACCGGTCACTGCAACCAACCGGTGATCACTGTGCGCGGGTGCCAAGCGCAGCGCTGGGCGCCACGCCCACATAATCGTTGCTATCCCAACCAGGACAGCGCCAACAGCCACATATGCTTGGTCCAAATACGCGGCAATGACCGCAACAACAAATATCAAGCTGGTCGCCAAAGGGCGGACCCCCGCGAGCCCAGCGAACTTCATCATTCGCCGGTGCTCACGGGCCCACACCCGAGGCTCGTCATCAGCAAGCGACACGCGTCATCCGATCATTGTGAAACGGTCACAAAGGGACCGGGGCGACGGTTATTTGGTTTCTGTAGCAGACAGCTCTTGTTCCGCCTCGCTCAACGCCTCGTTGATTGCGTCCCCTGCTGAGCGTGCACCAGCATTTTCTTTACGGACATCAACGACCAAGCCGGTGATGTCAGATGTGATGACATCCAACGATGTTTCAGCAACTGACACGGCAGACAACAAACTTCCAGGTGATTCCTCACCAAAAGCTTTAGTGCGCATGGGGGTGGCAGTGCGTTCAGGGTTAATGACATTGACCTTGATGCCCTGCGCTGCCCATTCCTCAGATAACGCCTGAGTCAGGTTCACCACGGCGGCCTTAGTCGACGAGTACAGTGAGTAGTTCTCCCGCCCACGAGTGTATGACGACGAGGTGAAGTACAGCAGGTGACCCTTGGACTTCGACAAGTACCGGTACGCGGCCTTCGCCACCTGCACAGGGGCAAGGTAGTTCACGCCAATGGTTTCCGTGATTTCCTCTTCTGAGGTATCAGCAAGCCGTCCAATGCGCAGCACACCAGCGGTAAGGATCACGGCGTCAATAGCACCGTACTTCTCGTAGGTCTCCTCAAAGGCCTTCGCAATGGATTCGGGGTCTTGTACGTGCAAGCCCGTGGTGGAACGGCCGTGGGAAACCACGTTCGCTCCGTGTGTTGCGGCGATCCGGCAAATCTCAGCGCCAATCCCGTACGACCCACCCAACACCACAATGGTTTTACCCGCCAAGTGCACGGCGCGCTCTTCATCATTGGCGTGAAGGGGAGCGGAACGTGAAGCAAGTTGGAACAACTTGTCAGCAATGAACAAGTCCACCGGGTGGGTGACCTTGAGGTTGTGCTCAGCACCTTGAACCGTCTTGATAGGCACAATTGGCAAGTACTTTAAAACAACACCACAGTCATCAGTGGCAGCGAAGTACGGGTCTTCCATGGCCCGTTCGTATGCCTCTTTGAGGACGGTGAGTTTAAAAGCTTGAGGTGTTTGACCGCGGCGAAGCAGCGCACGGTTAGGGATTGAGGTGATGACCTCATCGCCATCGACAGCAACAATGGTGTCAGAGGAAGGAATCACAACGTCAACAGCGCCATACACATCAAGTGTTTCAACGCATTCACGGATAATCCGCTCATCCAGCAACGGCCGCACAGCATCGTGAAGGACTACTTTGCACTCGGCGTCATCAATGGCGTCAAGAACCTTGCGGGTTGTTTCATTACGAGTGGAACCACCCTCAAGAATTTTGGTGAGCTTTTTGAAACGGCTCCCCAAAAGAGTAGCCACATTCTCCGACCAACCCGGAGTGATCATGACAATCACTTCATCGATCTCAGGGCTCTGGTCGAACGCGGTGACCGTGTGCTCCAGAATAGTTTTGCCAGCGATCTTCACCATTTGCTTGGGCACATTCAGCCCGAGCCTGGCTCCAACTCCACCGGCGAGCACAACGCCTACAGTCCGCACAGGATTACCTTTCCTCGATGACAAGTAAATGGCCCACACGTGGCGCCGGGATTAACTTTACCCCGCAACGACGCAAAGGGCTGAGCCCAACAATAGCGATCGGTTTACACCATTCCCAGTGCAGCAACCCGCTCGTTACGCTGCTGGGACTCGCGAGACAAACGGCGAACAGCCGCTGAGAACGTCTCCACTGACGTTTCAGGGGCATCACCCAACAACGCCCGCCGTAACGCGCCGCGTGCCTCACGGAACGCATCGTCCTGGTTTCCAGTAGCTACACCCAAAACTTGGGCGAGGTCAGGGTTAGCGGGGGAGAGGACTTGAGCGCCGGATGCTGAAGGGAACTCCTCCAAGAATTCGCTCGTCGATTTACCCGTGCAATTGGTGACAGCGTACGGGCGGTCCAACGCAATGAAATCTGAAATGACACTAGAAATGTCTGCAACCATGAAATCTGCAGCCGCCATGCACGACCAGATAGACAAGCCTGCGCTCGAATCTGAGGTGATGTGCCCGCGCTCACCAAAAGCAGCAATATATGCGGCGTCGCGGCGTGATTGCTGGTCAAGGAGTTCCAAACTGGAAACGGCGTTGTCAGCAACAAATTCCGGCAAGACAATCGGGGCTGTGACAACCTGTGCATTCAGCTGCGCAAGAGCATCAACGATCTCGTTGTGTGCTGCCATCACCTCAGCGGAGCGGCGCCCCGTGAACGGGTGGGGGCGGTAAATCAAACGCACCGGCGTTGCACTGCTTCGCACTGCTTCAACAAGTTGACGCCCAACAGTGGGGATAGAGCAGTAGTTCTGAAGTTCGTTCCACCCCTCCCACGTGGGTGCGTACAAAATCGTGGGAATGGGGGTTGGGGCCACTGAGGATTCCAGCAGGTCCAATACTTGCGGGCGCCCAACAGCGACAACATCTTCGGTGTGGACGCCAATCTCTGCGCGCACATACCGGTCAATCCCTGCCTGGCCTGCAGTCCACACCTCGTCATACACCTTGGAGTACGGGTTGAATGAGGCGTTTTTGTCGCTGTCGCCGTGGCCCACAAACACCGAACGCATTGTTGGGATACGCAAAAAGTGGATGTTCTTACCCACGTTGGCGGGGTAGAGCGCAACGCGCACTGAGCCAAAGTCCAAAGACATCAAATCAACGGCACCAGGAATACACAGCACAGGAATCGACGTGGGCGCTAGTGCATTGAAAACAGACTTCTCACGCAGCACAACAACCCCACGGATACCTTGCCGCTCAAGGCGTTCCATCGTGGAAAGCCACGAGTTCACCTGGTAGGTGGAGGGTGCATCACCTGAGAAATACAACGCAACCTGTGGGTTGAGCTCGTTCAACGCGCTTTGGATCAACGCCAACCGGTCACCGGTACGAGGCACACGACGAACATCGAGAATGCACCGCGCGATCTGACCTAAAACAACCAACTGCCACAGCGCAGCAATCAGCCCAAAAATAACCACAGCACCGATGGTGTCAGTGATCATGGCAGGGATACCAAAGAGCAACGCCGCAGGCACCGTGCGCCACACCTCAGGTAGTTGGGCTAAGAATCGAGGGCGGTAAGTGTGCGTGGGGAGGTAGGCATCAATATTGCGGGCGTCAACAGACACCGAGCGGCGCGCATTAAGTGAACTCATCAAGAGCACCTGAGCACAGTGGAGCAACAAAGTGAGAATCGCAAAAACAACAGTTGTTGTCAGTTGCTCATTAACTTTGTTTGTCCCGACAATTAGTGAGACAAGGAGGAGCGACACGCTGAGACGCACAGCGAATCCAAAAGCGGCCCTGCGGAGTAATGCAGCGACCTTAGGGTGCATACGTAATGAGAATTCTCCAGCAGCCCATAACGCCAGGCCAGGAACCGCAAACTGCCACTGATGTGTGGCAATAGCCGCCATCTGTAAGGTATACCCCACAAGGGCATAGGCCGCCGTTGCGGGAAGCGAACCAAAGATGGACAAGCAGAAAGACGCAACGCGTCGCAGCATTCGAGCTCCTGATACAGATTTTTTGGAAGATCCACCTCTAGAATAGTGCCGTTCCCGGCATCCCTATGACGCAGTACGCCTCCTCTACAGTCCGATCAGGCCCTTCACACAGAAACTGCATAATGCCCAAGATTCTCGTACGTGCCGCCCAAAACCCGCTCCTGACCTATGGGACCATGGAATCGACCCGTCTCATGGGTGGAAATTCAGGGAACCTTCTCTACGCCAACGGCGTAGCGCGCGCCTTATCCGCGCAGGAAAACACAGTACGGTACGGGGGTTTCGCGGTACACCGAGACCAAGACCCAAGCCAGTGGATCGCCGAGACTAACGCAAAGTACGACCACTACGTCATGCCGATGTCCAACATGTTCCGGGCGTCATTCACCACCCAACTGCAGTCACTCACCCGCATTATTCGGCAACTAGAGATCCCCGTCACCATTGTGGGTGCAGGGGCACAAACAACCGCCGATGCCGCTGAGTCGGAAAAATTCACCATGGGCCGCACCGGCCGCACCAAAACAATGAGCACCAAAGCCGCTGACCGGCACAACGAAGCGATCTACAACCTCGTTGAAGCAGTGCTTGAGAAATCCCACTCAATGGGGGTGCGCGGCGAGTACACCCGCAAATTCCTTGTTTCACTGGGTTTACCTGCCGACCGCATCACGGTCATTGGGTGCCCCTCAATTTTCACGTGGGGCCCACAACACCAAGTCAACAAAGGCGTTGACGCACTCACCCCACGCTCAGCAGTGTCCATGAACATTGACTACCGTGTGCCCGGTATTGAACGCCTCATTGACGCCAACATGGCCCGGTACCGCAACCTCACCAGCCCATCCCAAGACGCAAAATCAGCACGCATGATTGTTACGGGCAACGACCAATACGACCTCGACACCGTGAACCTGGGCACCCCCGTGCACACCGGCCACCCGCTCTACAAAAAACGCAAGGTTGTGTACTACCCCAACCCGTGGGGCTGGATTGAGTCATTCACAGAGCAGGACTTCGCCTTTGGTACCCGCCTTCATGGGAATATCGCAGCGATCCTCGCGGGCACCCCAGCGCACATCCTCGCGCACGACTCCCGCACCCTGGAACTCGCCGAATATCACGCAATGCCACACACCAAATACACCCGTGATGGCGATGTGCCCCTCGCCGAAGACCTCTACCAAGACACTGACTACACCCAGTTCAACGAACTGATGCCACAGCGCTTTGAGACGTACTTGCAGTTCCTGCGGGACAACAACCTTCACACCATCTGGGATGAAGACGGCACCGCACCACGGTTCGACAAAAAAATCCGCGCAGGTAAACGCATTGGTGCTGTGCGGCCCCCACAAAACAACCCTGCGCTGCGCTTTGCGAACAAAGTGCAGCGCAAGGCTGAGAGTTTACTACGGCGCTAAGCCTGTCAGTTCGCGACCGATCTATGTATGTGCTGGTTCGCGAAACCTAGCTTGCGCTGCTTGCCTAGTTACGCCCAGTGTCATGCCGATATCAGCCCAGGTGTATCCTGCCTGACGCGCCAAAGTTACGGCTTTTCGTAGTTCTAGATCAGCGGCATGAACGTCTCGCTGAGCCAAACCTACTCGGCGTAGTTCTTGGGGGTCCTCAGCAGGTGTCATTGTAGGGTCTAGAGCGTCAAGCCATGCTTCGGCGTTGATAGTCCCATCGTGGTCATTTTGGTGTGCCGTCATTTTTCTCACCTCACAAATAGTGGTAGAACTTTGCCCTCAGGGGCATGGCATGGATGACACGTGGGTCATCGCTCTCGGGGTCAGCTATGACGAGCTCAAGTAATTGTGCGCCTTGATCCGCTCCGATGATTAACACCAGTTTGTCATCCATCTTTACCCGACGCATCGGCACCTGTAACCCGGCTTTTATCTGATCTTCTGAAATTCCGTGCTTCAGTGCGCTGGGTAAAATTCTCACACGTCAAGCCTTACTTGACAATTTGGTATTGTCAAGTAAGGCTTGACGTGCGTGGGTGGTGAGCGTGTTCCTAGTTGAGTGAACGAACCTGTCAGTTCGCGACCGACAGTTGCGCGACCTGCAGGTTGTGGTCTGACCCACGGAAAGCATCGTTGAAGCTGCCATCCGAGTTCAGGACAGCCTGGTTTTCGTAGTACGAAGAACCAGGGGAGTTCTTGATAAAGATGTGGTCAATGCGGGTCCCCACGTAGGCGTACTTGAAGGGTTTACGGGGGTACCCGCCATCAGTTTTCGCTGTTTGGTTATTGGTTGTCCCGATACCCATGTTCACGCGTTTCTTAGCGTGTGCAGCAGAGTAGTAGCCGTTGGCTGCCAGCCAGGTGGTTGCCCCGTTGGGGTAGCGGGCAACGTCAGTGTTGAGGTCACCCATGATCACCACGGGAAGAGTTTTCCCGCCGCTTTTCGCGGCAATGAACTTATTCACGCCCTCGGTGATACCCAACCGGAGGCGCTGAGCTTCCGCGCTGGTGCCCTTAGGGATGTGCAGTGACACCACGTAGAACCGGTCTTTCGTGGCGATGTTTTCCATGTACGCCCACGCGAAGTACTTCACAGTTTCATTCGTTGTGGAGTCCCGCTTGTAAGGAACACTGGTCACAGCTTTGGTGGAGTGCAGGCCGGAACTGATCTTCCGCACCTTGGTGGGGTTGTAAAAAATGTGAGCGCCCTTTGTGGTGGCACCTGGTGCGGTGCCAACCTGCGCTTCTGTGAGCGCTGACTTGTATGTCGGGGCGAGTGCCTTAGCTAAAGCGAGGTATTGGCGGGGGCTGTCTGTTCCATTTACCGGTGCTGTGGTGAGCTCCTGGAACGCAATTACGTCAGCTTTGGAACGTTCAACGGCGCGCACAACCGCTGCTTGGCGTTGAGTCCATGAGCGGCCTGCGAGGTTCTTCGTTGCGGCAACGGAACCAACGTTATATGCGGCGAAACGCAGTTTCTGGGCGCTGGTGCCCTTCGCGGAACGCGCAGTGGTGTACGTGTGGGTGATCTTCGTCTTTTTTGTTTTCCCAGCATTTGTGACGAGCACTCGCACAAACGCAGGGTTGCCTGAGCCATCACCAATCTTCGAGCGCCACGACGATGGGATTGTGACGATCGCTGAGTTCTTGTGTACTGGTGCTGACACGGTGAATCGTGTTGATGATTTCTCTAGTGCTTTGTTGTTGTGTGACACCAAAATTTTCAGTGACTCAGCGCGGGCCGGTTGTGACCACGTCACTTTGATTTTGTTGACACCAGCGGGCACTGCTTTGACGCTGACAGTTGCTGGTGTGGCGCTGACTGTTTTGACCTTGATGGCTTTGCTGTACCCCGAGGCGACTTTGCCTTTAAGGGCGCGCACCTTCACGTAGTAGACCTTGCCTTTTTTCAACTTGGTCAACGATTTAGCGGTCGTTTTGGTGGTGACTTTTTTGGCACCTTTGAAGTCTTTACGCAACGAGTACACAACTTGGTACTTGGAAGCACCGGAGACCTTCGGCCATTTCACGGTTAGCCGCTTAGACCCAGGGATAATGTTGACCTTGGGTTTAGCTGGCTTTTTTGCGGTGAAGATAAACCCAGCTGTGTGCTGTGGCACCATGCTGAACGATGCCGGACTCACTGAAGCGACGCCTGTTGCTGCGGTTGCGTGTGCAGCGGCGTTGAGGGTCACTGTGGCGGGCATTGGCGTGTTTGTCGATGCGCTACTTGCGGTAGCTGCAGGCGCTGCGGCTACGCTGCTGAGGAGCGCCAATGCGGTGATTGCGGAGATTGTTAGACGGTGACGCGGTGTGGGGGAGCCGGGCATCGTGTGTCCTTGCTGTCAGGCTGGTGCGCTGTCAAACGGGAAAGCCCCGCTGAGTTGTCTCTCTTACTATCGACAACTCAGCGGGGCTTTTTAGTCCCTGGTGATCAGGAGCTTAGTTTGCAGCGATTTTGGAGACCCACGAGGCTTTGGTTCCCAATTTTGTGCGCCATACGTCGGCTTTATAGGTGACTGTCTGCTTTGCTCCAGTACTCGAGGTTGCGGTCAATGACTTTACTTGACCGGATGAGTACTTCGCTGAGACGGTCACTGATTTGACGTCCGAGAGTGAAGGGAAAATGCCCTTCATCTTGGACTGCGTGACCGACTGGGTCCACGACACGTTTGAGTTACCTGGAGCTCGAAGGCTGTACGGGTCATTGACCGACCGCAGGTAGCTCACCTTAGAGGACCAGACATCCTCAGAGTTTGCCGTACGTCCGCCCGAAGCCGAGTAGTAATACGAGCCAGATAGCGAGTTACCGTTGAACAGCAACTTGCCAGTGGAAGCGCTTGAGTGCGTTGCATTTACTGCTTCTTTCCACTTCTTGCCGTAGTACCCGTTCGAGCCCTCGTTCTCCTTGTCCCACCCGGTAAAGAACTGGTGCTGGGTGGTGTCAACAATGTGGCAGTTGCAGGTTTTGTTCAACGAACTGTTCAACCGGTTTTGTGCGTAGGTGCGGGCGGTGATGGCCTGCGCTTGCAAAGCGGCAGCTCCACCGTTGTATCCCCAGCCTGATGGCATCTCAGCGATACCGTACATGTACTCGGTTTGGAACTTCAGATTGTTGACAACGTTCAACGCGCCGCTGCTTGACGTCACAATCAACTGCCCGTGACGGTAGTTACCGGAACGGCTCGATGTAATGGAACCCTGCACTGTGGCAACAGATGGTCCACCGGTGGGGTTGTAACGATTAGTACCGGACCACCTGACGTACACCGCAGAGCTCGATGCTGTTGTCGATGTAGCGGACCCCGACGAGTTCAACAACGTTGCTTTGACGTTCGAGCCAGACACTTGCATACGCACGGACTGGGTGGTGGAGACTTTCTCGAACCCGCGGAGCTTATTGCCCTGCGCATCAACTAACGTCCACCAGCCTTTTGCGCCGTTTTTGAAGCTAATAGTCCTGGTGGTGTACTTCGGATTGTTGAAACCAGGGCCAAGAAGTTGCACGTTGATGTACTGCTTTGACGACGTGTAGTTCTTCACGGTGTTGCCGGAATAGTAGTGCTGGAGGATCTGCGCAGCTGTTTTACCCTCACGTGCCATCTGGTATGCCCCGAACTGGGACATCCCGATGCCGTGACCAAAACCAGAACCACTGACCGTGAAGGACGAAGGGACCCCGTTCGCTGGTGGCGCTGGTGTGGTGGGAGCTTTGGTTGTCAGGTAGGTGTCTGCAACCCACGCTGTGACTGTTTTACCACCAAGGGGCCCTGTCACTTTGCGCCAGGTGTACCCGCCAGCGACTGAAACATCAGCAGGGTTGTGTGACAACTTTGTGCCATTCGCAAACTTACCCACACTGCCATAGTTGGTGCCTGGGCCAGAACGGGCATTCAAACCCACACTTGAGTTCACCCAATAGGTTGCAGAGGAGTCAGCAACACTAATGGTGTACGTACCAGTGCGCGCAGTCGCGGCAACAACTCGGTACTTCGTGGTTTTTGACGGTTTGATTGTTGTGGTTGCTGTCCCGTTTTTGATGGTCAAACTACGCAGAGTTTTCCACGATGACCCGGTGTGATACTGCAAACGAACGCTAGCTTTTGGTACAGCTTTACCGTTTTTTGTGTACCCGACGGTGAGCTTTGTTGAAGAGCCCTTGCTGATACTTTTACTTGACGCCCGGATTGTGGCCTGGGGTTTGACCGTCACCTTGAAAGATTTTGTCGTTGAACCAGTCGATACCGAACGCCACCGGTAAGTAGACGTTGACTTCGGAACACGAGTAAACGTCGCTTTCCCACTCTTCAACGTCATTGTTTTAAGTGTCTTCCACCGGCTACCAGCCTTGTACTGCAACTGGACTTTGCCTGTCGCAGCCTTACCTTTTTGGAAGTACTCAGTGGAGAACGTCGTTTTAGTTTTAGGGTTGACCGACGCGGAGGACACCTTCGAGGTGAAACCGTGCTGAAGTTTGACGGTCTTTACAGCCGAGACGGTCTTTTTTGTGGTGGTCGCTAACCGGTATGAACGGTTCTTTGGTGGCTTCGCAGTAGTTGTCGCAACACCATTGGTAATCGGCACTTTGCGGGCCGTTTTCCATTGAGACCCAGACTTGTACTGCAGCAGCAAACTACCTGAACGTTGTAGCGCGTTGTTCTTGTAGAACTTAGCTTTCAACGTGGCGGATTGTCCTTTGAGAACAACCGATTTGTTTGCTGTCACGGTAATGCGATTGGGTGATGCTGCGCTGGCAGGGGCGGTGGCGGTCAAAGAAACACCGGCTGCGACCAAGGTCGCAACAAGCATTATCCGAAGTGCAGTCAGGTAACGCATGATTATAGTGTGCAGTCACTTTCTGGATGTCGTATTACGGAAAGATAACGGTCACTCGTTCGTTGACGATATCGCGGACACGTGCCTGTACCGGTTCCCATCGGCCGGCGGGTCGCGCATCTTTGTCTTTTTCTCGTCGATATCTCAGATTTCGCGTTCCACTCGACAACGCGAAGCAAGCCGATAGACTGCCCATGAACTCTCCGAAACCCAGTGATGTGAACGGAAAAGCCATGACTGCTCAGTTCGACGAAGCTCCCGGCCGCTACAAAGTTCGTGACCTCACCCTTGCTGAGGCAGGCCGCCACCAAATCCGTCTCGCTGAGCACGAAATGCCTGGGCTCATGGCATTGCGAGAGGAATATAAATTCACCCGCCCACTGACCGGTGCCCGCATCGCCGGTTCGCTGCACATGACGGTCCAAACCGCAGTACTCATCGAAACGCTCGTGGCGCTTGGGGCGCAGGTGCGATGGGCATCGTGCAATATTTTCTCCACCCAAGACGAAGCCGCAGCCGCCGTGGCTGTTGGCCCCACCGGAACTCCAAGTAGCCCGCAAGGTGTTCCGGTATTCGCGTGGAAAGGTGAAACCCTCACCGAGTACTGGGACTGCACGGAACAAATCATGCTGTGGACTGACGCTGACGGGCGGCGCATTGGCCCCAACATGATCCTCGATGATGGTGGGGACGCCACATTATTTGTGCACCTTGGGGTGCAGTATGAAAAAGACGGGTCCGTTCCCGAGGCGCTATTCCCAGGGGATGCCGGGTACAACGCCGAAAAAGAAGAAATCCACCGGATCTTGCGTGACTCTGTTGTCGAATCAGGCATGCACTGGACACAAATCGCCAATGACATCTTGGGTGTCACGGAAGAAACCACAACCGGTGTGCACCGCCTCTACGCTCTAGCAGAGAAAGAACAGTTACTGTTCCCCGCGATCAACGTCAACGATTCTGTGACGAAATCAAAGTTCGATAACAAGTACGGAATCCGCCACTCACTCCCAGACGGAATCAACCGTGCCACCGACATTTTGATCGGTGGGAAAGTTGCTTTTGTTGCGGGCTACGGGGACGTTGGTAAAGGCGCTGCTGAGGCATTCCGTGGCCAAGGTGCACGGGTGATTGTCTCTGAAGTTGATCCCATCTGTGCGCTGCAAGCAGCAATGGATGGTTTCCAAGTGGCCCGCCTCGAAGACGTTGTTGATCAAGCAGACTTTTTCATAACCACCACCGGGAACTTCGATGTTATTCGTGCCGAGCACGTCCTTGCCATGAAAGACAAAGCGGTGGTAGGAAATATTGGTCACTTCGACAACGAAATCGACATTGCTGGGATCGCAGCGGTGGATGGCGTCAGCAAAGTAGAAATTAAACCCCAAGTACACGAGTGGAACTTACCCAATGGGCGCTCAGTCATTGTGCTCTCTGAAGGGCGGCTGTTGAACTTGGGCAACGCTACTGGTCACCCCAGTTTTGTCATGTCGAACTCATTCGCAAACCAAGTGATCGCACAAATCGAGTTGTTCACGAAGGCGTCTCACGGCCAATACCCGACTGGTGTGTACCGACTCCCAAAAATATTGGACGAGAAAGTCGCCCGCCTCCACCTCGATGCGCTAGGAGCACGGCTCACCGAACTCTCACCACAACAAGCGCAATACATTGGAGTACCGGTTACTGGCCCATACAAACCAGAGCATTACCGCTACTAGCCTGTTGTCAGCTGAAGGGGAGCGTTTCGATTTGTTTCCGCACCGAAGCGGCCATCTCACGGCGGCGTAGTTCGTTATCGAGATCGCGGTTTCCGCGTTCCACGATGACGGCAGCTAAGTATTCTTCATGGCTGACCGCGAATGGTGGGGCGGGAGCAACAAACGCCGAAACCTTCTCAGCGAGTGCAGCCCCCAATGATTCACGCGAATGCGGGTGGAGATTAGGCGCACGAGACAAAAATTGGCGAACGTTCAGAGCTAAACCGTCAGGGAGTTTCGCAATGTCCGCTGCTTGCGCCCAAGGCACCAGTCGTTGTGGCATCAGTACCTGATGGAGGCGGGATTTGCCGTTACGCACCCGAATAACATAGGTGCCAGCAAGGAAATCTCCCACGCGCTTACCACGCTGGTTAAACAGCGACACGATAATCGCAACAGCACCCGCAGTGATGACAATCTCCAGCACGGCGACGGTGTGCCTGATCAGCGAGTGCCGCCACACAACCGGCCCGCCGTCATCACGGACCACTCGAACACCCATGGCCCACTTACCCAACGAACGGCCTTTAGTGAGGTTCTCCACCACTGAGGGGACTATGACAAACAGAACCACCATCAGCACAATCCCCGTGATGAGCCCACCGTATGTGCTATCAAACGTGAAAATGTACTCACTGGCAAGGAAAATTGCGAAGACAACAACGAGCCAGTAGAGCACGTAGTCAATGATCAGAGCCACTCCACGTGTCAGGAATGACGCTGGCCGGACATCAAGGATGACACCTTCGCCGATGATGATCGGGTCGTCCATGCTGCTCCTTCAACTCACATACTCAGCCACTGACACAACACGCCCACCACGTGGGCTGTCACGGTGAAAGCCTACCGTGTTGTGGGACAGTAGTTCTGTGGATTTCGAGGCTTTCACTACATCACACCGCGACGAGTGGGAACGACTCAAGGTGCTCTCCAAGCGCCGGTCACTCACTGGCGAAGAAGCAGACGAGCTCGTTTTGTTGTACCAAATTGTCTCCAGCCACCTGTCAGTGGTGCGTTCCACCGCCCCTGACCCCACACTTATCTCAGATCTTTCCCTCATGTTGTCCACTGCCCGAACCCGCATTACAGGGTCCAGGGACACAAACTGGCGCGGTGTAGTTACCTTATTCACCGAGTCCATGCCTGCCGCGTTGTACCGTTCGCGCTGGTGGACTCACGGCGTGACAGCAGGTTTTTTCATCATCGCCGCAGTCATGGCCGTGTGGGTTGCTACCACCCCTGAAGGGTTAGAGCGTTTAGGTAGCGTGCAAGAACGTGACGCCTACGTCAACCAAGCATTTGCTGAATACTACGAACCCGGCGGTGAGTTCGCAGCGATGGTGTGGACCAATAACGCGTGGATTGCAGTGCAGTGCGTGGCTTTTGGTGTCACCGGCATTTGGCCTATCTTCGTGATGGCAAGCAACGCCGTCAATGTTGGGATGATCGCTGGCCTGATGGCCGCCTACGGCGAGTTGGGGTTATTCCTCCAACTCATTAGCCCCCACGGGCTCCTTGAACTCACCTCAATTTTTGTTGCAGGTGGGGCAGGGCTCAAACTGTTTTGGGCTTTAGTGAACCCGGGGCGTCGCCCCCGCAGTGTTGCCCTAGCTCAAGAGGGTAGGTCCCTCATGCTTGTTGCCGGAGCGTTGGTGTTTGCATTGGGGTTGTCAGGGATCATTGAAGGTTTCGTCACCGGTTCCACGATGCTGTGGTGGGTGAAGATCGTCATCGGGGCCATCGCATTAGCAGCCTTCTGGACCTACGTGTACACCCTCGGTCGTGCTGCAGTACGCCGAGGTGCCACAGGTGACCTCAGCGAAGAAGAAGCTGGCTACTACCAGCAATACGCATAACCCAGCAAAAAGCTGGCAAGTCATCAGAATGCGTAAGCCCGGGGCAGCACATGCTGCCCCGGGCTTACGCATTCAATGAGTGGAACGGATACTACGAGAAGAGCCCTGCCAGTGCTGGGACCATCGCGGAGGCGATGAGAGCAAACACCAACACCAAAGCAATCCGGCGGGCTGAGCGTTGCCGCCGCGCACCAACCGGTTCCCAATCAGGGCGAGACACTGGGCGTGCCTCACGGCCAGCCGCACGGCGGGCATCGGCGGAGGAAGAGTTCTTGGCGGTCTTGCGCGGATCGGTCATAGTCGTCCAGCTGCCTTCAACATCAGGTACGTGTCAGCGACACGGGGGGCGAGATCGTCAGGCAGCGAGTCTACAACGACCACCTGTGAACGTTCCAGCACTGACGTTGCCGCACGGCGCGCCAACAACGACGCAGTGGCAGCAGCAGCATCAAACACCGCAGCTGAATCATCGATGTTTTTGCTGATCGACACAGTTTCAGGGTCTTCAACACCCGCAACAATGACGCTGTGACGCTGTGACAAAGCACCCATCGCGCTCAGGAACCCCGTTTCGGGGACTGTGAGATCAGAGTTAGTCAGCACCACAATCAACGAACGCTGCCACACCCGTGAGTGAATCTTCGTAGTAATTGCTGTCCAATCAGCTTCCACCAGCACAGGGGAGACCCCCGCTAAAGCGACAGCCATCTCATGGAGCACCCCACCACCAGCAGGTGCTGACACGTGAGCACGTTGAGCCCGGTCAAACGCAATAAGTTCAACCCGGTCACCAGCCTGCGCGGCCAACGCCCCAAGGAGCATCGCCGCTTCCAAATAGGCGTCAAGGCGGGTCTCACCGGCAACACGCGGAGCACTAGTGCGTGAGGTATCCACAACAATAACCACACGCCGGTCCCGCTCAGGCCGCCAAGTCCGTACCGTCACTTCACGTGAACGCGCCGTTGCCCGCCAGTCAATGGACCGAACATCGTCACCTTCAACATAGGGGCGCAACGAATCAAATTCGGTGCCCTGCCCACGCACCTGAACCGCTGAGCCACCCTCAATTTCACGAAGCAATGTCACCCGTGACGGCAAGTGCCGTGCCGAGCGAAACTCCGGCAGAACCTTAATTGTTGAAGGCGCCTGCAGCGTCAGTTGACGCGCAGCGAACCCCAACGGCCCAAACAACCGCACCGTCACATGAGCAGCAACCCGGTCACCGCGACGGGTAGGGCGCAGCACTGACGGCAAGCGGATAGCGTCACCGGCGCGGATAGCTAACCGATGCATCGGGACACTCACACCCGCAGAGGGGGGCCACACATCGTGAAGCAGCCCCTTAGCGCGGCGACGCCCAGTATTACGCACCACAAATTCCCCGCGGGCAACCTCACCCAAGCGCACCTGAAAAGGCATGCTCCGGGTGATCTCCAACGAACGTGGGGATGCTGCACGCAAAGCATCACCCACGATCAACAACACCGTGAGCACACCCCACGCAATCACCACATGCCATTCACCGAAGATCAGCGCAGGAATCAAACCCGCCGCAAAGAACGCCGCTGGGCGCCAACTTAAAGCCACAAGGCACCCTCCATCAGCGTGGTACGGGAACTGAACTGAGGATAGTGCGCATCACTGATTCCACAGAAACACCCTCAATTTCGGCTTCAGGGCGCAAAGATAACCGGTGGGACAACGTCGATGGCGCCAGCGCCTTCACGTCATCAGGGGTGACATAGTCGCGCCCCGACAACCAAGCCCAAGCCCGCGAGGTGGCCAAAAGGGCAGTGGCACCACGAGGTGAAACGCCAACCGAAATGGAAGGTGATACGCGTGAAGCCCTGCAAACATCAACAATGTAGCCCAGGATTTCAGGGGCAACAGAAACACGCGCCACCTCCTGGCGGGCCACGTCGAGGTCCTCAATGGTTGCTACTTGACGCAAGCCTGCACCGGTCAGGTCACGAGGGCTAAAACCTTCAGCGTGCCGTGCTAGCACGTCGATTTCACCGTCACGTTCAGGCATCGGGAGGACAGCCTTGAGCAAGAATCGGTCAAGTTGGGCTTCGGGCAGGGTATAGGTTCCCGCATGTTCAATGGGGTTTTGGGTAGCGATCACCATGAACGGTGATGGCAATGGTTGCGGGGTGCCGTCAACGGACACCTGGCGTTCTTCCATTGCTTCCAAGAGCGCAGATTGGGTTTTGGGCGGGGTGCGGTTAATTTCATCGGCGAGCAGCAGGTTTGTGAACACTGGCCCGTGTTTGAACGTAAAGTCCTCAGTTTTCGCGGAGTACACCAGCGACCCGGTGATGTCTGACGGCATAAGGTCTGGGGTGAACTGCACCCGCTTGGTGTCAACACTCAGTGCGTGAGAAAGCGACCGCACCAGCAGGGTTTTAGCAACACCAGGAACCCCCTCAAGGAGAACGTGCCCCTGGCATAACAAACCAATAATCAGCGTGGATACTGCAGCGTCTTGCCCAACAACCGCTTTCGCGACTTCTTGGCGCACCTGGTCAAGTGATGCGCGCGCCCGATCGGCGCTTGATCCGTACGCGGGGGTGTCATGGGACATCTTTGATCTCACTTTCCAAGGACTTCAAACGGGCGGCAAGCTGCACTAATTCGTGGTCAGAGCGTGCTGTGTTGTGGAAGAGAAGGTCGTAAACCTCAAGGTCAGGGCGACCCGATGCGCGTGCCACAGCAGACACCAGTGCGTCACGTGACGCACTGCGTTGAATACCAAGGTGGCGTGCACAAGCAGCAGCGGTCGCTGCTTGCATGGTGCGCCCTGCCCGTCCGTGTGCGTGAGCTAGCCGGTAGAGCCGCCCACGGCCGCGGGTTGTTTCACTGGCGCGCACCACAACGGGCAGTTGTTCACTAGCAACTGGTCCCAACCGTCGCATCGCAGCAAGCACTGCAAGCCCACCAGCGATGAGCAGCATCACTGCAGCAATGCTGAATCGTTGTGGCAGGTCAGGTTCGCCGTCAGCGAGGAGGGTGTCTGGGTCGGGGCCTTCGGGCACAAACCACACGAGGTCTTCGTGTCCTCCAAGGAGGTTTAATGCGAGTGAGGCGTGCCCTGCTTTGGTGATGTTCTCGTTGGAGAACATGTACGCATCATCCAGAACGCTGACAAGGGTGGAGCCGGTGTCGAGCTGGATCAGGTGGTGCCCAAATGCGGAGGGGAAACACGTCGTGTACGCATCGGACTCACGTTCGGGACTCACCGTGAGGGACGTCCCTTGCGAAATAATCTCGCGAGCGTTTTGTGCGGCGTCCAGTACACACTCGGCGGCGGTGGGGCCATCAGCGGAGAACCCGCCTGCGTAGTCAATCCCTAGGCCAAGAGTTTCTAGTGTGTCCCGGCTTGGAGCGAGGAACACCAGGTCAGCGCCACTAGTCACTAAAGATCGAGTGGTGGCCTCGTTGAGGTTATCGGTTGACGTGACCAGCAGCGTTGTCCCTGGTGTGGAATTGGCTTGCACACCATCAATGTTTGATGCGGGGGTCACGTCAACGCCACGTGAGGACAGAACCTGCGCTAGAGCGCGGGCCCCCTTGGGGTAGGGGTTGTCGTGTCCGAGGGGCACCCCACTGAAACTTGGAATGAATGTCACGATCAACCACGAGACGAGCAACACCGTAGCGAGGGCACCTAAAGGCAGGAAGGTGGACTTCACGCGGCGGCGGAGAGCATGGTTCGCCGTTTCACGAGCGGTGATCATCGATGTTGTCATGATGCATTCACCCGTTCTTTGCGGCGGGTTTCAAACGCTTCTTGTGCCGCTTTGTACCCCGCCACAACGGTGTCGTAGTCGCGGCGTGTTGCATCATCGTGCCCGTACACGACAGCGTCGAACGTGTGTGCGGCAGCTGTTACAGGGGCTTCAAGTTCCGGAGAGTCTTGTCGCAAGGTGTTGGCGGCTTCCAACGCGGTGCGGCTGGGATCAACAGAGATGATGACTCGTTCCTCAGCGCTCTTCACCAAGGCTCTGAACTGTGCCACTGCAGCATCATGCCAGCTACCCTTTGCGGCTGCTTCACGGGCTAGGTTGAGGTATTCATCGGCGGAAATATCTTGATCCACACCGATGCTTCCGGTTTTCTCTGCCCGTGTGATCAAACGTTTTCCGCGCATACGAAAGTAAGCGAACCCAATGATGAGTAACCCGAGCGCCAGAAGCCCAGCGAATGACCAAGCCGTTCCAGCCACTGAACCGTCAAACGATTCCAACCAGTCCATGAAGAACCGTTGGATGCGAGCAAATAGCCCTTCGCTTTGTTGGTACACCGCCTGAGATAGTTCAGTTTCCAGCCATTGCCGGCCAGTGTCTTGGTCGGGAGTGAGGGGAATGTCGAACCTGATGGGGGTCACTGCATCGCCTGCGCAAGTTGAACGTCCAACGCCTCCTTGCGGATGCGGACATCAATGTACAGCAACGAAAGGACAGCGGCGAGGAACGCCACGGCAATTGTTTGCACTGCAACAATTTCAGCAACATATGTTGCCAGTGCAAGCACATCGCGATCGAAGTCCGAACCAAAAATGAGTGCCCGGACAATTTCGACTGCCCCTGCAAGCACACCAACAATGATTTGCATAACGATTGAGGACAGCAAATAAATACCAAAGATGCGCCACCAAGACCCTTTAGTCAGCCCCCATGAGCGGCGCATCGCACCAATGACGGACTGGTCTTCAAGGATCAAAGCCATCGGGGCGAACAGCCATTTGACAAGGACAAAGCACGTCCACGCTAAGAGCGCAAGAGAAACCACAAGGGTGGCGATAGCGCCCCCAGCTGTGAGCGTTGCATCCGGGACAGCGAATATGGCAAGAAGGAACAAGATCCATGGCAGGAGCATGAGCAGGCCAACTAGGAAGGACACCCCGAGAATCGCCCAGAAACGTGCGCGAACTTTATCCCATACCTCCCCCATCGGTGCTGGGCGGTTCACAATGAGCTGGCCGACAGCGGCAATAACAACTGCAGTCGCAATGTAGGTAGAAAGCGACGCGGCGATCGACACCACATAACTCACGGACAATGACCCAGAACTCATCGCAAAAGGCCCTTCAGCGAGGGCCGGATCGTCAAAAATACTCAATAAATCGCCAAAAATCTGGTTGGCAACCCACGGGGCATACAAGTACCCGATTGCTGCACCAGCGATACTGAACACTGCCACAACCAAAAACGACAGCCCGATGATTGATCCAGGTGCTTTACGTACCGCCTGGAAAGAACCATCAAAAATCCCGCCAAGCCCTAGTGGCCGCAGCGGAATGATGCCCTCGCGAGGAGCGAAAGCTGGCTGCGGTGGCATCTGCCCGTTTGGCGGTTGCCCACCGGCCTGTCCGTACTGAGGTTGCTGACCATACTGCGGCTGCTGCCCATATTGAGGTTGCTGCCCATATTGGGGAGTTGCCTCGCCCGGCTGAGAACCTGGGGGTGCGTACTGTCCATACTTAGGCTGTTCACGCGGTTGTGGCTCCTGGTCCCCAGGCTGCTGCTGACCATACTGCGGCGTAGGTTCAGGTGACGATCCACCGTGCTGAGAACTACCCGGGGCAGCCCAATTCTTCTTCTCCGACGACGGATCCTGTGGCGCAGACATCACTCACTCCCAACCAGCGGATACCCGCTCCCAAAACTGTTCCAGCGAACACTCTACTGAACAACACTGGAGAATGAGTGAAGAATATCCGTATCTCGACACTCACATGCCACAAAACTCCCCACACATCGAAGATCAGGGCAGAAAAGTGGCAAGATAGCGGCATGACACATCGCGTGCTAGTAGTAGACGACGACACCGCACTCGCAGAGATGATCGGCATTGTCCTCAAAACCGAGGGCTTCGACGCCGAATTCTGTGCAGACGGCGACTCCGCCTTCGCAACCTTCCAGAACTACCAGCCCGACCTCGTTCTGCTCGACCTCATGCTGCCAGGCAAAGACGGCACAGTGGTGTGCCGAGAGATCCGCCGCGAGTCAGGCATCCCCATCATCATGCTCACCGCAAAAAGTGACACCGTTGACGTTGTTGCAGGCCTCGAAGCCGGTGCAGATGACTACGTGTCCAAACCCTTCAAACCCAAAGAACTCGTAGCCCGCATCCGCGCCCGCCTGCGCCGCATCGATGAACCCGAACCCGAAATCTTGCACATCGGCGACCTCGACATCGATGTCACAGGTCACAAAGTTGCGCGTGACGGCAACCAAATATCCCTCACCCCACTCGAATTTGACCTTCTTGTTGCCCTGGCGCGCCAACCTTGGCAAGTGCTCTCCCGTGAAGTTCTCCTCGAAAAAGTGTGGGGCTACCGTCACGCTGCAGACACCCGCCTGGTGAATGTTCACGTCCAACGGCTGCGATCCAAAATTGAACACGACCCAGAAAACCCAGAGATCGTCATGACCGTGCGTGGTGTTGGCTACAAGGCAGGCGTCCGTAAGGGATGAAACGATCCATCACCATGCGACGCAACCTCCTGCGGCGTAGGGTGCGCCACATAGCCAGAGCTATTGCGCGGCCTTTCCAAACATCCGTCCAGTTTCGGCTCCTTGTGATCGCAGTGAGTTTCTCACTGATCTCCTTGCTGTTGCTGTCGCTTTACCTGTCCATCGCCATGCGCGATGGACTCTTCGAGCGGCGCCTCGACGAAATCCTCGGAGAATCAGCACGGTCGCTTTCTCAAACGCAAACCACCCTGAACTCCTCCACGGCAACCTCCACATCCCAAGTTCAACAAACACTCAACGACCTCCTCCCGGCTCTGCAATCTGGAGGAACATCTGGGCGTGAAGTGTTCCTCCTGCGAGCCCAAACAAACAACTCCCCAGTGCGGGTCCTTGACCTCTCCACTGCTCCCGCCGCGGAAGGCCTCATCAGCCCAGCCATTCGAGACACCGTCACAAACAACCCGCAACAACAACACTGGCAGTCCGTGAACATCGGACCGGACAATCCCGGAGTTATCGTCGGGGCAATCGTTGACGTTCCTCAAGCAGGCGCCTTCGAGGTGTACTTTCTCTACTCCCTCGCCTCGGAACAAGAAAGCTTGACGTTCCTGCAAAACACCATTGCGTTCGCTGGGGCGGTCCTCATCGGAGTGTTAGCGACCCTGATCTACGTGGTTACCCGTCAAATTGTGCGCCCCGTTAAGCAAGCATCCGTGGCTGCTGAACGTATCGCTGACGGCAACCTCAACGAACGACTCATCGTGCGCGGCCAAGACGAAGTAGCCACCCTCGCCCGGTCCTTCAACGCCATGACCGGGTCCCTGCAGCACCAAATCGATCAACTCGCCCAACTCTCAGCGGTGCAACGACAATTTGTGTCCGACGTATCCCACGAGTTGCGTACCCCCCTGACCACTGTGCGCATGGCCGCAGAGATCCTCCACGAATCACGCGACGATTTTGACCCCATCGTCAAACGCTCCACCGAACTCCTGCACACCCAACTCGACCGGTTCGAAGACCTCCTCGCCGACCTCCTCGAAATCTCCCGGTTCGACGCCGGCGCAGCAATGCTCGACGTCGAAGCCCGCGACCTGTCCGACACCGTCGTGCGCGTCATCGACCACGAGCTACCACTCGCCGAGAAGAAAGGCGTGTGGATCTCCGCAGACCTCGGCACAACCTCCACCCGAGCCGACTACGACTCACGCCGAGTCGAACGAATCTTGCGGAATCTCTTGGTCAACGCCATCGAACATGCAGAAGGCAACCCCATCACCATCACCATCGGGACCAGCCCCGAGGCTGTGGCAGTTGTTGTCCAAGACCGCGGAATAGGCATGGACCGCGAAGCAGTCACCCGAGTCTTTGACCGATTCTGGCGAGCAGACCCAGCCCGTGCCCGCACCACCGGAGGTTCGGGGTTGGGGCTATCTATCGCTAAAGAAGACGCACGCCTCCACGGCGGATGGCTCGAAGCCTGGGGGCGTCCAGGGTTCGGATCTTCCTTCCGCCTTACCCTGCCACGCCGCGCAGGCATCATCTTGACCAGTTCCCCCATCGCCCTAGAACACAAGGAATCCCTGTACGAAGCCCCCACCCCCATTCCTGCGGACGACGAACACGGACCAGCCTCTGTGCCGCGTTTCGACTCCAAAGATGACTACCCCGAGGACTCCGATGACGACTGACATCACGCGCCGCATTGCGCTCGCCGTGACCCTCACCGTAGCGGTGTCACTAGGTGGTTGCGCTGCGATCCCTTCCCAATCAGCCGTCAGTTCAGCGGACATCACCGTGCAAGATTCCGGACCCGTATTTTTTGCAGCAAAAGGGCCAGTGAGTGACGCCAGCCCACAAGACATCGTGTCGGGGTTCATCAACGCTCAATCTGCTGGTCTGACCGACAACTGGTCAACAGCTCGCCAGTTCCTCACTGATGCCACAGCAGATTCTTGGTCCCCAGGAGCAACGGTCAACGTGTACAGCGGAGAACTAGACCTCTCAGCTGCGCGGCCACCGCAAAATAGTGATGAAAGCGCGCCATCAGAGGACGACAACGCCACTGACGGCGGCATCGTCGATCTCGCCACGGCAACGTCCGTAACCATTGAGGCCCAAGCTGACCTCACCGGGACCCTCAATGACGTGGGCGCATACACCGAATCGTTGGAAGGTTCGCAATCCCTGACAACGTTTGAACTTGTCCGTGATGCAGAAGACCAATGGCGCATCAGTGCGTTGTCTGACGACATCTTCATGGCAGAACCAAACTTTGAATCCCTCTACCGGTCAACCACCATCTATTTTGTGTCAGCCGATGAAGAGTTCCTTGTCCCTGAGGTTCGGTGGTTCCCCCGGACTCGCACAGAAACCTACGTCGTCAATGCGCTGCTCTCTGGCCCCTCTGATTGGCTCGCAGACTCAGTAACCAACCTCTTCCCTGACGGCACGCGGTTGGTATATGACGCGGTCAATGTTGACGGTGGCACAGCCACGGTGAACCTCTCTTCACAGGTCACCACAGCAACACCACAAGATCGTTCGCTCCTTGCCACCCAAATCCGTTCCGCCCTGACACGGCTTCCCGGGATCCGCAATGTTGCGATTCAAGCGAACTCCATTGAACTGCAAGTGGGAGATCTCCCAGAACTTCAACGCGACCCCACGCTGGCGACCTCCCCGATAATCGTCACGGGCACCGGACTATCGCAGGTAACACAAGGGGCAGTAGAACCTCTCGACCCGCCGGTAGACCTCAGCCCCTATGACGTCACGGGGCTTGCCGTGAACGGTGACCGATCATTGCAAGTAATTCTTGATGACCAAGACACACTGCGCCGAGTCTCAGCAGGGCAGGACAGCGGGGCTGTCCTAGCGAGAGGTGATGACCTCATTGCCCCAAGCATCGACAGGTTCAATTGGGTGTGGACAGGAGAAGTAGAGCAAGGCGACACCAGCGAACTACAGGTAGTTACAGGTGACGGAACCACTGTGCCTGTTGCTATACCGTGGCTTGCAGGCCGCACAATTTCTGAGATCCGGGTATCTCATGATGGCGCACGCATTGCCGTGATCTCTGCAGCACCTGGGCGCCGCCTCATTGAGGTGGCGGCAATTACCCGTGACGCTGACAACGTGCCCCAAGCAGTCAGTGAACCGATTTCCGTCGGCGGGGGAATTACCAGCCCGGAACTACTGGAATGGATTGATGAGTCAACCTTGGCGGTGATTACCTCCGCTCAAGACAACGGCGGTCAAGGTTTCTACAGTGTTCAAGTAGGCGGAACCTCGGAGTATATTTCTGCCTTGGAGAACGTTGCCACACTCGGCGCTGGGCGCGGGTTGCGCGCAGTGTATGTGGGCACCAAGGACGGCTCTATCCTGTCCCGCGCGGCGACTGGTGCCGCATGGGTGACAGTTGTCGAGGAAGGCGCTTTACCAACTTTCCCGGGGTAAGCGTGCGGAATCTGGTTGTCCACAGCCCATCATGCACCTTGTGTTTATGCAGGTGTGGACAACCAACACCACACGGCACAATAACGATGCCCCAAACTGACACACTGCACGGGTGTCTTCTCCCGTGCGCACCTACCTGCGTGAACTCTCACTTCTCCTCGTTCCACAAAGCTGCCCAGGGTGCGGGCGCTACGACACCCCTTTGTGCGCCCGATGCGCGGCCCTGTTCAGTACCATGCCGCGCCGCGCCGACCATCTAGCGCCGCGACTTGTCCTCACTCCGGAAGGCGGAGATAGTGGTGTGACTGCTCATCATGCCCCACGAACCCGCCTGCCTGTCTGGGCTTGCGCCCCCTACCAGGGCCCGGTACGAGACGTCATCACCGCTTGGAAAGAACATGGCCGTGGTGACCTCACCAATCCGCTCGTTGCGCTCGCCGGGGCGGCTGCCACGCAATTAGTGCAACAAGCCGCAGATGAGTTAAGCGTGAGCGACGGTGCGACTGTGGTCGTTCCAGTGCCATCTACCTCGACCGCAACGAGGCGCCGCGGATTTTCACCCTCCGCAGAACTTGCCCGTGTTGTTGCGCAAGCCCATCGCGAGGTTGGGCGGGACGCTGTTGTGATCCCGGCATTATCCACAGCGAAAAAATCAACACAAAAGACCCTCGATGCTCGTGATCGGTTTGCTAACCTCCACGGCGCTGTGCGCCTAATTCACCGCCATCGTGACGTTATCGCCGCAGCGCAACGCATCATTCTTGTCGATGATGTTGTCACTACTGGGGCCACACTTGCCCACGGACTGTCTGCACTGGCACCCAGTACGGGGACTTTTGTCGCAGGGTTTGCCTTAGCCATCACGCCAGGAGCGAAATCGCGACAAGAACACTCGGGAAACACCACCTAACAAAGTGACCACGGGCACATTACGGGGTACTGTAGTTTCACATCCCAGCACAGCAAGGGAGGTGATAGAACCCGCGTCCGCCAACGGAACGCACACAACATCGCCCCGGCGCTCAAGGAGCGCCCCTCACTCTCAGGAGGCCTTAATGGAAATCGTCGTAGTGGGACGCCACACCGAAGTAGCTGACCGATTCCGCCAACACGCTGAAGAAAAACTCAGCAAGATTGCGCAGTACGCACCGACAGCACGGCGCGTCGATGTCGAAGTCACCCACGAATACAACCCGCGCCAATCCTCACGCAACGAACGTGTGGAGTTGACCGTTCGGGACAAGGGCCCAGTCATTCGGGCTGAGGCAGCGTCAGACGATCGATTTGGGGCACTTGACCTCGCGCTCGACAAACTGCAAGAACGCCTGCGGCGTGCGCACGAGCGTAAACACACCTCAAAGCGTCGTATCCCGCGCAACCTTGATGTCCCCAAGGACATCGAAGCACTGGAAATGATCCCTGAGATCACCGATGACACACCGTCAGAGCCGCAGACAGGCGTTCCACACCCCACCCAACCGGGTGAAACTGTGGAAGTGCAACGAGGTGACTCCCCAGTCATCATCCGCCAAAAATTGCACACCGCGAATGCGATGACCCTCGACGACGCCATCGACGAAATGGAACTTGTCGGCCACGACTTCTTCCTCTTCGTTGACAGTGAGTCAAAACGACCATCTGTCGCCTACCGCCGGCGCGGTTGGACGTACGGTGTACTCGCACTCGACACTGCGTGCGACTGCGAAACCCCGCAGAAGCCATAACCTCACTGGCGATGCCCACCTCCACGTTGGGGGGTGGGCATCGCCATGTCCTGTGCTCTACGCCCACGGCGTATTTTTTCCGGCCAGCGTGACGTGTGTCCCCGTAAACCTGCAAAACCTAATACGATGGACAGTTGATTGCCCTTGCACAACGAGGTAAGGGACCGCACAGCTGACAACGGGAGTTCCGCGTGGCAAACATCCTGGAGAAAGTCCTCCGTTTTGGTGAGGGAAAGATCCTGAAGAAACTGAACGGCATCGCTCAGCAGGTGAACGCCCTCGAAGACCACTACCAGGCTTTTACCGACGAAGAACTCCGCGAAGAAACAGAGCGGTTCAAAGAGGACATTGCCCAAGGCACCACCCTCGATTCCCTTCTTCCCCAAGCATTCGCGGTAGTCCGTGAAGCATCGTCGCGAACCCTTGGCCAACGTCACTACGACGTTCAGCTCATGGGTGGTGCAGCGTTGCACATGGGGAACATCGCCGAGATGAAAACCGGTGAAGGTAAAACCCTGGTTGCAACACTGCCTGCGTACCTGAACGCACTGTCAGGTAAAGGCGTGCACATTGTCACTGTCAACGATTACTTGGCGCAGTACCAGTCCGACATCATGGGCCGTGTTTTCCGGTTCCTTGGGCTGACCACCGGGTGCATCGTTTCTGGTCAAGACCCTGCAACTCGCCGTGAACAGTACGCCGCTGACATCACCTACGGCACAAACAATGAGTTCGGCTTTGACTACTTGCGCGACAACATGGCGTGGTCTGTGAAAGATCTTGTCCAGCGTGGCCACAACTTCTCTATTGTCGATGAAGTTGACTCGATCCTCATCGATGAAGCCCGTACCCCTCTGATCATCTCTGGACCATCAGACGGTGACATCAACAAGTGGTACACCGAGTTCGCCAAGGTTTCACGCCGCCTTACCGCTGGCGAAGACTACGAAGTGGACGAGAAAAAGCGCACCATCGGTATTCTCGAGCCAGGCATCGAAAAGGTAGAAGACTACCTGGGCATCGACAACCTCTACGAATCTCTCAACACCCCGCTGATCGGGTTCCTCAACAACTCGATCAAAGCGAAAGAACTCTTCAAACGCGACAAAGACTATGTCGTGATGAACGGTGAAGTCATGATCGTTGACGAGCACACCGGGCGTATTCTCGCCGGGCGTCGCTACAACGAAGGCATGCACCAGGCTATCGAAGCCAAAGAAAGCGTCACCATCAAGGCTGAGAACCAGACGCTGGCAACCATTACCCTGCAAAACTACTTCCGCCTGTATAACAACCTGTCAGGTATGACCGGTACCGCAGACACCGAAGCTGCAGAGTTTAACTCCACCTACAACCTCGGTGTAGTTCCCATCCCCACGCACCGCCCAGTGCAACGTGTAGATGGCTCCGACCTCATCTACAAAACAGAGATGGGGAAGTTCCAGGCTGTTGTCGAGGACATTGTTGAGCGTCACGCCAAAGGACAACCAGTCCTCGTGGGAACAACATCGGTGGAAAAATCTGAGTTGTTGTCCACCATGCTGAAGAAGCAAGGCGTGCCGCACGAGGTGCTTAACGCTAAGCAACACGCCCGTGAAGCAGCGATCATTGCGATGGCTGGGCGCAAGGGTGCGGTCACCGTTGCCACCAACATGGCTGGTCGTGGTACGGACATCATGCTTGGTGGTAACGCTGAGTTCACGGCTCACGCTGAACTCAAGCGCCGCGGGCTCGACCCGGTTGAACACGAAGATGAATACCAAGCGGCCTGGGACCAGGTGCTCGCCTCCGCTCAGCAAGCGGTGAAAGACGAACACGACGAAGTTGTTGAACTCGGCGGCTTGTACGTCCTAGGTACCGAGCGTCACGAGTCACGCCGTATCGACAACCAGTTGCGTGGTCGTTCTGGACGTCAGGGTGACCCTGGTGAATCCCGGTTCTACCTGTCCATGGAAGACGAATTGATGCGTCTCTTTGGTTCAGGGCTTGCCGAAGCGATGATGAACCGTGCCGGGTTCCCCGATGACATGCCACTGGAATCCAAAATGGTGTCCCGCGGTATTGCGTCCGCTCAGGGACAGGTGGAATCGCGCAACCTAGAAATCCGTAAGAACGTCCTTAAATACGATGACGTGATGTCCCGCCAGCGCACCGTCATTTATGACGAGCGCCGCCGTGTGCTTGAAGGCGAAGACATGCAAGACCAAATTCAACACTTCATCACCGACGTCATCACGGCGTATGTGGAAGCCACCACGATCTCAAATGACCAAAACGAGTGGGACCTTGACGCCCTGTGGGCTTCCCTGAAATCTGTGTACCCCATCTCCATCACCATTGAGGAAGTGGAAGAGCAAGCTGGTGGGCGCACAAACATTAAGGCCAAGGAACTCCTTGAAGAGATCCTGTCCGATGCCCGGATCGCCTACGAGCGCCGTGAAGCAGAACTGGGTGCCGAGAACCTCCGTGACCTCGAACGTCGCATTGTGTTGTCTGTGGTTGACCGCAAGTGGCGTGAACACCTCTACGAGATGGACTACCTCAAAGAGGGAATCGGTTTGCGTGCTATGGCGCAACGTGACCCACTGGTGGAGTACCAGCGCGAAGGGTACGACATGTTCACCGCGATGCTGGAAGGCATCAAGGAAGAGTCTGTTGGCTTCTTGTACAACCTTCAGGTGAAGGTGGAGAAGAAGGAAATCGACATTGACGGTGACGGCATCCCTGACATCGAAGAGGACGTCATTGTTGCGAAGGGGCTTGATGAAAATCGCACCCCTCAGCGTCTGCAGTATTCGTCATCTGATGGTTCAAGTGCGGGTGACTCTGAGGGTTCAGAGGGCAACAACCGTGCGGAGCGTCGCGCTAGTCAGAAGAAGGCTCGCCGCCGTAAGTAACACATAGAAGCACTAACAACGCCTTCGGGGTGTGACACATGTTTATGTGTCACACCCCGAAGGCGTTGTCGTGTTTGTCGGCCTACGTGGTGGGTAACTACCCGCCGCACAGGGCGGTGGGTGTTAGCCGATGAGGAGATCAACGGCGCGCCAGCGGCCACGGTGTTCTTCCACCCGCAGAGCAACGGCGCGTACTCGGGGGCCATCAGCGATCACAACGGTTGCCTCGGCAGCGATGGGGGAGACCCGTTCAACACGCGCCCGCACAACTCGCACAGGTTTCTTCCCGCCCTGCGATGCATCGTTCATGGTGGAGCGTACGTGGGCCCGCGCACTGAGGGATTCGAGAATGTGCGGTGCCAACCATTGAGTGAGCTGGTGGACGGGGCGGATGCCGTGGAAGGCTTCCACGGCGCTTCGTGCTACCGCGCAGCAGAGTGCTGTTGGGTCACTGAGTTTTTCTCCGCGAGCGTGACGTTCTGCGAGGGGAGTGTCGTCACTGTGTGCGAGCATGGCGCGGACCTCGTCGAGAACTGGAGCGTCAGGCATGATGGGGGCGTCGAGTACGGCAGTCATGGTGGTCCTCATTTCGCAGTGGCGTTGCTGGTGGCGGAGTTCAGGGTGGTGGGAATGGTGATGACCGTTCCCGGGGTGATGTTGTTGGGGTCCTCACCGATGACATCTCGGTTTGCTTCATACACCGCTGGCCATGCCGCGGCGATCTCAGCGTTGGTTGCACCCTCTGGCAGTGCGGCACTGGTGATGCTCCACAGAGAATCGCCTGCAGCCACCCGCAACTCGCTTGGAGCATCTTGCCCCGTGGAGGTGTCGGTGTCGGTGGCAGTTGTGGTGCTGGCGGTGGGAATCTCGGCGAGCATCAGCAGGCTGACGCTGCTGTTTTGCGTGCTGTGTCGGGTCGTGTCTGTGGAGGTAGCTTGCGATGTGTGAGCTGCAGGCGTGTGTGTCGCCGCCTGGGTGGTGGCGCCGTTTGGTTGAGATGTTGTGGCTTTTTCAGCGTCCGATTCAGCGCCGGGTTCCCCTGCTTTGTCAGCGATTGATTCGCTGTCGGCAAACGAGGGGATGTCCGTAGCTGCAGGGCTGGTGTTTGTGCCACTACCAGTAGTTTCGCCGTCAGTCTCTGGTGTGTGTTGCTCAGGGGTGCTCTGTTCTGGCGCTGGTTTTTGGTCGGTTGTTCCTGCGGAGTCTTCGGCGCTGTCAGGAGTGTTGATCTCAGAATCGTTGTCCGTGGCCTGTTCTGAGGTGTCTGCCTGCGTGGTGTCTTCGTCAGTGGTGTCACCAGATTCAGTGTCACTTGCCCCGCCCAGGAAGGTGAGCGGTGTGGCTGTACCTGTGACGTCGGTTGCTTGTTGGGTGGAACTGGTGGGGGCGGAGTCGGCGAGCATGGGGGCTGCTGTGGCGGGCACCGCACCAAACGCGAGTGTCATGCCTGCGGCTGAAGCGAGCATCGCCCGTGCTGAACGTGAACCGTAGCGTTGGACAAGTGCTCTGGCGCTGCGTCCCACCATGCTGGTGGTGCCTGCAGCGAGTGCTGCAAGGACGAGAAGGTATGACAGAGCCCACCACACCGCGGCGATTGCGCCCACTGCCATGACAAACAGTTCGATAACGGTGCGTAGTTGTGTGTCAACGGAGGCAGTCCCGGAGACGATGCTGTCCACATCGCCCAGCAGCATGCTCAGTCGGAGAGTGAAGAGGCAGGTTGCTGCGCTAGCGAGTGCTGCGCCTAGGCCTGCTTTTGCGGCAACTGCGGTGGTGTTCATGAGGTGCTGTGTCTCCTTGGGGTGGGGGCGATCAGAGAACTGATGTCCCCGCCTAACCCTCGTTGATGTTGTTTGATGTAGTTTGATGAAACTAGATGTTTCTTGGTTTGTCCAGTCCTGGGCATGGTGTGGAAGAATCCTGAACGCACACTGACAGCAGAAAAGAGGCACAGATGGACCGGTGGTCAACGCTGTTTCGGGATCTCGAAACGGCACTGGAAGCTGAAAGCGAAGGCGACATCGTCGGAGCTGCAGATGAGCTGCGACGTGCAGAAATATCCCGGATCGCCCTCTGGCAACGCCTCTTAGCAGGGCAAGGGAAAACAGTGACAGTGCGAACGACGCACGGAGGTTACGTGCACGGCACCGTCCTCGATGCCCAACCACAGTGGGTACTTCTCACCGCTGCAGGTAGGGACAACGTCGTCCCGATCGCACGCATCGCAACAATCACAGGTTTACAGGGAGCTGTCCCCGAAGAAAGTGTTTACGGGCAAGACAACGCGCTACGGCGCACCCGAGAAATCACCATTCCCAGAATGCTCAGAGAACTAGCCGCACGCAGGGCATACCTGACCGTTAACTGTGCCGGGCACACAGAACAGGGCTACGCACTCGATGTCCACGCAGACACCATCGACCTCGCAGTGAAATCAGCGCCAGGTGTGATGGGCGGGCAGTCATTTACCACCGTCGCGGTGGCGCTACCCAGTATTGATTGGATTGCCCTCGACTCATAGAAGCAACCGATGTGTTCACGCCACCCATCACCCATGACGGGGAGCGCTCCCCGGAACTACTCCTCAAACTCACCAGCAGCAACGCGAGCGCGAGTTTCGTCATATTTCCGTTGGATGTACCCCTCCAACTCACTCGCCTCGACGCGCCACTGGCCACGCCCTCCCACCTGGATAGCAGGGAGTTCGCCAGAGCGAACCAGGGCGTAAGCCTGGGCTGAGGAGATGTTCAACACCTCAGTTACGTCAGCGAGTGTCAGAAAGCGCGATGCCATAGCACTAGTGTGGCATGGAGAGGCATGCCCATGTTGTTTTTCCACAGGTCTGCGGTTACATGAATATGCTGCGTGGCCACCCGATATGGTGAGAGCCGTTCCAGCAACCGCCCCCCATCATGAAGGACATACCTATGCCACAGGCTGCCCCTGCAGTGTCCGGCACCCCTGCCGCATTCACTGCCCCCCGTATGCGTCAACCAAGCCTCAAAGATCCCCGGTTAAGCATCGGCATAGTTCTTGTTGCCCTTTCTGTATGGCTCGGAGCCTGGGCATTAGACACCGGGCGCACCCTCGAAACGGCATACATCCCCGCCCGCACCATCCAAGCCGGTGAGGAAATCACCGCAAACGACCTACAACCCATCGACGTTGAACTCGGCCAACAACTCAGCAGCTACCTCACCCCGGAGAACCTCACACCAGGCAGCGTCGCCCTCGAACCGTTACGCCAAGGCCAACTCATCCCCATCGTCGCCACCGGCAGCCCCGACGATGTCACCTCCCGCATCATCGCTGTGCCCATCACCGGGCAACTACCGGCTCAAGTCAACGCAGGCAGCATCGTAGACCTATGGTTTGCCCCCGCCCAAGACAACACCGGCGAAACCGAAGACCCAACCTCAGTGGCCACCGGCCTCACAGTGGCACAAATCCCAGAAGAAGGCGGAGCCTTCGGTGTGGGCACCAACTCATACCTGCACGTTGTCGTGCCAGAAGACAACATCGCTGACGTCCTTGCCGCAACCCAAACCAAAGGCGCCCTGACCGCACTACCCGTGCCACACACCACCCCCCAAGCACCAAGTGGCAGCACAGAAGACACAACCACCACCGGTACCGACACCGAGGGGGACAATTCATGACCACCCACGACGTCCACACCACACCACTACGGGTCCTCACCGCCATCACCTCAGCGCAAGAACCAGCCATCATTGAGTTGCTTTCGCGCCAACGCACCACCATCGACATCGTGCGCCGCTGCGCAGACATGACAGAAGCCCGCGGGTACGCAGGGGCAGGGATCGCCAACGCGATCATCATGAGCTCCGACTTCCCCGGCTTCGACCGCAGCGCAGTCGATGCCTTCGCTACACACAACGTCACCCTGGTGGTCCTCAACAACCCTGACGACCAATACTCCACACAACGCCTCGCCGCGCTTGGAGTACGCCACACACTGACCTACAAAGACGTCTCCACCCGCCTCATCGACACCCTCACCAAGGCGCACACCACCCCAACCACCAACGAAGACCTCCCCATCGAGTGGACCAGTTCCCGCGAAAACCACAACCTCACCCTCGAACCGCCAACCACCAACGGGCGCATCATCGCAGTATGGGGAACACACGGAGCACCAGGGCGTTCAACACTCACCACCAACCTCGCCTACGGTCTCGCACACCGAAACCAACTCACCAAACGCCGCCGTAAAACAAACCCCACCCCAGAAACCGCAACCTCCGCAATCATCGTCGACGCAGACACCCAATCCCCATCCATCACCCAAGCCCTCGGACTCCTCGACGAATCCTCCGGCCTTGCACAAGCCTGCCGTGCCGCCAGCCAAGGACTCCTCAACACCCGCGCACTCACCAAATACCTCGCCGGAATCACCCCACAACTCGGCGTGCTGACCGGCCTACCCCGCGCATCGCGGTGGCCTGAACTCTCCGCACCCAACCTAGAAACAGTCTTCACTGCAGCCCGCACAGCCGCCCACTGGACCCTCGTTGACTGCGCCCCAGACATCGACGAAGACGACTTCGCAGCATTCGACCCGCGCGCACCACGACGCAACGCAGCAACCACCACCAGCCTCCACCACGCCGACCTCATCCTGGTCACCGGAACCGGCGACCCCGTGGGAACCACCCGCATGGTCCGAGCACTCGATACGATCTCCACCAACCCCGACCTCGCGCACATTCCCCGCATAGTCGTCGTCAACAAAGTACGCTCCACCACCGCAGGACCCTCCAGCCCTCGAGGTATCCGCCTCGCACTGTCACGGTTCACCCAAGAACTCCCACCAGTCCTCCTCTCCGACGCCCCAGCGCTCGCAGATAAAGCACTCATGAATGGGCGAGTAATACTTGAAGAGTCACCAAACTCAGGGCTTGGGAAAGAACTGGTCGCACTGATTGATCTGATCGTTGCAGGGTTCGGCGACCAAGCTCAGGCGCCCGCCCCGCAAGC
This sequence comes from Jonesia quinghaiensis DSM 15701, assembly GCF_000423205.1. Classification (GTDB taxonomy): domain Bacteria; phylum Actinomycetota; class Actinomycetes; order Actinomycetales; family Cellulomonadaceae; genus Jonesia; species Jonesia quinghaiensis. Next base: position 373,203 of record NZ_AUHN01000005.1, read on the forward strand.
TGCGGAACCAGTGGCAGCAGGCGCGGTGTGAAGGTGGCACACTTGAGACATGCGCTTGTATATACCTGCCACGCTCAATGAATTGCGCGGCGTCCGTAACACCATCACGTTGCAGCCACGGCGAGCCCACACGGCTACCCCAGAATTGGTGAGTGAACTTGCCGCGGAAGGCATCACAGACATTGAGGAAGTTGAATACGCTGCGCACCTAGCTGCAGCGCATGACTCCCTCATGCTCATTGTGGAACAGCCAGAGGTTCCCTGGCAGCGCCTCATCATTTCCCTTGATGTCCCTGATGACGCCGTAGGGCAGGTAACTGAAGGCGCCGATGATGATGAAGTGTCAGCCTCAGCGGTAGAACTCACCCGTGAACTCACAGATGTTCCTATCGTGTGTATCCACGTTGATGAGATGGAAGCAGCCGAGGACATTCAAGGTATCTTTGGCGGCGAAGAAGGTGCAGTGGACGCACTCGTTGACCGTGAATTGCTGTGGTATGACGCCTCAGAAATCACTGAGTTCACCGCCGAAGAAGAGTAAAAAACTAGCGCCCAGGAGTCAGCGCCTCAAGGATGCTGCCGTGCAGCACACCGTTTGAGGCAATGGCATTGGGCCCCCACGGTCCACTTACCGAACCGTCCACACTGGTGAAAGTACCACCGGCCTCGGTGACAATAGGCACGAGCGCCGCCATGTCATACAGTTCCAACTCTGGTTCCATGGCGGCGTCCACGGCCCCCTCAGCGACCAGCATGTACGACCAAAAATCTCCGTACGCCCTTGTGCGCCACACAGAGTCGGTCAAGGTGAGGAACTCGTCACGCAACCCCAACCCGGACCAACCGGTCAACGACGAGTACGACAGTGACGCATCGGCCAATGAAGAAACCTTTGACACGTTTAGTCTCGTTGCCGTCGACAGCGACCGTCCACTCCACGCACCTGAGCCTTGAGCGGCCCACCAGCGGCGACCCAACGCCGGCGCACTCACTACGCCCACAACAACATCGTCGCCTTCAGCTAGCGCAATGAGAGTCGCCCACACGGGTACCCCGCGGACAAAGTTCTTCGTGCCGTCAATGGGGTCAATGATCCACCGCCGTGAAGAATGCCCCGTAGTGCCATACTCTTCACCAACAATGGCATCACGTGACCTGCTACGCGACAGTTGAGAACGGATAACCTCTTCAGCGGTGCGGTCGGCGTCAGAAACCGGGGTGGTGTCAGGTTTGGACTCAACCCGCAGGTCCAGCGCTTTGAAGCGTGACATGGTGATGTTATCTACCTGATCGGCTAAAACCAGTGCAAGGCGCAAGTCATCTTCGTAGCGTGAGGCATTCATGCCGCTTAATCTACCGTGTTCAGCGACGATGCCCCGTGCGCGACCCGCATAAAATCAGCAGTTCCATCATGCACAACGGGGTTGGTACACGCGCACGGCGCGTACCAACCCCGTCATCTGATGCGCTTTGCCCCACTACCACGTAGCGGCAGTGATCTTCCCTGGTGTTTCTGAGCCTTCCTGCCACACAACAGTGGATGCGCTGCAGACGACCGAGTACACGCCGTCGCCTACGGGCACTTCACCCACCGATTGTGTTGACGTGTCGTACATGTACCAGTGGTTGGCACCTTCAGCGTTGGTGCTCTCTTGGGACCACAGCACACGTTCACCGCATACCTGAACGTCATCAACCGTTGGTGTTCCACCCAGAGCGATCCGGTGGGTTTGCGTCCCATCAGCGGGCGTCACATAGAGGTGGGTGTTTGACGTGAAAGCGATGAGGCTCCCGCCGTCTGCGGCCAGTGACCCAACCGGAACGTTTCGTGGGTCGGCTTCGTCTTCAGCGGTGATGCTGAGGAACGCTTCAGGTTCACCATCGAATTCGGTGAGGACGAGGTCGCCCACCCGGTAAGGGCTCGCGGCGGGCTCTTCCTCCGTGTCGCCAACAAGTGACTCATCAAAGATGGTCGCAAATGCTGCGAAACCTGAAGAGAGTGGTACAGGGGCAACACCATTGGTCATCTCGATGGTTGGGCCTTCGCCGCCAACGCCATAGGTGACCACATTGCTTGTGATGTGACCGGCGTCGTCAGGGGTCGTGACTCCCAGGAGGATCCGGTCCCCAACAATGCTTGGGCCAGAAACGTTCATCAATGCGTTGTCGGTGTCATCAAAGTCTTCATTGCGGGTCACCAGGCGCGGTTGGGCGCCAGCTTCAGGTGCAGTGGCAAACAGCCGCCAGTTTTCCCAACCTGCCTGTAAACCGGTGGTCTCTAACCAAGCTGCTGAGTGCATCGACAGGTCACCACCTGCTGGTACCCGGTAGTTTTCATCAAGGCCGAGGTCTTCGGTGCCGTCAAATTCTATTGTTTCCTCGGTGTCGAGGTTCAGTGTGGCCATACGGGTACTGGAGAGCACCTCCATCTTGCCCATATCAACTGCATCTTTGTCGCTCAGTTCAAGAAGTGCTGTGGTTCCATCGAGTGCCACCAGGTTCGCGTTGCGTCCATCTGGTGACTCCCACTCAGTAGTGACCGCGAAGCCGTCGCTCTCGGTCAGTGGGCTCACACTATCGAGCGAGATCTCCTGGTAGGCCAGTTCCTGCCCGTCAGGGGTGGTGATGGTGATGTTCTCAGCTGGTTCCGAGACGGTTCCTGCATCGGCAGTGGTGTCCGAAGGGGTTGACGATTCAGCTGGTGTTGCGGGCTCCGTGGCACACGAGGCGAGAAGTAACGACACGCCGAGGGCAGCCGTCCAGCAGGTGTAACGGCGTTTATGGAGGTGAGACTGCACAGGTAAGGTCCATTCACGAATGGTGCTTGCTCCGGTGTATGTCACTCCACCATGGGGTGAAGCGGTGCGCGATATACACCGAGCGGCACAATACGCTCATACTATCGACCGCCTGCACAGATGTCCCGTTCTACACCCCGTTTACTCGTGAGAATGGGAAGAGTCTTGCCGAGCATCAAGTAAGCGCCGCAGCGATTCGATGCGCGCTGTTCGTGACGCAAGCACCCCAGCCTCTTTATCTGGGGTTTTCCCCGCCTGAGTGAGCCAGTCATCCAAGGCGCAGTCAGGTGCAGAGTCAAGGTGTGTACACCCGCGAGGGCAGGTGTCGAGAATGTCGGTGAGGTCTTCGAAACCTTTGAGGACATCGTCAGTTTCAACGTGAGCCAACCCGAAGGAGCGCACACCTGGGGTGTCAATGACCCACCCAAGGTCACTTCCGTCCTCCCCAGGAAGGCGCAAGGCAACAGCTGAGGTGGAGGTGTGACGTCCGCGCCCGGTCACCGCATTGACGTGGCCTGTGGCGCGTGAAGCTTGGGGGACAAGCGCATTCACCAGGGTCGATTTCCCCACCCCGGAGTGACCAACTAACACTGACAACCGCCCGGCAAGAACCTCACGCACCGCTTCTAGTGGGGTGATGGCACCGTCTTCATCCTGCTGGGTCACCACAACATGAACCCCCACTGGCTCGTACAGTGCCCGGAGCGGACCAGGGTCAGCAAGGTCCGCTTTCGTGAGGCACAAAACAGTGTCCATACCTGCCGCTGTTGCTGCAACCACGCATCGGTCAATCATGCGGGTGCGTGGTTCTGGGTCTGCCAGGGCGGTGACAATGACGAGTTGGTCGGCGTTTGCCACAACAACCCGCTCGTACGGGTCAGTGTCGTCTGCTGTTCGCCTCAGGACACTGCGTCGTTCTGCGATCCGCACAATTCGGGCGAGGCTGCCTTCAGCGCCGCTGACGTCGCCCACCATCTCCACGACATCCCCGCACACAATCCGGTCCCGGGTGAGTTCCCGGGCTTTCATCGCGGTAATGACGCGTTCCTCACCCACGCCGGGGTTTCGGACAAGGAGCCCAGTGCCAACATCAGCTCCGACAAGCACTGTGTAGCGTCCGCGGTCTACTGCTGTCACCATTCCGCCCACCGCGTCAACGTGCGCTGGGCGGATTTTGGTTCGCGGCCGTGACCCCCGCCGCGAGGGGCGTGAGGAGAACGAGGATTCGTCGAGAGGGTGTGCAGGCATGGGGTCCGTTCGCTCAGTGCAAGGTGGGCATGAGCATTTTACGATGCCGTCCCGGCTGTGTTCAGCATGTCGCGCCACATTGTGGCGAACCCGGGAAGAGTTTTGGCTGTGGTGTCGATATTTTCGACCGCCACGTCCGTGACTCGTAACCCGATGATTGCCCCTGCCGTGGCCATGCGGTGATCGTGATAGGTCTGGAACACCCCGCCGTGGAGAGGTACCGGTGTGATGAGTAGGCCATCTTCGTGTTGTTCGCAGTTGCCGCCCATCCGGTTGATTTCACCGGATAGTGCCGCCAGGCGGTCAGTTTCATGGCCTCGCAGGTGTGCGATTCCGTGGATTTCTGTGGGGCTTGAGGCGAGTGCGGCAAGAGCAGCGAAGGTGGGGGCAAGTTCACCAGCTGCCGACAGGTCAAGGTGCCCGAGGCCGTGGATCACACCATTACCGGTGATGGTGAGGCCGCGTTCGTTGATGTCGCAGCGGGCACCCATGCGCTCAAAAATTGATGGAGCAAGGGCACCGGGTTGGGTGGTTTTTAGTGGCCACCCCGGTATGGTCACGGTTCCGCCGAGCACCAGGGCCGCAGCCATGAAGGGGGTTGCGTTGGAGAGATCGGGTTCTACGTAAACTTCGCCGCCCCTGATGGGGCCAGCTTCGACAGTCCACGCCCCGCTGGCTGCTGACGATGCGATGACGCCCAGTTCGGACAGGACATCGCAGGTCATGTCGATGTGCGGAAGGCTAGGAACACGTGAACCGTTGTGGCGCACCGTGAGTCCCTGGTCAAACCGTGCTGCGGACAACAACAAACCGGAGATGAATTGGCTTGATGCAGAGGCATCAACGGTTACCGTGCCGCCGGTGACTTGCCCAGTACCGTGCACGGTGAAGGGAAGGAATTCCCCGCTGTGGCGGGTTATCGCCACACCAAGGTCTTCGAGTGCGGTGATGACCGGACCCATGGGGCGCGCCCGGGCGCCTTCATCACCATCGATGGTGACGTTCCCTCGGACAAGAGCGGCAACGGCGGGGATAAACCGCATCACTGTGCCAGCAAGCCCGCAGTCCAACGTGACATCGCCGATGTCAGCGCTCACAGTTAGGGGTGTGACGTGTACTTCGGTGCCATCGGGGGAGGCGGTGATTGTTGCGCCGAGTGTGGTCAGCGCGTCAATCATGAGCTGTGAATCCCGTGATTGCAGCGCACCACGCACCACTGACGGTTCATGTGCTAGGCCTGCGAGCAGCAGGTACCTGTTTGTCAGTGATTTTGATCCCGGTACGGTAACCAAGGCATTGAGGGGGCCAGTGAGGTCTGTGGCGTGCGGGGCGTGCCACAGGTTGGCTGAGGAGACTCCATCGTTCGTCATGGGATCAGCCTAGAGGGTGGTAACGGGGCGTGGTCGAACGTCTTGCAGGGTAGAACGCACCATCGCGGTGATGGTGTGGTCACGCATCGCCTCGCAGTGCATCACGGCGTTCCACGATGCTGTCCTTCATGTGGTCTTTCGCTTTGCCGACACGCCACCCTAAGGATGGTTTGCCACCGCGGTCGCCGGCAATCATCACAAGTCCACCAAGAGCGGTGAGACGCTGCAGGAAGGGGCCAGAAATGTCGGGGTCTTTCGCCTCTTCGGCGTTTTCAGGCATGTAGAGCGACACGACGGGCACTGTTGCTAATGCGAGTAACGTTGCGCTGGTCCGTGGTGTGCGCCCCAAAGCGACCCGGATTCCTAGCGCTAGTGTCAGCCCGGCGTGAGCGCGGACAATCGTGGTGAGTTGCCGTGGAGATACCGGGCCGATCCCTGCTGCTGTCGTCACGCGGTCTACTTTCTCCCGTGAAGCATCGACGTGCGGCTGTGGGTGGCGCAGCGCTTCCCAACTTTGGGCGATCAACAGTGATGCGATCATCGGTTGAGCCAGACGGCGAACAAACATGAGGAACTCCCTTGGTGGTGGATTCTTCACTCAGCCTATCGGGGAGTGAGCATGCCTGCTACGCCAACACCCCACCGTCTACTGAAGACGTTACCTGTCACCAGTGGAGAAGCCGTGAGGGAATATCGGTGAGCGGTGTCAGGTTATGCCTCACGTGACGTGCACAGTGACCGACACCAACTCAGCCCGCAGCAGTGAAACGCGCATCGCCAGCCCAAGGGGATTAGGCTCTGAGGTGATGACCACCGACGAGCCAACAACCCGCGCCCCTGGCAGCGAAGACGATGCGCAACGGCACCTGCGTTTTGAGCAGGAAGCTTTGGTTTACCTTGACCAAATGTATGCGGCAGGGTTGCGGATGACCCGCAACCCTCAAGATGCTGAGGACTTAGTACAGGAAACCTTCGCGAAAGCGTTTGCTGCGTTTCATCAATATCGGCCTGACACCAATCTCAAAGCGTGGCTGTACCGTATTTTGACGAACACGTACATCAACTCTTATCGCAAGAAGCAGCGTGAACCCCAGCAGTCTCAAGCTGAAGACATTGAGGACTGGCAAATAGCACGCGCCGCTCAACACACATCCAGTGGGTTGAAATCTGCTGAAGTTGAAGCGTTGGAACGTCTACCAGACACCGATATTAAGCGGGCTTTGCAGGAACTCCCGGAGGACCGCCGGATCGCAGTTTACCTCGCGGATGTTGAAGGGTTCCCCTACAAGGAGATCGCGGAGATCATGGGCAGCCCCATCGGTACTGTGATGTCACGTCTTCACCGAGGCAGAGCCCAGCTACGGGAACTCTTGTCCGATTACGCGCAAGGCCGCGGAATCAACACCACCCCGTCCACTGGCCGCCGAGAAGAAGGTGCCTCATGAGTGAGAATGAGACGCACGAGGAGATCGACCTCAACAAAGCGGAATGCCAATCGGTTGCCGCACATATTTATGAGTATCTGGATTCAGAAATGACTGAAGACGATGCTCTGCGAATGCGCCGGCATGTTGCCGAATGCTCGCCGTGTCTTGCTGAAATGTCCATTGAGGAAATGATTAAACGGGTCCTCAAACGCTCCTGTGCAGAGAAAGCCCCTGAACATTTGCGGGTAGCGATCCACGCACAGTTCACCAGCATCCGGTTTATCGAGTAATTCCGGCAACCAAAATCGTGTGAACCAAAAAGAAGAGGGACCCCGATGGGGTCCCTCTTTCTCATGCGTTTGGACGCTTACCGTGGTTTGCGGCCTTGCCGGCACGGCTGCGACGCTTACGTCCGCGCTTGCTCATCGTTTTCTCCTTACGTGAGGTATACCTGCCTATTTTTCCACAACATCGCGGCAGGGAAAAACGCGGTGCACAGTGTCACATGTGATGCAGCGCACCTCACTGGCGTGACGTGGGGTTAAGGACTGGCCTTCGGTGGCCGATAAGCCCGGTGTGACACAACAACAGTCTGTTATTCCACTCTTGCACGCGCTCGCCTCCACTGGCGGGTCAGACCTCCACGTCAAAGTGGGCTCTGCCCCACGAGTACGGGTCGATGGTCGCTTACGCAAGCTGCAAACCCCTGACCTGACAGACTCTGACACTTGCCGGATGCTCGAAGAGGTATTGCCTGCCCACCTGTTGGCGGACTTTCTGGAAAGCCACGAGGCCGATTTTGCGTACCACCTACCCGGAGTTGGGCGCTTCCGCGTCAATGCATACCATGCGCGTGGCATGGTAGGAATTGTCTTTCGCCGAGTCGCAGAACAAGCGATGTCTCTTCACGAACTAGGGCTTCCTGAAGTCGTGGGTGAACTCGCACTAGAACCGCGCGGGCTTGTGCTCGTCACGGGACCAACAGGGTCAGGTAAATCAACGACCCTCGCCTCCATGGTGGACCTCATCAACACGCTGCGTGAAGTCAACATCGTCACCATCGAAGACCCCATTGAGGTACTCCACACCGACAAAAAAGCGATTGTCTCCCAGCGTGAAGTACGCCATGACACCGTTGACTTCAACTCCGCGTTGCGCGGCGCGATGCGCCAAGACCCTGACGTTATTTTGGTCGGTGAGATGCGTGACGCAGAAACTGTGCGCGCCGCACTGCAAGCAGGTGAAACAGGACACCTCGTGCTCTCAACCCTGCACACCCTCGACGCGGAAGAAACCGTCAACCGGATCGTCGATTTCTTCCCCGCCCACGAGCAAATGCAAGTGCGTATGGCGCTGGCCCAATCACTCCGGGGCATCGTGTCACAACGATTGGTGCGCCGAGCTGACAATCAAGGCAGGCATGTCGTCGCTGAAGTGTTGATTAACACCGGCCGCACCGCCGAAGCCATCGTGGCCCCAGGAAACGGCACGTCTTTGACAGACCTTATTGCTGATGGTGAGTACTACAACATGCAAACCTTCGACCAGCACCTCTTCGGCTTAGTCCGGGACGGTGTTGTGCGGTACGAGGACGCCTGCACAGTAGCCAGTAATCCCCAAGACCTCACCATCGAACTACGCGGTGCAGGGCTGATCGCATAGTTCCCACGGGCTTACTGGTCATCCGGCAGGCCTAACCAGCTGTACCACCCTGAGTGCAATACCAACCAGGCAATGAGTCCGTACCCTGCTTGAGCGGGGTATGGGCCAGCATTGACTGCAAGATCGGAATACCACTGGTCGTGCCCCACAAGTGGGGTGTAAGTGTCCACGTAGGGCACGCGCCGCCGGTCAGCGACGTCAGCGTAAGCGTGAGACAACTCCTGAACATGTTCGTTGAGTTCAGGCACAGTGGGCGGTGGGCCCACAACAAAAGTTTTGACTTTGTGTTGGTCAGCGAGGTCAAGAATGTTCGCCAAGTTCAGACGAGACCGGGCAACCGACAACCCTGCCGTGATGTCCGCGATTCCTAACCCAATGACTAACCGATGATCAACATCGGGATCACTTGATGCACGGCGAGCGAACTCGCCTTCCCAACGGGCTGACATTTCGGTGGTTGTTTCACCAGGCACAGCCAAGGGAAAAGCCATCGTCGTGACGCCAGCGTCGGTACGAGCCATCACCCGTCCTAGCCACCCCAGACCTTTGGGGTCGCCGACGCCTGCGACCAATTCATCACCGATGATCGCGATTCGCAGCTGTGTTTCTGACACGCGCACTCCTTGCCTGCGTTGAGTTCCTACACCAACCCTAAGCGCCGGTGGGCGAATCGGCGCTTAGGGCAGCGTATGGTGTCGCTCAATCCACCGGCATCAGCACAGAATCACATACCGACAGCGCGGGCAACCAGGTCTTCTTGTTCCTGTTTGTGAACCTTTGCAGCTCCCACCGCTGGTGAGGCAGATGCTGCGCGAGCAACAACCTGAAGGTTGCGCCCCTCAACCATGTTTGGCAGATGCAATGCCAAGAACGGCCAAGCGCCTTGGTTTTCAGGTTCCTCTTGAGCCCACACAATGTCGGCGTTGCCAAAAGGCTCCAACGCATCGTGCAATCCCTGTGCGTCAAGCGGGTACAACTGCTCAAGGCGAACAAACGCCGTTGAGGTAATCCCTTCGCGCTGCGCGTAGGCGACAAGGTCGTGGTAGACCTTCCCCGTGCACAGCACAACCCGGTTCACTGCGTCACCCGATGCAACCCGTGCAGCAGCTGCGTCATCTCCGATAACAGGCTGGAACGTGCCTGTTGTGAAATCACCGGGGTCTGAGGCAGCAGCCTTGAGCCGCAACATTGACTTCGGAGTCATCACCACAAGTGGACGGCGGGGGCGAACATACGCTTGACGGCGCAACAAGTGGAAGTACTGAGCAGGTGTTGACGGGTAAGCGATCGTCATGTTGTCTTCAGCACACAACTGCAAGAACCGTTCCACACGAGCCGACGAGTGGTCTGGACCCTGACCCTCAAACCCGTGGGGGAGGAGCAACACCACTGAGGAGTGTTGTGACCACTTTTGCTCAGCGGAAGAGATGAACTCGTCAATGACGGTCTGCGCGCCATTCACAAAGTCACCAAACTGCGCTTCCCACAGCACCAGTGCGTCAGGGCGTTCAACAGAGTAACCGTACTCAAATCCGAGGCACGCGTACTCCGACAGTGAAGAGTCGTATACCCAGAACTTTGCTTGGTCCGCAGAGAGATACAGCAGTGGTGTCCACTCGGCACCGGTGTTGCGGTCATGCAGGACCGCGTGCCGTTGCACAAAAGTGCCGCGCCGAGAATCTTGCCCAGCAAGGCGCACAGGGGTGCCTTCCATGAGCAGGGAACCAAACGCGAGGATCTCCGCGTAACCCCAGTCAATACCACCGTCAGAGACCATCTTGTGGCGCTTGTCGAGCAGTTGACGCAGTTTGGTGTGCACCGTGAACCCAGCGGGTGGGCTAATGTGCGCTTCGCCGATGCGGGTCAGCACACTCTGCGGAACCGCGGTTTGCCACCCGACCATCGTTCCGGCATCTTCACGCTGGGATTCAGGACGTTCCAGACCAGCGACCGGTTCCGTTTCAGCTGGTGGGAGGAACCCGCCTTCGCGGGTTTCAGTGAATACCCGCTCCAACTGGTTTTGGTAGTCCTGCAGGGCCTCTGCAGCCTCATCGTCAGAGATATCACCACGTGACACCAAGGTTTCGGTATACAACTTACGCACCGACCGCTTGGCCTCGATGAGGTTATACATCAGTGGCTGGGTCATCGATGGGTCATCACCCTCGTTGTGACCGCGACGCCGGTAGCAGACCATGTCAATAATGACGTCACGGTTGAACCGCTCACGGTACTCAAACGCAAGGCGAGCAACCCGCACTACTGCTTCAGGGTCATCCCCATTGACATGGAAAATAGGAACTTGGTAGCCCTTAGCCACATCGGTGGCGTAGTGGGTTGACCGGGAGTTTGATGGCCCGGTGGTGAAGCCCACCTGGTTGTTGATGATCAGGTGGATGGTGCCACCAGTGCGGTAACCACGCAGTTGTGACAGGTTCAGCACTTCCATCACAACGCCTTGTCCGGCAAATGCGGCATCACCGTGAACAAGTATTGGAAGGACAGAGAACCCGTCCCCACCAAGGTCGATGCGGTCCTGCTTGGCCCGCACAATCCCTTCTAGGACAGGGTCAACAGCTTCAAGGTGTGAAGGGTTTGCAGCCAAAGAGACCTTGGTTTTGGCGCCGTTTTCTGCGGTGAAGGTTCCTTCAGTGCCAAGGTGGTATTTCACGTCACCAGAGCCCTGGTACGTGCGCTGGTCAAGGTTGCCTTCAAATTCTGCGAAGATCTGCCCATAACTCTTCCCAGCGATATTCGCTAAGACGTTGAGGCGTCCACGGTGTGCCATCCCAATCGACACTTCGTCCAGCCCACCTTCAGCGGCGCCAGACAAAATTGCGTCGAGCATCGGGATGATAGATTCCCCGCCCTCCAGCGAGAAACGCTTTTGACCCACAAACTTGGTTTGCAGGAACGTCTCAAACGCTTCAGCAGCGTTCAAGCGCCGCAGAATCCGCAATTGTTCTTCACGGGGGGTGCGCTCGTAAGGGTTTTCCAAGCGTTCCTGGAACCAGGTCCGCTGTTCACGGTCCCCAATGTGCATGTACTCAATACCTACGGTCCGGCAATAAGAGTCACGCAAAATACCTAAGATGTCACGCAGGGTCATCTTTGACTTGCCCGCAAACCCGTGAACGGGGAAGGTCCGGTCCAAGTCCCACAGAGTCAGTCCGTGCGTTTGAATGTCAAGGTCAGTGTGACGCCGTTGCCGGTACGCCAACGGGTCAGTGTCAGCCATGAAGTGCCCGCGTGAACGGTACGAGTGGATCAGCTCTGCGATGCGTGCTGGTTTTTGAGCCTCAGCATCCGCATCAACAGTGTTGTCGCGTACCCAGCGCACAGGCTCATAAGGAATACGCAGAGCCTGGAAAACACGGTCGTAAAAACCGTCCTGACCGATGAGTTTATTGTTGATGATCCGCAGGAAGTCACCCGATTGGGCTCCTTGGATGATGCGGTGATCGTAGGTTGACGTCAGGGTCAAGACCTTGGACACACCCATGAGGGCCAAGCGCTCTGTGGAAGCCCCAGCGAACTCTGCCGGGTAGTCCATGGCGCCGACACCAACAATGGCGCCCTGCCCCTTCATCAAACGAGGCACCGAGTGTACTGTCCCAATGGTTCCAGGGTTCGTCAAGGATACGGTGACGCCTTGGAAATCGGGCACCCCTAGTTTGCCTTGGCGGGCGCGCCGCACGACGTCTTCGTAGGCCTCGACAAACTGGGCAAAGTCCATGGTGTCCGCTTTTTTAATTGCGGGCACTAACAATTGGCGGGAACCGTCGGGTTTTTGAATATCAATAGCCAACCCAAGGTTGACATGAGTGGGGTAAACAGCAGCTGGTTTACCTTCTTGTTCGACATAGCCGGCGTTCATTGCTGGCATTTCCGCAAGGGCTTCGACCAGCGCGAAACCGATGAGGTGAGTGAACGAAACCTTCCCACCACGGGTACGAACGAGGTGGTTGTTGATGACAATTCTGTTGTCGACCATCAACTTTGCGGGAATGGCTCGCACTGAGGTCGCTGTTGGCACCTCAAGGCTGGTTTCCATGTTTTTGATGAGTCGCGCAGCGGGGCCTTTGAGCCGCTCAATATTGTCTGGCGCGTCGTCATCAACGACGTGGGAGGAGCGTTTCGCTTGAGCTGCGTAGGGTGCGGTTGCGGGTTGCGCAGTTGCGACGGGTAGAGCAGCCGCCGATGCTTGCTCTTCGTGTGCCTGTGGCGTCCGGTTCCCGGTGGGTGCAGGGCTTGTGGCGCTAGGTTGGCTGGGAGTCTGCGCTGGAGGGGTCGCAGAGGTGGGCTCGTGTGTGGTGGTCACGCTGGCTGCCTTGGAGGGTTGGGGTGGTGCGGGGGGTTGTTCTTGGGGCTTTTGAGGTTCTTTGGTTTCTTGAGGCGCGGGAGTGCCGCTGTCTGTGAAGTACTCACGCCATTCGGGGGCGACTGAGTCCGCGTCACGCAGATATTGCTCGCGAATTTCGTCCACGAGCCACTCGTTTGCACCAAACACCGCGCTCGCCGTGCCGATCGACTTTGACTCAGCATTGGAGGACACTTTGGGATCGCCCACTTTCACACTTTATTTCCGCCGGGTGAGGCGGCTACCACTACCAAGGTTAGGGCCTAAGACCTAGATCGTCTGTGACGCATCAGGGGGTGGACAAGGTGTGTTGCTGGCCTTGTTGCGTGTGCGTGTCTCGGGGGTAAAGCGCTTCTCATGGGAGGCTTTGTGGTCGTTAAAGTTCGTCTTGTGATGTTCGGCATGTGGCCGATGTTGGGTGGAGAAGTAAGGGGCGCTGTTTACCCTCACGCCTGTTCGCTTCAAGCGAACAGGCGTGAGGGGGAAAGAATCGTCCACATGGTGGACGGTTTGGTGCTGGGGGAGTGGTTAACGAGGCGTCGATTCGCCGTGGCTAGGAGATGTCGCGCGCAAGCGAGGTCATCCGTCCGACGACAGCAAACACCACGGTGTAGGCCAAGAGGATCACGACGCCTTGCCACATCGGGAGCAGAGAGGCCCCGACCGTATTAAAGAAGCTTCCGCCAGCAATTGAGTCACCAGCGGCGCCGGGAAGGTACTGCGTAATGTTTTGGCCCCAGGAAAAACGTGGCAGAACAATGCGGAGGATTGGTTCAAGGAACTGCGTGAACACGAGCAGGACAACGATGGCAGTTATTTGGTTGGTCAGTAGTGCGCCGAGAGCTACGCCAGTGATGAGCCAGAGCGTCAAAGCCAGCACCGAGCGGCCAATGATTTCCCACGTACCAACCGTGGTCAGCAAGGGATCTATCCCTGTCATGGCAAATACTGCGCCACCAAAGGCAACGCAACTCGCTGTACCAATAAGCCCATACATCAATCCCATGGGTAGGGCGGAGATGAGCTTTGCGCCCAGTAGTTGGGTGCGGTTGGGGACAGCAAGAAGAGTGTCAGTAATCGTTTTATGGCGGAATTCGCCACCAAAAGACATCACGCCAATGATCGCTGGGAAAACATACCCAAAGGACACGGCTGTTGTGTAAACGGAGGCGACTTTTTGCTCGTCTGGCAGTATGGCCAGTGGTGCGTCTGAGGTTCCGAGGCCAGCAGATTCGCCGAGGCCAAACATTGCAGCGAGCATTGTGGCAGTCAGGCCCATGTAGGCGGCCATGACGATGAGCAGTACCCACCACATGCGTGTTGAAAAGAGTTTGCGGTACTCGCTGGTCACTACGGCAATCATCACGCCACTCCTTCAGTGAGTCGCAAGAAGACATCTTCTAAGGACTCGGTGAGATCCATTAATTCGTGCAGCATGATGCCCGCGACAAAACATGCCTCCCCGACTTCTTGGGGGTTTGTGCCTTCAAAAACCACTGCATGGGTGGATTCGTGAACGGGTTGCTCGGACACGATGGACCAGCCGTTGTGCTGGGTGATTCGGCGGAGTTTCTCCACATCTGGAGTGATGACTTGAACTCGTGGAACGGACAGTGCGTGCAAGTCGCCCACGGGCGATTGGTGGCGTAGTCGCCCTCGGGAGATCACCACAACTTCATCAACGGAGTGTTGAACTTCGGACAGCATGTGGGAGGAAACAAGGACTGTTTTGCCATGTGCGGCGAGATCGCGAAGGAATCCGCGTAGCCAGCGAATGCCAGCTGGGTCAAGTCCATTGGCTGGTTCGTCGAGCAGGAGATAGTCCGGGTCGCCGAGAAGAGCTGTTGCTAAGGCAAGGCGTTGACGCATGCCGAGTGAAAACTGTCCGATTCGCTGGTTCATGGCGTCTTGCAAACCGACGAGGGCAATGAGTTCGCGGCACCGATCGTCGGTTGCACCGGCCAGTGGTGCGTAACTGCGCAAATGGTGAAAAGCGGTGCGGCCGGGGTGGAAACTTGTCGCCTCCAACGAGGCTCCGACGGTTGCTAAGGGTGTGGTGAGTTCTTTGTAGGGGGTGCCGGCGAATGTCGCCTCGCCCGAAGTTGCCGAAACTAGTCCGAGCAGGATGCGCAGGGTTGTGGTTTTGCCTGAACCGTTAGGACCGAGAAACCCGGTGACTTTGCCTGCGGGTACGGTAAATGAGAGGTCATCGACCGCGAGGGCCGATCCGAACTGTTTGGTGACATGCGAAATGGTGATGTCGGTTGGTTGGGCCATGCCGTCATCATATAGTTCTAGTGGTTCTATAACAAGGGGTTTTTTGGGATCCTGACTTGGATGTGTGCACCGCGTTGAGATTCCAACGCCCGAACGGCGCCGCCGTGGAGATCCACGGCCCATCGAACGATCGCTAGCCCGATGCCTGTTCCCCCGGATGTTGGGTGATTTACGCTCCGTGAGTTCGGGCCGCCGCGGGCGAACCGCTGGAAGATTCGTTCGCGGTCCTCCACTGCGATGCCTGGACCTTCATCAAGGAAATCGAAAATGATACTGTCCGCATCTTCGCGTGCTCTTACAGTCACCGTACCGCCATAGGGAGAGTGACGAATAGCGTTCTGAACAAGATTCGTGACAATCTGGCGCAGTCTTTCCGGGTCTGACGTAATAACGAGATCCCCAGGGTCCACATCAACGACAAATTCCAGTTGCTTTCCAGCCTCCAGCATTGTGAGCGCGCCGACGGCGTCTTCGAGAAAATCACCAACCTCAAACTCTGACGATCGCAGTTCAGCAGCGCCTGCTTCAATGCGTGAAAGGTCCAACAGGTAAGAAATTAGCCGTGACAAGCGTTCCGTCTGGGTGAGGGCTGTATTTAATGTCGCGGGTGTGGGTTCAACGACACCATCAACCAGGTTCTCCAATTGTGCGTGCAATGCCGCAACCGGGGTGCGCAACTCATGGGATACATTCGCTATGACGTCTCGGCGAATCTGGTCCGAGGACGCAATCTCCTCCACCATGGCGTTAAACGCCGTAGCAAGTTGCCCCACTTCATCGTGGCTTGTCGCCCTAACCCGTTGGGAATAATCACCTTCGGCCATTGCACTGACAGCAGCAGTCATCTCCCGCAGAGGCGAAGTCATGCCGCGAGAGATGAGGAGCGTGAAAGACAATGAAAAAATGATGGCCAAGGGGAAGGTTTTGGTGGGGCCCAAACTGTTACGTAAACCCAGCCAGGTGATCACGGCCGCTAATAGCACGGACACCACCACAATGACTGAGAGTTTGACCTTCAGCGATCGCGCTCGATCCAGCGGGCGGACATCGGGAATCGTTGCACGCAGCCGTGGGTGCTGGCGATTGTCAGACAAAAGGGGTACCTCAGATCGCGGGAACGTATCGCGGGTTTGTTAAGACGGGAGACATACGCGCCGTAGCGCCTTGTCTTAGATCCCTTCTGGTGGTTCGAAGGCATACCCCACGCCATGCACGGTGCGAATCAAATCAGCACCAAGTTTGCGGCGCAACGCTTTGATGTGAGAGTCAACAGTTCGGGTTCCGCTGGCGTCTACCCAATCCCACACTTCAGCGAGGAGACGTTCACGGGTCAGCACAGTCTTTGGTGCAGAAGCGAGCATGACCAGCAGGTCGAATTCTGTGGGGGTGAGGTGGATTTCCTCATCCATGCGGTAGACGCGCCGTTGGTCACGGTCGACAACAACGTCTCCCACTTCGATTTTGCTTTCTGCCGACGGAGTAGCAGAGACCTGAGCAGCGCGGTCAACGCGGCGCAGGAGTGCTTTAAGGCGAGCAACGAGCTCACGCATCGAGAAGGGTTTGGTCATGTAGTCGTCGGCGCCAACCCCCAATCCCACAAGCATGTCAGTTTCGTCATCGCGGGCAGTCAACATCAACACCGGGACAGGGCGTTCGGCTTGGATGCGGCGGCACACTTCAAGCCCATCGATGCCCGGAAGCATGACGTCAAGAACAACAGCGTCGGGTTGGAGGCGTGCGGCAGCGTCGACGGCTGATACGCCATCGCGTGCGACCTCGGTGCGCCAGCCTTCAGCGGTGAGGCGTTGCGCAATCGCGGTGGCGATGGCAGGCTCGTCCTCGACGATCAAAATTGTTGACACCGCACCGCCCGGACGCTGCGGGGAGGTTGCACTGTGCCCATGAGATAGTGACATACCAACACTGTGGCACAACTTCATGTGGTCTTGCTCGATTTTCGCTGGATAAATCCTGTGAAGTCTTGGTGCATGTTATGAGGCGTTGCCTCCATGCAACCTCCCACGCGGTGCCATAGAATCAAGCCACTATGACTGCAGACGGCATCTACCGCCCCACCACGTCCCACCCGCTGCGTCGAAAGGCACTGAGTGTCTGACTGGCTCGGTGTCCTCATCGGAGTAGCACTCACGGTGGGAACCGCAATATTTGTGGCCTCAGAGTTTTCGCTGGTCACCATTGATTCTGCAACCCTCGAACGCGACGATGCTCGCCCCCACTGGCGAGACCGAGCGCTAAGAACGTCCCTCACCCGCCTGTCAACAGAGTTGTCCTCATCCCAAGTGGGCATCACCCTGACAACAATTCTTCTGGGCTACACCGCTCAACCCGCACTTAATACGTTGCTCACCGGATGGTTCGGGGCAGCTGGTTACACCTCAGCCATAGCGTCAGTAGTCGCTGGGGTAGTTGCGTTCATCATCGTCAACGTGTTCTCCATGCTGTTCGGTGAACTCGTCCCCAAGAACTTCGCACTCTCCGCGCCCCTACCAACAGCGCGGGCCGTGGTGCCACTACAACGCATCTTCACCACAATCGCCAAACCCATCATTGTCACGCTCAACGGGTCCGCGAACGCGATCCTGCGCAAACTTGGTGTTGAGCCCCGTGAGGAACTATCAGGAGCGCGTTCCTCGACTGAACTAGCGTTTCTGGTGAAACGCTCAGCAGAACAAGGAACACTGCAAGACTCTGTCGCCCAACTCATCACCAACGCAGTGGAACTCGACTCCCTCGACGCCTCCGACGTGATGACGGACCGCACGCGCATCGTCGCACTCAACCGAGATGCCACCGCCCACGACGTCATTCTGCGCGCCCGCGACACCGGACACTCGCGATTCCCCGTCATTGACGAATCACGAGACAACATCCTGGGCCTTGTCCACCTGCGCAAAGCAATCGCTGTTCCCTATGAGCGCCGCGACAGTGTGCCCGCAGCAGCGATTATGGACGACGCCCCCCGAGTCCCAGAAACAGTGCGGCTAGGTCCACTCCTTGTGCAACTCCGTGACTTCGGCATGCAAATGGCTGTTGTCGAAGACGAATACGGTGGCACAGCAGGAATAGTCACCCTAGAAGACGTCATTGAGGAACTCGTCGGCGACGTCGCCGACGAACACGACCCACGGCGCGCAGGAGTGCTGTACGCAAGCGACGGATCATGGGCTGTGCCAGGCCACCTGCGACCAGACGAATTCGCCGAGCGAACCACCGTGCATCTACCGGAACACGCCGACTACGAAACCCTCGCAGGACTCATCATGAAAGAACTCGGGCGCATTCCACAAATAAGCGACAGTGTTACTGTCCATTCCTCTGATCAGTCCAGCACAGTACAACTCACCGTCGAAGCGATGGACGGCCGACGCGTAGACCGAATTCGCGTGCGTCGAACGGACACCCCATGAGCATCACCGTAGCTATAGGCATAGCGATAGCACTCCTGGCCGCAAACGCCTTCTTCGTTGGAGCAGAGTTTTCCATCTTGTCCTCCCGGCGATCAGCAATAGAACCCCTAGCCGCACAAGGAAACCGCCGCGCACAAACCGTCCTATGGGCCATGGAACACGTCTCCCTGATGCTCGCCGCATGCCAGTTGGGTATCACCGCTTGTTCCGTAGGACTTGGTGTCGTTGCAGAACCAGCCATCGCCCGGGCCGTAGAACCACTCCTTGACACCCTGCAGGTGCCACACAACCTCGTACACCCCATCGCGTTCGCATTCTCTCTCGCCCTCGTGGTGTACCTGCACGTTGTGGTGGGAGAGATGGTTCCCAAAAACCTCTCCGTAGCCAGCCCCGACCGGGCAGTCCTGTGGTTTGGGCCACCACTCGTGTGGTTCGCACGCATCGTGCGCCCCATCATCGTGGTACTGAACTGGTTTGCCAACCACGTTGTCGCCGCCACAGGTGTTCAACCCCGCGACGAAGTCTCCACCGCCTACACCGCTCAAGAAGTTCAATCCATCGTTGAACACTCTCAAGCCCAAGGGCTCCTCCACGACGAACAAGGCCTGCTCAGCGGGGCGCTGGAATTCTCCGAAAAAAAAGCACGGGACGTCATGATCCCGCTCGAAAAACTCACCACAACAGAGCAAGGCTCAACCCCCGCCGACATCGAAACTTTGGTCACCAAAACCGGATACTCCAGATTCCCCGTCACCCACGACGGCGCAATCGTTGGGTACCTCCACATCAAAGACATCCTCTTCGCTGACACCGGAACCATAGACAGTGCAATACGTCACGAACCAATCGCCCACTACCGTCACCGCGCGCTCGCAGTAGCCCGCCCCCACGACGACGTTGAAGACGCACTCTTAGCCATGCAACACTCCGGCGCCCACCTCGCTCGTGTCCTTGAGCACGGTGAAACCATCGGAGTGGTGTTCCTCGAAGACATTCTCGAAGAGCTGGTGGGGGAGGTGCGTGACGCCATGCAGCGTCCCCAATGGCGAGAAGCCCATTAACCGATAAACGCACCAATCAGCAAGACTTCACCACAGTGGCCCTCGCCCCATCGCACGATGCATCCCGGTGTGTCGCGCACCAGCGTGCGGATTCTGTGTCCTGTCAACACTCCTTGGGGTACTTCTCAGTGAACGAAGGGGTTGGAAAGGCAGGGCACCTTGGTTATGATCGGTAAACAACGCACCCCTGGACAGGGCGTTACCGCTGAATCAACTACGGTGTGTGCACCGCCAAAAAGCACACCTGTAGATCGTTGTGTTTCACAGCTCGCTGTGAGCGCATCGTGTTGGCCAGATGGTGCGTAGACCGCCCGTCAGGTAACCGAGGAGTCACGTCGTGGAAGAGCACAGAGAGGGATCCCCACTCCAGCCACCACTGACCCGACGCCAAATGCGTGAAGCAGCAGTGACTGCATCCGCCCCCGAATCCCACCCTGCGCAACGGGCTCACAGTGCCTCACCAGCACCAGTTGCGGCCCCACAGCCTCCCGCTGCCGCACCATCGACGCAAGGCCTCACCAGAGCGCAATTACGGGCCATGGAACGCTCCCAGATCGAAGCGACTCAACCTCCCGTGGTACCCGCACCACAAATGCGTCAGCGCACCACACCGTCGACGCCAGACACCAGTTCTGCGCTCGCGGAACTCCAGGCGCTCGCTGCTCAAACCTTTGTGACTCCGCAGCCACTGGCACCAAGTACGCCAGCAAAGATTCCTGCGATTACACGCGCTGAAGTTCGTACTCGGTCCGTTTCTTCGGCTCAAGAAGTCCCCACGTCTTATGAGAAGATGCTCGCGCAATCCGATGAGCACCTCCAGGAAGCACAGAACCTGGCCACGACAGCCCCAAGTACTCCATCTCCGGCGATGAGCCCAGCAGTTCCCATGGCAGCTTCTGTGCCGAGTGGTGATGACGACCGCAACGTTGCGGACATCGTCGCTGAAGTTAACGCTGTTGTTGCTCGGGTCGAAGCCGCGCTCGTCGCGCCAGACCCACACCCCAGCAAGCCAGTCCTTATTCTTGGTTCAGGCGGGACCGCCGCATCGCCAGCAGACACTGCCACTGGGGCATTCCCGCAAGCTGTCAGTAACGCACACAGCGCAAGCACCCCACACAGCATGGTCACTGCGCCGAGTGCCTTTTCACCTACGCCAGCACCATCATTCCTCTCGGTAGTGAGCCCTCAGTCGGCGCGTTCTGCGAACACACCACTGCGCGCCTCCAGCCCAGACAGTGCCTGCCACCAACCAGTGCGTTCCGCAGTATCACCAGCAATTGCGCAACCGCACGGGCATGTTCACCTCGACGGATTGTTGGCTCCCAGCACGTCCGTGGGAATCGACAAGCGTAAAACCAGCCGGGAACGCTCAACGCGCACTGGTTCAGGGTCGCAACGCTGGATGTCACGGTTTGCGGTGCTCGGATCAATTGCAGCAGCCACCATTGCTACCCCTATTCTGATGTCCGGCGCAGCCGAAGACACAGCGATTTTCGCAGACTCTGGCCCCGTTGAATACGGTGGACCAAGCACCGTTGATGTTGTGACTGCCGGTGCAGTGTCTGGCGCAGTTCCAGCGGGTATCGCCCAATCTGTCACCGAGGACCAGCGAGCCTACCTCGTGGCGTCACGCTCAGAGCAGCGTGAAGTGCTTGAGGGCTGCGACTCCGGAATTCGACCCAACGGCACCAACGGTCAGCTTGCCACAAGCACCCTGTGCCGTGTCATGAACAACCAGTACCTTCGGGCTGACGCAGCGGTTGCTCTTGCTGCTTTGAACGAGCAGTATCAAGCCCGTTTTGGGCACGCTATGTGCCTGACCGACGGATACCGGACGTTGTCTTCGCAGTACACCCTGAAAGCGACAAAGGGTTCACTGGCAGCTACCCCAGGGACATCCAACCACGGGTGGGGCTTAGCCATCGACATTTGTGCTGACTCCTACCAGGCGTGGGACAAGTGGAACTGGCTCAATGAAAACGGCCCAACCTACGGGTGGGCGCAGCCGGACTGGGCGTCACGTTCCTATGAGCCATGGCACTGGGAATTCACAGCCGGCGTTACTGAAATGTCCTAAGGCGTTTTCTCTGCCTCTTCTTTCTTTCCTTTCTGCGTAACACAGTACTTTCGTGCGCCCGCTGTAGGGTCATTCTTGTGGTGCGCGCGTGTACACGTCCTTGTGTCAATCTCACCCCCACACTGACCGATGCGGTGACGGGTGACTTTTATCTATGACAACGGCCGGTGGCCCAGGGCATATGCCCTGGGCCACCGGCCGTTACTCTGGAGCCGTTAACTCACTTGCGCTTGCCGCGAGTCTTGGTCTCCTGCTCAGGAACTGCCACAGTCTCCTCAGCAGTCTCAGTGGTGCCTGCAACCTCGGCAGCTTGAGCTGCGCGGCGGCGGGCCCGAACCTCAGAGAAGCTGGTGCCGTAGTAGGCGGCCTCAATGATGGTTTTCATGTCCTCAAGCATTGGCATACGTGGGTTCGCTGGTGCGCACTGGTCCTCGTATGCGCCCATGGCGATCTCGTCGAGGCGACCGATGAAGTCTTCCTCGTTGACACCCTGCAACTTGAAGGATGCGGGGATGCCCACAGCGTCACGCAGTTCTTCAACAGCCCGTGCGTAGGATTCCACGCCTTCTTCAGGGGTTGAGGCTGGGAGACCAAGATGCTGGGCGATCTCCTGGAAACGCTCTGGAGCGATGTAGTGCTCGTACTTGGGCCATGCGTTGAGCTTGGTGGGGATAGTTCCGTTGTAGCGGATCACGTGTGGCAAGTAGGTCGCGTTGGTGCGGCCGTGGACCAGGTGGAACGTTGACCCTGTCACGTGTGACATTGCGTGGACTATGCCCAGGAACGCGTTACCGAATGCCATACCGGCAATTGCGCCAGCGTTGTGCATCTTTTCGCGTGCCTTAACAACCTTGGTGTCCTTCGAACCAGGGCCACCCTTAACGCTCAGGGTGATGTTGTCGAAGATCAACTTGATGGCGTGCAGGGCAAGACCATCGGTGTAGTCGTTGGCGTATACCGAGACGTACGCTTCGGTTGCGTGGGTCAGCGCGTCGAACCCGGTGTCCGCTGCCAGGAAGTTTGGCATCATTTCGGTGAGGACTGGGTCAACGATGGCCACGGTTGGGGTCAGAGCGTAGTCCGCAAGTGGGTACTTCTTGCCCTTCTCTGGGTCAGAAATAACCGCGAATGGGGTCATTTCCGAGCCGGTTCCCGAGGTGGTGGGGATGCAGACGAGCTTGGCTAGGTTCCCAAGGTCAGGGAACTTGAAAGCACGCTTGCGGACGTCGAAGAACTTTTCCTTCATGTCCGAGAACTCGATGTCTGGGTGTTCGTACAGCAACCACATGACCTTTGCGGCGTCCATGGGGCTACCGCCACCGAGGGCGATGATGGTGTCGGGCTGGAAGTTGCGCATTTGAGCGGCACCTTCCTGCACGAAGGTCACGGTTGGTTCAGGCATCACGTTGTCGATGATTTGCAGTGCGATGCGGTTGCCTGGACGGCGGTTCAGGACGTCGAGGATTTTGTCGACAAAGCCCAGCTTGGTCATCGTTGGGTCGGTGACGATGGTGACGCGGTTGATGCCGCGCATGTCAGCCAGGTAGCGGATCGCGTTGGGCTCGAAGTACGTCTTGGCTGGAACCTTGAACCACTGGAGGTTGTTGTTCCGGCGTCCAATGCGCTTGATGTTCACGAGGTTAACCGCCGACACGTTGTTGGAGACAGAGTTGTGACCGTAGGATCCGCAGCCCAGGGTGAGGGATGGGATGAACGCGTTGTAGATGTCGCCGATACCACCGAGTGCTGATGGTGCGTTGGTGATGATGCGTACGGCCTTCACCCGAGTACCGAACTCGCGGATGATGTCTTGGTCTTCTGAGTGGATGGCACCGGAGTGGCCTAGTCCATCAAATTCCACCATTTGCTCGGAGAGGCGGATGCCCTCTTCGGCGCTCTCGGCGCGTAGTACGGCAAGAACTGGGCTGAGCTTCTCGCGGGAAAGTGGTTCGTTTGGTCCAACTTCGCTGATTTCGGCCAGGATGATGGAGGTGTCTTCTGGGACGCTGAAGCCTGCTTGCTCGGCGATCCATACTGGTGACTTACCAACCACAGTGGCGTTGAGCTTTGCTTCGCCGCAGTTGGCGCTGTTGGCGTTGACGCCGAAGATGAACTCTTCGAGCATCTTCTTTTCTGCGGGTGATGCGAGGTGTGCGTGGAGTTTCTTGAACTCCACCATGGCCTCGTCGTAGATGGGGGCGTCAAGGATGACTGCTTGCTCAGAGGCGCAGATCATTCCGTTGTCGAATGCCTTGGAAAGGACGACATCGTTGACAGCACGCTTGAGGCGGGCTGAGCGCTCGATGAACGCGGGGACGTTACCGGCGCCGACACCGAGGGCTGGCTTGCCACAGGAGTAGGCGGCGCGAACCATGGCGTTTCCGCCAGTTGCGAGGATCAGGGCAACGCCTGAGTGGTTCATCAGTGCGCTGGTTGCTTCCAATGATGGGTGTTCAACCCACTGGATGCAGTCTTCAGGGGCACCTGCTGCAACAGCTGCGTCGCGAACAACTTTGGCTGCTTCTACTGAGCAGTTCTGTGCTGAGGGGTGGAACCCGAAGACGATGGGGTTACGGGTCTTCAGGGAGATGAGAGCTTTGAAGATTGCCGTTGACGTGGGGTTGGTGACTGGGGTAACACCGCAGATAACACCAACTGGTTCAGCGATTTCGGTGATACCGGTGATTTCGTCGTGGCTGATGACACCTGCGGTACGCAGGGAGAGCATCGAGTTAGTGACGTGTTCACAAGCGAAGATGTTCTTCACTGCTTTGTCTTCGAAGACACCGCGGCCGGTTTCTTTCACAGCGGACAGTGCGAGGTCGCCGTGGACGCTGAGGGCAGCGACAGAAGCTTTTTTGACGATGTAGTCAACTGCTTCTTGGTCAAGCTTGAGGAATTCGTTGAGCGCTACTTGCGCTTTGGTGACGAGCGCGTGCACCTCCTGTTGTGCAGGAGTGTGGACGACGTTTTCTGTGGCAGTCATGGTGAGCCTCTCCAGAGGGGCGTTCTTACCGTTTTCTTTACTTCTTCAGACTAGCCCCCTGTGGCCTGACCACATAGGCCCAAACGTCCCATGATTTGTTTTGTTGCCAAAGAATTCTGTGACGCGCGTCGCCATGTCTCATGTGCCTGCACTAATACGCCGAAAACCCACAACGGGTGAAAAACATCCCCTGTGCAGACCGGGTGAAATGTACGAGAGAAGGCGAAACGTTGGCTTACCTGCCTCATTCCCACGGGGGCATGGCCGAATATGTAGGTAGAGTCCGGTTTTGCACTTTTTAGTTAACACCTGGTAGGTATGTGGCTTCTTCCAGTCGAAGGGACTCATACTGTGTGCATGAACTCGATGATGGCAAGAACAGTGAGGGCAAGCGATGGACCGCAGTGGTGGCATAACTGAGCATGAAGCAGAGGAATTGGCACGCGAGAGCGCTGAGTACCACGCGCAGGCCAGCCAGTACCGTGCACATCCTGTCGCTGAACTCATCCGCCTCGTCATGGAGTGGACAACTCCGGTCATGCTTCAATCATTTGTGGACCAGGCCGAACTCCGCATTGATGCGGTTGACCTCCCACACTTTTCGTTCTTTGCACGATATGAAAAAATGCACCCCTCAGAGCTTGCCCGTCTGCGAGGCATCGGACCCTCAGCAGTGTCAAAACTGGTAGCCCGGCTTGCTGCAGCAGAATACGTCGTCCGCGAGTCGGACCCGATGGACCGGCGAGCGAACTACATCGTGCTCGCTCCTCAGGGGCAGGCGGCGGCAACCCGATATTTCAAAGCTGCCCAACAACAACTTGATGCCGTTATATCTGACTGGACCCCGAAAGAACGAGAGACTTTTACCCGGCTTGTGCAAGGCATCAGTGCCCAGTGGGCCGCTTATACCGCTGACACTCGGTCAGGCGCTTTACCCAGTAGCTTGGATGAGTACGTCATCTAAGTCAGTTCACGTAAGATACTTCTGTGCGTGTAGTGCGCACATGTGCTCCGGGGTCGGTGAAAGTCCGAACCGGCGGTGATAGTCCGCGACCCGAACGAGGAACCTCGAACGGTTGAACCGGTGGAACTCCGGTACCGACAGTCAAAGTCTGGATGGGAGAAGCACACTAGCTCTGCTCTGCAGCGAGCCGATATACTCGCGCGCACCGGAGTACGAGTATGTCCTCCCCGACGGCACGTTCGGATATGGAGGAACATGACTGTCATCGAATGGCTATTTAACGCGCAACTGCACCTTGGCGATCAAAGCCTGCTGTGGCGGGAACTCATCGGTAATCTTTTTGGGTTAGCCTCCGCATTAGGCGGGATGCGGCGCAAAGTTTGGGCGTGGCCTGTTGGGATAGCGGGCAATATTTTATTGTTCACCGTTTTTATGGGATCCATTTTCCATTCCGCGCAACATGTGAACTTGCTAGGCCAAGCTGGCCGCCAAGTCATGTTCATCGCCGTGTCGATTTATGGCTGGCACCAGTGGAAAAGCCGCACAAGCGGCGCCGAAGCGCAAATAGTGCCGCGGTGGGCCTCTCGGAAAGAACGCCTTCTTCTGATCGTTGCGCTGGTTGGTGGGACCGCGATCTTGACACCGGCTTTCCGCGCATTGGGTTCATATGAGCCAGTATGGGCGGACGCCTGGATTTTCATGGGTTCCCTGCTTGCGACCTACGGCATGGCAAAAGGGTGGACTGAGTTTTGGCTCATCTGGGTTGCCGTGGACATCGTTGGTGTGCCGCTGCTGTTCTCAGCCGGGTACTACGCCACCGGGCTGATGTACGTGTTCTACGGGGTCTTCACGTTGGCTGGCTTCTTTGTGTGGCTCCGTGTGTCGCGCCAACGAGAACGCATGCTCAACGCTGCTGATCACTCCGCCTCGACACCCGTGAACTAACACTTCGACACTCAAGCACTGAGGGCGGTTTTCACCAGATGCTCAGTGCAGGTCCCATCAGGAGGAACAGAAACATACTGTGAGGCAAAACGCCGCAATCGAGTTTTGTCACCATCCCACGTTTCGAGGTGGTTCAGCAGGTCATCAAAGCTTCCCGCGATTGCTGAAGGGACCTCGGCGTCGAAGTCGATATAGAAACTCCGTTTTTCCTGGTAGTCCTCATAATCAGGGGCAAGAATAAATACCGGGACATCCGCAACGGCAGCTTCCAACATGATGGAAGAGTAGTCGGTCACCAAAAAGTCAGCGGCCGCTATCAATTCGAAGGCGCTGTGCCCTGCGTAGCGTACAGAGGTGGTATCAAGTGAACCTGCCAGCGCAACTGGGTGTGGTTTCGCGATGAGGTTGTACCCGCGCTGCGCGAAGTAGCGGTGAAGTTCATCAGCAGCAAAGTGCTGCCCCTTTTGGAAAGTTGGAGCAAAAAGAACTGTTGGTCGTTGCGCCAGTTCAGGGAAAAGCCGGTGTAAACGGCGACGCTGCTCGCCCATGTAGTGGGGATTTGCGAGGAGATCCACGCGGGGCAAAGGGTTGACGGCAACGTACTGTGTTGTGGTGTTGAACGCCTCCGCGAAGGCAGGAACGCAGGCCGGTGCACTGCACATGACGAGATCGTAGTTCTGGTGCATGCGCATGATGGTGGCGATCTCACTGCTGGATCCTTCTCCAGCATCGAGAATGGAGTACCCGAATCGCTTCAACGAACCTAGTGCATGCCATATTTGGATGATGGTGAGGCCGGGTTTGTGGCGGAGGAGAGAAACAGGGATGCAGTATGTGTCCACAATGACGATGCGTGAGGTAGCTATGTGCCGCATCTGGGTAAAAATGTGCCCCAAGTACCCCACTTTGCGTAGCACGCTGGTGTGAAACTCGTAGGTCAGAACCACCACGTCAGTGGTGGGGGACTGGCGGTGAAATTCCTGAACAAGGAGCTGGAAATCAATGGAGGGCGTGTTGCTTTGACGCGAAATCAGCGTGACTTTGTCGCGGCGACGTAACAGACGCATCGGCGCGTAAAGAACAGCAAGGACACCGCGGAGAAAATATGCGGCGTAGCGAATCAACGGCCTGCTCCCGCGCTGAGGAAAGGCATGATGAGTTGGTCGGTTACGCGACTGGTGGAGTGCCCGTCACATGCGCCGCAAAAGAAGTCGAGGAACTCGGCTTGGGCGTCACGGTCCCACCTGTCCATTTCAATGGCGGAAATTAACTCATCGTAGTTTCGTGCGACTGGCCCAAAAGTGTACCGCTCGTAGGGGTAGTAGAAGTCGCGGGAGGCAATATATTCTTCCAGGTCAGGGCAGAAGAATATCGTTGGTCGCCCAAGTAGTGCGTAATCAAAAATGATTGATGAATAATCAGTGATGAGTAGATCCGCTGCCATGAGTAGCGAGTTGGTGTCCGCGAAGTCACTGAGATCGCGGAACCGCGGGTCATCCTGAATGGCTGGGCGAGTAGTGACAAACGGGTGAGGTTTGTATCCGATAATCCAGTCAGGTCCCAACCGTGCCCCCAAATCTTCCCAATCAATCCACTCATGTGCATAGTGGGCGGTGAGTTGGCCGTTACCACGGAAAGTGGGGGCAAAAACGAGGAACTTTTTATTGTCAGGGATGTCCAGTTGGTCGCGCACTCGAAGTGACGTTCGAGTCACTGTTGCGGCATCAAAAAATGGGTCGGTACGCGGAACGCCGGTGGCGTGGACCCGGGATAGGTCAATCCCAAAAGCCTCAGCAAAGTTAGCTCGCACTGACGGTGCAGAAACTATTGCTGCAGTGTAATTGCGGTGTGTGCGTGACCCCGCAATGGGCCCACCGGGTTTACCAGAACGGGAGAATCCCATCGTTTTGAACGCCCCAGAGGCGTGCCACAGTTGGAGCAACTGAGTTTTAGAGCTGATGGGGATTTGGTAGATCATCGGGTAGAAATCGTCCAACACAATGACCTTGGCTGTTGCCATGAGCCGGCACAGGCGGATGCGTTCACGTAAGGGGAGGTGGTGGCGCAAACTCCGTTTGAGGACTGCCTCAATGTGGACACCGCGTTCGGTGAGTTCGTCATGGACCGCCGCCATGTTTCCCACAAGCCGGTCAGAAGACGTTGAGAGGAACAGGACCATGTCCCGTTGGCGGCGCACGACCCGAAAGAAAAGGTATCCGAGGATGTAAGGGGTCTGGCGCAGAGTCTGCAGGAGCGACTTCGCCGAATGGGGCTGTGGCATTCCGCCATTTTAACGTGTCTTTCCAGCGCTTTTTGTGGGGCGAATGTGATGACTCCACGGAGCAATGCGCAGGTCACGCGTTGCCCAAAGAGCTACCCCGGTTATACTGCCCATCAGCGGACATGCCAGCATGCGGGATCTGCAGCGCGCTGACCGCCGTAGAAACGGGAAACGCACTCGTGACTCTGGGGCGACTGCGTGTACGATCACATCGTGCAGCCCCACGAAACGTGCGGACTGGCATGTGAAAGGATCACGGTGTACGCGCAAGAACGACAACAAGCCATGGCGCAACTCGTCATGGCGCGCGGACGGGTTTCTGTCAGCGAACTCGCCCAAGAATTTTCTGTCACCTCGGAAACAGTCCGGCGAGACCTCAGCGC
Organism: Jonesia quinghaiensis DSM 15701; assembly: GCF_000423205.1. Classification (GTDB taxonomy): domain Bacteria; phylum Actinomycetota; class Actinomycetes; order Actinomycetales; family Cellulomonadaceae; genus Jonesia; species Jonesia quinghaiensis. The sequence goes on from NZ_AUHN01000005.1 coordinate 402,470, forward strand.
CTTAGAGCGCATGCGACTTGTCCGCCGCCTTCACGGTGGGGCAGTGCCCGCCGCATCACTGACAGTCATGGAAAGCGGACTCGACGAACGCGACTCCAGCAAAGCGCGCGAAAAAGAGCGCATCGCCCTCGCCGCAATTGAGCACCTACCACCCACCGGTGGCAGCATCGCCATCGACGCGGGCAGCACCACTGCGCGCCTCGCACATTTCCTTCCCCGCGACACCCACCTCACAGCCTTCACCCACGGGGTGCCCATCGCGGCTCGCCTCGCTAACTTGCCGCACATCGAACTGCACCTACTGCCGGGAAAAGTACGCACGACAACCCAAGCGGCAGTCGGTTCCTTCACCGTAGACGCCATTTCACGCCTGCACATTGACGTGGTCTTCCTCGGCACCAATGGCATCAGCCTCGACCACGGGTTCTCCACCCCAGACCCCGAAGAAGCAGCAGTCAAACGCGCACTTGTTGCCGCAGCCCGCACAGTGGTGATCCTTGCCGACACCGAAAAGTTCGGACGAGCAGCAACAGTGAACTTCGCTGCCCTCGAAGACGTTGATATTCTTATCACTGACGGCGAACACCCAACTGTGCCGCACGACGCGCTCGCGGAACGTGGAATCACTGTCATCGTTGCGTGACCGCCAGCCCTACTTAAAGGCTTACGAACAATCTGAGAGGCAACAGTTATAGCGACTCTCACCTAGGTGGTCACGCAACACGCACACACGCAACAAAGGAGGGGCGAGACATCTGAGATGTCTCGCCCCTCCTTCTGTGGGTGCCCTCGATAGGATTCGAACCTACGACCTTCTGCTCCGGAGGCAGACGCTCTATCCCCTGAGCTACGAGGGCAGGCAACCGCGTATCAGAATACCAGCATGTCAGGGCTCGTCACGCATCGAGCGCCACTGATGTGTCGCGTCTCTCAATATAGTGATCGATGTATCCGGCCATCTCTTCCATGGCGAGGTATTGATCACCCAAAATAATGGCTTCCACGAGGTCATCGTGGTCGTCGTTGGTGTGTGCTGACACGATGTGTTCCACGTTGCGCCGAATGTTTTGGCTCACTGCTTCAAGTAGTCCTTCGTACAGTGAGGCAAGAACAGGGTTGTGTGCCGCGCGCGTGACGGCGGAGTGCAACGCAACGTCGGCGTCAACCATGAGGTCGACGTCACCGGAGGAAAATGCTGCTTGGCGGGCAGCGTTTGTATCGCGCAGTAACTGAATGTCAGCTGGGGTTCGCCGTTGGGCTGCCAGGCGCGCAGCTTCCACTTCAAGACTGCGGCGCACCTCAAGAATGTGCTGGTAGTTGGCGTCTTCGAGGTGGCGCCCCATTGCCTGGCTCATTTCCGATGTGGAACGAACGTATGTCCCTGAGCCTTGCCGGCGGGTAAGTAAACCGGCATGGACAAGCGCCTGAACAGCCTCACGTACCGTGTTTCGCCCGACCCCAAGGAGTTGGGTGAGGTCAGGTTCCGTGGGGATGCGTTCGCCAACCGCCCACTCTCCGGAACGGATGCGAGCGCGCAGAGCAGCAACAGCTTGCTCAATAAGGTTGGAACGTTGCGTCGTCATGCGTGCCTAGTTTCTTGTGACTCACGTGAGCGCGACATTGAGCTCACAACCATTGATCTGCTCATTAGCCTAGCGTGTCCGGCAGGCGTGCGGTAATGACGCAAGGCCTACTACAGCAGATAGAATCGGTGGGTGACTCCTGAAGAACTCTCCCACGCATTGCACACCGCCCTTACTGCAGCGATCAATGACGGTGCTTTACCGTTGCCGCTTGATCAGTTGCCTGAGTCTATTCATGTTGAGCGACCCCGTCAGCGTGAGCATGGTGATTGGGCGACGAACATTGCGATGCAGTTGGCGAAGAAGGCGGGAATGGCTCCGCGTCAGTTCGCTGAAGTTCTTGCGCAGCGTCTGGGGCAGGCTTCTGGTGTGGCACGCGTTGATATTGCTGGGCCTGGGTTCCTCAATATTGTTCTTGATAAGGCTGCCGCTGGTGAGTTGGCGCGCAGTATTGTGCAGGCTGGCTCGGGGTATGGCCGTTCCACGGCACGTGCTGGTCGCAGCATTAACTTGGAGTTTGTGTCAGCGAACCCTACTGGGCCAATCCACATTGGTGGTACCCGGTGGGCTGCTGTTGGTGATTCGCTTGCTCGTATTCTCAGTGCGACGGGTGCGGATGTGACTCGTGAGTATTACTTCAATGACCATGGCGCGCAGATTGATCGTTTTGCTCGGTCGTTGTTGGCTGCTGCTCGTGGTCAGGCTGTTCCTGAGGATGGTTATGGCGGGCAGTACATTCATGACATTGCTGCCGCTGTTCTTCGCCTTGCGGAAGCTGAGGGTGTTGATACCACGGCTCTTGGCGACGCCGATGCGCAGGAGTTTTTCCGTGCGCGCGGTGTTGATCTCATGTTTGAGGAAATCAAAGAGTCGTTGCACAACTTTGGTGTGGAATTTGATGTGTTTTTCCACGAGAACCACCTGTATGAGACTGGTCAGGTGGAGCGGGCTATCGCGCGGTTGCGCGAGCTTGGGCATATTTTTGAGTCTGAGGGGGCAACCTGGTTGCGCACCACTGACTTTGGGGATGACAAAGACCGTGTGGTGCTGAAGTCTGATGGGGATGCCGCGTACATTGCCGGTGACATCGCCTATTACCTCGATAAGCGTGAGCGTGGCGCTGATGAAGTGGTCATGATGTTGGGTGCTGATCACCACGGTTACATTGGCCGCCTCATGGCGGTGTGTGCTGCGTTTGGTGACACTCCGCATAAGAACCTTGAGGTGCTTATTGGGCAGATGGTTAACCTCGTGAAGGATGGCGAACCGTTGCGCATGTCTAAGCGTGCGGGCACGGTGGTGACGCTGGAGGATCTTGTGGAGATCGTCGGTGTGGACGCTGCCCGCTATTCTTTGGCGCGTTCCTCAGTTGACCAGTCCATTGATATTGATCTTGACGTGTTGGCTAAAGCGTCCAATGAGAACCCTGTGTTTTACGTACAGTACGCCCACGCGCGGACTGCGAATGTTGCCCGTAATGCTGAGGCCGCCGGTGTGCGTCGTGATGATGCTTTTGATCCGTCAACGTTGGATCACGCCACGGAAACAGAGTTGCTGGGCCGCTTGACTGAGTTCCCTCGTATTGTTGAGCAGGCTGCGCAGTTGCGCGAACAGCACCGGGTGGCTCGCTACGCGGAGGCGTTGGCTGGTGCGTACCACAAGTGGTACGGCGAGTGCCGGGTGACCCCACTATCCGGGGAGTCTGTCACGGATCAGCACCGCACCCGTCTATGGCTCAATGATGCTACTGGGCAAGTTTTGCGTAACGCTCTCGACCTCCTCGGGGTTTCTGCCCCCGAGCGCATGTAAGGACAGTACCTGTGACTTTCCCCGTAACGGCCGATGCACCGGTCAGCGAACGTGAAGCCCTCTCCGCGCATGTGTGGCCCGCGACTGCGCGCCTCGTGGACGGTGAGCTTCACGTTGCTGGTCTGCCTGTGAGTGAACTTGCTGGCGAACACGGAACTCCCACATTCTTTTTGGATGAGCAAGATTTCCGCGAACGCGCCAAGCGTTTTGTGTCGGCATTTCGGCAGGCTTTTTCTCCTCTTGGTGTTGAGGTTGATGTCTACTATGCGGGCAAGTCTTTCCTCTCGGTTGCGGTTGCCCGGTGGGCGCACGAGGAAGGGCTGCGCATTGATACTGCGTCAGGTGGCGAACTTGCTGTAGCGGAACGTGCGGGGATCGCAGGGGAGGACATCGGGCTGCACGGCAATAACAAGTCCGATGCGGAAATTCGGCGGGCCATTTCGGGGCGCGTTGGGAGAATTGTTATTGATTCCCTCGATGAGATTGAGCAGATTGTTGCTTGTGCCACGTCGTTGGGGCGGGGGGCGCAGGACCCAGTTCCCGTGATGGTGCGGGTAACTACCGGCATTCATGCCGGTGGTCATGATTTCATTGCCACTGCACGCGAGGACCAAAAGTTTGGGCTTTCCCTTGCTGGCGGTACAGCGTTGGAGGCGCTGAGCCGAGTGTTGGACCACCCGGAGTTGCACTTGCTGGGTGCCCACGCGCACATCGGTTCTCAAATTCAAGATGCCACTGCTTTTGAACTGAACGCCCGCAAAATGTTGACGTTGCGTGCTGATCTGCACGCCCAGCGTGATTACCTGATGCCAGAACTTGACCTTGGTGGTGGCTACGGCATTGCCTATACCCCCAGCGAAACACCCATTGACGTGCCGGACCTTGCTCAACGGTTGGCGGACACCATCGCAGGTGTTGCCAAGGAACTGAACACCTCAGTGCCGCGGTTGTCTATTGAACCTGGCCGTTCCGTGGTTGGGCCAGCCATGATCACCGTGTACCGGGTGGGGGTCGTGAAACCAGTGGTGACGGAGGAAGGCTTTACGCGCCTGTACGTGTCAGTAGATGGGGGCATGAGCGACAACATTCGCCCCGCACTGTACGGAGCGCAGTACACTGCGCGCCTCGCGAACCGTGCAGGTGACAGTGCTGGAGCTCTCGCCCGCGTTGTGGGTAAGCACTGTGAATCGGGGGACATCATCCTTGATGAAGTGATCATGCCTGCCGACATTCGCCGCGGTGACCTCATTGCGGTCGCGGCAACCGGCGCATACAACCGGTCCATGGCGTCGAACTACAACAACCTTTTGCGTCCACCAGTTGTTGCTGTGCGGGACGGGGTGGCGCGGGTGATCGTGCGACGCGAAACTGAAGACGACCTGCTCGCCACTGACTGCGGTTAGGCGATATCGGGATCTGGTGGTTCAAGGGATAGGGGAGTGCGAAGGTCCTCTAATTCGGGATGTTCCCCGGTGGTCCACACCACCTCAACGGAGGTCACGATGCCACCCGCGTGCCACAGCAGCACATGGGGTGGGTCCTCCTCGGCGGGAGAGTGTGGGTCATGGAGTTCAGTGGAGTCGAGAAACGTTTCAAACACCAATGGACTATCAAGGCGAGCAAGGCGCGCCCGAGAGATATCGGTGACTGTCTGATCTGATGACACCGCAATGTCAAAACAGATAGGGCACTCCTCATTCACCACAAGGGCGTCCTCGAACTGTGCAGACAATGCGGGGTGCAAATCGCCGCTGGCCTGAACAATTGCGTCAAGAAGAGCCTGCTGCTCGGTGGTTGGTCGAGTCAATGCCATGAAGTCAAGGTATGTCCCACAGCCCGCTCCCGCAACGCCACTGCCTTGCGATCAGCGCGGATGGGTGGATTTTCGTCCGGTTACTGAACGCATCGCTTCTTCGCACCTACCCGCGGCTATTGTTGGGTGAGGAACGTCAGAACCACGTCATTGTCCGGCTCGATGAGGGAAGGTGGCATTCGTGCCCACTCAGGATCAACAAGGCGCTCTCCAGGTCGCGCTACTCGGCTGCGGTGTTGTGGGAACCCAAGTGGCACGCATCCTTCTTCAGGAGAAGGACTCCCTGACCCGGCGCGTCGGAGCGCAACTCAACGTGCTCGGAATTGCTGTGCGCTCGCTCGACACCGAACGTGACGCTGTCATTCCCCGCGACCTACTCACCACCGACGCCCACGCTTTAGTGGAACAAGCAGACATCGTTGTTGAAGTCATGGGCGGCATCGAACCCGCTCGAGAACTTATCGACCACGCTCTACGCCACGGAGCATCGGTAGTCACTGCCAATAAAGCGCTACTCGCACAGCACGGCCCATCACTGTATGAAACCGCCTCCCACCACGAGGTAGACCTGTCCTACGAGGCCGCAGTAGCCGGGGCCATCCCCATCATTCGCCCAATTCGCGAATCGCTAGCAGGGGACAACATCACACGCGTGCTGGGGATCGTCAACGGGACAACAAACTATGTCCTAGACCAAATGACCCGTCACAACCTCGACCTCGACACTGCAGTGCGTGACGCTCAACGCCTCGGCTATGCCGAAGCTGACCCCACCGCAGACGTTGAAGGGCACGACGCCGCCGCGAAAGCAGCCATACTTGCCTCACTTGCCTTCCACACGCGAGTCGCACTCGACGACGTCGCCTGCGAGGGAATCACCCACGTCACCGCACAAGACGTCGCTTGGGCTGCCCGCAGCGGTCATGTCATTAAACTCCTAGCAATCTGTGAACGCACCCCCGCTGGTGTCGCAGCACGAGTCCACCCAGCACTTGTCCCACTCAGCCACCCACTGGCAAGCGTAGGAGACGCCTTCAACGCAGTGTTCGTCGAAGCAGAAAATGCCGGGCCGCTCATGTTCTACGGCCAAGGTGCAGGTGGCGCACCCACCGCATCGGCGGTCATGGGAGACCTCGTCACAGCAGCCCGCAACCGGGTCCTTGGTGCCCGCGGTGCAGGGGAATCAGCCGCAGCAAACCTGACCCTCCTCCCATCAGGAGAAGCACTCACCAGGTACCAAATGAGGCTCAGCGTACTCGACCAACGTGGGGTACTCGCACAAATCGCGGATGTCTTCGCGAAACACGAAGTCTCCATCGAAACAGTCACGCAAGCGGTGCGTGAAGACAAACCCGGCTACGCCTACCTGGTTGTTGCCACCCATACGTCCCGCGAGTCAGCGCTCGCCGGCACAGTTGAGGCATTAAAACCTCTCGCCGCCGTGGATGAAGTCATGTCTGTTCTACGAATTGAAGGATCCTAATGGCGCACGTGTGGCAAGGCATTATTGCGGAGTACTCTGACTTCCTGCCAGATCACCTGAAAACCAACATTGTCACTCTAGGTGAGGGCGGCACACCGTTAGTTCCCGCACCAGCGCTGTCAGCAGCCACCGGAGCAACCGTGTACCTCAAGGTGGAAGGCATGAACCCCACAGGGTCGTTCAAAGACCGTGGCATGACCACCGCAATGTCTGCAGCTGCCGCCAACGGGGCTAAAGCCGTGGTGTGCGCGTCAACGGGGAACACCTCAGCTTCCGCTGCTGCCTACGCAACCCACGCGGGGATGGTCTGCGCGGTACTGGTGCCCGAAGGAAAAATTGCGATGGGTAAACTCTCCCAAGCAATTGCTCACGGAGCGCAACTGCTTCAAGTCGACGGCAACTTCGATGACTGCTTGGTGGCAGCGCGCAAACTAGCAGAGTCATACCCGGTCGAACTCGTGAACTCTGTGAACCCTGACCGTATTGAAGGCCAAAAAACAGGATCATTTGAGGTTGTCGATGTGCTAGGCGACGCCCCCGACATTCACGCACTACCCGTCGGTAATGCCGGGAACATCACCGCGTACTGGAAGGGCTACCAGGAGTACCACGCTGCTGGGCACGCAACCCACACCCCAGCGATGTGGGGATTCCAAGCAGCAGGCGCATCCCCTATTGTGGCTGGTCACCCATTCGATGAACCAGAAACTATCGCAACCGCGATCCGCATTGGGAACCCCGCTTCCTGGGACAAAGCTATCGAAGCGCGCGACACGTCAGGTGGTGTCATCGAGGCAGTCACTGATGAGGAAATCCTTGCCGCGCATCGGATCCTGTCAGCAGACGTCGGTGTTTTCGTGGAGCCAGCTTCAGCAGCGGGTGCTGCAGGCGTGCTGAAAAAAGCTCGCGCTGGTGAAGTGCCTGCCGGGGCAACCATCGTTATTACAGTGACCGGGCACGGACTCAAAGACCCAGCGTGGGCGTTGCGCACAGAAGACGGCAGCGACGTCACGCCACAACGCGTCACAGCAGATGTTGTCTCCATCGCACAGGCCTTGGGGCTGAGCTGATCCCTCATGAGAATCGTTGCCGACGCCGTTAAAGTCACTGTTCCCGCGACCAGCGCCAATCTTGGCCCAGGTTTTGACGCCCTAGGGCTCGCATTGGACTGGCATGACGAACTGACCGTCTACGCACTGGGGAACAGTGATGTCACCGTCGATATTGACGGTGAAGGCGCAGATGAGGTCCCGCGCGACGCGTCACACCTGGTAGCTGCCACAATTCGACGTGCCCTTGACCATGTGGGCGCCTCGCAAACGGGCTTGCGTCTCGTTGCTCGAAACACGATTCCACACGGGCGGGGATTGGGGTCATCGGCGGCTGCTGTCGTTGCAGGTTTGTTTGCCGCGCGAGGGTTCATTTCGGACCCCGAGGCGCTCAGCGACGATGTCATCCTCAATTTGGCAACTCAGATTGAAGGCCACCCTGATAACGCTGCTCCAGCGATCCTTGGTGGGGCCACAACCGCGTGGATGACCGCCCATGACCAACCGTGCGCTGCGCAACTGCGACTTCACGCAGATCTACAGCCCACCGTTATTGTTCCCACCACACGCCTATCCACTCACCGGGCGCGGGGAGTTCTCCCCCCAGCGGTCGCTCACGCAAACGCCGCATTTAACGTTGGCCGTAGCGCGTTATTGGTCCATGCCATGGCGGAAAACCCAGACCTCCTCTTTGACGCTACCGAAGATAAGCTGCACCAGGAGTTTCGTTCAGGCGTTATGCCTCGCTCATGGGAACTGATCCGTGCCCTACGTCGTCGAGGTCTTGCCGCCGTTGTCTCGGGAGCGGGGCCAACAGTCTTGGTCCTGCACACAAAAAATGCAACGCACGTGGTCAGCGACCATATTACTGAGGCTCTTGAAGAGATCACTGAGGGGCACAGCGACCAATGGCTTGTCCGCTCACCACACATCGACTACACCGGGGCACGGGTGGAGCGCATCACACCGTAAAGCGTCGGCCGCGTTATCTTGACGACTGGTGATATAGTGGCACTTAGTTCTTGACGCACTCACAGTGCCAGGGTTGTAACTCACTGTTACCCGATGTCTTCATCGCTTGACTGATCATCCCGGCAGCGTTTCTCCCATCGAGCACTTCTGCTCAACCCACAATTACTGACATCGCGATGATGTTCTTTGTGTGTTCCGTGAGAGACCTTTCTGTGAGCGTCGCGGTAAGAAACTTCCTAGTTATCCCGCATAGCCTTGCTGCTGTGCACATCCGCCCACGACTCATACGAGAGTCATGACGAGGGGGAAGGGTCCTTCGTGTCACAAACCACCCCAGAAAAATCGCGTGCTTCATCAGGCGCGCTCACCAGCCTGCGGCTCCCCGAGCTGCAGGGTATTGCCACGCAACTCGGAGTCCGTGGAATTTCCAAAATGCGGAAGAGTGATGTGATCGCAGCGATCGAGCAAGCGCAAGGGAGCGCACCGAAAAAGGCTGCGAACAACTCCGGATCTTCCGAGCGGGCACCACGTCGCTCCACAAAGTCTGAGGCACCAGCTCCTGCTCAACAAGGCGATAGCACGCCAGAGAAACCGGCCGCTGAGAAGCGAGCCGACAACGAGACAGCCTCAGAAGCCCCCAAAGCTTCATCCCAGCGCTCTTCATCAGATTCTCGCCGCCGCAACAACCGGTCAGCAGATCGCCAGCAGGACAGCCGTTCCCAGGCTCCAACGCAAGACGCACCAACAACTACCCCCCGCGATGCTGGGGAGGACCGTTCACCTGCTGCAAGCTCATCCAACGCAGCTGTGATCGGAGATTTCGAAATCAAACTTCCAGAACCTGGTGACAATGACCGTCGCCGCGACCGCCGAGGTGGGCGCGACAACCAAGAGTCTGAGGGTCGTAACCGCAACCGCAACCGCGACCGTGACCGGCAGCGCGACACCAACGATTCCACAGATGGCAATGACCGTCAGCGTGACCGATCCTCTGGCAACCAAAACCAAAGCCAAAATCAGGGTCAAAACCAAGGCCAAGGCCAAGGCCAAGGAAACAACCGAGACACACGCGACTCCTTCTCCGACGATGATGACCGGTCAAACCGGCGGCGTCGTGGGCGCGATCGCCACCGTGACCGTGACCGGGACCGGGACCGCCAGGGTGACCGCAAGCGCAACAACCGTCGCAACAACAACGACATCGCCTTTGACGACACCGATGTGTCAGAAGACGAAGTACTGATTCCAGTAGCGGGAATCCTCGATGTTCTCGACAACTACGCTTTTGTGCGCACCACCGGGTATCTGCCCGGGCCAAACGACGTGTATGTCTCCTTGGGGCAAGTGAAGAAGTCCGGTTTGCGCCGCGGCGATGCGATCACTGGTGCGATTCGTCCCCCTCGTGACGGCGACAACAATGCACGTCAGAAGTTCAACGCTTTGGTGCGACTGGATACAGTCAACGGCTTGGCTCCAGAAGAAGCGCGGAACCGACCAGACTTCAACAAGCTCACCCCGCTGTACCCCAACGAACGCCTCCAGTTGGAAAACGCTGACTCCAACCGTCTAGCGCCACGCATCATCGACATCCTTGCCCCCATCGGTAAGGGCCAACGTGGATTGATTGTTGCTCCGCCTAAGGCCGGTAAAACAATTGTCATGCAGCAGATCGCCAACGCGATCTCCATGAACAACCCAGAGGTTCACCTCATGGTTGTCCTAGTGGACGAGCGGCCAGAAGAAGTCACGGACATGGAACGCACCGTGAACGGTGAAGTCATTGCCTCGACGTTCGACCGCCCAGCAACTGACCACACCATCGTCGCTGAACTCGCCATTGAGCGGGCAAAGCGCCTGGTTGAGCTTGGTCAAGATGTTGTTGTTCTCCTGGACTCCATTACTCGTTTGGGTCGCGCATACAACCTGGCAGCCCCTGCCTCAGGTCGTATCTTGTCCGGTGGTGTCGATGCCGCAGCACTGTACCCACCCAAGAAGTTCTTTGGAGCTGCTCGTAACATCGAACACGGTGGGTCATTGACGATTTTGGCGTCAGCCCTCGTGGAAACCGGATCCAAAATGGACGAGGTCATCTTTGAGGAGTTCAAAGGCACCGGGAACATGGAATTGCGCCTGTCTCGCCAATTGGCCGAGAAGCGCATCTTCCCCGCAATCGATGTCTCCGGTTCCGGAACCCGCCGTGAAGAACTGCTGGTCCGCCCAGACGAACTCAAGGTCATGTACAAGTTGCGTCGGGTACTACACGCTTTGGAACAGACACAAGCAGTTGAACTACTCATCAAGAAACTCAAGGACCACCCGCGGAATATTGAGTTCCTCTTGTCTGTTCAAAAGACAACGCCAGACTCTCTAGCCGATCTTCGCGGCGACGAGCACGAAGTCTAATCCCTGTTCGGGATGTCACAGAATCTGCCCGTGACCCATTGTTCAGGCGGCGGGCAGATTCTGGCACAATAGAGTGTTGCCCCAGCACAATGGTGCATGGGGAACAGTGGCTGGTTCACAGCTCCCAACAGGTGCTGACCCAGGCGCGCACATATCAAGGAGAAAAGCAGTGAAGGCTAACATTCACCCCGAGTACGTCACCACCACGGTGAAGTGCACCTGCGGTAACGAGTTCGAAACCCGCAGCACCCAGACTTCAGGCGTCATCAACGCTGACGTCTGCTCCGCTTGCCACCCGTTCTACACTGGCAAGCAGAAGATCCTCGACACCGGTGGCCGCGTGGCTCGTTTCCAGGCTCGCTACGGCAAGAAGAACTAGCGACTCTCCAGCGCCGGTCGGATGTGCCGCCCAACAACCTCTCCAGGGGCAGTTGGTGCGGGCATCTGGCCGGCGCTGTTGCTGTCCACCACCCTATAGCTCAACCAGTATCAGCCAGCGCACATGCCGGGAAAACCCCAACGCGCGCGGACCAAGGAATCAGAAATGTCAGAGACTTTCGCCGCTGTAGAACCACTGCTTGCAGAACACGCAGACATCGAGGCGCAGCTCTCTGACGCCTCTGTCCATGCAGACCAAGCTCGTGCACGCCAGCTCGGCCGCCGCTACGCAGAACTTGGTCAGGTCGTGGGTGCTTACCGTGCGTGGAAATCTGCCGCCGATGACCTTGCCGCCGCACGTGAAATGGCTGAAGAAGACCCATCCTTCGCCTCAGAAATTCCTGACATGGTGGTCACTGAGGAACAAGCACGTGACCGACTACGCACCGTCCTCATTCCCCGCGACCCTGATGACTCCCGTGACGTCATCATGGAAATCAAAGCTGGTGAAGGTGGCGCAGAATCCGCCCTATTTGCTGGGGATCTGTTGCGTATGTACATGCGCTACGCAGAACGCCAAGGGTGGAAAACCGAAATTATTGAAGCGACAGAGTCTGATCTTGGCGGGTACAAAGACGTTCAAATCGCAGTGAAAGCTAAGGGAACGGTCACTCCGGAAGAGGGAGTGTGGGCACACCTGAAATACGAAGGTGGAGTGCACCGCGTGCAGCGCGTACCTGTGACTGAATCCCAGGGCAGAATCCACACCTCAGCTGCGGGCGTCTTGGTGTTCCTCGAAGTTGAGGACGAAGGCGAAGTCGAGATAGACACCAATGATCTACGCATTGATGTCTACCGATCCTCGGGTCCCGGTGGGCAATCGGTGAACACGACAGATTCAGCTGTTCGTATCACCCACTTACCCACGGGCATCGTGGTGTCGATGCAAAACGAAAAGTCGCAGTTGCAAAACCGTGAACAGGCGATGCGCGTCTTGCGCGCCAGGCTTCTCGCTGCAAAGCAGGAAGAGGCCGCCGCCGCTGCGCAAGACATCCGCAAATCCCAAGTGCGCACTGTTGACCGCTCTGAGCGGATCAGAACCTATAACTACCCAGAAAACCGGATCGCTGACCACCGGACAGGTTACAAGTCGTACAACCTTGACCAAGTGCTTGATGGTGATCTGCAGCCAGTTGTTCAGTCAGCGATCGATGCTGACCAAGCTGCTCGGCTTGCTATCGCGGGAGAGTGAACCGTGGTTCCGGCTGCTGAACCTGACTCCCATACCAATCATGTCAATGCGGAGAACCCGGCCGGTCCTCGCATCGGCGATGCATGGGAAATTAAGCCCGATGCGTCTGTGCGGGAAAACCTCGTTTCGCTACAACGTGTCTTTGCACAAGCAGGGATCGATCAAGCCGCAGCCGATGCATCCGCCCTTCTTGAGCATGTAAGCGGCTTGTCAAGGGCAGAGGTACAACACTACATGGTGATGGGTCATGCCATGACAGACGTGCTGACCTGGGAGCAACACGACGAGCTCAAAACACTCGTTCACCGCCGACTCACCCGTGAACCTTTGCAGCACATCGTGGGGCACGCAGCTTTTCGCTACCTCACTCTAGAGGTTGGGCAAGGAGTTTTTGTGCCACGGCCAGAAACTGAAATTGTTGCCCAGCAAGCCATTGACGAGGCGCAACACCTCATTTCTACTGGTATCCAAGCGCCACTCATCATTGATTTATGCACCGGCTCAGGGGCTATCGCACTCGCACTTGCTACGGAAATTCCTACAGCAACCGTCTACGCTGTGGAACTCGACGAAGACGCCCACCGTTGGGCGCAACGCAACAATAGGCGCCACGGTGACCCAGTACACTTATACCGTGGTGATGCTCGCACGGCGCTCGCACATTTAGCGGGACGCGCAGATATTGTGGTCTCCAATCCGCCTTACATTCCGCCTGATGCAGTGCCACGCGACCCAGAGGTTGCCCGCTGGGATCCACAGGTAGCACTTTATGGCCTGGGTGTCGACGGGTTAGAAGTGCCTCGCGGAATCACCGCACATGCAGCGAAACTTTTACGACCCTCCGGGCTATACATCATGGAACATGCAGAAAGCCAAGCGCACACTGCCCGCGCCATGGTGGATTCAACCCGTCTTTTTCAACCCGCCCACACCCAACCCGACTTCACCGGGCGACCACGCATGGTCGTAGCACGGCGTCACCCGCCCGAGCACGTGGAAGGATAATTCCGTGACAAGCACGATTCGCCCTGCACATGACGCCACCGAGTGGGGCCCAGCACTCGACGAGGCAATCAATCAACTTCACCGTGGCGCGCCAATCGTTCTTCCAACCGATACGGTGTACGGAATTGGTGCTGATGCTTTCAACCCCACCGCAGTGAACACCTTGCTCCGGGCAAAAGGACGGGGACGGCACATGCCGCCTCCTGTGCTTGTCGCGTCATCAGCAACAATTGATGCGCTGGCAACAAATGTCCCGCACGGAGCGAAGTTGCTTGCGGAGGCTTTTTGGCCCGGCGGACTGACTTTAATATGTCATGCTCAACCATCGTTGGCGTGGGATTTGGGCGAAACGCAAGGCACCGTAGCGCTGCGCGTTCCAGATCACCCAACAGCACTAGCGCTTTTGCAACGGACGGGGCCTCTGGCAGTATCCTCCGCGAACAAAACGGGTGCACCTGCAGCGATGACCGCCCAAGAAGCACACGACCAGCTGGGAAGCTCTGTCAGTGTTTACTTGGACGCCGGTCATGCGCCCGGGGGAGTGGCCTCCACCATTGTTGACGCGACTACAGACACCCTCCGGGTAGTGCGGTCAGGGGCGATCAGTATTGAGCAACTGCGTGAGGTGACCGAGGTCATGGACCGCGATGAGCTTCCAGCTCCAGCAACAGGAGAGAGCTACTCCGAGTGAAGGTATATGTCCTCGTCATCCTCCTTTCGGCAGTAGTGACGTATCTCTTTACCCCCTTCGCCAGATGGCTCGCTTTGCGCCTTGGGGCGGTCACAGCAGTGCGTGCGCGAGATGTGCACTCCATTCCTACTCCTCGCCTCGGCGGGGCAGCAATGCTGGTGGGAGTGGGGGTTTCCTTTGTTTTTGCTTCCCAAATTCCCTTTCTTCAAGGGATATTTGTTAAAAACGGTGCCCAGTGTTCCCCAGGATTATGTGATTCAGCGTGGGCGCTGTTAATAGGTGGTGCGTTCGTCACGCTATTAGGAATAGCTGATGACGTGTGGGACCTTGACTGGATGGTGAAGTTCGCTGGTCAAACACTTGCTGCGGGTTTTGTCGCTTGGCAGGGTGTGCAACTGGTGTCCTTACCTATTGGTGGATTGACCATAGGATCTGCCAGAATCTCAATGATCGTCACTGTCTTTGTCATCGTTCTTGTCATGAACGCTGTGAACTTTGTTGATGGTTTAGATGGTTTGGCTGCTGGCATTGTTGCCATTGGTGGCTCTGGGTTTTTTATCTACACCTACTTACTCACTCAACAAACGAGCCCGGGTTCTTACGCATCTGTCGCAATCACCGTTTTAGCTGCAGTGATTGGTGCCTGTCTTGGTTTTCTCCCACACAACTTCCACCCGGCAAAGATCTTCATGGGAGACTCCGGGTCAATGCTGCTGGGCTTCTTGATGGCGGCAGCTTCGATCCTTGTTGCAGGCCAGATCGACCCCTCTCAGGTCACCGTTGGTGAAGCTATCCCGGCATATGCGCCTCTGCTCCTACCTGCTGCAGTCCTCGTGCTTCCGCTGTTGGATATGACGATGGCTGTGCTGCGACGCTTGTGGGCTGGGAAATCACCATTTGCCCCCGATCGCTTGCATATCCACCACCGCCTTCTCGGTCTAGGGCATAGCCATATGCAAGCAGTGCTCATCATGTACATGTGGAGTGCAGTGTTTGCCTTTGGTGGCGTTGCTTTGTTCTTGGTACGGTTTCAAATCATTGCGGCTATCGGAGCGGTGGCGATTCTGCTGATGATTGGCGTGACGATGCTACCCAAATATGTGGCATCACGTAGCGCATTAACACAACCGAAGGGAGAGGCGCATGGCCTCTGATTCACACAACCCCACCCCGCCAGAAAACGGCTCGTCAACGTCTCATGGCGAGGATGACATCCCTGAGGTTATGCGGGACCTTCCTGTTGTGCCCCACCACGTCAACAAAGAAGTGTTTCAGACGTCGTGGAAGGCCCTAGTGGTCCTCCTTCTTGCGCTCCTCGTGATTGGCACCCCGGTGGCTTACCTCATTGCCGACATGCCCGGGGTGTGGGGAGCGTTGATGGGTGTGGGAATTACTCTGTTGTTCTCAGGAACAACCATTTGGTCCATGCTGTATACCGCTGACAAAGACCCAAACATGACTATGGCGGTAGTGATGGGCGCGTGGTTGGCAAAGATGTTGGTGTTCCTTATCCTCTTGGCGGTGCTACGTGACATGGAGTTTTATCACCGTGTCATCTTCGCAATCGTCATGCTGATCGGGATCATGGGCAGCGCCATACTGGACATGTGGGCGGTCTCCAAGGGACGAACGCCCTATGTCACACCCTTAAAATAGTTTTTGTGATGGGAATCACTGCCCAAAGTGCTCATGCTTTGCTGGTGAGTTACAGCAGGTAGAAAAGCCCAGCCACGTCGTTCATTGCAGCCATACCCAGCAGTATCACTGCTGTTCGATGGCGGTTGTGACAAGAAGAAGCATGATGTCTTGCCCAGTAGCGCTGTGATTTTTGCGTGATGGATGGGTTAAGATTCTTGCGATCCATAACGGATAGGCACACGCGTGCAGGTGACGTTGCCGTTGCAAGCAAGCGCCGTGCCATGACTACCGGGAGATTACACTGTCCACCCTAGCGACGATTCAGTACCTCGCCGCGTCTGGTGACGATGGCGGGTTCCACCCACCATCAATTCTGGAGTTTTTTCCAACGGCCATTGTCGAATTCGGCTCATTCGAGTTCAACCGCATCCACCTGGTGCGGATCATTGCAGCCGTAGTTCTGGTTACCCTGTTCACGATGGCCGCTAAGCGCGCCACCTTAGTGCCAGGACGCAGCCAGAACATCGCCGAAATGGCGCTGGACTTCGTGCGAGTCAACATCGCCGAAGAAATTCTTGGTCACTCCGCGCGCAAGTACCTTCCGATGCTCACCACGATGTTCTTCGCGATCCTTGCGTTCAACATCACTGGTGTCATTCCATTCCTCAACATCGCGAGTACCTCGCTGATCGCTATGCCTTTGGTGCTGGCGCTGTGGACGTACCTGGTCTACCTCTCCTCGGGGATCAAAAAGTTCGGTGTGGGAGGCTACCTCAAGAACGCCCTGTTTCCGCCGGGTATTCCTGTTTTCCTCTACATTCTGATCACTCCGATTGAGATTCTTCAGGTATTCGTCTTCCGCCCGCTGACACTTGCACTGCGTCTCACTGCGAACATGATTGCGGGGCACCTCTTGTTGGTGCTGTGCTTCGGGGCGAGTAACTTCTTCTTCATTCACGCGGCAGGTGCTATGAAGGCCCTCTCCGCAGTCACCCTGACTGCAGGGCTTGCTTTCACACTCTTTGAGATCCTCGTTGCGGGCCTTCAGGCTTACGTTTTCACCTTGCTCACCGCGGTCTACATCAACATGGCGATCGAGGAAGAACACTGACAACGCGCAGCAGCAACGAGACCTAAGGTAGCGGAACTTTTTCCCTCCGCCTTTCGTCTCGTTAAGGGTTGGTTCGCCTCACGGCGAGCTTTTCATGAACTTCATTTCACATCACCACACGACACCCGCAAAGAGCGGGTGCCTTACGGAAGGAATCCACCCGTGGACACCACCACTACCCTTGCAGAAGTTTCCGGCTCCGTTTCAGTTATCGGTTACGGTATCTCCACACTCGGCCCTGGTATCGGTCTGGGTATTCTCATTGGTAAAACCGTTGAAGGCATGGCACGTCAGCCTGAAGTAGCAGGCCAGCTCCGCACCACCATGTTCATCGGTGTGGCATTCGTTGAACTTCTTGCACTCCTCGGCTTCGTCGCAGGGTTCCTCTTCTCATGATCGATGCGACCACGACCATAGCGGTGCTTGCGGCTGGAGGTGATGAGGTCGAGGGTTTAGATCTCTTCCTTCCACCGGAATATGACATCATCGGTTCCGCAATAGTTTTGGCGTTCATTGCGTTCTTCTTCTACAAGAAGATTCTGCCGCGCTTTACGGAAATCCTCGATGAGCGCACTGCGAAGATCGAGGGCGGGCTCAACCAAGCTCAGGCTGCTCAAGAAGAAGCTGAACGTCTCATCGCTGAATACAAGCAACTGCTCAGCGAAGCGCGGACCGAAGCGGGCAGTATCCGTGAAGGTGCACGCACTGAGGCCAGCCAAATTCTCGCCGAGGCACAAACCAAAGCGTCAGCTGAAGCTGAGCGGATCCTTGAGAACGCTAGCCGCCAGATCGAGGCAGAACGTCAGGCCGCAGCGATCTCTCTGCGTAATGATGTTGGCACCCTCGCCACTGAACTTGCGTCAAAGATCGTTGGGGAATCCCTCGACGACGTTGCACGCCAGTCACGTGTTGTTGAGCGTTTCTTGGATGACCTCGAGGCTTCAACAACGACACCTGCAGCAAAGGGGAAGTGATGCGCGGGACCAGCCAGGCGTCACTCACAGCAACCCGCAAGCAGGCGGAAGTTTTGCTCGCTGCTGCAGGTCGAGACGCCACCTCTATCGGAGAGCAGCTGTTCTCCATTGTTGATGCGCTTGACTCGTCAGGGGCGTTGCGTCGGTCTCTGGCTGATCCATCTCGTCCCGCTCAGGACAAAGCCACTCTCGTGGGTGACCTCCTTGGGGCACGGTTCGACAAAAAGACTGTCGAGATCGTGAAGATCCTCGTTTCGCAACGGTGGTCTGCTGAGCGCGATGTTGTTGATGCGGTTTCAACCTTAGGAATCGACGCTTACCTCAGCGCAGCCGAGTCACGAGGAGTTCTGGAGACAGTTGAGTCAGAACTTTTCGCAATTACCCGGTCGCTGAGTGGGCAACGCGAATTCCGCAAGGTTTTGTCAGACACCACCATCCCGACGGAACGCCGTTCACAGCTTCTTGTGTCGCTGATCGCTAGCCGGGTTGACGAGGTAACACTTGCACTCGCTAACCGTGTTGCAATCGCTCCACGCGGGAGACTGTTTGTTCCACTGCTGGCGGGTATTAGTGACATGGCAGCAGAGCGACGCCATCGCAGAGTCGCGCACGTGACGGTAAGTGCACCCCTCAAGCCCGAGCATGTTGCTCGGTTATCGGGTGTTCTGGCCTCATCGTATGGACAGGCGATGCAAATGAACATCACCGTCGACCCACACGTCGTTGGTGGTGTCCGCATCCAGGTTGGGTCAGATGTTATCGATTCAACCCTTCTTGCTCGCCTCACCCAGGCACAGCGCAAACTGGCAAGTTAACGCCCTTTCACGTAGCCGGCTTGTGCCGGCATCCATGGACAAACAGTTGGCCGCCCGGCGGTCACGACAGGAGTAATGCAAATGGCTGAGCTGACGATCCGGCCGGAGGAAATCCGTGCCGCTCTAGACAGCTTTGTGAAGTCCTACAAGCCTGCGCAAGTGGTGACCGAAGAGGTCGGCCGGGTCTCACTGGCTGGCGACGGTATCGCACAGGTTGAAGGACTTCCGGGCGCAATGGCCAATGAGCTATTGCAATTTGAAGACGGTACCTTGGGCTTGGCACTGAGCCTTGACGTCCGAGAGATCGGTGTTGTTGTTCTCGGTGAATTCACTGGGATTGAAGAAGGACAAGAAGTTCGCCGTACTGGTGAAGTTCTTTCCGTGCCAGTCGGTGACGGCTACCTCGGCCGCGTTGTTGACCCATTGGGTATGGCAATTGATGGTCTTGGTGAGATCGAAACCTCTGGCCGTCGCGCGTTGGAGCTCCAAGCTCCCGGCGTTATGCAGCGTAAGTCAGTGCACGAGCCTCTCCAGACCGGTCTCAAGGCTATTGACTCGATGATCCCCATCGGTCGTGGACAGCGGCAACTGATCATTGGTGACCGTCAAACAGGTAAAACAGCAATCGCTGTTGACACCATCATTAACCAAAAGGCGAACTGGGAGACCGGCGACCCAACGAAGCAAGTGCGCTGCATTTATGTAGCTATTGGTCAAAAGGGATCCACTATCGCAGCGGTGCGTGGTGCTCTCGAAGAGGCCGGCGCACTGGAATACACCACGATTGTGGCAGCTCCTGCTTCTGACCCCGCTGGGTTCAAGTACCTAGCTCCTTACACGGGTTCTGCTATCGGTCAGCACTGGATGTACGAGGGCAAGCACGTCCTCATCATCTTTGATGACTTGTCAAAGCAGGCAGAAGCCTACCGTGCCGTGTCACTGTTGCTCCGCCGCCCACCAGGCCGTGAAGCTTACCCAGGTGACGTCTTCTACTTGCACTCTCGACTCCTTGAGCGTTGTGCAAAGCTCTCAGATGAGCTTGGTGCAGGGTCGATGACTGGTCTACCAATCATCGAAACCAAGGCAAACGACGTGTCGGCATATATTCCAACAAACGTCATCTCGATTACTGACGGACAGATCTTCTTGCAGTCTGACCTGTTCAACGCAAACCAGCGTCCTGCTGTTGACGTGGGTATTTCCGTGTCACGTGTTGGTGGTTCCGCTCAGACGAAGGCAATGAAGAAGGTTTCTGGAACGCTCAAGCTGGAGCTTGCGCAGTACCGGTCGCTGGAAGCATTTGCCCTCTTCGCTTCTGACCTTGACGCAGCATCAAAGGCACAGCTCACCCGTGGTGCCCGCTTGATGGAACTGCTCAAGCAGGGGCAGTACACGCCATACCCGTCAGAAGACCAAGTGGTCTCTATCTGGGCTGGCACCCACGGAAAACTCGACGATGTTCCTGTTGAGGACGTGCTGCGATTCGAGTCAGAGTTGCTGGACTACCTCAAGCGCAACACCGCTGTTCTCTCGACAATTGCTGACTCCGGGAAGCTCACTGACGAGACTGAAGAAGAACTGGAAGCGGGAGTTATTGCTTTCCGTAACCTGTTCCTCAAGGGTGATGGCGTTTCGCTCGTAGATTCCGAAGAAGAGGTCGATGCACCTGCTGAGGTTGAGCAGGAAAAGATCGTCCGTTCGAAGAAGGCGTGACCTGTGGCGGGCAACCAGCGTGTCTTTAAAGCACGCATCAAGTCGACTCAGTCGCTGAAGAAGATCTTCCGGGCGATGGAGTTGATTGCTGCCTCCCGGATTGGTAAAGCCAGAGCTCGCGTGAAAGCTACCGTGCCCTATGCGGAAGCGATCACCCAGGCTGTCGGTGCGGTAGCGACACACTCTGATGTGGAGCACCCGTTAACGACAGAGCGCAACGACACTAACCGTGTTGCTGTCTTGGTTGTGACCTCTGACCGAGGAATGGCTGGAGCTTACTCCGCCACTGCTTTGAGGGAAGCTGAAGCATTGATTCAGCGACTTCACGGCGAAGGCAAAGAGGTTGACCTGTATGTTGCTGGTCGCCGAGGAGTAAGTTTCTACCAGTTCCGTGGTCGCGAGATTGCAAAGAGCTGGACCGGTGCTTCGGACGCGCCAACCGTGGAAATTGCGGAAGATGTTGCGGACACCCTCCTCGAAGCGTTCCTTGCGGATGCCTCGAACGGGGGAGTAGGCGCTCTGCACGTCGTGTACACGCAGTTCGTCAACATGGTTACTCAGCGCCCTCGGGTTGTACGTCTGCTTCCTCTTGAGGTTGTTGACGCGCCGGCTGATGGTGAGCATGAGGTTGAGGCTTACCCACTGTACGACTTTGAGCCTTCTGCTGAGGAAGTGCTGGACGCCTTGCTGCCACGTTATGTGCGTAGCAGGATCTTCAGTTTCCTTCTTGAATCCTCAGCATCTGAGCTTGCTGCGCGGCAGAGTGCAATGCACACCGCCACGGAGAACGCACAGGACCTCATTCGTACTTACACCCGGCAAGCGAACTCGGCACGTCAGGCAGAGATCACCCAGGAAATCAGCGAGATTGTGTCCGGAGCGGACGCACTAGCAGGATCCTGAAGCAACCGGACGTCACACCAGTCCGGAATCCAGTATTAGGACAACACACATACCTGGTTGGGCAATAGCCCAACAGAGTGAAGCGAGGCCAGTCATGACTGCCACCACAGTCGAAGCAACGCCCGGCACAGGCTCGGGCTCAGCCGCGGGTCGTATTGCCCGCGTCATTGGTCCTGTTGTAGACATCGAGTTTCCGTCAGAGGCAATCCCAGAGATCTACAACGCTCTGACCGTTGACGTCGACCTGTCTGCACAGGGCGAAGGCGAAAAGAAATTCACCATGACACTTGAGGTTGCCCAGCACCTGGGTGACTCACTTATCCGTGCTATCGCACTGAAGCCAACCGATGGTTTGGTGCGCGGCGCAGCTGTCACAGACACTGGTGCACCTATCTCGGTGCCAGTCGGCGATGTCACCAAGGGTCACGTTTTTGACGTGACCGGTGAGGTTCTTAACCTCAAAGAGGGCGAGAAGATTGAGGTCACCGAACGGTGGCCTATTCACCGCAAGCCACCAGCATTCGACCAACTTGAGTCAAAGACTCAAATGTTCGAGACCGGTATTAAGTCGATTGACCTTCTGACCCCCTACGTTCAGGGTGGAAAGATTGGTCTGTTCGGTGGTGCTGGTGTGGGTAAAACCGTCCTCATCCAGGAAATGATCTACCGTGTGGCGAACAACCACAATGGTGTTTCTGTGTTTGCTGGTGTTGGAGAGCGTACCCGTGAAGGGAACGACCTCATTGAGGAAATGACCGAGTCAGGTGTTATCAAACAGACAGCACTTGTATTTGGCCAGATGGATGAGCCACCAGGCACGCGTCTTCGTGTTGCTTTGTCGGCGCTGACAATGGCGGAGTACTTCCGTGACGTGCAGAAGCAAGACGTTCTGCTCTTCATTGACAACATCTTCCGTTTTACTCAGGCTGGTTCAGAGGTTTCCACGCTGCTTGGGCGTATGCCTTCTGCCGTGGGTTACCAACCTAACCTCGCTGATGAGATGGGTGTTCTCCAAGAACGCATCACCTCAACCCGTGGTCACTCCATCACCTCACTTCAGGCGATCTACGTGCCAGCGGATGACTACACCGACCCAGCTCCGGCGACGACCTTCGCGCACTTGGATGCAACGACCGAACTGTCGCGTGAAATCGCGTCACGTGGTCTGTACCCAGCGATTGACCCACTGGCGTCCACCTCGCGCATCCTTGACCCACGTTATGTTGGCCAAGAGCACTACGATGTGGCAACCCACGTGAAGTCGATTCTGCAGCGTAACAAGGAACTCCAAGACATCATTGCGATTCTTGGTGTTGACGAATTGTCCGAAGAGGACAAGACCATTGTTTCGCGTGCTCGTCGTATCCAGCAGTTCTTGTCACAGAACACCTACATGGCAACTCAGTTCACCGGCGTACCAGGTTCCACGGTGCCGATGACCGAAACCATTGAGGCGTTCAAGGGAATCGCAGAGGGTAAGTACGACCACATCGCCGAGCAGGCCTTCTTCAACATCGGTGGTCTTGAAGACCTCGAGAAGAACTGGGCACGCATCCAGAAGGAATTCGGTCTGTGACGCTTAGCGGCACAACCGTTTCACCGCATTCAAGGAGTTCACAGTGGCACACATGTCAGTAGACGTTGTCGCAGCTGACCGTAAGGTCTGGTCCGGCGACGCAACACTCGTCAGCGCTCCGGCAGCTGATGGTGAGATCGGTATCCTTGCGGGCCACTCACCCATGTTGTCCGCTCTGACGTCGGGCAGTGTCCGTGTCACGGACCCACGTGGCAACAAACGCGTTTTTGTTGTCAGCGGTGGCTTCCTGTCAGTTGACCAAGATGTTGTCACGATTGTGGTTGATAATGCCACAGACGCTGACACTCCAGGTCACTAACGGCACTGGATAGGTTTGACGCCGTGGGTACCCTCGAATGGATCATTGTTGCACTAGTAGTACTGGTGCTGAGTGTGGTCCTGTGGGGGTACCTGCGGCTTCGTCGTCTCTCCAGACAAGTGGGAGTTTTCGATTGTGCCTGGCGTGCCCCATCACGGTCCCGGGCTACGCCATGGCGAAGTACCGAGCACTGGTCACATGGCCTTGCTGAGTACCGAACTCAAGAATTAGTGTGGTGGCGATTCTATTCGCTGTCAGCCACACCTCAAGAGCGATGGGACCGGTCGCTCTTTGACATCGCGGGGCGTGTTCCTCTCGACCAAGCCGACTTGCCAGGCCTCTACCTTGTACAGTGCCGGTATCAGGGGCGCAGCTTTGAGTTGATGATGTCCGCAGAGGCGTATCATGGGTTGTCGTCGTGGACGGAATCAGCGCCACCGGCAACACAGGGGTACGCTCTCTGAGCCTGCCCGATCTTCTTGGACAGGGGTTCTTCTTGCGTTTGGTCGTTGCGGAGTGTCAGGCACACTATTCAGGACGTTTGGCAGCTCATCTGCCTAAGGCTCGTCGCCTCATTGTGGTGAAAGCTGATGGTAGCGTCCTCCTCCACTCTGATGGCGGTTCTTATAAGCCTTTGAACTGGATGAGCCCTCCGTGTTCTGTGGTGGTTAAAGAACCAGATGACCTGCAATCACAACGTGGGGTGACCCAGGTATGGCGTGTGCAGCACGCAAAGGCTGATGACCGCCTCGATATCGAGTTATTTGATGTTTTCCATGACTCCAGCCATGAGCTGGGTGTTGACCCTGGGTTGGTAAAAGATGGGGTTGAGGCACACCTGCAACGCATGTTGGCGGAGCAAATTGACCTTCTTGGTCCCGGACACACGCTTGTGCGACGTGAGTATCCAACAGCTATTGGCCCAGTAGATATTCTCGCCAAGGCACCTAACGGGTCAACAGTGGCCGTGGAAATTAAGCGCCGTGGTGATATTGATGGTGTCGAGCAACTGACCCGCTACCTAGAGCTGCTCAACAGGGATCCCTTGCTCGCGCCGGTTCGTGGTGTTTTCGCTGCTCAGGAAATTAAGCCTCAAGCGCGTGTGCTGGCGACAGACCGAGGTATTCACTGTGTGGTACTTAATTATGAGGAAATGAAGGGCTTCGACGACGTCGATTCTCGACTCTTCTAGGGGCAACACACTGAGGTGTTGTCCAACATAACGCTAGGGGGCGGTCATCATCCGATGACCGCCCCGCTGTTTGTCACCCGGCGGTGAAGGAGAGGGTGTGCAACCGGATGTTTCCGGTGAGCGTCATCCGTAGGGTGCCGATGCGCGGTGCGTCGTTGCTCCATGTCAGGGGCAGGGCTGCTGTGTGCCAGGCGTACCGGCTGGCATCGGGTGTCACCCACGGTTCAGTGATTGTTCCCCGTGCAACGGGGTGTTGTGTGTCCTGTGCGAGGACCTCAACGGTGAGTCCGCCCGCGGGCCCTGCGGTATCGGTGGCCAGGGTTGCTGTAACACCATCCACGTCAGTGAGGTCAATGTCGTGGAAGTCGATGTAGCCGACATGGTGTCCACGAGCCACAGCCACGCAGTCGCCTTCTAGTTGGTTGACATCGGACAGCCTGACCTGGTGTGGTGTGTCAAAATCCGCTGCTAGTAGTGTCTGCCCAGCAACCGGTGTGGGGGAGGCATCTACGTCAATCACATGTTCTGTTGAGATGTGTTCGGTGCGGGCTGTTCCCACCCAGATACGGTAATCACCGCCTGCGATGTGTGTGCCGGTTCGTGGATCGTATGTTGTGAAGGCTTCGTGGTTGAGTTCAACGTTCACGGAGGCTGTTTCTCCGGGGGCGAGGTAAACCCGGTGGTACCCGGCGAGTCGGCGGGCTGGCGCCTGTGAGCGCACATGGGGTGCCCAGGTGTGACCAACGTAGATTTGGACGAGTTCAGCAACGGTGCGGTCGCTGGTGTTTGTGATGGTGACGGTTGCGTGAGTTGGCACTGTGGGGTTGCTGGGGTGCTCAGGTGTCGCGGTGGTGTGTAGTGCGAGCTCGGTGTAGGTCACTGTTCCGTAGTTCAGCCCTGTCCCGAACGCGAAAGCTGGTTCGCAGGTGTTGTACCAGTAGGTGCCCCCGGAGGCGATGATGTCGTAGTTCAAGATATGCGGGGGGCAGGTGTCGTCAGTCACCCATTCTTGTGCGAGGCGCCCGTATGGTTCGCTGGCACCGGTGAGGACATCGGCGAGCCCGTTACCGAGTTCTTGCCCTGCGTGTGATGACCACACGATGGCGTCTGCTTGGTTGGCGATCTCTCCGAGCGCGTAGGGGTATGAGGAGATGATGGCAAGGGTGACGGGGCGGCCACTTTCCTTGGCGATGCGCCACATGCGTTGGGCGGGCAGGGGAAGGTTGAGGTGTGGGCGGTCTTCTGTTTCTCGGCCTGACAGGTGGGGGTCGTTTCCGACGGTCAGGATGATGTGGTCGGCTTCAGAGCACAGTTGTTGTAACTGTTCGTCGGCGTTTCGTAGGGTGCGTAGGTCGAACCGTTCAGCCTGTTGTGGGTCAGTTGTGTCAGCGACGAGAAGGTGAGCCCCGTGTTGCACGCGGATCCATTTGCCTGAGCCGC
Organism: Jonesia quinghaiensis DSM 15701; assembly: GCF_000423205.1. GTDB lineage: Bacteria > Actinomycetota > Actinomycetes > Actinomycetales > Cellulomonadaceae > Jonesia > Jonesia quinghaiensis. The sequence continues at coordinate 428,589 of NZ_AUHN01000005.1, forward strand.
GGTGGTTGAGTGAGACGGTGCCGTCTGAGTGGTGGTGCAGGGTGAATGCTTCGTGTGCGACCCATCCGCCGATGCGCGGTGAGGTTGCGCTGAGGATCCAGTCTGCGCCGCTCAGGTATTTTCCGGTGTTGGTGGAGCGTAGCGAGCTGATGCCGTCACCCCAGTCGGTGAGTTCCCAGCTTTCTTGGGCGTGTGCTTCTGCGGCGTTTGCGGATACGAGGCCGTCAGGGGTGGTAGTGAGGTACCCGTGTGCTGTGGGGGACCACAGTGCTATGTGGTCTGATCCGGTGGTATGGGTGACGTTGTTGGCGCCGTGCTGGGCTGCTAGGCCTTCGGTGATGCTTACCGTGTAGGGCGGTGTGCCGGAGTACCAGTCTGTGACGACGTGATTGGCGAAGGGACCGATGACAGCAACTTTTTCGTGCCTAAGCGGCAGGGCGCCATTGTTTTTGAGGAGGACAACACCTTTTGCTGCTGCTTCACGGGCGAGGGTGCGGTGTTCTGGCAGGTCGATGTGTTCTGCCGTGATGGTGTTGTAGGGGTTGTCATTGGAGAATTCGCCGGTGAGAGCGCGCAGGTAGAGCATGCGGTACACGGCGGTGTTGATCTCTTCTTCGGTGATGAGACCTTGGTGTAGTGCGGCTGTGATGCGTTCGATGGTTGGTGTGGCATTGCGGTCGTTGTCGGTGAACGAGTCGACTCCGGCGTGGAGGAGAGCGGCGTGTGAGGCGATGTGGTCGGGGAAGTAGCGTTCTCCGTCAACGAGGTTTCCAGGTGCTGCAGCATCTGACACGACGGCGATGGGGTGTGGTGACCAGCTGCGCAGGGTGTTCAACAGTGATCGAGCTACGTGGTTTGGCCGGTCGTTGACGAGGTTGTATGACGGCATGACCGCACCGACGCATCCGGCTTCTAGGGGGCGCCGGAATGCGGGGTATTCGTATTCTTGAAGGACACGGGCGCGCATGTCGGAGGACGTGACAGCACGGTCAATTTCGTTGTTGTAGGCGAGAAAGTGTTTGAGGGTGGGAACGGTTTTCCAGATGCTTGGGTGGTCCCCGCGTAGGCCACGGGTGTAGGCGATGGCGCAGTCTGCGGTGAGGTGAGGGTCTTCGGAGTAGCCCTCTTCGTTGCGTCCCCACAGAGGGTGTCGCAGCGGGTTGACTACTGGTGCCCACACATTGAGTGAGACACTTGGGTTGCTTGTGTGTTTTGCTCGTACTTCTGTGGCGACAGCATCCCCGATGCGTTCAATGAGATCGAGATCCCACGTGGCGGCGAGCCCAATAGGCTGGGGAAAAACAGTAGCTGTGCCGAGCCAGGACAGGCCGTGGAGCGCTTCGGTGCCGGTGGTGAAGGCTGCGAGCTTGGGGTCTTCTATGGCGGGGGCAGCTTGGTGGAGGAGTGAGATTTTTTGGGGTGTTGACAGTCGCTGTACCAGGAGCGTTGCTGTCTCGTGGGCGTATGTGGATGCTGTCGGTGAGGATGGTTGGGGTGCGGTGTGTTGAGTTGTCACTGGTGGCCCTCGGTGCGTGAGTCAGGTAGGGGACGGGTGGGCGTCATTGCGCGATCCCGTGGTGGCCCACTATATGCCAGTATGACGGGTGAAGACTAGTAGTTACTCGAAACGGTTCGACATGCTGGTGCGGTCGGCGTAGGCCCCTGATGTCTAGGGTGTTTCTGCAGAACAGCCTAGATAACATAACGGTTTGGTGATCGTTAGTGAATTAATTCCCGCGCCCCTTGCCGCATAGGTGTGCGGTGCGCTAAAGTCCACTTATCGAATCGCTTCGACGGTGTAAGCGATTCCACAAAAAGCACACATGTGCTGCGTATCCACAACGAAGTGAAGGACGCTCATGAACACTCAGCGTGAAGGATCGACATTCTTAAACGCGCCGATCAACCGCCGATCATTTCTGGGCCTGCTCGCAGCAGGTGCCGCAACGATCGGTGTCCCCTCATTGCTTGCATCGTGCGCTCAAAGCGAACCATTACCCGGAGACAGCGCAAAGGGCGGTGGAGGAGCCCCTACCGCAACTTCAGACGGTTCAATTGCTCCCAGCTACCAGCCCATCCAATACGTTGAACCTGACTTCCCCTCAGTAAACGGCACGTTGCCGGGATACACCAGCCGTCCAGATTTCGTCAAAGCGTATGACGCGCCACCGGGAAGCGGCGTCACGATCACAGCTGCAGCGCCAACATGGTCGCCCATCCCGGATACTAAGGGGCAGTACTTCACCGCAATCAACGAAGCTATCGGCAACACTATTGACCTGAATCTCCTGTCTGGGAACGACATTTGGGACATCGCTCAGACCCGATTAGCAGATGCCAACTCCCTGCCTGACTGGTTCGCTCTCCCTACATGGACGGTTTCAGGTAACGCAAAGTTCGGTTCTGAGATCGCGCCGGCAGTGTTCGAGGACCTCACATCACACCTCACCGGTGACAAGGTCCTTGAGTACCCTCACCTAGCCAACATCCCCACGGAAGCGTGGATGAACTCGAGTTGGGAAAACAAGATCTACGCGATCCCCATGCCTGGTGGCGCACTCGATATGACCTACTTTTACCGCAAGGACCTTCTGGCAGAAAAAGGCATCACTGAGGTTGCCCCCACCAGCATCGACGATCTCTTTGCCATGTACAAAGAAATCAACGACCCAGGTGCTGGACGCTACGCCACCCTCAACCCATGGACTGCACTGACGAACATCGCCTTCGGGGTGCAATCAGGGTGGACCGTCATTGACGGCAAAGTTATCCACCGCATGGAAACCGACAACTACTTCGACTGCCTTGACTTCGTGGCCAAATGCTACAAAGAAAACCTCGTCCACCCCGACGATTCGGCTGGTCGCCAAACATTCCTTGACGGCAACGTCTACTTCAATGGTGACGGGCTAGGAGGGTGGCGAGAAATGGTCGCCAGCCAAGTCGGCGTCAATGAGACCTTTGAGATGGACGCTGTTGTTCCGTTCGGCTACAACGGTGGCGAACCTGTCTACTGGCGTGCAGCGCCCGCCTCATTCTGGTCCTTCATCAAAAAGGGAATCGGTGAGGAAAAGATCAAGGCCATCCTCACATCGGCAGACTTCCTTGCCGCACCATACGGAACCGAAGAATACGATCTCGTGGCCAACGGTGTCGAAGGGGTGCACTACAACCTCGGGGAAGTCGGCGAACCGGTGAAAACAGAACTCGGCAACACAGAGGTTGTCCCCTCATACATGTTCCTTGCTTCACCTCCAGGAGTCGCTGCTGACTTCCAGTACCCCGGATACGTGGAAACATACTCCGCCTACTCAGCGGCCGCTGGCCAATACATCAAGTCCTCGCCTTTCCTAGGAATCAACGTCGTTGTACCAGACGAGTACCGGGACATTGAAGCAGGTATTTCAGACTTGGAAACCGAAGTCCAGCGTGGACGCGCATCCATTGATGTTATGCGTGAACGAGTGGACCAGTGGCGCAAAGATGGTGGAGACGCCCTGCGTGACTACTACAAGAAAATCCTAGACGAACTTCCCGCGTGACATCCGTCAACGAGGCCGACACAACGTCCTCTACACATGGGGTGCCCGAACGTGTGGGCACCCCAGTGCGGGGGGCGGGGGGACGAGGTATGACCACCACCCACCACGAGCCCTACACCGGTGAGATCCCGGTCCGTAGGATTACCCTGTGGCAAAAAATCGTGCGAGACCGCACATTCATCATTATGACGATCCCCGCGGTCGTCCTTATTATCGTTTTTAACTACATCCCGATGATCGGGAACATAGGAGCATTCCAGGACTACAACCCCTACGGGGGTGTCACTGGCAGTCCATGGGTTGGGTTCGAGAACTTTCTTGATGTTCTCACCTCAGCATCATTCGCCAACGCCTTGAAGAACACCCTCCTCATTACGTTGTTTTCGCTCTTGTTCTACTTCCCAGTCCCCATCTTTCTTGCGGTGCTCATGAACTCCATTCTGAGCACCAAAGTCAGGACTGTCGTGCAGTCGGTCATCTACCTGCCACACTTCTTCTCTTGGGTTCTGGTTATCACGATCTTCCAACAGTTCGTGGGTGGGGCAAGCCCGCTTTCCCAGTGGATGATCCGCAACGGGGAGGGGCCGTTACAGATCATGACCAACCCTGACTCATTCATTGCTCTGGTCACCACCCAAGCGATCTGGAAAGACGCAGGGTGGGGAATGATCATCTTCTTGGCGGCAATCTCAACGGTGAACCCCAGCTTGTACGAAGCAGCAGTCGTAGACGGGGCAGGAAAAATGCGCCGCCTCTGGCACATCACGTTGCCAGCGTTGCGACCGGTCATCATTTTGCTTCTCATCTTGCGTCTTGGGGACTCGCTCAACGTGGGGTTCGAGCAAATGTACCTCCAACGTGACGCGGTCGGATCAGGGGCATCCGATGTCCTCGATACTTTCGTGTATTTCGAAGGTATTCAGTATTCCAAGTGGGGATTCGCACTCGCAGCTGGACTGATGAAGGGGATCGTTGCGCTCTTGTTGGTTCTTGGTGCGAACAACCTTGCTCACCGTATGGGTGAAGCCGGCGTCTACCAGAAGGCGGGATAATAGTGTCTGTTGAACTATCTGAAGCGGCCCGTGGGCCACAAAAAGTGTTCACCCCGCCAGAGATTGCGGTGCTCCCCATTGATCACCGCATTGATGGGCTCCCGAATCAGCGCCGACACCGCAACCCCAATCGGCCAGTCTGGGAAGAAAGCCCGTCCACGTGGGGTCTCATCGGTAAGTTCCTTATCCTGACGGTTGTTGTGGGGATTGTTGCGATTCCGATGTGGGGGATCGTGGTGACCTCGTTGTCTGACGCGAAAACGGTCCAGGACTCAGGTGGTCTTGTGCTGTTGCCGAAGGGAATTACCTTCGCGTCATACGTTCAGTTGTTGTCCGGGGGCGTTGTTGCCAAGGCGGCCTGGGTGTCTGTGATTGTCACCGTGACTGGTACGGTCATCGCCACGACGGTGTCGGCTCTCGCAGCGTACGGGCTGTCGAAACCGGGCACCGCACTGCACCGCCCGATTCTGTTCCTCTTCATCATTACGATGTTCTTCTCGGCCGGCCTTATTCCTACGTATTTGTGGATCTCATCATTGGGTCTTCGAAACAGTTTGTGGGCCCTTATTTTGCCGACCTGTGTTTCTGCGTTCAATCTGCTGATTATGCGTAACTTCTTCATGGGGATTGATACCGGAATTATTGAAGCTGCACGTATTGACGGAGCATCAGAGTGGAGGATTCTCTTCTCCATCGTCATGCCGATGTCCAAGGCTGTGACAGCTGTGATCGCCCTGTTTTATGGGGTGGGCTTTTGGAACGCGTTCTTTAACGCTGTGCTCTATATCGACGATTCATCAAAGTGGCCGTTACAGATGGTTTTACGCCAGTATGTGCTTCAAGGTCAGTCGATTCCAGGGGTGGACTTCACCGTTGCACAGGGTGAAATGAACACCGTGTCACTCAAAATGGCCATCATGGTACTGGCAGTATTGCCTATCCTAGTGGTGTACCCGTTTGTCCAAAGGCACTTCACCAAGGGAGTGATCTTCGGGGCAATCAAGGGTTGATGACTGATGCCCGCCGTAGGTGCGCGACTCGCGGCGGGCATCACCATGGTGAGGTGACTGCCGTGCATGGTGTCACCTTAGCCAGTACCTGGCGCGTTGAGCGCCACGGGGGAGAGGGAAAGCAGGGCGGGAGGTTCCGGGGGGAACCTCCCGCCCTTCCTTGTGTGGTGTGCGGGGTGCTGTTCACTCACCAGGTGACGGTGGATGAACTGCAGATCAGAGTGGTTACATCAGTCCGATTGACGCGGTGTCGCCCGAGGTGTTTTCTGCCGCGCTGTGGAGTGTTGCTGTGGTTGCTCGTTGGGTGAGCTCAGCGGCGAGCAGTCGTGTTTCGGCTGGTTGTTCTGGGTCGCTGAGTCGTTGCATGGCCATGTCGACAGCGACTTTCCCAATGGCGGTGGCGGGGATTGTCACTGAGGTGAGCGGTTGTGGCTGGGACGTTGCTAGGTGTTGTGGGCAAATCGCGACCACTGAGATGTCCTCTGGGATGGCGCGCCCGGTGTCTCGCAGTGCGGCGACCACGTGGGGTAGCGCTGCTTCGTTGTGGACAACCAGCCCAGTGATATCGGGGGCTTTGCGTAGCAATTCGGTGACGCTTTGGTGGGCGCCAACTTCGGATGCTTCGCAGGGGATTGCTGTGAAGGTGACCCCTTTGCTGGTTGCTTCGTAGTGCGCCCCGGAGAGGGTGCGGTCCCAGAAGGAGGTGTGGCGTTGCCACACGGCAGTGGGTGCTCCGAGCATCCCGATGCGGGTGTGTCCGAGGTGAGCAAGGTGGCGTATGGTGGCTGCCCCCGCCCCAAAGAAGTCGAGGTCCACGCAGGAGAGTCCGGCGTTGTCGCGGGGTAGCCCAATGAGGACTGCGGGTTGTCTCGCCGCTTTGAGGAGGGGGATACGTGGGTCGTCTTCTTCAATGTCCATGGCGATGATGGCATCCACCATTGATCCTGATGAGACCCTGTCTATCCCTGTGGCGTCTTCTTGGGTGAGGAGTAGAACGTCGTAGTTGTGGTTGCGTGCTGCGGTGACAACGCCGGTTACGAACTCCATGATGACGTTGACGTTGACCGCAACGCGCAAGGGCGCGACGAGAGCGATGACGTTGGTGCGTGATGAGGCTAGTGCTCGTGCTCCAGCATGAGGGCGATAACCGAGGTCTCGGATTGCTTTTTCAACGCGGGCCCGTGTGGGGCCCGAGATGGGGCGTTTTCCGCTCAGTACGTATGAGACAGTCGAGGTTGAAACCCCGGCTGCTTTCGCTACATCATCAATTGTGGCCATTGGTCGCTTTTCGTGGTGGTGTGGCACGCCTATGTGTCATCGCGCTGTCTCCAAGGTTAATCGTGGTGGTGGTGGTCTTTTGCAGTGTTTCACCGGTTAGTTGAACCGTTTCACCCGGTGGGATAGTGACGGTGGTGCTGTGACCGTTGAATCGTAGGTGGCGTTGGACAGTCTTGTTGCTGGTTGCGGCGTTGGTTGCGGCAATTGTTGCGGTGTTGGTGATGGTGACGTGGTGGGGTACTGAGTTGTGCCAGGTCATGGTCAATGTCACGTGGCCGGGCAGAACTATCCCATGGATTGACCCGTCGCCCCAGGAAGCCGGCAATGCTGGCAGAAGCTCAATGTCCCCATTGTTGGTGTCAACGAGCGCTTCACACACTCCCGCCAGGAGGCCGAGATTGCCGTCAATCTGAAATGGTGGGTGAGCTGAGAGCAGTGAGGGGTAGATGCCGCCCCGGTGACCGCCGGCGTTATCTTGTGCTGGCCTGAGTGCCTGGGCGGCGAAAAATTCGACACTGTGTGTATCGCGGGCGCGGGCTCCAAGCGCGATGCGCCACGCTAACGCCCAGCCGGTGGATTCGGGGCCGCGGGCGCGCATCGACGCGAGTGCTGCGGTGACCTCGTGTGGTGCGGTGATGTGGCGTAGCGGGTACAAGCCAATCAGGTGCGACACGTGACGGTGGGTGGGCTCGGCGCTGGGGTAGTCGTGGAGCCATTCAGCGAGTTGTCCATCCGCTGTGATCCGTGGTTCCGGCAGGTGTGAGACGAGCTTTTCCAAAGGGACTAACCAGTCGGGGATCTCGTGGAGGTCACCTTGTTCGATGAGGTGGTTAGTGGTGTGCCGGACCGCATTGGCGAGTTCTCGGAACAGGTAAATATCCATGGTGGCGGTCTGTGACACGGAGTGGGCTGTGCCGCCTACTGTGAAACAGTGTTCAGGTGAGGTTGATGGTGAGGAAACGGTTGTCCCGTCCCGGTCTTGTAACCACCACGCTGCGAACTGGCCTGCTCCTTCGAGCGCTGGCCATAGGTCACGTAACCCCTCCGCGTCATTGCCGTGTGTGGTGTGGCGCCACGCTTCGACGGTGAGCCATATGCCACCCAGTGGCCAATACGACCAGGCGGGGTCCCCTTCGCCTGCGCCGACCGGTGTTGGGTGTCCCCACCGATCGCTGTTGTGGTGCAAAACAAACCCTGGGGCATCGTAAAGCTGTTTGGCCGCGTGAGCGCCCGGTCCGGTCGCCACGTTGATGAGCCACCGTTGCAGGTTGCCGGTGGCGCAGCCTAATCCCACGTGTGGCAGAGCCCAGTAATTCATAGGGGTGTTGATGTTCAGTGTGTAGTTGGAACTCCATGGTGGTGGTAGTTCGGCGTTCCATAAGCCTTGCAGCGTTAAGGGGAGTGCTTGGGGGTGCCATCCGCTGATTGCGAGGTAGCGGCCCATGTGAAATTGGCGGGTTAACGCGGGTTGATTGCCGAGGTGTAGTGAGCATCGGTCGTAGAGCTCGCTGTGGGCGGTGATGTTTCGGGCGTGTAGCTCGTGTGGCGTGGGATGTTGGGCGATGCGCCGCGCGGCGTTACACAGGCCGGTGATGTCGTTTATTTCATGGGTTTCCTGCTGCCCATTCCCCTGATGGTTGTGGGCGGGTGGGGTAGTGGTGGGGTGTTGCGGGCTGCCCATGGTCACGATGATGCTGGTTTCGCCGTGTGGTGGCACCCAGAGGTGTTCGGGGCAGGTTTCGAGGGTGTCGGTTGCCGCCCAGGTGAGGGGGAGGGTGGCGCTGTGTGTCCCGTACGTGACGTGTTCGGCAGTGTTTTCGTGGGTGGGGGCAACATCGGTGGGCAGTAACAGGTCGATGTGGCGGGTTGTTGGGGTGTTGTGGTGGTGTAAGGCGTGTTTGAGCTGCGATGAGAACTCAAGGTGAATGTCCACGGGGTGGGCGCCGTTGTTGATGATTCGGTGGATTATCGCGCTTCCTTCGCCGCGTTGCGCATCTGGTGATTCTGGGTGGGGCAGATGCGCGGGTGCAGGGTAGGAGTCGGCTCGCTGAACCCACGTGGTGTGGATGATGGTGTCGTGTGCTGCGGTGGTGTATTGCGCGGTTGCTGTTGCGGTGGCGAAGTCGAGGTGCCGGGTGGCGAAGGTGAGGGGCGCATCACCGGTGACACCGGTGATGCGCAGAGCACCAAGCGGTAAAAACGCTTGGCTGTGTGTTGTTTGTGTGGTGGTCAGTAGCGTTTCAGCACCCTCGTAGTCTTCAACGTCTAGTGCGCTGCGGACATCGTGAAGCCAGGCGGGGTTGTGTGCTGCGGGTGGCAGGGAGTATGCGCTGTGCGGCTCGCCGGACCACGCTGCATGATGGTTGAGGTCAAGGGAAATGCGGTGGAGTGCAGCATTTTCCATGACCCCAATAATTCCGTTTCCAAGGGGAAGCGCTTCGACCCATTGTTTGCACGGGGAATCTAGGGTTAGTGCATGCGGATGGCAGGCGTTTGTGTCAAGGTGATTTTTCGTTGCTCTGTTGCCGTTCATGGCACCTATCCAGAAGGTTGTACGGGCAATACACAAACCAAAGTGTGACGGTGTGAGGTGTTCAAAAAATCGTCATCATCGACGATAGATTGTTGAACCGCTTCGATGATATCGTGGAGTCAGCCGCAGGGGAAGCACACCAATTTTTCCTCGCCCACACGCTGATAGACCCAAGGAGCAACGGTGCACCGAACGGGACAGCCCCTTCTCACCCACCGCATCGCCTATGGCGGTGACTACAACCCAGAACAATGGTCCCCAGACATCTGGCGGGAAGACATCGAGTTGATGACCCACGCTGGCGTCAACCTCGTCACCCTCGGAGTGTTCAGTTGGGCATGCCTCGAACCACGCCCAGGGGAATACGACTTCGCATGGTTAGACGAAGTCATGAACCTCCTGCACGCCGCAGGTATCTGCGTTGACCTCGCCACTCCCACCGCATCACCACCGCCCTGGATGGGACGACTACACCCTGACACCTTGGCGCGCAACGCCGACGGAACCACCATGCACTGGGGGTCGCGCAACCACTTCTCACCAGCATCGCAAACCTACCGGGACCACAGCGAACGCATCGTTACTCGCCTTGTTGAACGCTACGCAGGGCACCCTGCAGTAGTCATGTGGCACGTGGGCAACGAATACGGGCAAATGTGCTACTCCGATGAGTCAGCTGAACGGTTCCGAGCATGGCTGGTGAAGCGCTACGGCACGCTGGAGGCAATTAACGAAGCATGGGGAACAGCTTTTTGGTCACAGCGGTACTCCACCATTGATGAGATCATTCCGCCGCGAACTGCGCCGTACTTAATTAACCCAGGTTTGAACCTTGATTTCCGGCGCTACAGCTCTGACCTGATGTTGGAATGTTTCTTGGAACAACGCGACATCATTCGCCAAGCTGACCCGCAGGCGGTTGTGACCACGAACTTTATGGGGTTTTTTGCCCCCGTGAACTATCAGCACTGGGCACCGCACCTCGACGTTATTGCTGATGACATCTACCCCGATCCCAGTGATCCTGACTCCTGGCACACCACGGCGATGACTCACACGCTGATGCGTTCCCTGGCTCGCGGTAAACCGTGGATGATCATGGAGCAAGCTATCACCGCAGTGAATTGGCGTGCGCACAACGTCCCAAAGCCGTTGCATCAAACGCGCCGAGAAACCCTGTCTGCTATTGCGCGTGGCGCACGGGGCGTGTGTTTCTTCCAATGGCGGGCGTCAACGGCTGGTTCGGAACGTTTCCACTCGGCGATGGTGCCTCACCAAGGCCCAACAAGCGCCACCCACCAGGCAATACGAGCACTCGGCAGTGAGCTGGACACCCTCAGTACGGTCTTAGAGAACGCTGCACCGTTGGCAACACCTCAGCGGGTAGCGCTGGTTTTCGATTGGGAAAGCTGGTGGGCAACCCAAGAACCAGCACTTCCCACTAACCGGCTTGATGCCCGAGACATTTTGGCTGACTGGCACACCGCACTGCTGCGTTTGGGCGTCACCTCAGACATCGTTGCGCCCACTGACCCACTCGGTGAGTACGCTGCCGTGGTCGTACCTAACCTGTACCAGGCTTCCCCTCAAGCGCTTGCAAACCTGCGTGACTGTGTTGAACGCAGTGACCACCTTGTTCCGCTGATTGTGGGGCCATTTACTGCGGTTGCTGACCACCATGGGCACATTCACCGCGGTGGTTTCCCTGTCCCCTTAGCTGACCTCACAGGCACTCACGGTAACGACTGGGTTCCATTGGAAGCTGGGGTGAACATCGACATGGCAGGCGCCCAGTATGCAGTAGCGGACTTCGCTGAACACATCACCGTGACCAGCGACCTCACCACCACAATCGCCCACTTTACTGATGATGCACCCCATGATCTTGCGGGGCATCCAGCCATCACCCACAACGCCGGCACCAACACCTGGTACTGCGCGGCACGCCTCTCGCCCGATGCGCTGACCCACCTGCTTAGAGCCGCACTGCCCTCCAGTACCCGGCTACCCGCTGAACCGCCACACGGTGTTGATGTTGTCAGTGCTCCCACGCATCTGGCCGTGATCAACCACACCAACGAGCATCAGCGCATCGCGCTCGCAGACATCACCACAGACCAGCAGAACCTTTTTTGCGCCATGACCGGCGCCCCAGTGGAGGACAGCCTCACGCTCCCTCCATATGACGCAACGATACTCGTCGCTGCACCCGCAGTGAGCGAGACCAAGGAGCTCAACGCATGAAATTCTCCAATGGATACTGGCTCGTCCAAGACGGCTACACCATCCTGCGCCCCAAAGACATCGACGCGGTCGAAGAGCGCGACGGTGCGCTCGCGGTCTATGCGCCGACTGCGCCGATCACCACGAGGGGTGACACGCTTAATCGGCCGCTGATTTCGATGACCTATACCGCCCCATTGGAGGATGTCATTGGGGTGCGGGTGGAGCATCACCGTGGGCGGCGCGACCCAGGGCCGCATTTTGCGGTGCATCATGACGCTACTCAACCCAAGATTTCTGTTCCTATTCGGGATAGTGGGCAGCCTGCCACGATTACTTCTGGCCGGTTAACGGCAGCGATTTCCACCGATGGCCCCTGGCATGTTGATTTCACGGGTGAGGGCCGGCATTTAACCTCCTCGATGGACCGTTCAGTGGGTGTGGTGTCTCATACCGATGGCGCTAAGTATGTGTATGAGCAGCTGACCATGGGGGTTGCGGAGAACATCTTTGGCCTGGGTGAACGCTTTGGTGCGTTCATTAAAAACGGTCAGGTTGTTGATGTGTGGAATGAGGACGGTGGAACAGCCTCAGAACAGGCGTATAAAAACGTCCCATTTTACGTCTCGGATGCCGGGTACGGGGTTTTCGTTGATCACCCAGAGAAGGTGTCGTTCGAGATTGGATCTGAGGTTGTTTCTCGCACCCAGTTCTCGGTGCCAGGCGATCACTTGCAGTACTACATCATTTACGGGGCGACCCCCAAGGAAATTTTGACCCGCTACACCGAACTGACCGGGCGCCCAGCGGCTGTGCCGGCGTGGTCATACGGGACATGGTTGTCGACCTCATTCACCACTGAGTATGACGAAGGCACCGTCATGTCGTTTATCGACGGCATGATTGACCGTGACCTTCCGTTGTCAGTGTTCCACTTTGACTGTTTCTGGATGCGCGGCTTCCACTGGTCAGATTTCATCTGGCACCCTGAGACCTTCCCTGACCCTCAGGGTATGTTGGATCGTATTAAAGCCAAGGGGCTGAAAGTGTGTGTATGGATCAACCCGTACATTGCCCAACGGTCATATTTGTTTGATGAAGGTATGGAGCGCGGCTATTTTGTGACTGAACCTGATGGTTCAGTGTGGCAGTGGGACATGTGGCAAGCCGGTATGGCGCTTGTTGATTTCACAAACCCTGAAGCTACCGCGTGGTACACCTCAAAACTACAAGCTTTGCTTGACATGGGTGTTGATGCGTTTAAGACAGACTTTGGTGAGCGCATCCCCACCGATGTGGTGTGGCATGACGGTTCAGACCCGCAACGCATGCACAACTACTACACCTACCTGTTCAACCAGTGCGTGTTTGAGCTGCTGGAAAAGGAACGCGGGCAGGGGGAGGCAGTTCTCTTTGGCCGCTCAGCAACTGTTGGTTCCCAGCAGTTCCCTGTGCACTGGGGTGGTGACTGTGAATCGACGTTTGTGGCGATGGCAGAGTCGTTGCGTGGCGGGTTGTCGTTGTCCATGGGCGGGTTTGGGTACTGGAGCCATGACATTGGTGGTTTTGAGGGCGTCCCTGATGCGGCGGTGTTTAAACGCTGGGTTGCGTTTGGGTTTATGTCGTCACATTCGAGGTTCCACGGGTCAAACTCATACCGTGTCCCATGGGTCTTTGATGACGAGGCAGTTGAGGTCACCCGGCTGTTCTCGAACCTGAAAATGTCCCTCATGCCATACCTCGGGCGGTTGGGGGCAGAAGCCGCCGGCCAAGGTATCCCCGTCATGCGCCCGATGCTCTTAGAGTTCCCGCACGACCGCACAGCCCGGTCATTGGGTACCCAATACATGTTGGGTGACAACCTTCTTGTTGCTCCAGTGTTCTCAGCGACAACAGCGGAGTTTTATGTGCCGCAGGGCACGTGGACGTCAGTGCTGACGGGGGAGAAGTTCACTGGACCGCTCTGGGTGACCCGTGATTATGGTTTTGATGACATGCCTATTTTGGCTCGCCCCGGCGCTGTCATTCCGGTGGGGAGTGATCACACCCGCCCCGACTATGACTGGGCGCATGGGGTAACTCTGCGCGCCTACGAGCTAGCCGATGGAGACAGTGTCACTGTCGCCATCCCGTCTAACGACCCTGCCTATGAGGCGGCGCAGTTCCAGGTGGAGCGCATCGGCGATGTTGTGCGTGCGCAGCGCACTGCGGGAACCGGGCCGTGGGCGCTTGAGGTCGCGGGCGGTGGGGTCAGTGAAAAAACCCACAACGACAACGTCTCGGTGTCACTGAATCAGTGACACCGAGACGCAGGTGAGGTGAGAGTCGGTCAGCCTAGCTGGCCGGCTTTCGCTTTCACTGCGCTAGCCAACGTAGGGGTTAACGGCAGCAGGGGGGTGAGCATTGCCCCAAAGGCGTGGTAAATGTCAGGCTTACCAGGCCACACGTGACCACTTGGCTGGTTGTGGGTGTCCAACTCGTGGTGCCAGGACCCGTTGATGTCATCCCGGAAGAAACGGCGCACATGCCCCAGCCATTCTTCGTAGTCTTTCGCATAAAACGGGGCATCAGTAGCGTGGAACAATGCTGCCGCAGCCGCGAGCGCTTCTGCTGGGACCCAGTGCATTCGGGTTTCCACCACAGGGGTGCCGTGCCAGTTAGTGGTGTACACAAACCCCATTTCACCTGCGGTGGAGCGGCGCCAACCGTCACCAATGGCACGTGAGTACAGTGAGCGTGCAGACTCCTGGAGCCAGGGGTGTTCACCGGGTTGTAGTGCATCAAGGTGGAGCAGGAGGCGCGCCCACTCGATACCGTGTCCCACTGTTGCACCGTATGGTTTGAATTTGTCGTCTTTTCGGTCTTCGTTGTACTCCAGCAGGGGTTTCCATGCAGGGGTGAAGTGTTCCGGGATGCGCCACCCATTGGGTGCTGCCCAGCTGAGTGCAACTGTGCGGGCTATGCCCAGTGCGCGGTCGTGCCACCGGGTTTCACCGGTGACATCTCCGGCTGCAAGCAGCGCCTCAACGGCGTGCATGTTTGCGTTCACACCACGGTAGTCGCTGAGCTGGGTCCACGATGCGTCCCACTCATCAACGTGTAGGCCGCTGGACTCTTCGAAGAAGCGGAGGTCTAAAACTTCCAGTGCGTCTGTGAGGAGTTGCTCGGCTCCGCGTAGGCCGGCAGCAACCGCTGAGGTTGCGGCAAGGACAACAAAGGCGTGCGCGTAGGCGCTTTTTGTGGTGTCATCTGCGGTGTCGTAGAGGTCTGGGTCAGCGTCGATCCGGGCGTTCCACCCTCCGTTGGTGTGGTCACGCAACGGGCCGCTGATCAGTGCGTCGAGCCCGTTTTGGGCGATCTTTTGGGCGCCTTCGTGCCCCATCAGGGCGCCAATGGCATAGCAGTGCACCATGCGGCAGGTGATCCACGTCTGAATGCCGTGGCGGGGGTCAACGGTTCCGTGCTCGTCAAGCCAGCCTGCCCCGCGCCCGTCTACCATTGTGTGTTGGGCGAAGTCGAGCAGTGCGTGTGCCTCGGTGGCCAACCAGGAGTGGTGGGTGGCTGAGGTCAGTGCTGGGCCAGTGTGGTCAGTCATGTTCTTCCTTGGTCAGATGCGTGCTGCGAGCCAGGTGAGTTGTCGTGCCGTGTGGTGTAGTTGCCCCCCTTCGTGTCCGTTGTAGGGGTACACCTCTATGGTCTTATCGGTTGCTTGGTACGCATTAAAAGCGCTGTATACCGTTGAGGGTGGGCAAATGGCGTCCATGAGGGCAACGGAGAATAGCGTGGGTGCTGTGGCGTTGCGAGCAAAGTTCACACCGTCAAAATACGACAGCGTGGTGAACACGTGGTCAACCTGGTTGCGGTGCACTGCGAGATACCGGGTAATTTCATGGTACGGGTCAGAATCAGTGATCGACGTTGCCCGCTCATAGTTACACAAGAACGGCACATCAGGCATCGCAGCGACGATGCTCGTCCCGGCTAGGCCCGCAGCGGCCAGTGCGATGCCCCCACCTTGGCTTGCGCCCACCACCGCGATGCGGTTGGGGTCGACTTGGGGCAGGGTGGCAACAGCGTCAATGGCGCGCACAGCATCAGTGAATACTCGGCGGTAGTAGTACTCGTTGGGGTCCTGAATGCCTTGAGTCATATACCCGGGCAGTGCAGGTCCAGAACCAGTCGGGTCGGGTGTGTGCCCACCATTACCCCATGCAGAACCTTGACCACGGGTGTCCATTTTCAGGTGAACATACCCTGCGTTGGCCCACAGCAGGTTTTCGTGCGGCAAACCGCGCCCACCGCCGTACCCGACATACTCCACCAACGCTGGCAACGGGGCGTCAGCGTGGGCGGGCATCGTCAGCCATGCTTTGATGCGGTGCCCACCAAACCCGGAATATTCCACGTCCCAGATCCGCACGTGAGGCAGGTTCGCGTCGATCTCGTTCAGCGTGACATCAACGTCGAAGCTGCGAGCTTGCGCCAGGGTGTTATCCCAAAAATCGGTGAAGTCCGCCGGGCGGCGTACATCAGGGGTGTAGGTGGCAAGTTCAGCGGGGGACAAATCAAAAAAAGCCATGGTGTTCCTTGGTGACGAGGGTAGTGGATTGTCATTACGTGTCAGGTGCCGATGCGTGCGCTGCGTCCCTGCGGCGTACGCACGGCTTAAGTTTATGCGGTAAACAATTACGGTGACAGGGTCGACAGCTCGCTCACCACACCAGATTTGCGGACATTGGCAGCCAACGACGTCGAACGCTCGGGCACAAACTGCGCCTGCAACACTAACGCAGCGGCGCCAATAGCCGGAGCAGTCTCCGCAGACTGCGACAATCGCACCTCCACCGCATGGTTATCACGCGCAAAAAACGACGATGCCAACGTTTCTCGAATCGCTGGAACATAAATGTGACTCGCCGCCGCGAAACTCGACCCCGTCAACACCAACATCCGAACATCCAACATGTTCGCCACAGACTGCGCAGCCACTCCCACATAACGGGCAGAACGTTCCAACAACTGCCGCGCCCCAGCATCACCCATCCGCGAAGCCCGAGCAATCGCCGCAAACCGCTGAGTAATCGGAGACCCTTCCCCAAGTGCGTCCAACCCGGCAGCCTGCACAATCCGCGGATCAAGAGCAGCCTCCGCGACCACCGCAGCAGGTCCCGCCAGTGCCTCAAAACACCCACGAGCCCCACACCAACACACCGGACCATCAATATTTGCGCTGGTATGACCAATCTCCCCGGCATTCCCCGAAGCCCCGCGGTACGCCGTCCCATTAATCACAATGCCCGCACCAAGCCCAGTACCCAAATAAAGCGCCGCGAAATTCTCCTCACGCTGCGTCCCCCCAGCCCAGTACTCACCGATCGCCGCCGCCGTGGCATCGTTCTCCAAAAGCACCGGCAACCCGGAGACCTCCGCAAGGCGAGTATCAAGGGGAAAATCCTCCCACGACCGCATAAAAGGCGGCGTCAAATGCATACCCGCCCGCGAGGACAAAGGCCCAGGAGAAACCAGCCCTAAACCAAGGATGCGCTCGCGGGCTATCCCGATAGATTCGACGAGCATGTCGATTTCTTTGGCCATGCGGTCGACAACTTCGGTGGGGTCAGCGTGGCCTGGGCCGGGGCGAGCAAGGCGTGCTACGGGTGCGCCAGCCAGGTTTGTCACGGCGTAGGTGATCGCGCCGTGGTCAAGGTGAACGCCTACCGCGTAGCGGGCCGTGGGGTTGAGTTCGAGGAGGACTCGGGGTTTTCCGCCCGTTGATTCGGCCCGCCCAATTTCGATAACTAAGTCTGCGTCTAAGAGCTTGCGGACCACATTGGACACGGTTGCGCCGGTCAGGCCGGTCACGCTGGCGATGCCCACGCGTGAGATGGTTCCTGCTGCGCGAATGGCATCGAGAACCACAGAGGTGCTGCCGGTGGTGGCCAGGGTGCGTGGCTGCTGTCTCACGGTGTTCTCCTGTTCGAGGCGTCTTCGCCCGCGGTGTGTGGGACGACGCGTATGGTGCACATCCAGTATGCCCGGGCATCTTCGCCGTGGTGGACCATCACTGGTTGAGGTGTTTGGCAACGATCTGGTCACTGCTGTTGACTTACTTTATTCAATTGATTAAGAATACTGCAAGGGGAGACGCACATCACCCCGTTCGCACACCACGACCCTCAACACAATGGCTGTGTTGAGTCAAGGAGAGGATCAATGATGTTCCCTCGCACCGCGCGACAGATTGCTGCCGTTGGCGCAATGCGCATAGCATTCTGACGTCAAAGCGGTGTGAAATGCCTTAGATAGAGAACCTGTAAGAATATGCGCGAGTGCGCCGAGAAGCCTTTTTGAAGCCCGTCACATGAACTGGGTGGAGAGCTGAACCGTGCCCGTAATTTCGACTAAATACCTTGAAATGATGGCTAAGAAGTCCTGCTGCGTTTAGAATAGGGTCAACCGGTGTGTTACGGTAAATAGTATGAAAGTACAGAACAGCGCATGGAGCCTACCTGTAGCCCTTGTTATAACAAGCGCGCTATCTCTAATCAATGTCAGTGCCTCGGCAGGAGAAAATTCTGGCCTTTTAGAAACAGCATCCAAGGCTATTGCCGATCAGGTTGATGCTGGTGAACTAAGTGCGGCGATCGATAACTATGACGCAAGCAACAAAGCCTCCGTCATTGACCTAGTAGACGTTGTTGCGCCCGAAGAAAGTATTTACATCAATGACGCACCCGACGTAGATATTAATGATGCATGGATAGCCGGAGGGTTTGATGACGAGACCTCGGTTGGCCTGAAACTCTCAGGCGCTGGTAGTGCTGACATCGTTGATGGGGTAGCTGTGAGCGGTGATCCTGATATGGGTATTGAATCCGTATCGCGTGCGACACCAAATGGAGCTCAAGTCGTTGCAGTCATCGATAACCAAAAGACAGCACAAGAACTAGCATTCGACTTAGATGTTCCTGATGCCGCTACACTTACCCAACTGCCTGATGGGTCAATCACAATCAGCGCACCAGTGGAAATTGAAGTGTCTCTACCCGGTGAAGATGCACGTATAGAAGCGCAGGCAGAGCAGATTATTGGTGCTAACGTAACACTTGATGACCTTGATTCACTGACTGATGAACAGTGGAATGCGTTGGCTGATATACCTGATGCGGAAACCAAAACGGTGACAAGCATCCAAGAGATTGCTGTCATCGAAGAACCCTGGGCCATTGACGCAAACGGAAAAGCCCTTGAGACCGAGTACGTTCTTAATGGAACAGCGTTGATTCAAAAAATCGCTACAACGGAAGACACTGCATATCCGGTCATCGCAGATCCTAGTTGGACTTGGTGGGTAAAGAAAGGTGCTGCATGTGCAAGTGGTGTTCTTGCCATGGCAACTTTTGGATATGCTCGCGTTTCGGTCAGTATCGCGAAACTTGTGGTGCAGATGAAGAAGGCTTCAAGTGCGAGCAAATTGGGCAGAGCGTATAGTGCTTGGAAAAAGCTAGGCTCAACTGACTCAAAGCGATTTGCTGAATTCGGAAAGCAAATTAAGAGTCTTGCTAGCTTAGTCGTGAAACACGGTAACCGCGCCTTGGGTAGGCATCGCTCCGTTGCTGGAGCGAAAGGTCGAGCAGCAGTCACATTCCTGCAAGAAGGCGCGAAGGCGGTTGGAACGGCCTTTGGGGTGTATCAATGCTGGGAAATGGTGGACGCACTCTAGCGATTCGATCGTAAGGGAAAGAAGTAATCTAGTGGAGAAAATCGTCTTTACGATACTTTCGGTTGGGCTCGCTTTGTCGTTTGTGCTGATGTTCATCATCAGCAAGAACGAACGCGCCGTTACAGAGCCTGATAAGCCTTTCGGAGTAAAGGAATTCCGAGAAGGATTTGGCAGATCAGATTGGGCTACTTTCGTGGTGTTCCTAGCCTTCACGATCACGGCTGTTATCGCTTGGGTAGTAGACCTCGCCGCCTAACATACGATCGGCAAAGTGTGCTTCAGAGCGTTCTGAAGCACACTTTGCTGTGTGCGACGAGTGGCGCGTTAGAGTGGTTAGATATGCAATTCGGTCCTACGATGCATAGCGTTCTTGATCGGATCAAAGTGCTCCTTATGTGCCGTTGACTACCGGCGCTGTTACAAGAAGAGTGCATGATAGCAGGGCGTCTTCGCCCGCGGTGTGTGGGACGACGCGTATGGTGCACATCCAGTATGCCCGGGCATCTTCGCCGTGGTGGACCATCACTGGTTGAGGTGTTTGGCAACGATCTGGTCACTGCTGTTGACTTACTTTATTCAATTGATTAAGAATACTGCAAGGGGAGACGCACATCACCCCGTTCGCACACCACGACCCTCAACACAATGGCTGTGTTGAGTCAAGGAGAGGATCAATGATGTTCCCTCGCACCGCGCGACAGATTGCCGCCGTTGGCGCAATCGCCTCGATGCTGGCACTCAGTGCCTGCTCATCCGACTCTGACTCTGCAGAAGGCGATGTCACCCTCAAAGTACTCACCTGGCGCACCGACCTGGTTGAAGACGGCACATTCGACGAATACGCAGAGCGCTTCACCGAAGCCAACCCCACCATCAACGTCGAGTTCGAAGGGATCACTGACTACGAAGGTGAAGTCAAAACCCGTATGAGCACCGACAACTACGGCGATGTTCTCGGCATTGTGGGAACAGTCCAACCCAACCAACTCGGTGACTTCTTCGAACCACTAGGCACCGTTGATGAGATTGAAGAAACCTACCGGTTCGTTCGAGAAAAGGCCTATGACGGCCAGGTGTACGGTATTCCAGTTGTGGGAAACACTCAGGGAATCGTGTACAACAAAAATGTGTGGGCCGAAGCTGGCCTCACTGACTACCCCACCACCCCTGAAGACTTCATCGCGGCACTGGAAAAGATCAAATCCTCCACCGACGCCGTGCCCATGTACACCAACTACGCAGCTGGTTGGACCCTGACCCAGTGGGAAGGGCACCGCGGAGAAATCTCAGCTGACCCAAACTACGTCAACTCACTGCTCGAAACGGACAACCCCTGGACGCAAGGGTCAGACCACTTCGTCATTGACTCACTGCTCTATGACACAGTCGCAGCAGGACTGATCGAAGAAGACCCCACCACCACCGACTGGGAACTGTCCAAAGACCTCCTCGCCACCGGTGACGTCGCCACCATGGTGCTTGGTTCCTGGGCGATCGTTCAGATGCAACAAGCTGCGGTTGACAACGGCGGTGCCGCTGAGGACATCGGCTACATGCCTTTCCCATACCAGGTTGATGGAAAGTTCCACGGTTCAGTGGGCGGCGACTACAACCAAGCAATCAACGTCAACTCAGAGCACAAAGAAGAAGCACGCCTGTGGATTGACTGGTTCAACAACGAATCAGGCTACGCAGAGTCACAGGGTGGTCTGTCCCCACTGAAGGACTCCCCAGAACCACAAGTCCTCCAAGACTTCGCGGCAGCAGGCGTGGAATACGTAGAACAACTCCCAGCCGAGCCCGGCATGGAAGGCAAAATCGACGAGATCGACAACACCGCCGAGATCGGTTTGTGGCAGGACATGTACCGCAAGCGCATCATCGACGCAGCACGTGGCCAAGCAGATGAAACCAAAGAGGACATCTTCGCTGACCTCAACGCACGGTGGAAGGAAGCCCGCGCAGAGGTCATGGGCTAATCCACCCCTAGCGCATAACAGCCCACTCACAATCGTGGCGGGCGCCGTGACTTCAGGCGCCCGCCCCAGGGCAACGCGCACCCACCCCACCCTTGAGACCCGCAGTGACGCGAGGAAACCATGGCAACGCATACCGATGGCTCAGCACCCGCCCGGGTAGCTAAGAAGCTCCGAAAGAACGACATTCAACACAATGACCCCAGCCCTCGCCGGCGCCGCCGGTCCAGCGGATGGGGGTGGGTAGGGACCCCGTACCTCTTCCTTCTTGTCCCCGTGATCTTGCTCCTCGGGTTGACGTACTACCCGGTAGCCAACATGTTTTGGTACTCAGTCACTGACTGGGACGGTCTAGCCAAAACCAAAGATTTTGTTGGTTTTGACAACTTCGTCACCGTGTTCACCAGCCCTGAATACTTCGCCGTCTTCAAAGTGTCGCTGTACTACTTCTTTGCCTCATTCCTGCAAATGGGCATCGCCTTGTACTTCGCCACAGTCCTTAGCTTTAACACCCGATTCAGGAACTTCTTCAAAGGGGTGCTGTTCTTCCCCTACCTGATTAACGGTGTGGCAATTGGCTTCATCTTCTTGTACTTCTTCCGCCCCGACGGCACCCTGGACGCTCTCATGGGGATCCTTGGGCTCGGCGATCACACCCAACACTGGCTGGGGGAGCGCTCCATTGCGAACTATTCCCTCGCCGCAACCTCAGTATGGCGATACACCGGCCTGAACTTCGTGTTGTTCCTCGGTGCCATCCAATCCATCCCAGGGGAAATCTACGAAGCTGCTGAAATTGACGGAGCGAACAAGTGGCACCAATTCCGGTACATCATTGCTCCCTCAATCCGTCCGATCATCGGCCTATCCTTCATTCTTGCTATCTCCGGGTCACTGTCGGTCTTTGAAATCCCCTACGTCATGACCGGTGGCGCCAACGGCACTGAAACCTTCGTCATCAAAACAGTGGATACCGCCTTCAAATTCAACAAAGTTGGGCAAGCCTCAGCGATGGCCGTTGTCCTGCTTGCCATTGTTTTGGTGGTCACGTGGATGCAGAAACGCCTCATCCCCGACGAGAAAGTCAACCAGTCATGAAGTACGTCCTCGCCAACACCGTAAAATACTTCTCCCTCATCGTTGCCTGCCTCGTGACGCTGCTGCCCATTGGCGTGGTTTTCATGGCGGCCTTCAAAACAAAACAAGAGTTCCGCGACACCGGCCCCTTTGACCTGCCACAAACATTCAACCTGGATAACTTTGTCATCGCCTTCACCAAAGGCAACATGGTTCAAGGGTTCATGAACACGGTCATCATCCTTGCGGTAGCCATCACCGGAACGA
The DNA here is from genome assembly GCF_000423205.1 of Jonesia quinghaiensis DSM 15701. Lineage (GTDB taxonomy): Bacteria > Actinomycetota > Actinomycetes > Actinomycetales > Cellulomonadaceae > Jonesia > Jonesia quinghaiensis. The sequence continues at coordinate 451,270 of NZ_AUHN01000005.1, forward strand.
TCATTATCGGCACCATGGCCGCCTACGCCATCGACAGGTTCCGGTTCCGTGGGCGAACCCTGGTTCTTGCCGGGTTCCTCCTTGCCACACTGGTCCCAGCTGTTACCACACAGGTCGCAACATTCCAGGTCATTAACGCCCTGGACCTCTACAACACCCGGGCAGCGGTCATGCTGCTGTTCATGGGGACGGACATCGTCTCGATCTACATTTTTGTGCAGTTCATGCGGTCCATTGACCGGTCCTTGGACGAAGCAGCCGTCCTGGACGGCGCGAACCACATGACCATCTACGCACGGATCATCTTCCCCCTGCTGAAACCAGCGATCGCCACCGTCGTGATCATCAAGGGAATCGCGATCTACAACGAGTTCTACATCCCGTTCCTGTACATGCCTTCACGCGACCTCGGAGTCATCTCCACCTCACTGTTCCGGTTCAAAGGCCCCTTCGGTGCGCAATGGGAAGTGATCTCAGCCGGTGTGATCATCGTGTTGATCCCTACCCTCCTGCTGTTCCTATTCCTCCAGCGCTACATCTACAACGGCCTGACCTCAGGAGCCACCAAATAACTCACGATGCGCGCCTGCCCACAGCCCGCACCCTCGCCCTGACCATTCGCACTACTGCGGGCGCACGCCACCGCGCGCCCGCAGCCTGCACAAGGAGAATTCGACGATGACCACCACACCTTTGGTCAACGGCTGGACCCTGCGCCACACCGGCGGAACAGCCCCAGATGACCTCACCATCCAAGCGATCCCCGCCACCGTCCCCGGGAGCGTCCACACCGACCTTCTTGATGCTGGGCTCATCGAAGACCCCTACATTGGGTTGGCAGAACAACGCCTCGCGTGGATGAAAGACTGCGACTGGCAGTACACCACCCAGTTCACCGCAGAGCCATTAACACCAGGGGAGCGGTGTGAGCTGATCTTCGAAGGTATCGACACCGTCGCAACCATTACCCTCAACGGGCACCACATCGCTGACACAGCGAACCAACACCGCACCTACTCCTTTGACATCACCGATCACCTCACCGACAACAACACCCTCACCGTCGACTTCGCCAGCGCAATCGCCGCCGCACGCAACAACATCAACCAACTGGGGGACCGCCCACGCGCCTACGACAACCCTTTCAACATGGTCCGCAAAATGGCGTGCTCCTTCGGATGGGACTGGGGGCCAGACCTCCAAACTGCTGGGCTATGGAAACCCGTCACACTCGAGCGCTGGCACACCGTGCGTGCCCACAACCACAGCCTCATCACCACCGTTGACGACAACGGCACCGGCCACATCACCGCAACAACCCAACTCACCTGGGCGCCAGAAGCCACCCAACCCGCCGACATCACCATCGCACTCGCCGACGGTTATGGACTACCCGCCACCTCCGCCACCGTGACCGTGACCCCAGGCGACACCTACGCCACCGTGACACTCGACGTACCAGACGCCCCCCTGTGGTGGCCCGCAGGTTACGGCGAGCAACCACTCTTCGACGCGACCCTGACACTCAACCTCAACAACGAGACCACCGCACTCCTTAACCGGCGCATCGGTTTCCGCACCATCACCGCCAACACCACGCCTGACGACCACGGCACCCCCTTCACCCTGATCGTCAACGGGCAACCCATCTTCGTACGCGGCGCCAACTGGATCCCCGACGACCACCTCCTCACCCGCATCACCCGCAACCAGCTCGAACACCGCATCCTCGCAGCCCGCGACGCCAACATGAATCTGCTACGGATCTGGGGCGGCGGAATCTACGAAACCCACGACTTCTACGACCTGTGCTCCCAACACGGACTACTCGTCTGGCAAGACTTCCTCCTCGCCTGTGGCGCCTACCCCGAAGAAGAACCCTTCTGGTCAGAATTCGAAGCAGAAGCCCGCGACAACATCACCCGCCTCACCCCCTACCCGGCGCTCGCCGTATGGAACGGCGGCAACGAAAACCTCTGGGGCTACCTGGACTGGGGATGGAAAGAAGAACTCGCCGGTAAAACCTGGGGGCTCGGCTACTACACCGACCTCTTCCCACGCCTCCTCAACGAACTAGACCCCACCCGCATCTACTGCGCCGGAAGCCCCTACTCACCAGGCTTCACCCAAGAACTAGCCACCGGCACCACCACCGCCCACCCCAACGACCAACACCACGGCACCCGCCACGAATGGGAAGTGTGGAACCGCCAAGACCACCTCACCCACCTCGACTACACCCCACGATTCTGCTCCGAATTCGGACACCAAGGGCCACCCACCTGGAGCACCCTCACCACAGCGGTCGCACCAGAAGCCCTCCACAAAGAAAGCGCCGAATTCCTCCTCCACCAAAAAGCAGAAGACGGCAACAACAAACTCGATAAAGGCCTCGCACCCCACCTGCCACTACCCACCGACTTCGAAGACTGGCACTGGGCCACCCAACTCTCCCAAAGCCACTCAGTGACCTTCGGCATCGAACACTTCCGCTCCCGGTGGCCCCACACCGCAGGCGCCATCGTCTGGCAACTCAACGACTGCTGGCCCGTGACCTCCTGGGCAGCAATCGACTCACACGGCCACAACAAACCCCTCTACTACGGGCTGCAACACGCCTACGCCCCCCGCCTCATCACCGTCAAACCAGCAGGCGACACCATCGGCGCAGGAGAAGGCGCCACCGCCAGGGCCCTCGGCGCAGAGTTCGGGCAAGACCTCCCCAACGGGCGCGACGCCCTCGGCCAACCCATCGCCTACCTCATCAACGACACCGCCGACCCCTGGACCGGGCACGCCACCATCACACGCCGCACCCTCAGCGGCAACACAGAAGAAACCACCACCGTCACCGTTGACATTGCCCCCTGGTCAGTAGGGACCATCCCCCTACCGCAACACATCCTCACCACAACCCACCCCACCAACGAATACGTCACCGTGGAACTAGGCGACACCCGCACATTCCACTACCTCACCGAACTCAAAAACCTCACCCTTGACCCCGGGGCAGTGACAGTCACCGACATCACCCCCGCACCACACTCCGCGGTCGCGCGCGGCACCGCGGAAACAGGGACGAGCCCGGTCCACATCACAGTCCACGCCACCAGCCTCGCTGTCGACGTGGCACTCCTTGTGGACCGGCTCAACCCCCACACCACCATCAACGACCAACTCATCACCCTCAACGCAGGAGAAAACCACACCTTCACCATCACCACCACCCTGAGCCCACAAGACATCCGTGACGCCCTCAACAACCCCGCCACCACACACCGCATCGTGCGATCCGTGAACTCACTCATCCCGGGGTAACACACCGCGTGTGCGGGCGACACACACGTGGGGAAGCGCCCGCACACGCACCACCACTCACCCCACCACAGGTAGGGTGGACACACCGCAGGACAGAAACGGAACGCCACCGCATGACAGCAGCAACAGGGGACACCCCCACCCCACACACCACAACACAACCCCCGGTACTACCACGCGGGGCAGTCGGACTCATCCGCACCGCCCCACGACGCATGGTCACCGTCGAACCCTTCTTCATGGAGTTCATCACCGGAGTCGAATCAGGCCTCACCCCCCACGGCGTATCCGTCCTCCTCGCCGTTGTCGAGGACCTCACCGCCGAAATGAACACCTACCGCCGCTGGGCAGCAACCGGCATGGTCGACGCCGTCCTCGTCGTCAACCTCCAACACAACGACCCCCGCCCCGCGCTCCTCATCGAACTCGGAATCCCCGCAGTACTCGTCGGCGCACCCCAACCCAACATCGCACTACCCAGCGTCCACGCCGACGACGCCGCCGCAATGACCACAGTCTTCAACCACCTCGCCCAACGAGGACACCGCAAAATCGCCCACATTTGCGGCCCCACCACCTACGACCACACCCTCGCCCGCCAAACAGCGCTCGCAGCTCTTGCCGCCGCGCAGGGCGTGCGAGTGGACACGTTCGAGGGCGACTACTCCGACACCTCCGGGGAGCACCTCACTGAGCAGGCGTTACGTGCTGTTCCACCGCCCACAGCAATCATTTACGACAACGATGTGATGGCAGTTGCCGGGTTGCACGCGGCCCGCAGCGCCGGGCTTCGTGTACCGCACGATGTCGCCATCGTCGCGTGGGACGACTCACCACTGTGCCGGTTAACGGAACCACCACTGACCACCGCAACCCTGGACATTTTCGCGATGGGCCAGCACGCCGCCGCGTCCCTGCTCGCCTTCGTGGCAACCGGGGAAGTGCACGACCCTGTGGTTGTGACCGCAACACTGAACGCCCGCGACTCCACCTGACCCTCCGGACCTGTCCCGGCGCACCCCGTCCACTACACGCATCGCCCGGACACCTTCCCAGCGTCGAATCGATTCGATACGATGGGTACGCACAGCCGTGGGAACGATCCCACGGGCGCTGCGGCATTGCGCGAATGACCGCCAGCATCCACCGCACGGTCAAGGAGAGATCAGTTGAGCAAGCACACAACGCGGACCTTCCCCAGCGACTTCACCTGGGGATCAGCGACCGCCGCCTACCAAATTGAAGGCGCCGCACGCGAAGGCGGGCGTGGCCCTTCCATCTGGGACACCTATTCCCACACCCCAGGGCGCACCCTCAATGGCGATACCGGCGACGTTGCCGATGACCACTACCACCGGTGGCAAGAGGACATTGCCCACATGAAGGAACTCGTGCTCGATGCCTACCGTTTTTCAATCTCCTGGCCACGGGTTCAGCCGGGCGGGCGAGGCGAGTTCAACCCTGAAGGTATTGCGTTTTACCAGCAGTTGGTTGCCGGACTTCTTGAAGCCGGCATCAAGCCTGTTGTCACCCTGTATCACTGGGACTTGCCGCAAGAACTCGAAGACGAAGGCGGGTGGACTAACCGCGAAACCGCGTACCTGTTTGCTGAGTATGCGCGCAAAATGGCGCAGGAACTTGGCTCAGACATCGACGTGTGGACCACCCTGAATGAGCCGTGGTGTTCTGCGTACTTGGGGTACGCATCGGGGGTGCACGCACCGGGGCGCACCGAGCCGCTTGCCGCATTGCAGGCTGTTCACCACTTGAACCTTGCTCACGGTCTCGCGGGCCGTGCCATTCGCGAGGTGTTGGGGGAGTCGACGAAGGTTTCTATCACCCTGAATCTGCATGTGACGCGGATGCTTGACCCGGAAAACGCCGGTGATCGTGATGCGTTGCGCCGTATCGATGGGGTTGCGAACCGGGTGTTTTTGCAACCGTTGTTGGAGGGGGCCTACCCGGCTGACGTCATGCAGGACACCGCTGGCATTACTGACTGGTCTTTTGTGTTGGAGGGGGACACTGATCTCATTCACATTCCGCTTGATGTGTTGGGTGTGAATTACTACTCCACGGGCATGGTGCGTGAGGCAACTGAGGGTCAGGGTGGTTCGGATAACGATGGGCACGGCAATTCGTCGCACTCGCCGTGGGTGGGCTCTGAGCATGTTGAGTGGGTGAAGATGCCTGGCCCGTACACAGCGATGGGGTGGAACATTGACCCTGCTGGGATGACGGAGTTGTTGGTGTCACTGCGTGACAGCTACCCGCAGCAGCCGTTGATGGTCACGGAAAATGGTGCGGCGTTTTATGACACGGTCACTGATGATGGCCGGGTCCATGATGTGGAGCGGGTGGCGTACCTGCATGATCACATTGCCGCGGTTCTTGATGCTCGTGAGGCTGGCGTGGATGTGCGCGGGTACTTTGCGTGGTCGTTGCTGGATAACTTTGAGTGGGGTTGGGGTTATGATCGTCGCTTTGGGATTATCCGCGTTGATTACGAGACCTTAGAGCGTATCTGGAAGGATTCGGCGTTCTGGTACCGCACGTTGGCTCGCACGAATGTGTTGCCTGCGCCCGATGCGGTGGAGTACGTCGAGCAACCCACGGCGGGCTGAGCATCTCGACACGCCCAATGTTGTTTGTTTCACCCAGGCAATTTTTGTCTCGGCAGTGAGTTATCCACCGCCTGTGGATGAGGTTACCCACAGGCGGTGGATAATCTTTTTTTGGGGGAGTGAGCCGGCGAATAACTGTGCCACTGGATGGGGAGTTGGCACCAAAGTCGCATGCTCTCAGTGTTTGTCAGACCCTCGTGAGACCCTGCTTTCAGGGTGCCCTTTCGATGACGAGGCGCAACGGGCTTTGCTACGGGTCGGTACCCCACAGGCTTGTCCACAGGCAAGTCGACGCACTGTGAGCATCATGACCCTCAACCGCAAGGTGTTGGGGGTCGATCGGAATCAAACACTAGGTATAGTGGTTGAACGTGAACGGGGCGCTACTGGATAACGAAGATTTTTCCGGTAGTGAAAGGTGTCTTAACCCCTCATCACCACAGACTAAACAACAGATAGACGGTGTCTTTCCAGCTGGGTTTCCGAACCACTAGCGCCAAGCACCCCCCACACCGAGGAGTTACCGACGATGAGCGTTACCGTCTACAGCAAGCCCTCCTGCGTTCAGTGCGATGCGACCTACCGTGCGCTCGACAAGAAGGGCGTTGCCTACACGGTTATCGACCTGACGCAGGACCCAGAAGCCATGGACATGGTTCGCGGCTTGGGTTACATGCAGGCCCCCGTTGTTGTTGCAGGCGATGACCACTGGGCCGGGTTCCGCCCCGACCGTATCGCAGCCGTTGCTGCACAGGTTTCCGTCTCCGCATAAGTGATGTCACCGTGACGCCCTGCGGGGCGTCACGTGTGCTGAGCGTTTCGAAGGCATGGAAAGGGAGAAGATGTCGAACCTCATTTACTTCTCCAGCGCATCTGAGAACACCCACCGTTTTGTGGAAAAGCTGAAGCTTCCCGCACAACGCATCCCCCTCCTCCCGCGGGAGGGCCACCTGACAGCAACCGAACCTTTTGTGCTGATCCTGCCCACATATGGGAGTGGCAAAGAAGGTGGGGCTGTCCCGAAACAAGTTATCCGGTTCCTCAATGACGAGAACAACCGGTCACTGATCCGCGGCGTGATCGCTGCGGGAAACACCAACTTCGGTGAGACCTACTGTCTTGCCGGCAAGATTATCTCGGCCAAGTGCAAGGTGCCTTACCTGTACGGGTTCGAACTGCTAGGGACATCTGAGGATGTCCATCGAGTACGTGAAGGATTGAGAGTATTTTGGCAACGTCAATCGCAGATCCCAGCATGACGACACAAATGGACTACCACGCGCTCAACGCGATGTTGAACCTGTACGGGCCCAACGGTGAAATTCAGTTCGAAAAAGACCGTGAAGCTGCTCGCCAGTACTTCTTGCAGCACGTCAACCAGAACACTGTTTTCTTCCACACGCTCGATGAAAAACTCGACTACCTGGTGGAGAACGAGTACTACGAAGCTGACGTGCTTGAGCGTTACAGCCGCGAGTCCATTAAGGGCATCTTTGAGCTTGCCTACTCAAAGAAGTTCCGTTTTGAAACGTTCCTTGGTGCGTTTAAGTACTACACCTCGTACACGCTCAAAACTTTTGACGGCAAGCGGTACCTTGAGCGTTTCGAAGACCGCGTGTGCATGGTCGCGTTGACACTCGCTGACGGTGATGAGCAGTTGGCTCGTCACCTTGTTGAGGAAATTATCTCTGGGCGTTTCCAGCCTGCTACCCCCACGTTCCTCAACTCGGGCAAGAAGCAACGCGGCGAGCCCGTCTCCTGCTTCTTGTTACGCATCGAAGACAACATGGAGTCCATTGCGCGCGCCGTGAACTCTGCGCTGCAGTTGTCTAAGCGTGGCGGTGGCGTGGCGCTTCTCATGTCTAACCTGCGTGAGTTTGGTGCCCCGATCAAGAAGATCGAAAACCAGTCATCTGGTGTCATCCCTGTGATGAAGTTGCTGGAAGACTCGTTCTCCTACGCCAACCAGTTGGGTGCCCGTCAAGGCGCTGGCGCCGTGTACTTGCACGCCCACCACCCCGACATCATGCGGTTCTTGGACACTAAGCGCGAAAACGCTGACGAGAAGGTGCGCATTAAGACGCTGTCCATTGGTGTGGTCATCCCTGACATCACGTTTGAACTGGCGAAAAAGAACGAGGACATGTACCTCTTCTCGCCATATGACGTGGAACGCATTTACGGCAAACCTTTCGCTGACATCAACGTCAGCGACGTCTACCACGAGATGGTCGACGATGCGCGGATCCGTAAAACGAAGATCAAAGCTCGTGACTTCTTCCAAACCATTGCCGAGTTGCAGTTCGAATCTGGCTACCCGTATGTGATGTTCGAAGACACCGTGAACCGGGCGAACCCTATCGCCGGGAAAATCACGCACTCAAACCTGTGCTCGGAGATCCTGCAGGTCTCAACCCCGTCAACGTTCAACGAGGACCTCTCGTATGACGAAATCGGGCGCGACATTTCTTGCAACTTGGGATCACTGAACATCGCCAAGGTGATGGATGGTGGAAACCTGGGGGAGACCGTTAACGCTGCTATTCGTGCGTTGACTGCCGTGTCTGACCAAACCTCCATCGAGTCGGTTCCGTCCATCAAGCACGGCAACGAGTTGGGTCACGCTATTGGTCTGGGCCAAATGAACCTGCACGGTTTCCTCGCCCGCGAACACATTTACTACGGTTCACCAGAGGGCATCGACTTCACGTCCATGTACTTCTACGCCGTGGCATTCCACGCGATTCGCGCATCGAACCAGCTGGCCATTGAACGCGGCCGGGCATTTGGTGGGTTTGAACAGTCAACCTACGCGTCTGGTACTTATTTTGATAAGTACACCGAGAAGGTGTGGGCGCCACAAACACAGCGTGTGCGTGAACTGTTTGACCAGTTCGGCATTGCACTGCCCACCCAGGATGACTGGCGTGAACTGAAAGCTTCAGTCATGGAGCACGGTATTTACAACCAGAACCTCCAGGCTGTGCCACCGACTGGGTCAATCTCGTACATCAACAACTCAACCTCCTCGATCCACCCGATCGTGTCGAAGATTGAGATCCGTAAAGAGGGCAAGATTGGGCGCGTGTACTACCCTGCGCCCTACATGACGAACGACAACCTCGAGTACTATCAGGACGCGTACGAGATCGGTTTCGAGAAGATCATCGACACCTACGCGGCTGCGACAGAACACGTGGACCAAGGGCTTTCGTTGACCTTGTTCTTCAAGGACACCGCAACCACCCGTGACGTCAACCGCGCACAAATTTACGCTTGGCGTAAAGGCATCAAAACGTTGTACTACATTCGCCTGCGCCAACTAGCTTTGATGGGCACCGAGGTTGAAGGTTGCGTCTCGTGCATGCTTTAACCACGACGCCATCTGACACCAACGGCTCTGAGACACAAGGAGTGACATGTCCACCGGAAAGCTGAAGCTGATTGACAGCGTGACAGCGATCAACTGGAACCGCATCGAGGACGACAAAGACCTCGAAGTGTGGGACCGGCTTGTTGGGAACTTCTGGCTCCCTGAGAAGGTACCCGTTTCTAACGACATCCAATCGTGGGCGACTCTCACCAAAGAGGAACAAGAACTCACCACCCGTGTGTTCACTGGGTTGACGTTGCTGGACACCATCCAGGGAACCGTAGGTGCTGTCTCGCTGATCCCCGATGCGCTCACCCCGCACGAGGAAGCGGTACTGACGAACATTGCGTTCATGGAGTCCGTGCACGCAAAGTCGTACTCCTCAATTTTCTCTACACTGATTTCCACCCAGGAAATTGACACAGCGTTCCGCTGGTCTGAGGAAAACCCTCACCTGCAGCGCAAAGCGGAAATCATTTTGCAGTACTACCGCGGTGAAGACCCATTGAAGCGTAAGGTCGCCTCCACCCTGTTGGAGTCGTTCTTGTTCTACTCCGGGTTCTACCTGCCCATGTACTGGTCAAGCCACGCCAAGCTCACCAACACAGCTGACCTGATCCGCCTCATTATTCGTGACGAGGCTGTGCACGGTTACTACATTGGGTATAAGTTCCAAAAGGGCTTGGAAACGGAAACCCCAGAACGCCGGGAAGAGCTCAAGGCGTACACCTACGAACTTCTGTTCGAGTTGTATGAGAACGAGGTCGCTTACACCGAGTCCTTGTATGACGGTGTTGGTTTGACTGAGGACGTCAAGAAGTTCCTGCGGTACAACGCCAACAAAGCACTCATGAACTTGGGGTACGAGGCGTTGTTCCCCAAGGATGAAACCGACGTCAACCCAGCCATCCTCTCCGCACTGTCACCCAACGCAGACGAGAACCACGACTTCTTCTCTGGGTCAGGGTCCTCCTACGTCATCGGTAAAGCAGTGACCACACAAGACGAAGACTGGGATTTCTAAGAGGTACTCTTAGAGAACCTTGGACCCTGTAGTGGGCGGTCGAAGGGTCCGGAACCAGCGGATTTCCGCTGCTTCCGGGCCTTTCGCGTACCCTCTGCTTGACGTCAGAAGAGGACGGAAAAGGCCAGAAATTACCATTCGGGGTGGCGCATGCATCCGTTCGTGTCAGCCCGAATGGGAGTTCCTTGAGGAATCTACGAAACCTGTCGTAGCCCCCTTGCGCTCTGGCTTCCGACGCACCACACCTGCTCACATTAGGAGAAATCCCGCTCTTTTCCGGTTGTGCACGATATCGTAGAACTGACTTCGGGCTGAGAGGGAGGGAAACTGTGACCGTGCCGTGGCTTTCTGCCGATGACATGACCTCCTACCACGGGGTTACCAGAGACGCTCGCTACATACCTGGAACGCCGAGAAGAATATGCCTGTCCACAAAATCGGGCGCCTCTGGAAGTTCCAAACGACCGAAGTTGACTACCGAGTTCGTTGCGGAAGCACTGCTGCTGAGCCGTATGAGTAGGAAGGCTGAAGTTGCGGATTATCAACAACGTTAATGACCTGCTTGGGGAGGACCTCAAGGCCGAGATCAGATCAGGCTCGAAGGTGCGTATCGCCGCTTCGTCCTTTTCGATATTCGCATTCGAAGCCCTCCGTAAGGAACTGGGGCAAATCGAAGAGCTGAAGTTCATTTTTACGTCGCCTACCTTTGTGACAGAGAAGGTGACTGACAAGCTTCGCAAGGAACGTCGCGAGTTCTTCGTTGCCCCAACAGCGGAGTCAACACTCGCGGGGTCCGAGTTCGAGATCAAGCTGCGTAACAAGCTGACCCAGCGCGCTATCGCACGTGAGTGCGCTGACTGGATTCGCGCCAAAGTGTCGTTCCGTTCGAACGCGAATGACAAAGCGATTCAGGCTCTTGCGGCACTTGATGATCACGCCGCATACTTTCCGATCCAGGGGTTCACAACGGCTGATCTCGGTTACGAGCGTGGCTCGGCCGTTTCGAATGTAGTTACAAAGTTCGAGGGAGTAGGGGAGACTCAGCAATTCCTCGCCATCTTTGACCAGATCTGGAATGACCCCGAACAACTGCATGACGTGACACAAGCGGTTTATGGGCACATCGCGACCGTCTACGCAGAGAACTCTCCCGCCCGCATTTACTTCCTGATCCTCTACAACCTATTCTCCGCTTACCTCGACGACCTCACTGAAGATGTGCTTCCGAACGACCGCACCGGATACCAGGAAACGAAGGTTTGGCAGAGTCTCTATAACTTTCAACGCGATGCGGCTACCGGCATCATCAACAAGCTGGAGACGTACAACGGCTGTATCCTCGCCGATAGCGTCGGACTCGGCAAAACTTTCACCGCGCTCGCGGTCATCAAGTACTACGAATTGCGTAACAAGTCTGTGCTCGTGCTGTGCCCAAAGAAACTCGCGGAGAACTGGACGAACTACAACGCCAACCTTACAACCAACATCTTCGCAAGTGACCGTTTCAACTATGACGTGCTCGCACATAGCGATCTCTCCCGCACGAAGGGAGAGTCGCTCGGGCTGCGCCTTGACCGCATCAACTGGGGCAACTACGACCTTGTCGTGATTGATGAGTCGCACAACTTCCGCAATGCTGACTATGCCGAGGAGAAAGAGTCGCGCTACCAGCGGCTCATGCGCAAGGTCATCCGCGAGGGGGTGAAGACCAAGGTGCTAATGCTTTCGGCTACTCCTGTGAACAACAGATTTAATGATCTCAAGAATCAGCTCCAGCTGGCTTACGAGGGTGAGTCCGAGAACCTCTCACAGCATCTTGACCTTTCGACTTCGGTGGAGAAGGTCTTTTCTGATGCGCAGCGTGTATTCAATGAGTGGTCGAAGCTTGGTGCTGCGGATCGGACAACGGATCGGATCTTGCAGATGCTTGACTTCGACTTTTTCGAGCTGCTTGACTCTGTGACTATCGCTCGGTCGCGGAAACACATTCAAGCGTTTTATGACACTACGGAAGTTGGATCGTTCCCTGAGCGGCGCTCACCGGTCTCGGTCCGGGAGCCGTTGACCGATTTGCCAACTGTGCCGACCTTCAACGAGATCTTCGAGCATTTGGATGCGCTCACAATGGCTGTCTACACGCCGTTGGAGTACGTCTTCAAGAGCAGGCTTTCAAAGTATGAAGACCTCTACAACGTGACCGGAGGTACCGCACGGTCGAACCTTGGGCAACGCGGCAGGGAGCAGGGATTGAAGAAGCTCATGACAGTGAACCTGCTCAAACGACTAGAGAGTTCTGTCGACGCGTTTCGCCTTACGTTGGAGAAGATTCAGGCATCGGTTACTCGGACTTACCAGTTGATCAGTAACCACGCGGGCAATCTGGCTGATCTGAGCCCAGAACTCGCCGACATGGATTTCGACGCTGGTGACGAAGGCGACGCCAACATTGAGGCGCTCTCGTATGGCGAGAAGATCAAAATCGACTTGAATGACATCGATATTGAATCGTGGCAACGCGACCTGTGGAATGACCGCGAAATCCTTTGCGAGTTGCTCGACGAGATGAATAAGATTACTCCAGTGCACGATCTCAAACTCCAGAAACTGAGTCGTCTCATTGAGCATAAGTCGCAGCACCCCATTAACGACAACAACCGTAAGGTACTCGTTTTCTCCGCATTTGCAGACACTGCAAACTACCTATACCGCGAGCTTGCCCCAGTGCTTAAAGATATTGGCCTTGAGAGCGCCGTCATCACAGGGGGTGATCATGGAGCGAAGACGACACTCGGTACGGGGCTAGACTTCCAGCAAATCATGACCCTGTTTTCGCCGAGATCGAAGCAACGCGAGGTAACCATGCCGAAAGACACTCGTGACCTCGACGTGCTCATCGGCACCGATGTCATCAGCGAGGGCCAAAACCTTCAAGACTGCGACTACCTCGTCAACTATGACATCCACTGGAACCCCGTACGCATCATCCAGCGCTTCGGGCGCATCGACCGGATTGGGTCCATCAACAAAGAGATCCAGCTCGTCAACTTCTGGCCGGACATCACTCTCGATGAGTACATCAACCTCAAGGACCGCGTCGAAAGCCGCATGGTCATCGCTGATATCGCCGGAACTGCCGACGACAATGTGCTCACCCTCGAAGACTCTGACGCGGTCTTCCGGAAGGAACAGCTCCGCAAGCTCCAGGACGACGTCATCGAACTTGAAGATGTTCGAACTGGTGTCTCGATCACCGACCTTGGCCTCAACGACTTCCGGATGGATCTCCTCGGCTACATCAAGGAATATGGTGACCTCGCCGCCGTACCTAAAGGACTTCACGCGGTGATCCCGGCGGCACCAGACAAAGGCCTCGTGCCAGGTGTGATCTTTGCGCTCCGCAACGTCAACGCTGACGAACACATCAACCGAGGGAACCGGCTCCACCCGCATTATCTCGTCTACCTTGACGAGCACGGCGACGTGGTTTCAAATCACACGGAAGCCAAGCACCTCCTTGACCTCCTTCGGAGCGGCTGCCGTCCCTTTGAAGAACCAGTCGAGGACGTCGTCAAGGCGTTCAATGAGGCTACGGCCGAGGGGGCTCGCATGGGGAAGTACTCGGAGTTGCTGACTGACGCAATCCACTCGATGATCGAAGTTACCGAAGAACGTGACATTGACAGCCTCTTCACCGGCGGGTACACGACAGCGCTCACGCAGACGATTGCGGGGCTTGACGACTTCGAGCTGATCGCATTCGTCGCAGTCGTCCCCCCGAGCAGTAGCAGCGGTCGGTCATGAGAGATGTGCTGTACTGCTGGCCCGAAGCCGCGAAGTTCGGACGACGAATACCGAAAGAACGGTTCTACGAGCAAGGCACAGTCTCGACGTCGACACGAGAGCGCTTTGTCTCTGACGTCGCACGCATTACCTGGGCGTTCAAGCTTGCTGAGCCCACAATCCACCTTCCTGATAACGAGTCCGTTCCTGAGATTCAGGTCTTCCGCATCGATGCTAAGGACGAAGACGTCTCTGAACACGTCTTGGCGGCGATTGACAAGGTGATCCCATCACCCATAGTCTTCGAACTGGCGCGAAACATCTCGGGAGATGAGCAGGTGCGCATGGTAGCGGCCCACAAGCAGCCGGGCTCAAATTCCCCGAAGATTAGCCGGTACTTCAGCACTGATTGGATAGCCGCCGATGTTGACCGGCACCCACTTCCAACGGCCATTAGCTTGCCCGCGCTGTACGCAGCTCTCCTGGAGCCTCTGACCGAGATAGAGGTGCGACCCGGCGAGGCGATGTCGGAGGTTGCTGACAGAATTAAAGAGGTCGGCAAGCTCGAACGCGAGGTCGCGTCCTTGGAACGCAAGCTCCGAACTGAGCCACAGTTCAACCGCAAGGTCGCCCTCCGCCGGGCACTCAAGACGAAGCAACACGAACTGGAACAGCAGAGGTAGCCCGTGGAGAGACTACGAATGACATCACCCGACCTCACGCAGGCCAACATCGACAAGATCGCCGAACTGTTCCCCAGCGTCGTCACCGAGAGTTCAGACGTCGACGGCAACCTCGCGCGAGCGGTTGACTTCGACCTGCTGCGTCAGGAACTCAGCGACCACATCGTAGAGGGTCCGCAGGAGCGATACCGGCTCGACTGGCCCGGCAAGCGTGCCGCCGCCTTCGCAGCGAACGCACCGGTCGCCAAGACCCTCCGTCCTGTTCGTGAGGAGTCGGTGGACTTCGACACCACGAAGAACCTCTTCATCGAAGGCGACAACCTCGACGCACTCAAGCTGCTCCAGGAGTCATACCTCGGCAAAGTCAAGCTGATCTACATCGACCCGCCCTACAACACCGGGAACGACTTTGTCTACAACGACGATTTTGCGGAAACGACCGACGAGTATTTGACGCGGTCCGGGCAGAGCAATGGCACAGGGGTTCGACTCACCGCCAACCCGGAGTCGAACGGGCGGTTCCACTCTGACTGGCTGAGCATGATGTATCCGCGCCTAAAGTTGGCAAGGAACCTCCTAGCCGAGGACGGCCTCATTTTCATCAGTGTTGACTCACACGAAGTGCACAACCTGATAAAGATCTGTGACGAAGTGTTCGGGTCGGGAAGCCACAAGAACACGATCGCCGTCCGGCGCGGGATCAAGAACGTTCAAGCCCAGTTCGAAGATGTGAGCGCGCTATCGCAAGGCCATGAGTATGTACTGATGTACGCGCGTAGTGGAGCGGTCCGTTTGCCGAAGCTGTCACTTGCTCATGTGGAATCGAAGTCGGGAAAGTGGGACACCTTCTGGCGAGGAACCGACCGCCCCACGATGCGGTACGAACTCTTCGGCTCTACTCCCATCTCGGGACAGTGGCGTTGGGAGGAAGGTCGGGCGAGGGAGGCAGTTCAGAACTACGAGGCATACCTCGCTCAGCACTCTAACAACATCAGCCTGGATGACTACTACCTTGACCATCTGACTGCGACGAACGTCAAGCTCAACTTCGTGCGCCAGAACGGCGATGCCGTGGTCCAGTACTACGTGCCACCGAGTGAGGGAAAGTTGCTTAGCGACAACTGGATGGACCTTACGCTGAGCGGCAATGAGACCGATGAGTTTGATACCGAGAAGAGTGTGGCGTTCCTATCGCGGATCATCGGATGGGTAACCCGTCACGATGACGTTGTGATGGACTTCTTTGCAGGCTCAGGGACTACCGGCCACGCGGTGTTCGCGGTGAATGAAGCCGATGGTGGCCAGCGGCGGTTCATCCTGGTTCAACTACCCGAGCGGGTCGCCGGGCAGGAGGGAACCTCGATCTCGGAAGTCACGCGCGACCGGTTGAAGAAGGCCGGTGCCCCCCGCGCGGCTCTTGGGACAGACAATGGATTCCGTGCTTTGTGCGTCGATTCGACGAACATGTATGACACGTCCGCGCATGCCGACGTGCTTGGTCAGGGAGAGCTTGACGGTCTGATCGGCAGCGTGAAGCCCGACCGTACGGGTGAAGACCTGTTGTTCCAGGTGTTGCTCGACTGGGGCTTGGAACTCACGATGCCGATCAAGAAGGAGACTATCGATAGCTTCGAGGTGTACGACGTTGAGGAGGGCACGTTGATCCTGTGTACACGTCCGCGTGAGGCACGCGATTCTCTCTCTCTCTCTCTCTCTCTCTCTCTCTCTCTCTCGGGCTGCCGCGGCCATCGCGGAGCGTCAGCCGCTCCGTGTTGTGTTCCTCGACGAAGACTTCGCGGACGATGCGGAGCGCATCAACGTCGGGCAGGTGTTCAGTGAACGCTCGCCACACACTGAGGTCAAAACCATATGACCGTCGCTCGCTGGTCGGTGGTGTGTGATGGAGAAGCGCACGCTGCACACGCCCGACATCACTGGTCGCAACCTCGAACGGCTCGCCGACCTGTTCCCGCAGGTCATCACCGAATCGAGAGATGCGGAGGGCAACGTGTCCCTCGCCGTTGATTTTGATCTTCTCCGACAAGAACTCTCCGACCACGTGGTCGAGGGGGCGCAGGAGCGGTACCGGCTCGACTGGCCCGGTAAGCGTGCGGCGGCCTTCGCCGCTAACACTCCGATCGCGAAGACCCTCCGGCCTCTTCGTGAGGAGTCCGTTGACTTCGACACAACGAAGAACCTCTTCATCGAAGGCGACAACCTAGACGCCCTCAAGCTGCTCCAGGAGTCGTACCTCGGCAGGGTGAAGCTGATCTACATCGACCCGCCTTACAACACTGGAAATGACTTCGTCTACGACGATGATTTCGCCGAGTCGAGTGCCGAGTACCTCGCCCGCTCGGGCCAGAGGTCGGAGGCGGGAGACCGCCTCGTCGCGAACACCGAGGCGAACGGCCGATTCCATTCCGACTGGCTGAGCATGATCTACTCCCGGCTGAAGTTGGCTCGGAGTCTATTGACCGATGACGGGGTAATGATCGTCGCTATCGACGATCACGAGCACGCGAATCTGAGATCGCTGCTTGACATGGTCTTCGGTGCGGACAACTTCCTCGCCGACGTGGTATGGCAGGGCTCGGGGAAGAATGATGCTCGATTCACCTCGGGTGGGCTCGACTACATGCTCATCTACGCACGGAGTAAGACAACCCTCATCGGCCTCGACGTACGCTTCAAAGGGCCTAAGCGAGGCTACGACGACGTCATGGAGGCAGGTCGCCGGGCTTGGGAGGAATCTGGGCATGACGCCGGGCGTGCGACTGTGCTCTACCGAGACTGGTGGAAGACGAAGCCGGATGTCGAAGCTGGGCTCAAGGCATACCGCGATATCGACGAGCTCGGGCAGATCTTCACGCGAGACAATCTTGCCAGTCCAAATCCACGGGAGAACTTGCAGTACGAAGTCCTTCACCCCGTCACCAGACAGCCTGTTCCTATGCATGAGTACGGGTGGCGGTTATCGCGCGAGGCCATGGAAGAGCGCATCGCGCAAGACCGAATCCTCTTCGGCGCGGATCACACCACCACGCCGCGGTTCAAGCGGCTCCTGGGCGACATGGACCGGCAGGCCATCCGCCCCGTGATCCAGCAGGAGCGAGCCCCCGCGAGCGACGCGTTGACGAAGCTCCTCGACGGCAAGATGTTCGACTATCCCAAAGATGTTGGAGTCTTGGGAACCTGGATCGACGCCGTAACGAGCAGCGACAAAGACGCGATCATTCTCGACTTCTTTGCGGGCTCAGGATCGACGGGGCACGCAGTCATGAATCTCAATGCTGCCGATCAGGGCAACCGGCGTTTCGTTCTGGTGCAGCTCGACGAAGCTCTCGATCTCGGCTCAGACGGACGGAAGCGCGGGTTCACCACTCTCGCTGATGTCGCCCGCGAGCGCCTGCGTCGGGGTGGCGCGCAGGTAAAGCAAGAGGCAGGCCTCTTGGGGTCTGATCTCGATGTCGGCTTCCGCTCTCTGCGCGTTGCTGGGAGCAACAAAGCCGACGTTCTGAGAACTGCGGATGACACAGAACAGCTTCGTCTCGACTCTCTGGCGCCAAGCATCAAGCCGGACCGTTCCAGTGAGGACTTGTTGTTCCAAGTGCTCCTCGACTGGGGACTTGACCTGTCGCTACCGATGACGCGCGAGTTCATCGATCGCCGGGAGGTGCTGTCCGTGGATGCCGATGCGCTGGTCGCGTGCTTCGCGGAGTCTGTGACTCCCGAGGTGGTGCGAGTGATCGCCGAGCGTGGCCCGCTGCGTGCGGTGTTCCGCGACGACGCCTTTGAGTCCGACGCCGCGCGGATCAACGCCGAACAGGTATTCCGCGAGGTGTCGCCCGCGACTGAGGTACGAACGATCTAAGGAACGACATGACCCTGACGAACGACGAACTCAGCGAACTCCTCGATCGGCTGTTGGCCGGCTGGGAGAACGAGGTTGTCGAGTTCAAGGAGGCTGCGCGGCAGTTCTCTGCAGACAAGACCGGTGAGTACGTCTCGGCGCTGAGCAACGAGGCGAACCTCCGCGGGCTCACGTCGGGGTGGCTCGTCTTCGGGGTCTCGAACGCTCGGAAGGTCGTGGGCACGACCCATCTCAACGATGTGCAGCAGCGTCAGACCTTGAAGCACCACATCCATCAGTCCATCGATCAAGGGCTGACCGTCCGCGAGGTCTACGAGGTCATGCACTCGGACAAGCGCGCGGTGCTTCTGGAGGTGCCGGCTGCGCCTCGCGGCATCCCGATCTCGTGGAAGGGCGACTACCGCGCTCGTGCAGGTGAGAGCCTGGTGCCGCTCTCGCTCGACAAGTTGGATGAGATTCGGCGGCAGACCATCAGTGCCGACTGGTCAGCGGTCGTGGTTCCTGACGCCACGCTCGCTCACCTCGATCCCGCGGCGCTCACCCGCGCACGTCAAGGGTTCACCGAACGGTACGCGTCTCGCATCCCTGCGGCTGACATCGCAGCATGGGATGACGCGACGTTCTTGGCCAAGGCCCGGTTAACCCGAGACGGTCAAATCACCCGAGCCGCGCTCCTTCTGCTCGGTGCTGACACCTCAACTCATCTGCTGACCCCGCACCCGGCGCAGATGACCTGGAAGCTCGTTGGCGAGCAGCCGGCGAACGAGCACTTCAGATTGCCCTTCCTGCTGAACACCACGGCGCTCGCGAAGCGCATCCGCAACGTGCAGCTCCGGCTCCTACCCCCAGATGAGTTGATCTATCGAGAGATCAGCAAGTACGACGAACGCAGCCTGCTCGAAGCGCTCTACAACTGCATTGCGCACCAGGACTATACGCGAAACTCTCGGATCATCGTCACCGAGCACCCCGACCGCATCGTGTTCGAAAGCGTTGGCGAGTTTTACGACGGCGCACCCGACGACTACGCCCTGGACGAGCGCACCCCGCGGCAGTACCGCAACCCGTTCCTTGTGGAGGCGATGACAGAGCTAAACCTCATCGACCAGATGGGCTACGGAATCCACCGGATGGTGCAGGACCAGGTCCGTCGCTTCCTGCCGCTGCCCGACTACGACCTCAGCACCGTTGGTGAGGTCAAGCTCACCATCCCGGGCACGGTGATTGACGAGTCCTACTCCCAGCTGCTCATGGTCCAAACCGACCTTCCCCTCGAAGACGTGCTTGCGCTGGATCGGGTGCAGAAGGGACTCGACATCAGCGAGAAGGCCGCCCGACATCTGCGGAGAGTCGGCTTGATCGAGGGCCGTAGACCCCACCGCCGGATCACTCCTCGCGTGGCAGCGTTAACCGGTGCGATGGCCGACTACATCCGTACCCGGCCCCAAGCGGACGCTCACTACGCAGCCTTGCTGACCGATTTTCTCCGCGCGCAGGGACACGCAGACCGTGGTGACGTAGAGGACCTGCTCCGGCCCGCACTCAGCGAAGCGCTCACCGATCAGCAGAAGGCAACCAAGATCACGAACCTCCTGACCAAGCTGCGCCGCCACGGCGTCGTCGTCAACCGCGGCACCCGCACGAAGCCACGATGGGAGCTTTCTTACGCAGGGGACGAAGGCGCGCAGTCCGTGCCCTCACGCAAGAAGGATGACGACGCCAGCGGTACCGCTAGAGGACCAGGATCAGCGTGAGCACATGCATTCACGCCGCCCGCAACCTTCTAGCAGCGACGACGAACAGCGCCGATTGCAGAAAGAAAGACATTCGATGAAGCTACAGTTCAAAGTCCAGCAGTACCAGACCGATGCCGTCGATGCTGTTGTCGAGACCTTCGCCGGGCAGCCGAAGCATGACGGCATCTCCTACCGGATCGACCCCGGCAAGGTCCGTCCCGTGACCGCCCCGGCACTGTTCGAGGCCGAGGAACGCTCGGATGCCGGCCTGCGCAACGCTGAGATCGTCCTGTCAGGAGCGCAACTGCTGGAGAACGTGCACGCAGTACAGCGGTCACGGAACCTCCCGCTATCGGCCAAGCTCGCCTCCAGTGCAGCCGCTCCCGGCGCACCGAACCTTGACGTGGAGATGGAGACGGGCACGGGCAAGACCTACGTCTATATCAAGACGATCATGGAGCTGCACAAGCGGTATGGCTGGTCGAAGTACATCATCGTGGTGCCGTCGGTCGCGATCCGCGAGGGCGTGAAGAAGTCGTTCGACGTGACCGCCGAGCACTTCCAGAAGCTCTACGGCACCAAGCCGCGCTCGTTCATCTACAACTCCTCCCAGCTGCACGAGTTGGAGCGGTTCAGCTCGGATGCCGGGGTGCAGGTGATGATCATCAACATCCACGCGTTCAACGCCACCGGTAAGGATAACCGCCGCATATACGACGAGCTGGACGACTTCCAGTCCCGCCGTCCGATCGACGTGATCAGCGCCAACCGCCCGATCGTGATCATCGACGAGCCGCAGAAGATCGGCGCCCCCAAGTCGCTTGAAGCGCTGTCGCGTTTCAACGCACTAATGCTGCTTCGCTACTCCGCCACCCACAAGGTCGATCACACCAAGGTGCACCGCCTCGACGCCTTGGATGCCTACAACCAGAAGCTCGTAAAGAAGATCGCCGTGCGAGGCATCACCGTGAAGGGCCTCGCCGGATCGACCGCGTACCTGTATCTGGACGCCATCGAGATCGCCAAGGGTGCCAAGCCTCGGGCGCGGGTCGAGATCGAGGTACAAACGGCCTCAGGCATCAAACGGCAGGTCAAGCGCCTCGACATGGGCGCCAATCTTCACGATGTCTCCAACGGGATCGAGGCGTACAAGGGCTTGTTCATCACCGAGGTGGACGCCAACCGCGACGTGATCGAGCTGAGCAACGGTGATGTTGTCGTGGCTGGGCAGCTTGCCGACCGTGATGTGACAGAGGAGACCAAGCGGCGCATCCAGATTCGCGAGGTCATCCGCGCCCATCTGAACAAGGAACGCGAGCTGTTCAGTCAGGACGTCAAGGTGCTTTCGCTATTCTTCATCGATGAGGTCTCCAAGTACCGTGACTACAGCCGCGAGGACACCCTCGGAGACTACGCTCGCATGTTCGAGGAGGAGTACGCCGCGATCCGCGACGAGGTGCTCGGTGAACTTGCTATCGACGCGGCGACCGAGGAGTACCAGGCCTACCTGCGACGCGACGACGTGCGCCGGGTACATGAGGGCTACTTCTCCATCGACAAGAAGACCAAGCACCAGATCGACGGCAAGGTCTCCGGTCGCGGTGACGACAAGGGGCAGTCCACCGACACTGACGCCTACGACCTGATCCTCAAAGACAAGGAACGCCTGCTGTCCTTCGCCGAACCTGTCCGCTTCATCTTCTCCCACTCGGCACTGCGTGAGGGCTGGGACAACCCCAACGTGTTTGTCATGGGCATGCTCAAAAAGAGCGACAACACGATCTCCCGTCGCCAGGAGATCGGACGCGGGCTGCGGCTCGCCGTTGACCAGCACGGGGAGCGGATGGACAACCCCGTCACGGTGCACGACATCAACGAGCTGACCGTCGTCACCGACGAGTCCTACACCGACTTCGTGACCGGCCTCCAACGCGAAATCTCCGAGTCGCTCGCCGCCCGGCCGCGCAAGGCCAGCGTCAAATTCTTCGTTGGCAAGACTATCCAGACGCTCTCGGGCGAGTCGGTCATCGAGGAGGCCGTCGCCCAGGCGCTCTACAAGTACCTGGTCAAGAACGACTACGTGAACGACGACGACACGATCTCCGACGCTTACAAGCAGGCCAAGGAAGACGGGACACTCGCCGCCCCTACTTCTGAGGTACTTAAGCCTGTCATCGACTTCGTATGGCCGCTGGTTGATCTTCTCTACCTTGACCTGCCGGTGCCCACCGATGATCGTAAGCCGAAGAAGATACCGCTGAACGAGGCAAATTTTGCTCGCAAGGAGTTCCAGGACCTGTGGGGCAGGATCAACCACCGCGCCGTCTACCAGGTCGAGTTCGACTCCGGCGAACTGATCCGTAAGGCGATCGACCACCTCGACAAGCACCTCAATGTCGCCGCATTGCAATACGTCGTGCAAGCCGGCCAGCAGCACGAGCGGTTAGAGGCGGACGACCTGACCAGCGGCTCCGGCTTCGCGGTGCAGACCACGCAGACGCACACCGAAACCGTCAGCGCAAACTCGCAGGTGAAGTACGACCTGCTGGGTGAGATCACCGAGAAGACCCAGCTCACCCGGCGCACGGTCGCAGCGATCCTCCGCGGCGTCACGCCAGGAACTTTTGCCAAGTTCCGGCTCAACCCCGAGCAGTTCATCACCGAGGCCGCCCGACTCATCAACGAACAGAAGGCAACGGTCATTGTCGAGCACCTCGCCTACGATACGCTCGAAGACCGCTTCGACTCTGCGATCTTCACCGAGAATCAGACCGCCCAAGACTTCTCGAAGGCAGGGGCGAAGCTCAAGAAGCACGTCTACGACTACGTGGTCACCGACTCCAAGATCGAGCGAGAGTTCGTCACCGAACTCGACACCAGTCACGAGGTCGCCGTCTATGCAAAGCTCCCGCGCGGGTTCTTCATCCCCACGCCCGTTGGCGACTACAACCCGGACTGGGCTATCGCTTTCACCGAGGGCAGCGTGAAGCACGTCTACTTCGTCGCAGAGACCAAGGGCTCGCTGTCCACACTGCAACTCAAGGGCGTTGAGGAGGCCAAGATCGAATGTGCCCGCAAGTTCTTCGCTTCCCTCAGTGAGAAGAACGGCAATGACGTCACCTACGACGTAGTGACCGACTACACCGAACTGATGCAGTTGGTTACGGCATGAGCGACATCAGACTCCCATACGACAGGAGGGGTGAGGCTGAAGTGGTTCTTGAAACCGAGTCGAGCCGCCTCAGTGACACCTTCAGAGGTGACCGTGAAGGGCTCACACTTGAGCAGCAAGCCGAGCTTGCTGGAGCGAAGGCCGGGAACTACGGGTACAACAACCGGGTCACGATTGCGGCCTTAATCGAGGCAATACTCCAGCGGGGCCAACTCTTGCGCTGCAGGCTGCAGGCTGCAAGCCGAGTTCGAACCCTCCTGAAACGACCAGACCTTTCACCCGAACTGGATGCTGCTCGGAGAGTAACCGACTGCACGTGCGGAGGACCACGTCGCTGCTGAGGCCGAAGATGCTGCTACGGCAAAGGCCACAGTGGGAGCTGAGGCTGCAGGTACACCCGGTAGACCATTGCGGAAAACGCAGTCGTCGTGCAGGCGCTGAGTGGTTCCTCACCTCAACTAAGTTCCTTGACCACATTGCCGAGCATCTCGGATTGCTCCGTCAAACCATTAACGACCTCGACGTCGGCGGCGAATGAGGTGAATAGTTC
The DNA here is from genome assembly GCF_000423205.1 of Jonesia quinghaiensis DSM 15701. GTDB lineage: Bacteria > Actinomycetota > Actinomycetes > Actinomycetales > Cellulomonadaceae > Jonesia > Jonesia quinghaiensis. Next base: position 475,404 of record NZ_AUHN01000005.1, read on the forward strand.
GCTGTCAAAACCGTACCGAAAGTGGTACGGAATTGACTTGAGCAGGGTAGGAGTAACCACGAAACTCAGGCCTTGTCATGCTTTCGCTCAACAGTAAGGGCGTCTCAAATCCCCAGCGTGTCGCTCACGGCGACGTGCACGCTCGATGCATATCCGGTTTTGCGCTTGGATTGTTTCACTCTGAGAGAAACAATCCAAGCATGCAGATTATGAGGTGCTGCGGCTGCTCGCCAATCGTGACGTCACGCTCATGAAGTTCCCCGGCTGCCGGTGTCGGCTCGATGATCACGCGGTTCCTGTTTCCTGATGCCAATATCCATCGAACAAGAAGCTCAACAAGCCACGATTCGCTTCTGTTGCAACGCTTACTACGCACCCCTGCACAACGACTCCAACAGATTGCGTACCCTACAAGGTTTACTGGCACGAGCAAGCACTGGTTACACGGAAGGCTCCGTCGACTTGACGGCGGGCTTGTGCCGCTGGCCCAGACAGACCTAATGGATCTGCCAGCGTGGCAATCACGTCCCTCGTGAACACTCTGGCACTAGACTGCAACGAAAATGGCGGGCAAGCAGTGAAACTGCTTGCCCGCCATTGCTGTCTCTCACAACGCGCTATCACTCACCAAGTGCTGCCACGCACCCCGGACTACGCACCCCGGACGCCAGTGTCACGTCACCGAGGTGGTGTCACGCGTCGATGGAGTGATCCTGGCCGATGGGTGGGAGAGCTGACCAGGGGAAGGTGATCCACTCGTCGGTGTCTTTCCACGAGTAGGTGGGGCGAATAATGGACCGTGGTTTGGTGTACAGCACGGCGGAACGCGCATCGGCGCCCTGCTTTGCGAGCATTTCCATGACCAAAGCCAATGTTCGGCCAGAGTCCGCCACATCATCAACAACCAAAACTTTTTGCCCCGGTAGTTCCTGTGTGTCCATCAGTGGAGGAAGAACCCGAGGGTCAGTGAGGGTTTGACCAATGTCGGTGTAGAACTCGATGTTCATCGTGCCAACACCTTTAGTGCCCAACGCGTACGCCACAGCGCCGCCCGGGACAAGACCGCCGCGTGCAATCGCGACAACAACATCAGGAACAAACCCAGAATCAACGACTTGCTGAGCCAACTCGCGCGCCGCTACTCCGAACTCATCCCATTCCAGTACCTCGCGGATACCGTGTTCGGTGAGAATCTCTGCCATGTATATACCCTAGGGTGTGACAACGCCGGTGAGGAAACGAAAGTCTCCCCACCGGCGAACATCACACCAATTGTGTGGTTGTGGTTTTAGTTCACGCCGAGGACGTCAACTACAAAGATCAAGTCACCCAGTGGTTGGCCTGACTCGCTTTGGCCTTCACCTTCGCCGTAGCCCTTGTCACCGGGGATGATCAGCATGACTTGGGATCCGGCTTTCACACCAGTCAACCCTTCAGTCCAACCGGGGATCACTTGGGTGAGGGAGAAGCCCATGGGCATTCCGCGGCTCCATGAGGAGTCGAACTCCGTGCCGTCAAGCTGCCAGCCGGTGTACTGTGCCCACACGAAGTCTGTTTCAGCGACCGCTGCGCCGTCACCCTCTTTCAAGGTGATGACTTGCATGTCATCAGTGCCCTCGAACCCGTCTGGGATCTCAACAGATGGCTTGCCGGTGTCGTCGAGTGTCACTGTAGGTAGTGAGTCATCACTTTGCTCAACGTCGCTTCCTTGAGCAGTGGTAGGGACATTCGCTTCAGTTTCGACCACGTACACGTATGCAGGGGTGGCGGGAATTTCTGGCATCTCGTCGCTTGCTTCTTGGGCTGGGGTGCCTGGTTGCGCAAGGATAGCTGTTCCGCCTACACCGATTTCTACCATGGCGTTGACGAATGCTTGAGGGATTTGTGTCCCGTCCATCAGCAAGTGCGTGGGGTTGCCTTCATCGTACGTGGACTGGATTCCTTCACCGGTGCTGCCATCAAACACAGACATGTTGACAGCCACGAGGTCACCCTCAGCGATTGCGTCCCCATCACCTGGTGTCACAGCAAGCGCCGCGTTGCCCTCAAAGGACAGTTCACCATCGAAGGACACTGTTGGTGCCTCCTCGTCCTTCACCTCGACGGTGACACCTTCCAACGCGGCTGCATCAGCTGCGGAAGTCGTGTCAGCCTCTGCAGGGGTTTCCTGCCCGGCGGTTGGGGTGTCGGTGGGGTCATCTGTGCTCTCGTCAGAGGAGCAGCCAGCCAGCACCAAAGCTGATGCCATAGCCACTGCAACCAAAGAACGCATAGGGCGAATCTTCACGTGGTTGTCCTTTGTTACCAAGGTGGGAATAGATATGTTCGAAACTCACTCTAACGCTCCTAACTGAGTGTTTGCTGTGTCAGGGGCTGGGAAGAAGGGCCCGGCCACGTTATTGAGCGCCACGAACCGTACAGGTTCGCACATCCCCGCACCGCGCGGCACAATGGATGCATGCCCTCTTCCCGCCGCTCAGGAAAGCGCCCGTACAACGCACCGCACCAGGCGCTCAACCTTGACCGTGTATCAGGTGGAAGGCGAACGGTAACCCGGCGTGGCGACGACTGGACAGTTCAGCCAGTGCGTGGCAACGACAAGGAATACGTGTGCCCAGGATGCCACCGGGTAGTTCCAGCGTGGACCAGTCACATTGTGGCGTGGGCCAACGAATCCCTGTTTGGCCCCCAAGCTGCGCTCGATGCGCGCCGCCACTGGCACACTCACTGCTGGGACATGCAGGAATAGTTGGGCTGGCATCGGCCCGTAGTTTATTGCGACGTTCATTGCCAACAGGAGGCACAAAGTATGACTACTCGCTCTGACTCGACATCCCAAGCGCTACACACTCACACCTTCCAACAAGGCACCGCGGGTTCGCTCGTTCTGCTGCACGGTTTCCCTGTGGACAGCCGCATGTGGCAGTCCTGCGTTCCCTACCTTCCCCCTCAATGGACTGTACTTGGGGTTGATCTGCCCGGGATGGGTGGTTCACGCGACGTCCTCCCAACGGAACCATCGTTGAAGCACTCCGCGCAAGCAGTCGCCGATGTTCTTGAAGGTTTAGGCGGTGGCCCTGTTGTCGTGGCTGGGCTCTCGATGGGCGGTTACGTGTTGATGGCGTTACTGCGCGAACAAAACCACCCTATTGACGGTGCAGCGTTCTTGGACACTCGCGCTAATGCCGATGCCCCAGAAGCTCGGGAGAAGCGCCTCACCATTGCGGCGCAGGTTGTGGAACAACAGTCAGTTGACCCTGTGGCGGGAATGGCAACCGCGACACTGAGTGAACCAGACCTTGCTGCGCGAGACGAAGAGATCCGCCTGATGAGCCAGTGGATTTCCGAACAACGCCCTGACGGCGTTGCGTGGAGTCAGCGCGCTATGGCAGCGCGAGAAGATTCTGTCGGTGTGCTCCGCAGTTATCACGGCCCGGCTGCTGTCATTGTGGGGGAGAACGACGCCCAAGCTGACCCCGCAGCCATGAAAGTCATTCACGGCGCCTTGCCGAACAGCATCATGACGGTTGTTCCTCACGCAGGGCATATGACACCTGTTGAGCAACCAGCAGCCGTGGGGAAAGCCCTCAGTGACCTGCTAGCCCGAGTGGGTTGAGTTCACAACCCGGTCCAATGCTTCACGCAGGTCAAGGGATTCACCATCACGCCCGCCTAACCCAAGGACTAGTGGGGGATCGCTGGGTGTGATGGTGACGCCTGTGAAGCGTTCTCGCAGTGACCCCTGGGTACTCAGAACGTAAAAGTTACCGGCGGTGTCAATGGCGACACTGCGATTTTGTTTGAGATACCAGCCGGTTAAACCGGTGCGGTAGGTGGTGGATCCAGAGTATGCCCGGGCGGTGAGTGGCACAGCGGCGGGACCATGAGACTGAAGTTTCGGCAGATACTGAGCGATGAGTTCGCGTGCTTGCGCTGACTCTTTGGCTCGGCGGCGTTGGAGTTCGGCGTCGAGGTGCTGAGCATTTGCTGTCTTTTGGTCCCGCCAGGCTGTGTCACTCACTGTGGTTTTACCGCCCTGATTTCTTTGTCGCTGCAGAACCATTCACGGAGTCAGTGCCTTCTGCGCCGTCAGCGCTGTTCGCGGATTCGCTTGAATCAGTTGACGATGCTTTGTGTGGTGGCATGGGGACTGCTGAGAAACCATTGGCTGCGGACATGGGGGCAGGGCGCCCGGATGCCGCCTTGCGGGCAGCTTGGGCCGGTGTTTGGTAGCCCGGCGTGCTGGGCCCTACTTCTTTCTCTTCGTCGAGAATGTCCTCGACGAGTTCGGCGTCTTCTGCTTCTTCTTGTGCGTCTAGTGCGGGGTTGGTGGGGGCGTTGCGCGGGTCTTGATCGAGTTCGATGTCCGAGTCATCCTCGTCCATGTCATCGTCTGCGTCCTCGAGGTCACCTGCGTCTTCCCGGTCGCTGTTCTCGAGAGCGGCAGTACCATCTACATCGTCTTTGTCAGTGCTGTCGGCGCTGTCGGTGGTGTGGGCACTGCTGGTGTCAACGACGTCAATGGCGCGTGTTTCCACGTCGTGATCCGCGTTGTCGTTCGCCTCAGCGTGATCAATGGTGTGTGGTCCCTGGGCCTCGGCGGCGTCGTCACGTTCTTGCACGTCGTCACTAACTTCCATGCCCTGGACGCTGTCGGTGTCGTCGGTGTCGTCGGTGTCGTCAAGGTCAACGTCATCAACGTGGGTGTCGGTTGTCGTGACCTGTTCGTCATGGGCGCTGCTCACGCCCTCGCTTGGTGCAGCGTAGGTGGCGTTAAGACCATTGTCTGCAAGGTCTGCGTGCAGTTCTGCGGCGCGTTGCTCTTCTGCGGCCTGGAAGTTTTCTTCCACAACTGCAACCTTTTCCAGTGTCGCTTGGGAAGGCACAGTTTCGGCAGCCAAGATGGAACGCAACTCATCAAGGTACGTGGTGATGGATTCCTTTTGCCGCGCCAAGTCTTCCACTTGGCGGCGGGCAGTGGCGGTTGTGCGCTCTGCGGCGCGCTGAGCATCGAGAACAATGTCATCGGCTTGGTCGCGGGCATCGGCAACAATATTTTCCGCACTCAGGCGGGCACCATCTGTGGTGTCCTTCGCGTAGGAATCACTGTCGCGGCGAATCTTTTCAAAGGTTGCCAGCGCCTCGGCTGCGCGCTTTTCCGCTTCAGCTGCGTGGTGTTCCGCGTCGGCGATGAGCCGGTCGGTTTCTCCCTTGGTACGTGCGTGAAGTTGGGAGTCGGCCAGTTGCGCTTCTTCGTGGCGTTGCGCAATGTCAAGTTCTGCTTGCGCGAGTGACTTGCGTGCGTCATCGAGCATGGCGGTGGCTTCGGTGCGTGCCGCGTTCAGTGTTTCTTGTGCTGTGCGGTGCGCTTCAGAGATGACTCGTTCAATTTCTAGGCGAGTCTGTTCGCGTGCTTCTTGGATGTCTCGTTCCGTGGCAGAGCGCATCTCAGCCGTTTCACGGGTTACTTGATCGCGGATTTCAGCGGTTTCGCGAGTGGCTGTTTCTGTCAGGTGTGCTGCTTCGCGGCGCGCATTTTCCAATGCTTCGTTCGCTTCACGTGTGGTGTGTGTACGCAGTTCGCCTAGTTCTTGCTCAATGATTTGGCGTTGTTCGGCAATTTCTTGTTCTTGTGCTTGCCGGTATTGAGCGATTTCACGTTCGGTTGCTTGTCGTAGTTCGCCGAGTTCACGGTCAAGTTCGGTGCGACGCTCGTCGACTTCGCGTTGGATCATTGCGCGCAGCTGAGCTACGTCATTTTCCGTGGTTTGGCGAAGTTCTGTGGTTTCACGTTCGGTGGTCGATCGCAGTTGAGCGACGTATTCTTCGGTGCTTGACCGCAGCTGGGCTGTTTCTGCATCTGTTCTGTGACGCAGCGCAGTTGTTTCGGCTTCAGCGGACGACCGTAGGTTTGATACGTAAATTTGGGTTTCTTCACGCAGTGCCGTGGTTTCTTCAATGGCGTGTGCCCGCATTTCCTCAATGTCGCGTTCTGAAGAGACCCGGTATTCGGTGATTTCGCGCTGAGTTGTTGCGCGCAGGGTGCCGAGTTCGCGTTCCAATGATGTTCGGCGGTCTGTTTCTTCGGTCGCGATTGACGTGGAGATGCGTTGGGCTTCGCGTTCCGCGGAGCCCACGAGTTCTTCGGCGCGTCGCTCGGCAGATGTAAGAGAGCTTTCTGCGGCGTTATGCGCGGAGCGGCGAACTTCTTCTGCTTCACGGCGGGCAGCGGTGAGGACTTCCGCCGCTTCGCTTTCGGCGCGTGAACGCATCTGATGTGCAGCGGCTTCGGCCCGTGATGTGACGTCGTGGGCGTGGGTTTCAGCTTGGGTGAGGATGTCGCTGGATTGCTCTTCAGCGGAGCGCATCAACTGTTCGATGCGCGACCCCAGGCCCGAGTATGAAGGGCGTTCTGTCTCGTTAAGTTGCTGGGTGAGGTCGTTCAACTGTTGTTGGAGTTGCTCGTTGCGCGCGCGAACGCCGGCAGCTTCCTCGTGGAGTTGTTGTGCCTGAGCCTGTGTTTGCTCAATGGTCTGTTCAAGCGCACGTATCCGGCCGTCGACCTGTGTGCGGTCGTAGCCGCGCATCGCGATGGGGAATGTGGGACGGTCTTCAGCCACTTCTAGCCTCCAGGCTCATGATCTCTCCGTGTGGTGCGTGATCTATTCTAGAGAGGAGAAGAGGAAACGGCGCTGTGTCACGGCCGACCGCGCGTTTCTAGTGATCTAGAACACAACCATATGCCGAGTTTTTGCGTGTAGCGAATAGTCGTGAAGAGGTGTAGGCAAGGTTGTGCAGGTCGTGGTTGGCTTGGTCATACCCCTGACGTGCCCGGTAGTCTGGGGTGGTCGTCTCGAAGGGGCAATCCATTGCGCAAGAAGTTCTTACCTCTCTTTCTTATTGTCGTCGGTGTAGTGATCGCCGGTCTCGGTGTCGCTTCCGGCACAGTGTGGAAGCCTGATGAGGTTGTCACACTCACAGCCCCGAGTACCTCGGAGGCTCGCTACGTCATGACCGCACCCGGTGTCTTGGGGCAGGTCAGTGACGATGTCACCATCGTGGCTCGTGCCGGTGGTGAAGCAGAGGTGACCCTGGTTGTGGCCCGGGTCAATGATGCTCGCGGTTGGCTCGCTGACACGTCATACCAGGAAGTCAGCGGTGTTGCCTCGTGGGAGTCTTTGACCACGCGTCTGGTTGAGCCGGTGGAGGAAGAGCCTGCTGCGGACGGCGAAAATGCTGATGGTGAGGCGGCTGAAGACGCTGAGCCCGCAGATGATGAGCAGGCGAGTGAGGACTCAGCGGAGGAGGCTGAGCAAGACACAGGCCCGGCATTGACATCATCGGACATGTGGTTTGAGTCCGTATCTGGCGCTGGTCAAGTGCAAGTTCAATTGACCTCAGTCGAGGACCCCATTGTTGTTCTCGCAGGCAGTGATGGCGATGCGGCTCCTGAGTTGTCCATGACGTGGCAGCGTGAGGTGACAACTCCTCTTCTTGTGCCAGGGATCGTTGGCGGTGGTGTCCTTGCAGTGCTTGGCCTGCTGCTCCTCGTTGTCGTTTCGCGCCCGCGCAAATCTCAATCAGTTGAAGCTGTAGCCCCCAGCACTGGCCGTTCCGCTCGCTCAGTGCGTAGCGTTGCTCCACAGGGAGCGGAAGCTACCGCAGGTGCATCTCGTTCAGCAGCGCGTCGTTCAGGGCGTAGCGCGGCACGCGCCTCAGCCAAGAGCGCAACGTCAGCAGCGCCGGGCCAGCAACCAGCGCCCTGGGATGTTCCAACAACGAAAACCCCCACTGCCCCGGGTTCGCGCAGTGCTGACTTCGCGCCACAGCCGCAAGCGGGGGCAGGAGTCTCGCAGGTTTCAGCGGCATCATCCCGGTCGATGCCTAGTGCCACCTCGTCGATGAGTTCACACTCAGCACCTTCGGTTGCCAGTGCAGCTGGAGGGCAGCGACAACAGTTCGGTGCACCATCTGCGGCAGAGTCAGCCATGAACACAGCAGCTGGCATTTCCGCTAGAACGGGACAAATGCCAACCGTTGGGGGAGGGCAATCCTCCCCGTTCCCAGGTGCTCCGCAAGCGCGTCCCGTCGAAAATCCCCGTGACGGCTCAAACACCGGCTTGCCTTACGGGTTAACACCAGAGGCAGCCGCCATGTTGGACACAGGAACGCTTCAAGCAATCGGCTTCACCCGCAAAGAACTTCGCGAACTCACTGAAAAGCAGCGCAGGCCGAAGACGTCAGGTATTCCTACCGTCCCAGGCCAACAACCTGCGGGCGGAGAGTCGTGGTTGCCACGAGATTCACAAGCATCGGCATCGAGTTGGCGAGCTGCGTGGGGTCTCTCCCACGAAGCGACCCCCACTCCCGACACCAGAATGCGTCCGGGGCAGTATTCACACACGGACCAAGACGCTGCGGTTGTTGACGAGGCGCTTGCACGCCACCAAGATTCAGCTCCTCAGCAGCGTCCCACAGGGCAACCTGCTTATACGCCGACCCCGCGAAGTGAGGGAGTTGGGGGAGTGCCCCGCCCATCACAGTCACCAACCCAGGCCCCGCGTCAGCCGCGTCAGCAGCAGCAGCCTCAACAGGCTCCACAACAATCACCTTCCGCTCAACCACCTGCCACGCAACCAGGTGCGGCTCCCACAGATCACGATGCACCACGCCCCGGCACGCGACGGGCGCTGTACCAGTCATACCGTGAAGCTGCCGCAAAAATGGACAATGACAAGAACCGGCAAGCGTAAGGATTAATGCCACGATGAAAAACCCACGCCCTGCCCTCATTCGATCCACCGCTGCAATTCTTGCCTTAGCGTTGCTCACCGCGTGTACCCCAGAGTTGCCCCCGTTAGAGGTGGATCAAGAGCTCGTTGAAGCAGAGTTCCCTGTCCTGACGGAAAACCAAATGGCATCGATCGCCCAGACGGTCGGTGAAAGCCTCGGTGCAGCAGACGCAGAAAAAGACCCTGATGCTTTGGAAGATCGAGTGACCGGTCCGGCTTTAACGATCCGTGAAGCTGAATACAAAATCGCGAAAGCGCAGAAGAGTGACGACAGTTTGACGGAACTCCCGTCAACCATGCAATCAATCTTCATGACAACACGACAAACGTGGCCGCGTACTGTTTTTGGTGTTTCCGAGCGCCCGCAAAACCTCGAAGCTGAACGATTCGTCATTTACACGCAGGAATCAGCCCAAACAAACTATGAATTATGGGGCTGGTTCGCGCTGTTCCCCGGCATCACGGTGCCCACGTTTGCTGCCAGCGGTGTTGGAACCCAGGAAATCTCTGATCTTGACGAAACTCTTCAGGTGTCACCCGAAGAAGCTATCGACCAGTACGTCAGTTTGTTGAAGAAGCCTGCTGGTGACGCTAAAGAGGTCTTTGAAACGGAGAATGACACATTCGTTGATGAGATCTCCGATCTGCGCAAATACATGAAAGATGCTGCCAAACAGGTCGAGGGAACGTACAAAGAAACCATTAAACCCTCTGGTGACTGGCACGCCTTGAAAACTATTGATGGTGGCGCTGTTATCGTGACATCGCTGAACCTGTCGGGCACTCTCAAGGGCGAAAGCGGTGCGATTGTCACTCCATCGGCGATGGAGAAGGCGTTCTTGAAAAAGGGCACCAAGGCATCCAACGCATTGACCGTGAAGAGAACGGCTATCGTCGGGATTTATGTGCCGCCGAAGGAGCAGGCGGTCAAACCGCAGGCTCTTGGCCGTCTGTTGAAAACGACAGGCGCTTCAGTCCCTGATTAATCTGACATATCTGGGGTGTTGTGAGGCGCAAGCGTAGTGCTTGCGCCTCGTCCCCGTTCTATCCCTGAGACAGGAGAACACTGACATGAGTGAATCGGCGCAGTTTCCGTTGAGTGTCCGCGGTGCCGTGGATCTGTCATCACTGGCCGCCCCCGTAGCTTCTACGGCACCTACCCAGGGGCAAGCTCCTGCGGCTGGTGGTTTTGTCGTGGACTTGACGGAGGAGAGTTTCTCATCCGCCGTTCAGCAGTCCACTGAGGTTCCCGTCCTGGTCTTGCTGTGGGCGCCAGGAGACCAAAACTGTGTAGACCTGGCATCAACGCTGAGCCAGATTACTGACGGAATGAACGGCAAGTTCCTCCTGGGCCGGGTGGATGTCCAAGCGTGGCCACGTATCGCGGCGGCTTTCCAAATCCAAGATGTCCCTGCAGTCGTTGGGTTGATTGCTGGTCAACCGGTTCCTCTGTTTGTCGGAAACCACGATCATGGAACAGTTATTGGGGTTATTGACCAGTTCCTCCAGGCTGCTGAAGCGAACGGTGTGACTGGGGTGTTAGCGCCAGCAGAACCTCAAGAGGCGCAAGAGACCCAGGAACCACAGGAACCAGAACTGCCGCCATTGCACCAAGAAGCGTATGACGCGATTGAACGTAATGACTTTGATGCTGCGATCGCTGCGTACACGAAGGCGGTAAAACAAGACCCAAGTGATGCGATGGCTTCAGCTGGTCTTGCCCAAGTGGGGCTGCTTCAACGCACTGCCGATGCGGATCTTGGCGTAGTTCGTGATACTGCTGCGCGCGAACCGTTGAACGTCGAGGCACAGCTTGCTGTTGCGGATCTTGACATGATGGGCGGGAAAGTAGAAGACGCTTTGGACCGTCTGATCTCTTTGGTTCCTCAGGTCTTTGCCGAGGATCGCGAAGATGTTCGCAAACGCCTGGTGGACTACTTTGAGATTCTCGGTTCAGACGATGCCCGGGTTGCTCCTGCACGTCGTCGTTTGGCGTCAGCTCTGTTCTAAAGTGATTCACCCAGCAGGCACTGAACGGTGTTCATGAGTGTCTGTGTGAAGCGATAAATCCGCTGTCCGCGCTGTAGTACGCAATAGGGTGGGTCCCTCTTCGAAGAGGGACCCACCCCATTGCTTATCTTCCTCAGTTCACCGGTTGAATGTCACATGACAGGTACCTTAGCGACCGGTGACTGGCACAAGGTACTGCACACCAAGAGGTGGAACACGCAGGACAGCGGAGTGTTGTGCGCCGTCGCCCCAGGGGTGATCTTCAGCGGTGATTGGTGCTGTGTTGGTGACGCCGGATCCACCATAGGTGGCAGCATCCGTGTTCAAAATTTCGCGCCATTGCCCGCCGTGTGGCAGGGGTACACGGAACTCTTCGTGGGGGACTCCCGCAAAGTTCGCCACAACAACAACTGCGGGGAAGTTCGCTGAATGCCGCACCAAGGAGACTGTGTTGTGGTCTGAGTCGCGGTATTCCAGCCAGTTGAAGCCTTCTGGGCTGAAGTCCAACTCCCATAGTGCCGGTTGTGTTCGGTACACCTCGTTGAGGTCTCGCACGAGGTCACGCACACCACTGTGGTGTGGGTCGTTCAGTGATCCCCATTCGAGGGAGCCAGCTTCACGCCATTCGCCGCGCTGGGCGAATTCGCATCCCATGAACAGGAGTTGTTTGCCTGGGTGCGCCCACTGGTAGGCGTACAAGGATCGCACTCCGGCAAATTTTTGCCACTCGTCACCTGGCATTTTTCCAAAGATCGACCCTTTGCCGTGCACAACTTCGTCGTGGGAGATCGGTAGCAGGTATTGCTCAGAGAATGCGTAGTTGATGGTGTGGGTCAAGGTGCCATGGTGCCAGTGGCGGTTTACGGGTTCTTCTTGGATGTACCGCAAGGTGTCGTTCATCCACCCCATGTTCCATTTCAATCCGAAGCCGAGCCCGCCGCCGTGGGTGGGTGCGGTGACACCGGGGAATGCTGTGGATTCTTCGGCGATCATCATGATGCCGGGGTTTCGCCGGTATGCTGTGGCGTTCGCTTCTTGGAGGAACGCAATTGCTTCAAGGTTTTCCCGCCCACCGTGGCGGTTGGGTTGCCATTCTCCGTCGTTGCGTGAGTAGTCCAGGTAGAGCATGGATGCCACGGCATCAACACGCAGGGCATCGATGTGGAACTCTTCCAACCAGAAACTTGCATTGGCGACGAGGAAGTTCCGTACTTCGTTGCGGCCATAGTTGAAGATGAGTGTGCCCCAGTCGGGGTGCTCGCCTAGTTGTGGGTTGGGGTGTTCGTAGAGGCAGGTTCCGTCGAATCGGGCTAGAGCCCATTCGTCTTTGGGGAAGTGTGCGGGTACCCAGTCGAGGATGACCCCGATTCCTGCTTGGTGTAGTGCGTCAACGAGGTGTTTGAATTGGGCGGGTGAACCGAATCGTGAGGTGGGGGCGTAGTACGAGGTGACTTGGTAGCCCCATGACCCGCCGAAGGGGTGTTCCGCAACGGGGAGGAACTCGACGTGGGTGAAGCCCATGTCTTTGACGTGTGCCACTAGTTCTATGGCTGCTTGTTCGTAGCTGAGCCCTTGGCGCCATGAGCCGAGGTGGACCTCGTACACGGACATCGGCTGGGTGTGGGGGTCTGTGTGGGCGCGCCCTGCCATCCAACTGGTGTCTTGCCAGGTGTAATCCCCGTAGTTCACGATGCTTGCTGTGGCGGGTGGTACTTCTGTGGCGCGTGCCATGGGGTCGGCGCGGCGAACCCAGGTGTCATCAGCGGTGTGGATTTCGTATTTGTAGACGCTTCCTTCACCGACTCCGGGCAGGAATAGTTCCCACACGCCTGAGCTTCCGAGGCTGCGCATGGCGTGTGAGCGGCCATCCCACCCGTTGAAGTCACCGATGACTCGTACGGCGCGTGCTGTTGGTGCCCACACGGCGAAGGAGGTCCCGGTTACTTCACCAAATCCTGTGCGGTAGTGGCGTGCGTTTGCGCCCAGTACTGTCCAGAGTTGTTCGTGGCGGCCTTCTCGGATGAGGTGTTGGTCGAACTCGGTGACGGTGGGTAGGTACCGGTATGCGTCGTCAATGGTGTGTTCGCCGCTGCCGTAGTCCGTGGTGACGACGTATTCCGGTGCTGTGCCACCTGGTGCGGGGATGACCGCGACCCAGACTCCTTCGAGTTCATGGGTCATGGGGTAGGTGTCACGCGGGGTTTTGAGGGTGACGCTGACGGCGAGGGGGCGGGAGACGCGCACTGTCGCCCATTGGGTGCTGGTTGTCCGTTCCGGGGTGTGGACGTGGGGCCCGAGGACACTGTGCGGCGCATGGTGGGTGCCATGCGCGATGCGTGTCAGTGTCTCGGGGTCCACTGTCAGTGGAATGGGGGCTGTGCTGGGTCGAGTGGGCATCGGGTTCCTTGTGCGCTTAGATGTTCGCTGGGTCTGGCACGGACAGGACGGCGAGCCAGTAGAACTCACGTGATCCGAGCATGACAGACAGGTGATCTGTGTCGTCAACGTGTCCTACAACGGCGCCACCAAAAATATCGACGACGCTGTATCCGGCTTTGCCTGGCATGTGGACGCGGCCAGATCGGGCGGTGGCTGCGAAGTTCACGATGCAGGTGATGGTTTCGTCGTCTGTGTAGCGCGTGTAGGCGAAGAGTGATTCGTTGTCGCAGTCCAGGGCGGCGTATTCTCCGGCACCAAATGCGGCGTGGCGCTTTCGTACGGCGAGCATGCCGCGCATCCAGTGCAGGAGGGAGGTGGGTTGTTCAACTTGTGCTTCAACGTTGATGGAGCGGTAGTTGTACACCAGTGATTGGACAACGGGAAGGTAGAGCTTGCCGGGGTCTGCCCCGGAGAACCCGGCGTTGCGGTCGGGTGTCCATTGCATGGGGGTGCGCACGGAGTCCCGGTCTTCGAGCCAGATGTTGTCGCCCATGCCGATTTCGTCACCGTAGTACAGGCAGGGGCTTCCGGGCAGGGACAGGAGCAGTGCGTTGGCGAGCTCGATTTCTTTGCGGGAGTTGTCGAGTAGCGGTGCTAGGCGGCGTCTGATTCCCACGTTGGCGCGCATCCGTGGGTCGGGTGCGAACCAGCGGTACATGGAGGCGCGTTCTTCAGTGGACACCATTTCGAGGGTTAGTTCGTCGTGGTTGCGCAGGAATGTTCCCCATTGTTGCCCGCCGGTGAGGGCGGGGGTGTCGTTGAGGATGTCGATGATTTGGCGCGCTTTACCGTCTTTGAGTGCGTAGTAGATGCGGGGCATGACGGGAAAGTGGAAGCACATGTGGCATTCGGGTTCTTCTTCTGTCCCGTAATAGTGGATGACGTCTTCGGGCCACTGGTTTGCTTCGGCGAGCATGATGCGACCTGGGAACTCGTTGTCGAGCATTTTCCGCAGGTCGCGCAGGAACGCGTGTGTTTCTGGGAGGTTTTCGCAGTTGGTGCCTTCTGCTTCGAAAAGGTAAGGCACTGCGTCGAGGCGGAAACCGTCGACACCTTGTGAACACCAGAATCGGGCGACGTCAATCATCGCTTCTTGGACTGCTGGGTTTTCGAAATTGAGGTCAGGTTGGTGGTGGAAGAACCGGTGCCAGTAGTACTGGCGGCGTACTGGATCGAAGGTCCAGTTGGAGGTTTCGGTGTCGGTGAAGATGATTCGAGCGTCGGAGTATCGAGTGTTGTCGTCACTCCATACGTAGAAGTCGCCGTAGGGGCCTTCTGGGTCATGGCGTGATGATTGGAACCACGGGTGTTGGTCTGAGGTGTGGTTCATGACCAAGTCAATGATGATCCGAATGCCGCGGCGGTGGGCTTCGGTCATGAGTTCTTGGAAGTCTTCCATTGTGCCCAGTTGAGGGGCTATGGAGGTGTAGTCTGCGACGTCGTATCCGCCGTCCCTCAGGGGGGAGGGGTAGAACGGGGGAAGCCACAGGCAGTCGACGCCTAACCATTCGAGGTAGTCCAGGCGGGCAATGAGTCCGCGGAGGTCCCCGGTGCCACTGTTGGTGGTGTCGTTGAAGGCGCGGATAATCACCTCATAGAACACAGCCGTTTTGTACCAGTTCGGGTCGTTGGACAGCCCCGAGGTCTCGCCAGATACGCCAGGGAACTGGGTCACTGAGTTGAGGTAGGGGTTGATCCCCCCGATGGGGCTGGGGTTCATGAAATCAGATGATTGAGTCACAGGGGCCTCACGTGGATGATGTGTGCACAGTTAGCAATAGGGTCGAGCCGAACGAAGGCCTGTCTCCCCCAGTCGAAGGCCTGCCCAGTCAGCAGGTCATGTGCACGAAACGCCGGTTGCCCGATGTCTGCCACGTCATTGGAGAAGCCGAGGGCTTCGAGGTCTAGCCACACCGTCCCCTCGCGGGTGTTGTGTGGGTCGAGATTCACGACCGTGATGATGGTGTTATCTTTCCCGTCGGCGAAAGCTGCAGGGAGGTGAGAGGAAAACGCCAGAATATTGTCATCACTAGTGTGGTGAACGGTCACGTTCCGTAATTGCTGAAGTGCAGGATTATTTCGGCGGATCTCATTGAGTTTTGTTAACAGTGGTGCAATCCCGATGTCTTGGGCTTTGCCCCAGTCTCGGGAAGTGTACTGGTACTTTTCGTTGTTGATAAGTTCTTCGGCACCCGGACGCGGTGTGCGTTCTGCCAGTTCATAGCCACTATAGATGCCCCATAGCGGTGAGGCGGTAGCCGCGATGACTGCGCGAATAGCGAACGCTGGTACGCCGCCGTGTTGCAAGTAGGGTGGCAAAATGTCGTGAGTGGTGGGCCAAAATGACGGCCTCATGGAGGATCCAGCTGGTCCAGACACTTCACGAATGTAGGTTTCTAGTTCTTGCTTGGTGTTGCGCCACGTGAAGTACGTGTAGGACTGGTGGAATCCGATGTCCGCGAGGGTGCGCATCATCGCAGGCTTGGTGAATGCCTCCGAGAGGAATATCACGTCGGGGTTTGTGGCGTGCACGGCAGCGAGGAGCCGTTCCCAAAAGTTCAAGGGCTTTGTGTGTGGGTTGTCTACCCTAAAAGCAGTGACACCGTGTGAAATCCAGAGTCGAATAATCCGTAAAATCTCGACATAAATTCCCTCGGGATCATTGTCGAAATTCAAGGGGTATATGTCTTGGTATTTTTTGGGAGGATTCTCTGCGTACGCGATGGAGCCGTCAGCGCGGGTGGTGAACCAGTTGGGGTGTTCAGTGACCCAGGGGTGGTCAGGTGAGCATTGCAGTGCGATGTCCAATGCCACTTCCATGCCGTGACTGCGAGCTTTTTCGACAAAGAAATCGAAATCCTCGAATGTCCCGAGGTCCGGGTGGATAGCGTCGTGCCCGCCGTCGGGTGAACCGATCCCATAGGGGGAACCGGGGTCGTTGGGTCCAGCAGTCAGGGTGTTATTTGGGCCTTTGCGGTTTGTGGTGCCAATGGGGTGGATTGGCGTGAGGTAGATGGTGTCAAAACCCATCTGTGCAATGTCAGTGAGGCGCTGGGTCGCTGTGCGTAAGGTCCCGGACCGCCATGTGCCATCTTCTAGCTCGACAGCGCCTTCAGAACGTGGGAAAAACTCGTACCACGATGAGAACAACGCCCGCTTGTGCGACACCGTGATGGGGTAGGTGGGGGATGAGGTGACCTGCTCACGCAGTGGCGCACGGTAGCGCATGATCGATGACAGTGCTGGTGCGGTTGCTACCTCAAAACGTTCTTGTGGTGTAACTGAGGTGTCTTTCAGTACACGGATGGCGTCACGTAGCGATGCGCGTTCAACAGGTGTGAGGCCTCGTTGACGTGCTGCTTTGGTGAAGAGCGCAACGCCTTCGAGGCACATCAATTCTGCGTCGATGCCAGCAGCGATTTTTACCCCAGCATCGTGCTCCCAGGTCCCGTAAGGGTCTGACCAGCCTTCAACACGAAGTTTCCAGCGTCCGGTTTCGGTGGGGGCTAAAAACCCTTGGAAGCGGTCAAGCCCTGGGGCAATGTCGACCATGCGTGCGGTGATTTTTTTACCGCGCGGCGAGGTCAACACTGCGGTGGCTGCCACCGCATCATGTCCTTCTCGAAACACGGTCGCTTCGACGGGGATCATTTCGCCCACGACAGCTTTCGCTGGCCATCGCCCTTCGGCGATGACCGGCGAGACATCAATGACCGGAATCCGGCCGATGCCCGTGATGTCTGTGGCGCGGTGTGCTGGGGTCACTGCTGCTGCACGGCGGCGTTGTTGGGTCACAGGGACAACGCTACCGAACATCTGGAGTGATTTCGCCCTGGTCGGGCAGGTGTCTGGAAACAGTGGTGAAGATATGTCTGTGCTGGTAGATTACGCCTCCGCTGGCGCGACATAGAGTTGCAGTGTCAATGGCTCTAGTGCTACCTCAGCTCCGGGTCCGAGTGGCACATCGCGTGCTTCATCGGGTGTGTCGGGGCGTTCCCACTCGCTGGACCATGCCATGTGCCATGAACGCATCGAGTTTTGTTTCGGTAGTGTCGCGCTGACGGGTTCGAGGGTTCCGTTGACGATGAGGAGGACATGGGGGTCTGCTTCATCGCCGGTTCCTGGAATACGCCCGCGGCGGAACATTTGGAAGATTCGCGTTCCGGGGTCATTCCATTGGTCTTGGGTTAGAGGGCTGCCGTCGGTGCCGTACCACCCGAGGTCGGGTTGGTGGTCATCATCGTGGGCTTGTGGCCCACCGGAGAAGAAGTCCTCAACGCGCAGGGCAGGGTGTTCACGCCGTAGCTCGAGGAGATAGCGGGTGGTGTCTTGGAGGTCGCGACGCCAATCGTTGAGTTCCCATGACATCCACGAGATCTCATTGTCTTGGCAGTAGGCGTTGTTGTTCCCTCGTTGGGTGCGCCCACGTTCGTCTCCTGCGGTGAGCATGGGTGTTCCTGCGGAGAGCAGCAGGGTTGCTAAGAGGTTGCGAATAGACCGGCGTCTTGTGGGGGCAATGACGTGCGATGAGTCGTCGGGGGACAGTGGACCCTCAACGCCGTGATTCCACGATTGGTTATCGTTGTTGCCGTCACGCCCGTCTTCACCGTTGGCCTCATTATGTTTATGGTCGTATGCCACGAGGTCGGCAAGCGTAAACCCGTCGTGAGCGGTGACGAAGTTTATTGAGGCTACAGTTCCGCGCGCTAATGGCGGGTCGGAGTGACCAAAGAGGTCTGCAGACCCTGCCAGGCGGGTGGCGAGTTCTCTAATACCAGACCCACGATGCCCGTGCGACAGCGCCCGCGCATCGGATAGCCAGAACCCGCGTACACAGTTACGGTAACGGTCGTTCCATTCGGCAACAGGAGCACCAAAGTTCCCAGTTTGCCACCCGCCTGGGCCAATATCCCAAGGTTCTGCAATGATTTTCGCTTGAGACAGAACAGGGTCGGTTTGCATGGACACAAGGAACGGGTGGTTCGGGTTGAAGCCTTCAGGGTCCCTAGCGAGGGTCACCGCTAGGTCAAGTCGAAACCCATCAACATCGAAGGTGGTCATCCAGTAGCGCATCGAATCAAGTGCCATTTGAACAACGCGAGGACGCGAAAAGTCGAGGGTGTTTCCACACCCGGTGACATCAGCGAAACTTGCGGGGGTCGCTCCATCGTGGAGGTAGTACCCCGTTGCATCCAATCCGCGCCAGGAGACATGTTGCCCACCGGTGCCACCTTCACAGGTGTGGTTGTACACAACATCAAGGATCACTTCAATCCCTGCCGCGTGCAGGGATTGGACCATCGCTTTGACTTCATCAATCACCGCATGGCCCCCAGCGTCACGTGCCGCTTGGGTGGCGTATGGTGCGTGCGGTGCAAAGAATCCGAGTGTGTTGTAACCCCAGTAGTTCGTGAGGTTTTTGTCAATCAAATGCGGTTCAGACTCAAAAGCATGGATAGGGAGCAATTCAATGGTGGTGATCCCCAGCTCTGTGAGGTGTCGTACCGTCGCTTCATGCCCGATGCCCGCATAAGTACCCCGTAAATCTTCCGGCACATCTGGGTTCAGTTGAGTCAGGCCGCGCACATGCGCTTCATAAATGACTGTGTCTTGCCAAGGAACGCGGGGCCGAGTGGACGTTTGTGTCGGTAACGACGGAACAACAATGCTGTGCGGGACCATGTCTACGGTGTCGCGCGGGTCAGCTAAACCGTGAATGTCACCGTCACGTGAGTGGTCTTCAGTGAAATGGAGAAGATAACCATAGGTGGCCTCGTCATATGACAAGTCACCGTCGAGAGCCCGCGCATAAGGGTCAACGAGAAGTTTGGCTGCATTGTGCCGGAACCCAGATCGGGGATCCCACTTGCCGTGTACCCGGAACCCATACCGGGTCCCTAAGGGAACATCGTCAACAAATCCATGCCACACCCCATAACTTTTCTGGGTCAGTGGCATCCGGCGCTCTTCCCACGGGGAACCAGAGGTTTCAGCCGGAGTAAGGACACAAAAATCGACAGCGTCGGCGTGTGCGGCATGTACCGCAACATCAACACCGCCATCACGTGGATGCACGCCAAGCGCAGGAACCGGGATGCGGGATGGATCGCCAACATAAGTTGTCATACATCTATTGTCGCAAAGTCCAGGCGGACCTCAACGTTGGAGGTACCCAAGTGCATGTAGGCTGAGCACTGGACCAATCGGAACGACGAAAGAGTTGCACGCGATGAGAATCGTGGTACCTGTCAAGCACGTCCCAGACATTCACTCAGACCGCAGCTTTACCGAGGAAGGTCGCGTGGCGCGCGGGGTAGAGAACGGCACACTCAACGAACTCGATGAGAACGCTATCGAATGCGCGCTGCAACTTGTCGAAGCAGCAGGCCCAGAGCACCGAGCCGCACACGAAGTGATCGTTGTCACCGTTGGCCCCACCGAAGCTGAAGGCGCACTCCGCAAAGCCTTCCAACTCGGCGCGGACACCGGCGTCCATGTCACTGACCCAGCAATTGGTGGGTCTGACGTCTTTGGAACCGCCACAGCAGTGGCCGCCGCCATCAGGAAACTGAGCGAATCCGGCCCCATCGACCTCATCATCACTGGCATGGCAGCACTTGATGGCCTCGGGTCAGTTATCCCCAGCCTGCTCGCAGCAGAACTCGAACTTCCCCAACTCACACTGGGTACCCGCTTTGAATTCAGCGACGGCATGGTGGAAGTAACCCGCGAACTCGACGGAGTTACCGAAGTCATCACCGCACCAGCGCCAGCTGTGGTATCGGTCACAGATCATGTGAACACCCCCCGCTACCCCAACTTCAAACTCATCATGGCAGCCCGCACCAAAGAGATCATCCAATGGTCCCTCACAGACATTGCCTTGAACCCCAACGACGTCGGTGAAGCAGCAGCCCGCACCCACGTTGTCAAAAGCGCACCCCGCCCCCCACGCGACATCACCCCACCCGTGGTGGACAAAGGCGACGGCGGCCTCGCCCTCGCCCGCTACCTGATCGACAACGACCTCATCTAGGGGCACACACCATGACAACACCAAACATCCTCGTCCTCCTTGACACAGCAGACACCCAACTCACCTCAGCAGGGCTCGAACTACTCACCCTCGCCAACACCCTGGGAACACCCGTTGCTGTGTCATTCCACGAACCGTCAGCTACCGCACTGGAACAAGTACGCACCTACGGCGTCTCCCGGTTCCTGGTCGCAGCACTTGACGGTGACATCAGCCCACACATCACCCCAGCGGCAGCAGAAGCGCTCGCGGGCGTGGTGAAAGAAACCACTGCCCGGGTAGTTTTGGCCTCACCAACTTTCCAAAACAAAGAGGTTGTCGCCCGCTTGGCTCACGCCATTGGTGCCGGGCTTGTTATTGACACAGTCACTGTTGGTTTTGAAGGCGACGATTTTGTCGGCTACAAGCGAGTGTTCGCTGGGTCGTGGGACATCGACTGCAAGGTTGTCACAGACGTTGCCGTTGCCACTGTGCGAGCCAACGCTGTGATCCCTACGCCGCCCGCCCAGCCGGCTGCTGACGTCCAGGTAGAAACCGTCACTGTGACCCCGTCAGCCCTTGCCACGTCGGTGTCACTTGTTTCACGCACCGTTCACCCGCCAATTCACGGCGGAGTGGGTCGCCCCCGCTTGGCTGAAGCTCCCTATGTTGTGGCAGGCGGCCGGGGCACACTGGGTGACTTTTCTCAGGTGGAGGAACTCGCTGATGCGTTGGGCGGCGCCGTTGGCGCAACCCGTGACGCTGTTGACGAAGGCTGGATTGAGCACGATGCGCAGATTGGCCAAACTGGTGTAACTGTTGCCCCACGTGTGTATATCGGTGCTGGAATTTCTGGTGCACCTCACCACCGTGGTGGGATGCAAGCATCCGGGGTGATCGTGTCGGTGAACTCTGACCCGGATTGCCCGCTCTTCGAAATCAGCGACTTCGCTGTTGTAGGTGAACTGCAAGACGTGCTGCCACAAGCTGCAGCAGCGATCCGTGAGTACAAAGCATCGCAGGGTGAAGCCTCCGCCTAAGGACATACTGTCTAACACAACCGGTGGGGTGGGATCTGTTTTCAGATCCCACCCCACCGGTATGTGGCACCTACGTCGTTGGCCCCAGCAGGGTAGTAGCCCAAGCGTTGTGCACTGATTCATCGTCGCTGGGGTGGAACAGCCCGGCGAGTACGTCCCGGTAGAGGCGGGAGAGTTCGCTGCGGTTAAAGTACGAGGACCCACCTGATACGCGCACCGCCTTATTGACAACATCGAGTGCGGTTTCAGTGGCCCGGGATTTAATGGCAGACAACTGCGGGAACCACATGGCCCCGCGGTCTACCCCAGCATCCAGGTCTCTTGCTGCGAGGGTAATTTGCGGGTAGATCGCGTCCAAAGCGATCGCCGCGTCAGCAAGTTTCCAGCGGATTGCTGGGTCTTGGTCGTAGGTGGTGCCTGTTGCCTTTGAGGTGCGCCGTTGAACGGTGGCAACTGCGACGTCGAGGGCTCGCTGGGCGACACCGGTGTACACGGAAGCCAAGAGCACTTCGAACGTCGAAAAAATCCCGAAAATCATGGGGTCTGCGCTGGGGCCGGGAGGTAGCCGCCGTACGATGCGCTCCGCCGGTGCTAGCGCACCATGTAGCGTGGTGGTGCAAGAAAACGACGCGCGCATACCGAGGGTGTCCCAGTCATCAGCGATGGTGACTCCAGCAGGGTCACGGTCCACAAAACCCCACACGTTGATGGGGTTTTGTGGGTCGGTGTTGTCTACCCCAAATGTTCCCAGCCGGGTCCATGCAGGGGAAAGTGACGTAAAGATTTTGGTACCAAAAAATGCGCACCCTCCGTGCCCGTCAGGGGTAGCGCGAGTGTCTGAACCAAAGAGCACGAGGTCATTTCCGGCTTCAGAGACGCCAAAAGCAAACAGCTCACCGCGCGCCGCATCACGCAACACAAAATCCATGGAGGAGTCACCGGTGCGGTGAACAGCGCGGGCAACTCCCACCCACACGTGGTGCATATTGATAGCTAGGGCGGTAGCTGGTGCAGCACCTGCTAATCGCATCTGTTCCTGTGTCATGTCTTCAAGGCTTAATCCGCTGCCGCCGAATTCTTGCGGCACGAACGCCGCCAAGTATCCGGCCGCGCGCAGTTCCTCAAGGTCTTCGTGGAAAAACGTGTTGGTGCGGTCATACTCACCCGCACGCCCACGCACTGACTCCAACACATCGTTACTCAGGAAACTCACGTCACCCTCCACCATTCTTGAGATATCTGGCTGATCTCCTGCCGATGCTACCCGCCATAGCCAAGAGCCCTCCCGTTGGCCGTGTCACACTCACCGGGCAGTGTCAGATCAAACCACTAGACTTAATCGCTGTGAAGCCCGCACGCATCAGTTACCTCGACCACGCTGCCACCACACCTATGGCGCCAGCGGCGATCGAGGCCTACGCAGAACAACTCCGGGTTGTCGGTAACCCGTCCTCCCTCCACGCTGCTGGTCGCCGAGCACGCAGCGTCGTTGAAGCAGCCCGCGAAGAGCTCGCCACAATTTACGGTTGCCGGCCCAGCGAAGTCATCTTCACGTCCGGAGGAACCGAAGCTGACAACCTCGCACTTACTGGTGTTTACCGGGCCCGGCGTGCCGCTGACCCCCAGCGCACACGCATCATCATCTCCGCGATAGAGCACCACGCAATCCTTGACCCAGCCCAAGCGCTCGCCACTAATGAAGGCGCGCACCTGGTTGTTTTACCTGTGGATGCCAACGGACTGGTGGACTGCGAAGCTTTGCGCCGTGAACTGGCAGACCACGCGCAAGAGACCGCGCTGATCTCAGTCATGTGGGCGAACAACGAGGTGGGAACAATCCAACCCATCCGCGACATCACTGCACTAGCACACCAGCATGGTGTACCGGTGCACAGTGACGCAGTCCAGGCCGCTGGCCACTTGTCCCTTGATTTCGCGGCCAGTGGGTTAGATGCCATGACCATTACCGCCCATAAGGTTGGTGGGCCGGTGGGGGTGGGTGCCCTCATTGCTCGACGTGAACTCACCCTCGCGCCTCTTCTGCATGGGGGTGGCCAAGAACGCCAAGTGCGATCAGGCACAATTGATGCCGCAGCCATCCATGCTTGGCGTGTTGCCGCCGCCGATCTCGCAAAGAACCTCACTCAACGCACCACAAATGAACAGCACCTCCGTGACCGCCTCATCGCAGGCATCCTGAAGTCTGTGCCTGACGCAACCCTGCGCGGCATTGATCCTACCGGCCCTGACGCGCACCTTCGGCTTAGTTCGATCGTGCACTTCACGTTCACGGGGTGCGAGGGTGACTCCCTGATTTACCTTCTCGACTCCCATGGTGTCCAGGCGTCGACCGGCTCAGCGTGCCAAGCGGGAATACCGCAACCCTCCCACGTGTTGCTCGCCATGGGACTCGACGAGCTCACTGCCCGTGGAGCCCTGCGCTTCTCCCTCGGTGCAAGCAGCACCCAAGAGGACATTGACCACGTTATGAGCGTTCTTCCACTCGTGGTGGAACGCGCACGCAGGGCAGGTTTAGCAACCACTGCCCCTGCCCGTTCGTAGCATGACCTGTTGTTGCCGATGGCAACGCAGCAATACTTGATCAACGCACACTGCCCAACAATTCAGCGAACAACGCACTATGAAGGAGAATCATGCGGGTACTCGCCGCCATGTCAGGCGGGGTCGACTCTGCCGTTGCAGCGGCCCTGGCAGTTGAAGCCGGCCACGAGGTCGTGGGCGTGCATATGGCACTGTCACGTAACCGCAACCAGTTCCGCACGGGCTCACGTGGGTGCTGTTCCATTGAGGACGCCTCCGATGCGCGGCGGGCAGCTGACATTCTGGGTATCCCGTACTACGTGTGGGACTTGTCAGAAAAATTTGAAGACACTGTTGTCGCCGACTTCGTCGCTGAATATGAAGCGGGGCGAACACCCAACCCCTGTGTGCGCTGCAATGAGCACATTAAGTTCGAAGCGTTGCTCGACAAAGCGATGGCGCTCGGCTTTGATGCTGTTGCTACCGGCCACTATGCACAGGTGATTGATCGTGATGTCATTGATGCTTCCGGTGAAACAGTGACAATGCGTGAGCTACACCGCTCACCAAATGATGCCAAAGACCAGTCTTACGTTCTTGCTGTTATGGGCCCTGAACGTTTACGGCACGCAATTTTCCCGTTGGGTGGGTACGCCTCCAAAGATGAGGTGCGTGCTGAAGCGGAACGGCGTGGTTTGAGCGTGTCAAACAAGCCAGATTCTTACGACATTTGCTTCGTTGCAGACGGTGACACCAAGGGTTTCTTGCGTGAACGGTTAGGTTCTCGGCCAGGTGAGGTCCTCGACACTGAGGGTAACGTGGTCGGGGAACACGATGGCGCTTACGCCTACACCGTTGGACAACGTAAAGGTTTGGCGTTGGGGCGCCCAGCCCCCGATGGTCAGCCACGCTACGTGCTCGGTGTGAGCACCAAGGACAATACGGTCATTGTGGGCCCATCAGAGTTGCTGTCAGTGAACCGTATCGTCGGCGATAAAGCCGTCTGGTTCGCTCAAGACATTCTCGCCGATGCCTCACTGACGCAAGAAGGCAGCGACTGGTTCGCCATCGAGGGGCAAGTGCGCGCTCACGGTGCCGCTATCCCAGGGCGGGCACGTGTTGTTCCCCTCGCTCAAGCAGTTGATCTCATGCCACGCGGTAAAGAAGAGTTCGCTGAAAAATGCACCCGCGTTGAAGGGGCCAGCGAGTCACAGGATCACACAGCACTGGTCGAAGTTGAACTGGAATCACCACTTCGCGGTGTTGCCGCAGGTCAATCCATCGTGTTGTTCCGCGGTACCAGAGTTGTTGGCCAAGCCACAGTGGTCGCTTCTGACCGCCATGCAACGCTCACCAATTCCGCGCAGTCAGCCGCAGTATCAGCATGACCACAGTGTTGCCCAGTGGTTTATGGCCACGTGCAGCCGCGCAGGATCACCTCACCGCACAATTACAGATTCTCGAAGACTCCCAGACCGCACCGTGGGGTGTCACCGCTGTTCCGTTCATCCCGCTGTACCCGTCACACCCGCACTTCACCCTCACGGCACGTACCTTGGGAACGCTCGTTGACCTCGGTTTTGAGGAAGGCCCCCACGGCTGGAAACTGTCGTCTCACCGAGGCCTTGACGCGCAACGTGTGTTGCGAGCCCTCGAGGACCAGTACGAAGCGCTGAGTATTGCAGCCCACGGCACATCTACACCATTAACGGTCAGTGTTCTTGGCCCCTGGACCTTGGCGTCACAGCTGTGGCTCAACCACGGTGACCGGGTCCTTGCCGACCACGGTGCGGTGCGGGACGTCGCGTCTGCACTTGGTGAGGGGCTGAGCGACCTAGTGACCCGTATCGGGCAGCTTGTTCCTGGTGTGTCAGTTCACGTCCAAGTAGACGAAACCAACATCGCTTCTGTGCTGGCCGGTGTCGTGCCTACCTTCTCGGGCTACTCCAGGCTTCCACGGGTTGAACCAAGTGTTGCTATCGAGGCCCTGCAACGCACCCTACGCCCCGTCATGGCGCAAGCAGGCGTGACGGTGCACACGGGAGATTCCTGGGTCGGAATCCCCACCGCAGCACGAGCTATCGAAGAACTCACCGGTGTGTCCTCGCAGGGCGAGCAAACGCGTCCAGCGCTGGGGGTAAACCTTGGTGCATGGAATGAACAAGTGTGGGAATCAATCGCCACCTGCGTGGAGCGCGGCATCGGATTTCACGGCGCCCTACCCGCCCCACAGGAATCATCGTGTGCAGGTGTAGACATCCGCGGGTTGGGTGACGTGCTTACCACCAACTGGCAACGCATCGGACTTCCCGTCTCCGGCCTCACCGACGTATCCATCGGCTACCAGCACACCGCAGCCACCAGCATCGCCACAGGCTCAGTCGACGATGCGCGGGGTAAGGTTCACACCTTGATCAAAACAGCTGAATACGTGGCTGAGAAAGCGACGGCGTGACGCATGGCGTCTGTGTTTGTTGACACCTCAATTCTGAAGTCTTCCCCCGAATTCGCTCGCTTGTGGTGGGGGCTAGGTGTGTCAAACATCGGCGCCCAAATCACGGTGGTTGCGGTTGGCCTCGAGGTCTACGCCATCACGGAGTCAACGTTCTCTGTGGGCATGATCGGTCTGTCTGCGCTCATCCCCCTCGTGGTGCTCGGGCTCTACGGCGGCGCACTTGTTGACGCATACGACCGCCGGAAAATTGCCCTGATCGCCTCAACAGTCCTGTGGGTGACATCTGCTCTGCTAGCAGCACAAGCATTCGCAGGGTTCCAAAGCGTCGGGCTGCTGTACGCGCTCGTTGCCGTGCAATCGGCAGCATTTGCTGTGAACAACCCAGCGCGCCAAGCAATCTTGCCGCGCATCGTGCCACCGGAGAAAATCCCGGCCGCTAACTCCCTCATGACCATCACCTGGAATGCTGCACTATTTGGCGGGCCACTGCTCGCAGCCCTCCTCGTCGGTGCGGGGGGTTACGGCATTGCCTACGCTGTTGACACAGTGCTGTTCACCTGTGCACTGTGGGCACTTTTTCGGCTGCCAAGCATCCCACCGAGCGCACCAACCTCTCCATCTCAAACGGATCCGGTAAACACCGCCGCCGGTGCGCTTGCGGCCCCACCGCGCCGCCGGGTTGGGTTGCGATCGGTGTTGGATGGGCTGTCCTACTTACGGACACAACCTGATGTCCGCATGACGTTTTTGGTTGATCTTGCCGCGATGATTCTTGCGTCTCCGCGGGTTTTGTTCCCTGCATTGGGTGTTGTGGTGCTTGGTGGCGAGGAAACCACTGTTGGTGTGTTGACTGCAGCTTTTGCGGTTGGCGCGATGTCTGCTGGGCTGTTTTCTGGTGGCTTAACTGCGATGCATCGTCAAGGTCTCATCATCGCGGTGGCGATTACCGCGTGGGGGGTGTCAGTGATCGCTTTTGGTGCGCTGATGGTCGCGGCGGGGGAGTCGTCTCCAGAGACGATCCGTTGGGGCTATCTGGTAGCAGGGGCGGTGGCATTGTTTTTTGCTGGCGCGAGTGACGCGATTTCCGCAGTGTTCCGCCAAACAATTTTGCAAACCGCGACCCCTGATCACATGAGGGGGCGCCTGCAGGGCGTCTTCATTGTGGTGGTTGCTGGTGGTCCGCGCCTTGGTGACGTGTGGTTGGGTACACAGTCTCAGTGGTTTGGTGAGGGGTGGGCGGCTGTCGCCGGTGGCGTTGCGTGCATTATTGTGCTGTGGGCTTTGATGCTGTGGTACCCGCGATTCCTTCGCTACGATGCCAGAACGGCTATCCGTCAGGTGTGACGGATAGCCGTTCGGTGGAGTCCTGTGGCGAGTTTACGGTGTTGCTTCGCCGAGTAGCCCCGGTAACACGTGGTCGCGGAGCAACGGTGCGATAGAGAGCGTCACCGCGTGTTGTGGCGTTGCCCAGAGGATTTCCGCGATTTCTGCTGCTGCACTGATGGTTGTGCCTTCACCGGGGAGCAACCGGACGGTGACGCAGTGCGCTGTCAGGCTGTGACCTGGTTCGTTGGCGGCCTTAGTGTTGATGGTGCCGGTTTCGATGAAACGTTCTGGGGGCAACTCCAGTCCCGTTTCTTCGGCTAGTTCCCTGGCTGCTGTCTGGGTGACTGATTCTCCGGCATCGGGCTTGCCACCAGGTTGAATGAACGTTGTGGTGTCGTGTTTACGGACGAGGAGCAAGTTTTCGTCGTGGTCAAGAACGAGTGCCGCAACCACAGTGATGTTTGGTTGTTGATCAGCCACGTGACGTCAACCTTCCCCACAAAAACTCGTACGCAAGTGCTGACATGAAGGCCGCTTGGTCATTGTCCGCTGCTCCTCCATGTCCGCCTTCGATATTTTCGTAATAGGTGACATCTTTTCCTGCATCAATGAGGCGTGCCGCAAATTTGCGGGCGTGGCCGGGGTGAACCCGGTCGTCGCGTGTTGAGGTTGTCAGGAGTACGGGAGGGTAGTCACGTTGCTCGTCAATGAGGTGGTAAGGCGAGAACGTTTTGATGTATTCCCACTGTTCAGGAACATCAGGGTCGCCGTACTCTGCCATCCATGATGCTCCTGCGAGAAGGTGCGAATAGCGTTTCATGTCGAGCAATGGAACTTGGATCACCACAGCGCCAAAGAGGTCAGGGTACTGGGTGTACATGTTTCCGGTGAGCAACCCACCGTTGGATCCGCCTTGTACACCGAGGTGTTGTGGTGAGGTGATTCCTTGGGTGACGAGGTCACGGGCAACTGCAGCGAAATCTTCGTACGCGCGGTGCCGGTTTTCTTTGAGTGCACTTTGGTGCCAGCGCGGCCCGTATTCTCCTCCTCCGCGAATGTTTGCCACAGCGTAGGCGCCTCCACGTTCTAGCCAGGCTCGCCCTAGCCCACCTGAATACCCTGGGGTGAGGGAGATTTCGAATCCGCCGTACCCATAGAGCACGGTGGGTGTGGTGCCGTCTCGGGGGGTGTCCGTGCGGGACACCAGGAAGTAAGGAACACGTGTTCCGTCTTGTGAGGTTGCGAAATGCTGTTCGATGCTTAGCCCTTCTGCGTCAAAGAAGGCAGGGCTCGTTTTGAGTGGTTCACCGAGTGTGTCGTGGTTGAGAAGGTCAGTGACGCTGACCCGGTAGAGCGAACTTGGCGTGAGGTAGTCGGTTGTCACGACCCACACATCGTCGTTTTCATCGCTGTCTACTGCACTGATGCTGGTTGTCCCGAGGGCAGGTATCGCAGTGGCTGAGGCGCGTTCCCACGCGTTGCTGTCCCCGGTGGGAGGGGTGAACACCTCAACACGATTTTTCACGTTGTCGAGGATGTTCAGGGTCAGGTAGTTCTGTGTGAAGGAAGCCCCTGCGAGGGATTGGGTGGGGGTGGGGGAGAACACGACGGTGAGGTCACGTTTCCCTGCCATGTAGTTGTCGAACCGGGTGACCAGCAGGGCGCCTGCCGGGTAGGTGGTTTCGCCGAGTGTCCATTCATCGCGGGTTTCGATGAGGAGCCATTCTTGGCGAACCCCAACTTCTGCGGATAGTGGCACGTCGATGAGAGTGAGGTTATCTCCCTCGCGCAGGTACAGTTCCGAGCGGTAGAACGCTAGGGATCTTGCCACGAAATCTCGTTCCCAACCGGGGGTGTGGGAGTGGAAGGCGCGAATGTACATGTCTTCTTCGGTGCCTGCGTATACGGTGCGCGCTTCACTGAGTTGTTGCCTGCGGGAGAGTTGTTTCACGATGCGTGGGTACCCTGAGGAGGTCAGCGTGGGTTTGCCATGTTCGTCGTGACCGAAGTCGGTGAAGACGTACACTTCATCGCGTGTAATCCAGCTCATTCCGCCTTTTGATTCTGGGCGGAAGAATCCGCCGTCTTCAGGGCTGATGAATGTTTTGGTGGTGAGGTCGAACTCTCGGTCTTCGTCGGCGTCTGACCCGCCGCGGGAGAGGCTGACGATCGCGCGGTCGTAGGTTGGGCGGAGAATTTCTGAGCCATGGAACACCCAGGGGACATCTTCTTGTGTGGAGAGCGCGTCGATGTCGAGCAGTGTTTCCCACTGGGGGTTGTCAGTGCCGTAGCTTTCGGGTGTGGTGCGCCGCCATACACCGCGTGGGTGGTCAGCGTCACGCCAAAAATTGTAGAGGTAACCGCCGACGCTGCTGACGAGTGGAATTTTGTCGTCTGAGTCGAGGACTTCTTTGATTGCTGATTTTTTCAGGGCAAATTCGTATGTGGCGCCGATGCTTCCCGTGACGTGTTCA
Organism: Jonesia quinghaiensis DSM 15701; assembly: GCF_000423205.1. GTDB lineage: Bacteria > Actinomycetota > Actinomycetes > Actinomycetales > Cellulomonadaceae > Jonesia > Jonesia quinghaiensis. The sequence continues at coordinate 505,496 of NZ_AUHN01000005.1, forward strand.
TTTCGTGCGGTGACCCAGTCGAGGGATCGCTGGGCGTCGAGCTCCTCGAGCCAGGCGTAGGGGTCATGGTCGATGCCGGCAGGGGTGGCCTGCGTGTTCTCGCTCATACTCATGGTCACCTACCTTACGCCAGTGGCCTTGAGCACTCAGGTGGGACGACATCTGTATCGTTTAGCCCAAAACCTCGCAACGGAGTGTGGTGTGGGGACTGGACACGGCGCGCACATGTCAGAGGTCCGTGGAAAATAGGAGGGTGACCACCGATGAAAACCTCTCAGTAGATGGCTCCCTTGCTGCCCCAATGACTGGCCCTGATGTTGCGTCAGGTTCTGCTGCCGCCCGGCACATGGATGCCGCATCCGATGCTTCTGTCCGCGAGCAGTGGGAAAAACTTGCTCGTCTTGTGAGCCAGTACCAGTTTGAGTACTACATTGCCGGTGAATCGTCTGTTCCGGACGCTGATTACGATGCGCTTCTTGCGCAGTTGGTTGCTGTTGAGGAGCAACTGGGGAGTGTCCCGGAAGGCTCACCCACCCAGAAAGTTGGCGGTACCTTCTCCACTGAGTTTGAAGCGGTGGATCACCGCCAGCCCATGCTGTCGCTAGATAACGCTTTCTCCCTGGAGGAATTACAGACCTGGGCGGGACGTGTTCATAGCGAGCTAGGTGGTTCGCAGGTGTCCTATTTGTGTGAAGTGAAAATCGACGGGCTCGCTGTGTCGCTCACCTATGAGCGTGGAGAGTTAGTGCGTGCGCTGACTCGAGGGGATGGTCGCACTGGTGAAGACGTCACGCTGAATGTTCGAACAATTTCCTCAATCCCCAACCGTTTGGCGGGGGATCCTGCCACGCACCCGCGGCTGATTGAGATCCGTGGTGAGGTTTTCATGAAGGTCAGCGATTTTTCTGACCTCAATGAAAAACAAGCACGTGATGGTGGGAAAACATTTGCGAACCCTCGCAATGCCGCAGCCGGGTCACTACGGCAAAAAGATCCCCGTGTTACCGCGGCCCGTCGTTTATCGATGTACGCCCACGGTGTGGGAGCTGTGGAATGGGAGGGTGCAGCGCCCAGTGACCTTTCACGCCAGTCAGGTATGTACACCCTGTATGAGCAGTGGGGCATTCCAGTGTCTTCCCACAACTCTGTGGAAACTACTCTCGACGCTGTTCAACAAAAGATTGAGTACTACCGGGATCACCGGCACTCCATTGAGCATGAACTTGACGGGTTCGTCATCAAAATTGATGAGGTGTCGTCTCAGAAGCACTTAGGATCAACGAGTCGTGCACCACGGTGGGCTATTGCGTTTAAGTATCCGCCAGAGGAGGTCACTACTCGTCTCCTTGATATCCAGGTGAATGTCGGGCGCACCGGTCGAGTCACTCCCTTTGGCATGATGGAGCCTGTTCTTGTTGCTGGCTCCACGGTCAGTATGGCTACGCTGCATAACTTTCATGAGGTACGGCGTAAAGATGTGCGCCCCGGCGACACGGTGATTGTGCGCAAGGCTGGCGACGTCATTCCAGAAATCCTTGGTGCCGTGGAGTCATTGCGCCCGGAAGGGTTACCTGAGTGGCAGGCTCCTACGCATTGTCCTTCGTGTGGCACACAAATCCGTGAGGCGAAAGAGGGCGACAAAGACCTCCGATGCCCCAATGCGGCTTCGTGCCCATCTCAGTTACGTGAACGAGTTTTTGCCATTGCCTCGCGTGGTGCGTTTGATATTGAAGCGCTGGGGTGGGAAGCAGCGGTTGCCCTGTGCGACCCGGAGAGTTCACGGCCCGTTGGCCCGGAGGCGCCAGAACTTGAAGGGCCCGAACTTGTGCCACTGCTAACGAGTGAAGCACAACTGTTTGATTTAGCGGACCCCTCCAGTGCGCTGAGAGCAGGGTTGCAGGACATCGTCGTCTGGCGCGAACGCAAACTGAAGTCGGGAACAAAGTGGGAGCTGATTCCCTACTTTTACTCCAAAGCGACAGCAAGTAAGCCCTCTGTTCCAACGGCAACAACTGAAAAACTGTTCACCGAGATCGAGAAAGCGAAAACTCAACCGCTATGGCGGGTGTTGGTTGCCTTGTCTATCCGGCATGTTGGCCCTACTGCTGCACGTGCGCTCGCAGCCGCATTTGGCTCTCTTGAGCGAATTCGCCAAGCTACTGTTGAAGAGCTCGCTGCCGTTGATGGTGTGGGCACAACGATCGCGGAGTCAGTGATCGAGTGGTTCAGCGAGGATGAGAGTAACCGCTGGCGCCTTAACATCGTTGAGGCGTGGAACCATGCAGGCGTTTCGATGGAGGACATCCAGGATGAGTCCATCGAGAAAACATTGGACGGTCTGACTGTCGTGGTGACTGGGGGGCTAGAAAACTTCACGCGTGACAGTGTGAAGGAGGCCATTTTGTCCCGTGGCGGGAAAGCATCTGGCTCAGTGTCGAAGAAAACGGACTTCGTCGTTGTTGGTGCCAATGCAGGGTCGAAGGAAACCAAAGCGCGTGAGTTGGGCTTGCGTATCCTCGATGAAGAGCAGTTCCGCCTACTCCTCGACAATGGCCCTGCCGCGTTCGCCACTGATGATGCTGAGCCTGAAGAGTCTCTCTAGCGTGACCTGCACCTCACAGCCGCCATCTTCGCTCAGTGCACATCTGGTTCGCGACAGTGGTTCACACGCAAGAATCGTTGATATTTAGCGTTTGTTGCGTTGTGGGGGTGGGGTGTTGTAGTGTTGTTTCTCGGCCCGCTTGGCGGGTTGTTCTTGGCCTTGTGTGTGGGTTTTTGCTGGTTGGTGTTGGGCTGTTGTTGTGTGACTGTGTGTCACACACGGGGTTTGCATCGCTGGTGAGGTTCTGGTAGGGTTGAGAAGTTGCCTTAGCGGCGGGATTGGCCGGGTTTTTGGTTGGTTTCGCGTGGTGGGTTTGTTGTTTGTTATCTCAATAGTGTGTTTGTTTTGTAGAGTTTGTTTGTGGTTTTCTGGCTACCATTTGTTGGTGGTTGGGGGATCGTTTTTATTCAATTTTGCGATGACTGCTTTTTGTGGTTGTTGTGGGGTTGGGATTTTCTTTGTATGGATGAAGGCTGACTGCTTTTTGTGGTTGGTTTTTGTTTGGTTTTTATGGAGAGTTTGATCCTG
>NZ_AUHN01000006.1 GCF_000423205.1 Jonesia quinghaiensis DSM 15701
TGAAGGCACCCACCAGACCAGTGGGTTGATAGGCCGGATGTGGAAGCGAGGACTAACGACTCGTGGAGCTGACCGGTACTAATACGCCAACCACTAACACACACACAAAACACGCAAGAACCCTGCTCATAAACACGTCCACTACCCGGTCCACAAACCACAACCCCAAACCACACCACACTCTTCCAGACACACGTGCTTAAGGTTTCGACGATTTTGCGGCTGTCACAGCGGCAGGGAAACGCCCGGTCCCATCCCGAACCCGGAAGCTAAGCCTGCCAGCGCCGATGGTACTGCACCCGACAGGGTGTGGGAGAGTAGGACACAGCCGCAACCACACATCATGCAGGGCCCCGAACACCACACGTGTTCGGGGCCCTCACCATTACCCCCACGGTAGACAGGCACACAGTCATGTGCGCGACACCCAAGCCACGGCCACAGACCACTCCCGGGGAACCAAGAACCACAGGCAAGAACGTTGGTAACTGCCAGACGAGACACCGCTACGCGAGGCAACCACGCAATGGCGTAGTGATTCCCTAGAATGACAGCATGACCTCTTCACGCCGGTACTCCAGCAGGCCACAATCTCGTGACGCTGATCGGCAAGGATCAACCACGACTCAAACTAAAACCAGTGGTGACGCGAATCTATTCTGGGGTCGAGGAGTCCTGGCAGGAGTGCAGGCCTTCCTCTTTACAACTCTGTTAGTGATTATCCCTGTAGTTGCTACCGCAACAATATCGACCACCTTGATCGATCAAGACTCTGACCTTGGTTCAGCAAGCCTTGCAGGCCTACGAGTCTGGTTACTTGCCCATGGATATGCGATCACATTGTCAGGTGTTGAGATCACCTTGATTCCACTAGGCATAACCTTAGCGGCGCTCCTCGCAGCGCGCGCCTCAGCGCGTCGCACAGCGAATAGACACTGGCGTACGGGCCTGGCCTTCACCATGACGTACTTAGTTCTCACGCTTATCCCCGCCGTGACACTAGGCGCTAGCGTGCCCACTTTCCTGCGTGGAACCGTGATGACGCTCCTATTTGCCGCCGGAGCATGGATGTTAGGAACACACCGGTCTCACACGCCGTTGATCTTGCCACAGCGACTCACCGAAATGATCCGATCAATCCCCTGGTGGATAAGGCACGCATGCCGCAGCGGAGCAATCATGATGGCAGGCGTAACGGTGGTGAGCTCGCTGATCGTTGCAGTATGGCTATTCGTCGGGCGCGACCCCATGGCACAAGTGCTCACACAGTGGTCGCTCGATGCACCTAGTGGCGCTGCCCTGGGATTAGCGCAGGCAGTATTCGTCCCCACACTTATTGCCTGGGCTGGAGCGTGGGTAACAGGTGGGGCATTCACTATCGGAGACTACGTCCACTACTCTCAACACGATGTCACACTAGGACCACTCCCAGCTTTCCCGATGCTGGCATCAATTCCCAGTGACGTCATGACACCAACGACGACGTGGGGGTTGGCAAGCATCGTGGCGCTCTTTGCTGCGTGGACAGGGTGGCGTGCAGTCTCACGACTGAAATCTGCACGTCTCAGTACTATCGTGAGTATGCCGCTGGTAGCAGGGGCAGTTTCGCTCTTCCTCGCAGCAGCGGGGATTGTTCTCACGTCAGGTGCAGTTGGCCCAGGCGCTTTGCACCATGTTGGTATCGTTTTATGGCCTTCACTGGGTGCTTTAGCTCTTGTCTTGATCCCGGCTCACCTTGTGGGAGGTGTAGCTGGCGCACGACTTATTCGTCGTCACCTCAATGTACTGAGCGGGAGAAAAACCCGGCAGGAAAGTACAACATCGACTGAGGAAGCTACACCGGTCTCACCGAGAACGCCCCAAAGTTCAGAATGAACTAGGGGGCACTAAAGCGACCGTAAAGCTCTGTGAGAGCGTCTCGGTACTCAGTTTCGCAAGAATTTTCAGCTTGGACAGTGAGCGCCTGTCGGTGGCACTCCTGATAGTCCATTTCGATGTCCCATCGTGTAACTGTCAACGCGACGGAAATCCCGAGAAACATTGTTAAACCAACCCCCAGCAACAAGGCGAAGCGCTGAAATGTTGACACCTTCCACCGGGTAGCCAGTCTGACCGTTCTAACACCCGCAAATACTCCCCACACGGCAAATCCCACGGCAGCCATCCTCAAGGGAAGCGGCAGCATGGTGGAAATGAGTGTCGCGAACATGAGGGTCGCGGTGAGGTACATCGATGAACTCAATGTTCGGTGCTGCTCAGGAGTGAGTTGTGGAACCTCAGGTGCTGGCTTCTGCGATGGAGGTGGTTGGTTGTCCTCCCCCTTTGTGCTGTTTTTCTCATGGTTTTCGTTGCCGGTCGGTGCACTGAACGGGTTCTTCATGCCACTATTGTTCCTCACCTGGTGGACCTCACGGGACACTAGCCCTCAGCGAAGGTCCGATATCCTCAAGATGCCTCTTCAACAACGACCTGCCAGGAGTGACTATGGTCCACCGTGCCCAGCCGCCCGCGCCTCACACACCGCACACTGACAACCAAAGGGCGAGCATCGTTGTCCTTGCGTCCGGGGGAGGAACCAACTTTCAGGCGCTTCTGAAAGCCCACAATGCACCCGGGTATGGGGCGCGTGTTACTGCCTTGGTGACAGACAATCCCACAGCTGGGGCGATCGCTATTGCCCGAGAACATGGCATCGCCACTGCGGTTGTTAGCCCACGAGACTTCACCGATCGCGCTGAGTGGAATGATGCCCTCACACAAACGGTCGCGGCTTTTTCTCCGGACTACGTTTTGTCGGCTGGTTTTATGCGCATCCTTGGCCCAACTTTCCTCGCGGCGTTCCCTCACAGAGTGTTAAATACCCACCCAGCGCTCCTTCCCGCCTTCCCTGGAGCCCATGGTGTAGCAGACGCACTGGCCTACGGCGTGAAAATTACTGGTTGCACGCTACACGTTGTTGATGAAGGTACCGACACCGGCCCCATCATTGCGCAGGCAAGTGTCCCCGTGTTGCCCCGTGACACTGAAAATGAACTCCATGAACGGATCAAACACGAAGAACGATTCTTAGTGGTGGAGTGGATGTCGCGGATCGGTCGTCATGGATTGCGCGTGGATGGGCGATCAGTGACCTTGGGTGACGGTTACTGACCGGGTACACTGAACATGGCTGCGACTGGCGAGGGTGGATGACCACCGGGGAGTAGCCGCACTAACCTCACGTAGCGCCGTCCGCCTGGGTGCGAGGATCGAAATACCACCGCCATTGTGTCGTCTCACCGACACTGCCCGTGAATTCGACAAGCTACGTTCGGAGATGCTGTGTCTGCTACATCCACCCCATCGACCCCTTTGCCCTCAGAGTCTCAACACCCCATCCGTCGGGCACTGATTTCCGTGTACGACAAAACAGGACTCGCACAGTTTGCAGCGCAACTCCACGAACGCGGCGTTGAGATTGTGTCAACTGGTTCAACCGCTTCAACTATTGCTGGTGCAGGCATCCCAGTTACCGCCGTTGAGCAACTCACAGGTTTCCCCGAGTGCCTTGAAGGGCGTGTAAAGACGCTCCATCCACGAGTCCACGCGGGCATTCTTGCTGATTCGCGGAAAAAGGACCACCGTGACCAACTTGCAGAACTGGGCATTGAGCCATTTGATCTCGTGGTGGTTAACTTGTACCCCTTCAGTGCGACAGTGGCATTGGGGGCGACCCCTGATGAATGCGTTGAACAAATCGACATTGGCGGTCCGTCAATGGTTCGGGCTGCAGCAAAAAACCACCCCACAGTGTCGGTGGTTGTGGATCCGAACAGTTACGATGACGTGGTTTCAGCGGTAGACGCTGGAGGGTTCACGTTTGGACAACGTAAGCGTCTTGCAGCGGGGGCGTTTGCGCACACTGCTGCATATGATGTCGCTGTGTCTTCCTGGTTTGCTGCCCAGTATGCACCAGACGAACAGGCCGCAGAGGCGGGTGGCTTCCCAGATGTTGCTGGAGCGACATGGCAACGTGCTCAGACTTTGCGTTACGGGGAGAACCCGCACCAACCAGCTGCCCTTTTCCACAGTGTTGACGGCGGTGGGGTCGCTGGTGCTGAACAACTGCACGGTAAAGAAATGAGTTACAACAACTACGTTGATGCCGATGCTGCTTGGCGTGCCGCATTTGACCACGATGAACCAGCAGTGGCAATTATCAAACACGCTAACCCATGCGGTATCGCTGTCGGGGCAGACATTGCCACCGCACACTTGCGTGCCCATGAGTGCGACCCAGTGTCGGCATTTGGTGGCGTCATTGCGGCGAACCGTGCGATCAGTGCCGAGGCAGCCGAGCGTATCTCAACGATCTTTACTGAGGTCGTCATTGCTCCGGCTTATGAAGATGGTGCAGTGGAGATTCTCACGAAGAAGAAGAACATTCGCGTGTTGACGGCTCAGCCGCCTGTTGCCGGAACTCTGGAGGTCCGGCCTGTTTCTGGTGGAGTGCTTATGCAACATCGTGATGACATTGATGCTGTTGGTGACGCCGCTGAACAGTGGACGTTAGCTGCTGGCTCTGGTGTTGATAGCGCAGTTCTCGCTGACCTTGAGTTTGCGTGGCGTGCTGTGCGGGCGGTGAAGTCGAACGCGATTCTCCTGGCCCGCGATGGGGCGTCAGTTGGGATCGGGATGGGGCAGGTTAATCGTGTTGATTCATGCCGCCTTGCGGTGGAGCGGGCGGGAGAGGAGCGGGCGCGCGGGGCAGTCGCAGCGTCTGATGCATTTTTCCCGTTTGCCGATGGCTTGCAGGTGCTTCTCGATGCGGGGGTGACTGCCGTTGTTCAGCCGGGTGGTTCTGTGCGTGATGAAGAAGTGATCGCTGCCGCTGAGGCCGCAGGAATCAGCATGTATTTCACGGAGACTCGCCATTTCGCCCACTGAGCAGGGGAAATGGTGAACGCTTTGGGCTACCCCGGATTGACAATAGGGTAGTCTAGGACAGTGGTGTCTCTGCCCGGTGCGCGAGGGCAGAGACACCTTTGTCATTGGTGAGTGCAACATTCTTTAGTGGAATTGTTGGATCGGCGAAGGCTCGCGGGTCAATTGATATGGGCCCATTCCGGAATATTCGGCGGGCAGCTGAGGTGTCACGTGGTGAGTTAACAATCATGAGCGCTGTTGCAGCTCCGTTCGGTGAGAGCCAAGCTGCGAGCCACGACGTTGGGCTAATCTCCCGGAAAATAACCTCATTGGCTAGATGTGGGACCCCAAACACATCGACGTGGTGCGCTCCTTGAGTGGAGAACACATGCGGCGTGGTAGATGCAGGCTGGGCGATGCCTAAGACATCGTGGGCGATACGCTCTGGGTCAGTGAGCGCAATGTTCCAGTGGCCTGGCATGATGTCTCCCCACGTGTTGTCATACCGGATGGCGCAGTCGCCAACAGCGTAGAGCCCAGCGAGGGTGTGCCCATGTTGATGGACGGCGCCGGTTGGGGTTGTGGTCAGTAATCCGTCTTCACGGGTGATGACAGGGCTGGAACCTTCTGGTGGTGTGGCGAGCCAGTGTGTTGCCGGGCGAACACCCACGGCGGTGATGACGACGTCGGCGGTTACCGTGTTGGTGGTGCCAGCCTGGGTGTAGGTGACACATGTGCGGGTTGTGGCTGGCTGTTTGTTGACGCTGGTCACGATGGTGTTGCACTGGAGTGTTACGTCGGGGTGTAGTGCACCTATTCGTTGCCCCACCGTTGGACCGAGTTGCCGCCACAGGGGGGAGGGGCCAGATTCCAGGACCGTTACCTGGTGTCCGTGGTGAGTAAGGTGACCAGCTAGTTCAAGTCCAATCCATCCTGCACCAATGATGACGATCGATGCCCCCTGTGAGGGTGCGTTGGTAGCAATGTGGTGAGAGTTGCTGACTTGCAGGTCGGCACTGGCATTCGTAATAGCGCTACGCAGACGTTCGGCGTCGTCCAGCGTGCGCATTGTGTGGACGTTTTCCCAACCGTTCGGCACGGTGGGCGTAGACCCAGTAGCGATGACGCAATGTGTTGCCGTAATAACGTGTCCGGTGTTGGTGGTGACTGCCCAACGGTCTGTGGCGTCAGTGTGTTGCGTGGGAGAGGTTGCCGGTGAGGTATCACGAGTGGTGATGGGCACTATTGTCTGAGCTGTTGTCCCTCGAAAAACATGATCAGCCACAGTTTCCACCGTGATGCCTAGTTCTTCTGAGAGCCATGCCGGTTGCTCCCGTGTGAGGAGTTCTTTGGACAACGGAGGCCTGTCATACGGCGGACTAGATTCTTGCGAAACGACGGTGATGACGCCTTGATGCCCAGCATGACGTAGTGCGGCTGCGGTGCGGATGGCAGCTAGGCCACCACCAATGATGACAACGGATTCACGCTCCATGGTTCGACTATATGACCCACCGTGGTGCCCTGGGGGACAGCATGACCCTCAGGTGATGAATGCCACCAATCGCGGAGGGGTGTGCATGCCATAATGAAGGAGAAACGTTATTCCGGGGTCGGTGTAAGTCCGAACCGGCGGTTATAGCCCGCGACCCTGACACAGGTCACCGTGTCAGGTTGAATCAGTGAAATTCTGATGCCGACAGTTAAAGTCTGGATGGGAGGAATAGCGTCGCTGCAGCGTACGCTGCAGCGACTGCGTGGACCGCTGAGTATCGGCGTATGCCGTTGCGCTGCTGGCGCCATGCAGTGAACGCTCGCTTTCGCGCACCCACGGGGTGTGTCGTTTAACGATGCGTTCGCTGAACCTCCCATCACCCCTCTTGTGGGTGTGGGGAGGGAACGATGGACACGCAGACCGTCCTTGATCGAGCGTGTGAACACGCGGCACTGGGGCCACGGGGTGCGAACCCGCTCGTTGGTGCCGTGCTCGTCGAGCATTCAACTGGGCGCAACGCCACGGGGTATCACCGAGGCCGTGGAACAGCCCACGCTGAAGTTGATGCGATCCGCAACGCGCAAGCGGCGAACCTCGAACTGGCACAGTGCACCCTCTATGTCACTCTCGAACCATGCGCCCACCACGGCGTGACACCCCCCTGCACCCAAGCAATTCTTCAGGTGGGCATCCGACACGTCGTGTACGCGGTACCCGACCCAACCCCCACTGCGTCAGGTGGAGCGCACACCCTGCGTACGGCAGGCGTTGACGTCACGCATGTGCCGCATCGGCCCTCCCAAGTACTTAACGACCGGTGGTTGGTTGCACAACACGGTGGACGCCCATTCATCACAGCGAAAATAGCGCAAAGCCTCGATGGGTATGTCGCCGCTGCCGATGGCACGTCCCAGTGGATTACTGGTGATGCTGCCCGCGCCCACGCCCACACACTGCGCCACACAGTGGACGCTATTGCGGTTGGAACCGGAACACTACTGCACGATGACCCCACCCTCACCGCACGGGCAACCTCCGATGGTCCGCAGCCTCTGCGTGTCCACATTGGCCTCACCCCCACCCCGGACACAGCGAAGGTGCGCGGCGATGGAAACTTCCTTCACCTGATGACGCGTAACCCCACTGAAGTCGCACACACACTAGCAACCCGCGGAATCCGGCATCTACTCATCGAAGGCGGACCGACTCTCATCGGTGCGTTCCTCCAAGCGAACCTCGTCGACGTACTTCAGGTCTACACAGCGCCACTCCTGCTCGGAGCAGGTACCTCCAGCGCGAACCTGCCACAAGTCACCACACTTGCTCACGGCCTGCGGCTCACCCCAGATCCAACAACCCAACCGCAATGGCTTGGCACAGACCTACTTACCCACTACATCCCCAGTGCTCACGTGCAGTCCACCTCGCACAACACCACAGCAGCGCATGCATCAGGAGAATCCCATGTTTAGCGGCATCATCAGTGAACTCGGAACCATTGAGGAAGTGCACCTGCACAACGACAGTGCAACCCTCACCTTGAGCGCCACCCACACGTTAGAAGGGTTGCCGCCAGGGGGATCACTTGCCGTCAATGGTGTGTGCCTCACCGCTGTGCATGACGTGAACGCGCCGGGTGTTTTCACTGCAGAACTCATGGGAGAAACACTGCAACGCACAAACCTTGGTGCCGTGCGCCCCGGCGACACGGTCAACCTCGAACGGTGTGTCACAGCTGCCACCCACCTTGACGGGCACATCGTCCAAGGGCACATCGACACCACCGGCCACGTGACCCACCGCACCGACCACGAAGAATGGACCACCCTGCGAGTATCACTACACCCGCAGTACGCGCCGCTCGTGGCTGAAAAGGGATCCATCGCCCTCAACGGGGTGTCACTGACGATCACCGCAGTAAGCGACCCAGGAGAAAGCCAACCCTGGTGCGAAGTAGGCCTCATCCCTACCACCATGGCCCAAACAAACTTGGGGCGAGCATCCACCGGAACTGTGCTGAACATTGAAGTAGATGTCCTCGCGAAATACACCCAACGCCTTCTCGCTTTCGCTCCGAGCGCCCACCAGGAGAACGCATCATGACCTTGCAACTGCACCCCATTGACCTAGCCATCAGTCACATGAAGCGTGGCGGAATGGTCATCGTTGTCGACGACGCAGACCGTGAAAACGAAGCTGACCTCATCATGGCCGCACAAGACGCCACCAGCGAAGACATCGCTTTCATGGTGCGACACACATCAGGAATGCTCTGCGCACCAATGACCGCTGAGCGGGCGGAACACCTTGACCTCCCACCCATGGTGATGAACAACCAAGACCCCAAACAAACGGCCTACACCATCACCTGCGACGCCACCCATGGCACCACAACAGGGATCAGCGCAGCAGACCGCGCCGTGACACTACGTGTCCTCGCTGACCCAGCCACCAACCGCACAGACCTCAACCGACCAGGTCACGTCCTCCCACTCATCGCGGCACCAGATGGTGTCATGACACGCCGCGGCCACACCGAAGCTGCGGTCGACCTATGCCTGCTCGCCGACAAACACCCCGTAGGGGTCATCGCAGAACTCGTCAAAGACACCGGAGACATGATGCGCGGTGAGGACCTCATGGAGTTCTCCCGCACCCACGACCTCCCCATCATCTCCATCGCTGACCTCGTCACCTGGAGAGCCGCAACAAACCTGCTCGCCAACACCAACGCAGTGCCCCAACAAACACCACCCATCACCCTGCCCACCCCCAGAGGCAACTACACCGTGCACGCCTGGCGGTTCACCACAAACCACGGCGAAACCGTTGAACACCTCACCCTGTCCACATGGACCCCGGCCATGCACACCACCCCAGCAGTAAGAGTCCACTCAGAATGCCTCACCGGAGACGTCTTCGGCTCATCACGCTGTGACTGCGGTGACCAACTAGCCGGAGCGCTGCACTACATCAACACAGTGCCAGGCATCGTGGTGTACATGCGCGGACACGAAGGCCGAGGCATCGGCCTATTCGACAAAATTCGTGCCTACCACCTCCAAGACCAGGGATACGACACCGTCGACGCCAACACTGCACTGGGGTTCGCACCCGACCAACGCACCTGGGAACACGCGGCCGCCATGCTCTCAGCTCTCGGAGCACACGACATCAACCTCCTCACCAACAACCCCGCAAAACGAACCGGGCTCGAACTACACGGCATGACCGTGAGCACAACAACAAGCATCGAACAGCCCCCAACACCCCACAACGAAACCTACCTGCGCACCAAAAAAATGCGCATGGACCACCAACTCAACAACGTCTAAGGAGACAACTCTCATGGCTGGACACGGAGCCCCCGACGCACACCTCACCCCCGTAACTCACACCATGCGCGTCGCAATCATCGCTGCCCAATGGCACGAACAACTCATGACTCAACTCGTAGACTCAGCAACTCGCGCCGCTACCGATGCACACGTGGAGTACACCGTGGTCCGCGTTCCCGGGACATTTGAGTTGCCCGTCGCTGCTGCTACGCTCGCAGACACTTATGACGCACTAGTGGTGCTTGGTGTGGTCATTCGGGGCGGAACGCCTCACTTTGACTACGTGTGCCAAGGCGTGACCCAAGGTATTACGACGGTGTCTGTGACCACGCGAACCCCCATTGGATTTGGTGTGTTGACTTGTGACACGGAAGAGCAAGCTATTGCGCGTGCTGGCGGCCCAGGGGCAGTGGAAGATAAAGGCTACGAGGCAGCATCAGCGGCGATCATGACCTGGCAAGAGTTGCGTAAAGTAGGGGTATGACTTCCACGCCGCCACCGGTTGACACCTCAAAAGAACTTTCGAGTCTCCGTACTGCTCTGATGTGGGTGGTCTTGGGGCTGGTTGCGGTGTGCACGCTCATCATTGCTTTGGTGAGCGCGCGCACTGGTGTTTATGCCATGTCTGGTTTGATCGGCCTCATCGGGTGTGCGCGTTTGGTGTTACCAGGTGCGCCTTTTGGTATCTCTGCACGTAGCCGCCTGTTTGATGTGGCGTGGTGCTGGGGTATCGCTGGCTCGTTGGCGTTTTTGGCGACCTCCTCGTCGGCGATGCAGTCGCTATAGCAACTGCTCTGGATGTGTGCGTGAGTGTCCGCGGACAGAAAGTATCTTGATATCAAGAAATCGGCTAAAGTGGGGACGGCAGATGTGAACCCCAGACCAAGGAGAGTTGCTCGCATGGGCAAGATCAAGGTTGTTAATCCGGTCGTCGAACTCGATGGTGACGAGATGACCCGCATCATCTGGCAGTTCATCAAGGACCGCCTCATCCACCCTTACCTCGACATTGATCTTAAGTACTACGATCTGTCGATCCAGCACCGTGATGCCACTGATGACCAAGTCACCGTGGACGCAGCCAACGCCATTAAGCAGTACAACGTCGGTGTGAAGTGCGCGACTATCACTCCTGATGAAGCCCGTGTTGAGGAATTCGGCTTGAAGAAGATGTGGGTTTCCCCTAACGGGACAATCCGTAACATTCTTGGTGGTGTGGTCTTCCGTGAACCCATCATTATTTCCAACATTCCACGGCTCGTCCCTGGGTGGAACAAGCCCATCATCATTGGCCGTCACGCACACGGCGACCAGTACAAGTCCACCAACTTCAAGGTTCCTGGTCCGGGAAAAATCACCATGACCTTTGAGCCAGCCGACGGCTCAGCGCCTCAGCAGTTTGAGGTAGTCACCATGCCTGAAGAGGGCGGCGTGGCGATGGGAATGTACAACTTCAACGAGTCCATCAAGGACTTCGCCCGGGCATCCTTCGCGTACGGGTTGCAGCGCAACTTCCCCGTGTATCTGTCCACAAAGAACACGATCCTTAAGGCCTACGACGGCCAGTTCAAGGACCTGTTCCAAGAGGTCTTCGACGCTGAGTACAAAGATCAGTTTGATGCCGCAGGCCTGACCTACGAGCACCGCCTCATCGATGACATGGTTGCTTCAGCCATGAAGTGGGAAGGCGGCTACGTCTGGGCATGCAAAAACTACGACGGCGACGTCCAATCTGACACCGTGGCACAGGGCTTCGGTTCCCTGGGTCTCATGACATCAGTACTGATGACCCCAGACGGCAAAACTGTCGAAGCAGAAGCAGCCCACGGCACAGTGACACGTCACTACCGCCAGCACCAGCAGGGCAAGCCAACGTCCACCAACCCCATTGCGTCAATCTTCGCGTGGACACGTGGTCTAATGCACCGCGGAAAGTTGGACAACACACCTGAGGTCATCGAGTTCGCTAAGACACTCGAAGATGTCGTCATCACAACCGTTGAGTCTGGCAAAATGACGAAGGACCTCGCTTTGCTCATTTCTAAGGAGCAAGAGTTCCTCACCACGGAAGAGTTCCTCGCAGCTATTGACGAGAACCTTTCAGCACGCCTCGGAGCATAAGCTCACCCGCACGCAATCATGTGAATGGAGGGCACCCGCCACATGGCGGGTGCCCTCTTGGTGTGTCAAGATGCGGGCCGCGTCATAGATCTGATGAGCTCAGGGAGCAACCGGGCTATCAATGATCCATGACGTGGTGATGGATCCGTGGCACTCGGCGACTGTGTGGGTTCCCGGCCAGCGTCAATGATGTCGTTGCGGGTTGAGCGCGCGGACAGTGCAACGATGAGTTCCACCAAGTCGGTTAACGAGCACACTGGGACAAGATTGAACGACTCCATAATGGCGTGGAGTATGTCGACCAACGCCGCATAGAACTGCGTTGAATCTTCTGCGAGGCTGCCAGCTGATTCGGGAAACCTGATCTCGTAGGTCGCAAATTCGTTCCACAGAAGGTAGCGCTCGCGGTCGCGGGGGAGTACCTGGAGCAGTATTTCTACCGCGCCGTCGATGGCGTTGGAGTGCGTTGGGCTCCAGGTGCTGAGCACGTTTTCGACGTTTTCTAGCATGCCGTGCCATTCGAGGCGCGCTACTTCAAAGACGAAGTGGTCCATGTCGGTGAAGTTTGAATAAAACGCACCTCGGGTGAAACCTGCTTGCGAGGTGATGTCACCTACGGATGTTCCGGCAACGCCTCTATTAGCGATGAGTTCACGCCCTGCGGTAAGCAGGGCGGTCTGGGTGCTCGCGCGTCGGTCGGTGGGGGTGGAATGGCGCAGTTGGCGCACGGTGGCACGACGTGCAGAGAGATGCGCGGACATGCTGGTTGCTAGTGCTTGCCGGGCACTGTGGTTTCCTGTCTGCTCCATCACATCAGGATACAGGTGTGTCTTCATATGTTGCCCACGACGGATACAGGTGTGTATCGTTTTGTTGAGTAGTTCGATACATACCTGTATCGAAGTGTGTTGTTGGACGATGCACGCACGCATCGAGAGATGGAAGTACCACCATGAGCGCACCCAACGCGCCGCGCCGTATGCCGCACATGACACGCAGCACCACAATGAACTTCGTCATTTTGGCCATCATCGCGTGTATCCCACTGATGTACGCCGGGCTCCTCAGCTTTGCCTACCAAGACCCAGTGGAAAACGTCTCGGACATGAAAGCGGCAGTCGTGAACCTCGACTCTGCATACACAACCACGCTGTCCACGGGCGACACCGAAACATTTGACCTGGGCGCTGAACTGGAAAACACCCTGACAGATCCAGCAGACGGCGAAGATGTTGGATTCACCTGGAAGCCCATGACTGAAGACGAGGCGAAAAAAGCCCTGACTAGTGAAGACATCAGGGCGTACATGGTCATCCCAGAGAACTTCTCCGCAACAGCCGGGACCTTGGGAACGCCGCAGGCAGCAACCACACAACCGGTGAAACTCGACATCGTGACTGATGACTCCGTCAACTACCTGACCGGGACCATGGCGCGCACCGTAGCAGTGACTCTCCAAGATCGGTTATCAGCCCAAGCCGCTGACCAGTACATCAACACGGTGCTGGTGTCGATGACAAGTGTCCACGATGGTTTCAGTGAAGCGGCAGACGGGTCCAACACTCTTGCTGAAGGGGCCACAGATCTCCACGAGGGACTAGTAACGCTCGATGACGCACTGACCAGTGCACACGACGGTGCTGGCGAACTCGCAAACGGTGCCGGTGAACTCGCAAACGGCGCTGGTGATCTTGCGGCAGGAACTGGTGACCTGTCACAGGGCGCAACACGACTCTCTGGGGGCGTGGGCCAACTACACGCAGCCATTCCTGAACTCGCTGATGGTGCATCACAACTAGCAGGCGGGGTGGACAGTGCACACGACGGTGCAACTGCACTTGCCTCAGGTGCAACAACACTGCAAGACGGGGTAGGGCAGTACACCAAAGGCGTAGACAAACTCGCGGACGGTATCGCTACTCTCGCTGGTTCAGCAGACGGTTTACGCGACGGAGCTCAAGGCATCGACAAAGGAGCTGCGTCACTGAATAAAAAGTTAGGACAATATGCCGACGCCAGCGGCCAGTTCTCAGGGAAAGTAACGCAACTATCTGCTGGGCAAGAAAAACTCGCAACAAGCGCATCAGCGCTCAACAATGCTGTGGGCGAACTCGCTGCACAGTGCACCGCAGCAGGCGGTGCAGCCCAGTTCTGCGCATCTCTCGACGAGGTCGCTCAGCAACACAACAACCTCGCTGATTCAGCCTCAACTCTGTCAACGAACAGCGCCGCCCTCAGTGGTGCCGCACAAGAACTCACAACATCAGCTGGGCAACTCGCTGAAGGATCAGCGGGATTAGCTACCGGGGCCAGCCAACTGTCGACAAGCATCGGGAAAATCTCTGATACCGCAGCAGATAAAACGGTGCTTGGAGCATTGAACTCAGCACAACAAGGAGCCGAAAAACTTAGCGACCAGTCCGGTGCACTACGCAAAGGTGTGAAGTCCCTCAGCGCAGGCGCAACCAGCCTGAGCGAAGGCACAAACACGCTGGCAACAGGTGCCCAAGCGTTAACCTCTGGACTCCCCACACTGACCGATTCAGTGGGTCAACTCGACACCGGCGCTCGACACCTCGCCGCAGGTGCCAACAAAGCAGCCACAGGCGCCCAACAACTTGCAACAGGTGCTGGTGTACTCGCTGACGGGGCAAACACCCTCAATGGCGGTCTCGGCGAAATAGGGGAGGGAGCCAACGATGCGACGAACGGCGCGGAACAACTCGCAGACGGGTCAACAAACCTCTGGGAAGCATTAAGTGACGGCGCCGAGCAGGTCCCAACATACACAGAACCCGAACAGCAGAGCATTGCAGAAACAGCATCAGCGATCGCCGATGTTTCCCCTGTGCGCCTCAACGCAGTCCACAACGCTGGTGCCGGGTTCGCCCCCATGTTTATGGCACTTTCCCTATGGATTGGTGGAATCGCTCTCTTCCTCGTCATGCCAGCACTTGACCGCCGACACTCCACTACAGAGAAATGGTGGATGAGCGCTACCCGTCCCATGGCCATTGCAGCTGTGGTTGGCGTCGTCCAGGCAACACTAGCCATGGTGCTCGTGAATACCCTTGTTGAACTGAACGCAGAAAACCTGTGGGGGCTTATAGCAATCGCAGTGCTGTCATCCTTGACGTTCATCGCTGTGAACCAAGCGTGCGTTGCACTGCTCAGCTACCGAGGCAGGTTCGTCTCCCTCGTGCTGCTCATTGTGCAGATTACGGCGATGGGTGGAACGTTCCCCGTTGAAACCGCACCACAGTTCTTCCAAGACGTTCATGCACACCTGCCAATGACGTGGACCCAGTACGCCATCCGCGCGATGATCGCCGGCGAAGGTGTAGACGGAGCTATCACCCAGTGCCTACTCCACTTGGCTCTGTGGTTCAGTGTGGCTATTGCGCTGGTGTTTGTGAGTGCGTGGGTGCGTGCCGGGCGTCGTCCTCTAGCCCATGACAACGCAAACCTCGCCGACACACTTGACAGCGAAAATGCACCGTTTGGCACCGATGGTTTAGAGGTCGAGGACACCAACGACATCGATGAAGCAGTCGACACGCTAGTAGGTAGCGGGTCAGGGCGCCACGCCTGACCATAGACCAGCGTGTCCGATAGAGCGCAGAGTGCGCTGTGACACATAGGATGGGTGGAAGGCCGTAAGTCCCACCCATTCTAGGAGTAGCAGCGTGGCAACACCTCAGAACGTGACCATTACAGGAGGCGCAGGCCAGATCGGTTATGCCTTGGCTTTTCGGATCGCCAACGGAGAAGTTTTTGGCCCCGACGTGCCAGTAGCAATCAGGCTCCTTGAAATCCCCTCAGCGACACAAGCCGCTGAGGGGGTTGCCATGGAACTAGACGACTGTGCTTTCCCGCTATTGACCTCAGTGAACGTCTATGACGACACAACCGCGGCATTTGACGGCGTGAATGCCGCATTCCTTGTCGGAGCGAAACCGCGTAGCCAAGGAATGGAACGAGCGGACCTACTCACCGCCAATGCCGGAATCTTCGTCCCGCAAGGCAACGCCCTCAATGAGGGAGCCGCACATGATGTCCGTGTACTGGTAGTGGGCAACCCCGCAAACACCAACGCATGGATCACTGCGACAAACGCCCCAGACATCCCCCGAGACCGGTTCACTGCAATGACTCGTCTTGACCACACCCGAGCGCTTGCCCAACTAGCAGCCAAACTACATGTACCCACCGCCGACATCACGCGAGTAACAATCTGGGGAAACCACTCCGCCAAGCAATACCCCGATGTCAGCCACGCCCTCGTTGGGGACCGCAGTGTTACTGACCTGCTCAATGATGACCACTGGGTACAAGGAGAGTTCATCGACACCGTCGCCAAACGTGGGGCTGCCATCATTGCTGCTCGTGGTGCGTCCTCAGCGGCATCTGCCGCCAATGCGGCAGTGTGGCACATGCGTGATTGGGTACAAGGAACACCAGCAGGGGATTGGACCTCCGTGGCTCTGCCATCAGACGGTTCATACAACGTGCCAGACGGCTTAGTGTCGTCATTCCCCGCGGTGAGCATCGATGGGACATGGCAGATCGTTCCAGGGCTCGACATCACCGAATTTTCCCGAGAAAAAATCGCCCTATCAGTCGAAGAACTCCTCAGCGAACAACAAGCAGTGTCAGCGCTCGGCATCGGGTGACAGGCTGATAAATCAACAGGTAAAAGTGCCACGGCACACTGACGTGATCAGGAAGACTGGCTCCCGGTGATTTACCGGTAAAGTAGCGTGCTGTGCACACACCCCCACGCCGTAAGAGCCTTGTTTGGCATGTCGATTTTCGCCAACTATGGATCGCTGATGCGCTCAGCCAAGTAGGAGCCCAACTCACAGCTCTCGCACTACCAATTTACGCCGTGCAGTATCTCGGCGCCTCAGAGCTAGAGATGGGTTATCTCTCTTCCTCGCAAACAATCGCGTTCCTCATCCTTGGGTTGCCCGCCGGGGTGTGGGTTGACCGAATGCTTAAACGCTCAGTACTCATCTGGTCAGATGTTCTGCGAGCGTTAGTTCTTGGCGCTGTCGTCGCCTTCGCAGTAACAGGCAACGGCTCTATGGCGATGCTGTATATAGCTGGTGTCATCCTGTCAGTGGCGACCGTGTTCTTTGACATCGCTCACCTGTCGTACCTTCCAGGGTTAGTGGGCCTCAAACACATCTCGGAAGGGAACACGAAACTTCAAGCAACCTACTCCATCGCCGCAGTTGCAGTGCCTGCGGTTGGCGGGTTGCTCCTTCGGGTTGTTTCAGCACCATTGCTTATCGCCGTCAACGTGGTGACTTATGTTGTGTCAGTGGTTTTCCTTGGGCGGATTCGCCACCGTGAACAACTTCCAGACCGTAGCCAACAGCTTCCGCTGTTGCCTGCAATCCGTGAAGGGCTCACATTCATTGTGACCACCCCACTATTGAACCGCTTGGTGTTTGTCACAGCGGTTAGTGCCTTTTTCTCCACTATGGGCTGGGCGATGGTCACCTTCTATGTCCTGACCACGTTGGATTTGGGAGAAGGCGCGTTGGGGGTCATCATGTCCGCTTCAGCGGTGGGAGGAATCCTTGGTGCAATCTTCGCCCGCATGGCTACCGTGTGGATTGGTGAGGGGCGAATCATTGCGTTGTCTGCGCTCGCAAGCCCGATCATGTTCGCGGGGATCCCTTTGGCTTGGCACCTGCGACACGAGTTGAACCCACAAATCACCTTGATTGTTGCGGGTTTCTTGATGCAAATTT
This sequence comes from Jonesia quinghaiensis DSM 15701, assembly GCF_000423205.1. Classification (GTDB taxonomy): domain Bacteria; phylum Actinomycetota; class Actinomycetes; order Actinomycetales; family Cellulomonadaceae; genus Jonesia; species Jonesia quinghaiensis. Next base: position 17,622 of record NZ_AUHN01000006.1, read on the forward strand.
CGGTGACTCTCTTCAACGTCGCCCAGGTGAGTTTCCGCCAGCGTCTGTGCCCGCCACACCTGTTGGGACGGATGAATGCATCGTTTCGTTTTATTGTCTGGGGAACGATGCCGTTCGCCGGAGTTGTTGGCGGAATGATTGCACATCAGTTTGGTGTGGTCACGATGTTGTGGGTGGTTGTTATTGGTGAAATAGCGGCTGCGCTGCCCTTGGTGTTTTCCCGTTTTATGACGTTGCGTGAACTGCCTTCGACTGTGGTGGAGACGGTGGAAGACACCACGGACCCCACCACAGACGAGCGTTAGGAATCTAGCGGAAAACGACCGTTTTGTGGCCGTTCACGAGTACCCGATGCTGTGCGTGCCATGCCACTGCACGTGACAGGACGCGTCGCTCGACGTCTTGGCCCAGTGCGATGAATTCGTTGATGCTCATCTCATGGTCTACGCGTTCGATGTCTTGTTCGATGATGGGGCCTTCGTCGAGATCTGCGGTGACGTAGTGCGAGGTTGCACCAATGAGTTTGACACCGCGGTCGTGGGCGCGGTGGTAGGGCCGGGCGCCTTTGAAGGACGGTAAGAATGAGTGGTGAATGTTGATGACTCGCCCTTGTAGTTCACGGCACAGGCGATCGGAGAGGATCTGCATGTAGCGGGCGAGGACGACGAGCTCGGCCCGGGTTTCGTGCACGAGGTTGAGTAGTTCGTCCTCGGCCTGTTGTTTACTCTCTGCCGTGACGGGAATGTGGTGGAATGGCACACCGTAGAACGCTGCGAGGTCTTCTAAGTTGCGGTGGTTACCAACAACAGCGACGACCTCAATGGGGGAGCGCCCAGCACGCTGTTGAAAGAGGAGGTCATTGAGCGCGTGTGCAGCGGTTGAGACCATGATGATGGTGCGCACTTTGCGTCCAACGACGTCGAGGCTCCAGGTCCACTCAAAACGTGTGGCCAGTGGCTCGAGTGCGGTGGTGAGTTCCTCACGGCTTGCGGATGTCTCAACTTGAACCCGCATGAAAAAGAGATTTGTGTCTGGGTCCCCGAATTGTTTGGACTCGGTGATGTTTCCCCCGTGTTCCGCGATGGCCCCGGCAACTGCGTGGACGATTCCGGGGCGGTCAGGGCAAGACAGGGTCAGGACCCAGTGTTCTGAGGCAGGTTGGTGTGTCACACGTCCAGAGTACTTCGCTCTGCGTGGACAGTGGCGCAAACGTCCACAAAGTCTGACACGATAGGGGCATGAGTGAGAACGACATCACAATCGCACTGGTCGACATTGAGCACGCTGGTGAGCTACTCACGTTGCGTCGCGCAGCTTTTGTTACTGAAGCGCAAACCTATGGCGACCCAAATATTCCGCCCTTGACGCAAACACTTGGTGAGCTGAAAGAGGACCTGCGCCGCGAGGACGTTGTCACTCTTGGGGCGTGGCGTGGGCACCGACTTGTCGGGTCAGTGCGTGTGGAGCTTGAAGATGGTAAAGCTACGTTGGGCCGACTCGCGGTGGCCCCCGATCTCCAGGGGCGCGGTATTGGCACTCAGATGATGTTCGCTGTTCTGCCGCATCTCCCTGAGGAGACCACCGAGATCTGGGTGTTTACTGGTAAAGACTCGAAGCACAATTTGGCCATGTACCAAGCTCAAGGCTACGAGCACCAGCACGATCAAGTTGCCGGTGACCTCACGTATGCATACCTCCGGAAGATTCTCGGCGACCAATAACCTCCTGCGGTACCCCGTCCTTAAACCACCTGAGAGAAGACGCCATGTCGTTGCTCTCAGGTGGTTTATGCGTTATTGGAGTCCGCTGAGTGAATCCGTTGCCCCGGTGATGAGTGCTACGAGTTGCTCGTAGGACACGTCAGCGGTGTGGAATGTCCCAATGTTTTTCCCAAGGCGTAGCACAACGATTCGGTCGGCAACGGCTCGCACTTCGGCGAGGTTGTGGCTGACTAATACGACTCCCAGGCCTCGTTCGCGCAGGGATTCGATGAGATTCAAGACTTCAGCCGATTGGCTCACTGACAACGCTGAAGTGGGTTCATCGAGGAGGATAACTTTGGGGTTTCCCAACATGGTGCGAGCAATTGCAACGGATTGTTTTTGCCCCCCTGATAGTTGGGCAACGGGGGTGCGGATGCTTGGCATTCGGGCTTTGAGTTTGCGGAAGAGTGATGTGGCTTGTTCTTCCATCTCGTGTTCGTGGAGCAAGCCACTTGTGGTGAGTTCGCGGCCCAGAAACAAATTGTTGACGATGGTGAGGTTGTCAGATAACGCGAGATCTTGGAAGACCGTTGCGATCCCAATGCTTTGCGCGGTGCTCGGAGAGTTGATCATGACATGTTCACCATCGAACGCGACATAACCTTCATCAGGTTGATACACGCCTGCCAGTACCTTGACCAACGTTGATTTGCCAGAACCGTTGTCCCCAACGAGAGCGACAACTTCGCCGGGGAAAACGTCGAGGTCGACATGGGTTAACGCATGGACAGCGTTGAAACGTTTTGTCACATTCCGCAGTGAAATGATCGGCTTGGCCCGGTCGCGGGGAGTGGGACCGGATACAGCGTTGTTCACTGGTCCTCCGTGGGATCTGGTGTGTGTGTCAGCGGTGAGGGGCGTTGTTGTGTGGAATAGCCGTGAAGGAGATCGCTACGCTCCAGCGCGTAAGCGATCGTCCCGATGATCTCAGCGTCCCCAGCGAGGCTACCAGGGACAATGTGGATGGATTCTGCTGTGCTAGGTAGGGCGAATCGTTCGATTGTTTCACGGAGGGGGTCGAGCAGGATCGCCCCTGTTTTGGCGAGGTCACCGCCCACTACCACCCGTTCGGGGTTGAAGACATTGCAAAGGTTCGCGGCTGCGAGCCCAATCGCACGCCCAGCATCGGCGATTGCGCGCATGCAGCCTAAGTCGCCATCACCGGCGTAACGCATCATGTCTTTCAGTGTCATCACACCGTGACTGACTCGAAGTGCTTCGAGTAGCACATTGCCACCGGCAACTGTTTCTAAGCAACCACGGTTTCCACAGCGACAAATTTGGCCGTCAGGGTCTGATGTGGTGTGCCCAAATTCGCCAGCGGAACCATTCGCTCCCCAAAACAGTTCCCCGCCAATGATTAAACCAGCGCCGATGCGTTGACCAACTTGGATGTACAAGGTGTGTTGCGCCCCTTGGGCAGCGCCATGGCGTAGCTCGCCCAGTGCACCCATGTTTGATGAGTTAGCGACGTAAACGGGTTTGTTGATGCGTTCAGCCATCACCTCCGAGACCGCGACGTTGTCCCAACCACGCAATATTCCAGGCGAACTAATCAACCCATTTGCTCGTTGCACAGGGGCTGGAAGCGCTACAGCAACACTCAATAATTCGCTGGATTCAGCATCGAATGTTTCAAGCATGTCGGCAATGAGGAGAGCTGCCCTATCCAACCCAGCATCTGCTCTGTGGTCTGTCCCCAACGGAAGCTGATGGTCGGCAAGTATGGTGCCTGCACTATCCGCCAAAGCGACCCGCATATGACGTAACCCGAACTGGACACCGCCAACCATTCCCGGTGTCCGAGCCAACGTGACGTGCTGTGCTCGCCGACCACTGCGTGTACTAGGAGCAGTCTGGACCACGCCAAGGGTGGTGAGTTCTTTCACGATGTTTGACACGGAGGCAGCCGACAAGCCAGTAGCACCGGCGAGCTCAACCTGAGTTAGCCCGCCGAATTGTCTGATGGCTTCGACAATCCGCGCGCGATTGGATTCGCGAAGCGAAGACTGCGACCCCGGTGTCGGCGGCTTTGCATTCACACTGTGAACTCTAGCGAAGGTCAGGGCACTGCGGATACTCATCGCCGTCTTCGTGCGCGTGTCGTGGGGCTCCTTCACCGTTCGCACACAGAAAACGTGTTCCACGTGAGCGGTGCCACTGTGTCGCGATCGGCCCCAATCCGCTAGACTCACAGAAGTGTCGCAACTGGCGTTTCCGCCCATGCTGTTCCAGCGTGGGTGAGTGGTGGGTCACCACCGGGGAGTGACACATATGCTTCGACCAAGGGTCGTCCGCCTGGGCCCGGTCACCACACGGCGTGTGCGAGACCGGAAGCCTGTCTGTCTCCTGTGATCTCACGCGCCTCGTCAGTACTCGTAGCGTCGCGGCCCAGCCGCGAGGAGAAGGAGAATCATGTCTATCACTGGTGATTCCGTGATGAACCAGGGCTTGGCGCAGGTCGACCCTGAGATTGCTGCTGTACTCGATGGTGAACTGGCGCGTCAGCGTGGGACCCTCGAGATGATCGCGTCAGAGAACTTTGTCCCCCGGGCAGTACTGCAGGCGCAGGGCTCAGTTCTTACGAACAAATATGCTGAAGGCTACCCAGGTAAGCGCTACTACGGCGGCTGTGAACAAGTTGATGTCGCAGAGAGCCTAGCCATTGAACGCGCAAAGTCGCTGTTCGGAGCTCAGCACGCCAACGTTCAACCACACGCCGGAGCGCAAGCAAACGCCGCCGTGTTGCACGCATTGATCAACGCCGGTGACAAAATCATGGGCTTGAATCTCGCCCATGGTGGCCACCTTACCCACGGCATGAAAATCAATTTCTCCGGCAAGCTCTACCAGGTAGCAGCATACGGAGTAGAAGAATCCACCTCGCGCATCGACATGGATAAAGTACGTGAACAAGCACTTGCCGAGCGCCCAGATGTTTTGATTGCGGGATGGTCCGCTTACCCCCGTCACATTGACTTTGCTGCTTTCCGATCCATCGCGGACGAGGTTGGCGCAAAGTTGTGGACGGACATGGCGCACTTTGCGGGTTTGGTGGCAGCTGATCTTCACCCCAGCCCAGTACCCCACTCCGATGTGGTGTCTTCGACAGTTCACAAGACCATCGGTGGCCCGCGTTCTGGTTTCATTCTTTCTCGTGATGAGTGGGCGAAGAAAATTGATTCCGCAGTGTTCCCTGGCCAACAGGGTGGGCCGCTCATGCACGTGATTGCTGCGAAGGCTGTGGCCTTCAAAATTGCTGGTTCGCCTGAGTTTATTGAGCGCCAAGAACGCGTGTTGCGCGGTGCGAAGATCATCGCTGAGCGCCTGACGCACGCAGATGTTTCCCAAGCAGGGGTCTCTGTTCTTACGGGTGGCACGGATGTTCACTTGGTTCTTGTTGATCTGCGCCACTCTGAACTTGATGGGCAGCAGGCTGAAGACCTCCTGCACACCGTGGGCATTACTGTGAACCGCAACGCAGTGCCATTTGACCCTCGTCCACCACGCGTCACCTCTGGGTTGCGTATTGGAACCCCAGCGTTGGCAGCACGAGGATTTGGTGACGCCGAATTTGCTGAGGTGGCAGAAATCATCGCAGCAGCACTCACCGCTGGGCAGGCCGCTGATGTGGACGCCTTGCGTGCCCGTGTTGACCGCCTTGCTGAGAGCTTCCCGCTATACCCAGAACTTCACCAGTACTGAGGGGCCCGCCATGACGGCAAAAATACTTGATGGAAAAGCAGCTGCCGCACAAATCAAAGAGCAACTCCGTGAACGCGTTGCTCGGCTGAGTGAGCACGGAGTGACACCAGGCTTGGGTACCTTGCTTGTAGGTAACGATCCAGGCTCAACGTGGTACGTGGCTGGAAAACACAAAGACTGCGCAGAAGTAGGAATCGCTTCGATTCGCGAGGATCTTCCTGCGGATGCCACGGAGTCAGACATCATTGCTGCAGTTGAGCGGCTCAACGCTGATCCAGCCTGTACCGGGTACATCGTGCAATTGCCATTACCAGCGGGAATTGACACGAACCGTGTGTTGGAACTGATTAACCCAGAAAAGGATGCTGATGGCTTGCATCCAACAAACCTTGGTCGGTTAGTGCTCCGGGTTGCGGAGGACGTCAGTTCACCGTTGCCGTGCACCCCCGCAGGGATTATCGATCTCATCGAACGCCATGGTGTTTCATTGGCAGGTAAACACGTTGTTGTTGTTGGGCGTGGTACCACCGTTGGCCGGTCAATAGGTTTGCTCCTCACGCGTAAAGCGGTGAATGCAACGGTGACACTGACTCACACCGGAACAACGAACCTCCCCGACCTGTTGCGGCAGGCGGATGTGGTAATCGCTGCGGCTGGAGTCCCTGACATTGTCACTGCACGTGATGTGAAACCTGGAGCAGTATTGATCGATGTTGGTGTTTCTCGCCGAATCGACCCAGACACCGGCAAATCGGTTGTTGTCGGTGATGTTGCGGCTGATGCCCGAGAAGTTGCGGGGTGGATATCACCAAATCCAGGCGGCGTTGGTCCGATGACTCGAGCGTTCCTGTTGGAAAACGTTGTGGCAACTGCTGAACGGCAAAACGGCATCACATTGTGACGTTTAGCACCCGAGAGGCCATGATGGCCCCTGCGCGCTTGCGCAGGGGCCATTTGTATTCGCCCTTGTCACAGCGGCGTTTCGACCGTGTTGCTAACCCTTGTATTCGGTCACATGCGGGGCATGCTAGCCGACTGTGAGGTGTGTGACCAGTGCCACATGATGGGGACTTCAGCCTAGTGAAACCTACCCGGCTTACGGTGAGACGTGAGTGCTCAAAGTTCGTAGATTGTGTGGTGAAGCGCTTGACGAGAGCGGTTCAATGGCGTGACCGTTCGGAACTCGATGGCTAGCGAAAATTCGTATGAACTTCGTAAAGGGTTCATATCTTCGTTGGCGCAGCGTCGCGCCCCATCAGTAAGTTCCACACCATAGCCCCACGCCCGCGAGGGGAATCCAACAGCACACATCGTGCACAGCAAGGGAACAATATGATGCACACACACCGTGCGCGCCGCAGAACGACGGCGACACTGCTCACCGGGGCGCTAGCAATAGCACCTCTGGTTTGGGCCCCCACCGCACTTGCAGCCAACGAGCAGATCACTCCCATTGCACAAATCCAAGGCACCGGGTCAGCCACACCACTAGCCGGTAAAAGTGTGACAACACGAGGAGTTGTTACAGCGGCATACCCAACAGGCGGATTCCGTGGATTTGTTATCCAAACTCCAGGGACTGGTGAAACTGTCCCCGAGGCGTCACACGCAGTTTTTGTTTACGCCAACTCCACCAACCTGCCAACACTGGGACAATACGTTGAGGTCACAGGCACTGCAGGAGAGTACAACGGGCTCACACAACTATCCCAACCCACCTGGACTGCCCTCGACGACGATGTCGAGGCACCAACACCTCTTGATATCGCGTGGCCAGAAACAAATGACGAGCGCGAGCAGCTGGAATCCATGCTGTATCAACCATCCAGCTATGACTTCACTGTCAGCAACACTTACTCCACCAACCAGTATGGTGAAGTAGGACTTGCCTTCGGTGACACCCCACTGCGTCAACCCACGGATGTGGCACGCCCAGGAAGCGATAAAGCGGCTGCCATTCAAGCCGAAAACATCGCGAAATCTGTTGTGCTAGACGACGGTGCAACCACAAACTTCTTCAGCACAAAGGCAGCAACTCCCCCCTACATCTCGCTCGACGAACCGTTTAGAGTGGGCGCGCCAGTCGTCTTTGATGAACCCGTCGTTGTTGACTATCGCAACAACTTGTGGAAGCTCAACCCCACTGCGCAGGCACTACCTGGTGAGGAACCGGCATCAGCGAAAAACACGCGCACAGCTGGGCCAGACGCCAAAAGCTTGGGCGACGCTGACCTCACTGTCGCATCGTTTAATGTGTTGAACTACTTCACAACAACCGGGGAAGATTGGGCCGCGCAAGGAAACACCTGCACAGCGTACTCAGACCGAGCTGGTACAAAAATTACCGTCAAATCTTGCTCAAACAACGGGCCCCGCGGTGCTTGGAATGATCAAAGTCTGACGCGCCAGCAAGACAAAATCGTGGCAGCGATCAACACACTTGACTCAGCTGTTGTGGGGTTGCTGGAAATCGAAAACTCCGCAGCGTTGGGGGAAGAACCCGACGAAGCAACAGCCACACTTGTCGCTGCGTTAAACGCAGCTGCCGGCGAAGAGCGGTGGGACTACATTCGGTCCTCAACAGACCTGCCACCAGTGAACCAACAAGACGCCATCACTAATGCAGTGATCTACCAGCCCGCACTCGTCAGCCCACTTGGTGACTCACGCGCACTGGGTGATCAATCCGGTGACGGACAGCCGTTCAGCAACGCTCGTGAACCGCTTGGACAGGCATTTACGCCAACAGATGATGGCGACCCCTTCTTCTTTGTGGTCAACCACTTCAAATCCAAGGGGTCAGCCGGACCACTACCCGGTGACACAGACCAAGGAGACGGGCAAGGGTCATCGAACGCCTCACGGGTTGCTCAAGCAACCGCATTGCGCGACTGGGTTGAGTCAACGATCACCTCTCTGTCAGCCGACACTGAACAAGACATCACCGACGTCGCCCTCACCGGTGACTTCAACTCCTACACTCAAGAAGACCCCATGCAGGTTTTCTATGAGGCGGGCTACACCAACTCAACACCTGAACTCAACGATGGAGAATACAGTTACTCATTCTCCGGACTAGCCGGGTCGCTTGACCACGTGTTGTTCAACGAGTCGTTCGCTGACCGCATCACCGGTGCGGACATCTGGAACATAAACTCCGGGGAATCCATTGCTCTGGAATACTCTCGGTACAACTATCACGGCACCGTGTTCTACGCTCCAGATGCCTACCGTTCATCAGACCACGACCCGGTTATTATCGGACTGAAAAATTCACGAGGTGGATCTGATCAGAAGTCAGTAGACATCAACCTCCTTGATATCAATGACTTCCACGGCCGGATCGACAACAACACCGTGAAATTTGCCGGGACGGTAGAAGCGGCACGCGCCGAATACCCCGACTCGACCCTGTTCCTTTCCGCAGGAGACAACATCGGTGCTTCCGTGTTTGCTTCAGCAGTGCAGGACGACAAACCCACCCTTGATGTTTTGAACGCACTGGAGCTTGCGACCTCAGCAGTAGGAAACCACGAATTCGATGTGTCCTACGAGCACCTGACAACAACAGTTGAAGACTGGTCAGACTTTGACTACCTTGGCGCAAATGTCTACACCGCAGGCACTACGGAGCCTGCACTGAAAGAATATGCAGTCTTTGATGTATCTGGTGTCAGCGTAGGGGTTATCGGTGCTATCACCGAAGAAACACCATCACTGGTCACCCCTGGTGGCATCGAAGCGATCGAGTTCGGCGACCCCGTCGAAGCAGTCAACCGCGTCGCTGAACAACTCACTGATGGCGATGACAGCAACGGCGAAGCAGATGTCCTTGTTGCGCTTTACCACGAAGGAGCAGGAGCAGGAACACCAGATGGCTCAGACCTTCCAGAAGAGATAGCAGCAGGCGGTGTGTTCGCTGACATCGCAACCAACACATCCCCAGAAGTCGCTGCGATCTTCACCGGGCACACTCACAAGCAGTACGCGTGGTTGGGCGACAACGGAGACAAAGCACAACGTCCGATTATTCAGACTGGATCCTATGGTGAGCACATCGGACAAGCGGTACTGACAGTCGACACCACCACGGGCGAAGTCACCGAAGCGACTGCAAAAAACATTGCCCGCTCCACAGTCGCCGACAATGAACTCATTGCGGCCTACCCACGGGTCGCCGAGGTGTCAAGCATCGTGACACAGGCACTCGAGTACGCCAAAGAGGTTGGTTCTCAACCAGTTGGCTCTGTCACCGCCGACATCACCACGGCATACACCGATGGAGAGTATGTTGACGGCGTATACACTGGCGGATCCCGTGACGATCGTGCCTCAGCGTCCACTTTGGGAACTGTTGTTGCAAACTCACTGCGTGACTCGCTGTCCACCCCAGAGCGTGGAGGCGCTGACTTTGGTGTGGTGAACCCAGGCGGCCTGCGGGCAGACCTGCTCTACGGCGATGACGGTGTCATCACCTACGCTGAAGCGAACGCGGTCCTGCCGTTTGTCAATAACTTGTGGACAACCACGTTCACAGGCGCACAAGTCAAGACCATGCTTGAGCAGCAATGGCAACGCACATCAGCAGGTGACGTGCCAAGCCGCCCCTACCTGCAACTAGGGCTGTCAGACAACGTCACCTATACCTTTGACGCATCACGCGACGAAGGGGACCGCATCACCTCTATCAGGATCAATGATGAAGAACTCGACCCTGCCCGCGAGTACGTTGTAGGGACCTTCTCCTTCTTGGCGCAAGGTGGAGATAACTTCCACGTGTTCACGGAAGGTCAAGACACCAGAGACTCTGGACTGATTGACCGGGAAGCGTGGATTGCCTACCTAGAAGACAACAAAGAGCTGTCCCCAAGTTTCGCGCGCCAAGGTGTTTCCGTCAGTTCTCTGCCGGGAGAACTGACACCAGGTGAAACAGTGACCACAACACTGTCACGTCTCAACATGACAAGCCTCGGCTCACCGGTGAACACGACATTGGCAGTCACATTTGATGGAGGCTCCCTCAACGAGCCAGTGACGGCAGGGGACGTTGACGTCACAACGGATGGCCAAGGAACAGCGAACGTCACCCTTGAGGTGCCCGATGCTGCTGCTGGTGCCACAGTGATGCGGTTTGTCGCTGACCCCAGCGGAACCACAGTGACTCTGCCAGTGACCGTGGCAGAAGGAACCGCACCAGAACCCGAGTTCTCTACCCGAACTACCTTCACTGCGGGTACATCAATTGCTGGAGCCGACACAAAAATCAAGGTGAAGGTCACTGCAACCGCACCAAAAGGTAGCAAGGGCTCAAGCAAAAAACCCGGAAAGCCATTCGGAACCGTCACCTTCATGGAAGGTGACACAAAACTCGGAACGGCACGTGTGAAGAATGGCAAAGTCACCACCAGCATCGTTCTCGATGCCGGACGCCATGCAGTCACGGCAACCTTCACCCCAGACGACACAGAACGCTACGGAGAATCAACGTCAAAGGTCGTGAAAATTAAGACCTCAAAGGCGCGTAGTGATGTGCAAACAAAGCTCGACACAACGCGGGTGACGCTGCCGGACACAGCTACCGTCAGCATTAAGGTCATCGCAAAGAAGCAGGCAGCTGCCCCGGAAGGGGCGGTCATGATCTACAGCGGACGTGACCAAATCGCTGAAGGAGTGCTCGTGCCTGGGAAAAAATCAACCAGTACGGTGGACATCGAACTAGTTGATCTACCAGCCGGGACATACCGTGACCTTGTTGCGGTATACCCAGGCAATGACAACACGTCACGCTCGACGGAAACCATCCGAACCTTAACGGTTCGTTCGGCACGGTAGTGTCTCCACCCCTTAAGGGGGCATGACACCATCGTGTGACAAGAACGTGCGGCGGCAACGGTAGTTTCGTTGCCGCCGCACGTTCTTCGTTATCGGGGTAGGTACAGTGCAGAATGACGTGCGTTTGCCCGTCATCGTCTGTCTAAGACATGATGGCCACATGCTTACCATCGCAACAGTGAACGTCAACGGAATTCGAGCGGCTTGGCGTAAAGGCATGCCGCAGTGGTTGGATGCAACACAACCTGATCTCCTGCTATTGCAGGAAGTCCGTGCAACGGATGACATCATCAAAGATCTGTTTGGCCCAACCTGGACAGTTATGCACCAAGCCTGTGACATTAAAGGACGTGCCGGTGTTGCGATCGCAACGCGCCTACCTGTGCAAGCAGTGCGCATCGGACTAGGAGCGGGGGAGCCAGAAGTCCCCGTGGATACAGGGCGGTGGATTGAAGCAGATATTTCCCTCGCCAACGGCGAAACCTTGACCGCAGTGTCTGCATATATCCACTCGGGCACAGCAGGAACCCCAAAAATGGATGAAAAGTATGCCTACCTTGAACGAGTCACAGCCCGCCTCGCTGACATTCGGGCAAGCGGTGCCTACGGGTTAGTTGGTGGTGACATCAACATCGCTCACACGAACAACGACATCAAAAACTGGCGTGGAAACAAAAAATCCGCCGGGTTCTTACCCGAGGAGCGCGCCTACCTCGACCAGTGGTTCGATGCAGGTTGGCATGACACCCACCGCGAACTCGTGGGTGAGCAAGAAGGTCCCTACACCTGGTGGTCAAACCGCGGGCAAGCCTTCGACAATGATTCAGGGTGGCGGATTGACTACCACCTCACCACCCCCGAGCTATTTGCTCTAGCCTCTCACGCACGGGTGGATCGGGCAGCGTCGTATGACGCGAGGTGGTCAGACCACGCCCCCCTGCTCATCGATTACGACCTCACAACGGCGTAACGTTCAGGCGCATCCCTGACAATCCTCGTTCCCGATGCGCAAGGCCCCTGGCGATGTCCCGCAGTGCGACAGCTGCGGGAACATCGGGGTGGGCGAGAACGACGGGGACACCATTATCTCCATCTTCGCGCAGGTTGACGTCAAGTGGAATGTGCCCCAGTAGCGGGACATCACTTCCGCTGAGCGCGGTCAGTGAGTCGGCAACTTGTTGCCCCCCACCGCTGCCAAAGAGTTCCAAACGTGTGCCATCTGGCTGCTCTAGCCACGCCATGTTTTCGATGACACCAACAAGGCGCTGGCGTGTCTGCAGTGCGATGGAACCAGCACGTTCAGCTACTTCAGAAGCAGCGAGTTGTGGGGTGGTGACGGTGAGAATTTCACTGTGGGGGAGTAGCTGAGCCACTGAAATCGCAATGTCACCGGTTCCCGGCGGAAGGTCAAGCAAAAGCACGTCAAGGTCTCCCCAATACACATCAGTGAGGAACTGCTCTAGCGCTCGGTGAAGCATCGGCCCGCGCCACACAACCGGTTGCCCCGCTGGGACAAACATGCCAATGGAAACAACCTTGACCTCGTGGGCGATAGGCGGCAGCAGCATGGAATCCACTTTGGTGGGAAGCCCGCGTGCACCCAGAAGGCGCGGGATAGAAAAACCGTAGATGTCGGCGTCAATGACACCAACCTTGACCCCGTCGGCGGCCAGCGCAGCCGCAAGATTAGCAGTGACTGTGGATTTCCCAACCCCGCCCTTACCAGAGGCGATAGCGTACACCTTGGTCAACGAGCCCGGCTGAGTAAAGGGGATAACTGGAGTTGCTGAACCACGCAGGAGAATACGCAACTCTTCACGTTGCTGCTGGGTCATAGCGCCCAACTCCACTGCAACCGAATGCACGCCTTCAACCTGGCTGACCGCGTCAACAATCCGAGACTCAATGGTTGACTTCATGGGGCAGCCCTCAGTGGTGAGGTCAATGCCAATCACTGCATGGTACCCCTGTTCTTGTTCAACAAGTTCCACCGAGCGCACCATGTTCAACTCGGTAATGGGGCGCCGGATTTCGGGGTCAATGACGTTTTTCAGAGCGTGATGGATCTGGGCGGTGAGGTCGGAACGTTGCGTGGTCGACATGTGCCCCAGTCTAGTCAGAGACTGTCAGGTGTTTGTAGGTGGATTGTCCTGCGAAGATGCATCCCCCGTGCCATTGCCTGCTGACTCGGCTGCTGTACGCTGCAGTTCCTCGAACAGGCCTCGAAGTTCCGAGCGAACAAAATCACGGGTAGCGACCTCACCCATCGCGATGCGTAGTGACGCCATCTCCCGAGCCAAATATTCGGTGTCAGCAAGGTTGCGTTCCGCGCGTTGCCGGTCCTGCTCAGCTGAGACCCGGTCACGATCGGCTTGACGGTTTTGGGCAAGCAAAATCAAGGGAGCGGAATACGAGGCTTGAATGGAGAGCATCAATGTGAGGGCGGTGAACCCATTTGCTGCCTTATCGAACCGGAGATCTTGAGGACCGATTGTGTTCCACAGGAGCCAAATCACACAAAACAGTGTCATGTAAAGAAGGAACTTTGGGGTCCCCATAAATCTGGCGATCGTTTCTGCGACTTGCCCGAAAGAGTCTTCATTCCCGCGAGTCTTTGGGCGAGACCACAATGTCCGTCTCACTTCACGGGGGGTGTCGAGGCGTTCAGCCATGGATGTCGCCCTCCTTTTCGTCGGTCAATGTGGTGTGTGGGCGCTCACGCCAATCGTCGGGGAGCATGTGGTCAAGAATGTCATCAACGGACACCACGCCCAGTAGTCGACGTTCACTGTCGAGCACAGGCAGTGCCATCGCGTTGTAGGCGGCGAAGAGGCGAGCGACATGACCTAAGCGGGCATCTGTTGTGACGTGTTCGATGTCCGTATCTAAAACGGAACCCACAGGTGAGTGCGGAGGCTCACGCAGCAGACGTTGGAAGTGCGCGACCCCTAAGAACCTGCCGGTGGGAGTCTCCAAGGGGGGACGGACGACAAAAACTGTCGACGCGAGAGCAGGGTGAAGGTCGCGGCGTCTAATGTGCGCCAGTGCAAGGGCAATAGGGGTTTCGGGAGCAAGAATGACCGGTTCAGTGGTCATCATCCCGCCAGCAGTGTTCTCGTCGTATGACAACAACCGGCGCACGTCTTTTGCCTCTTCGGGCTCCATGGCTTCCAGGAGCTCCGCGGCTTGATCGTCGGGGAGTTCGTGAAGGAGGTCTGCGGCATCGTCTGGTTGCATGACTTCGAGAACGTCCGCGGCGCGTTCAGTTTCTAATGCTGACAGGATGGCAACCTGGTCGTCTTCGGGAAGTTCCTCAAGCACGTCAGCAAGTCGTTCGTTATCCAGAGCCGCGGCGACTTCGAGTCGACGCACATCTCCAAGTTCATGGAGTAGATCAGCGAGGTCGGCTGGCTTCATGTCAGCGTGCGCGGCGAGCAACGATGCGGCACCCTGTTCAACGCTGGTGTATTCCAACCCCTGCACGGCACTGACGTCAACAATGAACGTTTCACCGCGTCGCCGTAGTAAGCCACCTTGACGTCCGACTCCACGACGGACGAACACCCGAGAGATGTTCCAGTCGCCGGTCCGGGTCTTCTCTAGGGCGACATCTTCAATGAGCGCCTCGCCCGAACCGTCTTTGAGGGTGACTCTGCGGTCGAGGAGTTCGCCTAGCACCAAAGTTTCGGTGGCGCGTTGCTCGAATCGACGCATATTGAGTAGCCCAGTAGATATCACTTGGCCAGCGTCAATAGACGTGATGCGAGTTAAGGGGAGGAATACGCGCCGCTTACCGGGCACTTCCACCACCAGGCCTACAGCGCGGGGAGCGCGTGTGAGCCGCAGCAGGACAACAACGTCACGAACTCGCCCAACCTGATCCCCCAAGGGGTCAAAGACGGGAGTGCCGGCAAGTTTGGCGACGAAGACTTGAGTACTGATGCTGCTCACGTACTTAAGGGTACGCAAGATCTGCTGTTCGTACCTGCGCATCCACGTTCCTGTGATGAACCGTGGTGTGGATCGCACAGGAGTGTGAAGAGAGTACGCCGTCAGCAAACAAGGAGAGGTGCCCTACGTCTTCTCAGGACTTTCCCACTGAGGTGGGGAAGAATAGTGCCATGAGCATGATGAAGCCCGCAGCACCTCCGAAGGTTCCCACCATGCCGCGTGGAGAACCCATCGCGGTGTACTCGACTTACCTCAAAGCGCAGAAAGCGGTTGACGCTCTCTCGGATGCCGGGTTCGCAGTACAGCACGTCACCATTGTTGGCCATGACCTGCACATGGTGGAACGAGTTACTGGGCGTTTGACCTACCCGCGTGTAGCTGCCGCAGGGTTTGCCTCCGGTGCATGGTTCGGTTTATTTGTCGGGTTGCTCTTGTCGCTGTTCTCCCCGAACGGTAATAGCTTCGCAATCTTTGCTGCGATTGTTATCGGTGGAGCATTTGGCCTGTTGTTCTCAGTGTTGTCCTATGCGCTCACTGGGGGTAAACGGGACTTCACATCACAGAGTCAAATCGTGGCAGCGCGCTACGTGTTGCTGTGCTCAGGTGAAGTGTCAGGAAAAGCGCTGAACATCTTGCGGGAAAAACAAGTCACCGGTGACGTTGCTGGGCCCGGTGGCGCCGCAGCGATAAGCGTGCCGATGCCCGTTGCACACCAACAAGCACCACCCATGGGAACTGCATCGCCACACGTCGGCAACACTGAGCCAGGAGTTCCGGGAAACGATCACTCTGCGACGTCACCCTCAGCACCAGCAGACAACGCAGCTCCTGCGGGCCCACCGCGTACCTACGGTGAGGCAATCGATGCTGCTCGCCGTCAAGAAGCAGTTCGCCAAGCAGCCGCGCACCACACTGGAACTGCTACAGTTCCGCACGCAGAATCCGCACCGCGAGGCGGCGAAACATCGGGCGACCAATCGGACACGCCAGAAGCCGAACAGGACGCCCCACACGGAGCAAACAGCACACCGCCGCAGGCCGATGACACGCAACACAATGCGGCGGCCAGTGAGAACAAAAAGGAAAACCCTTTCCGCGCTCCCTAACCGCCGCATGGTGGCGATGACAAGCTGTAGCGATCAGGCTAAGACAGCAGGCTAGCCATCCACTCTTCGACATCCTCAGGTGTTCGCGGGAGCGCGGCACTGAGATTCTCATTGCCGTCCGCAGTCACCAGAACATCATCTTCAATACGCACCCCAATGCCGCGGTATTCCGCGGGGACAGTCAAGTCGTCAGCCTTGAAGTACAAGCCTGGTTCAATGGTGAAGACCATCCCAGGTTCCAGTACCCCGTCGACGTACATGTCACGGCGAGCCTGAGCGCAGTCATGGACATCAAGACCGAGGTGGTGGCTGGTGCCGTGCACCATCCACCGACGGTGCTGCTGTCCCTCAGGGGTGAGAGACTCTTCAGCTGACACAGGGAGAAGCCCCCACTGCTCAAGGCGCGCAGCGATAACGCGCATCGCGGCGGCGTGAACATCAGAGAACCGTGCCCCAGGAACAGCAGCCACAAACGCTGCATCCGCTGCGTCAAGAACAGCCTGGTATACCTTGCGCTGAGTGTCCGTGAACGTACCGTCAACAGGAAGGGTGCGGGTGACATCGGCGGTGTACAGGGATTCCACCTCTACCCCCGCATCGATGAGCACCAACTCGCCGGCGCGTACTGCACCGTCATTGGTAATCCAGTGCAGTGTCGTTGCGTGCTCGCCTGAGGCGGCAATTGTCTCGTACCCCACGGTGTTGCCTTCAAGGCGCGCATGCGCCCCAAAAACCGTTTCGATAACCCGTTCACCACGCTGGTGCTTCACCGCACGCGGGAGGTTGCGAACAACCTCGTGGAAACCTTCAATGGACTGGTTGACCGCTTCGCGAAGTTCTGCGATTTCCCACTCGTCTTTCACCAGACGAATTTCGGAAAGCGCCTCGAGCAGCTCAGCATCAAGGTCTGCGGTCGATTCACCGGCAAGCCCAGCCTGCTCTCGCAGCATCTCGACTAGTGACTCAACACCGGCGTCTACCTCCGGAATAATCCGCAAGGACACGTGTCCTTCGCCAAGGTCTTTCGCCAAAACATCGGACAACGTATCAATGTGAACAGCGCGAATGCCCGTCACCTTCGTCACATCATCCAACGTTGGACGGGCGCCTACCCAAAACTCACCGTAGCGGGCGTCAGCATAAAACTCTTCCGAATCACGATCTGCCAACGGGCGCACAAACAGTAGTGCTTCGTGCCCGGCAGAAGCGCCATCGAAGCCTACCTGTGGGTCAAGAACAAGCACAGCGTCTGGCTCTTGATCCGTACCAAACCCAGTCAGATGCGCAAAAGCGCTGTGTGGTCGGAAGCGGTAGTCGGTGTCATTCGAGCGGACTTTCAACGCGCCAGCAGGGATCACAAGGCGTTCACCAGGGAAACGAGCACTCACGGCTTCACGGCGTGCCGGGGTGTATGCGGCGAAGGGGCCAGGGACCGCGCCAAGGTCACTGCGGGGTGCCCACCCCGATGTCATAAACTCTTTGAACTTTTCAGAATTGGGGCGGTGTGAACGGTTGTTCACACGGTCCTTGATGTCTGACTCTGCAGGATCGGCGGATTGCGCCGGGGAATTGTCCGTAACCATACTTCCCAGTCTCTCACTGAGCACGCCTCATCGCCCAGCCCGTCAAGACACGAGGTGGCGAGCCGTATATTGGAAGGATGCGTATCGACCTTCACACCCACTCCACTGTCTCTGACGGAACGACAAGCCCTGCGCAGGTTGTTGCTCAAGCAGCCGCTGAAGGACTGGACGTCATTGCTTTGACAGACCACGACTCGACACTGGGATGGGAAGAAGCAACGAGCGAAGCACGCGCACAGGACATCATCTTGGTTCCTGGAGCTGAAATATCCGCCCGATGCGGCGGCATATCCGTGCATGTTCTGTCTTATTTGCACGACCCAGACAACCCGGCGATGAGAGAACACGAACGGCGAGTCCAAGAAGCCCGCCGCGATCGAGCCCGCATCATGGTTGATCGACTTGCTCAAGACCACCCCATCACATGGGACGACGTTATTGAGCAAACCAAACCTGGAACGACCATTGGGCGCCCGCATCTGGCTGATGCACTTGTTCGCGCGGGAATCGTTACGGACCGCAGTGAAGCGTTCGATACGTTGCTATGGACCGGAAGTCCCTATTACGTGCATCACTATGCTCCTGAAGCGGTGACTGCCGTTGAGATGATCTGTGCTGCTGGGGGAGTGGCAGTTTTTGCGCACCCTGGGGCCAGTGCACGAGGCGCCGTTGTCGCTGATACCGTGATCGAGGATATGATCTCAGCTGGACTGCATGGGTTGGAGATCCACCATCGTGATAACCCACCCCATGAGCGCACCCGCCTGACCGGCATTGCGCAACGTCACGGAGTATTGGTGACGGGGTCTAGCGACTTCCACGGGGACGGCAAACCTAACCGTCTTGGAGAGAACACCACCACCCTTGAGGTGTTCCAGAGCATTGAGGAGCTGGGCGTGACGCCAGTGGTACGACCGTGAGCGACTTCATGGACATTCGCCTCTTCATTGAGGTTTACGTGACGCTCTTTGTCATTATGGACCCGCCAGGAACTGTTCCAATCTTTTTGGGGCTCACCGGTTCGATGACCGCGAAACAGCGGGCTGGTGCTGCACGCACCGCGATTTTTGTCGCCGCCGGTGTGATCTTGGCGTTTGCTGCTTTTGGCCAGCAACTCCTTACCTACATGCACATATCCATCCCTGCGTTACAAGCATCGGGTGGGCTTTTGCTCCTCCTCATTGCGATGCAACTCCTCACCGGAAAAATGGAGGAAGCCGCTGAGAGCCCAGCAAACAAAAACGTCAACGTGGCGCTGGTTCCGTTAGGTACTCCGCTTCTTGCTGGCCCGGGCGCCATCGTTGCTTCGATGCTCTTTGTGCAGCGTGCCAGCGACGCCACCGATTGGCTTGCTCTAGCACTTGGGTTCCTTGCGATTTGCATCACGCTGTGGGCGTCGATGCGGTTCGCCGGAGTTATTCACAAGCTGTTGGGCGAATCAGGAACAATTTTGGTGACGCGTATTGCAGGGCTTTTGCTTGCGGCGATCGCGGTTCAACTTATTGCCGATGCCGTGATCGCGTTCGTGCGCGGGGCGATGGCAACGTAACACACCAATAGCGTGGTAGGTGGGGAGAAGTCCCGCTGTTAAGTCTGATGCTCTCGCGACATAGTCTGTTCAAGAGCATCTGCTGATAGGGAGGCCCGCCAATGCCCCACCTCACCGCGAAACACACTCGAATAGTTGCTGCCGTCATGTGCGCCGTTCTCATTGGGTCGGTGGTTGTGTGGCATGCGATGGCCCGTTCAGCAGTTGGGCAGATGTCTATTTCCGCGGATTACACACGCTACGACTCTCTTGAAGATGCCCATGATGCTTCTGACGTGATTGTGGTAGCAAGCGTTGTGGATTCTCGGGTTGAACTGCTCCCACCTGGCGCGGTGAAGGCCTCTCGCGGGAGTACTGGACGCGGCGTGTCAACATCAGCTGACACCGGGGCTCGTCTTGTCGCAACAGTGCACCGGGTGCAGGTGTCTGACGTAGTCCATGGAAGCACCGTTCGTGGCGGCGACATCATTGAGGTGAGCCAGATCGGTGGGTTCCACAATGGGGTGACCTATCAGGACGCCAGCACCACGCTCCTGACAGAACTTGGTCACCAAGTGGTGCTCCTGTTGGAAACCACCAGCGAGGATATGTACACCCCGATCAACCCCATTGAAGGGGTTTTTGAGGAACGTGGCGGCCTACTTGTTCCGGTGAATGAATCAGTGGCCCCGGATTTTCGGGGAATGACTGTCGATTTCCTTTCCCACCACCTTTGCGTTGCAGCGTTTGGTTGTAGAGCGAAAACGCTAGGTTATTCCTGTGCGGCCTTTTGTTCAGTGCCAGCAACCTGAGTGTTGTCAGATCCGTTTGAACGACGACGCCGTTGGCGGTTACGGCGGGGACGTTCGCCACCTGACTTCTCCGCGGCGGGGGTGCGAACGTCAACAGCACCTTGGGAGTCACCGTCACTGTTTGCGGTCACCGGTGACGCAACAACAGTTGATGCTGCATTGTCCTCGCTTGCCCGGCGGCGGGTGCGGGGGCGCCGAGGTGATCGCTCTGCTGAGTCGTCAGATGAACCACGGGAAGATTCATCGCGTGGTGGGCGACGATTGCCGCCTACCTGGGCGGGGCGCGCCCCTTTGTCCTCACGGCGTGGCGTTGGTGTGCGTTTTCCGGTTTCACCAACGTCTTCAAGGTCTTCGGCTGCGAGTCCAGCTCGGGTACGCATGCCCTGAGGTAGCCGTCCCTTGGTTCCTTCAGGGATGTCAAGGTCTGTGAAGAGGTGTGGTGAACTGGAATATGTCTCGAGGGGCTCAGGGATGCCGAGCTCAAGAGCTTTGTTGATGAGGGTCCACACGTGCAAGTCATCCCAGTCAACAAAGGTGACTGCTGTTCCCTTGTTGCCTGCGCGACCAGTGCGGCCGGTTCGGTGCAGATACACCTTGGCATCTTCAGGAACCTGGTAGTTGATGACGTGGGTGACGTTCTCGACGTCAATGCCACGCGCTGCTACGTCGGTTGCGACGAGGATGTCGACCTTCCCGTTGCGGAAAGCGCGTAGTGCTTGTTCGCGGGCGCCTTGTCCAAGGTCACCGTGCAGAGCGCCTGCAGCAAATCCGCGTTCCGTGAGTTCTTCAGCGACCTTCGCAGCTGTGCGTTTGGTGCGAGTAAAGATGACTGAGAGTCCGCGGCCACGGGATTGCAGGATCCGAGCGATCATCTCCATTTTGTCCATGGGGTGAGCGCGGAAAACAACCTGTTTGATGTTCTTCACGGTGGACCCGGCGTCTTCTGGGTCCTGAGCGCGAATGTGGGTTGGTTGTGTCATGTAGCGGCGTGCCATTGCCACCACGGCGCCTGGCATTGTTGCTGAGAACAGCATCATTTGGCGCACGGCTGGTGTCTGGGCAAGGATTTTCTCAACGTCAGGGAGGAACCCAAGGTCAAGCATTTCGTCGGCTTCGTCAAGCACAATGACCTGGGCCCGCATCAGTGTGAGGTGACGTTGTTTGAGCATGTCGATCATGCGCCCTGGGGTGCCAACAATGACCTCAGCTCCACGTTTCAGTGACTCAATTTGTGGCTCATAGGCGCGCCCGCCATAGAGCTGAACAATACGGACGGAACGTTTTGTGGAGGCGATTTCGAGGTCTTTGGCGACCTGTACTGCTAACTCACGGGTTGGGACAATCACCAACGCCTGTGGTTTGCCGGGGGCTGGAAGTTCGTCAAAGCCTGGCTCATCTGGGGCAATAACTTTGTTGAGCAGGGGAAGTCCGAAGCCCAGTGTTTTACCGGTTCCAGTTTTCGCCTGACCGATGATGTCATGCCCAGATAGGGCAACAGGCAAGGTGAGTGCCTGAATGGGGAAGGGGGAGACGATGCCTGCTATGGCGAGCGCCTCAACGATGTCGGGGCGGATATTGAAATCCGCGAAACTTTTTTCGATCTCAGTGTGAGAGGACGTGGTCACTTTGCCTCGTGTCGTGCGTCAGGGCGGTGCCGCGCGGCCGAAAATGACCTGCCGATGCTTCGGCTCGTCGATCAGACCGGGCACTGCGCCGGTGGTGGCAGCCGAACGTGTATGTGCAGGCCGCAGGTGGTGGCAGGCGCTGTGGCCCGCTACATCGCTGATTTTTCAGCTGGCATCACCCGTGGCAGTACTGTCAAGTGTCGTGACGAACGGGCAACCTATGTACAGGGCAAGTGTAACGCCGTGTGTATGGAAATGTTTGTATTGGTGATCTGCGGCACGTTGCCGAGGGGTTGGTGACACGCGAAACCGTGGCTTGACGGCGTTGGGGTGGGGTTCACGCCGTTATCCTTAAAAGGTGTCTTATGAGCCAGCAACCACAGCGACCGACCGCGGGGACAGTGATGTCACCGAACTTCTCGGTCTCTTGGCCTATACCCAGTTGTCAGCAGCCCTGCGTCATGCGCAAGATGCAGCGTTGACCACCCACCTGTCACGGCGTCTTGCGTGCGCTGAATTATCAGCACAATCTCATGCGCACTTCACCATGATCTGTGAGCACATTGATCATATTGGTGGGGACTCGTTGAATCTTCTACGTCGGTACAACGGTGCTTTTGATGAGTATGAACAGCGCACTGCTGCTGATTCATGGCATGAGCGAATTGTGAAGGGGTACGTGGGGCATACGGTTGCCATTGATTTTTGCCGTATTGCCATTGTTGCTGCCCCAGCGGCCACTCGCACGTTTGTTGAGACGCTGCTGACAGATATTCATGCCCAAGATGTTGCCGTTGACATTTTGCGCGCGAAGACCCAAGAAGATGCCACTTTCGCGTCGCGGTTGGCGCTGTGGGCACGTCGGATCGTGGGTGAAGCGTTGAACCAGGTTCAATCCATTGTGACCAGAGAACCGGCACTTGCGCGTCTGGTGACTAAAGGGGCGGAGCAGGCTGGCTTCCTTGCTCAGCCTGATAGTGAGATGGACGCTAACCGTCAAGAAATGTCCTGGTTGTATTCCCAGCTCACTGCTGAGCACTCTCGGCGGATGGATCGAGTGGGTTTGGCTGCCTAAGTCGGGCATGTCATGGCAGATTTCTGCCTTCATGATGCATGAGGGGTGAACATGGTGATGCCCGCCCCTCATGGCGAGGGGCGGGCATCACTATGGCTTGGGGGCTACCGCTTAGAACTGTGCGAAGCCGACCTTGCGCTTGTCGGTGTCACCGAACTCAACGTAGGCAATGGATGCCCCAGGGATGATGACTGTGCGTCCCTTGGTGGTGGTCAGTGACAGGGGAGCTCCGTCGCGTAGCGCGTCCGAGACCTGTGCAGTGAGGTCAGCGGTCTTGAGGTCAGTTTCAAAAGTAACCTCACGGGTGAGGTTCTGAATACCGATCGTTACCTGCATCGTTGTCTGCTTTCTGTTCCGGGGCCAGGCTGCGTGAGCTTGCGCTAGTGGCCGCTCACTTATGACACACATCTTAGGTCGCGTGTGCCTGTGGTGGCGCCCTTCAGGGGGTTTTGCCCTCACGGCGTAACATTCCTTGAATTCCATACCAGGCGAACCTGGCGAGCAGGTCAACGTGAGCGTCCCGATCAAGGTAGGGGGTAGCGGTGTGTAATGCATCAACTGCTGCGTGGCGGGCTAAGGCGGTGGCGCATCGTGCAACGGTGAAAGCGTCAGCCTCGCTGAGGTCTGTGAGGTCGCGCAAGCGGCGGGCCACGAGATGGGCGATAACAGTGTTGGGTTCTTCGACTCGTTCGCGTACTGTGTCGTCGCGGGTGACATCAGATTCAAAGAGTAGCGATGCCGCCATGCCCGTTTCTGAGGCAAAAATGACGTAGGCCCCCATGATGGAACTGACGACCTGGAGACCCAATGTTTGGGCGGCGGGAGACAGCGGAGAAGATTCATCAACGACGTAGGGGGCACTAGGTGTGTCGTGATGGTGCAACGCAGCCTCAACGGCTTGCACGAGGGCGTGGGAACGTTCGTCAATGATCGCGAGATAGAGATCAAGTTTTGATGGGAAATGCCGGTACAAGATGGGTTTTGACACGGCAGCTGCTTCAGCGATGTCGTCCATGCTGATGTGGTGGAATCCGTGGGCTGCAAACATTGCCTGCGCATGCACAAGGAGTTGGGCGCGGCGGTCCTGTTTGCTCATCCGCCTGCGGTGGGGTTGCGCAGGATTGATGCTCACCAGACCACAGTACGGTGATTCCACATGAGAAGACATAGGCTCCTGCATCGTGGACAAGGTGTGGGATGGTTCCATAGATGTCACAGGCGCATGGTTCCATGAAGGCGTGCACATTGACCTCGACCCCACCCAGTATGAGGCGCAACAAGCTTTCTTGGACAACAACACCCCCATTGTGGTCATTGGCGCCCCCGGGACAGGTAAAACCCGACTCATCACCGCCTGCGCTTTAGCTGCGCTACGCCAAGGCGTAGCGCCAGAGAAAGTTTTGGTCCTCACTGCAAGCCGTGAATCAGCGGGGCGGCTGCGCAATGTCATCACGCAGCAAGCGAACACTGCTATCCGAGGCACCATAGCGCGCACGGCACCAGCATTAGCGTTCTCTATCCTGAGTTCCTACGCCGCAGCGCAGCGCCGCCCTGCGCCACGGCTCATCACCGGACCAGAACAAGACACCATTTTGGCCACGATTCTTGGGGGACACGCCGATGGGCTTGTTCCTGCGGCAGGCTGGCCAGCAAGCATCCCAGAAGACGCAGTGACCTTACGAGGCTTCCGGGACGAGCTTCGTGACCTTTTCATGCGTGTCAGCGAGCACGGCCTGACCGCTAGTGAACTGCGTGAACTGGGAAAACGCAACCAACGTCAAGAGTGGGTCGCAGCCGCAACCATTCTGGAGGAATACCAATGGGTTACCCGGCTATCGGCCGCAACACCAGATATCGGTGAACGGTATGACCCGGCAGGCATCGTCGCTGCCGGTGCTCACACGTTAGCAACGTGGGACGGACCCAACCGGCCGACTTTCGATGCCGTTCTCGTTGACGACTACCACGAAGCAACTGCCGCAACCGTGGCGTTGGTCAGTCAGCTCCACGCCGATGGCGCTAAAATCCTGCTGGCCGGAGACCCCGACCTCACCGGACAGGGCTTCCGTGGGGCTTCCCCGCGCTACCTAGCCCATGCCACAACAACAGACAACAGCCCGGGCAGCTTTGGCGCCACACGAATCATCCTGCCAACCGTGTGGCGGGGCAACACCGAATTGCGCACAGCAGTGACAAGAGTGACGCAAAGTATCGCCAGTGCTGGGGTGGTAGCGCACCGGACAGCACAAACAGCCGATGCGCCCCAACCACTGTCAGCATCACAAGACAAACCATCCGTGCGTGGGTGCGTCATACCCTCCCGCCATGTGGAAGAAGCATTCATTGCCCGCACACTGCGTGCATGGCACCTCTACGACCACAAACCGTGGGCTGATATGGCAATCATTGCTCGCTCAGCCGGAGAGCTGCACCGACTACGCCGCGCCTTGGATGCTGCCTCAATTCCCGTAGCAGTCCTTGGTACAGACGTTGCGCTACGCGACGAACCAGCAGTACGCGCCTTGCTTGACGTGATCTATACAGCTGCCGGCGAGGAACTAACCATCGACCGTGCACTGTCCCTCATCACCAGCGTGTACACCGGTGCTGACAGCATCCAACTACGGCGACTGCGCAGAGCTCTCCGCGCTGACGAGCTTACCGAAGGCGGCGAAAGAACCTCAGATGAGCTGATCCTTGAGGTCCTCAACAACGCGCACACTATGGCACCACAGACCGCTCCTACTCGCCTCGGGAACCTGCGCCACAATCGCGAACTCGCCCCGCTAGGCATAATCTCCACCATGATTGCTGCGGCACGCCAAGCAATGGACATCGAGCACTCCGATGCCCAAACCGTGCTGTGGGCAACCTGGGACGCTGCAGCCGTCGCAGACACATGGCGAGCCATTGCACTGTCGGACTCTCCCGCAGCACCGCGGGCACACCAAGACCTCGATGCAGTCATGGCACTCTTTAGAGCGGCAGAAACCCACGTAGACCGCATGCCTGACGCGCGCATCGTACCGTTTGCGACCTTCATTGACTCCCAAGACCTCCCCGCAGACTCACTGGCAATCCGGCAAAACCCACGCGATGTCGTCTCACTGGTCACCCCACAAGGCGCAGCTGGCAGAGAATGGGACAACGTCATCGTCACTGCGCTGCAAGACGGCACGTGGCCTAACCTCACGCTACGAGACACCCTGCTTGGTTCCCTCCACCTTGTGGACGTGCTCAATGGGCGTGACGGCACAACCGACCTGTCCACCGCCCGGCGGGACGTACTGTACGACGAACTCCGCTCCTTCACTGCAGCGATTTCTCGGGCGAAAAGCACCCTCGTGCTCACCGCCGTTCATGATGACACCATCATGCCCTCACCCTTTTTGCACCTCGTGGACCCTGAGCCTGACACACCAGACCTCACGCAGGCAGGTGCCCCACTAGACACCCGTGGGTTAGTGACAATGATCCGCAGCGAACTATACGACGCTTTGAGCAGCGATAACACTGAGAAAGCGCATCAAGCTGCGCACCTCCTAGCGCGCCTCAACACCCGAAAAGCCGGCGCCGCGAATCCGGCCACCTGGTATCAAGCGCACGCTATATCCACCGAAGAAGACCTCTTCGTTTCCCACGACCTCGTACCCGTATCACCATCACGAGTAGACGCTGCTGCAACCTGCTCACTGCGCTGGGCACTAGAAACCTCCGGTGGGCAACCAGCCTCTGGTCTCAGCCAAAACATCGGGAACATCATTCACGACATCGCAGCACACGCACCGTGGGGAACCCACCAGGAATACCGTGAAATGCTCAACGAACGATGGTCCCAACTACGCCTCTCCGACGGGTGGCCAGCCCGCCGGCTACGCGCCCACGCAGAGCACATGCTCGAAAAACTCGCTGCCTACACTCAAAAAACCCGCCACGACGTCACGAAAATCCTTGTCGAACACCCCTTTGATCTCACCATTGCAGGCGCACGACTACGGGGCTCCATCGACCGGGTTGAGATCCTCCACGACGGCCGTGCCCGCATCGTTGACCTCAAAACAGGAACGTCAGTACCTAGCCAACAAGACACCGAAGCTAACCCCCAACTCGGCATCTACCAACTAGCAGTTCTCAACGGCGCGGTCCCAGAAGTCACCACAACCTCAGGTGCACACCTGCTCTACATCGCGAACAACACCAAAACCCCATCACTACGTAACCAAGCACCCGTCGACAACCCCGACGACAACTGGGCAACCGAACTCATCGCCGACACCGTCACCACTCTTCGCTCCCACGAATTCACCGCACAACGCAACACCATGTGTGACCACTGTCCCGTCCGATTCACCTGCCCACTGCGCCCCGAGGGAAGGCACCTGACATGACACAACCCCCAACACCAACCCTCAGCGCACACGACATATCCCAGCTCCTCAACCAACCACCACCCACCCCAGAGCAAGCGGCAATCATCGAAAGTCCACTGGAATCGCTCCTGGTCATAGCTGGCGCAGGCTCCGGGAAAACCGAAACAATGTCTGCCCGAGTCGTATGGCTCATAGCAAACGGGCTCGTTGAACCCCAAAAAATCCTCGGCCTCACCTTCACCCGGAAAGCCGCAGGAGAACTTGCCGAACGTATCCGCACCCGGCTCACTCAACTCGCCCACGCCACTGGCCGGGAAAACACCCACGCACTCGACGTCCTCGACCGCCCAACTATTTCGACATACAACTCATACGCGGCAAGCATCGTCACCGAACACGGTCTGCGCATCGGACGAGAACCTGGCGCACGGCTCCTCAGCGAAGCCAGTTCATGGGCCATGGCCTCAGCAATTGTCGAGAGATGGCACAGTGATTTAGACACCGAAAACGCTGTCACCACCATCACTGAGGCAGTACTACAACTCGCCGGTGAAACAGCCGAGCACCTGCTGACTATTGACGAAGCGCGCGCAGCCCTCGACCACCTCATCGAACCCCTCCAAGACCTACCGGTCCGCGGGCGCGCCATGAAATCGGACGTCCTCAAACTCGGGCGGACACTGGCACTCCGACGCCAAATCCTGGACCTCGTTGAGGAATACCACACCACCAAGCGCCGCACAGACTCCATGGACTTCTCCGACCAAGTCGCCCTCGCCGCCCAACTCGCCATGACCCACCCCATTGTTGGCGCAGGAGAGCGAGAACGATTTTCCGTCGTCCTCCTCGACGAATACCAAGACACGTCCTACGCCCAAATTCAGCTCCTCAAAGCACTCTTTGGCCGCGAACACCCCGTGACCGCTGTAGGCGACCCCAACCAATCGATCTACGGGTGGCGAGGAGCAAGCGCCTCAGGGCTCGCCCGGTTCCCCACAGACTTCCCCACAACCGGAGGGCGGCGCGCAGCAATCGCCAACCTGACAACATCGTGGCGCAATGATGTAGCAATACTTGATGCCGCGAACGTCACCGCAGCACCCTTAGCGCACGACTCAGTCATCGACATTTCGCCCCTACAACCCCGCCCCGGCGCAGGGCACGGGACAGTCACCGTTGGATACTCACTGACCGCCCATGACGAAGCAGACGCTATTGCGCAGTACCTTAAAGAACACTTCGTCCCAGGCGCCACCACCGCAGCGGTCCTCTGCCGAGCACGAAAACAATTCGCCCTCCTCGAGGAACGACTACGTGCGGCAGGCCTACCAGTTGAAGTTGTCGGACTCGGAGGACTACTCAACACCCCCGAAATCGTCGATATCGTGTCACTACTAGAAGTCGTCCACGACCCATCCCGCGGCGACTCCCTCATGCGGTTACTGACCGGGCCACGCTTCCACCTCGGTGCAATGGACCTCTACACGTTAGGTGTATATGCCCGCCACCTCGCGAGAAACGCAGGAAGGAACAACGCACACGGCGCAACCGAAGCCGCTGAAGAACGTTCCATCATCGACGCCCTAGCCCAACTGCCCGCTGCGAGTTGGACAGCGTCAAGCGGAGAAAGTTTCAGTGCCGCCGGCCACGCCCGCCTCGTGTCTCTGTCACAACTCATTGACCAGCTACGGCGCCAGACATACCTTCCACTTCCCGACCTCGTGGATACGGTGGAGCGGGCACTAGGCTTGGACGTCGAAGTTGCCCTGAAAGCGCGCCAACAGCGCTCGCAGCATGGGGCTATTGACCCGATCGATCCCTGGGGGCGCGCACACCTTGATGCCTTTCGATCAGTGGTCTCAGACTTTGCCGCTCACGCTGTGCACCCCACGTTGGGTGCAGTGTTGGCGTGGTTACACGATGCGCGAGTACGTGAACGCGGACTTGATCGTCCAACGGGACATAGCAACCCGCACGCCGTGCAGCTCATTACAGTGCACGCCTCTAAAGGGCTCGAATGGGACATCGTTGCTGTCCCAGGGTTGAGCGATGGCGTCTTTCCTTCAACAGCAGCGACGAAAGAAAGCGGCCCGAGAGATTCGGGATGGATCAGTTCGCTGGGCACTTTACCCTTTTCGATGCGTGGAGATGCACGCGACTTACCGGAACTTGATATCAGCGCAGCCGACGACGACGCAGATTTGCTCGCACTTATTGACGATTTTAAGAGTCGTTGCGGGGAATACCAGGTTGCTGAAGAACGACGCCTCGCCTATGTTGCTTTCACTCGGGCACGGGCTGCACTGTTTGTTTCGGGGGCCTGGTGGCGGTCGGGAAAAAACCCACAACCCCCTTCCCCTTTCCTGACAGAATTGTTGAACCACACAGGCGTGGCTCACGCCGATGTGGTGACAGACCCGGGGACAGAGAATCCCGCACCCCAAGAATCAGAAACAGCTCTCTGGCCGTTGCAAGCAGTGGATGACATTGTTGCGCGCAGTGCAGAACTTGTCGCCCACCATTCGCAGGTTCTCGCAGCGCACAGCGCTGATTCTGAGGAACGGGATAGTAAGCCGCTTATTTCTGCTGAAGGTATTGACCTCACAAGCCTTGCGGAACTGTTAGAAGCAGAGCAGCAACAACGAACGGGGGATAGCCCAACGTTCCCCGATCATTTGTCGGTGTCAGCTCTTGTTGAACTCTCAGCAGATGCCTCTGCCTATCTCATGCAGTATCGCCGCCCGGTCCCGCGACGACCATCAATCCAGTCCCGGCGAGGAACCACGTTTCATTTATGGGTTGAGCAGTTTTACGGGACAACTGCGCTGTTCGATATGGAGGACCTCAGCGAGTTTGATGCTGAGGCTAGTGAAGAAGATCTCTCCTTGGATGCACTACAAGCAACGTTTGAAGCGTCCATGTGGGCTACCCGCACCCCGCGCGAGTTGGAAGCAAACATCGATGTGGTGCTAGCAGGGACCGTGGTGAGAGCGCGCATTGACGCTGTTTTTGATGACCCGGCAACAGGCGGTGTGGTCGTTGTTGACTGGAAAACAGGTAGGGCACCTCAGGATGCAACCCAGCGCCGACATCGTGAAGTGCAACTTGCTGTGTACCGCCTTGCCTGGGCGACGTGGTCAGGTATGCCGCTGGAGAAAGTCTCAGCCGCGTTTTACTACGTAGCTGAAGATCTCACTGTGACCCCTGAGGTGCTGATGAGTAAAGAAGACATCGAAGGCCTTATTCGTTCGGCAGCTGGTGGGCCAATATCTGGGTGACCCTCCCTGAAGCGCTCCTGGGCTGCTTAGGTGTTCGTCTCAGGTGAGCGGTCGGGGCGAGGTGCCTTCACCTGGGAGAATGCCACGGTTGGAGTGTCAGCGTAGGGCTGTGGGGGGCGCCGGTGAGTGTAGTCCGGAATCACCAGGTCTGTGAGTGTAGCCCAGGCGTCGTCTGTCGGGGCGGTGTCTGATGTTGGGGCTTCAGCAGATGAGGCTGGTGTGAAGAACAGCGGTATGCCACCGGTTTCGGCGATGGGTGCTCGCCGTGGGTCTTGAGGTGCATCAACCGTTGGTGTTGCGCCTGTCGGGATAGCATTGTGGCCCGTAGCGGGCGATACCCCTGGGGTGATGGGGCCAGTGTCGCCAATGATGCGTTGTTTGCCGCGTTGAGGCACGGTAGAAGCTCCTTGGGTGACAGTGAATCGTTCATCGCCATCGAGAGCTACTTCAAGGTCGTAGAGCATTTCTTTTGCGTCAGCAATGACATCGTTGGCTCCGGTGCGAACACCGTGCAGCAGCCATTGTGCGAGGGCGAATTCGCTGGAGAAAGCCGCTCGGTCCATAAGGTGACGGTCTGCGCTCTCTGCGACGCGTAGGTTGTAAGCCTCGATGATCGATTCGAGGCAATCTGCAGGGGCCGCGGCGGTGAGCCAGGCGAGATCGTCGGCGGGGTCTCCACCTGTTACTGCGTCCCAATCAACGAGGCCTGAGACTTGCCCGTGCGCCATGATGACGCTGTCTTGCGATAGCTGAGTGTGCGTCACTACTGGTCTGAAGTGCCATAGGGCAACATTTTCTAGGGCTGATTCCCACCGGCGGAGAAGGGTGGGGGAGACCATGCCAGTTGCGGCGGCTTCGTCAAGTTCTGCTAGCCGACGTTCTCTGTGTTCTTGAGCGGTGTAGACCGGTAGGTTGCAGTCTTCGATGATGTTGAGCGGGAGTGAGTGTACCGCCGCTATTGCTCGCCCGAGTGACGCTGCAGCCCCTGGTCCAGGGCGCATGCGCTCAAGGACGAGGGGGTTGCCGCTGACACGTGGGTAGACAACAGCGCGTCCACCGTCAATGAGCGGCGCAGACCCTGCGATGCGTGGCACAACAAATGGCAGTTCACCGGAGTCAACGCTTGCGGCGATGCGGCTGAGGAAAGCTACTTCAGCTTCGAGTTTCGCCCCTGCTGCGGAATCTTGGGGGATGCGCACCACCCATTGTCGGGTCTCGGAGTCAACGGCAACAGCAGCGAGATACCCATCTGCTGCGCGGATGGGGAAGGCGTGCCAGACGTCAAGGCCTGGTACGGCCACTGTTGCAAGGGCCGCGAGAGAAAGGGGTGAAGAGCGCACACACCTAGGGTAATGGCAATGGTGATTCCTGCACGGTAGCGCCGGGCGGGCAGTGCGTTATTGGGTGGGATCTTCTTGTGTTGCCGAGGCTAGTTGTGCTTTGACGTCCTGTAGTGATGGGTTAGTCAGGGCGCTTCCGTCGGGGAAAACGAGGGTTGGTACCACACGGTTGCCGCCGTTGACAGCTTCAACGTATTCGGCGGTTCCGGGGACCTCTTCAACGTTTATTTCTTCGTAGCCGATGCCAGCAGAGTCAAGTTGTGTTTTCAACCGGCGGCAGTAACCACACCATGTTGTTGAATACATGATGACGTTGCCGGGTTGAGGGATGTGCGGTGCTGATGTCACGGTGTCTCCTTGTAGGACTGGCGTGTCGCAGATGGGCGGGTGCGGGGATCCGCGGACTGTGGCATGCACAACGTCGTGTTGCTTGTGCATATTCCCAGTGTGTCACTTGCACCTGACACAATGGGGTCGATGTCCAGTGATCCTCAAGAAATTCTCGATGCCCTCGACCCGGACCAGCGCGAGGTCGCCATGGCCTTAACTGGGCCGGTGTGTGTGCTGGCTGGCGCTGGGACGGGGAAAACTCGCGCCATCACTCACCGCATAGCGTACGGGGTACGCACTGGCATGTATGTGCCTACTTCTGTGCTCGCTGTGACATTTACTGCGCGCGCGGCGGGGGAGATGCGTGTCCGGTTGCGGGACCTTGGGGTTCAGGGGGTGCAGGCCCGGACGTTCCACGCTGCAGCGTTGAAGCAGCTGGGCTATTTTTGGCCGAAGGTTGTGGGAGGGCCGCCTCCGCAGATTGTCGAGTACAAAGCTCGAATTGTTGCTCAGGCAGCTACTCGTTTGGGGCTAGAGGCGGACCGTGTGACCGTGCGAGACCTTGCCTCGGAGGTGGAGTGGAGCAAGGTATCAATGGTCAGCGCGGCTGATTATGAAAAGGCTGCGACAGCTATTGGACGCCCAGCCCCAGCGGGTTTTGACCACAAAACAATCGCACGGCTGCTTGATAGTTATGAGGAAGTCAAAGAGCTTGGTGGGGTCATTGACTTTGAAGATGTTCTTCTCTTGTTGGGAGGTATTCTTCAGGACCGCACCGATGTTGCCCGTCAGGTGCGCGACCAGTATCGCCGGTTTGTGGTGGATGAGTATCAGGACGTGTCACCGTTACAGCAGTTTGTCCTTGACCAGTGGCTGGGTGATCGACGTGAGTTATGTGTTGTTGGTGATCCAAGCCAGACGATTTACTCGTTCACCGGGGCAACCCCGCATCATCTTTTGAGTTTTGGGCAGCGGTACCGGGATGCCACAACGATTCGGCTGATCCGCGATTATCGGTCCACTCCGCAGATCGTCACGATGGCGAATCGGTTGTTGACCACCGCATCGGACAAACACCGTTTCCCTGTGCTTGATTTGCAGTCTCAGCGTGAGTCTGGTGCGGAAGTGTCTTGTGTGGTTTTCGCTGACGATGCGCGTGAAGCTGCCGGAATATCTGAACGGATCGCACGGGTCATTGCTCAGGGCGTAGCACCGCGCGATATCGCAGTGCTATATCGCACCAACTCTCAGTCTCAGGCGTTTGAGGAGGCTTTGGCCGCTGTTGGTGTGAGTTTCCAGGTGCGCGGTGGGGAACGGTTCTTCTCGCGTAAAGATGTGAGATCAGCACTTCTTATGTTGAAAGGTGCTGCTCGCTCAGCACCTGATGATGTCTCACCAGCACAGGCAATTGAGGATGTTTTGCGCACAGCAGGGTGGTCCTCTACTGCGCCGCAGGCCCGTGGTGCAGCACGTGAACGTTGGGAAGCGTTGAATGCTGTGTGGGAGTTGACGCAAAGCTTGGGTGAGCAAGGCTTGGGATTGACGGAAATAGTTGGTGAACTTGATGAGCGTGCTCGCCATCAACATGCACCAACTGTTGACTCAGTGACGTTAGCGTCACTGCACGCCGCGAAGGGCTTGGAGTGGTCGCATGTGTACTTGGCCGGGTTGAGCGAAGGGCTTATGCCAATTTCCTTGGCTCAGACGCCAGAGGCGGTCGCTGAAGAACGGCGGTTGCTGTATGTCGGGATCACCCGAGCTCAACATCAGTTGACGTTGTCGTATTCGCAGTCGCGTTCTGGAACTGGGCGAACCGCACGGCAAGTGAGTCGTTTTCTCGCCCCATTGTGGACAGGCCCACGCGATACTTCTCAGAAGCCTCAGCGGGGTGTGAGTGATCAGCGCGTCCCGCGTCCTCGTCGTGGAGAGATGCATGGAGAACTATTTGTGGAGTTACGGTCGTGGCGGAGCCAGTGGGCTGCGCAACACGATGTCGAAGACCACATGGTTGTCCCGACTACGGTGTTGCGCGCTTTAGCCACTCAACGCCCCGCAACGTGGGAGGCTTTTGTATCGACTCGTGGGGTCGGGCAAGAGCGTGCTGTGGCGTGGGGGGAGGAGGCTTTCGACATCATCCGAAAGTATGGACCTTCGTGATGGTGAAAAAAGTTCGTAAAAAAAGTTGCCTTGCTCACGAGCGGGCACATAATGTTGATTCTGTCAGTGAAAACGCGGCGTAGCGCGAAAGCGTGAGCCCTCAGCGATGGGAGGTGGAACGAAGTGAAAAACATGAATCTAGCGGCTATTGGATTGCCGCTCAACGATCAACGCTTCCGTTCCGGCTTCGATATGACCCATCGCTGGGAGCGTCCACAGGGTTTAACTTCTGTGGCTCCGCGGACTGACATCGGCTTACACAGGTAGCGACAGGGATTGTCGTTTCACTGAGCTAAACCTGCTTTCGAGCAGATGTCATCACCGCGGAGGCCCACAGGGATCCGCGGTTTCGTGTTTTGTGCACACTTTCTTGGTTGTCAGGTCAAGGCAACCAGACTGGCGCGTATCCCTCAACATTCAGATCATTTGGGATATAACTGGAGGAAATTGTGCGATTAGCGGCGATGCTCGATGTCATGGAGACTGGAGCAACTGCCATCGTTTCACTTGGTCAGCACACTACTGCGCGTGTATCTACGCCGGGAGCTGCACCACTGACACACGATGAGAAAGGGGTCTTCAACGACCTCGTCCAAGCTCTCGTTCCTTGCCGTAACGACGACCCAGAACTGTGGTTCGCTGAGCAAGCAGGCGCCATTGAGCAGGCCAAAGCACTGTGCCAGCAGTGTCCTTTGGTTGCAGCTTGCCTACAAGGAGCGCTCGACCGTGAAGAACCATGGGGAGTATGGGGCGGCGAAGTTTTTGTCGACGGGGCCATTGTCGCCCGCAAGCGTGGCCGCGGGCGGCCACGTAAATCAGAGGCTGCGTGACATGAGCCTCACATCACCTGTACGCGCTAACCAGAACACGGCGCCGGCCGTTATCGCCGGCGCCGTGTCGCTTTTTCTCGGCACTTTCAGGGGCAAGTCCCTGCCTGTGTTACCCACATGATGAACGGCAGGCGCACAGTGTCACAGCGGGGTATCTCCTTGGCACCAACAACTTTCTTGCGCTGACCATGGCACCTCAACTACCCGCCGCGATGCGTTGAAAACATGCACCACATGGTGTGTCGTCGCTGGCTGCAAACCATCAAGGTAGCTCACAACGTCGTGAGCGGTTATGGCACAAGCAATCCGCGATGTCGTCACAGACAACGCCGCGTCAGTGGCATCGTCATGCAAGCCGGCGTCGTGTGTAATGTTCCCACCTAAAGACTGGACGCAGCAGTCTAAACACCCGGTGACACCCGGAATGATGAGCGGCCCGATAGTGACTCCACGATCAGTTTCCCGCACAGGTATATGCGTTAGACCTTGAGCCCACAACACTGCTGCAGACAACATGTCGATGTCTTGTCCGGCCTGGACAAGCGTGATGTCAGCAGGCGTATTCTCTCCACGAATCGTTGCGCGATGTTCCTGCCGGAGAAATTGAGCTGCACCGGCAGCACGGCTGAGCTGAGGCGGGAAAATCTTTGAGAGCGATTCTGCGTTGAGCGGCGGGCGAGGATCATCAATAATGAATTGCTCAACCCCCAACGTCCTGCATTCAGCGAGGATAGCCACCGTGAGGGGAGTGACTCCCCGGACTGCGATGACAGCGCGTTGCCGCTTGCGCTTGAGGGCAGGGTCGGGGTTACCACGATGAGCCAAGATGTCAGGGGGCGCAGGCGCTGAGTCACTGGCCAATGAACCGGGTGTGGTTAGGTGATGTGACACTGAACCTAGTGTGAGGACCCCAGCATCATGAAGGGAAGCAATGATACTCCTGGCTTCATCTGGAGGTTCAATTCTCTGGTCGCCGGTAGCAAGATTCTGTAACCACTGCTCTGTGGAATGATCAAGGCCATCAAAGGACAAAGCAGCGCCATTTTCTGTATAGAAGTGTGCTGTGCCATGAGTGGGGAAAGTCAGGGTCGCTTCGGGTGCAAGATGCATGTTCTAAGCCTGTCAGGCAGGCCGCGTAAGTCTGGAGTTATCCACAGGTCCGCAGTATTATGCGCGAGAGGTGAGTCCAACAGAGTTTCGTTGCTCACATTTCCCAGACTTTTTCGCTATGGTGTGAGTATGTCAGAACGGGCTCGCCAGGCGCCCGCCAAGGTGGCGGGCTCACAGGTGAGCCCTGAACCCACTATGGATACTGCTGGGCGCGTCGAAGTGCGCCGGTCAGCACGCCGTAAATCGACGGTAAGCGCTTACCGAGAAGGAGACACCACCGTTGTCTCCATCCCCGCCCGATTCACCGCCCGCCAAGAGCGTGAATGGGTAACAAAGATGGTTGCCCGGCTCGACGACAAAGAAGCACGCCGCCGCCCCAGCGATACCGAACTCATGGCTCGTGCCCAGGAACTCAGTGCCCAATACCTTGACGGAAAAGCTCAACCAACGTCAGTTCGGTGGGTAGACAATCAAGAACGCCGTTGGGGATCTTGCACAATGCCAGAGGCCAGCATCAGGATCTCCCGAAGAGTGCGAGGCCTACCGGCGTGGGTGATCGACTACGTGCTGCTCCACGAACTCGGACACATTATTGTCCCAACCCACGGCCCAGAATTTTGGGAACTCATGGCCAGATACCCGCGAACTGACAGAGCACAAGGCTTCCTAGAGGGGCTATCGTTTGCTCAGGACACAGCGCACTCACCAGACGAATAACAACCAACGGAGCGTTCCTCACCGTGTGTAATGCGGTGAGGAACGCTCCGTTGGTTGTTGTCGCATGGATTTGTTAACGATCTGATGGGCTTTCAGACGAGGGAGCGTCACCCTGATCATCATCAGGAGCATCATCGGAGTGAGAATCAGAAGAGGACTCGCCAGCGTTCCGCTCCGCTTCACTGAAAATCTCAGCTAACGCCGCATCAAGATCACTCATCGATTCACTGGTGTTCTCACGGCCCGATAAGAACCCTGCAGGGTCATCAAGATCCACAGCAGTGGGTAGTAAGTCGGGGTGTTCCCACACGTTCTCACGCTCGTCCAACCCACGGTCACGGGTGATTGCAGCCCATAACGCTGCCGCATCACGCAAACGCCGCGGGCGCAGTTCCAGCCCAATGAGCGCAGCGAAAGTTTGCTCAGCAGGCCCACCTGCCGCGCGCCTACGCCGGATCATCTCACTCAGTGCAATAGTTCCCGGCAGGTGAGGAAGAGCTGCCGCTGTGACAACCTCATCAACCCATCCTTCAATGAGTGCAAGAGTTGTTTCCAAACGGCCAAGGGTTTCCTGCTGCTCTGGTGTGGACTGAATGCTAAACACCCCAGAACCAAGAGCTTCCTGCAAAGCCTCAGTGTTCGTTGGATCAATATCCCGCATTGAACCTTCCAACGCATCCATATCAATCGTGATGCCACGCGCATAAGCATTGATCAGGCCATACACATGGGATTGCAACCACGGCACGTGAGCAAACAACCTAGCATGCGCACTCTCACGCAACGCTAAGAACAAACGAACTTCATCAACTGGAACATCCAGTCCTTCAGCAAAATGCTCAATATTTGCAGGCAACAGCGCAGTCACACGTTCAGACGTCAACGGAACACCGATATCGCCCGTACCAAAAACCTCACGAGACAACGTCCCTGCCGCAGTACCAACCTGCATACCAAACACCGCGGCACCAATCTGATGCATCAACTTCTCCGGAGTGAAGCCACCTTCCCCCAACAAACCGCTCATCGAATCAGGCATCCCTGGAACTCCAGAGATTTGGAAAGCAATCGGATCAGACTGGCCATCAGAGGTGTCCGGTAAAGAATCCTTCAAAATCTTCGCCAACGCATCGGCCACAGAACGTGCAATCGGCTCAGCAAGCGACTGCCACGCAGGTAGCGTCAACTCCACCCACTGAGAACGATCCAGGGCCTTCGCCTGGGACCCTGAGGGGCCAAACGACGTCGCAGCATCAAGCCATAACTCAGCAACACTCAACGCCTGCGTCACAGCCCGCTCCTGTGCGGGAACAATAGAGGGATCACCCTGGGAACGCGCAGCCTGCCGCGCAACATCATGGGCAACATCAGAATTCACCGCGCCACCAGAAGAGTTCTCCAACATGCGGCGCACTTGATCAAGCAAAGGCGCCAACGCTGCTGGATCCTGCGGCAAACCGGACAACGGCATCGACGAGGGATCAATACCCCGCTCGCGCATCTCGCGAATAACATCATCAGCCTGATCGCCTAGGAAAGACCGTAACATCTCTTCCCACTGCGCCGATGGATTGTCGTCGGGGGTGCCGGGATTTCCGGGAGGGTTAGAACTCATGGGGTCTCCAAGGACGCAGATGACGGACAATGCCTAGACTTAACCGTAGCGACTTTTCTTCACCAGCGGGGGGCCAACACGTTGCCTGACCAAACAGTTCACTCACAGCGCACGACTGACCACACTCATACGGTCATCGGCGTTGTCGGTGATGCGCCAACCGCACGGGCCGTCCGCAACGCA
Source organism: Jonesia quinghaiensis DSM 15701 (assembly GCF_000423205.1). Lineage (GTDB taxonomy): Bacteria > Actinomycetota > Actinomycetes > Actinomycetales > Cellulomonadaceae > Jonesia > Jonesia quinghaiensis. Next base: position 56,532 of record NZ_AUHN01000006.1, read on the forward strand.
CTCAACGCCACCGCCATCGCAGAACACGTCATGACAGCCCACCGGTTCGCCGGATTCGATGCAGTGGTAGTCGCGGCATACTCCGCAGACTTCGGTACACGCCAACTCCGCGACGCCGAAACCCGAGCCCATGACCTGCGAGATCGCGCTTTCCGTGACGTTTACGACGCAGCTGTGTGCGGCGTCGAAAGAATCGTTATTTTGTCCTCAGCAATGATGTACGGCACGTCACTACACCACCCCAGTACGCCCCCAGACACAACCCGCCACCCCGTACTGCCACCCCAACAACGCACAGACACTCGCTACGAAGACACCTCACCCATTGCCCCACCCGTCACCGGATTCGCCGGAGACATCGCGATATACGAAGAAGCCTTCACCCAAGCATATGAATCACTGCCTCAGGGCATTGCGCGACCTCGGGTGACAATATTGCGCCCCGCAGCACTTGCCGGTGGTGACACAGATACTTTGGTGACCCGCCACTTCGAAGCCCCTCGACTGCTGGTGATTAAAGGAGTGCCACGCCGCTGGCAGTTCTGCCACGTTGATGACCTCGCAGCGGCAGTCAGCGCTGCAGTAGAGCACCGCCTGGATGGAGCACTAACAGTCGGCGCTGTGACGCGAGATGCTCAGGGGCACCACCCCGATGAAGCAACCAGCAGCGACGTTGCGCGCCGCTCTGGACATCGGCTCATCGAATTATCTGAGGCTGCCGCATTTGGAACAGCAGAACGCCTCCACCGAGTTGGTGTGCTCCCGGCTCCCTCCAGTGATCTTTCCTTTGCGGTGTACCCGTGGGTTGTGTACCCGCAACGGCTTCTCGATGTTGGGTGGCGTCCGCGCTACACGACACTTGATTGCGTTGACACCATTACCGCTCAGGTGCGTGGCCGGTTGGGGGTGGGTGGTCGCCGGTTTGCCGGGCGAGATGCGGCTGCCTTGGGTGCAGCGGGAGCTGCTGTAGCAGCTTTGGCGACCGCTGCGATCTGGAAGCAAGCCAGAGGTGGACGGTAGGCAGTAGGCGGGACATTGTGGGCAGGTATCTCGGTATGCGCACAGGAAACACCCAGTCAGGTGGGATAGAACGGTGGGGTGAGTCAGAACCAGCCAGATGCCCGCCCCACCTCCCGCCGCAACGTCACGTTCGCTGTGTCCACACTGGTTACCGCCCTGCTGGTGGCGGCGTTGATGTGGGTGCCATCTCCCTACGTTGTGCGCACGCCCGGTCCGACAAAGGACGTGTTGGGTGAGGTGAACTCGCGCCCATTGATTTCGATTTCCGGTGAAGATACCTTCGACCCCAGTGGGGAGTTGCTCCTCACGACTGTCGGGGTTCAAGGTGGCCCCTCTGCTTCCGTCTCATTTGCTCAGGTCATCCAAGGATGGCTAGACCCGAAACGGGCCGTCTATCCCGTGGAAACTGTGTACCCCCCTGAATCAACACAAGAGGAAATCGAGACAGTAAACACGGCCCTGATGGTCACCTCACAGGAGAACGCCACCTACGCCGCGCTGTCTCAATTAGGGTATTCAGTACCAACAACTCTTGCTATTCAAGAGGTTCTTGAAGAATCAGAAGCGACCGGTACTCTGCAGTCCGGTGATGTGTTGGTTTCCCTCAATGGCCAAGCAACTGACACCTATGAGTCATTGGTTGCTCAACTTGATGCAATGGCTGGTGGGGATGAGGTTGACGTTGTTGTGGAGCGAGACGGTGAGCTTGTCTCTGCTCGTTTCCCAACCATTGCCTCGAGCACCTCTGAGGGCGCCCGCCTTGGCCTGACGCTTGACATCACCTTTGATTTTCCCGTGGATGTAGACATTGAGATTGACAACATTGGTGGTCCCAGCGCAGGAATGATCTTCGCGCTGGGGATCATGGACATGATGACGTCAGAAGATGAGCTCAACGGAGAGAAAATTGCGGGCACGGGCACGATGGACACAACCGGTCAGGTTGGGGCCATCGGGGGAATCAGGCAAAAACTGAACGGCGCAGTACGCGATGGAGCGTCCTACTTTTTAGCCCCTGCCAGCAACTGCGAAGAGGTTGTGGGGTACATCCCTGAAGGGCTGGACGTCATTGCTGTCGACACCCTTAGTAGTGCGTGGGACGCAGTCCAAGCTATCGGCGCCGGTGACACCTCTGAATTAACTCGATGCCAATAAAGATGGCCCAGTGTTGGTAACACCAGGCCATCGAAGGTCGCTGCGATATGGGTAACGCACTACACCACGACATCTGCCAGTGTTGATCTCACTGCATCAACGAGTCCTGGAACCAGAGTTGGCCCATGCGCCACGTCAAGGTCATCGTCATTATCACGAGTGCGGATCGCACACCAGGACGGACCAGAGCGCAAAGCGCCTACCGCCATTCGCACATCCTGTCGTTCTGGGTGGGACGTAATGTAGGCAAGCGCAGCGGTGGGATCTTCAGGGATCTCCTCCTCAGCAGTCGGAGGGAGAATGAACCGTTCGGTGACTACTGCGCAACCAGCGACAGTCGGTGGGAAAACAATCGAACCGAGAAGTTCCTCTAACGAATCCACTGCGGGAAGGTTCTCCTGTTCCACCGAGGTGAGATGGTGAGGGTCACGAGCCGCAGCGTCGAGCGCCGATTGGGGGAGTTGGGATGCCACGTCAGGGTCAGCGGCGATGGCATCACGTGTTGAAATTAACGCAAAAAGACGGATGTCACCGTCCCATCCAGCGCGAGCAACATGTCGTTCGATCTCCGACACAGCATCAGCAAGTGCGGCAACGTCTGCAGGCAGGTCAGAGGCATGGGGGCGATTCATAGAACAAGGATGACATGGCGCGAAGAAGTTCGCGTCCTCCGCGCGTCTGACATCTGTGAAGGATCTGTGGGAACCTTTAAGACATGGTCAGAGTTGATCTCTGTGAAGACAATCATCTGACGGTCCACGGATCATCAAGGAGCGAGGAAGCACTGTGGCATTTGCCGCCCAACCACGCAAACAAGCCCCCAAGTCGTCGAGAAAAATAAATCCGCTAGCGGTCACGATCACTGCGGCTGGTGTCCTCATCGCCGCAATTTTCCTTGCCGCTCAATACTGGACTGAGGTTCTCTGGTTCCAGTCGCTGGGTTATCAGCAAATCCTGTTCACAGAGTGGGGCACTCGTATTGTGCTGTTCTCTATTGGGTTCACGTTGATGTCCCTGCCGGTGTATCTTTCCCTATTCTTGGCGTACCGCAATAGGCCCATCTACGCACCATCGACACCTGAGCAGGCGACTCTCGATCAATATCGAGAGGCCATCGAACCGCTACGCAAAGTTGTGATGGTCGGCGCGCCATTGGCCATCGGGTTCTTTGCCGGGTTAGCGTTCCAAGCGCAATGGGACACAGTGCAACTGTGGCTCAATGCCAGCGACTTTGGAGTTACGGACCCAGAGTTCTTCCGTGACTACTCGTTCTACGTCTTTACACTGCCTGTGCTTCGTTTCCTCGCCAACTTCCTCATGGCAATTTTTATTGTCAGCGGAATCGGCGCACTCCTGACTCACTACCTTTACGGTGGAGTGACCTTAGGCATGGAGGGGCGCTCCTCGAGCGCCACGAAGACAGCACGCATCCAACTGTCACTCATTGCAGCTGGTGTCGTCTTAGTGATGGGCGTGAACTACTGGTTGGACCGCTACAGTGTTCTCCTGAAATCGGGAGACCGTTTTGATGGGGCAACCTACGCGGATGTCAACGCTGTCGTCCCGGCAAAAGCCATCATGGCCGGGGTCGCAGTCCTTGTGGCACTCATGTTTATCTTGACAGCTATTCGAGGCAACTGGCGGCTCCCCGCTACCGGTGTGGGCCTGATGATTGTCTCTGCTGTTGCTATTGGAACGGTGTACCCCTCAATAATTGACCGGTTCCAAGTAGACCCCAACCGGCAGCAATTAGAGTCACCATTTATTCAACGCAACATTGACGCTACGCGCTTTGCATTCGGCCTCGATAACATCGAAGTAGAACCCTACGAGGCGAAACAAGTGGCGGAAACTAATGCACTCCGTGAAGATGCTGACACCACAGCGTCAATTCGTCTTCTTGACCCCACGATTGTTAGCCCTTCGTTCAGGCAGTTGCAGCAGCAGCGTGGGTACTACGCTTTCTCCGAAAATCTGTCTGTAGACCGCTATGACATCGACGGGGAAAGCCGGGACACCGTTATCGCAGTGCGTGAACTTGACCTTCGAGGTCTGAGCGACAACCAACGAAACTGGGTCAACGACCACACGGTCTACACGCACGGGTATGGAATTGTTGCTGCCTACGGTAACCAGATTGGTAACGACGGGCGCCCGGCATTCTTTGAGGGGTCTATCCCCACTGAAGGTGCCCTGACAGACATGAATGATGAGCCATACGAACCGCGCATCTACTTCAGCCCACAAGCACCTGAATACTCCATTGTGGGAGCTGAAGAAGGCGCGCAACCTCGCGAACTTGACTACCCCACAGATGACGGCACGGGGCAAGTGAACTACACCTTCCCCACAAGTGAAACAACAGTTGGCCCATCAGTGGGTAATCTGTGGAACAAATTGCTTTACGCGATTCGGTTCCAAGCTGAGCAAATTGTGCTGTCAGACTTGGTCAATGAAGAGTCACAGATCATTTATGAACGTGACCCGGCAGACCGTGTCAAAAAAGTAGCGCCCTTCCTCACCCTAGATAACCGCGTCTACCCTGCAGTGGTCGATGGTCGCGTTGTGTGGATCTTGGACGGTTACACCACAAGCAACGACTTGCCATACTCCACCTCGGAGGCATTGGACGAGGCCACAGCAACAGCAGTGGGCGGCGGAGTGCAAGCACTGCTCCCACAAGAGGTCAACTACATTCGTAACTCTGTGAAAGTCACTGTTGATGCATACAGCGGTGAAGTCACCTTGTACGAATGGGACACACAAGACCCCATTCTCAAGGCGTGGCAGAACGTTTTCCCTGACACGATCAAGCCAATCGATGACATCTCATCGGATCTGATGAGCCACATTCGATACCCAGAAGACCTGTTCAAGGTGCAGCGGACGCTACTAACCCGCTACCACGTGGACACAGCAGAAGAGTTCTTCTCTGGTCAAGACTTCTGGCGAGTACCTGAGGACCCATCAGCAGCGCAAGCCGTCGACGGCTTGCGCCCCGCGCAACCTCCGTACTACTTGACCTTGCAAATGCCAGGTCAGCAGGAGTCTGCGTTCTCATTGTCTACCTCCTTTATCGCAGGTGGCACCAATGACAGAAACGTTCTCACGGGTTACCTTGCAGCAAATGCCGAAGCGGGGAACGTTGCCGGGAAACCAAACGAGGACTTCGGGAAACTCAGGCTCCTTGAGCTACCGCGTGGATCGATTGTTCCTGGTCCAGGACAGGTGCAAAACAACTTCTCCTCAGACTCTGGGATCGCCCAGCAACTCACGTTGCTGAAAAACAACCAGACTGATGTCGTGAACGGTAACCTGCTCACGCTCCCTGTTGGAGGTGGGTTGCTTTACGTGCAACCGGTCTATGTCCAAGCAGCATCTGGTACACAGTTCCCGCTTTTGCGTAAGGTGCTTGTTTCCTTCGGTGACAGGGTAGAAATTGCTGACACTCTCGATGAAGCCTTGGACTCTGTCTTCGGTGGAGAGTCGGGTGCCACCGCCGGTGACGCTGAAGTAGCAGAAGACGACATCGACATCGATGATTCAGCCATTGATGAACCGGCTGCGCCAGGTGGCGCCGATGGTGACGGCGATGGTGAGCAACCAGCAGAGCCAACGCAAGAACCAACGGATTCAACTCCAAGTGAGGAGCCAACGCAGGAGCCAACAGACGCGACACCGCCAGCCGGTGATGCAGACTTGCGTGCCCAACTGGATACAGCACTGCAAGACGCACGCAAAGCCATGGAGGACTCCCAAAAGGCTCTGACAGATGGTGACTTCGCTGCTTACGGTGAAGCCCAGGATCGCCTGCAAGACGCTGTTGAACGAGCGGTTGCTGCTGAAGATGCACTTGAGTAGCACGCGCATCTGACTCACAAGGTCGATGAAGAGGGTGGTCACCGCACATGTGGTGACCACCCTCTTTGCCGTGGGCACACAAGGACACAGGGACGTCTGTCACCGTGAGGTGGTGGGAAAACACGTAGACTTCACAGTGGAAAACACGACTTGCCTGACCATCGGGGCTCAGGTGATAACTCGACAGAAGTGGAACTGCATCAGATGAGCAATGCGTCAACCGACAACACTGTGGTGACCAGTGAGTTGGACTCTCTTCCCACCTATGTACTCACACATGGCGCGAGCGGTTCGCGCGTAGTTATCGCTCGCCGCGGAGCGACTGTCCTATCGTGGGCTGCCCCCTGGAAAGGGGAGATGGGGGACTTCATGGAAGGGTTCATCTCCGAAGAAGACTTCACCGGCCAAGCAGGTATGCGTAACGGTTTGCTCTTCCCCTTCGCCAATAGGCTCCGCGACGCCTCATACACGTGGGATGGCGTCACCTACACAGTGCCGATGCAGTGCGCCGGTGACCCAGAAACCATCCACGGTTTTGTTCGCCTCCACGACTGGGAGCTCGTTGCGTCTGAACTTGACTCTCCAGAAGCGGCGAGACTCACTTTCACGTATTCAATCCGAGAAGGCGAGTACGAGTGGTACCCCTTCTCGCTGGACATTGCAGTGACCTATGAATTGACTGCCACCTCATTGAACGTGTCTTTCGCATACAAGAATGTCGGCACCTCCGATGCCCCCGCGAACTTTGGGTGGCACCCGTACTACAAGATCCCAGGGCACGACGTCATTGATGACCTTGCGCTGCGGGTTCCCGCACACACCCAGGTGGAAACTGATGAAGCCCTCATTCCGCTACCAGGCGACGCTGCGTATTCACCGCTGCCTGGGGAGCTATGGCACGAGACCCTCGAAGATGTTCACTACGACACCGCCTTCGCTGACCTTGTAGCCGACGGCGACGGCATTGTGCGCACCTACCTCACCGAGGGGGACAGGGGCGCAGGGCTCTCCCTGTGGCAAGAACGTGGGACGGTGTTGGTGTACACGGAAGGTAAGTTTCCGCACTACCGTGGCTCCATCGCCATTGAACCAGTTGAGTCAACAACGGATGCGTTTAACCGTGAAGACCGCGATGCAGAGGTGCGTCTAGCGCCTGGTGCAGAGCGGATATTCCGCTTTGGGGCAACGGTTATCGGAGAGTAAACAGGACGCGTTTTCGCTGGTGGTGTGAGTCACAGAGGTGAGGATCACACCGCCAGCGGCTCGTTCTCGATTGATTGCGAAGGCCCAACGTGCCTATAGTGGTCAAGCCGACGCGGGGTGGAGCAGTTCGGTAGCTCGCCGGGCTCATAACCCGGAGGTCGCAGGTTCAAATCCTGTCCCCGCTACGAAAGAGAATTTGTTTGCGGTTCTCTCACGAATGAAAGTTCGTGCTTCAGCAAACTGACGCGGGGTGGAGCAGTTCGGTAGCTCGCCGGGCTCATAACCCGGAGGTCGCAGGTTCAAATCCTGTCCCCGCTACCACCTCAAAAGGGCCGAGAGATTTTCTCTCGGCCCTTTTGCGTGCTCCGATGCAGGGATGGGGACCTACGTCCCCCCGATCGCCATACCCCCGGGCGTATGCTTCAAAAATGGTTGTATCAAAATCTGTTGAAGTGTTTGTGGCCTCGGCAGCGACACTGCAAGCGATAGCTGATCCAGTTCGCCTATCACTCCTCGCGCAGCTCAATGAGGCCGAGAGTAAGTGCGTGTGTGACCTGCAAACCGAACCCCCTATTGCGCAGAACCTTTTGAGCTACCACCTCAAGGTCCTCAAAGAAGCAGGACTCATTAGCGCCACGAAACGGGGGAGGTGGATTGACTACTCGCTCGCCCCAGAAGCACTCGATCGTTTGAGAACTTGCCTTCCGGGTTTGGGTGAGCAAAGCACCGCGCGACGATACATCCAGTTATCGGAAGACTCTCAGAACCTTAATCAGAGTGTGGGCCAATAATCATGGTCCGCCACACTGTCCAACGATTACCGATCGCTGTGCGCCTTGTCCTCCTGGCCCTTGGGGCAGTTGCTCTTTACACATTCAACGAACAGGTGTGGGACGCAGCGTTTGACCTTGCAGGCTGGAACTACAACGGTATGGGTTTTGTGCCAGCGGCCCACTTTTTCTTGTATGACACCGCGAAAATATTCCTCCTGCTCACCGCGATAGTTTTCGCAGTTGGCCTACTACGCGCATCGTTGAACACAGACCGAGTCCGTGACTGGCTAGAAGGTAAAGGATTAGTCGTTGGGCTACTCCTCGCTATCGTGCTTGGCGTCGTTACCCCATTTTGTTCCTGTTCCTCAATCCCGCTATTCATCGGCTTTGTGGCTGCAGGAATCCCGTTATCAATCACGTTGACGTTTCTCATCGCCTCCCCTCTGGTCTCAGAAATCGCTGCTGTTCTCATTGCGACCCACTTTGGGTGGCAGATCGCCGTGGCTTACGTTATGGCCGGGGCTACCATTGCGTTTGTTATCGGGTTGACCCTGTCTCGCTTTCACCTGGAGCCACTCCTGGAACCGCTCGTCACACGGCGTCCGGCTCCGGTCTCACAAGTGAGCGTGCCTGCGGAAACAGTCATAGGGGCGAGCGCAACGAAAATCGCACAGCCACGGGTGACCTGGGCTCTGCGCACCACCATGGCTTGGGATGATGTCAGAGACATTGTGGGCAAAGTATGGCCTTGGATCATCGTGGGAGTAGGGATCGGGGCAGCAATTCACGGCTGGGTTCCTGGGAACTTCTTTGCTCACATAGCAGGGGCTGACAATATCTTTGCAGTCCCGCTGGTGTCGCTTGCTGCTGTTCCGTTGTATGCCAATGGTGGTGCAGTTATTCCCATCGCCGAAGCGCTCTGGGTTAAAGGACTACCAGTAGGCACAATGTTGGCCTTCATCATGAGTGCGATTGCTCTGTCAATACCAGAAGCCATCATGCTCCGGAGGGTCATGAAGCCGCGACTTCTTGCCATCTTTTTCGGTTCAGTAACCCTCGGGATCATCGTGACCGGATACTTCTTCAATCTTGTTTTTTCGTGATCAGCTACCTGTCTGATACTCCAATCCGCAACACCGTGAAAGGGCAACAAACCATGATGACACTCACCGTACTTGGCCCAGGATGCGCTAACTGCACCAAGCTAGAAAAAGAAGTGCACAAAGCCGTGGCCGCAGCAGGAATCGAAGCAAACATCAAGAAAATCACTGACTACACGGACATCGCAGCAGCCGGTGTCACCGCAACACCGGGACTAATGATTAACGGCGAGGTTGTGGTAACCGGGCGAGTACCGCGTGCTGGAGAGATTGAGGAACTGATGACACGGTACAGTGGATGAAGCTCGTAGCCGCGCACGGGCGTCAATAATCACACATCAGAAGCGTCTACCGACCAACGGTAGGCGCTCACCGTGCGCACAAGGAGTATCAATGCACCTGCCATACATCGCAGGCATGACCTGGGGCTGGACTGGAATCCGCGGAACGTGGGGCACACGTGAGGCGCAAGAATCAATGCAACTCATGGAGCAACGCCTTGCCGTGAACTGGACGGCCATCACCTTCGCTGCCCTCCAAGCCACCCCGCAATCCACTCACATCCCTTTTAGCGACGAGCCCACAGTCACCGATGATGAGGTTCGTACAGCTATTGACCGAGCCCACGCACTTGGGCTCAGTGTGTGCCTTAAACCAGTGGTCAATGTGGCCGATGGAACGTGGCGGGCACACATCAATTTCTTTGAACACGATGTTCCCTGTGAACCCACCTGGGGGCAATGGTTCGCTAGTTACACCCAATTCATTGTTCACTACGCCAAAATCGCCCAGGAAACCGGGTGTGCGATGTTTAGTGTGGGCTGCGAAATGGTCAACGCTGACCGCAGAGCTGAAGAATGGCGTGAACTGATCCGCGCAGTCCGGGAGGTCTACACCGGCTCGATCACCTATAACTGCGACAAGTATCAAGAAAGCAACGTGACGTGGTGGGACGCTGTTGATGTCATCTCTTCCTCTGGCTACTACCCGCTTGGCACCTGGGATGATCAACTCGACCGCATCGAGGCAGTGGTGACCCGTGAAAAGAAACCCTTCTTCTTTATGGAAGCGGGATGCCCGTCACGCGAAGGTTCACAACACCTGCCAAATGACTGGAACCTCGTGGGCGAACCGTCAGGTGAAGCGCAAGTTGACTGGTACCGGGAAGCGTTTACCAGCACAGCATCGAGAGAGTGGGTTCGCGGTTTTATGCTGTGGGACTGGCCCGCCACGTTGTATGCAGAAAGCGATGCTCTGACCAATGACGATTACTGCATGTTCGGAAAACCGGCGGAAGCAGTAGTGCGTGAATTTTTCCAGCAACACTCCTGACGTTGATATGACAAAGGTGGCCGCGCCATAACGCGCGGCCACCTCGTTGCATAACTAACCTCTAGTCAGCTAACGCGCACGTCACGCCATTGAGCGAAAATGACGTGGGTGGGGTGTTCTTCGAGGTGTATGCCCCGTTGAACCCAAATTCCACGCTGCCGCCCGCAGGGATCGTTGCATTCCAACCAGAGTTCTTGAGCACAACATTGCTCCCTGACAGAGTCTGAGTTGCTGACCACACGGAACTGATGGTCTGCCCGGAAGGGTAAGTGAACGCCAACGTCCAGCCGTTAATGGGGCTGGGGGAGGTGTTAGTGATGGTTACTGCCCCAGTGAAGCCGCTGCCCCAGTCTGTGGTGGAATAGCGAACCATGCATGAACTGGTATTCCCTGGAGAAGTGTTCCCCACGTCAGGTGCGGTTCCAGATCCACTTCCTGTTCCCGGCTCTGAAGGTTCGCCCGTATCAGTGGACCCGCCAGTGTTGTCGTCGCTGTCAGGGGTTTCAGGCGCCGGTGTGGCCCCTGTATTTCCCGATGCGCTGCCGCTATCTTGACCAGAGGTCGGGGTAGTGGAGGAATCACCAACGATAATGCCGCGACCGTTGGTACCAATGTAGACGCGCCCTTCGACGTCTGGGTCACCTGTGATTGATGCTCCCGTCCAGTACCACTGGTTTTGGTCGTCGTTGATGCGTTTCCAGGTCTTGCCTTCATCGTCAGACCGGAAAATTCCACGAACTCCACCAATCTTGGCGGATGTGAAAATCACCGGGTATCCGCTGCTACTGGTTGCTTTACCGAAACCAACGGCATCACCTTCCTGAACTCCAGATACCTTGGTCCAATTCTTCCCGCCATCAGTGGAACGCCACATCCCATAGGTGCTTCCCGATACTCCACCAGCTAGCCAGAGATGACCTTGGCGGCCCGGCACCGCACGGAAACGAACATTTCCACTGGTGGGAAACCCCGTGAAAGCTGACGCCGTGAATGAAGCCCCACCGTTTGTGGAGTGATAGAACTTTCCGTCAGCGAAGCCGTAAAGAGTATTAGCGTTGACTCGGTCTGATGCGACCTGGGCATTCTGAGGAAGCCCGCTCACCGTTGACCACGAGGAGCCACTGTTGGTGGAACGTCGAGGAGTGGCACCTTCAGGAGCCCACACAATGGATGAACCATTGGCTGACACAGTGATGGAGCCGGGGCCTTTAACACCTGATGGTGTGGCACCAGGTTTCCACGTTTCGCCAGCATCGGTAGAAACACCAACCCATGAGGTGGTTTCCCCAGAAATAGACTTACCTGCACGCACGACAGTTGCAGGTTTGCTTTCGGCGAAGTCAATGGAGGTCACGGTGTCATGGTGTGGGTTCTTGTAGTAGTACTTATTGGGCACCTGAGAGATATCTTTGTGAGTGAACCCGCCGATATCTGCCAGCGCTGAGTACAGGTCAACGTTTCCAGGAGGAGCGGCAAGGTCTTGGGCTGCGGTCTCTTCGATCCCTTGTGCCTTGACAGTGATGTCGACTTTTTTGCCCTTATCCCAGTTAGTTAGGTTCGTTCCGCCATAGATGCCTGCGCCGGTGCCATAGAAAAAGCGGTCGGAGTTATGCGGATCAATCTCGAACGACTGGGTCATCCACCCCAGCTTGGGGTTAGCTTCAGGCTCTTTGGCAGTATTGCCAAAGTCGAGCCAGGGAGCCCCTGAGTAATCGTGGTTGTACCGTTTTGTACGCGGCTGTGAACCGTTCAGTTCCCAGATAGGCGACCACGTTTTCCCCCGGTCGGTGGAGCGATACACATACATGTCAGGCCACCAAGACACTTGGGAAACAACCATGATGGTGTCAGGGTTTTTGCGGTCAATGGCTAAACCGGAGTACCCGAACGCTGAATTCGACGAGGTTGAGGGAATTGGGCTGATTCGAGTCCACTGGCCACTGGAAATATCTAGGCGCCACACATCCCCCTTCGACCCGTCATACGGGCCACCAGTATCTGAGGTCGCGATGTAGAGTTGCTGACCTTTATGGTCAAGCACTCCCTTTTGCGCAAGGAATCCGGTGGGTTGTCCAGGGACCCGTTGCCATGTTGCCCCGCCATCGGTAGAGCGATAAACGTTGTTCTGCTTGTCTGCTACACCCACGTAGATCGTTTGCGTTGTCTGACCAGCTTTCGCTGACGTGGGGTCAAAAGTTACCCACACAACACCTTGGTTTTGCCCGGTGTACGCACCAGAAGCATCGGCGACGTAGTTCCCGGCATTGGGGAAGCTCGTCACTTTGCCCCAGGTTTTCCCGTAGTCAGTTGACTTCCATAGCCCGTTACCCGATTCTGCACCAAAGTACAGGACTTTATTATTGTTGGGGTCAACGGCGAGCCGTTCTCCCATCCCGCGACCCGGCATATTGCCTCCCACACGGAACGGCAGCATCGTCTTTTCCCAGGTCTCGCCTTTGTCCGCGGAACGCAAAATAGCACCGTTTTGTGGATCCCAGTCCATGGAGTACGTGCCCGCTGCAAGGTACACACGGTTGGTATCAACAGGGTCAGTGGCCAAGGACAGAATCCCGGAGTGGCTCCAGTCGTCCCACCCAATATGGTCGGTAAGAGGGATCCAACGACCGGTGGAGTCATTGAGCCGGTACGCTCCACCAATATCTGTGCGGGCATACACCAAGCCTGGGTCTTTCTGGTTAAAGACAATTCCAGGGACAAAACCGCCGCCCACAATCTCCACGTTTGACCAGCTATAGCCGGAAGGTGACGATGAGAAAGAGGGCGGTGCAGTTACTTGCATGGGGGTTGATGTGGCAGCGATGCCACCGGCAGTAGTGGCGAGCAGCGCAGTTAGTGCTGTGGCCACCACGGTTCGTAAACGCATCCGCGTCACTCCTTGGTTGGTCTGTTTGTTCGGTGTGGCAGGGGGTGTGGGCTGTGGGGGTGAAAGGTCAGCGTCTCGACATCGTACGGCGTTTTACCTGATCAGAGAGTGGGGACCGGCACTCCTGCCCACTGTGATGGGGGGATGGCGCGATGCCCGCCTCACCTTGTGTGGACAAGATGGGGCGGGCATCGTAATAACGAGATGTGACACCTTGGTGGGGCCGCCTACGTTTTATTGAGTGGTGCAGGTGGTGCCATTGAGGGTGAAGGACTCCGGTGGAGTGTTCGTGCCGGTGTGTGATCCGTTAAATCCGATCTGCACCGACTGCCCAGGGCTGATAGTGGCATTCCACGCTGCGTTACCGAGCGCGACTGAAGGTCCAGCCGAGTCGAGATCCGCTGACCACACATTGGTGATCTGTTGGCCAGCAGGGTAGTCAAACTCTAGGAGCCACCCGGTGATGGTTTCTTCTGAGGTGTTCTTGACCCCGATGGAGGCGGTGAATCCGCTGTTCCACTCGTTGGTTGAGTAGGTCACTGCGCAGCTGGAAGGCCCCGGTCCGGGATCCGTTGGATCTGTTGGGTCCGTTGGATCTGTTGGATCTGTTGGGTCCGTTGGATCTGTTGGGTCAGTCGGGTCCGTTGGATCTGTTGGGTCAGTCGGGTCCGTTGGATCTGTTGGGTCAGTCGGGTCGGTGGGTTCTTCTCCGCCGCCCGTGCCATCGCCAGGAGTGTAGTCGTCAACATCTCCCACGACTATGCCGCGCCCATTTGTGCCAATGTAGACGCGCCCTTCAACATCTGGGTCACCGGTGATCGATGCTCCCGTCCAGTACCACTGGTTTTGGTCATCATTGATGCGGTGCCACGTCGCACCTTCATCGTCTGAGCGGAAAATTCCGCGTTCACCACCAATTTTTGACGAGGTGTAAATGACTGGGTAGTCGCTGCCTTCCGCAGCTTTACCGAATCCGATGGAGTCACCTTCGTCGACTCCAGTGAGCTGAGACCATGTTTTCCCACCATCAGTGGAACGCCACATGCCGTAGGTTTCTCCAGATTTTCCACCTGCTAGCCAGATGTGCCCCTCGTGCCCTGGGACGGCGCGGAAGCGCACGTTTCCTTCAGCGGGGAATCCGGTTTCTGCCGATGCCGTGAAAGTTGCCCCACCATTGGTTGAGTAGTAGAACCTGCCGTTAGCGAACCCGTACAGGGAGTTGGGGTTTTCTCGGTCTGAGGCGACACGGGCTTCTTGCGGCAATCCGCTCACTGAGCTCCAGGTGGAGCCGAGCGTTGTGGAACGGCGAACTGGCGCACCTTCAGGCGCCCACAAAATGACAGACGCGTCTGAGTTGAGGGCTACGGTTCCAGGTCCAGTGACATCGGCTGGTTTGTTTCCAGCGAACCATGATTCTCCGCTTGACGTTGAAACCCCGATCCAGGATTCTGTCTCGCTGGAGATGGACTTCCCGGCGCGCACCACCGTGGCTGGTTTGTCTTCCGCGAAGTCGATGGAGGAAACGGTGTCATGCTTGGGTTGTGCGTAGTTGAAGGTGCTAGGAACAGTGGAAATATCTGTGTGGGCGAACCCGCCGATGTCACCAAGCGCAGAGTACAGTTCAACATCCCCTGGAGGAGCTGCGAGGTCTTGTACTGATGTTTCTTCAATACCTTGCGCCTTAACGGTGATGTTGACTTTCCCGCCGTTATCCCAGTCGGTGAGGTTTGTTCCGCCGTAGATTCCGCCGCCAGTGCCGTAGTAGAACCGGTCAGAGTTGTGCGGGTCAATCTCGAAGGACTGGGTCATCCACCCAAGCTTGGGGTTTGCTTCTGGCGGCTCAGCTGTCTGAGCGAAATCGAGCCACGGGGCGCCAGAGTAGTCGTGGGTGTAACGCACCAGTCGGTTCGGGTAGTTATCGAATTCCCAAATGGGTGACCAGGTTTCCCCACGATCAGTGGACCGGTAAATGTACATATCGGGCCACCAGGAAATTTGCGAGTTCACCATGATGGTGTCAGGGTCATTTCGATCAATGGTGAGCCCGGAGTATCCGAAGGACGCTTCTTCGCTTGTGGAGGAGATGGGGCTAATTTCATGCCATTCGCCACTTGCAACGTCGAGACGCCATACGTCACCTTTTGACCCGTCGTAGGGGCCGCCAGTGTCCGAGGTGGCGATGTATAGTTGCTGACCCTCGTGGTCAAGCACCCCTTTTTGCGCCAAGTAACCTGTGGGTTGTCCGGGGACGCGTTCCCAGGTGCTGCCACCGTCAGTGGAACGGTACACATTGTTGTCTTTGTCCGCCACACCAACATAGATAGTTTGGGTGGTTTCACCAGCGGCGCTCGATGTCGGGTCGAAGGTCACCCACACGACGCCTTGGTTGTCGGCGGTGTAGTCATAGCTGGGATCTTGAATATAGTTTCCGGGGTTAGGGAAGCTGGTCACTTCATTCCAGGTTTTCCCGTAGTCGGTTGATTTCCACAGTCCGTTGCCGGACTCCGCCCCGTAGTAGAGGACTTTGTTGTTGTTAGGATCAACGGCGAGGCGTTCACCCATTCCCCGGCCCGGCATGTTTCCGCCAACTTTGAACGGAAGTAACGTCTTGTCCCACGTTTCACCGCGATCTGACGACCTTAAGATCGCACCATTCTGTGGGTCCCAATCCATGGTGTAAGTTCCCGCGGCGAGATACACGCGATCGGGGTCTACGGGGTCGGTAGCCAGCGACAGAATCCCGGAGTGGCTCCACTCATCCCACCCAAGGTGGTCTGTCAATGGTTTCCACCGTTGTGACTCTTCATCGAGGCGGTAGGCGCCGCCGATGTCTGTGCGTGCGTAGACAAGCCCTGGTTCGGTTTGGTTGAAGATGATGCCGGGTACAAACCCGCCACCAACAATTTCGACGTTTGCCCAGTTATAGCCAGATGGGGAGGTGCCGTTGGTGTAGGTCGGTGTTGCCGTGAGTAGGGGACTGGCTGTTGCGGCGAGTCCGACCCCGCTGGCAGCGAGTGCTGCCGCGGTGACGGTCGCCAAGGCGGTCCTGAGTCGCATCCGCGTCACTCCTTTGTGTTTGAGCGGTTAACCTGGCCAGAGTCCTGATTATTCGCTGAATCAGGTCTCTCACCTGGGGCGACTCTAGCGAAGCGCTTCGATGAATTGCCACCTAGTGAAACGTTTAAGTCGAAGGCGAATTCTTCGCAACCTGCACCCACACCTGCTTTTTTCACCCACGATGCCCGGGAAACTCATGAAGAGCTGCCCGGGCGTCGTGCTTGTGAAGTTTCTGGAGGTTCTCTCAGCAGAAGTCACGTGAGTGCTGGATAGGTGATGATCACCTTAGGTGCACTGTTGCCCGTTCACAGTGAAGTTGCGCAGGGCGGTGCTGGAGTTACCGTTCTTTGTGGTGTTGAAGTTGAAAGAAACGGACTCTCCAGGCTTGATCGTTTTATTGAACGATGTGTTCGACACGCTCAACCGTTGGCCGTTTTGCGTAAACTGGCCAGACCAACCGGTGGCGAGTTTTTGACCGTCAGGCAATGTTGTTTGCAGCGTCCACCCGTCGATTGGTGTGGTGCCTTTGTTCGCGATGACGATGTCAGTGGTGTAGCCCGTTGACCAGTTCGCCCCAACCTTTGCGCTAATGCCGCAGACGAGCCCAGTTGAGCTACCATTCTTCTTCGCACCCATAGCATTAGCGACGGAAGCTAAAGCTGGTTTGGTTGAGTAGTTGTCGTTCCATGGCAGTGCAGCGTTCCAGCCTGGAGAGACCTGGGGGATCCAAGAGTATTTATCAGAAATTCCCCAGATGGTGACACCGGTGCAACGGCTAATTTCCCAGCAGTTTTTCACTACTTGACCGTACTCAGTGGCGTGTGTCTGCAGAGCTTGCTGCGAGGCAGGTAACTGAATGCGAATGTCTAGCTCGGTAATGCGAACGTCAACGCCAAGATCCGCGAAGCGCTGAAGGTTCTGCTTGTTTGATGCGGGTAGTTGACCAACGATCAAGTGTGTTTGGAAGCCTACGCAGTCAATGGGAACGCCGCGTGCTTTGAAGTCCTTGACCATGTTGTAGACCGCTGTGGATTTGGAGTTGATTCCATCAGTGGAGTAGTCGTTGTAGCACAATTTAGCGTTCGGGTCGGCTGCGCGAGCGGTGCGGAAAGCCTCTTCGATCCAGGAGTTGCCCATAACCTTCTGAAGTTCAGACGGGCGGCGGGAACCGTCCCATTCGAAGGCTTCGTTAACGACATCCCATGCTTCGATCTTGCCTTTGTAACGACCTGCAACGCCTTTGATGTGGTCGTTCATTGCTTTACGCATGTCATCACGGTTCGTGATCGACTTGGCCCAAGCTGGCATCTGTGCGTGCCATACGAGTGCGTGTCCGTAGACCTTTTGATTGTTTGCTGCTGCGAAACTCATGATTTCGTCCGCACCATTGAAGGTGAATTGGCCGCGGCGAGGCTCAGTGGCGTCCCACTTCATGTTGTTTTCCGCTGTGACCATGGAAAACTCGCGCTGGGCGATTGCTTTGTACTTTGCGTCAGAGTTCGCGATGTGCGGTGCGTAGGCAAAGCCGAATGTTTTTCCGCTACGAGCTGCTGCATCACGCAGTGGCTCGTAGTCGTGGCCGATTCCTGGTGTTGCTGCGGCTAGCGATGCTTGGGCAAGTGGAGCTTCTTGGGGAAGCGCTTGCGCTGGTTGCGCAAGGAGCGTCAGTGTCGCCGCGAAGGCGACAAGGGCTGTTCTTTTTCGCATGGTTCCTCCGATGTTGGGCGGGGGTGGGATGCGTTGGACGAGTGGCAGGGCTGTCAACTTCCCCTCCACGGTGACGCTAGATCACAGTCCCATAACAATGGTGGTGGGTCAAGAGGTTCACCCTCGGATATGGAGTGAGTAAACGATATATCAGATTTATCTCATGATATAATCAACAACTTTCAAATTCCTCTCTGTTTTTCAAAGGCGCTCGCCACGACGCGGAATCCGCATGTTTATGCTGAAAAAATCATGAAAGCGTCGAAAAGGCGACCGAACGGTTTGGTAAGTGCTAGCCGAGGCGCCTTGTCGAAGCATTTCCGCGTTGAGTGGCGGGTGTCTACGCACAATGCTGGCAAGCGGTTACCGCTCCCCATCGCAATGCAAAGCCCGGCTACCCCCTTGTTGGGATAGCCGGGCCTTGTTATGCGGAGAAATCGCAAACAGCGAGAACAACGATGACTATGACTCGTCGCACGCAATCCCATTGAGTGTGAACGGACCCAAATCAGCTGACGTTCCCTGATAGGTGGCGTTAAAGCCAATGCCCACACTGTTTCCCGGGCTGATGGTGGCATTCCACGCAGCGTTCGAGGCAACGATGTCATTCCCTGACTGACTAAATTCCGCTGACCAGCCTTGGGTAAGTTGATGGCCTTCTGGCAACCCAATGGTTAGTTCCCAACCATTGATAGCAACGCTACCCGTATTGCGAATAGTCAAATTCGCAGTGTATCCCGTGTTCCACGCATTGACCTGTGGAACAACCGCACACAGTGCGTCACCCGGTGGGTCCGTGGGATCAGTTGGGTCAGTCGGATCCGTTGGATCTGGATCAGGATCTGAAACATGCTGCGCTCCGATGACCTCAGCAAGTTCGCCTAGTGCCGCCTTTGTTGAGTAATCGTCATTCCACGGCAGTGCCGCCCCCTGACCTGGGAAAACTTGCGGAATCCATGAGTAGGAATCCGTGATTCCCCACAAGGTCACCCCGGTGCACCCGTCCACATTCCAACAAGCCTGAAACACCTTGCGGTAATCCTGTGCCTGCGTAGCAAGATTCGCGGCAGAAGGTGGAGTAGACATACGGATATCGAGTTCAGTGATACGAACATCAACACCTAGATCAACAAAGCGTTGCAAGTTCTGTTGGAAATTTGTGGGAACTTGCCCAACAATCAAATGCGATTGAAAACCCACACAGTCAATAGGGACGTTCCGTTCCTTGAAGTCTTTGACTAGGTCATAGATTGCTGTGGATTTCGCGTTGATCCAATCCGTGGAGTAGTCATTAATGCACAGTTTCGCTTCAGGATCAGCAGCACGAGCAGCTCGGAAAGCTTCCTCGATGTAGCCATCGCCCAACACCCGCTGGAACACTGATTGCCGGCGAGAGCCATTGTCCTCGAACGCCTCGTTGACAACGTCCCACGCCGCGATGTCACCTGCGTAACGCCCGGCCACACTGTTGATGTGATCCACCATGACGGTTCGTAACTCAGCGGGGTCAGTCAGGTTAGCTGCCCATTGTGGGAGCTGAGAATGCCACACCAATGTGTGACCGTAGACCTCAGCGTCGTTATCCTGTGCGAACTGCACAACCGCATCGGCCTCTGTCCAGCGGAACTGCCCACGTTGAGGCTCGGTCGCATCCCACTTCATCGCGTTCTCCGCGGTGATTATAGAAAACTCGCGTTCCGCGATGGAGCGGTACTGGCTATCACTGCTCGCCAAGTGCGGTGCGTACGCCACACCAAGGGTGCGACCACTGCGCTCAGCAGCGTCACGTAACGGCTCAAAATTGTGCCCGATGCCCAGTGCGGATTGCGTTGCTTCGCTCGGCGACGCATCAGGCCCGCCAAAAGCGATGACCGCTGGGGCGCACAAGGCAGTAGAGAGAGCCAACGCGCCTGTTATAAGGAATTTCTTCATCACGAAACTCATCCGTTCTGGCAGCTTGTGCCGTTGAGGGTAAAGGACGTCGGAGCAGGATTAGCCCCCGTGTGGGTCCCATTGAAACCAATGGTGACGCTGTCTCCAGGTGCCAACGACCCGTTCCATGCAGCGTTGGACAACGTCACAGTTGACCCCGCTGATGACGCGTTCGCTGACCACACGTTAGTGAGTGTCTGACCACCGGGGAAGGTGAAAACTAGATCCCACGAGGTCAACTGCGCGTCAGAAGTGTTGGTCAACGTGATGGAAGCCGTGAAACCTGATGACCATTGCGAGGCGGTATATGCCACGGTGCATGTGGTTGGCGTGCCGTCTGAACCGTCTGAACCGGAACCGTCTGAACCGGAACCGGAACCGTCTGAACCGGAACCGGAACCGTCTGAACCGGAACCGTCTGAACCGTCGGAGCCTGCCCCGTCGCCTACGGCCTCACTCAGGGATATGCCGGTAGTTGAATTTTCACCACCGAGGGGCACATCGTGATCAAGGGACACAAACTTTCCGTCCTGCGACCACAAAGCCGGCTTGAGGAGGTTGTACTTCGCCTCGTCCCAGGTAACCCAGTCATAGCCGATGAGCCCGCCAGTATCACCAGAGTTTGGGTTGAGTACCCAGAACGTGTGGTGGAGTCGGTTATCAACAATGAGGTCACGCAAAGCCTCCATCCACCGCTCGTTGGGGCCGCCATCGAGGAACCCGCCCCACTCTCCAATGAGAAGGGGAGCGATGTTGTCTTGATGGATGTACAACCAGTTGGGGCCCCATACGTCGTCTTCCAGAGTTTGCCGGTCCCAGGTGCCTTCAAACCACGGTTGTGAAGCAACCAGTGGACCGTAGTCGTGTGGGGAATACACGAGTTGCGCTTGGTGATCACCGAGGTCAATGGGGTAGTTCCTTACACCGCGAAGATTCCCTCCCCACCAGTAGTTATGGAAGTCCGCACCATTGCGTGACGACCATGAGGTGCCCTCTTTGGGGTAGATCTGAATGCCTTCAACAAGGATGAGCATGTTCGGGTTGTGTGCCAGAATCCGTGCTGCCGCAAGTTCTGCGTAGTGCTTGAAGTTATCTTGGTCAGTCGAGTCATCCCACTTTGCACGCTCGGAATCGTTTGCACTGCCGTGGGGCTCGTTTTTTAAGTCAGCGCCAATGATGGTGTCGTTGTCTTTGTATGTTTCAGCGACCCATTCCCACGCATTCAGGGCATCACCGGTAGTGATCGAACCTTTGTACCACATGTTGTAAACGTGTCCGGAGTTGTCTGCCTCTGCTGAGTGCACATCGAGAATGACTTTGAGGCCGTATTTTTCACACAGTTCAAGCCAATAGTCGAAAATTTCGAGATTATTCATGCCGACGAGTTCAGGATTGGCGTAAGTGTTGATGTTTGGTGTGGTCAGTGTTTCACCAGCACGCCATTCCAGGAGGAGCTCTGTTGATACAGGGACACGAACCACATTCATGCCACGTTCAGCCATTTGCCGGGTCAGTGTGTCAATGTTTGCTGTCCACAAACCGTGGAAGACCCGTTCGCTTGCGTTGAATCCAAACCAGTTGACCCCCGTGAGCCACACCGGGTTTCCTTGTGCGTCAACGATCTGGTTGCCATCTGTGGTGAGCCAGTCAGGAGTGTCATTGTGCGGTGCTGCGTGGGCGGCTAGTCCTCCACTTGTCCCTAAAGCGGCGGCGAGCACGATGCCCCACAAGCGTGTGCGTAGATTTCTCACGATGTTGTCCTTCACGACGAGGTGCCGGGCCCACCATAAGGTGGGCCCGGCACAGGGGGAGTGAGATTATGAGCAATCAGCGCCATTGAGCGTGAAGCTCGTTGGGGCTGTATTGGTTCCGTTGTGTGTACCGTTGAAACCAAACTCGATGGTCTGGCCAGCGCCAATGGTGCCGTTCCAACCAGCGTTGGTGATCTTCACTGATGAACCTGATGAAGCGTCCGTAGCGGACCACAGGTTGGTGATTTGTTGCCCTGCAGGGAATGCGAACTCAAGAGCCCAACCGTTGATTGGTGCTGAGGAAGTGTTCTTGATCTTCACCGTTGCAGTGAAGCCTGAGTTCCACTGGTTTGTGGTGTAACTGACTTCGCATGTACCAGGGTCCGTTGGATCTGTTGGATCTGTTGGATCTGTTGGGTCCGTTGGGTCCGTTGGGTCCGTTGGGTCCGTTGGATCGGTTGGGTCTGTTGGGTCCGTGGGATCGGTTGGGTCCGTGGGATCTGTGGGATCGGTTGGGTCTGTTGGGTCCGTGGGATCGGTTGGGTCCGTGGGATCGGTTGGGTCCGCTGGGTCGATGACTGGGTAAGCGTTGGTGACGAGTTCTTGGAACTGTGCAGAGAACCACTTACCAGAAACTGGTGCGCCACCAAGTGCGCCGGTCAACTTCCCATCGAGCTTTGGTGAGTTGAATGTGGGGTCACACATCCGGTCAAATCCCTTGCCTTCATCGTTAGGGATTTCTGATGAGGAGCCGTCAGACTCGCCTGGGGGCTTGATCCACACAAACGCGTCGAGTTGTGAGTTGGGGAAGCCGCTAGGTGATGCTTGTGGCCGTTCTCCGATGCCAGCTCCAGCGGGGTTACACCATGCGCCACGGTGGTTGCGGCGGTCAACGCGTGAGTTGTCGACGTAGGTGTTTAGGTTGTTTGATGTGCTTGCTGCACTTGGACGCTCTGGTCCACCCCAGCCGTTACGGGAAGTGTCGATCAGCATTCCGATGTCTGAGGGGAACCCGGCAGACACGAGTCGGCTGTACAGAAGTGCTGTCCAGTCAGTCTCGTCAAAGGTGGTGTTCCACTCGTAGAACGATGATGATCGGATGGGGCTGCCGCCAACTTGGAGGTTGGGGTTAGGCATGTGGGGCTCAACCAGTGGCGTGGTGTTTGCTGTGTTGGTGACGAACCCGTGGATGGATCCGAAGCCTTTGTCGGTCATGTTGGCAACTTCAACAAAGGTTTCCACAGCGCCTGTGACGTTGTTGTCCCAGCCGAGCCAACCGGAGTGGGCTGCGTCAACGTAGTTGTAGACGTTTGGGATGGAACTGAGTTCGTCGAGTGCGTATGCGACGCCTTCCATGTAGTAAGGCTCAGCGATCACACACTTTGGGTCGTGCATGTTGGTGGTGAGGTTGGGCAGGGAGTCCGGTTCGATGGTGGCTGAGATCCGGATGTCGCGGTATTGGGGCTCGGAAATGATGTCGACGAGTGCGTCGATGTATTCCGTCTTGTAGCGTTCCATGCCTTCTGGGGTTGCGGGTAGTTCACCGTTGGAGGCGAGTGCGTAGCAGTCACGTCCTGGCAAGTTGTACACCACAAGGTTGAGGACGATCGGCGTTGTGCCGACTTTTTGCTCGAGGGCTTGGTCTAGGTGGTAGCGCAAACCTGGGCCGTCAAAGTTACCTTCGATTGCTGAGGTGCGGTCCATCCACACAGCGGTAGGTTCATCTTTGATAGCGCGCATTTTGTTGGCGAGGGTGGCGTTGTCCCCTTCTACTGCAGCGGCCTCTTCTTCGACGGCTTCGCTCCAGTATGAGTTGACGTACCAGGTGGCCCCTGCATATGGGTTATCAACGTTGGTGGTGGCAGCGACAGCAGGTGCTGATAGGGCTGTCACAGACAGTGGTGCGGCAAATAGTGCGCCTACGGCCGCGGCTGCAGCGCCTTTGCGCAGCGTGGTCATGTGTGGTCTCACACAGTCCTCCATAGTCAGATCTTGCGCCACCGTCTTTGGTGACGCTGCAGCGAATGTCGCTACATCAAGTACCCAACCGTAAAATTGTGTTCCAGGTAACACCTTAAAGGTTTAAGGGGTCAACCTTCTTTGGGGGTGCTAACGTTCCCCGCACGCTGACAGGAGGGAGTTCGATGGTCACGTCAGGCGCGGGTTCACCGTCAAGAAGTGCGACGACACTGTGCGCTACGCGTTCGCCGATGCTGGAGAACGGCACGTCGATGCTGGTGAGTGATGGCGCGGCAAGTGTTGCTTGGGGGGAACTTCCTAAGCAAATGATCGAGAGGTCCCACGGGACGTTAATACCAAGTCGCCGCGCAACGTCGAGCACGATCAAGGCGTTGGTATCTGAATCGGTGATGAGCGCGGTGGGTGGATGAGGGGCGGTGAGAGCGGCCCGTGCTGCTGATGCTGTTTCTTCAGGGTGGCGTGCGGTGTGCGTGATGAGGCGTGCGCCGTGGCGCGCGGCGCTGACTCGGGCTGCTTGGGAGTTGCGACTCACAGTGTCGCGGTCTGGGTCTGCGTGGAGGAACGCGACAGTCGAATGGCCGAATTCGCATAGCAGATCACAGGCACCACTGATCGCCAACGGTTCGTTCACCCAGACAGCAGTCAACGGGGAAGCGACGTCGGGATGCCCAAGAACTATACCGGGGATATGCTCACGAGAAGCGACAGTCAATCGGGGGTCGTCTGAGATGAGGTCGTGGATGATAACGGCGTCGAATCGTCGTTCCAACCAACCGGTGCGGTAAACCTCTGCAGCATGGACTTCATCGGCGACGATTCGCAGAGCCAGGGTGTATCCATGGTCGGCTAGTGCGTGTTGGGTCCCTTGGAGGAAATCCATAAAATGCGGAGAATAGGCAGAGGAGGTGTCACGATGGACAAGTGCCAACGCAATGGAGCGTTCGGATGTTCGCAGAGAACGGGCTGCTGCCGAAGGGCGCCACCCATACTCGTCGGCGATCCGTAGCACTCGATCACGCGTTGCTGGAGAAACTCCAGGTCGACCGTTTAACGCATAGGAAACTACGGCGATTGATACGCCTGCAGCTCTTGCGACATCAGTTATCGTTGGACGTTTTCTCGATTTTGACTTAGATTCGGGTGAAGTTTCGGGTGAACTGCGTCTCATCACGAAACAAGCATGCGGGATAAGTTCGGAAATTGCATGCCAACCATGCAGTTCCGTCCGATTACGCAGGTCTTTAGGGGGAGAAGGATCATGGCCGGTGATAGAGGAACAGGTGGAGGGCACGATGGGACAGCCACCTTTGGGGTGTATTCCCCGGTAGTTGGTGGGTTCTATTTCGGGAAAACACTGGCAGGGATAGCTCGTGTTTTGCGTGCAGCGGGCCACAATGTCGTGGCGGTGCAAACATTTGCAGCAGATCTTGATCGAGGGCGATTTCCAGAATCAGCAACAATAGACACCATTCCAGGGAGCGATTGTTTTGATGGTTTTATCATCATCACATCAGCCCTCGAACCAGGTGCGCTGCAAAGTCTCAGTCGCACAGGTAAACCGCTCATTCTTATTGGAGCGCCACGAGATAATTTGGCGGTGCCATCGGCAACGCCAGATAATACTGGAGGTATCCGAGCTGCCGTGGATCACTTAGTGAGTCACGGGCATCGGGATATTGGGTTTGTGGGGAACCTTCAACAACACGATGTTCGTGAACGGTACTCTGCTTACCGTGAGGCATTGGCCCAACGAGGACTTTCAGTGGTCGACGATTGGGTGTTCAAAGCTCACGACAATCAAGAAATAGCAGGGTTGGTTGCCGGGCAACACTATTTGCAACGAGGCCGACCCACCACGGCAACCATTGCGGCAACTGATCGGAACGCGATTGGGTTCGTAAAAGCGCTCCGCCAAGCCGGAATGTCGCTACCTGCGGAGCACGCTGTGATTGGTTTTGACCGGTCCGAATCGGGAGCTAGGTTACGTCCGCGGTTGACGACAGTTGACCCCCACCATGACCGTGTGGGGGAGCTCGCGGCCCGGATTTTGTTGCGTCAGTATGCGGGTGAAACTATTGCGACGCGAGAACATATCTCTGAGTCCACACTGATTACCCGCGAATCGTGTGGCTGCGTTGAGTCCCTACCCGACCGAACTATGGTGGGTAGCCAACCTCATGAGGGCGCCTCTGCCAGCACGCAACTTGCTGAGACCGCACGCCACGTTTTCAACGGGCCAGCAGCGCCCGGACACCCAACGACGCTTCATGTAGGGACATGGACGTCCGCGATGTTGGAGATCATTTCTGCCGCTGCAATGCGCGCCGTCATCCCCAATACAGCTGTGCTGACACGGATCGCGGATGCAACGACCGCTTTGCATCCGCAACCAGAAGCGTTGGAGTCCCTGTTAACCGCCCTGCGGGCAGCAGAAATTGAAACCAGAGCGACGCTTGACGCTACCTGCAAAGCGCAACTGAATGCTTTGACCGTCACAATGACCCGGCTGACCAGCGCTGTGACCAAAGGATGCACCCGTGCGCTGATGAACAGGTCGGGGTCGCTAGAACAGATGTTAAGCCATCAGTACGAGATTGATATCGCGCTCATGCGGGTGGCGGTGTCTGACCCAAGGACTCTGAGTTGGTTACCAGCAACATTTAAGGGCGGCGCAGTCCTTGCCATGTGGGACCGTGATGGTCGCGGAACATCGACAGGAAAACTCAGCATTGCTGGTACCCGTGATGTTGGATCAACTGGTGCCCGCCTGCTGGGGGAGAGCATGGTTGCAGCATGTTTCCCACCCGCGGTTGTGACGCGTGCCGTGGGTAATACACGCTCTGACATTCTGTTTGTCATCCCGGTGACTTTTGCTGGCAGCGACTGGGGCTACCTAGCAGTTTCTGGGGTAGCAGACACTCGCTCAACAAGTGCACGTGATCGGTTTAACCACTGGGCCGCGATGCTCGCGGTTG
Source organism: Jonesia quinghaiensis DSM 15701 (assembly GCF_000423205.1). Lineage (GTDB taxonomy): Bacteria > Actinomycetota > Actinomycetes > Actinomycetales > Cellulomonadaceae > Jonesia > Jonesia quinghaiensis. Next base: position 83,262 of record NZ_AUHN01000006.1, read on the forward strand.
CTTTGGATCATGAACAATCAACGCGTACCCTCCGTGAGCACACTGCCTCGTTGCAGCAACTTTTAACCCGTAAATCCGAGGTCGCTTCGCAACTGTTGGAAAGTGAAGAGCGGCATGCGATTGCTGCTGCTGTCCACCAAGATGGCATGTGGGATTGGGACGTTATTACGGGGAAGGTGTACTACTCGCCGAGTTGGCGCCAAACCATTGGTGTTGCGGAGCACGAGTCGGGTGCCTCATTGGAGACATGGACATCGCGGGTTCACCCTGAGGACCGCCCCGCTATGCAGATGGCTATTGCCCAGCAACTGGCTGGGCTCAATGAGCCGTTCCACCTGACACAGCGTGTGCGGGACGCCAGCGGTTGCTACCGCCATGTTGCGGTTCGAGCATTAACTTTGCTCAATGACGCGGGAGTCCCGGCACGCATTATCGGGGCGTTATCCCTCGTTCAGTCCACCTTTGACGACCAAGACGGGGACGGGGGAGTCGAGCAAGACACGTTGAGTCGTCGATCCCAGGATGAACTTGCCGATCGGTGAGCGTTTTTTTGATCCCAAAACGATCATGCACGCGCCTATGCGTTCCGCGTGATCGAGGATAGCGTCAGCGACATCAAGTGAATCCGAGCGGAAAGCGATGTCAACGGCGCGGCCTGCTGTGCTGATGAGTTGGGCAAGGTGGGAAGGTACGGGCGCGTCGTCTGGTGCTGGGGTGAGCACAAGCACCACGATGCCCTCACTGCGCCGCTCTGCCTCATTGAGAGCAGCAAAAAAAGCGGCTTCACCTTGCGGGGAATCGTTGTACGCAACCAAGACTGGCACGAGAGCTCCTTTGTTCTCACCTCATCCAAGGATGAGGTTTCTCAGGGTATCGAGATCATTTGCCGACCACTGCTCCTCAAGGGTCACTGCGGCGAGGGCGTCGACGTACTCCCCATGGTACTGATGTCCGTGGCCGGTTGGGACATCACCAGATACCGCCATGTCAAAAGTCACCTGTGCAAAGGTGACAACAGGCAACCAGACCATATCCACTCTCCGGTCAACGCCGGCACGTTCGTGAAGCCAATCTGGGGCTTCAAACAGGAGGTCGGGCGACCACCACACCACCGCATCGGACGCGTGTTGCAGATAGACCACTTTGGGGTCTGTCCATGGTTCTTGCAAATCCCATAACCCTTGTGATGTTCTGGGCGTGGAACTAAAACGTACGGTGCGCCCTTGGTCAAAAACGGGCGTGTTCATAGTGGAACCAGGGTCACGATTGTTTGTGATGAAAGACCAGTTAGGTGTGAAACTTGGTGTGCCAACAAACAGGGCACCATCGGTGCGTTGGGTCATGTCCTGGAGGCCCGAGAACGCGCCTTGCATGCCGTAAGAGCCCAACGATAAACCGGCAACGTAAAGGCGCGGGCGGGAGTCTTCAGGTTGTTTGAGCCACGCTGCGTAGATTTCCTCGAACAGTTCTTTTCCTGCGGCCGGCGGGGTGTCGCGGTCGGAAACAAAGCTCACCCAGCTGGGCAGGTAGGAGTACTGCATGGAGGCGATGGCGGTGTCTCCACCGTGCAGGTATTCGAACGTGTCCGCCATAGCAGGTTGGACCCATCCTGTGCCCGTTGAGGTCACGATCATCAGCGCTTCCCGGTCCCACGCGTTTGTGCGATCTAGTTCTTGAACCACACGTTGGGCTGCACCTTCAAGTGTTCCAACACCGGCTAGGCCAGCATAAACCCGGATGGGGTCGCGTACCTCGCTTGCCTCAACAGCGGAGACTTCTCCAGCGAACGCAGTTAACTCATCACGGGTTGGTCCGGTGCCCACGAATTTTCTGCCCTGGAGCCCTAGAGAGTCCCAGGTTGATTCCGATGCTTGGGAGCCTGAGCGTTCCTCCGCTACGGGTTGGTCGACACCCGGCGGATAGCCAGTGTCAACGTTTGCGTAAATGTCATTCATGGTGCGTAGGGCAAAGGACAGTACCGTGCCATTGACTGCTTGGACAAAAACGAAGGCGACAATAATGGTGGAGGCAAGCACAGCGGCGCGGCGTGGAATCCACCGTGATAGACGGCGCGAACCCCAAACGGCAAGTTTCCGTAATCCGCGTGCTGCGTAGAGCAGCCCAAGCGCAAGACTTAGCGCGATGACTGCTTGGGCGATGATGTGCTGGGGGCCATCAGCGCTCATGCCAAAAAGGCGGCGTAACTCTGTTTGCCAGTGTGCACCGAGGGCCACAAAAATCGGTACGGCAACAATGGATGTAAGTGCAAGAAGGCGCCATAAGGCCTGCGAAATCTGCGCGCCCCAGGTATGACGGAACCCCAACCACCGGAAAAACCACCCCACCGTGGCTCCGATGCCATAGCCAGCAACAGCGGAAAGCCCCGTTGTGAGCCCTTGAAAATACCAGGCGCGAGGAATCAGCGAGGGAGCCATTGACGCGCACAAAAAGAAGAGTGCTACAACCAATCCTGTCGCTGACATTGTGTTGCGCAGGCGGATGAGCCGGGCAACGATGGCGCGCCGTCGAGATTCTAGTGTTTCCGGTGGTGAGGTGGACATGATGTCACTCTATCCGCGTAGCACGGGCGTGCGCGGTGGCTAGAGCAGAAAACACCCGTCCCGTGGGGGTGTGTGTATCGACGAGATGTCATGAAGATGAATTTCTTGATGCCCATGGTGTGGCGTGTGGTTGTGTCAGGATGGCGGCGTACTGTCTGACTTACCAGATGTGATACCAGTCACAAGGAGGATGTATGTCAGACCAGAACCCAGCACCCACCACCGGGCGGAAAACCTACGTACTCGACACCTCAGTGTTACTTTCCGATCCCACGGCCATGGAGCGGTTTGCTGAACACCATGTCGTGCTTCCCATCGTGGTCATCACAGAGCTCGAAAGTAAGCGACACCACCCAGAACTTGGGTACTTCGCTCGCAACGCATTGCGCAGGCTTGACGCCCTTCGCGTTTCCCACGGCGGGCTTGACCGCCCCATGCCCATTAATACCGCAGGCGGCACCCTGCATGTGGAACTTAACCACATTGACCAAACGGTTCTGCCCGCTGGGTTCCGGCTTGGAGACAATGACACCCGTATCCTTGCCATTGCCGCGAACCTCGCTGCCGAAAACCACACGGTGACCGTGGTATCTAAAGACCTCCCGATGCGCATCAAAGCATCCGCTGTAGGTTTGGCTGCCCAAGAGTACCGAGCTGAAGTGGCGAGCGTTGCAGAATGGAACGGAATTGCCACCATTGATGTCCCCCAAGAGCTCATGCAAGAACTCTGGGAACACGAATCACTTCCCTTTCACCGTGTCGAAGAGCACGCCGCCGACACAGCATTGCAACCCGTCTGCCACCAGGGTTTGGTCCTGCATTCATTGCGCGGTTCCGCGCTCGCCCGCATAACTCCAGACAAACACGTCACACTTGTGCGCGGAGACCAGGAACTTTTCGGCCTGCGCGGCAGGTCGGCTGAACAACGCATCGCCATCGACATTCTCTCTGATACATCTGTGGGTATCGTCTCTCTGGGTGGGCGAGCAGGTACGGGAAAGTCAGCGCTTGCTCTGTGTGCCGGTTTAGAAGCAGTCTTGGAACGCCAAAAACACCGAAAGATTGTTGTTTTTCGCCCACTCTATGCGGTTGGCGGGCAGGATTTGGGTTATCTCCCTGGTAGTGAAAGCGAAAAAATGAGTCCTTGGGCTCAAGCTGTCTTCGACACGCTCGGGGCAATAGTTTCTCAAAATGTCATCGATGAAATCATTGACCGAGACATTCTTGAAGTATTGCCACTCACCCATATTCGTGGGCGATCACTTCATGATTCATTTGTCATCGTTGATGAAGCTCAATCATTAGAACGCAACGTACTGCTCACTGTGCTGTCACGCATCGGCCAATCGTCGCGAGTGGTCCTCACTCACGATGTTGCCCAACGTGACAACCTGCGTGTTGGTCGCCATGACGGTGTGACGGCAGTTGTTGATGCGCTCAAGGGGAATCCGCTCTTTGCTCATGTCACGCTCACTCGATCAGAGCGTTCGCCTATCGCAGCGCTTGTGACGGATATGCTCGACAATCTTGATCTTTCCTGAGGGGTGAAAGACATCTGTCGAAAAAGCCTCATTGCTGATTAACCCGGAGGCATCCACCAGAAAAACGAACCTCCACGTTATGATTTGCGAGTGGACTTCTTAGAGCGCGCAGTCGAGCAGTGGACTGACATTGTTCCCGAACATGACCTATCCCCATTTCTCACAACGGGGCGAATACTTCGAATGGCATCGATCATCACGCATGCCTCGGAAAAAAGACTCGCCCAAAGCGGAGTTAATCGGGGTGAATTTAACCTCCTTTGTGTCATGCGTCGCAGTGGAAAAACCTGCCGTGCCTCTGAGCTCTCCGCCCTCACCGAATCGTCGGGTGCTGCCATCACTAAACGCCTTGAACGGCTCTCCGATGCAGGGTTTGTGGAACGCCAAGAACTGCCACGTGACCGTCGGGTAGTCCTGGTGAACCTCACCGAACATGGCAAACAGTTCGTTGATGACCTCTTTCCGATGATGCTCCTCACCGAAAATGCCTACCTCGATGTCCTCAGCGAGGAAGAACACGCAGCCCTTGCGGGGATTCTTGGCAAGCTGCTTGCAGTGCTTGACCCAGCGGATTACTAACCGTCACGCCAACACAGAAGGAGGGGCGCCCGCGCAGTGTGGGCGCCCCTCCTTTGTGACCTGAGTTGAATGTTACGTCAGTGCTGACCGGTCATCGTTGAAACGTCGAGAGCAGTATCCAACTGGTCCTCTGTAACCTCGCCACGTTCTACAAAACCTAGATCAATGACCGCTTCACGAACCGTCATGCCTTGCGCGACTGAATGCTTCGCGACTTTCGCCGCAGCCTCGTAACCAATGACCCGGTTTAACGGGGTGACAATAGAGGGAGAGGATTCAGCTAAAGCGCGGGCTCGGTCAACATTCGCAGTAATTCCAGTGACGGTTTTATCTGCCAAGACGCGTGACGCGTTGGCAAGAAGGCGAATTGACTCAAGAACACCTTGCGCAATAACGGGAATTTGAACGTTCAATTCAAAGGAGCCACTTGCACCAGCCCACGCCACTGTGGCGTCATTTCCCACAACGCGTGCAGCGACCATCAGCACAGCCTCGGGGATAACCGGGTTTACCTTACCCGGCATGATGGAGGAACCAGGTTGAAGGTCAGGGATAGCAATCTCGCCAAGCCCAGTGTTTGGGCCAGAACCCATCCAACGCAGGTCATTGCAGATTTTCGTCAAGGACACCGCGATTGTGCGCAGCGCCCCAGAAACTTCCACCAAACTGTCGCGTGCGGATTGCGCTTCAAAGTGGTTGCGAGCTTCAGACAATGGAAGGCCGGTGTCTTCGGTGAGGAGTTCAATAACCCGCTGAGGGAACCCCTGAGGGGTGTTGATTCCCGTTCCAACTGCGGTGCCGCCCAGTGGCACTTCACCCACACGGGGCAGAGCCGCTTGAAGGCGCTCAATACCGTAACCCACCGCAGCAGCGTACCCACCGAACTCCTGCCCCAAGGTCACAGGGGTGGCATCCATCAGGTGTGTGCGTCCAGCCTTCACAACATCGGCGAACTCGGTGGCCTTAGCGTCCAACGCACTGTGCAGGTGCTCCAATGCGGGAATCAACGTGTTGAGCACACCAGCGGTTGCAGCCACGTGCACCGACGTGGGGAACACATCATTGGACGATTGTGACGCGTTGACGTGGTCGTTTGGGTGAACCTCGCGCCCCAAATCTTTCGTTGCGAGAGTGGCGAGAACCTCGTTCATGTTCATGTTGGACGAGGTGCCCGACCCTGTTTGGTACACGTCAACAGGGAAGTGCGCGTCAAGGTCGCCAGCCGCAACGAGGTCAGCAGCACGCACAATAGCATCGGCGATATCGGAGTCAAGCACTCCAAGCTCAGCGTTCGTGCGCGCAGCTGCCTTCTTCACCCGCGCTAGAGCTTCAATGTGGGAGCGTTCAAGCGGGGTACCAGAGATAGGGAAGTTCTCTACCGCGCGTTGTGTTTGGGCGCGGTAGAGGGCGTCCGCGGGGACACGTACTTCACCCATCGTGTCGTGTTCGATCCGGTAATCCACGGTGACGTCAGTGTCAGGTGTAGGAGTCATAAGACCATCCTGCCGTATCTGACCTCGTGTGGCGAAACCGACACGGACTAGATCATTGCAGCCTCGCTGCCAGCATCATCAGTAATGGAACCGATGGACCCAATGAGGTGTGCCTGACCATCATTGAGGTCATATTCCAACCCGATAACTGCGCACCGGCCCTCGTCAATGGCGCCGCGCACACTCGCTGAGTAACCGTGCAACATTTCCATGGTGTGCTGCACGTGGACGCGGCGCAGTTCATCAGCGGACACAGACTCAATCCCACCCTCAGCGGTAGTCATCGCCACAATTGAGGGAATGATTCGATCAGTTACTGCACGGACGAACCCCGGAGGCTGCACACCGGTACGTAGCGCATCAGTTGCCGCCTGAACCGCGCCACAACTGTCATGCCCCAACACCACGATGAGGGGAGTGCGCAACACTTCAACCGCGTACTCAATGGACCCAATGACGGTGGTGTCCAAGACATGCCCAGCAGTGCGCACCACAAAGAGGTCACCTAAGCCCTGGTCAAAGATAATTTCAGCAGCAACACGGGAATCAGAGCACCCAAAAAATGTGGCAATGGGGTGCTGTGCCACCCGCAACTCTTCGCGGCGGTCAAACCCCTGTGCAGGGTGCTCCATGGAACCACCCACAAAGCGGTTGTTTCCGTCTTTCAGTTGCTTCCACGCCTGTGCTGGGGAAAATCCAGTGGGCATCATGACCCCTCTCGGTCGACACAACGGCAGCGCAGTACGGGCCTAACGCTGCATCACTTAGCCCGAACAAAACCGGGCGGGCAAGAACACTGTTAATGTACCTGCCCACCCGGCTGGATGTGTAGCGATGCTTACCCTCTGAACATGGGGCCTACGTCAATTCACGATGCGATGAGTTCACTGCGCCACGGCGGGTTGGCCCCAGCACGCGACACAGTGATCGCCGCTACCGCCACGCACTGATCGATGACTTCGCGTAGTTGCTCAGGAGAAACGCCACGAAGAGCTTCACGCTGGGCAGCACCAAGGAGGTCGCGTTCCCATAGGCCATGGATGAGTGCCCCCATGAAGGAGTCACCTGCACCAACTGTGTCAGCAACGTCCACTCGGGGAGCAGAAACTTCCACTGATTCACCTGAACCAGTTACAGCCACAGCGCCATCGCCGCCAAGAGTGACCACCACAAGAGATGCACCAAGCGTCACCCAACGCTGGGCAACGTCATGTGGGCGCTCACCCGGATACAACCATTCCAGATCTTCATCAGACACCTTCACTACGTCACACAGCGCAACGTAACCCTCCACCTGCGGGAGAACATCATCAGGGGCACCCATCAGCGAAGGCCGCATGTTGGGGTCATAAGTCAACGTTGCATACTGCTTCGCGGCAGCAAGAATGTCACGCACCACAGTGCCACCGGGGGCCAAAACTGCCCCAATGGAGCCAGTGTGGACCACCACAGCGTCGCTGGGGACGGTGTGGTGAGCTGGCGCGTTCCACTCAAGGTCAAACTCGTAGGTTGCCCCACCCGTCTCACCAATCAGCGCATGTGCCACGGAAGTTCGTTCAGCACCAAAAGAGGCCGGATCAACATCCACATGAGAGTCCTCCAACCACTGGGTCACAGTACGACCGCGATCGTCACGCCCCAACCAGGTCAACAGTGTTGACGGGCGCCCAAGACGCCCCAACGTCAATGCCACATTTGCTGGGCTACCACCGGGGTGCTCAACCGGGTCCTCACCAGGCCTACTGACGGCATCAACAAGCGCCTCACCGATGACATACGCAATGGGTGAGGAAAGATCTCGCGACATAGTCCCTACATTTCTTCGTCGTTGAGTTGTTCGGAATGCGCGCGGACTTTCTCGAGGCGTGTACGCGCCCCGTCTAACCATTCTTGGCATCGATGAGCCAAGGCTTCACCACGTTCCCACAATGTGAGAGAGATCTCAAGGGACTCATTGCCCGTTTCAAGGCGCTGCACAATGGCAATGAGCTCATCACGAGCCTGCTCGTAGGAAAGCTCGTCAACAGGGGTATCAGAGGTGCTATTTGGCATAATGTTCTCCACAATGTTGAGGGCCATACTATAAATTCAATGAACCACGATGAGTTCAGTTAAGGGGAGCGCTCCGGCTCACAAGCGCTACTCAGCGCCCTGATGAACGGCAGAATCCACAGCAGTCACCGTTACGGTCAAACTTCCGTCACTCAAACGAACCTGAACACTGTCGTTCACACTCGCATCCTGCGTTGAACGCACAACACCACCATCACCGCCCTGCACAATCGCATAACCACGAGCAAGAGTCGCAGCCGGCGACAACGCAGTAACCTGCGCGCGCAATTGCGACAACTCAGCACTACGGCGAAGAAGCACCCGATCCAAAGCATGATGGCTGCGCGCAACAACCTGACCAAGCTGCTCACCAGCAACATCCAAGGCACGTTCCGGATTTGCGACACTCGGACGGGACCGCACCGACGCCAACCCCGCCTCCTCACGCTCCACCCAAGCCGTCAACGCACCACGAATACGCGACACCGCCTGATCGACAAGAGCCTGCTCCTCAGCAACCATCGGAACAATACGTTTCGCAGCATCCGTCGGCGTCGAAGCACGCACATCAGCAACAAGATCAAGGAGCGGAGTGTCACGCTCATGACCAATAGCCGACACAATCGGGGTCCGAGCGCCAGCAACCTCACGCACCAACGCCTCATTGGAAAACGGCAAAAGATCCTCCACCGCACCACCACCACGAGTAATCACAATGACATCAATGTCCTCACGGGCATCAAGTTCCCGCAACGCTGTGGTGACCTGAGGGACAGCATTAACCCCCTGCACAGCCACCTCACGCACCTCAAACTGCACCGCAGGCCACCTCGCCTGAGCATTCACCAACACATCATGCATCGCCTCCGAAGCCCGCCCACAAATCAACCCCACACGGTGAGGCAAAAACGGTAGCGGCTTCTTCCGGTCCGAATCAAAAAGCCCTTCACCCGCCAACTGAGCCTTCAACTGCTCAATCCGGGCCAATAACTCCCCAACACCAACCTGCGACACCTCACTAGCCTGCAGTTGAAAACTCCCACGCTTCGTCCAAAACGTCGGCTTCACCTGCGCAACAACATGCGCACCCTCACTCAACGGACCCGCAGAAGCAAGATTGCGCGCAAAAATCGACACCGGCAACGACACATCCTGCTCCGTGTCACGCAACGTCAAAAAAGCCATACCCGCACCAGGGCGTTTATTGAGTTGCACCACCTGCCCCTCAATCCACAGAGGCACCATGCGATCAATATACTCAGCAATCTTGGTGCTCAGAACCCGCACCGGCCACGGATTGTCCCGCGTCGTTTCCGCCGCCTTACCAGCCAACTCGCGCCGCGGATCCATCGTCGGAACACTCACGTCACCACCAGGCAAAGCATCACCACCGCCGCGACCATTACCGCGAAGAGGGCTCGTCGAAGAAGAAGAATCATTGTGCACGCCTACCAGCCTGCCTCATCCCCCTGACATCTGCCCAATACGCCGCCTGAGACTCCTCATGAACTGCGCATGTCGTGGAAAAAGTGGGCAGTGGTGAGCATCGTGCGCATGACCACACCACTTTGTCCTGACAGTGTTCACACAGCCCACCTAGACTAGGGGTGTGAACAACAATGCGTCCACGACCCCAGCCCCTGTGTCTTCGCTGCACGCCCCCATCGACACCCCAGCACGCCCCGTCACTGAACCCATGGAAAGCGAGAACGGCAAACGTGTGCTGCTCGCCGCCCCACGCGGGTACTGTGCTGGTGTTGACCGTGCCGTCATTGCGGTAGAGAAGGCACTGGAAGTGCACGGTGCGCCCGTGTATGTCCGCAAAGAAATTGTCCACAACAAGTACGTGGTCGAAACCCTCACTGACCGTGGCGCTGTGTTCGTCAACGAAACAGATGAAGTCCCTGAAGGTGCCCGCGTGGTGTTCTCCGCCCACGGTGTGTCACCTGCGGTTGTTGAATCAGCGAAACAGCGCAACCTGCAAACCATTGATGCCACCTGCCCGCTGGTGACCAAGGTCCACAAAGAAGCCGTGCGCTTCGCCTCAGATGACTACGACATTTTGCTTATTGGCCACGACGGTCACGAAGAAGTTGAAGGCACCGCCGGTGAAGCCCCCGACCACATTCAGGTTGTGAACTCACCTGATGAGGTGCACAAGGTTGTGGTGCGTGACCCAAATAAGGTCGTGTGGATTTCACAGACCACCCTTTCAGTGGACGAAACAATGGAAACCGTTCGCCGGTTGCGCGAGCGTTTCCCCACCTTGCAAGACCCACCCAGCGATGACATTTGCTACGCAACACAGAACCGCCAAGTAGCGGTGAAAAAGTTTGCGCCACACTGCGACCTCGTGTTGGTGGTCGGTTCACGCAACTCCTCGAACTCTGTGCGCCTCACTGAAGTTGCCGTTGACGCTGGTGCCCGCGCCTCATACCTCATCGACTACGCAAAAGAAATCGATGAGGCCTGGCTTGAAGGCGTTGACACCGTCGGTGTGACGTCGGGTGCATCAGTGCCTGAAATCCTTGTTCAAGAGGTGCTGCGCTACCTCTCAGAACGTGGATACGGCGACGTTCAAGAGGTCCGCACTGCGACAGAAGACCTCCTGTTCTCGCTGCCACGGGAACTGCGTGCGGACCTCAAGAAGGCCGGCGTTGACGACGGGCGTCCAAAGCGAGGCTCACGTAAAGCGTTGAGCGTGTCAACAAACTAAGAATCGCGCCGGGGTTCCGTGCCCAACGGGACGGCAACTGGTGGAAAACGTGTGGGGTGGGTGAGCCGGTAAGGCTTACCCACCCCACACGTTTTTAGCTGGAGCCGATGTTTCTTGGGCGAACAGGGGAGTGGTGACGGGGTGCGTGGTGACGGGCTGCGTGGTTACGGGGTGGGAATCTCGGCAGTGAATGACGGGGTATCAACCTGGCGTGGAGCCACCGTGACAGGTTCGGCTTGAGTGATACCCGCATCAGTCACACCAAGTTCCTGGAACCTACGCGCTGACACAAAGACACGCGATTCAAAGGACCCAACAGTTTTGTTGTACGTCTCAGCGACACCCTGAATGCTGCGCCCCAACCGGTTCAGGTGCTCGGCAAGAGTCGCCAACCGCGAATGCAGTTCCTTCCCGATCTTCAGCACCGCCTGAGCGTTCTCAGTGACAGATTCCTGACGCCACGTGTACCCAACCGTTTTCAACAACGCCATCAACGTTGTTGGCGTAGCAATCACCACGTTGCGTGAGAACGCGTGATCCAACAGGGTGTTGTCAACATCCAACGCGGACGCCAAAAAAGACTCAGCAGGCAAAAACAACACCACAAATTCCGGTGAATTCGTGAACTGATCCCAATACTTCTTATCAGCAAGCATGTCCACGTGCTTACGCACGTGCTGGGCGTGAGCTTTCAACCGCTCCAACCGCACCTTTTCAGTGTCCGCATCACGGGCATCGAGAAACCCAATGAGTGCAACCTTAGAATCCACCACCACGTTCTTGCCACCAGCAAGGTGAATAACCATGTCAGGGCGCAACACCCCATCATCGGTGCGCACCGACAACTGCTCAGAGAAATCCACATGCCGCAGCATGCCCGCGGACTCCACCAAACGGCGCAACTGGGCTTCACCCCACGACCCACGAACATCAGGTGTACGCAACGCAGCCACCAACGACTGGGTTTCCTTACGTAACTGCTCAGAAACGTTCGCCATGGTGCGAACCTGCTCACCAAGAGTCGCCGCTGTAGAAGCACGCGCCTGCTCCGCCTGCCCAACAAGCAGGGTGAGGTCCTTCAATGAATGCCGCAACGGCTCCACCATCTGCTCCACCGCAGTAGAGCGCTGAGTGATCTCTGTGCGCCCACGCTCATGCAACGTCACCAAATGCTGCTCAGCAAGATCCAAGAACTGTTCATTATTCGCCGCCAACGCCTCAGACGCTAACGCCCGGAACTGGTGAGCCAACCGGGCTTGCTCATCCTGCACAGAACGCAACCGGTCATTGTTCAGTTGCTGTTGCGCATCCAACGCAGCCGATGCCCGCGCAGCGTCACTGCGCGCCTGCACCAACTGCGCTTGACCACGGGCCGATGCGACAAGCCACGCAGCCAAAGCCCCCACCACGCCACCGACAATGAACACCACAACACCAATTCCCCAACTCATGAAACCAAGTGTCACCCACCCCTGTGACAAAGCGGGGGAGCGGCGCGCGACCAGCCACAATGGAGTCCATGTGACACGTGCGGTGTGTCGCCAACTACCACCGAACACGCGTAGGCCCGTAGACTTACCTCTTGTGGCTCTTACTATTGGAATTGTTGGTCTGCCCAACGTCGGAAAATCTACCCTCTTCAACGCGCTAACCCGCGCACAGGTTCTCGCAGCGAACTACCCGTTCGCCACGATTGAACCAAACGTCGGGGTGGTTCCTCTTCCCGACGAACGACTCAACAAACTCGCGGAGATTTTCTCCTCCGAGCGCATCCTCCCCGCAACAGTGTCATTTGTGGACATTGCAGGGATCGTGCGCGGAGCCTCCGAAGGCGAAGGGTTGGGAAACAAGTTCCTTGCGAACATTCGTGAAGCAGACGCCATTTGCCAAGTGACCCGCGCCTTCGCGGACCCAGACGTCATCCACGTTGACGGCAAAGTGTCCCCCAAAGACGACATCGAAACCATCAACACCGAACTGATCCTCGCGGACCTGCAAACCCTCGAAAAGTCGCTGGTACGCATGGAAAAAGAAGTAAAAATCAAAAAGGGCGACCCAACACTCCTCGAAGCCGGGAAGCTCGCCCAAAAAATCCTTGAAGAAGGCACCACACTGTACGCGGGCGCAGCCAAAGCTGGGCTTGACCTCAGCGAAGTTTCAGCCCTACAACTCATGACCGCGAAACCATTCATCTACGTGTTCAACACCGATGACGAAGGCCTCGCCAACAAAGAATTCCAAGCCGAAATCCGTGACATGGTTGCGCCAGCACAGGCGATCTTCCTCGACGCGAAGTTCGAATCAGAACTCGTTGAACTTGAACCCGACGAAGCCGCTGAGATGCTCTCCGAAACCGGCCAAGAAGAAGCCGGCCTCGACCAACTCGCACGCGTCGGATTCACCACCCTCGGCCTGCAAACCTACCTGACCGCTGGCCCCAAAGAAGCCCGCGCCTGGACCATCCGCAAAGGCTGGACCGCACCACAAGCCGCCGGAGTGATCCACACCGACTTCGAACGCGGATTCATCAAAGCTGAAGTGATCTCCTTCGACGACCTCGTCGACACCGGATCAGTCGCAGCCGCCCGCTCCGCAGGCAAAGCCCGCATGGAAGGCAAAGACTACGTCATGCAAGACGGGGATGTCGTTGAGTTCCGTTTTAACGTGTAGCAATGGGGGTAAGAAGTGACTGTTAGATCGGAACGCGAGAACTTCAAGGACACAGTCCGCATGACCGTCGCGCGCAAGGCGATGTATATCTGCTCAAACCCGGACTGTCTCCGTGTGACCGGCTACGTCACGACGAAGGGAAAGCCCCGTGCTATCGCTCAGGCCGCGCACATCGCCGCGGCCAGGGGCAGCGGGCCGAGGGGTAAGGACTTGGTTCGTATGCCTGACGGATCTCCGGTCTCTCGCGGAGATGAGGCCAACGCATTGTGGTTGTGTATGCCTTGTCACGGCAGAATTGACGCGGACGAGGAAGCGTTCCCTACTGAGCTACTAGTGGCCTGGAAGCGCGACCATGAGGAGCGCGTGTCTGGGTTGGTGGGCCTGGATCTAGAGCAGAGCCTCTTGCGCCTTGCGGAAGTGCGCCTCTCGCATGATCATGCGCGCGATCTCCTCCAGTGGCTCGACGGACACAGGTTCATGTATTTCGAGGACTCGAGAGAGTTCCCGGATCAAGTTTGGAAAGCGGTGCTAGAACTGCGCTGGAAGATTTCCAATCTCCGAGGCAGAGTCACTGACTCTGAGTCCCAGTTCGGCGTGGTTCTTGCCGCCATCGATGATGCCGTCCATGAGTTCGTGGTAGCGCTGAGCGATATTCGCGTGAACGAAATTACGGTCGTTTCTGGATACCCGGAGTTCGAGAGATTCTCCGAGGCGCTAAGAATCCTCCGTATCAGAATCCTTGAGGTTGCTGCGCCCCTTGCGCATCAGGAGGGTTTCCGATTCAAAAGGATCCCGGAGAACGCGATGCCGAAATCCGACGGTAACGCAGCGGAATTCCGCTTTCAAAGTACCTCTGGGAACAAGAAGTGACTGAGTTCGATGTGCTGCTTTGGGGGATGATCGCCACTCTGCTGGGCGGGAACGAACGCGTCGCGTTCAAGGAGGCGGCCGCCGGACTCACGGTCCTCGGCACGGAGCTTGGAAACGACTGGTCAGGGGCGTTGGTAGGACTGGTCCACGATAGGAAGAGGGACATGGAACAAGAAGTGAGCGCTTCTCCGTCGGGAGGTCGTGGCCGTGGCTGAATCGACGACAGAGAACCTGTTTCGTGAGTTCTATGGAGCCTCGACGTTTATCGAGAAGCGAGATATCCCGAAGAGCTTCGGGTTCCAGTCGAAGCGGAAGGGGTCGACGGATGGCGGGTACCCAGACTTCTTCAAAGACATGGGTAGTTGGCTGATCATCGTCGAGGCGAAGTCTGGAGAACTTGGTCCGAAGTCTGACCATGCGGCAGCGATGGCCGATGTGCGCGGCTATATGACAACCAACGCCGTGCCCCACGTCGACATCATCGGCATCGCCGTGTCCGGTCAAACACAAGAGTCGCTTCAGGTTACCTATCTCTTTCGGAAAGGCGAGACTAACGAGATCGAAGAACTCGACAACCTGCGAAGTCTTGTGAGTCTCGGAACCCTGACGAAGCACTACGAGGCGACAGCTCACGGCGATCCGCTCTCAGATGCTGAGTTGCGCCGCTTCCTCGCGCGCTTGAATGAACGGTTCCACAAGGACTCGCGTGTGCGCGACACCGAGCGTTCGCTGTTCTTCTCGGCACTCATGATCGCGCTGGACGACCCACAGTTCAGGGCTGTTTACAAGTCCCAGGTCGTTCCGGAGGACACTCGGCTCGTTGAGGCGCGCTACCTTAACGACCAGATTGTTGAAGCAGTCAAGCGGCAGTTGGTCAAGAAGGTGAACTCTGAGTCCAAACAGATTGACTGGGAAGACCGATTCGCCTTCGTTAAGACGGTGGATATTCCGCTCGGTGAATTCAAGGCAATCATCAGCGATATCGATGAACATGTTCACCAGCCATCTAAGCGGGCAATGAAGCGGGACATCCTTGGCCGCGCGTACAAGATCTTTCTCTCCCGCGCGGGCAAGATGGACAACAAGAACATCATTCTTACGCCCGACCACATCAAGTCGCTCATGGTCGACCTTGCGCGTCTGGAGCGCGACGATGTCGTGCTGGACACGTGCATGGGCTCTGGCGGGTTTCTGATGGAGGCAATGGAACAACTCGTCGACAAAGCTCAGGGTGACGAGAAAAGAATCGAACACATTCACGACCATCAACTCATCGGAGTGGAACTCGACCCCATCTTGTTCGCTCTGGCTTGCTCGAACATGTTCCTCCACGGTGACGGCCGGTCGAACTTGCTGTTCCGCGACTCACTCGTGACGCGCGACAAAACGTTCACCGTAAAGAAGTCCGACGAAAAGCTTCGTGACTATGTCAAGGGGCTTCAGCCGACGAAGTGCATCATTAACCCGCCTTACGAACACGACAACCCAGCTAACTTTACCGTGTCGGCCATCGAATACCTCGAAGAAGGCGGTCGGCTGATCATCATCATGCCCGTGAACACTCTGTCCAAGGACGAGAAGACAGCAACTGTGATTTTGGGGAAAGCGCGGTTGGATTTCGTCATTGACATGCCGCAGCAACTGTTCTTCGAGCAGGGCCGCGCCGTTAGGACCTCGATCTTCGGTTTTACGAAGACGAGCAACGGCCATGAGCGCGACGCCATGGTCACCTTCGTCGACTTGTCGGACGATGGCCATGAGGTCCGTGTCGGTCACGGACGGCAAGATAGCGGCCGGTGGAGTGCCATTTCTATGCATGTGAAGAGGGCGATTCGGGATGGCTCCGAAAATGGGGATGCGCGTTCTTGGCGAGCCCCAATTTTCGACGCCACGGGCGTCCTTGACGCCCGTGGCGTCCGCCGCAACCCTTGGCCTCAGGCCCAGACGCATGATCTTGACTCGGCGGTGGCCGAATGGCAGGAAGCGCGAGCCCAACGAGACCATGCCTTTGCAGAAATGGTGCAGACGTTGAGTGTGGCAGGTATTGGGGGATTTGATGTCTAAGTGGCCGCTTGTGCTGCTCAGTGAGCTTGTCTCTCAGTATGAACCCGTGCAGGTCAGGCCTGAGCCGGACGACCGCATACGGTTCGCGGGCGTCCGCTGGTACGGTGCGGGGCTGTTCGTGCGAGAAGAGCGAGCAGGCTCAGAGATCAAAGGCAAGTGCTACGCCTTGAAGCCGGGAACTCTGATCTATAACAGGCTGTTCGCTTGGAAGCAATCATTCGCGGTCGTTAGCAACGATTACGACGGCGTCGTTGTGTCCAATGAGTTTCCTCAGTTCGATGTTAACCCTGAGATGGCGACCGCGGAGTATCTCGCGCTCTACTGTTCCTCACCGATCTTCGCCAGTAAGGCTCTCGAGCTGTCTACGGGGTCGACTGCCGTCAGCCGCAATCGCCTCAAAGAGGCCGACTTTCTCGGGATGCCGGTAGCTCAGCCACCAGTTCGGGTCCAGCGCCGGCTGGTCGAAGTCATTGCCACGGTGGATCGGTACATCGAGGCCTTGGAGGTAGAAGAGTCCTCACTCACTGTATTGCTTGCTGCGGTTCGACAGTCCTTGCTCGCTGATTGCCCCCGGGTCCCGCTGAGTTCGGTGTGCGCAATCGAAGCTCGGCTTGTGGATCCAAGGGAGAACAGCTACGAGAACCTCATTCACCTCGGTGTCGACTCCATTGAAAAGTACACAGGACGTATCGTCGGTGGGCGTACCGCACGCGAAGACGGCGTAATAAGCGGCAAGTACCTCGTCGGTGAGCGCGACGTGGTCTACTCGAAGATCCGCCCGGCGCTGCGCAAGGCAGCGTTTCCTGGCCATGTCGCTCTCAGTAGCGCCGACGCCTACCCTCTGACGCCCCTTGATGGCTTCCCACCGTCGCTCTTGCGAGAGGTTCTTCTCGAAGACGTGTTCACTGCGCAGGTGACTGCGTTATCAACTCGTTTGAAGATGCCTAAGGTAAATCGGCGGGAGCTGTTCTCAACGAGCGTCTCGATGCCTGCGACAGAGGAAGAGCGGCTTCAAGTCGCAACGACGTTGGATAGCATGCGCTCTCAGCTCGAGGCGGTTTCCTTCGAGATTGCTCGAATCCGGACCGCTCGCGCCGCGTTGCTTGATGCTCTCCTAACACGGACAGTCGAGGTGTCGATCTTGATCGACCGACAGGAAAATGACAGCACGGCCGAGGATGTCGCCTGACACCGGTTGGATCTGAGATTCAGCTACAAGCCCACGTCTGTGGGTAAGAGAGTGTCTTCAGTTGCCCCTGTATTACCGCCATCAACCTTCGAATCGGTCTCGATCAGGAGTCGGGCTCGTCCGTAACTTAGCATCAGAGCTAGGACTGCGAACCACATGTTTGTTCCAGAGTGGGCCATCGTTCAGGAATGTACTACTTCAATCAATATGGTGGACACAACAAAGTTTTACCGATCGCGGGGCTGGGTGAGTAGGTCCAGATCTGAGCCTGATACAAGCAATGCTTCAGTGGGGACCATGCGCCATAACGCTCCGTAATCAAACGAATCGATGCCAAGCATCAGGGGGCAATCGGGTCTACTCGGCGTTCGTTCTTGAATCAAGCAAGTATACGCGTTGTCACGAACGGATCAGCTTGGCCAGTTTGGGTAGGTTTGAAAGCTTTTCGGGAGGACGGCTGCCCTTGACTGCTGATGCAGTCTCTTCACTTGGCGAGAACTAATTCACATCATCCCAGATTCGGTCATCACAAGATTGAGCTATTTGCAAAATGCGCCTAGAGAGTCTGAGAATGGCGCGATACCCGTCGTCAGCTACGCATCTGGTGCGTCGGCGCAGTTGCCCAGCCTGGGACGTACATGAGGTTCAGATTCTGGCTCCTTCTTGCATGAGTGGGATGCTCGCTGATCTGAGCACCGAGGGCGGCCAGCACCCATAGGCGAAAGCTGCTTGGCAACAGGGCCTACGTAGAATAAGCGGCGGTTCTCCAGACGCTAGAAGGTCAGCGGCTCGGAATTTAGACTGTCAATCTGACATCTGGCAGCGAGACAAGAAGGAGTCCAAATTGAGAGCATGGCGTCCAACGAAGGCTCAGGTGAACTCTATTTCGGACTGTCGAAGGCGATATTTAGCTGCCTCCAAGGTTATGCATAGTTAGGATGTGCGCAGCCTGAATGGAATATGTCTTGTATTCAGGCAGAAGAATGCCCCGCGGTTAAGTTCTCCGCGGGGCATTCTTCTATTTGTGGCACATATTTGAGTACCCTGAATCGCTGTTCAGGACCAATCCTTCTTGCTGTAGAGCGTGTCGATAACCATCTTCTTGTCCTCAAAGGTCAGGTCCTTATCACGCATGTCTAGGACCACATTCTTCCAACGTCTGCCGTCGTCTCCGAGGTATGTTGCGAACTGTTCGGCTTCACCTTCCGAATCGAACTGCAAGAAATCCCCGCCGGTTGTAGTCCAGCCTTCGTTACATAAGATGGTCTCGCACAATCTGGCAGTGTTCTCTTGGGGGTTTAATGACGAACTGTTGGTGAGAAGGCTCTTGACCTGGTTGTTCCCGCCGGAAGTGAGCCCACCTAGTAACCAAACACTCAAAGCCGCGAGAAGTGCGACGATTGCCAACCCACTCGCTGCGACTAGCCAAACTTTTGACTGCGGCCGTCGTGGTTTAGTTGTTGTCGACAATGTCGATTCCCGTTCTAGTAGCGGTTTGCTGTAGTCCAGTTGCAGTGGTGTTTGATAGCGCCGAAAGTCCAGTGTTTTCGGGTGGGGCAGAAGCGTTCGAGGGTTCACCGACCTGCGATTGCCGCACCCAGAGTGTGGCAATCAAACTGCTGATTCATAGGAGCCGTTCCGCGCAGCGCATCCTTGACGGAATAGGTGCAGTTCTGAGAAAGCTACCGCCTAGCGAGGTCATACGATTTTAGAGAGGCTGAGACCCCCGCTCTATTTCGCTGAGGCGAAGAACCGAGCAGTCGAACACAAAGACTAGCCGTGGTGCCTCGTCGAAAGGCGCGACTGGTAACTAAATCATAACTCCCTGTCCTACGGAATATATTTACGCATCGAGTAGTATCAGGTGAATTCGCACAACTATGAAAGAAGTAGAGTCATGCACTATGTCGTTTTGCAGGTAGTCCTCAAAGAGAAGTTCTTGGGGACAGGTTCAGTCAATCTATCTTCCCTGGAGCAGGCAATTAATGAGCAGGCAGCTAAGGGCTATCGGCTCCACACGATTACTACTGCAAGTAGTGGGAGCAAGGGGATCGGCGGTGGCGACCGCACCCAGGCGACGATGGTGTTTGAGAGCCTCAGCTAAACCAAACTATGGCGAGAGTAGTCGCCATAACGATGCGATGTGCCTGCTATAGTCGTCATAGGCGAGGGAGGGGACTATGGCTGGCTATCGCATCGATGAGCAACTGAATGAGTTCGGGGAGCACGTGCGTGGCTGGCGCATGGTGCTTGGGTTGACTGCCCAGCAGGTTGCCGAACGTGCGGGCATCACCCGCGACACCTTGCGGAAGGTGGAGTCAGGAGACCCGAGAGTGGGTTTCGGCAACGTCGCCCAGGTGCTTCGCGCCTTGGGTGTACTAGACCAAGCCGTTAACAGCATCGATCCGCTCGAAAGCGACATCGGTCGACTACGGGCGGGCAACCTCGATAAGAAGCGTGCCCGATGACTGCCGTCGAGGTTTTCATCGATCGGGCAGGTTCCCCGCTTTTGGTGGGCCAAGCGTACTTTACCCGGCAGCGAGGTAGGCTCTCGACGACTTTCCTGTACGACGCGGGCTATCTAGCTGGTGACGGGACGAGCATCGACCCTGCGCTACCGCTTGTCACGGGGGCGCAGCACCAACCCGGGCTTGTGCGCGCATTCGCGGATAGTGCGCCAGACAGATGGGGCCGCAACCTGATCGAGAAGGCAGAACGTTCACGTGCCCGTCTCGAAGGTCGAGCACCACGCCGTTTGGATGACCTAGATTTCCTGCTCGGCGTTAGTGACGATACTCGCCAAGGCGCATTGCGGTACCGGCGCGTCGGAGAGGACGTCTTCATGGGGCCGCCAGCTCACGTTCCCCAGTTGATTTCACTTCCCGAACTACTCAACGCCGCCGACGAGCTTGCCTCAGATGCGGACCCTGCGGCCGCAGTGAAGCAACTCCTCGACACGGGCACCACCGGGCTTGGTGGTGCCCGGCCAAAGGCTTCCATACGCCTCGAAGACGGTGTGTTAGGGATTGCAAAGTTCCCACACTCCAGTGATCAATGGGATGTCATGGCTTGGGAGGCCACTGCGCTGGACCTGTTGGAGGCGGCAGGTATCAAGGTTCCGCAGCGTCGGTTGACGCGGGTTGGGGAGCGAAGCGTGCTCATTTTGCGCCGTTTTGATCGTGCCGACCAAGGGGGCCGACTCGGCTATATCAGCGTCATGACGGCGCTGGGCGCCAACGACGGCGATCACCGCGACTACGCCGACATTGCGGGAACCGTCAGAGATCTCTCACGCTCACCCAAGTCGGATCTTCATGAGCTGTTTGATCGAACTGTTGCCAGCGTCGCACTCGGAAATACAGATGACCACCTGCGTAACCACGGTTTCCTCGCTGACCGAGGCGCTTGGACGCTCAGTCCAGCCTTCGATGTTAATCCAAACCCTGATCTGTGGCGTGCGCGCGCGACCTCGATTATGGGAGCTGACACGATATCCGACGAGGCTGGAGCCCTACTCGCGTTGGCCGATGAGTGCGACCTCAGTATCGAGCAGGCTAGCGACAGAGTTTTACGGATCACAAAAATCATTAGTGGATGGCAGGAAGCAGCACGCAGGAATCGGATCAGCGAGCAAGAAATTACTATGATGTCCTTATCGATTGGCCCGCGACTTGAAGCAATTGAGGCATCTGTTCATGCCTGATGGGGTGCTTCTGGCTCAACAACGGTGTGTGCCGGTACGCGGTGGAGTTCCGCTTCAACCGCCTACCTGAGCTACTAGTTTTGCAGCGATAGTCCATGGTGTGGTCTACCCATGCTTTACCCTTCCTGGGCTGCAGTTATACTTCCTTGGAACGTAAAATTTGCGGCTTCGAAAACTTGTTGACAGCAACGATGTTCGTTCTGACCCCCTCGATCAGTGAGGTTTGTAGATCACAGGCAAGGAGTCGGGGTGTCACAACAGGTATGGGCAGAGCGTAGTTGGCGGTTTGAAGTTTTAGAGAGAGTGGAAAAATACTGTGCCTTTTTTGTTTTTGCTGATACCGGTACTTTTCTTTGTGGTGGGGCTCGTTATTGCGCTGATTACCAACCCCATCGACACTATGCAGAGGGTTGGTTCATGGGCTTGTAATTTCATCGGGATCATGGCTCTGGTCTTCTTTTTGCTTTATATCTTCTATGCAGATGACACCGAGCCTATGCGCGTAGGAAAGATTGTTATGTGCGGTGCAGTGATGGTCGTGGCTGCCGGGGTCGGAGGTTGGTTGAGAGATCGTCGTCTACGTAATCACTACATCCGTGACTTCAGGGTGCAAGAGGAAGCTCTGGCGGTACTCGAACGGCATCGTCGCTAACGCGATTGGCGTTGTGTGGATCTCGGCGGCGACGTGTGTGAGCGGCCGTTAGTTTGGCTGGCTCTTCGATAGACCACATGAAAGGGCAATTGAAGAGCCAAAGCCATCCGCCTGCCTGACGGTGTGACAGAAGTGATCACTGATGAGCGAGCCAGGTGTCGCTTTCCATGTTGCGGAAATAGGATAATTCCATGTACTCAAGGAATTTAGTCAAAAACTCGGTTTTGGTCGCTGTTCTCGTGGTTTCACTCGCAGCGTGCGGAACCGGTTCAAGTGCGCAAGATGACATGGATTTCCCACACACCGAAACGCAACTGGATGGGTACCCTGAAGCGCTCTTGATCGGTGACTTGGTCATCGAAAAAGTTGATGACAGTTATTGTCCTCGTGTTGAGTCTGAAGAGGGAACCACGCATTTACTCGTGCTGCCGCCCTCCGCAAAAGTTGACGCGAACAGCGTTACGGTGGGTGATCAGGTGCGTAACCTTGGCGCCGTTGAGGTTGGTGGCGGCGTCATGGGTGGTGAATTTGACGATGCAGGGTGTGAACGAGGCACCGAACCATGGCTGGTTTCCCCATAACAACACAATGCGTCACCATTTAGCACTCGCCGTCATCGTTGGAGCTACTCTCACAGGGTGCGCTCCATCAACCAGCGCGCCAAACAATGAAGGACCACTGGAAATGTCGAGCCCGGAGCCTGGGGCGCGCATCGTGACACTGATCGCTGAGAGTGATGGCCGCGAGCGCGCGGTCGGTAACATTCGTGCGGTGAACACGTCTGATTCCGGCAACGTGGTGATTACAGATGTGACGGCTCATGAGCCGCTCAACGTCGAGATTGGTGTGGCAAAGATGTTGCGACTCAACAATCCGGGTGTTGAGGTTGCGGGGACTGGTTACCCGATCCCGCCTTTACCCGCCGATGATGGGTTTGAGACCACCTACCCCGCATGGGAGGCAACCATTGACGCACGCGGTGCTGAAGTTTTTCCAGGTGAGCGGGTCAATCTTGTTGTTGGTATTCAGCAGGTTGATGAGTCTCGGTGCAGCATCATCAATGGTGTTGATGTCACGTATGAGGTCAATGGGGTTGCGTACGTGGAGGCGTGGAACACGGCTTATGTCATTGAGGTGGTTGATGGTGACGGGTGCATGCGGGACTCGTAAAGCCCTCAACATCACCGGCGACTGACCTCACTCGAGTGTCTCGGTGCAGCATGCAACACCTACGTTGTGCAGTTTTAGATCTGGCTGATGCGTGTTGTGAGCCTCTGTTGAATATTGTTTTCGAGCGTGGAGGAGGACACCGTCTTCTTCACCCGGATGAGTTCGTTCTGAACGGCGGCTTTGTGGGCTGAGAGCGAGTTCTCTGTGAAACTTTCCTTGATCTCTCCCAACATGTTTATGGTTCTTTCTGCGGTTCGAGGGTCTGTGAACGCGTAGGTTAACAATTGGTCCATGGTGAGTTGGAGAAGGTCCACAAAGCTGGGTAGTTCTACGCGCAACCTGGGGCTGCCATGATCATCTGTGATGGATTTCGGCCCGGTAATGCGTGTAGTCAGGTAGCACAAGACGGCGGAAATATGGCCGAGTGCGTGCACTGCGGTTGTGGGGTCATTAATACCTGGTGATAGTGCTTTGTCTGTGACATCAAGGAGTTGCTGTAAACCAAATGATGGGTCTTGTGTTGATGTTCGTTCGAACCCAATCTTGATCCCTTGATGCAGTGCCTTTTCAAGGTGTTGGAGTTGGTCTCTGTCCACTGTTGTGTTCTCGATGGGCCAAGCCCGCGCGATCGGCAGCCCTGAGATGATGGAGGTGCCAGGTGCTATGTCAACAGAAATGAAGCATTGGGATCGTTGTGCAGCAGCGGCTAGTGCTTTGTCGTCGATGCGTGTCACAAACCCGGAGGCTTGGGCTTTCAATGGCCAACTTTGGGTCTGGGGGACGGGGTGGCCGTTTTGGGTCTGGCGTTTTTCGCTATACACCCGAGCGAGGGTAGTTGTTGTGTCGCTGTGAACATTTTTCAGCATTGTTTCTACGCGAATCTGGCGTGTGAGGTGGGCTAGAAAGAGGATGAGTCCCACGACGCTTGCAACAGTGAGGAGGAACGCAACGGTGACCGAAATTTCTGGGACGAAGCCGTCACCTTCGCTTGTTTCTACTCGAATGCTCCGCAGCACTGTCAGCGAATAAACGAAAGTGGCGAGAAAGAGTGCCAGGGTGTTGTGAACGAATCGGTCCTGTGTGAATGTGCGCAGCAGCCGGGGCGAAAACTGGCTGCTCGCTAGTTGAAGGGTTACTACTGTCAATGAGAAAGTCAGCGACGTGACGGTGATGAGTGAACCGGCAATGGTTTCCAGCATCGAGCGGGCAGCTTCGGGGTCTCCACCAAAAAGGACACCAGAAACAGCGGGTGGGAGGCTGTCATCAGTGATGCGGTCAATGTGGGGCAGTAGTTGGCCGAGTGTTACTGCAATGGCGATAAAGAAAACTGGTACAGGCCACAATTGTGTCCGAAGCGATTCACGCGTTGACTGCACATCTAGTTTTGCCATGGTGATGCCTCATCGTTGACTAATCAAAATACTGGTTCATTATCCGTTGTTATGCTGAAACCCCGCGACTCCAGCAAGTGATGATCCGTTGCCAAGCGAACCTTTCTGAATGACACTGATTTTGCCGTTTGTTTCTAAGACCACAGCTGCAACGTTGGTGGTGTCACCGGCTCCTGCGCCACGGATTGCCTGGAGAACTTCAGATTCAGTGAGCCGGTTTCTCCGTAGTTCGTCTGTTTGTAGGCGCCCGTCAACCACAAGTGCTGTTGGCCATGCGGTGATTGCGTTGCGCGCACCGGGTAGGCGGGTGGACACCCACGCCATCACGAGTTGTAGGCCGGCGAGAAGGAGGAGTGCGGTCAACCCTTCAACGTATGAAACGTCGCTACTGAGCAAAATGCTGGCAAGCGTGGAACCCAATGCGACAGTAATGACGAAGTCGAAAGCGTTAAGTTGGCTCAGAGTTCTTTTGCCGGAAATCCGCAACAACCCTATGAGCGATGCGTATGTCACGGTCCCTACGAGGAGGACACGGAAGACGTCAGCCCACGAATCAAACCACATGACAACTCCTGAGAACTCGACTAACTGGTGTTAGTTGAGCCTGACACATCACCCATGAGTCTGCGACCTGCGGTTGTTAGAAACGGCGTTCCCTTCGGCGCTGGGCAACGCAACATAGATCCTTAAACCGCCATGCTCCCGTGGCGCCAAGTCCAGTTGGCCGTTGTGTGATTCCACGATGCGCGCAACGATTGCTAGCCCTAACCCGACCCCGTTTTCGGCGGGGCCATGTGTGTAGCGGGTGCGTTCGCTGCCGCGTTGGAATGGTTCGGTGAATGTGGCGACCTGAAGGGGTGACAGGTGGGCGCCGCTGTTCTCAACGATGAGCACGCATCGGTCAGCCACCATACCTGTGCGGATGTCAATAGTTCCACCATCAGGGAGGTTGTGCATGATCGCGTTGTGCACAAGGTTTGTTGCGAGTTGCGTCAGCAAAACAGGCTCACCCATGACCAGCGCCGTATTGCAGTCGGTTGTGATGGTGATGCCTGCTTTTTCCGCGAACGGTATGAGTGTTTCCACTGCTTCTTCAGCGACGAGTGACAGATCTGTCACGTCGCGTTTGTCGAGTGATGCGCCTGCTCGGCTGAGCATGAGGAGGGATTCGGTGAGGGCAATGGCTCTACTGTTGACTTTCCACAGGCGGGCTAAGTCTTCGACATGGTCAGGGTGGGGCCGTTGCTGCGCAACTTCAAGGACTGTCTGGGTGATGGCGAGTGGTGTGCGCAATTCGTGGGAGGCGTTGGCTGCGAATCTTTGCTGTTCCAGCACTTGTTTTTCGATGCGTTCCATCATGGTGTCAAACGCGTCGGCAAGTTCTCGAAACTCATCTGATCGTCCAGGCAAGTTGATGCGATGAGACAGCGATCCTTTGGCTGCGTCCCGTGTTGCCTCGGTGATTTTGGTGAGGGGGCTGAGCATGCGCCCTGCCAGTAACCATCCGCCAGTCACTCCAAGAATGAGCAGGAGCGTGAAAGTTATGGATGCGGCGGGGATAAAAGCATTCATGAGGTCGTAGCGGTTTGGAACAAAAACATTCGCGGCTCTAATGAGTGTGTCTGGTACGTACCGCAGGAGAAATAGCCACACCACGCCAAAGAGGAATCCTCCAGTGACGATGAGGAACCCGGCGTAGCTAAAAGTAAGCTTCCATCGGACGCTTAACCCGCGGCGCCTAACCACGGTCCGCCTCCTCAGAACCCTCGGGGGCATCGTCAATGTCAATGCGGTAACCAACACCGGGAACGGTAGCAATTAACCAGGGCTCTCCGAGGCGTTTGCGCAAAGCGGACACGGTGATGCGAACAGCGTTGGTGAACGGGTCAGCGTTCTCATCCCACGCCTTCTCGAGCAACACCTCCGCACTGACAACCCCACCTTCAGCAGCAACCAGCACTTCAAGAACCGCGAACTGTTTACGCGTCAACGCCACGTACCGGCCGTCCCGGTAAACTTCCCGGCGAAACGGATCAAGCCGAAGACCCGCTATCTCAATCACAGGAGGTCGGCGTTGCCCACGGCGCCGATCAAGTGCCCGTAACCGGAGCACTAACTCTTTGAGTTCAAAGGGTTTGGTGAGGTAGTCGTCGGCCCCAATCTCAAAACCGGAGGTTTTGTCATCAAGGCGATCAGCGGCGGTCAGCATGATGATCGCTGTGCCGCTGCCACTCGTCACGATGTGGCGTGCAATGTCATCGCCTGAGGGGCCGGGTATGTCCCGGTCCAGGATGGCAATGTCGTACTCATTAACGCCTAACAGTTCCAGTGCACTGTCACCATCGAGCGCAATGTCTGCGGCGATGGCGGCCAAACGCAGCCCATCGCGTACCGCTTCAGCCATGAGGGGTTCATCTTCGACGATCAGTACGCGCATACCCCAAGGCTAACGGCACCGATATATCGCCGGCATATCAAAAACTTCATACGTTCTGGTGACACCAAGCACCGTTGACTTAACCCATGGCCCGCATGACTCAACCAACTTTGCATATTTTGACCTCCGCTGTTGCCCACAACGTGGCCACAGTGCGTGCCCGCACCCACGCTGCGGTCATGGCAGTTGTGAAGGCTGACGGTTACGGGCACGGGGCAGTCACCGTCGCCACATCAGCGGTCGCGGCAGGGGCAACTCAGCTGGGGACAACAAGTCTGCGTGAAGCAGTCACCCTTCGTGAGGCAGGGCTGCGTGAACCCATCGTGGTGTGGCTCAACCCGGAGGGCCTGGACGCCGAAACAGCAGCCGCGCACAGGATTGATGTCGCGGTTGGTTCGGTGGATGAGCTCACTGAACTTCTGGCCACACCGGCGAACAATCCGGTGGGTGTGCACTTGCATGTTGACACCGGAATGGCACGGGAAGGTTGCCCCCGCGCGGAGTGGGAAAAGTTCTTCGCCCTTGCCACTAGTGCCCAACAGCAGGGGCGCATCACCGTGGTTGCGTTAATGGGCCACCTCCCTCGAGCTGACTACGGCGACCCAACCCACAATGCCGATGCGGTTGCTCAGATCCGGGTGGCACAAGCGCTGGCAGCCGCAGCAGGCCTGGGCACGCCGCCCACCCACATGGCAGCAACATCGGGCGCACTCACGGACCCGTCCACCCACTTCGACACCGTCCGAGTGGGGGCAGGTCTCGTTGGCATCGACCCATCAAACATGGTGGCACTCCACGGTGCTTCGCGCCTAACAGCGCCCATCGTGCATTCCGCGACGCTGGACGCTGGTACTCCTGTCGGGTACGACGGCTCCTACGTCACCACCCACACAACGCACGTCAGCGTGCTGCCCGTGGGGTACGCCGACGGCATCCCACGATCAATTTCGCCTGGCGCCCACGTCGCTGTCCACAACCAGCGCTACCCGGTCATCGGCAGGGTCTCCATGGACCAAATTGTTATCGACACCGGCGAAACAAGTTTCCCCATCGGCACAAAAGCAACAGTGTTTGGCCCCAGCGGTGGGGCAACCCCAACCATCCAGGAGTGGGCGACATGGGCAGGGACCATCCCTCACACCATCGTGACAAGCATCGGACCACGAGTACAAAGGACAGTTGTATGACACGGCGAGTAGTAGTTATTGGTGGAGGAGAAAGCGCCGAACATGACGTTTCACTCGGGACTGCAGCAGCTATTAGTGACGCACTGACCCGCCTGGGATTCCACGTTGATGACATCACCATCAACAAAAATGGGGTGTGGACCTACCGAGGCAAACCGTTAGGTGAAACCCCACGAGCCTCAGTAGCAGGGGCGCTCACCCTCTTTGACACCGCAGACACCATTTTCCCAGCGGTCCACGGTGTCCTGGGGGAGGACGGAACACTGGCAGCGTTATGCGCAATAACCCACACCCCCATGGTTGGGTCCACCCTGGGAGCAGGGGCACTCGCAATGGACAAGTGGGCCACAAAACTAATCGCTGAGGCATGCGGTATCTCCACCGCATCGGGCGTTTGTGTGACAGCTGCCGAAGCTGAAGAGCTTCTCTTCACCCGCGACGTTGTCGTGAAACCCGTGATGGCAGGGTCCAGTTACGGGGTGACGTTGGTGCGTGACCACCATGAGTTCGCCGATGCGATCCGAGTAGCAGCACAACACGACAATCGCATCCTCGTAGAAGAAGCAATCCGGGGCCGTGAAATAGATGTTGCAGTCCTACGCCAAGCAGACGGCACTCTCGTGGTTGCGCCGCCACTAGAAATCCATGCCGCAGGCCTGTTCGACACTGCCGCAAAATATGGGGGAAACCCACCTTTCACCGTTCCAGCGGTTTTAACAGAGCGTGAGGAACAAGACCTCACCAACGCCGCCCGCATCATGTTTAACGCGCTGGGCTGTCGCGGAGTAGCACGCATCGACTTCTTCCTCACCGATAACGGTCTGGTCCTCAACGAAGTCAACACAATCCCAGGTATGACCCCTGACTCGCAGGTGCCACGCATGTTCGCTGCTGGCGGTGTTGACTACACCTCTTTCATCGCTGAACTCGTTGCCACCGCACAGTCACCTGCCCCCATAAGCACTGCTGATCTGGTTTTCCACGGTGAGTAAAACGAACCGTGACGGGTGGCCAGACCTCGCAAAAGGGCTATGCATCATCCTTGTCGTCCTGTGGCATGTGGTGACAAAACACGTCCAACACATTGACTGGGGGAGCGGGGAATCTGCGGCATCGCTGTGGGGTGTTGTGAGCGCACAATTGCTGCCACTGCGCATGCCCCTGTTTTTCCTCATCTCAGGCGTCTTTGCAGCCAGTATTGTGTACGCGAATAACTATGAACGGATCGTGCGCCGCTCAGGTGGGCTCCTTGCCTTATACGTGGTGTGGGTGCTCATTCAAACCGTTCTTTTCGCGTGGATCGCACCTGAGTTCGAGACAGCGCGCGCCCACAGCGTCAGTGAACTATTCGCGCACCTCACCTATAGCCCCACCAACCTGTGGTACCTCCAAGCACTCGCTCTCTACCTGCTCCTTGCCCGCGCAACGCGGCGGTTACCACCGGTAGTGGTTTTGGGCTGTGCCTTCGTGATCTCAAGTGCCGCTGCTGCCGGGGCGCTCCCTACGTGGGGCAACTTTTGGCAGGTAGCCCAAAACGGTGTTTTCTTCCTCCTTGGCCTGTACGGGCGGCAGAGAATACGCGATGCCGCCGCCACAATTACGGGGAAGTGGGCGATCGGTTTATGTGCGCTCTTTGGTGTGGGGCTGATCCTAGTGGGGGCACTCGACGCCCGGAACATTCTCGGGGTGTGGCCAACAGTCAGTGCGCTCGCAGTCGCAGCGGGCGTCAGCGTCTGCGTTCTCGGCGACCGCCACGCCAGCGGTGTGACACAACCGCTGCGGTGGTTAGGGCAACGCACCTTACCTATATACGTGCTCCACATGATTCCGCTGGCAATCATCCACAACGTTGTTGCCGACCACAACGCGATCATCCGCCTACCCGGCGCGGTCGTGTGGGAACCACTCGTCGTGACCGTACTCGTTGTGGCAGTCAGCATCGGCCTGTACTACGCGCTGCGTTACTTGCGGTTAGGGCGACTCTTTCGCCCTGACATCCCCTACCGGTCCAAACATTCCATTGCACCCACGCAGACCAGCTAACCTGTGAGAGAAGTTTTTAGCGTGCCTCACCTTGGCTCACCGGGCTATTTCAGCGCTTGGCGTCAGTGCCTTGCCGGCCCGGTGAGCTGAGTGAGGCCCTGCCACCATGCGATGGAGTGACGTATCAATGTCTGACGTTTTACCTGCCTGCCCACAGTGCACCGAGTCTTACACCTATGAGCAAGGTTCACTACTGGTCTGCCCGATGTGCGGCCACGAATGGTCCGCCCAGCAAGCAGGGGAGCCCGCCCCTGGGGAGGCGGTAGACGTCATCAAGGACGCTGTGGGCAACCCGCTTACGGACGGCGACACTGTCACCATCGTCAAAAGCCTCAAGGTGAAAGGCGGCGGCGGTGGTGTGGTGAAAATTGGGACAAAGGTGCGCGGTATCCGCCTGATCTCTGACGGTGTGGGCGACCACGACATCGACGCAACCGTTCCCGGATTCGGGCGTATGCAACTCAAATCCAGTGTTGTGAAGAAAGCCGTCTAACTTGTCGATGGATGACACACCCGGCGCGACGACGCCCGTTGAGATTCGTAGGATGAGGCACGACGATGCCACTGACGTTCTGCAGGCATTCCAATCCGCCCCGGATATGTCCCGTCAGGGCGACGTAAAAACACTTCACGATGCCACAGAGTATGTGGCCCGCCTCATCGCACCGGGTGCAGCGCATCATCCATGGGCTATCACAGCAGATGACACCCTCGTCGGGTTGGTGTGTGTAAGTGTTGATTCAGGAAACCGCAACGGATGGTTCTGGTATTGGATGGCGCACCGCGCTCGCGGCCACGGGTGGACAAGGCGGGCAACGAATTGATGTCGCTACGTATGGCAGGTTGCGCAGTGACCCACACCCCGACTATGAACCAATAACAATGCGCACCACGTGAAGAGCCCGCTAGGGTAGTGCGGTGATTTCCGAACCTGCTACACGCCCGCAGCGCATCTGGATTGTTGGTGTTTCCGGCTCAGGGAAAACCACCCTGGCGCGTCACGTTGCACAAACCCTTGGTGTTGCGCATCTGGAGTTAGACGCTGTTTTTTGGCAAGAGAACTGGACGTTTCGTGACATCGATATTGCACAGCAAACGATCGTCAAGTTCTGTGAACAACACCCTCAAGGCTGGGTGATGGACGGTAACTGGACCAACCGGCTCGACGGGATGCTCACCCCAGGGCAACCAGGCGGCGCTGACGTCATTGTGTGGCTCGACCACCCACGTTATGTGACAATGACACGGTTGATCACCAGGACCGTTGTCCGCAGAATCACACAAAAACCGTTGTGGCACGGTAATACTGAACGAATCCGAGGCTGGTTTAGCGCCAACCCAGACAAAAACATCGTCATTTTCGCGTGGCGGCAACACAAGACTCTGCGTGAGCGCTGGTCACCATTAGCGGCAACTGAACCATGGGTGATCCGCCTTTGTGGGCAACGCCAGGTCAAACAATGGCTCGCCACGTTGAACTAATCTCGCACCCTCGACTCAACCACCGCGCACCCCTAGCCGCCGAGATCCTACCTCTCGCACTGAAATCCTTGCCCAGGCCAAGGATCTCAGTGCCGCAACAAGGATTTCATTGGGCGCAGCGCTGCACAGTAGGTGATACTGCAAGGCAAGGAGGACCAATGACACACCCCACGATTCCGCCAGCAGTGTGGTTCATCGCCGCTGGCGCCGCGCAACACGTTTTTGCCCCGCAACGTAAAACGACCCGTCGCTCCCGTATCACCGCTAGCGTGATCGCCGCTTCAGCTGTGTGGTTCGGGAACCGTAGCCTGCAAGAATTTACTCGCCAAGGCACAACCTTCCACCCCAATAAACCAGGCAAAGCAACCGCACTCATCATCAACGGCCCCAACAGCGTGACCCGCAACCCCATGTACACCGGGTTAGCGGGGCTACTCCTCGCGCATGCAGTTGCCCGCCGTTCTGTGCCCGCTCTCATACCCCTCGCGGGATTTGTGGCAGTGTTGAACACCGGTCAAATACCGGCTGAAGAAGACGGACTACGGGAAACCTTCGGAGCTGAATACGAACAGTACTGTCAACGCGTTCCCCGCTGGGTGTCCCCGCAAACTATCCCGCTACTCGGCACGTGGTTGCGGAACCACTGACCGGTCAACCACCGTCACATCGTTGTGCCGGTACGGCGCCCCCATCTGCCACCCACCAAGAACGTAGCGTTCCCCAGAATCAGTCACGAGGACCGAATCAGCATCGAAACCAACAAGACGATGCACCCACAACGTTGTTCGCGTGCCATCCGCCGCGTGAATGTCATACACCGTTACCTGACGCTGGTTAAGCTCCTCATCCGGCACATCGCTGGGTATACCCTGCGCATCCGCCCACAGTTCCGAGCAGAGGGCCTCGACGTCACCATGAGTGTCAACCCGGTGAACATCAGCGAAGCTGTGGTCGGCGTAGTAGTTATACATGTCAATCGACGCCACCGGCTTATCAGGGCACACCATGATGGGCACTGCGCTCTTGCCGCACGCACCTAGCGTCACAATGCTCACTAGCCCCAGCGAGAGGGTGAGCGCAACCAACTGCGACAGGCAGCGATTCGCTCCCTGAGGGGTATTCGGCATTCGTGTCATGGCAGCAGCGCTTTGGGGCGTTCCGCAGTGTTGACAGCCTCACCATCGAAACCAGAGGGGACGCCATATTGGGTTTTCATCACGGTCCCATCAGGCCACACAAGATAGTGATAGCCCGGCCCCGCAAAGATGCTCGTCACCTCGTAAGTGGTCCCATCACGGAGGTGAAACCGGATACCGTCAGCATCCAACCCGGCCGCTTCTTCCGCTGTCACATCACTGGGCTTCACCGGTATATCAGTGAAAAACCCTACCCACTCGGTGATCTCCTGGCGGTCCGCCACCATGGTGTATGTGACCTCACGCGGATGATTCGCATAAAGATACGTGTAGAACTCCGCGTACTCCACATCACTAGGCCCAAAAGCTAACTCAAACTCCGTCGCAGGCCCACAAGCCGTTAAAAGTCCGCACAGAGTGCCACCGGCAATCGTCACCGCAGAACGCCACCACCAACGTGTCCCGCCCCCCACACGCCGAGATCCTAGACCTCGCACTGAGATCCTTGCCCAGGCCAAGGATCTCAGTGCTAAAACTAGGATTTCGCGGGGAAAATGAAGAACGGCGAGCGCATTCATGAAGCCCAATCCTGAACGTGAGTAGCGTGTGACGGTGCGTAACAATTTCTCTGTCATGATGCCGTGAACATGAGGAGATCTCGCGAACACAGCGTGTAACCCTCTATGTCTCACCAGCGGTGATGCTTACAGTAAGTCCGTGACCACACCTTTGCCCGATGCCAAGCTGCCCGATGCGCCACAACGCCGTATCCGCATCGTCACCCTTGCCAGCGCGATCACAATCGCCGGTGTGCTCGCAGCGACACCTCACTTCACGTTCCTTGGAACCATTGGTGGGGTGAGCATCGTGCCAGTCCTCCAAGCGATCATCCCGATTCTGTGCCTTGCTGCAGCAGTCCTCGTCCTTATTGCTCTGTTTATGCGCTGGTGGTTACCCGCGCTTGTGTTGATCGTGGGGATTGGCGCATCAATGCTGCCAACCTTGACCCCCACACCAACACTGACAGCACAGGTAGACTGCCGTGCACCTGCAGAAATCACTGTTTTCGCAGCGAACGTTCTCCAAACCAACGCTGACCCCGAGCAACTTGTTACTGCGATCTCAACACAACAGCCCGATGTTGTGGTGCTCGTCGAGGTTGATGAAACCTACCTCACGCGACTAGCTGACCTAGGTCTGTCCGCCACCCTGCCACACAGAACAGAGGCGGTCAGCCCGGGCGGTTTCGCTGGGTCCGTAATTTTCTCCGCATACCCGCAACGAGATCACGGGACAGTGCCCGTCACCACAAGCATCGTGTTTGATATGCCAACAACGGTCTTGGACCACCCGCAGGCAGGCCCCATCCAGGTAGCAGCCATCCACCCCTACCCGCCGACAAGCCAAGGTGAGGCGTGGCAAACAGCGTTAGAAGACATCGGCGATTGGCAGCGGAGCGTCACTAATCACCCACTTATTCTTGCCGGTGACTTCAACGCCGGGACCGGCCACCCAACGTTCCGGGCCGCGACGCAAGGGCTTGACCTTCCAGCAGGGTTCGCCGGGACGCTCCCGGAACCCACCTGGCCGATGGGCGGCCGAGTACCAGCCTTCACCACGTTGGACCACATCGCTGTGCGGAACCTGACCACAACCCGGGCCGGCATCCTTGACATTCCAGGCACAGATCACCGTGCTGTGACCGCCACACTCTCCACCTGTTCTACACAGTGAGATGACAGACACCAACTCACCGAGAGAAGTCCCCATCGCTGTCCTAGGGTGGAAAGAGGTGACCTAACCGGCCACCCACCTATCTCAAGGAGGCGCGCCATGAAAGCCGCGAGGTACTACGACCGTAAAGACATCCGTATCGAGGACATCCCCGAGCCCACCCTCCAACCTGGAACTGTCGCCATTGACGTCGCTTGGTGTGGCATCTGCGGAACGGACTTGCATGAATATCTCGAAGGTCCGATATTCATTCCTCCCACGGGTCACCCACACCCCATCTCTGGGGAAGATGCGCCAGTCACCATGGGGCACGAATTCTCAGGGACCATCACCGCACTAGGTGAAGGGGTTGATGACCTCGCTGTTGGCGAATCCGTTGTTGTGGAGCCCTACATCATCCGCGATGACGTTGATACCTCCCCTGGGCAGCCCTACCACCTCTCACCAGACATGAACTTCATTGGGCTCGGCGGTCGAGGTGGGGGACTTGCGGAAAAGATTGTTGTCCAGCGCCGCTGGGTGCACCCCATCGGTGACATTCCACTTGACCACGCAGCGCTCATTGAACCGTTGTCAGTAGGGCACCACGCGTACGTGCGATCTGGTGCCACCGCTGGCGATGTTGCCATTGTGGGCGGTGCTGGGCCGATTGGGCTTCTCACAGCTGCTGTCCTCAAAGCAGAGGGACTCACCGTCTACATCTCTGAAGTCTCCGAAGCGCGCAAAAACATGGCCACCTCGACCGGCGTAGCCGACGCTGTTTTTGACCCACGAGAAGTAGATGTTGCCCACGAGGTACGTGAACGCACCAATGGGCGGGGCGCCGATGTCGGGTTTGAATGCTCTTCCGTTCCTGTAGTGCTCGACATGCTCATTGACGCTGTGCGTCCCGCGGGAGTCCTTGTCAATGTATCCATTTGGGGGCACAAGCCTGACGTTGATATGCCCTCTGTTGTGCTCAAGGAAATCGACCTACGCGGAACCATCGGGTACGCAGGCGACCACCCCGACACCATCAAGCTCGTTCAGGACGGGAAAATTGACCTAGCGCCCTTCATAACAGCGCGAATAGGGCTAGACGGACTGGTGGACGAGGGCTTTGACCAACTGATCAACAACAACGAGCATCACGTGAAGATCATCGTTAATCCGCGCGGCTAAGTGAGTGCTCCTTGGGGGAGGGGTAAGTGAACTCCGTGCTGACTCGCAATGATCGAACCCCTCCCCAGGTGTCCACCAGATGGCAATGAAGTGGACAGATTTCCATGAACTCACTGGGGAGCTGTCCCCAGTGTTACAAGCATGAAATACGGTTGTAACGCCTCTACGGTGTGTCACATCGAGGTGCGTTAAGCGTTCGCCGCAAGAATGTGAGCAGGTCGATCGCCGCATGATTCGGCGGTTTTACGCAACAGCCATCCGTATGCTGAGATTCATGTTTCCCAAGTTACTAGTCAGTATCTCTTTGATAACGATGACTGTGATAGCGCACGATTTTGTCGTCAGCACGCGTTAAGCGTGTGTACCTTTCTAGTAACCCTTTGGGAGTTCCAGCACCCGGTTGCTGAGCAACACAGAACGACTCCAGTTCTTGTGTGCCGTGCAACAGTGAAGAGCGGGTGCCTCCCGTCCCTCGAGGAGGAACATTGAAGATCAGGAAGATGGCTGCGCCGTTCGCAGTCCTCATGAGTGCGTCGCTCGTGCTCGCAGCCTGCGGAACCTCGGAAGAGCCCGAGACCACAGAGACCAGCACAGCCGCCAACGGTGAGCAGGACGACGCCGGTACTACCGCCAAGGTAGACCTCGGTGAAGTCACCACCAAGGAAGACACCATTTACTACTCCCTCGGTGGAGAAGAATGGCTTGGCTACAACGGCAACACTCCCGAGACCTACTCAACCTACAACTCGGTCGTCAACGAGCGCCTCATTGAGGGCTTCATGTACTTCGGTACTGACGGCACCATCTACCAAAACGAAAACTTTGGTAGCTTCAAGTTGCTCGGTGAAGACCCAATGACCGTTGAGTACACCATCAACGACAACGTCACCTGGTCAGACGGAACTCCAGTTGCATACGAGGACTACCTCCTCGAGTGGGCAGCCCAGAAGATTCAAGACGGCGACAACCAACTGTTCAACCACGTCGGTGGTTTGGACTTCGGTGACCGTGTACCAGACGGTCCACAGGGCGAGATCGGTGGCAAGACCTTCACCATCGAATACAAAGATCCATACCCTGACTACCAGCTCCAGGTCAGCACGGCATTCCCTGCCCACGTTGTCGCTGAGCAAGCAGGTATGACCATTGATGAACTCGTTGCAGCGATCCAGGATGAGGACATTGACGCTCTCAAGCCTGCTGCAGAGTTCTGGAACGAAGGATGGCTGTCACCAACACCTGGTCAGCTCCCTGACGCTTCCATCATTCCTTCGAACGGCCCATACGTGCTGACCTCATGGGAAGCCGGACAGTCCCTCACCCTCGAGGCGAATGAGAGCTACTGGGGAACACCTCCAGCAACCAGCACACTGGTATACCGCTTTGTTGCTCCTGAAGCACAGGTACAGGCACTCACCAACGGTGACCTCAACGTCATTGAGCCACAGGCAACTGTTGACACCGTGGCGCAGATCGAAGCTCTTGCTGGCAGCGTCAACCTCATCTCCGGTGACAGCCTCACCTGGGAGCACTTGGACTTCAACTTCCGCGAGGGCAACGAAATGGGCGAAAACCTCGCCTTGCGTGAAGCATTCGCCATGTGCGTGCCTCGCCAGGACATCGTTGACCGTCTTATCAAGCCAGTCTCACCTGACGCCGAAATCATGAACGCACGCGAGGTCTTCCCCTTCCAGATGCGTTATGACGAAGTTGTGTCAGCTGCATACGACGGCCGCTACGACACCGTCAACCTCGATGGTGCAAAGGCTAAGCTCGAAGAAGCTGGTGTTGAAACCCCATTCACCGTGCGTATCGGCTACTCACAGCCCAACGCACGCCGTGACGACGAGGTTAACCTCATCAAGGAAAGCTGTGACCAGGCAGGGTTCAACGTGGAAAACGTTGGCTCACCTGAGTTCTTCTCCGAGACCCTTCCAAACGGTGACTACGACGTAGCACTGTTCGCTTGGGCAGGTTCAGGCCAGATCGTTTCTGGTCAGAACATCTACTCAACCGACGCTCCACAGAACTACGGGGAGTTCTCCTCAGACGCTGTAGACATCGCATGGCAGGCTCTTGGTTCAACACTTGACACTGCACAACAGCTCGAGCAGACCAAGATCATTGAGAAGGAACTGTGGGACCAGCTGTTCGGTATCCCACTGTTCGCTCACCCAGGCATCACGGCTTACGACGCAACACTGTCGAACGTGCGCCGCACTGCAACCCAGTCCACCGTGGCGTGGAACGCAGAACAGTGGGTGCGCGCAGAATAAGTCAGGAACCAACTGCTTGCAATAGTCAGTTGTAACCGCTTAATGCGTGAGCATCACACATGAGAACGGGGTGAGGCTGGAAACGGCCTCACCCCGTTCCTGCGATGTCAACACCCGCCATCATCCGTGGCATTATTAGTAGGTTGCGGTATGACGATCGATCATCGTCGGCGCCAAAGTACCTAAGGAAAAGTTCGTGACCAAGTATATTTTGCGCAGGCTCGGGGCCTCCTTCCTCGTCCTGCTCGGTGGCTCATTGCTCCTTTATGTCCTCACCATCAACTCCGATGACCCGCTGAAGGATCTTCGAGAGAGCAATGCAGACAACCGCGAATACCTCATTCAGCAACGCACCGAGTTTATGGGACTCGACCAGCCGTGGTACGTCCGCTACTGGGACTGGCTCACAGGGGTGTCAAAGTGCGTAACCCTCAATTGTGACCTCGGAACAAACCGCAATGGCGTCGATGTCGGATCCCTGCTCGGAAACGCTGCCAGTTCCACACTGCGCCTTGTTGTTCTAGCAACAGTGCTAGCTATCGTCATCGGTATCGTTGTGGGTATCCTCACCGCCATCCGCCAGTACTCAGGCTTTGACTACTCCGTGACGTTCCTCGCGTTCCTCTTCTTCTCACTCCCCGTTTTCTGGGTTGCAGTGTTGTTGAAGGAATTCGCTGGTATTCAGTTCAACAACTGGATGCAAGAACCGACATTCTCACCAGTGCAAATCATCATCACTGCTCTGGTCCTTGCTTTGATCCTGTCCGCTGTTCTTGGTGGTGACTGGAAGCGCCGCGCAGCAACAGCTGGTGTGACATTGGTTTTTGTGGCCAGTGCAATGACATACTTCTCCGCCGTTGAGTGGTTCCGCCGGCCACTTCTGGGCTTTGGATTTGTTGCGATCGTCGGCATCGCAGCAGCTGTGGGTAGCACCACACTCTTCGTAGGCTTCAAAAACCGTCGAGTCCTTTACTCAACATTGGCAACAGTTGCTGCGGGCCTCGTATCGTACTTCGCGTTCCGCGGTGTTATCGAAGAGCCCACCTGGCCAGTCCTCATTGGCTTGTTCATCATGAGCCTTGTTGTTGGTGGACTAATTGGCTGGTTCATGGGCGGTTACTCCCGTAAGCCCGCTGCTGCGCTCTCTGCTTTTGTCGGTGGAACCATGGCGCTACTGACTGCGGCTGATATGGCAGTTTCTCACTGGGCTTCATTCCTGTCGCTCAAACCACGTCCCATCTCAACCATCGGTTCGCAAACTCCGAACTTCTCTGGTGGTTTCTGGGAGTCTTTGCTTGACGTTGGTGCGCAGATCATCCTGCCAACCATCGTGCTGACCCTTATTTCGGTTGCCTCGTACACCCGCTACACACGGTCCTCGATGCTTGAAGTCATGAACCAGGACTACATTCGCACAGCCCGTTCAAAGGGATTGTCCGAGCGTGTAGTGATCGTTAAGCACGGGTTCCGTAACGCGCTGATCCCCATCACCACCATCGTCGCTTTTGACTTCGCAGGCCTCATCGGCGGTGCAGTCATTACTGAGAAGGTGTTTGGTTGGAAGGGAATGGGAGAGCTTTTCGAGACTGGTTTGCGAACCGTTGACCCCAACCCGGTTATGGCCTTCTTCTTGGTAACAGGTACTGCAGCGATTCTCATGAACCTGCTTGCTGACTTGGCCTACGCGGCTCTCGACCCACGTATTCGGCGGTGATCACCCATGTCATCAGCTGACATTAAGTCTTTCGTCTGCGTCATCACGCGCATATCGGCAAACCCCAACGGAGTGTCACATGTCTAACTCCCAAACTCCTGGTTCTGACTCGTATTCGATCGAGGCAGAAATCCCAGCGAACACGAAAACCTATTCGCAGGGTCAACTAGTTTTCCGTCGGTTCGTCCGACACAAGGGAGCGATGGCCTCGCTCATTGTTCTGTTATTCATCACGTTGACGGCTATCACCTCAATCGGTGTCGGGCCACTCCCGGGGTGGTGGGACAAGGACTACACGCGAGCAACTGCTGTACTTGATGGCGGTCGCCCCACCATCGGGTTCTTCAGCCTAGGTGAACACCCCTTTGGGCAAGACACCATTGGGAAGGACTACTTCGCGCTGGTGATGCGAGGCACGCAAATCTCGCTTCTCGTAGCTGTGACAGTGGGTGTACTTTCCACCATCATCGGAACCATCATTGGTGCTGTGGCAGGTTACATGCGCGGCTGGATTGAATCAATCCTCATGCGCCTCACCGACCTCGTCATTGTCATCCCGCTGCTTGCCCTTGCTGCAGTGATCGCTAAGGCGGCCTCGGATCAAGGTGTTTTCGTCCTCGCGCTTGTCCTAGCAATTGTTACGTGGACTGGTCTAGCCCGGCTTGTGCGTGGTGAAGTCCTCTCACTACGAGAGCGAGAGTTCGTTGCAGCTGCGCGTGCAGTCGGTACATCACCAGCACGCATCATCTTCAAGCACATCTTGCCGAACACAATCGGTGTGATCATTGTGTCCGCGACACTCTCGATCGCTTCTGCGATTCTTCTCGAAACGTCCCTGTCCTACCTCGGATTTGGTGTGCAGTCGCCAGACGTTTCACTCGGTCTCCTGATCAGCCAGTACCAGAACGCGTTCCTCACCCGGCCGTGGCTGTTCTGGTTCCCCGGCATCATGATTCTTCTTATCGCCCTGTCCATCAACTTCATTGGTGATGGTTTGCGCGATGCCTTCGACCCACGCCAGAACAGGAGCAAAGACTGATGACGTCACCACAATCACGCGTCCCGGTCGCCTCAGAACCCGTCCTTGAGTTCGACAACCTCGACGTCAAGTTCGGCACAGAGTTCGGAACCGTTCACGCCGTCAAGGGCATATCCATTCACGTACAACCCGGTGAAGTGCTTGCACTCGTTGGGGAATCAGGGTCTGGTAAGTCAGTAACCTCGATGACGGCGTTGGGTCTTCTCCCATCAAACGCTCGTATCGGCGGGGACATCCACGTCATCGACAATCAAGTCACCTCGATGGATGACCGCCAATTGCGGCGTATGCGCGGGAACGACGTTGCCATGGTGTTCCAAGAACCGATGACGGCGTTGAACCCTGTTCTGATGATCGGGAAGCAACTCACTGAATCACTTGAGCTGCACGACGTTGCTCACGGCCGCGAAGCTGACGCACGTGCAGTCGAACTGCTGCGCATGGTTGGTATTCCTGAACCTGAACGTCGGGTCAAGCAGTTCCCCCACGAGTTGTCCGGTGGACAACGTCAACGCGTGGTCATCGCGATGGCACTTGCGTGCGACCCTCGGGTCATCATCGCTGACGAGCCAACCACAGCTCTCGACGTTACTGTTCAGGCCGAGATTCTCGACCTTCTGCGTTCTCTTAAGGAGAAACTGAACACTGGTATCTTGCTTATCACCCACAACATGGGTGTTGTTGCGGATATGGCAGACCGCGTTGCTGTGATGTTCAAAGGCAACATCGTGGAAGAGGGCACTGCAGATGAGGTCCTTAACCGCCCGCAGCACGAATACACCAAACGGCTCCTTGCCGCAGTGCCACACCTAGGGCGTGGACCACAGCAGTTCGGGTTCGCACAGAAGGCCGTTGAGCCACTGCGTCCCGGACAATCTTTGGCGCTTGATGTTCAGAACCTCGTGGTGGAATACCAGCGCGTTGGTAAAACACCGTTCCGCGCTGTTGATGACGTTTCCTTCAGCGTGGCACCAGGCGAGATCGTTGGGCTTGTCGGGGAGTCAGGTTCAGGTAAGTCCACCATCGCACGGTGCTCCTTGGGTCTCATTCCGGCGCACTCTGGGACAGTCAATATCTTGGGTGAGGACCTTCACTCTATTGACCGTAAAACCGAAAAGGCGCTCCGTAAGCGCGTTGGTGTCGTCTTCCAGGATCCAGCATCCTCGCTGAACCCACGGTTCCCTATCGGTGACTGCATTGCTGAGCCACTTGTTGTTCACAAGGTTGGCAACCGTGCGTCTCAACTAGCACGCGTCGAGGAATTGCTGGATGCTGTTGAGCTTCCTCGTAACGTCATCAACCGTTACCCACACGAGTTGTCTGGTGGTCAGCGTCAACGCGTATCCATCGCTCGTGCACTCGTTCTTGACCCAGAGTTCCTCGTTGCTGACGAACCAACGTCAGCATTGGACGTCTCTGTTCAAGCGCAAGTGCTGAAGATGTTCCTTGCGCTTCAAGAGCGCTACCAGTTTGCGTGCATCTTCGTGTCGCACGACCTCGCTGTGATCGACATGCTGGCACACCGTGTCGTGGTTCTTGAATCAGGCGCGATTGTGGAGCAAGGTACTCGCCAACAAGTTCTTGGCAACCCGCAGCAGGAATACACCAAGCGACTTATCGCTGCAGCTCCTGTTCCAGAACCCGGTGAACAGCGCCGCCGCCGTGAAGAACGCTACCGCCTCTTGGCGCAGCTTGGTGACGAGCGTACAGAACTCAAACTGAACTGATTTTGTTGGGGTAGAACAACCACCACGAGAGGACCACGATGCGACACTTCACTGTGCATCGTGGTCCTCGTAC
Source organism: Jonesia quinghaiensis DSM 15701 (assembly GCF_000423205.1). Classification (GTDB taxonomy): domain Bacteria; phylum Actinomycetota; class Actinomycetes; order Actinomycetales; family Cellulomonadaceae; genus Jonesia; species Jonesia quinghaiensis. The sequence continues at coordinate 125,922 of NZ_AUHN01000006.1, forward strand.
GTTTCTGAGCGCACTCTGCACCGTTCTCCTGTTAGCTCTTGCGGCTGTGAGAGGAGCACAAAACGTGTGACGTGATACGAAGCAACAACTCGGCATATGTTCCTCAGGATCTTGCACTGGTAGAGTATTGGACGGCCCTCGAGAACGTGATGTTCCCGCTGTACGTCCAGTCAGTTCCCTATGGGGTCCGACGTCAACAAGCGCATGATGCGCTCACCACCTTGGGTTTGGCTCGTCACGATCAGCAGCGTCTGAGCCAGTTATCCGGTGGTCAACTGCAACGGGTAGCTAATGCTCGTGCTATTGCTGGAACGCCGCAAGTTCTCCTTGCTGATGAGCCAACTAGGCAGCTCGATTCGACAAGTTCAAAGAATGTGATGGACATCATTCATGAACTCAGTAGGGCGTCGAATATCGGGGCAATTGTCACAACATGCGATCCAATAGTTGTCGCACGCGCGGATCGCGTGCTTGAAATCCACGATGGGCGTGTACTGCCCGTAGGTCAGTGAAGTACGATTGCATAGGCCATCGTATGGCAAGCGCCCCGACCGCGAAGACTTGGGCGCCCCTTCTCGTACAACCCCGAAATGAGTCCCTTCATGTCAGTGCGCTCAAACCTGCGCAATGTAGCGATTGTTGCCCACGTCGACCACGGCAAAACCACCCTTGTGGACGCCATGTTGCGTCAGGCTGGTGCCTTCGATCCTCGCGCGCAAGTCGACGACCGAGTCATGGACTCCGGTGACCTTGAGCGCGAAAAGGGGATCACCATCCTCGCCAAGAACACAGCGATCCGTTACGCCGGGCCAGCTGCTCACGCTGCAGGCCACGAAGATGGCATCACCATCAACGTGATCGACACCCCTGGACACGCCGATTTCGGTGGCGAGGTCGAACGTGGTCTTTCTATGGTTGATGGTGTGGTGCTCCTCGTTGATTCCTCTGAGGGTCCGCTACCTCAAACCCGCTTTGTGCTGCGTAAAGCACTGGCCGCTAAGTTGCCCGTGATTCTTGTTGTCAATAAAGTTGACCGCCCTGACTCGCGTATTGAAGAAGTGGTGTCAGAGTCCACAGACCTCCTGCTTGGTCTCGCCTCGGACCTGTCCGAGGAAATGGACCTCGACCTTGAATCAGTTCTCGATGTTCCCGTTGTGTACGCAGCCGCTAAAGTTGGTCGCGCGAGCACTGAGCAGCCAGCAGATGGCACTGTTCCAGACAACGAGAACCTTGAACCGCTGTTCAAGACCATCATCGATAAGATTCCTGCGCCAACCTACGAGGATGACATCCCGTTGCAAGCGCACGTCACAAACCTTGACGCTTCGCCGTTCCTTGGGCGTCTCGCTTTGCTCCGTATCCACAACGGCACAATCCGCAAGGGGCAACAGGTCGCTTGGTGCCGCACAGACGGATCCGTGCAAAGCGTCAAGATCACTGAACTCTTGGAAACTAAGGGCCTTGACCGCGTCCCAACTGACTCAGCTGGCCCTGGAGACATTGTCGCCGTTGCCGGTATCGCTGACATCATGATCGGTGAGACACTCGCTGATCTTGATGACCCACGCCCGCTGCCCGTCATCACCGTTGACGACCCAGCCATCTCGATGACCATCGGTATCAACACCTCACCATTGGCTGGTAAGGGTGGCAAGAACCACAAGGTTACCGCCCGTCAGGTCAAGGACCGCTTGGACGCTGAGCTGGTAGGTAACGTGTCACTGCGCGTGCTACCCACTGAGCGCCCAGACGCGTGGGAAGTACAGGGCCGTGGAGAATTGGCTCTGGCTATCCTCGTTGAGCAGATGCGCCGTGAAGGCTTTGAGCTCACTGTTGGTAAGCCTCAAGTTGTTACCCGGACTGTAGACGGAAAGCGTCACGAGCCGATGGAACGTATGACTATTGACGTGCCTGAAGAATACCTCGGTGCAGTCACTCAATTGTTGGCTCAACGCAAGGGCCGCATGGAAACCATGATCAACCACGGCTCTGGCTGGGTGCGCATGGAATTCATGGTTCCAGCCCGTGGATTGATCGGCTTCCGTACCCGATTCCTCACTGAAACTCGTGGAACAGGCATCGCCTCGTCGATCGCTGACGGTTACGAGCCATGGTTTGGTCCCATCGAAACTCGTAATAACGGCTCACTTGTTGCAGACCGTGCCGGTGCGGTTACCCCATTTGCCATGATCAACCTTCAAGAACGTGGTTCATTCTTCGTTGACCCCACCCAAGAGGTCTACGAGGGCATGGTTGTTGGCGAGAACTCGCGCAACGAGGACATGGACGTCAACATCACCAAGGAAAAGAAGCTCACGAACATGCGGTCAGCAAGTGCTGACTCATTCGAGAACCTCGTTCCGCCACGCAAGCTCACCTTGGAAGAGTGCCTTGAGTTCGCCCGTGAAGACGAGTGCGTAGAAATTACTCCAGAGATCGTGCGCATTCGTAAGGTCATTCTTGACGCTACAGAACGTGCCCGGGCAACCGCCCGCATGAAGCGTTCCTGATCACTGACATCTGATGGTGGTGCTGTGGTGGCGGTTCGCCACCACAGCACCATCGGAGAACACATGAACATCACCGAGATCCAGCCACAGGGACATCTCGTTGCTGTGCACGCACACCCCGATGATGAAACCCTCTTCACTGGCGGCATCATCGCCCGATGGAGTGCCGCCGGGCTACCAGTCACCGTCGTGACGTGTACGCGGGGGGAACTGGGTGAATCAATCCCCGAAGATCTCGCTGACCTGCCACAGTCGCCACACACATTCGGTCGCTACCGGGCAACAGAGCTCCGCGAAGCGTTGCTCACATTGACAGCATCATCGAGCATCACGCACTTCTTTCTTGACGAACTCCCACTGCCCACCGCACAGAACCTCGATGCTTCAGCGCAGTTCACTGATTCTGGCATGCAATGGGCAGGTGAAGGGCTACCTGGAGTGTCAGGTCAGGCTACAGCTGCGCCGAATGCTCCTGCCACCGCGCTTACTCGCGGGGACCTAGATGAACAAGCACAGCGACTTTTACTCCTACTGCGTGAAACTTCGCCTTCATTCATTGTGACGTACGAGCCAGGTGGCGGATACGGGCACCCTGATCACGTACGCGCCGTGGATATTGTGCAGCGTGCCAGAGCAATAGATGGTGCTTCACCAGATGCTTCTCTGATGCAGACGCAGTTCCTCGCGTCAGTTCTCCCTGAAGAAGTAAGCCGGTGGGGGAGAGCCCAACTTGCTCACTACCCTCATGCCGAAGAGGCGCATCTTCCTGACCCCTTTGGGCCGTTACCGAGTATCAGCGCTCACCAACCGCAACAGATCTTCACAGTGAGCACGGGATCGCTAATACGCCCATTGTTGACAGCGTTGGCGACCTACCGAACCCAGGTGCACTGGGTGAGCAGTGCGCCAGAACCGCACCCCACGTTGTCGTGGCACCACCACGACGTCAAACTACGCGGATGGTATGCCCTGTCCAACAACATTCTCTCGCCGCTTTTCGACTGCGAAACCTACGCAGACCTCGGTCAGCTCTCAGCAGATCTCCAGACCAGACAGGTAGCATTTCCGCTATGAATAAACGCGCCATTGACGTGCTGTCCACAGTTTTTGACTACACACTTTCAGCAGGGCTAGGCGTCTTTATTGCGGTCTTAGGAACAACCCTTCATCGGCAATGGCAGCCATATACGCTGATCGTATTATTGCTCGCAGTTGTTGCTGCCACGATCATGCTTCGAGCCTGGAGAGGGATCGTCATGGTGGTGCCTTTTGGAGTCGCCTTAGTTGCGGTGGCACAAATTCTTGTTCAGGCAGGCCCAGGTGGAGATGTTCTTGTTCCCGACCAGCCCGTCAGTTATGTGTGGATCATCGGGTCAATAACTGCAGTTGGCATTGGATGTTTCACCCCACGATCATGGTTTCGTGACTGAACATTGACAAAAACTTCCCCATGACTTCCGTAGAATAGCCACGGGTAAATCAACCCGTCGTCAACTTTCTCGTTTCGCATATTCACGGCAACTGGAGCAGGACATGTCACAGGGCGCTGACCCTCGGCCCACCGAAGAGCAAGACCAACGCGGAAAGAGCGGAGAATCGGGTCAGCCCTCACAGCAGAGCGATAAGAAAAGCTCAGCACCTCAGGCTGATGTACCCCGTACACAATCACCCGCTGACGTTGCGAAAAAGGTAGACACAGACAAGCCGGCCTCGAAGTCAACTTCTGTAGTCTCGCCTAAATCTGCTGGAGCCACGCCGACAACTCCACCCTCCAAGGGGGAAGAAAACGGCAAACTTCCTGCTACTCAAGAAGCCACAGCGAAACCAAAAGCGCAGGAGAAGGCTCCGGCAGCGAAACCACCACGAAAATCTGCTGCCCCAATACCTATTTTGTCGAGCCCGCCACAGGAACCTCTAGGGCCAATGGCATCAAAGAAAGCATCTGCCCCGCAGGCGAAAGGAAAACCTGAACCTGCAACTGCAGACCCAGTAGGCACATCAGCCGCCCCTGCGAAAACCACCAACTCGGCGAATACGGATGCAGGCGCGGACACGGACACGAAAACCAGCAAGTCAGATCCGCCGAAGAAATCTGCGCCCTCGACAGCATCAGCAGCTCCCGCACCACAGGCATCCACACCGCCATCAATCCCACCGCGTTCACACCACACAGTGAAACGTAGCCCGGACGCTGCTGCCTCGAAGAAACCAGTTACGTCGAAACAGCAAGAACTTCCAGCACGTACAGCTGCGTCTGTGGGGTCAGCATCAACAGCATCGCCATCAACACCACCGAAAAAAACTCCAGCCGTTCCAGCAGCTGTGCCAGCGACGAAGTCGACACCTCCTGCGCAAACGAGCCCTCGTACAACGAAAGATGAGAAGCCCACTGAGACAACTCCATCAGGTTCTACCGCGTCTCAGGTAAAAGCATCAGGTTCTCCATCGTCAGCGAACAAGCCAGCGGTGCGAGAGTCGCCTAAAACGTCGCACCCTAAAGGCTCTGAACCCAAGAAGACGGCACCTAGTTCCGCTTCGCCTGCACCAAGTACAACTGCACCAGCAGTGCCAACACCGGTGCCGGAAAAGCCTGAGAAAAAAACCGATTCCGTCGCCTCCGAAAAGTCACAAAAGCCAAAAAAACCAGAGCCTACGTATGCATCTCTCGATGAGATCGACAATGAGGAAGTGCGCCGCACATGGCCTAAAGCGCTCGGAATCGCTGCCGCTTCAGTCCTAGTACTTGCCGGGATCTACGTTGGTGCGCAATGGTCCTACGCCAGCACAGTTGCAAACGGCACCACCGTGGCAGGAATTGATATTGGGGGCCTGGGTAAGGAAGATGCGACTCAGAAACTCACCGAAGAACTCATGCCACGGCTGACAGAACCAGCAGAACTCACAGCCGAAGACCTTCGGGCTTCTTTTGATCCCACAGAAGCGGGTATCACCCTCGACGCCGATGCGACAGTTGAAGAACTCATTGGTTTTTCGATGGCGCCACAGCGGTTACTAGCCCACTTAACAGGGGGTGATGAGGTTGAACCACAACTCATCATCGACGATTCAGCTTTTGCTGAGGCTTTGGAAGCCGCAGCCGTGGACCTCGAAGAAGAGCCCGTCAACGGGACAGTTTCTTTCTCCGGGGGTGAGGCAATTGCGAGTACTGCCGAAGATGGCCGTGGGATCGATGTCGAGCAGGCGAAAGCAAGCATTCTGGACGCAATTGTGACGGAAAATCGTCCAATCGCGTTGCCTGTTGTCAGTAAAGAACCAGAGATCACCCAAGAGATCACTGACCAGTACTTTGCACAAGCTCAAGAAATGACAGTCGGACCGATCACAGTGGAAGTCGCAGAGACTTCAGTGGAGATTCCGGTGAAAGACTTCACGAAAACTATTTCTGTGAAAGCTGAAAGTGCCGGGCTAGATTTTGTTTTTGACGGTGAGAAGTTGGCGTCAGAGGTTCTGGAAAGAACTTCGGGTCTCCTGACTGAAGCCGAAGACGCCCACTTTGAATTTGAGAATGGGAAGCCCATTATCGTCCCCGGAAAAGCCGGGACCCGCATCGATAGTGAGCAACTAGCTACAAACGTTAAGCAAGCAGCAACCCAACCCATTGGTGAACGCACTGCCGAAGTTGCTTTGGTTGAGTCAGCTCCACAGGACTCAGTTGAAGCCTTGGAGGCGTTGGGGGTAAAGGAAAAGGTAGCAACTTTCTCAACCCCCATCACCAACGACTACCTGCGAACCGAGAACCTTAAAGTAGCTGCTAAACGCATCACAGGGTACCTGGTCAAGCCAGGTGAGGAGTTCGACCTCCTGGAGGTTATTGGCCCTGTGACCGTGGCTAATGGGTATCACGCAGCCGGCGTTGTCGTGAATGGAATCCACACCGAAGGCGTTGGTGGTGGGCTTTCCCAGGTGGCAACAACCACGTACAACACGGGGTTCTTTGCAGGCATGACGGATATTGCACACCGCCCTCACTCCTACTGGTTTGAACGCTACCCAGCGGGCCGCGAATCGACAATCTTTGTGGGTTCGATCGACATGATCTGGCGAAATGACTCCCCACATGGTGTCTTGATGCGCTCCTACGTGGCGGACGGCAAATTGACTGTAGAGGCGTGGTCCACCGAAACATACAAGGTAGAAACCACTACCTCCCCACGGTCCAACGTCGTTGCGGCAACGATGACAACCATGACTGCTGCCAATTGCGAACCTCAACCCATCGGTAGCCCAGGGTTCACGGTGACAGTCACTCGCAAGGTCACAGAAATTGAATCGGGGGAAGTTGTCATCGATGAAGCAAACACATGGCGATACAAACCAGACAATGGTGTGACGTGTAAAAAGGCGTCGAGTAAAGACGACGACTAGCGATACACGTTGACCAACACGCCGATGCCCACCCCACGACTGGGGTGGGCATCGGCGTGTTTTCAGCAGTTACGATGGACCCAATTCACACGGCAATCCAGGAGATCACCATGCTGGGCAAGAGCGCACGCGAATCCGCCATTCATGTCGCCGCAGCGGCGACCCGCGCCGGTTGGGGGGACGGGGGTGGAGAAATTCTTGACCTTGGGACCCGCGCCGCCACACTATCCACCATTGCGTCTATCGATGCGATCAGCGCCGTCGTCCATATCGGTCACCCTGCGCAACCTGACCCAGACTTGGAACGGCTCCTTCTCACCGGTGATGACGCACTGATTATTACTGACTCGGTGAGTATTGAACCGCAGTGGGTTCTTGCCGCGCGTTCTGCTGAGTCCAGCGGAATGGTTATCGTGGATGAGGCCGGGATGCGAGATTGCCGTGGGGAGTTGCGGGCACTTGGCTTAGCGCCGCGTGTTGTCCCTTCGCCGACCACCATGGAGCAGCGGGTGGCTCTAGCTGCTGAAGGTGACTATCTCCTTGTGGAACGCGATGTGATTCCACGAGGGTTCTCCGAAGTTGCAGCTTCTGCCCGCTTGGCGCGCTTACCTGCCTTGTGGTTTGGTCTCCTGGAAGCATCCGCGGGATTGCCCGCTTTCTCCGCTCCGGCGCAAGTGTGGCTTGCTGTTGGGCCGCAAGAAGACCATGAAGGTTCACTGTTGGCTACATTGTCAGTATTTGCAGACCATGGAGTTGATCTTCAACATTTGCGCAGTGCACGGTCCACCGTTGGGCCGCACGTTTTCTTGTCGTCGTTTGCGATTTCTTCATCAACGCAGTTGCGTGCACTGCTTGACACGTTGGAAGACCGATCCGTGGAGTACAGGATCCTTGCGGTGATCCCTGGCGATTTCCGTTCAGAAGGCCCTGATGCAATTACTCCGGTGTGGGACAACGACCTTTACACGCGTCGGTGACACTGTGACAGATACGTGCGCTTTTCTTGGACCCGAAGGTACCTTCACCCACCAAGCTGCTTTACAGGCGGCGCCGCAAGGGACTCCTCTCATTCCGTGCCCTGATGTTGCTGCAGTGTATGACGCGGTCAATAGTGGGAAGTCGCGCTGGGGCGTGGTGGCTATTGAGAGTTCTGTGGAGGGGTATGTCGTCCCTTCGCTTGATGCGCTTGTTGCTGCAACGAATGTTATTGCTGTGGCAGAAACTTTTGTTGAGATTAGCTTTGATGCCTTTGTGCCTGCAGGTGAGGTGGGGGAAGCCACTGAAGTGGTGGGGCATCCGGTTGGTTTGGCCCAGTGCTCTGCATACATTGTGGAACGTGGGTTGGTTCCAGTTGCAGCGTCTTCAAATGCTGCTGCGTGCCGGGACATTAAGAATCATCAGGTGGCTTTGGCTCCTCCGGTGTGCTCTGATTTGTACCCTGTGCATCGGGTCGCTCACGCGGTTGAGGATTTTCATGGTGCGCGTACTAGGTTTTTCGTTATTACCCAGCGTGATCAGTGGACCCGCCCGGGTACGGATTTGGCGGGCGATACGTCGATGATCGCTATTACACCGCGGGCAACGGGTCCCGGTGTTTTAGCGCGGTTTGCGTTGGCTTTTGGGCAGCATGGGTTGAATATGTCGTCCCTGATTACGCGTCCGTTGAAGTCTCTGAGTGGTAAATACACGTTCATTGTGACGGTGGATTCTCCGACGTCTTCTGCGCCGATGCGTGCTGTATTGCAGGATTTGATGGCTCATGATGATGCCTTGAAAACGTTGGGTGTTTATTTCCGTCAGGGCCAACTGGACCAGGGGATTGACGAGTCCAAGATCGCTCCTGGTTCGGTCGACCAAACGAGCAGCTCGATGGATGCCGCACGTGCGTTGTTGTGGGAGGGGAACCTGTAGTGACCAAAGGTCAGGGCAAACACGTTGGGGTGCTTGGGTTAGGCCTGATTGGCGGATCATTGGCGTTGCGGTTAGCCGACAGCGGCGTGCCAGTTGTGGGATGGGACCCTGATGAATCCACCCGCGTCGCAGCCCACGCAGCAGGTGTGAAGGTTGTTGAGGAGCGCGCTGATCTCGTGCTTGGCGCAGGGATAATTGTGGTGGCTGGTCCGCTGATGGCTATCCCGCAGGTGTGCCAGTGGTTGGGGTCGGTGATTAGCCCAGAAGTCACGGTGATGGATGTGGGTTCTGTGAAGGGCCCTGTCCGCCGAGAGATGCGGGCGGCTGGCCTTGAGCGGCAGTTCGTTGGCGCTCACCCGATGGCGGGTGCGGAAACCTCGGGATTTTCTGCTGCGCGGCCTGATGTGTTGGATAACGCAATGTGGGCGGTATCTGGTGATGATGCCGCTGATCCTCGTAGGGTGTTTGAGGTCATGCGATTAATTACCGGCCCTGCTTGTGGACGTGTTGTTGTTGTTGACGATGCCACGCACGATGCTGTTGTGGCGCTGGTTTCTCATGTCCCGCATGTATTTGCTCACGAGCTTCTTGGTTACGCAGCGGAAGATCGCTTGGGCGGCTTGGCTAAGTTATTGGCCGCTGGAAGTTTCCGCGACGGGACACGGGTTGCCCGGCTTAATCCACAGCGTAATGCGGCAATGGTGTGGCATAACCGTCACGAAGTGGCGCATCTTCTTGATGACATGATCGACGAGTTGGTGGAGTTCCGCCAGCATCTTCTGCTCAGTGAGCAGTCCGTTGAGTTTGCCGAGTTTTTTGACCGCTCACAACAGTGGAGCCGTGGCGACAGTGCGCGAAACGTGGTGAATTCTGACGCGGGTGGCTCTGAGCGCTCAGTAGATGCCCCTGGTCACCTCGTTGTTCCGCTTGACCAATTAGTTCCCCGACTTCGTAACGCTGGATCGCATGGTTTATGGGTGAGCGCGGTGGCGTGGTCACATGGGTCGGTTAGGCATTCGGTGAACGCCGAGCCCGACGTGCAGGAGGTGGAGGTATGGGTTTGCCAATAGCAATGCGCTCGGCTGCGATCTGCACAGCACCGGACCGCGTCTCGAGGGTCAAACCGCTCGAATCACTCTGAATAATGACACCTAAGTAATCGGTGTAACCGTGTGTACCTCCTGGCGGGAGGGTAGCCCGGATCATGACGCGTTGCCCAATCGGCCACGTGTGCCACGGTACTTCCACTGTGGTTTCGACCTCTTCATTGTGGGAGGCGTGTGTCACATCGGAGTGTGGATCTGGTGCACCCGTGGTGTGCAGGGAATTCCCGGAGGTATCGTTGCTCATGACAGATTCCACGGTACACCGCTTCGCTGTGTCACTGGGGGAGTTAACGAACAATCGCCTGCTGGTCGTTGTCTCCATGACACTGACACAGTGCGTGATAATGGACTGTACGTTCAATGACTGCAGGTTGTGAAAGGACAAGCAAGTGACCTACGTGATCGCCAAGCCTTGCGTCGATGTCAAGGACAAGGCGTGCATCGAGGAATGCCCCGTTGACTGCATTTACGAGGGCAACCGCTCGCTGTACATCCACCCTGATGAATGCGTGGATTGTGGAGCGTGCGAGCCTGTCTGTCCAGTAGAGGCAATCTACTACGAGGACGACGTGCCTGAGGAATGGTCTGAGTACTACAAGGCGAACGTTGAGTTCTTCGATGACCTTGGATCACCTGGTGGTGCCGCCAAGATGGGTCAGATCGACAAGGACCACAGCATCATCGAAGTGTTGCCTCCTCAGGCGTGATGATCTGTGGGTTTCGCTGACATCTCCCACATAGCTTTTCCATGGGATCTCCTTCACGGTTTCAAAGAGTTAGCCCAATCAACCAACGGAACATTTGTTGATGTCTCGGTTGGTACACCCGTCGATCCGACCCCACAGGTTGTCCAAGAAGCGCTAACCGCTGGGGCTGATGCCCCGGGTTATCCATTGACGTATGGCACCATCGAACTCCGCCAAGCGGTAGTTGAGTGGTGTGCGCGCCGGCGTGGAGCCACCGTCCTTGAATCATCCGGTGTGATGCCTACTGTTGGATCCAAGGAACTGGTTGGGCTGTTACCGTCGCTGCTTCACCTTGGCGCGGGGGACGTCGTGGTGCATCCAGCTATTGCGTACCCTACTTACGATGTTGGGGCGAAACTGGCTGGAGCGACAGCGCTACCAGTCGCTCGTGTTGATGAATGGCGCGACAACCCCTCAGTGCGGTTGGTCTGGGTAAATACACCGGCTAATCCACACGGCGCGGTGATGAGTGTCGCTGAACTGCGTGAAGTTGTTGATGCCGCTCGCAGCATCGGGGCCATCGTTGTCAGCGACGAATGCTATGCCGAACTTCCGTGGACACCTGATCTTCAGCGATCGGGTGTTCCTAGCCTGTTGGACTCACAGGTCAACGGTGGTTCTCTTGCGGGTTTGTTAATGACCTATTCGCTGTCTAAACAGTCATCTATGGCGGGGTATCGGGCAGCTTTTGTCGCTGGAGATCCCAATCTTGTGCGCCAACTTGTTGCGTTGCGTAAACACCTGGGGATGATTGTTCCTGCTCCTGTTCAACAGGCGATGCAGGCTGCGCTACGCGATGATGAACATGTTGCGGTCCAGCGTGCGTTGTACGGAGCGAGACGCACCAAACTCGTGGACGCCTTGCTCGACCATGGTTTAAAGATTACTCATTCGCAGGCAGGGCTTTACCTTTGGGTAACATCGCCTCATGAACTGCCGCTGAGTTCGCGCGCTGAGACGCTTCGAGAACAGGCGAACATTGAGCTCCCAGGAGCAGGGTGGAACCTTGTGGGCTACCTTGCAGATAGAGGCATACTTGCCGCCCCGGGGGCCTTCTATGGGCCGCAGGGCGGGGATTGTGTGCGAGTCGCGTTGACCGCTTCGGATGATGCGATCGATGCCTTCGTTACCCAGCTTTGCTGAGTTTTTCCGTTAATCTATCTGGAACTTGTGATTGTTATCACGTGAATAATGGGCCTTTTGGCCCCCTGGAACTTTAATTTTTGGGCAAAGGGCAGGTACCGTCAGATACAAACAGCAAAAGTGACTGCTGCAACCGGAAACCTCACATTAGAGTGGCCAGAACACGGTCAACCGGTCACACAGCGTTTTTGCGCCTAACGACGGCGTCAGTGCGCAAGAAAGGATGACATGTCTGACAACCCACAGACACAGGTAGCTCTCACAGTGGGGCAAGAATCCCAAGAGCTCCCCATCGTCTCAGCAACGGAGGGTAACGATGGCATCGTAGTGTCATCGTTGCTGAAGTCGACCAACATGGTCACCGTTGATCCAGGATTCATGAACACCGCCTCATGCGAGTCGCAAATCACCTACATTGATGGCGACGCAGGAATCTTGCGCTACCGCGGATACCCCATTGACCAACTCGCGGAACATTCCTCCTTCCTCGAAGTTGCATACCTCCTGATTCACGGCAACCTTCCAACGAGCGATGAACTCGACGCTTTTGAAGCGCGAGTAAACCGCCACACCCTCGTTCCTGAAGGTTTCCGTACCTTCATGGGCACCTTCCCCGTGAAGTCTCACCCCATGGCGGTCATGTCGTCTGCCATCAACGCCTTGTCAACGTTCTACCCAGAGTCTCTCAATCCCTTTGACGATGACACCGTGGAACTAGCAACGGTTCTCTTGCTGGCAAAATCACGGACAATCACCTCTTACCTGCACCGCCGCCGGCACGGCGAGCCACTGCTGTACCCCGACTACTCACGCGGGTACGTCGAAGACTTCTTGCGCATGACATTCTCTGCTCCGTACCACAGCTACGAAGCAGAGCCAGTCGTCGTAGACGCTCTCGACAAACTACTCATCTTGCACGCAGACCACGAGCAAAACTGTTCAACCTCTACAGTTCGTATTGTTGGATCAAGTCACGCCAACCTGTACGCCTCGGTTGCTGCTGGAATCAACGCTCTCTCTGGCCCATTACACGGTGGGGCAAACGAATCTGTTCTTCAGATGCTCAACGCCATCGCTGACGACGGGGGAGACCCCAAGCAGTTTATGGAGCGGGTGAAGAACAAAGAAGATGGCGTTCGCCTGATGGGCTTCGGTCACCGGGTCTACAAAAACTACGACCCACGGGCAGCGATCGTCAAAAAGTCAGCAGATGCTGTTCTCGCGACGCTTGGTAAGCAAGACCAACTTCTTGAAATCGCGCAAACCCTTGAAGAAATCGCCCTCAACGACGACTACTTCATCTCACGCAAGCTCTACCCCAACGTCGACTTCTACACAGGTCTCATTTACAAAGCGATGGGGTTCGAGCCGGCAATGTTCACGCCATTATTCGCGTTGGGGCGCATGCCGGGGTGGATCGCTCAGTGGCGCGAAATGATGAAGGACCCACAAACTAAAATCGGGCGTCCACGTCAGATTTACACCGGTGAAACCGAACGCCAATACATTGGAATCGGTGACCGCAGCTAGAAAGTTTGGCAACAACGTGGGGGAATCACTGTAATCACAGTGATTCCCCCACGTTTTTTGTGTCTCTCAGTTTGCGTGCAGAGCAGCGTTCAACTCAATGCCCTTGCCGTCACGTTGGACAGCTTCTACACCACCAGTCAGGGAATTTCGACGGAACAAAATGTTTGGTTGCCCGGAAAGTTCCCGCGCTTTTACCGTCAACGGGTAACCATCTTCGGTGGTCTGCCCAACGACGTGAACCTTCGTACCAGCAGTCACATACAGGCCTGCCTCAATCACGCAATCATCGCCGAGCGATATTCCGAGCCCTGAGTTCGCCCCGAGCAACGAACGCTCACCGATAGCAATGACTTCTTTGCCGCCGCCTGACAGCGTGCCCATGATAGAAGCCCCGCCACCAACATCGGACCCATCGCCAACAACAACGCCAGCTGAAATGCGCCCCTCGACCATAGATGTGCCCAAGGTTCCAGCATTAAAGTTGACGAAACCTTCATGCATGACTGTTGTACCTTCAGCCAAGTGTGCGCCAAGACGCACACGGTCTGCATCTGCGATACGCACACCAGACGGCATGACGTAGTCAACCATGCGGGGGAACTTGTCTACCCCATACACGGTGACGGAGCCACGGGCCCTGAGTCTTGCACGGGTCACCTCAAACTCAACAGGTGAGCAGGGGCCAAAGTTGGTCCACACCACGTTGGCTAGCAGTCCGAACACACCGTCAAGGTTGATGGTGTGTGGGCGCACAATGCGGTGTGACAACAGGTGAAGGCGCAAGTACACGTCAGCGGCGTCTTTGGGGGCCGCATCAACATCTATAACGGTTTTCACTACGGTAAGAGTGACTCCTCGCAGCGGGTCAGCACCCTCAAGCGCGACAAGTTCAGCTGGTGCGGTGGAGTCTTGGGGAGCTGGCACCAACGCGGGTGAGGGATACCAGACATCGAGTACTGTGCCATCTGCCGCGATGGTAGCCACGCCGTAGCCCCATGCGGATCGTGAAAGATTTTCTGCCATGTCTCCACCCTATTGCCTGATGAGGGCGAGTGGGAGCTTGGTGTGGGATCAAGGATGTGATTCGCGCACGTTACCAGCCAGTAACCTCCAAAGCAGTGTCACATGAGTGCGATATCGTGGGAGATGCATCACCCGCCACGTGATTGGATCACCCGTGATCGAGACCGCCCACAATGTCCTTGCCGTCGCTGCGTCTTCTGGCGTGGTTGCGTTGACCCGCGCCCTGTGTGACATCGAGTCCGTCAGTGGGGATGAGCAACGCCTTGCTGACACGATCGAAAACTGGCTTTCGGGCTTCGAGCACCTCACCCTCACACGCATCGACAATAATGTTGTAGCGCGCACCAACTTGGGGCGGGACCAACGAGTAATCATTGCCGGTCACCTCGACACTGTCCCTATTGCTCAGAACCTACCTACTGAAATACGTACGGTTGACGGGCAAGACGTAGTGTGGGGGCGCGGCACAGTTGACATGAAAGCTGGAGTTGCCGTTCAGCTCGCACTGGCCGTAGAACTTACCGACCCTACATACGATGTCACGTGGTGTTTCTATGCCAATGAAGAGGTCGAAGCATCGCTGAACGGTTTAGGGGTCGTGGAACGCACTGCTCCAGAACTGCTTGAAGCGGACTTTGCGATTCTTGGCGAACCATCAAACGCCTCTATCGAGGGCGGATGCAACGGAACGATGCGCGCCATCGTCACCACAACAGGCACAGCCGCTCATTCGGCGCGTGCCTGGATGGGAAGCAATGCGATCCACAGTGCGGCTGAGATCCTCACCAGGCTTCAAGAATACGTTCCAGCTACAGTGACAGTTGATGGTTTGGATTACCGAGAAGGCCTCAACGCCACAGCAATCACCGGTGGCATAGCCGGAAACGTCATCCCAGACCACTGCGCGGTCACCGTGAACTACCGATTCGCTCCTCACCTAACCCTCACCGAAGCAGAGCGCCATATCCGCGAAGTATTCGACGGTTTTTCCGTCGATATCGTGGACCAAGCACCAGGCGCGCGCCCAGGGCTTGACGCCCCACTGGCGCAAGACTTCGCAGATGCAGTGCTAGCGGTGACAGGGCGCCAGCCCGCACCAAAATATGGGTGGACGGATGTTGCGCGCTTTTCAGCCCGCGGGATTCCCGCCGTCAATTTTGGTCCTGGAAACCCGTCACTCGCCCACCACGACAATGAGCACTGCCCGGAATCGGACATCACCTCCTCATACAGTGCACTCAAAGATTGGCTCAGCCGATCCTAAAAGAGTGGGCATCGCTTACACCACAGACCACACCGCCACACAGAAAAGGGCGACAATCATGAGCACCTCATTTCGACACCTTGGTCCCGGATACCGCAAAGGACCAGTACTACTGCGAGGGAACCAAATTCCCGGAGAAACCTCTGACAAACGCCTACTCGACAACTCTGAATCAGCAGATTGGGTCCATCAGGACCCATGGCGGGTGCTGCGCATCCAGAGCGAATTCGTGGAAGGGTTTGGTGCTCTCGCTGAACTTGGCCCCGCAATTTCCATCTTCGGATCAGCACGCACCAAGCAGGATCACCCGGATTATGACTTGGCACGCCAATGTGCTCACCTGATCGTTGAACGCGGCTATGCGGTAATTACCGGCGGTGGCCCAGGGGTCATGGAAGCCGGGAACCGTGGGGCTGATGAAGCTGGTGGAGTTTCAGTGGGATTGGGAATTGAACTTCCCTTTGAGCAAGGAATGAACGAACACGTCAACCTGGGTGTGAACTTCAGGTATTTCTTTGCCCGCAAAACTATGTTCGTGAAGTACGCATCGGGCTTCATTGTGTTGCCAGGCGGCTTCGGCACGTTCGATGAACTTTTCGAAGCGTTGACGTTGGTCCAAACCCACAAGATCACTGAGTTTCCCATCGTTTTGGTGGGCTCTGACTATTGGGGCGGCCTGCTGGACTGGTTGCGGACAACGGTGGCAACACGCGGCATGATTAACCCCGCTGACCTTGATCTTTTCCATGTCGTTGACACCGCTGAAGAAGCAGTGCGAATCGTGGCTGATCACGCTGATTCGGTACAAGCCGCGGCAGCGCAGTCATTGCACGATTCTGACGAGGAACCCGTTGAAGGCTGAACCACCTGAGGTGCCAATCCAGGGAACTCCTTTTATTGCACGAGGCAAAGAAGTAGGGGGGCGCGGAGGTGCCAGTGGTGCGGTGATGGCAATCATCAATCGCACCACAGATTCCTTTTGGTCAGGTGCCAGGCAGGCCGGTGATGCCGACGCACTACGTGCAGCAGAGAAGGCTGTGGGGCAAGGTGCCGACATCATCGATATTGGTGGCGTACGGGCAGGCACTGGCCAAGTCGTTGATGTCAACGAGGAATTGGGCCGTGTCATACCCTTCATTAAAACTGTGCGGAGCGAATTTCCTGACGTTCTTGTGTCAGTTGATACGTGGCGTGCCGAGGTTGCTGTGGCCGCGGCTGATGCTGGGGCCGACATCATCAATGACACGTGGGCGGGGCACGACCCTCGCCTCGTTAAGGTTGCCGCTCAAACAGGTTTAGCGCTGGTGTGCTCCCACACTGGTGGCATGACGCCACGCACTGATCCCTTTCGAGTGGGTTATCCGCTTGGTGGCGAGGAAAGTAACGATCCCCGTGATGGTGTTTTGCACGATGTGTTGGAAACGGTCTTGAAGACAGCTCGTGCTGCGCAACATGCTGGGGTGCCCAAAACGTCATTGTTATTGGATCCCACTCACGACTTCGGCAAGAACACGTGGCATTCGTTGCATTTGGTGAGAAGGACCCAGGAGTTAGTGCGCCAGGGTTATCCGGTGCTCATGGCGCTGTCGCGGAAGGATTTCGTGGGAGAGTCATTGGGGTTAGCTGCTGATGAGCGACTTGAAGGAACATTAGCTGCCACAGCTATCGCTGCATGGCACGGTGCTCGAGTTTTCCGCGCACACGATGTCCAAGAAACGCGTCGTGTGCTGGACATGATTGCGGCATTACGCGGTGATGTACCGCCCATTGCTGTGACGAGAGCAACATTCTAGGGTATTTTGGAGGTTTTCTGCAGGTCAAAGGGCTGTTAAATGAGGCGTGATTAGGTAAAATAGGCGTGGAGTTTACTGTCTCTTTAAAAACAGCGGTTGAGTCACGCACTACGAATGGAGAACGCCACATGGCTGCAATGAAGCCCCGAACCGGTGATGGTCCCATGGAAGTTACACGGGAAGGCCGCGGGATTATCATGCGCGTTCCGCTAGAAGGTGGCGGTAGGCTCGTTGTTGAAATCAACCAAGCGGAAGCCAACGAATTAGGCGCCGCAATACAAGCAGTGATGGACTGATATTGGCTCACCAACCTGAATCTGTCAGCAGAAGCCTCGCCCGCATCGGCCGGAAAATGCCGGAGATCGTGGTCAGCCCCGGCACGCTAGAAGACTGTGATTTCCTGATCGACACCCAGGTTGACGCGATCGCTGTTGGCGTGGGAGCGCCGGTGCCGGGTGACGACGAACTTCAACCCAGAGCCGGGACTGTCCATGCCTCAGCTCGGTACCGAATCGACTTAGCGGAACTTGCTGAGAGAGCGCACTTCAGCGGTGCGGCGGGTGCAACTCACGTCATTGATCTGCCCCGCGTGCATGCCGGTTCTTCGGTTGACCTTCCGTGGCGAGGGCTTCCACTACGCATCATCCTTGTCGGTGTTGGTCAGTCCACACATGATGACATCACCAAAGCCGGCGCTAGTCTTGGTCGCGTCACGCGAGGGCTTGACCGGGTTGTCACCACAGTCGCTGCAACTGGTGATCCAGCGCATGCGCACGCTCTGGCTCATGGGTACTGGCTGGCAGCTCCTCAACGGTGGAGTTTGGCAGCGAAAGAAGGCAGACGGCCAGCGGATCAACTTGTTCTTCTGACCCCACCGGCCCAGGTAGAACAGGTTGAGGAACTCCTGATTCATGCAGAAATCTCGGCATGGAGCACCTGGTTGAGCCGTGACCTGAGTACTGTTCCGGCCAATTACAAAACACCGCAGTGGCTTGCGGATACGATGCGCCGCCTTGCTAAAGAGCAACGTGACATTACCGTGACGGTGCGAGATGCAACATGGTTGGCGAAAAATGGGTGGGGCGGAGTCCTTGCTGTTGGAGGGGGATCTATATCGGCCCCGCTACTTGTAGAAGTTACCTACCGGCCCGCTGGTGCGCACGGTGTTCCAGTAGTTCTCGTAGGAAAGGGCGTCACCTTTGACACGGGTGGAATCTCCATTAAGCGGCCACGCGAGAGCATGATTCCGATGAAGACCGACATGATGGGGGCCGCAAGCGCTTTCGCTGCGGTTCTTGGGGCGTCGCGTAGGAAGGTGAACACACCCATAACTGCGTTGTTGCCGCTGGCGGAAAACCACTTCGGAGCGAACTCGTACCGCCCCGGAGATGTTGTCACACTTGTTGACGGAACTCAGGTTGATGTAAAGAATACTGACGCTGAAGGCAGACTTATCCTTGCTGACGCATTAGCTTATGCAACTAAGCATTTGTCCCCGTCACTCATTATTGATGTTGCCACTCTCACCGGTGCAGCAGCGCTATCTTTGGGGCGCGCCCATGGTGCGCTTTACGGAAACACCCCAGATCTGGTGACTCAACTTCGTTCGGCGGGGGAACGGAGCGGCGAGAAGCTGTGGCCAATGCCACTGGTCAGTGACTACAACTCCGCGTTGGAATCTGACGTTGCAGACGTCGTCAACCTTGCGCCTTCAAGTGTTGGGGCGGGTTCTGTCACCGCAGCCCTGTTCCTCCAACGCTTTGTGGGGGAAACCCCGTGGGCTCATCTTGATATCGCAGGCCCATCACTGTCCGATAAGGACAAGGGGCCCAGTGTCAAAGGCCCGACAGGTTATGGCGCTAGGCTGCTGGTGGATTTCCTTGTGCACTACGACAAGCGAGACTCGGGAAATCTATGACGGTAAAGGGGGCTGTGGCTAGTTTCCACGAACTAGGCACAGCAACCCATCGCCTACCGGCAAAATGCTGGGTGTCCACTGCGGCGAATCACCAAGATCGCGATACCACTGTCGCAACGACACGGTGTTCTCATCTCTATTGGCGGGGTCACTGAGGCGACCCGACACAAATGCATGGGTAAACACTGCTACCCCACCTGGGCGTAGCAATCTGTACGCTTCGTGGCAGACCTCGATCGCGCCAAGCGCGCCAGAGGACAACACAAAGAGATCATATGCATTATCTGCTAATCGAGGCAGAACATCATGGGGATGCCCCGTGATGGCCCGAGTCCGGTGAGAAGAGATCTCAGCGTGATGAAATGCTGTTTTTGCTGCGCGGTGGTGCTCACGTTCGGGGTCAATCGTTGTCAGTACACCATCCGTGGGCATGCCGTAGAGCAGCCAGAGTGATGCTACGGCTGTGCCTGTTCCGACTTCAACCGCAGTTTTTGCTTGGGTAGCAGCAGCCAGTAAACGTAAGGCCCCTCCCGTACTTGCTCCGATCACCGGGCAGCCCAACTCGAATGCCCGCTCACGAGCCGCGGTTACAGCGCTGGGCTCATTCACGTATTGCTCAGCGAATGCCCAGTTTGCTGCCATATGCGACATGCGTGTCACCTTCTTTCGTGATCTCCCTAGGTATCTTACGGTGAGATCGGCACGAATCGCTTGGACACAACCACTTTTCAGGTAGCTTCCAGATCACTGCCATATTGTTGTGGCATGGAGTCACCGTCGTGGGAAGAGGTTGTTCGCCAGCATTCTGCTCGCGTCTACCGTTTGGCGTACCGATTAACAGGCAATCAGCAAGACGCTGAAGACCTCACCCAGGATGTTTTCATTCGGGTGTTTCGTAGCCTCGATAGCTTCCAACCTGGGTCCTTCGAAGGATGGCTTCACAGGATCACAACAAATCTCTTTTTGGACTCTGTTCGGCGCAAACGCCGCGTGTGGATGGATCCGATGGGAGAGGACGCATCGACCTATCCTGATCGTTCTGAGCAAGGCAGCCCAGAACGCGGGTTCGAACACAATAACCTTGATCTTGATATCCAACATGCATTAGGGCAGCTGAAGCCGGAGTATCGGGTAGCGGTCGTGTTGTGTGACATCGAAGGGTTGTCTTACGAGGAAATTGCCGCAACGCTTGGGGTCAAGTTAGGGACAGTTCGGTCACGAATCCACCGTGCGCGTACGCAGTTGCGGCGTCATCTCGCTCACCGGGCAAAGGCCGAGCCAACTGAGGTGATGCCATGAAGCCGCATTTAGGTAACCGAGTATCCGCGCTTGTTGATGGGCAATTATCAACCGCAGAGCAAGAAGAAGCTCTAGCGCATATCGCTGGTTGCTCACCATGTGCGTTGGAGGTTCGTGAAGAGCGTCTAGCTCGTGGTGTGTTGTCTCAGTGCGGCGATCCGGCGCCATCATCTGAGCTTGTCGCTGGGTTAATGGGGCTCGTCAGTGGGACTACTGCCGCCCCTCCACGTGTATCGCGTAGCCACAATGATCCGTTTCTACCTTGCACGTCCCTGCCGTCAGAAAAGTGGTCAGGTGCGCTTCGGTCTACCAGAACTTGGTGGGGTGGTTTCGCTGTTCTAGCGATCGCTGTGGGGGTTGGTGCGCCTTTGATGATAGGAAGTGGTGGCGCTAGTGACAGGACCATCACTCCTTTGACAGCACACAGTGACGTCATGTCGCATGTTGAGCAAATCGGCTCTGATCCGGACTTCTCCCCAGTGGTAGAACTCCCCGCTGACGGCAGTGGGGTGCTGGACCCGCAGCAAATCGCTCGTTGGGCAAACGATCACGGGTGGGCTGCACCCAACATCGGGGCAGGTACAGCGCGGGTGACACGGGTGGGTTTTTCCTCTGCCGAACCGTCACATTTAGAGATGCTCATTGAACGCGGCAGCGCTAAGGTGCTGGTCCGTCAGACTCACGGTGCCCTCGATGTTGGCGCAGTTGCTCAAGCCCGGATGGTGCGTGCGGGGGAAGGTGCGCTGTACGTGATATCCACAAGACCGGTGCATATCGTTTGGCAAAGCCACGGCAGGGTGTTTGAATTGGTCGCGCAGGACGATGCAGCAACAGCGATGGATATCGCGTTGCTGTTTCCGGTTTCTGAGCCACGGCAGGGGATTTCTTCTGTTGTAACCGCGCTGGCTGACATCGTAGGAGGCGCCAAGTGACACAGCCGATTCCCCCACAAACTCCGGAGGATGCGGGAACTAGTCTCCCGCCGCACCAGAGTGCGCACGAGCGGTTCGCGCCGCCTTCCGCTTCTCATCGCGCGCAACAGGGCACGAATGACGATGCGGGGGACCAAACCGCTGACGAGGTGCAGCAGGTTGCGCCTCTTGCTGCTCGACAACAATCCCCAGAAGTTACTGATCCACCGCCTACTCCCAGGCACGGGCCCGTCCCGCAGCCACCAACGTCGACGCCTCCGCCAACTGCATCTACCGGTTTCGTAGCGCCTGGGATGGCACCACGCCCATACCAACCGCAAACACCGTCAACGATCGCAGGTGCCCACGGGTTGCCGCCGTCACATGCCTCGATAGGGCTCCCTTCTCAGCCGCAAACAGGGTCTTCATGGGATGGTGTGCCGTCCCAACCAGCGGCTAAGCGTCCGCGCCGCGGCGGAGTTTTGTTGTTGACGATGGTCGTGGCTTTGGTGTCAGCAACCGTTGGCGGACTTATCGGTGGGCAACTTCAAGCACAGCGCGCCCCAGATGCAGCTGCCGTTATTGTCCATGGTGGGAGCGATGGATCAACAGCAGATCTCAGCCGTGCTGAGGGATCTGTCGCAGATATCGCGGCGCAGGTCCTACCTTCTGTTGTATCAATTGAGGTGTACGCCCAGGATGGGGTTTCCACGGGGTCAGGATTTGTCATCTCTGATAACGGCTACATCCTGACAAATGATCACGTAGTTGCTGAAGCTGAAGATGCTGACGGCGTGGTTGTGATGTTTTCTGACGGTCAAGAGTTTGACGCTGAGGTCATTGGGTCCACTGTGGAATATGACCTTGCTGTGATCAAGGTTGACCGCAAAGAACTCACCCCGCTGGAGCTAGGTGACTCTGACGCTGTTGTCGTGGGGGATGCGACCATTGCTATCGGTGCTCCACTAGGCTTGCAGGGCACAGTGACCACGGGCATTGTCTCAGCATTGAACCGCCCAGTGACAGCAGGCGGAGCCGATGACTTGTCTTACATCAATGCCATCCAAACCGATGCTGCAATTAACCCCGGTAACTCCGGCGGGCCACTAGTGAACGTTAAGGGCGAAGTGATTGGTGTCAATTCCGCAATTGCCCAACCCCCAGGTTCGATGGTCTCCTCACCGGCTGGGAGTATTGGTCTCGGATTCGCCATCGGTTCAAATCAAGCTGCTCGAACAGCTGCTGAAATCATCGACAATGGGTTCGCAACATATCCGATTATTGGGGTCATGCTGGATTCTGCCTACCAAGGGCAAGGTGTCCAAGTGTTGCGTAGCCCGCAAGGTGGGCAGCAGCCGGTGACACCAGGAGGGCCTGCTGATCAGGCCGGTTTGCAGCCGGGCGACGTTATCACCGCCATTGACGACAGGCCCGTGACGTACGCTGATGAACTGATTGTTGCCATCCGTGCAAAAGCTCCTGGTGACACCGTAGCGCTCACGGTCAAAACATCCACAGGTGAACGTACTGTTGAAGTAACACTTGATGAAGCGCGCAGCGAATAGGTTAGGCTAAAGCCGTGATTGCACTCGCTGCTCGCCAAATATGGAGGACGTTCCTGTGATTTTCGGGATCAACGGTGGGGAATTCCTCATCATCCTCTTGGTTATCGTTCTCGTTGTAGGGCCCGAACGTCTCCCTCAATACGCGGAGCAGTTAGCACAACTTGTTCGTAAAGCGCGCAGCTTTATGTCCGATGCCAAGCAAAAAGTCGATACCGAACTTGGTCCGGAGTTTCGCGATGTTGATTGGCAAAAGCTCGATCCGCGTCAGTACGACCCTCGACGCATCGTTCGTGAAACGCTGATTGAAGACACGATTCTTGATCCCAATTACGGCAAGAAGCCAACTGGTGACGCTTCGGCGGCGACAGCAGCCGTAGCTGCTGCTCGTGCACGCAGTCAACCACAGGGCCCTTCTTTCCCTCAATTCACGCCTTTGCCCGCAGGGCAAACGCCGCCTTTTGACACTGAAGCGACATGAGCGAAAAGTCGGACTCGAAATCTTAGGTGCCGACCTGCAACAATAGAGACCATGACTTCACAGCCCACGCGCCAGCGCATCCTGTCAGGGATGCAACCAACCAATGATTCATTGTCGATCGGCAACTACATTGGGGCGATGACGCAGTGGGTGGCGTTGCAAGAAAACTACGACGCCTTCTACATGGTGGTCGACCTCCATGCACTGACGGTGAATCCTGACCCGGAAAAACTGAAAACCCGCACGCGCTCAACCTTGGCGCAGTACCTAGCTGGTGGCGTTGACCCATCGCGGTCAACCCTCTTCCTTCAATCTCATGTCCCAGCACATGCAGAACTTGCGTGGATCCTGTCTTGCAATACCGGTTTTGGGGAACTGGGCCGTATGACGCAGTTCAAAGACAAATCCGCGAAGCAAGGTATTGAAGGAGCCAGTGCCGGCCTCTTCACCTATCCAGTGCTGATGGCGGCTGACATCCTGCTTTATGATTCGGCGCTTGTTCCAGTTGGGGAAGACCAGCGTCAACACCTAGAGCTGACACGAAACCTCGCAGAGAGAATGAACAGCCGTTTTGGCGAGGACACCTTTGTAGTTCCCGAACCTCACATCGTCAAAGCTGTAGCTAAGGTCTATGACCTGCAGCAACCCACAGCGAAGATGAGTAAAAGTGAAGTTGGTAAAGGGACAATTTGGTTGATGGATCCGCCCAAGGTGGCGGCGAAGAAAATTAAGTCAGCTGTTACGGATGCTGGGACAGAGATCCGTTTTGACCGTGAAGAAAAACCTGGTGTGTCAAACCTCCTCACCATGTATTCAGTCTTCACTGGTCAAACTATTGAGCAACTCGAGCAGGAATATGCTGGCAAGCAATACGGTCACCTCAAAGTTGACCTCGCCGAGATTGTTGCTGACTTTTTGACCCAGTTCCAAGGGGAAGTGCACCGCTACTTGGATGACCCAGCTGAACTCGATCGCATCTTGGCGACTGGCGCGGCCAAAGCACAAGCTGTGGCTCAAGAGACTCTCGCTCGTGTTTATGACCGGGTTGGACTACTAGCCCCCGGGCATGGGGTTGCCTGATGCAGGCTAGTCTGCTTGGTGCAGAACAGCGGCGTATTGGGGTGTCGATTGCCGTTCCTCCTCCCTACGCTGAGGAGCTTGTAGCGGCGCGTCGTGCGACCGGGGATCCCCTTGCGGATGCGATACCAGCGCATATCACTATCCTCGGTCCCACCGTCATTGATGCTGACAATCTCGATAGAGTCTATGAGCATGTTCACGCTGCGTGCCGGGCTGTTGAACCATTTGATGTGCATCTTCGTGGGAGCGCAACATTCCGTCCCATCTCTCCTGTGGTGTTCATCCAAGTGGTGCAAGGTATCGCGGAATGTGAGGAGTTGGAGCGGCGGGTGAGGTCCGGGCTGCTCGACCAGCACTTGCGGTTCAACTATCATCCTCACGTCACTATCGCTCACGAGGTGGACGATGATGCGCTTGATGCTGCGTTCGAAAAGATGGCATTTTATGAGGCGACATTCCCAGTGACAGAAATCCACGTTTTTGAACACGGGGATGACGACGTCTGGCGCCCGGTTAGAGCTTTCGCGCTGGGTGTAGAGGAAAACGCGAACGAGTAGTGAGATGCCCCGAGATCCGGTGATTCTTGATGTTCGACATGCTCGTGAGGCTGTCCTGACCTAGGCTGTTGGGGTGACTGAACGCGAAAAAACTCCCCTCACCAGCCGATTCAAGACTCTCAAAGAACGCGGAAACGAAGTGAGGCAGCGGATCCTCCAAACACGCCCAGCGCGTGCTGTTCGTCGCTATCTACTGGCAAACGGGTCGATTCTTGCCGGGGGCATAACCTACACGGCCCTATTTTCCTTGTCCGCTGCCTTGACTCTCGGGTTTACCTTGCTGATCCGGTTCTTTGGAAACAACGAGGAAGTCAAGGAATCTGTCATGGAGTCGCTTGACGAAGCGATTCCTGGCTTGATCGACACAGGTTCGAACAATGGACTCATACGTCCTGACGAGCTGACATTCTCGCCTGCGTTAACTGTCACAAGCTTTATTGCCGTAGGAGTTCTTCTTTTCACTGCCCTGAGAGCAATGGGGGTTCTGCGTAAATCCCTGCACGGTATGTTCGGGATGCTCACTGCTCGGAAGAATAAACCAATTGATAAGGCGCGTGAGTTGCTTGGGTTCTTCATTATTGCCACAGGCGTACTTGTCTCTGCTGTTGCCACTATCGCTGTTGACACCGCTGGCCGGTGGTTGGCAGGCCGTCTGGTTGGCGGAGAGGTATGGGGATCCCTGATTCCTTTGGGGAGTTTCGTGGTGGGGCTTCTTGTTGATGTTGGAATGTTCTTCCTGCTTATCCGTGTGCTTGCTGGTTTGCGTTTGCCCACTAAAGACCTACTGGCGGGTGCAGCCGTTGCTGCCGTTGGGCTTGGTGGCTTGCGAATCCTTGGGACGTCAGTGGTTGCAGGTTCTGCATCATCAAATCCACTATTTGCTTCAGCAACAGTGATCGTCACCTTGCTCGTCTGGATCAATATCAGTGCGCGCATCATTTTGGTGGCTGCCGCATTTGCGGCCGATCCTCCGCATGCCATTCTGAAACGCGAAGAAGAATTGTCAACAATGTCTGTATAGCACGCTGAAGTTCCGTGGGAGAAACCTCTGCTTTCCAATGGAGCGATATTCTGTATGACAGAACGGGGCCGACCATCAATTGATGGTCGGCCCCGTTCCCATTCTGTGCCGTATTCGTCAGTCAGTGTGCGTGGTGCTTCTGAAAGCGAGTACTGGTTGAACCTGGACTGTGCGCTGGCATTCCTAGAATGCGCGACGGATCATTGCGCGTTTCACTTCTTGAATAGCCTTGGTTACCTCAATGCCACGGGGGCATGCTTCCGTGCAGTTGAAGGTTGTTCGGCAACGCCAGACTCCCTCTTTGTCGTTGAGGATTTCCAGCCGCTGTGTCGCACCTTCATCGCGTGAATCGAAAATGAAGCGGTGCGCATTGACGATTGCTGCCGGGCCGAAGTACTGACCATCAGTCCAGAACACGGGGCAGGATGACGTGCACGCAGCACACAGAATACATTTGGTGGTGTCATCGAAGCGTTCACGTTGTTCAGCGCTTTGGATACGTTCCTTAGAGGGCTGGTTCCCAGAGGTGATAAGGAACGGCATGATTTCACGGTAGGACGCGAAAAACGGCTCCATGTCAACGATCAGGTCTTTGACTACCGGCAATCCCTTAATGGGCTCAACAATGATCGGCCCCTTGTCAGGGTTGAGATCTTTGAGGAGAGTCTTGCACGCCAACCGGTTTCGGCCATTGATGCGTATCGCATCTGAGCCGCAAATTCCATGCGCACACGAGCGGCGGAACGTTAGTGTTCCGTCAGTTTCCCACTTGATTTTATGAAGAGCATCAAGCACTCGGTCGGTGCCATACATAGTGAGCGTGTGCTGTTCCCAGTATGGTTCGTCGGAGTTTTCTGGAATGAACCGGCGAACCTTGATGGTGACCTCAAACGAGGGGATAGCACCAGCTTGTGTTTCGGTGTCGGTGTCTTTGTCAAGTGTGGCAGTCATCAGTACTTACGCTCCATTGGCTCGTACCTTGTTTGCACGACGGGTTTAGCGCCGAGCACAACCTTGTAGTCCTCAAAGTCACTGACGTGTGAGAAAGCCTCGTCGGTGATGTTGCCACCCACAGACGCACCGGGTGGACGGCGATACACCATGGTGTGGTGCATGTAGCGACTGTCGTCACGGTCAGGGTAGTCCTCGCGGAAGTGCCCACCGCGCGATTCACGGCGGTTCAATGCCGCAATGACAGTTACCTCGGCAATGTCGAGGAGGAACCCAAGTTCTAGGGCTTCCAACAGGTCAGTGTTGAACATCTTGCCTTTGTCTTGGACTGACACCCGCTGGTAGCGCTCTTGAAGGGTCCTGATATCAGCCAATGCTTGGGTGAGTGATTCTTCTGTGCGGAACACCTGGGCGTTGGCGTCCATCGTCTCTTGCATTTCACGACGGATATCTGAAACTCGCTCACCCTCAGGGCGAGTGCGCAACTCTTCAAGTTGGGTGATGACCCACTGTTCTGCAGAATCAGGGAGGTCAGTGAAGGTTGCTGTCTTCGCATATGCAGCGGCTGCGCGCCCGGCACGCTTACCAAACACGTTGATGTCTAGCAGCGAGTTTGTCCCCAACCGATTTGCGCCATGCACGGAAACACAGGCCACTTCACCGGCAGCGTAGAGCCCTTTAACAACATCACTGGGGTTACGGAGAACTTCAGAATCGATCGTTGTGGGGATTCCGCCCATTGCGTAGTGAGCGGTGGGGTACACCGGCACGGGCTCGGTGTATGGCTCAATGCCCAAGTAGGTACGGGCGAACTCCGTGATATCCGGTAGTTTCGCGTCGATGTGTGCTGGTTCCAAGTGGGTGAGGTCGAGCAGGACGTAGTCCTTATTGGGGCCAGCGCCTCTGCCTTCTCGTACCTCGTTAGCCATTGACCGTGCCACGATGTCTCGTGGGGCAAGGTCTTTGATGGTGGGGGCATAGCGCTCCATGAAGCGCTCACCGTTCCCGTTACGGAGGATTCCACCTTCACCACGAGCCGCTTCGGAGAGCAGAATCCCAAGTCCAGCCAACCCTGTGGGGTGGAACTGGAAGAACTCCATGTCTTCGAGGGGCAACCCACGGCGGAGCGCAAGGGCCATCCCGTCGCCGGTGAGGGTGTGAGCGTTAGAGGTTGTTTTGTAGATTTTCCCTGCCCCACCTGTCGCAAAGACGACGGCTTTGGTTTGGAAAATGTGGATCTCGCCCGTGGCAAGGTCGTAGGCAACAACTCCTGTGGCTGTGACTTCCTCGCCCGCTGGGACATCGCCAGCAGAGAGGTCGTGGTCCACGATGAGGTCAAGGACATAGAACTCATTAAAGAATTCGACGTCCTGTTTGACGCAGTTTTGGTACAGCGTTTGGAGGATCATGTGACCGGTGCGGTCAGCTGCATAGCAGGCGCGCCGAACAGCTGCTTCACCGTGATTGCGGGTGTGTCCACCGAAGCGTCGTTGGTCAATCTTGCCTTCAGGGGTGCGGTTGAACGGCAACCCCATTCGTTCAAGGTCAAGAACTGCGTCGATGGCTTCTTTGGCCATGATCTCTGCGGCATCTTGATCCACGAGATAGTCACCGCCTTTGACGGTGTCAAAAGTGTGCCATTCCCAGTTGTCTTCTTCGACGTTTGCTAAGGCGGCACACATGCCACCTTGTGCGGCACCGGTGTGGGACCGGGTGGGGTAAAGCTTGGAAATAACTGCCGTGCGGGCTTCGGTGGAAGCCTCAAGAGCGGCGCGCATTCCTGCGCCACCTGCGCCGACAATCACGACGTCATACTGGTGGAATTGCATCGTAGCCGATGCCTCCTAACAACAAGAGGGTGCGGGCTGACTCTGTGTCTGGGTCAGCAGAATGAGGGAAGTAGATCTGCTGGAGCGTTGGCGGGGCATGGATCGAAGGTGAAAATCACCAGAGTGCCAAGCACGACAGTGAGAATGAATGCACTGTACAAGCCGATTTTTAGAATGGCCCGGGTGACGTGCTTTTCTGCGTAGTCATTGATAATTGTGCGTACGCCATTGGTGCCATGGATCATTGCGAGCCAGAGCATGAGCAGATCCCACATTTGCCAGAATGGTGATGCCCATTTGCCGCCAACAAAGGCGAAGTCAATACGGTTAACACCCTCACCGACCATCAGGTTGACGAAGAGGTGACCGAAAATGAGGACAACGAGGATGACACCGGAGCCGCGCATAAAAAGCCAGCCCCACATCTCAAAGTTAGAGCGTGTGATCTTCTTGCGTACGTAGGGGGCGCGTGGGTTGTCAATGTTGGCAGTCATCAGTGACCTCCGAAAATGTGCGAGAGGTGGCGGGGGAGGAAGCCAGCCATAGTGACAATCACCAGGCCAACAACGACCCACAGCATGATGCGCTGGTATTTGGGTCCCTTGGACCAGAAGTCCACAAGGATGATGCGCAGGCCGTTGAATGCGTGGAATACGATTCCCACGACGAGCCCGGCTTCACCCAGACCCATAATGGGGGTTTGGTAGGTGCCGATGACGGCGTTGTATGCCTCTGGGGAGACACGGACGAGGGCGGTGTCGAGGACGTGGACAAAGAGGAACAGGAAAATGAGCACGCCGGTTACACGGTGTGCAACCCACGACCACATTCCTTCACGGCCGCGATAGAGCGTTCCTGCAGGTGCGCTGGGCACTGTGGCGCCTCCTGGTAGCGAGATCTTGAGCCGGATCTGGTCAGGTGTGGTCCTGTTTCTCAGGACAACATCGTCCATCTCCGCGTGTGCTTCCACTTTAGTGAATTTTCTGTGCGCTGAGGCACAGGGGTGCCGCGAATCGCAGAGAAAAGGCCCCGTTTGTGACTTATCCCACAGCATTCTGTCACTTCCGTGGACTGTCCCGTCTCGATGTCGAGCAACTTATCGCTGTTGACGCGGGACCAGTGGACTCGGGGAGTAGGCAAACCATTGAGTACTCTTGACTCCATGACGCCGCACCAGCCTGAACAGACACGACGATCTGCCCGCCCCGTGAGCCCGATCGATGACTTCCATGCTGTGATACCCGCCGGCGGTTCGGGGACCCGCTTATGGCCGATGTCCCGCGAGGTGCGCCCCAAGTTCCTTCTCGATCTCACCGGTGCTGGACGCTCGCTCCTCCAAGCAACCTACGATCGCGTTTCGCGTCTCAGTGGACCACAAAACGTCATGGTCGTCACCGGGGGTGCGCACGAGAAACCCATTCAGGAGCAACTCCCGAGCCTGGCAGACACGGCGATATTGACTGAACCCTCCCCGCGTGACTCAATGGCGGCCATCGGATTGGCGGCCGCTGTGCTGCAGCAACGCCACGGAGACGTGCTTTTAGGGTCCTTTGCAGCAGATCATGTCATCACGGATCTCGAAGGATTCGATGCTGCTATCCGTGAAGCGGTTACAGCAGCCCGTCAGGGGTATGTCGTCACCATCGGAATTTCGGCAACGCGGCCGTCGACAGCCTTTGGGTACATTCACTCAGGCGAGCTCCTCGATTTACCGGGGTGTACTAGCGTGCGTAGTGTCGAGAGCTTCACAGAAAAGCCGGACGCTTCAACTGCCCGGAATTATCTATCCACGGGCGAATACCGGTGGAATGCAGGAATGTTTATCTCCAAAGTGTCCGTGCTCTTGGGCCACCTACGTGACCAGCGACCTGACCTGCACGCCGGGTTGATGACCATTGCCGCAGCCTGGGATACCGATCGCCGCGAGTCCGTATTGGCTGAGGTGTGGCCGCGTTTGGAGAAAATCGCCATTGACCATGCAGTCGCTGAGCCAGTTGCTCAAACGGGGGGAGTGGCTGTGGTTCCTGGGAATTTTGGCTGGGATGACGTGGGCGACTTCAACTCACTTGCTGCGTTACTTCCCTCTGATGACAATGCGGGTTCCAAGGTGGTTGGAGACCATCAAGACGTTGTCCGAGTGCAAAGCGCAGGTTCAGTGGTGGTGCCCAACTCGGGTCGCCTGGTCACGATCCTAGGACTTGATGACGTGGTTGTGGTGGACACTCCAGATGCGCTCCTGGTGACAACTCGTGCGCGAGCGCAACAGGTCAAGGATATGGTCACTGAACTGCGGGATCGGGGCTTGGAAAACTATCTCTAGCGTGTGACGCGCATGAGGGGAGGCGCGTAGTCGTTGAGACTCAACGTGTGGGACGCCAGTGGGGAGAGGGGTCTAAAGGAGTAGGCTCGTTATGTGACATTTCCACTGGCCTCTGCGATAGATGACCTTGCGACAGCGTTCGAGGACGAGATTCTCTCGTTTCGTCGCGATATCCACGCCCACCCTGAGACGGCCCGGCAAGAGCACCGGACAACGCAGGCTGTTGCTGAGCGCCTGCGTCAAGCTGGACTCACTCCTGTCCTTTTCAAGGGGACTGGACTCATGTGTGACATCGGTCCAAGTGCTGAAGAAGGGGGCGAATCGCTTATTGCCCTGCGTGCTGACATCGATGCTCTTCCGCTCCAAGAAACGTCTGGCTTGCCGTTTGCGTCAGTCAATGACGGGGTGAGTCACTCGTGTGGACACGACGTTCACACCTCAGTTGTGCTGGGTGCGGGGCTCATTTTGGCGCGGCTTGCTCAAGAGGGGCGCCTGACTCAAGGAGTGCGGTTAGTTTTCCAACCAGCTGAGGAAGTGCAGCCGGGTGGCGCTTTGGACCTTTTGGCGCAGGATGTCTTGGATGATGTGGGGGAGATTTTTGCGGTTCATACAGAACCCAAACTTGATTGCGGATTGATTGGTTCTCGGATTGGTCCGATCACTTCTGCCTGCGACACAATCACGGTGACGGTAACTTCTCACGGTGGGCACACTTCTCGTCCACACCTTACTGGCGATGTTGTCTATGCCATCGGTGAGATCATCACAGAAGTTCCAGCTGTGCTGGGGCGCCGCTTGGACCCGCGCTCGGGCGTCAATATGACGTGGGGCAGTGTGCAGGCAGGTGCGGCGCCCAATGCAATCCCAGCATCGGGAATGATCATGGGAACACTGCGATGCCTAGAAGTTAGCGCATGGGAACAGGCAGCTCACGTACTTAAGGAGACCGTTGCCCACGTGGCGGCAGCTTATGGGGTCGAGGTGGCACTCCATCACCAGCGCGGAGTTCCCCCTGTGGACAACGCTGAATCATGCACGCTCGACATCGAAGCGGCTGCACGTGATGCTCTCGGCGGTCATAGCGTGACGCTGACAGAACAGTCACTTGGTGGGGAGGATTTTGCCTGGTACCTCACTAAAGTTCCGGGAGCACTGATTAGACTTGGAACAAGGACTCCGGGTGGGAAAACGTATGATATCCACCGGGGAGATCTGCGAATCGATGAGAACTCGCTTAAAGTCGGTATGAGGATTCTTGCACGTGTTGCAACGGGAGAAGATGCCCGCCTCGACCGCGTGTGATAGGTACGAAACCCACTGAACACAAGGAATCTCACGATCCGAGCGCTCTCAGTCCACTGACGGAGCGGACGCTCTCAAGTTGGTAACGAATGTGATTCGTTACCCAATAGAAACTGAACGTTAACGGCTTAACGTCTACAGTTATCTGTAAGGCGGGTCACTGAGGCCCGAATCAAGGAAGGCAGCATGCCGGTTCACCGGAAGCTGCTCTGCTCAACGAGTTGCGACCCCCGCCACTGGCGGTGCATCCGCTGAGTTCCCTACCCCAACACACACAGGAGAACTTACGTGAAGAAGTTCGCTCAGATCGCTGCGATTTCCGCAGCGGCAGCACTCGCTCTGGCGGCATGTGGCGATGCCCCCCAGGAATCCCCAACCAACACCGAGACATCCTCCACTTCAGGTGACACAGCAGAAGCCGTTGACTTCAAGGGTTGCATGGTTTCCGACGAGGGAGGGTTTGATGACAACTCCTTCAACGAGACGTCATTCTCCGGTTTGCTCCGTGCCTCAGAAGACCTCGGCATCGAAACAGGTGTAGCTGAATCGGCTGACGCCGGACAGTACATCTCGAACGTTGACTCCATGATTCAGTCCTCATGCGACATCATCTTTAACGTAGGTTTTAACCTTGCAGACGTCACTGGTCAGTCGGCTGAGGCAAACCCAGACCAGCACTTCGCCATCATCGACTCCGGTGTCGACCCAGCTCGTGACAATGTCAAGCCACTGTTGTTCAACACTCACGAAGCTGCGTACCTTGCTGGCTACGTTGCCGCTGGTGTGAGCGAGACCGGCACAGTTGCAACCTTCGGTGGTATGAACATTCCATCAGTCACCATCTTCATGGATGGCTTTGTCGACGGTGTTGCTAAGTTCAACGAAGAGAACGACGCAGACGTTCGCGTTCTCGGTTGGGATAAAGAGAAGCCAGAAGGCGGCTCATTCACCGAAAACTTCAGCGAAATCGGTAAGGGTAAAGAACTCTCCGAGCAGTTCATTGCGCAGGGCGCAGACGTCATCATGCCAGTTGCTGGCCCAGTGGGCGAAGGTGCAATGGCCGCTGCTTCTGAGCACGAAGGTGTCTACGTTATTGGTGTCGACACTG
This sequence comes from Jonesia quinghaiensis DSM 15701, assembly GCF_000423205.1. Taxonomy (GTDB): domain Bacteria; phylum Actinomycetota; class Actinomycetes; order Actinomycetales; family Cellulomonadaceae; genus Jonesia; species Jonesia quinghaiensis. The sequence continues at coordinate 159,673 of NZ_AUHN01000006.1, forward strand.
ATGCTTTTGACAAGTACGACAGCTACCGTGACATCCTCCTAACCTCAGTACTTAAGGCAATGGACACCGCAGTCTTCGACACGAGCGAGGCAGCTCTTGGTGGTACCTTCGACGCCACTCCTTACGTTGGAACACTCGAAAACGGTGGCGTTGGCCTTGCTGACTTCCACAACCTTGATTCAGAGGTTCCTGCTGAGGTAAAGACCAAGGTTGAAGAACTCAAGGCAGCAATCATTGACGGCAGCCTGGTTGTCGAATCACCTTCCGCAACCACGGTTGAGTGATCTAACTTCACCCTGACGTGTGGCCCCAGAGAGATCCCTCTCCTGGGGCCACACGACCCTAACCCACAGACAAGCAGCAACGAAGCGGCTTGTCCACACGTTGCATTCGCGCATGTAGCGCAACGCGGAAGGCGTAGAGCATGAAGCTGGAACTACGCGGCATCACCAAAGTCTTTGGCACATTTACGGCCAACGACAGCATTGACCTTGTTATTGAACCAGGACAAGTCCATGCGCTCCTTGGGGAGAACGGTGCCGGGAAGAGCACACTAATGAACGTCATCTATGGTCTTTACGATCCAGATGGCGGGGAAATCCTCCTGGATGACAAACCGGTGAAATTCGCTGGACCAGGTGAAGCAATGGCAGCTGGCATCGGTATGGTCCACCAACACTTTATGTTGGTACCTGTCTTTACCGTTGCTGAAAACGTCATCTTAGGTTTTGAGCCAACCAAGGGCGGGATCATCAGTTTGGGTGAAGCCCGGCGTCGGGTGAAGGAAATCTCTGACCGTTTTGGGTTCAATATCGATCCTGACACGCGTGTCGAAGATCTTCCTGTTGGCGCACAACAGCGCGTTGAAATCATCAAGGCACTGTCGCATGATGCAAAGATCGTTATTCTTGACGAACCCACCGCAGTGTTGACCCCTCAAGAAACTGATGAGCTTCTTGAAATCATGCGTCAACTCAAGAACTCGGGAACTTCGATTGTCTTCATCACGCACAAATTGCGTGAAGTGAAAGCGATCGCTGACAAAATTTCCGTCATCCGCCGCGGTAAGATCGTAGGAAGTGCTGATCCAACAGCGTCGGAGAAGGAATTGGCTTCTGCGATGGTTGGCCGTTCTGTGTCACTCACTGTGGCCAAAGAAGATGCTCAGCCAGGCGATGTGCGCCTCACGGTGAAAGACCTTTCACTCATTACCTCACAAGGGGTGCCTCTCCTGCGGGATGTCTCGTTTGATGTGCGCAGTGGTGAGATTTTGGCCATTGCCGGAGTCCAAGGAAATGGACAAACGGAACTGACCGAGACGCTTCTCGGTATGCACCCTAAAGCTCACGGGAGTGCTCAACTCAACGGAGAAGAGCTCCTCGGTAAATCCATCCGCGAGGTTCTTGACGTCGGCCTAGGTTTTGTTCCTGAAGACCGTAATAAAGACGGCCTCATTGCTGGTTTCACTATCGAAGAGAACATGATTCTCGACCTTCATGACAAGGCTCCCTATGCGAGGGGCATGAGCCTCAACGCAAAAGTTATCGAAGAGAACGCTGCAAAGCACATCGAAGAGTTCGATGTTCGAACACAGACATCGAAAAACCTCGCATCGCAACTGTCGGGTGGTAACCAGCAAAAAGTTGTGTTGGCGCGTGAACTGTCACGCCCGTTGCAACTGTTTATCGCGGCTCAGCCCACCCGTGGCCTCGATGTGGGATCCATTGAGTTTGTGCACAAGCGTGTGATCGCGGAACGCGACTCAGGCACAGCAGTCATTATCGTCTCCACCGAACTAGACGAAGTACTGGGCCTCGCAGACCGCATCGCGGTGATGTACGAAGGGCACATTATCGGGATCGTTCCTAAAGATACGTCTCGCGATGTACTCGGTCTCATGATGGCAGGTGTCGACTACGATGCCGCGCTTACCAAAGCAGCCCAACACGAGACAACACTGTCAGCTGTTAGCGATGAAACAGACATTTCCCGAGGAGGAGCGCTGTGAGCGTCGAAACTCAAAAGTCACCACAGCCAGCTCCAGAGTCTGAAACTTCAGAGGACAGACGGTGGAATACTGCACTGCGTGACATTGTCTCTAGCAATGCGAGTGTCATCGTTTTTGCGATCATCGCAGCGCTACTGATGGCCGCTGTACTCGTAGCAGCTGCAAACGCTGAGGTGCAACGCACAGCTGGTTACATCTTTGCTCGCCCCAGCGACTTCTTCACTGCAGTATGGGATGCGGTTTCAGGTGCCTACTGGTCGCTTTTCCGTGGTGCAATCTATGACCCAGAAGCACAGAGTGTTGTGCGACAGTTCAAACCCATTACGGAAACGCTGACTGCAGCCACTCCACTCATCTTCGCTGGACTTGGTCTTGGGATTGGTTTCCGCAGTGGTCTGTTCAACATTGGTGCTCAGGGTCAGGTAGTCCTTGGTGCAACAGTGTCAGCCTTCATTGGGTTCGCCTTTGACCTCCCGGTTGGTATCCACCTCATCGTCGCTGTTCTTGGTGGTGTTCTTGGTGGTGCGCTGTGGGCAGGAATCGCTGGTTACCTGAAGGCGCGCTTCGGGGCAAACGAAGTTATTGTCACGATTATGTTGAACTCGATTTCTGGGTTCTTGATGTCATACCTGCTTACTACTGACGCGTTCAAACGTGAAGGCAGCAATAACCCCGTTTCGCAGCGTGTACTTGACACTGCGATGTTCCCGCAAATCATGGGGGAGAACTTCCGCCTCCATGCTGGTTTCCTTCTTGCTCTCATCGCCGCGTACTTCGTGTGGTGGTTGATGGAGCGATCGACTCTTGGATTTAAGTTCCGAGCAGTCGGGTTGAACTCTGATGCGGCCCGGACCGCTGGTATCAGCGTGAACAGAATCTACCTCTACGTCATGCTCGTCGCTGGTGGTCTTGCAGGCCTTGGTGGTGTCTCTCAAACTCTTGGTACTGAAGGTGTCCTGCAAGAGGGTGTAGCAGGAAGTATCGGCTTCGATGCAATCACCGTAGCTCTCCTGGGGCGTTCACGTCCCGTTGGAATTATTGGAGCTGCACTGTTATTCGGCGCCCTGCGTGCAGGATCTCCCTTGATGCAAACTGCCAGCAACACGCCGGTGGACATTGTTCAGGTAGTCCAGGCTCTCGTGGTGTTGTTGATCGCTGCTCCACCGCTGGTACGAGCAATCTTCCGTCTCCCTGCTCCACGTAAGGAGGGCGCAGCATGAGCGCCGCCACTCTCTCACCGTCCTCGCAGCACTTTGAGGGCACGGTTGTCACTCCAGTGTCATGGAAAGGGCCCATCGCCTACGGAGTCATCGGGCTCTTGAGCTTGATTGCTTTAGGCTTTGGTTCGCCTGCCGGAAGCATTGCGCAAATTGTTCTGTCTCAGTCCAGAGACAGCATCAAAATCGACGCTCTTATGGTGCCTGCGCGGGCAACCGTTATCGTACTGAGCTTAGCGATTCTCGTGCTGGCGGCATATGCATCGTATGCGGCATTAAAGCGCATCAAGGTGGGGGCATGGATGCCAACCATCGTTGGTGTGCTGACTTTCATGTCGTTCCTCATCTGGGCAGCGGCAGGCAAAGACACCACGATGCCACTGGCTCAGTTGCTGGCTCAAGGTCTTATTCTGGCAGTCCCACTGGCTTTTGGCGCTATGGCTGGTTTGATCTGTGAACGAGTCGGCATCATCAATATCGCCATCGAAGGGCAACTACTCGCTGGAGCCTTTGTTGGTGCTGTTGCAGCCACTGTTGTGGGCAATGCCTACGCGGCGCTCTTTGTTGCTCCATTCGCCGGTGCGCTTGTTGGTGTTCTCCTTGCATTCTTCTCTATCAAGTACAGGGTTGACCAAATCGTTGTTGGTGTTGTTCTCAACGTGTTGGTCATCGGTGTAACAAGCTACCTGTTCTCAACGGTGTTGAAGGAAAATAAGTCTCTCCTCAACCAGCCTGAGCGATTGGGAGAACTGCCAATTCCCCTACTCTCGGATATCCCGTTCATTGGTGGAATTCTCTTCAACCAAAACATCTTGGTCTACTTGATGTTTGTTGCTGTCATTGCACTGCAGTTCTTGATCTTCCGGAGCCGATGGGGCCTACGTCTGCGCTCAGTAGGTGAGCACCCAAAGGCAGCTGACACCGTAGGTATCAAGGTCAACAGAACCCGATGGATCAACACCATCATCGGTGGTGCGGTTGCAGGGCTTGGTGGTGTTGCATTCACCGTTATGGCTGGCGTTGGTTTCGGTAAAGAGATGACAGCGGGTAAAGGCTATATTGCACTTGCCGCGATGATCCTTGGCCGATGGAACCCTAACGGTGCGTTTGCCGCAGCTATTCTCTTTGGAATTGCGGACGCGCTGCGTGGAACACTATCCATTACAGGCACACCGGTGCCCACCCAGTTCTTGGCAATGTTGCCATACCTCGCAACGATCTTCGCTGTTGCCGGACTTGTCGGTAAAGTCCGTGCGCCAGCAGCAGAAGGAATCCCGTACGTGAAGTAAGAACACGCCGTGGGGGTGTGTCAACAACACCCCCACGGTTTCTTTTCACCCCAACACGTTAAGCGTTTTAGGTATAGGCTGGGAAACGACGCAGGTACACGGTGTTAGCACCTCATCACAGCATCGGCGGCCTCACGCGCAACAAGGAGACGCAGCATGACACGAGCACAAGAACTCGCGGCTTCCATCAACTGGGACGACCTCATTCAAGCCGCACGCGACATGACCTTGAGGTCATACGTCCCCTACTCGAAATATCCGGTGGGAGCAGCAGCTATCACCACAGATGGCCGGCTCGTACGCGGTTGCAATGTGGAAAACGCTGGCTACGGGGTCACCCTGTGTGCTGAGTGTGGACTGATCTCAGAGCTTGTTGCCTCAGGTGGTGGGCGCCTCCAGGCATTCGTCTGTGTCAATGGTGAAGGCGATGTCATCATGCCCTGCGGACGGTGCCGTCAGCTTCTGTGGGAACACGGAGGAGCTGATCTAGTGCTGTCCACAGTGTCGGGCTACAAAACGATGTCTGAGGTATTGCCTGATGCGTTCGGTCCCAGTGACCTCACTGACTACGAAGAAAGCAGAAAAGCATGACTGCACAGCAATTTGATGCCGTTGACATCATCCGCGCAAAGCGCGACGGGCGCGAACTCACCCAAGCAGAAATTGACTGGGTCATCAACGCCTATACCCACGACTATGTAGCCGACTATCAAATGGCCGCGCTCAACATGGCGATCCTCCTGAACGGGATGAACCGCACTGAAATCTCTCACTGGACTGCGGCAATGATTGCCTCAGGTGAGCGTATGAACTTTGATGCACTGTCACGCCCAACAGCGGACAAGCACTCAACAGGAGGAGTCGGTGACAAAATCACGCTTCCTCTGGCACCACTTGTTGCTGTTTTCGATGTAGCAGTCCCACAGTTGTCTGGACGGGGCTTGGGCCACACGGGCGGAACGCTCGACAAGCTTGAAGCCATTGCAGGGTGGCGCGCAGCGCTCAGCAACGAAGAGATCATGGACCAACTAGAAAACGTTGCAGCAGTGATCTGCCAGGCAGGCTCAGGCTTAGCTCCAGCAGACCGCAAACTCTACGCACTGCGTGATGTCACGGGCACAGTAGAGGCAATTCCGCTTATTGCTTCATCAATCATGAGCAAGAAGATCGCTGAAGGCACGTCAGCACTGGTGCTGGACGTCAAGGTCGGCTCAGGTGCGTTCATGAAAAATGAAGAGAACGCCCGTCAATTAGCGCAAACTATGGTGGACCTCGGCAAGGATGCTGGCGTAAACACCGTTGCTTTATTGACTGACATGTCGACCCCGCTGGGGCTGACTGTCGGGAACGCACTTGAGGTTCGTGAGTCGATTGAGGTTCTTCAAGGTGGCGGTCCACAGGACGTTGTTGACTTAACAGTTGCGCTAGCTCACGAAATGCTCGTTGGTGCTGGCCGAGCGACTGACATTGATGACATCCGTGCGGCCCTTTCTGATGGTCGAGCCATGGACAAGTGGCGTGCCATGATCGCTGCACAAGGTGGCGACAATGATGCACCGCTTCCCGTGGCGAAAGAACAGCACGTCATCACTGCTCCACGTAGTGGTTACCTCTCCTCATTGGACGCGATGGCTGTTGGTGTGTCGTCGTGGCGCTTGGGTGCTGGGCGTGCGCGCAAGGAAGACCAAGTGCAAGCAGGGGCGGGCATCGAACTGCATGCAAAGCCTGGTGACAAGATCACCGAAGGCCAACCGCTCATGACGCTTCACACAGATACCCCAGAGCGTTTTGAGCGTGCCATCGCTATCGCTCAAGAGGGCTTTGACATCAGCGATGACGTGGTTACCGGGTTGCCAGATTTGGTGATCGACCGAATCGTGTGATCGCTGCATCGAGTTTGCTCAAGTGATCACCCCGTTGGTCACCTGGCAGGGTAACGTGAGGTGCCGCTGTGGAATGTTCGCCATCAGCGGCACCTCGCTCGCAATTCCTCGATGACTCGGTATTGTGGGATACGTAAGGCACATACTGTCAAGGAGCACTGTGGCGCATCAGGGGTATCAGCTCACTACTTTCCTTTACGGATTATGGTGTGGGCGACGCAAAATGCCACCTGCGCCGCATGGTGAAAATACCAGTGCGACCCCTGGAAATAACGCTGCTTCCAACTCGCACAAGGTGTCAGCAACTCAAGAAAACATGACTGCGAAATGGGCGCTTGGTCAACACCCAGGCCCCGTTGACCTCAGCGCGGAGGACGGTAGCGAGTGCCCTGCCGTGCAAATGGATTCAACAACCTGTGGGTCGGCCGCACTGACGATGATTGCGCTTACCGACGCTCACGCTGATACCCGTGAGACGTTGAGAGAACTCGCGCAGAACGATCCACAAGGCGCTGCCCAGTCCGCGCCGCACGCTGACTTAAACGCAATGGAGACCCTTTTTGCAGCGGCTCAACAAGCTATGAAGAGCCGCACATCGCATCGAGCAATGATGGGGTTGCTGCGCTGGCCGCGCCGGTGGGGGACACCACCCTGGGGTGCTGCGCGGGTTGCGCATTTCCTCGGGCATGACTATCAAGACCGCATGGTGGTTGCGACATCGCTGCCTCAGTATCAACGCGTCATGGGGCACAGTGTGGAATGCGTGCGTCGAGGTTTCCCCGTGATGTTGTATGCAGGGGCAGATACGCGGCGAGGGGTGACTGCTTCAGTGCCGCGCCATGTTGTTGTTCTCCACCAACCACCGTCGTTGCGTGGCACGGACCACCTGCTAGTTTTCGATCCGGCAACCGCAATCAACACCCAGGTTTCTGTTTCTGATGTCATGAACCGGCAGATACCTTCCAACGCTTTGGGAGGATGGCAGCACATTATGTGGGCTGTTTTCCCACGTCCAAGCTCTGACCGTACGTCATAACACTCCTCTCACAGAAGGTTGCACCATGACACTCCTTGACACTATTCCCACGCTGCCCAAAGTTGTTCTCCACGACCACCTTGATGGCGGGTTGCGCCCTGAAACAATCATCGACCTTGCCGCGCAAGTGGGGCACACTCTGCCAGCAACAGACCCAGCGGCACTGAAAGCTTGGTTCGTCGAATCAGCAGACTCAGGCTCGCTTGAACGCTACTTAGAAACCTTTGACCACACCATTGCAGTGATGCAAACAGCGCCTGCGCTTACTCGCGTTGCCCGTGAAGCCGTTATGGATCTAGCCGCTGACGGAGTGATCTACGCTGAATCACGGTGGGCTCCTGAACAGCACTTACGTGGCGGATTAACCTTGGATGAGGCTGTAGAGGCAGTGCAGCGAGGCTTCGCCGAAGGTGTGGACCTTGCGGCACGTGAGGGGCACAGCATTGAGGTGGGGCAACTTGTCACGGCTATGCGTCACGCTGACCGGTGGGACGAAATCGCTGACCTAGCGCTGCGCCACCGGGACAAAGGAGTTTACGGTTTCGATATTGCCGGTGCAGAAGCAGGATTCATGCCTGACCGTTTCCCCCAGGTGTGGCGCCGCCTCAATGACGAAAACTTCCCTGTCACAATCCACGCGGGCGAGGCCGCTGGCGCGGAGTCCATTGCGCAGGCTGTGCACCTGGGGCAGGCGCAGCGGGTTGGGCACGGAGTACGCATTATCGATGACATCACAGGGTTGGACACTGATACGCCAGTTCTTGGTCGCCTAGCGAACTGGGTGCGGGACAACCAAATCGCGTTGGAGATGTGCCCATGCTCAAACCTGCAAACCGGTGCCGCACAGAGCATTGCAAGCCACCCCATCACACGTCTGCGTGATCTTGATTTTGCGGTCACCATTAACACTGACAACCGCCTCATGTCTGGAACATCGATGTCCCATGAGATGCGCCTTCTCGTCAGCGAGGCAGGGTGGGATATACACGACCTTCTCAACGCTACGCTGGTAGCCGCATGGTCCACATTTACGCACCACGATGCGCGGCTTGCGCTGGGTGAACGCATCATCACAGCTTTTGAAGAAATCCACGATGGAAGTGAGCAAGAAAATGAATCATGACATTACTGCTGAGCACGTTGCTGGGCTCGTAGATCACACCCTCCTCAAGCCAGAGTCAACGCCAGCAGATATTGCAGCCTTGGTCACTGAGGCTGTGAAGCTGGGTGTGTTCTCGGTGTGTGTGTCACCATCCCTGTTGCCTGTTGCGGTACCTGCAGGCGCCGACCTGAAAATTGCCACAGTTGTGGGCTTCCCTTCTGGTGCGCACAAAGCTGATGCAAAAGCAGCTGAGACTGCGTCTGCTGTCCGTGATGGTGCTGACGAGATTGACATGGTCATCAACTTGGGTGCAGTCAAAGCGGGTGACTGGCAGCTTGTTGAGGACGACATTCGTGCTGTTCGTGACGCCGCTCCAGCCACTGTTCTGCTGAAGGTGATCATTGAATCGGCTGCGTTGACCAGCGATGAGATTGTTGCGGCGTGTGAAGCATCAGAGCGCGCTGGAGCGGACTACGTGAAGACCTCTACTGGATTCCACCCTGCGGGTGGTGCGAGTGTCGAGGCGGTTGCCTTGATGTCTCGCACGGTTGGCCCGCGGTTGGGTGTGAAAGCCTCTGGTGGTATCCGAACTGGTGCTGCAGCTCGGGCTCTCATCGAAGCTGGCGCTACGCGTCTTGGGTTGTCAGGGACAGCTACCGTGTTGGCTGGCATCGCTAACCCCGCATCGGAGAGCGGTGATGAACAGGCCTCAGGGTACTGATTTTTCGCACTAGCCCGCATAACTAGGCTCATCTCACAGCATTCTGTTAGGCTCACCTAACCCCGTTGGGGTAAGGTGAGCCTAACGTTTTGCTGAAAGGAATGTATGTCTGCCCAGTATGATTTTTCGATGCCTCCCGTGCGGATGCGGGAAAGCTTTACAGCAACAGTTGTTTCCCGTGAGCAGATTTCCCCTGTGCTCGTGCGCCTTCAGTTTCAGTGCCCAAACTGGGTAGGGTTTGATTTTCCCTCCGCGACAGACACCTACATCAAAGCTTTCTTTCCCGCCGCTGACGGTTCGCACGTCATGCGCTCATATACTGTGCGTCACGCAGATGTTGTGCGCGGACACGTAGATATCGATTTTGTCGTCCACGGTGACGAGGGAGTTGCTGGGCGTTGGGCTCGCGACGCAAGGGTTGGGGACACTCTTGATTTCGGTGGTATTGGTGGAGGTTACATTCCCCACCAGGAGGCCGCTCATCATCTGCTCATTGGTGATGAGTCAGCCTTGCCGGCCATTGCGGTTGCTCTTGAAGCGATGCCGGTGGGGGCGAGTATTCGTGCTTTCATCGAAATTGAAGCGCCAGGCCACGAAGTGCCGCTGAGTCATTCAGATGCCGTGACCTGGGTATACCGCAACGGTGCCCGTGCTGGGGAAGCATTGGTGCAGGCGGTCGGTGCAGCCGGGGAAATCGCCGTGGACACCCATGTTTTTCTTCATGGAGAGGCGATGTCCGTTCGTGATATCAGACGTTCGTTGCGTGCGATGGGAATGTCGCCGCGTTCCATGAGCGTGTCAGGGTATTGGCGTGCCGGTGTCAACGATGAACAATGGCGTGATTCCAAGCGAGAATGGAACCAATCAGTTGCTGCCGATGATGAGTCACTGAATGTGGGATGACGTTCGCGCACTACTCCACGGCGCACGGTAAGTGCATCTCACCGCCCCGCACCGCAGTAGCAACGACGTGACAGACAGGTAAGGGGGCATCAGGATTAACCTGATGCCCCCTTACCTATGACGCGCTAGTTGAGGCCAAGGGCGGTGCTCATGTCCTGACGCACCGCAGTGATCTTGTCCCGTGCCACTTTGCGTGTGGTTGACAGCGTAGCGAAGTCGGCGTCGGGTGTGACGTCTTCAATGACTTCGATGTAGCACTTCACCTTTGGTTCTGTCCCTGATGGTCGCACAATGACCCGGGTGTCATCTTCGGTGAGGAGCAACAAACCATCTGTTGGAGGCAACCCGTTGTAGCCGGTGGATAGGTCAACAACCTCAACAACAGGGCTGCCAGCAATAGTGCTTGGGGGCGCCGAACGAAGCCGTGTCATGGTTTGAGGGATCTTGGACAAATCCGTGAACCGTGCGGACAACTGATCAGTAAGGTGCAGCCCATGTTCCCGAGCGAGATCGTCCAGGTATTCGATGATGCTGCGCCCCTCAGCTTTCAGGGTGGCTGCCAGCTGAGCTACCACAAGGGCAGCTGAGATTCCGTCTTTGTCTTTGACCAGTTCAGGGGCAACGCAGTAGCCCAAGGCCTCTTCGTAACCGTAAACCAGGTTTTCGGCACGCGAAATCCACTTAAAACCGGTCAGAGTTGAGGAGTACCCCAACCCGTGTTTCGCCGCGATTTTCCCCAAGAGGCGCGATGACACGATAGAGTTCGCGAGAACAGCGTCTGATCCAGAGTGCCCCTGAGCGACCGTGCGCTCAGCAATCACGTTTCCAAGGAGTGAACCCACCTCATCACCGTGCAGCATGCGCCAGCCTGCTGCTTGTGGAGTAGTCACACGGTGGGCGTGCGCAGCAGCCGTGCGGGGGTCCTTGACCGCCACAGCGCACCGGTCGGTGTCGGGGTCGTTGGCAATGACGATGTCGCCGGCGAAACGCATGGCGTAAGTCAGTGCTAGGTCAATTGCGCCGGGTTCTTCTGGGTTAGGGAAAGAAACCGTGGGGAAGTCTGGATTTGGTTCATACTGCTCTGCGACAGAAATCAGGTGCTCAAATCCAGCCCTGTGTAGCACCTTGTCGACCACCGATCCGCCGACTCCATGCAACGGGGTAAGGATGATTTTCAGGTTGCGTGGCGAAGGTTCTTTAAGCGTCAATACGGCGTCAACATACTTCGTGACAGCAGAGTCATCAAGGGTGAACCACCCAGAGTGAGGCATGGCAACGTCACGGACACGCCCGATGCCTGCGATGTGTTTCGCAATATCGCGGTCGTAAGGAGGCACAATTTGCGCCCCTTGACCAGCGTCGGTGACAACACGCCCACCCAGGTAAACCTTGTAGCCGTTGTCCTGGGGAGGGTTGTGGCTCGCGGTGACAACAATCCCGGCGTCTGCGCCCAGCCGTTTCATGGTGTACGCAAGGACTGGCGTGGGCAGTGCGTGGTTGAGCATCGTTACCGAGCAGCCAGCGCCGGTGAGGACTGCTGCTGAGTCCAGTGCGAACTGCTTGGAATAGTGGCGAGCATCGTAGCCAATAACTACTTGGGGTGTGGCGCCAGGAAGTTGTTCAACTAGGTAGGCGCCAAGGCCAGCCGCAGCTTTAATAACAACCGAACGATTCATTCGGTTAGGGCCAGCTTCGATAGCTCCGCGTAGACCGGCTGTACCAAACTCTAAGGTCCCGGAGAACCGGTCCTTCAGGTCGCCAAGGGCTTGAGAGGAGCGGCCTTTGGAATCTGATGAGTTATCGGGGTTCTCGATAACTTTCAGTAGGCGCTGCAATTCATCGCGAGTGTGCGCTTCTGGGTCGTCGTCAATCCAGGTGCGCGCTTCTTCGATGAGTAGTAGTTCTTCTTCAGTGAGGGGAATAGCCATGGTGGTGTCCTATCCTCAGATGTTCTTCGCGATGTCAGCCAACAGCCGACTGATCCGTGGCCCTGCAGCCTGCCCGGCTTCGATGACCTCTTCATGTGACAGGGCTTGCTCCGAAATACCTGCCGCCAGGTTAGTGACCAAGGAAATCCCTAGGATCTCCAGCCCGGCGTGGCGCGCTGCGATGGCCTCAAGTGTGGTGGACATACCCACCAAGTCAGCGCCAAGAACTCCAGCCATTTTTACTTCAGCGGGGGTTTCATAGTGTGGGCCAGGGAACTGTGCGTAGACACCTTCAGGAAGAGCAGAGTCGATGGTGTGTGCGATGTCCCGTAGGCGCTGGGAGTACAGGTCAGTGAGGTCAACAAACGTTGCACCCTCAAGAGGAGAAGTTGCGGTGAGGTTAATGTGATCGCGAATGAGAACAGGCGTTCCGGGAGCCCACGCAGGGTCCAGACCGCCACAACCATTGGTCAAAATGAGAGTTGAGCACCCTGCTGCAGCAGCGGTGCGGACACCGTGAACAACAGGTCGCACGCCTTTACCCTCGTACAGGTGTGTCCGCGAACCGAGAACAAGAGCGTGCTTGGTAGTGCCCGTGATTTTGATCGAACGCAGTGTTCCAACGTGCCCGTGGACAGCGGGCTTCGAGAACCCTGGAATGTCATGGCTGGGCAGCTCGGCAACTGTTTCTCCCAACAGTTCAGCGGCTCCACCCCACCCTGAGCCAAGGACAAGAGCGAGATCGTGGGACTCGATGCCTGTCGCATCGGCAATATAGCGTGCCGCCTGCTGGGCGAGGTCGAATGGGTCAGCGTCAGCAGTGGTGTCTTCAGTGACATGTGTGGTGGTCATGCTCTGAGACTACCGTGATCAAACGCTTAACGCGATAACCTATAGCGTTTTCTCACCTGCTCGGCCTACCTGTCACAAACAGTGACAACTATGCGAGACATACTGTCTCAGTACACTGCGTACTGTGCTATCGCACCGACACTGACAGCCTGCCCCTGAGATACTGGACCGGTGACTTCGACTCCCCAGCCCACAGTCCCAGTAAATCCGCCAGCACCAGACACCACACATGACCCCCACAGCACACCAACAACCACTGAAAAAAGCCCACGCATCGCCATCCTCGGAGGAGGCCCAGGAGGGTATGAGGCGGCTCTCGTAGCAGCCCGCCTCGGCGCGCACGTCACCATCATCGAACGACAAGGACTCGGCGGCTCAGCTGTCCTCACTGACGTAGTCCCCTCAAAAACACTCATCGCCACCGCCGAATGGATGACCCTGGGCGGAAACGCCGCCGAACTCGGAATCCGAGTCAATGACTCCCACGGAGAGCCAAGCCAAGCACTTACCGCAGACATCGGCGCGGTCAACCAACGAGTGCTAGCGCTCGCAGAAGCGCAGTCACAAGACATCCGCGCTCGGTTAAAAGCATCAGGAATCACCATCATTAACGGCCACGGGCGCCTCACCTCAGCAACGTCGCTGCACGTGACTGCCGGACACGACGAGAACGGGATCCCCATTCCCGACGCCACCATTGATGCAGACTTTATGTTGGTCTCAACCGGGGCAACACCGAGGGTTTTACCCACCGCCATTCCCGATGGTAAACGAATCCTCACCTGGACCCAGCTGTACACCATGACCGAACTACCTGAGCGCCTCATTGTTGTCGGCTCAGGAGTCACAGGTGCGGAGTTTGCCGGCGCCTTCCATGCATTGGGAACAGACGTCGTGTTGGTGTCGAGCCGTGACCGGGTCCTGCCAGGGGAAGACGCCGATGCCGCCAACGTCATCGAAGACGCGTTCACCACCCGCGGGATGACAGTGATGTCACGATCGCGTGCCGCTGGTGCCACAGTTGTTGGTGAAGGCGCTGATGAACACGTTGAGGTCACCTTGGAGGACGGCAGGGTAGTCACCGGCAGTCACGTGCTGTTCGCGGTGGGGTCCGTGCCAAATACGGCGGACATCGGTTTAGCTGAGGTGGGTGTGGAACTCACACCGAGTGGGCACATTGTCACAGACAAAGTCTCACGCACAACAGTTCCCGGAATTTACGCTGCCGGAGATTGCACCGGGGTTCTTCCCCTCGCATCCGTGGCCGCGGCGCAAGGGCGTGTCGCTATGTCGCATGCGTTAGGTGACTCAGTAGCGCCCCTGCAGTTGCGTTCTGTGGCGGCAAATATCTTTACTGCCCCCGAAATCGCCACAGTTGGGTGGTCGGAAAAGGACCTTCTCGACAAGCAAGTTCGTTTTGTTGCCACGACGTTGCCACTGAAACGCAACCCCCGGGCGAAAATGATGGGAGTGCGTGAAGGGTTCGTCAAACTCTTCACTCGCCAAGATTCCGGCACCGTGATCGGGGGAGTGGTTGTCGCTCCCCGTGCGTCCGAACTGATCTACCCCATCACGTTGGCTGTTGCCCACAGGCTTACCGCTGACATGGTCGCTGAAGCAATCACTATTTACCCCTCGCTATCGGGGTCAGTAGCTGAAGTGGCGCGCATGAGCCACCAACGTACTAGCGACTAACTGGCAGATGCTCGTGCAACATAGTCAGAACTGTTGATAATGAGCGGGCAAAGGAAGGAAGAAGTTCGCGGTCGGGGGTGTCGCTGGTGATGTTATCCAGCGGCACCCACTCCACCTCGAGCGATTCCATGTCGGTCGCACTCACCTCAAGGTCTGTACGGCGGGTGACAGCAATCGCAGTGGTGTAACTCCAATCCGGGTGCTCAAACACATGGGTGGTCAATACGTCGACCGCAGTGGAGTCGATCCCAGCTTCCTCAGTCGCTTCACGCAGAGCACCTTGGACAGGCGTCTCATGTTCCATGATTGCCCCACCAGGAATGCCCCACGTTCCACCATGGTGAGACCACAGGGCACGGTGTTGAAGCACAACATCAGTGGGCTGACCGTCTTCATCGAGTCGAACAAGAAATAAACCGGCGGCACCGAAGAACCCCCAGTGACGGTTCCCGCACTGGCAGTCCACCCAGCCGTCGCCGGACTTTTTGATAAATGGGCGTGGAGGTCGTTGCACAGTGCCTACGCTATCGCACCACCGTCTTAGTAGCCCCCGCACATGCTTGGGTAGCAAACAAAATGACGCCGTGACGTTGCCTGCTGTTCACTCAGACGCAGGCGTGTCCGGCGAACTTCATGTGGCGTTGTGCGCTTCGACACAACAGCGCCATGTCGCTTTTCTATCCTGTCCTCATGGCGTCACCCACCAACACCACCCAGCCAGCGACATCGGTAGACAGCGTGAAAACTTCAGATCATCCACACCGGGAACAAACCTGGCCCGTTGTGTGCGTTTTCGCCACGGTGCGCAATGAAGAACGGTATCTCGAAGCAGCACTAGACTCCGTGCTCGGGCAGCACTATCCCGGACAGATGCGTTTCGTCCTGTCTGTTGGACCTTCCCACGACAATACGTACGGGATCGCAGCCGAATATAGCCGCAAAGACCCACGTTTGTATGTCATCGATAACCCCACAGGGCTAATCCCACACGGCCTGAACACCGCAATCAATGCGGCCCCCAGAGACACCGAAATGTTCATCCGGTTTGATGGGCACACCAGGCTTCCCGAAAACTACGTAAAAACAATGGTCGAAACCCTGCTTCGCACCGGGGCTGACAACGTGGGCGGGCGTATGCGCCCCGTCGGCAAAGCGCCATTAGAACAAGCCATAGCTTGGGGTATGAGCAACCGACTAGGAATCGGTGCCGCATCATTCCACATCGGCGGAGTCGAAGGGCCAGAAGAGACCGCCTACCTGGGGTCCTTCAGACGCGAAGCTGTTGAACAAGCTGGCCTCTACGACGAGCAATTCCACAGAGCTGAGGACTGGGAACTTAACTACCGAATCCGCCGCAACGGTGGGCTGGTCTGGTTCAAACCAGACATCGAAGTTGAGTACCGACCACGTTCCACCTGGCGTGCGCTAGCCCGCCAGTTTTACGACACCGGAGGTTGGCGCAGAGAAGTGATCCGGAAAGATCGCCGGACTGCCTCGCTACGTTACCTCGCAGCACCCTTGGCTACAGCGGCGAACATCACCGGGCTGGCGCTTGGTATTCTCGGGCTCATCACCCCATGGTGGCCACTGCTTTTAGGGTTAGCAGCCCCGTGTGGATACATGCTGCTCATCACCGTGGGTGGGCTGATCGAATCACGCGGCCTACCCGCTGCCGCACGCATACGAGTACCAGGAGTGCTCGCAACAATGCACATGTGTTGGGGAGCAGGGTTTCTACGAGGCAGAAAAGACCGATAACCAGCGCTACACAGCGCAACAAAAATGGGGTGTGACCGAAAAACTCGGCCACACCCCATACGTTGTTTATGCCATCACACTTTCACCGGTCGACGCCGCAACGCCGCACGCGTCCCACGCCACGTATCCATGGCACGCGGAGGAACAGCACAGCGCGCAATACTGCGCAAAATCCTTTGACGCGCCTTCCTTGACATATCCCGAGGCGCTTGAACAAGGTCACCGTTCGCCCGCTGAGCGAGCAATGCAGCCAAAGCACCAGGCAGTTCACTGGCATCATCATGCAAATAATTCTGTTGCTGCCAAACAGGTGGTGGGACAGGAAACGTCAAATCACTGATCTCCTCAAGCGACAAGACACAACCACTATCCAAAAAGACCGCGTTCAAAAGACGCTCGTTCACACCAAAATCGCTAATAATTGCTGTCGGTAAACCCAATGCAAGAGACTCAAAAGCCGCTGTTGAAGACACTGTTACATGCGCCGTGCCAGGGGTCAAAAAATCACTCAGCGCGCCACCAGCAAACGTCACGGCACTGGGATGCAACGATTCATCACTTGCGCACAAATCCTGCCACAACACGTCATACGCAAACTTCTCGTTATGGGTTTGCTGCTCACCAGAAAACGCACGCACCTTCACCACCACATTCACCTCAGGGTGATTCCGAGAGACATCATGCAGCGCCTTTAAAATTTGCTCACGTTGGTGCCGCGACGCCGGAACCTTCGCCTGAGTGGTGAAAACCAATTGAGACAAGGAAACTTGCTCATCGCCACCCAGCGTTGCCTGAGGCAAAAAAGGAAGCCTCGACAACACCAGGCGACACTCCTGAAGTTGATCATCGAGCAACGCTTGATACTCCGTGCGCTCGCGGTGCGAGTGCACAATCCAGGCGTGGATTCTTTTGCGAAAGTTCAAACCTTTTCGGCGTGCAGGCAGAGCCATTCCGGGAATCCCAGATAACAACACTGGCGGGACAGGTAGTTCAAGCGCCATGTCTGCAACCCACTCAACAACTGGACCGGTTGCGGCAAGCAGCATCGCATCGGGTGTGGTGTCCCGCAGCATCCGCCCTATTCCTCGCGGTGTTAGCACGGGCAATTCTTTCCCATGCCATGGTGTGCCCAGTGTTGCCGCGTCAATCTGCGCTGCACTGGGGGCGATGGGGGAGCGGGCAATCACGATCTGATTTTCGTATGTGGTTGGGGAGCCAATATTTAGTTGTGTCAGCGTTGCGGCAGCCCACTTGAGATAGGAATCGGAGTCGACAACAGCGACGATGCGTGGAACTCGAGTCATTGGGCGATCCTCAACAGGTCAAGGGGGCGGAGTAGTTGTTCTCTAAGCAGTGGCGGAGTGGAATCAGTCCACCAGTGTGGCGGAATGTCTTGACTATGAACGGTGACACCACGTTGTGCGAACTGGCGATGCAACGTGAGGAGCGTCGTTGAAGGCAGTGAGTACACGTGTTGTGACGTTCCAAGATGTCGCAACGCGATCTCCGCGAGGGGTAGCCCCGATGCCACAGTAATATCTTTTAATTCTGCAATATGCCCCAAAAGATCTGGGTCCTGCCGCCGATGCGGAATATACGTTGCTGCTGTATCACCAGCGGCCTGTGCCACCCAAGCAAGGTAATCCTCCCGGTGGATGTACCCATCGGCTGCTAAGGCGCTTCCCACGATGATGTGGTCAGTGTGCACCAGCGATTCATCGGCGGGTTGGGTCCCAACCCAGGGGAAAGTATGAGCGCGCAGGGTGATGTCGAGGGTTTCTGCGCAGTGCATGCTGTGCTCAGTGAGAGGCAGCGCCGTAAAGAGAGTGACATGCCCCGCAAAAGCTGACTTTCGTAGTACGTGCGTTGTGGCTTTCCCCAGGGCTTTACGGGCCGGAGATGTAGCGGACGTCGGGCGCACAAGCGGGCGGTTCGCTGCGAGGTCTTCGAGCACACCAAGCGTAGACATGCCATCATCAACAATAACGATGTCCCCTAAAGCGTTGCGCCGCAGTAGCAGTGATTGCTGTTGTCCAGACAGAGGGTCCCCAAGAACGTGGGTGAACCGGCCTTTGGGGGCGGTGTGTCCGCTCAAATACCGGGTGTCTCGCGAACCGTACAGCCTGATTCCTTGCGGAAGCCCCAAGGCGTCGAGGTACTCCACAGTGCTTCGGTACTGTTGTTGCGCATCGCGTATAACAACGTCGGTATTACTTCCCAACAGTCCCGATGCGTGTGCCTCAAGCGTCGAAACGAGTTGGAGGGGGGATTCCACGTACGCTACGGATCTCCACCCTGTCATGAGGCTCTCCGTAGGCGTTGAATAAGGCGTTCCAGTGTTGAACGGTGTGCTGGTGTTTTCGATGCTTGGCGAGGTGCTGGTGCCACTGTCGCCTCTGGCGCAGGCGGGGAGTCTCCAAGGGAGGGTTGGGCTGCTTTGCGACTGGCTACAAGGCCTAGTGATTCAGCCCGCTTCTTCTTGATGTAACGCCTCCACGGAAAGGTGTGGTCAAGAGGATGATTGGCGATGAACGCTTCCGCTTGTTCTCGGAGCTGGGGGTTGATCTGTGGTTGCATGCAGTAGCTGACAGCTTCGATGGTCTGCTGAACCTCAGCGGTGGGCATGGCAGGCGCGGCAAGCGTGTCAGGTGCGTAGAGCAGGTCGCATATGGTCACCGGAATGCGGTTTGAGTTCTGGAAGGGGGATAGCCGTTCTAGGAGCAGGTCTGTGCCGATAGCCACTCCAGGTATAGAGAAAGCTTGTGACGCTGTCACCATGCCGGTGGAGAAGATGGACAGCACCATTGCGGGCAGTCGTCGAGCGACCATAAATTCCACCGGGCACGAGGAAGTGTCGACATGGAACTGCACGCCTTGTGACTGCGCGTGGTCGCGTAACACATGTGGCGAGAACGGTGGGGCGCTGGGGTGCATGCGGAAGACAATCTCACGGTGTCCCGCAGCAATGGCGTGATCGATCATGGCAAGGTACAGCGCGTCTTCTTCAGCGCGCGAAATGATCGAGAGCGCTGCCACATACTGCCCAAGGATGAGCGCGTACTCACCGGCTGGTTGTGTGTTTGTGTCAGTGAGTTGAGCCTCAACTATGTCGCGGATGCTTGATGTGGGCACGGCAACGTGGGCCGCAGAGGATTCGTTGAGCAACATCGGGCGCACACCAGGCCGCATGTCGAGGTAGATGACCTGATCAACACGTGCCAGAAACTGTGGAGAAAAACGCTGGCGCGATGGGCTGTACACCATGAGCCCATCGGCGTGAACGCTGAGGGGGGAGTCATAAAAGATCTCAGATAGAGCCCGAGCAGGGTTTGTTTGGACAGATTCGAGAAAAAGACGAACCGCAGGACTTGCGGGGACGCCTAGGTAGGTGGCGAGGAGCCGCCGCCAGATGTGTACGTGTGCGCGAGCTGGTGAAAAGTCGACGGGACGGAGCGGATGGGTG
The DNA here is from genome assembly GCF_000423205.1 of Jonesia quinghaiensis DSM 15701. Classification (GTDB taxonomy): domain Bacteria; phylum Actinomycetota; class Actinomycetes; order Actinomycetales; family Cellulomonadaceae; genus Jonesia; species Jonesia quinghaiensis. The sequence goes on from NZ_AUHN01000006.1 coordinate 179,528, forward strand.
AGGTCGTTGAGATGGACCACCGTATCGAAGTGCTGTTCGACAAGACCGTGAAGCTCGGGGGCAACAATAAACGGGTGGGTTTCCGGAATTTTTGCGTTATTGCAGATCAGCAGCACTGACTTCCCGGTCGGACGGGGAATGCTGCCATGCTTCAAGGCCGCGCACACTGCGAGGATCTGGAACTGTGATGACACCTGATAAATGTGATGCGTTGATGTGGTCATACGATCACCGGCTCAATCGTTTGGTCACTACTGGACTGAAGAAGTGTGGTGATGTTCGCTTGGCGTTCCTCGTCGAGTGTGTCCACAGCAGTGACCATCCAGGTATCAGTGTCGAGTTCGTGCTGCACACGGGTTGCCAAAATATTTAGTAGGTCACCGTGATTTTCGCCTTCTTGGTCGCTGAGGCGTTCGCGGTGAAATAGTGCAATAGATAAGAACTGGCGTGCACGTTTGAGTGAAAGCTCATGATGCTGTGTGTCGGTGAGTCGCCCACTGGCATGTGCGCGCTCGACTTCAGAGGCAATGACGGCAAACGATTCCGTGAAATCGAGTTGCTTAGGCGTGAACGCTGAGGTCAATGAACCTGTGAGGTCGCGCCGGTAGAAAAAGTCGGGTGTGCTCAACACCGCGTAGTTTTCCGCATGAAGATGAACACGCCAGATCATTTCTCGGTCTTCTGCGGTGTGAAGGTCTTCGCGGTACGTCAAGAGCCCACGTTCCTTCAACGATGCGTGAAACAGTCCCGTGCACGGGTACGGATAGTCCAGCATGGTGCTGTAATGCACTGGGGTAACGCTATCCAATGGGTTGAGTACACGGTCGCGTCGTGATTCAGGCGCGTACCACACTTCCCGGTGGCCACTGAATTGGCGAGTGTGGTCAGTCCGAACAAACTCCACTGACAACCTACGCATAGCATCAGCACAATGCCGGAGATAATGTGGGCCAAACCAGTCGTCTGGATCGAGGTAGGCGAGCATCGTACCTGTGGCATGACGTGTTCCACGGTTGCGTGCAGCTGAGACGCCTTGTGGAGTGACGTTGTGCAACGTTGTGAGACGCGGGAAAACGTGATGAAACTCTTCGACAACACGAGTGGTGCCGTCGGTTGATCCATCATTGATGACGATCACTTCCAGGGCATCGAGGTCGATGCCCTGGAAGCGGAGGCTCGTCAGCGCATCGGCAATGTACTGTTCCTGATTGAGCGCTGGAATGATGACGCTGACAAGCGGAGTAGTCATGGTCAGGCGTCTACCCGGCGCAAGCGTGACAGTGGGGCAAGCTCACCTGGGAAGACCCGCTTGACGCCGTCACCCATTGCAGACTCGAGGATGCGGATGTCACGGACAAGGTTGGTGAACCCTGAAGGCTCAAGGCTCGCAGCCTGGTCTGAACCCCACATGGTGCGGTCCAAGGTGATGTGGCGTTCCACGGTGACAGCACCGAGAGCTACTGCGGCGAGAGAGATTTGCAGTCCACGCTCGTGCCCTGAGTAGCCAACAGGAACCTGGTAGCGCTCGGTGAGAGTTTCGATGGTGCGCAGGTTCGCTTCTTCTGGGGGCAGTGGGTAGGTGGAGGTGGCGTGCATCATGACGAGGCGATCGGTGCCCAAGATCTCAACCGCTGCGTCGATCTGCTCAATGGTTGACATGCCGGTCGACAAAATGATGGGCTTGCCGGTTTGTGCCAGTGCACGGAGCAGTTCGTGGTCAGTAACTGATGCTGAAGCAACCTTGTGGGTGGGCACACCTTGGTTCTCGAGGAACTCAACGGATGGAACGTCCCATGGTGAAGCGAACCATTGCAGTCCACGGTCAGCGGCGTGCTGGGCGATCTTTTGGTATTCGCTTTCGCCGAACTCCACACGGTAGCGGTAGTCCAAGTAGGTCATCTCGCCCCAAGGTGTTTGACGGATCTGGTCACGCTGCGCCATGGGGGTTGCGATGTCTGGGGTGCGCTTTTGGAACTTCACAGCGTTTGCGCCGGCGACTGCGGCCACGTCAATGAGCTTCTTTGCAACTTCGATGTCACCGTTGTGGTTGATACCGATCTCACCGATGACGTAGACAGGTGCACCTGCGCCAACAGTTTGGTCGCCGATTGCTACGGGCTTGATGTCTGTTGAGGTGGTCATGTTAGCTCCTTGCTGGTTGGTGTGTTGCTGGGGTTGATTCAGCGAGTTCTTGGGTGGTGGCAGTGGTGTGGGGGTGCTGCGAGTGTGCAGCGAGTCGGGTGGTGCGGATCAGGTCTGTCACTTCACGCACGGCACCGTCTCCTCCGCGGGAGTTCAACACCAGGCGTGCGGCTTTGTGGACTTCAGGGTCAGCATCTGCTGTGGCGATGGGCCACCCCACGCAACTCATGGGCCCGAGATCATTGATGTCGTTGCCGACATAGGCAACTCGGCTGGGGTCAACACGTTGCGCTGACATCCAGGTACGTAGGGCGCTGGCTTTGTCGTCAATTCCGTGTAGGACGTCGATGGCAAGTTTCTTGGCGCGTGCCGTCACAATGGGGTGTTTTTCGGTCGACAGGATCAGCATGGGGATACCAAGATCCCGTAGCCGTGCAACACCGAGGCCATCGCGTCGGTTCACACTGACCTGTTCGTTGCCGTCAACGTCGATGATTGCTCGGTCGTTGGTGTGCACGCCGTCGAAGTCTGTGATGAGCGCATCAACGTCCAACCCCACCAGTGGGCTGTCACGGCGGTGAGTTGCCAGTTGGCGGGCGATATCGAGTTCGGTGTGGTCGTCGATTTCTAGGGCGTCTTGGGCGGAGATTTCCTCTACACCAACAGAGCCGAAGAATCGTGACCCTGAGTTAAGGAACCCTTCGGTACGCATGACGTAGAAGGCCCCGGTTTCCCGGTAGGTGGGTGGTAAATCTTGCCGCCGTGGCCGGTGGTCACGGGAGTGTCCGAGGGGTTCAGCTTCGCCACCAGGTGTGTAGGTCCACCGGAAACCGTGATCTGGGGTGCCTGCAAAGACGACGTCGTGTTCTGCGTTGAGAACGCGATGAATTGCCCGTTGTAATGCAGAGGAATCGATGAAGGGGGAGGTGCACTGAACAAGAACCGTCACGGGTGGGACGTCGTTCCCTGCGTCACGCCACTGGGTGATGGCGTCAAGAATCGCAGATTCGGAACTTGCGTGGTGCGTTGCGGTGTCAGGGTTTCGGTGGATGACTGTTGCCCCGAACGCCAGGGCAGTTTCCGCAATGAGCGGGTGGTCGGTGGAGACCACCACGGCGTGGGTGAGTGCTGTTGAGGACGCGGTGATGGCTCGTTCGACTAAGGAGCGACCCCCGACGTGTTGCAGGTTCTTCAGGGGGATGCCCTGTGAACCGCCACGTGCGGGGATCACGACCAAAGCGCCGAGTTCCGCGTTGACTGTCTCTGTCACACCATGGACAGTATGTGTCCCAGGTTACGCAACGTTGGCTGGCGTGTGGCCCGTACGTGATGTCTCGTGGGTGTTTACATGACCGCTAGGTGAACGGAGAGCGGGGGCTAGTCCGTAATCTCGCAGATGACAGCACCAGTGGTGACGGGGTCCCCTGCTTTGATCTGGAGGCGTGTGATCGTTCCAGCGCGGTGTGCTGTCAACGGTTGTTCCATCTTCATTGCTTCCAGCACAACAATGAGGTCGCCTTGGGCTACGGTTGCGCCTTCTTCAACGGCTAACTTCACGATCGTGCCCTGCATGGGGGATGTGAGGTGGTCGCCGCCGGCTGCTGGTGCACTGCTTGCGCCACGTCGTGGTGCACGTCGGATGCCTGCGCGTGGTGTGGATCGGGAACCTCGACTGGCAAGGCCAAGCCCAACAGGAATAACGACCTCGAGTCGCTTACCTCCCACCTCAACAACTACGCGCTCTGTTTGTTGCGGCTCTTCTGTTGCTGAGGGCACTGCGGTGGAAGGTTGGCCAAGTGTGGTGCAGGTGTCGAGGAATTCGCTTTCGATCCACGAGGTGTAGACCGTGAAAGCTTCCTCAGGATCGCGAGGAGCGAAGGCGTCACAGTCCAACACAGCCCTGTGGAAGGGGAGGACCGTGGCGATGCCTTCAATAGTCATTTCTGCCAAAGCGCGGCGAGCACGGGCGATTGCCTGGGGGCGGTCTTTGCCTGTGACGATGACCTTAGCGATCATTGAGTCAAACGCACCGGAGATTACGTCACCTTCAATGACACCTGAGTCCACGCGGACACCAGGGCCGCTAGGCATAGATAAACGGGTGATGCGCCCGGGAGCTGGCAGGAAGTTCGCGGCAGGGTCTTCACCGTTGATGCGGAACTCAATGGAGTGTCCGCGGGGTGTGGGCTCGGTGTAACCGAGTTCTTGACCTTCAGCGATCCGAAGTTGTTCAACGACAAGGTCGATTCCGGTGATCTCTTCGGTGACTGGGTGTTCTACCTGTAGCCGGGTGTTTACTTCCAGGAATGAGATTGTGCCATCTGTTCCGACAAGGAACTCACATGTTCCTGCGCCTTGGTAGCCAGCTTCTCGCAGGATTGCCTGCGATGCGCTGACGAGTCGTGCGTTTTGGTCCTCGGTGAGGAAGGGGGCGGGTGCCTCTTCGACGAGTTTTTGGTGGCGGCGTTGGAGGGAGCAGTCGCGGGTTGAGACAACAACAACGTTGCCGTGGGCGTCAGCGAGGCACTGTGTTTCGACGTGTCGTGGACGGTCGAGGTACCGCTCGACAAAGCACTCTCCACGGCCGAAAGCTGCGGTTGCTTCACGAACAGCTGATTCGTAGAGTTCAGTGATTTCTTCCGTGGTGCGGGCGACTTTGAGGCCGCGCCCGCCGCCGCCGAAAGCTGCTTTGATGGCAATGGGAAGGCCGTGTTCTGCGGCGAAAGTGTGGACTTCGTCAGGCGTTTCTACAGGATCTGGGGTGCCGGGAACCAGTGGTGCACCAGCGCGTTGGGCGATGTGGCGGGCGCTGACTTTGTCGCCTAGTGCGTCGATGGCTGCGGGGGAGGGGCCAATCCAGATCAACCCGGCGTCAATGACCGCTTGGGCGAAGCTCGCGTTTTCTGCGAGGAATCCGTAACCGGGGTGGACGGCGTTGGCGCCGGAGCGCTTGGCGACGTCGAGAAGTTTCTCGATGTCCAGGTAGGTGTCCGCGGCACGTGTCCCGTGGAGGGAGTATGCCTCGTCAGCGAGGGTGACGTGTAGTGCTTCACGGTCGGAGTCTGCGTACACGGCAACAGAGTTCACACCGTAGTCAGCACAGGCTCGGATGATACGGACAGCGATTTCGCCTCGGTTTGCGATGAGGACCTTCGAGATAACGGGCACTGCCTTACCGTAATGCTTTGGCAGGGTGAAGGGAAAGTGCGCGACCCTGTGGCGTGAAAGATTGGACTGAACCATAAGGCTGTGCGTCTTGCTTTGTATGAACCCGCCATAGATTCTGCGCGTATTGAGGGTTTGGCCCGGTGGTTTTAGTGATGATGCGCTAAACCTGCAGGGCTTAAACACTCCACAGTGACGGCCAAGAGATGTTAAATCGGTCAACGATACGCCGCATCATAGGCAGCGATAAACCCACAACGAGATTGTGGTCTCCCTCGATCCGCTCCACAAAAGCGCCGCCGATGCCATCAATAGTGAATGCGCCAGCTACATGCAGCGGTTCACCGGTTGCTACGTAGGCGTCGATGTCTTCATCGGTGATGGTGGAGAAGTGAACGGTTGTTGTTCCTGATTCCCCGTGTCCTTCCATGGGGACACTGGTGTGCCCCTGCTGGGGTGGTCCAGGTTCACCGTGTGGGTCGAGTTCCACCACCCAGTGCCCGGTGTGGAGGACTCCGTGGTTGCCGCGCATGGCATGCCACCGTGCGCGAGCGACGTCGGGTGTGTGTGGCTTTCCGAGGATCTCACCGTTGAACTCAAGCATGGAATCGCAGCCAATGACTAAGACCCGTTTGCCTGCGGGTGCTACGGCTCGTGCGCTGCCTAGGGTGGTTGCCACTGATTCTGCTTTTGCCCGTGCTAACGCAAGAACAGCATCGGCGGGTTGCTGTTGTGGTGGGTAGGGCAGGGCCGCAAGAATGGCATCTTCATCAACGTCGGACACCATAATTTGTGGTGAAATGCCTGCGCTGCGCAGGATTTTTTGGCGGGCAGGGGAGGCGGAAGCAAGGATCAGCGTGGTCACCCCATAACCATACGGTTGGGGTGGGTGCACCGGCGAACCGGGCACCCACCTGCTCACCTAGTGGGAGAGTGTCTCTTTGAGAACATCCAAACCAACTGAGCCGAGGCCCAGCGCGCGTGCGTGGAATGCCTTGACATCGAATTGTTCACCAGCTGCTTCGGCACGTGTTTGCGCGTCGGAGCGAATCTGTTCCCACAGCCGTTGCCCCACCTTGTAGGCGGGAGCCTGACCTGGCCACCCCAAGTACCGGTTCAGTTCAAAGCGGATGAAGTCTTGGGGCATGTTGACGTTTGCGGACAGGAAGTGCCATGCCTTCTCTGCATCCCATGTTCCGCCACCCCACTGTTCGGGGCAAGGCTTCTTCAAGTGCACACCGATGTCTAAGACCACGCGGGCGGCACGCATGCGCTGCCCGTCGAGCATGCCAAGGCGATCCGCTGGGTCGGAAAGGTAACCCAACTCTTCCATGAGGCGCTCAGCGTAGAGTGCCCACCCTTCACCGTGACCTGACACCCAGCAAATGAGTCGGCGCCACGAGTTCAGGGATTCGCGGAGGTAAACGGCCTGTCCGAGTTGCAGGTGGTGGCCGGGAACGCCCTCGTGGTAGACGGTTGTTTTTTCGCGCCACGTGTTGAAGGTTTCTACTGAGGGCGGTACTGACCACCACATACGCCCTGGGCGGGAGAAGTCATCACTTGGCGGGGTGTAGTAGATGCCACCGTTGCTGGTGGGGGCGATCATGCATTCGAGGTCTAGGACTGGTTCTGGGATGTCAAAGTGGGACTGTCCTAGTTCGCGGATTGCTTGGTCCGATGTTTCTTGCATCCATGCTTTGAGGGCGTCGGTGCCGTGCAGAACGTACCGTTCGTCTTCGTCGAGGCGGGCTACTGCTTCTTCAACGGTTGTGCCTGGGCCGTAGAGTTCCTCAGCTGTTGCTTGTTGTTCTGCAACGATGCGTGCGAGTTCTTCTAAGCCCCACTCGTAGGTTTCATCAAGGTCGATGCTCGCGCCAAGGAAGTACCGTGAGGACAACTGGTAACGTTCGCGACCTGCGGCATCGTCGGTGGGTGCCAACGGTGCGAGTTCGTTCTCGAGGTAGTCGGCGAGCAGACCGTAGGCTTCGGCTGCTCCACGCGCCGCAGTTTGCAGTGCAGCGGTGAGCGCGGCGGAGTCGTCTGCCTCAGCGAGCACAGTTTGCGCAGATTCACTTGACACAAAGGTGACAAAAAACGATGTTGTGGGATCTGCGATCTCACGAGCCTGTTTCACGCCTTCAGTCACCTGGAGCAGCGCAGGTACTTTGCCTTGTGAAGCGCCGTAGCGCAACGATTCAATGTATGAGCTGATCGAGGTAGGCAACGCCGCGAGACGCGCGGCAATATTGCGCCAGTTATCTACGGTTGCAGTAGGAGTGATGTCAAAAACATCGCGAATTCCTTGCAGGGGGGAGGCAATGACATTGAGGTCAGCGTGTACCCACCCTGACTCGAACATTTCGATCTCAAGTCCCATACGCTCTGTCATTGCAGCGACAGTGACATCATCGGTGTCGTCCTGGCGTGGAGTTTTGGCAATGTTGGCTAGGGTGTCGCGAGTCAAATCGACGCGGCGCTGGTGGCCTGCCGGCGAGTAGTCGGTGACGAGGTGGTCGTAACCGGGAATGCCGAGAGCAGTCGCGCCAAAGGGGTCAAGGGCAGCGAGGTCTTGTACATATGCGTCAGCGATCTGGTCGATCGGTGACGGCGTGCGTGATGTCGTCATACTCCGACGTTACCGCAATGACGTTACTGACCAGTTACATTACTAACCACTAAAGGAGTGTGCCTGCCATAACTTCAGTATCGTGGGTGCAGAGCGCACATCCAAAACTCCCCCTTGCCGTGTAAGACACAGCTTGTGGTCAGCATCAACACGGGTTGAGGACCATCGTCCCGGACACACCCGGGTGGCAGCATGGAACTCTTGGGGGACAACCATAACTGGAGGGGGACCATGACAGCCACGCATACACAGGAGGATGAGGCCGCCGATGCGGAGTTCCCGCTCTATGGGCGTAGGCACTCAAGCCGTCGAATCTTCATCAAAATGCTTGTGGCAGCAGTGCTGTCATTGGTCGCTGCGTTTGTGCTCGCTGTCGACGCGATGAAGTTGGCATCCGATCCGACCTTAGCGTTAAGTTGCGACCTCAATGCGGTACTGAGCTGTGGAACTGTCGCACTGTCATGGCAAGCCGAAGTATTTGGATTCCCCAATGTTTTCCTAGGGCTCATCTTTGAACCCATGGCAATCACTATGGCATTGGTGGGACTTTCAGGGGTGAGAATTCCTCGCTGGTTGGCGCTTGCCGAGCAAGTAATTTACGGCTTTGCGTTGATCTTCGCGTTGTGGCTTTTTAGCCAGTCGATGTTTGTCATTGGCTCCTTGTGCCCATGGTGCATGCTGATCACATATTCCACTGCCTTCATTTTCCTGTCGATGTTGCACTACAACATTCGAGAGCGAAACATCTGGCGCTCTGGCCGGGGAGCGCGGCTCGCTTACGCCTTTATCGCCAAAGACATTGATCTCTATGTCGGGATTGGCTACGTTGCTGTCATCACGTTAATGGTCATTGTGAAATACGGTCCACAACTCGTTGCCTGAGCGTTGCCTGACATTCACCTGGTGACACTAGCGTGTGCTGAGTGACCATAGGCGCCTCCCCACCCCTCAACCAGACGCCACCTGAGATTCGTGAGGTGGTAGCACCCACACCACGTGTACCGCGTATTCGCGAACCGTTGTGGGACAACGCTCGCCTGCTGGCAGCTGTGTTGATTTGTGCCGGGCACTTCACCGACCCCTTTGTGGCCCCAGATAACTCATGGGCAGCCTTATGGGTGGCGTTGTGGCCGTTTCGAGTGCCAGTTTTTGTGGTGCTGTCGGGCTATTTCACGTCAACGCAGCCCCACACACTGCGGTCAGTGTGGGCTCTGGTACGTGACATCGCGTTGGTGTACGTGATTTTCCAAACGATCGCGATTCTGCAACAGGGTTGGTACCGCGACATATGGGACTGGTCCTATGACGAACCGGGCTTGGCGTTGTGGTTTCTTCTCTCTCTGTTTGTGTGGCGCCTTGCTGCCCCGTATCTGTGGCGTATCCCCGGGCGTTTAATAGTCGCGTTCGCTGTTGCAATCTTGGGCGGATTTCTGGACTTGTCCACTCAGTGGGCGTGGGCGCGCACTGTCGCGTGGCTTCCGCTATTTGTGGTGGGTTTGGAGCTTCGAAACCCTCGCTTCGTCGCTTGGTTACGCGTTAGAACCCAACAAATAGTCGCTAGCGTTCTGCTGACGGTCTCCTTGGCAGCGGGAATGCTACTGGGTGGGCAGGTCCGCCGCAGCCCACTGATGATGCGCTCAGGTTACAGTGGGGCTTTCGAGTCACAGATCATTGATGCTGGTGTGCGTTCCGTGGCTTTAGTGGTTGCGGCGGTCCTTGCTTTGGCGCTCTTGAGTGTCATTCCACGGGGGCGCATCGTGTGGTGGACGGCACTTGGCGCTGGGTCCTTCACGGTGTACCTATTGCACCCTGTGGTGTTGCGATACCTGGCATCGTTGGATGTGTTCTCTGACTTGGTCACGACCCCCAGATGCTTAGCGTGGGCGGCTGGTGCTGTGTTGTTGGGGCTTGTGCTTGCGACTCCACCGGTGCGGCGGGCAACAGCGTGGCTGACAAGACCCCGAACGTTCGCAGTGTTTATGACCGGTGTGACCAGCGCCAGCCGCCTGCGCGGTCGCCGGAACCGGCGGCCATTGCCGTGACGCGTCGCTGATGGGAACGACGACTCCACGCCGAAGTGGGTGGCGAGTGTGGTTCTTCGTCAGCCGAATGGTGCGATACAACGGCGGCAAGGCCAGCAACTAGTGCTGCGACCTCCACGTCGTTGGGGTTGCCCCCCACGACGTGGAGTCGAGCGGCTGCCTCTTGTGCAGCTTTGATGATGTCTGCTTGAGATGCTTCACTCACGTGAATGCTCCCTGTTGAGTGATGGTCACAGTGGGATATTTCCGTGTTTCTTCGTGGGAAGTGTGGCACGCTTTGTGCGCAGTGCCCGCAGGGAACGGACCACCTGTGTTCGGGTTTCGCGCGGGGCGATGACAGCGTCAACGTAGCCGCGTTGCGCGGCGTCCCACGGGTTGACGATAGCTTCTTCATACTCTGCCGTCAGACGTGCACGTTCAGCGTCGACGTCTCCACCAGCTTCAGCCACAGCCGCCAGGGCGCCTCGTTGCAAAATGTTCACTGCGCCGCCTGCTCCCATGACTGCGATCTGTGCGGTGGGCCAAGCAAGGTTGATGTCTGCGCCAAGCTGTTTGGAACCCATCACAATGTATGCACCGCCATAGGCTTTACGGGTGATGAGGGTGATGAGCGGGACGGTGGCTTCAGCGTATGCGTAGATGAGTTTCGCGCCACGCCTGATGATGCCATTCCACTCTTGGTCGGTGCCGGGTAAGAAGCCTGGCACGTCAACCAACGTCAAAATAGGAATGTTGAAAGCATCGCAGGTGCGAACAAAACGTGCGGCTTTTTCTGCCGCATTAATGTCGAGCGTCCCAGCCATGGACATTGGCTGGTTGGCAACAATACCGACCGATTGTCCGTCTACGTGCGCAAAGCCGATGAGGACGTTCTGAGCGTAGAGTGGCTGAACTTCGAAGAACACGCCGTCGTCAACGATGTGCTCAATGACAGTGCGCATGTCATAAGGCTGATTGTCAGAATCGGGGATGAGAGTATCAAGTGCTTCATCGTCGAGTGAGACCTCAAGGTCGACATCAACGGGGTACTCTGGCGCATCTGACAGATTGTTTTGAGGCAGGTATGACAGCAGGGTGCGGACGTAGTCAATAGCGTCATCCTCATCGGTGCCCATGTAGTGGGCTACCCCAGAACGTTGGTTGTGCGTGCGTGCACCACCGAGTTCTTCAAAACCGACGTTTTCTCCCGTGACTGACCGAATGACATCCGGGCCAGTGATGAACATGTTTGAGGTGCCGTCAGCCATCACAATGAAGTCCGTCAGGGCGGGGGAGTACACCGCTCCACCAGCTGAAGGCCCCAAAATCAGTGAGATTTGTGGAATAACACCTGAGGCTGCAACATTGCGCCGGAAAATCTCAGCGAACTGCGTCAGCGCGGCAACACCCTCTTGGATGCGAGCGCCTCCGCCATCAGATATTCCAATGAGTGGGGCTCCAGTGCGTAGGGCCATGTCCATGACTTTGGTGATTTTTTGGCCGTGGACCTCACCAAGGGAACCTCCAAATGAGGTGAAGTCTTGGGAGTATACGCATACTTGGCGGCCATCGATTGTGCCGTAGCCGGTGACAACGCCGTCACCGTCGATCTTCTTCTTGTCTAGCCCGAAGTTTGTTGACCTGTGTTGCGCGAAAGTGTCTAGTTCCACGAATGATCCGGGGTCTAGCAGTGCTTCAACGCGTTCACGGGCTGTCTTTTTGTTCCGTGCGTGCTGTTTGGTGTGAGCCGTCGACTCATGGTCAGCGATCGCTTTGGCGCGGCGCTTGTCGAGGTCGGCGAGCTTGCCAGCGGTAGTAGAAAGATCAGTCACATCCATGAGACTAGTTGGCGTAGCGTCTTGATGTACACCGCGCCACCCGAATCAAAACGGAGAACTAGTTGTTGATTTCCTACAATTTTGTGGTTCTACATGACCTTCACAGAAAGACAATGCAGTATTGAGGTATGCCCTCACCAGACCTTGACCTCTTGAACTCGTTGTTGTTGACGCCAGCTGGCCCGCTGGATGACATTATCGTGAAGGAGTCAGTGACTTCCACGAATGATGAGTTGCGCGATCATGTGGAGCACAGTGACCAAGCACCGGGGCGGGTGATGCTTGTTGCCCGCCATCAGCAGGCGGGGAAAGGGCGTGCGGGCCGCCAGTGGGTGACGGGGCCGGATCAAGCACTGACAGCGTCTATTTACTTTGAACCTGACATTCCGGCCGATGCCATGACGTGGTTGCCGCTGATTGCTGGGTACGGGGTGGTTACTGCGTTACGGGGCACCTATGCTGTGCCTGCAGCATTGAAGTGGCCGAATGACATTGTTGTTGCTGACCCTGATGCCCCTCAGCACGCTGGATGGTCGCATCTGCGAAAGCTTGGGGGGATTCTTGTTGAGCGGGTGGGTGAGCACGGCGTGATTGTTGGTGTGGGGATCAACGTTCATCAAGAGGTTGACGAGCTTCCGGTGCCTACTGCCACGTCATTGTCTGCACTGGGGGTGTCCGACGCGTCAGTGACATTCCTGCTTGCCGGAATTGTGCGCGCTTGTGCAGATGTTTTACTCCAGTTTGCTGAAGCGAATGCCGATATCATGGCATCTGGGTTGAGGGACGAGATTACACAATCCACCGTCACAATAGGCTCGACTGTTGTTGCTGAACTCCCTGACGGGTCCAGCATTGATGGTCAAGCAGTGGGCCTTGACCCGCGCGGAGCGCTCCTGATTGAACGCGACGGAGGGAACGTCACAGCAGTTACAAGCGGTGATGTGTATCACCTTCGCCTAAAATAACGTTGGCACACACACCACATTCCTACTGCGGGAGACATGGACACCACACCACACCCCCTTGGCGACACCCCGCCACCAGGCGAAACATCCGCAACCACCCCCCACAGTGCCACGTCACGCGCTGACACCAGCCGGCGCATCGACGACGTCCTACTGAGAGGCCCAGCCCTTTACAACGAAGAAACTCTCTGCGAGGTGACTGGTGCAACCTCTGCACAGGTCAACTCCTATTGGCAAGCGCTAGGGTTGCCCGTCACCAACCGATCAGCAGTGATCTTCACCGAAGATGACGCTGACGCACTGAGATCAATTCTTGTTCTCGCAGAGGCTGAACAATTTGATCACCGCACCCTGACGTCACTGATCCGTTCCGTGGGGCACACAGCCGACCGGTTAGCGTTGTGGCAAGCTGAAGCCCTCGTTGAACACATGGCACACAATTTTGACCTCGATGACCTCAGTGCCCGACAAGAAGTGCTGAAAAAACTCCCAGATATGATCCCAGTGCTTGAGGAGCAAGTTCTGCATGCATGGCGCCGACAGTTTGCCGCGCTTGCGGGCAGGTGGTCGGTGGAGTTTTCCACCCAACGCCCCGATCAGGGCTCTGGTGGGGGAGTACTGCCACTACCGCGGGCGGTGGGGTTCGCAGACATCGTGTCGTTCACGTCGCAGACAGCGAAGATGCGGTCCTCGGAGTTGTCAAACTTTGTGTCAAATTTTGAGGCCTCTGCGCGTGACGTTATAACCCGTGCTGGTGGCCGGGTAGTGAAGACCATTGGCGATGCGGTGCTATATATCGCCGATGACGTAGTTACCGGCGCAAATGTTGCGTTGGGTTTGGCGCAAGCAGGGCAAAGCTCTGATGATGCTGACGCCGATGTTCCCCCGGTACGGGTTTCTCTGGTGTGGGGCCGAGTGCTCTCGCGGTTTGGAGATGTGTTTGGGCCTTCGGTGAACCTTGCTGCTCGGCTCACTGATGAAGCTGAACCAGGGGAGGTGCTCCTTGACCCTCACACGGCGGCACTCCTTGCAGGGGACCACCGTTTTGCGTTGACGGGGACTGAAGCCCGAGATTTGCAGGGTGTGGGGAGTGTTGCTCCAGTGCGTCTTCAATGGGCTTATTCGCCGACGCCATTACCGTCCATGCCGGGAAGTGGCGTGATCAAGTGAGGGCCGTTATTGCGGACGTTACCCACCTCACGGCTGACTTGGTGTGCCGTCAACAATGGTGGCGCTGAACCCAGCACATCGGTGATGACTGTGCGAGATGCATCAGGGTGCAGCCACTGATCCCAACTGGTTGACAGCACAATCACAGGGCGACGGTCGTGAATATGCGCGAACTCTGGAAGCGCCTGTGTGGTGATCACAGAGGCGGTGACTAACCACGTACCATCTGGTGCTTGCCAGAATTCGTACACTCCAGCGAACATCATGACGTTGCTGTCAGCAGGCGCAATAAACCAGGGGGTTTTCACCCCGCCCTGCGGATCGGACTGCCATTCGTAGTACCCGCTGGCAGGAATAAGACAGCGCCGGGCGCTAATAGCTGCCCGAAAAGCAGGCTTATCAAAAATGGTTTCGCTGCGAGCGTTGATCATCCGAGAACCGATGCGCGGATCTTTGGCCCACGAGGGAACCAGACCCCAGCGGGCGCGCCGCACTTGGCGGCGCACCTCACCAGGTGCAAGAGCATCAGGCACGCATCCATCACAGGTCAACAGATCGCCCACACTGCGTTCTTCGCGCAGTGGACGATCAACAATGATGGGGATGTCTTGGCCCGGTGCAATGTTCCATGAAGCAGGCATGGCAAGCGTCTCATCTCCGAAGAGAACGCCATGGTCATACCCGGCGAGGGCGAACGCATCAACGAGGTCTCGTGCTTGTGCCGCTGAAGCATAACGCCCACACATCAACTACTCCGCCCCGTTGTCCTCATCAAAGTCATCGTCGTCAATATCATCATGGCCAAAGGGATCACGGTCCACACCCGGCATCCACGTCAAACCTGGGACGCCCCAACCAAACTCTTTGGACAATGCGCGAGCCTCACTAGCATCTTTGCCCTTGAGCCGGTCCACATACAAGAAGCCATCAAGGTGATCAAACTCGTGCTGCAACACCCGAGCAAACCACCCCTCACCATCGACCTCAATAGGTGCACCATGTTCGTCAAAACCAGTCAACCGCACAGCAAAATGGCGTTTAAGGTCAAAATCTGGCCCAGGGAATGACAAGCACCCCTCCACATCGGTCAACGACTTAGGGGGACGCTTACCCAAACCCTGCGCAAGGAAACGAGCAGGTCGCTGCACAATCGCCATCGTCGGATTGATCATCACACCGCGCCGCTGAGTGTCCTCATCAGGGGCATCAAAAACGAAAACTCGCCGAGAAACCCCAATTTGAGGAGCAGCCAAACCCACCCCATTGGCAGCAGCAAGGGTGTCAAACATGTCAGCAACCAACGTACGCAACTCATCGTCGAACGCTGTTACTTCCGCAGCGCGCTGGCGCAGTACAGGGTCGCCATCAATGACGATTGGGTGAATCATGGAATCTCTTTCAACAGGGTAACCAACCTAACGCACCATTTTATCGCGTGCCCCTGCCCCGCCGCCCCCCACATAGATATGATTTATCCGTGAACAATCCCGCGGAGCCCGCAGAAAATCCAAGCCAAGCAGCACTCCCACGCTACCGCCCCGGCATCAAATACATCCTCATGCTGGGCGCAATAGCGGCCATACCCGCGATCACCACCGACATCTATCTCCCCTCACTGACCACAGTGCGCGACGAACTGTTCACCACCGACTCCGCAGCCGCACTCACCATGTCCGGCATGCTCGTGGGAGGCGCACTCGGACAACTCTTCTGGGGGCCACTCACCGACCGTTTCGGACGCAAACGCCCACTGCTCTTGGGGCTGGCGCTACACGTCATCACCTCCATCCTGTGCGCGATTGCCCCAAACATCGAAATCCTCATCGCACTGCGGTTCCTGCAAGGTTTCTTCAACGCCGCCGCAGCCGTCGCAGCGATCTCCGTCATCCGCGACCGTTTCGTCGGAGCGACAGCAGCGCGCCTTCTCTCACAACTCATGCTTGTTGTTGGTGTTGCACCACTATTCGCCCCCTCAATCGGAGGAGCAATCGCCTCAGTCAGCTCATGGCGCTGGGTATTTGGGGCACTCGCCATCATCGGTGTCCTCATGGCACTGATCGTTGCCCGCTGGCTTCCAGAAACACACGCCCCCGAAAAACGCTCAACAGGTGGTGTGAAACAGGTCGGACGTGGCTACCTCACCCTCGCCACAGACACCCGATTCCTCGCGCTTGCAATGCTTCCAGCGCTAGCCATGACCACTATTTTTGCTTACGTTGTGGGGTCCACCTTCGTTTTCCAAGAGCAGTACGGGCTCAGTGTGTCCCAATACTCTCTGCTCTTTGCAGTCAATGGGATGGCGTTGGTGGTGTCCGCGCAAATCAATGCGAGCCTAGTTCGCAAATTCTCCCCAGAGAACCTGTTGCGTGTGGGACTCCTGGCGCAATTCAGCGTATCGGTTGCTCTTGTTGTCCTCGCCATCACCGGGTTTGGCGGATTCTGGGCCTTTGCCTCAGTGCTGTGGTTGCTTCTCGGGTGCCAAGGATTCATCGGTGCGAACGCACAAGTCCTCGCCCTGGCAAATTACGGATACATGGTCGGGACAGCGGCAGCGGTTCTCGGGTCTTTGCAATCCGGAGTTGCTGGTGCGCTTAGCCCACTCGTTGGAGTGTTCGGGGGCAGCGCCCTGGCCATGGCTGGTGTGATCTGCGGAGGGCTTCTCGCTGCGAACCTGATCGTGTTGTTCGGCACCGACCTGACCGCTGCGGGCCGGCGAATCCAAGCTCGCAAAACCGTGCAACGGCAAGTACGAGAACAAGAAATCACAGACCCAACCCACTAAAATCCTGCGGTGCCTGCGGTGCCTGCGGTGCCTGCGGTGTCTGCGGTGCCTGCGGTGTCTGCGGTGTCTGCGGTGTCTGCGGTGTCTGCGGTGTCTGCGGTTGCTTGAAGCGGCTGACGTTGATGGGATGGCAGTATGAAACGTTTTCTACTGCACCCAATTGTCGGCGCTGTCATTGCTGGAATTTTCGTAGCTGCTGTCGGATCCTTCGTTTTGTGGCTAACGGATTGGCCCGCTTTTTGGACTCGGATGGGTGTAGCAGTTGCGTTCATGATGGGGCTGGCTCTATACGATTTATTTTCTCGGTATCAAAAGAAAAAGCGACACGATGCCGAGGCTCTTCAGCGCACGGAGTAGAAGCAGTAACCACGTTTGTTCCTCAGTTTCAACCTTTCGCAAGTTTGGATTCTTCTCGCAAACTTTGAAACTTCATGGATTTTCGATCGCGGACCGAATCTCGTTGCTGGCAGGGGTACTGGTCGCGAATCTGATCGATGTGTTCGGCACAGGCCTGACTGCTTCCGGTCTGCAAATCCAAACCCGCAAGTCCTTGCAACAGCGTGTGCGAGAACAAGAAATTACCGACCCAACACACTTAAAATTTGCGCAAGCACTGCTCGATGCGGTCACTTGGGTAGGACTGCGAAAACCTGTCGTGGAGAGTCGTTGCGACGCAGTTTGGTTCGTTGGCAGTGGATGCAGCGTCTCGGTGATCAGCGACCCAACTTGCACCCGTGGGTGCAACAAGTGACGAGATTGAACGTGCAATCGCGGCTCACGAAGAGAGCCTGTCGAGCCAAGGCTATGCGCTCAACGGAGAGATTGGCACATTCGGCCCAGCCGACTACTACTCCTACTGTGAAGAGGGGAGGAGTGGACTCATGGTATGGACGAATAACTCGCCTTCGAACTGCTACGGATAGTACTATAAGTACTTAAACGGTCAAAGAGTTTCAAAGGTTAATATGATCCGACTCAAGGCCGAAAATGGTCCGGGAGTCAGCCTTCCTGACCTCAGTGCGTGGTGCTCCAACAACAGTTTTTGGTGCAACCTTGTGACAAATGCGATTCCTCTCGGGGGTGTTGGCGCCTATCTTAAAAAGCTCATGAGATAAGGGATGCTTGAAGTGACTGACGATCGTGGGAGAAGAACATGAGACGCGTACTAGGGAAGCCATTCGTTTTCGGTGCAATTTTTGCTACCTTCGGGCTTGCTATCGCAGCAATCATTTTGCGGTTCACCGATTGGCCCGCTTTTTGGACTCGGATAGGTGTATCAACTGCGCTCATTGTGGGGCTGGCTCTCTACGTGTTTCTCTACCGGCATCGACAGAATCGTCGACGCGATGCCGAGGCTATCCAGGGCACGGAGTAGAACCTGTAGCCACGGGGGTGCCTCAGTTCCAACCACTCGCAAATTTTGAAACTCCATGATGTTTCGATCGCGGAGTGAATTTCGTTGCTGGCAGGGGGTCTGGTCGCGAATCTGATCGTGGTGTTCGGCACATGCCTGACTGCTTCCGGTCAGCAAATCCAAACCCGCAAGGCCCTTCACCGGTGCGTTGGAGAACAAAGAAGGACCAATTCACACCACAAAGAAACCGCGCAAAAGCGCGTAAAAACTCCGAAAAATAGGCCGTGGTGCACCTTCACAACGCGAAGGCACCACGGTCTTGATGCATGACGGGAATCCTGTGGGGAGTTTTCCACAGAGACAGAGGTTCCCATCGAAGTGGTTCGCCAAACTCTCTAATGTGCATGAGGTGCCCCGGTCTACTGCCGGGGGACTGAAGCAGGTGAAGGAGAACGGCAGGATGGATGCGATAGCCCTTCTCGAACACGACGTTCGAGAGAGAGTGCGCCACTCAGGGATCGACCCCGTGAGTGACCCACAGGCAATTCGAGGGCTCATCACGGATGCTCTACGCGACTACGACCGCCAAGTCCTCCGCGGGTACGCACCCGCACTACCCGACGCAGAACGTACCGCAAAAGAGCTCCTCGACACCGTCGCCGGGTTCGGTCCACTACAACGACACCTCGATGACCCTGAGGTCGAAGAAATCTGGATCAACTCACCAACCCAGGTTTTTGTTGCCCGTCAAGGAGTTGCTGAACTCACCAACACTGTCCTCACCCAAGACGACGTAGCACGCTTGGTCGAGCAAATGCTGAAAAGCACCGGGCGCCGCCTCGACCTCTCCACGCCTTTCGTGGACGCAATGCTACCCGACGGTTCACGCCTCCACGTCGTCATCCCCGACATCACTCGGTCAAACATGGCCGTCAACATCCGAAAATTCATTGCCAGAGCAACGCACCTCTCCGACCTCGTCGCCCGCGGAATGCTCCCTACAAACGCCGCGACCTTCCTTGACGCGTGCGTTCGAGCCGGACTGAACATCGTCGTAGCCGGGGCAACTGGCGCCGGTAAAACCACCTTCCTCCGCGCGCTCACCGGATCTGTCAGCCCACTGGAACGCATCGTCACCGTCGAAGAAGTGTTCGAACTCAACCTGACACACCGCGACGTTGTTGCCATGCAATGCCGTGGAGCGAACCTCGAAGGCACCGGAGAAATCAACCTACGCCGACTCGTCAAAGAATCACTACGTATGCGACCCGACCGAGTGATCGTTGGAGAAGTCCGCGAAGCAGAATCCCTCGACCTCCTCCTCGCCCTCAACTCAGGCATGCCCGGAATGGCCACACTGCACGCAAACTCCGCACGCGAAGCAGTCACAAAACTCACTACACTGCCACTGCTCGCTGGTGAAAACGTCACCGCCCAGTTCGTGGTCCCCACCGTCGCCCAAGCAATCGACATCGTGGTCCATATCCAACGTGACCGCACCGGCTACCGTCGAGTCAACGAAATTGCCGCACTATCAGGCCGCATCGAACAAGACGCCATCGAAGTTGGGCTCATGTACCACACAGTTGGTGACACCCTCACCCGCGCAGACGCCTACCCACCCAAAGCAGAACAATTCCAACGCGCAGGAATCGACGTCTCCGCACTCCTCAACGGGAGAGACACATGGGTATGATCACAGGCCTATTCCTGGGCCTAGGGCTCCTCCTCATCTGGATGTCGCTGTGGGAAGCACCAACCGCCACACAACCCCGCCACTCAGCGCTACGCACCCTTGAAGAAGACCTCCTCGTTGCCGGGATCCGCGGAGTATCCACCACCACATTCCTCGGCGCCATCACACTCTTCAGCGCACTGATCGCCGCACTAACCTACGTGACAACAAGCCTCACCGTCGGAGCAGCGCTCGCAGGTCTCGCTGCCGCAGCCGCCCCGTTCTTTATCGTCCGATCACGAGCCACCCGCCAACGCGCACGGCGCCGTGAAGTATGGCCAGACGTCGTCGACCACCTCATTTCAGGTGTTCGGGCTGGGTTACCACTGCCCGAAGCAGTGGCCCACGTAGGTATGCGTGGACCCGACGAACTCAAAGACGACTTCTCACTATTCGCCCGGGAGTACCGCGCAACCGGCCGCTTTGACGAATGCCTCGTCACCTTAAAAGACCGGCTCGCTGACCCCACCGCTGACCGCGTCATCGAAGCTCTGCGAGTAACCCGATCCGTTGGTGGCTCCGAAATCGGGAACCTCCTCCAAACGCTGGCGACATTCCTGCGCCAAGATCTTCGAGTTCGAGGTGAACTCGAAGCGCGCCAAAGTTGGACCATCGGCGGGGCGCGAGTAGCCGCAGCCGCACCATGGATCGTTCTTGCGATGCTCGCCACCCGGCCAGAAGCAGCCGCCGCATTCAACACCACCATGGGCGGGATCGTCATCATCTCCGGTGCGGGAGCCACCGCACTTGCCTACGCAGTGATGTT
Source organism: Jonesia quinghaiensis DSM 15701 (assembly GCF_000423205.1). Lineage (GTDB taxonomy): Bacteria > Actinomycetota > Actinomycetes > Actinomycetales > Cellulomonadaceae > Jonesia > Jonesia quinghaiensis. The sequence goes on from NZ_AUHN01000006.1 coordinate 200,092, forward strand.
GCGCATCGGCAAACTCCCTCAAGATGAGAGGGTCCTGCGATGACATCAACACAACTCCTTGGCATTGCGTTAGGGTTCGTTGCCGGGCTCGGCGCCTGGTCAATCTACGCAGCGCTCAGTTCACAACGAATCACTCTCGTTGAACGCATCAGCCCCTACCTTGCAAGCCACGAATCGCGTGACCCACGGTTAGGAACCCAACCAACACGCAGCCCACTAGCGGTATTCGCGAAACTCTTTGCACCGTGGACTCAGACACTCATACGTGTCGTCACAACCATTTCATCGCCCAACGCAGAGACCATTCGCCGCCTCGAACGCGCTGGCCGCTCAACAACATTGCACCAATACCGCCTTCAACAAGTCGCCTGGGCAACCGCCGGATTAACCACCGGCCTAGCAGTCAGCCTTCTCCTAGCGATTTACCGCAACGCCAACGCATTCGCGCTCATCATTTTGGTTGCAGCCGTAACAATTGCGGGAGTCGTAGCATGCGAATCACACTTAAGTAGCGCAGTGAAACGCCGCGGTGAACGCATCATCATGGAGTTCCCCACCATCGCTGAACTCCTCGCCCTCGCCGTAGCAGCCGGCGAACCACCAGTCGCAGCACTAGAACGAGTAGCACGCAGCTCACGCGGGGCGCTATCCGGAGAACTCACCCGCGTCATGAACGACGTCCGCGCAGGCGAAACCCTCGCTGACGCTCTACAACACTTCGGCGACCGGCTCGAACTGCCCATCATCACCCGCTTTGCCCAAGGAGTAAGCGTCGCCATCGAACGCGGAACACCACTCGCCTCTGTGCTACGGGCCCAAGCACAAGAAGCCAGAGACGCCGGTCACCGCAGCTTGATGGAAGTCGGTGGACAACGAGAAATCTACATGATGATCCCCGTGGTGTTCCTCGTCCTTCCCATCTCCATCCTCTTCGCCGTCTTCCCATCATTCACAGCCCTATCGGTCTTGCCCTAATCAGGTTCGCCGAAAAATTCCCCTCACCCCCGCACACCCAACCCCCATCACGAAAGGCCACCCCATGAACCCCGCCAAAACAGCCCGCCGCGCCACTCGCAAACTATCCATCACAGCAGCAGGCGCCGCACAGGCATGCAGCCAAGCAATGTTCGACCGCCTCACCGACATGCGGACCAACTCCCAACGCGGGGACGTCCCCGGCTGGGTTCTCATCACACTTATGACAGCAGGGCTCGTCGTTGCCATCTGGTCAATCGCCGGCCCAGCACTGGAATCACTGTTTAACGAAGCGATCGCCAAAGTCAGTGGACGCTAAGTTCACCGCATCTGGTACACAACCCGCCATGCTTCCTACTGTCCGCCGTTGGGTCCACCAACGGATCAGTAGAAAGACCTCGTCAGAACAAGGAAGCGCAGTCACCGGCTTCTTGTTCACCTCGTTACTGCTCACCATCGTCCTCATGGGGCTCCTGCAACTCGTCATGATCATGCACACCCGGGTCATGCTGATTGACATCGCAGGCGAAGCAGCACGCATCGGTGGTCGCTACGGAGGGTCCACTAACCAAGGGATCACCCACGCCCAACAGCTTCTGACAACGGTTCCAGGACAACACACAGTCACAGCGACACCGACAACTATTGGTGGTAGGCAAGCCATCACGGTAAACATCGCCGCTGAACTACCCATCCTGGGGCCATACGGGATCCCCGGAGGACTAAAAGTTCAAGGCAGTGGATTCATTGAAGAGATCGTGAGTTCCTCATGAGCCCTGCAACTCTGCTCTCACGATGCCGCACAGAAAATGAAGACGGCATGGCCGTTGTGGAGTTCATCGGCGTGGTCATCGCACTGCTCATCCCCGTCATCTACATCATCACCGCGGTATCAACCGTCCAAGCCGCACAATTCGCCGCCGACGCCTCAGCCTACGAGGCTGCCCGAGCCTACAGTTTGAGCCGTAACGAAACCCAAGGCAAAGCTCACGCACACGCCATCGCACAACAAATCTTCGCCGACCAAGGCTTCACATCAGGCCCAACAATTAGTGCCCGATGCGCATCAGGGGCATGCCCATCACCCGGAGCCGTCGTCCATGTCAGCGTGACCCACAAAGTGGAACTCCCCGTGATCTCATCATTTGCGCCACTCTCAGTAACCGTCAACGCTGAATCCAGCTCCCAGGTTGGCACATACGTTTACCGGGAAGGATCGTGACAATGCGCCACGACAACCATGTGCTGCGCCGGGTGTGCAACCATGTGCGCCGCCGTACTACCGATCATGAGGAAGGGCAAATCCTCCTCCTCGGGTTGGGGTACGTCGTCGTGATCTTGTTGTTGGTCATGGTGGTAGTGACCCTTTCCGCAGTCCACCGCGAACATCGAGAACTAGGCCGCCTAGCCGACGCTGTTGCGCTTGCGGCAAGTGACACATCCGTTGCCGCTGAGTATTACCAGTGGGGCAGTGGTGAGCGCACAGCAAACGCCCAACGCGCTGCGACTGACTTCATGGCTGCAGTGAATGTTCCACGCGGAACTGTCCTCGAACAGTTTTCCGTTGCCCCAAGCGGAACCGTCACTGTTGTATTGAGCCGTCAAACACGGCATCGGGTGATGGTGACTGTTGGCAAAGCAGTGGGTGGTACGGCACAACTCACTGCGGTGGGGACAGCGACACCAGTGTCCAGTGCCGACAATCCGTGACCTGCCCCACACGACTGGTGGCATTGATCGCCTGCCGTAGAATGGTGGACCGTGGCCATAGAATTCGCAGTAGAGATCTCCCAGCTTCGCGCAACCCTCGCAACCATCTCCGCGGTGAGCGATCCTGAGGCGTTGATCGCAAAAATCGCAGAACTGTCCGATGCAGCGTCCGCCCCTGATCTATGGGATGACCCAACCGAGGCGCAAAAGGTCACGAGCGCCTTGTCTCTGACACAAAACGAACTGAAGCGCATTGACTCAATGCAGCAACGCATCGATGACCTTGAAGTCCTTGTGGAAATGGCAGTGGAAGGCGACGACGCGGAAACGTTGGCCGAGGCTGAAGGCGAGTTCCACGCCATTAAGAAAGACCTCGATGCCCTAGAGGTTCGGACACTGCTGTCTGGAGAATACGATGCGCGTGAAGCGGTTGTGACAATCCGCTCCGGAGCTGGTGGTGTTGACGCTGCAGACTTCGCAGAAATGTTGATGCGCATGTACCTGCGTTGGGCTGAGCGGCACGGTTATCCAACTGCAGTGTTGGATACGTCTTACGCTGAAGAAGCCGGCTTGAAATCGGCGACGTTTGAGGTGAAAGCCCCTTACGCTTTTGGCACATTGTCTGTCGAGGCGGGTACTCACCGCCTCGTCCGTATCTCGCCGTTCGATAACCAGGGCCGCCGTCAGACATCTTTCGCTGCCGTTGAAGTTGTGCCCCTTATCGAGCAAACAGACCACATCGACATTCCGGACAACGAGATCCGAGTTGACGTGTTCCGCTCATCAGGTCCTGGTGGTCAATCCGTGAACACAACGGACTCCGCTGTGCGCCTCACCCACATCCCCACCGGGATTGTGGTGTCGATGCAAAATGAGAAATCACAGATTCAGAACCGTGCTGCGGCTATGCGTGTGCTTCAGTCTCGGTTGCTCATTGAGCGTAAGGCCGAAGAGAAAGCCAAAAAGAAGGAACTCGCCGGGGACATTAAAGCCTCGTGGGGTGACCAGATGCGCTCCTACGTGCTCCAGCCTTACCAAATGGTCAAAGACCTCCGCACCGAGCACGAGGTGGGTAACACCTCAGCTGTGTTCGATGGTCAGATTGATGACTTCATCGAAGCCGGCATCCGGTGGCGCCGCTCGAAAGACGCGCAAGAATAATTAGTTCCGCACCCCCGCCAAGGGGATAGTTAGTGCCACGCGCCCCGGGCGCCTCGTCATTGAGGTGCCCGGGGCACGTGTTGTTGACGGGGCTAGCGCCAGTGGCGAGTGCTAGGAACTGGGGGCAGGTTCACTGATGCAAAACTCGTTACCCCACGGGTCACTGAGCGTGTACCAGCGGTGGGGCCCCTGTGTGGCTTCATGGAGGAAAGTAGCTCCACGGCTGATCAGTGCATCGCGCTCAGCGTCTAGGGTGCCGGTGTCTACTGTAATGTCGAGATGCATCCGGTTTTTTGTCGTCTTTGCCTCAGGGACTCTCTGTACGAGGAGGCGAGGCGCCCCAGGGTGGTCGGGATCAGTGAGGGCAGCGCCATCGCGCCACACAAGGGTCCCGTTGTAGTCCACTGTCTCGTCTTGGTGAGCATGTCCCTGGGCGACCATCTCCCGGATGAAGTCAGGGTTGCTGGGCTCGACCTGCCAGTCCAACGTTTGCGCCCACCAGTGGGCGGTGTCGTGCGGGTCGGAACTGTCCAAGGCAATCTGAAATGTTCGGCTCATGCGTTCCACACTAAGTGGCCTGTCTGACACGTGCATGACGATGCCAGTACCCAGCAAACATGCAGGTAACTGTGAGTGTTCTCATGATGCGGCGTGTCCTGCACACAGAACTGGGGAGTACTGCCTAGTCTCAAACTGGCTGTTTTTCTGGTGCGGCGCGATTTCGCGCCCTGACCATGGGATGTTGTGTGATTCGGTTCGATAACGTCACGAAGGTCTATGCGCGCGGGGCACGCCCAGCGCTCAATGACCTGACTGTAGAGATTGAACGAGGAGAGTTCGTCTTCCTCGTTGGTGCGTCAGGGTCGGGGAAATCCACGTTCCTGCGCCTTACTCTGCGTGAGGAAAAAGCGACGTCGGGTCGTGTATTGGTGGCAGGGCAAGACCTTACCGCTTTGTCGAATTGGAAGGTCCCAGCGATGCGCCGCAAAATCGGCGCAGTGTTCCAAGACTTCCGGCTGCTTCCCAATAAGACCGTCTTTGAGAACGTTGCGTTCGCCTTGCAGGTGATTGGTAAGCCAAAACACCACATTCTTACGACCGTGCCTGAAACACTAGATATGGTTGGTTTGGCTGGTAAGGAGAAGCGACGCCCCCATGAACTATCTGGTGGTGAACAGCAACGCGTCGCTATTGCCCGGGCGTTCGTTAATCGCCCAGACATTTTACTCTGTGATGAGCCCACCGGAAACCTCGACCCCACCACGTCGCTTGGCATTATGCGGTTGCTGGACCGCATCAATAGAACAGGGACCACAGTGGTGATGGCTACCCACGACGATGAGATCGTGGACCAGATGCGAAAGCGCGTCATTGAGTTGCAGACTGGTGAGCTTGTGCGCGACCAGTCACGCGGCGTCTACGGATCGTCACGGTAGGGAGCCGCTATGAGACTGCAGTTTATTCTTTCTGAAATTGGGATTGGTCTTCGTCGGAATCTTTCGATGACCATCTCAGTGATCCTTGTGACCTTTGTGTCCCTGACCTTTGTGGGCGCAGCGATCCTGACTCAGGGCCAGATCCAAAAGTTCAAGGGTGAGTGGTATGACAAAGTAGAAATCACCGTGTACCTGTGCCCCCGGGACTCGACGGTTCCTAGTTGCGCAGATGGTGAAGCTACTCAGGAACACATCAATCAAATTGAGCAAGTACTTGAATCGCCGGAGGTTTCCCCGGAGATTCGTGAGGTCATGTTTGAGTCTAAGGACGATGCGTGGGTTGCGTTTGAACGCAACTTTTCGGACCGCTGGTGGTTCACTGAAATGTCTGTTGATGACATGAATGCATCCTTCAGGATCAAATTGACTGACCCTGAGGAGTATCAGGTCATCAACGAGGTGCTCACTGGGCGCGCTGGGGTTGAGGAAGTGCGCGACCAGCGCGAAATCTACGAACCGCTCTTCGATGTGCTCACAAAAGCAACGCTTGTTGCGTCTGGTCTGGCTGGGGTGATGCTGTTAGCTGCAGTGCTGTTGATTACCACAACCATTAGGTTGTCAGCCTTGTCTCGCCGCCGTGAAACCGGAATTATGCGCCTTGTTGGTGCCTCGACGTTGTTTATTCAACTGCCCTTCATGCTTGAAGGTGCGATAGCAGCGACTGTGGGTGCGCTCCTCGCGTGCGTTGCCCTCTGGGGTGGTGTCCACTATTTAGTGGAAGGCTGGTTGGGGCAAAACATGGACTGGATACCTTATGTCACCACCGGTGACGTGTTGATGGTGGCGCCGTGGCTCATTATTGTCGCGATACTACTTGCTGCCATCTCATCCATCGTGACCTTAAGCCGATACACAAAGGTGTGAGTATGGATAGGATCATGAGACTCCCGCGAGCAAACCGGTGGTCTTACACCGGGTGGCTTGCCATCACTGTTCTGTTGGCTCTTGTTCTTGGGCTTGTGGCTTTCCCGGCCTATGGTGACGATCTTGACGATCGCATGGCTGCAGCCAAGCGCAAGCAGCAGGAAAGTGAACAGCAAATCGGTCAACTCGAGAGTGAGCTCGCTGAGACAGATGCGGAACTCGCTGATGCCTATCTAAAACTTCAAAAGGTGCAGGCGGAACTTCCCGTTGCGCAGGCCAATGTTTCGCTTGCGCGGGCTGAACATGAAGAGGCGGTGCGTGAGGCAGAGTCTCTCGCTACAAAATTGCGCGATGCACAAGATGAAAAAACATCGTTGGAATCCCAAGTGGAAGCCAATGACGAATCGATGACCCAAGCCCGGGCTGGTGTAGCTGAGATGGCGCGCCAAGCGGCGCGTGGGGACCTCGACATGAGTACCTTCGGCATGGTTGTTGGCGCGCAATCCACAGAAGACTTTGTGGAACGCTACTCGATGTCCAATACAGCTCTGCGGGTTCAGAGTCAGTCGCTATCTGCCTTGCGTGACGCGCAAGCACTTTCCCGCAACGCAGAGATCCGACTTCAAGCAGTTGAAGAAATTATCGCTCAACTAAAAAAAGAAGCTGACGAGCAGGTTGACGTAGCGGAGCAGAAGGAACAGGCCGCTGAAGCTGCTATGCGCGAGGTGGAGAACCTCATCGCGCAGCAGGAGGAAGCTGCCGCAGCTGTTGAATCACGGAAAGAAGCCGCTGAGCAGAAGCTACAGAGCGAAGAAGCATCGGCGAACCAACTGTCACGTGAAATCCGTGAACTCGCAGGACTGCAAGAAGAACAACGCCTCGAAGAAGAGCGCAAAGAAAAGGAACGGCAAGAAGCAGCACGGAAAAAAGCTGAAGAAGAAGCAAAGAAAAACAACAACGGGTCCTCAGGCGGAGGGTCATCTGGTGGGTCCTCCGGCGGAGGCTCATCCAGTGGCGGTTCATCAGGGGGAGGCTCTTCCAGTGGCGGCTCATCCGGGGGGAGCTCCTCGGGTAAAGCATTTACTGCGTGGCCTACCGCGTATCGGGTGGTCACCTCAAGTTATGGATGGCGCCTTCACCCAGTCCTTGGGTACCACCGGCTCCACGCCGGCACCGATATGCGTGCTTACTGTGGAACGCCCATTTACGCAGCACGCTCGGGGAAGGTGCAGTGGGCGAAGTACTACGGTGGTTTTGGAAACCAAGTACTCATCAACCACGGCAGTTACAACGGGAAATCCTTGATGTCCTCCTACAACCACTTGACGTCCTTTTCGGTGCGCAGTGGGCAGAGTGTTAAAGCCGGCCAACTTCTTGGATATTCCGGTACCACAGGCACCTCTACCGCCTGCCACCTGCACTTTGAAGTGTATGTCAATGGATCAACAGTGGACCCTATGACGATGATGTGAGCATCACATTCACCCTGCGTGAAATTCCGTGGCTAACAGTGCCACCCTCGCGTAATGTATGTGGAGTTCCGCGATTCACCAGCCGCGTTGAGGCTGATGATCGTGGTGTGGCATGATCTGCAACATACGCTTGAAAGGAGAGTTGCTGTGGTCAAGAGCAAGATGTACAACGTTCCAGCGGCTCAATCCAACAAGCCGAAGGCGCAGAACAACGCCCCCAAGAAGGAACTCGTTGCTAGTAACAAGAAAGCTCGTCACGATTACCTCATTGAGGATGTGTTTGAAGCCGGAATGGTACTGAGCGGTACTGAAGTTAAAGCACTTCGGGCTGGGCGAGCTTCCCTCATTGACGGGTGGGTAACTATCGATGACAGCTTAGAGGCGTGGCTCGAAGGAGCTCACATCTCTGAGTACAACCACGGCACATGGACAAACCATGCTCCGCGGCGCAAAAGGAAGTTACTGCTGCACAAACAGGAGATCCTGCGGTTGGCAAACAAGTCAACTGATAAGGGGTATACGATTGTTCCCTTGCAGATCTACTTTTTGGATGGCCGGGCTAAGGTGGAAATCGCTGTAGCGCGGGGTAAGAAAGAGTATGACAAGCGGCAGTCGTTGCGTGAGCGTCAGGACAACCTTGAAGCTCAACGGGCGATGCGTCGCAAAGAGTTCCGGTAAAGCACCGGTGCCACACGACCAGTCTTGACGGGTGTTGTGGTGGAATATGCAGTGGACGCATCGCGTTACACTGGATAAGCCCTCGCTTGCGGGGGCGTTGTTTGACAACAACATAGGGGCCGATCGGTTTCGACGGTGGTCGTTTTTCTAGGGGAAGCGAGCCGAGGATGTGAACTTATCTCGTAAACGATGTTCACAAAACAATAGGTGCCGATACAAAGCGCACCGACTTCGCACTTGCTGCTTGATCAGTAAGTCCTGAAGTCCGTCAGCCCTAGGTTGCTATCGCCTAGGTTCCTGGCGTCAGCTAGGTAGCCACTGCTTGTCACATTTGTCGTTGGTGTGGCAGGGACTTTCAGACGACTGGGCCTGTCCGCAACTTGTCTGCGTGCGTGCGGGGGCCGAGAAAATCCAGAGCAGACTGCGCTCGGAGAAGTCCTAGATTCGCGTCATCGGACCGGGGTTCGATTCCCCGCGGCTCCACATATGGGTAATGCCCCCGCTACACGGCGGGGGCATTGCTGCTGTTCAGGGGTTGTTTCCATGCGCTGGGGGAGTGATGCGGGAAGGGCGGGGTCAGGAAATAATCAGGAAAAATTAAACACCCTGTACCTGGAACCACGTCACTCAAAAGAGTCCAAAATGTTGGTGACATCAGGGGTCAATGTTGCACGCTTCACGTAGTGCTTCCGTGCAGTGTCCGAACCGGCGTGACCCAACAGTTTCGCAGCTATTTCCAACCCGCCACTGTCACTGTTCGCCACAGCAGTCGCCGCTGTCTTACGGAACAGGTGCGTTCCAGTCCATTCCTCCCACTGCGTGCCCTGCACCAACCTAGTGATCCAGTCACGCACAGCAGCAGGCTGACGCAACAGGTCACGCCCACGCAAAGACGGAAACACCAGGTCGTGCGGTCCACCGTCCAAACCAACAGCAGCAGCTCGCCGTAACGCGTCGGCAGCAAAACTGGAGATACGGACCTCACGGGTGGACCCCGAGGTTTTCGGCATCTCTGAGAAGATCAAACCTGTGTCATCGCGTGTCAGTGTCGCATCGATTGTGATCGTTGGGTGATCAGTGTCAAGACCATTCACACGCGACCAGCGCAACGCCAGGGCTTCACCGATGCGAATAGCTGACCCCAGCATCACATCAATGATCTCGGCTTGCTGCACGTAGCAGTCAGCCTCGTCCGCCCCAGACGTACTACGAACGAACGCAAGCGCAGAAAGCTGATGCAGGGGAAGGGAACCTCACCGAAGCGACCACATAAAGCACAGGCAAGCACAGAGAACTCGAATGCACATGGTTCATTTCGAGATCGATACGTACTCGTACCCGTATCTGAAACTATTCACCCATTATTTAGACAGGAAATCACATAGCAGACTATTACGCTGGGTGCATGTTTCCAGGAGCCCAAAGTTCACAACTGACGCCCGAGCAATCTGAAATACTGGATGCCCAGTACTTCAAGTCTGACCCGTATTTGTACTACAGGTCGAGAATTGATTCCATCCTCCATTGGGTTGACAGTGGAGACCTTGATCGCACACAGGGTATGGCTGCAACTGTGTGGCAACGTTTGGGGCGAAAGGGTCTGGAAGACAAAGCACCTCCAGCGAAGGAGCGCGATTCCTTTGCTGCCATTGAAGCTTTCATGCTTCGTCATCACCTAGCAGAGGCTATTGCCAGGTTTACGTGGGCATGCATTAACCAAGATAAGACCTCTGATGAAAAGAAAAGGGCGGGGTTTTACCTGGCTCTTGTGGACTCACCCATGAAGACAGGGCAAGTATTAACCACTGTGATAGAAACCCTTGCTCAGGACACTGAGGGCCTCTATTTCAACAAGCTCCTCATGCCGGGTGACCTTCTGGATGCCGTGCGAGCAGGGGAGTTTAAACGTGACGAGGTTGAGGCTGTCTTTCATAATCTGTGTAACTGGCTGTGGCGGTCGTTTGACGTAATCGATAACGACCGTTTGCCCGATCTCAACAGTGCGTACAACAAGATGAAACACGGGTTTGCGGTACGTCCCGACAATCGCTTGAGAATGGACCTTCTGTCCGAGCCGCCAAAGTCCGAGCGTGGCTATTCCGTGCAGGAATTAAATGGCCCCAAAGCACATAAGTTTTTGACTGGATACACCGCTTCGTTCCTCTCAAGGAACAAACGAGACGGCGCTTGGGATTACACGGCGATGAATATCCCTACTGATGCGCTGTTGGCGGAGTGCGAAATGCTCGCAATGGTATACGGGGCTCTTTTTAGGGCCCGTGCGCTGCCAGTTGCGCGTAGTGCATCTGAGCAATGGCGAGTCGCTGACTATCCGCCAGTTAGCGCACGTCCTACCCCTGAAGAGTTTCTGAAAAATAGCGGATATAACGGCGTGGTTACGGCGGCAACTTTCAAGAAGGACGGGAGTCCTTGTGACCGTTCGACCATATTCTCTTCCCCTGCGGTGGAATGGCCAGCCACTGTCCAGAAGAGTAAGAAGTTTACAGCGTTCAATGATCCAGACGATAGTGAATGACAGGGGTCTAAACTGTCCCAGCCGTCCTCATGTCATCACTTACAGCCCGTCGCACACGCCAGGTGGTTCCCGCCGTGGTTCTCGCACTCATCCTGTCTGCGTCCGCGTGCTCAGGGGGTCAGGCTGAGGTGCCACCTGCGAGCGCACCATCATCACCGGCCGTAGTCGATTGCGGAGTCGGCGAACAGTCGGCAGATAGCCGTCGCGTCGTCACGTGCAAACAACTCGTCCAAGGCCAGGTTGAACTCGAGTCGGCGTGCAGCCGGGATCACCTATCACCGGGGCAGAGCGACTTCCCATGCCACATGCTTTCAAGCCAAACCCGAAAGTCATTTCCGACACGCGATGTACCTAGCTATCCCCCTTGCTTTTACTCATGCCCTCGGGAGCGCATGTCTGTGCCCGTAGTGGAGCGAGACGCACCCGTTTTGGCGGACTAGGCGTTAGCAGTCTGAGCGGATGATGCACCATGCGTTCTCGAATGCAAGGTTCTCGAGGTCACTGGCACGCATCCACACCTCTACAGGGTGGATGTCACCAAACCAACCTGTCAAAGCACCACTGGTATCCAGTTCCATCAACAGGACGTGCTCGTCGCTTTCCTTCTCTAGAGGTAGGACTTCTTCCACTGTTGGCCGTATAGCGACTTCTCCCGCCAATGACCGCCCATAAACGTGTGTGAACCCGCTCGGATCATCGCTTGGCTCCCCAATTGAGTAGACCTGCCACATGTTCAGATACTCTTCCAGTGCCGCCTCGGCGGCTTCGAATGAACCTGGCTCACTATCATCTATGTCTAGTGAGCTTGGCAGCATGATCGTGCTTTCCGAGGCAAATAACTGACCATAGGTTTCGTCCGGTAAATCAAGGTCTTCTGGCCCGTAGCACAGTTCCAACCCTTGCTGGGCTATATCACGGTAGCGAATCTGCCATCCCTGCGCGGCGTGGTCCTCACTCTCCCAGCCGTAGGTTTCTAGATCGTGGAACAGTTCCAGGGTTCCTGTTTTAGGTAGCCACGTTTTTGCGCCTGGGAATGAGTGGAATACCTCATCGCTGGTGTGGCCATACCACAGCGTTGACATTGGGAGTGTTAAAACATGCGCTAGCGGCTTCCCATCAGCGTTACGGGGCCAATCCTCAATTGATGCCAACAAGGATGGGCCACCAAGGTAAGTGAGTTCAATGTGAGGGAATTCAACCCGATGCTCTTCAACGGGCATGCTCATGTCTGGAATTTCAGGGAGCAGTAGCGTCCATGCTAGATATTCTTCTAGGTGAGCAGCAGAATACTCGGGTTGTCGTGTCCATTGAATGACTTGTGGGAGCCGGTGATTTGTAGGGGCTGAGGGCATGGTTGCTTTTTTCGGGTTCATTGGTTCACCTCAAAATCGTGTGGTGCATCAAAAGTTGGTGCACCACACGATTTGTGTTTAGAGCGTTACAGCTGGACACCGCAGTGCTTTAGCAACTTTACACCGATCTCATGCTGCTTCTGGAAGGAGTACGAGTTCACAAGATCTCTCATCGTTCGGGTCCCAGTGTTCAGGCCAAAGAGCTTCACATTCTTCTTGTTCATCCAGGAGTTGATGCACTTTTGGTGCACTTCCTTCGGTATCTGAACCAAGTTCTGTGGGTTGTGGATTGCGCGGACATCCCAGTCTTTTTTGAAGAACTTGCTTTTCTTAGAAACGTTTGACTGTTCCACGATGTGATGCCACTGGTAGTTCTTCTTCGTGCCATGCGCTTTCCTAAACGCCTTGAAGGTTTTGTACCCGTTCTTAATGGTGTACTTCATGCCCGCACGGATTGCGACTCCAGCAAATGCTCGGAGTACAGCCCCTGTGACAAGTGCGCGCGCGACGGCAGCTAACGGGATGGCAATCAATGGAAGTGGGTCTGAAACAACAGGGAACACTGCACCACTCGTATCAACGACCTGAATGATCGAGTCACCTTCGACTTCGTAGCGCGTTGGCAACTCAGTGCCTTCAGCATCCACAGACCACGGCGCTTGGAACTGGACAAGTGTCTCTTTGCCCTCTACGTCAACGCTGTAGGCCTCATCCCCTTGCGCTTCGTGAGCGTTCTCAAGAAGTTGAGCGCGATACTCCTCGACATCAAGGTCCGCGTCATTAGCAGCTACCTCAGCAACGATCTCATCGATGCTTTGTTCCGGGACATCAACATCAACAACATCTGAATCAGTAACGATTGCGATACCACCATTAGCAAGCGAGACGAGTTCTGCCCCTTCGGGTAGATCAAGGTCGTAGGTGTATTCGTGAATCTGTGTGTCACCGTAGGTTTCGTCCGCAACTGTCAACAGTCGCGGGGCTTCTTCACCGACATCCTGTAACGCGACTCCAAGACCTTGCGTAGTCGTCTCGAGTACGAGTCGATCATCAAGGACATCACCGATGCCAACAACGTCACCCGGAAGCGTGATCGCTATGCCTGTTTCACCGATCTCGACCGTGCCATCAGAGACGACACCTGATACCCCAAAGACGGTACCGTCACTAGTTTGCGTGAACCCTCCTGCACTCTCATCTAATCCGAGAGCTTCGAGGGCATCGTTCACTGAATCGCGTGTGTCTCGAACACTAAGACCAGACGATAGTTCGTCGTCGTTCGCCAGTGCCGGCTGAATCATCACACTGGACGCGGCCAAAGACACCGTGACAACGCCTGCTATCAGGCTAAACTTTCGCATTTCAACTCCTGTGGGTTGCGGGGCTTTGATAATGACGTGGCAACACATTCGACACATACGGGGAGTTCTCTCCAGGCGAAAGTAGTCGGATTGCGTGCCGAGGGAGTCGGCAAGCTGTCGCGAACGTCCACTGGGGCTTTATTTCGGGCAGTTTAGGTACTATCCACGTGGAAAGTTACAGTTCAGAACAGGTTTCCTATCTGACAAACCCCGTGAAAGTGTTGCCCATAAAGACCACATTTTGAGACGGCTTCCGTAGCGGTTGGTGGCGATTTCTATACGTGACGCAGCCATGCCTCGCACTCAAAAAATGGGGGGGTGAAGGTCACCGCTTAGGCAATTGGCAAGTGCTCCTTGCTAGTTCACTCACCACGACAAAACGAACCCGTAAGTATCTCTTAGGAGTTCGTTTTGTCGTGGTGATATTAGGCAGTTACGGCTCGAGGCGCTTGCACTCTGTTGGCGAGGTCAGCGATTAGATCTGGCCTAAACCTCGTGAAAGACGCGCTCTGGTAGATGAGATTTGGTTCCGCACCTGTCTGCCGCTGTAGACCCGGTGATGTGTGTGTAGGTGGCGGGTGCGGACTTCTCGTGCTTGGCGTACTCGTCGGGTAACCCGGAGCGTTGTGCGGCCTGAACTGCGACGGTCAGTTTCATGGACTGCCAGCCGCTGACCTTGACCAGCGCGTCGTAGAACTTATTTGACGCGTACTTTGGGTCCATGATCTGCTCGGGGGTTCCCCACTCCATGGAGGGGCGCTGTTGGAACAGGCCGAGTGAGTCCCTGTCTCCGCCCTTGATATTGACCAGGGTTGATTCCTGCATGGCTGTGGCAATGGCGATGATCCGCCCGAACTCGGGGACGTCCATCTCTTCACTGACCTGCACAATGGTGCGGGCGTTGTTGATGTGTTCGTCAGTGAGTTGTGAACCAGAATGCCAGGTAGGTTTGCCGGATACTGATGACGCACCGACGGCTGTGTTGGATTCGCAGACGGTGGTGTCGTCGGTGGCGGCTGCGTCTTCCTCTTCGCTGACAACTGCCGCGGTGATGGTGGTGACGATTGTGAACACGATGATGCCGTAGGTCAGCAGGATGACCCCGACCAAGGCGACGAGGACTTTCCACCAGTTGCGGCCCAGCTTGGACCGCGTGACAACGCTGGTTGCTTGGGCGGCGATCGCGCCGACCAGGAGTGTGCCTGCAGCGGTGCCGACGGCTTATGCTGCCGTTGAGCTGGCTCCACGTTTGGTGCGGTCCGGGGAAGGAGGAACGTCAGGCTTGCTTGTGGTGCCTTGAGGGTTTGGGGCAGGTTGTGGTGGCCCGCCACGACGTTTGGGTGGTAGAGGGGTGTCGGGGGTTCGCGGGTCGCTCACGCTGGCTTAAGTATGCGCAGGATTGGGTGCATGCTTTGTACATTTGCGGGGACCTGCAGGCGTCGCGTTGTGCGCGCCGGTTCGTGCCGCACATATGGGTAGTGTGCTCACGGATACCAAAGAACCCCGCCCAGGCGATCAGCCTGTATGCGGGGTTCTTTGTTGCTACCGGGCGGACACCAACCACCAGACCACCGTGGAGCTGATGCTACTTGGTAGCATCGATGACAATCGCGTCAAACTCGTCAATGAGGGGCTGTGCAATGGCAATGATGCCCTGTGGAGTGGTCGCGGTCAGTACACCGACGGACTCGACAAATGCTGGCGTAGCCTTGCGAATCTCAGGACCAGCGACAGTAATGGAGTAGTAGGAGTTAAAAGCCTTGCCATCAGCGCCGAACTGTCCAGCACCAACGACGATCACTGCGTTGACACCAGCGGCTTCAGCAGCAGCAATGGTCTCCATAAGCCCCTCGCGCGTGTCCATGAGTCCGTCGAAATCCGTGGGCTTCGCGGCGGCACCGGTGGTTGCTACGTCCTTGGTGACGAGTTCCTTGGCGGTCTTGCGGTCAATGACCACACCATCGCCGTTGCCGTTAGGTGACACGTAGACGGAGATTCCGGCTTCGCGTGCCGCCTCAACCTGGTCTGCGGTAATCTCAGCGCCAACCTCGGTGGGAATCTCAGGATCTGCAGGTTCCGTTGGCTCTTCGGGTTCTGTGGGCTCCGTTGGGGGGTCCGCAGGTGCAGTCTCGGTCTGTGTCGCTGTGGGCTGCGGCGCGGGCTCCGTGTTGTTGGAGCATCCGGTGAGGATGATGCCTGCGATGAGGGCGATTGCTGCGATTCGAGTGTTCATGGTCTTACTCCTTGTGGTCTGTGGGAGGGTGCCTTCCGTTGGTGTTGCCCCTATATGTGCGGCACGATCCGATACTGCGTTAAGAATCGTGCCGCCCACTAAATCGCCTTACCCCCTGCGCTGTCACTCATGTGACTTCAATAGTCCACCGCAGACGCACCGCTAGTGAGGCAGATAGCCATGGATTAGGCGCCTTGTCGTGGTCTACCTGGTCGTGGTGGCTGGTAGGTCGCAGCCCATGACGCGACCTGAGCAGCGTCCCAGACTGGGCCGCCGTTGAGCTCCCCGATGGGGGCTGGGTATCGGTCGGGGTGTCGTGTGCGGGCGACGCGCAGCGCTGCGCGTGTCATCCCGACGACTTCTGCAAGGTGGCCTTGGTCGTAGAGGCCACCGGTTGGTGTGGGGAGGTGTGTCATGGGGCCTCCGGTGTGTGGTGTGTGCGTTTCCCTTTTAATGCTAACACTGCGTTGCAGTTTCTAACCACTATTGATAACATGGCGTTAGCGATAGGTAGTGTGTGGGCATGCCGCACATACACCAAGGGGAACCACGAACCCAGGAGGCCACCCACATGACAATTGACGCCACAACAGCCAGTGCCACTGCGAGCGCACCTTTTGTGTCTGCGCGCATCCAGCCCGACTCGCGGGCTGTTGTACTGACGACAACGTGGCTTGTTGGCCTGCTTGCTGCTGTGAGCTTCGCGCTTGGTGTCCCTGGGCTCGTGGATGTCGCTAGCTGGGCGGGGCTACCCCCGCAGCTCCGGTGGGGCGTACCTCTTATGATTGATGGAGGACTTATTGTCATGGCCCTTGTTGCGATCGTTCGACGCGCTCGTCAGGAGAGCGCCATGTTCGCGTGGTCTGTGCTTGCGATACTCACTGTTGCGTCCATGGCGTTACAGGTCGCGCACGTTGCTTCACTGCCCGGTGAACGGTGGGCGCTCATGGTTGGTATGGGCTTGGCTGCATCTTTCCCCGCAGTAGTCTTTGCAGCCACACACAGCCTGCTCGATATTGCTGTCGCTCCCGCACCATCTAAGCGACGCAAAGCCAAAACAGCAAGCGTCCCTGTTCAACAGGCATCACAACGTGCCCGCACCGCGGCGTCAACGGCACCGCGGAAAAGCACGGTGAAAGCTAAGGCCACTGCTGCAGAGAAGACTGAGATGGTTGGTGAAGTGGTGCAGGGCGCAGGTGAAGCGCCAGAGAAGGCAACCACACCCAAGGTGAGCACCGTTGACACCAATGACAGAGAAGCCCTGCGCTCGCGGGTCCTAGAACTACGCAGCGAAGGAAAAAGCTACGGAAAAATCGCGGGAGAAACCGGCGTACCAGTCTCCACAGTCAAACGATGGGCGCCTGAGCCTGTGTAAGAGCCTGGGGTGACTAGCATTGTTGTGTCAGTGAAGACAGGTACTCTGTGGTTCTAGATGTTCTATGCAGTGTGTGGAACCTTTTGGAAAGGTTAGTTGCAACAAGCGCATCCATGGCATGACATGGGATAATTAAGTACAGAGCGGAGGTGCTGATATGCCCTTATATGAACCGAGTAACGTTGCCAACAACATCCTTGAGCGCGCATTTCGTGACGGGGCTGCTGTCTCGCCAATGAAGCTCCAGAAGATCCTGTATTTCACTGCAAGTGAGTACGGCAAGGCAACAGGTAAGGCCCTGTTTCGCGAGGAGTTCGAAGCTTGGCAGTATGGGCCGGTGTTGCGAAGCGTGTATAGCGAGTTCAGAGGGTACGGCGGAAGGCCGATAACGGACTACGCAAAGGATGCCCTTGGGGCTAGTTATGTTGTTTCCGAGAAAGACGATCCGCAACTTAGCAGCGCCCTTGAGCGAGTGTGGCAGGTTTCGAAAAACAGGAACGCTGCCGAGCTATCAAGGATCACCCACCTCAAGGGCTCCGCTTGGTATGACTCATGGATGGCAGATGAGGATGTCATTCCATATGAAAAGGTCAAGAGCGATGAGACATACAAAGACAGGCTAGGTGTCTGAGGTGTCAGTTCCGAGAGAGATTCCCGATATCCCTGACTCTGCTACGGAGGAGCTGGCGAACGGTAACACTTCTCTTGGTCAACGACATGGACGGCTGCAGAAGCCCGCGCGTGATTCCCCTCAGGCGCTCCATGATCGTGCCATGGAAAAGGACAAGCTAAGTTTCGCGAAGCGTCTAGTTTACTTTTCAGGTGCGACCATGTTTCTGCTTGGTGGCGTTTCATTCTTCTGGCCCGAGCGGGTTGCTGATGGGCCAACCGAGGCTCTATTTGAGTTTGCGAAACTCTTAGTGATGACTGTTCTGGGGTATGTATTCGGACGCGGGGCCATCGACAAGGGTTAGGCCAGCTTACCCATGGTCCGCAGTTAGGAGGCGAAGGTGGCTTTTCAGGTGTCGGCGCACCAGCTGGTTCAATTCGATGCAGTGAAGACGGCTCCCGCACCATCTAAGCGACGCAAAGCCAAAACAGCAAGCGTCCCTGTTCAACAGGCATCACAACGTGCCCGCACCGCGGCGTCAACACAGAAGAGCGTAGTGAAGGCTAAGGTCACTGCTGCTGAGACTGAGATGGTGGGCGAGGCAACGCAGGGCGCAGGTGAGGTACCAGAGAAGGCAACTATCGCTGACACCAGCGACAGAGAAGCCCTGCGCTCGCGGGCCCTTACCCTACGAGAGCAAGGGCTGAGCTACGGAAAGATTGCGGCAGAAACTGGCGTACCAGTCTCCACAGTCAAACGCTGGGCGGCTTGACGAGAAATGCGCCACGCTGGCACCGTCCAAGGTCTAATATTGCCGTACGGTTGAGAGATGGACTCTGCATCGAAGCGAGCTTTAAGGGATCATGCGACTCGACGTGCCCAGAACCTGCGCCTACTGTCCGACAAGTCACGCGCTGATGAGGAGGAGCTGCGATGGGCCGAGGGAGTTATCTCCGACCTGAACGCAGGTCGTGAACCGAATCCTCATTTTGATAGGTCTCTATTCCGGGATTGATGGCGACCCTCTTGGGTCACAGCACTCTGACCTTATTCAACGGAATCACCAAAGCGATCCAACGTTGAACGAATGTTCGGTGCCGCCGCAGAATGGGCAACATTGCGAGCTTTCGTGGACGCTGCTTGGCGGGCGCAGCAGTCTGCGTAGTGAACATCCTCGCGTCTCGCTCCTGATGTCAGGAAAAAGTCAGGGAAAAATACGCCATCACCATGCACCCGCTTGCATCACCCGGTAACCGTCAGCGAATATCATCGCAGGTCAGTGCACTTTCCTGAATCTCCCTGCACCGGGTTGCATCGCCGTTTTCGATTCCCCGCGGCTCCACATATGGGCAATGCCCCCGCCACACGGCGGGGGCATTTCTGCGTTCCAGGGGGTTATTTAGGTGTCGGAATGTTCGCATGGAACGTACTTCCAGTGTTCTGCTTGGAATGGCTTCGTGGGGCAAAGAAGCGATGAATCTATGAAGCGCCATTCGTCCGAATGTAGACTATAGTGGTAAATCGAGATGAGGTGCGATATGCCAGCGAAAACACTACTTGCCTCCGTGGCGGCTGTGGTGATGACAGTGGGGGCGTGTGGAAGTAGTGAGCCGAGCGCCCCGTACTCCGTAGAAACAGCAGGAGAATTTACGGCGGTTGTTTCTCACAATGACCTTGATGGTATGGACGCGCTGTTCTCTGGCTCTGTCACCAGATTGTCGTCGGGCTGCTTCGGTATTGCAGATAGTGAAAGCGAGCAAGTTCACCTCACCGTATGGCCAAGCGGAACAAAAATGTCCGACGACGGCGACTACTTGTTGCTCCCTGGTGGGGTGCCAGTTCACGAAGGTGTAGCTATCAAGGGCGGCGGCGGACTTGTGCCCGCTGACTCTGGAGAGTTACCTGAAGAATGTGGTGCAAAGGAAGTGCTTGTTCTGCATTCGGTGGATATTGAGAAATAAGAAACACCACATATTTCCTTTTCCTTGATAAAAAAGTGCACAGAGTGCCGGAAAGCCCAATGTCGTACGTGTCAATCACGCCGTTATCCTCGTCTGAGGAGTTATGGGTCGAACTCCATTATCAGAGGTATGCTGATCTCGATATTGATCATTCGTTGATGGTCGATTTATTACGAAAAACCCCCGTGTTGCAGATCCATGGCTCAATACTTGTCAAGAAGAGTCCCATAAGTCGAGGGAGGAAGCGTTCAGACTTCCTGTGGGCTGGTGGCTTACCGATCCATATTGTTTCTTCCGGTTTCGTTGACGCGCTGACCGAATACGGTGCGACCGGGTGGGAAACGTACCCCATTGACTTCGTTAATGGACGAGGGGATGAGGTTTCCGGTTATATAGGGTTCCTCGAAGACATTGGCGGTACAGGCGACGTGAAAAGTTCCTATGAGGATATGCGTAGTGGTTTTGGCATGGACGTGACAACGGAACTTTTCGATTACTTGAAGGCCAAGAAATTGCGTTTCAAAAAGGGGAGTTAGCCCGCCTTGCAGAGGCATGCACAGAAGCTTTTACTGAACGAGGACAGTGGGCTCTAAGGCATCGTTGATACGATGCAGTATCGTGAAGAAAGCTATCTTCGATAGTGCATAATAATTGATATGAAAAGCGAAAAGCCTGATGATCAGCGCGTAGATTCGATTGAGATAGAGCAAGAGATTCTTATGTCCAGAGGGTCTATAGATGTCAATGAACCAATGGACGAAGCGGAACTACAGGCATGGGTCGATCTCTACAGTGGAGACGGACCAGTTTTTCCACAGGCAGAAACGGCAGATGAAGTAGTGTCGATGGAGGCGTGGGTCGACAACAGTGAATCGTATATCCTGTTTTTCCAGGATGATCTACCACCTGACGAATCACCAGAGGCGGTTGGCAGTTCGCCCCTTATGGTGTGGCCTGGGTTCACGAAAGCCTTTGCCTTAGCGTTCGAGATTGATAGCCCCAAACTCAACCTGACATTCGCATATGCCCCTGATCGCACACCTAATCGTCAAGCACCAGTCATGACGATCGATGACGGTGGATTCATCGGGACTGCGTTCAACAATACCCATGTAGAGATCTGCCCGCCCGGTAGCTACTACCTCCAGGCTGACGTACACCCACAAGCCGCCACAAGCATCCTGGTTACTTTCGTACCAGTGACAACACCCTAAAATATTTCTCGTTGAGCCCTACGGACTATAACTTCTAACACTTCTGCCCTATTTACCTGAAGAGAGCGGCATGGGTCGAAGGAAGTGGAATTGCGTTCTGTGTCGGCGACTCATTACTTGCCAAAAACAGTCCCGTGAAGGCTTCATCCCGAGCATGTCACTACGGGCGTTGAAGACTATGAGCTGTGTCCTCTGCGCTTCCAATGGTTTGCTTGCGATGATCCGGTCGCTTTACCCACCACAGGAGGGACATGACCACAGCAGCCGCAACTGCCCCCAAACCAGCACCAATGGCAAGGCTTGTTAGTAGATGCTCCATTCCAGCCCCATCCTCGTGACGCACAACAACTACGGCGAAAGCTGCGACGCTCATCGCTATGACAAGAAGGCATGCCACCCGATGATACCGACGCCGGCGAATTGGGTCTGACGCGACGAGCCAGGCGTCTCTATGAAGCCACGCGTACAACGAAATTGCTAAGAGTCCGACAAGTGTGCTCAAGTGCTGCAGTAGCCGAGCCCACGTCAGCGAGGCAACAGCGTTTGCGCGAAGTACTGCGATGTTTTCCACGAACCACCCATCACTGTGTGTAAATGAGTCCCAAAGTACGTGTGTTAAAACACCTAGAAATAGTGATGCTCCTATCAACCCAACACTGGTATACCAAGTTAGCTTGGCGCTGTTTTCCTGTTGTGTACTTGCTGGAAGTGCCCACAGAGTAGGTTTTTTGCAAAATGCTATTGCGAGGTAGAGCACGAGAGCCACAGGGATGGCAACGGTGATGAACCCGGGCCAACTATGGGTCGTTGTGGCGTTGAAAAATGGTTCCCACCAAGATTGGGCGCTTACGGGCACTCGCGTTGCTCGGAGGAAGTATGGAACGTCAGGTGCTAGTGCCCCTGCCACAAGTGCTGTTGGTACGAGCGGTCCACGGACTAGAGGTAGCACAGCGGCCGGGTGGGCAAAAGTTAACGGCATCGTGGTTCTCTCGCGATAATGTATGAGTTAACAGGAATGTGAAGATTGAGGAGTGAATGTCTAAGCTACAAATGCCCCGTGAATTGACGTGCATACTCAACGGAGAGGTCGATGCAGTCTATAACTTAGCGAATATTATTCGCGACAGCACAAAAACTAACACGCTACTAGCGCTCTATGGATTCGCTTTTGATGCGGGAGTCGAGGAAGCCGCGCTCAACCTGGGCACGTACTTGGCGGATAAGGGCAGGTCGAGTGAAGCGATCGAGTGGTTCACCAAAGCTTATGACACAGGGGACACCAGGGCCGCCATGGCCATCGCGCAAGAATACAAAGAACTTGGTGACTATGAGCGCGCACTCCAGTGGTACAGGCGCGCAAAGGACATTCCTGAAGGCGCGGTTGGATACTCGAAGATTGCACGAAAACTAGGTCTTGAAGATGAGGCCCTCCACATTCTTTTAGAACATGCGGACCACCAGGGTGATGCCGCCGTTGAGCTCGTCGTCAGGTTCGAGAAACTCACACCAGAGGAATCATTTGACCTCCTGCAACAGCATTGGAGCCAGGGCCACTATGACGTCGGCGTAACTTTTGGGAACTTGCTGAGCGAGTTGGGGCGGGTAGAAGACGCGATCTCTGTTTACACTGCCGCAGCCCACTCCGGTGACTCTCATGCAGCCTTCAACCTGGGCATAGAACTTCTCCTCACAGACCCTGTCGAAGCTACGGAGTGGATTCGCCAGGCACGTGACGGTGGGAGCAAAAAAGCGAAAAAATGGTTAAAAAATCACACTGAAATTTGAGATCGACACTTTTTTCATAAATTACTACTGATGGCATCTAGGGTATGCGTTGTATATTCCAATTACTGCTTTAACATCGACGGATGAGCTCTGGGTAGGGGTTGATGACTATCGGTATCACGTGCTTGGCGTCGATGCAGTGGAACTCAAAAATCGTTTGACCTTTGATCCGCATCCAATTATTGAGCGGCCAGTTTTGGTGCGTAAGGCGTCGGAGTGTCGGGCAAGAAGACGTGCAGATCTATTGTGGGCTGGTGGGACGAGCCTGCACGTTGTGTCACAGGCTTTTATTGATGCTCTTGTTGAGTTTGGTGCGACAGGGTGGGAGACCTACCCGATTGATCTTGTGAACGGCCTTGGTCAGGAGATTCCCGGATACGTAGGGTTCCTTGAAGAAATTGGCGGCGCGGGTGATGTGCGTAGCCCTTACGATGACCGACGGTGCGCCTTTGCCATTGACGTGAAACCGCCTCTTTATGATTTATTGAAGACGAGGAAACTGCGTTTCAAGAAAGATGTAGTTCTCTGATTCCTGTATCTAAAAATCCTTCAGTTGTGTTTGCTCAACACTTCACAGCACACTAAAATAGTGTGAGAAATACTGAAAGGGAATTGTGTGTACATTGCAGTATCAGCATTGTCATCAACTGATGAGTTGTGGGTTGAACTTGATGACTATCGGTATCACCTTCAAGACGTGAACTCTTGGCACCTTCAAGATCGATTGATTGAAGAACAACAGCCCGCTATCAACCCGCCGATCCTCATGCGCAAATCGGCATCGTGTCGTGCCCGCAAACGAGCCGACTTCTTGTGGGGTGGGGGCGTGGGAGTGCATGTCGTGTCACAGGTTTTTATTGATGCTCTTGTTGAGTTTGGTGCGACGGGGTGGGAGACCTACCCGATTGATCTTGTGAATGGCCTTGGTCAGGAGATTCCCGGATACATTGGGTTTCTCGAAGAAATTGGCGGCGCGGGTGATGTGAAGAGTTCCGATGATGGTATGCGTGGCGCTTTCAGTGTTGACGTGACGGGAGATCTCTACGAGTTCTTGAGAGCCCGCAAACTTCGATTCAAAAAACATCACAGTAGTTGAATTGGTGAGCACACAACCGGTGAAAGCATGGGCGTAATATGGTGATATGCAAAATCGAACGCATCAGGTGATGGGATCGTTTCTCCGACAGTTCAGGACTGTTACAACAGTCTATGTGCGGGTGGCTTTCCTCATCTGGGCGGTTCAGTTCATTCCCATGATCGTTCTAGTGCTTTTGAAAGCATTTTTTATACGCTCGTTCGAGGAGATGGGTGGTCTTTTCACCTGGGAAGTACTGGTGGTTGTCATCATTCCCGCGCTTTGCGGAGCTATTCCACTGACAGCAATCGTGCTGACCTGGTCGCAAACCAGTGGCCCAGTAAAAATACTGGGGTGCTGTTGTGCCTGGCTATTCAGCCTCGCATCTCCGATACTCGGTCAACCATTTGACCTCAGCCTCGACGGTGTGGGTTTGTCCATCCTCGTCGGCTTGATGCTGGGGCACGGGTGGGGTGTCCCGCTCGCGACCGCCGTTATTCTTGGCGTCAAAGAGTTCTCACCCTCTGGGGGCCGCACGCCCGGTGTCCGGCGCACTCCGTCATCGATGGACAACGCTTTCGAAGACGCGCTGTAGATTCCTGATTTCATACACGACCTGACACCTCTAGTTGTGCGGAATATCACCGCTTCATGATGAGCCTTGTTGCGCACCGTGTCAGGAAGGAGTTGACACAACTCGTTGTGCCTACCGGATGCGAGGTGAGTGCTTCGTGGGGCGGTGTTTCTTCCGTGGTCAGAGAGGTTCTTACGTCATGTGATTGAAAGTTTCGTAAAACTGGTTCAGTCATGGGTGACAAACGGCATGCACCCTGGAGGTATCAAAAAAGGACACCGTGGTGAGAAGTGACCACATTTCTCTCGTGTCTGCGTCTCATGCGGTCGCTAACCTCGGGGAGGACGTTAACGGCATCATCATGATGACGCCTTTCCCGATTGAATAGTTGGAGACCATGAATATTTCGCGCACAATCGCCGCTGTGGCTGTTGTTGGATTGAGTATTGCAGGAACCGCTGCGTGTTCCTCCGAGGAAACACCCACCACTGAAACTTCAGCAACTCAAAGTGCTCAGCCAACTGACACGCAGGAACCTGAAGCAACCGATGATGCTGAGCAGGCGCCTGACACCGATGCGCCATCAACGAGTGCGCCGGAGTGGGCTGTGCCGGCAACCAACCCAGGTGACAAGATCGCTACCGCTGAAGGTGAAGGTTTCACCGTTGATGTTTACCAAGTAGGTACAGCAACAGCCTCGAAAACCGGGAACTTCGTTGACCCGGACACAAACAAGCCCATCATCGCTGAAGGTGATGAGGTTGTGTACGTGAACTACGTCTTCACTAACACTGGTGATGCTGACATCGCGTTGTCATACAGCCTTGTTGAAGTTGACGCGCGCTACGCCGACTGGCCGTACATGCAAGGCATGGATTCAGTGACAGACACTCCTCAAGCTGAAGAGATGGACATCGTCAGCTCAGCGATCGCCCCTGGCGGTGGGGAAGCGCCTTTCGTGTGGAGCCCAGGCCAGTCGTTCTCCTACGGTGAGAACTTCCGCTACCAATCAGGGTCAGACATTACATTCGCAGTGAAACTGACCCCCGTCGATGCAGCAGGCGACCTGATCCACGACGAACGCCAAGAAGTAACAGCAGACGCTACCATCAGCTAGGTCACGCATCGGGCAGGCAGTACTGCGCCGTGGAATAAGGCAAAATTCACCGCCTTCCCCGCAACATAACGTTGGGCTGCGCATCACCATGATGCGCAGCCCAACGTTATTGGTTGAAGTGTTTAGCAACTGAATGAGCTGTGGCACACACGGAAAGCGTATGGCTGGAAGTCAACCTGCATGTTTGCCCACGAGGAGACAATCCCAACAGCTTGACCATTCACGGTTCCGCCACCCCAGTTCAAACCGACAAAAGAAACATCGTTGGTGGATGGGCTGTTTGTAACCCGGAATACTGGTCCACCTGAGTCTCCGCCTTGGGAGCTGTAGGTGCCCATGTATTGGCAGTTCTGGGACACGCCCGGCATACCCTGAATGCTGCTGATTCGTACGCAGCTTTGTGTGATGGTTCCGGTGGACATCCCTGAGGTGCGCCCAACTGCTCGAACTGAGCCGGTAGGAACACTGGTTGAGGTGATGCGGTAGCGGTCTGTGCCATTCCAGTTGAGGTTACGGAGTGCCGCAGGGCGTGCAATGTAGCCGCGTTCCGTGGAAGTAAATGATCCTGTGTACACACCAAATGCTGCATCACTCAACCGGCATTGGAAGCCTGAGGGGCAGCTGGTTGCGGTTGATCCGTATGGGTTGCCAGTGAAGAGGGAAGGGTCAAGAGCTTCGTACCCAATCCTGTTTGCGGTGTTTGAGGAGATTGATGGCTGCCAGTGGTACGTGTTGTCTACTGCGGCGTAACTTGAGGTGCAGTGTGAATTGGTGAGGTAACCGTTCACGGGCGTGGCGGTGTTGGTGATTTGTGCACTGAGGCCAAGGGTGCAATTGTAGGTGCCTCCACCGGATTGGAACTGGATCTGTTGCCCGCCCACCACGGGGCGGTCAGCGTCACGTAGAGTCACCCCGAGGTCAGCTTCAACAACTTTCAGCGCGTTGACGGGTACGCCTGCTGCAGCCACTTCATCGAACACGGCCTTTTTCTCGCCTGCGCTGGAAACACCGAGGGTGACAGTGTTCGCTCGTTCGTCTGCGTCACTGAACACAACTTTGTCGCCAACAGTGGTGTCCGCGACGTCTTGCCATTTTTTGAGTTGAGCGAAGGTGTAGGTGGCTGTCTCGACTTCAAGTTCTGCCCCGTCGACCAGTGCGGTTGCTGCCCCAGAGGCCGTCAATATGGCCGAATCCTGTTCGGTGAAGTGACTTTCGATACGCGTCGCGAGTTGCTTGGTGGATAGCGAGCGCAGGCCTTTGGCGGGAGTCACGGCGACAGTGACGACGTCTTGTCCATTGACATCATCAACCCACATACCGGCGAACCCTGGAAGGTCTGAGGTGGCGGCGAGGAGTTGGCTGTCTTCGTCAACGAGGGTGGGTGTTGTGGTGGGATCGGTGACGGTGTCGAGAAGGGTGCGGAGTTCTGCGAGTTCACTGTCTGATGCGTCGGGCGTGGGTGGAGGGGTGTCGGCGGAGTGGGCTGGTGTGGCCGTGAAGGTGGCGGCCGTCAGCAGCATCGCTGCTGCTCCTGCTTGAGCTCTACGCAGGGTTGTCATGGAGGTCTCCCATCGTGTGGTGGTGTGCCACGGTAGCTGTCCATGCCGCGTATATCGCGGCTGTCACCGAGGAGGTGACGACAGCAGGCTACTCCGGGTGGACGTTGGCTTCGCAAGGTGCTGAAGCGTTTAGGTTGACATCCGTAACAGAAGTGTCTTGTAACGGTTACGCAGACGAATTCTTTCGTCACCTCGCCGAGAGGGCAGGACCTAAGGGGGATTGTGGCGCGTGGATTCGGCGCTTACGCTAACTCGCAACAAACCATGGCGACGGTGCAGACCTCCCGAAGGTACTGCGGTTTGACCTGGTGGCATCGCAGGTGAGGGAGTGGATGAAAATGCTGCGAGTGTTGCGCGGTGCCGGGGTAGCGGCGGCAATGTTGGCTGGCTTTGGGGTGGGGGCTATCGCTGTTGCAGGCGGGTTGGGGGTGCATCGGCGGTTCGGTGTCTCACCCCAGCAAGCATCGAGCACACTACCCGGTGATGAATTTGTTCCTCACCCAACACATCAAGGTGATCGAGGCATTGTCGTTGATGCCTCACCTGACCGCGTATGGCCCTGGGTGGCGCAACTTGGGCAAGCCAAAGCTGGGTTTTACTCGTGGGAGGCGCTGGAAAACGCAGTAGGATGCGACATCCATGGAACCAGCATTATTAACCCGGTGTGGCAGCAGGTGGTGGTGGGTGAGGAGTTCAAGCTCCACCCGGACATGGCGTTGCGGGTGGTGTCCTGCGAGCCAGGAAAGCATCTTGTGGTGTCAACGCAAGGCGCATCTGCCCCGCAGGACATGGCTTTCGATATGGTGTGGTCTTTCGTTCTCATCCCTGAGGTGGGCGGTGGCGGACATGAGAAGACGTTTCTGCATGTTCGTGAACGTTACTCGGCGCGGAGTAGAGGAGCGCATCTCATGGTGAGTGCGACGTTGTATGTCAGTGCTGCGATGACATGGAAAATGTTGCGCACTATTGCGCGTTACGCCCGGTCCTGATTGTGCATTTTTCGGTGGCCTCGTCGCGTGTCTGTCCCCTCAGGCGAGGTCTCACATCCGCCCTGTGAAACTTAACCTTTCGCGCACGCTCCCATATGTACCCCACGAGATCCTCGTTTCGGTACCGAAATCCTAGACGGGGACAAGGATGTCGCGCCGAGATCTAGGATCTCGGCGCGAAGGTGCGGTTGGAGGGCAAGTGGCAGCGGGGGCGTCTGCACTGCGCCGCCAGTGAATTACCGGGGCGGACGCCAGAGCTATCCATTTTCGCAACGAAGGGGTTGCGTAAATTGTGTGAAGAGCTTTAGGCTCAGTTCTGGAAAGGTAAGGCTTCACTAACTTATGGAGCCGCCACACACTTAGTGCCGTGCTGATTTCACGTGGTAAGGCCGGGGCAAGATCAATGGAAGGGTCCGCCCCGGCCCCCGCAGTACGGCATTGAGGCGATGCCACAAACGTGCCATCGCGACTCAAGGTGACGCCGTACGGCGTGCCCTCATTCTAGCTCAGGGGAGTTCAGAATCATGGCAACAATCAAGTCTGTAACCCGCGCACTTGGCGCTCTGACCGGCGCTATAGCCCTCGCGATGACCGCCCCACTTGCCGCCCAAGCGGCCACCGGAATCTCAGTAAGCCCATCAACGGTCTCTGGGGCATCTGGGGCAGTAACAGTCACGGTGAACAACCCCACCGTTGGGGATAGCTACACCGTTGGTCTGTGTTCTACTGCCCGGTTTGGTGGGGTGCCTGCCTGCACATATGTTGCAGACGATGTCACCGCGACATCATCATCAACCTTTACTATCCCCGCCGATGTCACCAAGACATGGTTGAACGAACACCGGTTCATTCCGGGGGGCTTGCAACCAACCACCTACGACTGCGGCACTAACCTGTGCGAAATCATCGTGGTCCAAAACCACGATGGGTCCTCCAGCGTCACCAACTTCACCGCACCCATCACGTTCAACTAACATCCGTGTCCCGTCACCGGGCACACAGTGACGGGTGACAGCGTGCGGGCCGACCACTCTAGGCGGCCCGCACACTCACGCCCGCATGATAAACACCGCGGTTCACTGACGAAACCGCGCCCCCGCCATTACTGCTGAAGGACCTCATGACCACCCACCTGCATGCCCGCGTACGGGCAGGTGCCACGCGCAGCGGCGCGTTTTTCCTCACGATGCTTCTCCTGCTGTCCCTGTCCCTCACAATCCCTGGTGCCCCAGCAGTTAGTGCGCCTGAAAGTATCTCAACAGGGAAACTGACCTGGGGAATCAAGGAGTCGTGGCGTTCCTATATTGGCGCGGCTGGGACCGCAACCTTTGACGGGGCGACCCGTTCAGCGTCGGGGGAGTTCACCTTCCCGGTGAAACAAGGGGCGTATGACGCACAGGCGCGGGCAACGGTCATTGAGTTTGCTGGGGGCGTGCACTTTCAGTCGTACTGTTCAGATGTGTGCGCGCTAGACACCACCTATTCCAACTTGACTGTGGAAATCACTGAGGACCAGCAGGTTCTGCGCGGTGACTGGGCTGGGCGTTTACAGGACTCTAGTGACACGGACATTCACCGTGCGAGCAACGTGGTGTTGGCGACGTTGGATGTGTATGGGGCGAATGTTTCTACAACTGGTGGGACAACTACGTGGGATTCAGTGCTGGCTACCGCGGCGGAAGATTTCATCACTTACCCGGCCGGGGTGGCACTAGATCCCGTCGCGTTCAGCTATGAGGGACCTGGTGGTTTACCAGACCTCAGCGAACGATGGGATACACCAGGTGCAGCTGTCCATGAGTTGTCTGGTGTGTCATGGGAATCTGTGACGAACGCTACGGTTGGCCGTAATACTCGCGCAACGCACCCAGGCAAGGACGTGACCTGGACTGTTGATGCACTCAACACGGCAGGTGGCACCCACCAGATCACTGCGCGTGACCCCGATACTCTTGCCCCGGCCGCGCCGGCAATCAGCGTCACTAAAGTGGACCGGTTTGTGTATAGCAGTGTTGACCCTGACACCAACGCGTTGTTCTGGTTAGAACGGGCCGCAGGAGACTTCACCTACAGTGTGAACCGGTCGGTGTATGACGCCACAACCGAACAGGTGACGACAAAAATACTTGGCAGTTTTACTGGTTCCACCTACCCCTATTCGGTGACGTGGAATGCTCAGGCTTCAGAGTTTGCGATCCTTGCACCAGCGCAAACGGCTCCTGGCGTCACACTGCACCGTTTTACCGCTGTAGGCAACGAGTGGAAGCACAACCACACGGCAATGCCGATGCCCGCGGACTATGACCCGAACCTCAGCGACACAACAGCAGGACTGGAAGCGTTTGGGTTGGTATTTGCCTCCGGGCGATTAACGGGGCATTCCCTTGCCGCTTTGAGTAGCGGGGAGTATGTGTACGCCGGCGGAGGAACCGTTACCCGTGGAGCAACAAACATTGCTGTTCCTGCGGCGCAACTAACGATCACCGATGACGGCAGCATCACAGCGCGAAGCATCGCCGGAACCGAGAACTACCGGATTGCCCTGCCCACAGGACAGCACATGACTCTGGCAAACCCGGGGGGAGCAGGGACCCTTCTTGACGTGCGTGTTACCGATGGCAATGCCAGTGCCCACGGTGACCCGTACACTCCACAGGAGATGACCGGGATTGGCGCAACCCTGGTGTATGACGAGCAGCGCTCAACGATCTACCTCACAGACAATAATCAGGCGACGCTTTTTGGTGTGCGAGATGGTGCAGTGATTTCGCAATCTGCACTCACTGGATACCTTGACGGCGACGATTCTTTGGCTATCGACCACGGTGGTCGTATTTACGCCAATTCACGGATCGGCACCAAGGGTGGGTTCCTGCGTTATGACCTCCTCGGAGTAGTTCCCAGTGTTGTCACTTCACCTCAAAACGTCACGGCGACACTTGGAGCCCAGGACACCACAAAGCAGATCACTTTCACCGCGGCTGGCGCTGGCACCCCAGCCCCCACCGTGCAATGGCAAATGAAAACGCCTGGTTCATCACGGTTCGCTGACCTGCCCGGAGAACAAGGCGCCCAACTCACTGTTACGGCTGCCAGAACATCTGACACAACCCAGTATCGGGCTGTCCTGGGGAACATCGCAGGTCAGGTTGTCACTGCTCCGGCAACCCTCACGGTGAATAGTGCACCGAACATCGATAGTTACAGTTCGGGCGCAACCATCTACGAAGGTCACAATGTCACCTTCTCTGTGTTAGCGAGTGGAAACCCGCACCCCACAGTGACCTGGCAACGCAAAGATGGTGACACGTGGAAAGCCATCAGTGCCAGCGCACACTATGCGCTAGATGGCGCAACCCTCACCATCATGGACGCCCCGGCATCGTTTGATCAGATGATCGTGCGCCCCATTGTAAAGAACTCTGTGGCCACAACAACTGGTGAACCCATCACACTGACGGTGCGTCCTACCCCCACCGCACCTGAACAAGAAGTGACGTATCACGGCGTGATGTTGGAGTGGACAGGAAGCGCCGAATGGCAAGCCAAACCACCCAACGGTTCCACCGCGAACTACTTCTCAGCTGGAGTTTCAGACGGCACCCCGGCGACCTATGCAGCCACACAGGGTGGCGTATCAATTCTCCAACGGGCAAAGAACGGGGCCGATGCGCCTGCCACGTGGGACACCCGTGGCGCGCACATTGCTTCCGGGGGGACAGCAGCACAAGTTATTCACCTTGATGAAGGAACAGCTGTCATCCAACCTGATTCTTCTGCTGTAATCACGTGGCCTGGTGCGGTATCAGTGAACTTCTACGACGGTCTCGTTCCATTCACCATGAGCGACCTCACCTTGAACGTCGATAAAACCGGAACAGGAACACTCACCGCGGACCTTGAAGGGTACGCAGGTGACATGGCGAACCCTGATGCGGAAAAGAAAAAAGTCACGCCACAGCAGGGCGTGACCATCGCGACGTTCACCAACGTGGTGGTCGACGCGAAAGACGGAATCACCATTGAACCCCACTACAGCAGGGTAAGCATCACCACCCCACAAGGGGCTACTGCACAACAAAAAACCGGCAACGGCTGGGGTGCATGGCCACAATCATTTGTTGACTTCCACCACGCCACCGGCCTGGCATCGTACTTCTATTCCACTGGCGGCACCTACGACCAGAACAAAAAACCAGCGCCACTCGTCATTGGGTTTGACGGCGCAGTACCAGAAGTGCCAGAACCCACCACGCCAGAACCAGAAGAACCCACCATTCCCCCCACACCCGTCACACCAGACCCAAGCCCCGGGGGAGGTACCGGGTCGACCGCTGTCCAGGGTTCGCTTGTGTGGGGAGTGAAAGAATCCTTCCGCACATACATCAAAGGCCCTGTCGCGAAGGGGAAAGTGACCGTTTCACAAGGAGCCGCAGAACGCAGTGGCGTGTACTGGTTCGGGCAGTCAGCAACGACATGGAAAAAGGGCGCCGTAAAATCTGCAACGGACTACGCAGGCAGCATCCGGTTCTACGGTCACAACGGTGAACTTGATGTCACCTTCTCCCAACCAGCGGTGCATATTGTCTCGGAAAAACGTGCTGAACTTCAGGTCACCGTCAATGGCACACAACTGAGCATCGGCGACCTTGACCTCACCCGTGCAACCACCCGCAACGTGAAAGGCGGAGTTGCCTACTCCGGCGTCCCCGTGACCCTCACGACCCCAGGCGCGAACGTATTCGCCTACGGTGACGCCCAGTTCTACCCGCCAGGTACAGTCATGGACCCAGTCAGCTTTGTGATCGGTTCAACCGCGACCACAGGCCCTGGAACAATCACCCCACCAGCAACAGCCACCCCTGACACGCCACAAGAACAACCTGCACAAACAGCCACCTCAAAAACCACCACATCAGGAGCTCAAGGATCACTCCGGTGGGGTGTGAAATCATCATTCCGCTCCTACATCACTGGGCCAATTGCCAAAGGCGCAATCTCAGTCAGCAACGGAGCCGCAGCCCAAGGAAGCAGCTACTGGTTCGGGCAATCAGCAACGACCTGGAAAAAAGACGCAACGACCAGTTCCACCACGTATCGAGGTGCCGTTCGCTTCACCGGCCATGCAGGAGTACTTGACCTCACATTCTCCGACCCCATTGTGCGCATTGATTCCCCCACCCAAGGCTCACTCCTCGTGCGTGCCAACGGGCGCGGACACGTCGCCGTTGGAAATCTGGCATTAACGTCAGGGGCACGTACCGCCACTAAAGGATCAGTCACCTACTCGGGGGTTCCCGTGACCCTCACCGCCTCAGGAGCGCAACTATTCTCCTACGGGTCGTCAGCTTTCTATGGCCCAGGCACCGCAATGGACCCGGTCACCTTCACTATCGGAAAAACCGCAACATCAACGCCCGCACCTACCGGCACCCAAGTGGACGCCTACACCACAAACGACTGGACCCCACCCGCAGAGCCTCCCGCCAACACTGGAATCTACATTGACCCAGAAACGCTCACCAGCATCACACCCGGCAGTGAAATCACAGCAGTCGCTGACGGTTTTGAACCCAATGAAAAAGACATCAACGTTGTCCTCTACTCCACACCACTCGTACTAGAAGACGCACTCACCGCGGATGCCACCGGACGCGTCACCTGGACCGGCCTCATCCCACTCGAGGTAGAACCCGGTGAGCACACGCTTACTTTCCAAGGCAGCATCAATAGAGGCATCACCATCACCATCCAAGAAAGCCTCGAACCACACGGGTGCATGGTCACTGGTGGGGCGCTGACCTGGGGATTCAAAGAATCCTTCCGGTCCTACATTTCCGGAACCATCGCCAACGGCGACTGGGCCACCACAGGTGGTGCGACCTACAACACGCCTGAATTCACCTGGTCCCCAGCCCAAGGTGCCCTAGACACTGAGGCTCTCACCGGCCAAGTGCAATACCCAGGGACAGTGCAATTCACCGGCCACAAAGGACTACTCGACACCACCATTTCCAACCCCACCATCGTGTTCGCAGGAGGCGACACTGCCTACCTTCTCCTTGACGTCGATGGCGTCACCATGGACGACGCCATGGCAGGTAACACACAGAACCGCCAAACCCGCACCGAAGTGTCCTTCGTAGAACTCGACCTCACCGCAACTACCGCCACCCCCAGCAGCGACGGGCTCACCCTCACATTCACAGACGTACCCGCCACCATCACCACCCAAGGTTATGAAGCATTCCCCAATTACGAGGCAGGAACAGCCTTCGACCCAGTCAGCTTCACCGTCACCGTAGATGACGGATGTGCCATCACTGCGCTCGCCGACACCACAACAACAACCGGGGTACCACCAACAGCCGACACCCCCACCGCAGCAGACACCACGGAACAACCCCTGTGGCTATGGATCTGTGTTGGCTTGCTCTTAACAGCGGGAACAATCACGCTAACGGTGTGGCTCATCCGCCGCCGCACCGCCGCCCGCGCACACCTCGACACCACCCAACTACACACCGAAACCGCACCCGAAGAGAGCGCCCACTGAAACACGGCAACCCCACGTCACACACTGCGCTGGCAGCCACACTAACCGTGGCTGCCAGCGCAGTCATTGTCCTCACCGCTGCGCAATACATCGGACCAGCATCCCCTCCTGCCCCAGTGAACACCACCCAAACACAGCCCGATGCGTCCCCACCACCAACCGCACAACCACAGCTAGCTTCACCCACACCACACGCCAACCCCGGCGCCACCACAGACATGAACAACCCGCCCACCACCTGGGTGCCCACAGGCATCGTGCTTGAAACAAACCCTCACTGGGTTGCACAAGTCGCCACCGTCACCACGATCCCACCACGGGCTTTGTCGGCCTACGCTGGTGCAGCTCTCACTGTGAGCCAGGAACAAGGGTGTCAGGTGGGGTGGAACACTCTTGCTGGTATTGGGTGGGTGGAGTCCCAGCACGGAACGATTGCTGGTGGTGAGATTGGCCTGGATGGTGTAGCTCGCCCTGCGATCATTGGGGTGGCGCTACAAGGGCAGGGAACAGCGGCGATACCAGACACTGATGAGGGAATGCTTGATGGAGATGCCACATGGGACCGCGCAGTAGGTCCGATGCAGTTCATTCCCCAAACATGGGAACAGTGGGGGAGTGACGGGGACGGCAATGGAGTTGCAGACCCACACAGCATTGACGATGCTGCACTGACTGCGGCCCGCTATTTGTGTCATGCGCATGGTTCTTTGAGTGGTCAAAGCCAGTGGATTGATGCGGTGCGGTCGTACAACAACAGTGCCGACTATCAATCTCAGGTTGCGGCTGCCGCAGGTCGTTATGAGGCAGATGCTTCACTTGTTGAGTGAGGGGCACGGCGCAACATGATGGCGGCGATAACCCCAACCACAACGGCAAGTATTCCTGCGGCGGCGTTTAATCCGTCATATCCCAGAGTTGATAGGCCGATTCCCGCGAGTACGCCGCCTAACGCGCCAGCGCCGCTCATGAGAGTGTCAGAGACACCTTGTACGGAGATCCGTTGCTCACTGGTCACAGATGATGCAATGAGTGCGGCCCCTGCGATGGTTGCTGCGCACCAGCCGAGCCCAAGCAGTACTAGTCCAACAGTGACCCATAGGTGTGAGTTGGCGCCTACACCTGCGAATACTGCTGCAGTGACGAGCAGAACAAAGCCAGTCATGGCCATTCGTGGGGCAGAGATAATGTCGGTGAGCCACCCGACCAGTGGGGACAGAGCATACATTCCGGCAATGTGGAGGGAAATGGTGACGCCGATGATGGTCACTGAGGCGCCATGAGAGTCCATATGCACTGAGGTCACTGACATCAGCGCCACCATGATGCCGTGTGCGCCCATGACGGTGACCAGTGCGCTCATGGCTCTGTTATTTCCTTGTAGCGCTTTGAGTGTGCTCCGGAATCCTTGGCGTACAGGGCGAGGGGGTGTTGCACTGTGATCGGTGTTCATCATGCGGGCAACGGTGGAGGGGTCCGGGCGCAGCCCTACGGTCAGCACAAGTGCGGCGACGAGTAGGCCTGCACCGGAAATAACGAAAATTCCACTGTATTGGGGTAGGGATAGTGCTTTCCCAATGTTCTCGCCAACCCCGAGGAGGTTTGGTCCGGCAACTGCACCGACTGTGGTGGTCCATACGACGAAGGATAGGTCGCGCCCGCGTCGGTGAGGTTGGGCGAGGTCGGTGGCGGCGAACCTGGCTTGGAGGTTTACGGCTGAGCCTGTTCCTAGCAGAAGACCTGCGGCGAGAAGTACCGGAAAACTGCCGATGCTCGCGGCGACAATCATCAGCGCGGCTCCTGCCGCTGCGATAAGTAGGCCGGTGACGAGAGCGCCGCGTCGTCCTCGTGCGCTGGCTAGCCGTGCGAGGGGCATGGAGGCGAGCATCGCCCCGAGGGTGAGGATGGTGGTGACTGACCCGCCCCATGCGGTGTTGCCTGAGAGGTCAACGGCTAGGAGTGCCCCGACCGACACAACAGCGCCGGTGCCTATTCCGGAGAACACTTGAGCTAGGGCCAAGCTGGTGACCGTGCGGCGTTGGTGGCGGGCGACTGCGGCTGTATTCCACGTGTTCACACCACCATCCTATGCTTACGAATGCCCCCCAGGGGATGTGTTCTTCGTCCCTTTCGCGCGTCGGGTGATTGACGAGATCGACAGTCTCTTCTGACGCAGTGTCCCACCGTTGCGTTCCAACCCTGAACCAACCAAGATTCCCAATGCGATGGAGAACATTGCCATACCCGTGGAGACCAAAATATTCATTGTTTCGTTGGAACCGGTTGCGGCTTCTGTGAACGAAATGAAACCCAGCGAACCGGGAACCAATATCCAGAAAGACACCACTTGAGTTACCAGTGCAGGTGGAGCGGTACGGAACTGCGCCAAGAACCGTGACAGCGGAACAACAATGAGTGCACCAAAGAAACCAGATAGCTCAGCAGGCACCAAGAACGCGCCAAGCCGCTGCATGCCCCACGTGATGGTCAACGCCAACACAATCCACAAGAACGCACCTTCTGGTGCTGACATCGCCAGCACATACCCCAATGCCAGCAGGGTGATACCCAACAACGGAACCCACGGCCCAATGGAGTTCAACACAACCGCGTTCGAGGTTGAACCGCCAGGCGCCAATTCCAAACCAATAACCACCCCAAACGCGAGCAGCATCAATTGCGCGATCCCGTATACCAGGCGTGACGCCCCAGAAATCACTTCATTGCGAGTCAATTCCAACGCTGCAATGGTCAACGTGAGCCCAGGGAGGAAGGGCACGAGAGCTGGGGCAATCAACCGCAACGGCACCTCTTGACTGAATCCCGTCAAGAACTCCGAGGCCACCACCGTCACCGTGATAGCAGCGATCACTGGCAGAGCTGAACGAATCGTAGAAAACCGTTTACCCACCTGAACAAGGAGACCAACAATTGCCCCCAAAATCAGGTAAGCCGGGATCGCAGCTACCGAAGGGTTGATGAGGAAACCAATAGCCAAGGTCATGATGATTTGACCGGCAAGTTGCACAAACCAACCAAAGCGAGGTTGGGAATTGGCGATGTCAGAGACCGCCTGAATAACCGCATCCGGCTCCATCACACCACGCCGTGCTTTAGTCATCAGGTCATCTATCGCCGCAGCTTGATCTGACCGTAACTCCCGCCCTTGGACAGAACCAATCTCAATGCGGCGATCAGTCCCCTCAATCTGCACAATAACCACCGTCGGCATCACAATGACCCGCACAGGGGGCATTGCGTACGCCTTAGCAATAGCAAACAACTCTTCTTGCACGTCGCTTGTTGCTTGCCCGGCATCAAGCATCGCCAAACCCAACACCCGCATCATGGTGAGAATGTGGTCGACCTTATCTTCTGGCCGCTCAATAGGAACCGTTGCGGTTGGGTCCTTCAACAAACGAGACACTAATTGCCCCAACGGCAACCGCGGCCCCTTAGGGCGGACCACTTCAACGTTGACCGCCTTGGGGCGTCGTTTCCGGCTTTTGGCTTTAAACGAGGGGAGGTCATCACCTAAGTCTTGGATCTCTGCCAACAAGTCCTGGACATCACGGCTCGTCGAGGCCGCCGACGGCTGAGTCGGCGCATACGTCGCCTGATGAGTTGACGCACTAGAGGCTGTGGGAGGGACCGCCTCATCGGGTTGCTGTTCGTGCGCCTCATCAGGTGTTGAGTGCATTGTGCCTCCTTCCGCGGTGGTGTGGGTAAAAACGTTGATGCTTACAGCAACAACACAACAGGGTTGCTAATGCCGAGGATCGTCAAGATCACGCCCCAGGAAACTATCGAGTTGCCGTCGCTCACGCTTAGTGGGGCGACCAGCCCCGCGATCCCGGCGAGGCATTGGTGGTGTTGAATCACGAACCGGTGGGGGCGTGTGATCGATGTAGCACGTCACAGCAATGGGTGCCCCAACGCGCTTTGTGATAATCGCCTTGACTTCCACCTCCCGGCGCACCTCACCTATCCGCACTGTGAGACGATCGCCGGCACTTACAGCCGTGGCAGGTTTAGCACGCTCACCATTAATAGTGATGTGACCAGCACGTGCAGCTTTCGCGGCAAGAGACCGAGTTTTTGCGAGTCGTGTGGCCCACACCCACACATCGACCCGTGCGTGTGCTGGCCCAGGAGCTGCTGTCATACTCCGAGGTTACGTGGGGTAAGGGGGGTTGTGCAGGGTGGATGTGGGGTTGGATGCATCACGTGTTACGGGCAGCGTACGGGGGCTGCTTCCGCGTAGAGTAGTCATCATGAGTGTGCATCTCCGGTTTAATTCGACGCCGTCCGACCCATTCTGGGACCACCCAGACCTTGGTGGCGGGTCGCAACCTGGCGGTTCAACCAGTGTTCTTGAACGTGAAGAAACAGTTGAGCAAACTGAGCCAGGCGACCATGAACGCTTCGCGCACTACGTGCGCAAGGAACGCATCATGGATTCCGCGTTGTCCGGCAAACCAGTCATTGCGCTGTGTGGCAAGGTGTGGATTCCTGGGCGTGACCCACAAAAATTTCCCGTCTGCCCGATCTGTAAAGAGATCTACGACGGTTTGCGTGACCCCCAAGACGGCGAGCCAGGAGAGGGCGATTCCGACAAGTGAATCCTGAGATTGATCTGTTTTCAGCGGTCGACACCGATGACGATCAGTCTGAGGGCACACGAGGCCTTTCGGCCGGTGACCTCCTTGCAGGATCAGGGCGTGCTCCGCAAGCCGCGTCTGTTGCTGCGGCTGAGCACCTGTCTCCGACCTATCCGACCCGTGCCCCGTGGGGTACGGTCACCAAGTTACGCGCGTGGCAAGCCGAAGCTATTGACATCTACCGGCAACGCCAACCACGTGACTTCTTGGCTGTAGCAACCCCAGGAGCCGGGAAAACGACCTTCGCGTTGCGTGTCGCCACTGAACTCCTTGACCAACGGGCTGTTCGGAAAATCACTATTGTTGCCCCCACCGAGCACCTCAAACACCAGTGGGCAGACGCTGCTGGCCGAGTGGGCATCAAAATTGACCCCAACTACAAAAACTCCCAAGGCCGCGCTGCCGATCACTATGACGGTGTTGCGCTGACCTACGCGCAAGTCGCCGCGAACCCAGCCTTGCACGCGAACCGCACAACTAATGCCCGCACCATGGTGATCCTTGATGAGGTGCACCACGGCGGGGACGCATTAAGTTGGGGTGACGCTATTCATGAGGCATTCGACATGGCGACGCGGCGCCTGTGTTTGACGGGTACACCCTTCCGCTCTGATACAGCTGCGATCCCCTTTGTGCGCTACGAAGAGGGCGCCGACGGGGTCAGGCGGTCAGTGGCTGACTACACCTATGGGTATGGTGAAGCGCTGCGTGACCACGTGGTCCGCCCAGTCATTTTCTTGACCTACGCCGGGTCCATGCGCTGGCGCACCAAAGCTGGCGACGAAATCGCCGCGAACCTCGGCGAAGCAATGACCAAAGACATGACCGGGCAAGCATGGCGGACAGCACTTGACCCTCAAGGCCAATGGGTACCTTCAGTGTTAGCTGCTGCTGACCAGCGGCTCACCGAAGTGCGCAGGGCTATCCCAGACGCAGGTGGTTTGGTGATCGCCTCAGATCAAGACGACGCCCGAGCCTACGCAGGGCACCTAGCCCGCATCACAGGAGTATCACCGACAGTGGTGCTCTCTGATGACGCAGGGGCAGGCTCCCGGATCGAAGAGTTCTCACTGTCACAAGACCGGTGGATGGTTGCTGTGCGCATGGTTTCTGAAGGCGTTGACGTACCACGCCTTGCCGTTGGTGTGTATGCCACGAGCACCCAGACTCCACTATTTTTTGCACAGGCCATTGGCCGGTATGTGCGCGCTCGCAAGCGTGGTGAAACGGCCACCGTGTTCCTCCCTTCAGTTGCGCCTCTGTTGGCGTTGGCGAACTCTATGGAGGAGGAACGCGACCACGCCCTCGATAAGCCTAAAAGTGCGGGGGAAGACGAGTTCTACGACCCTGAGGCAGCGCTGCTCGCGGCGGCTAACCGTGAGGAAAAAGCATCAGGGGACCTGCTCCAAGGTTCCTTTGAAATGTTGGAATCTCAGGCGTCCTTTGACCGTGTTCTTTTTGACGGCGGTGAGTTTGGTACGGGTGGGGTGGGCACTGATGAGGAACAGGACTTCCTTGGGTTGCCAGGTCTCCTTGATGCCGATCAAGTGTCGACGTTGTTGCGTCAACGCCAAAATAAGCACCGCCGGGACCAGGGGGATAGTGCCCCACAGGTCTCGGAGATGGACCACCGTGCCGCCTCGGCGCTGCGCAAGGAACTTCAGCAACTGGTCAACGCATGGGCTAGGCGTTCTGGGCAACCACATGGTTCTGTTCACAATGAGCTACGCCGCCGCAGTGGGGGACCTGAAGTTCCTCAGGCGACAGTGGCTCAGTTGCAGCACCGCGTTGAGTTGATCCGTGGTTGGTTTGTTGGCCGTAAATAACGTCTGAGCTGTGCGAAAAGGTGGTCACCGGTTCAGAAGCCGGTGACCACCTTTGTGTTGTGCTAGTTGCTTGTTGTTGTGTTCTCCAGGGTGATCACGGTGGTGTCCATGGCGAGCTCACCTGATTGCAACCGCCCCGCGTGAGGGCTGAGTTCCGCCCGTGAGGCGCTGTGCCTGGCGGCTGCCCGTGCTAAACCGTCTTTTCCTGTCCAACGGGTATCGATGGTCCCACCGGTGACGAAGCGTTCTTCGAGTCGCCGATATTCAGGTCGGGAGGCAAGCCACGCATCGGCGGTTGTGCTGTCTG
Source organism: Jonesia quinghaiensis DSM 15701 (assembly GCF_000423205.1). Classification (GTDB taxonomy): domain Bacteria; phylum Actinomycetota; class Actinomycetes; order Actinomycetales; family Cellulomonadaceae; genus Jonesia; species Jonesia quinghaiensis. The sequence continues at coordinate 241,536 of NZ_AUHN01000006.1, forward strand.
CGACGAGAACAATTTCTTCGCGAGCGGTTTCATCCAGGACGAGGCGCGCCCCCGTTTTGCGCCCACCCACACTGGATTTTGAGGTGGATGCTTTTGCCACGGATTGCATTGTGCCGTTGCCGTCCTCGCGGGCGACAAGTTTGTAGACCATTGATGAGGTGGGGGCCCCTGACCCGGTGACGAGTTTGGTGCCTACCCCGTAGCCGTCAACGGGGGCTGAGGCTAGTGAAGCGATTGCGTATTCGTCGAGGTCGGAGGTCACAATGATCTTGGTGTTGTGGGCACCGAGTGAGTCGAGTTGTTCGCGGACTGCTTCTGCTTGGAGCCCGAGGTCACCTGAGTCGAGGCGTACCGCGCCGAGCGAGGTTCCAGCGACCTTGATCGCAGTCTCGACGCCTTGGGTGACGTCGTAGGTGTCAACGAGCAGGGTGGTGCCGGTGCCCAAGGATTTCACTTGTGCGGCGAATGCTTCTTCTTCGGTGTCGTGGAGCAGAGTGAATGCGTGCGCTGAGGTGCCGATGGTGGGGATACCGTATTTGCGGCCCGCTTCGAGGTTCGATGTGCCGGTGAAACCTGCCACGATCGCTGCTCTGGCAGCGGCGACGGCGGCGTCTTCGTGAGCGCGTCGTGATCCCATTTCGAGGCAGGGGCGCCCGTGCGCGGCGGAGGTCATGCGTGATGCGCCCGATGCGACGGCGGAGTCGTGGTTGAGGATGGACAGCAGCAGGGTTTCGAGGAGGACACATTCAGCGAATGTTCCCTCTACGGTCAAGACGGGGGAGTGGGGGAAGTACACTTCCCCTTCGGCGTATCCGCTGATGTTGCCAGTGAACTGGTACTCCTTGAAGTAGTCCAGTGTGGTGTCGCGTAGTGCGCCATCTTTGTGCAGAAAGTCGATGTCTGCGCTGGTGAAGCGGAATGTGTCGAGGTGTTCGAGGAATCTCCCTGTTCCTGCGACAACACCGTAGCGCCGCCATGATGGCAGCCTGCGCGTGAAGACTTCAAACACGCTGGTGCGGTGGGCGGTGCCGTGCTCTAAGGCGGCTTGGATCATGGTCAGTTCATATTTATCGGTCATCAAGGTGATGCTCATAGGGCAACGCTACAGCCGTGGCGCGGTGGGTGAGAGGTGGTCGCGTAGCATGGACGCGTGAGTGTCCAACCCTCAGAGAGCCTTGTTCTTGACCATGAGCCTGCCACGGTTCCCGACAGCCCGTGGATTTTGTTGGTGTGGAATGACCCGGTGAACTTGATGAATTACGTGGAGTGGGTATTCCACTCCTATTTTGCCTACCCCCGTGAGCAGGCGCATCGGCTGATGTTGGCGGTGCACCAGGACGGTAAAGCGGTGGTGGCTACGGGCAGCCGGGAGAAAATCGAATTTGATGTTCAGGCGATGCATAACTATGGGCTGTGGGCCACGATGCAACGCAGCGAGGAGGGGTAGGGGTGGCGCACCCATTTGTGTTTAGCCCATTTAGTGATGGGTCGTATTTGGCGTATTTGACCACGGGGGAGCGGTTTTACCTGGTGCAGATCGCCGGTGAGGTTATTGAGTTGTTGGGTCAGGACCATATGGTGGCTCCTGACCAGGACGATGCTGCTGGTGAGCAAGACCCAACCCGGGGGGCACCAGAGGTGCGGGTTCCTGATCTTCCGCAACTGAACCGGGTTCTTGCTGGTTTGAGTGGTGAGCCTTTCACTGATGTGCCCACGGATCCGGCTGTACGCCGGTTAGTTCCCGATGCGTCACTGGACCCTGAGGTCGCAGCTGAGTTCCGTAAGTTCACCGATGGTGACATTCGTGAGGCTAAGGTGACGCGGCTGGTGAACTTTGCGTCAGCTTTGATGGAAGCGACGCCGTCACGTGATGAAGATGAGCATGTGGAATTCGCGGTGTCTCGTCAGGATGCGGCTGAGGTTGCGATGGCGTTGACGGATATCCGGTTGGTGTTGGGGGACCGGTTGGAACTGGTCAATGATGACTCCACTGAGGAGTTGCATGAGTTTTTGGAACGCACAGCGGCTGTGGAAGACCTCGCAGAAGAGGATGAGCGGCGTTACTTGTTGGGCATGTTGTTTGCCTTGAGTGGTTACTTGCAAGAGTCCTTGGTTGAGTGCTTGCTTGATGATGGGCAGGGGGTCCCACCCGCCCTCTAAACCCGACGAAACCTGTGTTTCGTGTCACGTCACGGTGTGATCTAGGGGGTGCACGGCGCGTCTAGTCGGCCATGACAGTTAATCTCGTACATGTGAACAATTCACCGATCGGAATTTTTGACTCGGGCGTTGGGGGCTTGACGGTAGCCCGTTCCATTCTGGATCAGCTACCCAACGAGTCAATCCTGTACATCGGGGACACCGCGCACACCCCGTATGGCCCAAAACCCCTGGCCCTTGTGCGAGAACTTGCCCTTGGCATCATGGATTACCTCGTTGATGAGGGCGTCAAGATGCTTGTGATCGCGTGCAACACGGCGTCAGCTGCGGTGTTGCGCGACGCCCGAGAGCGTTACACGGTGGGTCGCGGAATACCTGTGGTGGAGGTGATTCTGCCCGCTGCCCGCAGGGCCGTAGCTGCGACACGCACCGGGCGTGTGGGGGTTATCGGCACCCAAGCGACCATTAGTTCGCGTGCCTACGAGGATGCGCTGTCAGTTGCCCAAAAACTCACTGTGACGTCCCAAGCGTGCCCAGATTTTGTGGAACTTGTTGAAGCGGGTGTCACCACAGGTCCGCGCGTCATTGACGCAGCGACCCGCTACCTTGAACCCATTAAAAACCACAACGTGGACACCCTCATCCTGGGTTGCACCCACTACCCACTGTTGACTGGGGCGATCTCCTACGTCATGGGGGAGGACGTCACCCTCGTGTCCTCTGCAGAAGAAACCGCAAAAGACGTGTACCGCACCCTTGTGGCGCACGGATTAGAGCGAGACACCGATGCCGGTCCACCACAACACAGATTTGTGGCAACCGGTGATTCAACCTCATTCAATGGTCTTGCCCGGCGGTTCCTGGGTCCAGAAGTCACCAGTGTGGAGATGGTTTCATGAAACTCACTGTCCTTGGTATGTCCGGTTCCTACCCCGGCCCAACCTCACCAGCCTCAAGTTACCTGGTGCAAGCAGAAGACGGACAGGGTAAAACCTGGTCGCTCGTCATGGACCTGGGTGCTGGAGCATTTGGGGCACTGCAACGCCACATCGACCCCTTCGATGTTGACGCGGTGCTGATCTCTCACCTCCACCCAGACCACTGCTCCGACCTATCAGGGTTCTACGTGTACTATCGGTACCACCCGGTAAAAGGCACAGAAGCCACAGGCTGCGCCCCAGTGGCCGTGTACGGTCCCACTGATGCAGCTGACCGGTTCGCTCAAGCCTACGGGCTTGGTGACAACGAATCGATGGACTGCCAGTTCGCACACAACACCCTGCATGACGGCCACACCACAAACATCGGCCCCTTCACCATCACCACGCGCGCAGTGAACCACCCCGTAGAAGCCTACGGATTCAGGGTTGAAGGCCCCAGCAGTGTGCGCCCCGGGGAACGAGCTGTCCTGACCTACACCGGTGACACTGACGAATGCGACTCTCTCGCTGACCTTGCACAAGGAGCTGACTTCCTCCTCAGCGAAGCAGCATTCATCGACGGCCGCGACGACGCGATCGTTGGACTACACCTCACCGGGCGCAAAGCAGGTGACCTCGCGGCACGAGCACAGGTCACAAACCTGCTGCTCACCCACATCCCACCCTGGAATGACCCGCAGGTCACACTCAACGAAGCGACCGCCATGTTTACCGGGAACATCGCCATCGCCGAAGCAAACCGCACCTACGCCCTGTAACCACCAGACGCCCAGGAGAGGTCCACCATGACTCGCATAGTTCTTGCCACCCACAACGAGCACAAAGTCAACGAACTCAGAGCGATCCTCGCCGCCCACCCAGACCTCACCGACCTGCCAGACAACGCCGTCGCATCGGCCAGCCAGTTCGATGTCGAACCACCCGTAGAAGACGGAATCACCTTCGCGCAGAACGCACTGATCAAAGCGCGCGCCCTCGCCGCAACCACCGGGCTGATCGCCATCGCAGACGACTCCGGCCTCTCAGTAGACGTCCTCGGCGGTGCACCAGGAATATTCTCAGCCCGCTGGGCCGGCACCCACGGCGATGATCAAGCGAACCTCAACCTCCTGCTTGGTCAACTCGCCGATGTCCCCGACGCCCACCGCAACGCCCAATTCGTGTGCGCAGCCGCACTCGTCACACCACAAGGCTACGAACACGTCGAAGAAGGTGCACTACGCGGCACACTCCTGCGTGCACCACGCGGAAACCACGGGTTTGGTTACGACCCGATCCTGCAACCAGCAGGAGACACACGCTCCTGCGCGGAACTCACACCCGCTGAGAAAAACACCATCAGCCACCGGGGGCAAGCATTCCGGGCCCTAGCCCCGGTCATCGCGCGAGTTCTTCGCACGAACCCGCACAACTGACCCCCACACAATCCGCCAACCCACCAACATCAACAACAAAAACCCCAACGACACCAACGGAAAACCACCACTATTGGTGTCACCAGTCGCCGCACGCAACGCCAACCCCACCGCCCACGTCACCGCGGCAAGCATGATCGCACCAGGCCACACCTGGAAAGCCACCGGAAAACCAGAACGCGTCGTCTGCCACTGGCGAGTAATCAACCACGCAACAACCAAACCCGCCATAAACGGCCACGCCGTATCAACGATGCCCGCCAACGTCCCACCCTCATCATGGGACTCACGGCCAGCAGCAGCAAACAACACAACAACCGCAACATCCAGCACACACCACACCAATAAACGCCTCACCCCACCACGCTATCGCAACTAGTATGGGAACAATGCAACTCCTCGCGCAGCAACTAGAGTTTTCCTACCCCGACACTCCCGTCTTCACCGGCGTCGACCTCAGTGTCACCACAGGGGACCGGCTTGCGATAGTTGGTGAAAACGGGTGCGGCAAATCCACCCTCCTCTCAGTCCTCGCCGGGCACCTCGACCCCGGCCAAGGCACTATCACCCGCCACGGCAGCGTGACCTGGATAAGCCAAGAATTCACTGCAGGTGACGACACCCTCGGCGACCTCATCGACGCCGCCCTCGCAGACATCAACGAACTCGCTGCCCACCTCGAACAAGAAGCCGAACAGTTCAACCACGACACCGGGAACCTCACCCAACTCACCGAACTGCTCAACCACCTCGACTACCTCGCCCCCTGGCAAGCCGAGCAACGAATCACCACAGCACTATCCCGCCTCAACGCACCCACCGACCGCGACCGCAAACTCGCCCACATGTCAGTGGGACAACGCTACCGGGCCCGCCTCGCAGTCCACCTCGCCGCCCGCGCCGACTTCCTCCTCCTCGACGAACCCACAAACCACCTCGACGCCCAAGGCATCACCTTCCTCACCCACGTACTCACACACTGGCGTGGCGGAATCATCTTCGTCACCCACGACCGCAGACTCCTCGACGACGTCGCCACCGCCATCTACGACATGGACCCCACCATGGACGGCACCCCCGTCCTCTACGGCCAACCCGGGTACCTATCCTTTAGATTCGCCAAAAACGAATACCGCCGCCGGTGGCGCTCCCTCTACGTCGCCCAAACAAAACGCCTCGCCCGCCTCGAACACCAACTCGACCGCAGCTACGAAGGCCTCTCCGACGAATGGCGCCCACCCAAAGGCTCCCAAAAAAACCGCCGCGCCACTCGCGCCCGCACTCACGTCAAAGCAGCAGACCGCCTCGTAGAATCCGGCAAAGCCAACGCCCTGCCCATCCCACCGCCACCACCACAACTCAACTTTCCCGACCTGCCCGCACTCAACCCCAGCTGGCACGCAGACGAACCCATCATTGACCTACGCAACCCACGCATCGGCCGTGACACAGTACGCCTAGACCTACCCGGGCAACGCATCACCATCCCCCCATCCGGGCGCCTGCTGATCACCGGAGCCAACGCGGCAGGCAAATCCACCCTGCTCGCAGCGCTCGCGGGTCAGTTGCCGTTGGAGCGCGGGTACCGTTCTATGCTTCCCGATGCCCGTGCCGGCGTTGTGCTGCAAGAGTCACCACAGCGGGTGGGGGCCAGTGGCGCCAGTGACCCAACAGGGTTCGATGCGGCAGCAAGGGTGGGGTTGGATTTGTTGGAATCGGGCAGGTTAGACCCAGATAACATCATGCCCGTGGCGTACTTGGGCCTCCTCACCGATGAGGAACTTGATACGCCACTGTCACAGTTGTCCACGGGGCAGCGCCGACGTTTTGATTTGGCGTGCGCGCTGCTCGCCAAACCTCACATTCTTATTTTGGATGAGCCAACGAACCACTTGTCAGTGGACCTCGTGGACGAACTCACCCAGCACGTGCTGAAAACCGCGGCTGCTGTTGTTATTGCCAGCCACGACCGGGCGATGCAAACAGACCTATCAACGTGGCCGGCATTGCATTTAGGGCAGTGAGCGCATTCACTGGGCCGGTTACCCGTCCGTACCAGTTGGCTACATGTCAGGCAAACGCCCCACGTGGGCGAGGGCTTGCTTGAGGAGAACATCTTGCCCGCCTTGCATTTGCGCAAGGTTTTGCGGGGTGCACGCCTCCTCTGGAGTGAGCCAGGTGAACTCTAGGTTGTTTTGCTGTGGGGAGCAGTCACCACGTACCGGCACAATGTAGGCCAGTGACACGGCGTGGTGGCGCTCATCGACGTACGAGGTCACACCAGGTGTGGGGAAGTATTCCGCAACCGTGAATGGTTGTGGAGAGGCCGGAATGGACGGCAACGCCATGGGGCCAAGATCTTTCTCGATGTGTCGCAGCAACGCGTCGCGCACCCGCTCGTGGTACATGACCCGGCCTGATACGAGGGCTCGCATCATGTGGCCTGATTCGGTGGCGCGCAGCAACAAGCCGATTTGCACCACGTCACCGGACTCGTCAACACGCACCGGGACGGCATCAACGTACACCAGAGGCATCAGGCCGCGTACCTCATCCATCTGGGTTGGGGTCAACCAACCCACTGGGCGGGTTTTGTCGCCAAAGTCAGGGTCCGGGAACTCAGCAGTCTCAGTCACCCCTTTGTTGTAACCCGAAACACCAGTGGTGCGCATGTTCGCCGCGCCTAATGGGCACCTGAAACGGCTGAGGTTCGCCAACAGCCGAACACCTGACGGAATAATGCCAAGCCCGGTAGTGTCATGTGGAGAGGGATTTGGTGGCAGCCGAGCTGCTGGATCACCCTGCGCGCCACCGCGCGGGAACACGACGCACAGGAAAGAGGCACCCTATGGCCACCCACAACGTCACCGAGGCAGAGTTTGAGAAAGCAGTTAACGAGAACAACATTGTTCTTGTCGACTTTTGGGCTGACTGGTGCGGGCCATGCAAGCAGTTCGCACCGATCTACGAGCGGTCCTCAGCGGAAAACTCTGACATTTTCTACGCGAAGGTTGACACTGAAGCCGAGCAGGGGCTTGCCGCTGCCGCACAGATCACCTCCATCCCCACGTTGATGGCGTTCCGTGAGGGCATTCTTGTGTTCTCCCAGCCAGGTGCTTTGCCTGCTCCAGCGCTCGCACAGGTCGTTGAAGCGGTGAGGGGCTTGGACATGGACGATGTCCGCAAGCAGCTCGCCGAAGCTCAGGCAGAGGCAGCACAGAACTAAAGTCCACTCACACATCAGCGCATTGCATGGTGTTGTGAACGTGCACTACGAGTGCGCTGAGGACAAACTGAGGGCGGAACAACCTTTGTGGTTGTTCCGCCCTTCTTTGCTGTGCCGCCCATTGAGAACCTAGCCGGTGAATGTGTAGGCCAGGTCGGTAATACCCCTGTCCTTTTCCATGCCTTTGCGTTCAAAGCTGGTGATGGGGCGCCCATCGAACCGCTCCGTACTGTGGAGTGTGAACTGAGGGTGAGCATCGAACGTTTCACGCATGTGGTCTGCGTAGTCTTGCCAGTCTGTGGCAAGGCGCACGAGCCCACCCGGCCGGAGAACACGCGTGAGGCGGTCAAGGAAGTATGGCTGGATGAGTCGCCTTTTGTGGTGCCGTGCTTTGTGCCACGGGTCTGGGAAGAAAATCCACACCTCATCAACACCGGCCTCGGGCAGGTAGGTTTCTACCGCTTGGGCGGCGTCTGCTTGGAGGACCCGCACGTTGGCGAGTTCTGCCCGGCGAATCCGGTACAGCGTTGAGGCGATACCAGGCATATATACCTCGATGGGCAGAAAGTTTGTGTCAGGCCATTGTGCTGCCGCGGAGGCCACACATTCACCTTGACCTGACCCAATTTCCACAACGAGGCGAGCCTCGCGCCCAAACGCTTCACGCGCATCGAACCGGACGTCAGGGTCAATAGAGGTCCGCGCAACATCGCGTGGTGGGCTGATCACATATTGTGGGGCCAGTTCATCCCAGGCGCGTTGTTGACGCTCTTTCAACCGGGTTGACCGCGACACGAAGGACACAATCTTTGGCCGGTGCCGAGTCTCACCTTCTCCGCCTTGAACGTGTGGGACGTCAGGAGTGGGCTGACTGGACTCCTCTGCCTGGGGGGCTGCGTCAGTGCTTGCGGTTGTGTTGGTGGTTGCGTCAGCGGGGGAGGGCTGTGGGGTCTCGTTGTGGCCGGCCACGAGGCTCGCTTTCATTACGGATGGGTGGTGCGGCTCTTGCGGGGCGCCGCCGCGTGCCGTTCACGGCACAACGCTCAAGTGTAGCGCCGGTACATTCACCGTGATGGTCCACCAGTTGGCTCGGGTCAGCTGTTGTGAGTGTCTATGCGTGTGCCGGTGGCTTGGAGAAGTTTGACAAGGCGAACATCTCGCGACCCAAAGATCTCCGTGACGCGGTTCGTTGTCGCTAGCACACAGGTGTCGACTAGTTCGAGCAGCGCTTCGTTCATGGCAACGCGGAGGTCCAAGTCCTCGCCCCCTGGAAGCGCGATGGGATCGTGATGCTCCAGCGGAAGGACAACCAGCAGATCAAGCCGTGAGAGCGCCTGATCAATAGTTTCTTCTAGGTGGGACGAGAAACGATGGTCCGAGGTGCGCCCCAGTTCATGCAGCGCTTTGAGGTACGCCAGGAAGTCCAGTGGTGTGCGTTCGATGATGCACGGTGTGTCGGCGGGTAGCTCTTGCAAGATATTCACCGAAATGCGCAGTTGCTCAACGTACTCGATGACCCCGGGCGGATCAGCTGCGTCATCGAGGTAGGTATATGGGTCATCGTAATGATCCATCGTTGGGTGGAGTGTGAGGTAGTCAGCGATGAGTGTGCTTTTCCCACTACCGTGCGTGCCAGAAACCGCAATCCTCACGCTTACTCCTTGTCTGGTGGCTGTGAACAGTGACGCACATTACCTTCGGTGGCGTTGCAACGTCAACCAGGGATAACAAGCGGTTTTCGAGGAGCCGCCGCGTGCCATTCACGGCACAACGCCCAAGTGTAGCGCCGGTACACTCAACCTGTGAGTCACCCGAGGAGGCCTGGATGTTTGTGAAGGTGTGCGGTTTGAGTACGCCCGAGTCGGTTGCGGCAGCTGTTGAGGCGCAGGTTGATGCGGTGGGGTTTGTGCACGCGTTGGGCAGCTCCCGTCACCTTGACGCCGATGCGATTCGCGCGCTGGTGGCGACCGTGGAGTGCCGTGTCGACACGGTGTTAGTGGTCGCGAAAATCCCGGCGGTTGCGGCAGCGCACCTTGCCTGTGATACGGGTGTGTCTGTTCTGCAGTTGCACGGCTCGTACACGCAAGCTGACTTTGAAGCTGCCCAGCAGGTGTTTCCCCGGTTGTGGCGGGCAACGTCCCTTGAGGCTGCACCTGACGTGACAGTGGGTGCCTTTGGGGAGGAAATGTTGTTACTTGATGCCCCACGGGCTGGTTCTGGTGAGCGGTGGGACGTGACGGCGTTAGCTGACCGCAACCTTGACGGGCGTTGGTTGTTGGCTGGCGGGCTCACCCCGGACAACGTCGCAGAATCCATTGCAGCGGCTAAGCCGTGGGGTGTTGACGTGTCCAGTGGGGTGGAATCAGCACCAGGGGTGAAAGACCTCGCGAAAATCCGCGACTTCGTTGCTGCGGCCCGTGCCGCCGGTACTGCTCCGCGATGATAAAAGCAGAATGACCCCCGCCTTGGAGTGTTACATCCAAGATCGGGGGTCATTCTGTGGTGGTGCGCGAGGGGGGACTTGAACCCCCACGTCCTAAGACACTGGAACCTAAATCCAGCGCGTCTGCCAATTTCGCCACTCGCGCGCACCATTAAGTGTACGTGAAGTTTTTAGTTGTCGAGACCAAGCTCTTTGCGTAGGCGTGCAACGTGCCCGGTGGCTTTGACGTTGTAGAGGGCCTTGTCGATGGTGTGGTCTTCGTTGAGTACAAACGTGGAGCGGATGATCCCCATGACGGTTTTCCCGTAGTTCTTCTTCTCCCCATAGGCCCCGTAAGCGCTGGCAATCTCTTTGTCCGGGTCAGCGAGGAGGGGGAAGGACAGCGACTCGTTGTTGGTGAAGGTTGCGAGTTTGTCAGCGGAGTCTGGTGAGATTCCCAGGACGGTGTACCCGGCGCCTTGAAGTGACGCTAGAGAGTCGCGGAAATCACATGCTTGGGTGGTGCAGCCGGGGGTTCCAGCGGCGGGGTAGAAGTACACGATGACTTTGCGTCCACTGAAGTCACTGAGGGACACGGTGTCACCGCTGGCTGACGTGGCGGTGAACTGGGGTGCTGGTGCGCCAGGTTCGAGGCGTGTAGTCATGGGGTCTCCTTGACGGTGGTTGCGGGCAAACAAGAGGCACCTCGTTGCGGGTGGTGCGTTGACGAATTGGTGCCACTGCCGCCCATCGTATCGGTACGGTAGGACATGTGAGTGAAACATCGAAAACTACCCCGGCTAACCCATCTGCCTCATCAACGCCGCTTCCAAGCGCTACCGCTTTGCCAGCGACACTTCCGGTGAGGATGCTCCACGACCGTGTTCTCGTGTTACCTGAGAAAGATGCGTCCGAGCGTCAATCAAGTTCAGGTTTGGTGATCCCTGCAAGTGCGGTGGGTGCCAGACGGTTGAGTTGGGCCGTTGTGTCAGCGTTGGGTGACTCGGTGCGGCAGGTGCGCCGTGGAGACCGGGTGTTGTACGACCCAGAGGAAAAAGCAGAAGTTGATATTGCGGGCCGTGATTATGTTCTTCTGCGGGAAAAAGATATTCACGGTGTTGCACATCAGGAAGACGCGGTGGCGTCCCCAGGCCTGTATCTCTAGTGGTGGCGGCGTTTCTCCGCGGGTGCTCGGCTGTATTTCCTCAAACTTGAGAGGCAGTTATGGGAATCAGTCACTATGGTTCTGTGCCTGTTGAGTCAGTAACCTGAAGGAACTAGGCGCGCTGTGCAGGGCAGCGAATTGCGGCATCACGGAGCGAAAAGTGAAAATCACCCGGAAATTCATCCTGGTTCTTCACATGATTTTCAGTTTCACCGGGCAGAGTGGAACACGATGACCTGCCGGCCTGGCTACGGAAGGAGGGGCGATATGCAAGAGATACCACGCGACCAGGGCGCAACAGACGACGACCTCTTCGATTTTGAGTTAACTGATGAGGTTCGTGACATCGTGGGGGACACGACCGGTCTTGGCGACCAGATCCGTGAGGGAAACATTCCTGCGGCTCTTCTCGCTGACCTTGCGTTAACAAAAGCAGCGGTACGCATTGTGCCAGCACCTCAGGTTGAAGAATCACCACGACAGGCGCGATCCGCCTAAGGTGATTGGGCAAAGCGCGGTACCTCCGTGTAATATTTTGCCGATGCGCCATTAGCTCAATTGGCAGAGCAGCTGACTCTTAATCAGCGGGTTTGGGGTTCGAGTCCCTGATGGCGCACCACACAAGATCCAGGATCAGCAATGATCCTGGATCTTTTTTGTTCCTTCTGAACTCGTTGGCGTGGAGTGACCTCCGTAGGTCATTGCGCACACCACCATGTGCAACGTGACGAGGGTGACATCCCCAGAAATTGGAGAATCCGCAGGCCGTTGCTATTGTTTCTTGTGCGCGCCATTAGCTCAATTGGCAGAGCAGCTGACTCTTAATCAGCGGGTTTGGGGTTCGAGTCCCTGATGGCGCACTGGAAGCCCCTCCAACCGGCGGGGTTTTTCACTGCCCAAGACGTTCACGCGTTATGGGAGTGGCCCAGCGGTCCACGCCAGCGCCATTAGCTCAATTGGCAGAGCAGCTGACTCTTAATCAGCGGGTTTGGGGTTCGAGTCCCTGATGGCGCACCACCACAACAAGCCGGATCATATGATCCGGCTTTTGTTGTCTCTCCGCATGCGAGCCTCCACTACTCGTGACAGGGTGAAGTAAAACCCCGCGCAATGATGGAGGAACACATGTCTACGCAAGAACCATTCGAGGTTTTCTCAGCTGAAGAAGCTCCTGACATGGTCCCCCTTGACGGGCGGGATGGCCAGCCCGTTGAAGAAGGTGGCCAAGACGACCCCCGCACCCTTGACGCTCACGACCCACTGAAAGATCCAATAAGCCAACTTGATCAAGCCGGTCTCACATTGGATGACGACAGTGCCCTGCTGACCAAAGACGACTTTGTGAACCCTGAAGCCCCAGAACCAGAGGATGTCTGACCCTCCTCTTACGATGCGGCTATGGTTACCCAGCACACGTGGTTTGTTCTTGGGGCTTTCACGTCGAGCCGTGAACTATGGGTTGTGCTTGAGGGCGAAGGAAAGCCCGAATATGGCCCGTGGAAGACTTCGGATGGCCGCGATGTGATTGATGAGATCGCGGTTGGGCGGATTGCGGAGCTACCGTTTCCAGTTGATTTTCGACGTGACACGGCCAGCACAGGGAAGAAACGCGGTGACATTCTGTGGCTAGGCGGTCACCCGTTGTTGCTGGTCTCGCGCAGGTTCGTTGAGGCGCTCGAAGAAATGGGTGTGACAGGTTGGTTAACGTACCCTGTCGAATTACGTGACTCCGGTCGGCGTTCGGGCGAACCTATCGAAGGCTATGTGGGGTTCGTCCCCGACTTAACTGGCAACGCCCCCGTTCGGAGTTACAACGTCGGAACCCCAAACTTCGCTATCCGAGTCAGGGGTGACATCCTCGATGGCTTAAAGTCTCGTGGCGTTGTCCGTTTTTCTGCGGAACTAGCTGAAGAGACTCTAGTCGAATAACTCACACCAGCTATGGGTGTCCCATACGCCACCTGTAGCTGGTCGTTGAGGCGCATCGGGGACATAAAAAGGGTGGTTGCACGCTGAGAGCCAGCGTGCAACCACCCTTTTTTTGTGAGTGGGGTGTCAGTTGATTCGGCGTGCCGCTGCTGCGGCTTCTTTCGCGCTCTCAATGTTTTCAGTGAGGAGTTCACCACTGGGGTTCTCCAAGTGGGAACGCATGAACCACTGGAACAACTCCAACTGGCCTGTTTGGGTGATCAGAAGGTCTTCAGTGATGGGGTCAATGGGGCCTACCGTGCCAATTGCTGCCCGGTGGTCTGAGAGGACGCCGCTGTACACAACGTCAAGTGCGGCCAGGTGTTCTGAGGTAGTTGCCCGCCCGATGGGGTAGTCGTTCCAGGTGCGCTTCTCAGTGAGGTCGCCAGGGAGCCCGTTGGGGGAGACCCCAAGGGTTGCCATGCGCTCAGCGAGTGCGTCGATCATGGCGCGCACCAAGTCAATTTGTGGGTCCAGCATTTCGTGGACGGAAATGAAGTCACGGCCCACCACGTTCCAATGCGCGTGCTTGAGTGTCAAGGCGAGGTCGTTCAGGGCGTGAATGCGCATCTGCAACGCGTCGGCAACCTTGTGACCTGCTTCGAGTTCTAGTCCTGGCACGGTGTAGTTTGCGTACATGTCGCTTGGCATCATGACCCTCCTTTTGGGCGTGGTCCGTTGGTTTCAACGGTGGTGATACTCGTTACGCTAACGCGCTTTGCCGATGCCCGCCTGCGCTGGCAGCGGGCATCGGCTATGGGCGAACACGGGTGCGGTTACTCGAAACGTGCAGTATCTCCCGCGCCGGTGCGGACGATTTCAGGTGCACCGTCGGAGTAGTCGATCACCGTGGTTGGTTCATTGCCACAGTCACCTGCTTCGACGACAGCGTCGAGCACATGATCGAGTTCTTCCTTGATTTGCCACCCCTCGGTCAGCGGGCTGTCGATCTCGGGAAGTATCAGAGAACTGGAGAGGATTGGTTCGCCAAGTTCAGCAATGATTTTCCGGACAATTTCGTTGTCTGGTATGCGAACACCAACGGTCTTTTTCTTCGGGTGGGAAAGACGGCGTGGAACTTCCTTCGTTGCAGGCAAAATGAAGGTGTATGCGCCCGGTGTTGCTGCTTTAATCGCGCGGAAAGCATGATTGTCGAGGATAACTAGCTGACCGAGTTGCGCGAAGTCGGAGCACACCAAGGTCATGTGGTGTTTGTCGTCGAGGTTGCGGATCGCACGTATGCGATCAGCGCCGAAGTGATTGTCGATGGCACACCCAAGGGCGTACCCCGAATCTGTCGGATAGGCGATGACCGCCCCTGATCGCAAAGCTTCTGCGACTTGGGTGATCAGCCGTGGCTGTGGGTTGTCTGGGTGGATATCAAAAAACTTCGCCATGTTCGCAGACTAGTTGCTACACAGTGAAATGCAACCGCGCTACCGTGGTGTTGCAGAACCGACTACGCTGGTACTTGTGACTGATCCACGTGTAGCCCTTGTGACCTGTTCTGACTACCCAGAGCTTGATGCGGATGACCGTATCCTCGCGGACGCCCTAAAGGACGCTGGCATTGAGGCGGTTCCCGCGATTTGGGATGACCCTTCGGTCCAGTGGGACGAGTTCGCGCTTGTCGTCGTGCGAAGCACCTGGGATTACGCGGGACGTCGTGATGAATTCATTGCCTGGGCGAAATCTGTTCCCACCATCATGAACCACGCGGACGTTCTGGAATGGAACACAGACAAGCACTACCTCAAAGAGATGGACGAGCGGGGCATCCCCGTTGTGCGGACACTATGGCTTGACCCAGCCCGCCACTTGACGTCCCAAGCCATCCACACGCGCCTACCAGCGCTCGGTGACTACGTCATCAAACCAACCATCTCAGCCGGTACCCAAGACACCGCCCGCTACCAGGAGTACACCGCGCAGGCGCGCGGCGAAGCGATCATGCACGTCCGGGACCTCTTGCGTTCCGGCCGTCACGTCATGATTCAGCCCTACCTGAAACTCATCGATGAAAAGGGCGAAACCTCACTGATCTTCATTGACGGTGAGTTCTCACACGCTGCACGCAAAAACGCGATGCTCTCCCGCGGAGACGCCCCATCACTGTCCTACCAGCAAGAAGAACTCACAGCCGGGGGAGCAGACCCCGAGTACCGAGAACTTGCAGAACGCGCCATTGAGCAAGCACATGCCATCATTGGGGACAACGAACCGTTCCTGTACGCACGTGTTGACCTCATCCCCGGAGACGACGGCGAACCTGTGCTCCTCGAAATCGAACTTGCTGAACCAACACTGTTCTTCTCCGTTGACGACCAAGCCGCACAACGGTTCGCAGCAGCCGTTGCGAAGCGCATCGCATAACCCGCAACTCACCAACAAAGCGACCACCACGGGGTGACGACGATTTAGTGCAACAGCACATCTGTGTCTAGAATCGTTGTGCCTCCGTAGCTCAGATGGATAGAGCAAGGGCCTTCTAATCCCTAGGTCGCAGGTTCGAGTCCTGTCGGGGGCGCAACACATCCCATAAACGGCTGTGCGACACGTGAAAACGTGTCGCACAGCCGTTCGTATTATCTGATGTAGTTACGTCGATCTCATCAACCCACACGCTCGTCTGACAGTCCGAGGCGGTCTAATACCTCAGTGCTTATTTCCAATGTGCCGTCGAGGCTACGCGCAACGATGCCGTCATCAACGACAAACGCACTTTGGCCCGCAGGTGATGTGAGTTGCCACCAATCATCTAGTTCACTGAGTGCAAGGACATACTCACGACCCACCTCGAGGCCTTGGGTTTCAGCCGTTCCCACTAGCCCTTCCTGAACCGCTGGAATAAGAACCTCAACGTGACTAGGGTCTCCTGACGTCGAGGCGCGAACATCCACCGTGTATGCGACCACGTCGTTCCCATTGAATTCGGTGCGCTCCTCAGTGATAACCGTGCCGCCCACGATCATCGCGCTCGCGCTTTCGAGTTGCTCAAACGTGGCGTAGAAAGCCGAGTCGACCATCGGCGGGGGGGGGGGCAGCACCTGCGACAGCATAAGCGCCGCAACACCTCCGAGAGCTAGTCCACCTGCGACGGCAAAACCAACCCACGATCGTTGTAGAGAAGCTCTCTGAACACGAACGGAGCCGGGCGGGATGTCACCAATTCCCGGGACAATCGAGTCAAGAGATGGCCGCTGCACTGGGCTGTTGGCATCGACAGGGTTGGCGGCACGGAGACTGTCAATCGGTTTCATCATGAGTTCCTCTGATTGGCGCGGGCATATTGTTCGGCGAAACGTTTACGTGCCCGGTGAAGTCGAACCCAAACAGCCGATACAGACACTTCAAGAAACTGCGACAGTTCTGTTGTGGCGAGCTCGTCCCAAAATCGCAACCGAAGCAGTTCCTGATCCTCGCGCGATAGCGATCCAAGCGTTTCCAGAACGCGGTCGTTTGGTCCATCCACACCACCTACCATCACGTCTTCCCGGAGCCGTGCGTCGAGTTGCCCCGCACGATTGCGGGAGCGGTAGAGATCACCGATGATGTTGTGCGCTGTGATAAACAGCCACCCTGGTGCCGGCACTTTGTTGTCACGCAGACAGCACTCCCAAGCCCGTCGGAATGTTTCTGCGGCAACATCCGATGCATCGCTCGAGTTGTCGACCCTCCGTTGGGCGAACCTCACCACACGGTCGAAATGCCCATCGAACAGCCTGGTGAAAGCGCTCACATGGGAAGGGCCGCTCGGTTGCTCTTGCTTCATAACCTGTACGTTGTCCACATCTTGATTTTCCTTACACGCAGTGCGACATCCCCCCACCCGTCATTATGAGTGGCCAGGTCCCCGTGACGCAGGTCAGGTAGCATCTTGGGTGACCCATTCACGCCACACCGCAGGACACTACGTGACGCAAAGCGCCGAAACAGCAGAGACCCAACCCACCGAAGTCCACATGTGGACCGATGGTGCGTGCAAAGGCAACCCAGGCATCGGCGGGTGGGGTGTGTGGATGACAGCAGGCGAACATTCCAAAGAACTCTTCGGTGGCGAAGCACAAACCACCAACAACCGCATGGAACTGCTCGCCGTCATCGAAGGGCTCACCACCCTCAAACGCCCCTGCACAGTGGTGCTCCACGTGGACTCCACCTACGTGATGAAAGGAATCACCACCTGGATCCACGGGTGGAAACGCAACGGGTGGCGCACAGCCGACAAAAAACCCGTCAAAAACGCTGACCTATGGCGTCAACTTGACGAACAAGTAGCCAAACACCACATCACCTGGCAGTGGGTCAAAGGCCACTCCGGTGACCCCGGCAACGAAAAAGCCGACGAACTCGCCAACAAAGGCGTCGACCAAGTGCGCGCTGGCGAATAACTAGGCTCCGTCCACGCATCAGCATCAGCATCAGCATCAGCAACGGCACCCCGCACGCCAACTACACGTCACACCGCGCCCAACACAACCGCCAACCCACCAAGGAGTAGCCTTAATACCGTGATTGAGATCAAGACGCCCCAAGAGATCGAAAAAATGCGAGTGGTTGGCAAAGTTGTCGCCACAGCACTAGAAGCAATGCAACAAGCCGCAGCACCGGGCGTCACGCTCAAAGAACTCGACGCGGTAGGCGCGAAAGTCCTCGCAGACAACGGCGCCACCTCACCCTTTTTGAACTACCACCCCGACTGGGCGCCAACACCATTCCCTGGCTCCATCTGCGCATCCGTGAACGACGTTGTTGTTCACGGCATCCCCAATGACTACGTCATCGCAGACGGCGACGTCGTATCCATTGACTTTGGTGCAGTGCTCGACGGCTGGTGCGGAGACTCCGCACGCACCTTCATCGTCGGAACACCGCGCCCCGAAGATGAACTCCTTGTCGACGTCACCCGCCAAGCCCTCGAAGCCGGCATCGCAGCGGCACAAGTCGGCAACACCATCGGTGACATCGGCTACGCAGTTCACGCACTCGCCCGCAAACACCGCCTCGGCAACCTCGAAGACCACGGCGGGCATGGCATCGGCACCGAAATGCACATGGACCCCTTCGTTCCAAACAAAGCCAAAAAAGGCAAAGGCGTGAAACTCCAAGAAGGCATGGTCATCTGCATTGAACCCATGTTCATCCTTGGCGGCAAAGACGGCTACGTCCACGACGACGACGGCTGGACCATCCGCTCACTCAAAGGCGGACGCGCAGCCCACTGGGAACACACCATCGCCATCACCGCTAACGGACCAGACATCCTCACAGCCCTATGACCACAAGCGCACAGAACCAGCGCATCGTCTGGATTGACTGCGAAATGACGGGCCTCGACATTGAGAACGACGCCCTCATCGAAATCGCCGTAGTCGTCACCGACAGCGAACTGAACCCACTCGACGCCGGCATCGACGTGGTGATCCGCCCACCCGCAGAGGCACTGACCTCAATGGGCGACTTCGTGCGACAAATGCACACCAGCTCAGGGCTCATCACCGAACTCGACGCCGGAATCACCCTCGCCGAAGCCGAAGAGCAAGTCCTCGCCTACGTGAAACGCCACACCACCACCGCACGCAAAGCACCACTAGCTGGTAACTCCGTAGGAACAGACCGGCTCTTCCTCGCGCGCGACATGCCACGGCTCACCGAACACCTCCACTACCGGATCATCGACGTGTCATCCCTTAAAGAACTCGCCCGCCGCTGGTACCCGCGCACCTACTACGCAGCACCAGGCAAAAACGGGGGACACCGGGCGCTCGCGGACATCCTCGAATCCATCGATGAACTGCGCTACTACCGGGCAACGATGTTTGTTCCCGCCCCAGGGCTCGACACTAAAGCAGCACGAACAGTCGCCACACAGATCAGCAAAACTGCTGTGGCCGATGCTCACACCACCACCAGCACGGATGGTGGTGTGGATCACCTCGATTGAGTTTTATTTTTCGGCCTCTCACCGGGTATGCTTTTCTAGGTCGCTGAGGGAATCAGCGCCATGGTGGGTATAGCTCAGCTGGTAGAGCACCTGGTTGTGGTCCAGGGGGTCGCGGGTTCAAGTCCCGTTACTCACCCCAATGAAAGCGCTGGTCGCAGACAATGAGTCTGAGACCAGCGCTTTTTTGTGTGCCGACACCATTATCCAACAAGCGATGTCATGAAAACCCCCGATAGACTGAATGCCTTATCAACGGTGAGAAGGAGCAAACATGACAGCAGCGGCACTAAGCAGCGTATCGGTCATCGTTTTTGTGGTTGCCGCAGTCGCGGTCCTCGCCACGCTAGGGGTCAAGTGGTACCGCAACAGGGCATCGAAGTAGAGCGTCGCCCATAGCCTTAGCCAATTCGGTGAGTTCTGTGTGATGAAGAGAAGAATGAGACGCGTCACGAACTGGCTGATCTTGATGAGATTTACGCCTACGCAGAGCAAATTCGCGGTACGGTCAGGCGTTGCTTGTGAGGTGGGTGTGCCTGCAGCAACAACAGTTCGTGTAGGCACACCTCGAAACCGTGAGGCTAGACCGTGAAGAACCCCGACCGCATTAAAAACCCGATGACAGCTTTCCGTGCAGGGCTAGTTGCCCTGTTTATCGGTGTTGTGATCGTTTTCGTTTACCCGTACGTGGGGTACGGGTTCCTTGCCCTCGGTGTCCTCTGGAGCGTCGCTGGCATCTACCGGTACCGCACAATGATCCGCTACCTCAAAGAGCACGGGAACTACCCGCTCTAACAAACAGATGAGTCAATCAGACCCCAACGGCAACTGACGGGGCTGTTTGTGTTGCATAGGCAGTCCAATAATCTGAGACCGCCGCATCCCAGTTTTCCTGCAACGATGCGTCCCGCAATGCTGTGAACCGTTCTGTGGCTGCTGTTCGGGATGACGCATCTGCGTGTGCGCACTGCTCGGCTGCGTGGGTGAGCGCGTTGTCATAGCGTGCGATCATCGCTGTGCGCAGTGTTGTACGGGTCATCGTCACGCTATACCAGTCCGACACAATGATGATGAATGCGCCGATCAGTATGCTCAGAATCGCCAAGCCACCAGCGTTTAAGAAAAACAGCAAAACCGTAGCGGGAATGAAAATCACCGCAGCCAACAATATAGTGCCAGTGGTCCTTGACGCCGCAAGCTTATCTGCCGCATTTGCCGGAATTCGCGTGTTGTTCAGTGCTGAGTTGAATGTCGCCATGCATGGATCCTATACCTCCTAGGGTTATGCTTGGAGAGGCGATGGATCCCGCCTGGGGCTAACCCCGAACCGCACCCTTTGTGCTGATGGTTCCTGTCTCGTCACCCGACGGGCAGGTCCACGCGTGCCCGGGGAAAGGAACACACGCCGTGTCAACGCCTTTTCAGCGTCGCCTACTCATCCCAAGACGGCCGCTCAACCGCCCCCTGTACCGACAGCCCCGAATCCTTGCCTGCATCATTGCCGGTGGCGCCCTAGGGACGACAGCCCGCCACCTCATCGAAACACGATGGGGCGCCGCGCCCGGGGAGTTCCCATGGGCCACGTTCTCGATCAACATCACCGGCTCTTTTCTGCTCGGTGTTCTGCTCACGGTCCTTTCTCTTGCTGGGCCTGACACCGGTCTACGCCGCACTGTTCGAGTAACCGTTGGAACGGGTGTGTTAGGCGGGTTCACCACCTACTCAACGTTCATTCTTGAAGCCAACACCCTGGCACGTGGTGGTGAGCTAGGACTTGCCGCGATGTACACGGCCAGCAGTGTCGCGTTGGGAATTTGCGCAGCAACCCTCGGCTTCCTGGCCGCGCGAGCCATGTGGCTCCGTCATCCGGCCCGAACACCGAAGACAACACAGATCGTGGGGGAGTAGTGATGATCCTTGCAATCGCTGTAGCGGGCGGTGTTGGAGCTGCTGTGCGGTTCATCATCGATGGGATAGTGGCGACCCATCGCCCCCCAGGTGCCCTTCCGCTAGGCACATTCCTCATCAACGTGGTGGGAGCTTTCGCGTTGGGGCTAGTCGTCAACACAGTGGGTGCGTGGGCAGGGTGGGAAAACCTCACCTTGGTAGTGGGCACCGGCTTGCTAGGTGGTTTCACTACTTTTTCGACGGCCAGTGTTGAAGCCATCAACATTGCGCGGCGAGGTGGGGCCCGCTCGGTTGCGCTAGCAGGCGCCCATGCGGCACTCATGGTGATGTGCGCCTTGGCTGCTGGGTGGGTGGGGCTGACACTCGGTGGACACTGACGCCACCAACGCCGTGTGACTCAGGTTACGATATCTTTCACGATTGTCCGCTACACCACGGGAAAGAGACGTCATGCCGCACCGGAAAAAAACTCCTCAAGACGACGCCCACCACACCCCTGGGCAAGATGCCTGGGTTGAGCAACCACCAGAACAAGACGGCGAAGGTTTCTCAACTGCAGCCCACATTCTCGCTCATGACGACAACACCCCAGAAACCGATACACCAGCGTCCTAATCGGCACATGACCGGAGCCGCCCCCATGCGCAATGCGCGACGAGGGTGAAACGCAAAACGCCACGCTGACTGCGCATGTTACAGCGCGGTCAGCGCGCAGTGTGCCATATTGTTAGGGCCAGGGCAGGCTTAACAACACAACCGAAAGACAGTGGTGACGGCTTCTAGCATGGTGACTCGCAGTTCTCGAACCCAGCGCTCAGGGGTGGACTCAACGGTCTACGACATCGTTACGGACGTCCGCCGTGATGTTGCTGCCCTAAAATTTCCCCTTGATACCGCATCGGCTGCCGATGCCCGCGACCAACAGGCTTTACTGCTGGCGCAACTTGATGACCACCTCATCCCACGGCTGGCACAATTGTCACGCCCCGCAGTCATCGTGGTTGCAGGGTCCACCGGCGCAGGCAAATCCACGCTCGTCAACTCGCTGGTTGGCGCCGAAGTCTCACCCGCATCGGTAATCCGCCCAACGACAACAACACCGGTCTTGGTCCTGCACCCCGACGACGAAAAACTCATGATCGGTTCCGCGCTACTCAGTGACGCTGACGTCACATTTAGTGAAGCAGTTCCACGCGGTTTAGCAGTCCTTGACGCACCGGACCTTGACTCAGTACGAGACGAAAACCGCCAACAAGCGGTGCGACTCCTCGAATCAGCGGACCTATGGCTTTTTGTCACCACAGCACAACGCTACGGTGACGCGTTGCCGTGGAAGACCTTAACCAGTGCGGCTGGGCGCGGTACGTCAGTTGCGTTGATTGTGAACCGCGTGCCACGTGACACCACCGCAACGATCCGCCAGGACGTCACCTCACGCCTCGCTGACCACGGCATGGATTCAACCCCCATCTTTGTCATCGCAGACCGTTCACCACACACCGGCCCACTGCCCCCCGCCGAGGTCGCCGAAGTCATGCAGTGGCTCACCACCCTCGCCGGCGCCGACCACGCGCGAACAGTTATTGTGCGCACTCTCAAAGGTGCGCTCGATGCCCTGCCGCCGCGCCTCGACACGCTCGCGAATACGGTAGCTGAGCAAGAAGAAGCCCACCGGCTACTTATCGCCAGGGCTCGAGAAGTGCTGGTTGACGTGGTTGAAAAAGCCCGCAAAGACGCCTCCACCGGCCAGTACGCCCACGGTCAACTCACAGCAGCATGGAACCGCGCCGCCGAACAAGCGCGGTTCGCCAAACTCATCAACCGCTCGGGGTATGCAAAACCGCTGCGCGGATCAGTGAAACCGCCCCAAGCCCTCGAAGCTCTTCACACCCAAGGCGTCGCAACAGCTGAGAAAGTAGCGGGCGAAACCATCGTGGTTGCGCGGCGGGCACTAGCCCGACTCGCAGACACAGATGACGCAGCGCGAATCATCGATGTTGCCCAACACCCAGTGCGCAACGCCACCGTTTCGGAACAAATCAACCGGTGGGCTGCAGCGATCCCCTCAGCCCTGACCCCGGTGCTGGAACAACAAACCAAACAGATAGTCGCCGCGCAACGCGCAGTAACCGACGACGGGCTCGCAACCATCGTGATGTTCGCTGCCTTAGGTGTGCCACAAGCTGGGGAACTCTTAGAACGGCTCATCGGGTTTGAGGCGGCAAACGTCGCTGAAACCGTTGCGGTGCGCCTCGCGGACACTCTAGACCGACTGATCTTGGACGAATACACCTACGTCACCCACACACTGTCTAGTTTGGGGTTGGACGAATCCACCGCGACACGTTTGAGAGTTCGAAACGCTGAACTCACCCGGCTGCGCGCCTGACCGGCATACCGCATCCTCGTGCACTACACTGACCAGCACCGTGACCCGCATTTACCCCCACCCTGCAGGAGGGACTCATGACTCAGCACACGAGCCCACCCATCGACTACATCGGCGTCGTCAAGTCGTTGAACACCGCACTTGAACAGGGCAAACCCTACCTGCCTCTGGAACTACAAAAACAGGCGCACCAATCGTTGCGTGCCATAGACGAGCGTCTTGCTTTGGGTGTGCACCACACCATCGTTGCGTTGGCAGGTGGCACAGGGTCAGGGAAATCCTCCACGTTCAACGCGATCTCTGGCCTCGAATTTGCCGATGTTGGGGTGCGCCGCCCAACGACCGCCCGGTTGGCATCGTGCTCATGGAACTCCACGGCTACCGCGTTGTTGGACTGGTTAGAAGTTGACCACGACCGCCGCATCTTCCGTGACACTGCACTTGATGGTGCAGACCAGCGTGAACTTGACGGACTGATCCTCCTCGATCTGCCTGACCATGATTCCGTTGCAGAGCACCACCGCACCATTGTGGACAAAGTTCTCCCACTCGTGGACCTCCTTATTTGGGTTGTCGACCCCCAAAAATACGCTGATGCAGCTCTGCACACCCAATACTTGCGAAAGCTTGTTGGCCTCGAAACCTCCATGCTTGTCGTCCTCAACCAGGCAGACAAACTCACGGCAGAAGAACAACAAACAATCTCCAGTGACCTCCGCAGGCTCTTGCAATCCGACGGTCTGGGGGACGTCGATATCCGCGTGATCTCGGCTCGCCACGGTGCCGGTGTTGACGACCTCAAAGCAGACATCCAACAGGCTGTCGCTGCGCAATCTATGGCTTCCCGGCGCCTTGATGATGAGCTCAGCCGCATCGCTGGAATGATCTCGGCTTACACCCCAACTGGGGTTGTCGAAGACCTTGGCCCCACGTTGTCTGGTGAAGTTGACCGCTACGCTATCGCTGCTGGGCTCGCCACTGTCAAAGAAACCATCGAAAGCACCACCGAGCATGACCGGGCAACAGGAACACCACCGCGCCTCTCTCCTCCCCACACGTCAGCGGTGGAGAACCTTCGCCTTGCCTGGCTGGATCGAATCACCAGTCCGCTGCGTTCCGGTTTCGCTGACGCTGTACGGGATGCAGCTGGTAGTGCCGAAGACCTGCACAGTGCACTGGTCAAAGCTTGCGACACCATGGAGGTGCCCTGGGGGCCAGTTCCAGGGGCACGAACCCGCCGCATTACCGCGATGAGCCTGATAGCAGCGGGGGCGATTTTCATTGCCGGAGGGGTGCTGTTTATGGTGTTCTCCCCAGTTGCGTTGGGGATTATCGGAGCGGTCCTTGGAGTGATCCTTGTCGCTGCGGGGCTCTTTGGTTGGTACTCGGCCCGCAAGAAAGCCCAGTACGAGGCGCGAGAACGAGCGAATGCTTTTGAAGAGCACGCCCGAACCGCACTTGGAGCAGCAATTATCTCGGTGTTGTTCACACCCGTCGCGCCGATCCTTGCTATCCACCACAACATCCGGCGGGCAACACGACACGTTGAAACCTCCACGCATCGAGTTGTCCCCACCCAACACGCATCTGCCGCACCACCGGCTACTCCACAAGCACGCTTGCCCCAGCGCACCACCTGAGCGGGGGAGCAGGTACTCCTAGAGAACACGGCGTGTAACTCCACGCCCACAACTTAAGGAGTATCTGATGAGCAACGATGCACGAGTAACAGTGTCCGGGTGGATTGGGTCTCAGCCTAGACTTTTCCCGGCCACTGACGATGGCGTGGCCTACGTCAATTTCCGGCTAGCAGTAACAAAAAGCCGTTATAACAAGGCAAAAGACGAGTGGACCGAAGGGCCCACAACATGGTTCACCGTGAAAGCATGGCGGTCACTCGCAGAGAACACGGCAGCGTCACTGCGCAAAGGGGACCCGGTTATTGTTACGGGTGCGCTGAGCACCGAAGTGTGGGCTGGTACTGAGGGACAACGTGAATCGCTGGTCATTGAAGCCGATTCCCTTGGCCCAAACCTCAGCCGCGGTCAGTGCGTCTTCACTGCTGTGAAGGCAGGCCAAGGTGCGCCTGCAACAGTAAACAGCGGCGCTGATGCCGGAAATGAATCTCGTGACAACGAGCCCGATGGGCTCCACGATGAACTCACCAGTAGACTGGGCGAGGAGAACGACGATCTCGTCACGCGCCAGCTCACAACAGTCTGAGCCCAGAGCGCGCCCTGCCCGCCACATCCCCGTGTTGTGGGGTGTAGCGTGGGCAGGGCGCGGTGGTGTGGCCGCGAGATGTCACCGAACACCATCAACTGACAAGGCGGAAAAAGAGACCAGTGGCTGAGTTCATCTACTCAATGTACAAAGCGCGCAAGGCGCATGGCGACAAAGTCATTCTTGACGATGTCACCCTCAACTTCCTGCCCGGCGCCAAAATCGGCGTGGTCGGGCCCAACGGCGCTGGAAAATCCACCATCTTGAAGATCATGGCCGGCATTGAACAGCCGTCCAATGGTGATGCGCGCCTGGCACCTGGCTACACAGTGGGAATCCTCCTGCAGGAGCCACCTTTGAACGAGGACAAGAACGTTCTGGAAAACATCCAGGAATCTGTGTCCGATGTGAAAGACAAACTTGACCGGTTTAACGAAATTTCAGCGCTCATGGCAGAACCCGACGCTGACTTCGACACCCTCCTCGCTGAGATGGGCGAACTCCAAGAAGCTCTAGACCACGCCAACGCGTGGGACTTGGACAACCAACTCGAACAGGCAATGGACGCCCTGCGTTGCCCACCACCAGACGCCGACGTTACCGTGCTATCCGGTGGTGAACGCCGCCGTGTTGCCCTGTGCAAGTTGCTGCTGGAAAAGCCAGATCTCCTCCTTCTCGACGAGCCTACTAACCACCTTGATGCTGAGTCAGTGTTGTGGCTGGAACAGCACCTCGCAAGTTACCCTGGCGCTATTCTTGCCGTTACTCACGACCGGTACTTCCTGGACCACGTCGCTGAATGGATCTGTGAAGTTGACCGCGGGCGCCTCTACCCGTACGAGGGGAACTACTCGACGTACCTCGAGAAGAAGGGCGAGCGCCTCAAGGTACAGGGCAAGAAGGACGCGAAGCTCGCCAAGCGTCTCGCAGACGAACTGGACTGGGTGCGCCAGAGCGCCAAGGGCCGCCAGACCAAGTCCAAAGCACGCCTCGCCCGCTACGAGGAGATGGCCGCGGAAGCTGAGCGCACCAGGAAACTAGACTTCGAAGAAATCCAGATCCCACCAGGCCCACGCCTAGGTAGTATCGTCATCGAAGCTGACAACTTGAAAAAGGGTTTCGACGAGCGCGTTCTCATTGACGGTTTGTCATTCTCCCTGCCTCGAAACGGGATCGTTGGTGTCATTGGTCCTAACGGTGTTGGTAAAACAACACTGTTCAAGACCATTGTGGGCCTTGAGCCGCTCGACAGCGGAGACCTCAAAGTTGGTGAAACCGTCGAAATTTCCTACGTAGACCAGTCACGTGGCGGAATTGACCCCAAAAAGTCACTGTGGGAAGTTGTCTCCGACGGCTTGGACTACATCAAGGTTGGCAACGTTGAAATGCCCTCACGCGCCTACGTCGCAGCGTTCGGGTTCAAGGGTGCAGACCAACAGAAGCCAGCTGGCGTGCTCTCCGGTGGTGAACGTAACCGCCTGAACTTGGCGCTCACCCTCAAACAGGGTGGAAACCTCCTCCTGCTCGACGAGCCCACTAACGACCTCGATGTGGAAACCCTCGGGTCTCTGGAAAACGCGTTGCTGGAATTCCCCGGGTGCGCAGTCGTCGTCTCGCACGACCGGTGGTTCCTCGACCGAGTTGCCACGCACATCCTTGCCTATGAAGGCACCGAAGAGAACCCCTCAAACTGGTACTGGTTTGAAGGGAACTTTGAGTCCTACGAGGCGAACAAGGTTGAGCGACTCGGAGCAGACGCCGCCCGCCCACACCGCATCACCCACCGTCGCCTCACCCGCGACTAACAACAAGCCACACCACAACTGACGTCATGCTGTGCATGGTGTGCTGCCCGCGGCGTTGTGCCCCACCGGTTCCACGGTGGGGCACAACGCCGCGCTGCATGATGGACACCAAGGTGCCAAACCGTCGCCGATCAGTCACAATGCTGACATGAGTGCGCGCACGGACGGCCTCCCCGAGGCACCGCCCCCACCCACCACACTCCAGGACACTGTCCACGACATTGAACGTCTCCTCTCCCAGGTGACGTTTCCACTCGACACCATCGATGCCGCACCTGCGCGTGACGTTACACAGCGGGTTCGCCACCAACTGGATAACTACATCGCCCCTCGCCTCAGTGATGAGCACGCCCCACTACTGACAGTGGTTGGCGGATCCACCGGCGCCGGGAAATCCACCCTCATCAACTCGATGCTTGGAACTCACGTCACCGCGGCTAGTGCACTGCGCCCTACCACCCGAACCCCCGTGCTGGTGTGCCGCCCCGAAGATGATGCTTGGTTTACCTACGGTGCCGTCCTGCCAGGGCTAGGCCGAGCGCATGTGGAACGCAGCGTCGAAGAACGGCCACAACCCAGCACGAACCCGCCCGCAGAACCCAACCACGGACCTCAACTACGCATCGTCACGAGCGAGCGACTACCTGGTGGGATTGCGCTTCTTGACGCCCCCGATATTGATTCGTTGGTTCAAGCGAACCGTGCAATGGCAACCCAACTGCTCGACGCCGCAGACATGTGGGTTTTCGTCACCACCGCAGCACGCTACGCAGATGCGATCCCCTGGGATGCCCTGCGAGCAGCACACGCCCGCAACGTCCACGTCGTGATCGTCCTCAACCGGATTGACCGTGGAGAGACCAGCGTGCTGGGTGACTTAACCCGCCTCCTCGAAGAACACGGTATGGGCCACACTCCCATCATCGCCGTTCACGAAGCTACCCTCACAGACGGGTTTCTCTCTGAAGAAGCCATAGCTCCGCTTTCGCGTCACCTCACCCGCACTGCAACAACAGATCACATACGCCAACACGTCATTGCCACAACTCGTGATGGCAGCCTAGAACACCTTGCTGCGCAACTCGGAGACATCGCCGCAGCACTCGACACCCAACTACATGTGCACCGTCACTTGCACGACATTGTCACAGCGAAATTTGATAGCGCGCGTCACGATGTTCTCGATCACCTCAACAACGGAGCCGCACTCCGCGCAGAGGTGCTCAGTTCTTGGCAAGACATCGTGGGTACCGGGCGGTTCATGCGAAACATTGAACAACGTATGAATGCGACCCGTGATCTTGTGGCGTCAATGGCTCTCAGGCGGGGGCGTAGCGCAACCGTCCAAGAAAAAGCCACCCAATCCATTGCCACCATCACCCTCAGCGCAGCACAGACGGCAGCACACAACACCTGGTTCGCTCTCTACCATGACCCTGCAGGTCAAGCGCTGACATTACGCCCAGAACTGGCCCACGCCTCACCAGATCTCGCAGACCACCTCGGCCAGCACATGCGACAGTGGCAAGACAGCCTCCGGGAACTTCTCCTCAGCACAGGGGGGCGCCGCCGAACCACCGCACGGATTCTCGCCGTTGGCACCAACACGTTGGGCGCTGCGCTCATCGTTGTCGTTTTTGCCTCCACCGGGGGACTAACTGGCACTGAAATCACTATTGCTGGCGGTACGGCGCTCGTCGCTCAGCGTCTCCTTGAATCAGTGTTCGGAACTGAAGCAGTGCGGCAACTAGCTAGCACCGCAGGTAAAGACCTGAGCGACCGGATCACCGCAGTATTGGCACGCGAAGAACAGCGGTTCCTCACGCCCCTCACCGAGTACGCCACCCCGCCGAACCTACCCATCCAACTCCGTCACGCGGCAACAACGTTGCGGACCACAATGGCTCGCACCAGCCCCACCAACACAAATAAACCCTCTCAAACACCGCACCATCCACCAGGTGCACTACGGGGGGCCACGTTCTCCCCACCTATTGACGACCACACCACGCCAACGCCCACGGGGCACACTGAGGGTGGGCGTTTCCACCGCCTCCTGCAGCAGATGAGAAAAATCGGTGGTGGGGAACGCTAATGAGTATTCGCACCTACGATAAAAAGCACAAAAAACGCGCCAACCTTGAAGTCAAAACCCGCATTGAAGCATTGCAAGAAGCACTCGATGCAGGGCGCCCCTGGCTTTCACAACGCACAGTTACGCACTGCGAACAACGCATTGCCAGTGCCCGCACACGCATCAAACTCTCACTGGACCACACCGTCGTTGTCCTTGCCGGGACCACCGGTTCAGGGAAATCTTCACTCCTGAACACCATGGCAGGGCGCGACATTGCGCACGTGTCAGCGAAACGACCCACCACTTCCCAACCGGTTGCTGTCGTGTGGGACGCCACCGAATCAGGGCAGAGCGAAGCCGCTGACATGGTGAACTGGCTGGGAGTTCGTAACCACCACGTCATTGATGCCCCGCAGCAGCGTAAAGCAGCCTGGCCACCGTGGCGCCCCGCCACCTCACCGGTACAGGAGCCCCCGTCTGCTACGCCACGCACCGCACCTCACATGCTGAGAAGCGGATTGGTACTCATTGATTTGCCTGACATGGATTCCCTCCAGGAAGAACACCGCACTGTAGCGCAACCTATCATCGACCGCGCTGACCTCATTATTTGGGTGACTGACCCCCAAAAATATGCCGATGCGACCCTCCATAACCAGCTGGCCCGCTTACCGCACGCCACTGAAACCATCGTTGTCCTCAACCATAGTGACCGTTTAGATCCCCAAGACCGGGAAGGGTGCCTCGCAGACCTTCGCCGCCTAGTACGCGAACACACGCACACCAGAACACGTGTCATGGCCACATCAGCGACCACAGGGCTGGGTGTCGTTGACCTTGCATCAGTGGTGGACCTCGCGGCTGGTCGCAGGGCAGCCCTCGCAGGCACACTGAACAACCAACTGCGTGAATGCGGGGAGATGCTCCTCAGCGACACCCCGCCCTCCCACACCACGGGAATACCTGAAAGCACTCGTGAGACATTAGTGGACAGTCTCAGTCATGCGATCGGTGTGAACACCATATGCGGTGCAGTGCGTCAATCGGCGTTGCGCCACTCGCATGCGGTCAGCGGTTGGCCTCTGACCGCCTGGATATCCACCTTGCGCAAAGACCCACTGCGATCGCTAGGGGTGCGTCCTTGGCGGACGCAAGGGGAAAGGAACGTCAATGAACCTCCAACAGTGCGTGGGCAGGCGCTGAGTTCTGGGCCGCACGCCCAGGCGCGCATCGATATGGCTGTGCGTAGTTTCCTTGAGACCGTCACAGCCCCTGGCCCACCACGTTGGCAAGAGCAGGTCCATCAAGCCGTTGACGAAGACCTCAGCGATGCGCTTGACGGCGCTATCTCCAACACCGATGTTATTGCCCTACGCCCAGCTCCATGGTGGCGCGGGGCGGTGTGGGTGCACAAAGTGTTCCTCATGGGACTGATTATTGGGATGGGGTGGTTGAGTTTTCTCGCTGTCGCTGCCTACCTACAACTCCCAGTGCCCAATACCCCAGCATGGATGGGTTTTCCGATCCCCACAGTCATCACGGTAATTGGAGCAGCTGGGGGAGTGGTCTTTGCACTACTATGCCGAGCAATGTCATGGGTGTACGCACAGGGTCAAGCCCGACGGGTGTACCGCCAACTGCGATCACATGTTCATGCCGTCACCAGCGTGCGGGTCATCGAACCAGTAGAAGCCCTCGTTGAATCACGAGAACAATGCAGCGTCGCAGCCCTTATCGCTGCACGTTAAGCCCACGAACCTCACCCTAGCCCCCGCAGCGAACCTGCTACCGTGGTCCTATGCGCATCGAGATTCCAGTCCATCTTCGCTGGTCAGACATGGACGCCTACGGCCACGTGAACAACGTTGACATGCTGCGGCTCCTCGAGATCGCCCGCATTGAAGCGTTCTGGGCCTCTGACTCTCAGCAACACCACACCGGGATACTCGATGCACTACCCGGGTCACCAACTGCAACCTACGTGGCCCGCCAAGAGATCGAATACTTGGCCCCCCTGACGTACCGGCGCGAACCCGTCATCGTTGAACTATGGATCGGTCACATCGGCGGCGCATCACTAGACATTTGTTACGCGATCCGTGACCCTCACACCACATCACAGCCCACCGTGTACGCCCAAGCGTCCACCACCCTCGTGATGGTGGACACTGCCAGCGGAACACCACGACGCATTACCCACGTCGAACGAGAAGCGTGGGTTGGGTACGTGGGGGAGCCAGTTTCATTCCGCCACCGCCGTAGCCGCGCCTAACGGTTCGCCGCGTGCGGTGCCCCAAAACGTGTCATACCTTCTTGCGTCGTTGTTGCCACCAACGTGCCATCCTGCTGGTAAACCCGCGCTGTCCCCAAACCGCGGCCACCCTGTGCACTCGGGGCGTCTTGCACAAAGAGGAACCACTCATCAACGGCAACGTCGCGGTGCCACCACATGGCGTGGTCAAGGCTCGCAATCGACAACCCCGGCGAAATCCAACTATGCCCCACACCACGAATAACGGGTTCTAACATGATCTGGTCACACGCATAGGCGAGCAACGCTCGGTGCAGTAACTGATCGCCCGCAACAGGACCACGAGCCTTCATCCACACCGACTGCTGAGTCGGGTGCTGGGAATCAGACGAAAGATAAATCGACGGTTCCACGTGGCGAATATCAAACGCGCTTTGACGAGTCCAAAAAGCAGCTGCTGGGTGCTCAATGTCCGCAAGCTCCTCATGCGCAGGACGCAACGATTCAGGGCCAGCGACCTGTGGCATCGGCGCTGACACCTCAAGGCCATCTTGCACCTCTTGGAATGAAGCGATCATCGACAATATGGCATTCCCACCCTGGTATGCCTGAGCCCGCCTAGCAGAAAACGACCCGCCGTCACGAAGGCGTTCAACCGTGAAATCCACAGGCTGGTGAATATCACCAGCACGCAAAAAATACCCATGCAACGAATGTGGAGGTCTCTGAGGATCAACAGTGCGCCCCGCAGCCAACAACGCCTGAGCCAAAACCTGCCCACCATAAACCCGCCCAGAAGGCTGATGCACGCTCTCCCCGGAATACACGTCCTCACCGGACACGTCACCGTTGTACTCCAAATCCATCACACCCAACAGGTGCCCCAACGGGTCCTGCTCAATCTTTTGAATATCGGGGGTGTACGGCGTTTTGCGGTCGTGTGATCGCGGGGTCATGACGGTCCTCTCAACGGATCAAGGGTGACGGTGACGTCAGGCATCAAAGGAATTCACCAACGAGTGGGCTGCACGCTCAAGATAATCCCACAACAACGATTCCTGCATAGGGGGAAGATCCAACGAATCCACTGCCCGGCGCATGTGGCTCAACCAAGCATCCCGGGCCTCGGGGTTAACCTTGTACGGTGCATGGCGCATCCGCAAACGCGGGTGACCACGCTCCTGAGAATACGTGTTTGGCCCACCCCAGTACTGCTCCAAAAAAGCAGTCAGGCGCCACACCGCACCATCCATGTCATCTTCC
Organism: Jonesia quinghaiensis DSM 15701; assembly: GCF_000423205.1. Classification (GTDB taxonomy): domain Bacteria; phylum Actinomycetota; class Actinomycetes; order Actinomycetales; family Cellulomonadaceae; genus Jonesia; species Jonesia quinghaiensis. The sequence goes on from NZ_AUHN01000006.1 coordinate 274,690, forward strand.
GGGTACATCGGCCCCAAAATAGGGTCATCAGCAATACCCCGGTAAAATTCCTTAACCAGTGCAACAAACGTGTCATGGCCCCCCAACGACTCAAACAATGAATCGCGTTCCGAGGCTGTCTGTGGGTTTTCAGTCACCTAGCCACTATGGCAGACAATGCGCTCACAGAGCCAACGCCGTCAACTCACTCAACGAGTCACGAACCACCTGCCGCGCCTGACCCGCACTACGAGCACCAAGTGCCAACCGTGCCATCTCCTGACACTTAGCGAGATCAACAGCAGCCAAAGCCGCAGAAACATCAGCAAGCGAGCGGGGACTCATCGACAAAGACGACACCCCAAGCCCCACCAACACAACCGCCAACGCAGGCTGCGCTGCTGCCTCACCACACACACCAACCGGACGATCAGTGCCCTGGGCGCCACGCACAGCAGCATCGATAAGCCGCAACACCGCCGGTTGCCACGGATCATTCAGCTCAGCCAAAGAACCCAACACACGGTCAGCGGCCATCGCATACTGGGTTAGGTCATTAGTGCCAATCGAGGCAAAATGAGCATGCTCCATGATGTGGTCCGTCATCAACGCTGCACTAGGGGTCTCAATCATCACACCCGAATGATTCAACCCATGCTTTTCACACGCCTGCACGAACGCCTGCGCCTCATCCACCGTCGAAATCATCGGAGCCATCACCCACACATCGCACGTGGCAGCTTGAGCTGCCAACGCAATAGCCTGCAATTGGGTTTCCAACAGCTCCGGCGCAGTGCGCACCGACCGATAACCACGAACCCCCAAAGCAGGGTTCTCCTCATGCCCAAAAGTCATAAAGGGCAATGGCTTATCAGCCCCTGAATCCAACGTCCTAATAACAACCTTTCGGCCACTGAACGTATGAAACACCAAAGCATAGTGATCCACTTGCTCGTCAAGCGACGGCGGAGTTTTACGATCCAAAAAACAAAACTCAGTCCGAAAAAGCCCAACACCCTCAGCCCCAGCAGCCGCCGCCTCACGCGCGCTCGCAGGGTCGCCAATGTTAGCTAGCAACTGGACCCGATGCCCGTCCGCTGTTCCGCCGTGCCCGTGGAATACCCGGCGGGTGTGTGCACCTCGTTGCAGGAGCGCAATAGCGTCGCGCGAGGGATTGAGCAGGACTGTTCCAGCGGCTCCGTTCACCAACGCGGTGCCACCCGGCGTCAACGTTGCTGTCGCGTTCTCAGCGGCAACAACCGCAGGGATTCCTTTGGCATTTGCGATAATCGCGGTGTGTGACGTTGGGCCAGCGCCATCTGTGACAATAGCCAAAACGAGGCGTTCGTCAAGGGTTGCGGCAACCGATGGGGGCAGATCGGGTGCAACAAGAATGTAGGGTTCCTCGGCTATAGGAAGGCCTGGGGCTAACCGATCAGTAAGTTTAGCGATGATCCTGTCGCGGACATCGCTAATGTCGCTTGTGCGTTCCGCAAAGTAACCACCAAGCGCTTTGAATTGCGTGCATACTGTGGCGGCGGCTTCCCACACTGCGCGTTCTGGGGTGAGGTAGTCATTGGTGACAGCGTCTTGTGCGGAGTTCACCAGTGTTGGGTCCGCAGCAATGAGGGCAGTAGCTTCAAGGAGGTCACGGGTTTGGTGGTTGCGCGTTCGCCGGGCAGCTTCTTCCAATTCTTCACGTACTGCTCCAGCGGCTTCTGAAATCCGTTTGGCCTGGGCGCGGTGGTCTTCCCGTGGCCCTAAGCGCATTCCTGGTGCAGGCTCTGTAATGGGTTGGGTGAGGTGAAAAATACGTCCATACGCGATGCCTGGACACACACCTATGCCCGTGATTGTTGGTTCGGTGCTGTGAGTGTCAGTGACGTTCACGCGATGCCTCCCTGATGCGTGTGAACTGCGGTGTCCTTCAGCAGTCTTTCAGGAAAAACTGTGATCTGCACCTCTCAGTTCGTGGGCGGCGTGTCTAGTCCCACGTCGTGTTGCGGTGAGGTGGGGTAGCCTGAAGTATCGGGAGCAAGACCCGTTCATCGGGGTAGTGCTGTGCGCCGATGCGCGGCATAGATTGCAGGTTCAAGTCGAGGAGTGTGCATGATGGGTAAGGCTCAAAATATTCTTGAAGCATTGGGTGGTTTGTCCAATGTTGTTGAACTCGAGCCATGCATCACCCGCCTTCGTGTGGAGGTTAAGGATTCTGCGGTGGTCAATGAAGACCAACTCAAGGATGCTGGCGCATTTGGGGTGGTAAGGTCCGGGCGAATTGTGCAGGTGATCGTCGGTCCTGAGGCTGATAGCCTCGCCGCCGAGTTGCAGCAACGTATGTGATGTCAGTTCTCTTTACTGTCAGCGCGCCCCTCGCGGGGCGCGCCGTGGCGCTATCAGACGTCAATGATGACGTATTCGCCACCGGCATGGTGGGATGGGGGGCTGCGATAGACCCTGGAGAAGCAGAACACTTTATGGTGACATCTCCCTGTGGAGGAGTGGTGTCAACTGTCTTTCCTCACGCCTTTGCCTTGGACCTTGATACCGGTGATCAGATCCTTGTGCATTTAGGGATGGAAACGATCGCTCTCAAAGGTGAAGGATTCACGCCCGTTGTGGTTCCTGGTCAACGTGTTGAACGTGGCCAAGACATGATCGGGTGGGACACCCGCCCGGCACGTGAGCGAGAAATTGACCTTTTGAGCCCCGTCGTTGTGGTGCAGGTTCCCTCAGAGCGGATCGAAGTTTCCGCAGCGTTAGGGTCGAGTGTTAGCATCGGGCAGACGCTTTTCACCGTTCGCCTGTGACCCTCACACTGATATGAGACAGACACGATGACAAAAATATTGCTCCGCGCCGGTAAGTCCCCTTTTACCTCCTTAGAGCCGGAGGTCGCCCTTGAAGGGTTTGGCCAAGGGGTGTGGGGGTCGAATGTTGGAAACCTTATCTTCGGAGATTCGGTACACCGGCTTTTGTCTACTCCGGATGTAGATATCACCACCAATGCGTTTCTTACGGAACGTGCCGGTGTAACCCAAGAGTACATTGCTGCAATTAACGAGCAGTTTGACCACTTTGTCATTCCTTTGGCGAACGCTTTCCGGAAGTCTTTCCTTCCCTTGCTGTCGCGTCTCACCGATGTCATTGAACAACTCACCATTCCCGTTACTGTCGTGGGTGTTGGAGTCGTTGGTGGGCCTAAATCCTTGGAAGACCCAGTTCCGACGATGGAACCTGAAGACGCTGCAGTAGTGCAAAGGTTTGTCCGAGCGGTCCTCGCGCGCAGCGCAACAATCGGCGTGCGCGGGGAATACACAGCACAGTTCCTGAAGAACCTTGGCTTCGGCGATGACGTTGTCCGGGTTGTTGGGTGCCCCTCACTGTTTAAGTTTGGGCCTGACCTTCAGATCACAAAGAAAGTTGACGCACTCACCACCGATAGTGCAGTGACGTTGAACTTGACGCCTTACGTCAAGGAAATGGGAGCAATTTCCCTGGCCAATGTCAAAAAGTACCGTGATCTGGTCTACATTCCTCAGATCACGGCTGACCTTGAAATGATGATGTGGGGTAAGAACCACGAAAAGTACAGCCGCAAAGAGTTGCCGGTTCATGTCCAGCACCCGCTGTATGTTCAAGACCGGATGCGATTCTTTGTAGACTCGCACACGTGGAGTAACTACCTCGGTACACGTGACTTTGCGTTTGGTACACGCATCCACGGGAACATTGCAGCGCTGATGGCTGGAACACCTGCTTATGTTCTTGCGCACGACGCGCGCACCTTGGAACTGGCGCTGCACCACGGAATTCCGCACACTCAGGTCCCAGATCTTGCGGGCCGCAAAGATGCTGCTGAGTTCTACGACAACGCTGACTATTCAGAGTTCAACAGCCGGCAAGCTGGTTTGTTTGCAGCCTTCAGTGACTTCTTGGTCGAGAATAATCTGGAGCACATTTACCTCGACGGTAAAGCGAACCCTGAGTATGACCAACGAATCGCACAGACGCAGTACGCCGGCCCAGTGCGCGCACTCACCAGCACAGATCCTTCAGTGCAACGTGAAAACTACGACCGCATTGAGCGGTTGCGGAGTGGCACGTTCCTCAAAGATGCCAAGAAAACTGCCAAAGAGACCATGGAATTTCCAATGGTCCCTTCCAAAAAGGAGCGGGTAGCTGAAGTCGTCAAAGCGCCCGTCATTGAGCGTGCTGCTCGCAAACTGAAGCGGATGACGGGAATGTAGTTTTCTGTCCTGGACAAAACGATGGCGTGGAACCTTGAAGAAAGGTTCCACGCCATTGTTTATTGCACCGTGGAAAACTAGGCGATTGTGAGATTGCGACGGTGGAACTCTTCACGAATAGCCGTGCGTAGTTCACGTGCTACTGCCCACTGTTGGGCCGGTGATGTTTTGAGGGCCACACGGAAGGAAAGGGTCTTGCCATCGAGGGTTTCTGGTCCAAAGACCTCAGCACCTCCTGAGATGATCTCAGACAGTTCAGGCTGGTGAGCGAGATTGTTTCCTGCGTCCAGTAGCGCACTGCGCACATCGTTGACGTCGGCGTGCGCTGGAACGGAGATCGTTACCTGTGTCATGGAGAAACCTTGAGTGAGGTTGCCAACCGTCAACACTTCACCGTTGCGAATGAACCACAGTGTTCCGTCGAGGTCGCGAATTTTTGTGGTGCGTAGGGCGATGGACTCGACAACCCCGGTAACCGTTCCAACATTGATGACGTCACCAACGCCGTACTGGTCTTCGAGAATCATAAAAGCACCGGACAAGATGTCTTTCACGAGTGACTGAGCACCAAACCCCAATGCGACGCCGGCGACACCAGCAGATGCGATGAGAGGAGCAATGTTCATACCCACCTCAGACAAAATCATCAACACTGCTGCTGCGCCAACGATCAGTGTGACCGAGGAGCGTAGGACTGATCCAATGGAACGGGCGCGTTGAGCTCGGCGTGCGGTGTGGAGAGGATTCGCCGCAGCAAGGGGAGCGAGAAACTCAGGGCCTTTCCGGGTGCCCTCGGCAATGTTCTCGGTAAGTTTGCTGATCAGCTTGTTCGCGGCATACAGCCCAAGGAAAGACAGCACCACAATTAACGTGATGCGCAAAGGCGCTCCCGCGAAGAAGGAAATCCACTCGTCAGTTGTCTCGGGAAAAGCGGCAAAGAAGGCTGTCATCAAATCCATATCTCAAGGCTATCGAGAAACACTGTGATCAGTTGCTTCACCCGCGTCACTCCCGCTTTTCTGTGATGATTCTGGCAAGATCAGCGGTAGGAGGTAAACGTGGATCAGGTACAAATGCTCAGCACAGTGTGCGAGACCTACCGTGTCAAAACCGGTAAAAACATGCCATCGTCGGCAGCATTGACCAAGGTATTGGGGGCATTTGGTGTAGATGTCAGTACCCCAGGGCAGTTGCGCGTCACAGCGGAGGCTATGAGTGACGAGCCATGGCGTACTATGGCGCCGCCGATGGTGGTCGCAGAACCAGCGGGGGCAACGGTAACGATCCACGTGTTTAGTGGCGACCCGACCACCGTGGAGTTAGAGATCGCAGGGGAAAGCCATGCCCTGACACCACAACCCAGTGACCAGTATGTTCGCCGGATTGATGGGGTGCTTGTGGAGCAACTCACCTATAACATTCCACCAGCATTACCCACCGGATTTGGCACACTGCGCGTAACCAGTGCGGGACGATCAGCGCGCTGCGTAGTGATCGTTCCGCCACATACGACCACGGGAAACCATGCACACGGCACCACGCCTCCCCAGGATGCAGATGCCGCACACACGCTGGGCATCTCATGGGAGTTGGGGTGCTTGTCGAGCTCACGTGGCTGGGGAATCGGTGACTACGCAGACGCGCGAGACATCGCTTCGTGGGCGGCAACGTTAGGCGCCCACTACGTTTTGCCTGACACCCAACGCTTATCACCACGCCGCACCTGGGGGCTCCCCACTGACGCGTCGACCTTTCACGACCCGCTGTACCTGCGGGTGGAGGACATCGACGAGTACGCTTACCTTTCCACACCAGACCGGTCACTGATCACGTGGGCGAAAGATGATCCCGAGGTGGGCCGGGGCTTGCCCAACGCGGACGTTGAAGCACTTGCAAAAGCGAAAATTCGTGCGGCCCGTGTGATTTATCAGTCTGGTCTGTCGCCAGCACGGCGTTACGCCTTCGATTCGTTTTGTGTCCAAGGCGGGAGGCACTTACGGGTTTTCGCTGCTTGGTGTGCGCTTGTACGCTACGCAGAAAACCCGTGGCCTGCTGACCGATTCTTTTCTTTGGGTGACGCGCAACTGGCTGATACTTCCGCATATCACGCAGGCGATGTCGACTTTTTCATGTGGTTGCAGTGGATCCTGTCAGAGCAAGCTCTTGCGATCCATCAGGCTCTACCAGACACGTCTCGTGGGCTTGTTCGCCCATTGTGGCTGTCTGTGGCGCGGGGCAGTGTCGAGGAGTGGTTTATTCGCGGTGCAGTGGTTAGCGGTACGCGAGCAGCCACCGATATTACTGGTCCGCACGGCACCGTCGTGTGTAACCCCCTTGATCTTGAACGTAACGGGTTAGTCCAACTTCGTGCGGCGGTGCGGAGAGTGTCTCAGAACTGCGGTGCAATTGTGGTTCAAGACCCGGCACACTTTTTTACTTCTTCCGCGGACGCAGCGGGGGAGCGCGTGCAAATAGTTCACGATGCCCGCGCGTGGATTGCCGCCGTGGTAACAGAGGCTGCCCTTGCCGGCGTGCAGGTCTGGGTTGAAGACCATGGCCTCACCGCTGAGCAACGAGAAGTACTTGGTTCATTTGGGGTGGTATTCCGTTCCGCAGTGGTCGGAGAAGGAGGTTTGGATCCGTCATTTGGTCACGGCGCACACGTTCCAGGCCAAACAATTTCGTTGGTGTCACAGTGGAGTATTGGGCCACTCGCTGCCCGCCTCGAAGGCGTCGATATACAGGCATTGAGTGAAGTATCAGATCTAGGCGCCCACCAAGCGCTCACCTCAGCGCGGCTTAAGCAACGTGACGCAATTGCGCAGGCAGTCAACAGCGCAACGTCAAACACGCCACCATCCACGTGGTCGTTGGTGACTGACGTGTACCGGCATATTGCTCACCGTGGTCTAGTTGATGTGTATTTGCCTGATGCTATTGGGGAAAGCGACCTGACGGTTCGACTTGGGTCAACTGACACGCGGGCTCAGGCACGAGGCGCGCTTGCAGCGTATCCGGTGGTGGCTTTGCCCTACCGTGATGCAACGGGCGAGGTGCTCAGCGTGGACGATGTCTGGGGCAGCGCGCGTGCAGCGTATTTGGTGAATAGGGTGGCGAGTAAAGAAGTTTCTGTATCGCCTGCTCAGAGCGGTAGCTCGTTAGGCGCGTGATCACGAGGACCGCAGCGACGGCAAGATCTTTCTACGCGATGTTGCAGAGGCGGGAGTGTGACGTTTTTTGTTGCGTAGCGTGCCATCTTCGTTGAAGGTGAGCCACAACCCGGTCTTTTCGCCTGCGTTGAAGGTCCCTTGGTCGAGGATGTTCCCGTTGGCGAAGTAGCGGATCCAGGGGCCTTGTTGTTTGCTTTCCACGAAGCTTCCTTCTTGAAGAAGGAGGCCTTTGTCGCGAAACCAAATCCACGGCCCGTCGAGTTGGTCATCCACGTAGGAACCGGCAGCTTTCAGTGCGCCGCCTTTAAACCAGAAAAGCCAAGGGCCTGTGCGTAGCCCATTTTGAACGGCTCCAACACCGGAGCGGTCACCGGCAGCGAACGTTTCGGTGGTCACCGATGCTCCGGCACTCAGTTCTTGGTTCGCGATGATATTTTCAAGGTGCTGCACGATGCTTGCGACTGCAAACCGGGATGATTCTTGCTGCTCGGTGGGGAGTTGGTGCAGTTCGCGTACCCGTAATCCGAGGTTAGCGTCGCGTAGTGCTGCAATGAGTTCTGTTGTGGCTAGACGGAACTTAGCCCGGTGTTGCAACGTGAAAGCGTAGGTTTCCCACGCAATAGTGCTGGGGTCCCGAAGGCAGGTGATGTGCGCTGAGGTGACGCAGGCGTCGAAAAGGTCAGCGGCTTGACCAAGGCGTTCTTCATTGTCGTCCGCGTTCCAGTACAGGGTTGTTGCATACCGCAGCGCCCGGCGAATGAGGTCGGGGTGGATAACACCGATGCTTTCCCCACTCTCTAAGGCATCGATAATTTTTTCGCCACCCCGGCGGCGCAGGGAAGAGCGGGCGACTTCCTCAGCGCGTGTGTGTTGGCCAGATATGCGCAACCATTGCACAAGGTCAGCGACCATGAGGGAACGCTGCTCGGGATCGTTGGATAGTTCCCGGTATTGAGCAAGCAGCGCGTTTGCGTATTCGGTGGCTGCCTCAATGTCCTGGGCGACTTCGCGCAGTGTTGTGGGATCCCACTCAAATGCTGGACGTTCCATACCCGCAACGATACCGGTTCACTCAGCACGATGGCGCAGATCGGTGAAGATCTGCGCCACCGCATTGTGTCATACGGGTAACGATGCCACCTGCTGGTAGCTGTTAGACGTCAGCCTGTTGCACGGTCAGTGCCCGGTCAACATCTGCCAGCGACTCCACGACGATGCGACGTAACGCAGGTGCAGCATCGGCGTTAGCGTCCAACCATGTACGTGCTGCCGAGGCAAGCTCGGGTGAGGCAATGGAAGTGGGGAACAGCCCAGTAATGATTTGACTTGCCATGTGGAACGAACGCTCCGACCACAAAGGTGCGAGCGCTTCAAAGTAGCGAGCAACCAATGGTTCTAGCACCGTGGCATCTGTAACGTGGTTAAAACCAAGTCCAGTCGAGCGGGCAATCGCGTTTGGTGCATCAGCGGAGACCACCAATGAATCAAATGCTGCTGTTTTACCCTCAACCGTAGGAATCGCTGCGCGCGCCCGTGCCGCTGCCTGAGCACCGGAAGCTGTGTTGTCAGCTGCGAGCGCCTGATCAATGTCGGTGTTGTCTGCTGCCCCCAGCAGAACAAGTCCTTCAAGGATCTCCCACCTCAGGTCAGTGTCGATCTCTAAACCTTCTAAGGTGACACTGCCGTCGAAGAGTCCGCTCAGTACTTGCTGGTGCTCTTCGCTGGTGGGTAGGGCTGCAAAGTACTTCACAAACTGGAACTGTGCGTCTGAGCCTGCTGGGGCATTTTGTGCAAGTTCCCACAAGGCCCCTGAGACGAGGTCTAGTGCCGATGCGCGGCGCTGTGGTGCGACGTACATGCGGGCTGTTGTGAGCAACTGCGCGAGGGTGGTGCGCAGGGTGGTTGATTCGGTTTCTGACCCAATGTGGTTGATGACTAGGGCGACGTAGTCTGACGCTGGGAACTCTCCGTCACGGGTAGCGTCCCACAGGGCTCCCCACACGATGGAGCGCGCCAGCGGGTTGGTGATGGAGGACAATTGCTCCGCCGCAACCTGAAGAGACTCGGTATCGAACCGGATCTTTGCGTACGCTAGGTCGTCGTCGTTGAGCAGGACAAGAGCTGGGCGCTGTTGTCCAACGAGGTCGGTGACATCAGTGTGTTCACCGTCGACGTCCAACTCCACACGGTGGGTGCGTACGAGGTCACCGTTGTCGTCGTGGTTGTAGAATCCAACAGCCATGCGGTGTGGCCGGATTGTTGGGTATTCTTCGGTGGCGGTCTGCACGATGGTGAAGCGGGTAATGACCCCGGCGTTGTCAGTGTCGATGATCGGGGTGAGTGTGTTGACGCCCGCCGTTTCGAGCCACAACTGTGACCATGAAGTGAGCTCGCGCCCAGAGGTACGTTCCAACTCCACGAGGAGGTCACTGAGTTCAGTGTTTCCCCACGCGTGTTTGCGGAAGTACGCGGATACCCCGGCCATGAATTGTTCAAGCCCAACCCAGGCAACGAGTTGCTTGAGAACTGAGCCGCCCTTGGCGTAGGTGATGCCGTCGAAGTTGACGTAGACGTCTTCGAGGTCGTTGATGGCGGCCACAATGGGGTGGGTTGATGGCAGTTGGTCTTGCCGGTATGCCCAGGTCTTTTCCATGGCGTTGAAGGTGGTCCACGCTTCGTGCCACTCTGTTGCTTCAGCGGTGGCAAGTGTTGAGGCCCATTCGGCGAATGACTCGTTGAGCCACAGGTCGTTCCACCACTTCATGGTGACTAGGTCACCGAACCACATGTGCGCTAGTTCGTGCAGGATCGTGACGACGCGACGTTCTTTGATGGCGTCGGTCACCTTGGAGCGGAACACATAGGTTTCGGTGAAGGTGACACACCCAGCGTTTTCCATGGCGCCAGCGTTGAACTCTGGCACGAAGAGCTGGTCGTACTTTTCGAAGGGGTAGGGCACTCCGAACTGCGCTTCGAAGAATTCAAAGCCTTGGCGGGTTTTTTCGAAGATGTAGTCAGCATCTAAGTACTGCGACATCGATGCTCGGCTGAACACACCAAGGGGAATGACACGACCGTCAGCTGAGGTCAGTTCCGAGCGTTCCACCACGTAGGGTCCTGCAACGAGGGCAGTGATGTAACTAGACATGCGCGGGGTGGCAGGGAACTCCCACGTGGCGTTGCCATCTGTACCTGAAACAGGGACCGGGGTAGGCGTGGGCTGGTTGGACACTACGTGCCAACGTTCCGGTGCAGTTACCGTGAACTGGAATGTCGCTTTGAGATCTGGTTGCTCAAAAACAGTGAACATGCGACGAGAGTCGGGGACCTCAAACTGTGAGTACAGGTACACCTCGCCATCAACGGGGTCAACAAACCGGTGGAGGCCTTCACCTGTATTCATGTACAGGCAGTGCGCATCAACGGTGAGAGTGTTGTGTTCTGCAAGATCGGCCAACCGCAAGCGAGAGTCCTCGTACACGTCGGCGGGGTTGAGTGCCACACCGTTGAGTTCAATGGACTCGATCGACTCAGCGATGAGGTCGATAAATGTTGTTGCTCCTGGTGTTGCTGAGAACACCACAGTGGTGGTGGAACGGAACGTGACATCTGAGGTTGTCAGGTCCAGGCGCACCGCATAACTGTCGACGTTTACAATCGCTGCGCGCTCTTGTGCTTCACCGCGTGTGAGGTTTTGACCGGGCAAGTAAAACTCCTTGACTTGTAGACGCACAGGGCACGCCACACCGGTGGGTTGTCAGTGGGCAACCAAGGGGCGTTGGATGGACACCTTGCGCATGCTTCTCAGTGACAGCGCTCGCAGCGACATGTGGGCCTGCGGCGCATGATGGGCCCATGGTCAGGGCACCGTTCATCATTCTTTCACGGCTCGTGCAAGCGCTCGACCAGAACCCTCACGTACGGTAGAACCGTTGAGAAGAATGTCGCGGGCATAGTGGCACTCGATGCCCGTGGCATGAACCCGCCTGATAAAGGAGTACAGCTATGGTCGACACCCGTGAAACAGACCAACGCTCTGCTGAAACTACTGCAACTGCTGATTTTTGGTTTGATCCACTATGCCCGTGGGCGTGGATGACATCACGGTGGATGATGGAAGTGGAAAAGGTCCGTGATGTCACTGTGCGATGGCATGTCATGAGCTTGTCGGTCCTGAACGAGGGCCGGGATTTGCCGCAAAACTACCGCGACCTCATGGATGATGGGTGGGGTGGAGTGCGTGTCATCATCGCTGCCGCCGCCCGTCACGGCGAGCAGGTCATCAAGCCGTTGTATGACGCGATAGGGACTCGGTATCACCCTGGGGGCCGCAGCGATCGCCAGCAGGTTTTAACTGAAGCATTGGAAGAGGCTGGACTGGATAGCGACCTCATTGAGGCCTATCACTCAACGGCGCATGATGACGCGTTGCGCGCTTCGCACAACGAGGGGATTTCCCTTGTTGGTGAGGACGTTGGGACCCCAGTTGTGGCGGTGAACGGTGTGGCATTTTTCGGCCCAGTGGTGACTCCTGCGCCTCGTGGTGAAGATGCCGGGCGTTTGTGGGACGGGTGCGTACTCGTCGCTGGGACACCAGGTTTCTTTGAATTGAAGCGCACTCGTACTCAAGGACCACAATTCTGATGCCCATATTCTGGGGACTGCTCACCACTCGTCCATAGAAGCAGCCCGATGCTCGGTAGCGTGGAACAGTTCACCTCTCGATAAGCAGGATGGTATGTCTCACACACACAACTCTTCACAGCAGACCACGGCCGGTAGCCCGTGGCTGACGACACGGTTCAAACCTCTTGTTGGAGGTCTCATTGTCGTCGATATTTTGTTGATTGTGCTTGCGGTTGTGTTCGCAGTGAACACTTTTGCGGGAGGGCCTTCGCAGGATCCTCCTGCGGTCGCTACAACAGAACCTCAAGAAGATCAGGACAACCCTGATGAGAAAGACGAAGATAGCACCGAGAGTGACGAACCTGCAGAAATCGACGTCGAGGCCTCAGGTGCGAAGAGCTTTGCGTCCCCCAGCGGGAACATCAGCTGTACGGTTTCTGCTCTCGGCGTTGAATGTGGGATAGGCACGCTAGAGAACGCACCTGAGCCCAACGTAGCAGGATGTGAAGGTTATATCGGATACGTTGCCCAACTCAATGGGACAGGAGTTATCCGGCCGTGTGTTCCTGAAGAAGCATTGCCAGGGGCAGCAGACTCCTCGGCAAAATTCCTGGAATACGGAGAGAAGTACGGGGTAAATAACTTCACGTGCGTATCAGAGCGCACCGGTATGAAGTGCACGGACGCAAACACTGGTCGCGGGTTCAATATCGCCCGAGCAGGTATCACCGAGTTCTAACTGTTCCGTAGTCAGCGTCGTCAGCACTGTGGGGGCCAGTCCATATGGACTGGCCCCCACAGTGCTGTATGGCCTCACAAGGAAAACACTCACCTCACGGCGCGGTACTCCTTCACGGAAAGGTACTACCAGATACGCACACGATCCTCAGGGGCGAGGTACAACGCATCGCCTGGTTGGACGTCGAAAGCGGTGTAAAACTCATCGACGTTCGACACAATCTGGTTGCAGCGGAACTCGGCAGGGGAGTGCGGGTCAGTGGCGAGGCGGGTGACCATCAATTCGTCGTGCATCTTGGTTCGCCATACCTGAGCCCACGAGAAGAAGACTCGCTGTGCGCCGGACAAACCATCAATGACGGGAGCGTCATCGAGGCTTCCGCCGAGCGCGAGCGCGTACGCCTTGAGTGCAATGGACAAACCGCCAAGGTCACCGATGTTCTCACCAATGGTCAGCGCACCGTTAACCTTGTGCTCCTCGTCCAACTGGCTTGGGGTCAACGCATCGTACTGGGCGATCAACGCACCCGTGCGCTTCTCAAACTCGGTGCGGTCCTGCTCGGTCCACCACGATTCGAGGCGTCCAGCGCCGTCGTACTTGGAACCCTGGTCATCGAATCCGTGACCGATCTCGTGACCGATGACCGCGCCGATGCCGCCGAAGTTCGCGGCGTCCTCAGCGTCTGGGTCAAAGAACGGCGGCTGCAGTATCGCTGCCGGGAACACGATCTCATTCATATTGAAATTGCAATAGGCATTGACCGTTTGTGGAGCCATGAACCATTCGTCGCGGTCAATAGACCTACCGATCTTCTTGAGTTCGCGCAGCGTCTCGACCGCGGATGAACGGCGGGAGTTACCAGCCAAATCCTTCGGATCGATAGTGAGGTTTGAATAGTCCTTCCACTTGACTGGGTATCCGATCTTTGTAGTGAAAGCCTCAAGCTTAGCTAGCGCCTTGACCTTGGTTTCCTCACCCATCCAGTCAAGCGCCGTGATCGACTCGCGGTAAGCCTCAATGAGGTAGCCGACGAGCCGGTCCATCTTTTCTTTGTGCGATGGTGGGAAGTAACGCGAAACGTACACCTCACCCACGGCCTCACCAAGGGAGCCCTCAACCATCGAGACGCCGCGCTTCCAACGCTCACGCACAGCCTTAGCCCCGGAAAGAGTGCGGCCGTAGAAGTCAAAGTTCTCTTCAACGAACTCGTCAGTTAACAACGCTGCACGGCCCGAAATGATGTGGAACGTGAACCACAGGTCCCATTCCGCCTGGTCCACTGACGCCCACAGCTCAGCGAAGCCAGTGAAGAAGTCAGGTTCGCGCACCACTAGGGTGTCGAACGACCCGACAGGGGCGTTCACTCCAGCCAGCCACGCAGCGAAGTCAAACCCGGGAGCGGAAGCTGCCAACTCGTCGAAAGTCATAGGGTTGTAGGTCAACTCAGCGTCACGCTCGCGCACCACGTCCCAGTGGTGTGCCGCCAACTTGGTTTCCAACGCCAGAATCCGCTCGGCTGCGGCGGTGGCATCATCCTGCGTGGAACGGCCCGCGAGCACGAGGGTGCGCGCAACGTGTTTCACGTATGCTTCGCGTACCTCGGCGTACTTGTCTTCGCGATAGTAGGACTCATCGGGGAGGCCCAAACCGCTCTGGTAGGCGTACACCACGTATTTCTCGGGGTCTTTCGCGTCGTTGTCCACGTAGAACCCGAATGCGCCAAGCGCTCCCGTGCGCTGCAATTCGCCGAGCGCCCGTGCGCGCGCACAGGGGTCGGTGAGCCCATCAATGATCTTGAAGTCAGTGTCCAGTGGCCTCGCACCAAGTTCATTGATGCGGTCGGTGTCCATGAAACTTGCGTAGAGGCCACCAATTTGGCTCTCAACCCCAGAAAGTTCCTCGGTGGGCTTAGCGGCCAACTCCAAGATGATTTCCTTGACATTCGCCTCCGCCTGATCGTGCAGAGCGCGGAACGCTCCATCGGATGCGCGGTCATCGGGAATGACGTATTCGTCGAGCCAAGTGCCGTTCACGTGACGGAACAGGTCGTCCTGCGGGCGGACGGAAGAAGAGAAGACAGAAGTGTCGATTCCGGACTTGCCGGACTGTGAAGGTTGCGTCATATCCCCACACTATTGCACCAAAGACAGAGTTGAGACTGCTTTCGCTCAGCGGTGAACACCATACCCACAAAGCGCGCGAGGTAGGGCACAATGGTGGCATGCGAGTACACATTGCTTCAGACCACGCCGGATACTCCCTCAAGGCATACTTGGTTGCCTACCTCAGCGAGAAGGGCCACGAAGTAGTGGACCACGGCGCACACGAATACGACGCACTAGATGACTACCCATCGTTCTGCTTTGAGGCAGGCGAGGCCGTTGTCGCAGAACCCGGTTCCCTAGGAATCGTGATCGGTGGCTCCGGCAACGGAGAGCAGATCGCCGCAAACAAGGTGAAGGGCGTGCGTTCAGCGCTTGCCTGGAACCTGGACACGGCCAGGCTGGCCCGCCAGCACAATGACGCGAACGTAATCGCGATCGGTGCGCGCCAGCACACTGTCGAGGAAGCCGCATCGTTCGTTGAGGCCTACTTGGCTGAACCGTTCTCGCAGAATGAGCGGCACCAGCGCCGCATCGATCAGCTCGCGCAGTACGAGAACGAGCGCTAAAACGCGCTGAGTCTCCGCCCAGTAGTTCGCACGTCCAAGAAAAGAACCATGCCTGAAGGACACACCGTCCACCGCCTTGCGCGCACGTTTGATGAACTGTTCCACGGTGAAGCCGTTCAGGTGACGAGCCCGCAGGGCCGGTTTAGCGATGGGGCAGCGCTGCTCAACGGCCGCCCGCTCCTACGAGCCGAGGCGTTTGGTAAGCAAATGTTCCTTGGGTTCGGCCCGGATTCGGCAGTGCCGTCGCAGGTGTTCGATGAGGACCTGAACTGGTTGCGGGTCCACCTCGGGCTGTACGGATCGTGGACGTTTGCTTCCGATGGTTCCGTTGGCACGGCCCACGCTATTGGTGCGCCGCGTAAGAGGATAGGGGAGCAGGAACGTGTGCTGGAAGCGATTGCACCGGCTTCCTCGGGTGACGACTCTTCGGGCTCGGCCACAGGGCAGAACGCGCCGGGGCAAGCCGCCGCCACCGGTGACTGGATCGTCCCAGAACCGCGCGGCCAGGTGCGCACACGAATCCTTGGCCAGCACGCGGTAGCCGACCTCACCGGCCCAACCGCGTGCGAGGTGCTGAACTATCCGGAGATGCGCCGCGCCGCCGCCAAACTCGGCCCGGACCCGTTGCGGGCCGATGCCGATCCACAACGGTTTGTCGATCAGGTTCGGCGTAGCCGGATTGCTGTCGGGCAACAACTCATGAACCAGTCGGTTATCGCTGGTGTGGGCAATATTTACCGGGCCGAAGCCCTCTTTCGCGCCAACGTTGACCCCTACCAGCCGGGAAACCTAGTTCCCGAAGAAACCCTCAAAGCGATGTGGGATGACCTCGTTGTCCTCATGGAGTACGGGGTCAAGACCGGAGCGATCGTCACCACACAGCCAGAAGACCGGGACAAGGGAATGGACCCGGCCGCATTCGCTGAAGCCGCCACCAAACCGGGAGCCAGAGGGCGCAGGGCCGTCACCCGTCAAAACACGGATGACGACCCTGACGCGGTTCCACGCGATCGCTCGTTTTACGTTTACCAACGGCACGGACAACCCTGCAGGATCTGTGGAACCACAGTCTCTATCGCCGATATGCAGGCCCGCAAGTTATATTGGTGTGAAAAGTGCCAACTCTAAATCTCGACAAACGTCGAAAAAATCAAATGTTCGTACCCTAAGGATCTCAGGTCGATATGCCTATTCTTGCTCTCAACACGCAAATAGAGATTGACGTAGCTCCAGCAGTAATAGCGCAATTTCTCATTATCGATAGCGGAATGTCGTAAACTAAAAAGTGCTAACAATTGTGAGGTTGGAAAGCGTCTAGACTCTCGGACAAACTGGAGTATAGCTTCTGTAGAAGGCGACAAAAGATCAGGGAAATAGTCCGCCAAATCCACGCGGTTTTCAGGATCAAGTTGTTGAAGGCTTTTGTGTGACAACGCGATCGCACGTAAGGAATATGCGAGCAAATCTATACGAGACGCAGAGGCGATACACCGAGACTCCTCCCCGGGACTAGAAACCGACACCTCATAGCAGAGTTCACTGAATCGCGAAAGGTTCCTTCGAGTAGAAGTATCGGCTGTAATAACGAAGCCACTCCGGTCGCCGACCGCCAACGTACGACCTTGGGGAGACCAATAATCTTTCAAACGTTCGATTAATATGTCGGATGAGTGTTCAGGAACCATCGAAAATCTCTCGAAATGTTTGGAGGCCCAACTGGAAAGAAGCTACCCTCGAAAACCCCAATCGTGCGAGACCGTAGGCGAACATTTCAGAACGCATGCCGTAATCACAAAGAAGTGCTAGCGGATGCGTTTGATTGGGGGACTTGCTCGCGATGGCATCCAAAGGATTCCTGTCCGTGTCGATCGTATGCACCGGAAATCCTACTCGTGAAAAATCTACGGTATTCGAACCGATGTAGAATAAAATAGGATCTGATGTGCAGTTGAGGAAGAAATCCACATAGTTATCCCTGTTTAAAATATGAACCGAATTATCATCAGGGAAGGATTCCTGTTCTGGCAGCAGGAGAGAATCGGGCAAATCGTGCAGAATTGGCAGTGTTGACAACTCCATCGACAGCGAATCAAACTTCAATACTGACCCAAAGTGGGGCGTCCTCTTCCTTGTGAGTACCTTAAGCGCCTCGCTTGTCATCATTGACCCCACTATTCCGCAGATGGGTCCGAGAACACCAGATTCAGAGCAAGAATTACGGAAGTCATCAGGGACCGGTTCCGGAAATATTGATCTATAGTCAAAGCCATGCGCCGGTGAGCACACGTAGACATGGCCCTCGTATCGGTGAACTGCACCAGAGATGAAGGGAACACTGAGTTGCCCTGCAGCGTCAGAGATCAGATAGCGAGTATCAAAATTGTCCGACGCATCAATAATCAGATCATGATCTGATAATATGTCCACGGAATTTGCTAGGTTCAGTTCTAAGTCCATCGACTCGACGCTCATCTCTGAGTTGCGCGATTTTACAAAGTGTCCGGCAGAAATTGCTTTCGATTCACCGATTGAAGATTCTTTATGGATAAACTGGCGTTGTAAATTTCTCTCTTTGACGACATCAAAGTCTATTATTGAAAGGTGTCCTACACCTGCGGTGGAGAGGTAGGACAAAACTGGGCTACCCAATCCCCCGGCTCCCACGACAGCGACCCTCGCTAGTGAGAGGTACTTCTGCCCAGATATCCCAAAATTAGGAAGGCTGATCTGCGGCTCGTAGCGCTCTAAGTTAATCACTGGTTATCCACCAGCAATCGCCAGAACAAGTCGAACGTCGGTGTACGGGGTACAGGAGTCATCATAATTCAGAGAGATATTCATGCGAGACTTTTCTCCAAAGATATGAAGATATCCCGGCTTTTGAAGTTGGGTGAGCTTCAATAGATTAGGATGAGTCTTTGACGCAACTTCAAGAAGCTCCAAGACCGTCAGATCGGTAGTGATCGTGTAGCGGAAAACTTCCGCGTCGCCAGATCTTGATATCTGACTTGGAAGATGTAACTGCATCAGGACTCCTTAAGTTTAAATCAATTTCGCGCGAGTTTTTTTCGGTACGAGATGAATCCAACCGATTGGTTCACCTTTTTTAATTCTGATAGTATCCGCCTGCTCAGTCGGCAGATGGACGATGACATTAAGTTGGCTCCTGCAATAGATCTCCCCGTCGATAACTTCATTACGTCCCCCAGTCCCGAACTCAATCCCAGATGCGATCGGAAGCCAGGTGAAAGGCAAGGATCCCTGAAAACTCGGGATTGGGCCTTGGTAAAGCATGTGCGAAGTCGGGAATAGAACTTGTATGCCCGTAAAGATTTTTACATAATTTGTACTTGTAAGCCAAGATGCGTAGAACCCGGATTCAGTTAAATCACACTGGTCGCCGCCAACAGTTGCATCACAAAATGATGCGCTATGCTCGTTGAACTGTCGCCAGCGACTATATGACTCGGATCGTTGAATCAGTATGTCTCCTGGACTTGTCACGATATAGCCATAGGTCGAAAGTGCTTGTACTGCGGGACAGGAGATTTCCGTGATAAGCCGATGTTCGGTGACTGCACGTCTAAGAGCCTCACCCTTCCAACGGGGCGCTCGGCTGATTTGTAGGTCTTCGACTGTGATGGGGCGCAGCTGAGCATTGCGACTAGCTTGATCAAGACGATCATCGTAGGTCCACAGAATATTCGTCATGATGACACACTCATCAATCGTGTATTCGCTTCACCCGCAAGGACATGCCAAGTTTCCAGACCAGGTACGATGGCACGTACACAGTAGTTTTCATCTTTGGTTCGATATTCGTGCCAAGCTACACGCACGAACCCTTTACTCGCAAGACGGGAAACTAACTCCTGAAGATAGGCCGGATCTGTTTTGAGTAACATATTCGAATTGGGTGAAAAGCTATTCAAACGTACGTCCGACAGCGCCCAGTGACCACGTGGCTGGACTTGGAGTCTGCTCTTCTCGGGCTCCACACGGTCCTCCCTACTGCCATGCATGTCAGTCACTCGAGTTTGTGCTAGTTCTAGCAGAGAACGCTCGAGTGCCTCTGCCGCATCTAGTGCCGCGCCGTAGCCACAGCATGCTAAAAACTCCGATGGGTTAATCTCCTCTACAAGAGACGCGGCATAAACGGGAATATCGAATTCGTTGTCCAAGCGATAGATCCTTGGATGGAGGCCAGATGCTACGTACTGGGAATAGAGTTGAGTAGCTGTCGTTGGAAGGCTATCGGGATTGATGCCGACAACATCGTCATTGCGGTCAATAAAGATCTCGGAGAGGTGCGGATCTATCCCGAACCGCTCCGCTAATCCTTGTAGCCGGATAAAGTCCATGTGTGAATTTCTAAGTTCGACGCTTGAAACAACATGACGCTCTACTAACTCTAAGAGCGAATTCACCCGAGCTAACAACTTGCTTGGGTGAGCGGCCAACCCATTTGAACTAACAGTTCTGAAAGGTCGTGGGCCTAACTCGGAAGGTACATCTGGATACGCTAACTGAGCCGGTATATGATATTCCTTCCCATCGATATCTATCGCGGTGGTCCAGAGAATATCCTTCGGATCAATCTCAGGATCTGACAACTCGGTGAAGTGCGTCGGGAGCCAAAATTTTTCGCCGGTGTGGGGAAACTCGTATCGAGCTATTTCCGCGTCTTTGATGGAACGATTACTCCAAACTGCGGTTGTTCGCTCGATTGCCTCCATAATCGCAGTTATCCGCGCGATATTCTTGGTGACTCCCTTGCCGCTAAACACTGTTATCGGAGTATCGTAGTTGGGACAGGTCGCGGAATATACCGGTATACCTATGCGATCGATTCCATCTATGCGAGCCAATCGCGTAATACCGTACTTCCGCAACGTGTCAGCATGCTGATTCAACAGTACCCCTCATCGCAAGTTCAATCGCAGACATCGCATCGATGGTCTTTATGTTTGGTTGGAGCAGCCGACTCTGGACAGAATCCCCAATATGCGCCTCGTAACTATTAAGGACGTCAAATATGGCGCTAGAAGTGCGCTGGGTATAATGAATCTTGACTAACCGATCCATAATGGAGTTATAGACTTCTCCGCAAATAACAGCCGACTCCCTCATATCATGCAAAATTTTGCGGTAGTTGATTAAGGGCTCTGTTAAGGGTTGGTAATTGGACGGATCCATAACGCTTAAAAATTCGTCATCATTTTCTAACTCACCCTCCAACATCCGCTGGTATATCCAACCAGCACCATGCATTCCGAAGTCACGAAGTTCGACAGCACGCATAGCACCCAAACTTGCGGCACCGAAGAGGGCGACGTCCGCATCCAATACCTCCATACATTCGCGAACCGTCGGCGAATATGCATTCACCATATGCCCATCGATGAGAATAATTGCACCCGCTTCTTCTGCCGCCTCCAACAAGTCTCCGCGTCGTGCAGGCGGGCGGTACTCAAGAAGAGTCCTACCCGAATGAAAAGGCCGGTGCGATACTTTAAGCGATGGGCCGACAAAGCATACAATATTGATCGCAACATCTGACATGCTCATATACCTCGGGGCGACGTACGATAGTTGAGTGCAAGTGCCCGACGACTGGAGTCACTGGTCTTCGCAGCGGAGCGATGAACTGTAAATGAATGATGAATGAGTACATCGCCCGCGTTGGCCTCTTGGCATGCGAAGTCCGGATGGCGCTCAAGCAGCGTGCGGCCAAAGTTAGGATGATCTTCCAGCACGCCGTGAGGCAGATAATTGAATGGCTCTACGGCTGTCTCGGAGTATTCAATGGCCCCGTCTTGCTTGCGTGCGCCATTTAAAGAAATCCAGAATGCCAGTGCCAACTCGTCCTCAAAATGTTCTTTGTAGAATGCCGCATCCTGATGCTCAGGCGTAGGTTCTGACGCTCGCTCAGGCTTGTCGAAGTACTCGGAAAGGAACGGTACAGTTCTCGATTGCGTCAGTTGATCCGCAAGGTTCATTAAACGTGGAAGTCTGATAAGGTCGAAAAAGAAATCGGAGTACTTATCTAAGCCATGCACGGAGTTAAAACTCCCGCCAGAGGATGTCCAAGAAGCGAATCCACTCAGAGCCGATAATGGAGTTTCACGATGTATCCGCAATATTTCGGACTGAACGGCTTCGAGTAGATGAGGTGAAACAAAATTCTCAATCTTAGTGTAACCTCTCTCAAACAGCTCCGCTCTGGCCTGGATGATTTCCGAAGAATCGATTTCTCGGAAAAACTCATTCGATAGCTGGAACATACAGAGTTGGCCTTTCTACGAGATTAAGGGATTGTGCTGATAATTTACTCAGTTCAAGTTCCTGGACGATCGAACCAGAAAATGCGGTAGCTGCGGAATAGACAACCTTGACTGGATGATCGTGCGGATAGAAACGTAAGAGATACTCCCTAAATTCCGCCAAAGTATCGTCCGAACCGAGTTGATCAATAACGTTTGGGTTCAGCGTAGAAGTTAACTGGAAAAAAAGGGCCTCTGCGCGGTTATCAAGCTGATGATTTCTACGCAGTAATGTCGTAGTATCGTAAATCTGCAGTGCGTAACCTAGATCCAACTGGAGGTCGCACATTATAGTATCGAGACTCGTCACGCTGGGAAGAGCATGGACGGTGATTGACTTCCTCTCGGCTAGTCCGTAAATATACTCAGAGGCACTCACAAGGAAGAGCGGGTGGCCATGTACGACAAACGACACCGTCGTCGCCTCCGATGTTGCTCCGACGATCAGTTGCGCTATTTGCTTGTAGGCATCGTTACGTGTCTTTACGCCCCGATAGATATACTCAAGGTCGACTACTTCAGCATCGAAGGTCTCTTCGAGATTCCTAATCACACCTAAGTCCGAGTGTAATACATAGATCTTGTCGGAGATAGATAGAGCCTGCTGTGTTTCTTGCGTGATCTGTAGTAGGCCCCGGATTCCAGTTCCGAGTAGGTATAACTTTGGCATAATTCCTCCTGAGGCTGGAGGGGAGGATACCTCCTCCCCTCCAGCGGTTGTATCAGATCATCTTGAACCCGTTGTCCATAAGGAATGCTCGATAATTCCGGACATCGATTCCCCACTCCTCAAGCGCGACGCGTTTCATAGTTGAAAGTGCGAACTTCTCATCCGGAGATAGGTCGTATGACTCAAGTGTCGACTCCGGATCTTCAAGAAGAGCTTCACGGAAAGAGATATCTTGAGCTGCCTTAGTCAAGATTTCTTCGACTCTCTCCTTTGATTCTGGTGTAATCGGTGCGATCATGGTTTTCCTCCCCTCAATGACTAGTCGTTCCATTTAATGAGATCGTCGCACTTAGGCGAGGATCCCAACTCTGTTGATTGCTTGATAATCGCGGAAAATGACCAGAAGTGAAACTAGTAGCATAGCGCCAGCAAGCAGGAATAGAATCAAATACCCGAAATGTTGTGCAACTATTCCAGATATGATGGAAGCAATCGGCATAGCACCCATGATTGCTATTCCAAATAGGGCGCCCACGCGACCAATTATATCCATGGGTATAATTTCCTGGCGAAATCGTCGCTGTGCGATATTTCCCAAACTGACGGAAGCGCCATATGAGCAAGTGGCGATGCAGGCAATTATATTGCTGAAGTTTACCGCACTATAAATACCGCACACGCAGATGGTCGAAATGGCGGTGCTAGCCAGAATTACGTTTCCGGCGCGAAATTTCCCGATAACCCTAGGCGATGCCGCGGACCCGACGATTAGGCCAATCGCAAATGTCGCCGATATTACAGTGGCCCAATAGGTTGATGTTCCGGTGCTTAAGATAAATATTAGCAGCATGCTTTGCACGCATATTAGTGCAGAATTCTGCAAAGCGAGTGATAGGCACAAGCGGCGTAGAATAGAGCTCTGTGAGAAGATTCCCCACGCGTCCTTGAGTGAATGTAGTTTCGCTGATCTTGTCGATTTGTTGGACGGGTTGGGAGGTTGAAGGTGAATGATTGTCGGTAACATGCTTAGCCAAGTTATTATCAGTAATAACGCAACCAGTGTGAAGGAGTGCGTGCCGCCTAGCAGCATGAATATTGTGCCAGCAACTGCGGTCATTATTGCCTCAAGCGTATTCCCTGCGAGATCGATTTGAGCGCCAATCCTAGTCCATCGTTTTTTTTCAGTATATCGTACATAACTGATTGATATCGCGCTATCGCCGTAAATTCGTGCAGTCGAGATTAAGAATGTTATGATGACGAGGGAAAAAATATTAAGGCTTCCGAAAAAGAAGAGAATAGCTATCAAAGTTACAAGCGTGAATCTTGCGAGTAGGCTGTATCCGATAATTTTCCGAATATCACCTCGCTCTGCAAGTGAGCCGGCGTCAAATGAAAACAGCACATATGGTAAATATCTTGATGCAATTATAAGGCTGATTAAGAACGGCTGATCCGTGATGGTGAGTGCTGCGACAATAGTGGTGATGCTGTACAGCAGTTGAGTTGTGCCTTCAGATATACCTGAACCGATGATTAGTGCACGGAAATTTATATATCGCAACATCTCACCCCTGTACATTTTGACTTGTGGCCTGCATGGCCTTTCCCTCGCATGTAGTAAAAAATTACCACAAGATACGTCTTAATCAACTGTTTTGTTGAAAATTCGACGGGCACACTAGATATCTCACTTTGTGAGATATCTAGTGTGCCTGCTTGATTTAGATGTTATGTGCCTGGCAATTGAAGCTGGACGGGTGATGCAATATGCATTCGGACAGGTGACACTAATTGATGATGGTTTTCGAGGACGTATAGTTTGTCGGGTTATGTTAGGTAGGTCGCTGGACGGGGCGAATTTTCTTAGTTTTCTGGCGACCAAGCCCTAGAACACCCACGAACTCATCGGGGCGTGCGGCCAACCAAATGCCGTCGATGCTGTGGCGAGTGCACGCGGGTTCACTGCGTGTACGAGGCCCGCTGAGGCCAGTGAGCTGAGCGATGTCCCGCCCAGATACACGGCACCAAGGTCACGAATACCGAGGGTAATATCCGGTGTCTCATCGGTGCGTTCAACGGTCGGTGTCCGCGAACCACTTGGCCCGTCGAAAGCGGACGCGATGAGTTTCCAGCGTCCTGCGTTTGATTCGATCAGGGTGTCGGTCACCTCCAACACAACCTCGACATCGCACGCATACTGGCGGCCTTCGAGGGCGGTCTTGAGATCGATGATTCGCGCCCACACGTTGTCAACGTGGTGCATCGTGATGGATCGGTTGTTTTCGAGGCGGGTCACGATTGGGTCGTCGATCGGCAGCATGAACGAATCGGTGTATCCGGTCAGGTCGAATTCGGTGATCACGGACCACAGTTTCCAAGACGCGGCTGGGTCGAGAGCAACAACCTCACTGGTAGCCACGTGGCCATTGGGGCCGGTGTTTTCCCAGTTCAGTTCGCGATGGAACTTGGTGTATCCAACGGGCTCGCCGTCACGCAGGATCAGAACGATGCGGGTCGCCTCGCGAGTATTGGGTGGCGGGGCCACGGTGTGTAGGCGGGTGCGTAGTTCGTCGGCTTCGCGGGTGGCCCAGCCGGGTCGGTTGAGCCCGGTGCCGTTCACGCTGTGTCCGGCGCGCGCGTGGAGGACTTCGATGATGGGTATGTGTTGGTCGGGGTTGAAGAGTTCGATGCGGACGGTGAGTTCAGCGCCGTCGCCCGCTGGAGCCTCAATGAGCGGGCGCTGAGTAGCACCGCGCGGGATGCGGCAGCGCACGTCGTAGGCGGCGCGCCCGTACCCGAACCGCCCGTAGATTCCGGGTTCTGCCGCGAACAGGACCGAGATGGCTTCGTTCCGCTCGACACAGTCCGCGAAGTGCCGCTCAATGATCGCGCGCAGCAGTCCCTTGCGGCGGTGCTGTGGGTGCACGCCAACCCACGATAGGCCGGAGGTTGGCAGAGTCGCGCCTGGCACGTTGAACTGCGTGAATGCGTACGAGGTGTGGAAAGCGGCGATCTCTTGGTTCGGGTCGCGCACCACCACGGAGCGTTCGCTCGGGAACGGCTGCGTCTGGCGCAGAAAATCTTCGAGCGACTGCGTGGACGGGAACGCCCACAGGGCGAATTCGTAGACTGCGCGCTTGTCCTCGGGCGTCATCGCGGTCACGGTGAAATTTTGTGGAAATGGCATGGCACAACACCATCAGTTTCTTTGAGTTGGTGCAATTGTTTTTGCTGCTGTGCAGCGCTTTGATTTACGACGAGATGGTCGCGTTCGCCTGCATCAGCGCGGTCACGCCCGTGTGGTCTCCTTGAACAAGAATGGACGTGACAGCGGTGTCTTTCCAGCGTTTGAGCCCCTGAGCGATTCGGTCCACTGGGCCTACTAAAGCGACGTCGTCGATCAACTCGAGCGGGATCAACTCTGCTGCCTTGGCCTTGTCGCTGGGACGTCCGGTTTGGTACAGGGCTGCCACATCGTCGCAAATCTCGCCGTAGCCGAGGCGTTCCACCGCCGAGCGGTGGAAGTTAGCCGACTTGGCGCCCATTCCGCCGATGTAGAGCGCGAAGAACGGGCGGATTGTGGCGAGGGCGTCGTCGAGGTTGTCGTTCGCGACCACGGGTACGGTGGCGCTGACCTCGAACTGTTCTGCCGGTGTGAGGTCGCCGCTGCGGCGGTCGAACCCGTCCTCTAGCAGTTCACGGAACTGGCCGTCCAAGCGTGGGGAGTAGAACAGCGGGAGCCATCCATCGCAGATTTCGGCGGCCAAAGCAATGTTCTTCGGCCCCTCAGCGGCAAGATGGATGGGCAAATCACTCCGCAACGGATGCACCGTCGACTTCAACGCTTTGCCCAACCCAACAATCCCACGCTCGCGCGCATCGGCATCGTCCTTGGCACCTAAAGGCAGCGAATAGAAACGTCCCTGATGCTCCACAGGGCGCTCCCTGCGAAACACCTGCCGCACAATATCAACATACTCACGCGTGCGAGCCAACGGGCGAGCATATGGCTGCCCATACCAACCCTCAACCACCTGCGGCCCAGAAACACCCAAGCCCATCACAAACCGGCCACCCGACAAATGATCCATGGTCAACGCCGCCATGGCAGCAGCAGTCGGGGTACGCGCACTCAACTGCATCACCGCTGTCCCTAACCGCACAGTGCTGGTCGAAGCCCCCCACCAGGCAAGCGGAGTGAGAGCATCAGACCCATACGCCTCTGACGTCCACACCGAATCAAGACCAGCTTGTTCAGCGCTCTTCACCGCCTCCACCATGCCAAGCGGTGGACCAGCCTGCCAATACCCTGCGTTAATACCGATGCGCATGTGACTCCTCGTCGTTGAGTGATCAGTCCCGCCATCCTAACGTGGGTTCTGGCGCTCGCGATCGATGATGGTGTTGATGAGGCCTGCCGGAGTTGATGCGTCATGTGTGGTGATGACATAGCGGCGTCCCCCCGTGCGGCGTAGATCAAGCGCTGTTCCAGAACGCACAATAAGTCCCACTGAACCATCTCGGCCAGTACGCCACCCCCAGCCACCAAAGTCGCGCAGGGGGGATACTGAGGCGACGTCCGCAGTTTCTATTTCCTCGTGGGGAATGTGCAAGGTGATCAGTCTGCTCACAGATCGCACAGTGACACCTTGGGAGTCAACTCGGATATCCCACGCCAAAAAAGTCATGCAAACAACTACCAGCAGAGCGGGCATGACCAAGAGGCCCCAAGCCTGCATCAGCAGTGAGAGGGCACACGCAACAAGGATGCTCCCCATTGCAATCCAGATGCTCGTACCAGCGAATTGGCGCGATACCCATACGCCGGTTTCCGCGTCTGACAGTGCTACACGTGGAGCTGCTGTTGCGGGTAACACTACGGCTGGGTTGTGTGGTTCGCGGGGCAAGGTGAAGGCAAGAGCGACTCCCAGCGCAGCGCCGAAAACGGTTGCTAAACCGATTGGAATGCTCGGAAAAGACAGGGTAGAGGGATCAGAAACGCCACGGGCTGCATGTGCCGTACTGACAGGGATGCTCGCAAGTAAGAAGGCGAGAACAGTGTTGGTAATAACACCCATGCGCCGTGTTGATACGTCTGCGCCGAGTACCATTGTGATCCAACCAATTCCCACCACAACAATGACGCCAACAATGGTTATGGTGGCAGTCAGTTCTGTCAGGCTGCCAAATCTGTCCGGGCCATCAAAGCTCCAGTGGAGAGGGACGCGTTGGGGGATTTCTAGGCGCCAGAGCCAGGGCAGGACTGCACCGAGATTGAGGACTGCTACCGGCAGAGCGAAAGTCCACAGGATCTGACGGGTGCTGATCGGGGCGTTTCGAGAGGTTGGGGCAGATCTGCTCATGCCAAGGCCTCCTTCACTAAGGACACCACAATATGTGGCGCCAGATGGGCCTGATGTGCTTGAGTGACCAGTGCTGCGACTGCCTCGGTGACTTCACGAGGAACGGCTTGTGCCTGGTTGGAAACGAGTGCTCCGCGTCCGCGGCGTAACTCAATCTGCCCTTCATCGCGAAGCATCTGGTAGGCATGGAGCACAGTGTGGAGGTTGACGTCGAGAGCGCCGGCTACTTCACGGGCCGGAGGTAGCCGGTCACCTGCGGCGAGGTTTCCTTGCAAAATAGCGATACGGATCTGATGGGCGAGTTGCTCAAAGATCGGTTCACTCGAGGTTGTGTCAACGCGGAACAGCATCCTGCAATAATAGTTGTTCTACAGAAACTAAAACAAGTTGCTGTGTGTTTTGCGAGCATGCGAACTATATCGCCTACCTACTCGAGCTCCTCGCGATGCTGCTAGATGAAAATTGCAGGGTCCTCACAGTGCTCAACGATGGGAGCTGCTGCTGGCCGTTTCTTGATTTGTGCAGGGACACCCACGGCGACTGCATGGGAGGGGACATCCTTCACCACAACAGCGTTCGCCCCAATTTGAGCATGGTCACCCACCCAAATAGGCCCAAGAACCTTCGCGCCTGCCCCGATCACTGCACCTTCACCGATGGTGGGGTGCCGCTTTCCATGAGTCATGGAGCGCCCACCGAGAGTCACACCATGGAAAAGGGTCACATCATTACCGACCACCGCGGTTTCGCCAATCACCACACCCATTCCGTGATCAATAAAGATCCTGCGCCCAAGAACAGCACCTGGGTGTATTTCAATGCCAGTCAACGACCGCGTCAATTGCGATAACAGCCTGGCTAAAAGTTTGAGTGGCTTCTTCTGCCACAGCGCATGAGTCAAGCGATGAGACCACAAAGCATGCAAGCCAGGGTAACCCAGCACAATCTCAAGGCGGCTTCGCGCTGCAGGGTCACGATCGCGAGCAGCCTGAAGGTCCTCGGCAAGGAGCTTTCGAGCAGAGAGTGTCACAAGGGGTCCTTCAGTGGGGAGCGATCAGGACAATCAGGAACAAGACAACCTGGCATCGTGAAACAGCAAGGTGCGGGGCGGGCGAGAACGCCCAACCCGCCCCGCACACCTACTAGTCGAGCAAATCTGCGTACAAAATGGAGGACAAGTAGCGCTCACCGAAGGATGGAATGATCACAACGATGTTTTTGCCATCGTTTTCGGGCCGGGCGCCAACCTGAAGCGCGGCAGCAATGGCAGCACCTGAGGAAATGCCGACAAGCAGCCCCTCTTCCTTGGCGGCGCGGCGTGCAAACTCAACGGCAGTGTCTGCGTTGATGTCGACAACCTCGTTGTAGATCTCGGTGTCAAGGATTTCAGGTACGAAGTTCGCGCCAATACCTTGGATCTTGTGTGGACCAGGTGCGCCCCCATTGAGGATGGCTGATTCTTCAGGCTCAACGGCGATAACCTGAATCTCAGGTTTGCGTTCCTTGAGGTACTGGCCAGCACCAGAGATTGTGCCACCGGTACCGATGCCTGCAACAAGGATGTCAACTTCACCGTCGGTGTCAGTCCAGATCTCAGGACCAGTTGTCGCCTTGTGGATTTCGAGGTTTGCACGGTTGGCGAACTGACGCGCCAAAATGGCGCCTGGGCGCTCAGAAACAACCTTGTTAGCCTCGTCAACTGCGCCCTTCATGCCGCCGGAGCCAGGTGTCAAAATGAGTTCTGCACCAAAGGCGCGCAAAAGAGCGCGGCGTTCTTTAGACATGGTTTCAGGCATAGTCAACACAACGTTGTACCCACGTGCGGCGCCAACCATAGCCAAAGCAATACCGGTGTTGCCCGAAGTGGCTTCGACTAGGGTGCCACCTGGCTTGAGTTCGCCTGATTCTTCAGCGGCGTCCACAATTGCTACGCCGATGCGGTCCTTCACGGAGTTAGCAGGGTTGTAGAACTCCAACTTGGCGAGGATGTTTGCGCCGATTCCCTCAGTGAGGCGGTTCAGTCGAACAAGGGGGGTGTTGCCAACAAGCTTGGTGACGTCATCATAAACGCGTGCCATGGTGTCCTCTTCTACAGACGGTTTGTGTGGAGTAAGGCCTTTGCGGGCCTGGCGCGCCGAGGAAAGTGTGTGGTGGTTGGCTGTCTGCCGCTGCTCACACAAGAAACTAGGCGCAAGAAAAAGAGCATTGACTGCCGACAGCAACGCCGGATCAATGCTCTACAGACAGCAACAGGGGAGTGGAAGTAGGAGAAGGCGCGTACGGTAGTGGCGGTTGGTGCTCACAACGCTTCCTTTCTCCTCGTGGCGACGGCTCTGGACGGATGGGGGAATCGATTCCCGCCGTCACAGTCCGCGTGGGTTGCATGTGTGCGTGTCCATGCACCGCCGCACGTCCATATACTGCTGGACTCTACGAGCGTCTCATGCATTTGTCCAGCGCGCACCCGTATGACGAGACCTTGTTTAACACTGCGCAACACAGGCGATGCGCAGGAATGATGGCAACAAAAAAGAGGACCCGAAGGTCCTCTTTCTTTATGGAGCGGGCGACGAGAATCGAACTCGCGTCATTAGTTTGGAAGACTAAGGCTTTACCATTAAGCTACGCCCGCAGTGCTCTTCTATTCTAGGTAACTGAGGCCAGATGTCAAAATCTCAGCGTGTGATGCGCGTCTCCTGCCAGCGCAGATGGGTTCTGTGAGCGGCGAGGAGATGAAGCAGGCTCATCGCTCTTACTCATCCTGCCAGCGCCCTTCACGGGCTTACAAAGCGCGTCAGGTGTCCCGCAGTGACGAGAAGTGACACAATGGCGTAGGATTTTCCAGTTGGCCGCATGAAAATTCCGGCCACCTACCAAGGATTGACCAGACCTGCCGAATATCCGGCACCACGCAATAGTTGGAGACCATCGAAGTGAAGAGCACCGTCGAGACCCTAGACCCGACTAAGGCCAAGCTGACGGTCGAGGTGGAGTACGACGAGCTCCAGCCAGCGATCGAGCACGCCTACACCCACATCGCCCAGGACATCAGCATCCCTGGCTTCCGTAAGGGCAAGGTTCCACCACGCATCATTGACCAGCGTGTCGGCCGCGCAGCAGTTCTGGAGCACGCAGTCAACGAAGCCATGCCAGGCTTCTACCGTGACGCACTGGCACAGTCAGAGTTGCGCCCCCTCGGACAGCCATCAGTTGAGGTCACCAAGGTTCCTCTGGGTGATGACGACAAAGGCAACTTAGAATTCGTTGTCGAACTCGAAGTTCGCCCCGAGTTTGAATTGCCAGAACTTGACGGTCTGACCTTGCAGGTCCCCAACATCGAGGTAAGCGACGAAGACCTCCAGGGCCGCTTGGACGCACTGCGCGAGCGTTTCGGCACCCTCGTGGGGGTTGACCGCCCAGCCCAGACCGGTGACTTTGTTGTCATTGACCTCACCGCCAAGATCGGCGAAGAGACTGTTGACTCCGTCTCTGGCGTGTCATACGAGATCGGTTCAGGCAACATGCTTGAAGGTCTTGACGAGGCACTGACTGGCCTGTCATCAGAAGAAACCACCACATTCACTGCACCTCTTGCTGGTGGAGAGCGCGCCGGCGAAGACGCAACCGTCACCGTCACCGCGACTGCCATCAAGGAACGCCAGCTTCCTGATGCAGACGACGACTTCGCGCAAATGGCTTCAGAGTTCGACACTCTCGAAGAGCTCACCGAGGACCTGCGCGAGCAAGCACGCAACGCAGCTGCATCAAACCAAGCAGTGGCAGCACGTGACCTGCTTGTTGAAGAACTCAACAAGGTTGAGTTCCCACTGCCAGCAGGGGTCATCGAAGCCGAAGTGAACCGTCACCTCGAGGGCGAAGGTCGCCTCGAAGATGACGAGCACCGCGCAGAGGTAACCGACGAGACCGAAAAGGCACTCAAGAACCAGCTTCTTCTTGACACACTTGCAGAGAAGCTCGAGATCAAGGTTGCACAGCAGGAACTGCTGGACTACTTGGTAAGTGCCTCACGTCAATACGGTATGGACCCACAGCAGTTCATCACCACACTGGACCAGCAGGGTCAGATTCCTGCCATGGTCGGTGAAGTCGCACGTTCCAAGTCACTTGCTGTCGCATTGCGCTCCATTGAGGTCAAGGACGAAGACGGTAACGTCATCGACTTGTCCGAGTTCATTGGTTCCGATGAGGACGACGCTGCTGCTGAAGCCATTGCAGAAGCTGCTCAGCAGGCAGCTGAAGGCGACTCCGAAGAAAAGTAGTTCGTTAGCGGACCATGAAGCCTGACCTTGCCCCGCTATTGCGAGGTCAAGCTTTGTCCAAGAATGGCTCCTTGAGTAGGCGACTGGTGCAAACCAGTTCTCCCTCGAGGAGCCATTCTGCTCTCCTGAACTTTGTTGGCAGAGTCCGAGCATTTGCACCCTGTGGGCGCTGTGCGCCTTGAGCGAAACCACGCAATTCAGGGAGTGAATCATTGACTGGACGCGTTAAGGTCAAGGCAGCACGAGAACCACAACCATCCTGAATGAGGAGACAGCGTGAACGAGCAGATGCCTCAGGGCGCCCAAGGTGAGGGCAGCGGATTCGCACTCAACGACAGCATCTTCAACCGGCTGCTCAAGGAACGGATCATCTGGCTCGGCTCGGAGGTGCGTGATGAGAACGCCAACGCGATCTGTGCACAGATGCTCCTGCTAGCAGCAGAGGACCCTGAGAAGGATATCTTCCTCTACATCAACTCGCCTGGCGGATCAATTACCGCAGGTATGGCGATTTACGACACCATGCAGTTCATTAAGCCAGATGTTGTGACTGTAGCAATGGGTATGGCCGCATCAATGGGGCAGTTCCTCCTGTCATCAGGTGCAAAGGGCAAGCGTTTCGCAACCCCTCACGCCCGTGTCATGATGCACCAACCTTCTGGTGGAATCGGCGGTACAGCAACAGACATTCGCATCAATGCGCAACTCATCTTGCACATGAAGCGGGTTCTTGCAGACCTCATCGCTGAGCAAACTGGTAAGACTCCTGAGCAAATCAATACTGATTCAGACCGCGACCGGTGGTTTACTGCACAGGAAGCACTTGAGTACGGGTTCATCGACCACATTGTTGAACACGCAGGGTCGATCTCCGGATCCAAGCCTGTCGTTGAAAACTGATCCCGCCACGTTAAGGAGACCCAACCCATGAGCCAAGAATCCCAGTTCATCGCGGCGGCACAACGTCTGGCAGGACCAGGCTTCGGCTACCCTCACGCCGGTGCCGCTTCACCGTCATCACGGTACGTTTTGCCTCAATTCGAGGAGCGCACCGCCTACGGGTTTAAACGTCAAGACCCTTACACCAAACTCTTCGAAGACCGCATTATCTTCCTCGGTGTTCAGGTTGATGACGCGTCAGCTGACGACGTCATGGCCCAGCTATTGGTCCTTGAATCGCAGGAACCCAACCGCGACATCATTTTGTACATCAACTCACCCGGTGGCTCCTTCACCGCGATGACTGCCATCTACGACACCATGCAGTACATCACCTCTGAGGTGCAGACTGTATGCCTAGGTCAAGCTGCATCATCAGCTGCTGTACTTCTCGCAGCAGGTGCGCCAGGTAAGCGACTTGCCTTGCCAAATGCACGAGTTCTGATCCACCAGCCCAGCCTTTCAGGTGGTGGATACGCTCAAGCATCTGACATTGAGATCCACGCGAATGAAATCTTGCGTATGCGTGAATGGCTGGAAAGCACCCTAGCCGTTCACACGGGCAAAGACATCGAAGAGATCCGCAACGACATCGAGCGTGACAAGATCCTGTCAGCCCAGGAATCTGTCGCCTACGGTCTTGTTGACCAAGTCCTCGAGTCGCGCAAGGCGAAGAAGATCGCTCAAGCCCAGAGTTGACGCGTATCACGGAAATATTTCATGCCACCGGTGAGTTGCCGATAAGGTAATCACCGGTGGTATGGAATATTTGACCTACGGTGTTCCCATGCACAGCCGATCATCCCCCCTCAGTGAGGGGCTCGCGAAGGAGGCAATCTGTGACACGTCTAGGTGACGGCGCTGATCTGCTGAAGTGTTCTTTCTGCGGAAAGTCCCAAAAGCAGGTAAAAAAGCTCATCGCGGGCTCTGGTGTGTACATCTGTGACGAGTGTATTGAGTTGTGCAATGAAATCATCGAAGAGGAGCTCCACGAAGCAGTGGAATCCGGGCTCGGTGAACTACCCAAACCTCGTGAAATTTTTGACTTCCTTGAGCAGTATATTGTGGGTCAAGAAGGCGCTAAAAAGTCCTTGGCCGTTGCGGTGTACAACCACTACAAGCGAATCACCGCTACTGAGGGCCCCAAGGTGGGGGAGAGTAGCGATGACATCGACCTCGCGAAGTCGAACATCCTTCTCATTGGCCCGACCGGGTGTGGAAAAACTTATCTCGCACAGACACTAGCAAAGATGCTGAATGTGCCTTTCGCCATTGCCGATGCTACTGCCTTGACAGAAGCTGGTTATGTGGGCGAGGACGTCGAAAATATCCTGTTGAAACTTATTCAAGCAGCTGACTTTGACGTCAAAAAAGCAGAGACCGGGATCATCTACATTGATGAAATCGACAAGATTGCCCGGAAAGCGGAGAACCCTTCGATCACCCGTGACGTATCAGGTGAGGGCGTTCAGCAGGCGCTGCTGAAAATCATCGAGGGGACGACTGCTTCAGTTCCACCGCAGGGCGGGCGGAAGCACCCGCATCAAGAATTCATTACCATCGACACGTCCAATGTGCTTTTCATCGTCGCGGGTGCTTTTGCTGGGCTCGAAGACATGATCTCTCAGCGTACAGGCAAACGCGGCATCGGCTTCGGTGCGCCGTTGGCATTGCCAAGCGACCACGATGACATTTTGTCGCGGGTCATGCCGGAAGACCTCCACAAATTTGGGTTGATCCCTGAATTCATTGGGCGCTTACCAGTCATCACGACGGTTGCGGAACTCGATGTTGACGCACTTGTTTCGATCTTGGTTGAACCGCGCAATGCGCTGATCAAGCAGTATCACAAGATGTTTTCACTCGATGATGTAGATCTAGAATTCACCGATGACGCTGTGCGCGCAATCGCCGAGCAAGCGCTTCTGCGTGGCACAGGTGCCCGTGGTCTTCGTTCAATCCTCGAAGAAGTGCTGCAGCAGGTCATGTTTGAGGTTCCTTCCCGCGATGACGTCGAGAAAGTTGTCATTACCCGAGAAGTTGTCTTAGAGAACGTCTACCCGACCCTAGTGCCTCGATCCCGAGGGGCACGAGAGCAACGCGAGAAGAGTGCATAGCAGCGATATGAGTACCAACTCACAGCCCCCTGCTGATGATCCAACAGCTGACCCCCAGATTCGGCAGGAAATTCTGAGGCTACGAGCGTCAATTGACAACATCGACGCAGCACTCATGCACCTGCTTGCGGAGCGTTTTAAGTTCACGCATCGCGTTGGCGAGCTTAAGGCTCAAGCAGCTGTTCTTCCTGCTGATCCAGCCCGGGATCGTGAGCAAATACAACGCCTCACCTCAATTGCGGAGGCAGCGGGCCTTGACCCAGAATTTGCTGGCCAATTCCGCGAGTTCATCGTGTCTGAGGTTATTCGCCATCATACAAAGATCGCGCAGGAGTACGGAGAAGTTAGACCTCTCGATACTTATTCTTGAAGGTAGGCTCGTGAACAGCGGACTGTAACGCCCGCCGAGAGCCTGAGAACCTGCAAAAACGAGGGGCCCCACAACATTTGTTGTGGGGCCCCTCGTTGCTTGTGTGCTATGAATCTTTGTGTTCTTTGCCAGCCACAGGTGTGTGTGTTGGATCGAGAACTCGCTGCAAAAATTGCCGTGTTCGCTCTTCCTGCGGGTTTGAGATGACCTGGGAGGCAGGCCCCTCTTCCACGATCACGCCACCATCCATGAAAAGGACACGGTCGGCAACATCGCGGGCGAAAGCCATTTCATGAGTGACCACAAGCATTGTCATTCCTTGTTCTGCAAGTTCGCGCATCACCGAAAGGACATCGCCAACAAGTTCTGGGTCCAACGCTGATGTGGGTTCATCAAAGAGCATGAGTTGTGGGTCCATGGACAACGCGCGGGCAATAGCCACTCGTTGTTGCTGGCCACCGGAAAGCTGGCGTGGATTGGCATCTCCACGGTCGCCAAGGCCGACACGCTCAAGGTTCTCCTGCGCGATGCGTTCAGCGTCAGGTTTAGAGCGGCCCAATACTTTACGTTGCGCGATGGTGCAATTTTCTAGCACTGTCATATGCGAAAACAGATTGAACTGTTGGAAAACCATGCCAACCCGGGCGCGTACATCGTCAATGTCAATGTCTGGTTCGTGGTCGTCCGAGGCGATCGTTTGCCCCAGGACGGTCACCGTTCCAGATGTTGCCTGCTCGAGTTGATTAACACACCGTAAGAGTGTTGATTTCCCTGAGCCTGAGGGGCCGATGAGACAGACGACCTCCCCAGGGGACACCGTAAGGTCTATCCCGCTGAGTACTTCAAGGTCACCGTAGGACTTGCGTAGGTTTGTCATGCTGATGACGGCGTTCATCGTGAGCCACCTCCTGTTCGTCGTTCCAACCAACGGGCGAGGAACCCTAGAGGGATGGTTATGCACAGGTAGGCTGCACCCACCACGAACAACCCGGTGAGGCCCCCGGTTCCGCTGTTCAGGGCGTCGCGGCCCACTTTTGTCAGGTCATAGGCGCTGGCACTTAGCCCCAAGAGATAAACCAGCGACGTGTCCTTAGTGAGCAGAATTAGTTCGTTGGTCATGGGGGGAAGAACGATCCGGAACGCCTGGGGAAGGGTCACCGTCAACATGGTGCGAGTCGGGGACATGCCAAGTGAACGTGCGGCCTCGATTTGCCCAGCAGGTACCGCTTGTATTCCTGCCCGGATTGTTTCCGCGATGTATGCCGAGGAGACGATTCCTAGTGCAATTGCTGCTTTAGCGGTGATGGAATCAATGCGAACCCCAAACGCAATGGGCACAGCGAAGCCGACGGTGAATACCACCAGTAGAGCTGGGATCCCACGGAAGAACTCAATCCACAAGGTCGCTATCCAGCGGTAGAGCGCTACTGAGGACAGCCGCATTAATGCGAGGATGATCCCGAGAGCTAACCCTAGCGCGAAGGCAAAGAGGGTGTAGATAATCGTGTTCAGTGCAGCTGAGGGGAGTTGCGGGAGCATCCGCAATGCGACCTCAACATTGAAGAGGTTGCTGGAAATTCGTTGCCAGTCAGCAGTTAACGCAATGATGACTGCGACAACGAGGAGAATGCCGTATTGGACGCCACGAGAGAGCGCAGCACGTTGACGTGGCGTGAACTTTTTTCGACGTCGGGTTGGTGAGTTGAGCGTCGAGGTCATTGGGCTGCAGGTGCGTCGATGTGCGTCTCAATGATGGTGTTGAGGGTGTCGTCTCCCATGATCCGCTCAAGTGTGGTGTTGATGGAGGCGACGAGTTCTTCGTTCCCCTTTTTCACGCCAAAACCGTAGCGCTCGTTGGTTTCTTCGACAAAAGCGATGGTGAGTTCGTCTGTGACGTAGGGAGTCAGTGTTCCTACGTCACCAATCGCTGCGTCTGTTTGTCCGGTGGCAACTGACTGGACAACGAGGCCGAGGTCTTCGAAAAC
Organism: Jonesia quinghaiensis DSM 15701; assembly: GCF_000423205.1. Taxonomy (GTDB): domain Bacteria; phylum Actinomycetota; class Actinomycetes; order Actinomycetales; family Cellulomonadaceae; genus Jonesia; species Jonesia quinghaiensis. The sequence goes on from NZ_AUHN01000006.1 coordinate 312,175, forward strand.
TGTTGAGTCGAGACCTTGTTCTTCTGCCAGGGTTGCGCCAGTTGTTTCGATCTGGACGGCGACTTGCAGGTCACTAAGATCAGTCAGTGAGGAGATGGAGGTGCCTGCAGGGACAAGGACACCCTGGTTTGCGTCGTAGTAAGGGTCGGAGAAGTCAAAACGCTCAGCACGCTCGTCAGTGATTGTCATTCCGGTGGCGATGACGTCGCATTGATTGGATTCCAGGGAGGCGCCAGACTGCATTGCGTCGAATGCTGCTTCGACAATGGAAAGTTCAAGGGATAGGTCTTGTGCAACCTCAGCCATGATGTCCATGTCGATTCCCACAACGGCGCCGGAATCGTCTTTGTATTCGAACGGGGCGAAGGGTGGGTTGGTGCACACGGTCAATGTGTCAGGTGTGACGAGTGCGATCCCTGATTCGGTTTCTGTGCTGTCCGTTGATGAGCACGCAGTGAGCGCGAATAGTCCGGCGGCTGCGAGTGCGATGGGGGCTGACTTTTTCATGTCATGATCCTGTCCGTTGGTGGTCTCCTGACAAGCATCATACATATTCATGCACATGCATGACTAATCATGCGCTGATTTTTTCTCCACCAATGCAGTGGCGGGGGGGGGAGAACTTCCCACCACCCCGCCACTGTTTCGCTATGTGTTTACTCTCCTGCTGCTACTGGTCCGCCATAGAGGTCATCAATGGTGCCTGCGAAGTCTCGAAGAACTTGCTGGCGACGGACCTTCATGGAGGGAGTTAAATACCCATTGGCCTCAGTGAAGTCCGTGGTCAGGACCTGGAATTTGCGAATTGATTCAGCCCGGGAGACTGCTTCGTTTGATCGAGTCACAGCACGGTCAAGGGCGGCCAGCACCTGCTCGTTATCCGCAGCTTGGCTGACGTCCATTGGTGGGAGGCCGTGGTTTTGTAGCCATCCCGGCAACATGTCGGGGTCAAGAGTGATCAGCGCCCCAATGAATGGGCGTTGATCGCCTACCACGACCACTTGGGACACAATGGGGTGGCCACGCAGGCGGTCCTCTAGGACGGCAGGAGCAACATTCTTGCCCCCAGCAGTGACGATGATTTCCTTTTTCCGGCCCGTAATGGTGAGGTACCCGTCATCGTCTAGCGATCCGAGGTCACCAGTGTGGAACCAGCCGCCTTGCAAAGCCTCGCTTGTTGCTGCCTCGTTGTTGCGGTAACCACGGAACACGTGGTCACCGGCGATGAGGATTTCTCCATCTTCCGCTATGCGGATGGACGTTCCGGGGAAAGGCGCTCCGACTGTGCCAATTTTGACGAGGCTAGGCCGGTTCACAACAGTTGGCGCACAGGTTTCAGTGAGTCCGTAGCCCTCTAAGATAGTGAGCCCGATGCCACGGTAGAAGTGCCCGAGCCGCTCACCTAATGGTGCACCACCGGAGATCGCGTACTCAGCGTGACCGCCAAGAAGTGCCCGTAGTTTTGAGAACACCAACGCTGAAGCGATGCGGTGTTGCGCTACCAAACCAACTGAAGGGCCTTGCGGCGTTTGTGTTGCCCGGGAATATTGGATCGCCACTTTTGCTGCCCAGCGGAACAGTTTAAGTTTGCGCGGCCCTGCTTTTTGTTCCGCAGAGTTGTACACCTTCTCGAACACACGTGGTACGGCAAGGAGGAAGGTTGGGCGGAACGATGCAAGGTCTGGAATCAGGTTGCGGGCATCTGGAGTGTGACCCAGGACAGCCCCTGAGGTGACACACAGCACTTCGATGAAACGGGCGAACACGTGCGCCAGTGGCATGAAAAGTAGTGTGCGTTTCCCAGGAGCACACACGTCACCGAGGTCTGCGATTCCGTTACGTGTCAGGAACACAAAGTTGCGGTGGGTTAATTCAACGCCTTTGGGGCGCCCAGTGGTTCCTGAGGTGTAGATGATTGTTGCCAGATCTGACCCTGTCACTGCAGCAGAACGCTGTGCAACGAGGTCTTTGTCGATCTCGGTGCCGCGTCGAGCGAGAGTGACGACAGCGTCATCGTCTAGTACTAGCACGTCCCGCAGTGCTGGCAGGTTGGCTTGTGCTTGTTCAGCCACAGAGCGGTGGGTGCTGTTTTCCACGATGAGGAGGCCAACCTCGGCGTCTGAACAGATCCACTGCAATTGTTCAACAGAGGATGTTTCATACACCGGGACCGGGACCGCCCCAATCGCCCAGGCGGCGAAGTCCATGAGTGTCCACTCATAGCGGGTGCGTGACATGATGGCGATTCGATCGCCAGCTTGCACACCAGAGGCGATGAGACCTCGAGCTGTGATGTCAACTTGACGTTTGAATTCGTGGGCTGTCACTGGCACCCACCCGGAGCCGAGAGCGGTTTGCCGCTCAAAGAGCGTCGCGGAACCAGCCGAGGCGACTCGGTCAGCCAGAAGGGTGTTAATTGATGCTTCCGGCGGGTAGTCGCACCGATCTGGTGCTGACGACTCATGCATGGTGTTGCCTTCCTCAGGTGTCATGTCAGTTGCGCGGAGTGCGAGCTGGGGCTTCGCCGAGTGTTACTCCGGTTATGCCAATTCCACCTTGTCCAGCTGCCGTTGCGTCTGAGGTGTCGTCGTGGGGTGTCACGGTGACCTTCTCAGCGCGCCCAGCAGAGCAGATATCTGGTAGTGCTACGCGAACGTACTCTGCCCAGGGGGATGGTACAAGGAGCTCTGCGGTGAGGATTGGGGTTTTCATCGATGCTTTTGCTTCAGACTTCACCTTGCGCAGTGCGGCAAGGGCCGCTCCTGCAGCAGTGAGGAGCTCAGGGTTAGCGCCCTGTGCGGCGGTGGTGAGCGTAGCAGCAGTTGGCCATGGTGCGCGGTGAATGGATTCAGTGTGCCACCACGACCACACTTCGTCTGTGGCGAAGGGGAGGACAGGTGCAAACAGTCGCAAGAGGGTGTCCAGCGCCAAGGCGAGAGCGGTTCTTGCAGACAAAGCTTCTGTTGTCACACTGTCGTGGCCATCAGCGTACGCACGATCTTTCACAAGTTCGAGGTAGTCGTCACAGAAGGTCCAGAAGAACGTTTCGGTGAGTTCCAAGGCCCGAGTGTGATCGAAGTCTGTGAGTGCAGCAGTAGAACGCTCAACGACGCTGGCGAGCCCGGCGAGCATCGCCTTGTCGATGTCTTCGGTGACGAGTGCGGGGTCTAGTGATACTTCACCGTCCGTGGAAAAGGACAGCGCGAACTTTGACGCATTGAGAATTTTAATGGCTAGGCGGCGTCCGATTTTCATTTGCCCGATCTCGAAGGCGGCGTCTGTTCCCAGCCGTGCTGAGGCAGCCCAGTAACGTACGGCGTCGGAGCCATGTTCTTCGAGAAGCCCCATGGGGGTGACGACATTGCCCTTGGATTTGGACATTTTCTTGCGGTCAGGGTCAAGAATCCACCCGGAAATTGCCGCGTGACGCCATGGCAATTGGTTGTGTTCGAGGTGTGAGCGAACAACAGTGGAGAACAGCCATGTGCGGATGATGTCTTGGCCTTGGGGGCGCAAGTCCATGGGGAAGACGCGCTCGAATAGTTCTGGGTCGCGAAGCCACCCACCAGCGATTTGGGGGCTCAATGATGAGGTTGCCCAGGTATCCATGATGTCGGGGTCGCCAACGAACCCGCCTGCTTGGCCACGCTGTGATTCGGTGTATCCGGTAGGGGCATCACTGGAAGGGTCGATGGGAAGTTGGTCGCCGGTCGGAACGATGGGGGAGTCCCACTGTGTTTCGCCGTGGGCGTCAACGGGGTACCACACGGGGAAAGGAACACCGAAGAAGCGTTGACGTGAGACCAGCCAGTCACCATTGAGTCCACCAACCCAGTTGGCGTAGCGTACCCGCATGAAATCTGGGTGGAATGTCAGTTCATCACCGCGGCTCAGAAGTTCCTCGCGTAGTTCGCGGCCTTCCATGGGACGGCCGCCGTTGCGGATGTACCACTGGCGTGAGGTCACAATCTCCAAAGGCTTGTCGCCTTTTTCGAAGAAGTTCGTTTTGCGTTGGGTCGCAACAGGCTCACCGTCTAGGTCTCCTGAGGCACGTAGCGCATCGACAACTTCCTTGCGTGCTGAGAAGGTGGTTTTCCCGGCAATTGCTGCGTAGAGTTCTTGCCCCGCGGGGGTGGTGATCCACTCGGGGGTTTCTGCGATAACGCGACCATCACGGCGGATGATGGAGCGGGTGGGGAGGTTGAGTTCGCGCCACCATTGGACGTCGGTCAGGTCGCCGAAGGTGCAGCACATGGCGATTCCGGCGCCTTTGTCAGGCTCGGCAGCAGTGTGCGCAAGCACAGGAACCTCAACACCAAAAAGTGGGGAGGTAACAGTGGAGCCAAAGAGGTGTTGGTAGCGCTCGTCATCAGGGTGAGCGATTAGCGCAACACACGCGGCCAGAAGCTCAGGGCGCGTCGTTTCGATAAAGAGCGGCTCACCGGTTGCTGTGTGGAAAGCAACCTTGTGGTAGTGACCTGGGTAGTCACGTGCTTCAAGTTCAGCTTGAGCGACAGCTGTTTGGAACGTGACATCCCACAAACCAGGTGCTTCAGCTTGGTATGCCTCGCCGCGTGACAAGTTGTTGAGGAATGCTTGCTGGGCAACTGCTTGTGCGTCGCGCCCAATCGTTTGATACGTCCGGGTCCAGTCCACGGAAAGCCCAAGACGGCGCCACAGGGCTTCGAACTGCTTCTCATCTTCAACGGTGAGGCGTTCGCACAGTTCAACGAAGTTCTTGCGGGAGATGGGTTGCTGGTCTGCTGCTTTCACTGACTTACCTTCGCCGCCCGCGAAAGGAGGCTCGTAATTCTCTACGTAAGGAAGGGTGGGGTCACAGCGCACCCCATAGTAGTTCTGGACGCGGCGTTCAGTGGGTAAACCGTTGTCGTCCCACCCCATGGGGTAAAACACGTTCTTGCCTGACATCCGCTGGAACCGAGCAATGACATCGGTGTGCGTGTAAGAAAAGACGTGCCCGACGTGTAGCGAACCTGACACAGTAGGTGGGGGAGTGTCAATGGAAAAGACCTGCTCGCGGGTTGTCTCCGGATTGAAGGCGTAGGTGTGGTCGTTCTCCCACGCGGTGTTCCACCGGGACTCTAGACCCTCAACACCAACCCGGTCCGGGACACCAGAAACGCGCGCGGTTGCCGGTGGTACAGAGTCACGGGTGGTTGCAGATTCATCAAAGGCACTCATGTCCACTAATTCTTCCATAGGTTGACCCCTCACAGTGCCGTGTCCAGATAGCAGGTCACCGGCACGGTGGCACGTATGCTGAGAGCTGAGTAGGTCAGTATGAGACATACCAACATGCGAGAAAGGCCGGTTCCGTGGAGTTCCATGTATCAGCCCCCGTCGGACTACCTGAGATTGTTCCGGGGGACGACATCGGTGGCCTCGTGTGTCACAGTTCCATGCCACTCGCTGACGGAGACATTGTGGCAGTCACCTCAAAGATTGTGTCGAAAGCAGAAGGACGCATCGTTGCAGCTGATGACCGCGAAGCCGCCATCGATTCACAAACAGTGCGTATCGTTGCCCAACGGATGCGCCCTGATGGAACCAGTCTGCGTATCGTCGAAAACCCGTTAGGGCTGGTCATGGCAGCAGCTGGGGTCGACGCGTCAAACACACCTGCTGGAACAGTATTGTTACTGCCCAGCGACCCTGATGCGAGCGCCCGCACTATCCGGGCCACCATCGCTGCGCTGCGTGGTGTCAACGTCGCTGTCATTATCACTGACACTGTAGGGCGCCCCTGGCGTGCGGGTCTGACAGATATTGCGATCGGTGCGGCAGGCATTCTCCCAATAGTTGACTACCGCGGACACCAAGACACCGCTGGCCGTGAACTGTCAGTTACCCAGACAGCACTCATTGATGAGTTAGCCAGTGCCTCAGAAATCGTGCGCGGTAAAACTGACGGTCGTCCGATCGCGGTGATCCGTGGACTGGCCGGGGCAGTCCTGCCAGCAGGCAACGATGGGGAAGGTGCACGCCAACTTGTGCGTCTTGGCCCCGACGATTTGTTTGCGCAAGGCAGTCAAGAAGCTTTCGATGCGGGGTACGCCGCTGGCCTCGCTGCTGCCCGCCAGGCTCAGCGAGCAGGCACCGACGCGGAGTGAGCCGCCTCAGAACCTCTCGTAGCAGCGCGCTGTTGGGATACCGGATGTGCCTGATCTGTTTGTGCACTGTGCGTCAGCGGAGCCAAAGCAACCATGAACTCACCCGTGACCGGGTGTGACATGACCGCTGCATCAACGCCGTACACCTTGCGGATATTCGCCGGAGTGAGGACCTCTTGGACCTTGCCCGCAGCCACAACGCGCCCCTCACACAGCAAAATCAGTTGGTCACAGTACCTCGCTGCAAGATTCAAATCATGCAACGCAACGACAACAGTCGGCGCCTCAGTGCCGGAAAAATTGTCAGACCCAGCTTGGGTAGCAACCTGACGCAATATGGCCAAAATATCGAACTGCGCTTTGATATCAAGGTGGTTTGTTGGTTCATCAACCAGCAGAACCCGTGGCTGTTGAACAAGTGCACGAGCAATGTGGACACGTTGACGTTCACCACCGGACAACGTGTCCAGGTCACGGTCCGCGAAGTCTGTCAGGTCCAACGCGCTGAGCACAGAACCAACAATCTGACGGTCCACAACGTGCTCACCACCAAGAAGTGAACGGTGTGGAATCCGCCCCAACGCAACAGCTTGACGAACAGACGTCGGCTGAGACGTGCCATGATGTTGATCCATCACAGCCATCGTTCTAGCGCGCTGCCGCGAACCCAACGAGCCAATGCTGCGCCCGTCAAGTTCAACCAGCCCGGATGCAGGCGAGTTCAGCCCACTCAAGAGACGCACCAACGACGACTTCCCACTGCCATTCGGGCCCAATAAACCCGTCACAGCCCCAGCGCGGAACGCGTGGGAAATGTTGTCAACGATTCGTGTGTCACCGATACTCCAGGACACTTTTTTCGCTGAGAGTTGCGAGAAAGTCATGCTTCACCAGCTTTCGTTCGGTAGAGCACAAACGCGAAAAGAGGTGCCCCAACAGCTGCAGTGATCACCCCAACAGGAATTTCACGAGGGTCAAAAATCGTGCGAGCCAAGGTATCGCACCACATGAGAAACACCGCACCACATGCAGCACTAAGCGGCAGAAGCAAACGGTGACCCGTGCCAACAAGAAGACGAACCGCGTGCGGAATGATGATCCCCACGAAACCAATCGCCCCACTCACCGACACCAAGGAACCGGTCAACACCGCCACAGCAATGAGTAACCCCCACCGCCAAGCCTCAACACGAATACCCAAACTATGTGCCGATGCCTCACCGAACGTAAACGCATCAAGAATATTTCCACTAACCATCAGCGGAACACCAATGACCACCAATGCGCCACCAGCAATGGCAACAGTGCTCCACGACGCCCCACCAAGGGACCCCATCAACCACGCCAGCACTTGCCGGTAAGAATCGCCTGAAGCTGACCAAAAAATAATGAACGACACCCCCGCCGAACAGACCTGACTAATAGCAAGGCCCGCAAGAATAGTCCGAACCGGGGTGACAGCCCCCATTGAGCGGGCAAGAGTCAAGGACCCAACGAGTGCCAACAAGGCACCACTAAACGCGGCAATGGGTAAAGCAACGCCAACAGCAAACAACAACACGATCACTGCGCCAAGAGACGCCCCAGAGGACAACCCTAAAAGGTAAGGATCAGCAAGAGGGTTCCGGGTCAGCGACTGCATGATCACTCCACACAACGCCAACCCGGCCCCCACAGCGCCAGCGGTGAGAACCCGTGGAAGTCGCAACTCCCACACCATCGCGTCGCGCAACGCGGAGATCTCAACACCGCCAGCAAACCCGCCCAAACCTAGGTGATGCAGGATCGAAGCCCACACCTCACCAGCAGATAACTGGGCGGGTCCAATCATGACCGTGAACACCACAGTGACAACCAGCGCACACAATACGCCACTGGTGACAAGCACCCTGCGCCACGCGAACCCACCACGCACTAAATGATCCACGGGGGGAACATAGTGTGCAGAACTGTCAACCTGCTTCACGGCAGTCATGAAACTACGACAACTCGAGTGAACTCAATTGGCGGGAAAGATCTGCCGCCGCTGACACCGTACGAACCCCGGCTTCCGTTGGTGGAAAGTCGATGACCAAATACTGCTTATTCTTCACAGCCGGCAACTGTGCAGCAGCCGGCTGTGATTCAAGCATCTCGATCTTGCTGTCAGCAGTTGACCAACTCGCATCAACAAGAATGATGACATCAGGGTTCGACTCAACAATGGCTTCCCATGACATCGAACCCCACGTGTCATCAATATCTTGCCCTACGTTACTCACTCCCACGGTGTCCATGATGAGCTGGGCCGAGCCAATACCCCCACCAACAAACGGAACATCAGACCCCGAAGAAAACCACAACGCCTCAAGACCGCGATCGTCAGCAGTCACCGCTTCCAACTGCGCCCGCTGATCCGCAACAACCTGCGCCGCCTGCTCAGAAGCATCGAAAATCTCACCAACAGTGGTGATCTCATCAAACAACGCCTCCCACGTCAGCGGGTCAGGCTGATACCCCGGTGCTTTACACGCAGAGGGGGCAACGATCGTGTGCACCCCAAGATCCTCAAAGAAATCCCGGTCAGCGATCCCCTCAGCAGTCAACATAGATTCCCACCCGACATAAACAACCTCAGGCTCCACCTCGAGCACAGCCTCAGCGGACGGTAACTGCTCTGCCAACGGTGACGCAATCGCCTCATTACCCTGCGCCTGCTCCTGCAACCAATCAGGAATCGGACCATCGAGGTACGTCGTCGCCACAATGGAGTCACCTAACCCCAACGCAAGAAGAAGTTCCGTGGTTGACGACTTCGCGGTCATAACCCGGCGCGGAGCCTGCTCAAACGTCACCTCATACCCACAGTTATCGATCGTCAGCGGGTAGGCAGTTCCAGTGGACGTAGTCGACGGCGACGATTGGGCGGCAGGAGAAGATGTTGACTCAGCGCTGCAAGCACTAAGGAAAACGACAGTAGACAAGGTGACAACAACGGGAATAGCCACGCGGCGCAGACCCATAGAAGGGGCTGTGCGCTCGCGGAAAAGTGAAGGCATCATCAGAGGTGATTCTTTCAGCCAAGAGTGGGCGGGAGGATGTGCTGCGAATGCCGGAGCAGATCAGCAGCGCAAATCGGCGCTGCACCTCCCAACCAATCGAGGCTGAGGGACCTTGTCGTTCTATGATGCCAGATGCATCAGCCCTGTTGGTTGAGGTTTTTATCACGTGAGACGGTGGCAGCAACCGCGTCGGTAACTGTTGAAAGAAAACCGTGGCGTTCAAGTTCCAGCAAACCTGCAACAGTGGTGCCGCCAGGGGAGCAGACCGCGTCGATGAGCGCCCAAGGGTGTTCTTGTGTTTCTTGGAGGAGCGTTGCTGAACCAAGCACTGCCTGGGTGGCAACTTTGGTGGCGACTGCTTTGGGCATTCCCGCAGCAACTGCGCCGCGCGACAGGGCATCAATGTAGAGGAACGTGAATGCCGGGGAACTCCCTGCTATGGCGGTGAATGCCGGGAATTGCGCTTCCTCAAGGACAACAACGTCGCCTACTGCTTCGAATGCGGCAACGACGCTTGATTCGTCACTGTCCGTGGCATTCTCGTTGAGACAGATGGCGGTCATTCCAGCGCGCACCGTGGAGTTGACGTTGGGCATTGCCCGGGCAATGCGGGTGTTTTGCCCCAACATTGCGCCTAGGTCATTTAAGGTCAAGCCAGCGGCAACTGAGACCACAAGGGGTGTGCTTTCTTGGAGTTCTTCGCTGATCTCAGCGGCAACTTCAGCAAATTGGTGTGGTTTAACGGCCAAAATGAGGATGTCTGATTCCAGTGCGACAAGCGCGTTGGAATCAAGAGCTCGAAGGGAGAGCTCAGCCGCGAACTCGTCACGCTTCGTCTTGTTTCTCGAGGACACCACAATGTCCTGTGACTGAACCAGTCCACTGGCGATAAGCCCGCGGATAATGGCACCTGCCATGTTTCCGATGCCGATGAAACCAACTGTGCTCATAATGCTTGCCCCTTTTGGTATTGACGTATTTTCTCTACCGTACCGCCGATCAACAGGGCTTTCGACGCGAGGTGGCGCTCTTGCTTCACGATGCGCAACACACGTCCACCAGTTGGGCACGAGATGTTTGCACTAGACGCAGTCTGGGTTTCTCGGTCATCATAGGGGCATGACATTGAGCACCGTGAGTAACCATGACCAGCGTTCCACGCTGTCTGTCATGGGCCGTGTGTGCCTTTCCTGTTGTTGTCAGCCCGTAACTTTCCGCTGACCACACAACAGATGACGCCCCACAGGGGGCGTCTAGATTTTCCAGGATAAAAATGTCATCTCTCGCCGTGGCACTTGCCACCCCTGTGCGCAGTGCTGTGCTCCCTTCCTCCTTGAACCTTGATGCTCCTCGCGTGATGCAACCGACTCCGGTTGCGCAGGAGCGAGTTGTTGACGTGGTGAAACCAGGACGTGCTGGTGCAGTCACCGTGGAGTACCTCGTGTTGCACGACATCGAGCGCTTCAGCATGAGACGCGCCACAAGAACAGAAACACGCCAGACTGCCTCCCTGCGAGACGTGACGAATGGGGGCGTTGCAGTCTAGGATGAAACAGATCGGCGTCGACCCGGCTATCACCGGCGAGCCTCCGGAAGAACAGGCCATGTCACGCGCAGTGATGAACCGTAAGGACTCACTCCCACCGGGACCCACGCGCGAAGCACAGCCCTAGTAGACCCGGACGGGGAAGGCCCGTTACAGCTGAGAACGAGAGGTTGGTAGCTAGTGAACTCCCGCAACACGCGGAGCTCCTAATGCCAGCAAGCGGGGTGGTACCGCGGCCCCATGCCCCTGCGCATGGTGTTCGTCCTCGCAGTCACAGGTTTTATTGGTCCACCCTGGAGTGCTCACGCCATGAGTAACAGCTCACGCTATCCGCTGCACCGCGACGCAGACTCTGTTGTCGCATCTCCTCATCTCCCAACAGTTGAAGAGGAGGTGCTGGCGTATTGGGAGTCCGACAACACTTTCGCGGCGTCCATTGCGCAACGTGACGCAGGGGACAAGGGTTCCAATGAGTTCGTTTTCTACGATGGCCCCCCGTTTGCCAATGGCTTGCCACACTATGGCCACCTCCTGACTGGGTACGCCAAAGACGTTGTACCCCGGTATCAAACGATGCGTGGCCGCCGCGTTGAACGTCGGTTCGGCTGGGACACTCATGGGTTACCAGCTGAACTCGAAGCCGAACGCGTTCTTGGCATCACGGATAAATCCCAAATTGATGAGATGGGTATCGCTGCATTTAACGATGCCTGCCGCACCTCGGTGTTGAAGTACACCAAAGAATGGGAAGAGTACGTCACTCGGCAAGCACGTTGGGTGGACTTCGAAAACGACTACAAAACCCTCGACAGCACCTTTATGGAATCTGTCATCTGGGCATTCAAACAACTTTATGACAAAGGCCTTGCCTACGAGGGGCACCGGGTCCTGCCATACTGCTGGCGTGATGAAACACCGTTGTCCAACCACGAACTGCGCATGGACGACGATGTCTACCAGTCCCGTCAAGATCCAGCACTCACTGTCTTGCTGCCACTGCGTGACGCCCCCCAGGCGCTGCGTGACGCATCGTTGGTGATCTGGACAACCACCCCATGGACCTTGCCTTCGAACCTTGCCGTTGCTGTTGGCCCTGACATTCCTTATGTTGCTGTGCGCCCGACACAGGGTGACATGGCAGGTCGCACGCTGATTCTGGCAGCCTCCCGGGTGAGTTCCTATTCTCGTGAACTTGGTGAAGAGCCTGAAGTTGTTGCCCAGCTCACCGGAGCAGACCTCGTTGGACTGTTCTATCAACCACCGTTTGCATACTTCGCAGATCGGGACAACGCCCACCAGGTACTAGCCGCTGACTTTGTCACCACGGATGACGGAACAGGGTTAGTCCACCTTGCCCCAGCATTCGGTGAAGACGACGCCGCAGTCTGCGCGGAAGCGGGCATCGACACGATCGTCCCAGTGGACTCTAAAGGACGTTTCACCCATGATGTTCCCGACTATGTTGGGCAACAGGTTTTTGATGCCAACCCGGTCATCATCAAAGACCTCAAAGAGCGTGGCATCGTTGTGCGCCACGAAACCTACCAACACTCCTATCCACACTGCTGGCGTTGCCGGAACCCTTTGATCTACAAGGCTGTGTCTTCGTGGTTTGTGCGGGTCACGCAATTCCGTGACCGCATGGTCGAACTCAACGACGACGTCACCTGGGTCCCTGACCACATCAAGCATGGTCAGTTTGGAAAGTGGCTCTCCAACGCTCGTGACTGGTCCATCTCACGTAACCGCTACTGGGGCACCCCCATTCCTGTATGGGTGTCAGACAGTGCAGAATACCCGCGCATGGACGTTTATGGTTCACTAGCTGATCTTGAGCGTGACTTTGGGCGGTTGCCGCTCAACGAGCAGGGAGAGCCGGACCTGCACCGCCCATACATTGATGACCTCACGCGGCCAAACCCCGATGACCCAACTGGGCAATCGACGATGCGCCGTATTCCTGATGTCCTTGACGTGTGGTTTGACTCCGGGTCCATGCCATTCGCGCAAGTGCACTATCCCTTTGAGAATGCCGAGTGGTTCGACAACCACTACCCAGGTGATTTCATCGTGGAGTACATCGGGCAAACTCGTGGTTGGTTCTACACCCTCCATGTCCTTGCCACCGCACTGTTTGACCGCCCCGCTTTCAGAACTGCTGTATCCCACGGGATCGTGCTGGGCTCTGACGGGCGCAAAATGAGCAAGTCGTTGCGCAACTACCCTGACGTGTCAGAAGTCCTCGGTCGAGATGGCGCAGACGCTATGCGCTGGTTCCTCATGTCGAGCCCCATTTTGCGTGGCGGAAACCTCGTGGTGACAGAAGAGGGAATTCGAGATTCTGTCCGTCAGGTACTGCTCCCTGTGTGGTCCACGTACTACTTCTTTACGATGTACGTCTCAGCGGTGGGGAAGGGCCAGGGATACCTTGCCCGCATGATTACCCCCGACGACTACGCAGATCTCCCGGACATGGACCGGTACATCTTGGCTCGGACGCGAACTCTTGTCGCTGACCTCACCGGGCAGATGGATGGATTTGACATTGCCGGTGCGTGTGAATCAGTGCGTGATTACCTCGATGAACTCACTAACTGGTATGTGCGCACCCAGCGTGACCGCTTCTGGGGCGAAGACCACAACGCATTCAACACTCTCTACACCGTGTTGGAAACTCTGACGCGCCTCATCGCGCCACTAGCACCGCTAGTCTCCGAGGAAATTTGGCGTGGACTTACTGGTGGACGGTCCGTGCACCTAGAAGACTGGCCAACCCTGGCTGGAGCGTACGGTGAGATTCTCGTTGCCGATGACACTCTCGTGGGTGCCATGGACGAGATCCGTGAAACAGTGTCCCTGGCGTTGTCCTTGCGTAAAGCACACCGCCTCCGGGTGCGCCAACCACTGTCATCACTAACTATCGTCACTGACAACCCTGCCGCGATTTCGCCATACAGCACTGTGCTTGCTGGGGAACTCAACGTCCGTAATGTCAACATTGAACTTCTCGACGACTCTGCAGCGACCACCTATGGGATCTCAGAGAACCTTGCGGTCAATGCTCGTGCTGCAGGCCCGCGCCTCGGACGTGGTGTTCAAGCTGTCATCAAGGGCGCCAAAACTGGAGCATGGTCGAAAACAGCGGCCGGGGCAGTTGTGGTCACCACCGATGGCGGCGACGTGGAGCTCTTACCTGCTGAATACGAACTCACGACAGTCGTCGATAACACCTCGGGTCAGCACACTGCAGCAGCCGTTTTGAGTGGCGGAGGGTTTGTTGTTCTCGACATCGAACTCACCGAAGAACTCATCGCGGAGGGTTACGCACGTGACTTAATCCGTGACATCCAAGAGGCACGCAAAAACGCAGGACTCAACGTGTCAGACCGTATTCACCTGACAATCACTGTGCCAGAAGAAAACCTTGCTGCTTTGACAACGCACCGTGACCTGATCGCACGCGAAACGCTCGCAATCGACATGGTTACCGAGCCCGGGGAACGCACCGTGTCTGTGCAGCGAGCCTAAACCCAACCAAGCCGTTTGTGCCCGTGATAAGAAGGAGCACCCCCGTGCAGAGAAAGCCCCTGCCTACAGAACCAACTGACCAAGAACTCGCAGAACTCCGCGAGATCTACGGGCAGATCATGACCCGCAACCCGGAACATGATTTTGAGCCAACTCTTGACCGGGTACGTCACGTACTCGACCTTCTCGGAAACCCCCAAAATGCCTATCGGACGATTCACATCACGGGCACAAACGGAAAGACTTCAACGGCGCGCATGGTCGAAGCGCTTATTGACGAGCACGGATTGCGAACTGGCCGGTTCACCTCTCCGCACCTCACCTCGGTCACTGAGCGCATCACCATTGACAGCGAACCAATCTCTCCACGTGCTTTTGTGGAGGTTTACCACGATGTTGCGCCGTACATTGAGATGGCTGATGCCTCCTCACAAAGCGCAGGTGGGCCACGCCTGAGTTTCTTCGAGGTATTGACTGTCATGGCGTATGCGGCTTTCGCTGACGCGCCGGTCGATGTTGCCGTCATTGAAGTTGGGCTTGGCGGAACCTGGGACGCAACCAACGTCATCGATCCTGAAGTATCGATTATCACCCCGATTTCTCTAGACCACACCCAATGGTTGGGCGACACATTGCATGACATCGCCACGGAGAAGGCTGGCATTATCAAACCACACCGACGGGTAGTAGTCGCTCAACAAGAAGAATCAGTTCACCAAGTCATTGTGGAAGCTGCGCAAGCAGTCTCCGCTCACCTCATCGGTGAACCAGCTGACATGGACGTGACCGGGCGTGCACCAGCAGTGGGTGGGCAGATGCTAACCCTGACAACACCTGCTGCAACGTACACGGATATTTTCCTCCCACTATTTGGGCGCCATCAAGCACACAACGCGTTGCTGGCACTTGTCGCAGCCGAAGGTGTTATGGCTTCAGGGGCTGCATTGCGTGGTGAAATTGTTGAAGCAGCCTTCGGGAAGGTGACGTCCCCCGGGCGTCTGGAACTGGTGCGGTCAAGCCCGGCTTTCCTTGTTGACGCCGCGCACAACCCAGGAGGTATCGATGCGCTCATCGAAGCGCTCGATGAATCGTTCCAGTTCCACCGTTTGATCGGTGTGGTCGGTATTTTTCAAGACAAAGACGCAGAAACTATTCTGTCGCTGCTTGAACCTGTGCTAGCCGAAATCGTTATCACACAGTCCGATTCTGACCGGTCACGTGACACACAAGAACTCGCAGAACTCGCCGAAGAGATTTTCGGCGAAGAACGTGTGCACCAAGCCCCAGCGCTTGATGAAGCTCTTGATATTGCTGCCACTCAAGCGGAACTCTATGACGACATCGGAACAGGCACAGGAACTGGGGTGATTGTTACCGGTTCGGTGATCCTTGCCGCCCAGGCCAGAACACTGCTCGGTAAGCGGTAAACGCCATGCGGTGTGGAACATCGCAACACCAGACACGCCGTGACCGACAAGCGTGAACAGGGTCGACAGTGATTGAATGACACAGTGGTCTTCATTCCCCACAGCCGACGTTGTCTGTCTTGGAAGGTGCACAGTGAAAAAGCTCATTAATGACCCCCGCGATGTCCTGAGGGAAAGCGTTGAAGGGTTCGCGCTTGCTCACTCGTCCATTGTTGAGGCGCATTGGGACCCAACATTCATTTCCCAACGCAGACCGCTGCCACACTCAACGGTGGCGTTGGTGTCCGGTGGGGGATCGGGCCACGAGCCCCTGCACGGTGGTTTTGTGGGGGATGGCATGCTTGCTGCCGCCGTGCCCGGTGCGATGTTTACCTCGCCAACTCCAGATCAGATTGATGCAGCATTTCACCACGCTGATGTTGGTGGCGGGGTTGTGGCGATCGTGAAAAATTACACTGGCGACGTCATGAATTTTGAGATGGCAGTTGAACTAGCGCAAGCCGACGGAATCGATGTGCGTACAGTGCTCGTAAATGACGATGTTGCTGTTGAGGACTCGACATGGACGGCAGGTCGGCGAGGGGTGGCCGGCACAGTGTTGGTGGAGAAAATTGCTGGTGCTGCAGCGGCTCGGGGTGATGATCTTGAGACTGTTGTGCGTATTGCCGAGCATGTCAACGCCAACGTGCGGTCAATGGGAGTTGCGCTCAGTGCATGCACAGTCCCACATGCCGGGGTTCCCTCATTCGATCTCGGTGACGACGAAATCGAGTTGGGTATCGGGATCCACGGTGAGCCCGGGCGACGGCGAGAGAAACTGTCAGAAGCAGACACCATCACCGCAACGCTCCTTGAAGCGATCACTGATGACTTAGCGCTGGCTTCCGGTGAGCAGGTACTTCTTTTTGTTAATGGGATGGGCGGCACGCCGACTTCCGAGTTGTATATCGTCTACCGTGCGGCTGCTGAACTACTAAGCCGCGCAGGCGTTGTCGTGAGTAGATCACTTGTGGGGAACTATGTCACCTCGCTTGATATGCAAGGGGTGTCGCTGTCTGTGTTACGGCTCGATGATGACATGACGAGCCTGTGGGACGCTCCCGTCCATACAGCAGCTCTACGCTGGTAGCGAGTACAGGAGATGACCGTGTTAACCAACCAATGGGCTGTGAAGTGGATCGCTGGATGTGCCACCTCTATCCACGACCACCGCAGTGAACTCAGTCAACTCGACCGTGTCATTGGTGATGGTGATCATGGAGAGAACCTTGCTCGCGGCTTCGCAGCGGTTGCACAACGACTTCAGGAGAACACGCCCGACACCCCCGCTGATGTGCTGCGGATGGTTGCTACCACGTTGATGTCGACAGTAGGGGGTGCGTCTGGGCCACTATATGGGACGGCATTTCTCCGTGCAGCGAAGGCAATTGAGGGGCGTGATCTCGACTCGTTGGCTGTTGTCGATCTCCTGACAGCAGCGAGAGACGGAACTATTTTCCGAGGGAAAGCCGCGGTGGGAGAAAAAACTATGGTCGATGCTTGGGCGCCCGCTGTCGACGCCGCACGTGAGGCGTATGACCAAGGGCTGCCCCCAGATCAAGTACTCAGTGCCGCTGCCACAGGCGCAGCGCTTGGAGCACGCGCAACAACAATTCTGCAAGCCCGAAAAGGACGAGCGAGTTACCTAGGTGAACGTTCCGTGGGACATAAGGACCCCGGAGCAACCTCAACTGCGCTTATCCTTGAGGCTGCATCTCAAGCCGCTAAGAATGGAGAAGTATCATGACCCCTGCTGTTGCTTTGGTCTTTGTCTCACACAGCGGTCTGCTCGCTCAGGGCATCGTTGACCTCTGCCGCCAGATGGCGCCCACCACTGTGATGATTCCAGCTGGTGGTTTAGAGGATGGTTCTTTAGGAACATCTTTTGACACGATTGCTGCTGCCATCGAACGTGCCGCTGGGTTAGGTGATGACAGTGAAGACCCTCTGCGTGATGTAGTTGTTTTGGCTGACCTTGGGTCAGCAGTGTTGTCGACGCAGTCTGTGATGGAGTTTCTACCAGCGGAATTGGAGGGGCGAATCACTTTGGCTTCAGCCCCCTTTGTTGAAGGTGGTGTTGCTGCTGCTGTGTCTGCTGAAGGAGGCGCGCCTGCAGCTGATGTTGCCCGCAGCGCTCATCAAGCTATGGACTCTCTTCTGTCACCGTTGTCAGCGACTGAACACGTTACACCTCCAGGTGTTGAGGGCAGCGTCTCGCAAGAAGTTGAGGTACTGAACTCGCTGGGCTTGCATGCACGGCCAGCTGCTGTGCTTGCTCGACTGATTGCTTCTTTCGATGCACACGTGACACTCAACGGAGCTGACGGAAGTTCGGTCATTGAGATCATGAAGTTGGGGGTGAGCGGCGGACAACGGCTTGTGATTACAGCACAGGGGCCGCAAGCAGAAGAGGCGCTCACCGCTGTTGTGCGCGCGATCACTGAAGGTTTCGGCGAACTGGCATAGATTGTCGCTATCCTTGGACAGTGACACATGCCCCAGCTCCCGGTTCCCGAATCATTGCTAAGAAGAGTGCGCGCCAACAGTTCACTTCTGTGACGCTGGTGCTCCAAGCCTTTGTCGTAGTGTTTGCGACGGTGGTCGCCGTCAGGTTTTCTGATATCGATCTCATCGCCGCAGAGCCCCAACAACTCTGGATCTTTGGTGGCGTACTGACTGCCTTCTTCCTCGTGATTTCTCGGTTGCAGGGCAGTGTGTATGGAGTTGTTGCAGGCACTGCAGCACAGGTCCCATTTGCTGCACTCAGCCTAGTGGTGGACACCTCGTTCATTGTTGTTGCGATTGTTTTTCTGGGTGTGTGGATCGCTTCAGTGTTGCTTGGTGCAAAGATTGACCGAGAACGGGCCGCATACGACGCACAGCATCCAGACACTGCGCCAAACGTGTAGAAGTTACCTGCCTAGCAGGGGATTCATCCCCTGCTAGGCAGGGCGCGCGTGTCACAGAGACTAGGTAGAGTTGTTCTCATGACACACCACACGACGGAACGCACACTCATTCTCATCAAACCCGATGGGGTAAGGCGCGGTCTCATCGGGCAGATTGTGTCCCGCATCGAGTCCAAAGGGTACATTGTTGTTGCTTTAGAGTTGCGGGAAGCCAGCCGAGAACTGCTGGAGCAGCACTATGCAGAGCATGTCGGTAAGCCTTTCTATGAACCTCTGTGTGACTTCATGTCTTCAGGCCCTTTAGTTGCTGTCGTCGCTGAGGGGGAACGCGTCATTGAGGGATTCCGCTCCCTTGCTGGAACGACAGACCCAACTCAGGCTTCGCCAGGAACAATTCGTGGTGATCTCGGGCGGGATTGGGGTCTACCTGTTGCCCAGAACCTGGTACATGGTTCTGATTCTCCACAGTCAGCAACACGCGAGATCGGTCTGTGGTTTCCTACGCTTTCTTAAGAAGTCTTTGTGTATCTCAAAACCTTGACCCTTCGCGGGTTTAAATCTTTCGCCAGTGCTACCCGGTTCGATTTCGAGCCGGGTATCACTTGTGTCGTCGGACCAAACGGTTCCGGTAAATCCAACGTTGTTGATGCCCTTGCGTGGGTGATGGGGGAGCAAGGGGCTAAAACCTTACGTGGCGGCAAAATGGAAGATGTCATCTTCGCCGGCACGTCAGCTCGCCAAGCTCTGGGGCGCGCCGAGGTTTCTTTGACCATCGACAATGCCGATGGCAAACTCCCCATTGATTATGCAGAGGTAACGATCACTCGGACACTGTTTCGCAGTGGGGGTTCAGAGTATGCGATCAATGGGGCGCCAGTGCGGCTGCTCGACATCCAAGAACTGCTCTCAGACACTGGCCTTGGCCGGGAAATGCACGTCATCGTTGGTCAGGGCCAACTCGACACAGTCCTGCGCGCAACCCCAACAGAACGTCGTGGCTTCATCGAAGAGGCTGCGGGTGTTCTTAAACACCGAAAACGTAAAGAAAAAGCACTTCGTAAACTCGATAATATGCAGGGAAATCTCCTGCGGTTGACGGACCTGCTTGCTGAGCTCAACAAACAACTCGGGCCACTAGCGCGCCAAGCTCACGCTGCACGCCGTGGAGCAGTATTCCAAGCCGTAGCCCGCGATGCCGGGTTGCGTCTCCTCGCAGACGACTTGACCCACCTCGATGCGCGCCTTAAAGACCGTAGCGGTGCAGTGCACACCATGCAGGCCCAGGTCGCTGACATGAACCGTCAGTTGGCAGTCGCCCGTGAACACCTCGCGGAACAGGAGGTGATCGCAGCTCACGCTTCACCGCGTCGCTCGACTCTGTCAGCAGCAGTCATGGCACTCGCCCAACACCACGAACAGCTCAAAGCGATGGCATCACTCACTGCTGAACGCTTGCGCCACCTTGGGGCCCCTGATCAACATGCTGTCATCGATCGTTCGCCCGCAACAGAAGAAGCGTTGTCCTCAGCGCAGCGTCAACGAGAGGCTCTCGATGAGAAAATCTCCCAGGAGAACGCGGAACTACAGCGCGTCACATCACTGAAAACTGCTGCCAGTGAGGCGCTCATTAAGGTTGAAACTGAGCGGTCCACTGCGTTCACTACTCGTCGCAACTATGAAAAACAGCGTGACCAACTATCAGCGGATGTCACTGCGGCCCGCGCCATTCTTGATGCAGTGACTACCGATGTACAACAAGCGCATGAGGCGGTCACGGCTGCAGTGGCACGCCGTGATGATCTTGAAACGCCGGGCGAACTCCCGGTCCTTCACGACGATGGCTTGAGTGCTGTTCAAGAAGCACGATCTACGGCGACATCCATTGCAGAGCAACTACGGCAAGCCCGAGGTGAGACTAGTCGGGCAGAACAAGCGCTAGCTAGGTCCAGTGCGAGTGTGGAGGTCTTGACGAGTCAACTTCGTTCAGTTCCGGATTCGATGCTTGACGCCGGAGGAGTTCACGGAACACTGCTGGAACATGTTCACTTAGTTCCCCGCTATGCGCCGGCGCTAACAGCACTATTTGAGCACTATCTCGAAGCCGTTGTGGTGGACTCACCAGAACTCGCACTGGATATAGCCGATGGCCATCCAGAATCGACCCTGACACTGGTGCACCCAGGCGCCCAGATACGTGCTCATGCTTCCACACTCACTCAAGACAACATTGAGCCGCCATTTGTGAATGTCGGAGCTCTCGTTCCACAGATAGTCGATTCTCAACGACATCGCGGAGCCGATGTGACTGCACAGTTTATGCAGTTAATTGCCCGGCACGCCGTCATCGCGCCAGATCTTGAGCACGCGCAGCAGTGGGTTACTGACAATCCGGCAATGGTGGCAGCAACGATGGATGGGCACTTAGTCCGTCACGGATCTTTGCACCTGCACCCTGCGCAAACCGGGAAAGTTGCATTGAAAGAGCAACTGGATCAGCATCGGACAGACATAGTCCGTCATGAGCGCGACCGTGATGCTGCACTGATGCGTCAAGAGGAGCTTTCTCGACTGCATGACGAAGCCTTAGTAGCGCTGAAGTCTGCCCAAGATCGCCAGGCAGAGATTCGATCTCAACACGCACAAGCAACAGCAGAGCACCAACGATTGTCCGCGCTATGGCACTCAGCTAGTGCTGAACTACAACGCGCAGAGTCTGCTGTTGTGTCGTTAGTTGCTCGTAGGTCGAAGGCACAAGAGACACTGGAACAGCGAACCTTAGCGTTGGAGTCACTCACCGCTAAACCAACTGAGGTTGTTCCCGAACAGGATTACGCTGATCGCATCAGCGACCTGCGCCAGCAGTTCGCTGATGTTCAGGAACATGAAACCCAAGGGCGTGTTCGCCTGCGTGCGCTTCAGGAACAGCGGACAACTTTGCACAACAAGATCAACAGTTTGACTCGAGCACTCGAGCATGAGCGAGTCGCTCATCAGCGGGCCGCGGAGCAGGCGCGCCGTCGATCAGAACAGCATGCCGCCACGACAAGCATCCAGAACACAGTCCACCGTGCGCTCACGCTCATTGACCGATCAGAACAGCACGCTCGAGCTGAACTTGCTGTGCTTGAGGAAAGTTACGCTCAGACCCACCAACATATTCAGGGGCTACGCGATCGTGAACGCGATCTGGGGACCGCACTTGATGATGTTCGTGAACGCCTGCACCGTGAAGAGCTTTCACTGTCCCACCTGACAGCGGAGCACACACACCTCAGCTCCCAAGCCCTAGAAGACTTTGGGGTTGACCCCACACTTCTGGTTGAACAGTTTGGTCCGCACCATGACACCCCGGACTATGCTGCTGCCCTGCGGTCACCAGACAAGGAAAACGGCGATAAACTCCTGCCATTTGACCGTCAGCGAGTGGAACAGGCTCGTGACACCGCTCAGAAGAAGTTCGGAAACCTCGGCAAAATCAATCCGTTGGCTCTTGAAGAGTACAAAGCTCTTGAAGAGCGGCATACGTTTCTCGCCCAACAGCTTGATGATCTCAAGCGTTCTCGGACGGACCTTATGGCACTGGTCCGGGACATTGATGATCAGGTTCGCACGGTGTTCCTTGAAGCTTTCGAAGATACTGCGCTGCAGTTTGAGCGCATTTTCCCTCGACTTTTTCCCGGGGGCACAGGGCGGATGTTCTTGACTGACCCTGACAACGCGCTCACCACTGGAATTGAGATCGAAGCGCGCCCTGCCGGGAAGAAAGTGACACGAATCTCGCTCCTCTCAGGTGGGGAGAGGTCCCTTACTGCGGTGGCACTTCTCGTTGCGATTTTCAAAGCCCGGCCGAGCCCTTTTTATGTCATGGATGAGGTCGAGGCTGCGCTGGATGACATGAATCTTTCACGCCTGTTGACGCTGTTCAGAGAACTACAAGAGGACTCTCAACTCATCGTCATCACACACCAAAAACGGACCATGGAGATCGCCGATTCGCTCTACGGAGTGACCATGCATAAGGACGGCATCTCCACCGTTGTGACGCATCGCATGGACCACGACGACAGTGCGACCAAAATCATCACATGATTCGCGATGAAGGCCCACTTTTACGTGCTAAAAATGAAGACATGATGCCTGTTGTCGCCTGGTTTTTCGGTGCTTTTATCCTTGCTGTAGTTGTCCTTGTCGGAGCCGGGCGAGCCTCAATGATCGCGGCTGCTAGCGATGATGAAGAAGATGTGAAACGGCCTCTTGGTTCGCGTTGGCGTCTCCTGTGGAGCGACGCGGCAGGTGCGCTTAAACCACTATCACTTCGTGTGCGGATCGCCTTGTTGAGTATGCTCGCCGCAGTTCGCATCGTGAGTCGTGAACGAGTCCGTGCAGTCCGCCGTGATTTGGCTGTTCATGTTGCCCAGCGACGCAACCTGAAAAAGTCAGGTGTACGCGTTCCTGCGTCACCGGCAACGGGACTCGCTACGGCAGGTCTATCAACCTTCACCTCCAACGTCACCTGGGACGAGTTCACTGAAGCCACAGCGCTTTCTGACAGTGACCACGACAGTTTCGATATGCTTGCGCAGCGTTTTGACAGTCTCTATGGAGCAGTGAGCGGGAGCCGCGACAGCGCATAAGGTGGGAATCTGTCACACTGTAATGCGTGACTGATCTGCTTCCTTACCTTGTCCCCACACTCGTTGTCCTTTCAGGACTTGGCTACGCCGGCTTTGTGCGGAGCAAACGCTCCTCCCGTGGTCCACAAGAGGGCCCGCAAAGCATTGAACGCGACACTGTTGTCACGGGGGACGACAGTGACCTGCGTGATGGTGTGGGGGAGGAAAGCGAGCCGCGTTCTGCTGGGCCTGTTCACACTCCCGATGTTCCATTACCAGCCAGCGGTCGCATGGCGCGATTGCGTGGCCGCCTCGCAGCTTCAGGGTCACCGTTAGGGCAGCGCCTCTTAGCGATTCTCTCAAAAGACCACATTGAGGAAAGCGACTGGGATGAGTTGGAAGAAACTCTTCTCATGGCGGACTTAGGCGTAGGCCCCACCACGGAACTTATCGATGCTCTGCGAACTCGGGCACGTGTTGAGGATATTCGTGAGGCGGGGACCATCCGCCAGATTGTCAAAGAAGAACTCCTCGCAATTGTGGACCCAACGTTGGACCGAACACTCCACCTTGACCGTCCCGAATCTGCGGATGAGGTTGTACCCCCCGCTGTCATCGTGGTTGTTGGTGTCAATGGGACAGGAAAAACCACAACGATCGGTAAACTCACCCGGGTTCTTGTTGCGGACGGCCAAAAAGTTCTGTTGGGGGCAGCAGACACCTTCCGTGCTGCAGCCGCAGATCAACTTCAAACATGGGGCCAGCAGGTCGGTGTAGAAACGGTGCGGTCAGATCGTGACGGTGCCGATCCGGCGTCCGTTGCCTTCGATGCTGTTCGAACTGGCCGTTCCACCGGTGTTGACGTTGTTGTCGTTGATACGGCCGGGCGTTTGCAAAACAAGGCAGGACTAATGGATGAACTCTCAAAAATCACGAGAGTTATCACCAAAGAAGCGCCCATCAGTGAGGTGTTGCTTGTTCTTGATGCCACGACCGGGCAGAACGGTTTGAACCAGGCGCGCGTATTCTCCCAGGTTGCAGGTGTCACGGGAATTGTCCTGACGAAACTTGATGGCACTGCCCGCGGAGGCATCGTCGTCGCTGTGCAACGTGAACTCGGTGTGCCGGTCAAGCTTGTTGGTTTAGGTGAGGGCCCTGATGACTTGGCGCCGTTTGATCCTGAACAGTTTGTTGACGGTCTTCTTGGAGTGTCCGCTTCATAAAACTGGACAATCGTGTCCTACCCGTTGAGTAAAGCGGTACATATGTTCAAGAACAGTGATCCGAAACACACTGTTTACACGCGGGTCCAGAACGTCACCGCGACGAAACCAGAGACTGACATCACCGTAATTCCCCTCCCGCACAGTTGATACAGGTCAGCCGCCCGGCTGACGAGGGAGGTGAAATCACATGGTTGATACAGGATTAACTGCATGGATGCTCATCAGTGCGTCGCTCGTGCTGCTGATGACCCCTGGTCTGGCGTTCTTCTACGGAGGTATGGTCCGTGGTAAGAGTGTCTTGAATATGCTCATGATGTCCTTCGGTGCCATGGCTGTTATCGGCATCGTGTACGTTCTCTTCGGCTGGTCAATGTCTTACGCAGACCAAAGCATTGGCGGGATCTTCGGAAACCCCTTCGAACAGTGGGCACTAAAAGGCGTCTTCACACATGGCGCTGATGGATTTGAATTTACGGTCTCTGACGGCCTTCCAGTTATTGTCGATGTAGGGTTCCAGGCAACATTCGCCATGATCACGACAGCACTGATCTCCGGTGCTATCGCCGACCGTGTGAAGTACGGTTCATGGCTCGTCTTCTCAGGTCTATGGGTTACCCTCAGCTACTTCCCACTGGCACACATGGTGTGGGGTGGGGGGCTACTCTCCGACGACGGTCCATTCGCCTCAATCGCATCGCCTGTTGACTTTGCAGGTGGAACAGCAGTTCACATTAACGCCGGTATCGCTGCACTGGTATTGGTCCTCGTCATCGGTAAGCGCAAAGGCTTCGGCAGTGAAGCAATGCGCCCACACAACCTTCCGTTTGTCATGCTTGGCGCCGCACTCCTGTGGTTCGGGTGGTTCGGATTCAACGCAGGATCAGCGTACGCGGCAGATGGCATGGCAGGGCTCGCCTGGGTCAACACCACAACCGCAACAGCAGCAGCAATCATCGGGTGGCTCATCACAGAGAAGATTCGTGACGGCCACGCCACATCGCTCGGTGCAGCTTCAGGTGTTGTGGCAGGTCTTGTGGCCATCACACCAGCTGCTGGTTCACTTAGCCCCTTCGGCGCCATCATCTTGGGTCTCGTTGCCGGTGCGCTCTCCGCACTAGCCGTTGGGCTGAAGTACCGTTTCGGATACGATGACTCGCTCGACGTTGTCGGTGTTCACCTCGTTTCAGGGCTCTGGGGAACAGTTGCCATTGGCTTCTTGGCACTTGACGGCGGTTTGTTCTACGGTGGCGGAGTCTCGCTTCTTGCAGTGCAAGTCATCATCGCCGTTGTCGCTATGGCCTACTCCGCGATCGTGACCTTGGTCTTGGCACTGATCATCAAATCAACTATCGGATGGCGTGTCACCGAACAAGTTGAGGTTGCAGGAATCGACCTTGCAGTCCACGGTGAGAGTGCCTATGAAACTCTCTCAGCTCGTTCATACTCGGAGGTAAAGCCATGAAGCTCGTCACCGCGATCATCCAACCCCACCGCCTCGACGCTGTGAAGAGTGCCTTAGAAGCAGCCGGCATTCGCGGCATGACAGTTTCAGAAGCAAGTGGCTACGGCCGGCAAAAGGGACACACAGAGGTCTACCGCGGTGCGGAATACACTATCGATCTGGTCCCCAAGATTCGTCTCGAAGTTCTCATTGACGATGTCGACACGGAACGGGTCACGGGCGTGATTTCCCAAGCAGCCCACACTGGAAAAATCGGTGACGGCAAAGTGTGGGTCGTTCCAGTTGACTCAGTGACCCGCGTGCGAACTGGTGAAGAGGGAGCAGCCGCACTGTAACCTCACCACCGGCGGCGACCCCGAAGAATGCCCAGGCGGTGGAAAACACCACCACAGGTCGCCGTCAAGCATCACCAACCTAACTGGCGCGGATCGTTTACCCACGGATCCGCGCCAGTTCTTTTGTGAACCAAGGGGGAACCATGGAACTTCAACAGCTGCGACCCACGCTGATGGAGATTGCCCGCACCACACCACACGGTGCAGTTCGACGAGCACGCATCACCTCTACTGTGACGAAGGCTCTGAAAGATATGTGGCATGACGCCACTCACCATGATCAAGACAACCGTGCCGCCGGAATGGCGTTAGTTGCGGTGGGGTCATTAGGGCGTGGTGATATGGGTGCGATGAGCGACCTTGACCTCCTCTTGGTATACGACGGAAACGTCGCTGATCCAGCCGCTGTTGAGGAAATAGCAAACCGATTGTGGTATCCGATCTGGGATGCAGGCATCGACCTTGATCATTCAGTCCGGTCTCTCAACCAATGCCGCAAAGTCGCCTCCCACGACATCACCGCGGCAGTGGGCATGTTGAGCATGACCCATCTGTGCGGAGACAAGGAGGTCGCGAGTCGTGCATCGGCCGCTGTTTTGGCTGATTGGCGCAGCGCAGCGCGCACCCGTCTGACCGCACTACGCGCTTCCGCTAAGGTGCGTCAGGAACGATTCGGTGAGGTGGCTTATTTGGTTGAACCGGATATCAAAGAAGCACGCGGCGGCCTGCGGGACGCACTATTACTGGATGCTCTAGCGGCATCATGGCTGACAGACCGTTCACATGGCGCGCTTGATGACGCTATCGCAGAACTCCTTGATGTCCGTGACGCGATCCATGTGGTCACTGGTCGACACGCAAATACGCTACTCGCGGCGGACCGTGATGAAGTAGCCCAAGTCCTCCAACTCAACGATGGCGACCAGGTGACAGCGCATATTGCTGCTGCTGGTCGTCGCGTGTCGTTTGAGCTTGACGTGACGTTCCGCCGGGCGATGGGTGTTCTCTCGGGAGGGCAGGGAATATCGCGAACGCTCGTGATCCGGGGGCGTCGGAGCGCACCGAGACTACGATATGTGGCACCCGACGTTGTGGAACTTGCAGGTGAACTGGCCCTCGCACCGCCAGATGGTGGGGTTCACGACCCCCTCGTTGCCTTGCGGATAGCTGCTGCATCAGCCAAAAGTGGTCTTCCGATCTCCGGTTCAGCAGTACCGGTACTTAGTGCCACTGCTGATCCGCCAACCCCGTGGTCACCTGAGGCGCGAGGGTTGTTTGAGACGTTATTGAGCTCTGGAAGTGCACTCATTGATGTCTGGGAGGTCCTTGATGTCGCTGGCCTACCCAGCAGATGGTTGCGTGGTTGGGAAGGGGTGCGCAATCGGCCACAACGAGCACCTGTTCACCGCCACACGGTTGATCGTCATCTCATTGAAGTTGTCAGCAGAACTCGATTGTGGAAGAGCAAAGTTGACTCACCCGTGACGCTGATGTTGGCGGCGCTCCTGCATGACATTGGTAAACAGCAGGGCATTGACGATCACTCCGTTGGGGGAGCTGAACTCGTTCCACAAATTCTTGAACCCTTAGGGTACGGTGCCAATGTTATTGCTGACGTCCGCATTCTTGTTGAACAGCACTTGATTTTGTCCCAACTGGCAACAACCCAGGACCCCCAAGACCCTGAGGTGATCGCTAAGGTTACGCAGGCGGTGCAGGGGCGGCGGGATATCTTAGAGATGCTCCGCGCATTGACAGAGGCAGACGCATCATCTTTGGGGAGCGCTGCGTGGACGCGGTGGCGTGAACGACTCGTTGACGAGTTGTTCCACGGCGCCCTCCGCACCCTCTCTGACCGCCCCACAGGAAGCTAGCGACACCTCGCGGGCCATCAACATGGCCCGCGAAAGTGTATGTGAGCGCCTGTGGCAGGTAGGCTAGGTGTCAATAGTTTTTACGTCTTTGCGAGTCAAGGGAAGCACGTGTTTGCAACGCTGTCTGATCGGCTGACATCAACATTTAAGAATCTGCGCTCAAAAGGACGCTTGTCTGAGGCAGATATCGACGCCACGATCCGTGAGATCCGGCGTGCACTGCTTGATGCAGACGTCGCGGTCTCGGTGGTGCGGGACTTCACAGGGGCGATCCGAGAACGGTCTTTGTCCTCAGAGGTTTCGTCTGCACTCAATCCTGCCCAGCAGGTCGTGAAGATCGTCAACGAGGAACTCGTATCGATTTTGGGTGGCGCGAGCCGTCCCCTCCAATTCGCGAAAAATGGCCCAACAGTCATCATGTTGGCGGGTCTGCAGGGTGCCGGTAAAACGACTCTGGCTGGGAAGCTTGCGCTACATCTAAAAAGCAAGGGACACACCCCTATTCTCGTTGCTGCTGACTTGCAGCGGCCCAACGCTGTTCAGCAACTCAAGGTTGTTGGTGAACGGGCCGGTGCGCCTGTCTATGCGCCGCATCCTGGGAATATGGGGGAGGGGGCTACCCCCGGTCTTTCCGCCGGTGATCCGGTTGCTATTGCCCGTGCCGGGTATGAGACCGCTAAGGTCCGTCAACATGATGTTGTCATTGTCGACACCGCCGGGCGGCTCGGTGTTGATGCAGAACTGATGAAGCAAGCATCGGATATCCGCGATGCTATTTCTCCGCATGAGATTCTCTTTGTCATTGACGCAATGATCGGGCAGGACGCTGTTGCCACAGCGCAAGCGTTCGCCGAAGGTGTGAACTTCACTGGTGTCGTGCTATCGAAACTTGATGGCGATGCTCGTGGTGGTGCAGCCCTCTCGGTCGCGCATGTCACTGGGCGACCAATCTTGTTCGCTTCTACCGGTGAAAAACTCACTGACTTTGAGGTATTCCACCCCGATCGTATGGCGTCACGCATCCTCGATATGGGTGACGTGCTCACTCTCATTGAGCAGGCGGAGAAAGCCTTCGATTCTGGTGAAGCCGAACGCATGGCACAGAAGGTCGCGGATGGTAAGGACTTCACCCTCTCCGACTTCCTCGTGCAAATGCAGCAACTTCGCAACATGGGATCCATGAAAAAAATGTTGGGCATGTTGCCTGGCATGGGGCAGATGCGTGAGGCTCTCGATAACTTTGACGAGCGTGAAGTCAACCGCATAGAGGCGATCATCCAGTCGATGACACCCGCTGAACGCGAGAACCCCAAAGTTATTAACGGTTCGCGACGTGCACGCATTGCCAAGGGGTCTGGAACCACAGTTCAAGAGATCAACCAACTGTTGCAACGTTTTGACGGCGCTCAAAAAATGATGCGACAGATGGCAAAGGCTGGCCCTGCAGGGGCTGCGATGCCAGGCATGGGCAAGATGCCTGGTGTTGGCAAGCGTGCTGGTGCCCGTCAGCCCAAGAAAGACAAAAAACTCACTCCTCAACAGCGTGCAGCCTTGGCACGTAAGAAAGCCAAAGAGGAAGCTCAGGGCGCGTCAGCGCCTGGCTCCGCTTTTGGAGTGAAGCAGGACGTTGACCCGGCGTCACTACAACTCCCCTCGGGTTTTGATAAATTCCTTGGCAAGTGACCGATGACCCAGTCGCAACGGTGGCGCTTACGTGGCCGAATCATTCTTGATGATGGTAGTGAGCGCCCCGAGGCTTGGGTCGTTGGTGGAAAGTTATCTTTGACTGCTGTCAGTGGCGATGTCACCACCCTTGATGGTGTCTTCCTTCCCGGACTCGTTGATATGCACTGTCACATTGGCTTGGACGCCCACGGAGCAACAACTCCCGAAATTGCTTATCAGCAAGCGGTTGTCAATCGGGATTCAGGGGTTTTGCTGGTGCGCGATGCTGGTTCTGCCCTTGATACGTCATGGCTGCAAAGTCGCACTGATGTTCCCCACATCATCAGATGCGGGCAGCATATCGCTCGTCCGCGGCGCTATCTCAAGGATTTCGCTTCAGAGATCGATCAGTCGGATCAGTTACCTGCTGAGATGGATCGACAAGCGAGGCGTGGTGATGGTTGGGTCAAGATTGTTGCGGACTGGATTGAACGAGAACACGGCGATCTCGCACCATTGTGGAGACCACAGGATCTGGCTGCTGGAGTCGCCCGCGCTCATGCTGCTGGTGCCAGAGTTACTGCCCATACTTTCGCGACGGAATCGGTCGGGGCGCTCCTCGATGCAGGTATTGATTGCTTGGAACATGGAACTGGTATGTCAGAAGAGCACATGCGTCGTGCTGCGGAAGCCGGAATTCCAGTTGTCCCAACGCTGCTACAAATCGAGAGGTTTGACCAGATCGCTGCGCAAGGTGAGCATCGCTTCCCTGATTTTGCTCTCAGGATGCGGCGCATGCACGCGCAGCGTCGCGAGCAGGTCCACGCGCTCCACGCCTTAGGGGTTTCGCTCTTTGTCGGTACTGACGCTGGCGGCAGTATCGCCCATGGTCGTATCGCTGATGAGTGTGCAGCTCTTGTAGAGGCCGGTATTCCTTCTGAACAGGTCACTGCTTCAGCGTCGTGGCAGTCTCGCCAGTACCTTGGTCGTCCTGGAATGCGCGAAGGTGAGGTTGTACAAGCGGTCCGATACGCGGATGACCCTCACCTCGATATCACGGCTCTTAGGTCGCCAACGACGATTATTACTCACGGCGTCCTTCAGCTCGTGTAGCGTCGCGGTTGAGCCTTTGTCAGCGGGGATGCAGGCACGGAGAATCGTGATGTGACCAAGATCTTTGGGGTTTGACGGTCTTTCGTCCACGCTGGTGGTGGAACAGGCCCTGAGGTTCTGGCATAATCAGTCTCTGTACTCGACTGTTCTGGCCCCTCTCACCAGAAGATGTTGTGTCCGGGTGACGTCTCGATGGCTGTCCCCAAATCATCGTGAACTCACCACTCCATCCGAAACAGGAGCGTCCACTCAAGTGGCAGTTAAGATTCGTCTCAAGCGCATGGGTAAGATCCGTGCACCGTACTACCGTGTTGTTGTTGCTGATTCACGCACTCGTCGTGACGGCCGCGCAATCGAAGAAATCGGTAAGTACCACCCAACCGAAAACCCTTCCTTCATTGAGATCGACTCAGAGCGTGCACAGCACTGGCTCTCTGTTGGTGCTCAGCCCACCGAGCAGGTTCTGAACTTGCTAAAGATCACCGGTGACTGGCAGAAGTTCAAGGGCCTTCCAGGCGCTGAGGGTCGCCTGAAGACCAAAGACGCCAAGGTAGACCCAGCAACGGTTATCTCCCAGGTGAATGACGACGCTGAGAAGGTTAAGGCTAAGGCAGCGGAGAACAAGGCATCTGAGCCTGCAGCAGAAGAAGCATCGGACGAAGCCTGATGTTGTCAGAAGCTCTCGAGCACCTAGTACGGGGTATCGTCGACAACCCCGATGATGTGACCGTTCGTGCGAAGCATTTGCGTCGCGGCGAACTCCTCGAGGTGCGTGTGCATCCCGAAGACCTTGGTCGAGTCATTGGCCGGTCAGGACGTACAGCTCGCGCGCTTCGCACTGTCGTTGGAGCATTGGCTGGTGACAATTCCGTCCGCGTGGACGTTGTTGACGTCGACCGTCGGTGATCTCTCACGATTGACCTTCTCAAGAGGCTCGGCCACGTTTGTGGCCGAGCCTCTTGACGTAGAAACACAAAAGGACTGGTATGCAACTCCGCATTGGGACACTCGGTAAAGCACACGGCCTCAAAGGCGAAGTGAGCGTGATTGTTCGTACTGATAATCCGGAAGAACGCTTGGCAGTAGGTGAAGTACTAGCTACCGAACCGCAAGAGCGTGGCCCACTCACTGTCGTGACGAGCCGACGGGCCCAGGGCCGGTGGTATGTGCGTTTTGCTGGCATCGATGGGCGCACAGCGGCAGAAAACCTTCGCGGCACTGAACTCGTTGTGGACATTGATTCTTCCGATGAGGAAGATGCTTGGTATATCCACGAGCTCACCGGACTTGAGGTGCGGAACCTTGACGGTGACGTGGTGGGAACCGTTGTCGACCTTGAGCACTTTCCTGCTCAAGATGCCCTTGTTCTGAAAGAAGTGGGTGGGGAGCGCGTCTATCTTCCCTTCATTACCAAGTTTGTGCCGGTGGTCGACATTGCGGGTGGGTTCATTACCATCGACCCACCTGGTGGGTTGCTCTCTACGGACAGTGCGAGGCTTGTGGTGGTCCAAGATTCTGAAGGGTCTGTAGATCACGCGGAGCAGGATGATGCTGAGGAGAGGGACGAGAACTCGTGAACATCGACGTTGTCACGATCTTTCCTGACTATCTGGCACCTCTGAATCTTTCGCTGGTAGGCAAGGCTCGCCAAGAGGGCGTTGTTGATATTGCCGTTCATGATCTTCGGGAGTGGACTACTGATCGTCACCGCACGGTGGATGACACCCCTATCGGGGGCGGTGCAGGGATGGTCATGAAGCCCGATGTGTGGGCGTTAGCCCTTGACGATCTTGTGGATCCAGCTACCCCCCAAGAAAATCGCGACACGGTGATTGTTATCCCCACCCCATCGGGACGAACGTTCACCCAGGCACTAGCGCACGAACTTGCCTTAGCCTCTCATCTTGTTTTTGCTTGTGGGCGTTATGAGGGTATCGATGCGCGTGTAGCTGAGCACTACCGTGGCCAAGGCGTTCGGGTAGAAGAGCTATCCATCGGTGACTACGTGCTTAATGGCGGTGAAGTTGCCTCAATGGTGATGATCGAAGCTATCGCCCGACTAGTGCCCGGGGTTGTCGGGAACCCAGAATCACTGGTCGAAGAATCTCATGGTGCAGCAGGTTTGCTGGAATATCCGGTATATACGCGCCCGCCTCAATGGCGTGACACTTCTGTTCCAGAGATTCTTCTGAGTGGTCATCATGCAAAGATTGCCCGGTGGCGCAGAGATCAAGCTCTTCAAAAAACTGCGGTAAAGCGTCCTGACATGATTGCGCTCCTTGATGTGTCAGCGCTGGATCGCCACGACCGTATGGTGCTCGAAGAACATGGTTGGACTGTGACGTCCGACGGTAAATTGGTTTACTCCCCAGCTGCTGTGACAGAATAGTGACTTGGTGTGTGCCATTGCCTTTCTGCCATGGGGGAGAGCGACCGGCTACAACGCGCCATCATTTGACAATGCGGGGTCATTCCCGCCAGATCGTGCCTGACCTGTGGCAGGGCGAGGAGAAAACATGCAGAAGCTTGACTTCGTGACCGAGAGCGCACTGCGCTCAGACCTTCCTGCTTTCCGTGCCGGTGACACTGTGCGCGTTAACGTGAAGGTTGTTGAAGGAACCCGTTCCCGTATCCAGGCCTTCCAGGGCATCGTCATCCGCCGTCAGGGTGGCGGAATCGCTGAGACCTTTACTGTTCGTAAGATCAGCTTCGGAACGGGTGTGGAGCGTACGTTCCCAGTACACACACCTAGCATCGAGTCCATCGAGCTGCTGTCGCGCGGTGACGTGCGTCGTGCAAAGCTTTACTACTTGCGTAAGCTCCGTGGCAAGGCTGCGAAGATCAAGGAAAAGCGCGACAACATCACTAAGTGATCGTGACCGACGCAGCATAGAACGCAACACAGGGCGGCCCCAGATGGGGCCGCCCTGTGTCGTAAACTAAGACCGCACTGTCCAACAGGTGCGCCTTCCCGCGGTACCGGGACAGGTTTAGGTGGGACAATTATTCGGCAAGGAATGGCAGGGAACGAGTGAGTCAAGGAAACGCCAACACTGACAATCCGCCGGGCCCTGGGAAGTTGTCGCTCCTCAAAGAAACGGCAATCATTGTCGTCAGTGCTTTGGTTTTGTCGTGGATCATCAAAACTTTCCTTGTCCAAGCGTTCTATATTCCCTCAAGTTCCATGGAAGACACGCTTCAGGTAAACGATCGCATCCTGGTGTCAAAGATGACGCCAACGGTGTTCGACATAAACCGTGGCGATATCGTGGTGTTTACAGACCCAGGCGGTTGGCTCGATGGGTACGTAACTCAGGACACCCCGGGTCAGAACGCTGTACGTTCGGTGTTGACATTCATTGGTATCCTCCCGCAGGATGCTGGAAATCACCTTGTTAAACGCGTTATCGGCCTGCCTGGCGATACTGTGGTGTGCTGTGATGCTGACGGAAATCTCACGGTAAACGATGAACCAATCGTGGAAAGTTACCTCAAAGATGGTGTCGCGCCTTCAGCGGTAGATTTTGATGTTGTCGTACCGGACGATGCATTGTGGGTACTGGGAGACAACAGATCAGACTCTGGGGATTCGCGCTACAACATGGGTAAGCCAGGTGGTGGATTTGTGCCAGTCGATAATGTTGTTGGTACTGCCTTTGTCACAATGTGGCCATTCGATCGCTTGACGTGGCTTGGTAATCCTGAAGAGGTCTTTGACAATGTTCCTGCGCCTGCAGGCAAGTGAAGTGAACGCCACTCAACTATGACCGACGAACCTAACGCACTTTTTGATGTGAGTTTCCCCGTGCCTCCAGCAACACCTGGTGTCCATGACATCGAACACGAGCCAACTCTAGATATATCGATCGAGTCCTCACTGATCAAGGGGGATGAGTTCGCTAGTGACCGGGAAGAGGTCGACGCGGACAATCTGCACGCAACCCACGTGCGTGCACGAAAGAGTCCTCGTGTTTTTGCTGACCTCACCCATGAGCGCTCTCTTTTTGATCGCGGTGCCCGGCTGATTGCTGGTGTGGATGAGGTAGGTCGCGGCGCTCTGGCAGGTCCAGTGGCTGTTGGAGTGTGCGTCATTGATGCTGGAACCCAGCCCCCGCCCGTTGGGCTCACCGACTCAAAAGAACTTTCTCCTGAAGCTCGTGAACTTTTTGTTCCGATGATCCACGGGTGGTCAGTAGATCACGCGGTGGGGATCGCCGATTCCTCTGAAATAGATGCGATCGGGATTATCGGCGCTCTACGCCTTGCTGGGCAGCGGGCGCTTGGGGAAATTATGCAACGCATCGGCCCCGTTGACACCGTGCTCCTCGACGGGTCGCATGACTGGTTAACTGAACCCGAACAAGACCTATTCGACGCAGTGACCAGTGAACCTCAACCGATTGAGGGATACATCGAACCTCGTGTGGTGACCCGCGTCAAAGCGGACCTTGCCTGTGCAAGTGTCTCTGCAGCATCAATCATCGCCAAAGAATATCGAGATGCGATGATGCGTGACCTAGACCGTGACCACCCCCAGTATGGGTGGGTGACGAACAAAGGCTATGCCTCTTCAGGGCACACGTATGCTCTCAGTACCTTAGGCCCCACCCCCTATCACCGAGTCTCATGGAACCTGCCCGGCGTGGATCCAGCAGCACACGCCACAGATAAGGCATGATGAGACGGTGAGTGCCGAAGAGCTTGAGAACTATGAAACCGATATGGAGCTCGCGCTATACCGTGAGTACCGAGACGTCGTCCATCTGTTCTCCTACGTGGTAGAAACAGAGCGGCGCTTTTACCTCGCTAATAGTGTCGACCTCGACGTGAAATCTGCAGCTGGAGAAGTCTACTTTGAGGTGAAGCTTGCAGACGCTTGGGTGTGGGACGTGTACCGCTCTAAGAGGTTCGTCAAGTCAGTGCGGGTCGTGACGTTCAAAGACGTCAACATTGAAGAACTCACACCAGCGGAAATTTCCTTGTAGCCGCTGCACCCTTGTCCATCAATCAACAACATAGGCCTGCCCACACCATTGAGGTGTGGGCAGGCCTATGTTGTTGATTGAGTTTCCCACAGGGCACATTCGTGGTGGCGGCTCGGACTTTATGCACAGAGAGGCGCGGAAAGGCCGCACGAATGATCGGGACTTGTCCATGATGGCGTGGACGAAAGGACTGACCTATGAGAACCACCCCACAACAGACCGGGCGCTTCGGTGAAGACGTTGCAGCACAATGGCTGACAGAACATGGCTATGTCATTTTGGATCGTAATTGGCGGTGCAGCTCGCCGATCCGAGGCGAAGTAGACATCATTGCTAGGGATGGTTCGACCCTGGTGTTTATCGAGGTGAAAACACGTACAACAACCCATGCCGGGTACCCAGCTGAAGCGGTGACACCTGCGAAGCTGGTGCGCCTGCGTCAATTAACAGCTGCTTGGCTCAATCAGGCACGGTTGGTCATCCAACAAGTTCGCATCGATGTGATCTCCATCGTGCTCAATCCTGCGCCAACACACTCGACTGCAACCACTGGTGGGCCGTACATCGACCATGTGAAGGATGTGCGCTTGTGAGCATTGGGCGCGCTGAAACAATCAGTCTATTGGGGTTAGAAGGTCACACCGTCACTGTTGAAGCACATCTGGCACACGCGTTGCCTGGATTTGTGTTGGTGGGGTTACCAGATGCGTCGTTATCTGAATCGAAAGAACGCGTGCGTGCAGCCATTGCTTCATGTGGAGTGACGTTGCCACCAAGAAAAATCGTGGTGAACCTCGCGCCTGCTTCGCTTCCAAAATCTGGTTCAGGTTTTGATCTTGGTATTGCCGTGGCAGTTATGCATGCGGCTGGACTTCTGCCGTCGCATCAAGAAAATGCTGTGTTTCTCGGTGAACTATCACTGGACGGAACGGTGCACCCTATCCGCGGTATTCTTCCAGCACTGCATGCAGCTTACCGGCAGGGGCGCACGGTGGCTTATGTCCCAATGGGCAATGCGGCTGAAGCGCAACTCGTTGAGGATATTGATGTTCGCCCGGTGTACCACCTGAGCGAACTCGCCACCCAGTTGGGAGCGGATTTTGACGTTCCTGTCATATCACCTGCTCCACCACAGCCTCCGGTGAAAGCGCCAGCGCCCTACAGCCCCGCTGGGGCGCCTGGAGTTAAGGATCTCAGCGATGTTTTGGGACAAGAGAACGCAAAGTATGCACTCGAGGTAGCTGCTGCCGGTGGACACAATCTCCTCCTCGTAGGACCGCCAGGTACTGGAAAGACCATGCTCGCTGAACGTTTGCCCGGAATTCTCCCGGAACTCACCAGCACTCAGTCACTTGAAGTGACCTCGCTCCATTCGTTATCTGGAACATTCGATCCATCACAAGGGCTCATTGTTACTCCACCTTTTGAAGCACCACACCACACGGCAACACCTGCTGCCATTGTTGGAGGAGGCAGCGGAACACCGCGTCCAGGTGCCGCTTCACGCGCTCACCATGGCGTGCTCTTCCTTGATGAAGCGCCTGAGTTCTCCCCGCGAGTACTTCAAACGCTGAGGCAACCGCTTGAAGGAGGGAGCATCGTCATCCAGCGGGCGGCCGCCACCGCGCACTACCCGGCGCGCTTTCAGGTAGTTCTTGCCGCGAACCCGTGCCCGTGTGGGAATGCGATTGGTAAAGGAGACCTATGTGTATGCACGTCGTTACAGCAACGGCGTTACTTCTCTCGATTATCTGGCCCGTTGTTAGATCGGATTGATGTGCAGGTGGAGGTGTTGCCCACCTTGGTGACGGGACGCCCTGCAACGCAAGAAACCACAGCAACTGTCAAAGCGCGGGTGCAAAACGCACGTGATCGAGCCACGCGCCGCCTGCTTGACACTCCCTGGCACACCAACGCAGCGGTTGCGGGGGCATGGTTACGCGACTTAACAGGTCGAGCGCACCCCGTCATGAAGGAACTGGACCGTGCGACCGATACGGGTGCTTTGACCTTGCGTGGAGCAGACCGGGCGCTTCGAGTGGCCTGGACTCTGGCTGATCTTGATGGGCGTGATTCTCCTCGTGTGGAGCATGTCCACCGGGCAATTACTTTACGGATGAGAGGGCAAGGTTTGTGACTGCTTTGACAGATCTCGATGCACGACTGAGTCTGAGTAGAATCGCGGAGCCTGCTGACCCTCTAGTCAGTCAAGTCATTGCTCAATGTGGGGCACCTAAAGCCTGGGAGCTGATCTTCCAGGCGGCGCATGTTGAGTCCCTTGGAGCTGAGAAAGCCACGCAGAAACTCAGTGAAATTCTCTGCATTGAATCACCGCAGCAACGCGGGCACCTCACCAAGGTAAAGACCCGATGGAATGCGCGGCTTCCGGTGGTAAATCCAGACCATGACCGGCGTGCAGCGATAGCGTTAGGTGCGCACCTTGTGTGTCCTCATGATGACTTGTGGCCAGCCCGCTTGGATGATTTAGATGACTGCGCGCCGTGGATGCTCTGGGTCCGGGGTAATCCCGAAACGTTAGTGACCGCGCCAGCCCACCTATCTGTTGTGGGTAGTCGCAATCCCACTGCATATGGGGAACATGTCACGGCCCACATCATTGCTGGGCTCGACAACACGCGAACGTTGCTGGTGTCCGGGGGAGCGTTTGGTATTGACGCGCGTGCACATCACGGAGCGCTAGCGCAAGAAATGCTGAGTGTTGCGGTGCTGGCTGGGGGAGTGGATCGGCTGTACCCGGCAGGTAATCAGCGTTTGTTGGAGTCACTCATCGCGCGTGGATGCGTAGTGTCAGAGATGCCGGTGGGCGCAGCCCCCTCTCGAGTCCGTTTTTTACGTCGCAATCGTTTGATTGCTGCACTGAGCGATGTCACGTTAGTTGTGGAGGCTGCGTGGCGCTCTGGGTCATTGTCAACTGCGAGGCATGCTCAAGACATTGGGCGCACGGTGTTGGCCGTGCCTGGTCCAGTGACCTCTGCGCAATCTGCTGGCTGTCATCGTCTTATTCGGGACGGTGAGGCGCGGCTTGTTAGCGAACCTGCAGATGTTCGTGGCGCGTTGGAAAGCGCGATGCGTGGTAGTGGTTTGACCGAGATTCAGGACGGTGCCCAAGACATGCCCACCACCATGCGGTCTACGGGTGGTGGTGAGTTCGATCTTTTATCGGAGATTCAGCGTTGTGTATTTGAGGCGTTGAGTCCATACCGTTTTCGACATCTTTCAGATCTTGCCCAGATTGCAGGGCTGGGAATTCTCGAAATCCGAGATGTCTTGGGTTCTTTGGAGGTGAAAGGTCTTGTGACATGTGACCGTGATTCGTATCGGCGCACCACTCAATAGTTGCCAACTGGAAACTATTCCCGCAGGTCCGCGCAACGTAACCATGGGAGAAAAAGAGAGGCGGAGCATCAAACGCTTTATATCTGCTCAAATGGTGTGATGATCACCGGTGCGGATACCTGCATGGGGACTAGTCTCCATGCTTGATTTCGGATAGTCTTCGAGGCATTGACGAAGCAACCAGTCAAGAATGCACGTAGCCTCACAAGCATGACGCAACCTGAGGCAGGCCCCGCCAGGCCGAACAACCACGAAGAAGAGCAACCCAGGGAGTCACGGATGACCCTGCTCGATGAGTACGCGACACATCTCGCACTGCGTAAAGGCCTGTCTCAGGCAACAGTACGCGCCTATACGAGTGATGTCCGCGACCTGATTGTATTCCTTGCAGCAGGTGGCGATGCAACGCCTATCGACCCAGAAACGTCACCCACTGATGACCACGAGCCACTCCTGAGCGCAGACCTCAATGATCTGCGTGAGTGGCTAGCTCACTGCCTTGCTCGAGGGGCATCTCGAGCAACATTGGCCCGACGAGGGGCAAGCATCCGGCAATTCTTCCACTGGCTAGAGGACACTAGTCGGCGACCGGACAATCCGGCACGCCGCCTTCGAACTCCCGCGCCAGTTTCAGCGCTCCCTCACGTTCTTACTCGAGGGCAGATAAGCACTCTCCTTGATGCGTTACACGCGAACACTGTCTCCCCAGACATCCAACAAAGCGACGACGACATTCGTCTGCGTCAGGCCAAAATGGATCGACTCAGTGCAGCAGTGGAACTTATCTATGCCACAGGAATGAGAGTTGCTGAACTCGTTGCCCTTGACATGGGTGATATTGACCGATCCTCACAACTCATTACCGTCACCGGCAAGGGGGACAAGCAGCGGGTGGTTCCACTTGGAACCCCAGCACTGCACAGCCTTGACCAGTGGCTCAACCGTTCGCGACCACTTTTGACTTCTGACGCCAGCGGAACCGCAGTGTTCCTTGGCGTACGCGGGGGCAGATGGAACGTCAGACAAGTTCGCGAAGAAATCGAAAAACTGGCGGAATCCGCCGATCTGAATGTTGTGCGGCCCCACGATCTGAGGCACACAACAGCAACACATCTGCTTGAAGGGGGAGCAGACATGCGATCTGTCCAAGAGATCCTAGGACACTCGTCATTGCGTACTACACAGCGCTATACCCACGTGACAACGTCGCGGCTACGCGCAACCTACGCCCAGGCCCATCCACGAGCCTGAGTTCCCACCAAGTCCTTGGTTTTACCGCCATAAACATCAAGGGGCAGCAGATGTCAACGATAGTTACTGAAACCCAGGGAGTAACACTCCCCGCCGGTCCACGAACCCCGGTGCCAGACCCAGCAGGCCATGCGTTGGAAGCTCTTTCTGAAATCCAACAGTTGTGGCTCGACTACAAAGCAACACCAACACCATCCGGCCGAGAGCGACTCATTTTGCACTACGCTCCACTGGTGTCCGCTATAGCGGGACGAGTGGGAATGCGATTGCCGAATACCGTTGAGTCGGCTGATCTTGTGTCATACGGAATGTTCGGTCTCATCGATGCGATCGACAAGTTTGATCCGAGCAGAGACATAAAATTTGAGACCTACGCATCCACCCGCATCCGCGGAGCAATCATTGATGAGCTCAGGGCATTGGACTGGATCCCACGGTCAGTGCGATCACGCGCCAGGGAATATGACCGTGCGTGCCAGCATCTCGAAAACACTCTGCACCGCGAACCTACTAATGCTGAAATTGCAGGGCACATGGGCGTCAAAGAGAAAGATATCTGGCAACTCCAGTGGCAAGTCTCGAGTGGCAATGTCATTGCACTCGATGAAGTTGTTGCAACAGGAGATCGCGTAGACCAGATTTCTGCCATGGAGAGCGTTCAACGAACAATGACTGATGACCCAGCGCAATCATTCGCTCAGGTAGAAATGCGAGAAATTCTTGGTTCAGCAGTTGACCAATTGAATGAGCGAGAGCGTGCAGTAGTGACCCTGTATTACTTCAAATCAATGACACTGAGTGAGATCGGACGCTTACTCGGAGTTACTGAATCGCGAGTATCACAAATGCACTCAGCGATTCTTCTGAAGTTGCGGAAACAACTCATTGCAGTAGAAGCGGATTGAACGAAAAGTGTACTGCGACGTGGTCGGCTAAACATGGTGTGCATGGTTAGCCGACCAAACGCACGGTCTTCCAGGGCGCTAAAAGCAGCCATGGATCCAGGTAGGTGCGCCCGTCCTTAAGTCCCCAGTGGACGCATTGGATCGCTGCACAATGTGAGTGGTTATCCTCAGAAACTGTCGCGAAGTAGTCGCCAGCACGTACTGAGGTTCCCACCGGTAACGTTGTGCGTGCTGGCTCAAAAGTTGACCGCAGACCACCCGGGTGCGTCACAACCACCAGATGTTTTCCACCAACGTTGCCAGCGAATGTGAGAGTGCCCGCTTGCGGTGCGCGAAGCTCCGTTGCTGGGGGTGCATAAAGGTCAATCCCACGGTGCCCTGCTAGCCAGTTCTGAGCAGGGGGATCGTAGTCATCTGTCAAAATTCCTGCATGCGTAAGAAGCTCGCGCTGGAGAGGGACTCCGTCATGCGCCACTGGAAGAAAACCCTCAACCGCAGATGGCTCCACCGGTGACTCAACAACTGGACGACTCGCATGTGCAGTAGTGAGCGACCCTACGCTCAATAGTGCGATAGAAATGACAAGCCTCAGGTAAGTGAAGCGGTGAACGACCCTACGCCGAGATGAGGTAGGGGTCTGTGACGCAGTGCGTGGTGTACGTGCCATCTGGATGGTCATGTTTCTACGCTAAACGCGTGGCGTAGGCCGGGTGAGGTTTTCCACAGACGGTGACGTTGTGGAGAGGATCACCTTGGTGTCTGCGCCGATTGGTGTCCATGCTATGAAAGCATCGAGTACTATTTATTGTGCAGCACTGCGCTCATGCGCATGTGACTAAAAGCATCCTGTAGAGCCTCTCGTTGTCTTTTAAGACGACGACGTTGCTCCTGCTACGCGCCGTGGTCCCTTGTGGGCGCGCGTGACAGGGATGTGGAGCGACACTTCGTGTGTCGAAAACCCGGATATGCGGCGTCATGCCGCCAGAAACGCGCGCTTCGGTGCGCACTGAAAGGACACTGCCGTGGCAGTTGTAACCATGCGCCAGCTTCTTGATGCTGGTGTGCACTTCGGACACCAGACTCGTCGCTGGAACCCTAAGATGAAGCGTTTCATCTTCACTGAGCGTAACGGCATCTACATCGTTGACCTTCAGCAGTCACTGTCATACATTGACCGCGCGTACGAGTTTGTCAAGGAAACCGTTGCTCGTGGCGGATCTGTTCTCTTCGTTGGAACAAAGAAGCAGGCACAAGAGCCAGTTGCTGAGCAAGCCGTTCGTGTTGGCATGCCATACGTGAACCACCGTTGGCTCGGTGGAATGCTCACTAACTTCCAGACAGTGAACAAGCGCCTGCAGCGCCTGAAGGAACTTGAGCAGATCGACTTCGACGACGTTGCTGGGTCAGCTTTCACCAAGAAGGAACTTCTCATCATGCGTCGCGAGAAGGACAAGCTCGCTCGCACCTTGGGTGGTCTTCGTGACATGACCCGTCTGCCTTCTGCGTTGTGGGTTGTCGACACAAACAAAGAGCACCTCGCCGTTGACGAAGCTCGCAAGCTCGGAATCCCTGTTGTGGCGATTCTTGACACAAACTGCGACCCAGACCACGTGGATTACAAGATCCCAGGTAACGACGACGCGATCCGCGCTGTTGCCCTGCTTACTCGTGTCGTCGCAGATGCAGTAGCAGAAGGTCTTGTTGCTCGCAGCAAGGGTGGCAAGGCTGACGCTGAGCCACTCGCTGAGTGGGAGCGCGAACTCCTCGAAGGTGCACAGGAATCACCTGCAGCGCCTGCAGAGGCGCCTGCCGTTGAAGCTGCTCCTGCAGCAGAGGCCGCTCCTGTAGAGGAAGCAGCCCCTGCTGCTCCTGAGGCTGAGTCAGAAGCAAAGTAAGTCGATGTGGTGGCGCTGGGGTACAGCGCCACCACAACCATTCACTCAAGCTAACCTAGGGAAACAACATGGCAAACTACACTGCCGCTGACATCAAGGCGCTGCGTGAGCGCACCGGTGCAGGCATGCTCGACGTCAAGAAGGCTCTTGATGAGGCTGCCGGTGACATGGACAAGGCAACAGAAATCCTTCGAGTCAAAGGGCTCAAGGGTGTCGCGAAGCGTGAAGGTCGCTCAACATCCGAAGGGCTTGTTGCTGCCCGCATCGTTGACGCAGGCGAAGGCCAGCGTGGCGTACTTGTAGAAATCAACTGCGAAACAGACTTCGTCGCAAAGTCGCAGAAGTTCATTGACCTCGCGGAGCAGGTTCTCGAGTCTGTAGTTGCTTCAGGCGCTACCTCTGCAGAAGACGCACTTGCTGCGGAAACCAACGGAACCCCGTTGCAGACCACTATCGACGAAGAAGCTGCGACTCTCGGCGAGAAGATCGTTTTGCGTCGGGTCGCTGTTGTTGAAGGTCCTGTCGTTACTCAGTACCTCCACCGCACGGCTAAGGACCTCCCACCAGCAATTGGCGTTTTTGTTGTCACTGACGCCTCGGGTGCTGCAGTTGCTAAGGACGTTGCACAGCACGTCGCTGCTTTGGCTCCAGAGTTCCTTGCTCGTGAAGACGTACCTGCTGACCAAGTGGCCAACGAGCGTCGCATTGCGGAAGAGACATCACGCAACGAAGGCAAGCCAGAAGCAGCTTTGCCAAAGATCATCGAGGGTCGCCTTAACGGTTACTTCAAGAACGTCGTTCTCCTTGAGCAGCCATTGGCTAAGGACCCAAAGAAGACAGTCGCACAAACAGTTAGCGATGTGAACGGTGAGCTGAAGAGCTTCGTCCGTTTCCGCGTCGGTTCCTGATAGGCTTCACCCGGTATGCCCGGCTCACAGAATGTGAGCCGGGCATCCGTGCACGTACGATCAAAGAGCACTGCGACATCCCGTTTCACAACTGCGGAGAACACGATGACCTTTACCACGCCCACAGCTACAACACCTCCAGAGATCGAGAAGACTCCCGCCCGTCGCGTTTTGCTGAAACTCTCAGGTGAGGCGTTCGGTGGAGGACAAATTGGTTTGGCATCGCACGTTGTACGCCGCGTGGCAGCCGAAATCGCTGAAGCCGTAGGGCGAGGTGTGCAAGTTGCCATTGTTGTCGGTGGGGGTAACTTCTTCCGCGGT
The DNA here is from genome assembly GCF_000423205.1 of Jonesia quinghaiensis DSM 15701. GTDB lineage: Bacteria > Actinomycetota > Actinomycetes > Actinomycetales > Cellulomonadaceae > Jonesia > Jonesia quinghaiensis. The sequence goes on from NZ_AUHN01000006.1 coordinate 356,706, forward strand.
GCTGAACTTTCCCAGCAAGGACTTGACCGTGCACGTGCTGACTACATGGGCATGCTTGGCACGGTGATGAACTGTCTAGCATTGCAAGATTTTCTCGAGCAGGCTGGTGTCCAAACACGAGTCCAAACGGCTATCACTATGGGTCAAGTCGCAGAGCCGTATATTCCACTTCGTGCTATTCGCCACCTCGAAAAGGGGCGAGTAGTGATATTTGGTGCTGGTGCTGGGATGCCGTACTTCTCCACAGACACGGTGGCCGTGCAACGTGCACTGGAAACCCACTGCGAAGAAGTTCTCATGGGCAAAAATGGGGTTGATGGTGTCTACACAGACGACCCGCGCACAAACCCAGACGCGACCCTTCTTGATGAGTTGACCTACACTGATGCCCTTGTCCAGGACCTTGGAGTAATGGACGCTGCAGCGATGAGCTTGGGACGTGACAACCACCTGCGCATGCGTGTCTTCGGCATGGATGAACAAGGTAATGTGACACGTGCACTTGTTGGTGAACGTATCGGAACCACCGTAACGAGTAACTGACAAGGTTCCCCCGGAACAACTGGCTCGCCCAGCGAGTCGTAAAGGAGAAATAATGTCTGACGAGATTCTGCTCGAAGCAGAGGAAAAGATGGATCGCGCCGTCGAGGTGGCCAAAGAGGAATTTGCAGGTATTCGCACTGGTCGAGCCAACGCTTCGATGTTCTCCAAGATCATGGTGGACTACTACGGTGCACCAACTCCGCTTCAGCAACTTGCGTCCTTCAATATTCCAGATGCTCGTACCGTCTTGGTTGTGCCTTACGACAAGTCAGCGATGGCTCTCATCGAAAAAGCACTGCGTGATTCCGACCTCGGTGTCAACCCATCAAGTGATGGAAACGCGATTCGCATTGTTTTGCCAGCTCTGACCCAAGAACGTCGTCGCGACTATGTGAAGCTTGCAAAAACTAAGGCAGAAGACAGCAAGGTTGCGCTGCGTAACATCCGTCGTAAAGCGAAAGACGGCCTTGATCGATCAGTGAAAGATGGCGACATCCCTGAAGACGAAGGCACGCGTGCTGAGAAAGAACTTGAAGCACTGACGAAGCGTCACGTCGAAGAAATCGATAAGCTCCTTGCCGGCAAAGAAGCTGAGCTCCTCGAGGTCTGATGAGTTTTCAGGAAGGCCTGTCGAACACGGCGACCGCGAAAAGCGGACGAAACATCCCCGTAGCGATCGCTGTTGCGGTGGGTCTGCTTGGCGTGGTCGCTGCGTCGCTATATTTCCGTAAAGAGTTTTTTGTACTTGTCGTTATTGTCGCGGTTTGCTTTGGCATGTGGGAACTTGCGAAAGCGTTTGAACGTCGAGATATCAATGCACCGCTGCTACCTATGTGGGTAGGTGCAGCTGGCATGTTGGTATCAACGTACCTTGCTGGGCCTGAAGCCTTGATGGTGTCGTTCATTTTGACAATAGCCGGGATCGTTGTGTGGAGAGTTATTGACGGCGGTGGGCAACATGCCGTCAGGGACTGCACGGCTGCAGTTTTCGCAACAGCCTACCTCCCTTTGATGGCAGGTTTTGTTGTCATGATGCTTGCGCAAGACGACGGTCCGATACTCGTTGCAATTTTTATCTTGTTGGCTGTTGCCAATGACACGGGCGGATTTTTCGCAGGGGTTGCCTTCGGGCGGCACCCTTTAGCCCCGTCAATTAGCCCGAAAAAAAGCTGGGAAGGACTAGCTGGCTCATTTCTTCTAGCTCTCGCCGTGGGAATAGTTGGAACAGCGGTGGTGTTGGACTTCAATCCAATGGTTGGTGTTGCACTGGGTGTACTTACCCCGATTACAGCTACCATTGGCGACCTGTCTGAATCCCTTATCAAACGGGACTTGCAGATCAAAGACATGGGATCTATTTTGCCCGGCCACGGCGGGGTCCTTGACCGAATCGATTCAATGCTCTTAACTGCCCCTTTTGTCTATTTAATGTTTACTGCCGCTGCCAACTTGCCGACCGGACCAGTCGTTTAAACGACGGTCAGAGAAATTGTGAGAGAACACCTTGGTTGAAGTACGCCCTACCCCCAGCACGATTCCCCTGCAGATGACCGCTCCGCGCCGGGGTAAAGCTCCTCGACACTTTGCAGACATGAGTGTCGATGAGCGCAAGGAGGCTGTCACTCAACTTGGCCAGAAGCCCTTCCGTGCTCGCCAACTCAGTACCCACTACTTCACGCACTACACGGCAGATGCGCAGAGCATGACTGATCTGCCTGTTGGTATTCGCGATGATCTAGTGGAGCAGCTCATGCCACCACTCGTTAACAAGATTCGCACTCTTGAAGCAGACCAGGGCGCAACAGTGAAAACACTGTGGCGACTCTTTGACGGCATCAAAGTTGAATCAGTTCTGATGCGGTATCCAAACCGATCAACTCTTTGTGTGTCAAGCCAAGCGGGCTGTGGGATGGCCTGCCCTTTTTGTGCTACTGGGCAGATGGGTCTGACACGTAACCTCTCCACGGCAGAAATCGTTGAACAAGTTCGCCAAGCGAGCTTGTCATTAGCCAGCGGTGAGATTCCAGGTGGACCTGCTCAACTGAACAACCTCGTTTTTATGGGCATGGGGGAGCCGCTTGCAAATTACAAGGCGCTCATGGGTGCGATTCGGCAATTTGTTGCCCCTCAACCTGATGGCTTTGGGTTGTCTGCGCGAAATATCACGGTGTCGACAGTGGGTCTCGTACCGGCCATGAAAAAGCTGGCTAAAGAAGGGCTGCCACTAACGCTAGCGTTGAGTTTGCACGCCCCGGATGACGAGTTGCGTTCGGAACTGGTCCCCATCAACACGCGCTGGACCGTTGACGAAGCGTTGGACGCCGCTCGTGAGTACTTCGAGGCAACGGGACGTCGAGTTTCTATTGAATACGCACTGATCAAAGATATGAACGATCATGCGTGGCGAGGCGACCTCCTGGGGGAGAAACTCAACAGTAGGGGGCGTGGTTGGGTTCACGTCAACCCCATTCCACTCAATCCCACACCCGGGTCAATTTGGACGGCAAGTGACCGTGACGTCGAAAAAGAGTTCGTCGCGCGCTTGCGTAACCATGGAATTCCCACGACAGTGCGGGATACTCGGGGAAGTGACATTGACGGCGCATGTGGCCAACTGGCAGCCGACGAGCAGTAAGGTGGAATCATGTTCTCAACTGTCTCCAAGATGAAGGTCGGATACGACACAGAAGACGTCGACGACTTTTTTGCGCAAGCTCGTGAGACCTATGAAGGCGTCACCGCTGACATACTCACCTTCCGCGACGTAAATACTTGTGTTTTCGAGACGCAACGTGGCGGTTATGACCCTGCAGAGGTTGATGCTGCACTAGAGCGCCTTGAAGTGGCTTTCATTGCAAAGGAACGCCAGTTTCACACGAACCAAGGTGGCCAGCAAGCATGGATGGCGGTCATGGCCGAACGGGCTCAGACGCTGTACCCCCGTCTTCAGCGTCCTGCCGGCGAACGTTTTGAATCACCACCAAAAGGTCCTGGCTACAGCAAAGAGGAAGTTGACTACCTCTGTAAACGTCTTATTCGCTTTTTTGAAGGCAAAGGCAAGTTGACGTCAGCCGAGGTTCGCTCAGCGACATTTTCGCCAGCTCGCGGACGTAACGCTTACGAGGAAATGACTGTTGACGCCTTTTTGGCGCGGGCAGTTGAAGTATTGCTGGGCGTCGAGTGACAACATCACGAAAATCGGTCACGCTGCTCGGATCTACTGGCTCCATCGGTACGCAAGCGCTGGACGTTATTACTCGCAATGCTGGACTTTTCGAGGTTTATGGGCTGGCTGCAGGCGGAAGTTCACTTCCGCTACTAGCAGAGCAAATCCGTCAGTATGCTCCCGCGATCGTTGCGGTTCACAACTCTGAGACACGTGTGGAGTTGGAGAATCTCCTGGCAGGGGTGGAAAACCCTCCACAGTTACTATTCGGCCCAGAAGCCGCATCTGTCCTAGCATCTCATCCGGTCGATGTTGTGCTGAACGGTATGACTGGAGCTGTTGGTCTAGGGCCAACACTCGCTGCGTTACGTGCGAACAACACGCTTGCCTTAGCAAACAAAGAGTCGTTGGTGATCGGCGGTCAACTGGTTAAGGAAGCAATGAAGCGCTCTGACCAAATTGTTCCGGTTGACTCAGAACACTCCGCAATGGCACAAGCGTTACGTGGTGGCCGACGCGAAGAAGTCACGCGTTTTATTCTCACCGCATCCGGGGGTCCGTTTCGAGGTATGAACCGTGAGCAACTCCAAGCGGTTACCCCAGAGGAGGCGCTGGACCACCCAACGTGGAACATGGGCCCAGTCGTGACAATCAACTCATCGACATTGGTGAATAAGGCTCTAGAGCTTATCGAGGCGCACCTACTGTTCGATGTTCCTGTTGATGACATCGTTGTGGTGGTTCACCCGCAGTCAATCGTGCATTCCATGATCGAGTTCACCGACGGATCAGTCATCGCCCAAGCATCTCCACCAGACATGCGATTGCCCATCTCGCTTGGTCTGAGTTGGCCTGATCGTATTTCTTCTGGCGCTCAGCCCTGCGACTGGACGAAGGCGTCTTCGTGGACATTTGAGCCCCTCGACACAGAGGTCTTTCCTGCCGTCGAGATTGCGCGACGCGCAGTGGCAGCTTCTGCATGGCATCCAGCAGTTTTCAACGGCGCGAATGAGGAACTGGTCGACGCATTTCTCAGACATGAGGTGCGCTACAGCCAAATTGTCGACACTTTATCTGCAGTGCTCGACGCTTTTGATGAATACCTCGTGACGAATTCTCTGACGCGATCGGTTGATGGCGTCATGCAGGCCGATGCGTGGGCGCGTTCATGGGTGCGCAACCAAGACATCTTGGCTTAAAGACTAGTCATTTATACGCCGTCTGGAGGCGACAGTGGATTTTCTGTGGGGTGTACTCACAGTAGTTGTGGGGTTGTTAGCATCGATTGCCCTCCACGAGGTTGGGCACATGGTGCCGGCCAAGAAATTTGGTGTCAGAGTTCCTCAATACATGGTGGGATTCGGACCAACTTTGTGGTCGACTCACAGAGGTGAAACTGAGTACGGTATCAAAGCAATACCACTTGGTGGGTATGTGCGGCTGGTAGGAATGTATCCGCCGGAAAATACCGACCGTAAGCGTCGCATGTGGTTTAGGGAACTCATCACCGGGGCTCGTGAAGCGAGCTTGGAAGAAATCCGACCCGGGGAAGAGAATCGTGCTTTCTATAAGTTGAGCACCCCCAAGAAACTCATCGTGATGGCCGGTGGTCCGCTCATGAACCTGGTGATCGCGGCGTTTCTCCTGACTGTAATTGTTGTTGCTTTTGGACGGTCAGAGCCAACAACCCAGATCGCAGAGGTCTCGCAGTGTGTGGTGAGCGCCCAGGAGTCAAGGACTGAGTGCGAATCTACTGACCCTATCACTCCAGCAGCTCAAGCTGGTTTGTTGCCCGGTGACGTCATTACGGGCTTTGCGGATCAAGAAGTTAGTTCATGGGATGACTTGTCCGACCGTATTGCTCGCTATGGTGGGCAAGAGGTCTCGGTAACGTACCTTCGCGATGGTGCGGAAAGCGAAACAACACTGGTACCTTTGATCACCCCGCGACCGGTCCTTGACCGATATGATATTCCGCAGTTCGATGACAGCGGAGAACTCGTGACAGAACAACGCGGATTTCTCGGGGTTGCTCCAACCTTCGAACAAAACCACCAGCCATTTGTTGTGGTGCCCGAATTAATGGGCCAGGGGATCACCGGCACGCTAGGCATCATTGTTCGTCTTCCTGAGCGAATGGTAGACGTGTGGAACGCGGCGTTTGGCGGTCAAGAACGTGATGTGAATTCTGTGATCGGTGTCGTTGGGGTAGGTCGAGTAGCGGGTGAGATTACCTCGGCACCAGAGTTCAGTAGTAACTTGGCTGCGCAAACTCAGCAACTCCTTTCCTTGCTGGCTTCATTAAATATTGCGCTCTTCGCATTCAATATGATTCCCTTGCTTCCGCTGGATGGGGGACACGTCGCAGGGGCGCTTTATGAAGGTGGGCGCCGTCAATGGGCGCGACTGCGACATCGCCCTGACCCAGGACACGCGGATACGGCACAGATGCTCCCGGTGGCCTATGTTGTGTTTGTTCTGTTAGCAGGTATGGGGATCTTGTTGATATATGCAGACATCGTCAATCCTGTCCGTCTCATCCAGTAGTCTGAACCCCTGAAGGTCAGATTTTGGTGTTTGTGCTGTGTGATGTCGCGGCGGCTGCGTGGTGATGATCACCATGGCATGGCCTCGCGGTGAAAAAGGAGATAATAGGTTCTGTGACTGTTCCAATCAACCTCGGTATGCCGCAGGCGCCAGCGCCAGTACTCGCGCCTCGTCGTAAAACCCGCAAGATCAAAGTCGGGAAGGTGGAAGTTGGTGGTGATGCACCAGTAAGCGTGCAGTCAATGACCACCACCCGTACAACGGACATCAATGCCACTCTCCAACAAATCGCTGAACTCACAGCGTCAGGTTGTGACATTGTCCGTGTTGCGGTGCCTTCCGCAGACGATGCTGAAGCTCTGCCTGCTATCGCGAAAAAATCACAGATCCCTGTGATTGCTGACATCCACTTCCAACCCAAGTACGTGTACGCGGCGATTGATGCTGGGTGCGCCGCTGTGCGAGTCAATCCTGGAAATATCCGGAAATTTGACGACCAAGTTAAGCAGATCGCAGCTGCCGCCAAGGACGCTGGGGTCTCGATCCGTATTGGTGTCAATGCTGGATCTTTGGATCCTCGTTTGCTCAAAAAGTATGGAAAAGCAACGCCAGAAGCGCTTGTTGAGTCAGCGGTATGGGAAGCATCGTTGTTTGAAGAGCACGGGTTCCATGACTTCAAAATTTCGGTGAAGCACAATGACCCTGTCATTATGGTGCGCGCCTATGAAATGTTGTCAGAACGTGGTGACTGGCCACTCCACCTTGGTGTGACCGAGGCAGGTCCGGCTTTCCAGGGGACCATCAAGTCAGCGACGGCCTTCGGTGCATTGTTGTCACGTGGAATTGGGGACACCATTCGGGTCTCGCTGTCCGCTCCTCCAGTGGAGGAAGTGAAGGTCGGCAATGCAATCCTTGAGTCTCTCAACCTCAAACCCCGCAAGCTTGAGATAGTCTCATGCCCTTCGTGTGGCCGGGCGCAGGTAGATGTTTATACTCTTGCAGAACGTGTCACCGCTGGCCTAGAAGGGCTTCCCGTTCCGTTGCGAGTTGCCGTTATGGGTTGCGTTGTAAACGGGCCTGGTGAAGCTCGAGAAGCTGACCTGGGAGTGGCCTCCGGAAACGGCAAAGGGCAAATTTTTGTCAAAGGTGAAGTCATTAAGACCGTGCCGGAGTCAATGATCGTGGAAACGCTCATCGAAGAGGCTATGCGAATCGCAGACTCTATGGAGAAGACCGGGGAAAGCCCCTCTATTGTCGTAGGGTAACGGATATGGGATCACGGCGAGTTGAGTACCCCGTTGAACTGTTGCGTGATCATAGCGACATTGAAGCGGTCATAGAACTTGCCCGCCGTGATCCAGTGTCATACGTTCTTGCGCTGACCCATTTGGAGGATGGGTTAGCCTCCGGGGCTTTGCCGGGAGAAGTGTGGGCCTACAGGAATGGCGGTGAGTTAGTCGCGGCTTGTTGGGTTGGCGCAAACTTCATTCCCATTTTTGATCTCGCTCTCGCTGATAGCGCCGAATACGCTGCGGCATTATCTGCGTTCATTTCTGCAGCGCGTTCAACTGGCAGGCGGTCATCCTCGCTGGTTGGGCCGGCGCAAACAGTTCTTCCGCTGTGGAATGCTGTAGAGGATCTTTGGTCGCCGGCACGAGAGGTACGAGCGTCTCAACCCTCAATGGTCTGGGATCGCGAACCGCAGTGCACAGCAGACAGTCGGGTCAGGTGCGCAGAGCCCGAAGATTTTGATGCTCTGCTTCCAGCAAGTGTTCACATGTTCCTTGAGGAAGTTGGTGTGTCTCCGCTTCGCTATGGTTCCGTGCAGTATTCACGTCGTGTGCGTGAACTGATTGCTGAGCGACGCTCTTTCGTCATGCTTCGCCGGGACGTTGAGCCTGGGTGCACTGACTCGGTTGGGGATCAAATTGTCTTTAAAGCGGACATCGGAGCGCTGTGCAACGATGTTGCTCAAGTCCAGGGCGTGTGGGTTGATCCAGCTTTCCGGAGTCGTGGAATTGCTGCCCCTGCTATGGCTCAGGTTGCTCGGATTGCTCAGGAGCAATTTGACCGCACCATTTCGCTATACGTCAACAGTTATAACCATCGCGCATTAAAGGCATATCAGACATCAGGTTTTAGCGTGGCGGGGGAGTATGCAACCGTAATGTTCTAGGTCACCATGATTCTCGGCCTGCGCCTCTAGGCATGGGCATTACGCTTAGAACATGCTCTTACGCCTATCGAACCTATTCGTTCGCACCCTTCGTGAAGATCCCGCTGATGCTGAGGTCGCAAGCCACAAACTTCTTGTCCGTGCGGGATATATCCGCCGCGCCGCCCCAGGTGTTTATTCGTGGCTTCCATTAGGACTGCGCGTCCTTGACAAAGTGGAGGCTGTGGTCCGGGAAGAAATGGAGCGGGCTGGCGCTCAGCGCGTTCATTTTCCAGCCCTCTTGCCCCGTGAGCCGTATGAAGCAACGGGCCGGTGGACGGAATACGGGCCAAATCTGTTCCGTTTGAAGGACCGCAAGGATGGCGATTATCTTCTTGCTCCAACCCACGAAGAAATGTTCACACTTTTGGTGAAGGATCTCTATTCTTCGTACAAAGATCTTCCCGTCACACTGTTTCAGATTCAGACCAAATACCGTGACGAAGCACGCCCACGCGCAGGTCTGATCCGTGGCCGTGAATTCATTATGAAAGACGCCTACTCCTTCGACATAAGTGATGAAGGTTTGAGTGCCTCTTATCAGGCTCAGCGTGATGCCTATGAGCGAATCTTTACCCGCCTAGGGCTTGAATATGTCATTGTGGCAGCGACATCTGGGGCCATGGGTGGTTCGCGGTCTGAGGAGTTTTTGACTCCAACTCCAATTGGGGAAGACACCTTTGTTCGTTCTCCAGGCGGGTATGCCGCCAATGTGGAGGCGGTAACAACGGTTGTTGGGGAACCGTTGGATGCTTCTGCAGTTCCAGCATCAGTCGTGATTGACACACCTGACACCGCCACAATCGAGTCACTTGTTACATGGTTGCAGGAAAATCACGGTAACGATGCCCCCCAAGGGGAACAGTGGTCAACTAAACACACCCTAAAGAATGTTGTGCTCGCTGTGTCACACCCAGATGGGCAACGTGAACTGGTTGTCGTGGGTGTTCCTGGGGACCGAGAAGTTGATATGAAACGTATCGAAGCCGCGCTTGCGCCTGCAGAGGTTGAGGCGGCGGGGGACGGTGACTTTGCGAAGAACCCACACCTGAAGCGGGGTTACATTGGCCCACAAATTCTTGGTGTTTCACACACGGGGCAAGAATCTGCCACGCGCTACCTGGTCGATCCACGCATCGTCGACGGTTCTGTGTGGGTTACTGGGGCCAATGTTGTCGGTCAGCACGCGCTGAATGTCGTTGCAGGACGTGATTTCCGTGCGGATGGAGTGATCGAGGCCGCAGAAGTGCGGGCAGGCGATCCAGCTCCTGATGGTTCTGGTCCTCTAGAACTTGCACGTGGTATCGAGATTGGGCACATTTTCCAACTTGGCCGCAAGTATGCGCAGGCGTTGGGCCTCAAGGTTCTTGATGCCAATGGTAAACAAGCCGTCGTAACGATGGGATCATACGGTATTGGGGTGTCCCGTGTGATGGCTGCTTTAGCGCAGGCAAATTATGACGACAAGGGTTTGGCATGGCCACTGCAAATCGCCCCCGCTCATGTGCACCTGGTGGCGACAGGGAAAGATGAGGCAGTGTACGCTGCTGCAACCAGCCTTGCTGAGCAACTCGAATCACGTGGCATCGAAGTGATCTACGATGACCGCCCGAAGGTTTCTCCAGGCGTGAAATTTAAAGATGCTGAACTCATTGGAGTGCCCTTCATCGCCGTTGTTGGACGCGGACTTGAGCAGGGTGTCATTGAATTCCGTACACGCACCGGTGAGCCGCAAACTGTCCAATTGACAGAGGCAGTCGATGTGATCGTCGATGCGGTGACAAAAAGCACTTCCTGATACTCCGTTCGCGCCATTGACATCATGCAAGACGGTCCACCCCTTGAAGGGGCGGACCGTCTTGTTGTATGTGACGGGAAGTGCCGTTTGTTCTGTCAGATTCTTTAGTTGCTGACTTCGGGTGTGCTTGCCGTAATGGCCTCAGGGCTCTCGATGAAGACAAATGGCCCCATGTCGCTTCCGAGCCGATTGGCGCATTGCGCCGCAGGGACCAGCAAGTCGAGAATCGCGGCACGGTCTTGTGGTTCCACAGTGGCTAGCGCGGTGCTGTAGTGTTCCCCAAGGTCGATGCATAGTTCACGTCCGAGTCGCCGCGCTTCGCTTGGCTCGGGGGTGGGGGAGTCTGGGGTCAGGGTGAATGGTAGGTCGTAGCGTAGTGCGCGTGGGTCATCGCTGGTCCGATCTACAGCGGCGAGTACTGCGAGGTGTTGCGCCGTGCGGCGGTGTTCGCGAGCTTGTTTGGTGAAGTAGGCTCGATCATCGACCGGGAGCATGGCTGCAATGACTTCGAATCCGTATGCGGCGGCATCTTCTCGGGTGATCCACGTGATGACATTCGCCTGGGTAATGTTTGAAGGAAGCGCTTCAAGCTCGGAGTCGGTGAAATCAGGAGGCAACTCATAGTCGATCTTGCTGAGCCGTGCTATGTCAGAGGCTTGAAGCGCAAACCAGGTGGCAAGTGATCCGTAGGCTCGGGCAACATCTGGATCCTCTGGAAGATCGAGTGTTGACCGGATGCGGTTCGCTGCGTTGTTGAGTTGGTCGACAAGGTCCTGTGCAGTGGCTGGAGCCGTCGTTTCGCTGGATTGTGAAGGTTCTGGTCTGCTGGTTCGAAGTTCTTCGGGTAACCCTGAGTCATACTCACCGCCGAGTTGGGTTGCGGTGTCGCTCGCTTGGAGTGCTAGTGACTCGAGGGCCTGCACTACGGCGTCGCTCTGTGCGTCGTCTTGTGTAAGAAGGGCGGCTGCTGCTGACACGCTGAGTAAGTCATTGACAACCGCTTGACGTGCCACTTCGTTACTGTCGGGTGTTGGTTCTGTTGGCGGCGCTGTCTCAATGCGCACTCCGCAGCCGGCGACGAGAAGTAGTACGACGAGAGATGTCAGAAACGTTCGAACGTTGATGCGAGCCACGAATGTCATTTCCCTTGTTGGTAGGTATGGGATGATCTTACCGAGTTACGGAGTGGCTGTGGGACGCCTCACCGGGGCAGATGCGACGAGGAATACACTAAAAGACAGCATGCAGGCCACGAGATTCTCGGTAGGCTTAGGGGAGAACAAGTTCATACCGGTCTGTTGTGTCCGGTAGTCAACACGACGGCAGGAGGACATGTGGCGCGTTCAGAAGTTCCAGCATCCGTGGCAGACGCAGTCGGGCCGGTAGTAGATAGTGCAGATCTTGTCTTAGAAGATCTCGAATTCTTGGTACAGGGCAAGCAGACGATCGTTCGGGTTACCGTCGATCTGCCAGACCACAAACACGGGGCAGTGTCCCTTGAGAGTATTGCCCAAGTGTCGCGTGAGTTATCAAAGACTCTTGACGCTGTGCGAAGCCTAGATCCTGATTACACCCTCGAAGTGTCGTCCCCTGGGACAAGCAGGCCGTTGACACAAGAACGCCATTTTCGCCGTAACCTTGGTCGGCTCGTTGACGTCCGTTTAATGGATGGAACCCGCTTCACTGAACGCCTCGTCGATGTTGAAGATGCCAATGCCGTGTTTGAAACGCGAGGCATCGTTGAAATTTCTTCGATTCGCAAGGCGCGGGTTGAAGTTGAGTTGTCCCGTGCTGAGGCGGCCTCAGACAGTGACTTTGTAGATATTGCCGGGACGGACTCTGACCGGACGCAGGACAGTGAGGACTAAAAATGCATATTGACATGGCGGCACTTCGACTTTTGGAACGCGAGCGTGAGATCAGCCTGGATGTGTTGATCGGTGCGATCGAACAGGCTTTGGCTGTCGCGTATCAACGCACGCCAGATGCGCTGAAGCACTCCCGTGTGGAAATTGATCGTAAATCTGGCCAAGTTGTGGTGTGGGCACGCGAAGACATCGAGGTCGAACCAGCAACAGTTGATGACGAGGGGAACTACGTCTCAGCTGTTCGTGTTTTAGGTGAAGAATTCGATCACACACCAAAGGATTTTGGGCACGTCGCAACAGCGACAGCTCGACAAGTCATCTTCCAACGTATGCGTGATGCTGAAGACGACCAAGTGTTGGGACAGTTCAAGGACAAAGAAGGCGAACTTGTCTCGGGGCAAATCCAACAGGCTGCTAATCCGCGGGTTGTGAATGTTGATGTGGGGGGCGGCGTCGAAGCTGTGCTCCCGGAACATGAGCAAGTTCCCGGTGAAACCTATCGGCACGGTGAGCGTATCCGTGCGTACGTAGTTGAGGTTGCTCGCAGGGCCAAGGGTCCTTCCATCACCCTGAGCCGTACACACCCCAATCTCGTACGTCGTTTGTTTGAGATGGAGGTGCCGGAGGTTGCTGACGGCGCGGTAGACATCGTCGCTATTGCACGTGAAGCCGGACATCGGACGAAAATGGCCGTCCGTTCCTCCGTTGCCGGCTTGAATGCAAAGGGTGCTTGTATCGGTCCAATGGGACAACGTGTGCGAGCAGTGATGGCGGAACTCAACGGTGAAAAAATCGACATCGTCGATTTCACCGAGGATCCTCAAGCCTTCATTGCTTCTGCACTGTCTCCTTCTAGCGTGATCTCTGTGACCGTGTTAGACCAGCAGGCCCGAATGGCCCGAGTAGTTGTTCCTGACTACCAGCTCTCCCTGGCCATCGGGAAAGAAGGGCAAAACGCTCGTCTTGCGGCAAAACTAACTGGATGGAAGATTGACATCCGTTCGGATGCCGATAACGAGCCGCGCAGTGAGGAACCCGCGGATATCGAAGAGGTTCCTGAAGACTAGACGCCGTTGGCAAGGCGGTAAACACTCCCAGTGTGAGCAATCTCTGCCAGGAACTCGAGGTTTTTCCTCACAGAGTTCCTGGCAGTGGGGGTAGTATGGACACTAACCGCTATGGGCGTTGGTTTCGTTGCGCCCTTGACGGTATGTGATCTGTGACGTCGATACACAAAACACTCTCTGGTGTTCTGTGCCATCTACTCGCAGAGCTCAACGGCAGTTCAATGGAAGGAACGTGCAACACGAGTGGCTGACAATGCACCAGAACGAACGTGCATCGGGTGCCGCCAACGTGATGCACAGGACCATCTCCTGCGTCTCGTTTTGAGGCAGCGCACAACAACGCATCGCTTGATGCAGCGTTCCCTCGTCCCTGACGCGTCGCGAAGACTGCCGGGACGAGGCGCCTGGATCCACCCCGAAATCGATTGTGTCACTGTGACCCAACGAAAGCGGGCATGGCTTCGGGCCTTCAAAATATCCGGTGATGTTGATGCCTCAACGCTCGATGAGCTCATGGCAAGCATCAGGTCACCAAGCAACACCACTTTGCGGTATAGAAATCCGCATGCTTCTGTCAGTGCGACAGAAGCAGACACGTCGACAGGAAGCGGGTAAGAAGCCGATGGGCACCCGATGAGTACTCAGCGATGAGTCCGAGAAACTAACGACGGTCCTCCCAGTTTCGGGTGGACCGAGACTGGAGAGTTGTGGCTAAAATCCGCGTCTACGAGCTCGCGAAAGAGCTCGGGGTGGAAAGCAAGACAATTATGAGTAAGTTGACAGAACTCGGTGAGTTCGTGCGTTCAGCTTCCTCAACCATCGAAGCGCCAGTGGTGCGCAAACTTAAGGACTCCTTCCCAAGTGAAGGATCCTCGGCGTCATCAGGATCAGAACGACCCGCTGCGCCAAAGCCGCGTACACCGCGAGCACCCAAGCCCGGAGCATCACCACGTCCGGTATCGTCTCCTGCAGCACAAGAGACCCCAGAAGTTCAGCAGTCAGCACCCGAGGCACCCGCTGCCCCGGCTCCAACTGCAAAAACCCCCGCGCAGACTGCGCCTTCACCTGCGCCTGAAACGACGGCAACACCTGCTTCAGAGGTGCCAAGTGCTCCCGTTGAAGGTGCGACCCAGGCTCCGCGCGCATCATCACCAAAGCCAGGTCCTAAGCCAGCAGCCCCAAAGCCGGCCCCACGCAGCAAGCCTGCAGAAGGCAGCGGACGCGAAGGACGCGAGCAAGGATCACGCGGTGGTCCACGCCCTGGAAACAACCCCTTTGCTACGCAGCAGGGAATGCCACGTCAAGGCGGCCGCCCTTCATCGGGTCAACCTCGACCACCACGCGCCGGTGGAAACCAAGGTGGCGGTCCTCGCCCCGGAGCTCCTCGTCCAGGCAACAACCCATTTGCTACGCAGCAGGGAATGCCACGCCCAGGCAGCCGACCAGACCGTGGTGAACGCACTGATCGGCCAGCAAAGAGCCAGAATGCTGATGCCTCGGCAACGCAAGAGCGTTCCGGTGGTCCACGTCCCGGTGGGCCACGTCCAGCAGCTCCCCGCCCCGGCGCCGGAGCATCAAGTGGCCCCCGTCCGAACCCAGGGATGATGCCCGGTCGTACCAGTGCACCTCGCCCTGGTGACCGTCAACCAGCTGGTGGTGGCGGAGGCCGTGGCGGCCGCGGCGGCCGTGGTGGTTCAGGTGGAGCGCCAGGGACTAACGGTCCAGGTGGCAACACAGGTGGGTTTGGACCAGCTCGCACTGGTGGTCGTCCCGGTCCTGGTGGCCGTGGTTCGACTGCGGGAGCTTTCGGCCGTCAAGGCGGAAAGCCAGTTCGCGGACGCAAGTCCAAGCGTGCGAAGCGTCAAGAGTTCGAGCAGATGCAGGCTCCCTCACTTGGTGGGGTAACTGTTCCTCGCGGTGACGGTGCAACAGTAGTGCGGTTGCGTCACGGAGCTTCGCTGTCGGACTTCGCTGACAAGATTGATGCGAACCCAGCAAGCCTCGTCACTGTGCTGTTCCACCTCGGTGAGATGGCAACTGCTACACAGTCACTTGACGAAGACACATTCGGAACTCTTGGTTCAGAGCTTGGCTACATCATTGAAATGGTGTCTGCTGAAGACGAAGACCGTGAGCTCTTGGGTGGATTCTCCATCGACCTCGAAGCTGAAGAAGCGGCAGAATCCGATGAGGACCTCAGCCCGCGCCCACCAGTTGTTACCGTCATGGGTCACGTTGACCACGGTAAGACTCGTTTGCTGGATGCGATCCGCAACTCGGACGTTATCTCCGGCGAAGCAGGCGGAATTACCCAGCACATTGGTGCCTACCAAGTGCGTCACGACATTGATGGTTCAGAGCGTTACCTGACCTTCATTGACACCCCTGGTCACGAGGCGTTCACCGCCATGCGTGCACGTGGTGCTCAGGTTACTGACATCGCGATTCTTGTGGTCGCTGCAGATGATGGTGTCATGCCTCAAACCATCGAAGCGCTGAACCACGCTCAGGCGGCTGGCGTACCGATTGTCGTCGCGGTGAACAAGGTTGATAAGGAATCTGCTAATCCAGCGAAGATCCGTCAGCAACTCACCGAGTACAACTTGGTTGCTGAAGAGTATGGTGGCGACACCATGTTCGTTGATGTCTCTGCAATCAAGGGTATGGGCATTGACCAGTTGCTTGAAGCTGTCATTCTGACAGCCGATGCTTCGTTGGACTTGCGTGCAAACTCAGATAAGGATGCGCGCGGTGTCGCCATTGAAGCGAACCTCGACAAGGGCCGTGGTGCAGTAGCAACTGTCCTCGTGCAGTCGGGTACGCTCCACGTCGGTGACTCAATTGTTGCTGGTACTGCCCACGGGCGTGTGCGTGCAATGTTTGACGAGCACGGTGTCGCACTCAAGGAAGCAACCCCAGCTCGTCCAGTGCAGGTTCTGGGTCTTACCTCAGTTCCACGTGCAGGCGATGTATTCCTTGTTGCTCCAGATGACCGAACTGCACGTCAAATCGCTGAGAAGCGTGAAGCTGCTTCTCGTGCGGCACAGCTTGCTAAGCGCCGTAAGCGCATCAGCCTCGAAGACTTCACCCAAGCTCTTGAGCAGGGCAAGGTTGAAACCCTCAACCTGGTTCTTAAGGGTGACGTTTCAGGTGCTGTTGAAGCGTTGGAAGACGCGTTGCTGAAGATCAATGTGGGTGACGAGGTTGAACTTCGGATTATCCACCGTGGTGTTGGTGCAATCACACAGAACGACGTGAACCTTGCAACAGTCGATAACGCGATTATTCTCGGGTTCAACGTCAAGCCTGCGGAGCGCGTTAGCGAACTTGCTGACCGCGAAGGTGTTGATATCCGGTACTACTCGGTTATCTACCAAGCAATCGAAGATGTTGAAGCGGCTCTGAAGGGCATGCTGAAGCCTGAGTACGAAGAGGTTCAGCTTGGAACAGCGGAAATCCGCGAGATCTTCCGGTCTTCGAAGTTCGGAAACATTGCTGGTTCGATTGTTCGCTCTGGTGTGATGCGTCGTAACGCCAAGGCGCGCGTTCTACGCGACGGTGTTGTGGTCGGTGACGGCTTGAGCATCGATTCGCTGAAGCGATTCAAGGACGATGCAACTGAGGTGCGTGAAGGTTACGAGTGCGGTATTGGGCTCGGTTCCTTCAATGACATCCAGTCAGGCGATATCGTCGAGACATGGGAAATGCGCGAGAAGCCTCGAGCATAACCACAGATGAACGTGGGAGCCGCAACACCGTTGCGGCTCCCACTGTTTTCTCATCGCCGAGAGTAACAACTCCCCAAGCAGTACTGTTGATACTGTCAACTGAAAGGAAGAGTGATGGTAGATCACCCACGTGCCCGTAGGCTCGCTGAGAGAATCCAAGTGATTGTCGCGCAGATGCTGGAAGGTCGGATCAAAGACCCCCGTCTCGGATTTGTCACCATCACTGACGTGCGTGTTACTGGAGATTTGCAGCACGCGTCTGTTTTCTACACCGTCCTAGGAGACGAGAACGAACGCCGTGATAGTACCCGGGCGCTGAACAGTGCTCGTGGCACGATTCGTTCAGAAGTGGGCCGTCAGGTAGGCATCAGACTGACACCTACGATCGAATTTCACCTGGACGCTGTCCCGGAAAATGCGGCAAGTTTTGACAAAGCCCTCCACGAGGCGCAGCAGCGGGATGCGGAACTTCAAAGAATCCGTGAAACTGCACAATACGCGGCAGGAGAAGACCCCTACCGCAAACCTCGTGAGCTCGACAGTGAAGCCGAAGACGCACCCAGTGATGTTGATGGTGACACTGAAGCCTCGGATCGGCCAACAGCGGAGTGACACCTCAGTCTCGACCTGAACGCGATGGTTCCACTGGCGCGACTCGCCAACGGCAACCCCGGCGACCCACAGCTCCTGATGGAATCGTTGTTATCGACAAACCTCAAGGTATGACAAGCCATGATGTTGTCGCCAAAATGCGACGTCATGCTGGAACGCGCAAGGTGGGCCATGCGGGCACTCTTGATCCGATGGCCACAGGTGTATTGGTCATCGGGGTTGGTCGCGCTACACGTCTACTTCACTACCTGACATCTGCAGACAAGTCCTACACGGCAACAGTTCGTTTAGGGATTGGCACAGTGTCAGAAGACGCGGATGGCGACGTGACATGCGTGGAACCAGTTCCAGAGTTGAGCCGCGAAAAAGTTGCGGCAGCAGCAGTGATGCTAACTGGTGTCATACAACAAATTCCGTCCAGTGTGAGCGCACTGAAAATTGATGGTCAACGAGCCTATGACCTCGTTCGTGCGGGAAAAGAAGTCGAGCTTTCAGCCCGCGAGGTGAGGGTGTCGAGGTTCGATGTCCTGGCAGTTCGCCCAGGATTCACTGACGCGGGTCAAGCAATTACGGACGTTGACTTTTCTGTGGATGTGTCTTCGGGGACCTACGTGAGGGCTCTTGGGCGTGATCTTGCCGCCGCTCTGGGGACATGCGGGCACCTGATTGCTTTGCGACGTACTAGTGTTGCCCAGTTTGCACTGGATCGCGCCCGAACCCTCGCAGAACTGGAAAAACTCGATGTCAACACGCCGCTTGAAACGATGTCGATGTCAACTGCAGTACAAGGGGTCTTTCCTGTCGTGGAAGTAAGTCATGAAACGGCTGTCAAGATCTCACACGGGCAGCGTCTGTCACCTGTAGACACGGATGGTACGGGACGGTATGCGGCTGTGAGCGAGTCGGGATCTCTGTTAGCGGTGGTGGAGGACAACGGTTCTTTCGGGCGTCCGGTCACGGTTTTCGCCCCAGCGGAGTAAGGAAGTGTTTGTGTGAAGGTCTGGCGTCACCTCTCTGAGGCGCGTGAGGGTAGTAGGCCCAGTGTTGTTACTATCGGGAATTTTGATGGAGTGCATCGAGGGCATCAAAGTGTTCTCGACACTGTTGTGTCAGTTGCCAATGCACGAGGGCTTGCTTCTGTCGTTGTGACATTCGATCCGCACCCTGCGTATGTTCACCGGCCGCAGGAGGCAGCCCCTCTTCTTACCGGTCAAAAAGACAAGCTGGAACTGTTGCAGGAGCAAGGGATTGACGCAACGTTCGTCGTGCCTTACAACTTGGAATTCGCTCAGCACACCCCAGAAGCATTTATTCGGACGTACATAGTTGAAGCACTCCACGCTCGAACCGTTGTCATTGGTCAAGATGTCCGTTTCGGGCGGGGGAACTCAGGCGACCTCACGACACTGAAGTCTCTAGGGGAAACATACGGTTTTGACGTCGTCGTGGTAGACGACTTTGGCTTCCCTGATGGCGGCCACCGGTGGTCATCCTCTGTAGTTCGGCAGTTGGTGTATGGCGGAGAAATGGGAGCTGTCACTCAGCTTCTCGGTAGGCAGCATCGGATGCGGGGGATTGTTGTCCATGGCGATGCAAGAGGCCGGGACTTGGGGTTTCCCACTGCCAACATGTCGGCTGATTCCTCCGGCATGGTCCCGGCTGATGGCGTGTACGCCGGGTGGGTTACTGTCGTTGGAGGTGGCGAGGAATTTGAGCATCTACCCGCTGCGGTGTCTATTGGAACGAATCCCACGTTTGACGGTCAGGAACGGCGCGTAGAGGCGTATGTTATCGACCGCGACGGGTTGGATCTTTACGGTAAAGAGATCATTGTCGAGTTCGTTGATCGGCTACGCCCTACGATCGCCTTCGACAATATGGAGTCTTTGGTGACTCAGATGCACGATGACGTGGCGCGTGCTCGAGAGATCCTCAACTAGTTTTCACCCCCGGTTTATATCGTTTCACTAAGAAACATTGGCCTCAAGCCGATAGTTGTAGAAGATGTGACTCGTTGTGTGTGTTCTGTGCCCAGAGCCCAGCACTCGCTCCAACGTTCGCTTTATGTTTTACAACACTCGGGGGAGTTTCATGCGCAGGACAACGGTAGTAGCCATTTCTTTGGCTCTCGCAGGTGGGGGTGTTGTGGCCCCAGTTGTGTCATGGCAGCCAACCCCGGCTCAGGCTGCTGAGGTAAACAGTGAGGAGATCTCGCTGGATGGCGTAGATGCGGACGCTTTAGAGATACCTGATGTTCTTGAGGCAGTGACCGATGAACCGGAAGTGCCCAGTAACGATGCTGTAGAAGCGCAGTTCCTCGGTGGCGTGGAGCCTCAGCAAGAATCTGTACCAACCTCGCAGGGAGAGGTTCTTGAGGAGAACATCGCAGCGATCACTGTCCAAGAAGATGTTGCGCCCTTCCTGCTCGCTGGTGTGACCTGGGATTCTTCGAGTGATGCCACGGTTATGGAAGTAGCCGTCAAAGTTCATGAAGAGTCTGGTTGGACCGACTGGCAGAGTTTGGAGATCCTCCCAGTGGGGGAGTCCGACGATCGTGCCGGGGTTGAACCGTTGTTGACGTCTGGCGCCGATGGTGTTCAAGTACGTGTTCTGACCTCATCAGGTGAACAGCCAGCTGACCTTTCTGTTGAGCTCATCGATCCGGGTTCATCTCCGATGGACACGTGGACATCGGGTGTATCGCCAGACAGTGCAGCCCTGTCCAGTGCACAAGCCGCAGGGTCGGTGGCGCGACCAGCGATTGTTCCGCGTGAGACCTGGATGGCTAAGGGTGCTGAAAAATACACCACGTGGCGCCCGGTGCAATCGGCGCGACTGAACGCCATGTACATTCACCACACAGCAGGTAGCAGTACCTACACGAAGGCTCAAGCAGCCGCTCAGGTGCGAGCAATTTACTCCTATCACGCGCGCACCCTGGGTTGGGGAGACATTGGCTACAACTTCTTAGTTGACCGATTCGGAACAATCTATGAGGGCCGCAAGGGTTCCATCGATGGAATCCCAAAAGGAGCTCACGCGGGTAACTACAACGACACAACCATCGGTGTCTCAGCGATGGGGAACTTCGAAAACATCACTGCCCCAACCGCGATGACGAACTCTATGGTGAACGTATTGGCGTGGAAAGGTGCCCAATATGGCATCAACGCGACTGGAACTACGACGTTGAGAACTGGTACCGCGAAAAGTTCTTCGGGGCGAGCAAAGCCCGGAAGCCTCGTAGAGGTGCCAACTATCGCAGCACACCGTGACACCAACTACACCGCGTGCCCCGGTAGGAACCTCACGAGTCGCATGTCGAGCATCCGAACCTCAGTGTCGAAAAAGATTGCTGCTTCTCGAGTGCCTGCTGTTGCCGCTCCCAAGGTTTCGTTGCTTTCTTCGAAGTACCGTCCCATCGCATTGAACACCAATGTCCCATTGACGTGGGGGGCGGTCAGCAATGCAGTGTCCTATGAGGTTGGTGTAAAACAAGCAAAGCACGGTGGACTCTTCTCGCCCGTTGAGATCGTGACGAATACGACCTCTCTATCGCACGTTGTGAAACTTCCTACTGCAGTCTCAGCACGGATGTACGTTCGTGCAGTTGCGGCAGATGGCAAGAGATCAAAGTGGTCTGCGTTTGGCACACTCACGCGCTCCGTCCCATCGTCTGCGCTTAAACGCACAAGCGGGACATGGACACGTGTGACTTCTTCGAAGTTCTACCGCAACTTTGCCTTCCAATCTCGAGTCAAAGATTCACGCATCAAAATCTATGGCACACGTGACGTCAGAACCGTCCAAATGGTTGTTGGCAAGGGTAAAGGATATGGCAGGGTCGCGGTATACGCTGGGACGAAGCGAATCAAGACTGTCTCACTGAACGCGTCCAAGAAAACCTATGCCTCCAAAGTCACTCTGAAACTTCCGGAGAAGTTCTCTGGAACCATCACCATCAAAACGCTGGACAATAAACCAGTGAGAGTGAGCGCAGTCACCGCAGCTCGATGAGAGTCGTATCTGGGAAGCCTTTGGCCAACCTGTTAGACTTGAACAGCCGTTAGAACGGCCGCGGAAAGTAGAGCTCGGGTGAACAGGCCCCGATGCGCCGCGCAACGAGTAAAAGGGAGAGCCGTGCCGCTCGATCAAGAGACAAAGAAGAGCATCGTTGCCGAATATGGCAGCACAGAGGGCGACACTGGTTCGCCAGAGGTTCAGATTGCACTGCTGTCGCAGCGCATCAAAGACCTCACCGAGCACCTCAAGGAGCACAAGCACGACCACCACTCACGTCGTGGACTGCTTCTCCTCGTCGGGCGCCGTCGTCGCCTCCTGGGCTACCTCCAGAAGATCGACATCAACCGCTACCGTTCGCTCATTGAGCGTCTCGGCCTGCGTCGCTAAATAATCGTCACTGTCCAGCTCGGGTCGTTTCGGCCCGGGCTGGTCCAGTGTTCGGAACAAGTTACGAGGTGTGACACCTTGTAGCAGCAACATCACACCCCTGCTGGCAATCCAGTTCGGTCCTCGGTAGTGGCCCCCGGAGGAAACTCCGTAGGCCCCGATCGAAGACCGCCGGATGGTCGGCCAGCACACTCCAAGAGAAATGGAGGGCCACATGGAAGGTCCAGAAATCCACTACGCCGAAGCAGTGATCGACAACGGTCGTTTCGGAACCCGCACAGTTCGGTTTGAAACCGGACGCCTAGCTCGTCAAGCCGCAGGTTGCGCGACAGCTTACCTTGATGGTGAAACAATGCTGTTGGCCACCACAGCGGTTGGCAAGCACCCCAAAGACCAGTTCGACTTCTTCCCGCTGACCGTTGACGTTGAAGAGCGCATGTACGCCGCGGGTCGAATTCCCGGCTCCTTCTTCCGTCGTGAAGGCCGCCCCAGCACTGAAGCGATTCTGACATGCCGCCTCATCGACCGCCCATTGCGCCCTAGCTTCGTTAAGGGATTGCGCAACGAGGTGCAGATCGTCGTGACAGTCTTGTCTATTCACCCAGATGAGGCATACGACACGCTGGCGATTAACGCCGCATCGTTGGCCACCCAATTGTCCGGACTGCCATACTCAGGACCTGTTGCTGGGGTACGTGTCGCGCTCATTGATGACCAATGGGTTGCTTTCCCTAAGTACTCCGACAAAGAACGTGCCGTGTTTGACATGGTCGTCTCTGGACGCATCGTCGGTGACGATGTTGCCATCATGATGGTGGAAGCAGAAGCAACCGAAGCATCGTGGTCGCTCATCAAGGACAATGGTGCAACTGCTCCAACTGAAGAAGTTGTTGCTGAAGGTCTCGAGGCAGCAAAGCCATTCCTTCGTGCACTGTGTGAAGCTCAATCCGAACTCGCTGCGAAGTCAGCGAAGCCACAGGTTGAGTTCCCACTGTTCCTCGACTACGAGGATGACGTCTACAACGCTGTTGAGGCATCAGCAACTGCAGACCTGCGTGAAGCCTTGACAATCGCGGACAAGCAAACCCGCGAAAACCGTCAAGACGAGATCAAGACCAACACTCTGGAAGCGCTTGCTTCACAGTTTGAGGGACGTGAAAAGGAAGTCAGTGCCGCTCTGCGCTCACTGACGAAGCAACTCGTGCGTCAGCGTGTCCTGACTGAGGGCGTCCGTATTGACGGGCGTGGCCTAGCAGACATCCGTACTCTGAGCGCTGAGGTAGAAGTTATTCCTCGCGTTCACGGCTCTGCCCTCTTTGAGCGTGGCGAAACCCAAATTATGGGAATCACCACCTTGAACATGCTCAAAATGGAGCAGCAGATCGACTCACTCGGTCCAGAAACGCGCAAGCGGTACATGCACAACTACAACTTCCCACCATATTCAACCGGTGAAGTTGGACGCGTTGGCAGCCCCAAGCGCCGCGAAATTGGTCACGGTGCACTCGCTGAACGTGCACTTATGCCAGTATTGCCAAGCCGTGAAGAGTTCCCTTACGCGATTCGTCAAGTATCCGAAGCTCTCGGCTCCAACGGTTCGACCTCCATGGGGTCTGTTTGTGCATCAACGCTTTCCTTGTTGAATGCTGGTGTGCCATTGCGTGCAGCAGTCGCAGGTATTGCCATGGGCCTCATCTCAGACACCGTTGATGGTGAAACGCGCTACGCTGCGTTGACCGACATTTTGGGTGCTGAAGACGCCTTCGGTGACATGGACTTCAAGGTTGCAGGAACCCGTGAGTTCGTGACAGCTATTCAGCTGGACACTAAACTCGATGGCATCCCAGCCTCCGTCCTTGCAGGTGCTTTGACTCAAGCCCGTGACGCACGCCTGACAATTCTTGATGTCATCAACGAGGCCATCGACGTCCCAGACGAGATGAGCCCCAACGCACCGCGAGTCATCGCAGTGCAGGTCCCCGTCGATAAGATCGGTGAGGTCATTGGCCCTAAGGGCAAGATGATCAACCAGATCCAGGAAGACACGGGTGCTGACATCAGCATCGAAGACGACGGAACAGTGTACATCGGAGCCGTTGACGGAATTTCCGCTGAAGCTGCACGGTCAGCGATCAACGCGATCGCTAACCCACACGTCCCGGAGATCGGCGAACGTTTCGTAGGTACTGTCGTCAAGACGACAACCTTTGGTGCTTTCATTTCGCTGCTGCCAGGCAAGGACGGGCTGCTGCACATCAGCCAAATCCGTAAGCTTGTTGGCGGAAAGCGTGTTGAGAACGTTGAAGAGGTTGTCTCTGTTGGTCAGAAGATCCAAGTAGAAATTGGTGAAATTGACCCACGTGGAAAACTCTCGTTGCACGCTGTTGTTGCAGAAGACGCCGAGCAGGAACAGGCTGACGCCTGAGTGGTCTGGCAACTTCCTCTCAACAGAGTCGGTCACCCCGACAATGACCTGAGCGCCTCGCAGGATGGAACGACTATTCGTCGTTCCATCCTGCCCGGCGGGGTACGGGTCATAACTGAACAAATGCCAGGGCAGCGTTCAGTGACACTTGGCGCATGGTTTAACGTCGGTTCGCGCGATGAAGCAGATGGCCACTTTGGGTCAACGCACTTCCTCGAGCACCTTCTTTTTAAAGGCACCGAGCGCCGTACCGCCTTCGACATTGCTGGTGCTTTTGACTCAGTCGGTGGCGAAGCTAATGCGGTAACTGGCAAAGAAAATACGTGTTACTACGCACGAGTGCTGGACACCGACCTGCCAATGGCTATTGATGTCATCGCTGACATGGTGACAAGTGCGACACTCGACGCCAGTGAACTCGAAACAGAACGCGGTGTCATCCTCGAAGAGCTCGCTATGAATGACGACGATCCAGGTGACGTTGTCCATGAAGAGTTCACTGCTGCTGTGTTACGCGGACACGAGCTGGGCCGGCCAATTGGTGGTACTGCTCAAACAATCACCGCTGTGCCACGTGATGCGGTATGGGCGCACTACACGCGTCACTACCACTCTGCCGGTCTTGTGATCACCGCAGCTGGTTCGGTAGATCATGACGTGCTGTGTCTCCAGGTCATGGATGCCCTCAAACGTGGTGGATGGGACGTCACTGGTTCGCAGGCACCTGTGAGTAGGCGTGATCCTTCACCGTTGTCGTTGGCGACAGTCGAACAAGACATTGTTATTGCCCGTCCCACTGAACAGGCACATGTCATTGTGGGGATGCAGGGGATCAGTGCTCTTGATGAGCGCCGGTTCGACCTGTCTGTCCTCACAGCGGCGCTTGGCGGGGGGATGTCCTCTCGGATGTTCCAAGAAATCCGTGAAAAGCGTGGCCTTGCATATTCCACATACTGCTTTGGCAGCAATTACACCGGGCTAGGAACCTTTGGTTTGTACGCGGGGTGTGCTGGAGCAAAAGTAGACCAGGTTCAAGACCTTATGGTCAAAGAGTTGGAGAAGGTCGCCGATAGCGGAATTGACGCTGAAGAACTCGACCGCACTAAAGGCCAACTCAGAGGTTCACTGGTCTTAGGCGTGGAAGATTCCGGGTCACGAATGAATAGGCTCGGGCGTGCAGAACTCACTACTGGTGAGTTGCTATCACTGGAAGAGTCTCTCGCTCGAATCAACGGTGTCACATCACACGGCGTGCAACTTCTCGCCCAGGAACTATCCGAACGCACCAGAGTGTCTGTCAAGGTCGGTCAGTTTTCCTGATCGCATGAACAAAAGGTGACAAAACATCATGATGAAGGTTGCAGTACTCGGGGCTCATGGTCGCATGGGGCAACAAGTATGTTCAGCGGTCGAAACTGCGCAGGACATGACGGTTGTTGCTCGTCTCGACCGTGAGGACAAGGTGAGTTCACTGCGTTCGTCAGACGTTGACGTGGCAGTTGACTTCACTGTCCCTGATGTCACAGAGGACAACGTTCACGCACTCATCGACGCTGGAATTCACGCTGTAGTTGGAACAACTGGGTGGACCCCGCAGCGACTAGCTCGTGTTGAAGAGCATCTCGCGCAATTAGGAAACCGAACTGGTGTGTTGATTGCGCCGAACTTCGGTTTATCCGCAGTCCTCGCGATGACGTTTGCGCGTCAAGCTGCACGGTTCTTTGAGTCGGTCGAAGTTGTTGAACTGCACCACCCGAACAAGGTTGATGCTCCTTCTGGCACGGCACGCCACACTGCAGCGGGGATAGCAGCAGCACGCCGTGAAGCTGGAATGTCACCCTCCCCAGATGCCACACAAGAGGGTTTCGAAGCGCGAGGAATGGACGTTGACGGAGTCCGGGTACACGCCGTGAGACTTCGCGGATTAGTAGCACATGAAGAGATTTTGTTGGGAAATGAGGGCGAACAACTCACCATCCGACAAGACTCATTTGACCGGGCATCGTTTATGCCTGGTGTGTTGTTAGGTATCCGCGAGGTCCCTTCGCGCCCCTACCTGACCGTTGGCTTGGAAAATGTCATGGACTTGGGGTTAGGGACACCGCGATCATGAGTCGCAAAATCATCTTCCCCGCTCTCCTCGTTGCCATTCTTGGTATCTTCTTGTGGGCAGTCTCTGGGCGCGTCATCGCCATGATGACCAGTGGCGAGCCCATCATGATTGCTTTGGCAATCGCCGGTATCCTCATCATCGCTTTAGTAGGTTACGCGATGGCTCGTGAGTGGCAGTTGGCCTTTACTGTGTCTGCTATGGCACGAGTTTTGGCCGAGCGTGGAGAGTTACCTGAAGACACCCTTCCACGTAGTCCTGGTGGGCGTATTGATCGAGAAGCAGCAGATGCCGCATTTGAACAAGCGCGCATCGTCACGCAGCAACGCCCGGAATACTGGGGAGCATGGTACAACCTTGCTTTTGCCTACGACGCTGCCGGCGACCGTAAACGTGCAAGGTCGACACTGCGCACTGCTGCGCGTCTTTACCGTTCCAGTGGAGACTAGGGCGAGTTAAGAAATCGCAGCAGCCCAGCGTTCCTCGGAAAACGCGCTTGCTGTTGCTGGTGGAATCTCAAAACCGCGTGTGCGTCCAGTGAACGTCAGACCAGCGGACGCGAGGAACTGTTGACGTGCTTGGTCATGGTGCGCAACCCACGTGACAATGTCAGTCATACCGTCTGCGCGAAGACGATCAACACACGCGGCAAGCAACCGCGAACCGTGCCCTTCACGCTGGGCATCGGACTTCACTTCCAATGCAATGAGACCCTGTGGTGTTACTGCAGCGAACCCCACGATCTCATCATGGGCGAGCGCTGTGACAACTGCGTGCGCTGCGTTGGGTGGCGAATCGATTGCTTGCCGCCACTGAGTAGCCATAGCCGCAGTGTCAAAGCCAACTAAAACCTCTTGAGGAAGCACCTGCGCATGCACACTGCGCCAACTTTGCGTCTGTATGGCAGCGATTGCGTCTGCATCCGCACTGATTGACGGGCGGACGGACACATCGGCATGTGGTGTGGCGGGAGGCACAGATCTCCTAGGTAGTGACGGTAAAGAGTGGGTTACTGCCAGGCAACATATTTTGTGGTGAGGTAGTCCATGATTCCTTCGTGGCCGCCCTCGCGTCCAAGACCAGAACTTTTTATGCCACCAAATGGTGCGGTGGGGTCAGAGATCACTCCGCGGTTGATCGCAACCATACCGGCTTCCAGTCCGTCCACGAGGCGCCACGCAATGCTCTGTGAATTGGTATAGGCGTAGGCAACGAGCCCGTAAGGGGTGTCATTCGCTTGAGTGATGCATTCGTTGATGTCGGTGTAGGTCATGACAGGGATGACCGGACCAAATATTTCGTCAGTCACGATAGATGCATGGTGCTTCACACGCGAAAGGATCCGTGGAGGGCTAAACGATGCTGGGAGGTTGGGGTTGAGGGACCTTTCGTAAAATAGGTGCGCGTCGCCTGTATGGAGAGCTTGTGATACGAGTGATTCAATGCGTTGAGCTTCATTGGCGTTAATCAACGGCCCAAGGGTGGTTCCTTCGATGAGTGGGTCACCTGCGGTCAGAGAGTCCAGCGCTATTGCTAACTTCCGCATGAACTCGTGGGCTACCTCGTGATGAACATAAAAACGATTTGCGGCAACACACGTCTGACCACTGGCTCGCATTTTCGCAGCCATAGCTCCGGTGACAGCTGCATCGAGGTCAGCGTCGTCATGCACGATAAATGGTGCGTTTCCACCAAGTTCCATGGAGGTGCGGGCAACGATAGGTGCGGCTTGCGCCAGAAGCTTCGCCCCAACACTCGTTGATCCAGTGAAGGACAGCTTACGGAGACGAGCATCACTCAAAAGTGCCGTACTTAATGCCGCTGCGTTATCGCTGGGGAGTATCGACACGATAGAACGCGGTAGGTCGAGGCTATCGAGCGCTGCTATAACGAGCTCAGCCCACGCAAGAATAGTGAGGGGAGTGGCAGAGGAGGGTTTAATGAGCACGACGTTTCCTGCAGCAAACGCTGGCGCAACTTTGCGAGTAGCCATTGCCAACGGGAAATTCCACGGCGTGATGAGCAAACTTGGCCCCACAGGTTCGTGAAACACAAGTTGCCGATGCCCGCCCGGCGCACGTCGGGCATCGCCTGGTATGCGCAGGGCTTCGTGAGCGAACCACGAGAGGTAGCCAGCTGCGTACTCGACCTCGGCTCGCGCCTCAGTCAAAGGTTTTCCGTTTTCCAATGTGATGATTCTCGCCAAGCGCTCACTGTTCTCCAGCGTCAACTGGTGAAGGGTGCTCAGGAGAGCTGAACGTTGCTCAGGTGCGGTGTGGCCCCACGAAGGCGAAATGGCGTGGGCTGCAGAAAGAGCATCACGAGCATCCAACCCACTAGCACTGTGAACTTGAGTGAGGAGTTCACCGGTGAATGGGTTATGCACATCGAATGCTTGGGATGTGGTTGACCACACACCCGCGACCAAGGGGGATGTGTTCTTCACGAGATCAGGTGACACCGAGACAGGGCTCATAGTGAGAGAATACCGGTATGTCTGTGAACTCTCAGTACGAGGACCTCCTGCGGCACGTCATGCGAGATGGTGCCCTGAAAAGCGACCGAACTGGCACCGGAACTCTCAGCGTTTTTGGCCATCAGATGCGTTTCAATCTGGCCGAGTCCTTCCCACTCATCACCACAAAAAAAGTCCATGTGCGCTCTGTTGTGGGCGAACTACTCTGGTTTTTACGGGGAGAATCAAACGTCACCTGGTTGCAGGAAAACGGGATTCGTATTTGGAACGAGTGGGCTGACGACGCAGGTGAACTTGGTCCCGTATACGGTGTGCAATGGCGGTCATGGCCCACTCCAGATGGTGGCCACATCGATCAGCTCAGTGATGTGCTAGACACCCTTCGAACAAATCCAGATTCGCGTCGCATGCTGGTCTCAGCATGGAACGTCTCTGAACTCGACAAGATGGCTCTGCTGCCATGCCATGCATTCTTTCAGTTCTACGTCGTTGACGGTCGCCTTTCGTGCCAGCTATACCAGCGTTCAGCTGACCTTTTCCTGGGAGTCCCGTTCAACATTGCATCCTATGCGTTGTTAACCCACATGGTGGCGCAACAGACAGGCCTTGAGGTGGGCGATTTCATTTGGACAGGAGGGGACTGCCACATTTACCTCAACCACCGTGACCAAGTCACTGAACAACTGTCACGGGAGATCCGCCCATTCCCGACCCTGGCGTTGACTCCTGCCCAGTCACTGTTCGACTACACATTTGATGATGTCTCATTCGACGGGTACGACCCACACCCTGCGATTCGAGGGCAGGTCGCTGTATGACCCTCCCCATGGCACATACCTACGACCAAACGACGCCCGTGATCGGGATGATTTGGGCTCAAGCACGCGGTGGAGTAATCGGAGCGAACAACGCTATACCGTGGCATTACTCAGACGACATGAAGCACTTTCGCCGCACCACCGCAGGGCACGCGGTCATTATGGGGCGCGAGACATGGGAGTCACTGCCTATCCGGCCACTCCCCAAACGCACAAACATTGTGTTGAGTACCCAACACAACTATGAGGCACCAGGCGCCATTGTGGTCGCAAGCGTCCCACAAGCCTTGCAATGGCTCACTGAACACCCCCGTGAACTCCCAGATAACGATGCCTCAGCCGCTCACCCAACACCCACCGCTTGGATTATCGGAGGAGCAACGATATATCAAGCGTTCATGCCCTATGCGTCACACCTTGAAGTGACTGACATACACCGAGATATCGCAGGTGACACGGTGGCTCCTCCCATTCCCTCCACTTTTCATTGCGAGAAACGCAGCACTCTGTGCGCTCCAGATGGTACCGAACTCACGTTCTCAACATGGCGCACGCAGTCCACCACTTCACCAGGGCAGCCCACCACCGACGAGACAAGGTAGATTGAGACTATGCCTGACACTTCGATGACCAAGCCGTTCGGATCCGTGCTCACCGCCATGGTGACCCCTTTCCACGCAGACGGAAGCCTCGACATCGACACCGCTGTTGCACTTGCAACACGGCTCGTTGATGAAGGCAACGACGGACTTGTCCTGAATGGAACGACAGGCGAAGCCCCGACAACCCACGCACCAGAAAAAGCTGAACTCATCCGTGCAGTTGCTGACGCCGTGGGGGAGCGCGCCCACATCATTGCCGGAGCAGGCTCCAATGACACAAAACACGCTGTCCGAATGGCCGAACAAGCAGCCGAATCTGGCGCTAGCGGCCTCCTCGTTGTGTCCCCTTACTACTCGCGGCCCAGCCAGCGAGGCATCATCGCGCACACCCAAGCAGTAGCTGACTCTACTGACTTGCCCGTGATGCTCTATGACATCCCCGGCCGAACAGGAGTGCGCTTCGCGCCCGAAACGTACATCTCACTCGCCGAACACCCAAACATCGTTGCCGTCAAAGACGCGACAGGTGACTTGGGAACAGCTGCAGCGAACATCGCTGCCACCAACCTGGCCTGGTACTCAGGAGATGACGGACTCTACCTGCCATTTCTGTCGCTCGGTGCGGCAGGCATCGTTTCCGTTGTTTCCCACCTTGCCACCCCAGAATTTGTCACCTTGACCAAACAATTCGAAACGGGACGCCACCACGAAGCAGTGGCAACCTCTCAACGCCTCGCCCCACTGATCTCCGCTGTCATGGACGCAGGGTTCGGCGTGGTCACGGTCAAGGCCGCACTCCGACTTGTGGGGGCTATCCCTCACGACACACTGCGCTTGCCCCAGGTAAACGCAACAGAATCTGACATCGCGACTCTAACCGACGCTTTAACAGCGTACGGATTACTTGGCGCCGTCGCGTCGCCGACCAATCAACCCTAGGAGGGTATGTGAGTCATCCTCACCCTGATCTGCCGACACCACCACCACTAGCTGCAGGCGCCCTACGCGTCGTTGCACTCGGTGGACTCGGCGAGATCGGCCGTAACATGTCAGTCCTCGAATACGATGGCCGACTCCTCATCATCGACTGCGGTGTCCTCTTCCCAGAAGACCACCAACCAGGCGTGGACCTCATCCTGCCCGACTTCAGCTACCTGCAAGGACGCCTTGACGACATCGAGGCAATAGTCCTGACACATGGCCACGAAGACCACATTGGTGGGGTTCCATATCTCCTGCGCCAACGCCGAGACATCCCCATCATCGGGTCACGGCTCACCCTGGCATTCATCGAAGCCAAACTCAAAGAACACCGCATCACGCCCACCACCGTACTGGTCGCTGAAGAACAAAAAATTAAACGAGGCGTCTTTGACCTCGAGTTCGTTGCCGTCAACCACTCCATCCCTGACGCGCTCGCAGTTGCTGTTACCACTCCAGCAGGCACGGTGTTGAACACAGGTGACTTCAAGATGGATCAGTTGCCTCTGGACGGGCGGATCACCGACCTGCGCGCCTTCGCACGACTTGGTGAACAAGGTGTTGACCTCTTCATGGTTGACTCGACAAACGCAGAAGTCCCTGGGTTTGTTACCGCGGAACGCGAAATTGGCCCAGTGTTGTCAAACGTCTTCCGCCAAAGTGAAGGGCGCGTTGTTGTTGCGTCGTTCGCATCTCACGTGCACCGCATTCAGCAAGTCTTTGACGCTGCCCATGAACACGGCCGAAAGGTCGCCCTGGTCGGGCGGTCCATGGTGCGCAACATGGGGATCGCCGCTGAACTTGGCTACCTCAATATCCCAGCAGGTGTGCTAGTGGATATGAAGGACCTTGATGCACTGCCCGATGACCGCATCGTACTCATGTGTACAGGCTCCCAAGGCGAGCCAATGGCTGCACTTTCGCGCATCGCTAACCAGTCCCACCGTATTTCGGTAGGGCAAGGCGACACGGTGATCTTTGCCTCCTCACTTATCCCCGGCAATGAGTCATCGGTGTATCGGGTGATCAACGGGCTCATGAGGCTTGGAGCCAAAGTTGTGCACTCAGGCAACGCTAAGGTGCACGTCTCGGGGCACGCCCCAGAGGGCGAGCTCACGTACTGCTACAACATTATTCGCCCCAAGAACGTGATGCCTATTCACGGTGAAGTCCGCCACCTCATCGCCAACGGTGCTATCGCTGTGCGCACGGGAGTTCCCGCGCAAAACGTTATCCTCGCTGAGGATGGTGTGGTTGTTGACCTCATCGATGGGCAAGCGTCCATCGTTGGAGCAGTGCCGTGCGGATACGTTTTTGTGGATGGTTCCAGTGTCGGTGAGATTACTGAAGCCGAGTTAAAAGATCGCACGATCCTCTCCGAAGAGGGGTTTGTCTCATTGTTTGCCGTTGTCGACTCATCGACGGGGAAGGTTGTGGGGGGTCCTCAGATCCTTGCACGTGGCTTCGCAGAAGACGCTTCCGTGTTCGACGACATCCGGCCTCAACTCGTGGCCGCCATTGAACAGTCCGCAGCAACCGGCAATGCTGATGTTCACCAACTGCAGCAAGTCATGCGCAGAACCGTTGGGCGCTGGATCGCTACGAAATTGCGCAGAAAACCGATGATCATCCCAGTTGTCGTTGAAGCGTAGAGCACTACGACCACACCGTTTGGTGTGCGCATCACAGTTGTCCTGGACACAGGCACAAATGCGCACACCAAACGCCAAGTAAAGCTAGATTGAGACCTATGGCCCCGCGTTCCCGATCGTCATCCTCCACGAAACGTTCCTCGCCGACCCGAGCGCGGTCCACCGCTAGTGGGTCACGTGGCACAGCGGGTGATAAAACTCGCCCGTTACCGACCACTGAGTCTGGAGCTGGGCCAGACCACGCGTTGGATGCTTTTGGTTTGGTGCTGATCGCCGCGGCAATTGCCAGCGCTACAGCAGAGTGGTTTGGAGTGGATGCTCCAGTTGCTCATTGGTTGCACATCGCCGCGACATTCGTGGTCGGAGCGTTGTCTTTCATGATTCCCGTTGTGCTTGCTGTGTGGGCTCTGCGGATCTTAACGCGTAGACAACGCCAAGAACGCACTCAACGCGTCACGATCGGCGTCGCGTGCATGCTCCTAGCAGTGACCGGAATCGTTCATGTGACCCAAGATTTCCCAAGTCTATTGGATGGCGTAGAGCAATTCAGTGAAGCTGGGGGAGTGCTGGGCTTTCTGCTGGGGTATCCGCTAGCAGTTGGTTTAACACCTATCCCCGCTGTGCTCATTTTGTTAGTCGTAGGCTTTTTTGGCGTACTTGTGACAACAAAAACACCCGTATCAGCCATTCCGCAGCGCCTTTCGGCTGCTCGGGAATGGCTATTTGGCGCTCCCCAAGAACACCAACCTGAGAGCGAAGACGCACTAGAATTCGCTGACGGGGTTTCCCGCCATGACGGTAACGAACCTTCTCCAGTTGCGCCGTCCCGTGCGAAAACTGGCTTGTTCGGTCGAGGGAAAAAGAACAAAACTTCAGCCGAAGGAAACACCAAAGTTCTGCCTCGATACGCGGGCGATGAGGCGTTTACTCGAGCATTGGAGGCTGAGGAACGGCGCCAAGCTGAACAAGATGCAGAGGACCTAGCGAACTCCGAAGCGCCGACTCCGAAGAAAAAGCGTGCATTGCGCCGGCCACCGCCGCCTCCTGTTAGCGCGAACACGCCTTCAGAAGCACCGCCTAAGCCTTCAGCCGCTGCGACCCAGGTGATCGCCGGTGCGACCCAGGGTGATGACGGAATTCTTCTTGACCCTGACGTAGCTGATGACAGCGACCTGCCAGCGCCGTCTCCTCGCGCAGTTGAGCCACCGCCTGCATCATCAGGTGTACCTCGCGGCGAACAACCCATGCTCGATGGTGACACGGTTTACCTCCTTCCCGATGAAGATGTGCTGCAACGTGGTGCGCCGCATAAGACCCGATCCGCAGCAAATGATCGAGTCGTCGAGTCGCTCACCCAAGTGTTTGAACAGTTCGGTATTGACGCCACCGTGACGGGCTTTATGCGTGGACCTACAGTCACGCGCTATGAAGTAGAAGTAGGCCCAGGCCTCAAAGTTGAGCGAGTGACGGCGCTGTCGAAGAACATTGCGTACGCTGTTGCTTCCGCAGACGTGCGCATTTTGTCCCCCATCCCCGGCAAATCAGCCATCGGAATTGAGATTCCAAACTCCGACCGTGAAACTGTCATGCTCGGGGATGTCCTGCGATCCTCCGTGTCCCGCAAGTCTGAGCACCCCATGGTGATGGGCGTTGGTAAGGACGTGGAGGGGGGGTACGTTGTTGCCAACCTGGCCAAAATGCCACACATCTTGGTTGCTGGCGCGACAGGTGCTGGAAAGTCGAGTTTCGTCAACTCGATGATCACGTCAATTTTGATGCGATCCACTCCAGACCAAGTCCGCATGATTTTGGTTGACCCCAAGCGTGTGGAGTTGACGATCTATGACGGCATTCCTCACTTGATCACCCCCATTATCACCAACCCGAAAAAGGCCGCTGAGGCATTGGAATGGGTTGTGCGTGAGATGGATGCGCGTTACGACGACCTGGCCATGTTTGGGTTCAAACACATTGACGACTTCAACAGTGCTGTACGAGCCGGGAAAGTTAAGCCGCTGCCTGGGTCGGAGCGGAAAATCGCACCGTACCCCTACCTTCTCGTTGTGGTCGATGAGTTAGCGGATCTCATGATGGTTGCTCCACGTGACGTGGAAGCCTCGATTCAACGCATCACACAGTTGGCACGTGCTGCGGGCATCCACTTGGTGTTGGCTACCCAACGCCCCTCAGTGGACGTGGTGACGGGGCTTATCAAGGCTAATGTGCCTTCGCGCCTTGCTTTCGCAACCTCATCGCTTGCCGATTCACGTGTTGTCCTTGACCAACCGGGTGCGGAGAAGCTGATTGGGCAGGGCGATGCGTTGTTCCTGCCGATGGGTTCATCAAAGCCGATGCGTGTTCAAGGCGCGTGGGTCAATGAGTCGGAGATTCACAAGGTCGTTGAGCACGTCAAAACCCAGCTGAAACCGATATACCGCGAAGACGTGGCCCAAGTGGCAGCGAAAAAGGTTGTTGATGACGACATTGGAGACGACCTCGATGTCCTGTTGCAGGCTGCTGAACTTGTTGTGAACACCCAGTTCGGGTCGACCTCGATGCTTCAACGGAAACTGCGTGTCGG
The DNA here is from genome assembly GCF_000423205.1 of Jonesia quinghaiensis DSM 15701. Lineage (GTDB taxonomy): Bacteria > Actinomycetota > Actinomycetes > Actinomycetales > Cellulomonadaceae > Jonesia > Jonesia quinghaiensis. The sequence continues at coordinate 392,305 of NZ_AUHN01000006.1, forward strand.
TTTTGCTAAGGCTGGGCGTCTGATGGATCTTCTGGAGTCCCGCGAAATCGTTGGTCCTTCAGAAGGCTCCAAAGCTCGTGAGGTTCTGGTTAAGCCAGAAGACTTGCCCGGAACGCTCGCCCTCTTGCGAGGGGAGCCCTCACCATCGTCGACGAATGAGTCAGCAGACTACAGCGAAGGAATCGACGGGCATATGCCCGCAGTTGCTGAGGACTATCATGACTCTGCAGACACTGAAGATGACGGGTGGAGCGGTCCGGTGCGCTAATTCCTTCCGGGGATACCTAGTATGCTGGCGTCTCAGTATGTAATCAGGCTCCGTGCCTCCAACTGACAGGGTGTGACGTGACGGAAGAAAACCGCGAGCAGGCGCAGGCCCACTGGTGGAATATCGCGAATATCATCACGATGATTCGTATCGCGATGGTTCCGTTTTTTGTCGCTGCGCTGCTTGTCGAGGACTCTGTTGCCTGGCGAATCGCAGCGCTAGTGATCTTCCTCGTCGCGTCATTGACGGACAAACTTGATGGGCATCTCGCTCGTTCTCGAGGACTGATCACTGATCTGGGGAAAATTCTTGACCCGATCGCGGATAAAGTCCTCACCGGCGCAGCATTGGTTGTCCTTTCTCTTTTGGGTGAACTGCCATGGTGGGTAACGATCGTCATTTTGGGCCGTGAGGCTGCCATCACGTTGATGCGGTTCATCGTTATTCGGTATGTCGTTCTCCCGGCTTCTCGTGGTGGAAAAATCAAGACGGTAACGCAGATAGCCGCTATTTCAGCATGGCTACTCCCGCTGTCGATACTGCCTGGTGCTGTGACCGTCATCGCCTGGATACTGATGATTGCCGCTGTAGTCGTGACTGTCTACACAGGCCTGGACTATATGGTCCAAGGCTTGCGAGTATTTCGTGCGGGACAGCGCGATGGTGATAGTAAGTAACGTCAGCCGTGTGCAGTTTGATGCAGCGCGATGCTGTATCCATGCCATGGCGCGCAGTGGGCAGACGCTTGTTGCCGCGGAGTCTCTCACGGGTGGCTTGGTTGCTGACGCTTTTATCCAAGTACCTGGTGCTTCGCACGTGTTCCTCGCTGGATTAGTCACTTACGCAACGACGATGAAAACATCCTTGCTGGGCGTTGATCCGCGTCTATTAGCTGAGCGTGGTGCAGTGGATCCTGATGTGGCAAGTGCGATGGCCGTAGGGGCTCGTCTACGTACTGGAGCTGACGTTGCGGTAGCAACGACAGGTGTTGCTGGCCCAGAACCACAGGATGGCAAGCCCGTTGGCTTGGTCTATATTGCGCTAGCTGATGGCCGCGGGGTGCGCGTCCATGAGGTGAACTGTGCAGAACTCACAACAGAAGCCTCAGGTCGTGATGAAATCCGCCGATACGCTACATACGAGGCTGTGAAACTCGTGCATCACTACTGGCGTCCATCCGATGGAAGAAAATGTGACGACTTACATACGTGCAGTACTGTAACCAGGGAACAATAAGCCCGTGGCAATAGTTGAATTCTGTAGCACGTGATGGAAGGCTCTTCAGAGTACTTTCAGCAAGACTTGCTACAGTCATCATGACAAGATAGACACATGGGCACGGGAGGAGGTAGCCAGATGGTCGTATTACGCCGAGAAATCGGAGACGTACTGCGCAGCGCTCGGCAACGTCAAGGTCGTACACTCCGCGAAGTGTCCTCAGCAGCGCGAGTGTCATTAGGCTATTTGAGTGAAGTTGAACGTGGGCAGAAAGAAGCCTCGTCAGAATTGCTCGGATCAATTTGTGATGCTTTAGACACGCCGCTGTCGCTGATTCTTCGCGAAGTGAGTGACCGCGTGGCGGTAGCGGAAGGCCTGGACATTCCAGACACCATTCCCGCCGACATGGTCATGGATCGCGTACCGGCTCGAGTGTAGCCGCACCACAACAGAACACTGCGTTCTTAACAAATGGGGAGCCACATACATGGGTCCCCATTTGTGTGTCACTCTGCACTGTGCGGAGGCTGTGGTCAGGTGCAGCCTGCCATAACTTTTCCTACCTGCGTGGTTGAGCTTCATTCTGGAGAGGCTGGCACGTTGGGCAAAAGAAAGCTGGGCGTTGCCGCAGTTCAGGGCCGACCATACGGCGTGATATTGGTGTTCCGCACCGGTGACAGGGGCTACCGCGCCGAGCGTGTACATGAATGATCCGGCCGCTTACCGGTTGGATGACTCCTCGGATCATGTGTCCACGGATCGAGGACAGCAGGCGGGGGACATCAACCTGGCTGATCGGCGTTAGAGGATGAATCTTGGCGGTGAAAAGTCCCTCGGCCATAAATATCGTGCCGATGCCACTGACAACACTTTGGTCGAGCAACGTCTCGCCGATAGGTCGCTCTGGGGGTTGTTGGGAGAAATTCTCAAGCCCTTGAAGCCAACCAACGTCGTTGATGCCCTGAATTGTCATTCCGAGGCCGGCATGCGAGCGTCGGGGCGCCAATAGGCGTTGTTCAGAGGTGGCTCGATCAATGAGGGCAGTGGGGACACTGGAGTCGGCCAGAATGTCGGGGCCGAGATGGTCGAGGAGGGGCTGTTCGTCGCGTGTTGCTAAGACATCGAGCATACCGAGCTGGTAGCCCACACAGGTCCACTGTGATGTGCCAAGGACCGCGCGAACTGTGTCGGATTTTCCCTGTGATTCACGGGATCCAGTTGGTGTGACTCGCCATACGCCATCCATGCGCAGGTGTGTCCGTAGGGTTTGCCCATCGGCGCAACGCATCAGCATGTGCTTCGCGTATGCGCCGACTTCTATCACTTCGACTCCTACGAATGCGTTGAGTGGTGCACTGGGCCATCGTAGGTCGCTGCGGGTGAGTACTGCTCCGGCAAGGACGTCGTGAAGTCGGTTGGCTGCGCACAGGACGGTATCACCTTCAGGCATTGTTCCTCCGAGTTCCCCGGTACCTTACGCCACTTGGGGTGCTGGAGAACCCAACGTCGGTAAGTGCTGCAAGGAGTGCTTCTCCAGTGGTGGAGTGAAGGTAGGGGACGGCTTCTTCGCCGTTGATCCGTTGAAGCGTCAGACCAGTCATCCTTCCGTCGTCTACCGCTCGAATGGTGGCGCGCGCAGCCGCGGGAAACAGTGTGCTGTTTGTGGTGCAGGTGATCAGTGCGCGCCCTCCACGGTCAATAAAGAACACGAGCTCACCGTTGATCGTAACGACGTGAGCGCCGGCTCGTCGCGCGAGTCGGACGCCTTGTGGTGTGTCTGGCCAACTGAGCGCCGCTCCGTATGGGTTAGCTGGGTCGACTGCACTGAGAACTAGTGGTTCGCTGAGGTGTCGGTCCACGCTTGTTGCTCGGACGCTGTCGCTGGCACGAAGAGCTTCTACCGCGCCGGGGGCTGCGAACTGGGACCCGCCAAGGTGCTCAATGAAGTACCCGCGGCGCACCTGACCACCGGATTCCATCGTGCTTAATGCCCGGTAGAGGTCTGCAAACCGGTAGTCGAGATCTTCTGTATCTAGGACAGATCGGGTGATGACGCCGTGCCGATCAAGGAGTACGGCTGTCCACGCGGCAAGGTGTTCTTCGGGGCGGGCACTGGGTTGGGGAACACTGGACCAGCGCCCCACCAACGTGGGGTCTGGAATGTTGGCCGTGGTGCGTTGTACGCCGCTGAGTCCGGCGAATCGTGAGGAACTCCGCCTGGTTCGTGGAGCAGCTGTTGAACGAGAGGCAGGTGCGGCCCCAGTGCGCCCCACGAGCGCCCGTAGCGGGGCGAAACTGTCATTGGTGACGTACCCTGCCCACACAAGGTCCCATAGGGCGTTGGCAACGTCAGAGGTCGGCACGTTCAGCAGTCCAATGAGCTGGTGGGCGAAGAATCCACCTGACCCAAGCAACGCATCGTGAATGTCGCGGTGCAAAGTGCTCTTGCCGAACTCTTCATGGTCATGAACCGGCGGCCGTACAGGTAACGTCAGATGCGCGTGAGCCGCCTCGTGGAGAGAAATAACTCCATCACGACCACCACGTAAACCCGCTAACGGGCGATGCCCAACCCACAGTATGTCTCCGCCGACCATGAGCTCGTCCATCATCGTTGGGCGGTACCCACGTACCCGTGCGGGCAGAATGTCAGACTCAATAGTCGAAAAGGGCAACGGGGCGCCAGTGAGTTGTTCTACGGCAACTGCCACTCCGTCAACACCTCGAAGCTGCCCCATCCGGTGCCAAGAGGGCAGGAAAGTGGCGAGACTTGCTGGGGCGACAGGTTCAACTTCAGCACGCAGCGCGGCAAGGGAACGCCGCCGTAGCATCCGCAGAACCTCAGGGTCACAGTATTCTTCGCCGATTCCCCCGAAACGTTCTGGTAAGAGCCTCCCCGTAACAAGGTGCCCACTGGAGACCAAGCGGCGGAGAACATCGCGAACAACTGCCCGCCCCACACCATAACGGTTGGCAACATCCTGATCGGTGAAAGGAACGTGTGTTTTTGCGTAGCGCCGCACAAGGTCTGCAAAAGGGTCCGGTAGCGCTTCGGTGTACGCATCAGGGATACCTGTGGGCAGGGGGACGCCGAGCGCATCACGAAGCCGACCTGCATCTGTGATCGCTGCCCACTGGAGTGGGTAGGTGGATACCCCAGACATCCGCACACTCATGACACGCCGTGACCGCTCTAATTCAGCCAGAGCAGTGTGTACCTCAGCAAGACGAGGATCAGAATCATCGCAGGTGACCGCATCAATATGACTGTTCAACGGTGAACTATCCATGGTGCTGTGTGATTCATGATGCCAACGCGCTGCAAGCGCTTGTGGTGAAGCTGGCCCCCAACGCTGCAGAAAATCCCATAGGTCTTCACCATGGCGCAGTGGCCTTTTCCCAGATATCCCGGCAAGTTCGTGCGCAGTGGTTTCTATTGCGTGGTCATCGAGAAGATCCGCAAGATCACCAGACCCAGACGCCCCAAGAAGTTCTGCGAGGAGTGTCGGATCAAGGGTGAGGGCTGCAGCGCGACGTTCAGCTAGTGGAGCATCGGAATCGTAGATGAACTGCGCTGTGTAGCCAAATAGCAGTGACTGAGCGAAGGGCGACGCTGTTTGTGTCGTGACATCAACAACACGAATCCGCCCGGATTCAATGTCTTTCATGATGTCGCGTAGTGCGGGCACGTCATAGTCGTCTTGCAGACATTCCCTTACTGCCTCTAGCACAATCGGGAAGTCAGGGTAGTTGGAGGCAACAGACAATAACTGTGCTGCGCGTTGACGCTGCTGCCACAGTGGCTGTCTACGGTCAGGACGAGCCCGAGGCAAGAGTAAAGCCCTGCCTGCCGCCTCACGAAACCGGGCACCGAACAATGATGATTCAGCGACGTGCTCCCGCACAATGTTGAATGCAATGTCAGGGTCAATAAACAAATCTTCATAACTCACCCCGACCGCGTGCGCAGGTTGAGAGGCACTTTCATCGGGCAATGCATACGGGTCATCGAGTTGTGGCAGGCGCACAACGATGCCGTCATCAGAGTGCATCGTTGCTGCATCAACACCGAAACGTTCCCTCAAACGAGCGCCCAGGACAAGTGCCCACGGTGCGTGTACCCGCGCGCCAAAAGGCGTGTGAATAACGATGCGCCAGTCACCAAGTTCATCTCGGAAACGCTCAACAATAATGGTGGTGTCTGTGGGGAGTGTCCCGGTGGCTTGCTCTTGGTCGTCTAGGTACTGACGAAGATTAGACATAGCGCGGTCGTCCAAGCCTAGCCAGGCAGGGTCTTGTGGGTTGTGACGGCCGGTACGCATCCATTCCCCCATGGCTAAGCCGAGGGAGTAAGGGCGCCCGAGGGAGTCGCCTTTCCAAAATGGAAGGCGCCCAGGCAAACCTGGAGCAGGACTCACCAACACCCGATCTGGGGTGATCTCTTCTATCCGCCAGGTTGAGGAGCCCAGCGTGAAGACATCACCAACACGTGACTCGTACACCATCTCTTCATCAAGTTCTCCAACCCGTTTCGCCCCACGAAGCCGCACACTCCCTGGACGCTCAGATGGGTTACCTGGAACTTCCTCGTGAGGTTGTTGACCTGATTCGGTTGCTGACGCACCATCAACTAAAAACACCCCGTACAGGCCCCGGTCTGGAATGGTTCCCCCCGAGGTCGCTGCAAGGCGTAGCGCACCAGGCCGCGCACTGAGTACCCCGCTGGCCCGGTCCCAGATGATGCGCGCTCGCAGTTCCCCGAAGTCCTCTGACGGGTAGCGGCCGGAAAGCATGTCAAGAACGGCGGTGAAGGATGCGTCTCCTAGGGCAGTGTAGGGGGCTGCTCTGCGTATGAGCGCCAGCATGTCCTGTGTGGTCCAGTCGTCAACAGCAAGCATCGCCACGATGTGCTGTGCAAGGACGTCGAGGGGGTTCGTTACTTGGTGCAGTGGTTCAAGGATCCCGTGGCGCATCCGGTGCGCGATGAGGGCAGCTGGGACCAAGTCCCCGCGGTGAACAGGGAATATAACCCCGTGTGATACTGCACCAACTTGGTGTCCTGCGCGCCCTACCCGTTGCAGCCCACTTGCTGCTGATGGTGGTGGTCCCACCTGCACCACGAGGTCAATAGACCCCATATCGATTCCCAATTCGAGCGATGAAGTAGCGACCACACTGGGCAGCGAACCATTTTTCAGGTCAGTTTCTGTTTTTGTGCGTTCATTACGGCTCATCGACCCGTGGTGGGCTTTAGCGATGGTGTGGTGTACGTCTGCAGCGGCCCCTGATTGCGCTTGGATGTGGGCGGCGTGGAGTTCGCCGGGGGGTGGTACTTCTTCACCGTGGCGGCGGGCCCAAATTTCGTTCATGCGGGCGGTGAGCCGTTCAGCTCCGCGGCGCGCATTGGTGAAAACCAGTGTGGTGGTGTGATCGGCGACTAGATCAACAATGCGTTCTTCGACGTGAGGCCACACAGATGCTTTTGCTTGGGCGTTTTGGCTCGCGTCGCCCTGGAGCGCGGAATGTGGGAGAGGGCTGTCTGCGGGAGCAGTGATGTCATCGAGGGGGACCTCAACGGAGATATCGAAGCGTTTTGTTGTTGGTGGTTGGACGATGCGTACACTGCGTCCACCCTCAGTGGGGCCACGCCCACCTGCCAGGTAATCGGCCACAGCGGTTACTGGTTCGACAGTTGCCGACAAACCTATTCGCCGCGCTGGGTGGGGGAGCAAGGCGTCGAGTCGTTCAAGGGAAACCGCAAGGTGAGCTCCTCTTTTTGTCCCCGCCACATAGTGGATCTCATCAATGATGACGGTTTCGATGCCGCGGAGCCCTGCGCGTGCAGCGGAGGTGAGCATCAAGAAGAGCGACTCGGGTGTGGTGATGAGAATGTCTGGAGGTTTGGTGGCAAATCGGCGCCGCTCGGCGGCTGGAGTGTCTCCGGTACGGATACCCACTGTCATGTCACGCGGTGTTTTGCCAGCTCGGATTGTTGCTTGCTCGATGCCTCGTAGTGGCGCACGAAGGTTACGTTCGACATCTGCGGCGAGTGCTTTTAGGGGAGAAATATAGAGAACTTTGCACCGTTGGGTTGGGTCATCGACGGGGATGGGAGTGGACGCAATTTGGTCGATTGCCCATAAGAAAGCGGCGAGAGTTTTCCCTGACCCGGTGGGCGCAACAACTACAGTGTGGTTTCCATCAGCGATGGCTTGCCATGCTCCTCGTTGCGCTTGGGTGGGTGCCTCAAATGCTCCAGTGAACCAATCACATGTTGGGGGAGAAAACAGGTCCGCGAGTTGAGGTGCGTCACTGTTGATCGGAGGAAGTGGAGGTGGGGCGGGGGTACTCACATGCTCTATTGTGCGCGTGCCCTATGACATGTGCAGAGCGCATGGGTGGGCATGGCAGGATAGGGGAGTGCGTTTGCGTGATTTTTGGCTTCTTGTTGATGAGGTTTTCGATCCCCGATACGGCCGTACCTTGGTAGCAGACCAGGTTCTGTCGGTTTTGGGCGACCGTACCGCAGCTCAAGCCCTTGACGATGGAGTTGAGCCACGTCATGTGTGGCATGCACTGTGTGATGCGATGGATATTCCCGATGCTCGGCGATGGGGCAAAGACCGCTACCGGCAGGCGCCGCCTCGCCCATAACGTGTGAGAGTTGCCTCGTGAGATCATGACGCGGCAACGACGCATTCGAACAAGTGTTCGTAGTACAGTGGGTTGAGACTGGTTGTCCACATCGAGTTATCGATCTGGTTTTCGTGACCTCTTCCACAGGTTCTCTGTAAGTTCGTGGGGATGTCAGAGGGGATCGATATGCTCGGTGAAACGTTCGTTGCCTCACCTATGTTGAGTGTGATGACATAACATCCTCGAACCTTGGATGAGGTTCACAACGAAGAATGGATTCTCCCACATGGCAGTTTCACCAGACCGCGAGAAGGCACTGGAAGCCGCACTCGGCCAGATCGACCGACAATTCGGTAAAGGCTCGATCATGCGTCTCGGAGATGACAATCGGCAAAAGGTTGAGGTTGTCCCCACAGGGTCAATTGCTTTGGACGTGGCTCTAGGTATAGGTGGACTTCCACGCGGTCGCATCGTTGAGGTGTACGGCCCAGAATCCTCCGGTAAAACAACTGTTGCACTCCATGCTGTTGCCAATGCGCAACGCAATGGCGGCATCGCGGCATTCATCGACGCAGAACACGCCCTTGACCCCGAATATGCCAAGAAGTTGGGTGTCGACACCGATGCGCTTCTTGTGTCACAGCCAGACACCGGTGAACAAGCGCTAGAGATCACCGACATGCTTATTCGGTCCGGTGCTATTGACTTGATCGTCGTTGACTCTGTTGCTGCGCTGGTCCCTAAGGCGGAAATTGAAGGTGAAATGGGAGACTCGCACGTTGGTCTCCAAGCGCGTTTGATGTCTCAGGCTCTGCGGAAAATCACCGGCGCTCTGTCAACGACAGGAACCACGGCGATTTTCATTAACCAGTTGCGTGAGAAAATTGGGGTGTTCTTCGGCTCTCCAGAAACAACCACCGGTGGTAAGGCGTTGAAGTTCTACGCCTCAGTGCGCTTAGACATTCGCCGTATCGAAACCCTCAAAGAAGGATCAGAACCGGTCGGTAACCGCACGCGTGTCAAAGTTGTGAAGAACAAGATGGCTCCTCCATTCAAACAAGCGGAGTTTGACATCCTTTACGGGGTGGGAATCTCACGTGAAGGTGGCCTGATCGACATGGGAGTGGAACACGGATTTGTTCGGAAATCTGGGTCGTGGTTCACCTACGAGGGAGACCAACTTGGCCAAGGGAAGGAAAACGCGCGCAAGTTCCTTCGCGACAATCCTCAACTCGCTGCGGAAATTGAACGCAGGATCAAAGAAAAGTTGGGCATCATTCCTCCCACTGAGTCCCCTGACGATGCTCAAGGCGCACCGGTTGCAACTCCACCAGCAACTCCACCAGTGAAGAAAACGGCAGAGAGCAAGAAAAAGTAGCCTCAAGTGCCCACCGTTGACTATGACGACCTCGATATTCCTGAGGAGTCACGACTACGCGTCGATCCTGATCTAGAACGCGCCCGCTCCGTGGCCTTGCGCATCCTCAGCGCAGGGCCACGCAGTAGAGCGGATTTGACGGAACGGCTGAGAGGCCGTGACATCAACGAGGAGGTCATCTTTGAACTTCTTGAGGGTTTTGAACGCGTTGGGCTCATTGACGATACTGAGTACGCGAAAGCAGTAGCACGTACCCGATTTGCTGAACGCGGGCGCGCGCGTCGTGCGATAGCGCAAGAACTCTCCCGCAAGCAACTCTCTGATGAAGATATTGCTGACGCAGTTTCGCAAATCAGTGATGAAGCAGAGTATTCAACCGCGCTTGAACTAGCCCGTAAACGACTAGCCCGCGACTCATCGGGGGACATCACCGCTCGTAAAAGACGGGTCGCGGGTTATTTGGGGCGTCGTGGATATTCACCCGGTGTGGTCATGTCTTGTATTTCTACGGCACTTGCTGAAGAACAGAACGCCGATTCTCACCGTCACGCTTGACGCGCAACTTTCTGCTTTTCCTCTTTCGTCCGATCTGTATTACGGTTAGATCACGAAGCTCCGACGAGGGCGCTTCAACTTAACCTGACCTGTGAAAAGACAAAGAGACTATGACCTTGAACGAGTCGGGGTTCATTGTCGCGACACTCCTTATTGCTCTGATAGCGCTGCTGCTAGTCATCGCTGCCCGCAGAGACGCACGAGTTGTTCGTGACAATGCCCGCAGAGACGCAGAAAAACTCCTCGCTCACACTGAGCGACGCGACGATGAGTCGCGGCAGCGCGCTCAAGAGCTCACAGATCGAGAAAACAGGCTGGTCGTACAGGAACGATCACTTGCTGACAGCCACCGAGAACTTGCGGAACAACAGGAAACTATCCGCAGGGACCGAGACGAACTAGACCAGCGACTCGCGCAGGAACTCGCACGTATTGCCGAGATGAGCGTTGAGCAAGCAACAGCGGAACTCCGAGATCGTGTGGCCCGGGACAACGAAGCCTATGTCCGCTCGACCTTGCGCGACAGAGAAGTTGTTGTCAAACAACAATCAACCCAAACGTCACAGCGCATTCTCGCTGATGCAATGAGCCGCATCGCCGTTGCTGCAACCTCCCGCCTCACCCAAGAGGCAGTGGAACTGCCGTCAGCAGATTTCCGTGGTCGGATCATCGGAAAAGAAGGCCGTAACATTCGCACCTTTGAAGCGGTGACCGGCGTTGACGTGATTCTTGACGACGATTCCTCCAGTGTCGTGCTGTCTTCCTTTGATGCAGAACGCCGGGATGTTGCGGTGACAGCGATGAAGGAACTCATAGCTGATGGGCGCATCCACCCAGGCCGGATTGAAGAAGTCGTCCACGACGCTCGTGAATCAATGACCCCTCGCACAGTGGCTGCAGGCTATGACGCAGTGAAAGAATCAGGGGTAGGAACACTGTCGCCTGAACTTGTCGCGCAACTGGGGCGCCTGAGATTTCGCACCTCATATTCCCAAAATGTTTTGGACCACTGCGTTGAGACAGCGCTCATTGCAGGGCTGCTCGCTGAGGAATTAGGGGCTGATGGAGCACTGGCCCGTCGCGCTGGACTACTGCACGACATTGGAAAAATTCTCACTCCTGCACAGCAAGGATCACACGCTCGCTTAGGTGCTCAGCTCGTTCTTGAGCTTGGTGAGAGTGAAGACGTTGCACACTGCGTCCGCGCGCACCATGGTGAAGAGGATTTCCGAAGCGTGGAAGCAGTCCTGGTTCAGATTGCGGACTCCATTTCTGCAGCCCGTCCCGGCGCTCGTCGAGATGATGTGACAAGTTACGTAGAACGTATCACCCAGTTAGAAGCGCTCGTGGCGCAACGAACAGGTGTGAATCAGGTATACGCAGTATCGTCAGGGCACGAAATGCGTGTGATTGTTGATCCAGGAGCAATTGACGACGAAGACCTACCCACGCTTGCCCAAGAGATCGCTAGTCAGGTGCAACAACACACCACCTTTCCCGGTGAGGTTGTCATCACGGTGATCCGAGAAACGCGTTCTTCGTCGCGGGCTGGATAGTTCCTCGCAGGTGCTCGCCCCGAAAGGCCCATCGCGCCGTTGGGAGCAACGGGCAATGTGAGCGATAACTCGTCGCATTATCATGCGTGGAATTCGCCGCAGCGCGTATCAACCACCTATTCTGACAATCAGACCTAACCCCTCTAACGCTGAGAGCACTTCCACTGTGAGCATCGACCACTTCACTGCCGAACACCGCGACCAAGCATCTGCACGGACCTATACGGTTCGTACACTGGGCTGCCAAATGAATGTTCACGATTCGGAGCACATGGCCGGCATGCTTGAGGATGCGGGGTACGTGAAAGCTCCCGCCGACCAAGAAGCCGCTGGGGTGGCTGACATCGTCGTGATCAACACATGCGCAGTGCGGGAAAATGCTTCAAACAAGCTTTACGGCCAGTTGGGGCAGCTTGCGTCAGTGAAGCGCGCCCGCCCAGGAATGCAGATCGCGGTCGGCGGATGCTTGGCGCAAAAAGACCGTGGAGTCATTGTCGAAAAAGCGCCTTGGGTCGACGTGGTCTTTGGTACGCACAATCTTGATGCGCTGCCTGTATTACTAGAACGTGCACGCCACAATGAAGACGCCCAAGTTGAAATTGCGGAGTCTTTGCAAGTATTCCCCTCCACACTTCCCACTAAACGTGAGTCGGTATACGCCGGGTGGGTGTCGATTTCTGTGGGATGCAACAACACCTGCACCTTCTGCATCGTGCCTCATCTTCGTGGCAAAGAACGTGACCGTCGGCCAGGTCAAATCCTCGCTGAAGTTCAAGCGCTTGTTGACGCCGGTGCAGTAGAGGTGACGCTACTTGGCCAAAACGTCAACAGTTACGGTGTGGAGTTTGGTGACCGTGGCGCGTTTGCCAAACTACTGCGAGCATGCGGAGAAATTGAAGGGCTTGAGCGTGTTCGATTCACGTCTCCTCACCCCGCGGCCTTCACTGACGATGTCATTGAAGCGATGGCGCAAACCCCGAATGTTATGCCTTCCCTGCACATGCCATTGCAGTCCGGTTCTGATCGGATACTACGGGCGATGCGCCGTTCCTACAGGTCAGCTAAGTTCCTGGGAATCCTTGACCGAGTGCGCGAACTCATGCCAGACGCAGCCATCACCACAGACATCATTGTGGGGTTCCCTGGAGAAACGGAAGAGGACTTCCAAGAAACAATGCGAGTTGTTGAAGAGTCACGGTTCAGTTCAGCCTATACTTTCCAATATTCTCCGCGCCCAGGAACAGTGGCTGCCGATCTTCCTGATCAGTTGCCAAAAGAGGTCGTGCAAGAACGCTACGTTCGCTTGCTCGCTTTGCAAGAAAAGGTCAGTGCTGAAGAAGCCCAACGTTGTGTGGGACGCACAGTGGAAGTGCTTGTTGCAGAAAGTGACGGGCGTAAAGATGACCACACACAACGATTGACCGGCAGGGCACAGGATAACCGTCTCGTGCACTTTGCATTACCCGAGTCAGTGGGAGACGTCAGTGCAGCGGTCGTTGATTCATCAGACCCGCGACTCCTTGATGAGGTGCCAACAGACCTCCCGCGCCCCGGCGACATGGTGAGCGTGGATGTTACTCGTGGTGCTCCGTTTTATCTGGTTGCAGATTCAGCAACACAACCTACGGGTACGTACGCTGTGCGTCGCACTCGCGCCGGTGACGCCTGGGCGAAACGTGAGAAAACCCGATTGGGAATTATTGCAGAAGAGCACAGTCATGGTGGGGGAGCAGCCACGGCGCCAGGCGGCGGCGTCATGCTGGGAATGCCGACGCTGCGAGGGTAGTGCGCCTCTCTACCGGTCTGTGTCTTCAGGGTTTTCGGGGTGCACAACCAGTTCTATGGTGTGATGAAACTGCGCGGCTGTTTGGAGAGAAGTCTCAACAAAGTAGGTGAGTTGTTCACCGGTGGCGCCATCTGAGAAGTCGTGGGTGGTCTCGGTGTATGCCGCGTATGCTTCAGGTGATTCAGCTCGCAAAAACGCTTTGGGCCACAAACGATCACGGTTCCAGTCGTTGACAGCCTGCCCAGCCAGAGCTAAACCGTTCTCTCCAATGCCTCGGTGCCAACGGGACCGAATTTGGAGAAACTCGCTATCAGCGCCTAAGAAGAGAAACCACACCATATTGCCATCCCACACACCATAAATATCTCCATCAACATCGCGGGAGTATTTGTAATGTGCAGCTGTCAGGACTGCTTCTAGGCGTTCTCGAGTGACAGGGGTAGGGGGCACAGGTAATTCTTGAGTTCCCGCCTGCTGTGCAGAGGCTGGGGAGAAAAAGCTGCGAAGAGTGTGAAGAATCGTCATCGGCGTGCCATTGCGGTGTCGGGTATGTAGCGATCAAGTTCATCGAACAGTTGTGCCGTGGTGTGTAGGCCACAGGCGATGGTTGTCCCTAGCTGAGCTGCTGTGGCACCATGCTCAAAATCGTGGGTGACTTCGCCGTATACCTGGACGATGCCATCATCGCGCACGCGATAGTAGGCTTTTGGCCAGATTTTCGTGGTGTTCCAGTCATTGCAGAAAACTCTGATTTGTTCAGCGCGCTCAATAGTTGCTTGGCGATTCCAGCGGCCACGAACCTGTAATACCTCATTGGACTGACCAAAAGTCAGCATGTAAAAGATGCGCGAATCCTGAATCGCTCCGACATCACCGTCGGAATCAATGAAGTGTGGCATGTTTTGTTGAGTTAACCACTCAACGATGCGGTCCCGTGATAGCGGTGTGGGAATCTCAGGCTGGGTTGGATCAGTGACGCCCGCCCGATGGCTCTCGTTCGGTAGGCGCCGGGTTATTTCCCGTCGCGCTGAGTGAGTAATCCGGGAACGCAAGGTGCGCCAATCGATGCTGCCCATAGACCAAGGGTACCCGGTGATCGGTGTTACGCCGTCACTGTATGGTGCGTGGAGCCACCAGTGCTACGGTGTTCCACGTGATAGGTGACATCATCAGCATTGACGTGCCCCCACTACTTCTTCCCGGTGTGGGTGGGACGCGTGACCCACTGCGTGAGTACCGAGCAGCGGTCGTGAAACAGCTCCTCGAGGTGACAGCAGATAAACATGTGCTTCTCATCGCAGAGCCCCCTTTAGTCGGTATCCGTCCCGCACCAACGGTAGCGGCGCCTTCAGAGCACCTGCAGTGGGCGGATCAGCACGCTTTCCTCAACGCGCCATGGCATGCGCTGTACGGAACCCTTGGTATGGACCTCGCATCGCCGGCGTTGACCGATGCTGCGGCGCATCTGCCACCTGCTGATAGCGCACGTCTTAGTGAAGGTCTCGAGCTGCCACGTTCTTTAGGTTCAGAGATACTTCGTTTTCTTCTCGCGACAGCCTTTACGCAGAACCAGTTACTCAATGTCCAAGACGCTACGGGTGTGCCGTCGTTCGCTGCAACAGTGTCGACGAGCATCGGGCCGCCCCGCGAAGGCTCGAGTCTGCCATCGCCGCTTGTTGTTCTCATCGCGCGACACACACTCAGCGCGCACGCTGATGGCCTAGCCCCAAGCACAGAACACTACGAACACGACATCCACGATTGGTTGTCCACGCTAGATAAGAAAGCTTGGCGTATCACAACGATGACCGCGCCGTTACCTGCAGGGTTAGCTCATGTCTAAGCAACCAGAGGTCACAGGAGAATCTCCGCTGCCATTGATCGTGATTGTTGGGCCAACAGCCACGGGAAAGTCAGACCTGGCGGTGTCTGTTGCACAAGCGCTTGGCGGCCCAGAGCACGCGGAAATCATCAACGCCGATGCTTATCAGCTCTATGCTGGAATGGATATTGGGACGGCAAAGATCACGTCGGAGGAACAACGTGGGATTCGCCATCACCTCCTTGACATCCTCGACATCAGCGAAGACACCAGCGTTGCCCACTACCAAACGCTTGCTTACCAAGCGATGGCAGATATTAATAGCCGTGGGCGCAGAGCCATCTTGGTGGGAGGTTCAGGCCTCTACATTCGAGCCGCCACCGATGATATGCAATTCCCAGGCACAGACCCAGCTGTGCGCACTGCGTTGGAAGATGAAGAACGCCTTCATGGCACAGCGCCCCTCGCTCAGCGGCTCAGTGAGCTTGACCCCGATGCAGCCGAACGCATCGGTCCGCATAACACCCGGAGAATCATCCGAGCCCTTGAAGTGATCACTCTGACGGGCAAACCGTTTACGGCTTTCCTTCCCCGTGCCACAGCAGTCCGCCCTACGGTGACTCTTGGGTTGGACTGCCACCGAGAAACACTCGATCAACGCATCACGCTCCGAAGCGACACGATGCGCGAACGCGGGTTAGTCCAAGAGGTTGCCACACTGGCAGAGCGCGGTTTCGGTCGCACCGCATCACGTGCAGTGGGATACGCAGAGATTCTGCGCCACCTCGCCGGGGAGATCACTCAGGATCAAGCTTTCACTGACATCGTGACAAACACCAGACGACTCACTCGCAAACAAATGGGATGGTTTGGCCGAGACTCCCGCACCACATGGTGTAACGCCCTCTCGCCAACACTCCTTGATGATGCACTAGCTGCGATTACTGCCGCAGACCACGGAGCGATCACCCCTCACGACTCCACTCAAACGCGGCGTAGTCTGGGATCATGACTGTTTTGGCGTTTACCAAAGGGCACGGAACCCGCAACGATTTTGTCTTGCTAGACGACCGTGACAACAAGCTCACGCTCACAGCTGACGACGTTGTAGCGCTCACCGACCGTCGCGCTGGAATCGGTGCAGACGGTGTGATCCGTTTAGTGGCCGCCCAAGACAGTGCTGAGGTTGCTGAACTCGTCACACAAGACCCACAAGTGACCTGGTTCATGGACTACCGGAACGCTGATGGGTCCATTGCGGCCATGTGTGGAAACGGTGTCCGAGTGTTCGCAGCTTTTCTCGAAGACCTTGGATTAGTGGAATTCACTGACCACACGCCATACCCCATTGCTACTCGGGCTGGAATCCGGACCATCACCAAACACGGTGACTGGTATCAGGTGGGAATGGGGCCAGGGCGACTCATTTTCCCTGAGGCTGAACACAATGCACTTCGTGATTCCACCGTCTCCTTAGGGGGTCTTTCGGTCTCAGATGTGGAGCACCAGGAAGTTGCTGCGCGCCCTGCTCTCAGTATTTCCATGGGCAACCCCCACACGGTTGTTGCGTTGCCCACACTCGATGACCTTGAAGCGCTTGATCTCACCGTCACACCAATTGTTGACCCGACCCCACCACACGGAACAAACGTCGAATTTGTTGTCCCGCTCGGTGTTGGGTTGGATGATCAAGGAAACCACACGGGCACATTGGCTATGCGAGTGCACGAACGAGGTGTGGGGGAAACCCAATCGTGTGGAACTGGCGCATGCGCAGCTGCAGTTGCAGTCCATCGGTGGGGAGGCACAGACGCCCCAACAACCTGGAACGTTAACGTTCCAGGAGGGCGCGTCCGGGTAACAATCACTCCCGAAGAAGTGTTCCTTGCCGGACCAGCTGTCCTCATTGGGCATGGCACGGTCGACACCGACCAGCTCGGGCGTTAGTTTCGTACTTAGCGGGGAATTACGACCCCGAGGAGCGCACCGTTCGCAATACCCGGAACCCCTTGGCGCTACCGACTTTCGATGTGTGCAACAATCCAGAGTTCCCCTGTGACGGACCCTGGTCAGAGTTCAACCACGCAACCAACGAGTCGGCACCCAGATTCTTCTGAACCACCATGAAAGCATCACCGTCAACTTCTAAACGCCCCAACCACAGCGTCAAAAGATCATGCAGAGCTGGTTTACCAATCCTGATAGGAGGATTAGACCAGATCTGCTTGAACCGCTGCTCACTGGGAATATCGCTCGCCAAAACAGCGTTCACATTGGACAAACCCAATGTCTTTGCGTTGTGGGCCGTTAACTCAACGCTACGCGGATTGACATCGACTGCCCACACACGGGCTTCAGGATTCATCATGGCCATCGTGAGAGCGATGGGCCCCCAGCCACACCCAACATCCACGACGTCACCCTCTGGCGGAGCCACCATTTTGCGCAGTAGCACCGCGGTACCTGTATCAACATGACCAGGTGAGAAAACACCAGATGACGTCACCACATCAACATGACGACCAGCGAGCGTCACCGAAATCGTTCGCCGCTTGTCTTCACTCTCAGGAGCAGCATCAAAATATTGTCCGGTCTTAGGCTGTGCCATATCCTCACTCACCACAACAGACTAACGGCTTCACGCTCAGCAAAACACCACCACAGGCCGGTATAACAGGTCACCTGACATCAAAAATGGGATGCCACAGCCGCTCAGACATGTCACGATAGGCACACCATCACGCGGCGCCGCCTGCCCACAACGGCGTAGAATGACAGAACCACAACAGATTTGAGGAATGCATGCAAGAACAATCATCCCCACACAGCTCGCAGGAACACGACAACGACGTCTGGGCCGGGGATGCGCGCAGTGACAGAGACATCGCCGGAGATGTCGTTCAGCGCATTCTTGCTCGCGCAGGAACCGCCCTGCAAGAAGGCGGAACATCACACAGCCAGTTCGACGGAGACCAACTTGACCTCGCCGAGCGTAGCGCTCTACGACGAGTCGCTGGCTTGTCCACAGAACTCGAAGACGTCACTGAAGTCGAATATCGGCAACTACGTCTTGAAAAGGTTGTGCTAGTCGGGTTGTACACCCGAGGGACAACCCAAGAAGCTGAAGTGTCGATGCGTGAGCTAGCGGCGCTCGCAGAAACCGCCGGATCAGAGGTGCTTGACGGCCTCCTGCAACGGCGTGGTAACCCAGACCCCGGAACATACCTAGGGTCGGGTAAGGCTGCGGAACTGCATGACATCGTCCGTTCAGTTGGTGCGGACACCGTCATCATTGATGGAGAACTAGGCCCCTCGCAACGCCGCGGGCTCGAAGACATCATCAAGGTGAAGGTAGTTGACCGTACAGCGCTGATCTTGGATATTTTTGCCCAACACGCAAAGTCTCGCGAAGGTAAAGCACAGGTAGAACTGGCCCAGTTGGAATACCTCCTGCCGCGACTGCGTGGTTGGGGTGAATCCATGTCCCGCCAAGCTGGTGGGCAGGTTGGTTCAGCGGGCGCTGGAATGGGTAGCCGCGGTCCCGGTGAAACAAAAATCGAGTTAGACCGCCGACGCATTCGTACGCGTGTGGCAAAACTTCGCCGCGAAATCGCCGCGATGAAACCAGCGCGTGATGCGAAACGTTCATCACGGCACCGTAATGACATCCCCTCGGTGGCAATCGTTGGATACACCAACGCTGGGAAGTCATCACTCCTCAATGCGTTGACAGGTGCGGGGGTACTAGTGCAAAACGCGCTCTTCGCTACTCTCGACCCCACAGTGCGACGCACTAAAACGCCTGACGGTCGGGTATACACCCTGGCAGATACCGTAGGTTTTGTGCGTAACTTACCGCACCAACTCATCGAAGCATTCCGTTCCACCCTCGAGGAAGCCGGCGACAGCGACCTCATTTTGCACGTCGTTGATGGTGCTCACCCAGACCCCGCCAGCCAAATCGCTGCGGTCCGGGCAGTGCTCTCTGACATCGAAGGCATCAATGACATTCCTGAAATAATTGTTGTCAATAAGTCAGATATCGCGGACCCCGAGCAGATCGCACACATTCGTGCCACTGAGCGCTCTGTTTTCGCCGTATCAGCGCACACGGGCGAGGGCATCGACGGGTTACTTGACTTCATCGCGGCATCGTTACCAACGCCTGGCATCGACATTGATCTCATCCTTCCCTACTCCCGAGGTGATCTCTTGTCGCGCATGCACAGCGAGGGAGAGATCGACACCCTAGAGCACCACGAAAGCGGCACCCACATAGTTGGCCGCGCGCGAGAGGAACTCGCAAGCGAACTCCACGGGGCTGCTGTTTCGTCGTAGAGACTGCGTAACGCAGGACACTGTGGACAGGCGGACGTGAGGCACCACCAGCCACTACCATGGCTGTGTGCCCCACGAACCAACACCGTCAGACACCACGGTCTCCCTGCTCCAACACGCTGTCGAGGCACTCGGGGGCAAACCGCGTAGCGGCCAACAAGACATGGCCGCTTCCGTGGCGCAAGCGATGGACAACGGGAATCCACTGATCGTTCAAGCAGGGACAGGGACAGGAAAATCACTGGCCTACCTTGTCCCAGCTGTTCATCATGCAACGCTCACCAACGAGCGGGTCATCGTAGCAACCGCAACACTCGCTTTGCAGCGCCAAATCATTACCCGCGATCTTCCACTGATCACCAAAGCGCTCGCTGGTGAACTACCTCGCCCACCCCACATGGCGCTACTGAAAGGGTGGGGAAACTACGTATGCCTCCATAAAGCCCAAGGCGGCTACCCACCAGAGGAAAATACGTTGTTTGGCTCGCAACCTTCACCACCAACTGGTGCTGCGGCTAGCAGCGACCACCCCGACACAGCAGGCCCAGAATCACTGGCGGATCAGATGCGCCGCATCGTTGCGTGGGCCTATGACACTGAAACCGGGGACCGCGATGACCTAACACCTGGGGTCAGTGACCGGGCGTGGCGTTCAATGTCCGTGGACCGCCTTGAATGCATAGGATCGTCGTGCCCACTGATCGACGAGTGTTTTCCAGACAACGCGAGAAAAACGGCGTTCGAAGCAGACATCGTTGTCACCAACCACACCATGCTGGGCATCGCCGCCTCTGGATCCTCCGGGGTCCTGCCAGAACATGAAGTTCTCGTTGTTGACGAAGCGCACGAACTCACTGACCGCGTGACGTCAGCAGCAACCGTCGAACTCTCACCCGTGGGCATCGACCGCGCGGCACGCCTCGCCCGGCGAGGAGGCGGTCGTATGACGAGCCAACTCGACTACGCTGGCGAGCAACTAGCGCTCGCGCTCAGTGACACGACTGAGCGAACTTTCACAAACGGGCTACCTGAAGATCTCCACGACGCTGTCAGTGCTGTCCGTGACGCGGCCCGCCAACTCGTCACCGAACTTAAACCCGATCGAAAGGACGATCAAGGAGACACCGGGTTGAAGCAAGCTCAAGCGGCGATGCTCGCGGTTTTTGAAATCGCCGAACGAATGGCTGCTGAAGACACCACCGCCGACGTTTTATGGTGCGCACGGCCCCGAAATGGTGAAGAAGTTGGCGCCCCGCGCCTGTATGCGGCGCCGCTGTCTGTCTCGGGGCTGCTGGCAACAGCCCTGTGGCAGGAAAAAACCCCTATTTTGACTTCTGCGACATTGGCCATAGGCGGTAACTTTGACTCCGCAGCAAAATCCGTAGGCCTCGCAGGTGCTACAGGATTAGATACCCTCGACGTTGGTAGCCCCTTCGACTACCCGCGACAAGGCATTCTGTACATTGCCAAGGACCTACCAGTCCCTGGCCAAAGCCCCACAACAGAGAGTCAACTCGACCGTATCGAGCAACTTATTTCAGCGGCGCGTGGCCGAACACTGGCCTTGTTTTCCTCGCGGAAAGCTGCAGAACTTGCTGCTATTGCACTGCGCAAACGTGTTGACTTCCCAATACTTTTGCAAGGCGACGATCAGCTGCCCACCTTAGTGCGACAATTCTCCGAAGCCCCAGAAACCTGCTTGTTCGGCACACTGTCGTTATGGCAAGGCGTGGATGTTCCAGGGGACGCATGTCAGCTGGTCATTATTGACCGTATTCCCTTCCCACGTCCCGATGACCCTGTACGGTCAGCGCGCACCAAAGTTGTGACCGACAATGGTGGTAGTGGTTTCATGACAGTCGCAGCTCACCACGCAGCGTTGCTGTTGGCACAAGGGGCTGGGCGCCTCATCCGCTCTGTCAATGACCGTGGAGTTGTCGCTGTGCTTGACCCACGTCTGGCAACTGCGCGCTATGGCAGTTACCTCACGTCAGCACTCCCGCCTCTATGGCCCACAACAAACACCAACACCGCAGTAGCTGCGCTGACGCGACTAACTGAACCAAAAACGACGTAACCCGGTACAGTGTTGACCAGCACCAACGACGCGAGGAGCAATTCATGTACTTCGAGCCACAAACCCCCAATGCATCGCCTGAGGTCCGACCAACTCGCCGAACGTCCAAGGTCGCGATTGTTGGAGCAGGCGCAGTGGGCGCAACCATGGCGTACGCAGCACTCATGCGAGGATCGGCGCGCACGGTTGCCCTGTACGACATCAACGCAGCCAAGGTGCAAGCGGAAGTACTGGATTTGTCTCACGGGATTCAGTTCATGCCCATGGCGCAGGTGATTGGTTCAGACGACGTTGAAGTGTGCCGAGACGCCGACATCATCATGGTGACAGCCGGGGCAAAACAAAAGCCAGGGCAAACCCGAATTGACCTTGCGGCAGCCACCATATCCCTCGTGAAGAAGATTTTGCCACAGTTGCAAGAGGTCGCCCCCAACGCGGTCTACGTGATGGTGACTAACCCGGTTGATGTTGTAACTTATGCGGCGTTGAAAGTTTCCGGACTTCCCCAAGAGCAGCTCTTCGGTTCCGGTACGGTTCTTGACTCATCGCGGTTGCGCTACGTCTTAGCTCGTGAATGTGCCGTAGCTGTGCAAAACGTCCACGCCTACATGGTGGGGGAGCACGGTGATTCGGAGTTCCCGTTGTGGAGTTCCGCAACTATCGGCGGTGTACCGTTGCTCGATTGGCCTGGGGTGGATGGGCGGAGCCCGCTGTCAGCCCAGCGCCGCGAAGACGTAGCGGAAGAGGTCGTGAAATCCGCTTACCGAATCATCGAAGGAAAAGGTGCAACGAACTACGCTGTTGCGCTTGCTGGTTCACGGATCATTGAAGCGGTACTCAATGATGAGCACCGTGTGTTGCCTGTCTCTACCCAACTCAATGACTACTACGGGATCTCAGATGTTTGTTTATCTGTCCCATCAATCGTTGGACGCAGTGGGTGCACAGACCGTCTCCTTGTGCCAATGTCCGATGATGAAATAGCGCAATTGCGTGCCTCTGGCCAGTCCCTGCGGGACGTGGCGCGACAATTTGGTTTCTAGGATAGTTCGCCACATTGAGTGAGGGTCTGGTGTGGAGAGAAGAAACTTCTCTCCACACCAGACCCTCTGGTCGTGTTATCTGCCAGTGGTGACTACACAGATCTCAGCACGGACACTACTTTTCCGAGAATCTCTGCGTCGTCGCCGAGGATCGGTTCGTACTGCGGGTTATGGGGCATCAGCCATCGGTGACCGCCCTTATTCTTCAGGGTTTTCACTGTAGCTTCGCCGTCAATCATTGCGGCAACAATTTCACCATTTTCGGCAACGTTTTGACGCCGAACAACGACCCAGTCACCGTCGCAGATCGCGGCGTCAATCATTGAATCCCCGCGAACTTCCAACATGTACACATCACCATCTCCTACGAGTTGGCGGGGCAGCTCGAAGACTGCTTCGATGTCTTGCTCTGCCAGGATGGGAGAACCAGCAGCGATCCGTCCAACGAGCGGAACTTGGCGAAGGTGCGTCGAGGTAGATTCCTTCGTTTCCTTGCGCTTCGCTGTGCGACCCGTTGCGCCGCTACGTGATGACGGCGCTCGGGTAAGTGAGGTAGCCCCAGCTGTGTCGCTAGAAGTTGTTTGCATATCGGAATGTTGGGTGACCACCTCAATAGCGCGTGGTCGGTGTGGATCCCGGCGGAGGTATCCACGCTCCTCTAAAACTTTGAGCTGGTGTTTTACGCTCGATGGGCTGGTGAGCCCGACAGCATGCCCAATCTCTCGCATACTCGGCGGATATCCGCGATCAGCGAGGCTATGAGAAATAAAATCGAGGACAGCTGCTTGGCGCGGTGTCAGGGGTGTGGCCTGCACTGACGTGCCGGCTGTGGCGACCTTGGGCATTGTGATCTCCATGTCGTGGGTGGTCAGTATGCGGCGCAGACACGCGCACGATGTCACAGGCTGCTGCTCAAATGTGTTGTGGTACTAACACTAGGGCAGAACAGGTGATTTTCAAACATATGTTCGAGCGACACGGCGAGAATCTGTTCCCTGTGTGTAAGAATGTTCGTACACTTGTTCTAACGAACGTATGTTCGAATCCGGTGAAGCCGGTTTCGTGCTGACAAGGAGACCCCCACATGACTCAGCAGACTGCATCAGCTCAGTTGATCCCGTTCCCCAGGACTGTTCACTCTTCGCCAACCACGGCTCGCATGACTGCGTCCCAACTTCGTGCTCTACGCACCTCGCCGGAACAACATGATGTTGCGTCCCAACGCATGGCGGATACCTCATCAACGCCCGGTGAAGGATTCTTAGGGCTCGGTGGAATGCGACTGACTCGTCGCGGCCGCATCGTCGTGTGGGTAGTTGCCCTCACAGCTGCACTTGGGACGGGGATATTTTTGGGTGGCAATGCCTTTGCGGATCCTGTGCAACGGCCACAAGAGATCCTCTTCCATGCAGTGGGAACGGGTGAGACCCTATGGGATATTGCTCGAGATCATGCTCCCCAACGTGACCCCCGTGACGTTGTGCAAGAAATCCGTGAAGTAAACAATATGGCTTCCGCAAACCTCCAAGTTGGAGAGGTCCTGCTCATACCTGCCCCTTGAGTTGGGAGGGGAACAGACTTTGCGTACAGTAGTCCTTAGATTCAGTACTAAGGAGTATTTGTGCACTGTCCCTTCTGCCGTAACCCCGATTCTCGCGTCGTGGATTCGAGGACCTCGGAAGATGGTTCGGCAATCCGCCGCCGGCGCCAGTGCCCCGAGTGTAGTAAGCGTTTCACGACCGTGGAGACTGCGAGTTTGTCAGTGGTTAAACGTTCCGGAGTGACCGAACCGTTCTCACGGCAAAAGGTCATAAACGGGGTTCGTAAAGCGTGCCAAGGGCGTCCGGTATCTGATGATGACCTGGCCAAGCTTGCGCAAGCTGTTGAAGAAGCTATTCGGGGGCAGGGAAGCGCCGAGATTGACGCCTATGACGTGGGGCGCTCAATCCTTGACCCATTGAAGCAACTGGACGAAGTGGCATATCTGCGCTTCGCAAGTGTCTACCAAAATTTTGACTCGTTGGAAGACTTCGATCAGGCAATATCTGAGTTACGTTCCGCGCACTAACAGGATGTCTGCTACGACACCACATTCCTGCTACGTGCTGTGTGAGATGTCGCTAGAGGTCACTGGAACGGGACGCCCATAAATTCACGCCACCGTCTCGTGCATAGACATCAATGTCTTGCAGATCGTTTGCGTCTAATTCAGGAGCATAAGCGGCGTGAAGTAGTTCATCGAGTTGGTCCACCGTTCTTGGTCCGATGAGAACCGATGACACTCGCTTGTCTCGTAAACACCAGGCTACTGCTAACTGAGCAAGTGACATTCCACGGCGTTCAGCTATCGAGGTCAATGCCCGAATGCGTTCGAGGTTTTCTGCACTGATGTAGCCAGGGTTGAAAGAGGGACTGTTGGCTGCTCGTGAATCTGATGGAATCCCGTCCAGATACTTGGTGGTGAGCAACCCCTGTGCTAACGGGGAGAAAGCAACGACCCCATAGGGTGCTGTGCTTGCCAACGAGAGGACAGATTCTCCTGAGTTGTTGGGTTCTTCGATCCATCTGTTGACCAGGGAATATGACGATTGATGCACAGCAATTTTCAGGTCAATTGCTTCAGCAATGTCCAATGCTTCACGAGTTCGTAACGCGGAATATGAGGAAATTCCCACTGACAGAGCCTTGCCCTGGTCCACCAACGTTTTGAGCGCTCCCAGAGTTTCTTCAAGGGGAGTGGTGGGGTCAAACCGATGGGAATAGAAGATATCGACGTAGTCAGTACGGAGGCGTCGAAGGCTCGATTCGAGTGAACTGATGAGGTACTTTCGCGACCCACCTTCCCCGTAGGGCCCAGGGTGCATCCGGTAGCCGGCTTTGGTGGACAACAACAGTTCATTGCGGCGCCCTGGCAGGTCTCGTGTGAAGAACCGTCCAGTAAATTCCTCCGCAGCACCCCCCGGTGGGCCGTAGTTGTTGGCAAGGTCGAAGTGGAAGATCCCGGCTTCCCATGCCCGTAATGCAACCGCCCGAGCGGACTCTTCAGGTGATCGGTCCCCGAAGTTCTGCCATAAACCCAAACTTATCGTGGGGAAACGCAGCCCGGTCCCGGGCGCCTGTCGCATCGGAAGAGGTGTGGTTGGTAAAGCTTTGACATGCGAAGACGGGGTTTTCATAGTTCTACGGTACGACAATGTGGGGTGACAACTGAACCAGTTGTCACCCCACATTGATGCTCATCGTTAGTGCGTGGGAGGCAGAGTGCGGATTCGAATGTACTGGTCGATGCTCTTCAGAGCGTCAAGTGCTTCGATATCCACAGTCGACCCTGCATCAGTGACGACGTACCCGTATTCACCGCGGGTCGCAAGCAACTGGCCTTCGATGTTGACGTTGTGCGTGGCCAATGCGTTGTTCACGGCTGCCAACACACCAGGGGTGTTTCGGTGCAGGAACGCTACACGAGTGATACCAGTGGTGGTTTCCAACGCGAGGTTCGGCAAGTTGACAGACAGTGTCGTCGAGCCGGTCCGCACATAGTCCCTGAGCTTGTTGGCAACGAACTCACCAATGGCTTCTTGCGCCTCGAGGGTGGAACCGCCGATGTGCGGGGTGAGGATAACGTTTGGTAACCCGCGAAGTTCGGATTCGAAGGAGTCGCCCCGTTTTTTGGGTTCAGTGGGGAAGACATCAACGGCCGCTCCCGCGATGTGCCCTGACACGATGGCGTCCCGCAGGGAAGCGTTATCCATGACGAAACCGCGAGAGAGGTTGAGGAATATGGCCCCACGACGCATCATGGAAAATTGCTCAGCGCCGAACAAGCCAGCGTTCCCAGGCCGGCCATCTACGTGGATTGTGACGACGTCAGCCGACTCTAACAATTCGTTAAGGGAGTGGGCGCGACGGGCGTTACCCAAAGCAAGTTTTTCAGCGGTGTCGTAAAACACCACGGACATGCCGAGGTTTTCCGCGAGAACTGACAACTGAGTACCAATGTTTCCGTACCCAATGATGCCAAGAGTTTTTCCACGGATCTCGTGAGAGCCTTCCGCTGTCTTGTCCCACGTGCCCTCGTGCATAGCCTTGTTGCGCTCGGGTAGACGGCGAGTCAGCGAGATCATCTCCGAGATCGCCATCTCCACAACAGAACGGGTATTAGAGAACGGTGCGTTAAATACTGCGACACCCCGCTCAGCTGCTGCCGCAAGATCAATCTGGTTAGTCCCAATACAAAAGGCACCAATAGCAATGAGGTCAGGTGCATTGTTGATGACTTGGGCGGTGACATGGGTTTTAGACCGAATACCAAGAAGGTGGACTCCGTCGAGAGCTTCGATGAGTTCAGCCTCGTCGAGGGCACCAGATCGTGTGATGACCTCATACCCATGGGCGGAGAGGATCTCCACAGTGAGTGGGTGGACGTTTTCGAGAAGCAGCGCTTTCAACACATCTCCATATTCCTCCAGCACGGGCGGTGATACCAAACCGTCTTGACCGCTGGACTATCTAACGGCCACAGACGAGTTAGTACTCATGCATCATCTTCCGATAAATCACTGAGCCACGGCACCACACGGTCAGTGACGACACACAAATACTGTGTCGGACGAGTGAGAGCAACAAAGAGGTCTGAAGCGCTGAGTTCTTCGCTCATGCGCTCTGGAGATTCGACGACTACCGCGTCAAACTCCAAACCTTTAGCTTCACGCGGGGTAAGAATGACAAGACCCGACGGGCGCACCGCGTGTGCACCAGTCTGAACGCTTGCAAGTAACTCACGAACTGCGGCGATTCGGCTTGGTGCACTCAGGACAGCAACTTGTCCACTATCAGACGTCACATATCGCTCAACGCACCGATTGACCTCAGCGATCAATACGCCATTGCTCTCTTCAGCTTGCGTATGGATGACTGCTGCTGCATCTGGGATATCACGCGCCGAAGTGAGGGGACTGCTCGACAGTCCTGAGAGCTCAGCAAAACGCATTGCGAGGTCAGCAACTGTGCGCGGGGTTCGGTAATTGACCGTCAAATCGCGCCGGGTCCAGTGTTCACTGAATAGTGGATCAAACATCGTTGACCATGAGGTTGCACCAGCGGGATCAGATGTTTGTGCGGTGTCACCCACGATGGTGAAGGAGCGGGTTGGACACCGGCGAATGAGAGATCGCCACGCCATTGCTGAGAGTTCTTGTGCCTCGTCAACAATGATGTGGCCGTAGGTCCATTCTCGGTCACTTGCCGCTCGTTCAGCCACAGAAAGGCGAGCGCTCGCTCCTTGGAATCGGGCGTGTAAGTCTTCTGCTGAAACTAGACCTGCTGCTCCGGTTTGCGCCAGGACGTCTCGCGCATACTCCAACGAACGGTCATCTGTGCGCTGTGTGGTTGTTGGGCGGCTCAGAGGGCCTAGGAGCTCTTCGGCTTCATCAAGGATGGGGATGTCGGCTTGTGTCCAGGGTGATCCGGCTGGGCGCAAGAGGGCTTGGCGATCTGCGGGGGAGAGGTCTGGCGCAGCCTCAGCGAGTCGGTGCTCACGTGAGAGTAAGTCGTCGACCAACTGCGCGGCGCTGATAGGGAACCAGGCAAGATTAATGGCGCGGCGGATCCGCTTATCCATCCGCAATTCTGTGAGGATATCTCCGCGATCTTCCTCGGCCACATGGTAGGGCATGTCGGCGACATACTGTTGGGCGAGTCGATTGAGCATGTCTTTCGCGAAAATTTCCCACGTGTCGTTGTGGGGTTTGTTTGCCCGTCGAGCGCGGGCCATTGCGTCTCGTACATCGCGCCGAGAGATGACGATGTCGTGTCCATCAATGCGCAGTGTTTCATCGTGCTGGGGCACGCGCTGGCGTGCGCGCACAGCGTTTTTGATGTACTGAGCGAACCGTGTTTCTCCCTTGAGTACTGCACCGCGCCCGGTGTCGTGTCCGTGCGCGGTGACATGGGGCAGTAGCGCCCCAAGGGTTGTTGAGACGACGCCGGTTTCGCCCAATGATGGGAGAACTTGGTCAATGTAGCGTAGGAATTGTTCACTTGGCCCAACGAGAAGCACCCCAGATCGTTCAAGGACGCGCCGGTGCGCGTACAGCAGGTATGCGGCACGGTGGAGGGCAACAGCTGTCTTCCCGGTCCCGGGCCCGCCCTGCACAACAACGGCACCTTGGAGAGGTGAGCGGATGATGTCATCTTGTTCTCGTTGAATCGTCGCGACGATGTCGCCCATTTTGCCTGTGCGGCCAGCGGATAGCGCAGATAGCAGTGCGCCTTCACCGTGCAGTGTTGTTTGGTCTGTCGATGTGGCGCCGGAGAGATCAAAAATCTCGTCTTCAACGGCGGTGACCGTGCGCCTCCGGGTCGTGATGTGCCGGCGTTGGCGGACGCCTAACGGGTGCGCCAACGTGGCGCGGTAGAACGGCTCAGCTGCTGGTGCTCGCCAGTCCGTCAAGATGGAACGCTGGTTAGCATCAGTCATTCCGATGCGCCCGATGTAACGCGTAGCATCCTCTGTCAGGTCTAACCGACCGAAAATGAGACGTTCTTCTACGGCTTGCAGCAACGCCAGTCGATCCTCATAGTGGGTTGCAAACGAATCGCGCTCTGAACGATTTTGTGGCGATCCGCTGGGACCTTCACGGCGAACCTGTGCCAAACGAGTTGAGGCAGATTCACGCAGAGTATCAAGCCTTGCGTATAAGTGGTCGACGATCTGTTGTTCCTCGACGAGCGCTTCACGATGGTCAGCCACGGATGTCCTTTGCCCCTGATGCGATAGATAGCGACCGTCTATTATCCCTCATTGCGAGCAAGGAGGCGATGTCATAGGTGCTCGTGTGAGCCATACGGTCTGCCCATGGTAGGTATTTGTCCTGGGGTCCCGGGAACATTCGGTAGGGTCAGATGGTTGATGCTGATGATCTTTGCCCAGAGAAAGGAATCCGCGTGAACCGCGATCTCTATGACTTCGACTTCGATGTCCTTGAAGAGTTGCGCGTGCGCACTGAGACAGCGGCTACTGGCCCTGTTCTCATCGTTGCATTGCGCCCCTTGGTTGACGCTGGGCACGTGACGGAAATCACCGCAGAACATTTAATTGCTGGAGGTGATGTGCGGCGTTTCGTGACATTCGACCATGACTCCCTCATCGACTACCACGCACGACGTCCCACAATGACTTTTGAGGTGAACCGTTGGACCGAATACCGACAACCCCACATCTCTCTTGATGTCGTGAGTGATGCTGAGGGCACGGACTACCTGCTGTTGCACGGAGTCGAGCCGGATCGACGGTGGGACGGTTTCACTGAAGTTATCCGTGAATTAGTCGAGGAGTTCAACATATCCCTTGTAGTGGGTGTCTATGGCATTCCGATGGGCATTCCGCACACGCGCGAACACTCAGCAATCATGCATGCCACCCGCGATTCACTTTTGACCACCCAACCGCGCTGGGTGGGGACTGTTGAAGTCCCGGCAAGTATCGCGAACCTTCTAGAGTTCCAACTGGGCGAACAAGGGCGAGATGCCGTTGGCATCGCAGCACACGTCCCGCACTATCTCCTACAATCTCAGTACTATCCCAGTGCGTTAGTGGCTGTAAGCCGCCTGGAAGACGTCACTGGTCTTGATTTGCGCGTTGGTGAACTAGCCCACGCTGCTGCTGAGGCGCGCGCAGAAGTCGACAGGCAAGTAGAGCAATCTCCTGAGGTGGCAGAAGTCGTTCGTGGCTTAGAGAACCAATACGACGCGTTTATGGCAGCTCGGGATTCTGAGTCGCTTCTCGTGCGTGAAACTCAACTACCTAGTGCTGATGAACTTGGCGCTGAGTTTGAAGATTTCCTGCGCCAAGAATGGCGAAAAGGTCATCGTGGAGATTCATCGCACTAAGATCCAGGGGTGTTGCTGGCATGTAATGCACCTGTGCCAGCTGGTTCAAATGGCTGGTGTCCGGCGACAAAGGATCGTAGGGCCTGGCCGGTGACCACTGTTGCGGGCACCGCCATGGAGCGTAATTGCCGTTCCATGGTGGGGTGTTCTATGACAGGGTTTTCTTGGTGATCTTCGCTGGGGCGATGAAGGATAAGCACAACGTTGCCGTAACGTCTTTTCTTTAGGATGCTTGGTTCAGCAACGAGAACTAGGTGGTCATAGGGGTTAAAACTCCCAAGATCCTGCTCGAGTGCGAATTCGGTGAGAGCCCAAGCAAGCGTTGCGACTTCTCTGCGAACAAGGGTGAGGGGCTGTCGATCAGCGCTATTGATCAGATAAAGCCCGCCTGGTTTTAAACGATCGAGGGCAGTGTGCACCATCGTCTGGTCCATGACGTGGTGGGGGATAGCCCCAGCAGCAAAAATGTCTCGAATAATCGCGTCGCAGGACCCTGGCTGCATGGTTGCTAACTCGGCTAATGCGTCACCTCCACGAAGGCGCAATGCGGGGGACCGCGGTAAATCGAACCACTTGCGCGCGAGAGTCAAGAGTTCAGCATCGTAATCCACGGCGATCTGGTGCGCGGTGGGAAGTGCGACGTGTAGAGCACGAGCAAGGGAGCAGCCCGCAGCCCCGAGGTGAAGAATTCTCCCCGCATCTGGCAAAACTGTAGTAATCACCCGAAACATCGTGTCAAGGTACTCAAATCCCACGTTCAACGGGTCAGCAAGGTCAATAAAAGAGCTCGGTGTCTCGTCAAGAAACAGCGTGATGCGGTGCGCCGAATCTCGATCTGCCTCCAACCGCACTGAACTGAACGCAGTGGTGACAGTTTCTCCGATGGGGATTTGACGAGACGATGAAGGCCGCTGAGAGTCGGCGCGGCGCGTGGCGGAACGAGATGAGGAGCGGGCCATGGCACTATCACATCACGATCTGACGGGATTTCCGCTATCTTCTCTTGCCATCTTCGAACTCTTGTTCGAAGATGTAAAAAGGATGAGGCGCACAAGCGAAACCTGCACTCCACAACACCAACCCACGAAGATCGGAACCACGCTATGAGCAACGCGCCGAGAGAGCTCTCAGCTCAGCGTGACTGGGGTACCGACGAACAGGGCTTATCAGTGATGCACGTTGACATGGATGCGTTCTATGCATCTGTCGAAATTGCTGATCAACCCGAGCTGCATGGACGGCCTGTAGTCGTAGCAGGGGGAGAGCGTTCCGTGGTTCTAGCCGCTTCCTATGAGGCAAGAAAGTTGGGCGTGAGGTCCGCAATGCCAACGGTGAGGGCCCGTATCTTGGCGCCTCACGCAGTATTTGTCCCTCCGCGTCATGAGCGATACTCCCAGGTCTCACGTGCTGTGATGGCAATGTTGCATGATGCTTCCCCAGTAGTTGAGCAAGTATCGATCGACGAAGCCTTTGTTGATGTTTCCGGTGTTCCTGGCGGGCCGGGCGCGCGGTCAGTGCTTGCCAAAAAAATCCGAGCACAAGTGGAACACGACCATGCAGTGACGTGTTCAATAGGCATAGCCCGGAACAAATTCGTCGCCAAGCTCGCTTCTACCCAAGCCAAACCCAATGGGTTACTAGTAATACCCGATCAACGAACAATCGACTTCCTCCATGTACTTCCCGTTGGGGCGTTGTGGGGAGTGGGGGAGAAGACCGAAAGTCGGTTGCGCGACTGGGGGATAACACGCGTCGAAGAAATAGCTCGCATGGACGTCACACACCTAGCTCGAATCGTCGGGAACGCTGCTGCAACCCAACTGCATCGTCTAGCTCACGGCGTTGACGACCGCACAGTAACACCGGGGCGTGAGGAGAAGAGTGTTGGCGCTGAGCACACCTTTACCTGTGACGTGAGTGACCCCCAGGCGTTGAAAGATCACATGCGCAGTTTGGCTGATCGCGTGGCAAGCCGATTGAGAAGCCTGGGTGTTGTGGGATATGTGGTGAGTATAAAAGTTCGAGATGCTGATTTCCGAACGACTACCCGTTCAAGAACTCTTGACAGTCCCACAGATTCAACGGCGGTTTTGTTCCACGAAGCGTGGGCGCTTATGGGACGGAACCTCACACCAGGACAGCGGGTCCGCTTGGTGGGAATTCGGGTAGAGCGCATCACTCAACGCCGCGATGTCGCTTTTCAAGAGACATTCGACGACGTCCTCGACGGATCAGCGGACGTGAATCGCCGATCTGATGGTGCCGTCGATGAGATTCGCCGCAGATTCGGAGTAAATGCCATATCTATTGGAGTACAATCGGGTCTTCAACTACCCAAGACGTGATGCCCTCCTCTATCCTTGTAGTAGGGCACCGACGGAGACGAGAATCGGGGGTCGCCATGCCTCTGTCAGAACACGAACAACGCATACTTGAACAGCTCGAAAAGGAGCTTCGTTCCGAAGATCCGCGACTTGCATCAACGATGAGCGGGCGTCGAGGATCAACAACGACCCGCTTCGTCATTGCTGTTGTTGCGCTGGCAATCGGATTAGGACTACTCATCGTCGCGGTGATGACTAGTGCTATCTGGCTTGGTGTAATTGGTTTTGCGGTGATGTTTTTAGGGGTGACATACGCCCTGTCAGCGCCAAAGAAAAGTGGGCCCGATCTGAGAGTGGTATCCGATTCGGGAGCCACCAAAGGGCGGGCTGCACCACGCAAACAGTCCAAGCAACAAGGGTTCATGCAACGCATGGAAGAACGATGGGACAAGCGCTCGCGGGGAGAATAGCCTTCTCGGATAAGTCTTCAAACGGCTGGGGCCGCACACATAGTGTGCGGCCCCAGCCGTTTGTGTCTCTCCACTTCCCTCCCCGTGGAACGAGGCTCGAGATGTCTGGCCTCGCATTTATAGGGGACCTAAGTCCGTGACCAGTGGTAATGCGATTGTGATAGTCGGCGTACTTGGTAGAAGCGAGTGTTAGGTCGAAATTCCCTCCACAAACCTCCCCCAACTTTGACCAGCAATTTCACTCACGACAAGGTGAAATCTGCCGACTCTATGAGAGACTGTGGAGCGAAGTGGAGTAACGTGGAGGCAGTCGGAGGGTAGAGGATGATCGTCGTTTTGGCGAGGAACACTTCTCCCCATCTGTATGGGAACAACAAGCTGGAGGGGAAGGGGTGGCCTCGATGCATGACATCTTGGACGCTATTCCTCACCTCTTTTTGGGGACCTATACGCCAAAGCTTGACGACAAAGGTCGGTTGATCCTTCCTGCGAAGTTTCGTGGGCAGTTTTCTTCTGGTCTTGTCCTCACTCGTGGTCAGGAGAGATGTCTGTTCCTGCTACCGATGGAGGAGTTTCGGCGAATGTACGAGCACTTGCGACAAGCGCCCGTGACGTCTCGGCAGGCTAGAGACTATATGCGAGTGTTTCTCTCAGGGGCCAGCGATGAAATGCCGGACAAACAAGGGCGTGTATCGCTGCCTGCAGCTCTGCGGCAGTACGCCGGGTTAGATCGTGATGTCGCCGTAATTGGGGCGGGTTCGCGTGTAGAAATTTGGGATGCCGAGACATGGGACCGGTACCTCCAAGAGCAAGAAGAAGGGTACGCACAAACGGCAGAGCAGATTTTCCCCGACCTGCAATTCTGATCCGTCTGGTGAGGTCTCCTACCGTCATCTGTCACACCTTCCCCGGTGCCAGATGGCGACGGTGGGAGCCCTGACTCGACAGGGTCACACAGAGTATTTCTAATCCATGGGGCACAACACGTATGAGTGAGTTTTTCGACGAATCGACGGCGTCACGGAAACACCTTCCGGTGTTGCGGGACCGATGCCTCGAATTGTTGCGCCCTGCCTTAGAACGACCCAACGCAGTTTATGTTGACTGCACCTTGGGAATGGGCGGCCACACCAAAGCGGTACTTGAAACGTTCGACAACGTTATTGCCCTCGGAATCGACCGCGACCCTCAAGCGTTAGAACTCGCTGGAGAACGCCTTGCTCCTTTCGGGAACAGGTTCATTCCGGTACACACGACCTACGACCGAATCCTTGATGCTCTTGACGATCATGGGTTTCGTGCTGCGGACGGAGTGTTGATGGATCTCGGTGTCTCGTCGCTGCAAATCGATGAGCGTGAACGAGGTTTCTCCTATTCCCATGACGCGCCCTTGGATATGCGCATGGATAGCACCGCTGAGCTCACCGCTGCTGAGGTGCTCAATACTTACAGCGCTCACGAACTGATCACTATTTTGCGTCAGTACGGTGAGGAGCGGTTCGCTCCGCGCATTGTCCGAGCCATCATTGCTCGAAGAGAGCAGACACCATGGACTCGTTCAGGTGAACTAGTTGAACTAATTCGTGACGCAATTCCTGCCGCAGCTCGTAAAACTGGCGGGAACCCTGCTAAGCGCACTTTCCAAGCGTTGCGTATTGAAGTCAACGGTGAACTCGAGGTGCTACGTGATGCACTTCCCGCCGCGGTCGAGGCGCTTTCGGTGGGGGGACGACTACTCGTGGAGTCCTACCATTCGCTAGAAGACCGTATGACAAAGCAAGAGTTTGCTCGGGGCATCACGTCAAGCGCGCCACCTGGGCTCCCTGTTGAGCCAGAAACTCACAAGCCGTACCTCAGCGCCATTACACGTGGAGCGGAAAAGGCTGACAGTGAAGAACTGGAACGCAACCCACGGTCTGCATCTGTGCGTCTGCGCGCAATTGAACGACTACGCCCAACCCCAGAGCACATGAAGAACGGAGACCGCACGTGAGCCTTGCACCAGACATTACCGCGCGACCACTGTCCTCCCAACAGTCAGCTTCACCGGCTCGTGGGGTCACCCCTTCAACACCACGCAAACCATCACTTGAAGTGATTAGCGCGCCAGACCCACGCCGTTCACTGGGTATGTTTCTCACTGGTTGTCTCTTGCTGCTTGGAATAACTATTGGCGCAATTCTTGTGCTCAACGTAGAAATGGCACACGGTGCCTATGAACAGACTGACCTTAAAGCGTCCCTATCACGCGCTGTTTTGGACACTGAGCAACTTTCCAGCGAAATCGATGATCTATCCACTGCAGAAAATCTCGCCAAACAGGCCAAAGAACTGGGGATGATCCAGATGCTCACTCCAGGGGTGATTCGTCTGCAAGACGGAACCATCTTGGTGGAACCGAGCGGAAAGCAGTGACCGGTGGCCGAGGACAAAAACCGACGTCGTCAAGGTAAGGTGCCAAACAAACCTTCAAAAGCACCTGACAGTGGGCGACAAGGGGCTCCACGAAGAAAGAACAATGATGCGCCAGGGGCTTCATCGCGTGGCACCGCATCGTCAAATATGCGTTCCGCGAAGTCCCCAACTTCGCGAGAAACCAGTGCTTCACCTCGAACACGGTCGACTTCCACGACTCGGCAAGGTACTGCACCTCGTGAGTTACAACGCACGTATGCTTCAGCGCGACCTGTGCGCGGCTCTACCGGGAAAACTAACCGTGATGAATCGCGACGTCGTCAAGCGCAGGAGCGAAAAGCACGCAGAGCCCAACGCGCGGCAGAACGCCGACGCGGCCCTATTGGCTACACGATGCCGCACAGACGGCTGCGGTTTGTGTCGTTCCTTATTGTCATAGTGCTCACTGTCTTTGGTGTCCGACTAGGCCAAGTCCAACTTGTCTACGGTAGCGAATTACGGGCAAAAGCACAGGCAATGCGAACAAAGACGATGCCACTGAAAGCGGAGCGCGGGCAGATCACTGATCGTAACGGCGATGCAGTAGCTAAATCTGTGACTCGCTACAAAATCTTTGCAGATCAGGAACTCATCGCGGAGTGGTCGCAGACGACCACAAGCGGAGAGAAACAAGGTGGACCGGCCTATGCCGCCGAACTCCTCGCCCCAGTTCTCAACCTTGATGAGGGGGAGCTCAGTGCAATACTCACGAAGTCTGAGGACAGTGAGAAGTACAACAAGTACCTCACTATCGCGACCGATATCCCCCCAGAAACGTGGGACGCAGTACGAGCATTGAAGATATCGGGCATATTTCCTGAGTCAACATCTAAACGTATCTACCCTGCGGGCGATACAGCGAAATCAA
Organism: Jonesia quinghaiensis DSM 15701; assembly: GCF_000423205.1. Taxonomy (GTDB): domain Bacteria; phylum Actinomycetota; class Actinomycetes; order Actinomycetales; family Cellulomonadaceae; genus Jonesia; species Jonesia quinghaiensis. The sequence continues at coordinate 428,988 of NZ_AUHN01000006.1, forward strand.
TCATCGGCGCCCTTGGTACTGACGCTGGGTTGTCGGGCTTGGAATACTCTCAAAATTCCCTCCTTACCGGAGCAGATGGGTCGATGACCTACGAACAAAGTAGGAACGGTCACATTCTGCCTTCCGCGCCGGTTACAGAAACGCCAGCGCGCAGTGGTCTTAACATCGTGTCAACGCTGGACATGGATATTCAGTGGCACACAGAGAACGCAATGGACGAGCAGTTAAAGAAAACTGGAGCCAAAGGCGGCTATATCATCGTGCAAGATGTGAAGACATGTTCGATCCTCGCAATCGCCGATCGATCAACATCAGGTGATGAATCCACGCAAATTACAGGCCGCTTAGGGTCTGTGCAAGACATCTTCGAACCAGGCTCGACGGCAAAGGTCATTACTATGGCAGCCGCCTTAGAAACAGGTGTCGCTACTCCTGTCACTCAGTTCAAAGTGCCATACACCTACACCACAAGTAATGGTGAAACGTTCCGGGATGCTCATGAGCACCCCACGCACAATCGCACATTAACTGGAATATTGGCAGATTCATCGAACACCGGTACCGTGCAAATCGCAGAGCTTATTCCTCGACAGGTCAGGTATGACTATTTGTCGAAGTTTGGTTTTGGAGAACACACAGGTATTGAACTTGGCGGGGAATCTAGGGGAATTCTCGCTCAACCCGAGGACTGGGATGGTCGTCAGCAATATGGCGTGATGTTCGGTCAAGGCATGGCCGGCAACGCACTACAGAGCACAAATGTGTTCTCCACGATTGCCAACGGCGGCCAGCAGTGTTCACCGCACTTGGTCGCAGGAACCCAAGATAGCGACGGGAACTTCACGCCTTCTGAAAAAGAAGAAACGACTCAAATCGTCTCCAAAAAAACTGCAGACAGCGTTTTGAAGATGATGGAGTCAGTTGTCGTTGAAGGTAGTGGTAAAGCCGGTGGTGTGAGCGGATACCGTGTGGCGGGAAAAACCGGTACGGCGCAAGCAGCTGATGAAACAGGCGAACTCAACTCTATTGTTGCCTCATTCATCGGAGTGGCTCCGGTTGATGACCCGCAGATCGTTGTCTCTGTCATACTCCGAGACCCAAAATCGTCAATATTCGGTGGCGATGTTGCGGCCCCGCTGTTCTCTGATGTGATGGCATATTCACTCCAGAAGACTGAAGTTGAACCTACTGGATCTGATCCAGATCTCTTTCCGATTGATTGGTGAGTGAGGAGCGTTCAGGGTGAAGGTGAGACAATAGACGACGCCAGTGAGTGCAGCATCTCAGTGTCATGGGTAGGGGAGCACTCCACCCATATGGATGCTCGAGATGGATTTTTCTCCACCGTCCAGCCGATAGATTAAACCTATGCAGCCATCCGCTGATGACCTCATGCGACCACATAGCCAACCACATCGTTCACTCGGCGAACTCGTCGAGGGACTCGTTGTTGATCATGCTTCTTCCGACAATACTTGGCGCGATATACCCGTGACCGGTATGGGAATCCAGACTTCGTTAATAAAGCCTGGAGACATATACGTTGCCGTTCAGGGGCAACGAACTCACGGCGCGCGGTTCGCCGAACAAGCGCGCGCTCGTGGTGCGGTTGCAGTTCTCACCGATGAAGCAGGCGTTGAGATATGCGGCCAATCACCAGAACTCAAGGATTTTCCTGTCTTTGCAGCGAAGACAGGCATCGACCTGCGTCACACTGCAGGGCACATGGCTGCTCGCCTCTACGGAAACCCTGGATCCGAGCTACTTCTTGTCGGCATCACGGGGACTAACGGCAAAACCACCACTACCTTCTTTCTTGATGCGATCCTGCGCGCAGCTGGACACAAAACAGGGCTGATGGGGACTGTTGAGGTCAGGCTTGCTGAGCAAGCCGTTCCGTCTACTCGCACAACTGTGGAAGCTCCAGTGCTGCAGGGGTATCTATCACGTTGCATGGAAGAGGGCGTGTCAGCAGTGTCCATGGAAGTTTCCTCACATGCGCTCAGTTTGGGGCGAGTTGCTGGGGCCCGATTCGATGTTGTGGGTTTCACGAACCTTCAGCGCGATCATTTGGACTTCCATGGAACAATGACTGACTACTTCCGCGCCAAAGCTCAACTCTTTTCTGCAGAATATGCTCGGATCGGAGTTGTCAATGTTGATGATGAGTGGGGGTATGAACTTGCCCGCACAGCAGAAATCGATACGTGGAGTCTTGCGACCACAGAGTCGCGAGCTCGCGAAACGAACGCAACGTGGAGAGTTGCCAAAGTTACCCCTTTCATCGCAGGGGAGGGATCTGAATTTGTTCTGGCCGGTCCAGACGGCGAAGAGCTCACAGGCCACACTGCACTTCCTGGAATCGTCAATGTCGCGAACGCCGCATTGGCTGCGCTCATGGCGCGAGCTGCGAACATCTCACCTCAAGTCATCGTGGCGGGGTTGAAGTCTCTGCAAGCAATTCCGGGCAGGATGGAGGTCGTTTCCCGCCCTGATGAACCATTGACAATTGTTGATTATGCTCACACCACAGATGCGCTGAACTTCGCCTTGAGTTCGATGCGCCAGGATCTCGCGCACCGTGATGAGCCAGGAGAATCGCGCCTTATCGTTGTGTTTGGTGCAGCCGGTGAGAGAGACGCTGGGAAACGGCCGGACATGGGCAGAGTCGCCGTTCAGCACGCAGACATTGTGCTCGTTGCTGATGATGACCCCTACAATGAAAGCCGACCTCAGATTCGACGCGACATCCTCGATGGCGCCCTACCTGAGGTAGATCGACAGCGCGAGCAAGGCCGCGAGGTGTCCATCAAAAATTTCGAGCGTCGTGAGGATGCTATCGATGAGGCAATTAGTATCGCGAGTGATCGCGATATCATCTTGATCGCAGGTAGGGGGCACGAGCGTATTCAGGACCTTGCTGGAGTTCAACATGAGTTGGACGATCGTGTCCATGCGCGACAAGCTTTACTGCGTCGCTCTCTGTGATCGCCGCTGCAATCACTGAAGCCCGCCTCGAGTGGCGGCACGTTCGCAAGTACGCGCACGTTCAGCACGAGATTTGTTAACGAGGAAGTAGGAACCACGTGTTCACAGCGCAAGAGATCGCCGATATCACAGGCGGCGAATTGCACTGTTCCCCAGAAGTCGTCGTCTCAGGGGCAGTGACGATTGACTCCCGTGCAGCAGGAGAAGGTTCCCTGTTCGCTGCGGTTATTGGAGAGAACAATGACGGGCATGACTATGCCGCTGCAGCTATTGCAGCTGGTGCTGCTCTTGTACTAGCACAGCAACCACTCAGCGATGTCCCTTACGTGCTCGTCGTAGATACACAAAAAGCGCTTGGCGATCTCGCGCGGGAACACCTCAAAAGACTCCGTGCTGCTCGTCCTGTGAAAGTTATCGGGATCACTGGATCCGCTGGTAAGACAACAACGAAAGACCTCATCGGGCAGATACTGTCTATGTACGGCTCCACGGTCGTGCCAGCAGGATCATTCAACAATGAGTTGGGTCTGCCTCTTACGGTGTTGTCTGCTACGTCGCAGACAGAATATCTTGTCGCGGAAATGGGAGCTTCTGCGCCACAGGATCTCACCTACCTCACTGACATTGCACCGCTCGATGTTGCTGTAGTGCTTATCGTTGGTCGAGCTCACCTTGGTGGATTTGGTTCGGTTGAAGCTGTCGCGCAGGCTAAAGGCGAACTTGTTGAAGGTCTAGTTCCTGGTGGTATCGCGGTTCTCAATGCGGATGACCATCGAGTTATTGACATGCGCCACCGTACGCAAGGCAGGGTGATGACGTTCGGCGCGGTTCGCGACACCGATATTCAAGCAGTGGACACCGCAACTGATGTTCTTGGGCGCCCGTCATTTGCTGTCGTGACGCCAGAAGGTCGTCGCGCTCAGGTGACGTTGACGTTAGTTGGAGAGCACCACGTTACCAACGCACTTGCCGCACTTTCAGCCGTGACAGCAGTTGGTATTGACCTTGAAGAGGCAGCCCAACACCTGAGCAATGCCACAGTGCTTAGCCCACACCGCATGGATGTTGTCGATAGAGCAGATGGCATCACCGTTATCGATGACTCATATAACGCAAACCCTGATTCTATGCGGGCTGCATTGCGTGCGCTTGCCATGGTTGCTGGTCGTTCTCGTCGCACCGTGGCAGTGTTAGGAGAAATGCGCGAACTAGGCCCAGAATCACGGCAACACCATGACGAAATTGGGCGCCTTGTTGTGCGATTGAACGTTTCGCTCCTCGTTGTAGTGGGAGCGGGAGCCCAAGGTATTGCAGATGGCGCTATGCAGGAGGGGTCTTGGGGGGATGAGGTCGCTGAAGTTGCGACCATTGATGATGCCCGCGTCTACCTACAAAACGCGTTGATTCCAGGCGATGTAGTGCTCGTTAAGGCATCACATGGGTCTGGATTGTGGCGCCTTGCTGACGAACTTACTGGAAAGGCTTCTCGCTCGTGAAAGCTGTACTTGTTTCAGGCGGTGTCGCCCTCATTGTCTCGTTGTTGGGGACCCCTATGTTTATCCGGTTGCTCGTGCACCGGAATTATGGACAGTTCATTCGACAGGATGGTCCAACGGCGCACTTCACCAAACGTGGAACGCCAACAATGGGTGGTGTCGTCATCATCGCCGCCACTGTTATCGGGTGGCTAGTGTCGTTACCTGTGACAGGGCGGGTTCCATCTGCATCAGAATTGCTCTTACTTTTCCTCATGGTCGGTATGGGGCTCGTGGGATTCTTAGATGACTTCATCAAGATCTCACGGCAGCGGAGCCTAGGTTTGTCTCCGATGGGGAAGATCGCAGGTCAAGGTGCAGTTGGCATTATTTTCTCAGTGTTGGCTCTCCAATTTGAGAACTCCCGCGGACTCACTCCAGCGTCTACTGCACTATCCTTTACCCGAGATACCAAGTTTGATCTAGCATTTGCTGGTGCTGGAATTGGGCTGGTCCTTTTTATTATTTGGGCAAATTTCCTTATCACCGCGTGGACGAACGCTGTGAACCTGACAGATGGCCTTGATGGTTTGGCAACAGGTGTGTCCCTGTTCGTTTTTGGCGCTTACCTGTTTGTGTCAATCTGGCAGTACAACCAAAACTGTGCATGGCGCCCCATCGCTGAAAGCGCATGTTACGAAACGCGCGACCCACTAGGTCTAGCTATCATCGCTGCTGCAATTGTTGGTGCCTGCTTCGGCTTCCTGTGGTGGAACGGTTCGCCTGCGCAAATCTTCATGGGAGACACCGGTTCATTGGCGCTGGGTGGCGCATTGGCTGGAATCTCGATTTTGACACGTACTGAGATCCTTGCAGCGATCATCGGTGGCTTGTTTGTGGTTATCGTCGTATCTGACGTGATTCAAATTGGATTCTTTAAAGCAACAGGTCGTCGCGTGTTTAAGATGGCTCCACTGCACCACCACTTCGAATTATCTGGGTGGGGTGAGGTCACTATTGTGATCCGATTCTGGATCGTAGCCGGAATATTTGTTGCGGCAGGGTTGGGTCTGTTCTACGCCGAATGGATAGTTAGTTGACCGTTCATCTTGACACCATGAGTTTGCTTGTTGCTGGTCTAGGAGTGTCGGGTGCGGCTGTTGTTGACACCTTAGATTCCCTCCCTTCTGGACGTCGGCCACATCAGGTTGTCACATTCGATGAACGTGCTCCTGGTGCCACATATTCTGACGTGGAGGCGATAGATTTTACTGACGTTTCAGTCGTTGTTGCATCCCCGGGCTTGCCGCCGCACCATCCTGTTTTTGTGGCGGCTCGTGATCAGAACATTCCGGTGTGGAGTGAGATTGAACTTGCTTGGCATTTGCGAGTGCCGCAAGCAGGTAGCCAAACCCCCGCGCCATGGTTAGGGGTTACAGGAACGAATGGTAAAACTACGACGGTAGAAATGCTGACAGCGATTCTGTCTCAAGCATTTTCACGTGTGGCAACGGTTGGAAACGTCGGACAGCCTATCATCGAGCTTGTCCAAGACCCATCAATTGATGTCTTCGTTCTGGAGCTCTCAAGTTTTCAACTTCATCACACCTACTCCATGGAGCTCCACGCTTCAGCGCTGTTGAACATTGCTTCAGACCACCTAGATTGGCATGGTGGGTTCGAACAGTACGCTCACGATAAGGGCAAGATATTCCACCGTACTCACGTGGCCTGTTTCTATGACCCTCGGGATAGAGTCGCGACGTCACTGCTAGAGCAAGCTGACGTCAGCGAGGGGGCCCGTGCGGTGGGCGTTCGCATGGTCACCCCCGGACCCAGTGAACTTGGTGTCATTGACGATGTGTTGTGTGACCGGGCATTTGCAGGCGTTACATCGGGGATCGCACGGTACCGACAGGCCGACGAAGTAGGAAACTACAACGACCTCGCCCATCTTGCTGGTCCTGACGGCCGAATAGCGCCTCACACGATCAGTAATGCACTGTTTGCTGCCGGCTTAGCGCGTTCAGTGGGGGTGAGCCCTCGCGATATCCAAGCTGGATTGAGAGTGTTCCGCCCAGGTCGACACCGCGTGCAGCGTGTAGTGGATGGGAAACGTGGTGAAGGTGCGCCGGTCGTTTTTTACGATGACTCGAAGGCAACCAATGCGCATGCCGCTCAAGCTTCCTTAAGAGGGCTGCCATTGGAGCGCACAATTTGGATTGTTGGTGGGCTTACAAAGGGCGCAAGTCTTGACGAACTTATTGCTGAGTTCGCCCCAAAGGTCAAAGCGGTCGTTGTTATCGGTGAGGATCGCGTGGGGATTGTGGAAGCATTTCGCCGACACGCTCCTAGAATCCCCTTGGCAGACATTGACCACAGCGACACTGGAACAGTGATGCAGCGTGCAGTTGAAAGCGCCTGGAACATGTCAGAGCCGGGTGATGCTATTCTCCTTGCACCGGCGTGTGCTTCGATGGACCAGTTTCGGTCTTACGCTGATCGCGGTGAGGCCTTCGAACGCGAAGCTCATCGGGTGGTCAAAGCAGTAGGAGAGACAAACAAGGGAGAGTAGCCGGTGAGCGTTAAGCCATCACCTGACTCAGAGTTATCCCTGTGGTCTCGTTGGCTCGGTGTCTGGAACTCAGCCACAACGAGCTATTACTTATTGATTATTTCGTCCATATCGCTTGTTGTTCTTGGACTCATCATGGTCCTCTCTGCATCCAGTGTTGAGTCACTGCGCATCGGAGGATCCGCCTACGGTATTTTTCAACGGCAAGCCGGGTTCGCAGTAGTTGGTGGTCTTGCGATGGCAGTGGCTATGCGACTTCCCGTCGATCTGGTGAAAAGGCTCGCAGGTGTCGGGCTTCTTATTGCGATCGGACTGCAGTCTCTCGTTCTGACGCCGTTGGCTGTTCACATCATGGGGAATACCAACTGGATTCGCATCGGAGGCATCCAACTCCAACCATCGGAGTTTATGAAGGTCGCACTGTGCGTCTTTTTAGGCACAGTGATATCCCGAAAGTTGATGACCTCCAAAGAGTGGGTCCACGTCTTGGTTCCATCGTTGGCAATGTCAGCCTTTGCTGTCGGGTTTGTGATCGCAGGAAACGACCTGGGAACCGCGATGGTATACATCATGATGATCGCTGGTGCTCTGCTAGTTGCTGATATTCCGATGCGATGGTTCGCCACCGCGTTAGGTATCGCCGGAGCTCTCGTTGGGTTGCTCGCTGTTGTCAGCCAGAACCGCATGGCTCGAATTTTGGCTACGTACAACTCCGAATGTGATGCTTCAGACTTGTGCTACCAAGTGACCCGTGGTCTTGAAGCTTTAGGCTCTGGCGGGCTAACCGGGGTGGGTTTGGGGGCAAGTAGCGAGAAGTGGGCGTATCTCCCTGAGGCTCAGAACGACTTTATTTTCGCCATCATCGGTGAAGAACTCGGATTTCTTGGAGCCTTTCTTGTTGTTCTACTCTTCGCCACATTGGGGGCAGGCATGGTGCGTGTGATTATGCGCCATGAGGACCCAATGGTGAAGATTACTACTGCAGCAATTGCAGCTTGGGTGATCGGTCAGGCGATTTTCAACATCGGTGTTGTCACCCGAATTTTTCCGGTCATTGGTGTACCTCTCCCGCTTGTGTCAGCTGGTGGGTCGGCGTTGATCGCCACCATGTTGGCTATTGGTTTAGTACTCGGTTTTGCGCGCTCCGAGCCTGGTGCGCGTGAGGCATTTGCACGTAAGCCTTCTGTTGTTCGAAAGACTGTGGCAATAGTTTCGCGTTCTACTCGTTCGTTATCTCGACGCTCCTAGGTGAAAGTGGTTGTGGTGGTTCCCTCGATTTTGCTAGCAGGTGGTGGCACAGCTGGTCACGTTAACCCTCTTCTCGCTGTAGCAGGGGAGGTACGGCGGCGATATCCAGACGCCTCTATCCGGGTGCTAGGGACCAAAGAAGGACTGGAATCTCGGTTAGTTCCTGAGCAGGGTTTTAGCCTAGATATTGTCCCTAAGGTTCCTTTGCCCCGCCGCCCAAGTGCGCAGTGGGTTTCGCTTCCTGGAAATTTACGTCGAGCTGTAGCGGCGGCCCACCAGGTGATGGAGGAGCAAAAACCTGACCTCGTCATGGGCTTTGGTGGGTATGTGTCAACTCCGGCCTATCTTGCTGCTAAGCAACTGGGTATCCCGATTGTTATTCATGAACAAAATGCGCGGCCTGGTCTTGCGAACAAGCTGGGAGCTCGCTTCGCTCAAGAAGTTATGGTGACATTTGAGTCCACTGCGCTTCCGGGTGCTCGTGCTGTGGGGCTGCCGCTCCGCGCTGATGTTGCTGCTCAAGCCGTTTCCTCCCCGCAAGCATTGGCGCAGAAGCGTCTTGAGGCCGGCGAGTATTTCGGCATTTCACCACACCGTTCCACCTTGCTTGTTACCGGTGGGTCCTTAGGTGCTGTGAGCCTTAACCGAGCGGTAAGTGGGGCTGCGCGATCTATCCTCAACGCAGGTGCACAGATCCTTCATGTCACAGGGAAGGACAAGGCAGAAGGGGTGCGTGAGCAAGTCGCGCGCCTCGAACCTCAATTAGCGTCCCGTTACGTTGTGGTTGAGTACATGGACCGTATGGACTTGGCTTACGCGGCGTGCGATCTGGTCATTTGCCGGGCTGGGGCAGGCACTGTATGCGAAATTGCGGCACTGGGAGTTCCTGCAGTATTTGTCCCACTCCCGATTGGTAACGGTGAGCAGCGGTTGAATGCTCAGCCTCTTGTTAGTGCTGGGGGTGCGCTGATGGTTGCTGACGAAGACCTCTCTCCTGATTGGATAGAAAAGACCATTCCTCTTCTCATGCTTGACGGGCCTCAATTGGCTCGAATGCGTGATGCAGCCCGCACTGTTGGCCACCCAGGTGCTACAGCGCATATCGTTGATCGATTGTCAGCTTTGGCGGAGTGGCCACGATGACTGCCTCAGCGCGCTGGGATGCGCTCACTTCCCATGACACTGCGATCTCTCTGAGTCCTGTGCACTTTATTGGTGTTGGCGGGGCTGGTATGTCGGTACTCGCTCATATGTTTCGTGCCAGCGGTGCGGCTGTCACGGGATCCGATGCCAAAGCTTCTGCAACAACTCAACGGTTGGAGCAAGAAGGTGTCGCCGTTGATGTACCTCACAACAGCGCATCGATCGTTCCAGGCATGACGGTGGTGGTGTCTTCGGCTATCCGCGAAGACAACCCTGAGTTAATGCGCGCTCGTGAACTTCGTGTGAGAGTCATCCACCGCTCCCAAGCTTTGGCTGTTCTCATGCGTGGACGTCAAGGTGTTGCCGTCGCTGGGGCTCATGGGAAAACCACAACGTCGGGAATGATTGCGGTTGCAGCGCAGGCCTGTGGGTTGGACCCCTCATTTGCGGTGGGCAGCACGGTGCGAACTGCTCACGGTGTCTTGCCAGGCGGGTATGTAGGTTCAGGCCAGTTACTCGTTGCTGAAGCAGATGAGTCGGATGGTTCTTTTTTGAACTATGAGCCGCAAATCGCTGTGGTGACAAACATTGAGCCTGACCATTTGGATCATTACGGCAGTCGTGAAGCATTCGATGAAGCCTTCGAAAGCTTTGCTGGCAATATTGCACCAGATGGATGGTTAGTGGCATGTACAGATGACGAAGGCGCTTTGGCGCTTGCTGAGAAACACAGTAGGCGCGGTGGAAAAACACTGACGTATGGTGACAACGAATCATGTGATGCGCGGCTGATCGAGGTTATCAACGAAGGGCTGGGGCAACGTGTCGTTGTGACTCTAGCGGCGCGAGCGCTGCGAGCTATTTCTGGATCTCAAACTGCACAGCGACGCACCGTTGAACTCGCACTTCAGGTACCGGGCCATCACAATGCGCTGAACGCAACAGCTGCCCTCTTAGTGTTAGTTGCGGCAGGAGTTGAGCCACAACGGGCGGCTGATGCGTTGGGTTCCTTCAGTGGAACCGGGCGCCGTTTTGACTCACGCGGGTCAGTGCGTGGCGTGCAAGTTGTGGATGACTACGCCCATCACCCAACTGAGGTGGCTGCTTTATTGGCTGCAGCTCGGACTGTGACGAAGGGGCGGGTCATTGCAATATTTCAGCCACATTTGTACTCGCGGACTCGAATATTTGCTAAGGAGTTCGCGGCTGCTTTAAGTAGTGCTGATCATGTTGTTCTTACAGCGATTTATGGTGCGCGTGAAGAACCAGAGCCGGGTGTTTCTTCAGATCTCATTGCCTCAGCGATGGACCCGGCAATGGTGACGGTCCTTGAGGACCGTTATAGTGCAGCGCGTTATGCGGCAGATATCGCCCAACCCGGTGACCTTGTTCTGACCGTTGGGGCTGGGGATATCACTGAAATGGGTGAAGTCATTGTGGCTCGTTTGACTGGGGCGGCGTGAAACCACCTGCAGCGCCACGAGGTCCTCGTGATCGTCCTTCTGCTCGGCGTCAGAATGGTGCTGATTCGCGGAAAAAAGATGATGCTCCTCAGTCGCCAAGCGCCGGTGAGTCACGTCGTATCAGTTCTCAACCCATCGAGGGCTCTCCAGCAACTCCTCAGGGAGTAGCGACGCCAGCACCAGAGGACTTAGTACGCCGAAACGTCCGGGTAGTTGGGGCCCCTCGAGTGCCCGTGTTGTCTACGGGGATGGCTGAGCGTCTTGCTGAGCGCGAGGCGGCGGCTTTGCATGTGCGACGCCGCCGCCTGGCGTGGGGATTCACCTTGTTTGTACTGTTGGGAACTGCTGCTTGGGTAGTATTTTTTTCTCCGGTTTTCGCCGTGGAGTTAGAAGAGGTGCGTATTAATGGCACCTCACAGTACGTGTCCGAGGACCAGATTCGTGACGTTCTTGAGCCGTATGAGGGTATACCTCTCGCACGATTAGACATGACAAAAATTGGCGAGCAAATCAGTGCGGTGCCAAATGTTCGTGCTTTCGTCCAAACTAGGCGCTGGCCTCACGGTATAACGGTCAGCGTGACTGAACGTATCCCGGTAGCGGCGGTTCCTCGTGGTGAAGAGTTTGAACTCCTTGATAGGGAGGCGATAGCCGTTGATACCGTTGCTGAGGCACCGCAAGATCTGCCGCTGATTGATCTTCCCGGCGAAGAAATCGATGAACGGGTCCTAACCACTGCGCTAGACATCTTAGATGTTTTGCCCAGTGACCTGTTGGCTGATATTAAGAAGTTAACTGCAAGCACTCAGGACGATGTGGTGTTGCGATTGCGTGATGGTTTGCGTGTGCAGTGGGGGAGTTCTCAGGACTCAGCGGTGAAAGTGAGTGTGCTTGAGGTTCTGCGTCCGAAAGCTTTGGACATGAAGAAGAAAACGATTGATCTTTCTGCCCCGAACTTCCCGATCATCAAATAGGAACAGGCGCCGTTATGGTTGCTATGTCGAAAGGGTCGATTCTGCTGCTTTCGCGAGAGATGGCCTGTGAGACACAAGGTTCCGTAGTCGTAGGGGGCGGGTCGACGAGAGTCACAGAGTTTTCTTCCGACACACGATGAATAGTGTTGATAGGAACGGGCGTTCCACATAACGTTTCGGTAGCAGATCTTGACATATCTTTAACCCTCACGTTGAGGTTGAGGGTTTTGTCAAGAGTAAGGTTGACGGTCTACAGATCGAGAGGCACGGGCGTGACGACTCCCCAGAACTACCTAGCAGTTATCAAGGTGGTCGGCATCGGTGGTGGTGGTGTGAACGCCGTCAACCGAATGATCGAGGTTGGACTCAAAGGCGTTGAGTTCATCGCCATCAATACAGACGCGCAGGCACTTCTTATGTCTGACGCAGACGTCAAGCTTGACGTCGGACGCGAACTTACTCGTGGGCTCGGCGCTGGCGCCGACCCTGAAGTTGGGCGCAAAGCAGCAGAAGACCACGAGGACGAGATTGAAGATGTTCTGCGTGGAGCGGACATGGTGTTCGTGACAGCTGGTGAAGGCGGTGGAACAGGTACAGGTGGAGCGCCAGTTGTCGCTCGAATCGCCCGGTCACTGGGTGCGCTTACCGTCGGAGTGGTCACACGCCCCTTCTCTTTTGAAGGACGTCGGCGGGCTCTCCAAGCAGATTCAGGCATTGAAGCACTGCGTCAAGAAGTAGACACGCTTATTGTTATTCCAAATGACCGGCTCTTGTCGATGGCAGATCGCAGTGTCTCTGCTCTGGATGCATTCCACTCGGCTGACCAAGTGTTATTGTCTGGTGTCCAAGGAATCACGGACCTCATTACTACCCCTGGCCTGATCAACCTTGACTTTGCTGACGTTAAATCGGTGATGCAAGGAGCGGGTTCTGCGCTGATGGGGATTGGTTCGGCCAGGGGCGAAGATCGAGCGGTCCAAGCCGCTGAGTTGGCGATATCCTCGCCGTTGCTTGAGGCCTCGATTGATGGCGCCCATGGTGTGTTGATTTCTATCCAAGGTGGATCAGACCTTGGTCTTCAAGAAATTAATGAGGCGGCCCGTCTTGTTCAAGAGGCTGCTCACACTGAAGCCAACATCATCTTCGGTACGGTCATCGATGACGCTCTTGGCGACGAGGTGAGAGTTACTGTGATTGCGGCTGGTTTCGATGGGGGGAACCCTCAGCCTCGTAAAGATGGGTCCCATGGTGCTCAAAACCCTGTACCTCATCGGAGTGAACAGGGGCAACGGCGTGACGAGCCGGCTCCATTAACTGGCGGACTGCGGGCTCTCAATCGGCCAGTGGTCCCTCTCGATGAGCCACAAGAACCCCTGCCACCAGTCTTGAATGAACGTCACTATGGGATGCCTGCTTCAGAACAGCCGCAACCCCGGTTTATTCGATCTGCTCAGGATAGTTCTGCACACTCTCCTCATGAGACCCCGGCGCCTTCATTGGAAGTTCCCAGAATTTTCGATGAAGAACCTGTACGTACACGCCGTGTAGAGGACCTCGACGTACCCGACTTTTTGAAGTAAACAGGCGGTTTGTTGTGCAGGTCATTGATTTACCTTTTGGGCATCAGGGTTTTGTGACTGATGCCCAAGGGGGGCTATCAAAGTCGCCCTACGAGACATGGAATATTGCTCGTCACGTGGGCGATGACCCTGCCACAGTTCAGGGAAACATCGAACTTCTTGACCAGCGTGTAGGACGTCATGTTCTGTTTGCCGAGCAAGTTCATGGCAATGCAGTGGCAGTCGTTGAATGTGGGCCAGTAAGTCATGGTGTTGGGGCGAAACCTGTGGGTCAAGCTGATGCCCTTCTGACGAACTGTTACCACCAAGCAATAGCAATTGTTGTGGCGGATTGTGTTCCGATCATTGTGGTGGGAGATAACGGTTGGGCTGCCGCTGTTCATGCGGGTCGGCAAGGCCTCGAAGTGGGTGTTATTGAAGCCTCCGTTCACGCATTGCGTGACACGGGGGCTCAGCACGTTTTTGCTGTAGTTGGTCCGGCAATTTGTGGTGAGTGCTACGAAGTATCGCAGGATGTTGCTGATAGTTTCACTGCTTCGACAGGTCATGAAGCGCTGTCCCCCCGTGGGATCAACGCGCATCCACGGCTTGACCTTCGAGGAGCGGCAATTGCGCAACTCGAAAAGGCGGGGAGTGCAATCCTTGCATTCGATGAGCGTTGCACCTATGAATCCGATACGTTGTATTCGCATCGCCGCGCAACCCATGCCGGTCATGTGACAGGGCGTTTCGCGATGGGTGTTGCGTTGTGCCACGTGGATGATTCATGAAGATTGGCAAGAGCTGACCGCCTGATGTCGTCACGCGAACTGTCTCTTGAAAAGCGAGTGGGCGAACCTGAATCTTCTTCGGGCGTGTCGCACTCGTGGTCACGAGAAGCTGGGTTAGCGTAAACCTACACTGACCGCGATGTAGTACTAGTCCCCATAGGCGAAATCGCATATTGGGTGTAACGGTTCTTGTGAGATAGGAGTGAGGCGATGGCGGGAGCGCTACGCAAGACGATGGAGTACCTTGGCATCGCGGAGCAAAACAACGACCTCGACGCCGAGTACGACGACTACGTTGACGAGTACGACGAGGTTGAGGAATCCGCAATGGACACCTTTGACGCGCAAGTCACTCCGATCAGCAGAGCAATGGCTCAGCGAGAAGAGGAAGCGGCAGTGCATCATTCACTACCACGCATCACCACAGTGCACCCACGGTCGTATAACGATGCGCGTGTCATTGGTGAAGCGTTCAGAAGTGGAACGCCGGTGATCATCAACCTATCTGACATGGATGAGTCTGATGCCAAGCGGCTCGTTGACTTTTCTTCTGGTCTGATCTTCGGTCTCAATGGAAGTATTGAGCGGGTGACTGCTAAGGTATTTCTCTTGTCGCCGCAGAATGTGGAGATCGCAGCAAACGGCTCCGATGCGCGTGACGGATCCCGCCAGAGTTTCTACAACCAGAGTTGAGACGTGAACTTAATTTTCAGCATCCTGGCACTTGTGCTGTGGCTGTATCTCATAGCCCTTGTCGCCCGGGCCATTCTCGGATGGGTGCAGGTGTTTGCACGTGACTGGCGGCCACGGGGTGCAGTCCTCGTTGTCGCCGAGGGGGTCTACACCATTACCGACCCCCCGCTCAAAGCCTTGTCGCGGCTGATCCCTCCACTGCGGATCGGAAATATGGCACTCGATATCGGGTTCATGATCCTGTTTATCGTGGTTGCTTTCCTTGCTCAATTGTTTGGTTTCTTGGCCGTGGTGCCACGGTGACCCAACACATGAGCGGGTGGAATTCCCCGACGTGACATGACTTACTGATCGCGTCATGGACGCAAACTACTAAACTAAGATGTCGAGCTGGTTGTCCCTATCGATCTGCGATAAAGACTTCTGCCAGCGCACCAACGAGATGGAGACTACGGTGGCCCTGCTAACACCAGACGAAGTCCTGAACAAAAAGTTCCAGGTAACCAAGTTCCGTGAAGGCTACGACATGGTCGAGGTCGATGACTTCCTCGACCTCGTTCTCGGGACTCTTCGCGCTGTCTACGTGGAGACTGATGAGGCGAAAGCCCGTGCCGAAGAAGCTGAAGCACGTGTTGCTGAGTTGAGCCGAGAACTTGCCGAGGTGAAGTCGCAGCCAGCAGGCGCCGCCGCACCGGCACCAGCGCCCACATCAATCGAATCGCGTATTGATGACGCCGCCACAGACGCTAATGGTGCGCCACGTGAGCCAGAAATGGCTACGGGGATCATCCAAATGGCTCAGAAACTTCACGATGACCACGTTCGTGCTGGTCAAGAAGAAGCGGAACGTTTGGTAGGCGAAGCTCGAGAAGAAGGAACGCGAATTGTTCGCGAAGCCGAAGATCTCTCGAAGCGCACATTGGCTCAACTTGAGCAGGAACGTGGCTCGTTGGAGACAAAGATCGATGAACTACGTACCTTCGAACGAGATTACCGCCTGCGTTTGAAGTCCTACCTGCAGAACCTTCTTGGTGATCTCGACCAACGAGGCAGCGGAGTGGGTGGCAGTTCAACGTCAATCTGACGTCAACGCTTTCACCGGCGCACATTTCACCCGCCATCTTTGGGTTGGCGTGGGAGTGTGCGCCGGTTTTATATGGTTAGATTCCGCTATTGCTCCGTCTGAAAGGTTGACAATGGGATCAGGTAACACTACCGGTGCGGACGTCACGCAGCGTTTCTCTCACCTTGACGCGTCTAGCGTTCCGGTACGGCCTGGCGAGGAGCCTTGGGCTCCCGCAGAGTTGATGGCGGTAGCCCAGGCGCTTCTCGACGAAGATGCGCGCTTACGTCAAGAAATTGAAGCTGCTCACGCTGACCTGACTGAGTTCTTGAGGAACTCAGGCGAAGGATCTGGTGATGATCAGGCTGATTACGGTTCATCAGCTCTGGAACGAGAACAAGAACTGACCTTAGTAAACAACACTCGCGACCTTCTGGAACAAAACCAGCGGGCAATCTCTCGGCTTGATGCAGGGACATATGGTGTGTGTGAGACGTGCGGTGAGCCGGTCGGTAAAGCACGCCTAGAAGCGTTCCCACGTGCAACCCTATGTGTCGCATGCAAGCAGCGTGAAGAGCGTCGCTGAAGGACGTCCTCAATTGGGAGCGGGGCAGTGAGCGTGCGAAGATATCTGTGATGACACACTCTGACAACGCCACACCGCCGCTGGGACTAACCCGCTCCCTCCTCATAATGCTTCCTACCGCATTAGTTATCACCGCTGCTGATCAACTCACTAAGCAGTGGGCTCTCAACGAGCTGGTTGAAAATGCACCAGCCCGTGAGTTCATTGGTGAGTTCATTCAACTGCGCTTGATTTTTAATCCCGGCGCTGCCTTTTCCTTTGCAAGTGGCATGACCTGGATCCTCACGCTGGTTTCAGCCGCGGTCATTGTCTATATCGCCGTTATGAGCCGTAAACTCACCTCGAAACTCTGGGCGATCACTCTAGCGATGCTGCTGGGCGGTGCACTGGGGAACCTCATCGACCGATTGTTCCGTGACCCTGGGTTCCCCACCGGTCACGTCGTCGATTTCCTTGACTACGGGCCATTTGTGGGGAACGTTGCTGACATTTTTATTGTCGGAGCGGCGATCTTACTTGCAGTTCTCAGTATCTTCGGTGTCCCCGCCTTTGTGGACAATGAGTCATTGACCGATGGTGACGAGGAGAGCCGTGAGGATGATCAACAATCCGTGCAGCTTTCCGAGGGTGTTGTGACGGACCAAGATCCAGAATCTGATAACGGTTCTGTTCGTCCATCATGACGCGAGAACATCGAAGTTTCCCTGTTCCTGACGGTCTCGTTGGACAACGTGTAGATGCAGCCTTGTCGCGAATGCTTGGTCTGTCGCGTACGGTTGTTGCGCAACTGGCTGATGATGGCGATATCACCATTGATGGTCGCCCAGTGCAGAAGGGTGACCGCATTTCCCCGTCAGTCACCTTGGATGTCACTCTTCCTGACCCCGAACGTACATCAGGTCTGGAAGTAGTTGAGCAACCAGTTCCGGGGATGGACATTGTTTATGACGATGAGCACATAGTTGTGGTGGACAAACCTGTTGGGGTAGCAGCTCACCCAGCGGTCGGGTGGTCTGGACCGACGGTTGTCGGCGCTTTGGCGGCAGCGGGCTATCGCATCTCAACATCAGGTGCGGCAGAAAGACAAGGCATCGTTCACCGACTCGATGCGGGCACGAGCGGACTGATGGTCGTTGCGAAATCTGAAATTGCCTATTCACGCATGAAGCGTGCTTTCAAAGAACGCACGGTTGAAAAGGTGTATCACACCGTGGTTCAGGGTCACCCAGAACCAACTCGGGGAACCATTGATGCGCCTATCGGCAGGCACCCTAAATCAGAGTTTAAGTTTGCCGTTATTCAAGACGGTAAGCGATCTGTGACTCACTACGAGGTCGTTGAGATGCTGCCATCTGCTTCTCTGGTCACCGTGCACCTCGAAACTGGACGCACGCACCAAATTCGGGTGCATTTTTCAGCAATGAGACACCCCTGCGTGGGGGACTTAATGTACGGTGCTGACCCAGTGCTCGCGCGGCGCACCAACCTCACCCGTCAATGGTTGCATGCTGTCGAGTTATCTTTTGAGCATCCAGCCTCGGGGGAGTGGTTTTCTGTTGCCAGTAAGTACCCAAGCGATCTTGACCATGCACTTTCGGTATTGAGGGGTGAG
Source organism: Jonesia quinghaiensis DSM 15701 (assembly GCF_000423205.1). GTDB lineage: Bacteria > Actinomycetota > Actinomycetes > Actinomycetales > Cellulomonadaceae > Jonesia > Jonesia quinghaiensis. The sequence continues at coordinate 447,158 of NZ_AUHN01000006.1, forward strand.
TACGAGTGACTGACTTACAGCTGCCTACGGTGAATGACCTGCAGATTGTGCGGGTGGGGTCTGCTGAGGAACTTGCGCTAGCTTTCCACGTTCGCTGTGAAGTTTTCGTCGACGAGCAGGCGGTGCCACTCGAGGAAGAAATCGATGCCCTCGACACTGCTGATTCAACCGTCCATGTGCTTGCGCTTTCAGGTACTGCGCCTGATGCGGTGACGGTGTGGGGGACTGCTCGGCTACTTCTTGATGCTCCAGGGCATGTGCACATCGGACGCGTTGCTGTTCGTCACGCTGCTCGCGGTTTGGGTGTTGGACGCAAAGTAATGGAAGCATTAGAACACATCGCACTCGATGAGTACTCTGCTCATGGTGCTGTTGTCGTTGAGCTTTCTGCTCAAGAGCGAGCAATGGGGTTTTACGAAGCATTGGGGTACCGCACCTTTGAGGATCGGCGGTATCTCGATTGTGATATCTGGCATCGTGATATGCGTAAACGGCTTGTCCATGCCCCTTCGCATCAGGTGTGAGATGCCCCTGAGCGGAGATGAGCAGGTTGCTTCCTCTCGGGCATTAGACTGCAGTTATGGCTTCATCGTCTGCTGATTTTGTTCACCTTCACGTCCACACTGAATACTCGATGCTTGACGGGGCGGCTCGTCTTGATGACTTATTCGCTGAAACGTCCCGATTGGGCCAGCATTCCATAGCCACCACTGACCACGGGTACATATTCGGTGCATTCGACTTCTGGTCGAAAGCTAAAGCTGCTGGTGTCAAGCCAATTCTTGGTGTTGAAGCCTACGTCACACCTGGAACATCGCGTTTCGATCAGACACGAAAACTATGGGGTGATCAATCCCAGCGATCCGATGATGTTTCTGCGCGTGGTGCATACACCCACCTAACGATGTGGGCGCGTGACAATGTTGGGTTGAACAACCTCTTCCGGATGAGTTCCTTAGCCTCGTTGGAAGGTCAGATGGGCAAGTGGCCACGGATGGACCGTGAGCTCTTGCAGAATTACTCCCAAGGCATGATCGCTTCTACAGGGTGTCCGTCAAGTGAGGTTCAAACTCGTCTTCGATTGGGGCAGTTTGATGAAGCGCTGAAAGCGGCGGGAGAACTCCAAGACATTTTCGGCAAAGAGAACCTCTACGTCGAACTGATGGACCATGGGTTGGACATCGAGAACCGCGTGCGTTCAGAACTACTGGAAATCGCACGGAAAATCGATGCTCCACTCGTTGCCACCAACGATTCGCACTATGTGCGCCGCGAAGACTCCGCGTCGCAAGAGGCTCTATTGTGTATCAACTCAGGGTCAACGTTGCTTGACCCTGACCGCTTCAAATTCGATGGCGATGGGTACTACATCAAATCCGCCGCGGAAATGCGCGATCTGTGGCGTGACTTCCCTGAGGCATGTGACAACACCCTCCTCATCGCAGAGCAGTGTGACGTTTCGTTCAACACCTCAGCAAACTACATGCCACGGTACCCATGCCCCCCGGGTGAAGACGAAACTTCCTGGTTCATTAAAGAGGTCGAGAAAGGACTGCACTACAGGTACCCGCAAGGGATTTCTGATGCAGTTCGCAAACAGGCGAACTTTGAGATCGATGTCATTACCAAGATGGGTTTTCCTGGGTACTTCTTGGTTGTTGCTGACTTCATTAACTGGGCAAAGGATAACGGCATCCGTGTGGGACCAGGGCGCGGTTCTGGCGCAGGGTCCATGGCTGCGTATGCCATGCGTATCACTGACCTTGACCCTCTGCGTCACGGCTTGATTTTTGAGCGGTTCTTGAACCCTGACCGTGTCTCGATGCCTGACTTCGATGTCGACTTCGACGAGCGCCGACGAGGCGAAGTTATTCGCTATGTTTCAGATAAATACGGTGAAGACCGCGTAGCGCAAATTGTCACCTACGGAACCATTAAAGCAAAGCAAGCTTTAAAAGACTCAGCCCGGTTGTTGGGAATGCCATACGCGATGGGGGAGAAGCTCACCAAAGCGATGCCTCCTGCCATCATGGGTAAAGATATTTCCCTCACAGGAATCTTTAACCCACAGGACAAGCGCTACCACGAAGCTGAAGAGTTCCGGCAAGTTCACGCGGGGGACCCAGACGCTCAGCGTGTCGTTGACTTGGCGAAAGGTATCGAGGGGCTGAAACGTCAGTGGGGTGTGCACGCAGCAGGCGTGATCATGTCCTCCGACCCGTTGATCGATATCATTCCTATCATGCGCCGCCTCCAGGATGGCGCGGTCATCACACAGTTTGATTACCCCACCTGTGAAGGGCTGGGGCTCATCAAAATGGACTTTTTGGGGCTCCGAAATCTCACAATCCTTGATGATGCACTCGACAACATCGTGCAAAACAATAAAGCACCTGTTGTGTTGGAAGACCTTGAACTCGATGACCGGAAAACCTATGAGCTTTTGGGGCGTGGAGATACCTTAGGGGTTTTCCAACTTGATGGTGGAGGCATGCGATCACTGTTGCGCCTCATGAGGCCCGACAACTTCGAAGACATTTCGGCAGTGGGTGCACTGTATCGGCCAGGTCCGATGGGCGCGAACTCGCACACCAACTATGCGTTACGTAAAAACGGCACTCAAGCAGTCACTCCTATCCATCCAGAACTCGAAGAGGCACTTGAGGACATTCTGGGAAACACGTACGGACTGATCGTTTACCAAGAGCAAGTTATGGCTATCGCACAGAAACTTGCTGGCTATAGTCTCGGTCAAGCAGACATTCTGCGCCGTGCGATGGGTAAGAAGAAGAAGTCTGAGCTGGACAAACAGTTTGAGTACTTCTCCCAAGGGATGATCGACCGCGGCTACTCCATGAAGGCGGTCAAAACACTATGGGACATTCTCCTTCCGTTCTCGGACTACGCCTTCAACAAGGCGCACTCCGCGGCTTACGGAGTTGTCTCTTATTGGACGGCTTACCTCAAGGCCAACTACCCGACCGAGTACATGGCTGCGTTGCTGACGTCGGTGAAAGACGACAAAGACAAGTCAGCGCTCTACCTCAATGAATGTCGCCGCATGGGCATCACTGTTCTGCCACCCGATGTCAACTCCTCGCTGTCCAACTTCGCGGCTGTTGGTAAAGACATACGGTTCGGATTGAATGCCGTGCGCAACGTCGGGACGCACGTTGTTGAAGCGATTGTGGCTGCTCGTGAGGAGAAGGGGGAGTACATTTCGTTCACTGATTTCCTCGATAAAGTGCCAGCAGTTGTGTGTAACAAGCGAACCATTGAATCGCTCATCAAAGCCGGTGCCTTTGATTCCCTCAACCACCCGCGCAAAGCTCTCCACCTTGTTCACGAGCAGGCTGTGGACTCTGTGATTTCGGTGAAGAGAAAGGAAGCGGAAGGCCAATTTGACCTTTTTGCTGAATTTAACGACAGCGACGAAGAGGGTATGTCATTCTCTGTGGATGTGCCCGACCTGCCAGACTGGGACAAGAAGCAACTTCTTGCGTTCGAGCGCGAAATGTTGGGTCTCTACGTCTCCGATCACCCACTGTCGGGGATCGAACATGTCTTAACTCAATCCTCTGACTTAGCGATCGCAAACCTACTCGGTGACGAAGCGCGACCCGATGGATCGTTCGTCACGATCGCTGGCCTGGTAACTTCCGTGCAGCGCAAGATGTCAAAGCAAGGAAACCCGTGGGCTGCGGCGACTGTTGAAGACCTCGACGGTTCTATCGATGTCATGTTTTTCGGTGAGAGTTATCTTGCGTATTCCGCGATCCTTGCGGAGGACCAAGTGGTCGTTGTCAAAGGTCGCATCCGACGTCGGGATGATTCGATGTCGCTGCAAGCTGCTGAAGTGACACTTCCTGACCTGACCGTTAGTGATGAAGCGCCACTGGTGATTACTATCCCGGCTTCCCGTTGTATCGAACCTGTGGTCGAACGTCTCAGTGAGACGTTAAAAACACACCCAGGTAAATCTGAAGTGCGGATGCGAGTGACAATGCCAGGAAAAGTCACTGTTCTTCGCCTTGACGATGCTCACAGGGTCGACAAAAACCCCGCGTTATCTGGAGAACTCAAGGCTCTACTCGGTGCGGGGTGCTTGGGTTAACCCATAGACTGGTTCGGTGTTTCACCTAACCCCAGAGCAGCTTGTCTTTGTCACTGAACGCCACCTAGCAACCTTGACGACCCTTCGTTCCGACGGCACGCCACACGTGGTCCCCGTTGCGTTCACGTGGGACCCTGAACAGGGAGTTGCGAGGATCACCACGAAAAAAACGTCGGTGAAAGCTCGCAATGCCATGCGTGACGGCGCGCCACAGCGTGCCGCTTTGTGCCAGGTTGACGGTGGGCGCTGGATGACCCTAGAGGGGGTTATCACCCTCAGTGAAGACCGCGCTGAAATTGATGATGCTGTTGCTCGGTATGCCCGTCGTTACCGGCAGCTCGGTGAGAACCCTCAGCGCGTGGTGCTACGTGTCACTGTTGATCGAGTGATGTCATCTGCGTACATGTCTCGCTGAGGCTGTCTGGCCAGGTGCCTGATGGTGCGCAGCCAAGGGAGACTTCGCTGCGCACCAGCTGTGGGTTATAGCTGGCTGGTTTTGCTGGTCACGACACGTGCTGTGTGGCGACCGTGGGGGAGATCGACCTCGACCACGTCACCGTGATGTAGTTGGCGGCCGCGTCGAACTTCTTGCTCTCCATTGACGCTCACCTCGCCGGCTTCAAGCAGTTCGCGGGCCTGAGCGCCTGATTCTGCAAGTGAGGCTAGTTTGAGGAATTGCCCTAGGCGGATCATGTCATCGGTGATCGAGATGTCGGGGGTGCTCATGGGTGCTCCTTGCATGGGTGGCCTAGCGCCAGTGTTCGGGGTGTCTTGTCTCAGACCATAGTGCCATGTTGTGAGAGTGCCGTGGGTGGTGGTTTCTGTGACACAGGGCGCCATGCATGTCAGGTGTTTGGGCCGGTAGACTAAACCTTGTGATGACGAGACTTGACCTTCGTGGCCGCCAGCTCACGGCACGTGAGCTTCTGGATGTTCTTCCGCGCGCTGATGTATCTGTTGATGATGCCGCGCACATCGTTGAACCGCTGCTTGCAGGTGTTCGTGAGCGTGGTGCTGCGCATCTTCGTGAGCTCAGTGAACGTTTTGATGGGGTGCGTCCTCATCACCTCCGTGTACCCCAAGAAGCCATGTCGCAGGCTCTTGCGACCTTGGATCCCGATGTGCGAGCAGGGCTTGAAGAGGCGATTGTCCGTGTGCGCACCGTGCACGCAGCTCAACGTCCGGCTGACTTTCGCGTCGAGCTTGCGCCAGGCGCTGTCGTGCGTCAGCGGTGGGTCCCTGTAGCCAGGGTGGGTTTATACGTTCCCGGGGGTCTAGCTGTCTACCCGTCATCTGTTGTGATGAATGTTGTTGCTGCTCAAGAGGCGGGGGTGCCTTCACTTGCGGTAGCTTCCCCTCCTCAAGCTGACAATGCGGGGCTTCCACACCCGACGATTTTGGCAGCCTGCGCTCTGCTAGATATTGATGAGGTTTATGCAGTCGGTGGAGCTGGCGCTATCGGCATGTTTGCTTTTGGTGCACGCGGTGATGAGCCACAGGATGGCGAGTGGTTGTGTGAACCCGTCAATGTGATTACAGGCCCAGGGAACGTGTATGTGGCAGCAGCCAAGCGACTCGTTCGTGGACATGTGGGTATTGATGCTGAGGCTGGCCCCACGGAAATTGCAATCCTCGCAGATGACAGCGCACAGGTCGATCACGTGGTCACTGACTTGATTAGTCAGGCAGAGCACGATCCAAACGCAGGGTCAGTGTTGGTGACAGACAGTGTTGCTTTGGCCGATGCTGTTGCGCAGCGTATCGTCACAGCAGCGGGACAGACCAAGCACGTTGAACGTGTTGCGACTGCGCTGAGTGGGCCCCAGTCTGCCATTGTTGTGGTGGATGATCTTGAACAGGGACTCCGGGTTGTTGACGCCTACGGTGCTGAACACTTGGAAATTCACACCCGTGATGCATCGGCGATGGCTGATCGGGTCACCAATGCTGGAGCCATTTTTGTTGGGCCATATTCCCCTGTTGCTTTGGGTGATTACATGGCGGGTTCTAACCACGTTCTGCCAACGGGTGGGTGCGCTGCTTTCGCTTCAGGGCTTGGTGTCCACTCATTCATTAAAGCCGTTCAGGTGATTGAGTATTCACACGATGCATTGAGCGAGTTGGAGAAGAAAATCGTTGCGTTGGCTGATGCTGAGGACCTCCCAGCTCACGGCGAAGCGGTTTCTGCGCGTTTCGCCACGTGAAAGACCACCTGTGAACTCTCATGTCGTATTAGCATGTGCATATGACTGAAGAGTTTGTGAGGCATCAGGTGGGCGGCCGTGTCACTGCTACGATGGTCGCCCGCCATGCCGGTGTCTCGGTGGCGACGGTTTCCTTGGTTGTGAACGGAAAACACCGGGGGAGAGTGTCGCCTGCCAATGTTGCGAAGGTTCGCCAGTCCATTGCCGAGCTGGGCTATGTTGTGGACCGGGTGGCCAGTTCATTGTCTAAGGGGTCCAGTGACCTCGTTATTCTTATTTCTCCTGATATTTCAAACCCCTTTTTCGCTGGGGTGATTGCAGGTATTAAGCAAGTCTTGGGGAAGCGCTACCAGTTGCTGGTTTCTGTCACTGATGATGGGAATTTGCCGCAAGCGCAAGAAGTTAGGGCATCGCTGGAGTTTAGACCTGCTGCGCTTCTGGTTTTCGCCCCGGCGGAAACTTTTGTAGATGCGGTGAGAGGGCACGCTCCGATGGTTCTGATTGATGCCCCTGGTATGGAACATTTGGCACCGACGATCAATATTGACATTGAGGCATCTGCACGGGCCTTGGGGGAGCACCTGACGAGCCTTGGGCACAGAACTTTCGGGTATTTGGACTCTCGCACAGGGTCTCGAACCTTCCAAATGCGCCGTGATGCACTGATGGACCAAATCAGTGGTAGTGGTGGTCACGAATCGATTAGCGAGGTTGCTACATCGATTGTGTCCTATGAGGCGGCGGGGGAAGCTTTCACGCAGGCTTGGCCTCAGTGGTCGCGAGATGGCGTCACGAGCGTCATTTGTGCCACTGACATTCAGGCATATGGCGTGATCGGCGCGGCGCGCTCGTTGGGCTTGGCGATTCCAGGCGACTTGTCTGTCGCATCGTTCGATAACTTGTCCTACTCAGCTATTTCTTCGCCGAGTTTGACCTCGGTTGAACTGCCTTCAGTTGAATTGGGGCGATCCGCTGCGTCTGTGGCTTTGGCGTTGATTGATGGAGAGGCCGTCAGTGTCTCTCACGAAGTTTTTGCAGGTCAACTTCACGTGCGTGAGTCCACTGCGGCGCTGACAACCTCGTAGGTTGTCAGCGCTAGTTCTCACGATGCCCACCGTGTTTGAGGCGCCTGATGTTGCTTCACCCGTGGTGGGCGAGAACAAAAGGATAGACCGCAGCAGCGCCATGTTGTGTGAGCGCTTGAGCGACAATTGCGAGAGTCCAACCGCTTTGCGTGTAGTCGTCGACAAGGAGCACCTTTTTACCGGGGAGTTGAGCAAGGACGGCATCGTCGAGTTCACTGCGGATTCTCGCGTTAACTGATGTAAGGCGTGTTGCGGAGTTAACATCGTGGCGGTCTGGCTCTGGGGTGCGTGGTCCGAAGGTACCAACTAGTGGTTTTCCCAAGTATTTTGCCAGCCCGGTTGCCAAGTGATAGGTCAGTTGGGGGCGGGTTGCTGAACGGATGGCGACAACGCCGTCAATATGTTGGCCGATGCCCCACTCACTGATTACAGCAACTGCGGCGTGCCGCAGAGGGATTGGCATTTCTTGGTCAGGGCCATCGATCATGTCGCGCAGTGTTGTTGCCCAGGTGAGCGCATCTGTTCGTGCTACTGCTCTACCAGGTTGAGCTCGTTGCGCTTCAGGGATTTTCCCTGACACAGCGATTGGGTGGTCGCTTAAGCCGTGTGGCCACATTTTTCGCGGCTCAATGACAATGCCGCTTGTTGTTGACGTATCAGTGACGGCGGCACGTGTTTCATCACGCGCCCGTGTGGGCAGCGACATTGCGCCACAGTTGTCACACCGGCCGCAGCGGTCCTGCGCCGATACTGTGGGGTCGTCGAGCCGAAGCCTGAGATAAGTTGACCGGCACTGGGAGGTCGTTAAATAGTCCACCATGTGGCGTTGCTCGCTGTCGCGGGCCGCTTTGATCCGTTCGTAGCGTTCTTTGTCGTATTCCCAGGGCTCACCGGTTCCTCGCCAACCGCCTCGCACTCGGGCAACGGCCCCATCGACGTCGAGCACTTTGAGCATGAGTTCGAGCCGAGAACGCTTAATTTCTGTGCGCGCTTCTAGGGCTGCCAGGGATAGTGCAGTGTCGTTGGTGGTGTCGTTGTTCAAGACATCTAGCACTGTGCGGACAGTGTCTTCGTCGGGGAATGAGAGCGAAGCGAAGTAGTCCCAGATTTTTCGGTCTTCCGCGGCTGCCAGCAGAATAGCGGACGCTTTATCAACACCACGCCCTGCACGGCCAACATGTTGGTAGTACCCAACAGGGGAGTCTGGGGACCCAAAGTGGATGACAAAGCGAAGGTCGGGTTTATCGAACCCCATTCCCAACGCAGATGTTGCAACGAGGGCTTTGAGTTCATTGTTTCGCAACTGGTTTTCTAGATGCTCACGTTCTTCCGTGGGGGTTTGACCACTGTATGCCGCGACAGGTATCCCCGCGTCACTCAGGTACTTGGTCAGTTCGCTGGCTGCCGCGACGGTCAGGGTGTAAATGATGCCCGACCCTTGGAAACTTGATAAAGCATCGATAACCCAGGCGATCCGCTCAGCGGTGTTCGGCAGTGTCACCACGGCCAGGTGCAGGCTTTCTCGTTCTAAACTCCCACGGAGAACGGTCACCTCACCGTTGTGGTGTGCACCTAACTGCGCAGCGACATCCACGGTGACACGCTCATTGGCAGTGGCTGTTGTTGCTAGTACTGGAGTGTTTTCTGGTAGTTGCGTGAGAAGGTCTTTGATACGCCGGTAGTCAGGGCGGAAGTCGTGACCCCAATCTGAGATACAGTGCGCCTCATCGATGACGAGTAGTCCTGCGACATCAGCCAGTTGCGGAAGAACAGTCTCAACAAACTGCGGGTTGTTGAGCCGCTCCGGGGAAATCAGCAGAACGTCAACCTCGCCATTGGCGATGCTTTCCTCAATATCTGACCAGTCATGGCTGTTTGACGAGTTCATCGTCACTGCGCGAAGGCCTGCCCCCTCGGCAGCCCTGATCTGATCGCGCATCAGCGCAAGAAGAGGGGAAATAATGACCGTCGGGCCGTTCCCTTGTTCACGCAGTAAGGCAGTAGCCACAAAGTAAACTGCAGATTTTCCCCAACCGGTGCGTTGAACCACGAGAACACGTTGGGCATCAACAACGAGCCGTTCGATTGCTTCCCACTGGTCAGCCCGAAATTCAGCGTCTTGTCGACCAGTGAGTTGACGAAGAACCTCCTGGGCGCGTTCCCCCAGAGCGTCCGCTGCCTCAGAGGCAACGACGGCGTCTTCGACAGTTTCGTTCACAGCGCTACCGGACACGCTGATAGGAGTATCTTCAACGACAGATACATCAAGAGGGATTTCAGTTCCCACCGGGCCGCGGGCGGCCACAGTGGACGTGTCAGCATGACTTGGTGTGTCTTGAGTGGCAAGGGCCCGCGCGTCAACCGAGGACACACCCCAAGCAGCGCTTTCCACTACCGGACGAGGAGTAGTACGTTCCTGAGCGAGGCGCGCTAACTTATCCATGTCTGGCATTGACGGAAAACGTTTTGGACCTTTCGCTGCCACCGGTCCGAGTATCGCCGTTTCCTGCGGGGTCTCCTCCGCGGAGACGTGCTCAGAAGTGTCGTCTGGTTGAGGAGCAGAGGCGGCGTCAGGTGACAGTGTCATAGTGCCAGCCTATCGGCCTCCTTGCGCCTACAGGCATCCTCCACAACCACGATGATGTGATGTGTGCCATGAGCAAGTTTTACCTGTGTGGAGGCAACGACATAGTGTTCGCCACGTAACATCTACCAATGCTCGGACACTGCAGAGCTGGCCCCCAGCAACGAACTAGACTGTGTACCGTGACAACATCAGAGCCCCGCGGCGCATCGACAACCCCACCCGACACTATTGCTCTGCCAATCAGACCAGGGCTACGTGGAGAGACACCGTACGGTGCCCCGCAACTCGATGTTCCACATCTTTTGAACACCAATGAAAACCCCTACGAACCACCTGCCATTGTTGTGGCAGAAATCGCTGATCGGGTCACCGCCGCAGCAACCGGTTTAAACCGCTACCCCGACCGCGAATTCACTGAATTACGGCACGCGCTTGCACACTACTTGCGCCACGAATCGCACGCAGAAGTTGACGAACGCAACATATGGGCAGCTAACGGCTCCAACGAAGTGATGCTGCACATCCTTCAAGCGTTTGGCGGCCCAGGTCGTACCGCAATGACTTTCACACCCACCTATGCGATGTACAGCGAATACGCTCGCGATACGTTGACTGACGTTGTAGCAATCCCACGGGGCGACGATTTCAGCATCGACCTTGACGCCGCCCACCAAGCCATCAAAGACATCCAACCGTCCGTCATATTCCTCACCAGCCCCAATAACCCCACTGGCACAGCCTTGCGCCGTGAAGAGATCGCATCCATCGCCCATGCTGCGGCGGACGTAGATATCGACGGCGCACCAGCCATCGTTGTTGTTGACGAGGCATATGCTGAATTTCGACGAGAAGGAACCCCATCTGCGGTGCAACTACTCCCGCAGTTTCCCCACCTCGTCGTGACACGGACGATGTCAAAAGCGTTCGCGCTCGCCGGAGCCCGCCTCGGCTACATGGCAGCACACCCGCAACTTATCGATGCCCTACGCATCGTGCGCCTGCCGTACCACCTATCAGCAGTAACTCAAGCCGTTGCCTGCGCGGCACTTAACCACGCTGATCTGCTTCAACAGCAAGTAGCCCAACTGCGCGATGACCGTGATGCATTGGTAGACTGGCTGCGCTCGCAGACATATCACGGGCGACCATTAACAGTTGCTCAATCTGACGCGAACTTCATCTTCTTTGGTTTGTTTGACGATCGAGACGATCTATGGCGGAGACTCCTTCAACACGGTGTACTCATCCGACAGAGCGGCCCAGCAGGCTGGCTACGAGTCACCGTTGGAACCCCGCAGGAGATCAAAGCATTCACCACAGCCCTGAAAAAGGAGTTAGAACAGTGACAGAGCAGGGTCCACGGACAGCGCGCGTTGAGCGCGCGACATCGGAGTCCAGTGTGGTTGTTGAACTCAACCTTGACGGTCGAGGCGAGACATCGATCAACACCACTGTGCCCTTTTTTGATCACATGTTGACAGCTTTGGGTAAGCACTCGCTTATCGACCTGACGGTAACCGCACATGGTGACACACACATTGATGCTCACCACACGGTGGAAGATACAGCCATCGTGTTGGGAGAAGCGTTGCGGATTGCGCTGGGAAACAAAGCAGGTATTTCACGTTTTGGTGATGCGATGGTCCCCCTTGACGAAGCGCTCGCCCAAGCTGTGGTTGATGTCTCGGGCCGCCCTTACCTCGTGCACAGCGGTGAACCAGACGGCCAGGAGTATCACCTCATTGGTGGACACTTCACAGGCTCACTCACCCGCCACGTTTTAGAGTCCATTGCCCACCATGCTGGTATATGCATTCACATGCGTGTGCTTGCTGGACGCGACCCACACCACATCGTTGAAGCGCAGTTCAAGGCGCTAGCTCGCGCACTTCGTTTCGCCATTGCCACTGATGACCGGGTGTCCGGCATCCCATCCACGAAAGGTGCCTTGTGACTCAGGAAGCACCCCCTGTGACAGTTCTCCTGACCCAAGTAGCAACCGCAGAAGCGTTAGCTGCTGCCTGCGCAATGTCTGGAATGAAGGTGTGGGCCGTTGAGTCACCCATTGGTGCCTATGCCGTGACGCAGCCGCGCCAAGATGGCCAACAACTCGCTGCAAGCCTGACGGCACTAGCGAAACAGGCGCCAGCTATCCTCATCACCAACGCGCAAGGTCACATGACCGCTGAGCAGTGGGAAGGGGGCCAAAAAATCGGTACCCTTCCGCCCGCGCTTGTTCTTGATGGTGCCCCGCACGAGCTTGAGGACTTGCTTCTAGGCCAGGTCGACGTGGCTACGCTAGACGGCGTTGTGGACGCCGCGAAAATTTCCCGGTTCAAAGCGATGCGTATGCTCGCTAAATCGGCTCGACAGTACAAGGCTGACCCCTCATGAGTGCTCCACACGTCTGTGTTTTGGATTACGGCTTCGGAAACGTGCGATCAGCTGTGCGCGCGTTAGAACATGTTGGAGCTCGAGTAGACCTCACTGCTGATCCGCGCATAGCTGCACAAGCCGATGGGCTCGTTGTTCCTGGTGTTGGCGCGTTTGCCGCTGTCATGGAAGGGCTTCGCGCGGTGCGCGGGGACCAAATTATTGAACGTCGGCTTGCTGGAAATCGACCAGTTCTCGGTATCTGCGTTGGTATGCAAATCATGTTTGATGAAGGCGTAGAGCACGGTGTTCGAACCGCCGGTTTGTCCCAGTGGCCCGGGGTTGTTGAGCGACTCGATGCCCCTGTTGTCCCTCACATGGGATGGAACACCGTTGATGTTCCATCACAATCCACACTGTTCAAAGGCATAGAAGACGAACGTTTTTATTTCGTTCACTCATACGGAGCTCAGACCTTTACGTTGGGACAAGACGAGCCAGAAGACACCATCTTCACTCCACCTGCCGTCACCTGGTCAACCCACGGCAACCCATTTGTGGCCGCTGTGGAAAACGGACCTCTCACTGCCACCCAATTCCACCCCGAGAAATCGGCAGATGCTGGAGCCCAGTTACTCACTAACTGGCTGACCACACTGACCTGATCCTGCACCCACAGAAGGTACAACATGTCTACACGTCTTGAATTGCTCCCTGCCGTTGACGTTGCCGATGCGCAGGCTGTGCGTCTCGTACAAGGCGAGGCTGGCTCTGAAACATCCTATGGTGATCCTTTGTCCGCAGCGCTCGATTGGCAAGCGGGCGGGGCTGAGTGGCTCCACCTCGTTGACCTCGATGCCGCATTTGGCAGAGGATCAAATGCTGGCCTTTTGCGCTCAGTCATTGACCAACTGTCAATCAAAGTGGAGTTGTCCGGCGGGATTCGTGATGATGAATCACTGCTGCGGGCACTGTCGACGGGCTGCACACGTGTGAACCTGGGAACAGCAGCTCTTGAACAACCCGAATGGACTGCTCGGGTCATTCAGGAACACGGCGACCGTATTGCTGTTGGCCTTGATGTGCGCGGCACAACGCTTGCCGCCCGAGGATGGACTGAAGATGGCGGAGATCTTTGGGAAGTCTTAGAGCGTCTCAATGCAGTTGGGTGCTCCCGTTTTGTTGTCACTGACGTGACGAAAGATGGCACGTTGCGTGGCCCGAACCTTGATCTTCTCCGGGAGGTGTGTTCGCGTACCGATGCGCCTGTTGTCGCATCAGGTGGAATCTCCTCGTTGGAGGATATTGCTGCTCTTCGTGACCTTGTTTCCGTGGGTGTGGAAGGCGCCATCGTGGGTAAGGCGCTTTATGCAGGGGCGTTCACACTACCTCAGGCTCTTGATGTTGCTGGTCGTCCATGACAGGCCGCGAGCTTCCACCAGGATCTTCCTTTTCCGGCGATGATGGCTCAGCTGACCCCGTTTTGCTTGAGGCACTTCGCAGTGCCAGAGAAGATGATGACAACATTGTCGGCGTCGTTGCTGCGCTCAGTTCTACGCGTGTCCTGATACCTATTCTTGCGTCGCTGGATGCGGAGGGTTTCACTGAAGATGGGCATAAGTTCGACAAGGAAGCATCTGCGGGGGTGGTGGCATTGGAGGCGCCAGACGGGCGCCGAGCTTTGCCGGTATTCACATCCGTTGAGGCGATGTCACGTTGGCGTTCTGATGCGCGCCCTGTGCCTGTTGAAGCACGTCGTGCTGCATTATCAGCAGTTTCCGAGGACTGGGCACTGTTGATTATTGATCCGGGAAGCGATCACCAATGCCAGATCCCTAGGACCGCTGTGTGGGCTATCGCGCAGGGTAAGCAGTGGGAACCTGCTGTGCGCGATGGTCGCGTAGCGGGGGACATCGAAGGAGAAATCCAACGATTAGTTGCCCCACTGGACCATGTGCTTGGAGCGAGGGCTTTGCCGGGTAATACTGCTGAAGTCGCGGTAGCGCTCATCATCGATTCTGGTTTGGCCCAGGCTGGCCTGCGTTATGTGTTGGGTACTGTCAACACAGCATTAGCTAGCAGTGAGATTATTGCCCACCGTGTCGATTCTCTGGAGTTACGAGTCTCGGCTGGGCACCAGCGCTAGCGGGCGAAGACTACTCACACGTTGGCTCACCTTGGTTGATGAAGTCAGTGGGGGATTCAAGTAGCGTTCTCAATACTGAAACGGGGATAAAGAACGTTTTGCCAGAGCTCGACTTGGCATAGACGACACCGACAACTTGTCCCGACTCATTGAGAACTGCAGAACCAGAACTTCCCGGCTCCACTTCAGCGTCTGCGACAGCAACTTTCCCAAGGTTCTCATTGAGCGGGTCATCTGTGTATTCCAGGACAGTTCCTGAGGTAAGGGTAAGTTCCCCTCCACCGGGGTAGCCGATGATTGAGACGATGTCATCCACTTTCGGGTCCGCAGTTGCAAGAACCGGAAACGCATCGAGGGCGTCGGTTGTTCGAACGATTGCCAGGTCGGCGATGCTTGCTGCTTCCGCGCCGGTCACCGCGATATCGCGACCGTCGGAAGTGGACAGTTGAAGTTCGTTTGTTCCTTCAATGACGTGTTTGTTGGTGACTAGTGTGGTCGAATCGATAGCGAAACCTGTCCCACGAGTCACCGCTGCGCATCCTACGTTCCGCACACGCACAGTCATGCGTTGAGCTTCAGAAAATCCGTACTTGGTAATACCACCTTCGGATTCTGGAACAAATGTCACGGTGGGAACGTATGTGCCAGGTACTTCGGGGGGGCTTTCAGGCAGGGTAGAGCAACCAAAAAGGCTCAGGCTTAGGAGCCCTACAACAATGTGTCGACTCGTGATGCGGCGGAACTTCATGATTCTAGGTCCTCAACCAATGTGGTGTACCGCTCCGTCGCGCCCTGGCACGTTTCTTCTGCGACCTCAGAGGCTTTAGTCAGCTTGTTTTGTTCTTCTTGGAGCGATTCATCGAGTTGTGCGAGGACTTCAGAGTCCTGATCTTTAGATGGTTTTGATCGCTCGGTCAGCAGGTCATTTTGCGTGCTTTGTATGGAACTCACCGCGTTCAATACCCGAGTTTGGCGAGTGACGCAGGATGCAAGATCAGAGGAGACGCCGAGGGCTTCTGTTGCGATGGCGGCGGTGTCTTCGGCGAGGAGCCGTTGCGTCTCTCTGTCGTCACCGACAAGAGCTTTCTCCGAGGCGAGTTCGGTGATCCTGCTTTGAGCAGTGCTCAGTTGTTCTTGTGCAGCATCCAGTTGGTTCTCTGCACTACTTAATTCTGATTCGAGTTGAGCGATTTCAACGCCCATTGTATGGGCGTGAGCATTAACTTCTTTTCCATAGACAGACCACTGATTTGCCAAGTAGATGACGTAAGCAAGGGCACTGGCTAGCACGATAATGATGATCGCCGAGGTTATTGGCCACACAAGGCGCTTTTTTGTGGGGGCTGGTGCGTGTTTTTTTAAAGGTTCCGAGGTAGCGTCTGCTGCTGTCCCTGACCGGGAAGAAGCGACATGTGATGACGTGTGCGTCCCGGGCGGAAATGATGGGGGAGGAGTGTCGGTCAACTCACGTACCCCGTAAATTTTTCTCCGGGGCCTTCCCCAGGTGCGTCTGGGATGACGGACGCTTCACGGAATGCCAGTTGTAAGGAACGCAAACCATCGCGCAGTGATCGTGCGTGTTGATTTCCGATGTCACTAGCAGACGCAGTAACAAGCCCAGCCAGTGCTGTAATGAGCTTTCGTGCCTCGTCGAGGTCTTTGAGGTCCTCTCCCTCAGAAGCCAGGCCACATTTCACGGCGGCTGCACTCATAAGATGCACTGCAGCGGTGTTGATGATTTCGACGGCTTGAACCTCTGCGATGTCCCGTGCCTCGTCGAGCACCTCGTTGGGCTGGGACGCAGGTTGTTGAGAAGTCATGGTGACTATTCTTCCCTACCAGTGCCTGTCCTGTGTACCACTGCAGTGAGGCAGGCGAAGAAACAACGACAATCTTTGCGCAATATTTACATTGCTCTGTGCCAGTCAGCATTCCACCGGCTGGCACAGAGCAATGAATTGTCTTAACTATGCGCTAACGCGTTCGCGTAGTGAAGCTCCAAGTGTTGCGTCTACTGACGACCAGTACACAAAGAAGCGTTCTTTCACCTCAGGTCGAGTGATTGAATTACCTTGACCGGTGAGGGTGTCCAGCAATCGAGCTCGCTGGTCATCGGTGAATACTTCGCGGTACAACGTACCTGCTTGACCAAAGTCATCGTCTTGCTCACGCAGTGTGTACGCGGCACGGATAAGTGCGCCGTCCGTTTCCCAGTTCACTTCGCCAGCTGCGTCCTCATCAGCCGCAGGGTAGTCCAGTGAGTTGGTGTTGTGGACAGGGACCTCGTAGTCGTTCGAGGTGTACCGCATCTGGCCTTCATGCTGGTAGTTGAAAACCTCGCCAGCGTGGGGTTGGTTGACGGGGAGCTGGTTGTAGTTAGCTCCGATCCTGTAGCGCTGAGCATCTGGGTAGGCGAACATGCGTCCCATGAGCATCTTGTCGGGGGAGATGCCGGTGCCTGGAACCAGGTTTGACGGTGAGAAAGCTGCTTGTTCGATGTCCTGGAAAAAGTTACGTGGGTTGCGGTTGAGCGTCAGTTCCCCAACCTTGATCCGTGGGTAGTCGGAGAAGGACCAAATTTTGGTGAGATCAAAGGGGTTAAACCGGTAGGTCTTCGCGTCCTCGTAGGGCATCACCTGGACGTACATGTCCCACACAGGGTGTTCACCACGGTCAATTGCTTCAAACAAATCGCGACGGTATGCGTCTGCGTCACTTCCTGCAAGAAGTTCAGCTTCTTCATTTGTGATTGATTCAACGCCTTGTCGTGAAACAAAGTGGTATTTCACCCAGAACTGTTCACCTGCTGCGTTGGCCCACGAGAATGTGTGCGAACCGTACCCATTCATGTGACGCCACGATTTAGGCAGACCGCGGTCCCCCATGAGGTAGGTGACTTGGTGTGCGGATTCGGGCGATAGTGTCCAGAAGTCCCACTGCATATCTGAGTCGCGCAGGCCTTTGCCGTTGCGCTTTTGTGAGTGGATGAAGTCCGGGAACTTGATTGCATCGCGGATAAAGAACACTGGAGTGTTGTTTCCAACGATGTCAAAGTTTCCCTCTTCGGTGTAGTAGCGAAGGGAGAATCCGCGAACGTCGCGCCAGGTGTCGGGTGAGCCTTGTTCCCCAGCAACTGATGAGAAGCGAAGAAGAGTTTCTGTTTGTGTACCAGGTTGGAATACGGCAGCTTTGGTGAAGCGTGAGACGTCTTCTGTAACGGTGAAAACACCAAATGCGCCACCACCTTTGGCGTGCGGGTTTCGCTCGGGCACACGCTCGCGGTTGAAAGCGGCGAGCTTCTCTACAAGGAACCGGTCGTGGAGGGCTGTAATGCCATCTGGTCCGGTTGTTAAGGAGTGTTGCGAACTGGCGATTGGTGAACCGTTTTGGGCTGTCGTTGGTTTATCTGTCATGGGGACTTCCTGTTCCGTATTGGTCAAGGTCACGATGACCTCTTGATGGGTAGCAGGGTGAACGATGTGAAGCTCGTGGGGCGCTCCGCTGGGTGCGCTGATACTCGGTGGTTTCTAGTCCATCACAGTTGCTGCTTGGGTGCTGCGGCAACGCGGACATGTTCCCCAGAAAGTGACCTCGGCTAAGTCAATGTCGTAGCCGTGATCGTCAGTGGGGGTCAAACAAGGAGAATGCCCTACCGTGCAATCGATGTCTTCGACTGATCCGCATGTCCGGCAGACAAGATGATGATGGTTGTCGCCTACGCGCATCTCATAGCGGGCGGGGTGGCCCGCTGGTTCGATGCGATTCATCAGACCCCGGGTCGCGAAGGTGTTCAGCGCATCATAAATTGTCTGTACGGATGCAGTGCCGATGTGTCGGCGCACGTGGGAGAGGACCGTCTCGCTATCAGCGTGAGGGGTATGGGTCACAGCGTCGAGCACGGCTAGTCGGGTTGCGGTGACCCGCAGCCCGTGTGACCGGAGGAGTTGCTCGTGTGCTGTGTCCATGTTGTCAGTCAACCACCTATTCTGGAATTATTCAAGATAACGATTCATTCAAGAAAATGAACCTGTGGTAGCTGGTGGAGGTGAGTGTGGCGCTGTGATGAACATCGCGGTGCCGCGGGTGTGGATTTGGGCCACTAGGGGCTAAATCCCCGACCTCCTGTGCTACTGTGGTGGAAACCGACCTCATCGCGTCAGTGTGTGAGGTTCACAAGTGGTTCGCCCACCTGAGTTTCGCCAGGATTTCCTGAGCAGAGGCCAGGTCAACAGGTTCCCGGTCTATCGACATCTCGGTCGGTTTATCGGAGTGGTTCGTCGTGCGTGACATTTCTATGTTACGTGCTGTGTGCCGTGAACTTTGGGCCTCCACATGTGAGTGATGTGGGGGCCTTTCTCATGTCGCCGGGACGTCCTCAACACAAGGAGCATCACATCAACGAGCCGCGTATCAACGATCGAATCCGCGTTCCCGAGGTTCGACTCGTCGGCCCAGGTGGGGAACAGGTCGGTGTTGTCCGCCTTGAGGTCGCTCTGAGTTTAGCTCAAGAGGCGGACCTCGACCTCGTAGAGGTTGCCCCCGACGCCCGTCCACCAGTTTGCAAGCTGATGGACTACGGAAAGTTTAAGTACGAGTCTGCGATGAAAGCACGCGAAGCGCGTCGTAACCAGGCAAATACTGTTCTCAAGGAAATTCGTTTCCGACTCAAGATCGATGACCACGATTACGGGACAAAAAAGGGCCACGTCGAGCGGTTCCTTAGTGCCGGCGACAAGGTCAAGGTCATGATCATGTTCCGCGGACGTGAGCAGTCTCGCCCCGAGATGGGTATTCGACTTCTCCAGCGTCTTGCAGACGATGTTGCAGAGTTGGGCTTTGTTGAAAGCTCACCAAAGCAAGACGGTCGAAACATGATTATGGTCCTCGGTCCAACAAAGAAGAAGACCGAAGCGAAAAGCGAGCAGCGCAGGCGTCGTGAAGACACCCGCAATGAGCGCGGCCAGCGTTCGGAAAGCGATGACCAGAGCGCGACAAGCCAGGATGCTCCTGCTGAAGAGCAGGGCGCAACCGAAGGCGTCACCTCAGAGTCCTGACCCACTCTTTCATCGTGTGCCCACACGATGCGCATCCCTGATGGGTCACCATCAGCTGGTGTCTGCCCGGCACCAGCCCGATTCCGTCACGTCCAACGTGGCCGAAAGCAAGGAGAACGGCAGCCATGCCGAAGAACAAGACGCACTCCGGCGCCAAGAAGCGTTTCCGTGTCACTGGTAGCGGAAAGATCATGCACGAGCAGGTCAACAAGCGTCACCTTCTCGAGCACAAGTCATCTACGCGCACCCGTCGTTTGTCCTCCGACCAGGAAGTCAGCGCAGCAGACATCAAGAAGGTCAAGAAGCTTCTCGGCAAGTGACCTTGGAGGCCTGAAGGCCACCATCTTTCCCCACACACATTCTTATGTAAGGAGCATCACGTGGCACGCGTGAAGCGGGCGGTTAATGCCCAAAAGAAGCGTCGTACGATATTGGACCGCGCTAGCGGTTACCGTGGCCAGCGCTCACGCCTTTACCGTAAGGCAAAAGAGCAGGTCACTCACTCACTCGTTTACAACTACCGTGACCGCAAGGCCCGCAAGGGTGACTTCCGTCGCCTGTGGATCCAGCGTATCAACGCAGCATCCCGCGCACAGGGCATGACCTACAACCGTTTCATTCAGGGCCTCAAGGCTGCTGGTGTTGAGGTTGACCGTCGTCTTCTTGCTGAACTTGCTGTAAGCGACCAGGTAGCATTCAACGCTCTCGTTGCTGTAGCCAAAGCTGCACTGCCCGAAGACGTGAATGCCCCTCAACAGAAGGCTTGATTGCCACGTGTAATCACCCCTCTGTGCATCTTGTGAAGGACGCCTAGATATGCCAGACCTCACGAACCCGCGAAGTGATCGCGTTAAACTCGTGAGGAGGCTATCTGGGCGTTCTTCGCGTTTACGGTACCGACAGTTCTTGGTGGAAGGTCCGCAGAACGTACGGGAAATTGTCTTGACCTCTCCCGAGCTTGTTCGTGATGTCTACATCACTCAAGAAGCCACCGATCGCTTTGACGATATCGTTCGCGGCGCTCAGCGCAACGGAATCTATCTCCACACGGCTTCCAACGAAGTGCTCGCTGCGATGAGCGCAGACGCTCAGGGCATCGTAGCGGTAGCTGACTTTGTACCTACTGGGCAAGAAGTGCTGAGAGCAACTCTCCCGACCGCTCGTACGATTGCGGTCCTATCTCACGTCCGTGACCCCGGCAATGCGGGTACTGTCATCAGAGCGGCCGATGCCGCTGGTGCAGACCTTGTCGTTCTGACACGCGAAAGTGTTGATCTTTTTAACCCTAAAGTTGTGCGATCTACTGCCGGGTCCTTATTTCACGTTCCCATCGTGACTGGCGTCGATTTAGAACAAATCAGCCTGCAACTTCGCTTAGCTGAAGTGCCTTTACTCGCCACTACCGCGGCGGGGGACTATAACCTCGATGATCTCGTTGATCAAGCAACTGGTGGCTCCAGCACCAGCGAAGTACCCCTCCTGAAGGGACCCCATGCCTGGCTTTTTGGGAACGAAGCTCAAGGGCTCTCAGAATCTGACCTAGCGTACGCCGACGCGTCAGTACGAATTCCACTGCACGGACGTGCAGAATCGCTAAATCTTGCCATGGCTGCGACAATTTGCCTTTATGCTAGTGCCCGAACACACAGATCGACTGCCGCTACTCCATAAAGAGAGATCATGACCGATACGCATCTCGCACAGGGACTCAAAGTCCGACACCTCACCATGATGGGGTTGGGATCAGCGATCGGTGCCGGCCTCTTCGTTGGTAGTGGTAACTCAATTGCTGCCGCTGGACCAGGGGTCTTAGTGTCGTATGCACTTGCTGGCGTGGTAGTTGTCATCGTGATGAGTCTGCTAGGTGAGCTGGCCAGCGCAAGACCATCATCTGGTGCTTTTTCCACCTACGCAGAGCAAGCCATTGGGCCATGGGCTGGATATGCGGTGGGGTGGTCTTACTGGTTCATGCTCATCATGGTGCTGGGAGTGGAGATACTCGCCGCAACGTCAATCATGGCGACATGGGTGGCTATCCCACAGTGGATCATTGCCGGTGTGCTTGTGGCCATTTTCGCTGCAGTTAATCTTGTGGGTGTGCGTCAATTTGGTGAACTGGAGTTTTGGTTCGCCGCTATTAAAGTCGCCGCAATCATAGCTTTTCTTGTGGTGGGCGTATTGCTTGTCACAGGGGTTTTGCAAGGAACGACAAACGCTGGCTTTGATCAGATCCTCTCCGCCGAGGGCGGGTTTTTCCCGACGGGGGCCGCAGGTGTTGCCGCTGGATTGCTGGCGGTGATGTTCGCCTTCGGTGGCATTGAAATTATCACCATTGCTGCAGCAGAGGCTAAAGACCCACAGACCTCTATCCGCAGGGCAACGATATCTATCATGTGGCGGATATTGTTCTTCTACATTGGTTCCGTTCTTGTCATGCTCATGGTGTTGCCATGGAATGATCCCGCACTGCCCCAGGGGTCGTTTGTTGCTGTGCTGAACACTGCGAATATCCCTTATGCGGCAGGCCTGATGGAAGTTGTCATCGTGGTCGCGCTGCTCTCAGCGTTCAATGCCCAGATCTATGCAACATCTCGTATGGCCTACTCACTCGCGGGCCGCGGGGAAGGCCCCAAACGCTTGCTCTCATTGTCTTCCCGTGGGGTTCCATGGGTTGCTGTGATGGTGTCCATCTTCTTTTCAGTGGTGGCTGTCACTGCTCACGCGATCGATGGGCAAGGGCGGGTCATGGGGTCACTACTGGATGCCGTTGGGGCGTTCCTCCTCATCATTTGGGTGATGATCGCGATATCGCAGATCCGGTTGCGCCCACATCTTGAAGCTGAAGGTAGTCTGCGTCTTCGCACATGGGCTCACCCGTGGTTAGGGATTTTGGCTATTGTCGCCATTTCCGCTTTCTGTGTCGTCATGCTATTTGACCCCACAGGGCGCCAGAACCTCCTGTTTGCCGTCGTGATGTTCGCCCTGATTTGCTTGACCTATGGTCTGCGTCTGCGTCTTCGTGGTCGCCGTTCACTACAATAGGCTCTGGTTTCCTTCATTATCGGTCTGCCTGAAAGGCTCATATGTCTACGCCGGACACTGTCATCTCTCCATTGGACCAGGCGGCTATTTCCGCTGCGGTTGATTCCGCACTGGTCGCGGTAGGGGCTGCAACGACACTCGAGGCACTGAAAGAGGTACGTATCGCCCACACGGGGGATAAAAGCCCGCTAGCTGTGGCGAACCGTGGGATTGGACAGCTCGCCCCACAGGACAAAGCACAAGCTGGGAAAAATCTCGGGCCCGCCCGAGGACGTATCGCTCAAGCTCTCGCAGCACGTCAAGAAGAGCTAGAAGCTGAGCGTGCAGAGCGTGTTCTCGTCGAAGAGGCTGTTGATGTCACACTTCCCGTGACTCGTAGGCCACGTGGTGCCCGCCACCCATTGGAATCTCTGCAAGAGCAAGTTGCTGATTTCTTTGTGGGGTTGGGGTGGGAAATTGAGGAGGGTCCTGAACTCGAAGCGGAGTGGTTCAACTTTGACGCGTTGAATTTCGGACCTGATCACCCGGCTCGTCAGATGCAAGACACCTTTTTTGTCGAATCCTTAACGGGGTCCGATGATTCCGGGCTTGTTTTGCGTACCCACACCTCGTCAGTGCAGGCACGCGCGTTGTTGGCACGAGACTTGCCGCTGTATATCGCCTGCCCAGGCAAGGTGTTTCGTACTGACGAACTTGATGCCACGCATACGCCGGTCTTTCACCAGGTTGAGGGAATTGCGGTGGACAAGGGTTTGACAATGTCTCACCTTGTTGGCACGTTGGATCATTTTGCCCGCACGATGTTTGGTCAAGACGTCACCACAAGAATTCGCCCCTCGTATTTCCCATTCACCGAGCCCAGCGCTGAGGTGGACCTGTGGTTCCCCCAGAAAAAGGGTGGTGCAGGGTGGATTGAGTGGGGCGGCTGTGGCATGGTGCACCCCAATGTCTTGAAGGCTGCGGGCATTGATCCTGATGAGTACACCGGGTTTGCGTTTGGGATGGGCCTGGAACGCACGTTGATGTTGCGCCACGGTATTGCTGATATGCACGACATTATTGAGGGCGACGTCCGCTTCTCATCACAGTTTGGAGTTGATCTCTGATGCCACGGATCTCGTTGCCTTGGCTTGCTGACCACGTTGATCTGCCTCAGGGGTTAACTGCGGAACAATTAGCTGCAGATCTTGTCCGGGTTGGTTTAGAAGAAGAAGCCATCCACAGTGCAGGTGTCACCGGCCCGTTGGTTGTTGGACGGGTGGTTTCCTTGGTGAAGGAACCCCAAAAAAACGGGAAGGTCATCAACTGGTGCCAAGTTGATGTTGGGGACCACGGTGTAGCTCGTGAGGATGGCGGATTCGATCCGCGAGGGATCATTTGTGGAGCTCACAATTTTGAGGAGGGCGACTTCATCGTTGCCGCTCTTCCAGGCGCTGTGTTGCCGGGACCATTCCCTATCGCTTCTCGCAAAACGTATGGTCACATTTCCGATGGGATGATTTGCTCCCAACGTGAGTTGGGCTTGGGTGAAGACCACGATGGCATCATGGTGTTGACTCGAATGGGTTTTTCAGCCGATGAACTTGTGCCGGGTTCCGATGCCTTGACGTTGTTGGGACTTCATGAAGAAGTTTTGGAAATCAACGTCACCCCTGACCGCGGTTACTGCTTCTCCATGCGCGGTATTGCACGTGAGTATGCACATTCCACGGGTGCGGTGTTCACAGATCAGGGGGTTGGTGAGCACTTGCCACCCGCTACTGATGACGGTTTCGCTGTGACGGTCGCTGATGATGCGCCAATTCACGGCAACGTCGGGTGTGATCGTTTCGTCACTCGCATTGTGCGTGGCATTGATGCGACACGTCAGACACCTCGTTGGATGGCTCGTCGACTTGAGCAGGCTGGTATGCGGCCTATCTCACTTACCGTCGATGTCACGAACTACGTCATGCTTGACCTGGGGCAGCCCTTGCATGCCTATGACCTGTCAACTTTGGTGGAGCCTGTTGTCGTTCGCCGAGCAAGGCCGGGGGAGTCACTGACTACCTTGGACAGTGTTCGCCGCGAACTCGCGACTGAGGACTTGTTGATCACTGACTCTCAGGGCGGCCAAGGGGCAAGGATTCTTGGGCTTGCTGGAGTGATGGGTGGTGCTGAGACTGAGGTTAGTGTTTCTACCTCGGATGTGTTGATTGAGGCAGCGCACTTTGATCCGGTGAGTGTTGCGCGGACTGCGCGTCGCCACAAGCTGCCGTCCGAGGCAGCGAAACGTTTTGAACGCGGTGTGGATCCGCAGCTGCCTGCAGTTGCTGCTCAGCGCGTCGTGGATCTCCTGGTGGAGTTTGGTGGTGGTGTTGCTGACTCTCGTGTTTCTGATGTCATGACGTTGCCTCCGATGCCGGTCATTAAATTCTCGTTGCGTGATCCTGAGCGGTTGTGCGGTGTTGCCTACTCTGACGAGCAGGTTGTTGCTGTGTTGCGGGAAATCGGTTGTGTTGTCACTGCGGTTGCCGAGTCGTTGATTGTTGACGTTGTGCCACCGTCATGGCGCCCCGATTTAACTGGGGCAGCAGAACTTGTGGAGGAGGTCGCGCGCCTTGTGGGGTATGACGCGATACCTGCCACACTGCCTGCTGCTCCAGCTGGGCGTGGCTTGACTGCTGCGCAACGTACTCGTCGTAGCGTTGCTCGGGCGTTGGCTGAGTATGGTTTTGTTGAAACCTTGTCATACCCCTTCACGAGTGAAGCTATCCGTGATGATTTGATGTTGCCTGCAGACGACCAGCGTAGGGCTAGCGTCCGGTTACGTAATCCTCTTCAGGGCGATCGTGGTGTCATGCGTACGTCGTTGCTAGAGACGTTGGTGGAGACAGCGCGGCGTAACGTCTCACGTGGCATGGTCAATATCGCACTCAGTGAAACAGGGCTGGTAACGCTTCCCAGCCGGGAGATTGTTGATGCTCCACAGTTGCCTCCGGCTCGCACACCAGAACCTGAAGAATTACAGGCTCTGCTGTCAGCTGTTCCCCACCAGCCTCGTCATGTTGCTGGTGTGATGTGTGGTTTCCAGACTGAACCTGGTTGGTGGGGGCCCGCTCAACAGTGGCAGTGGTCTGATGCTCTGGATGCTGCGGCCTTGGTTGCGGAACGTGCTGGCGTGGATGTTCGTCTTCAGGCGGACACCGCGCGTGCTCCTTTCCACCCTGGCCGTTGCGCTGCGGTGGTGACAACTGACGGTGTTGTCGTAGGACACGCTGGTGAGTTGCATCCGCAGGTGTGTGAACGGTTGGGTTTGCCTGCTCGCTCGTGCGCCTTTGAAGTGGATCTCGATGCGCTGCTGAGCATTCGTGACGGTGCCCCTGTGCAGGCTCACCCCGTGTCGACGTTCCCCTTGGCTAAAGAGGACCTGGCGCTTGTTGTTGATGAGTCTGTAACGGTTGCGCTTGTTGTTGATGCGGTGCGCCGTGGTGGCGGAGATGCCGTGGAATCTGTCCAATTGTTTGATGTTTATCGCGGTGAGCAAATTGGCGAAGGCCGCAAGTCGTTGGCTGTTGCGTTGCGGCTGCGCGCTTCAGATCGCACTTTGACGGCCCAGGATACTGCTGCTATTCGCGATGCGATCCTTGCGGAAGCTGCGGAGCGGGTTGGTGCGGAGCTGCGCGGGTAGGTTTACGCCTGCAAGGTGAAAGAAGCGGTGGGGCGGGGTGGAACCGAAAGGTTCCACCCCGCCCCACCGCTTTACTGATGTGTGCCTGTTTTGTCGTGAACACTGGTGATCACAGGCGTGAGCGATCGAATGATCAGGCTGTTTGCGTGGGAACAGCGACATTGCACTGGGTGAAGGGAGGAGTCCAGCTGAGGGAAAACTCAGCCACGATTCCTTCATCAGGGCGGGACATGGACAGGCAATCTTGTTGAGCCATGCTCCACCCTTGCCAGGCGTACCATCCAGCGAGAATCGCTGCGAAGATCACGCCAAGCACAGTGACGGTTTTTGCCAACGGGCTGGATGGCCCGTTGTGCGCGTAGGGGTTGTAAGCGGGGTCTTCATGAGCCATGGAGATAACCTTACATTTCTTCACGCCACGCTTGTTGGCTGGGTTACCTAGGGCATCATGAGCAGGGTTTTTCCTGTGGTTTTGCGGGATTCTAGCGCCCGGTGCGCCTCAGCGGCTTGGGGGAGGGGCCATGTTTGTCCGATGCGCACTGTTAAGTCGCCGTTGTTGATGAGGTTAATGAGTTCGTCGGCGCGGCGTTGTAACTCTGTGTGGGTTGCTGTGAAGTGACCCAAACTGGGGCGGGTGATAGTTAACGATCCTTCATGGTTGAGTCGCTGGAGGTCAAATGGGGGGACTTGGCCTGATGCTCCGCCGTAGAGCACCATGGTGCCGCGTGTGCGGAGGGAGGCGAGTGAAGCATCGAATGTGTCACGCCCCACGCCGTCATAGACGGCGTCAACGCCTGGGCCACGTCCGAGTTCGTCGAGGCGCCCTGTGGTGAGGTTGGTGATGAGCGCCGGTAGTTCTGTGGTGAGGTCATCAAGAGTGTCGTACCGAATAACGTGGTCTGCACCGGCGCTGCGGGAGAGTTCTTCTTTGTGTTCGGTGGAAACTGTCGTGATGACACGGGCTCCGCGGCTTTTCGCAAGTTGAGTGAGGAGGAGTCCCACTCCTCCTGCGCCAGCATGAATGAGTACCCAATCATCGGCGGTAATGTTGTGGCTGTCGTGTGCGAGGTAGTGGGCGGTGAGGCCTTGGAGTGGCAGGGCTGCTGCAGTGGTCAAGTCAAGTGACTCTGGAAGCCGAATGGCGTTGTCAACGGGGACAAGCACGTGTGTGGCGTAGGAACCGGGTGCTGATGCCCAGGCGACGTGGTCTCCAACTGCCCAGGGGCCTACTTCGTCGCCAATCCCCATGATCGTCCCTGCCCCTTCGAAGCCGAGTGGGCCGGGGTAGTGCATGGGATATGTTCCGCTGCGTAGGTAGGTGTCAATGTAGTTGACACCGGCTGCGTGCGTTTCTACCAGGAGGTACCCAGGGGGGATCGTGGGGAGGTCGAACGGTTCCCATGTGAGGACTTCGGGGCGCCCTGGGGAAGTGGCGATGATGCGGTGGGGAGTGTTGGTGGTCATCTGTCTACCGTATGCCGGGAGTGCTGTCGTGGCCTGTTGGGGGGATGTGACAGTGTTTCAGCATGTGAAAAGTCAGGTGTCTGTACCAGAAAAGACTGTATGGATTCACGCTCTCATGTATTGTTATGCATATGACGGTGACTGTGGCAGTAGCAGGTGCAAGCGGATACGCAGGTGGAGAAGTTTTACGACTTCTCGCTGCTCATCCCCATGTGAATATCGGAGCTGTGACCGCCCATACGCAAGCCGGAGCTCGTGTGGGTGATGTCCACCCACACCTCGTCTCGCTTGCTGATCGCATTTTGCAACCAACGACTGCAGAATCCCTCGCCGGACATGATGTCGTTGTTCTGGCACTGCCCCACGGAACCAGCGCCACCATTGCTGCTCAACTCCCCAGCACCACCTTGGTTCTTGACCTCGGTGCTGACCACCGCCTGACACAAGCATCGGACTGGGAGCACTACTACGGCGGGCAATACAGTGGGGCATGGACATACGGCATGCCAGAACTTCACTGCGCAACGGGTGACACCCAGCGAGACAAACTCAGCTCAACTCGCCGCATCGCTGTGCCAGGGTGCAACGTCACGGCAGTCACATTGGGCATGCAGCCAGCAGTAACTGCAGGCTTGGTTGACACAACGGCACTGACTGCCGTGTTAGCTGTCGGCTACAGTGGCGCGGGAAAATCCTTGAAGCCCCACCTCCTGGCTGCAGAAGCACTCGGAAGCGCGATGCCCTACGCAGTAGGTGGAAGCCACCGGCACATCCCGGAAATTATGCAAAACCTCCGAAGCGCTGGTGCATCTGACGTCAATCTGTCATTCACGCCAATACTGGTCCCCATGAGCCGTGGAATCCTTGCCACCATCAGTGCCCCACTAGTTGCTGGAGCAGAGGCACCAACCACAAAAGAACTGCACACATTATGGCAAGCGACGTATGCCAACGAACCGTTCATGACAGTGCTCCCTGCCGGGCGATGGCCCACGAGTGGGGCAACCACCGGATCAAACACCGCCCACATGCAGGTCGCGTGGGATGACCGGGCCCGCCGAATCACCGTAGTATGCGCCATCGACAACCTTGTCAAAGGCACCGCGGGCGCCGCAATTCAATCAATGAACATTGCACTGGGCTTCAAAGAAACACTCGGTCTGACCACTGAAGGAGTAACACCATGAGCGTCACCTACGCCCGCGGTTTCACCGCGGCCGGTGTTGCCGCAGGACTCAAAAACAGCGGCGCACAAGATGTTGCTCTGGTTGTGAACGCCGGCCCACTGGACACAGCCTCAGCTGTTTTCACAGAAAATCGAATCCAAGCCGCACCGGTGCTGTGGAGTCGCCAAGCAATTGCTGACGGACAAGCGCAAGCTGTCATCCTCAACTCAGGCGGTGCCAACGCCTGCACCGGACCACAAGGATTCGCGGACACCCATCACACAGCTGAACACGTAGCCCAGGTACTGGACATTTCACCAGGCGATGTTCTTGTGTGCTCAACAGGTCTCATCGGTGAACGCCTCCCCATGGACCGCCTCATCACCGGCATAAATGACGCCTCAACCAAACTCCATGACACGGGTGGCCTCGATGCAGCCCATGCCATCATGACCACGGACTCCGTACCAAAAACCGCAACAGCAACCTCCAACGGTTGGAGAGTTGGTGGAATGGCCAAAGGTGCAGGCATGCTCGCACCGGCACTAGCAACAATGCTGTGCGTTATCACAACAGACGCAACAATTGATGCAACGACCGCTCATGCCGCCCTCCGGGAGGCAACACGAACAACCTTCGATCGCATCGACTCTGACGGGTGTATGTCCACCAACGACACTGTCATCCTCTTGGCCTCGGGGGCCAGTGAAATCACCCCCACCGCCCAAGAGTTCACCGAAGCTCTCACCAGTGTGTGCGCACATCTTGCCCGCCAACTCATTGCCGACGCTGAAGGGGCAAGCCACGACATCGCTGTCACCGTCCGTGGAGCCTCCACCCAAGAGGCTGCGCTCGCAGTCGCGCGTTCCATTACACGTTCGAACCTGTTGAAGGCAGCGATCTTTGGCAATGACCCAAACTGGGGGCGTGTGCTCGCGGCGCTAGGTACGGTTCCAGTGTCAGTTGCGCCCTATGAACCTGATGATGTGGATGTCACGATTAATGGGGTTACCGTATGTCGCGGTGGGGGAGTGGGCGAGGACCGCGCCCTTGTTGATCTCGCGGCGAACCGTGACGTGGACATCGTTGTTGACCTTCACGCAGGCGATGAAAGTGTCACGATCTGGACCAATGACCTTACCCATGATTACGTTCACGAGAACAGCGCTTACTCAACATGACGCACACAGACATCAACTCCGCGGATCTCGCACCAGCTCTGAAAGCTGAAGTTCTTCTTGAAGCTCTGCCCTGGCTACAGGAGTTCCGCGGTGCTCTCGTGGTCATCAAATACGGTGGAAACGCCATGATTGATGACCGTCTCAAAGCAGCCTTCGCCCAAGACATGGTGTTCTTGCGCCAGGTGGGGTTGCGACCAGTCATTGTGCACGGAGGCGGCCCCCAAATATCAACCATGCTTGCACGGTTGGGGATCGAGTCCGAGTTCAAAGGCGGTTTCCGGGTTACCACCCCAGAAGCGATGGACGTGGTACGCATGGTTCTGACGGGCAAAGTGTCACGGGAACTAGTCGGCCTTATCAACGCACACGGCCCGCACGCTGTGGGCTTGTCCGGGGAGGACGGCGCGCTGTTCCAAGCGGTTCGCCGCACCGCAACAGTCAATGGCGACGCAGTCGATGTTGGTTTGGTGGGGGACGTGGTAGAGGTCAACCCGCAAGCCGTGTCAGACCTTCTTGACGCAGGGCGTATTCCAGTGGTTTCCACTGTTGCGCCAGATATTGATGATCCAACCACAGTGTTGAACATCAACGCGGACACCGCAGCCTCTGCACTGGCAATAGCTCTTGGGGCTCGCAAACTTATTGTGCTCACTGATGTTGAGGGCCTCTACACCAATTGGCCAGATCGCACCTCGCTGGTGTCACACATTACTGAGTCACAACTGGAATCATTGTTGCCCACCTTGGAGTCAGGGATGGTCCCAAAAATGGAGGCTTGCTTGCGAGCTGTTCACGGAGGGATACGTGAAGCGCACGTTATCGACGGGCGTGTTCCGCACTCCATCTTGATGGAGGTATTCACCTCTAAGGGAATTGGCACAATGGTTGTCCCCGACTCAGCAATGAGCCAAGACCTTGATACTCAACAAGCAACGAAGGAAATGGCATGAGCGAGGTGAACCACCCCACCACGGCAGGCATCGTGCCTAGCGAACTAGGGAACTCCACACAATGGCTAGACCGCTACAACGGTACGATGCTCAACACCTTTGGCACCCCTCAACGGGTGTTGGTACGTGGGGACGGCGTGCATGTGTGGGACGCCGATGGTCGACGCTACCTCGACTTATTGTCCGGCATCGCGGTGAATGCTTTAGGGCACGCGCATCCCACTCTCACTGCCGCAATTGCTGCCCAACTGGGGACGTTAGGGCACGTGTCTAACTTTTTTGCCACCCCCACTCAGGTCACGCTGGCCGAGCGACTTCTTGACCGTGCACGATGTGTGGGGCAAGGGCGGGTGTTCTTCACCAATTCGGGGACGGAAGCTAACGAAGCGGCATTTAAGTTAGCTCGCCGCACCGGCCGCCGGCGCATCATTGCCCTTGAAGGCGCGTTTCATGGCCGTTCCATGGGGGCGTTGGCGATGACACACAAGCAGGCTTACCGTGAACCTTTTGAGCCCTTGCCCGGCGGTGTGGAGTTCGTCCCAGCAAACGACCTTGACGCGTTGGCGCAGGCATTTGACCACAACCCACAAGACGTGGCCGCGCTCATCCTTGAACCCATTCAAGGTGAAGCAGGAGTACGCCCGCTCACCCCGCAGTTCGTCACAAGCGCTCGCGAACTCACCCAACGCCATGGTGCGCTGCTGATCCTCGATGAAGTGCAAACTGGAATGGGACGCACCGGTTACTGGTTCGCCCACCAGGACCCACGCATCGGCGCAGGTGTGGTACCAGACGCTATGACCCTTGCTAAAGGACTTGGCGGCGGGTTCCCGGTAGGTGCGCTGATGACAATCACCGAACAGGCGTCAACGCTGCTTGGCCCAGGCCAACATGGCACAACCTTTGGTGGCAACCCTGTTGCAGCTGCGGCAGCCCTAGCCACCATGGGGGTCATTGAACGTGATGGTTTACTTGCCCATGTCACCTCCGTGGGAGATCAATTGCGTGAAGATCTCCTCGCTTTACGCCACCCATTGATCGCAGAGGTTCGAGGATTTGGCCTGATGATCGCGGTGCAGTGGACGGGGGAGATCTCCTCACAGATCACCCAGCGCGCGTTGGAACATGGGATCATCATCAATGCGGTCAATCCCTGGACGACGAGGCTTGTGCCGCCGCTTATCACCACCACTGACGACCTAGCACCGCTGCTTGAGTTTGTCACGAACTTGCCATCCGACATGGCACAAGGAGTCACCGCATGACCAGACACTTCCTCACCGATGACGACCTCACACCCACAGAGCAGGCGCAAGTCTTACACCTGGGGCTGGAGTTCGCACAAAATCGCTTTGCCCACCAGCCTTTTGCCGGGCCTCAAGCGGTGGCAGTGATCTTTGACAAACCCTCGACGCGTACCCGCGTTTCCTTTTCTGTCGGTGTCGCAGAACTTGGCGGGTACCCACTCGTTATTGATTCCGCTGGATCCCAAATGGGCAGAGGCGAACCTATCAGTGACACGGCAAAAGTCCTTACTCGGCAAGTGTCAGCGATTGTCTGGCGCACTTTTTCCCAAGCCGGTATGAACGAGATGGCGCAGCACTCCACGGTGCCTGTGGTCAACGCGCTGACTGATGAGTTCCACCCGTGCCAGATTCTCGCTGATCTCCTCACTATCGCTCAGCACAAAGGCGGCGTTGCTTCCTTACCAGGTCTGACCTTGACATACCTGGGGGATGGGGCCAACAACATGGCGCACTCATACTTGCTAGGGGGAACGACCGCTGGTTTACACGTGCGTATCGCAGCACCAGCAGGGTTCCAACCTGATCCGCAGTATGTTGAACGTGCTCGAGCAATCGCAGCAACCACAGGCGGGTCTGTCACGATCACCACTGACCCTGTTCAAGCCGCAGCGGGGGCGGACATCATCGCCACTGACACGTGGGTATCAATGGGTGATGAAGCGCATGCAGACAACCGGGCAGAACCATTCATCCCCTACCAAGTGAACAGTGACCTTATGGCATTAGCGTCTCGTGATGCCATTGTCTTGCACTGTTTGCCTGCTTACCGGGGGAAAGAGATCACCGCCGAGGTGATCGATGGCCCACAATCTGTTGTCTTCGACGAGGCTGAAAACCGCCTGCACGCGCAAAAAGCGCTCCTCACCTGGCTGGTGCAGAACTCATGAGTAGCCCACTACCAGCGACGAAAGCCGCCCGTCACGCGCGCATCGCTCACATCTTGACTCACCAGTCCGTCCACTCCCAGGCAGAGTTGGCCCGCGCCTTAGAAGAAGACGGACTGTACGTCACCCAAGCAACACTCAGCAGAGACCTCATAGAACTACGAGCAGAAAAGATACGCGATGCCCGTGGTGGACTGATCTACAAAGTCACCCCCGAAGGCGCAGAGCAAGTTCGCACCTCACAACGCGAATCAGAAACCGCAATTTCTCGGCTAGCCCGACTATGCGCGGAACTACTGATCTCAGCGCAATCATCAGGGCAACTTGTCGTCCTCCGCACCCCACCTGGTGCGGCGCAATTCCTGGGATCCGCGATTGATACCTCCGCCATGGATGGTGTCATGGGTACGATCGCAGGAGATGACACTGTCCTTGTGATCAGCCGTGAAGGAATGGACGGCAAGGATGTTGCTCAACGCTTTGTTGCGCTAGCCAGTGACTCTGGCACAGACAAAAATTCAGAGCCCACAACTGCGTCACCTCAGCGGCGCAACCATCACGACTAAGAAAGCAGAAGAACATGACAGAGCGGATTGTGCTCGCGTACTCTGGCGGCCTCGACACCTCAGTGGCAATTGGCTGGATCGCAGAAGCCACTGGTGCAGAAGTTATTGCCGTTGCCGTCGACCTCGGCCAAGGCGGAGAAGACCTTGAAGTCATTCGACAACGAGCGTTGGACTGCGGGGCAGTCGAAGCATACGTGGCCGATGCGCGTGATGAGTTCGCAGGCGAATACTGCATGCCCGCGCTGCAAGCGAACGCTCTTTACCTTGACCGCTACCCGCTAGTATCTGCCCTCTCGCGCCCCACCATTGTCAAACACCTCGCCCGCGCTGCACGCCAATTTGGGGCAACTACTGTTGCCCACGGGTGCACAGGAAAAGGCAACGACCAGGTCCGCTTTGAGGTGGGTATCACCTCACTGGCTCCAGACCTTAAATGCCTTGCGCCCGTGCGTGACCTCGCGCTAACTCGCGACAAAGCCATCGCCTACGCTGAGAAAAACTCTCTGCCCATCGCTACCACCAAACACAACCCATTCTCCATTGACCAAAACGTCTGGGGCAGGGCAGTGGAAACAGGTTTCCTCGAAGACATCTGGAACGCACCCACCAAAGACGTATACAACTACACCGATGACCCAACCTTCCCTCCTGTTGCTGATGAGGTAGTCATCACCTTCGAACAGGGTATCCCCGTCGCTCTTGATGGTGTGGCAGTCACCCCACTCCAAGCAATCCAGGAGATGAACCGCCGCGCTGGAGCGCAAGGTGTAGGCCGCATCGACATCGTTGAAGACCGACTTGTGGGCATCAAATCCCGCGAAATCTACGAAGCCCCCGGCGCAATGGCTTTGATCGCAGCACACCAAGAACTCGAAAACGTCACTCTCGAACGCGAACAAGCACGGTTCAAGCGCGGAGTAGAGCAGCGCTGGACTGAACTCGTCTACGACGGAATGTGGTTTTCACCTCTCAAGCGTTCACTGGACACTTTCATCGCTGACACCCAACGGTATGTGTCAGGCGACATCCGCATGACACTGCACGGTGGGCGCGCTACCGTCACAGGACGCCGCTCAGAGGCTTCGCTCTACGACTTCAACCTCGCAACGTACGACGAAGGCGACAGCTTCGACCAGTCACAAGCCCGTGGTTTCATCGAAATTTTCGGGTTGACAGCAAAACTGTCAGCTGCACGCGACGTAAAGTTCGGACATGGTGTTGACTTGTCAGGAGACACCGTAGGCACCGACAAGTAGGACACCACTCATGACTGAAGAAAAGACCACGGACCGGCTCGCCCTGTGGGGCGGCCGGTTCGCCGGAGGGCCATCACCAGCCCTAGCCGCCCTCTCGAAATCCACCCACTTCGATTTCGCCCTCGCACCCTACGACATTGCCGGATCCACAGCCCACGCTGCCGCGCTCCACGCCGCAGGGCTCCTCAGCGACAATGAACTCACCGCCATGCACGAAGCGCTCGAACAACTCGCGCGTGACGTCGCAGACGGCACCTTCACCGCAGCCCCGGACGATGAAGACGTCCACACCGCCCTTGAACGCGGCCTCATCGAACGGGCCGGCACAGACCTCGGCGGAAAACTACGGGCGGGACGCTCCCGAAACGACCAAATCGCGACCCTGGTACGCATGTACCTGCGCGACAACGCAAAAACCATCGCCGGCATGGTCCTGGACACCGTTGACGCACTTATCGGGCAAGCACAACAACACCCCAACGCGCCAATGCCAGGTCGCACACACCTCCAACACGCACAACCGGTCCTCCTAGCCCACCACCTCCTCGCTCACGCGTGGCCGCTACTACGCGACGTGGACCGACTCATCGACTGGGATGTTCGAGCTGCCCGCTCACCGTATGGATCTGGTGCGCTCGCAGGCTCATCTCTTGGACTTGATCCCCATTTGGTGGCTGAGCGCCTTGGATTCGATGCTGTTGTTGAAAACTCCATTGATGGCACTGCTTCACGGGACGTGGTGGCCGAATTCGCTTTTATTGCCTCGATGATTGCAGTGAATCTGTCGCGCCTCTCAGAAGAAATCATTGTGTGGAATACCCGTGAGTTTGGGTTCGTCACCCTTGATGATGCGTACTCGACCGGGTCGAGCATTATGCCGCAGAAAAAGAACCCCGATATCGCTGAGCTTGCCCGTGGAAAAGCAGGGCGGGTTATTGGTGATCTGACTGGGCTACTCACAACGCTCAAGGGTCTGCCACTGGCGTATAACCGGGATTTACAAGAAGACAAAGAGCCCGTTTTTGACCAAGTCAACACGCTCACGGCGTTGCTGCCTGCCTTCACTGGAATGGTTGCCACACTGACGTTCCATACTGAACGTCTTGCTGAACTTGCGCCTCAAGGTTTTTCTTTAGCGACTGACATCGCTGAGTGGCTTGTTCGCGAGGGGGTGCCGTTCCGTGTGGCTCATGAGGTTGCAGGGGAGTGCGTTCGGGTTTGCGAAGAACGGGGCATCGAACTGTGGGATCTTTCCGATGATGATCTAGCCGCGATCTCTGAGCATCTCACCCCGCAGGTTCGCGAGGTACTCAGCGTTGAAGGTTCTATCGCATCGCGAAACGGTGTGGGGGGAACTGCTGGTTCGCAGGTCGCGATTCAACTGGAAAGCGCTATTGAACGAGTCGCAGAGTTCCGGTTTTGGGTTAACGGGTAGTTCAACACAACACGTAAGGAAGGTTCATGACAGTTTCGCAGGGGGTCTTGGACCAAATTCTGGGACACATACATCAGTACGCCCAGGAACAGGGCGGGTGGACACTCATCTGCATTGATGGGCCTGCTGGGTCAGGTAAATCAACTCTTGCCGCACAGTTGGCCCCGCTACTTCCCGCGCAAGTTGTCCATATGGATGACTTGTATAGCGGGTGGACAGGGATGCTTGATGGCATCGAGATGCTTCACTCCCAGGTGCTGGAACCGTTGGGGCATGGGCAGCCTGGTAAGTATTCACGGTTTGATTGGATGGCGGGAACTTATCTAGAACGCCACCGTGTGCCGCCAGCAGATTTCCTTGTTGTGGAGGGCTGCGGGTCGGCGTGCCGTCCTGTTGATCAGTGGAATGCTTTCATCATCTGGGTTGAAGCTGATGATGGGGAGCGTCTGCGGCGCGGGCTTGAACGCGATGGGCTTGAGGCCGAACCTTTGTGGCATGACTTTATGGCGACCGAGAGTCTTGTCTATCTAGAGCACGACACGCGTCGCCGTGCGCATATTTTCCTCAACGGGGTCGGCGAGATCGTGAGCCAACCAGGTTGAACCCTTGCGCCATAGATGCCATAGAGGACCACAGGTAGCGGGTGTCTCCACCATGAAGGTGGAGACACCCGCTGTTTTCTCATCTCGCCGGGCATGCGTCTCACGGTGAAATTGTTTCAGGGAGCTTGGTGCTTCGTGAGGTAAGCCGAGTGATCATGGCGGATCACACATCGAAACCACATCGTGTTTCTTTGCTTTTCAGGGCACACTATTACTGGCGTGCTTCGGGTGAGGTGCGCAGTGTTATCCCACGATGGGTGTCACTATGACAAGGAGAAACGGTGAGTAACGTTCTTGACGAACTGCAATGGCGGGGTCTGGTTTCTCAGACCACTGACATTGAGGCGCTTCGTGAAGCGCTGGAGAACGGGCCCGTGACTTACTATTGCGGGTTTGATCCCACTGCGCCGTCACTTCACCACGGCCACTTGGTGCAACTTGTTGTCTTGAAGCACTTACAACAAGCTGGGCATCGTCCCATTGCGCTAGTTGGTGGCGCCACTGGTCTTATTGGTGACCCGCGCATGTCCGGTGAGCGGGTGCTGAACTCCAAAGAGGTTGTAGCCAGTTGGGTTGAGCGGTTGCGTGGTCAGATCGAACGGTTCTTGACGTTCGAGGGGGACAACGCCGCAATGATGGTGAACAACCTTGATTGGCACGCGGAGTTGAGTGCCTTAGATTTCTTGCGTGAGGTAGGTAAGCACTACCGCTTGGGGACGATGCTTGCTAAGGACACGGTGGCGCGTCGGTTGGCCTCCGATGAAGGTATTTCGTTCACAGAGTTTAGTTACCAAATTTTGCAGGGTATGGACTACCTCGAGTTGAACCGCCGTTACGACTGCACCCTTCAAACTGGGGGCAACGACCAGTGGGGGAACTTGCTTTCTGGTGTGGAACTGATCCGTAAGTCTGACCGTAAGTCTGTTCACGCGTTGACCACTCCGCTCATCACGAAGGCGGATGGAACGAAGTTTGGTAAGTCTGAGGGTGGGGCTGTGTGGCTTGACCCCGACATGATGTCACCGTACGCGTTTTACCAGTTCTGGTTGAATGCAGATGACCGTGATGTTGTGGGTTGGTTGAAGACTTTCACCTTCCGAACCCGCGAAGAGATCACCGAGCTGGAACTATCTGTTCAAGAACGCCCGCAAGCGCGTGAAGCGCAGCGCGCGTTGGCTTTCGATGTGACGGCCATGGTGCATGGAGCACGCGCCGCTGAGCAAGCGGTTGCGGCGTCGGCGGCGTTGTTTGGCAAGGGAGAGTTCTCAGAACTCGACTTGTCTACGCTCAATGCCATCACAGCGGAGCTGAAGCATGCTGAAGTTCGTGTGGGGTCCTCTGTGGTTGATGCCTTAGTTGAGGCTGACCTGGTGCAGTCCAAAGCGGCCGCTAAGCGCGCTATTGCTGAGGGTGGCGCTTCTGTGAACAACTCAAAGGTTACGGATGTCGACGCTGTCATTTCGCCGGCCGATGTTTTGCATGGCACGTGGGTAATTCTGCGGCGTGGCAAGAAGTCACTTGCGGCGGGTCGTGTCACTGAGTAGTAGCACCTGCAATTTCTCGTAGCGTTTCACCTCGTGAATTGTTGTGGTGGATTGTTCGGTAGTGGGGCGCGCGCATTGACGGAAGGGGTGGTTGAGAGACGATGTATCGTCTCTCAACCACCCCTTTGCTGTTGGTGTCCAGGACGTATCTGGTTCGTGTCGCTTAGATGGCTGTCTTGTGTCGGGGGTCACCTGTTTGCCGGTTGATTTCGGTGGTGGGGGTGGGTAATGTTTTCTTTTGTCAGCGCGACGGGGTCGCCGCCGGGGTTTGTTTCTGGTGGTGGTTCTGGTAGGGTTGAGAAGTTGCCTTAGCGGCGGGATTGGCCGGG
>NZ_KE383990.1:0-884 GCF_000423205.1 Jonesia quinghaiensis DSM 15701
ACACAAAACACCGCAAGAACCCTGCTCATATCACACGTCCACTACCCGGTCCACAAACCACAACCCCAAACCACACCACACTCTTCCAGACACACGTGCTTAAGGTTTCGACGATTTTGCGGCTGTCACAGCGGCAGGGAAACGCCCGGTCCCATCCCGAACCCGGAAGCTAAGCCTGCCAGCGCCGATGGTACTGCACCCGACAGGGTGTGGGAGAGTAGGACACAGCCGCAACCACACATCATGCAGGGCCCCCAACACGAACACTGTTCGCGTTGGGGGCCCTCACCATTACCCCCACGGTAGACAGGCACACCCCGGCACGGTACGCGACATAGGGCACAGACCACACGGGGGCACCCCCAGTACGCCCGGTACGGGGATAAGCAAAAACACCCCCAAGCGACGACCACAGGTTAAGCAGGTATACCACTAAAAACGTCCACTCCTTGAGGAGTTGAGGTGGGATATTCCTACTTTGTGTTCAAGAACAATGCTGTATTGATCACCGTTTGCTCCCGAAACCTGAAAAGATCTGAGAAAATAGGAAGTCATTCAGATCAAAAGAGGGAGCTTACACCTGTGAGCAACGACGACTCATCAAACGCCTACGGTCGAGATTTCCGGGACCGTTCAGCACGCGGCGGGCGCCCCAGTAACAAAAGCAATGGGCAGCCCCGTGACAACAGCCGGAACTCACGTTCTTCAGACCAGTCGGCGGGAGAATGGGTAGACCGCCCACCGCGTGAAGATAACCGTGGTGGTCGTGGCTTCGAGCGCCGTGACGACAAGCGTGGTGGTCGTGGCTTCGAGCGTCGCGATGACAACCGTGGTCCGCGTCGTGAAGATGACCGTGGTGGTCGTGGCTTCGAGCGTCGTGATGA
>NZ_KE383990.1:1229-387952 GCF_000423205.1 Jonesia quinghaiensis DSM 15701
ACCGTGGTCCGCGTCGTGAAGATGACCGTGGTGGTCGTGGCTTCGAGCGTCGTGATGACAAGCGTGGTCTACGCCAACCGGAACTGCCACTACCCGAAGGGATCGAGGCTTCCATGCTCGATCGTTCAGTGCGGGCCCGACTGCGTGGACTCAGCAAAGACAACGCAGAGTTTGTTGGCTTGCACTTGATCGCAGCTGGGCAGTTCATCGACTCAGACCCGGAACTCGCATACAAGCACGCCCAAGAAGCTCTCAAGCGTGGTGGCAGAGTTGACATCGTTCGTGAAGCAGCAGGTTTAGCCGCTTACTACACCGAACGATACGACGAAGCCCTCAGGGAATTCCGCACAGTTCGACGTCTCAACGGCTCCAACCAGCACTTGGCCATCATGGCAGACTGCGAACGAGGCTTGGGACGCCCGGAACGCGCGATTACCCTGGCGCAATCTGAAGACATGACCACTGTTCCAGTAGATACCCAAGTCGAACTGGCCATTGTGGTAGCTGGAGCCCGCGTGGACCTCGGCGAGAACGATGCAGCACTCGCGCACCTAGACTCGTTGAACATTCCACAGTCACGTCGCGATTTGAGCGTTCGACTCATCGGTGCAAAAGCTGCAATCCTGGAAGTCCTTAACCGCCATGATGAAGCTGAAGAACTCCTATCGCACCTCAGCCCAGCAGAGTTGGAATCGATCGAAGAGCCTCTTGGTGAAGACGACGACGACGTCGTTGTTTTCGACCTTGATGAAGAAGAGGGCGAAGCTGAGGACACAGAAGAAAATGACTCTGACGGCGAATCAGTTGAAACATCCGACAGCGCAGATGGCTTAGATGAGGACAACGAAGGCTCCGACGATGAGCCAGTTGTACTCGAGTCTGAAGAAGACGACAAGTCCAACGAAAACGACGAGGTGACAGCACCTGAGGAGGACAAGAAGTGACAACTGAGTATCTTCTTGGCTCGTCACAACCACTTGCCGAACAGTACCCGCTCGCACTTGTTGATCTAGACGGTGTGGCCTATAAGGGCCATGAACCTATTCAGTACGCTTCACAAGGGTTGAATGCTGCACGGCAAGTTGGAATGCGTCTTGTCTTCGTCACCAATAATGCTTCACGCGAACCTGGTGACGTGGCGAACCAGTTGACGAGTCTCGACATTCCAAGCACAGCAGACGACGTCATGACGGCAGCGCAAGCGTGCGCCCGACTTCTCGGTGTACACGTACAACCCGGATCCCGGGTGCTTGTCGTCGGCGGGGACGGTCTATTCACAGCAGTACGTGAGGCTGGGTACGAGATCGTAGAGTCAGCGGACGATAATCCAGCAGCAGTAGCGCAAGGATTCGCGCCAACGCTTGGTTGGAGTGATCTCGCTGAAGCAGCTTACGCAGTGTCACGAGGTGCGATTCATGTCGCGTCAAACCTCGACCTATCGTTACCTACCGCACGTGGCTTCGCGCCAGGTAATGGTTCGCTCGTAGGGGCAGTGAAAGCTGCGACAGGAATCGAACCGTACAGTGCTGGTAAACCATCGCCGGCTATGTATCAGATGGCAATTGAGCGAGCTGGTGTTTCTACCGCGCTCGTTATCGGGGACCGGCTTGATACAGACCTAGCGGGAGCGCGAGCAGGGGGATACCACGGGCTGCACGTTCTCACTGGTGTCTCAACAATCAAGGATGCACTGCACGCACAACCTATCGAACGCCCGCATTACCTTGCATCAGACTTACGTGCTCTAGCCGTGAAGCAACCGCCAGTTGAAGAACACAATGGCTGGTGGGTCTGTGGCAAGTCCCGGGCACGTATTGACAACGAAGTGATGCACCTAGAAGAGGTCTCCTCCGGTTTCCACAGCCCAGACGGATTAGACAACGCACGCGCTGCATGTGTAGCGATGTGGTCCTATGTTGACTCACACACAGTAAGTACACCGATCGCTGTACCAGAGGCGGTGTTTTCACACTAGTCTGTGGAAAACCCCACGCTAGCTCATGACCTGAGCTAGCGTGGACCAAAAGACGAATGGGGGAGAGAGTGGATCAGCAGGACACTGAAGGAATTGACGCTATCGAAGCTTCTTTGACGCAACTGCCACCTGAAGAACACCCTGCCGTGTTCAGTACACTCATCTCCGACCTCACAGAACAATTGGCGCTGCACCGTCCGTGAACCCTCAAGAGAAAAATACCGTCCGATTGGACACTGCTCTCGTGCAAAGGGGACTAGCAAGTTCCCGAAATCGAGCAGCAAGGCTCGTGCATGACGGGCACGTTCACGTAAATGGCACAGTAGTATCCAAACCGTCATGGCCAACACACGTTACGGATGACATCATCATCCAGGGAAATAGCAACACTTGGGTATCTCGTGCAGCCCTGAAACTTGTTGCCACACTCGACGCACTGGGTCATGATATTGCCCTCGCTGGGAAAAGAGCCCTTGATATCGGTGCTTCGACAGGAGGATTCACCGAGGTTCTCCTGTCGCGGGAAGTGGACCACGTCATTGCCCTCGATGTTGGACACGACCAACTGGTTCCTCGTCTGCGCACTGAACCACGAGTAACAGTGATCGAAGGGTACAACGCAAGGCATTTACAACAAGAAGATCTTCCCTACATACCAAACCTTGTTGTTGCCGACGTTTCTTTTATATCGCTAACCAAAATCATCCCCGCGCTCACTGCGGCTGTATCGAATGACGCTGACATCATCCTGATGGTGAAGCCCCAATTCGAAGTGGCGCGTAATGAAATTAGGCAAGGAGTGGTGCATAACCCTGAAGCGCATTGCGCTGCGATACGTAGAGTGCTGAACTCAGCCCTAGAACATGGTCTGTGCCCTCAAGCGCTCGTCCCAAGTGTCTTGCCTGGACCGCAGGGAAACCGTGAGTATTTCGTGTGGTTGCGTCCGGCGTCCCACAGTGACGATTGGTCGTCAAGTAACGTAGAAGCCACTGAGAAAAACTTCAGTCAAGCAATCGCTGCAGCAGTGGATTTCGCTCAAAGTTTGCATGTTTATGGAACGAGCGTTCCCGATGGTGGGCTGATTCCCAGCAGCAAGCGGTTCTCGCTGACAAGGAGTGACACGTGACGCGAAATGTACTAGTGGTAACCCACCCTGGGCGACCAGAAGCACTCCAGGCACTCCGTAATGCCGTGCCAGCTCTAGTTGAGCATGGTTTCGACGTGTACTCCGCTGACCTTAGTGGATCAACAGCCCGCGAACTAGGTATCCGCCTCTATGCGCCATACCAACAGGGCACTCAAATGAAGATCAGCGACTTTGAAGCTGTCATGGTCCTCGGAGGCGATGGAACAATCCTCAGAGCAGCTGAACTCATCTTTGGTTCCCACGTGCCGTTGCTGGGCATCAACTTGGGACATGTGGGGTTCCTCGCTGAAAGTGAGAAAGAAGACCTCGACCTTGCTGTGGCGCGTCTAGCCGGCCGTGACTATGCCACAGAAGAACGTCGAGTCCTTCAAGTAACAGTCCATCGCCCTGGCTTCGCTCAACCAGTGATCGACTGGGCGCTCAATGAAGCGACTGTCGAAAAAGCCGAGCCAGCCCGAATGCTTGAAGTGTCTATTTCAGTTGATGGTCGCCCTCTGTCCACTTTCGGATGCGATGCAGTCATCCTGGCGACCGCGACCGGCTCGACTGCCCACGCCTTTTCAGCAGGTGGCCCCATCGTATGGCCGGACGTTGCAGCAAAAGTTCTTGTTCCAGTTGCTGCGCACGCATTGTTTGCCCGCCCTTTGGTTCTTGGTCCATCCGCTGACTGCACCATTGATGTCCTCACCGAATCGGGGGTGGGGGGTGTGCTTGTCACAGATGGGCGCCGTCAGACAGATATTCCTCAAGGGTCACGCGTCATCATAAAGACCAGCGATACCCCCATAGTTTTTGCTCGTCTCAGCAGCGCTCCCTTCGCCGATCGACTGGTTTCAAAGTTTCGGCTTCCCGTGGAGGGCTGGCGGGGTAATGGCAACACCATGAGAGGAGAGACTGACGATGCTTGACGAGATCACCATTGAAAACCTTGGTGTCATCAACCGAACTCGTATTGATTTCTCACCTGGACTCACTGCAATCACTGGTGAGACGGGTGCAGGTAAGACCATGGTGCTCACTGGTATGTCGCTTCTTCTTGGTGCTAAAGCAGACCCAGCTACTGTTCGTGTTGGTTCATCACATGCTCTTGTCGAGGGGCGGGTTACCCAGATTTCCCAGGAAGTAGCAGACGTCGTTGCTGAAACCGGGGGCTACCTTGACGATGATGGGGCTTTGATTATTTCCCGTACCGTTGCGGCAGTTGGTCGCTCACGTACTCACTTGGCTGGCCGCTCTGTGCCGCAGCAGGTACTGTCGCAGACCGCCCAAGAACTCGTGACGATTCATGGCCAATCTGACCAAATCAGGCTAAAGTCTCCTGCGCGTCAACGTGCAGCACTTGATGAGTTTGCGGGGG
The DNA here is from genome assembly GCF_000423205.1 of Jonesia quinghaiensis DSM 15701. Taxonomy (GTDB): domain Bacteria; phylum Actinomycetota; class Actinomycetes; order Actinomycetales; family Cellulomonadaceae; genus Jonesia; species Jonesia quinghaiensis. Next base: position 5,709 of record NZ_KE383990.1, read on the forward strand.
AAGAGTTTCTTGCGGTGCTTGGTCGTTACCGTCAGGCGTGGAACGAGCGTGCAACGGTTCGGGCTGAACTAGAGCAGATCGTTACTCAGCAAGAGGAGCGCCAACGTGAAGCGGACTTGCTCCGTATCGGTTTGCATGAGATTGAACGAGTTGAGCCGCTGACGGGGGAGGACGCTCAGCTCGCTCAAGAGGCTGACCGCCTCAATAATGTGCAGGTTCTTCGAGACGCTACCGCGGACGCGTATACCAAGCTTGCTGGAGCTGATATTGCCGATGTTACTGGTGATGATGTTTCACCCGCCGCTCATCTGCTAGAACAGGCTTCACGCGCGCTTCATGGTGTTGCACCACACGACTTGGCGCTACAGGACCTAGCTGCCCGGTTGGATGAGGTGCGCTTCGCAGTGGATGACATTGCGGCGGAAATTTCGGGTTACGCATCAACTCTCGAAGCTGACCCGGCACGCTTGGAATGGGTTGAGCATCGGCGTAGCGAACTAACCCACCTCACCCGCACATACGGAAATACCCTTGACGATGTGCTTTCCTGGGCGTCGCAGGCAGGCTTGCGTTTGATGGAACTGGAAGATGATTCCGAGCGGATCCACAAGTATCGTGCCCGAGTTGAGGAGCTTGACGGGACGCTTTCATCACTTGCCCAGCAGATGACACAACTGCGGCGAGCAGCTGCACATCATCTGTCAACTGCTGTGACGGAAGAACTCGCGGGGTTAGCGATGGGCGGGGCAACATTCACCGTTGAGGTTGCTGTGTCTCCTGAGTTGGGGCCATACGGATGCGACGACGTCACCATGCTCCTTATGCCCCACCATGGTGCTCCACCTCGACCTTTGGGGAAAGGCGCATCCGGGGGAGAACTATCACGAGTCATGCTTGCCCTTGAAGTGGCGCTTGCAACTGCTTCTACTTCAGGAGCGAAAGGCGTACCAACGATGATCTTCGACGAGGTCGACGCTGGTGTCGGCGGCAAAGCAGCCATCGAAATTGGGCACCGTTTGTCACGTTTGGCACAAACATTCCAAGTGATTGTGGTCACGCACCTCGCTCAGGTCGCAGCATTTGCTGACCAACATGTCGTTGTTACAAAGACCACGGAGCAAGACCCTGATGAGGGCTTTACCCAGTCCAACCTGCGGGAAGTCACCGGTGAAGCGCGTATCGCGGAACTGGCGAGAATGCTCTCGGGGCAGGATGAATCGGCTGCTGCCCTCGACCATGCCAAAGAACTGTTGGAGCTAGCGACTGTGAGATCATGAAGGCGATGAAACTTCTCAAAAGGAAAGCTGATCTTCCCGCATCTGATGGGAAAATTCACGGTACCGCTAAGGTTGACCGGCGCACCAAGGACCTCACTAAAAGGATAGAGCCTGGTGATATCGCCGTCATCGACCACACGGATATTGATCGTGTAGCTGCTGACTCGCTGGTTTCGGCGAAGCCTCGTGCTGTGCTCAACGCATCCAAGTCGATCTCTGGGCGGTACCCGAACCTTGGTCCTGGCATCCTCGTTGAAGCGGGTGTTCTGCTGATCGATGATCTCGGTCCTGACATCATGACTATCAAAGAGGGCAAAGCAATCACCATCGATGGTGCAAACGTGTATCTCGGTGACACTCTCATTGCTGAGGGTGTGGAACAAGACCCCCAAACTATTGCGTCAAGCCTTGAAGAGGCACGCGAAGGTCTCTCTGTGCAGATGGAGTCTTTCGCGGCCAATACGATGGACTATTTGCGTAAAGAGCGGGAACTCCTGCTTGATGGTGTGGGTGTTCCCGACATCAAAACATCCATCGAGGGTCGGCAAGTCCTCATCGTAGTGCGGGGATACCACTACAAAGAAGACCTGCACATGCTCCGTCCCTATATCAAAGAATACCGCCCAATTCTCATCGGAGTTGACGGTGGCGCAGATGCCATCATCGAAGCAGGGTGGCACCCAGACCTTATTGTCGGCGACATGGACTCGGTTTCCGACAAGTCTTTGCGCTCTGGAGCCGAGATCGTTGTTCACGCATACCGTGATGGCCGGGCGCCGGGTACTGAAAGGCTCAAAGACCTTGGTGTAGAGCACATCGTGTTCCCCGCAACAGGGACATCTGAGGACATTGCTATGCTCCTCGCCGACGACCTAGGAGCCGAACTGATCGTTGCTGTGGGCACCCACGCAACACTGGTGGAGTTCTTGGATAAAGGTCGAGCTGGCATGGCCTCAACGTTTTTGACTCGCCTGAGAGTCGGAAGCAAACTTGTCGATGCTAAGGGTGTGTCACGTCTGTACCGCCAGCGTATTTCCACCATGCAAATGGTGCTTCTTGCAGCAGCAGGGTTGATCGCAGTAGCAGCTGCACTTGCATCAACGAATGTTGGACAAACACTCTTCGGTATCACTGGGGCACGATTCGATGACTTGTGGTCATGGATGCAGTCCCTCGCCTGGTGGAGCAGCACCCAGTAGCGATTCTCCACTCATCTTCATGATCTTCCGTTAGCCGTCCCTCAGAAAGTTCCTCTCCGTGATCGACTTTAGATACCACCTTGTCTCGCTCATCTCCGTGTTTCTTGCGCTGGCTGTTGGGATTATTTTGGGTGCAGGCCCTCTTAAGGAGTCAATCTCCGACCAACTTACGGGGCAGGTGGAACAGCTGCGTCAAGAGAAAGATGATCTGCGTACTGAGGCAGACACGCTGGGCCAAAGTAATGACCGGTTGCAGGAATATATTGCTGCGGTGTCCAACCGGACAGGCCATGACGTCCTAGCAGACCGCCGAGTGGCGATCATCCAAGTCTCAGACGTTTCCGATGGTTTGTACGAAAGTATTGAAGGTCAACTCGAGAATTCTGGGGCTCAAATCACCTCACGAATCCAAGTGTCAGATAGCTGGGTTTCCCCGGACTTGGCCGATTCTCGGCAATCCTACGCATCGTCCCTGACTGAGTTTTTACCTGAGGACAAGCGTGACGTGGCATCAGACAAAGCAATTGCTTCTGCACTGATTGTTGCTCTAACTGAAAAGAGCAACACCGACCCAAACACGGTGTCGGACAACGGAGCTCTGGCTCTCGAAGTGCTGGAAGGCGCGGACCTCGTTCAGTTGGTGTCCTACACCTCAACGCCAGCAGACGCCGTGGTGATCCTCGATGCTCGCTCATACGAGGGGGAAATCCCGGATCAGTCAGCGCAATCTGTGTTGTACGCAAACATTGCTGAAGCAGCAGCGCATCAAACTGAAGGAGTCGTTGTCGCAGGGGCGAACGTGGTAGAGAATGACCTCGTTTCAACGATTCGTGAGAACTCTTCCCTCGTTAAGCTCGTCGCAACTGTGTCTGAGTCAGACTTGTCACTGGGGCAGCTCAACACACCACTAGCTCTTGCGGCGGCTCTCGGAAACAAGGTCGGCCACTTTGGATTCGAAGCTAGTGCAACTGCACTCGTTCCAGCGGCCGTTGACCTCGATGCGCCGGACCGCAGTGTCAGCAGCGATGAAACAGCTGATCCTGACAACGCAGAGAATGAGCAAGAGGACGGCAACTAATGAGGAGAAGTTCTCAGGTGTTGCTCGCTGCCTTCGCTGCAGCGACCACGACCACCCTCGTTCGTCGGGTTCTCCATGCAACCCACCCCGGTGGGCGTACGCGATGGGAGAGGCTCAACCACCGCGGAGAAATCATCAGTATGGTCGAGGGCCCAGCCGTTGGTGCCGGTCTTGTGGTCGGTGGGCTGTGCGCTTCGGGCGGGCAGCGCAATCAATGCGCAACCGTGATCGCGACCGCTGGTGCTACAGGATTCGGTCTCATCGATGATCTGTTTGAGGACACCACCACGCGTTCTAAAGGGTTGAAAGGTCATTTGGGCGCCTTAGCCCGTGGCCACGTCACCACTGGTGGTTTGAAAGTCCTCGGTATTGGGGCCAGCGCGTTTGCAGCTTCGCTAGCTCTCCCAAGTAACAAGCGAACAGCCGTGGATGTGGTTGTGAACACTGCGTTGATCGCCGGCGCAGCGAACCTCGTTAATCTCCTGGACCTTCGGCCAGGTCGGGCGGCTAAAGCAACAGGAGCGGCGGCGCTCATTGCATTGCTGCGGTGGCAAGATCCACGAAGCGCGGCGACCCTCGGTGCTGTGACTGCAGCGGTACCAGCTGACCTCGATGAACGTGAAATGCTTGGCGACTCAGGGGCTAACGCATTAGGCGCTCTTGCAGGGGTTACAGTTGCAGCTCATGGCACCCGAACGACCCGTGTTGTCGCTGTTGCTGGCATTGTGGCGCTAACCCTCGCAAGTGAAAAAGTCAGTTTCTCTCGCGTGATCGAGCAGACCCCATGGCTGCATCGTATCGACATGTTTGGTCGCCGCCCGTTAGATTCCACAACGCAGGGAGCGCCTGACCAGTCTGCATCGGATACCGCCCAGAGTCGTGAGCTCTAGCCTCCGAGATCGCCTCCACACCCTAGCGGGAGCGGCGATCCTTATCTCGGTTATCACTCTTGCCTCACGGCTTTTGGGGTTTGGCCGGTGGATTGCTCAAGCGTCCTGGGTGGGTACAGGAGGGGTTGCTGAACCGTATGCGGCAGCTAACTTGCTTCCCAATGTCCTTTTTGAGGTAGTGGCTGGCGGGGCCCTTGCCAGCGTGGTTATCCCTCTGCTCACTGGTGCTATCGACACAGCTGACAAGAAACGGGTGCAAGAACTTACCTCTGCGTTATTGACATGGACGCTGGTTGCACTCGTCCCTCTCGCTGTAGTGGTCGTTGTTGCTGCCCGTCCTCTTTTGGCGCTCACGTCAGATCTTGCCGGTTCACCTTTTGAAGACACAGCTGTCTTCTTTCTCAGAGTGTTCGCCATCCAAATCCCTCTCTATGGGGTGGGTATCGTTGCTGGTGGTGTCCTTCAAGCTCATAAACGGTTCTTCTGGCCAGCATTCGCACCGATGGTTTCCTCTCTCGTTGTGATGGTTGCTTACTTCTTGTTCGATCGTTTTTCAGCTGGACAGCACGCTGATCCGAACGCGTTGTCAGCGCATGCGTTAGGGGTGCTTGCTTGGGGGACTACCGCTGGGGTAGCGGCGATGGCTAGTGCCATGGTTGGCCCAATGCTGTCTCTGCGCATGTCATTGCGACCGCGAATGAGTTTCCCTCCTGGGGTTGCGCGCCGAGCGCGAGCCTTGGCATTTGCTGGCGTTGGGGCTCTCGTAGCACAGCAACTCACAACAGTTGTGGTGATGAAGGTAGCAACAACTGTCGGTGATTCCACTACACTGAACGTGTTTCAGTACGGTCAAGCCGTCTACTTCCTCCCTTACGCAGTCCTTGTGGTTCCCCTTGCAACAAGTGCTTTCCCTCGGATCACAGGGCTGGCGCAATCAGGAGATGACGTTGGGCTGAGGTCATTGGTGTCATCGACCTCGCGTATGGTGGTTGTCATTTCTTGCGCGGGAATCGCAGCATTGGCTGCGGGGAGTTTAGCGGTTGAGCGATTTTTCGACTCGTTCACCAAAGGAGGGGTGCCGGGAATGGCATACCTTCTGGTAACAATTGCACCCAGTTTGCTTGGCCTGGCTGCAATATTCCACCTATCACGCGTTTTGTACGCCAGGGATAACGGGCGTGCGGCTGTTGCAGCCACCGCAACAGGCTGGGCTATTGTGACACTGGTGATGGTTGCTGGGGTTATGTGGCCGGGCGTCGATCATTCGCCAAATAATGTTCTGGCAATTATCGGCTTTTCCCACAGCGTCGGTCTCAGCGTTGCGGCTGTGCTTCTCGCCATTGCAGTGGCGCGGGAGTGTGGCAAAAGGTCACTTGCTGGGGTTGTCAGGGCACTGGTCACTGGCCTTATTGGTGCAACCGTTGGTGGAGGGGCTGGACTAGCTGTGAGTTTTGCCTTGTTAGACCCTGGGGCCTCAACAATGGTGAGTGTTTTGGTTGGACTTCTAGCAGGTTTCATAGCCCTAGTAACAGTTGGCCTTGCCGTGGCGATCATTGATCGTCATGATGTGCAAAGGCTCGTGCGTGGAAGGGGTAAGGTCACGTGAGAATTGTTCAGTTACTGGGTTCTAGTGCTGGGGGAGTAGCACGCCACGTACATCAGATCACAGGTGGGTTGGTGGCACAGGGCAATGACGTCCTGGTTGCTTGCCCAAGTGGGCTAGAAAGCCAGTTCTCTGAGTACCGTCACACCCCGGTAGAGATCACTGATCGCCCACGAGGCGCTGACCTTGTAGCGATCTCTCACATAAGACGCCTCGCTGACGGGACAGACATCATTCACGCACATGGGTTGCGTGCTGGGGCGCTCGCAGCGTTGGCATTGTGCATGAACCGGCGAGTCCGGCTCGTGGTGACACTCCATAATCTGCCAGTGGGGTCTCGCGCTGTGCGTGGGGTCTCTCGGGTCTTGGAAAGCATTGTTGCGCGGAGAGCCGATGCCGTGTTGGGGGTGTCCTTAGATATCGTTGCAAGGATGGCTGAGCGTGGTGCACGAGACCCACAACGTGCTCTTGTTCCAGCGCCACCTATGGCAGGTGCCGCCTCAACACATCACATCGAGGCTGCAGCGCAGTTGCGCGCCGAGTTCTCTATTGCTGATGATTGCCCAGTGCTGGTCACCGTGGCCCGGCTCGCACCACAAAAAGGGCTCGACACCCTGGTCAGTGCAGCTGAGCACCTCGTTGCTCAAGGCGCGCATGTGCGTTGGTTGGTTGTAGGAGATGGGCCATTACACAGGAGTACACAAGATAGCGTGACTGCCGCGGAAGTGCCGGTGACGATGGTGGGGCGACGCAGCGATGTCTCGACGTTCTTTTTAGGTGCCGATGTCGTGGTGCAAACTCCCGTGTGGGAAGGCCAACCGATTGCTATCCAAGAGGCATTGCGGCTTGGTGCAGCTATTGTGTCGACCAACGCTGGCGGTACCGCAGAAGTCACCGACGATGCTGCCGCGCTAGTCCCTGTAGGAGATGGTGCTGCGGTGGCATCTGAGGTGGCGCGCCTCTTGGGGGATCCTCAGGCGGTGGAAGAATTGAGGCAGCGGGCACGAGAGCGTTCTGCACAGTTGCCTACTTTGTGTGATGTCACAGACCAACTTCTCGCCGTGTACTGCGCTTGACTTGTTGATTCGTCGGACAGTCTGAGGTGGGGACTGGAACCACCGTCGTGAACATCACCTGACAAGACCATTCTCGTGGGCAGGGCTGGCTGATAGAGTTGAATTCCGTGGTAGATGACGCGAACACAGTCCCTGTCGATGTTTCTTCAACTCCGGGCTCGGTTACCCGGCATATTTTTGTGACCGGAGGTGTGGCCTCATCCCTCGGTAAGGGATTGACTGCTTCCAGCCTCGGTCGGGTTTTACGGTCACGCGGTCTTCGCGTCACGATGCAGAAACTTGACCCATATCTCAACGTTGACCCGGGGACTATGAACCCGTTTCAACATGGCGAAGTTTTTGTCACTGATGATGGTGCGGAAACAGACTTGGACATCGGGCACTACGAGCGTTTCCTCGATGTGAACCTTGGTGCGGTTGCCAACGTTACGACTGGTCAAATCTACTCATCGGTGATCGCTAAAGAGCGCCGTGGTGAATACTTGGGTGACACCGTCCAAGTGATTCCCCACATCACTAACGCCATTCGAGAACGCATGCGAGCTCAGGCATCTGACGACGTTGATGTCATCATCACCGAAATCGGTGGAACAGTGGGAGACATTGAATCCCAACCGTTCTTGGAATCCGCTCGTCAGGTCCGCCACGAACTTGGCCGCGATAATTGCTTCTTTGTGCATGTGTCGCTGTTGCCGTACATCGGCCCTTCAGGGGAACTGAAAACCAAACCAACGCAACACTCAGTTGCGGCATTGCGCTCAATAGGTATTCAACCTGACGCTATCGTTTTGCGCAGTGACCGGGATGTTCCTGAAGCCATTAAGTCAAAGATCGCGTTGATGTGCGATGTTGAAAATAATGCAGTGATCACCTGCAAAGATGCACCGTCGATTTATGACATTCCCCGGGTGATCCACGCTGAGGGTCTTGATTCATATGTTGTCCGCCGCTTGGGCCTAAATGCTGGTGAGGTTGATTGGACCCAGTGGGATGCGTTGCTACGTCGAGTCCATGAGCCAGCACACCAGGTAGAGATCGCCTTGGTCGGTAAGTACATTGACCTGCCTGACGCTTACTTATCTGTCACTGAAGCTCTGCGTGCAGGTGGTTTTGCTCACGATGCGAAGGTTGCGATCCGGTGGGTTGCCTCCGATCTGTGCTCAACTCCAGAAGGCGCGCATGACGCTCTGTCAGGTGTTGACGCTGTCTTGGTTCCTGGAGGCTTTGGGGTGCGAGGCATTGAGGGCAAACTTGGGGCGTTGCAGTGGGCCCGTGAATACAAGGTCCCAACGCTAGGGATTTGCTTGGGCATGCAGTCCATGGTGATGGAATACGCCCGTAACGTGCTTGGGTTGGATGGTGCCTCTTCTTCAGAGTTCGACCCAGATACCCAATACCCGGTGATTGCAACGATCAAAGAACAAGAAGCGTTTGTTGAGGGGGCTGGGGACCTTGGCGGCACGATGCGCCTTGGCGCATACCCCGCACGTTTGCGTGACGGTTCAGTGGTTGCTGAAACCTACGGCACCACCGACGTATCTGAACGTCACCGTCACCGTTACGAGGTGAACAACGCCTACCGCGATCAACTCGAGGAGGCAGGCCTCCTGATGTCGGGAACGTCGCCAGACGGACAACTCGTTGAATTTGTCGAGTTACCGCGAGAGGTTCACCCGTACTACGTGTCCACCCAAGCCCACCCTGAATTCAAGTCACGGCCCACCGCCGCTCACCCCTTGTTCGCCGGTCTCATAGCTGCGGCGTTGGAGTGCCAGCGGGCTTAGTTCGACACTTCTTCCCTGGGGCGGCACATCGTGTGCCGCCCCAACCCTTTCACCACACAGTGAGGTTCTTGTGATTGCTGACAGCATTGATCCACGTCCAGTACAACGCCGTGAGCAACTGAAAAAGGGAAAGATCTTTGACCTCATTCGCGAGGACGTGGACCTTGGTGAAGCGGGTGTTGTCACTCGTGACTACATTGACCACCCCGGGGCCGTAGCCATTATTGCGTTGAATGACGCGGACGAGGTGCTCCTCTTGCGCCAGTACAGGCACCCCGTTCGCTCATTTCTCTGGGAGCCACCGGCAGGATTGCTTGATATAGCGGGAGAAGACGCACAAGTCGCTGCTGCCCGCGAACTCCACGAGGAAGCGGACCTCATAGCAGACCACTGGTCTGTTCTCACCGACTACTACACGACCCCTGGTGGGAACAACGAAGCAATTAGAGTGTTCCTTGCACGTGGCCTCCGTGATGTCCCTGACGACGAACGTCACGCACGTGTCGATGAAGAAGTTGGCATGGAAAACCTCTGGGTTCCTCTCGACGATGCCGTGAATCTTGCACTGACCGGGAAGCTGCACAACCCCTCGGCTGTCGTTGGGATACTCGCCGCTCATGCTGCACGGTCCGCACAATGGAGCACACTGCGTCCCGCTACGACGCCATGGCCTGAACGACGCTCGGCGCCGCTAACTTAGGAGCGGTTCACGGTCCTCAATGACACCAAAAACCTACGCGCATCAGGAATCACCCAGCAACGATCAGTGACCTAAACGGTTAAGTAATCGAGCGCACAAGAACCTCACTGGCATGGTGGCATCACCGCAACGATGCGGAACACCGACAGGAAGGTTCACTGATGGACAGATCGACCAGGCGCAAAGCGCCATGGGCGTGGTTCGCGGCGATCGGTGCGACATCCCTCATCGCAGGGTTCGCCGTACCAACTGCCACAGCAGCCACCTCTGTGCAACCGGCCATGGACATCGTACAAACAGACGAAGCAACCAGCGAATACGACCAACGCTTCCTGGAACTGTATGAACAAATCCATGACCCGGAAAACGGCTACTTTAGCCCACAAGGAATCCCATACCACGCTGTCGAAACCCTCATGGTAGAAGCGCCCGACTATGGGCACGAAACAACATCAGAAGCGTACAGCTTCTGGATCTGGATGGAAGCTGTTTACGGGCGGGTTACCGGGGACTGGGAACCCCTCAACCACGCGTGGGAAACCATGGAAACCTACATGATCCCCCAGCAGGAGGACCAGCCCACAAACTCCTTCTACAACCCCAACTCGCCCGCAACCTACGCAGCCGAGTACAACCACCCCTCGAACTACCCGTCACCACTTAACCCCGGAGTATCTGTAGGCCGCGACCCCATCGGCGCAGAACTACGCCAAACCTACGGAACCTCAGACATCTACGGGATGCACTGGCTCGCTGACGTCGACAACATTTACGGCTTCGGGGCTGCCCCAGGGCCAGGTTGCACACTAGGGCCAGATCATGAAGGTGTCTCTCTGATCAACACCTTCCAACGAGGGCCACAAGAATCAGTGTGGGAAACCGTCCCACAACCCAGTTGCGAAGAGTTTAAGTTTGGCGGTCCCAACGGATTCCTCGACCTCTTCACCGGAGACTCCAGCTACGCCAAGCAATGGAAGTACACCAACGCCCCTGACGCCGACGCTCGTGCCATTGATGGTATCTACTGGGCAAAAAAATGGGCTGAAGAGCAAGGTAAAGGCGACGAAATCGCTGCGACCGTAGACAACGCCTCGAAAATGGGGGACTACCTGCGCTACGCGATGTTCGACAAGTACTTCAAAACTGTTGGGTGTAACTCAACAAATTGTGCAACAAACAATAACCGTGAAGGCGCGCACTACCTCCTGTCCTGGTACTACGCCTGGGGTGGGGCAACAGACGCGAACGCTGGATGGGCATGGAGAATAGGTTCCAGTCACGCACACTTCGGCTACCAAAACCCCATGGCAGCCTGGGTGCTCTCCACTGATGAAGACCTCATTCCATCGTCCCCCTCTGCGCAAAATGACTGGTCACAGTCACTTGACCGCCAACTTGAGTTCTACCAGTGGTTGCAGTCCTCAGACGGCGGAATTGCAGGAGGCGCAACGAACTCCTGGAACGGAGCCTATGACGCCAAACCAGCGAACGTGTCAACGTTCTACGGGATGGGTTACACCGAAGCACCTGTCTACCATGACCCGCCATCGAACGAATGGTTTGGTATGCAGGTGTGGTCCCTGGAACGTGTTGCGCAGTTGCTCCACGAAAGCGACGATGCACGGGCCAAGAAAGTACTCGACAAGTGGGTACCTTGGGCTCTAGAAAACACCAACTTCACCGATGACGAGAATTGGTCAATCCCCTCCAGTCTCACGTGGACGGGACAGCCAGACACTTGGAATCCAAGTAACCCTGGCTCCAACGAAAATCTCACGGTTGAGGTTTCAGGTCATGGCCAAGACGTTGGTGTCGCCGCGGCATATGCTCGAACCCTCATGTACTACGCAGCTGCAACAGGTGACGAAGCGGCACAAGAAGGAGCTAAAAAACTCCTCGACTACATGTGGGAATACCACCGAGACGACCTCGGAATTGCTACCCCAGAAATCCGAGAAGACTACAAACGCTTCGACGATGTCTACACACCAGGCGGCGACGGCATCTACATTCCGCAAGGGTGGAGTGGCACCATGCCTAACGGGGACAAGATCGAACCCGGCGTCTCCTTCCTTGATATTCGATCGTTCTACCTAGACGACCCAGATTGGCCGAAAGTCCAGGCATACCTTGACGGTGGCGAAGCGCCAGAATTCACGTATCACCGGTTCTGGGCTCAAACCGCAATTGCAACAGCGCTCGCAGACTACGAGCTCTTGTTCAACACTGACGGGACTGATCCTGGTGATGGAACTGATCCTGGTGACGGGACTGATCCTGGTGATGGAACTGATCCTGGTGACGGGACTGATCCTGGTGATGGAACTGATCCTGGACCATCAACGTGCGAGGTAACGTACTCCACCAACGATTGGAACAGCGGTTTCACCGCGACCGTGAAAATTAAGAACACCTCTGACCAACCTATCAACGGGTGGGCATTGGAGTTCGCTTTCCCAGCAGGGCAAGCAATCACGAACCTGTGGTCAGCCACCAACGAATCCTCCGGCTCAAACATCCGAATCAGTAACGCGGGATGGAATGGCAGCATCGCGCCAGGTGCCACCGTAGAGTTCGGGTTCAACGGTTCCCATTCTGGGAACAACCCAGCGCCAGCAGCATTTGAGCTGAATGGCTCCGACTGCGCCTCCTAGCCTAGGAGTGCATCGTTGGTGCGTGTTCTCACACACCAATTGTTAACGCAATGATGCCGGTCCTCCACAATTGGAGGACCGGCATCATTACGTGCTTCAGGTTATGCAGCGGTTGCTGGTGCTGCGCCTGGTATACGAATGGGCTTGGGGGTGGTGAAGAACAACCCCAAACGAACAGAGACCACTGTCAGCACTCCAGCGAGTAGCATGTGTGCGGCAACGGCGGCAACGGGTAAACCATAGAAGGTTTGGAAGTACCCTATTCCACCCTGGATAAGAGTGATGGCCACGACGATCAACCATGCGTGAGTCTGTTGGGGTGCCATGACGTGTCTGTGGCGTGCAATCCCATAACCAATGAGTGCGAGTAGCGCAACATACACCCAGACACTGAGGGCGTGGAATCGGGCAATCGCCATAGGATCAAAAGCGAAACGGTAGCCGACCTCAGCGTCACCAGAATGCGGACCTGAACCAGTGGTGATGACACCAAGAATAACCACAGGAATCAGAACGATTTGGACAGCCCAAACAGTTTTTATGAGCCATCCGGGAATCTTGGCAGCGCCTGGTCGAGGCTGATCACTGACGTAGTACTGCACCATCGCTGATATCGCGATGATGACAATCGAAATGAAGAAGTGTGAGCCAACCACCGCTGGGTGTAGGTCAACGAGCACGGTGATGCCACCGAGCACCGCCTGAATGGCTGTGCCCACTAGCGGTAGCGCCGCAAGGCGACGAACCCACACCGGGCGTGTTCTGTCGAACGTGACAGACAGGACAAGCAAAATAGCCACAACCACAAGAACGCCAGTGAGCGTGCGGTTTCCAAACTCAATGAACGGGTGGAAACTTGTCGCCTCATGGAAGCGTGGCGTGAACTCACCGGGCTCACACATTGGCCATGTTGAGCAGCCTAGACCTGAACCGGTGAGACGGACCAGTCCACCGGTAAGCACAATGCCCACCTGCACAATGACGTTGGCAATGGCGAAACCGTTTGCGTATCGGTGAAACCATTGAGTGCGTTGACGGGCTATCGGGTTGGCGGGGGCGTTAGGAGACTGGGGCATCGTTGTCACTCCTCAACGGTAGCGGCGGCTGGTGGGTCAGATAAGGGGCGAAAGGTACTGTGTTCCTCATCCGAAGGGGGGATTGGAGCAGCAGCAAGTGAGTCAGCTGCGGCGAGGTCAGCGCCGAGCCACGGCATGGCGATACGGTCAATGAAGAGTTGCACGAGTGGGCCCGTGCCTAACGCCATGATCAAGGTCCCAACCCCGACAATCGCGGCGACGTTTTCTCCCGCCGCAAAGTATGCAACTCCACCGATCACCACGGCGAGTGTGTCAGTTGCAATACGGCAGATCCGGAAGCTCACACGGTTCCCTGTTGCTGTGGATACGATGCGTGCTAACGCATCGTATGGACCCACACCGAGCCGTGCAGTCATGTACAGGGCAACACCCAAGCAAGCGAGCAGAACTGCCGCGATGAGCAGGGAGATACGCGCAGGCAGTGACTCAGGGTGAGCAAACAGTGTTGTTTGAGCTAGGGCATCGATGACCGCGATAACTCCCGTGGAGATATAACCAACGAGCACCATATTGAACAACGAACCGATGCCAATGTAGTGGCGACCGGTAAAAAAGACGACAGCGAGCAGCATGATGTTGAAGCCCACCTGATAAGTAGCGAAGTCCAACCCGAGAAACTGGGAGACCCCTAGGTTCATTGCAGTGAAGGGGTCGGTGCCAAGTTCTGCGAGCCGAAAAAATCCGACAGCTATCCCAATAAGGAAAACGCCAAGCATCATGGCGATAAGGCGCCTACGCGAGGGCAGGGTGGGGCGGGTGCGTTGCATGTGGTGTTAGCTCCAAGTGAACAATTTTCGGGCGCCCCATCCCAAGGCCGCACTCCAGCCGATGAGGACAACAATAGACCAGGGAGGGATATACCCTTCCATGAATGCTCCTCGCAATGCTTCACCGAGCGCCCCAGAGGGGAGTAAGAGTGCAAGTTGTTCGAGGGGGCCAGGGAGTTGGCTGGCGGGGGCAAGGATGCCGCCACCAACAAGAAGTGCCACAAGAATAATGTTGGCTAGTGCTAGGACTGCTTCAGCGCGCATCGTGCCGGCAAGAAGTTGAGCAAGAGCAGTAAATGATGCTGTTCCGAGCACAGTGGCTGGAATGAGCAGGAGGAGCCCTGCAGTATCTGGGCGCCACCCAAGAATGGCTGCGGTGATGCCGATAAGAACCAACTGGATGAGCACAATGAGCGTTACGCCAATGATTTTCCCGGCGAGTAGACCACTTTTACCGAGCGGTGTAGTGGCGAGGTAACGCAATACTCCATTGCGGCGGTCAAATGCGGTGGCGATGGCTTGAGACGTGAAGGCTGAACTCATAATGGCCAGCGCCATGACCCCGGGAGTCAGAAAGTCCAAGGTGGTGTGGCTGCCGGTGTCGAGGTCAACCACATCTGTTGTGGTGAGGAGAAGGAGAACGCCCAAGGGAAGCAGGATAGTGACCATCAACTGTTCGCCGTTGCGGAGGATTGCAGCGATTTCAAATTTGGCTTGCGCCCAGATTCGGGCAGATTGGGTGGCTGCGGTTGACGTTCCCTGGGGGAGTGGCGTGGTCATCTGAGGTTACGTCCCGTGATGTCGAGGAAGACGTCTTCCAAGGTTCGTGTACCAATGCTTACGTGGGTGATCAGAGTGTTTGAGGTTCCAGCCCACTGGGTCAGGGTTATGAGGGTGGCGGGGGTGATGTCACCGGTCACCGTAAATGTCTCTGATTGGTGTGTGGAGGGCGTGATGTTGAGCCCAGTGGCTGCGGTTGCGGCCTTATGGTCGATGGCGCGGTCTGTGGTGACGGTCAAGATTGAGGTGTCGTGCGCTGTGAGTTCAGCGGGGGAGCCGTGGGCGATGACAGTCCCGTGGTCGATAATGATGACTCGGTCTGAGAGAGCTTCTGCTTCGTCCATCAGGTGTGTGGTTAACACAATGGACGTGCCTTGTTCTCGAAGCGCGCGGATGAGGTCCCATACGGCGTGTCGTGATTGGGGGTCCATGCCAGCACTAGGTTCGTCGAGGAATACAAGGCGGGGACGTCCGATGAGTGCGGCAGCCAAGGCGATTCGTTGGCGTTGCCCACCAGACAACCGCCGAACCGATGTGGTCAGAAACGCGGAAAGTCCTAAGCGTTCAATGAGGTCATTAATGGGCCACGGGTTGGAGTAGAGGCGTGCCACATGAGTGAGCATGGTTTTACCGTTGACACCGGTTGGGAGCCCGCCGTCTTGAAGCATGACGCCAACTTGTGAGCGAAGCGCTGCACTGTCGGTGTGGGGGTCGAGCCCGAGAACACGAATGGTTCCACTATCTGGGACGCGCAGGCCTTCACAACTTTCGATGGTGGTGGTTTTTCCTGCACCATTCGGGCCAAGGACTGACGTAATGTGGCCACGTTCTGCGGTGAGCGTGAGGTCGTCAACAACGCGCCGCCCGGAGTATGACTTGGTCAAACCGGTGATTTGGAGCGCTGGCGCGGTGTCGGTGTGTTGTCCTGGCACGCCCTTGAGTGTATTGCGCTTTACTGGGAATGTCTGTGATCTGGCAGCCTGGGAGGCCATGCGTGGTGAGAATCACCGTGTTGTAAGCGGTCAGGTGAGGTTTGCCTTCCTTGCCAAACGCCAATTAGGGAACAAAGATGTTTCTTAATGTTGTTGTTAAGTTGGTGGGTCTCCTCGCACTTGTGCATCCCACCACAACTGCAACAGCCAGTGGAGAGAAGAGGTGACGCACACGCATGACGAATATCTCGCTGCGTGGTGACATGCCCAACGAGGCGACCACAGGCATCGTGAAGGACACGCCAACCACTACCGCGGCAGTTGATGAAGAATCCACCCGCGAACGTGTGTTGCAGCTGATTGTCTCAGATGGGCCAATCAACGCCGCAGCACTAGCTCGACTCCTTGGGCTAACCGCGGCCGGAGTGCGTAGGCACCTAGCGCAACTAGAAGACGACGGTGACATTGCCGTGCACTCCGATGCGCCAACCGGAAGAACCCGGGGACGCCCCTCACGACGCTACGTCGCAACAGACAAAGCCCACGTCAAAATGGGTGGCGGCTACTCAGGAATTGCCACCGATGCATTGAAATTCTTAGAAGAAGTTGCCGGGCCCGATGCGGTAGAACAATTTGCTGCCAACCGCCTAGCGCATCTCGAAGAACGATATGCCCAAGTGCTCACCTCACCCGATCCACGTGAACGGGTGGAACAACTCGCCAAGGCACTGACACAAGACGGCTTTGCCGCCAGTGTCCGGCCTGTTAACGGCATACCGATGCTCCAACTGTGTCAGGGCCACTGCCCAGTCCAGCATGTAGCAGAGCAGTTTCCCCAGCTGTGTGAGGCAGAAGCCAAAGCGTTCTCGCGGCTTCTTGGCGTCCACACGCAGCGTCTCGTGACCCTCGCCGGGGGAGGTCACGTGTGCACCACAAACGTCCCGGTAGCCATCCCGCAACGGAACCAGTGACAGCCCGCACGCATAATGTCACCCGTCCGCGGGGAACCAGAACGTCCGTGACACGGAACGTGGAAGGAAAACTATGAGCGCCCCCACGCAGGAACCCAACGCTGCTGCGCCCATGAGCGACGACGCGATCATCGCGTCCATCGGCTCATATGAGTACGGCTGGCACGATGAAGACGCAGCCGGCATGAACGCGCAACGCGGAATCAACGAAGAGGTCGTTCGCCGAATCTCGGCGATGAAAGACGAACCAGAGTGGATGCTGAACCAACGTCTCAAGGCTCTGCGCCTCTTTGGAAAGAAGCCGATGCCCAACTGGGGTTCAGACCTCTCCGGGATCGACTTCGACAACATCAAGTACTTCGTGCGTTCCACGGAGAAGCAAGCCACAAGCTGGGACGACCTCCCAGACGACATCAAAAACACATACGACCGCCTAGGCATCCCCGAAGCTGAAAAGCAGCGCCTCGTATCAGGTGTTGCAGCTCAGTACGAATCCGAAGTGGTCTACCACCAGATCCGCGAAGACCTCGAAGAGCAAGGTGTCATCTTTGTTGACACCGACACAGGGCTGCGCGAATACCCAGAAATTTTTGAGCAATACTTTGGGTCAGTCATCCCCGCGGGAGACAACAAATTTGCTGCACTGAACACGGCAACGTGGTCAGGCGGATCATTTGTCTACGTCCCACCAGGGGTCCACGTAGAAATCCCACTGCAGGCATACTTCCGTATCAACACCGAAAACATGGGGCAGTTTGAGCGCACCCTCATCATTGCTGATGAAGGCTCATACGTGCACTACGTTGAAGGGTGTACTGCACCGATCTACAAAACTGACTCGTTGCACTCTGCCGTTGTGGAAATCATCGTGAAGAAGAACGCCCGCGTTCGCTACACGACCATCCAAAACTGGTCAAACAACGTGTACAACCTTGTTACCAAGCGAGCAACTGCCGCTGAAGGCGCCACCATGGAATGGGTTGACGGGAACATCGGGTCCAAAGTGACCATGAAATACCCAGCAATCTACTTGCTTGGTGAGCACGCTCGCGGTGAAACATTGTCCATTGCTTTCGCCGGTGAAGGTCAACACCAAGACGCCGGGGCAAAGATGGTGCACGCGGCACCCAACACGTCATCATCGATTGTGTCGAAGTCTGTCGCACGTGGTGGCGGTCGCACGTCCTACCGTGGACTGGTCCAGGTGCTCGAAGGAGCAACACGCTCGGCATCAAACGTGCTGTGTGACGCTCTCCTCGTTGACCAAATTTCCCGGTCAGACACCTACCCGTATGTAGACGTTCGTGAAGACGACGTCACTATGGGACACGAGGCAACAGTCTCCCGCGTCAGTGAGGACCAACTGTTCTACCTCATGTCACGAGGCATGGAAGAAACCGAGGCAATGGCAATGATCGTGCGTGGGTTCGTTGAACCTATCGCGCGTGAACTGCCCATGGAATACGCACTCGAGCTGAACCGCCTCATTGAACTTCAAATGGAAGGATCCGTTGGCTGATGACCAGCACAGTTGACAACACCGAGGGCCTGACGACCGACCACTCGCAGGCCACCGCCGACGCCGCGCACACTCACGGCACCGGTGGCGGGGTGCAGGGGTCACGTGCTGACCGCCTGACGTCCTTCAACCTCAGTGACATTCCCGTGCCCAGTGGGCGCGAAGAAGAATGGCGTTTCTCCCCGGTTTCACGGCTTACCCCGTTGTTCGCCGACAACCTTGTTTCACCAGCAGGCGCAGTGTCTGTCACTGCAGCACCTGAAGTACAGGTTGAGGTTGTGGGGCGGAACGATGCGCGACTCGGAAAAGCAGGGACCCCCGGTGACCGCACAGCAGTTACCGCGTGGAACAGCATCACCGAAGCAACAGTGGTCACCATTCCCCGTGAAGCAGTAGCAACTGACGCCACCTACGTCTCTGTGACAGGTGACGCACAGCAAGCCAGTGCAGCGCACATTCTCATCAACGCCAAGCCACTGTCACAATCGGTGATCGTGCTTGACCACACTGGTGACGCTTTGCTGAACGAAACCGTAGAAATCGTTGCCGAGGATGACTCACACGTCACCGTCGTTTCCGTTCAAGACTGGAACGAAGGTGCCGTTCACGCATCCTCACAGCGCATCACCCTTGGACGCAACGCCCGCGTAAAGCACGTTGTGGTTACCTTCGGTGGCGACCTAGTCCGCATCACACCTGACGCAGAGTTCCTTGCTGAAGGCGGAGACGTGGAAATGGTTGGCCTCTACTTTGCTGACGCCAACCAACACCAAGAACATCGGTTGTTTGTTGACCACGCCGTCCCACGCTGTAAATCACGCGTGACATACAAAGGTGCCCTCCAAGGCGAGGGTGCGCACACTGTATGGGTGGGCGATGTACTTATTCGTGCCGCTGCTGAAGGCACCGACACGTATGAACTCAACCGCAACCTTGTACTGACTAACGGTGGACGTGCCGACTCTGTGCCAAACCTCGAAATCGAGACTGGTGAGATTGAAGGTGCTGGTCACGCCAGTGCCACAGGTCGGTTCGATGACGAGCAACTGTTCTACCTTCAAGCTCGCGGTATCCCTGAAACAGACGCGCGCCGCCTTGTGGTGCGTGGCTTCTTCGCTGAACTCATCCAAGAGATCGGCGTGAAGGAGGTTGAAGAGCGCCTCATCGACAAGATCGATGAAGAGCTGGAGAAATCCATGAGCGTCATCACCGGCACACAGGCATGAGCGCACAACTCGCCTGCAAGGTGTCAGACGTCCCGCAGGGCACAGCCCTGCGGGTCGAACTCGACACCGCAGACGGTCGCGAAGTTGCCGTTGCAGTAGTTCACGACGAAGAAGGCACCATCCACGCCATCTTTGACGAGTGCTCTCACGGCGCGGTCCCACTGTCAGATGGCGAAGTTGAGGGCTGCTTTATTGAATGCTGGCTCCACGGGTCACAGTTTGATCTGACCAGTGGTATGCCGTGCCAATTGCCCGCCTCACGCCCTGTTCCTGTCTACCCCGTCAGCATTAACGGTGAAGACGTCCTCGTCGATGTCGACTCGCCAAAAACTGTGAAATAGGAGAAATCCACTATGTCAACACTTGTTATCAAAGACTTGCACGTCAGTGTCGAAACCAAAGAAGGCCCAAAGCCAATTCTTCGCGGCGTGGACCTCACCATTAACTCTGGTGAAACCCACGCAATCATGGGGCCAAACGGTTCCGGTAAGTCCACTCTGGCTTACTCCATTGCCGGTCACCCCAAGTACAACATCACCCAGGGTGAAGTCACCCTCGATGGCGAAAATGTCCTCGAGATGACAGTTGATGAGCGTGCACGCGCAGGTCTCTTCCTCGCCATGCAGTACCCGGTCGAGGTGCCAGGCGTGTCCGTCGCAAACTTCCTGCGGACAGCCAAAACCGCCATCGACGGTGAAGCTCCAGCTCTGCGTCACTGGGTTAAAGAAGTCAACGCCGCAATGGACAACCTGCGCATGGACAAAGCCTTCTCCGAGCGTTCGGTCAACGAAGGATTCTCCGGTGGTGAAAAGAAGCGCCACGAAATCCTCCAACTGGAACTCCTCAAGCCAAAAATCGCAATCCTCGACGAAACCGACTCCGGCCTGGACGTTGACGCGCTGCGTGTTGTCTCTGAAGGCGTGAACCGCGCCAAGGAAACCACCGGTGCTGGTGTCCTTCTCATCACCCACTACACCCGAATTTTGCGATACATCAAGCCCGACCACGTTCACGTGTTCGTTGCCGGCCGTGTCGCAGAAGAAGGCGGCCCTGAACTCGCCGAGCGTCTTGAGGCAGAAGGCTACGACCGCTACCTCACCACCGCGACCGCCTAAACGGTCACAACACCCAGCATCTGCCGATGCTCACTCACTATGACCTGTCAGCGTGAGTGAGCATCGGCAAGACAGCAAACCCGGGCCGTCAAGGCCCGGACGTGGAGGAACCCTGTGAACAGCACTGCACCACACACCCTCAGCGCCAACGAACTTGCGGCGATCAGAGCGGACTTTCCCATCCTTTCGCGCACTGTGCGAGATGGGAAACCCTTGGTGTACCTCGACTCAGGAGCAACCTCCCAAAAGCCCGACCCGGTGTTAGATGCCGAACAGGACTTTTACCTGCAGCGCAACGCTGCGGTGCACCGCGGTGCGCATCACCTAGCAGAGGAAGCCACAGACGCGTTTGAGGAGGCGCGTCACCATGTGGCACGGTTTGTTGGTGCTCAACCCCACGACATCGTGTGGACGTCGGGGGCGACGACCGCACTCAATATCATCGCGTATGGGATGCAAAATGCCACGCTGGGTCGTGGGGGCGACGCAGCAAAGCGCTTTGCTCTAGCACCAGGCGATGAAATCGTGGTGACAGAAATGGAGCATCACGCAAACCTTGTTCCTTGGCAGGAGCTTGCGCACCGCACCGGTGCCACGTTGCGCTGGATTAGTGTTGACGATTCTGGGCGCCTACGCACCGAAGAACTCGACACCGTCGTGACACAGCGAACGAAAGTCTTGGCGTTCACCCACGCCTCCAACGTGACAGGTGCCATCACGGATGTCGCAGCTTTTGTACGCCGCGCCAAAGAAGTAGGTGCGCTGACAGTGCTTGATGCATGCCAATCAGTTCCGCACCTGCCAGTCAACCTCACTGAACTGGGTGTGGACTTCGCTGTATTCTCCGGGCACAAAATGCTTGGCCCCACCGGGGTAGGGGTCCTTTATGGGCGCACTGAACTCCTTGAGGCGCTCCCACCCGTACTCCTCGGTGGATCCATGGTGGAAGTAGTCACCATGACTGACACCACATTTATGTCACCACCACAACGTTTTGAAGCCGGCACCCAGCCCGTCGCCCAAGCGGTGGCTTTTGGTGCTGCTGCACAATATCTGGGGGAAATCGGCATGGACGCCGTTTTTGCCCACGAACGCGATCTCACTGAGCGTCTCTTACGCATCGCCGATCTCCCAGGGATCAACGTCATTGGCCCTCTCGACGCAGTTGACCGCCTCGCCGTTGTCTCCTTTACCGTTGACGGTGTCCACGCACACGACGTAGGGCAAGTACTTGACGACTACGGCGTAGCTGTCAGGGTCGGGCACCACTGCGCGCAACCACTGCACCGGCGATTCGGTATCGCCTCAACGACACGGGCATCGGCATCTGTTTACACCACAGAACAAGACATCGACACCTTTGTGGAATCTTTGCAGCAGGTGCAGACGTTCTTCCAGGTGAACTAACCGCACCGTCCCACAGACACGACCAGCACAGCACGGAAGGGCAAGCGCGTTGAGTAACTCCATGGAGCAGCTGTACCAGCAGGTCATCCTTGACCACTACAAAAACCCGCACGGCAAAGGACTAGCTGAACTCGACGCTAACCAGTTGGGGGGAGAGTCCCACCAGGTCAACCCCACCTGCGGTGACGAAGTCACGATGCGCGTCCAATTCACCGGAGACGGGACGCAACGCACCATCAGCAGCGTAACGTGGGACGGCCAAGGATGTTCTATCTCTCAGGCGTCGATCTCAGTGTTGGTGCAACTCGTTGAAGGTCAAAGCGTCGGCGACGTTGAACATGTCGCTGATGTTTTCCGGCAACTTATGGACACCCGCGGAAAAGGATTCCCTGCCGACGACGAGGCCACCGAAAGCAAAGAAGACCTCCTTGACGACGCCAACGCTTTCACCGGGGTATCAAAGTTCCCCGCACGTATCAAATGTGCACTCCTCGGATGGTCAGCACTGCGAGACACCTTAGCTTCCACAGGAGCAAGCGCTGACGCACACGCCCAAGGCATTAAACACTGCTAGCACCAACACATCACTGTCATCGCTGAAACTAACCGGCGACGCTTTCACTGCCTGCTGATAACGTGGACACTGCAGGCCCACTAACGACAAGGAGACGCCATGACCAGTGACACCAGTGCACCAGTCAGTGTGGCAGACATTGAAGAAGCCCTCCGCGACGTGATCGACCCTGAGTTGGGCATCAACATCGTGGACCTTGGCCTCATCTATGGGATCGCCATTGAACCCGACGGCACCACCGTGATCGACATGACTCTGACCTCTGCAGCCTGCCCGCTGACTGACGTCATCGAAGACCAAGCAGCCCAGTCCCTTGAAGGGCTTGTTGACGGTTTCCGCATCAACTGGGTATGGATGCCACCATGGGGTCCAGAATGCATCACCCCAGATGGGCGTGAACAACTCCGCGCTTTGGGTTTCAACGTCTAATACGCACCCCATACAACGTCAGCCCACACCCGGGAGAGCTCCGGGTGTGGGCTGACGTTTTTTGTTTAACAGGCCGTGAACTCGCGGTCCGATAAGATTTGCATGCCAATCATTGGCGTGCAAAGATAGGTACATGGCTGGTGATGAAGGCTCCCTGTCACCGTTGGATTCTGCGGTGTGTTTCTCCCTGTACTCCTCACTGCAAGCTACCTTGCAGCTCTACCGCGACCTTCTCGCCCCATGGGGGCTGACCTATCAGCAACTCTTGGTGCTCGTCGTCCTATGGGAGCAGGGGAGCGTCACACCCAGTGACCTCGCTCAATCGCTTCACCTTGACCGCAGCACTATTTCAGGGCTGCTCAAAAGAATGGAACGTGACGGTCTGATCACGCGTAACCGGGACATCGACAATCAGCGTGCAGTGCACGTAGACCTCACCGAACGCGGCGAGGAACTTCGCGCAGAACTCGCAGATATTTTCGTGTGCGTAGGGCAAGCAATGAACCTCAGCGAACATGACGCCACTGAACTAGTAACTGCGCTGCACGCACTGCGCACCGCCGTTCAAACGCCAGCCACACAGCCCAGCGCGCTGGGACAAACCACCTCGGAAGGACACCACCCATGAACGCTCTGTACACCACTGAGGCACTTGCAACCGGCGGCGGACGCGATGGACGCGTCGAAGTTGCTGGCTCCGACCTTGCTTTTGACCTCGCTGTTCCTCAAGCAATGGGGGGCTCAGGCAATGGCGCAAACCCAGAGCAACTCTTCGCCGCAGGTTTCGCCGCTTGCTTCCACTCCGCTGTTCAACTCGTTGCGCGCCAACGCAAAGTCACAGTCACCGGCTCATCAGTTGGTGGCCGCGTCAGCATTGGTCAAACAGAGGACGGCGGTTTCGGGCTGGCTGTTGAACTTGAGGTTACCTTGCCAGGCGTAGAGCGCGAAGCTGCCCAAGAAATCGTTGATGCAGCCCACCAAGTGTGCCCATACTCCAACGCCACTCGCGGAAACATCGACGTGAAGGTTTCCGTCACCGAAGGCTAAACCCACAGTTATGTCTCGCCCCCACGGCGGCTAAGCCGCACGCACATAAACAGCCGGTCAGTACCGTCACGATACTGACCGGCTGTTTATGTCAGTCTGGCGTTAAGCCCGTCAACCTCGGCCCAAGAAACCGGAGGTGCCTTAGTAGCCGGCGTTGATGAACTGCCGAGCAATATCTAAACCAACTCCACCGTCAACAAGTGTGCCGTGCAAATCATGTTTGATGATCGCTTTACGCGCTCGCGGTATGGCATGTGCGAGTGCTTCGCCGTGGCTGGGGTGAGTCAACTCATCAAGCGCACCGTGGATAACAAGCGTTGGTTGGGTGATGTGAGTGGCTGCGTCGCGAGTGTCGTGTCGTTTGGATGCTCGGAAATGCCCTACACGTGCGTCTTTATCTTCGGTGATGTGAAACAGGTCAATGGATTCTGAGTCTTCTGGAAGGAAAAACACTGACCGTAGCCGGGAAAGTTTGCCGCTACGGAGTGCCTCGTCGGCGTTTTGGCTGCGCGCTTCACCGGAAGCGTCATTCAGCGTGGTTGCCGCCAAAACGAGGCGGCGCACACGGTCAGGGTGATTCAGGGCTAACCACTGGGCGACCCTGCCACCCATGGAATGTCCCATGACATCAACCTGGGTAAACCCGGCAGCAGCGATGACTGTTGTTGCATCATCTGCGAAGAGTTGTGTGGAGTATTGACGCCAATCGCCTTTGTCGCTTTGTCCGGTTCCACGGTGATCAAACGCGATCACTGTGCGCCCAGGCAGGTTAGCGGCAACACGCTGCCAGGACGTGTGAGTGACTGCCTGCCCTGAAATCAGGAGAACCCCTGGTCCGCTTCCAGAAATCCAGTAGGCGATGCGCGTGCCATCGGAGGCGGTCGCGTAGTGTTGCTGGGCCTCAATGTAGAGGTGATGCGGGTAAGGCTTCATGGTCCGATGCAGGTGACAGGGGAGCGGGTGGGGGGTGTGTTGTCCGTTAGTAGGGAAACACAACCCACCCATCATGCCACAAACATGGGATGAATCAGGTGTGGTGGGGGTTATTAACTGTCAGGAACGAGAAGTGGTACGTATTCGAGAACTGTCACGGGTGAGCTTGTGTTTGTTGTGGTGACCGTTCCATCGATTGAGGTCCACGTTGAGCCGTTGTCTATGGAGAACTGGCCTGACCAGGTGGTTTCGAGCGTAATGGTGAAGGTGTCAAGCGAGGTGTATGTGTGGTGCACGGTGTGATCAGGGTAGGGGCGCCCTGGATCCGAGGTGGTGAGTGGTTGGGTGCCATCTCCCCAGTTCCAGGTGTAGGACGTTGGGGTTGCTTTGACCTGTACGTTAGTTCCTAGAAGGTTTGTTTGCAGGATTTGCGGCGCTGGGTCTGTCAGCATGATGACCGGGAGATTGATGACGTAGTCTTCCCTGTCAGGTTCAATGGTGATTCCAGATCCCTTCAGGGGGAGTTCTCGGAATTCTCGGACCGTGACGACTACTGGTTGCCGCCCCGTGGCAGGTGTTGTTTGGGCTACTGACCCGTCGGGGAGTGTGCATTCTAGCACCGGTGCCACGCTTGTTCCTTGCGCTTCGGCACGGGGGAGAGTGGCTAATCCGGCTGAAGAACCGGCAACTGTAGTTTCGATTGATTCCTCGCCTCCGGAACATCGAGGCGGTGCCGAAGTCTCCTGCGATGTGTTGCTCCCACTGGCACTATCACCCGTTGCAGTCTGAGTTTTATCTCTGTTTGAAGGTTCTGTCGTTTCGTTTTGTTCATTTAGAGCCTGCGTGAACGCATTTGCGTCAAAGCTGTTTTCTCCAGGTTGGGCAACAATTTCGAGATTCGGCAGAAAGAATGAGTTCACAATAATTGTGAAATGGGATGTCAAGGTGAGGGCTTTTTTCGTGAAACTCACTAGGCCTTCCCTTCAATTTCGAAAATTTTCCACTCAGAATCAATTTTACCTAGGTGAAAGGTCCATTGAAGTAGCGAGGATCTGTCTTCTTCTTCGCCAGAAGCGTGCTGCTGTAATTTAGCTGTCATATCAACTTTTGAAGTTACAGACCAGACTACACCTTCGTGTTGGATTATTTCGAAATCGCTAGTTGGAGTCATTGAAAATGAGGTGAACTCCCATTTCAGTAGATTTCTTTCCGTTTCGGCGTCGAGCATTTCTCGGCAGTATTTACAATCACTATAGAAATAATTGTCAATTTCCTCGAGGCTGTTGTTTTTCGTGTGATACTCGATGAGTGTGAGGAAGTATTTGGTTGCTGCGATGGCGCCTTCGTCGTTGTTGTTGGCCATTGCTGCTGGTTCTTGGGGCGGGTCTTGTGGTGTTTCTGGGGTTTCGGGTTCTGGGGTGGGTTCAGGTGCGGTCGTTGTTGACTCTCCTGAAGCAAGTTGCTGGGGTTCTTCCTCACCAGGGGCACACCCCGTGAGCTGAATCATTAACAAGCACGCCACAGCAGCTACCCCAAGACGTCGAGGCAATCTCCCTCGGGTATCAGCGTATTCAACTGGACTGAGGGTGGAGGCCGCAAGAGGGCGACTGCGCAACAAAGACATGAGCACAATCCAACAACTCCACCCACCCAACCCACCATAGGGAACCCTCCCCTGTGGAAAACCACACAATCCATCGCGTTGCGTAACATGTCGTTTGTTTGTTTTGTTACGATGTCATCTGCTGATGATGACGAGGAGCTGCCTACTGACTTCAACGGTTGATGGCACGCATCACGAGGTTTGTAAGGTCATCGGCGGTGTAGCTAGGCCACCCGTGGAGGTGCTCGTGCCATTCACCGGGAAGAGCTTGATGACCGTAGAGAGCCCCAGCTAACGTTCCTGTGATGGCGGCGACGGTGTCAGTGTCTTCGCCGCATCGAACCGCCAGTTCCAGTGTGCTGGTGAGGTCATGTCCATGCCACATTGCCGACCAAGCGCATTGGAGTGCGCCCACCACCCAGTAGTTGCTGTTGCTGATCTCCCACGGTTTGTGTGTTTGTGCTTCGTCGAGGAACCCATGCCACCGTGTGGCGCGTTCACTGGGCAACGCATCGACCGCGCTGCGAATGTCTAATTCCCCAGTCAGGAGTGAATGTAGTGCAGTGAGCACCCACATCACGCATGCATCACTAGCATCATGTTCGTAGTGAGTGAGTTCGGAGACACTACGCACCGCTCCAGAAACCGTCGTCAGGTATTCGCTGGGAAAATCCTCGAACCTCCGGTGCTGGGAAATGTTGGGGTAGTGGGTGAGGAACTCTGGGGTGAGTGCCGCGAGAACAACCGGGCCGGTGCGCATGAGTGACCCGTTACCTGCTGAACGCCCTGTTTGTTCATGCACCATTCTCGCTGCGTCTCGCGCTGCCTGTGCGGTCACGGCGCTCTCAGGAATATGTGCGAATACCGCACGGGTTTGGGTGCCGATGTCTTTTGCGTTCTGCGCCCATTCAAGCCACTGCGAGACGATGCGCCCTAAGGTGTCTTGAGTTGCTGCGTTGGTGGGGTGCAGGCTAGCCCCAGCAGCAAGTTGCTCCAAGATGGGAATAGCCATGGATGTGTCGTCAGTCCATTCGCCACGTTCCCACAGGTGGGTGGCTTGCACGGTGATGGGGGTTGCGTGTGGCAGTGGCGGTAGAAACTCGTAGGGTGCTCCCAGCGCGTCGCCGACGGCTGATGATATGACAAGGCTGATGGCTCGTTCCATGCCTTCAGTCTAGGTAGTCGTGTTTGTGTATGATCTGGATCATGGAAAGTAGGGGAACAATAATGAATCAGACCGCAGAAACAGACATTAGGCCCAGTGTGCTCAGGTGGGAAGGTGCGCTGTTAATACTGCAAGGGGTGGTTATCGGAACGATGCTTAGCAGTATTGGGCTTGGACTACCGACGTACTATCTGTGGATACTTGCCGCAATGGTTGCACTCCCAGTGATCCTATTTTCTGGCCGCCGTTACGCTACGAGATACCTGTGGCCAGCATGGTTACTCCCTGCCCAAGGCGTGAGCTTTTTTGTGGCGATTGTTGTCGCAGTGTTGTGGCTACTCTATGGGCCGCAGACAGGCACTAATGCGGGACACATCGCTCTGTGGGCACTTGCCGCTGCGCTACCCGCGGTTGTGACAGGAACAGTCACAGTAGTAAATGCAGGGCGGCTTCGCTCACAAAGTTTAGTGGATGGTGTCGATCTCGTCCCAGAAGGAACCGCGTAGCGCTCGCCGTACCGACTGGAGGTAGGTGTCTGTCTCACCGATGGCTGCCGCGCAATCTTTAATAAGGACGCGGTCAATGAAAGGCGGTAACTGTGGGCGGTCCGCAAACACTTCAGAAAGTTCGGCTTGGGTCGTGTTGGCGTACCAGTTTCGGGCAACTTTTGCGCCGACCTCTTCAGCGATTTCGATGAGTGACGCATCGTTGTGAGAGGGGCCTGCAACAGATGCGGCACTTCCAGTGATGCTGGAGTACACGATGGTTGTGGCTGCCTCGTCGGGAGATGTTCCGGGGCGATGTGATCGCGCAGCACTAGGAGCGGGGCGTGGCGCGCTGACCTGTGTGGACAGTGGCGGCCTTGACGCAAGAGCAGCGGGAGTGGGGATGCGCGGTGTGTTTGTTGGAGTAGAAACGGTTATGCCACCTTCAGTGGTGACATGCTCAGCTGACGCGGTAGCAGCATTGATCTTTCCGGCTGCCACGATTCCCGCGCTGTGGTTGTCGTCCCCTTGCACAACAGTTCGAGTGAAGGACGCCTCAAGAAGGTCATCAGACAACAGCTCAATGGCGTCCACGGTGAAGGCGAGATTCTCGGCGACAGCAGTGACACCGATGCGGGTGGACTCATCAGCGATCCCCAGCAGGACAACGCGCATGCCCAAACTCTGGGCTTCTTCGACAGCTTCAGTCAGGTCGTCATCGCCTGAGATCAGGTAAGCCACAGAAGCCGATCCAGTACGGGCAAGCCCAACAAGATCGAGGGCTAGACGTAGGTCAACACCTTTTTGTTCACCGAAGAAGTTCAACCGTCCAAGTCGCACTTTCACCCCAGGGATCATGGCGACTTTTTTATGCTCATCGGTGAGCAACCCATCTTTGGATGCGTCATACCAGTAGGTGCGCAAGTTGCTGACACCGCTGTGCGCTCGGGCAGCGTTGGTGATGCCCCGGACCAGCGTGGAGTATTGCAGTTTAACGGCTTGCCGGTAACTGGTGGATGCTGTGCGTTGAGCCCCGACGGAGTGCAAAAACCCAGCATCAACAAATATCGCACTCTGGTTACTCATCTTTTGATCCTATGCGGGTGGTGTGGGGCTGCCAAACGGAAGCGTGAAGAAACTGTGCACGATTCCTCGGTGATGTTTGTGGGATGTAAATATGCCCTGACCAGCAACATAGATCGGTAACGGCCCTGCCGCGAAAGCCACACGATGAAAGCTGCCGCGTTTGTTGCCTGGATGTGCATGGTGGTTGGGGGAGCGGCTGGGCCGGTTGTTGCGATGAGCGGGCCTAGCGACACGGTTCTCGCCTTGCCTCCATTACAAGCCGCGGTGTCTATGAGAACTCCCCCTCAATGGCTGGGAGTGACCTCTCAGGTGCCGGCGCCAACAGTCCCCTCGCAGGTCACTGAATGGTTCGCAGCGCATGGATATGACGCTCTCATGCGTAGAGCAGCGGCATACAGCGACGACCCACTGCGTGGAGTGGCCCGCGTGGAAGTCCGCCCGCCGCTTCCGGTGTATTCGCTTGCTCCGAGCAGTTTTGACCTCGCTACTGGCAAGTACGGCCCTCCACCAGAACCTGCGTACCAGCCCACAGGTCACTACTGTGCTGTTCTTGATGGTGACCCTGCCGTCGCGGGGATGCTTCTGTGTATGTGGAATGTCACGGACATTGACAGCACCCCAATCAATCATGGGGCTGTGGATTTTATTGACAGTGCAGTGACTAATCCAGCGTTTCCGCCTCCCCACGAAGTAACGAACATTGTCACGATTGCTCAAGGCTATTTCACTGTGACAAATGCGGATGAGGGAACGCCAACTCTTCTTCCTCTCGACGACCACGCGCGTGATGTTGTGCTCGGGACGTCAACAGCAGCGGTTCCCGATGCGCAACGTGAGTATGGTCGCCAGCTCGCTGTAGGAAACATCCAAGTCCAAGCGCACCCGGATCTTGTCGGTGCCCTAGGGCCACTCTTTGGGCACACACCAGCGTCAAGGATGCAGGAGCAGCAACTTGTCGAAGATGCTCTCAGAACAGTTAACCGCCGCGAGGTGTTTGTGCGCATCGGGTGGGGTGTGATGAGCGCTGCTGCACTAGTTAGTGCAGCAGCGCTCATCACCGCTATTGTGCGCCAACAACGTAGGCGACAAGCAAACAAAGCAGTCCGTCAGGGGTTCACTGAGGCAAAGAACAGCGCCAACACTAAATAAAGCAGCGTCAAAAGAATGTACTTCACAATGTTAGATACTTTCTTTGGTGCAAAATTGCGTGAGACTGCAAAGAGAATGCACTCAGCGAAGAGCACGATGATGAGAACCGGTAGGACGAGGAAATAAATTTCCAAGGGACTGCCAAGTCCAGCGATGAACATCGTAAAGAAAAGTGAAGGAAGAACAAAAAGAGTAGTGACAATAGCGAACCAGGTTGAAGCGATATTCAGACACTGGAGGAAAGTTACTTTTTCACTGGCACCACTTATTGCAAAGTAGACACGGAGTGTAACCGCTCGGAAAAACAGTGCTGTAGACAGTGAGATCACCGTTGTGGTAACGAGGTAACCTGTCATTTGCGCCGGGTTGAAGGGAAGTAGTCCAGGAGAATACCAACTAACCATTTGGATGATTGTCAATATATTAAGCGTCGTTAAGACAACAATTGCTATGCCTGTGGTAAGCAGCCACAACCAAGGGTTTCCCCGCCCGCTGTGCCGTAGATCAAGGGCATCGACAACCCCCGACACTCGGAATCGCAGGGCATTCCCCACAACCTGCCCCCACGCATAAGCGACTGGCGTTCGCGTGGTGGGAACAGTTTCCTCAATTCCACCAACGTCTTGTGATGGCGGCACATGACCGTATTGTTCTTCCGGCTTTGGAGGGGGGAGCGGTATTGAAGGAACAGACATGAAAAAACCTCCACAGTTGAAACCAAGACGGATACACAAACGACCCTGCACAAACGGGGCATCGCAGTAAGCTGCACACTACGCGCCGCCGCACATCGGCTGCAGAAACCTCCCGCGCACCTGTGGATAACTACAATGCAGTCGCTGCATAAAATGGGAAATCCGCACGTCAACGCCAACATGTGCGCTCCAGCGTGTGTCACTGTCACGCGCGCCGTAAGGTAACCAACACCACACACCGGTATCCTGATGGCGGTATCACCACCACCGATACCCACCCGCACGCGCATACCCAGCGCACCACCATAGTCAGACAAAGGGGCAAGACACCGTGACAAATACACGGCTCGAGAAAGACCTCATCGGCTACCGCGACATCCCTCAAGACGCCTATTGGGGAGTCCAAACACTGCGAGCAGTCGAGAACTTTCCCATTACCGGCATCACTATCGAAACCCATCCCAACCTCATTCGGGCGCTCGCAGCGGTGAAACGGGCCTGTGCGCTCACCAACGCCGAGTTGGGGATTCTCGATGCCCGCCTCGCAGAAGGTATAGGGCGAGCCTGCGATCGCGTCATGGCAGGTGAGTTTCGCGACCAGTTCATTGTTGACGTCATCCAAGGCGGGGCAGGGACCTCCAGCAACATGAATGCCAATGAAGTCATCACCAACGTTGCCCTGGAAGAGTTAGGAGCAGAACGTGGGGAGTACACAGTAGTTAATCCCAACGATCATGTGAACCTGTCTCAGTCCACAAACGATGTGTACCCCACATCGCTGAAGGTCGCATTGCTGTACTCAATTGCTGAACTTACTGACGCAATGCATCACCTTGAAGAAGCGTTCCGGGCGAAAGCTGACGAGTTCCATGACGTTCTGAAAATGGGGCGTACGCAACTTCAAGATGCCGTTCCCATGACGTTGGGACAAGAGTTTGGTACCTTCGCCATCATGCTGGGTGAGGACCGCGCCCGCCTCGGAGAAGCAGCCCTGCTCCTCACGGAGGTGAACCTTGGTGCCACAGCTATTGGGACAGGCATCAACGCCCCCGAAGGGTATGCGCCACTTGTTGCTGAGCATCTACGGGATGTCACCGGGTTCCCAGTGGTCACGGCCGATGATCTTGTTGAAGCAACCCAAGACGTTGGATCATTTGTCCAAGTGTCAGGGACCCTTAAGCGGGTTGCTGTGAAACTCTCCAAAATCTGCAATGACCTTCGTCTGTTGTCTTCAGGGCCACGTGCTGGATTCGCTGAGATTCACCTCCCAGCCGTGCAAGCGGGGTCATCCATCATGCCGGGCAAGGTGAACCCCGTCATCCCAGAAGTTGTTAATCAAGTGGCATTTGAGGTCATTGGGAATGACATGGCCATCTCGATGGCCGCTGAAGCAGGTCAACTTCAACTGAATGCTTTTGAACCCCTCATTTTCCACAAACTTGACTCAGGTATTCGCCACCTTTCTCAAGCCTGCTACACCCTCGCGGACCGATGCGTCACCGGCATCACTGCGAACACGGAACGGCTTCGTGAGATGGTGGAACACTCCATTGGGCTTGCCACAGCACTGAACCCACATTTGGGTTACGCCGTCGCAACATCCATAGCTGCCGAAGCGTTAAGTACCGGTCGAGGAGTGGCCGAAATTGTGCTGGAACGCGAACTGATGACTGCTGAAGAACTCGCATTGGTGCTCAGCCCGGAGCGCCTCGCCAACCTGCGCCCGCGGGTCACGCCCCCCGCGACCACTGCAGCCCCAGGGCGCTCGACGGTACTGTAAACGTCACTTACCCTGCGCGTCTGGTGTTGATGATGACACTAGATGCGCAGGGAACCCACCGGTTGCAACAGGCCCCCACGTTTCAATGGTTAACCGAATTACTGACTTCCCTTGAGTGAGCATCGCTGAGCGGTACTCATCCCAGTCAGGATGTTCGCCAGCAGCTGCTCGATAGTAGTCGACCAAAACATCCACCGATTCGGGTAAATCGATAACCTCAGCCCTTCCGCTCACCTGTACCCATGCATCGTCGAAATCTGCGCCAAGGATGCACGCTGCAGCCCGAGCATCACGGCGAACATTCACTGCTTTGGCACGGTCAGGGTACGTAGAAACCAAGATCCTGCCCTGACTGTCCACCGCAAAAACCACCGGACTCATCTGTGGTTCACCGCTACGGCGATACGTTAAGAACACGGCATGACGGTTGCCTCGGAGAAAGTTTGTGAGTTCCGGAAACTCAACGCGAGTATTTGTCGCAATATTCCGAGCCATGATGCCTCCACATGTGGTTGAGATGACGTTCATTCTAGGCGTTCAAACCATGATCAGTTGAGATACTGGAACAGTGACTCAGCTTCCCATTCCCGCGCATGCTCCCGTTATTGCTCTCACCCGTGGTGGCCACATCGAATCCGTCCACTACGGCAGCTACCTCGTGTTATCCCCAGATGGCACCACTGCATCTCAAGGCGGGGACCCAAGCGCCTTAGTGTATGCCCGATCCTCGCTGAAACCACTGCAAACCATTGCACTCCTCACCGCAGGGTGGGCAGGAACACCACAACAGATCACACTGGCATCAGCCAGCCACTCCGGTGAACAACAACACCTAGACGTCACAACAACAACCCTGCATGATGCCGGGCTCACCATTGATGCCCTGCGCAACACCCCAGACTTGCCGATGGGGGAGGAAAGCCGCAACGCGGCGCGGGCAGCAGGTGTAGAGCCCACATCACTAATGCAAAACTGCTCAGGAAAACACGCAGCAATGCTGGCAACATGCGTAGCCAACGGGTGGGACACAGAAACATACCTCAACGCTGACCACCCCCTGCAACAACACATCCGCGCAACCCTAGAAACACTGTGTGGGGAACAAGCAGCCGCAGTCACAACAGACGGTTGCGGTGCGCCACTATTTTTGTTCACCCTTCACGGGCTTGCCCAAGGCTTCCACACGATAGCCCGCACCGCGCACGACGAGCCAACCTCACCTCACGCCCAGGTGTACAAGGCGATTACTCGCCACCCAGAACTCCTGGGTGGAACTGGTCGCGATGTCACCGACATGATGCAAACATTCCCTGGCCTCATGACCAAAGACGGTGCAGAAGCCGTCCACGCTGGAGTGTTCGCAGATGGCAGCACATTTGCACTGAAAATCTCCGATGGCACAAACCGCGGCCGAGTGTCCCTAGCGTTGCACCTCCTCAAAGGCATGGGCCACGACAACGACGCCCTCACAACCCGTCATCTCCCCACCGTGTTGGGACACGGGCAACCAGTTGGAGAAATTATTGCTCTGTAACGCGTATGTTCTGGCGTGCCGTGCAGGTCGCAGGTGCGTAGGCTGAACTCATGGGTAAATTTGTCAAACTTGTCACTGTCAGTGGACTCCTCAAAGTCGCTGCCATCCACGTCATCTGGGCCAAAGGCTCCGCTTATCCTTTCGAGACCCGTGAGGAACTCGCCACTACTGTTGTTGGTAGTTCGGACATGCCTGACGCTGATGCCTGCCACACCGTGGCAGGTCTCGCCGCGGCTGGGGCCGTCATCGCGGCGGCCAAACCGCGGAACGGCTTTATTCGATTCGCGAAAAAGTCAGTAGCTGCCGTTCTCCTGACCAGAGGCATAGCCGGCGGGCGCAAAGCCACCGAATGGCTCGGGCTACCAACACCAAGCCAAGAATTCCTCGAAGCGGACACGTATCTGTACCGTCCCCTGTGCATCATTTTGGGGCTTGGCGTACTCAGTACTGCACACGGGCATAACTCACATGGCGATAGCGAGCACCACAAACACCACGGTCACACTCACAAGAGCCGATGCGGTTCGTCACGTGGACGGAACCAAACCTCACGGTTTAAGGACTAACCGAGCCCGCTAGCACCGCCCAGGGGATGTTGACGTCTCGGCAAAGGGACGTTTGCCTAACTCGAGGTCAGAGTTGGTCTGCTGTAAAGGTGTTGCAAGCATCGAAAGATCCTTGCTCGTAACCAGTCATAAACCATTGCTGACGTTGTTGCGAGGTGCCATGAGTAAAGGTGTGAGGGTCTGCTGACCCGGAGTGAGCTTCTTGGATCCTGTCGTCACCTACGGCAGCGGCAGCATCTAAGGCGTCAGTTAGTTGGTCACTGGTGATGGGGTTGAGGTAGGGGCGCCCAGTTTCCGGGTTGACGGTGGTTGCTGCGTTTCCTGCCCACATTCCTGCAAGACAGTCAGCCATGAGCTCAACACGCACTGAGTCGGACTCTGCGCCTTTGTCGTTGTCAGCGTCCCCGAGAACACCGGTGATGTGTTCAATGTGGTGCCCCACTTCGTGCGCAACAATGTACATTTGCGCAAGAGATCCCCCTGATGCGCCAAGCCCGGACCGTAGAACCTCGTAAAACGAAACATCAATGTAGACCGTTTCGTCGGCAGGGCAGTAAAACGGACCAGTCGCTGACGTGGCACTACCACAACCAGTACTGACTGCATCACTGAAACTCACCGCGCCAGGCCGCGTGTATTCCACCCCTGTTTGCTCAGGTAACTGGGTTTCCCAATACGCGTCAAGTGACGCGATGGTCCATCCGTACCTGCACTCATCGTCAGTGTTGGCGAGATCTGCGGTGTCGCAACCAGTGAGATCACTGTCCTCATAGGTGCCGTTTCCAGTGCCGCTACCCAACAGTGAGGCGAACTGAGTGAGGTCAACATTGAACAGTTGGCTGAGCAACACCAATGCGATCACACCGAGCCCGATGCCACCTCCTGCTACGGCTTTGCCGCTGCTGCGCCGCTTAACGCGAGATGAATCAAAATTGCCGTCCTGAAAGGTCATACCCGGAGAATACAGCGCAGCGTCACGTGTGACGCAGAGAGACCGAGGGTTACTCTCCCCGTGTGGGACGGTCGTGTAACACTCCCCGTGCTTCTAAAGCGTCCCCGGTTGATAGGGCGTGGCCAGTCGCTCTGAGGACGACAGGCAAGATAAGTCGAAGGGGCGTTGCTCGCACATGCCGCGCATGGAGCGCCTGACGGGTGGCGGCGAATAGTTCGAGCAGTAAGGGAATGGTTCGTAACGTCAATGCGATGGTCAGCCCAACGACAAGGGCTGCGTGTTCACCGATGAGTCGACGTGTTGACTGGGTGAGAAGCGTGATGATGGTGGTGAGTGGGGTGGTTGCGGTGGTAGTTGTGGCGAAAAGAACACACGCAGCGATTCCGAGCGGTACAGCATAGGCAAGGGAAGAGTTCCCTGTGATCAGGTGGTATGCCGTGATTGGCGTCAGTGCAATGAGCAACGGCCACATTTTCGCTATTGTGCGCCAGCTGCTGCCAGACATCGTGAACCACCCCACCGCGGCGATGAAGGTCACTGTTGACACAAGTGGCGATCGAAAAAACCCCACGCACAAACCTGCCCCGAGTACAAGAAGGATCTTTAACCACACCGGGCTGCGATGCACGATGCTTGTGCCAGGTTGGTAGGAACCAATGATTGAGGGTGTAGCCCCTAACCGTTGCGCGGCTGGCATACGCCGGGCTATACGGACCGGTGCCGTGGACGTTTGTGTCATAGGTCCGCCATGAGCCTGCGGTATGCGCGAACAGCAGCGTGTGGTGCGCCATCAAAAATTACTGCACCGTCATGGATGACCAACGCACGATCCGCTGTGGTGGCATGCTCAAGGTCGTGTGTTGCGTAAATAATACGCTGGGGAAGGGACGCCAAAACGTCAATTATTCGGTTGCGCCACCGCAGGTCAAGGCGAGTTGTTGGTTCGTCACACACGAGGATGTCCGGTTCAGCGGCGAGCACGCTCAGCAGAGCAACGATCTGTTTTTGCCCCCCGGACAGTGTTGCAACCGCCTGGTTGAGGGGGACATTGAGCCCAATGTTGTCGAGAAACTGTTGGGCTGTAGCGCCCTTCTTGCGTGCGCCGCGGCGTTGAGCGGTGCGTCGTGACAAGTCGATGTCCTCACCAACTGTGGGGAGGAGTAGTTGAGATTCTGGGTCGGGGAAGGTAAACGCAACACGTGCCCGCACATCCCGCCACGCGTCGATCGTGTCAAAGCCTTCAACGGTTACGTGGCCATAGGTTGGGCCGACAAGCCCGTTAAGGAGCTTGAGGAACGTCGATTTACCGCTGCCGTTTGCCCCCAGCACCACCACCCGCTGTTCAGTGAGGTCGAGGCTGAAAGGCTGAAGGATGCACCTCCCATCAACCTCAACACTCACATCACGGCACGTAATGATTCCCATCTGAACGCGGGTTAACGTAGCGTCCGCAGGACAGGGAATGCGCGCAAGACTGCGAGAGAAACGAGGACAGCGGTGGTGGTTTTGATGATGTCACCTGGAATGAAGATGAGGTCTGCGACAAGGGCATCTTGAAGGGGCATAGGCACGCGCAGGTGCATGCCAACGATCCCCAGCGCATGAATAGTGAGCAGTGAGATGAGGAGGCACACGGCAATTGTTGTTGCGGTGTGGAATGGTGCCAGGCGGCGCGCAGTTTCTGGCTGTGCCTGTTCAACAATCGCGCGCGTTGCGAGCAGTTTGCGGGTAGCCCACCCGATAGCAAAAGCAGCAACGGGGAAGGCAATAAGATAACCGGCTGTCGCCCCAACAAATGGAGCTAAACCTGAGTTACCGCCAGAGAACACGGGAAGCCCTGCTGCCCCAATAGCGAGATATAACAACACAGCGAGGCCCCCGCGACGAGCACCAAGGACCAACCCGGCAAGCATGACACCAAAGGTCTGGAGAGTTATCGGTGCAGGAACTCCGGCAACAGCAATCGCAGGGGTCAACGCGCATGCCACGATAATCGCCGCGAAGGTTGCAACAAGGGCAACATCTCTGCTGAGGTTGCGTTGCCCAGAGCGTTGGATTCTTTGGGAGGTGTCCTGCTCAGTGTGTGGTGATGCGGACTGCTGTGAACTCATTGTTCCCCCTACGGTGTGAGTGACCAGTCAGTGTGACATGGAGATATTCAACTGACCTGACAGTATCGGACCGGTAGAATTGAGCGCGTTTGTGTCTGCTATGAGGAATAGTGGGACGCTTTAGAGGAACCCTATAAATGACGTAAGGACAACTGTGATCACAGCCACCGGTGTGGAACTGCGGATCGGCGCGAGGACGCTGCTGCATCCAACGAGCTTTCGGGTCGCCGGGGGTGATCGAATTGGCCTAGTTGGGCGCAATGGTGCAGGTAAAACCACTCTCACTCGGGTACTTTCCGGTGAAGGTCAAGCGACAGCAGGATCAGTATCGCGGAGCGGGATTATTGGCTACTTGCCACAAGACCCCCGCCCGTCAGACCCCGCTACAAGCGCCCGTGATCACATTCTCTCGATCCGAGACGTGCACAAACTCCTAGCCCTCATGCAGAAAACCGAAGCAGACATGGCTTCGACAGACCTCAAAGTCATGGAGAAAGCACTAGACCGGTACCCAAAGTTAGAAGCTCGTTTTCAAGCCGTTGGCGGCTACGGCGCAGAAAGCGAAGCGATGCGCATCGCCTCGAACCTTGGGCTGGACAACGAGATGTTGTCCCACGGGTTGGGGGAACTATCTGGTGGTCAACGTCGCCGGGTGGAACTTGCCCGCATTTTGTTCTCCGGCGGCGAAACCCTGCTCCTCGACGAGCCGACCAACCACCTAGATGCTGACTCAATTGTGTGGCTTCGCGAGTACCTGCGTTCCTATGAAGGCGGGCTCATTGTCATCTCCCACGACAACGAGTTTATGCGCGCCATTGTGAACAAAGTGTTCTACCTCGACGCAACACGCGGCGTCATCGACCAATACAACATGGGGTGGGACGCCTACCTCAAGCAACGCGAAGACGACGAACGCCGCCGCCGCCGCGAGCGAGCAAACGCTGAGAAAAAAGCTGGAGCGCTCACTGCGCAAGCGCTGAAAATGAAAGCGAAAGCCAGCAAAGCTGTTGCTTCGCAAAACATGTTGAAGCGCGCGGAGCGCCTGATGGACGGCCTTGATGAGCAGCGCGTTTCCGATAAGGTAGCGAAACTGCGATTCCCCACACCGGCACCATGCGGCAAGGTGCCTCTGACCGCGTCTAACCTGTCCAAATCCTACGGCTCTCAAGAAGTGTTCATAGGTGTGGACCTCGCGATTGACCGAGGGTCACGCGTAGTAATCCTTGGATTCAATGGTGCAGGTAAAACGACACTGCTGCGGATTCTTGCTGGCGTTGAAAAACCAACTACCGGAACCGTCGATGCTGGCCATGGATTGAAGCTTGGCTACTATGCCCAGGAGCATGACACACTCGACCTGTCGATGACCGTTTTAGAGAACCTGCGTCACGCTGCACCAGACATGGCAGACACCCAAGTACGTTCCGTGTTGGGTTCTTTCCTCTTCTCCGGTGACGATGCAGACAAGCCTGCAAAGGTGTTGTCCGGTGGGGAAAAAACCAGGCTTGCGCTCGCAACTCTCGTGGTCTCATCCGCGAATGTGTTACTTCTTGACGAACCAACCAACAACCTCGACCCAGCCTCGCGAGCCGAAATCTTAGGTGCCTTGGCAACTTACGAAGGTGCCGTTGTTATGGTCACCCACGACGAAGGTGCAGTGGACGCACTCAACCCAGACCGGGTGCTTTTATTACCAGATGGCGACGAGGACCTCTGGGGCGAGGACTACCGAGAACTGGTGTCACTCGCTTAAACACCGCGTCGAAAGAACAACAACGCAAAGCGAACTGGTGCACTGTCCTACGAGGACTCACTCAAAGAGTGAGTCCTCGT
This sequence comes from Jonesia quinghaiensis DSM 15701, assembly GCF_000423205.1. Lineage (GTDB taxonomy): Bacteria > Actinomycetota > Actinomycetes > Actinomycetales > Cellulomonadaceae > Jonesia > Jonesia quinghaiensis. Next base: position 45,726 of record NZ_KE383990.1, read on the forward strand.
AGTCGTTATCGACCTGTCTCGTTTTACGCCGCGATGACGACTGCGCTGAGGCAGAGGCCTTCTCGTGTGAATCTTCGTTGAGCGCGGCGAAAGGGTTGTGAACCTCGCCGTGCGCTTCGCGTCGTTTTCGGCGGCGTTCCTTCACGATGAGCACAAAAAAACCTGCGCCAGCACCGATAGCAAAAACCCACCATTGCAGTGCGTAACTCAAATGCGAGCCAGGGGCCGTATCTGGAGCTGGTAACGCATTGATTGGCTCACTAGGCGCCGGAGTTTCGTCAGTGAGCGCACCGTAGATATTGGCGAAAGCAGGCGAGTTGGGCCAGTCATTGAGCCCGCCGTAGGCTGCTCCAGCGTCCAAGGCATCTGACACGGTAATCGCCTGGACCTGCCCGACTGGGGCATCGCGTGTGCTAGGCGCTTCACTTTGCCGCAGGTGAACGGTCACGGTGATATCTCCTGGCGGGGGAGAGGGAATGCTTGAGGGGCGGACCGCATCGACGTCATACGGCACCCAACCCCGGTTAATCAGAAGGATGTTGCCGTCAGCTGTTTCAAAGGGAACCAGCACATGTACTGAGGGTGTGGAATTAATGGGGCGGTTTCTTAACAGTGCGGTTGCTTCAGGGACGTAGTGTCCAGTCACCGTCACAGGTGTCCACACCGCAGAGTCATCAAGGGTTTGTTGAGGTGAAGAGACGATGTCGTTCAGCGGCACCGGATCAGCTGAGTAGTTATTGTCAATGGTTGTGATGACCGCATCCTTGTTTTGGTAGCGGCTCCATTGCCACCTTCCAGCAGTAATACACAACACAACGATGACAGCGACAGCAACAGCAATCCCTAACCACTGCAGGAGACTGCGCTCAGGCGCTGGGGAAGAAGGTGCGGTTGTGGGGGTGGTGCTCACAGGGCTGGTCTCCAAGGTGGGGTCCATTGGTCTCATAAGCGGTGGAAACTCTCAGTGTGAAAACTACTGAGGTGGATCAACTTGCTCGAGCTCGCTGACTGGAACAGTGTCTTTGAGGAAACCACGCAGAGATAAAAACCTGTCAAGGTGATCACGGTGGTCCTCGCAAGACAACCACACCTTACGGCGTTCAGGAGTGTGAATTTTGGGGTTGTTCCACAACAGTCCCCAGACGGCAGGTGCTTTACACCCTTTGCCTGAGCAGATGAGTTCCTGCACGGGATCGGCAATGCCGAGTAGATCAACCACAGTTACTGGTCCTTCTGATCGAGGGAAATGGTGGTGTCAGCGGCAGGCAACGCACGGTACTCCATGGGAGCCTCTTGACGCTGACCGGTCCTGCGCCCAGAGTTACTGCTTACGACAGCAAAATAGGGAAGAAATATCGCGGCAGCGATTAAGGCCCACTGCACTGGCCCAGACACAAAGTATGCCGCGAGAAAGCAACCCAACCGAATAAGCATCTGAAGGGTGTACACGCGCATGCGTCGCCCCTGGTCCGCGCGGAGCGATTCCGGGGCTGAGGTAATGGAGGCCGCTGGGGGAGTCTTGGGCACGCCTAGATTCTACGCTCTGAACCTGATTTGTAGGTTATCTCCAAACATCCTTGGGGTGTGGCAGGCGTTTCGTGTGCGGTGATGGGCGAAAAACTTCTATAGATTACACAGTGGACATCAGACAATCGTGGAGGGCAATGTGACGGAAACCCAGGCTGGCCGAGTCGTACTTGTGACCGGAGCAAACCGGGGAATCGGGCGAGCGATCGCTGAATCGTTTGTTGCTGCTGGGGATCGGGTCGCAACGATCTACCGCAGTGGAGACCTACCAGAGGGCGTTTTTGGTGTCGTAGGTGATGTCACATCATCTGAAGCCGTTGATGAGGCTTTTACGACCATTGAAAAAGAACTTGGCCCAGTGAATGTTCTGGTAGCAAATGCTGGAATCACTCGCGACCAACTACTCATGCGCATGACTGATGATGAGTTCGAACAAGTCATCGATGTGAACCTCACGGGGACCTTCCGCTGCGTGCGGCGTGCCTCTAAGGCAATGATCAAAGCGCGCGGCGGGCGAATCATTATGATTTCCTCAGTGGTAGGCCTCTACGGAGGGCCCGGTCAGGTCAACTATGCCGCCTCTAAGGCTGGTTTGGTGGGAATGGCCCGTTCCATCACCCGCGAGTTGGGTGGACGCGGCATTACCGCGAACGTTGTGGCTCCAGGATTCATTGAAACGGCAATGACCGATGCGCTCCCGGAAGAAACTCAGAAAAAATACAAGGCGACCATTCCCGCAGGTCGTTTTGCTCAGTCTCACGAGGTTGCGGCGGCCGTGCGGTTCCTTGCCTCCGATGAGGCATCCTACATTTCAGGAGCTGTCATTCCCGTGGATGGCGGCCTGGGCATGGGGCACTAACCTCTTTGCCTTCCTCTCGATACCCTTTTACACGAAAGAGAAACTATGGCTCTGCTTGACGGCAAGAACATTCTTGTCACCGGTGTTCTCACCAACCACTCCATCGCGTTCCATGTTGCGCGTCTCGCACAACTTGAAGGAGCGAATGTCATCCTCACGTCCTTTGGGCGTCAGATGAAGCTCACCCAGGCTATTGCGAAGCGGCTTCCGCAACCAGCCCCGGTATTGCAACTCGATGTGACAGATAATGATGACCTCGCCGCGCTGAAAGATCGTGTTCTTGAACACGTTGATTCCCTTGATGGTGTGGTTCACTCCATCGGCTTTGCCCCCCAAACGGTCATGGGTGGGAACTTCCTATCAGGGGAGTGGGCTGACGTGGCAACGGCGATGGAAGTTTCCGCATTTTCGTTGAAATCATTGGCCGTAGCAGCCCAACCACTCATGTCAAATGGTGGTTCTGTTGTTGGCTTGACCTTCGATGCGAAGTTCGCTTGGCCTGTCTACGACTGGATGGGCGTAGCGAAAGCAGCCTTCGAGTCCACGGCACGCTACCTTGCTCGAGACCTCGGTCCGCAAGGAATCCGGGTTAACCTCGTATCAGCAGGTCCGATCCGCACCACTGCCGCGAAGTCCATTCCGGGCTTTGAGCAGATGGAAGGGAACTGGCCCCAGCGAGCACCGCTCGGTTGGGACCAGAGCAACCCGGAACCCACCGCCCGTGCGGTAGCAGCATTGCTGTCAGATTGGTTCCCGGCCACCACAGGTGAGATCGTGCATGTAGACGGTGGAGTCCACGCGATGGGACAGTAGTTTGACTTTGACGCACGAAACACGGCGATTGCTCCTTCTTCGGCATGCGAAAGCAGAGCCCGCTGGAGCAGTAACAGACCAGATGCGCCCTCTGGCTTTGAGAGGGCGCAAGCAGGCACGGTCAGTGGCTGACTTGCTCATCGAGCACAATATTGTGCCAGACAGGGTGCTGGTTTCTGCCGCCGTGCGCACAAAGCAAACGTGGGAATTACTCGCCGGTGGGCTCGATTCTGAGCCCACCACGGTGAGTTTCCACGAAGAGTTGTATGTTGCTGGTGTTCAGGATGTTTTGCAGCTTGTGGCAGAACAGGACTCGCGCACCATTCTTGTGGTGGGGCACGAACCAACCATGTCTGCTGTTGCAGAGCAATTGGCTGGTGAAGGTTCTGATAGCGATGCTTACAACCAGGTTCGGCTTGGCGTAGGTACGGCAACGCTGTGCGTGATGGAGTCTGATCTCCCGTTCGCACAGTGGACTGCTCGTAGCGTCGCGCTGACGCATGTTCTGCGCCCCGAAGACGACGCCTGAAACTATGCCTCCTGCAATCATTCTCCTTGGTGGGTTTGCCGTTGCTGGGTGGTTGGGTGGCGCTCGTTACCTGTGGGGGCTCAATGGTGACTATGCGACAACGTATCTGTGGGCGCTTAGTGGCCCGATCCTTGCCTTGCACCTGCTGATTGCGCTTTACCAGCGCCGCGCACGCCGGGTGGGGTTCTCTGTGAGAAAAGCATCAACGGTGACGTTGTGCGGTGCTTGGCTGTGCCTGATACTCGTGGGGCTGTTCATCCCTGACCGAGTAAATGGACACCTCACAACCATCCTCACGGGTTCTCAGGAACCAGGGCGTGGACTGGTTATCGGCTTCGCGAACCCGCTCGGTATCATCGGAGTCGCCCTGCTGGTGGCCACGCTCATCATGTCGATCTTTGACGCTCGAGGACCACGGATCAGCGAGGACGACCTACTCGATCGCCGCACCTGATGGAGACACCACACACATGACCATTTCCCGCCTTGTTGTCATGGACGTTGATTCGACATTGATCCAGCAGGAAGTTATCGAACTGATTGCTGCGCATGCTGGGACTGAAGAGCTTGTTGCCGCTGTCACGGAGAAGGCAATGCGAGGCGAAATAGATTTCGCGCAGTCGCTTGCCCAGCGTGTTAAAACACTGCAAGGTGTGCCTGTTGAGAAAGTTCATCAGGTACGTGAGGCGATAACCTTCAGCCCTGGAGCCCGCGAGTTTATTAGCGAGTGCCAACGCCGAGGGTGGGAAGTAGCTCTCGTCTCTGGTGGGTTTGAAGAAATAGTTGCAGGCCTTGCTGCTGAGGTGGGCATCACGAAGTTCCGGGCTAATCGGTTGGAGGTCCGCGACGGTGTCCTCACCGGTGCGACAACGGGCCCAGTTGTCGATCGTGCATACAAGGCACGAGTACTGCGTGAGCTTGCTGCTGAATGTGCTCTTGATATGGAACACACCGTAGCGATCGGTGATGGCGCCAATGACCTGGATATGATCGCTGCCGCTGGTATCGGTATTGCTTACAACGCCAAACCACTTGTGCGAGAGCAAGCCCCATATTCAATCACAGGGCGCCTCGACGAGGCGCTTTCTGTGATCGACAACCATCAGGAAAAGGGACAATAGTCACCCCTTCGCGTGTAAGAATAACTTTATGATGACCGCGTCCACACCGCAGCGAACTGCTTTTGCGCTGCGAGTGATGGTGCTAGGTGTCATAACAGGCGCTTTGGGCATTGGCTCTCACCTCCTTGCCGGAGGGCGTATCGGCAACCTACCTGGTGTGGTGATCGCTGGTGTTGCCATCGTTCTCATCAGTGTGATTGCCGCACGGTTGCATACCGCCCACTTCACGTGGCGGTTACTCACAGGCGTGATCACTGGTGTGGTCTCCCAATGGGCAACACACACAATATTGACCGCCAGTGAACGAGTCGCTGCGTTCTCTGCTGTGACAGATCACAGAGGATCTGCCGAAAGCGCAGGGCATGGCACCTCCTCGATGGTTGACCATAGCCACCACATGCTTGGCGCCCCGTCGATTGATGCTGCGTTCACCGGTAGCTTCACCACAGAGCATCACAGTGCGAGCCCAGTGATGCTTGCAGCTCACTTTCTCGCTGCGATCCTTATTGCGTGGGTCTTAACCGATGCTGAGCGGTGCCTAGCAACTTTGCGAAGCGTCGTTGCTGCGGTGTACGCCCGCGTCACCGTTATCGCCCAAGGTGTTCCTCCAACCCGGCCGCCACAGCGCGTGTACACCGCTCAGTGGGCCGTTCTCGATGCGATTCTTGCCGCATCCCAACAACGGCGTGGGCCACCACTGCAGATCCTTCACTGCGTTTAACGAACACACCCACTGACCTGAAGGATTTGTCATGCCCGCACGCTCTTTGTCGACCCCTCACTACGTTGTCACCGCCGCACTAGCGGCAACCGTCCTTACCTTCGCCGGTTGCGCATCGCCATCATCACGTTCTGTAGACCCTGCACCGCAAGCCACCGTCACAACCCACACCAACGCGCAAGCGATCACCATGACTGACCCGTGGGTGAAAGCAGCTGACATGGACAGCCACATGACGGCAGGGTTCGGAACTCTGGTGAATGACTCAGATCAACCTGTTGTTCTCACAGAAGCATCAACCTCAGTTGCTAGCAATGTGGAACTGCATGAAACGGTCACTGCTACGGATGGTTCCACCACCATGCAAGAAGTCCCTCACGGGCTGACGATCCCGGCGCACAACTCGCTGACCTTGGAACCAGGCGGAAACCACCTTATGCCGATGGGGCTGACGCAGGATCTCATTGCCGGTGACACAGTGGACATCACCTTGGTTTTCTCTGACACATCCACCACAACAATCACCGCAGAAATTCGTGATTTTGATGGTGCTCAGGAGAGCTACGAGCACGAAGAAACTGACATGGACACGATGAGTGACCACACAGAGGATGACGCCACAGTCTCTGACGCAAACTCACACGATGATGCGCACCACGGCCATGACCACTGAGAGCAAAAGCGCTGAGACTAACCACCCTGAGGGCGACCGCGAAGATTCACCGATTCCAGCCGCACACACTGCCCCGCGTGGGGCAGTGACACGGCGTCAACTACTTCGTGGTTCTGCGATTCTAGGAGGTAGCGTCTTAGCGGGTGGTGCAGTTGGAGGGCTCACCCAGCGCGCGTTTCGCCGCCCTGGCGTTGATGGGGCGGAGGAAAACACCAGCGAACATGGTGATTGTGAAGGGTTTGGGCAGGCTACCGAACCTTTTTACGGTGAGCACCAAGCAGGAGTCGTCACGGGAACGCAAGCGCATGCTTGCCTCCTAGGGTATGACCTTGTTTCCTCAGCAACACGAGACGATGTTGTTCGCTTAATGCGCATCATTACCCAAGATGCTGCGCGACTCACCCAAGGAAAGCCGCCACTAGCTGACCCTGAACCTGAACTTGCTGAGGCGCCTGCGAGGTTAACGATCACAGTGGGTTGGGGGCCATCGTTGTTTGAACGGGTAGGAATGGCGGATCAGAAGCCGGCAGGTTTACGTGAACTTCCGCCATACCGCATCGACCGCTTGGACAAGCAGTGGGGGCAAACAGACATCCTCATCATGGTGCAAGGTGATAACCCGACGTCAATATCCCATGCCAGCCGAGTGCTAACCCGCCAAACACGGAGGTACCTTGGCCGCCGGTGGACACAGCAGGGGTTTACCTATGCGCGGGGCACTCACCCAACAGGCACAACGATGCGCAACCTCATGGGCCAAGTAGACGGCACGCACACAGCCACCACGCAGGCATCAGATGATTTGGTGTGGTGTTCTGGTGACCCAGTGCATGAGGGGGCGACAACGTTTGTGTTGCGCAGGATCGCTATGAACCTCGATACCTGGGATGAGGTGGATAGGGTAGCCCGCGAAGATGTCATGGGCCGTCGCCTCGCCACAGGAGCGCCACTCACCGGTAGCCATGAGGGTGACGAGCCGGACTTTGATGCCCGCTCTGAACGTGGGTTCCCGGTCATTGCATCGTATGCGCATATTCGCAGAGCCAGACCACAGGACCCGTCCGTGCGAATTTTGCGCCGCGGATACAACTACGATGACCCACCTGTGGGGGAAAGTACACACAATGCTGGTTTGCTTTTTGGGGCGTTTCAACGCTCAATTGCTGACCAGTACATGCCGTTGCAGGCGGGGCTTGCTGAGTTGGATGCTTTGAACGAGTGGACAACTCCCATCGGGTCAGCGGTGTACTACATCCCTCCGGGGGTGCTAGACCCTGCTGGGTACCTAGGGCAGCGTCTTCTCGCCTAGTGTGTCGCTGCATTGAACACAATGATGGCCGATGCCCCAGCTTTGGGGGCATCGGCCATCATGTATGTCTATGTTCAGTCCACCACGGTGTTTTTGGGGACAACAGTGATGCCAGACTCAGTGACGGTGAAGCCGCGGCGGCGGTCTTCTTCAGCGTCGAGACCGATCCTGGCGCGTTCTTTGACGGTCACATTTTTGTCGAGGATCGCCCGGTGAACTTGGGCGTGGCGGTGAACGATGACATCGTCCATGAGTACTGAATCTGAGACAGACGCCCATGAGTGCAGGCGCACACCAGGTGAGAGAACAGACCCGACAACAGTTGCCCCGGAGATCACCACACCAGGGGAAACAATGGAGTCTGCTGCGTGCCCAAGGCGGCCCGGCCCTGCGTGCACAAACTTAGCGGGCGGCAGTCCGGTGTAACCGGTGTATAACGGCCACTCATCGTTGTACATGTTGAACACCGGGTTCACCGAGATCAAGTCCATGTTGGCGTCAAAGTAGGAATCAATGGTTCCTACGTCACGCCAGTAGTCGCGGTCGCGGTCAGCAGACCCTGGCACGTCGTTGCGGATGAAATCGTAGAAACCAGCTGTGCCCTTACGAACAAAGTACGGAACGAGGTCCCCACCCATGTCGTGCTTGGAGTCCTCGTTATCCGCATCGAACGTAACAGCTTCAACGAGTGCATCCGCGTTGATCACATAGTTACCCATGGATGCGAGGATCTCGTGCGGGGAATCGGGAAGCCCAACAGGGTCCGTGGGCTTTTCTAAGAAATCCCTGATGCGGTCAGGGTTGTCGGGGTCAATATCAATAACACCGAACTCTGAAGCCATCGAGATAGGTTGGCGAATTCCAGCGACTGTCATGTCCGCACCAGAGGCGATGTGTTCATCAACCATCTGGGAGAAATCCATACGGTAGACGTGGTCGGCACCGACAACAACAACGATGTCAGGGCGCTCATCATCGATGATATTGAGGCACTGATAGATTGCGTCTGCCGAGCCGAGATACCAGCGTTTACCAACCCGCTGCTGAGCCGGCACCGAGGACACGAAGTTCCCCAACAGGGGAGACATCCGCCACGTCTTCGAAATATGGCGGTCCAAGGAGTGGGATTTGTATTGGGTGAGCACAACAATGTGCAGATAACGGGAGTTCACGAGGTTGGACAGTGCGAAGTCAACGAGACGATAGATGCCACCAAACGGCACGGCCGGCTTTGCCCGGTGTTTGGTGAGTGGCATGAGTCGTTTACCCTCGCCACCGGCCAGGACAATCGCAAGAACTTTAGGAGATGCCATGGTTAGACCTTATGTTGTTGTGACCAAATCCGCACGAAAAGCTGTAGCGTGTTGGTGTGCGAATTGACTTGTTAACCAGAGAGTTCCCTCCCAACATCTATGGCGGCGCAGGAGTGCACGTCGCAGAGTTATCGCGTGTTTTACGCCAACACGCCGAGGTTCGTGTCCACTGCTTTGATGGGCCGCGAACTGCCGATGGTTTTGACGGCGTTACCGGCTACTTTCCCCCGGGTGAACTCCGTGGAGCGAACCCAGCCCTAGCGACGATGGGCCTCGACCTCCAGATGGCGGCTGGGACTGCCGGTGCAGATATTGTGCACTCCCACACGTGGTACGCCAACTTTGCGGGTCACGTTGCATCCCTCCTGCACGGTGTCCCTCACGTGGTCTCCGCCCACTCACTTGAACCGCTGCGCCCCTGGAAAGCTGAACAGCTTGGTGGGGGATACGCCCTGTCCAGTTGGATCGAAAAAACAGCCTACGAGTCGGCCGACGCCATCATTGCAGTGTCTGGTGGCATGCGCCGGGACATCCTGCGTTCTTACCCGCACGTTGACCCACAACGAGTCCAAGTCATTCACAACGGCATTGACGTCGAATCGTGGCAGGCACCAGGCGCTGATGGGCGTGATGAAGCCGATGCAGTGCTACAGCGACTCGGGATCGACCCAACCCGCCGCGCAGTCGTGTTTGTGGGGCGGATAACCCGCCAAAAAGGCCTTCCGTACCTGCTGGAAGCCGTGAAAAACCTGCCAACTGACGTTCAAATTATCCTGTGTGCTGGCGCACCCGACACCCCAGAAATCGCTGCCGAAGTGACCGGAGCTGTTTCGCGTCTGTCACGTCAACGAACAGGTGTGGTCTGGATTGAAGAGATGCTCCCACGCCGTGAACTCGTCGCAGTCCTCGACGCATCAACGGTGTTTGTGTGCCCAAGCGTGTACGAACCACTGGGCATCGTGAATCTCGAAGCCATGGCTGTGGGGCTACCAGTTGTCGGCTCCGCAACCGGAGGCATCCCCGAAGTCATCGTGGATGGTGAAACTGGGTACCTTGTTCCACTTGACCAAATGGAAGACGGAACAGGGACTCCACTTGATCCCGCACAGTTTGTCACGGATCTGACAGCAAGCCTTATGCGTGTTCTTGACGCCCCTGAAGACGCCCAACGCATGGGGGCAGCGGCCCGCCAACGCGTTGAAGACCACTTCTCCTGGGAAGCTATCGCAGACCAAACAATGGACCTCTACCGGAGCCTCGTCCACTAACGATGCACTGGGTAGTTCTCATTGCGTCAGGCATGTTGGAAGCGCTCTGGGCAACAGCGCTGGGTGAGAGTGAAAAACTCACGCGCCCGAAACCAACCACCATCTTTGTGATCGCCTTAACCGGCTCAATGGCAGGGCTGGCATACGCGATGACAGCGATTCCCACCGGGACGGCATACGCCATCTGGGTGGGAATCGGGGCCGTACTCACCGTCACCTTATCGATTGCCCGCGGACACGACCAAGCAACCAGACTCAGACTGTGTCTCCTTGCAGGGATAGTGCTTTGCGTCGTCGGCCTCAAAGTGGTGGCCTGATGCGCGATAGGCGAAAACACACGATCTCCCGCCAAGGCGCATGGCGGATATTGCTGATCAGTGCAATGTTCGAAGCCATCTGGGCGACAGCATTAGGCCAGTCCGATGGGCTTACCAACGTGATCCCCACACTCACTTTTGGCTTCGCGCTGGCGGTCTCAATGGTGGGGCTATCAATCGCCATGCACCACATCGCGATTGGTACCGCCTACGCGGTGTGGGTCGGAATTGGCGCGGTCCTGACCGTTACCTTCGCCATGCTCACCGGCGAAGAACCTATCAGCGTGCTGAAAGTCTTGTTCCTTGTGGGAATCGTCGGATGCACTGTTGGACTAAAATTTGTCGGCCACCCACAGGAAGACACTCCCGCAGTCACCCGGCAAAGCCCTACAGAGGCGAAGGCACCAAAGGACTAAGCAGCGTAGCTGCTTCCATAGCTCGCCGTGCACGAGCATCAAGAGAACGCAAAGCCTGCTGCCGCTGAGTTGCAGCGGCAGCAGTTAACGCCCCACCGTCATCGTGGCTGGCAATATCAACCACAGCCCGCAACCGGGCAGCCAACTCCAACACGCGTAACGAACGTGGGGATACATCGGCCGGAACAAACCCAGTGAGGTCAACAGGGTCACGCAAAATATCAACAATATCCGCGAACTGCGGCGACGATTTTGCAATATCAAGAGTCAGCAACGCTTCAGTAACTTCCCCCATTGCGCGCCGTAACTCCTGATCGGCATCACGCAACGACCCAGTGGCACCCAAGACCTGCAACTCCCACGCAGAAACCTCACGGACCTCCCACCGCACATGCCACCCCGGCTCCAAGTGAGAACCAAACTGCTCAACCTGCGGGATCAACGCAACATTGACCGGAACACCGCCGCCCAAACGAACCAACACCACCTCGCCAGCGTCAGCACCCACATCAGCAACTTCATGCGGCACCGACGACACATCGCCAGGGGTAGGACACAACGCTACACACGCCAAAACGCGACCATGCCACGCCTCAATCAAGCCCACCAATGTGCCCTCCATAAGCCCCGACACGCCATGAGGCTCATCATCTTGGGTCACACTACGCAACGCTTGGGCAGTGGTCCCCGTGCGTGCTGAAGCGCGCGGTAACCACAACGCCAAACTTACCGAGCGCGGCAAGATCGCCCCAGGAGAAGGGGAACGCCAACCAAAACCAGTCATACCTGTGGAAGAACTCACAACTGACACCGTATAACCCCGAGGGCTAGGCATGCCACGCGTCAGAAAAGACAGATAGAGTTTTGTCATGACCACCGTTCTGGATTTTCACAACGTTACTGTCCGCCGCGGAACGAAAAACATCATTGACGATGTCACTTGGCAGGTGAACGACAACGAACGCTGGGTCATCCTGGGGCACAACGGAGCAGGCAAAACCACCCTCATGCAATTGGCCTCCACCCGAATGCACCCCACCAGCGGAACCGTTGACATCCTCGGCGAACGCTTAGGCCGCGTCGACGTCTTTGAACTACGCCCTCGGGTGGGCTTGGCAAGCGCCGCACTCGCGGAACGAATCCCCTCAGACGAAAGAGTGCTCGATGTCGTTCTTACCGCCGCATATGGAATTACTGGTCGGTGGCGTGAAGAATACGACGACTTTGACCGTGATCGTGCCCGAGACCTTATGCGCGCTTTTGGCGTGGAACACTTGGAGGAACGCCACTACGGGACGCTCTCGGAAGGAGAGCGTAAGCGTACGCTGATTGCTCGAGCGTTAATGGCTGACCCTGAGGTTTTGCTGCTTGATGAACCAGCCGCTGGCCTGGATTTAGGTGGGCGTGAAGAACTGGTTGCAGCATTAAGTGAACTCGCTGGTTTTGAAGCTGCGCCGGTGCTTGTGCTTGTCACCCACCACGTTGAAGAGATTCCGCCAGGGTTCACTCACCTTCTCCTGCTGAAAGATGGCGGCGTCCACGCTGCTGGACCTATTAGTGAGGTCCTGACCGACGAGAACCTTTCCTCCGCTTTTGGTGTTCCACTTGCTGTGACAAACACGCAAGGTCGATACCAGGCAATTGCCAGTGAACGTCTCAACCGTTTTGTTGGTGGACATGCACGCTAAACGCGCCTCAGGCGCGTGATGACAAGAACTACCCACCCTACGGAGCCAAAAAGATGATGCCTCACTCGGCAAACTTGCGGTAGATTGATCGTAAAGAAACATCAAAAAACGGAGGTAGTCATGGACTGGTGGATTTGGGTCATCCTGGCGGTCGTCTTGGTGATTATCGAGATGCTCACGCTGGACCTCGTGTTATTGATGATCGCTGGTGGCGCCCTCGCTGCAGCACTTGCTTCCGGGCTCGCGGTAGATAACTTCCTCGTGCAGGCCTTAATTTGGGCTATTACCTCGTTGCTCTTACTGGTGACATTGCGCAGGTGGATGCTCGACAGACTGCGCGCCAAAGGTGCGCTTCCAGAAACAAACGTTCAGGGTTTTGTCGGGAAACCGGCACACACCCTCACCGAAGTCACGATGACCAGTGGTCGCGTGAAGTTCCACGGCGAGGTATGGACTGCCCGAACTACTCAAGGTGCTGTGTCACCTGACCAACCTGTCACCGTTGTCGCCATTGATGGTGCAACGGCAGTGATCGAACCACTTGCTTAACCACGCACTACACACGGAAAGCTGAATACATGAACGGTGAATTCGACCCAACAATCTTTGTTGTGATCGCTGTGGTGGCACTTGCCATCCTCGTGATCACCACCCTTTTCAAAGCAGTACGGATCGTGCCACAAACAGTGTCACTGATCGTGGAGCGCCTCGGGCGTTACCACCGCACCATGGATGCGGGTCTGCACTTCCTGGTTCCTTTCGTTGACCGTGTTCGTGCTGGAGTTGACCTGCGTGAACAGGTGGTCTCTTTCCCACCACAGCCAGTCATCACCTCAGATAACTTGGTTGTCTCCATTGACACGGTGATCTACTTCCAGGTGACCGACCCCAAGTCAGCGGTCTACGAGATCGCTAACTACATTCAAGGTATTGAGCAACTCACTGTTACCACCTTGCGTAACGTTGTTGGTTCGATGGACCTTGAGCAAACCCTGACTTCTCGTGACCAGATCAACGGTCAGCTTCGTGGTGTCCTCGACGAGGCAACAGGGCGCTGGGGAGTCCGCGTGAACCGCGTGGAACTCAAGTCAATTGACCCACCACAGACCATCCAGGGCTCCATGGAGCAACAGATGCGCGCTGAGCGTGACCGTCGTGCAGCGATCCTGACCGCTGAAGGTGTTAAGCAGTCTGCGATCCTGACTGCTGAAGGTGAAAAGCAAGCCTCCATTTTGCGTGCTGAGGGTGAAGCCCAGTCCGCGATTCTGCGTGCTGAGGGTGAAGCCCGAGCGATTCTCCAGGTCTTCGACGCTATCCACGAAGGTGACGCAGACCCCAAGCTTCTTGCCTACCAGTACTTGCAGATGCTCCCAGAGATCGCCAATGGATCCTCGTCGAAGATGTGGATTGTCCCTGCCGAGTTCACCTCAGCTCTCAACGGCATCGCCTCAGGTTTCGGTGGCACACAAGACCCCGCAGACACCTCAGCATTTGCCAGCAACAAAGACGCTGACGGCCGCCGCGCACGCCGCGAACGCCTCGAAAAGGGTGCTGGTTTGACTGACCCAACCCAAGCTCTCGAAGAAGCCCGCCGCCAAGCTGAAGCTGCACGTGCTGACGCTAACACTGCGGGAACCCGTTCCGGGCGTCCAACTAGCCCACGGGTAACTGTGGGACAGGACCCCAACTCACCAGCTGCTCCACAGCAGGCGCAGAACTTTGCCCCACCTGCTCCACGCTCAGCTGATGCATTCCAGGCCCCCGGTAACGAAGAGCCACCAGCGCCACCTGCTCCACATAACTGATTCGTCAGTATCTAGCCCATGAATAATGGGCGGATCATCACAGGACCACACCTCTGCTAGCAGGTGTGGTCCTGTGCTTTCTGATGGTGAGAGACAATGGACCACGTGCATGAACCGATCATTGACCTTGCTGACCCCCGCCTTGAGGAATACACCAACCTCACCGACCTCAAGTTGCGCTCCCGTTATGAACCCGAGAAGGGGTTGTACATTGCGGAGAGCGCCACAGTCATTGAGCGTGCGTTAAACGCCGGGCACCGGCCCCGGTCGTTTTTTATGTCTGCCCGGTGGGTGGAGCAGATGGAGCCCATAACATCTCAGTTTCCTGATGTCCCAACATTTGTTGGGGAACCCGCAACGTTGGAAACTATCACCGGGTTTAATGTGCACCGCGGGGCGCTCGCGGCAATGCACCGCCCGCAGTTACTGTCAGTGGCAGAACTCCTCGATCAGGTTGCTCATCGCCGTGCTCACAGCAACTTGGGTGAGGGGCTTGGGCCACAAGGGACACGGGCACGGTCTCGTATTGCGGTACTTGACGGAATCATCGACCACACAAATATTGGTGCGATTATTCGTTCCTGTGCGGCACTTGGGGTCGATGCCATCATCGTGACGGATGCCTCTGCTGACCCGCTTTATCGGCGTGCTATTCGGGTGTCGATGGGGACAGTATTTCAGGTGCCGTGGACCCGTTCGCAACGGTTGGACACCACAATGCGTTTACTGGGGGAGGCGGGGTACACCACCGCTGCGTTGGCGTTGAATGACAACTCCATCACCTTGGATGACCTGATTGCGGAAAACCACGATCACCTGGCTTTCCTCTTCGGCAACGAAGGACATGGGCTGCCTGCGCAGGCGTTGCGTGATGTTGACCGGGTGGTGCGTATCCCGATGGCTGGTGAGGTGGACTCACTGAATGTTGCAGCTACCAGTGCTTTAGTGTTCTACGCGACCAGATAGTCGCACAAATCGCCACATCGCAGTACAGTGGCTCATACGGACACGGGGTGCCCCTCACAGGGGCTGAGAACAAACCCGTTGAACCTGATCTAGTTCGTACTAGCGAAGGGAATGTCGCGTATGTCAAGCGCGCTTTCACGCACTCAGTTACATCCATCTACAGTTATCTATGCTTGCGCAGACCTCCTTGAGAAGGTTCGCAGCACCACACCGCTTGTGCAGTGCGTCACCAATTCTGTGGTGACGAATATGACTGCCAATGCTCTTTTGGCAGTTGGTGCCACCCCAGCCATGGTTGACATCCCCATTGAAGCGGCCCAATTTACGGCTGCTGCTGACGGGCTACTCATCAATCTGGGCACCCCTCACGAGGAGCAGCGGGCTGCCATCATGGAAGCAGCCACTGCTGCTGCCACTCATGACACGCCGTGGGTGTTAGACCCCGTGGCTGTTGGGGTGCTCAGTGTGCGCACAGCTCTTGCCCGCCAACTCCTCAACAACCGCCCCACAGCGATTCGCGGAAACCCGTCAGAGATCATCGCTCTCGCTGGCGCAGGCAGCGGTGGGCGCGGCACAGACAGCGCCCATGGCGTCGATGAAGCAACTCACGCAGCCCACACTCTTTGTGATGCTACGGGCGCTATCATCGCCGTTTCTGGGCCACGTGACCTCATCACTGATGGTGGAACAGATCTCCTCCTTGCTAATGGCACCCCGCTGCTCACCAAAATTACTGGTGGTGGGTGTGCACTAGGTGCTATGACAGCCGCGTTCCTCGCGGTGGGGCGGGCCACACCGCTGCATGCCACTGCCGCAGCGACGTTGGTGTACACGGTTGCGGCCCAGCGTGCCGCAACACGCGCATCGGGTCCAGGCTCTTTTCAGGTGGCCTTTATGGACGAACTTGCGGACATCGCTCCTGAGACGATCGCAGCGCAGGCGGTGATCGTATGACATTGATCGCTCAACTACCCACCCCCGGTGGGCTCAGGGAACTGCCTGACCTGTCGGTGTATCTCATTGTGGATGAAGGCCTGTGCCACACCCAGGGGCGCACAGTCACAGACACTGTTGCGCAAGCGGTTGCAGGTGGGGTTTCTTGCATCCAAGTGCGAGCGAAGCAGGCCGATGCGCGCTCGTTTTTCTCCCTGATCGCACAGGTGTGCTCAGTAGTGGGAGACACGGTGCCTGTCATCATCAATGACAGGGTTGACCTTTACCTCGCTGCCCGCACTGAAGGTATGCCCGTTGCTGGTGTGCATGTGGGGCAACGTGACCTTCCCGTCTCGGTTGTGCGTCGTATGGTGGGCCCGCAAGCCATTCTTGGTCTTAGCGCCTCCACTGAGCAGCACATTGCCTGCGCCTGCGCAGACGCAGCAGGCGTGGATTATGTGGGTGTAGGCGCACTGCACCCCACCTCCACAAAGCACGATGCGCCACCCGCTTTGGGGCTATCTGGCCTGCAAGAACGGGTTGGGTTTTCCGCTGTCCCCGTGGTGGCTATTGGCGGCATTAACACCTCTGATCTCCCAGCGCTCCGGGGCATGGGGGTAGCAGGGGCTGCGGTGGCTTCGGCTATTTGTGGTGCACCAGATGTCACCACGGCGGCACGCGCTTTACGGGCAGCGTGGGACACCGGCATTGTCACAGCGGAAAATAACCTAGGGGAGGGGCGCGCATGAGTGCCACAGTATTAACCGTTGCCGGAACCGACCCCGTTGGTGGGGCAGGTATCCAAGCTGACATTAAAGCCATCACGGCCTGCGGTGGGTACGCACTGTCAGCCATCACCGCAGTGGTGGCACAGAACACCCAAGGAGTCACCGCGGTGGAGTCCATGCCACCAGCTATGGTCACCGCTCAACTTGATGCCATTGCCGCAGACACCCCACCACACGCCATCAAAATTGGGATGCTCGCTGACCCGCAGGTCACCGCAGTGGTACGCCAGTGGGTTGTGCGCCACAACGTGCCTCTCGTGGTAGACCCAGTCATGGTGGCGACTTCCGGTGATGAACTGGTAACCGGCCACGCCAGAGATGCCCTGTGGGACCTGCTACCCCACGCAACGGTGATCACCCCAAATATCCCAGAGTTGGCGGTGTTGTCCGGGCTTACCCCCGCTGTCACCGACCACGACCTGCTGGATCAAGGTGTTCTTGTTGCTCAAAAATACAGTGTCGCGGTGCTTGCTAAAGGCGGGCACCGCCCCGGGGCGAATGCCACAGATGTGCTGGTTCCCGCACCAGGGTCGCCGCAGGAAGAAGAAGGGCCTGTGTGGTTCACCGCGCCGCGCATCGACACCACCGCAACCCACGGCACAGGGTGCTCACTGTCGTCCGCGATCGCCACGTTCCTGGCTCGTGGCCTGGGCTTGTCAGAGTCTGTTCAACGAGCGAAAACCTGGTTGACCCAAGCGATCCGAACCGGGGACACCCTCAATATTGGGCACGGAAACGGACCGGTAAACCACCTAGGGGACGCAGCGCCTATCTTTGCCCGTGCCGGGCTTAACCCAGATGATCACCTCGCCCAGCAGAGTGCAAACATCGCTGCAACGTGGTGGGAAGACATCGCCTCCATCCGCCACCGCATCGATGATGGAGAGTTTGTCCGTGACCTTGGGCGAGGGACCCTATCAGCCGACGCGTTCGCCTGGTACCTGCAACAAGATTCCGCGTATTTGCGCGAATATTCTCGGGCGCTTGCCTTGGCCAGCGCCTACGCGCCGACCACTGACGAGCAGGAATTTTGGGCCAGGGGTGCCCACACAGCTATCCATGTGGAAGCGGGAATGCACCATACGTGGCTGGCTGACGCGGGAGTGACCGGTGACATTGTTCCCTCGCAGGTGACGGCAGGGTATGTCAGTCACCTTCTAGCGGCTGGGGCGCGTGGAGACTACGCCGGCCTTATTGCGGCGCTGCTGCCGTGCTATTGGCTCTACCAGGACATCGGGATGCGCCTGTACCAGAATCACTGGCACCCCGAGCACCCCTACGGCCAGTGGTTGGCGACCTACCATGACGAGGCTTTTGCCCAGGCCACAGCGCGTGCCATCGAGATTGTGACTCGCACAGCAGCCAGCGCTGATCTGGTGACCCAAGATCGCATGCGCCAAGCATTTGTGGTGTCCTCGCAGTGGGAGCATGACTTCTTCGCCGCACCTATCGCGTCTCGCCCCGCAAACACAGGGGAGCAGGGGAGCAGGGGCACGGACTAAGCCAGTGTGGAATGCCCGTGCTCAGCCCGCAGGGGGAGCTATGCACGGGCGTTCCATGACAACATCACAATGCACCCCTTCACCTACCTGTTGGGTGGCCCCACCCACGGTGGTGAACCCGTGCTTAGCGTAAAACGCTGATGCGCGGGTGTTTTGCTTATTGACTGACAGCCAGGCGCTTTGCGCGCCAAGGTCATAGGTGGCTGCGAGTACCCCGGTCATCAGCCGGTGAGCGACCCCACTGCCATGGAATGTGGGGTCGATGTAGAACTTGCTGACATACACCGTGGGGTTTCCGTGCACTCCATACTCGGGGGCTGGTTGGGCGCTGTCACCGGTAAGGATTAACGAATACCCCAACAAGCGTTGCCCCGACCTTGCGACGAGTATCTTGGCGTGCGGTGAAGTGAGATATTCATGGAAACGTTCGATCGATAGGTGCTGCGTGATAAATGCCGCGACGTCCTGTGCGGGGGTGCCTGGTGGGCAGGCTAACGGGAAAGTGAGGGCAGCGAGTTGAGCCAGAGCGGGTGCATCACTGGGCTGGGCAGGTGAGACGATCACGAGCACAGAATACACCTGTCTACTTGCCCCGAGCCTGCTGAACAGGCCGTGATCAGCGCGTGTGCACACACCCCACCATCGGATGTATCCTCAAGAATATTCGAACACATGTTCGAACTGTTTGATGTTGAGAGGAGCGGTCCGATGTCCACGGCACTACCAGCACTACCACCAGCCCGCAGTGCCCAAGCCCGTGGAACCGCACACCGTCTTGCTGCAGCACAGTCTTTACTGCGCCAAGTAGAACAACACCACGGGGTCACCCACCACGCCTCCACCCCACCCGATGACCGCTACGCACTAGCGCCACCTCTGCACACACTGATGGGAACACACCTTGCACCTGGCGGGGTGTATGTCATCACCGGGTCAGCCACTGCACTCTGCGCGGCACTGATTGCGCCCAGTCAGCGAGGAGCGATTATCGCAATTCTGGGTGCCCCTCACCTCAACATGCTTGCCGCGCACGAAATAGGCGTCAACACCAGTGCCCTTGTTCTGGTTACTGACCCCGGTGATCAAGCCCCAACTCTCGCCGCGACCTGTCTTGACAGCGCCCACATCACAGTTATTGGCTCACATGCTGCCCTCACGGAAACAGACCGCCGTAACCTCCACGCCCGAGCCCGCGAGAGGGGGCACACAATCCTGGCCACCTCACCATGGCCGGGGGCCCACACGGCGTTGACGCTGGACAACCCCACCTGGCAGGGCCCAGACATTGGGCGCTACCACCTGAACACAGCAACGTGGCGCGCTACTGCCCACACCCGAGGCCCCGCCCGCCGAGGAGCGCTACACACCCACAACGCGACCCTCACCATGCCGCCAGACCTTCACGAACCTCGCCGCCACCTCACTGTGGTGCCTTAACTAACGCCCCCACCAACACACCATGACACCCCCACCCCACCCCCCACGCACACTGGCCCTGTGGGTCCCGGACTGGCCCGTGACCATTGCGTTAGCCCGATCAGGTCACCCACTACACACCCCGGCCATCACCACCCGGGGACAAACCATCACGTGCGCCTCAGCGTTCGCCAGGCGTGCCGGAATAACCACCACCATGGCACCCCGTCACGCCCTAGAACTCATGCCACACCTCACCGTGCTTGACAGCCCCAGCGATGACCTTCTTGCCCGAGAATTTGAACACGTCGCACAAGCTGTCGAAGAACACATCACACACATCACCGTGGTTCGCCCAGGACTCCTTCTCGCCCCCGCCGCGGGTCCCGCACGCTACCACGGTGGGGAAACGCAACTCGTCACTACTCTGAGCGAAGGAGTCACGGACGCCACCGGGGTGGCACTCTACGTGGGGATCGCCAACGGCACACTACCCGCGATCCTGGCAGCACGTACCCACACCACCCTGACCGCAGAACAAACCACCCCCTTTCTCCGCGCCCAACCACTGACAACGGTGCGTTACGCCCTGAACGACCCGAGCCACACCAGTGCACTCAACAACCTCCTGACCATGTGGTCCACCCTAGGAATCCACACGTACGCAGACCTCGCCGCCCTGCGTCACAGTGACGTTCGCACCCGCTTTGGTGTGTTAGGTGCGTGGGTGCATCACCTCGCAACAGGACGCGATGACATCCCCCCACCTACAGTGCGCACCGAGCCAGACATCACCATCACCCACACACCAGAGCACCCCATTGAACGCATCGACACCGCAGCGTTCCACGCCAAAATCCTTGCCGAACAACTCCACACTGAACTCACCCACCGTGGGGCAGCAGCCCACCACCTCACCATCACCGCACACACCGACAACGGGACACACACCCGCACCTGGCGTGCTGATACCGCACTCCTTGGCGCGATGCCCGCCCGAGCCATTACCCAACGCGTACGGTGGCAACTAGAAGGCTGGCTCACCCACTCCGCCCTCAACCCCCACCACAACACCCCTGCGCCCCTAGTCCGCCTTGACCTCGCCGCAACCGATCTCATTCCTGCAACCACCCACCAAGAAGACCTCTGGGGCGGACAACACAACACCCAACAAGCTCTACACCACCTGGTGCAACGCCTCAGCGCACTGATCGGCCCAGACAATGTTCTCGCCGTCGATATCACAGGGGGGCGAACTCCCACCGACCGCATACGCCACATCCCGTGGGACCAACGCCCCTCTCACAGCACGCAACACCACAAGAAAAACGCCTCCTCCCACCAGCAGGTAGCAACAACCCAAGAACACCACCCCTGGCCAGGACAACTACCAACCCCCAGCCCAGCGACACTCTTTCCACCTACTCCCACCACGTTGAGCGACCCAGCTGGCCTTCCAGTCGCCCTCAGCGCTCGCGGAACTTTAGAGAGCCCGCCCTACATGTGGACTCCCACCCGGCTTCCTGCGCTGACCTCCCTCATCGGGGGAGCCGACGTCGATGCCCTCAATACCGCAACGCACACGGTGACCAACTGGGCTGGGCCGTGGACCATAACCACCTCGTGGTGGACTCGCCCGGCACCCACCGACTCAACACTCACGTACCTACAGCTGATGTTTGACACCCACCCGCCTGTTCTTCTGGTGCACCGCGCAGATGCCTGGCACTGGGAGGGAACCTATGACTAAACGCCCCGCAGCGCAGGGACGCTACGCGGAACTACACGCCCATTCCACCTACAGTTTCCTGGACGGGGCTGCCACCCCAGCAGACCTCGTGGCGCAAGCCCACAACTTAGGGTTAGAAGCTCTCGCACTGACCGATCACAATGGTCTCTACGGTGCAGTACAACTAGCCAATGCCGCCCGAGACATCGGGATGCCCACCATCTTTGGTGCAGAAGTCACCGTGTCCACCCAGCAGCGCCCCGGAGAATCAGCCACCCAACACCGTGACCCCAACGGTGAACACCTAGTGCTCCTCGCGCGGGGCCCCGCCGGCTACCAAAACCTCAGCCACGCCCTTGCCCTTGGCCACCTTGCTGGCGGGCACAAAGGGACACCCCACTACACCTACGACGGTCTCAGCGAACAGGCCAACAACCAGTGGATGGTCTTAGCTGGTTGCCGCAAAAGCCCCATCGTTCGGGCTGCCAGCCAAGGCGACAGGCAAGGCGCCATCAGGGCAGCACACGAACTCAGGGATCGATTTGGTGCCAGCAACGTTGCGCTGGACCTTATCTGGCGGGGCATACCAGGGGAAGATGCCCTCCACGACGCGCTCGCTGACATCGCCACCACAGCGGGACTACCACTCATCGCCAGCACCAGCGCACACTATGCCACCGCCGATCAACACCGCCGCGCAGAGGCACTAGCGGCAATCCGGGCAGGAGTTCCGCTCGCCGACCTTGACCCGTGGCGGGCAGCATTTCCCAGCGCACACCTACGCTCTGCCCGCGACATGGCGCACCTACACCGCACCCGCCCACACATCGTCTCCGCTGCCGCTGAACTCGCCGCCGACCTCACCTTCAACCTCAACCTTGTGGCCCCCAACTTGCCGCCCTACCCCGTACCAGAAGGGCACAGCGAAGCCACCTGGCTGCGCCACCTCACCATGCAGGGAGCCAGCCGGGTGTATGGCTCCGCCCACGACAACCCCACCGCATGGCGCCAAATCCACCACGAACTAGACATCATCGTGTCCCTAGGATTCCCCGGATACTTCCTCATCGTGGACGACATCATGCGGTTCTGTACCGACAACCGCATCCTGGCGCAAGGACGTGGATCAGCAGCCAACTCCGCGGTGTGCTACGCACTAGGTATTACCGCCGTCGACGCGGTACGCCACCAACTCCTCTTTGAACGCTTTCTCGCACCAGAACGAGACGGCCCACCCGACATCGACATCGACATCGAATCAGGCCGCCGCGAAGAAGTCATCCAATACGTCTACTCACGTTATGGACGCCACCACGCCGCACAAGTCGCCAACGTCATCACCTACCGTTCCCGCTCCGCAGTGCGCGACGCCGCACGCATCCTGGGATACGACATCGGCCGCATCAACGCGTGGAGCAAAGGAATAGACCGCTACCCACGCCCCACTCCACCCCCAGACACACTGCAACCAACGCCACCTGCGCCCCAAGACTCCCGCACAGACATCCCCACCGACGTATCGCAGATCGCCAACACCCTGCACAACCTCCCACGCCACCTGGGCATCCACTCCGGCGGGATGGTGCTGTGTGACCGCCCTGTCACCCACGTCTGCCCCGTGGAATGGGGACGCATGCCGGGACGCACCGTTGTGCAATGGGACAAAGAAGACTGCGCCGACGCTGGACTCGTGAAATTCGACCTCCTCGGATTAGGGATGCTCACCGCCCTACGCATCGCCTTTGACCACGTACATGACCTCGAAGGCATAAACCTCACCCTGCACACCCTGCCCATCGAAGACCCCGGGGTCTACCAGATCCTTCAAGCGGCTGACACCGTCGGAGTGTTCCAAGTTGAATCACGAGCCCAAATCGGCACCCTTCCCCGGCTACGCCCAGAATGCTTCTACGACATCGTCATCGAAGTAGCACTGATCCGCCCCGGCCCCATCCAAGGAGGATCAGTCCACCCCTACATCAGACGCCGACGCGGCCGTGAAGCCGTCACCTACCCCCACCCACTCCTCGAAAAAGCCTTGAAAAAAACCCTCGGCGTACCACTGTTCCAAGAACAACTCATGCACATCGCCATCGACGCCGCCGGCTTCACCCCTGCAGAATCCGACCAACTCCGCCGCGCCATGGGCTCAAAACGTTCCACCGAACGCATGGAAGCGCTGCGCACCCGCCTCCTTGACGGCATGGCCCAACGCGGCATACCACCACACGTCAGCGACCAGATCTACAAAAAACTCAAAGCATTCGCCGACTTCGGCTTCCCCGAATCCCACGCCTTCTCCTTCGCCCACCTCGTTTACGCCAGCGCCTACCTCAAACGACACCACCCCGCCGCGTTCTACTCAGCCCTCCTCGCAGCACAACCCATGGGGTTCTACAGCCCCCAATCACTCATGAACGACGCCCGGCGCCACGGCCTCACCATCCACCGCCCATGCATCGCCACCTCCCACCTCACCGCCACACCCGTCCCCACCCACCCACCACAACAAAACCCCCACAAAACCCCCACACCCATCGAGACGGCAGCCGTACCCGTCCCCACCCACTACGACATCCACCTCGGCCTCACCGACATCACAGCCCTCACCACCCACGACGCCACCACCATCATCACCGAACGCACCAAAGCGCCATTCACCGACCTCGCAGACCTCGCCCGCCGCACCAAACTCACCACCCCCACACTCGAAGCACTCGCCGCAGCAGGCGCCCTCCACACCCTAGGAATAACACCACGACAAGGCATCTGGTCAGCAGGAATAGTCACCCACGAAACTCCCGACACCCTCCCAGGGCTCACCCCACACCACGCCCCTGACCTCCCCAACATGACCGACCTCGAACAAGCCCAAGCCGACCAACGCACCACACGCATCACACCCCACACTTACCCAACCCAACTCATCCGCCCCCACCTCACCGCCAACAACATCCTCACCGCCCACCAGGTCAACACCCACGAACCCGAACGCCGCATCACCGCAGCAGGCATCATCACCCACCGCCAACGCCCCCCAACAGCGGCAGGAATCACCTTCCTTTCCCTCGAAGACGAAACCGGAATCATCAACGTCATCTGCCCCGTGCCCATCTGGAACCGCCACCGCCGCACCCTACGCACTGCCCAAGCCATCATCGTTCGCGGTAGAGTGGAGCACGCAGATGGGGCAACAAACCTCGTAGCCGAGCACGTCACGCCACTCACCCTCGGCGTGGCAAGCCACTCACGAGACTTCCGCTAAACCCCGCACAAGACGAACAACAGTCTGGACAGATGCCAGTGCTTGGACCCGTGGTGGCCTACCTACCCACCCCACGCAACGACAACGGACGCCTCAACACCGACGTCCTTGAACGCCTCACTGAGCGCGCCATCCGCCACGGCGCGAACTCCATCGCAGTACTCGGCTCCGTCGGCGGGGCGCCCTACATGCCCCGCGCCATGCGCAAAAAAACGATCCAAACCGTCGCAGACATCACCGCCAGCCATCATCTGCCACTACTCGCCGGAATCGGCGCTATCAACACCGCAGAAGTCCTCGCGAACCTCGAAGACGCCTACCACGCAGGGGCCAACGCCGTCCTCCTGCAACCCATGAGCTACCACCCCCTACTGCCCACCGAGATACACAACCTCTACCGCGCAGTCACCGCCATCACCCCCATCCCGGTCTGGATCTACAACAACCCCAAAACCACACAACACAGCTTCAGCGCCCTCGAACTCGCTGACCTCTCAGCACTACCCAACATCCACGGATTCAAAGACCGCGCCGCAAACCCCAGCGACATCACACACCGCATCAACACCATCAAAAACCACTCCACCAGCCTCACCCTCGACTTCGGGTTCTCCGGAGAAGACAAAGGCGCCAACATCCTCCTCGCCGGAGCAGACACCTGGCACAGCGCGCTCGCGGGCATCATGCCCGAGATCGCCACAGAGATCGCCAACGCAGCATTAGCCGGTCGCACCGATGAAGCTGCCAAGGAATACGCCTCAAACTTGCAGCGCGCATTAACCCCGCTCACAGTGATCTTTGGTCAATACGGCGGGATCCGTGCAGTGCACACGATTGCCCAGGAACGCGGCATTGATTTAGGCTCGCTCCCTGCCCCCTTGGGTCCGATGCCTGATGCCGCCCAGGGCCTACTCCGTTTGGCGTTGCGTTCACTGGAACGCACCCACCAGTCGTTACTTATACAAGCGCAAACTGCGGAGCATGAAGCGGTGGCCGCAACACCAGGCCGTCGAGCCGGTGGGGTTAATAGTCCTGCAGGCGGGCGCCGGGACGCTCCTTCTGCGCCATCAACTGCATCGACAAACTCAACCGCGGGTCGCCTCCGCGGGCGCGAACAGCACCAAGCTGTCGAGCAACCACCAGCGCAACGCCAACGTAGTGCACCGACCCAAGGGAACCCGACCCGATCCTCGCAACGCGCAGCACAACCACAATCCGATGACCAAGGCAACGAATACGTTCCACGTCGCGCGCGCCCATAGTTGCTGCAGCGGTGTGTGAATCACTGAACTGATCTGATAGAGGAGACGCTATGTCTGCTGTGCAACTCATCTCAACGTGGCCCGTGACAACAGCTGCTACTGCTGTTGTCGACCACGGCGAAATCTCCACGTCTCACGGCCCACAAGATCACCGGTTTCCGTTGGCATCAGTAACGAAACTACTGACTGCGTACACCTCTTTGGTCGCGTTGGAAGAAGGCGCCCTAGAGCTGACTATGCCTGCTGGCCCGCCAGGATCAACAGTGCGTCACCTTTTGGCGCATGCTGCAGGGTACGAATTTGATACCCACAACACGCGCGGCTCAGTGGGGGAGCGTCGTATGTACTCCAACACAGGGTTCGAGGTGTTAGCGCAGACATTAACTGAACACAGCGGAATTGCCTTTGCCGAGTACGCTCAGCAAGCCGTCTTGGAGCCACTAGCGATGACCGCGACAGACTTATCGGGTTCACCGGCTGCGGGAGGGGTATCGACGGCACAAGATCTTGCCGTGTTTGCCCGTGAATTGATGAAACCGCAGTTAGTTCACCAGGAGACTCTACGAGCGGCAACAACAACACAGTTCCCAGGTATCGCAGGTTTGCTCCCTGGTTTTGGGCGTCAAACCCCCAATGATTGGGGGCTCGGTTTTGAAATCAAAAATGGGAAATCTCCGCACTGGACAGGTGCATTGAACTCGCCACGAACGTTTGGCCATTTTGGTCAATCGGGCACATTCTTGTGGGTTGACCCTGAACGTCACCTTGCTTGTGTTGCGTTGACAGATCGTGATTTTGGAGCGTGGGCAGCTGATGTGTGGCCTCAGTTCAGTGATGCCGTGATCCGTGAGGCACGCCCCGAGCAGTAAACGCAGGTTGGCGCGACTGCTCGTAACGGTGACACCACCGATCCATCAGGCGGGGAGTGAGTGCATCGTCAAAGGCGAGCAGTGCTCCACCACGTAGGTAGCCTTCAGCGCCAAACTGCGCGTTAACAATCCGTGGAGGGCTCTCACGGCGTATTTGCATAAGGCCAGTGGTTAGCGTGTCATGGAATGTTGTTGAGGCAATGCGTCGTGCTGTGATGGCCTGCCCACCGAGGACTATGACATCGGGGGCCAATGCATTGGCTAAACCCGCGACTCCTTGACCTAGCCCGCGTGCGATGCTTTGCACGGCATCTCCCAACCCTTGGCGTTGCCCACTCGCAGAGGCATATGTTCCCTCGCGTGGTGCGTAGTGCCCTGCTGGGGCGGTGAATGCGGTGACGTGGGCATCGTGGTCATGCACGAGGCTGTGAAGTTTGCCGGGGTCAGTCAGGCACTCATCGAACACGTCATGAATGTATGATTCTGGGTCTGTAGGGTCGTCATCGCCTAAGAGGCGAGCTAAGGCGTAACCATCTGCCACTGTTGCCCAGCATGACACTGCACCGCAGCGGCACGCTGCTCCAGGACGCCCGAAAGGCATGTGCCCAAATTCGCTGCCTGACCCAGTTGCTCCGTCAAGGACTGTTCCACGACTGACAAAAGCGCCGCCAAGCGATGTTGTGAGTTCGATCAGTAGGACACCGGCTCCGCCATAGCCAGCGCCGCGTACATGATGGCATTCGGCTAGTGCCGACAACGATGCGTTGTTTTCAACCCTGATCTTGATGTGTGGCATGTGGTCAGCGAGGGCTGAGAAATCGAGGTCTTCCCACCCAAGAAAAACAGGGTGGGCCCGGTAGTTGGCGCTGACGGTGGATCGCACTGATACAACAACGGAAATTAAGCGATCCCCATAACGCTCCCCAGTGTGATGCAAGGTATCGATGAGGCGCTGTATGAAATCGCTTCGACGGTCGGGGATGTGCTCAACCTGTTGGATGTGTGTTGTTCCGTCAACCTGGGCTAATGCGAAGCGCCAGTGGGTGTGGCTGACGTCAATGACCCCAACTACTGGACCGTGGGGGTGTGGTCGCACCATGAGCGAGGGGCGGCCGCGCCGTGGGCTATGGATGGACTCTTCAGTGATCATTGCCAAGTCCCGCAAGCGGGCACAGATGTCAGTCATTGTTGATGATGACAGGCCAAGTTCGGACATGATGTCGGTGCGGGTGGTCTCGGCCTCATGGGTGCGTAGGTACCGTAAGAGGGATAGTGCAGAGTCCCACCGTGAGGGCCGTGAATAAGCAGTATCGATCATCGTTGATTAACCGTTCGTTCCGGGGACACACAGGTGCACGCCACCCACAGCGTAAAGGACGAAGGTCTTCTTATGCAGTAGTCGCGACGAAACGAGGTCAAAGCGTTACGGGGAAGAAACGTGCTAACCCGTACCGGGCTGCTTGTGATAGTGGTTCATACAGGTAAGCAGTGAGGTGGGTAAAGAGCGCTGACGAGCGCATACGACGAAGGCCGGATCTCCTTGTGGAGATCCGGCCTTCGTCGTGTACTGCGGTGTCCGGAGGGGGACTTGAACCCCCACGCCCTAATACGGGCACTAGCACCTCAAGCTAGCGCGTCTACCATTCCGCCACCCGGACGGGTGTTTGTTGCTTTTCCCAGGTAGTGTTTCCGATGCCTGTGATCATCTTGTGTCCGGAGGGGGACTTGAACCCCCACGCCCTAATACGGGCACTAGCACCTCAAGCTAGCGCGTCTACCATTCCGCCACCCGGACAGGTGACCTGCAATCACTGATCGCAGCGCGGTTAAAAATCTAACACGAAAAACACGACAACTGTGAATCCATTGAGTGTGCTGTAGGAAACACTGGCCAACAGGGCGTGAATGTTCAGCCGCATGTCACACATGAGCTTATTCAGGGTGAGGAACTGCAGGGATATGACCCACAATGGAACAATGACCATTGAACACCTTGACCCGAGCAATCCGTTCGCCCTGCCCTCAACGCTGCCTTACTCACTGCCAGACTTCACCCAGATCGCTGACGAGCACTACGAGCCAGCTATCCGTGCGGGAATGGCACAAGAGCTCGCAGAGATTGACGCAATCGCCACCAACAGTGAACCAGCAACCGTGCAGAACACCTTGGATGCCTTCGAGCTGAGCGGACAAGTGCTATCACGTGCGCTAACAGTGTTCTACAACACATTGTCCTCTGATGCTCGTCCCACCTTAGAAGACATTGACGAACGCCTCGCTCCTGAGTTGGCGCGTCACCACGACGAGATTTACATGAACACCGCGCTGTACCAGCGGTTCACTGATCTCGAACAGAACATCCAGGCAGACGACAGCGTGTCCGCTGAGGTGCGCTACGCATTGCAGGAAGTTCTGAAGGATTTTGTGCGGTCAGGAATTACCCTCAGTGATGACGACAAAGCCACACTGCGCGGACTGAACGAAAAGATCACGGCCCTTGAATCAGCTTTTGGGCGCAAACTTCTTGCTGGTGCCAACGACGGCGCTCTGTTTGTGCAAGACGCAGCTGACCTGGCAGGTTTAGCCCCAGATGCGATTGACGCTGCGCGCTCCGCCGCTACCCAACGCGGCCATGACACGGGCTACCTCATTGAGTTGCAACTGCCCAGCCAGCAAGCTTCGCTTGCCCAATTGTCCCGCCGTGACGTGCGAGAAAAACTCTTCCACGCATCAGTGACACGCGGTCTCGCTGGAGAGCATGACACACGCACCATCATTGTGGAATTGGCAACGTTGCGTGCTCAAGCAGCGCAACTCTTGGGCTTTGAGCACCATGCTGCGTACATCGCCGAAGACGCCACCGCGCGCACCACACCAGCGGTCATGGAGATGCTCAACTCTTTGGCCCCTTCAGCGGTGCGGAACGCACATGCTGAGGCGCAAGTCCTCGCCCAAGCCTTGCGGGAGGACCTCAACGACCCACAGGCAGTACTGGAACCGTGGGATTGGGCGTACTACGCGGAGAAAGTCCGGGCACGCGACTACGACCTCGACGATTCAGTGCTGCGCCCCTACCTTGAACTTGATCGTGTTGTCCGCGACGGGGTGTTTCGGGCAGCAACCGAACTGTATGGCATCACTTTTACCGACCGCCCTGATCTCACGGGCTACCACCCCGATGTCGCTGTCTTTGAGGTATTCGACGCCGATGGCAGCGAACTTGGACTCTTCCTCGCAGACTGGTACACCCGTGAGTCGAAACGGGGCGGCGCCTGGATGAACAATCTTGTGGACCAATCCCACCTCACTGGGCAGCGCCCCGTGGTGGTCAACAACCTCAACATCCCCAAGCCACCCGCCGGTCAACCAACTCTGCTCGCTTGGGATGAAGTCATCA
This sequence comes from Jonesia quinghaiensis DSM 15701, assembly GCF_000423205.1. Taxonomy (GTDB): domain Bacteria; phylum Actinomycetota; class Actinomycetes; order Actinomycetales; family Cellulomonadaceae; genus Jonesia; species Jonesia quinghaiensis. The sequence goes on from NZ_KE383990.1 coordinate 76,212, forward strand.
CCCTCTTCCACGAGTTTGGTCATGCCTTGCACGGGCTGTTCGCAAACACCCACTACCCGTCCTACTCGGGTACCGAGGTGCCACGCGACTTCGTCGAATTCCCCTCCCAAGTTAATGAAATGTGGGCCTGGGAACCAGAAATTCTGCGCCACTACGCGCGCCACCACGCAACCGGCGAGCCGATGCCCACCCAGTGGATTGATACGTTATTGGCCACTCGCCAATTTAATGAAGGGTTCGCCACCACTGAGTACCTCGCTGCCGCGATCCTTGACCAGGCATGGCACCAATTGGACCCACGTGACGTGCCCTCCGACCCCGAGCAGGTTGAAGCCTTTGAGAAAGAGGCACTAACAGCGCACGGTATCGCAGAACCACTGGTACCACCGCGCTACCGCTCCACGTACTACAACCACGTCTTCGGTGGGGGGTACAGTGCTGGCTACTACTCCTACATTTGGTCAGAAGTGTTAGATGCTGACACCGTTGAATGGTTCTCTCACAATGGTGGGTTGTCCCGGCAAGCGGGCGACCACTTCCGGGCGACATTGCTCGCACCAGGAGGGTCCCAAGACTGCCTAGAGACCTACCGCACATTCCGTGGGCGTGACGCCCACATCCAACCGCTGCTCACCCGCCGCGGACTTGAAGCCGCTCAATAACACCACGGTAAGACAAGCAGCAACACCCTACAGCCGGGCACACTCCTCACCGGGGTGCGCCCGGCTGTGACGTGAGAGAATACCTGACATGAAGTCAGCCAGCCCCCAAGCACTCCGTGACGTCGTGACCATCTGCCGTGATCTCCTGCGGATTGACACGTCGAACTTTGGCCACAACCAATCGCGCGGTGAACGTCAAGCAGCAGAATACGTAATGGAACTCCTCGGCCAGGTGGGGCTGGATGCCGAAATTTTCGAATCTTCCCCAGGGCGCGCAAACGTTGTGACCCGGATCAGCGGTTCAGATCCAACACGCCCCGCCCTGGTTGTTCACGGGCACCTTGACGTTGTGCCCGCACAAGCCGACGAATGGAGCGTTGACCCATTCGGTGGAGAAATTATTGATGACATGCTCTGGGGACGCGGCGCGGTCGACATGAAAGACATGGTCGCGATGATGCTCGCTGTCCTGTGCGACATCAAGCGTCAAGGAATCGTGCCACCACGGGATCTGATCTTCGCGTTCTTCGCCGACGAAGAAGCAGGCGGAGAATATGGTGCTCACTGGACCGTGCAGAACAAACCAGAACTTTTTGAAGGCGCCAGCGAAGCGATCTCTGAAGTAGGCGGATACTCTACCTACATCAACGGACAACGCGCCTACCTCTTGCAAACCGCTGAGAAGTCCCTTGGCTGGCTGCAACTCATCGCTCACGGCACCGCCGGGCACGGATCCCAAACCATCACAGACAACGCCGTGACGCACCTGTCGGCAGCGCTCGCACGCATCGGGCAGCACCCTTGGGAGTATCACATCACTCCCACCTTGCATGCGCTACTCACAGGGGTGTCAGAACTCACCGGGCTGCCTTATGACCCGCATGACCCGCTCGCTATTGATGCACTCCTTGACTCCCTGGGGTCAACAGCACGTTTCGTCAAACCCACCGTGCACAACACAGCTAACCCCACTCAGCTCACTGCCGGCTACAAAGCCAATGTTATTCCGCGCACTGCCACCGGTGTTGTTGACGCAAGGTTCTTGCCTGGGTTCGAAGAAGAAGGAATGAGAATCCTCAAGGAACTCGCTGGGCCAAACGTCAGTATTGACCCTATGCTTCTTTCCCGTGCCGTAGAATCGCCGCTGACCGGCAACCTGGTGGACTCCATGACAGCATCAATCAAACACTTTGACCCGGACGCCACGGTGCTGCCCTACATGCTGTCTGGGGGGACAGACAACAAATCCCTCGCAGACTTAGGCATCATGGGGTACGGGTTCGCTCCGTTGCAATTACCAGAAGAACTCGATTTCCCTGCGATGTTCCATGGCGTTGACGAGCGTGTCCCCATCAGTGCGTTGACGTTTGGAGTTAACGTACTGACCCACCTGCTACAAGACTGCTAACAGGTACCACTTTTCGGCGGAGCCAAAATTTGCGTGCACCACCTTGGTACAGGATCGTTTTCGCTAGTTCCCACCGGTTTTGCTCAGCTTCAGAAACGAGATAGGCGCGCACAGCTCCCACTGGTTCTTGTGGTCCCACCACAACGGTGCGGTACTCAAACACTGTTTCGGTGCGTTGCCGCCCGCGTAGTGAGCGAGTTTGTGGGGTGCGAAGGGGGGAGTCATAGCGGGTCATCATTCCTCCAAAGCAGTGACGATCATGCTCACCCCGGCGGACTGTTTGATGTTGCTGAGGTGAGGTAGAGATAAAAATACGCCACTGCATCGGAGCTGGCTGCATGAACGCGCACAACCTCGTGAAGATCACACTGACCAAACAAGTGCATTTCCCTGTTAACAGCGATAACGTTATGGGCATGACCGTAGATCCGCGCGCAGCACTTGATCGTTTCGTCGCCGCATTGGAAACCCATTATGAAGCTGTCGCTGCCCGTCGTGGTAGCAACGACCAGCTTGTTGACGACGCATACGATGTCCTTGAAGATGCTTTTGATATGTACGACGAAGCTCTCGCTGTGAGCTACGGCGAACTCCTTCCGTTCTCTACTGTTGATGAGGACGACGACTTCGACGAAGATGATGAGGACGACGAAGACGTCGACTTTGATGAGGAAGATGAGTAGAGTTTGTGAATCAAAGCCCCACGTCGTGGGGCTTTTTTCATGCCTCTTCGACTTCGCGGTAAGGTAGCGTTCGTGAATTTCTTCGAAGCGGTCTTCATGGGGTTGGTTCAAGCCCTTACCGAATTCCTCCCCGTCTCGTCTTCCGCTCACCTCCGAATTTTCGGGGAACTCATTGGAGAATCAGACCCCGGGGCCGCCTTCACAGCGATCACCCAAATTGGGACCGAAGCAGCAGTGCTTTTGTATTTTCGCCGCGACATCAAGAACATCTGCGTGAAGTGGTGGCAGAGTCTTCGCGGTGACAACGGTACAGATTGGCGCTCCCGTATGGGAGCCCACGATCATGACGCTGCGATGGGCTGGTACATCGGGTTGGGATCGATCCCCATCGTTGTTTTGGGGCTGCTTCTTGAAGACTTCATTGATTCAACTTTTAGGAATCTCTACCTCACTGCGTTGATGCTTGCTGTGTTCGGTATTTTTTTGGGGATCGCAGACAAGTACGGTAAACACGAGCGTACGGTCAAAGAACTCACACCACGTCACGCGTTGTTCTTTGGGCTCGCCCAGGCGATGGCGCTGATTCCGGGAGTCTCTCGTTCTGGGGGGACTATTACCGCAGGTCTGTTGATGGGCTACACCCGTGAGGCGGCAGCCCGCTACTCATTCCTCTTAGCTATCCCTGCTGTTGTCGGATCTGGTTTCTATAAACTCTTTAAAGCTGTGGGTGCTGAGCCAGTTGCTGGAGCGCCGGGCTTCGGTGCGACACTGGTCGCGACACTGGTGTCCTTCTTTGTAGGCTATTTAGTGATCATTGCGTTCTTGCGTATTGTGTCAACGTTCTCCTATAAACCATTCGTTATTTACCGTCTTGTGCTGGCAGCTGCAGTTGTTGTGTTGCTGCTAGCTGGTGTGCTTCAACCCCTTGGAGAATTCTCGTGATCGCATGGCCTGCCCCGCAAATACCAGAAATCCCTGGTGCGCTTGACCAAGTCAGGCTTTTTGACACCTCAACGCAATCCTTAGTTGACTCCATCGTGCCGGGGCGTGATGAGTCGTCAATGTATGTTTGTGGGATAACCCCCTACGATGCAACGCATATTGGTCATGCAGCGACCTATGTTGCTTTTGATCTGCTTCACCGAGCATGGCTTGACGCAGGACAGCGCGTCACGTTTACGTCGAACGTCACCGATGTTGACGATCCACTGTTAAAACGTGCCACTGCAACAGGTGTTCCTTGGGAAGAGTTAGCGCTCAGCCAAATCCAACTCTATTTCGATGATATGACCGCGTTAGGGGTGATCCCTCCTGCAACATACTTGTCAGCGGTGGAATCAATTCCCATGGTGATCTCCGCGGCGCAGCACCTCGTTGATGAGGGGCGTGCCTACGCGGTTCCTGTTCCAGCATCAGAGCACCCGGTCCACTCTGGCGCAGTCGATATCTACGCTGATGTCACCGCAGACCCAGCTTTCGGTAGTGTTTCGGGCTACGACGAGACCACCCAACTGGAGTTGTTTGCTGAGCGTGGCGGCGATCCTGAACGGGCTGGGAAACGTCACCCTGTGGACCCCATCATTTGGCGCGCTCAACGGGCCGGTGAACCTGGTTGGGATGGGGGAACGCTAGGCTACGGGCGCCCGGGGTGGCACATCGAATGCACCACGATCGCTCACTGCGGTATTGGGCGGTCCTGCACCGTTCAAGGTGGGGGAGAGGACCTGATCTTCCCGCATCACGAGATGTCTAGTGCACATGCCCGCTCACTTTTCGGAGACGACTCCGGGGCAGCTATCCATGTTCATGCTGGTCTTGTCGCTTACCAGGGTGAGAAAATGAGCAAATCCAAAGGAAACTTGGTTTTTGTGTCTCAACTGCGCCAAGACGGCGTGGACCCGATGGCTATTCGTTTGGCAATCTTGGCGCACCACTACCGCACAGGGTGGGAGTGGACCACTGATGTTCTTGATGAGGCAATTGCTCGTCATCAACGATGGGTGCGGTCGCTTTCTGCCAATGGTGGGCCGCCAGTTGAAGAGACTCTGACTGAGATCCGGGCAGCTCTTGCCAATGACCTTGACGCACCGAGAGCGCTTGCTGCTGTGGATGCGTGGGCGGATCGTTCCCTGGCTGGCGATGAAAGCGAAGAAGGCGCACCAGGGGTTCTTTCTCGCGCCGTTAACGCACTCTTAGGGGTTCGCCTCTAGTGGTCATAGTGGTGGGGCGCCCCCACCACTATGACGGGTCTTCACGCCCGTTTGTACCGCGACGTTTAAGGTATTGCTCAAATTCTCGGGCGATGGACTCCCCAGAAGCCTCGGGTAGTTCTGACGTGTCACGGGCTTCTTCAAGTTCACGCACATACCCTGCCACTTCGGGGGCGCTGTCCGCTAAAGCAGCCACCCCGTGTTCCCACGCTTGGGCTTCTTCATCAAGTTCAAAACGAGATATAGGTTCCCCGAGTAGTTCCTCAAGCCGCGTCACTAACGCTGCTGTCACCTTCGGTGAGGGGGAACTGGGAACATAGTGGGGGACCGCCCCCCACACGCTGACAACCGTGAACCCGGCACGCGGGGCAATATGACTGATGACCCCAACGATCCCAGTGGGACCCTCATACCGGGACACCCCCACCCCTAGTTCGCTCCGTAGATCCTCATCATCAGTGGTGACCTGAACTGGAACGGGACGCGAATGCGGTGTGTCGCCGAGTAATGACCCCACCAAAATAATGGTTTTTACTCCAAGGGTCTCAGCAACGGTCAGTAACTCTGCGGTGAATGAGCGCCACCTGAAAGAGGGCTCCACTCCGTGAGCAATGACAAGGCGGCGCTGTGAGTTCCACGAATATGACATTGCAACGTGAGTGGCGGGCCACTGCAAGTCCCGATCTTCCCCGAAACCATCGAAAACCGGCCTGTTCACCTGAAAATCAACAAACTCATCAGGGTCGATCTCTTGGATGAGTTCACACCCAAAGACTTCACCAAGGTGTTGCACTGCACCAGTAGCCGCGCCCCCAGCGTCATTCCACCCCGAAAACGCGGCAATCATCACGGTGTCATGGGTTAACCCGTGAAGTGCTTTGTCTTGTGCGGACTCCTCCTCATCAGGGGAAGTTGCCTGTGGTTCATCATCGCCTGCCATACCTCTACCCTAGTGCGCGATATTCTGGTTCGGCATCCGCGCAGTCAACCTAGGAGCATACGTGCGAACACCCCAAGCAATCCTGTGGGATATGGACGGCACCCTCATCGACTCAGAACCGTACTGGCAACAGGCAGAACATGACATAGTCAAAGCACACGGGGGAGTGTGGAGCCACGAAGACGCCCTCAAACTTGTCGGATTCGACCTCCACGACGCAGCCCGAGTTCTCCAACACCACGGCGTGGAGCTACCTGTCAATGACATCGTGGATTTCCTGTTGACCAGTGTGTCAAACAGAATCCGCCACCACGTACCGTGGCGCGAACACGCAGCAGCAACTCTCGCCTGGATCAAAGAACTCAATATCCCCTGCGCTTTAGTGACGATGTCCCACTCACCAGTGGCACACACCTTCGTGGACTCTGCACCACCAGGCACTTTCGCGGCTGTCGTCACGGGTGACACCGCGCCACGCGGTAAACCACACCCAGACCCCTACCTGCACGCAGCACAACAACTAGGAGTCGACATCAACCAGTGCATCGCCGTTGAAGATTCACCGCCCGGTATCACCTCAGCGATGGCATCAGGTGCGCACACCATCGCTATTCAAGCGATTCTGCCAGTTAAACGCCGCGATAGGCTCAGCCGCATCGCAGAGTTGGACCAACTCACCCCAGCGCTACTGGATGTTGTCATGAACGGTGGCACCGTGGACTACCTCACCGATTAACGCCTGCACGCACACCCCAGCCACTACGACACCGCAGGTCCCGGCATGCCTAACCACACGCGTGCCGCGGCCTGCGGGTCACTGTCCGGCAGCGTGCCCCCAAAAGCGGGACACATGGGTTGAAAAGAACACCAGTCACAAAGCCGCGAGCGGCGCTGCGAAAAAACACCTGACTGTGCCGCATCACGAATGTCATCCCACAGCGCCTGCACCTTCGCTTGTGCCGCATCAAGGTCACCGCTGGTAGGAGAGTTCTCACGAATTTGGCCATCGCCTAGATACACCAGCCGCAGCATCGAGGGGACGACTCCCTTGACATCGCGCACAAGTAGCGCATAAAACCGCATCTGAAATGCAGCACTGGCACCATACTGCGGCCTAGGTGCCTTACCTGTTTTGTAATCCACCAGGCGAATAGCACCATCACCAGCAACATCAACCCGATCAATAACCCCCTTAATCGGGTAGTCACCACCAAGGTTCGCACGCAATGTCACCTCCCTGGCAGCAGGATGCAACATCGTTGGGTCCTCAAGATCAAAATACCGCTCCACCAGCAGCCGGGCCTGTCCCACAATGTCCGCGCGAACATCGGCCTCAAACTCCACAGCAACCTCTGGGCGAGAATCCAACAGCGCCTCCCACGAGGGCTCTACCAACTCATCAGCCGCACCACGGGAACGCTCGCTGCTCGGCACATCAAATAACGACTCCAACACTGCATGCACTAACGTGCCCCGCACCGCTGCTGCGCTAGGCGGCTCAGGTAACCGATCAACAGTGCGCAACCGAAACAACAACGGACACTGCACAAAATCATTGGCACGCGACGGAGACAAAGCAACCGGTACAGAAGCAGACATGCCATCAAGCCTACGGCCAACACCGCCTACCCTTAACTACTGTGAGCACACACAAAAAATGGCGCCTGGGCACACTAGGGCACACTGAGATCGTCATCCACCCACAAGCACTGTTCACTGTGGCCATCATCTGCGCCCTCTATTACCCCTACATCCTCACCACCCTGCCTGTTACCAGTGCACTCATCACCGCGGTCCTCACCGCTTTAGGGCTCCTCGGTTCCATCCTCTTCCACGAAATCGCCCACGTTCTCGTCGCCCGGCGTTTCGCCGTTCACGCCCCCCGCATAGAACTGACCATCTTGGGCGGGCACGCCCAATTTTCAACACCTTTCACCACCCCATGGCACTCTGCGACCACCTCACTAGCTGGCCCTGCCGCGAACCTCCTCCTTGCCGGGCTCCTCAGTATGGTCCTTACAGTGGTGCCACCTACCGGCGTCCCCGCGCACACGCTCGACATCCTCATCTACCTCAACCTCCTCCTCGCGCTCTTCAACGCCATCCCAGGCCTCCCGCTCGACGGCGGCCATGCCCTCGCTGCCCTCATGTGGGCGTTCAGTGGAAAACACAGCACCGGCACACGCATCGCCGCCTACGCAGGGCGTGCCCTGGCAGTGATCACGCTATTCGCGGTTACTGCGGTTCCGTTCCTTCGCGGGGACTATCCCAACTATGTTGTGATCGTGTGGGGAATTATCCTTGCCGCAGTGTTGTGGTCCGGAACCGCCCAATCATTGCGATATGCCGCCTACCTTGCGCGCATCGAAAAGATTAATGTCCATGACATCGCACGCCCCGCCATTGTGCTCCCAGCCCACGCTTCAGTGCAGGAGCTGCACCGTGACTCTGTGCACCTACCGCACGCCGTGGTGTTACTGACCTCCCCAAACGGTGACATCACTGGCTGGGTGGATCGGTCAGTTCTCAACTCAGTACCTCCCACACACCGTGAACACCTCACCGCCCAGTCCATCGCCATCACACTGCTCCCCGGATCACATCTGCGCGCCCCAGCGCACACCACCGTCATCGCTGCCACACTTTTCGACCCAGATGGGTCGCGCCCGCTCGTTGTCCTGTCCGAGGCAACACACCCCACTCGAGTTGTGGTCGCCTCGGACCTGGCCGCCCTGCTCGCACGCTGACCACGTAGACTAAAGCCCGCACAACACGACCCGCACAACCACGATGAGGATGTTGACTAACCACCCATGACACAACCAACTGGCGCACAGCGACGACGAGGCCCTTTCCGTCCAGGTGATCGTGTACAGATCACCGACTACAAAGGAAAACTGCACACCATTACGCTGACGCCCGGGTCGCAGTTCCACACCCACCGTGGGTATTTCAACCACGACGACTTGGTGGGGCTCCCCGAAGGCAGCATCGTGACCACCACCTCAGGGATTGAATACCAGGTGCTCCGGCCACTACTGAGCGACTACGTGCTGTCTATGCCGCGCGGAGCAGCAGTGGTCTACCCCAAAGATGCGGCACAAATCGTTGCGCAAGCAGACATTTTCCCAGGCGCCCGCGTTGTTGAAGCAGGCGTGGGATCAGGGGCACTGACGATGTTCCTCCTGCGTGCAGTGGGCGACCACGGGCAAGTGCACTCCATCGAACGGCGCGCAGACTTCGCTCAAATTGCCCGCGACAACGTTGGCGTGTTCTTCGGAACTGACCACCCCGCCTGGACCTTGAGCATCGGTGACCTTGCCGACGTCATGCCACAACACTGGGACAACGGCACCGTAGACCGAGTCGTCCTTGACATGCTTGCACCATGGGAGAACATCGGTGTCGCCGGGGACGCACTGATCGCAGGTGGCGTACTCATCTGCTACGTCGCCACCGCTACACAGTTGTCACGTGTCGCCGAAGACCTCAGAGCAGACGGCAGATTCACTGAACCAGAAGCATGGGAATCCATGGTGCGCGGATGGCACCTAGAGGGACTAGCTGTACGCCCCCAACACCGCATGGTTGGTCACACCGGTTTCCTCATCACCGCACGCCGCCTAGCAGACGGGGTATCCCCATTGCTGCGTAAACGACGCCCCGCCAAAGGAGCCTACGACGAAACCCAACAGTGGGACGGCGAAGAACTCGGCGAACGCGAACCGTCCGAAAAGCGCCTTCGCCGCACCTCACGAGACCTAGCCGAAAACCGCCGCATGATCGAGGCAGACACCAACGACGCAGAGTAACGTGGAGGGACAGTGAGGCACCACACTCACCCGTCACGCCACCCGTTGCAGGAGAGGGGATCACCATGACCAGCGAACCCAACCAGCCCCACGACGACACCCAAGAACTCGCCCGCCGGGTTTCCTCACTGTCCGCCCAAAACGAGCGGTTAGCACAAATACTTGTTGAAGCACGCGGAAAAATCGTTGACCTTCAACAACAACTAGACGATCTCGCCAAACCACCCAGCACCTACGCCTCATTTGTTCGCGCCTACTCTGACGGCACAGCTGACGTGATGGTCCAGGGACGCAAAATGCGGTTGACGTCTCTACCAGGCGCCATGGTGTCCACCGCAAAACCCGGCCAAGAACTGCGACTCAACGAAGCAATGGCCATCGTCGAAGTCCGAGGGTACGAGGCAATAGGTGAACTTGCCTCCATCAAAGAACTCATTGGCACCGACCGGGCACTGATCGTGGGACGAGGCGACGATGAACGAGTGATACGTCTCGCCGGTGCACTCCTTGACCGCGGGCTACCCGCCGTACGCGTCGGAGATTCGGTACTGATCGACCTGAAATCTGGATACGCCTACGAAAAGGTCGAAAAATCAGAAGTTGAAGAACTCGTCTTAGAAGAAGTCCCCGACGTCGACTACGAAGACATCGGTGGCCTAGCCCAACAAATCGATCACATCAAAGACGCCGTCGAACTGCCCTTCCTCCACCCAGAGCTATACCGCGAACACGGACTCAAAGCACCAAAAGGAATCCTGCTCTACGGGCCACCAGGCTGCGGTAAAACACTCATCGCCAAAGCGGTCGCAAACTCCCTGGCAAAAACAGTGGCAGCAACCAGTTCAGCACGCGAAACCCGCAGCTACTTCCTGAACATCAAAGGCCCCGAACTCCTCAACAAATACGTCGGCGAAACCGAACGACACATCAGGTTGATCTTCGCCCGAGCACGAGAAAAAGCATCACAGGGACACCCCGTTGTCGTGTTCTTCGACGAAATGGAATCCCTGTTCCGCACTCGAGGAACAGGCCTATCATCTGACGTAGAAACCACGATCGTCCCCCAACTCCTCGCAGAAATCGACGGAGTTGAAACCCTGGACAACGTCATCGTCATCGGGGCATCAAACCGCGAAGACATGATCGACCCAGCGATTCTGCGCCCAGGACGCCTCGACGTAAAAATCAAAATCGAACGCCCAGACGCTGAAGCCGCAAAAGACATCTTCTCCAAATACCTCACCCCAAACCTCCCCATCCACAGCGAAGACCTAGCAGAACACGACCACGACCCCCAAGCCACAGTCACCGCCATGACACAGCGCGTCGTGGAACACATGTACACCACAACCCCAGACAACCAATTCCTGGAAGTCACCTACGCATCGGGCGACAAAGAAATCTTGTACTTCAAAGACTTCAACTCAGGGGCCATGATTCAAAACATCGTGGACCGAGCCAAAAAGTCAGCCATCAAAGAGTTCCTCACCACCGGCGCTCGCGGGCTTCGGGTTGATCACCTCCTTGGTGCGTGCAATGACGAGTTCAAAGAAAACGAAGACCTGCCAAACACCACTAACCCTGATGATTGGGCGCGCATTTCGGGGAAGAAGGGGGAGCGTATCGTGTTTATTCGCACGATCGTTCAGCGAAAAAACGACAACGGGCAACCCATCCCGGCGAAGGCCCTTGACACCACCCACAACACAGGTCCTTACCTGTAACCCACACCAGCAGCGAGGCAACACACGTGACTGTACGCAGAATTATGGGCATCGAAACTGAATATGGGGTCACTCAGCACGGGAACCCGCGGGCAAATCCGATGCTCATGTCCAGCCAGATCGTCACCGCTTACCGGGCGATTTCCTCGACCGCACGCACCCGCGCCCGCTGGGACTATGTGGATGAGGATCCTTTATCTGATGCCCGCGGATTCCGTCTTCAGCGTGCTTCAGCGCACCCTTCGCTCCTGACCGATGACCCTTCGCGGCCGGCACCATCGGGCGAAGACACATCACTGCATGCCCAAAGTATGGCGCGTCCTACCACCGAAACGTATGACGACCCCTCAGCAGCAAACGCCATCTTGACCAATGGTGCGCGCCTCTACGTCGACCACGCGCACCCGGAATACTCCTCACCTGAGGTCACCACACCACGAGACGCAGTGACCTGGGATGTGGCAGGTGAACGTGTCATGCTACGAGCCGCACGCGAATTGCACACCTCCATGGGGATTGACCTGCAACTGTATAAAAACAACACCGACGGTAAAGGCGCTAGCTACGGCACCCACGAAAACTACTTGGTGAACCGTGACGTCCCATTTAGTGACATCACACATTTCCTCACCACCCACTTAGTGACCCGTCAGGTGTACACCGGGTCGGGGCGAGTTGGTCTTGGCACGCACGGTCAACACTCCGGGTTCCAGATCTCCCAACGTGCAGATTTTATGGAAGCTGAAGTGGGTTTAGAGACCACACTGCGCCGCCCCATCATCAATACCCGCGATGAGCCCCACGCTGATCGAGCCCGATGGCGGCGATTACACATCATTATTGGTGACGCGAACCTTCTCCAAACTGCGACCTGGCTCAAGTTAGGGACCACAAGCATCGTTCTATGGGTGTTAGAGCATCTCGAAGACCATGACGACGTTCGTCGTGAACTTGAGGCTCTCCAGTTAGCTGACCCAGTCGCTGACGTTCAGCGCGTCTCTCGGGACCTCACGTGCTCCCTGCCATTGACACTTGGCGATGGCAGCACTGCTAGCGCTATCGACATCCAACGGCGCTACCGAGAAATAGTTATCCGTCTTGTGCACCGAATCACCCCGCACGTTGATCACGACACCCAAGAAATTCTCGACGCCTGGGGCGAGACCTTAGATCAGTTGACGCATGATCCATTACAGTGCCACAGAACCGTGGAATGGGTGGCAAAGTACACCCTCCTTGATGCGATGCGTCGCCGAGGGAACCTCACCTGGGATCACCCCAAACTCGCCATGATGGACTTCCAATGGTCAGATGTGCGCCCCGAGCGGAGCCTAGCCACGAAACTCCTTGATGCTGGGCGCCTAGACACGATCACCAATGAAGAGGCCATCACCAACGCAATAGCCCACCCACCCCAAGACACCCGCGCATACTTTCGCGGTGAAGTGATGGACCGCTACCCCCAAGTGATCACTGGCGCGAGTTGGGATTCCGTCATCTTCGACCTACCCCAATCCCCAACATTGCACCGCATCCCCATGCTGGACCCATGGCGAGGAACCCGCGCACACGTAGGTGACCTCCTCCAAGAAAACCCAGACCCCGCAGACTTCCTCGCCGCACTGCTCAACCAGCCCCGCGAACCCCACCCCACCTCGGGTGAAACGCCCTAACCCCATCTGCCTCAGCACACGTATCATTCCCGCATACGGTTAGATGGAAACAGAACGACCCACCCACCAAGGAGTCACCATGGCCGCCCGCGAACACCAACAACCGCAACGATCACGGCGCGACGAGGACACCCCCGAACCAGAACAACCCCCCACACCCACACAAGCAGCAGCACAAACCAACGACGCAGACATCGACTCCTTCCTCGACGAAATTGACGATGTTCTTGAAATTAACGCCGAAACATTCGTCAAAGGGTTCGTGCAAAAAGGCGGGCAGTGATGGAACACCCCAGCACAGGCTTCCCCCAGGAATACCTCACGCCGGGCTCCTCATTCGTTGACTTTGTGCGCGCCCACGCCCCCGCGACACTACCTGACGCACACCACCTCACCCACGATGTGCCCCACGACGCCACACCCCACGGCACAACCATTGTGTCCCTGGAATACAACGGGGGAGTCATCCTTGCAGGAGACCGCCGAGCAACCATGGGGTCAATGATTGCTCACCGCGAAATAGAAAAAGTATTCGCCGCAGATGAACACTCCACCATCGGCATCGCAGGAACAGCGGGCATCGCCATTGAACTCGTCCGCCTCTTCCAACTAGAACTCGAACACTACGAAAAAATCGAAGGCGCCCAACTCTCCCTCGACGGAAAAGCCAACCGGCTCTCCACGATGCTGCGATCCCACCTCACCATGGCACTACGCGGACTAGCAGTCATCCCCGTCTTTGCAGGATGGGACCACACACGCGCACGCGGACGCATCTACTCCTACGATGTCGCTGGAGGCCGCTACGAAGAACCCAGCTTCACCTCCGTCGGCTCAGGATCAGTATTCGCACGAGGTGCACTCAAGAAACTATGGCGCCCAGGGATGGATGAACACACAGCAGTGTCCATCGCCATCGAAGCGCTATGGGACGCAGCAGACGACGATTCAGCGACAGCCGGACCAGACGCCATCCGAAAAATCTGGCCCATCATCGCCGTCGTAGACGCAACAGGTTTCCGCTACGTCACAGAACCAGTTGTCGCCGACATATGCGCTCTCATCGCCGCACAACGCGTAGAATCCCACCGCGGAGTACGCATCCTAGAACCAGGCCGTGATGGCCCAGGCAACAGACTCCCCACACCACAAGACCTCTCTCACCCACCCACAGGGGAGAACCAGCCATGACCATGCCGTTCTACATCTCACCAGAACAACTCATGCGAGACCGGGCCGACTACGCCCGCCAAGGCATCAACCGAGGTAGAGCAGTCATCGTGGCACAATGCGCCGCAGGGATCATCTTCGCCACCGAAAACCACTCCCAAGCGCTCCACAAAATCTCCGAAATATACGACCGCATCGGATTCGCAGCCGTAGGAAAATACAACGAGTTCGAAGCACTGCGCGTAGCAGGAATCCGGTACGCGGACCTCAAAGGCTACTCCTATGACAGGTCAGACGTGATCGCACGATCGTTAGCTAACACCTACGCACAAACCCTCGGCACAGCATTCACAACCGACTCCAAACCACTCGAAGTTGAAGTGATCATCGCCGAACTCGGCGCCACCGCCCAAGACGACGAGCTCTACCACCTGTCCTACGACGGGTCAGTCGCCCAAGAACACGGCTACGTTGTTGTCGGTGGCCACAGCGAAGAGATCCGCAAAGAACTAGCACACACCTGGAACCCAGACCTCCCCGTCGCCGACATCATCTCCCTCCTGTGCAAAGTACTCGCACGCCCACACGACCAAGAACCAGAAACACCACCCACCCCAGTAGCCCCAGAACACCTCGAAGCCGCGCTACTAGACAGGTCCCGCCCACGCCGCACATTCCGCCGACTCCACCTACCCGCTGACGCAGCACACTAAGGAAAACCACCCATGGCCACCCGCCGCATCTTCGGGCTAGAAACTGAGTACGGCATCACCTACTCACACCCCACCGACGACCACCACATGTCCGCCGACGAAGTAGCCCGCCAACTCTTCAAAAAAGTCGTCGCCTGGGGACGCTCCTCAAACGTCTTCCTCCGCAACGGCTCACGCCTCTACCTCGACGTCGGCTCACACCCTGAATACGCCACAGCAGAATGCGACAACGTTGAACAACTCATCGCCCACGACCGCGGCGGAGAACTCATCCTCAACGACCTCGTCCTCGATGCCCAACAACGCATCGCCCAAGAAGGCTACAACGGCACCATCCACCTGTTTAAAAACAACACAGACTCAGCAGGAAACTCCTACGGATGCCACGAAAACTACCTCGTGCGCCGCCAAGGAGACTTCGGACGCCTCGCCGACATCCTCATCCCCTTCCTCATCACCCGCCAAGTCCTCGTGGGAGCAGGAAAAATACTCGCAACACCCAACGGCCCCGCCTACTGCTTCTCACAACGAGCCGACCACATGTGGGAAGCCGTATCAAGCGCAACAACACGCTCACGCCCCATCATCAACACCCGCGACGAACCCCACGCCGACGCAGAATACTACCGGCGCCTCCACGTCATAGTCGGCGACTCATCCATGTCCCAAGCAACAACACTGCTCAAAGTCGGAGCAACAGACATGGTCCTGCGACTCATCGAAGCCGGCATCCCCATGCGCGACCTCGCCCTCGACAACCCCATGCGCGCCATCCGAGACGTCAGCCACGACATCACCGGCCGCGCAACCGTCACCCTCGCAAACGGTCGAGTCCTCACCGCCTGGCAACTCCAAGAAATCTACCTCGACAAAGTCCGCCAATTCACCGCAGCAACCGGCGAAGAAACCACCATAGACACCCAAGTATTCGACCTATGGGAACGCGGAATCCACGCCATCGAAACCCAAAACCCTGCCAGCATCGACACAGAACTCGACTGGGCCATCAAAAAGAAACTCCTCGACCGCTACCAAAACAAACTGGGCTGCACACTAGACGACCCCCGCCTAGCCCGACTCGACCTGGCCTACCACGACATTTCCCCCACCACCGGACTCGTCCACCGCCTCGAAAACCGCGGCCTCATGCGCACACTAGTCACCAACAACGACATCACCCACGCCAGCGAACACCCACCAACAACAACCCGAGCAAGCCTACGCGGACGTTTCGTACGCGCAGCACAAGACAAGAAAAAGGACTACACCGTCGACTGGGTACACCTCAAACTCAACGACCAAGCCCAACGCACAGTCCTCTGCAAAGACCCCTTCGCAGCACAAGACCCACGAGTCGACGCCCTCATCGACTCGATGTGACATCCCACATAAACCACCCCCCGCAGCGACACAACACCTCAACGCGCTCGCAGAAGTCGCTACGATATTGAGTCATGCACACCTTCCGGCACACGCCACGCCACCTGGTAGCGCTCGTCCTTACAAGTGCCCTCTTGCTCACCGCAGGGGCATGCTCGCAGGAAGCTGAACCAGAGCCGGAAGCCAGTACCCAAACAGTTGATGACACCATCACAGTCCAGGGCACAGCAGACGAAGCCCCAACCCTGACCTACGAGAAGCCCTACCCCTACAGTGAGCCAACAACAGAGGTGATCTGGAAAGGTGAAGGCACCCCCGTCGAAGCAGATCAGCCCATCCTTCTTCAGGTATATGCAGAAGACGGTGACACCGGCGAGGTTGTCCGTGACGACCACGTCTCAGTGCCCGCAGCGTACATGGTCACCGAAGAAGAGATCGGCGGCCAACTTTACGAAGCCCTCGTGGGACAAAACACGGGTAGTCGAGTACGTCTTGTCTCACACAAAGACAAACAAACCCTGATCACTGTTGTTGACATCGTCAGTGTCACCGCCGCAGGCGAAGCACGAGAAGCCGAAGAAGGCCAACCCCAAGTCACATATGGTGACCACGGCGCCCCCACCATCACCATCCCCAAAGACACCACAGCACCAACAGAACTACACGTCCAACAACTACGCACCGGCCGACGCAAACAAGTACAAGCAAACGCCCAAGTAGTACTCCAAGTTCATGCAGTGGCCTGGTCAACAGGTGAAGTATTTGAAACCACCTGGGGTGATGGGAAGAAACCAACAACCGTCACTGTTGGCACAGACGAACTCATCGAAGGGCTCGACCAAACACTGGTAGGAGTCCCCGTAGGATCACAACTGCTCATCGTCGTGCCCCCCGTCCTAGGGTTCGGTGCGATGGAAGGAAACGAACTAGCCGAGGAAACCCTCGTGTACGTCATCGACGTTCTCGCCGCATCAGATGCACGCGAGTAATCAGAAGAAAGAAGACTATGACTACCTCTGTGCGCGTCATTCCCTGCCTCGACGTTGATGCCGGCCGAGTCGTCAAAGGAGTGAACTTCGAAAACCTCCGCGACGCAGGCGACCCAGTAGAACTCGCCCGACGCTACGGACAACAAGGAGCAGACGAACTCACCTTCCTCGACGTCACCGCCTCCTCAACAAACCGCGAAACCACCTACGATGTCGTCCGACGCACCGCTGAAGAAGTGTTCATCCCCCTGACAGTAGGCGGGGGAGTGCGCCACCCGGACGATGTCGACCGGCTACTACGCGCCGGCGCCGACAAAGTAGCTGTCAACACCGCAGCGATCGCAGACCCTCAACTCATCTCAGCAATTGCTGACCGATTCGGCTCCCAAGTGCTTGTCCTGTCCGTAGACGCCCGCCGTGTCCGTGACGGCGTAACAACCCAATCCGGTTACGAAGTCACAACTCACGGCGGCAAGCGCGGCACCGGAATCGACGCAGTTGCTTGGGCAATCGAAGCAGCCTCACGCGGCGCAGGAGAAATACTCCTCAACTCCATGGACGCCGACGGCACCTACAACGGCTACGACCTCCCAATGTTCCAAGCAATCCGCCGCGAAGTAACAATCCCACTCATCGCCTCAGGCGGCGCCCACGAACCCGCAGACTTCACATCCGCCGCCCAAGCAGGAGCTGACGCAGTGCTTGCCGCAAGTGTGTTCCACTTCGGCAAACTCACCATCAACGACGTCAAAGACCACATGGAACAACACGGAATCGAGGTGCGGCGAACAGCCGCCTCACGCGTATGACATCCCAGAACACTCCCTACGCCCTTCCAGGAAGCCAAACCCGGCAGTCCATCACACTCATGACCCGCGGGATACGCAACGAATGGCGAATCTACGCGATCGCCATCGCAGCATCCGGGGTCTTCGGTCTGATCACCGTGGCAACATCGAGGGTAGTTGGTCACCTCACCAGCAGCTACATCATTCCCATCCTCGACGGCAACCGATCAGTAGCAACCATATGGGCCGGAGCGGGCATCCTGTTCGCCGTCATCGTCGCCCTTGTCATCTCCATCGTCTTCCGACGGATCTTTGCCGCCCAAGGCACCTTCCACCTACAAGCGAGACACCGCAGAGCCCTGGGAAATAAGTTTGTCGAACTGCCACCAGCCTGGCACCGTCAAACCTCCCCAGGGAAACTACTGTCAAACGTCTCCTCAGACTCCGAAGCAGCCACCAGCGTCTTCAACCCGCTGCCCTTCATGCTCGGAGTCGTCGTCATGCTCATCGCCGCAGCAGTTATGCTCTTCTCCATCGATAGTTGGCTCGCACTATCAGCGTTCTCCATCATTCCCATCATGATCATCGCTAACCTCTTCTTCCAACAAAAGATGACACCAGCGGTGACCCATGCCCAAGAACTACGTGGAGAAGTCTCCGAAGTCGCCCACGAAAGCTTCGAAGCGGCAACACTCGTTAAAGCGATGGGAACAGAAGACACCGAAGCCAAACGCTTCGACACCGTCACCGACGACCTCGAAAAAGCAAACGTACGCGCCGGCACAATCAGAGCAGTCTTCGACCCCATCATCGATGCCCTCCCAAACATCGGAGCGCTCCTCGTCCTTATCGTGGGCCTACAACGAGTCTCAGCCGGCGCAGCCACCGCAGGAGACATCGTTTCCGCCGCATATCTCATGAGCCTGCTAGCAGTACCAGTCCGCTCATTCGGATGGGTTCTCGCAGAACTCCCACGAAGCGTTGTTGGATACCAACGAGTCGCCCAAGTAGTCGACACAACCAACACTGTCACCCCAGGCACACACAACATGACACTCACCCCCGGCGAACCAGCAGAAGTGAAACTCGCCGACATAGGAGTGTCATTCACCGATGAACACGGAACACAACACGTCCTCCAAAACGTCACACTCACCATCACCGCAGGCACCACAATGGTCCTCATGGGACGAACCGGTGCAGGAAAATCCACCCTCGTCTCCCTCATCCCACGACTTGCAGATCCTGACCAAGGGACCATAACCATCGCCGACCACAACGTCGCCGAACTCACCCGCACCGCCCTCAGTAACTCCGTCGTGTTCGTCGCCCAATCAACCTTCATCTTCGAAGACACCGTTCGCACCAACGTCACCCTCAGCGACAGCGCCTACACCGACGAACAAGTATGGGAAGCCCTTGAAGCCGCCCACATTGCAGACTTCGTCCGTACACTCCCCAAAGGCATCAACACAAACCTCGGTGAACGCGGATCAAACCTCTCCGGAGGTCAACGACAACGCCTCGCCATAGCGCGTGCACTAGTACGCCGCCCATCCGTCCTCATCCTCGACGACGCAACCTCAGCCCTTGACCCACAAGTCGAACAAGCAATCCTCGCAACAGTCCGGCAGAACTACGCCACAACCGTCATCATGGTCGCCTACCGTGCAGCGAGTGCCCGCCTCGCCGACGAAGTATGCGTCCTTGCGCACGGAAATATTGTCGCCCGTGGCACCCACGACCAACTTGTCACCACAAACAACTACTACCAAGAACTCGTCATGGCCTACGAACGCGACGCAGAGCAACGACGAGAGGACTCCAATGCCGGACTCTAACAACGGAAGCCACATCGCCTCCGCTTCGAACCTCGGAGCCATCGCCACAGTACGACGCGGCATCCAACTCACCCCAGAACTCATTAACGGAATCTGGCTCACACTCGCCCTTGCGGTTCTTGCTGCAGCAGGAAAAGTTGTTATCCCCATTACGGTGCAACAAGCCGTTGATGCCACAACGTCAGGTGCCGAGAATCTTCTTGGTGAAATAACAACTGTCGGGACGATAGCGCTCATTGCTATTGCTGTCGCAGCGCTCTCCACAACAGCAGTGAATATCCGGCTTGTTCGGAACGCAGAACGCGGACTTGCCCGGCTACGTCAGCAAGCATTCCGCCACATTCACCGCCTGTCTGTGCTCACCCAAAACACTGAGCGACGTGGGGCCCTGGTGTCTCGTGTCACGTCGGATGTCGACACCATCTCCCTGTTTGTTCAATGGGGAGGCATCATGCTGCTGACATCAGTGCTGCAGCTAGTCGCTGCAACAGCTGTCATGCTGTTCTACTCATGGCAGTTGACGATCCTGGTATGGGTTACCTTCATCCCGTTCATGTTCCTTCTGCGCCCTGCGCAGCGCCGAGTTAACGTCAGCTTCACTCGCGTGCGATCACGTATGGGCGATTTGCTCGGGGCAGTTTCTGAGGCCATCGTTGGATCGTCCACGGTCTACTCCTACGGCATCGCGGACAAAACCCGGGAAAAAATCACCACCCGCGTGAACGAGCACCGATCAGCAGGTGTCCAAGCGATGACCCACGTCGCCTACTCTTTCGCTGCAGGTGTGTTCGCTGCGAACCTGGTGCTAGTTGTTGTCGTTATCGCTGGCGCCTACCTCGGAGTAGCTGGAAATATCACTGCTGGGCAACTCGTTGCCTTCCTGTTCCTTACCCAGCTATTCACCGGCCCGGTTCAGCTAGCTACCGAAGTGCTCAATGAACTTCAAAACGCCGTCGCAGGCTGGCGCCGGGTTATCGCGGTTATCGAAACACCGATTGACGTCACCTCGCCGGAAAACTCCGTCACACAACCTCCTCGTGGCCCAGGGGCGCTCACTATCACCGACGTTGCGTACCGCTACCCAGGCGGAGACCTCGTCCTCAATGACGTGAACCTCCATGTTCAAGCTGGTAAACGCGTTGCAGTCGTTGGGGAAACAGGGTCAGGGAAAACCACACTGGCTAAACTCGTTACTCGGTTCGCAGACCCCACTCACGGGCACATCGCATTCGACGGAATTGATCTCAAAGACCACTCCCAAGAAGACCTGCGCACCCGAATCCTCCTCATCCCACAAGAAGGATTCTTGTTCAACGCCACCATTGCGGAAAATATCGCGTACGGGATTTCCCAACGCCACCCAGGTATAACCCAAGAAAACATCACACAGACCGTTCATCAAGCGATCCATGAACTTGGCTTAACCCCGTGGCTCTCTACACTCCCGAATGGTGAAAACACAGAGGTTGGACAACGTGGTGAACGTCTGTCCGCCGGAGAGCGCCAACTCATCGCCCTCGCCCGGGCATACATTTCAGGTGCGGACCTGATTGTCATGGACGAAGTGACCTCCGCAGTTGACCCTGCAACAGAAGTGACGATCTCCCGTGCGCTGGAGAAGCTCATGGATGGCAAATCAACACTGACCATTGCACACCGTCTGTCCACTGCGGCCGCCAGTGACCACGTTGTGGTGATGGATTCGGGGCGCGTTGTGGAGCAGGGAACACATGAACAACTCCTTGCACTCCAAGGTCGCTACAGTGCGATGTATAACGCGTGGATCAGCCAAACAACTTCTCAGCAGCACTAAGTAACCACGACAGGACCTCGATGATGACTACTTCCGAACTTGATCCGGATCTTGCTGGACGACTAAAACGCGACGCCGCTGGTCTGATCGCCGCCATCATTCAGCAACATGACACCCGTGAAGTTCTCATGCTTGGGTGGATGGATGATGAGGCTCTTCGGAGAACACTGACCCAAGGACGCGTGACGTTCTACTCCAGGTCGCGCCAAGAGTATTGGCGTAAAGGTGACACTTCAGGTCACACCCAACACGTGAAGTCCGTCGCCCTTGATTGTGACGGGGATGCACTACTCATTCAAGTGCACCAAGTTGGTGCAGCCTGCCACACTGGGGAACGTACCTGCTTCATCGCCGGGGGAGACCTTGGCGCACAGGTAGACCCTGAGCCGGTATCCTAAACCCCAACCCGCAGCCCCTAAACGTCCGAGGGAACAGCATGACGCACCAAGCACCACGTCAGTCCGTAGACGCCCTGCCATGGGGTGAGACGTGGCCAACGGCAGAGACGTTCACTGAGTTGGCCACTGACCGGCGTGTCATCCCTGTCGTGAGGAAAATACTTGCTGACGACATCACCCCCGTGGGGTTATACCGCATTCTTGCGCAAAGTCGTCGCGGAACGTTCCTCATGGAATCCGCAGAAATCGATGGAACCTGGTCGCGCTACTCCTTTGTCGGCGTCCATTCACGGGCAACACTGACTATGCAGAATGACAAGGCTGTGTGGAATGGCGATGTCCCAGTAGGCATCCCGAGTGATGGCAAGCCCTTAGATACGTTGCGTGCGACATTGCAAGAACTACACACCGAGCCAATACCGGGGCTCCCTCCCTTCACAGGCGGGTTAGTCGGTGCTATGGGGTGGGAAATTATCCGGCAGTGGGAACCCACAATCCGCCCACAAGCTACTCGTGAACTCGACGTTCCCGATATGACGCTCCTCCTTGCCTCTGACATCGCGGCGATTGATCACACCAACGGAACGGTATGGTTGATTGCCAACGCAATTAACTACAACAACACACCAGATCGCGTGGATGATGCGTACAACGATGCGGTGTCACGGCTTGATGCGATGGAACGAGACTTAGTCCACGGTTTAGCTACCGGCTTCCCCGATGTCCCACGCGTCACTGACCCTGACCGTCCAGTGCCAGACATCGAGTTCCGCACGAGCCGCGAACGCTACACCCAGATGATTTCTCGCGGTAAAGAAGCCATCCGTGATGGAGAAGTATTCCAAATTGTGTTGTCCCAACGTTTTGACGTTGAGTGTTCAGCTCACCCATTGGACGTTTACCGGGTACTGAGGACTGTTAATCCCAGCCCGTACATGTATCTGTTCGAATTAGAAGATCACAATGGAGTTCCATTCGCCATTGTGGGATCTAGTCCAGAAACACTCGTCAAACTTAACGACGGTACTGTCACGACGTACCCTATTGCTGGTTCACGGCCACGGGGTGGAACGTACGAGGAAGACCAACTCAACGCTAAAGATGTTCAAGAGGATCCCAAAGAGGTCGCTGAACACATCATGCTGGTTGATTTGTCACGCAACGACCTCGTCAAAGTCTGTACACCTGGGACCGTTGATGTCGCCGAGTTCATGCATATCAAACGATTCAGCCACATCATGCACATGTGTTCGACTGTGATCGGCAAGCTCCGCCCTGGTGTCACAGCACTTGACGTTTTCACTGCGACCTTCCCCGCCGGTACGTTGTCAGGTGCTCCAAAGAACCGCGCCATTGAACTTATTGACGCCTACGAACAAACAGCTCGAGGGATTTACGGCGGGACAGTGGGGTATTTCTCCTTCGATGGCAATATGGACATGGCAATTGCTATCAGAACAGCGCACATCACCCAAGGGCGCGCGTACGTCCAGGCTGGGGGCGGGATTGTCGCTGATTCGCAAGAGGACACCGAATTTTGGGAAACCCGGAACAAAGCCGCTGCAGTGATCAATGCGATCCAGCGTGCTAGTCAACTAGCAACCCGGCAACCATGACGATCTCGACACTGACAAGCCGTCGCACCACAGTGCTAACAGCCCTCGTGGTGAGTATTGTGCTGCTTATTGTGGCGAACATTGAATGGTATGCGACAACGGCAACAACAGTGCTGGACGTTGATGAACGAATATCCGTCAGCGGTCAAGACATTATGCCGTTACTGTCAGCGGCTGCTTTTGTTGGTATTGCAGCATCGCTCTTCATCGCCATCGCTCACCGAATCGGTTTGTATATTGCCGGTGCAGTGGTTGTGCTGTGCGGGATCGGAGCAGGTGCTGCTTCTGTCCTGGCTCCGTCTGCAGCGCCCGGACGCCTGGCACAAGAGGTTGTGTCGTCCGTTGGTGTGGCAAGTGGTCCTGTTGCAGAGCACGGCAGCGTGATGCCATTGATAGCTGGCGTGTGTGGGGGTCTTCTCCTGTGGTGCGGGTTTGTGACAATCGCGCGCGCGCATCGGTGGAATAGGACAGGGCAGCAGTATCAGCGTCCCGTTGCTGACATGACACAACAGGTCTCTCAAGACCTTGATGCACGTGATACTTGGGATGCTTTGAGTCGGGGAGAAGATCCGTCTGCGGGTCGCACGCTCGGTGACACTGAAGAAAATTAGCGATTAGAAGGCCAAAAGTCCTAGAGTGTTCGGTAGGCTTAGGACACATCGTTTCTCGAAAGGCGTGACATGTCAGTCAAAGATGTTGACTACTCTCAGAACATTCTCCACCCACATGGCATGGAATTGCCTTCCACCGTTCCGCCAAAGAATCACGGACACACCCCCGCAGCGTGGTTTTTGACCATTGTTGTTGCATTGGGTTCGCTGATCGTTGGGCTAGGGATGCCGTTGAACAGCATGGTGATGATTGGTGCTGGCGTTGTTGTGGTGATTGTTGGACTTGTAGGGGGAGTGGTACTCTCCCTCGCTGGCAAGGGTCAGGCGCGCCCAGCTAAGAACTCTTCGTCGCGTTAGAACGTGCTTTTACTGGTGCTGCACTGGTGAGAATCATCGTGTGCTTGTCAACGGTTCCATGACAAAGGGGGAAGACCATGACAGCGGTCTTCCCCCTTTGTCATGACGTGGTTCGTGCCTGTGTGGTGGGGTGGCATGTCTCATGGACGTAGCCGTGGTCAAAACCACCGAGTTTTTATGCCTACCATGGACCAAGCAACCGTTGGGCTCTTGACAGGGGATCGTATTCACAGCGAATGCGTGCGCCGGAAGGAAAAGTGCACTATGACCGTTCTGGATGACATCATCGCTGGAGTGCGCGAGGATCTAGCCCGCCGAGAAGCTGTGACGAGCCTCGACGATTTGAAGGCTCTGGCAGCCCGGCAACCATCGGCGAAGGAATGCCTTGGCCGTTTGAAAGACCCCGAAGCTGTTGCAGTTATTGCTGAGGTGAAGCGGTCAAGCCCGAGCAAAGGTGCTCTCGCTCCCATTGATGACCCGGCAGCCTTAGCAGCTGAGTATGAAAAAGGTGGGGCGTCGGTCATTTCCGTCCTGACCGAAGAACGACGTTTCTCCGGTTCCCTTGCTGACCTCCAAGCCGTACGAGCCGCGGTTGACGTTCCAGTTCTGCGGAAAGATTTCATCGTCACCCCCTACCAAGTGTGGGAAGCTCGCGCGTATGGCGCTGACTTGGTTTTGCTCATTGTGGCCGCGTTGGAGCAAACGGTGTTGGAGTCACTCATTGAACGTGTTCATTCCTTAGGAATGACTGCGCTTGTCGAGGTCCACACTGTTGAGGAAGTAGCGCGTGCTGTTGAAGCCGGCGCTCGACTTATTGGTGTCAATACTCGTAATCTCAAGACTCTTGAGGTGGATCGCGGCACGTTCGCTGCTGTCGCTCCCTCGATCCCGCCGCACGTTGTTACCGTTGCAGAATCCGGTGTCCGTGGCCCACATGATGTCGTGGAATACGTACGGTCTGGCGCAGACGCTGTGCTCGTGGGCGAGGCCTTAGTAACAGGAGGCACCCCGAGAAGTTCCGTCGCAGATCTTGTTGCCGCTGGCTCGCATCCGTCACTGCGCGCATTACGCCACCCATAGTGTGACGCATCGTGCCATGACAACGCGATGAACCACGTTTTATACCCGCGCACAGAAGGAGATACTGTGGCCCCGTCGCTACAGAATATGCCCGGTCCGTATTTTGGGGACTTTGGTGGCAGGTTTATGCCCGAAGCGCTCATTGCAGCGCTTGATGAACTTGACGCGGCCTATAACACCGCGAAGAATGACCCGGCTTTTATTGCTGAGTTGCAGGCACTCCACCGCGACTACTCGGGGCGCCCCAGCATCATTACTGAAGTTCCGCGGTTTGCTCGCCACGCTGGGGGAGTGAGGGTTTTCCTTAAGCGTGAAGACCTCAACCACACAGGCTCGCACAAAATCAACAATGTGCTGGGCCAAGCACTGCTGACAAAACTGGTCGGAAAAAAGCGAGTAATCGCTGAGACAGGAGCTGGGCAACATGGTGTTGCCACTGCAACAGCAGCAGCGCTCTTTGACCTCGACTGTGTGGTCTACATGGGGGAGGAAGACACCAAGCGCCAGGCACTGAACGTCGCTCGTATGCGTTTGCTGGGCGCGGAGGTTATTCTAGTGACCACCGGGTCACGAACCCTGAAAGATGCTATCAATGAGGCACTGCGCGACTGGGTGACAAACGTTGATACCACCAACTATGTGTTTGGCACCGCAGCGGGGCCTCACCCGTTCCCTGCTATGGTCCGAGATTTCCAACGAATTATTGGCGTTGAAGCACGTCAGCAAATGTTGGATTCGGTGGGGCGGTTGCCTGACGTAGTGGCTGCCTGTGTCGGTGGTGGATCAAATGCCATTGGAATTTTCGATGCGTTTGTTGATGACACTTCTACACGCCTCGTAGGTTTTGAGGCAGGTGGTGACGGTATTGAGACAGGTCGTCACGCTTCAACGATCTCAGGTGGCGAACCTGGTGTGCTACACGGCGCGAAGTCCTATCTCCTCCAAGACGAGGACGGCCAAACTGTTGAAAGCCACTCGATTTCAGCAGGGCTAGATTACCCAGGTGTAGGACCGCAACACGCTTTCCTGCACTCGATTGGCCGTGCTGAATATCGCTCTATCACCGATGCTCAGGCCATGGATGCACTTCGGTTGTTGTCGAGAACTGAGGGGATTATCCCTGCTATCGAGTCAGCGCATGCGTTAGCTGGTGCTCTGCACTTGGGGCGCGAAGCTGCTGAAGCTGGTCGACCTGATGAGATCATTTTGGTCAATCTTTCTGGGCGCGGCGACAAGGACGTAGCGACTGCCGCTCGGTGGTTTGATCTTGTTGACGCTGACGCTGATCTCACAGAGGGTGGTGCATGATGGTGAGCTCCGTTGAAAAACGACTTGATGAGCTGTCAGCTGATGGGCGAGCAGCCCTGATTGGGTATCTGCCTGTTGGCTTTCCGGATGTTGCTACCAGCGTTGACGCTGTAAACACTCTTATTGATGCGGGCGTGGACATTATTGAGTTGGGTGTCCCGTATTCGGACCCTGTGATGGATGGTCCAATGATCGCTGCCGCTGTGCAGAGCGCATTGGAATCAGGTGCCCGACTCACTGATGTTTTTGATGTTGTCAAACAAGTCAGTGGTCGCGGGGTGCCTATCCTTGTCATGACCTACTACAACCCGGTTTTCCACTATGGGGTTGAACGTTTCGCAGCTGATCTTGCTGCTGCTGGCGGCGCCGGTTTGATCACTCCCGATCTCACACCAGATTCAGCACACGAATGGATCGAAGCGGCTGACCGTCACGGTTTGGACAAGGTCTTCCTTGTTGCACCGAGTTCAACGGATCAGCGGGTCGAAATGACGGCCAAAGCGTCGCGTGGTTTTGTGTACGCTGCATCCACGATGGGGGTTACAGGGGAACGGGTAACTGTCAGTGACGCAGCACGTGAACTTGTGCACAGAACGCGGGAACGGGGGGCTCAGCACGTGTGTGTTGGCCTCGGCGTGTCTACCCCTGAGCAAGCGGCTGCCGTTGGTACCTATGCGGACGGTGTGATTGTCGGATCGGCTTTTGTCCGCCCTCTTGTTGGAACTGAGCCGCTGAGTGAACGATTAGCCGCGTTGCGGACTGTGGCCTCAGCTATGGCGAATTCTATTGCCGGATCACGAAGCAAGGACAACCTGTGAATACCGTCTTGATGTCTATTCCCAGTCCAAGCGAGAGTGTCTGGTACTTGGGTCCCCTACCTCTTCGTGCGTATGCTCTCGCAATTCTTGCGGGAATTTTTGTCGCATTGTGGCTGACGGTACGTCGTATTGGGCCTCGCGGTGGTACTGCAGAGCAGGTGTATGACGTAACGATGTGGGCGGTCCCGTTTGGAATTGTCGGCGGGCGGCTGTACCACGTTATTTCCTCTCCTCGCGCCTATTTCGGTGAGGGAGGCGAACCGATCCGTGCCTTGTACATTTGGGAAGGCGGATTGGGTATCTGGGGGGCAGTTGCTCTCGGTGCAGTTGGGGCGTGGATTGGTTGTCGCCGCGCTGGATTGTCTTTCTCTTCGTACGCTGACGCTTTGGCGCCTGGACTATTGCTTGCGCAGGCGATCGGACGCCTTGGTAACTGGTTTAATCAAGAGCTATTTGGCGGCCCAACAGATCTTCCGTGGGGTCTGGAAATCGACGATGCCCACCTGCCAGCAGGGTACGAAAGTGGAACTTTATTCCACCCCACATTCCTCTACGAACTGCTGTGGTGTGTTCTCGGCGCGATGGTTCTGTTGTACTTGGATAAGAAGGTGAAATTCCGACCTTTCCAAGTCCTCTGGCTGTACGTTGTGTGGTACACAGCTGGCCGGTTGTGGATCGAGCTACTTCGCATCGATACCGCGGAGATTGTGTGGGGGATGCGAGTAAACGTATGGACGTCACTTGCGGTGTTGTCGCTGGGGGTAATCGGGTTCGTCATCGCCGGCAGACGTAACATTCTCGTTAACGAATCCTCAGAATCGGACACGGAACAGTCCACGAACCAGCCGTAGATCGAACTCGACTTGACAGCGAAGAACCCGCGAAATATCGCGGGTTCTTCGCTTTTTCTGCACGGCACAGCGCGCTATCCTTAACATGCTTGTAACGTAGCGAAAAACCACAGAAACAAAAGCAACACATGTGTGAAACGCAAGCCTCAGGGCCGTAACAGCAACGACATACTGACTCAGTACTGTCGTGATGATTTCGCAAACTGTCTCCTGCGCGCGAGCCAAGAGGTAGAACTGGCATGTGAGGAACCGCATCATGACGACTGCATCAACACGAGGTGATCTCCCCTCGCCACGCTCCCTGTGGGACACCCCAACCCAGGGCCACGCACTATACGACCCGCGCGCCGAGCACGATGCTTGCGGCGTAGCGTTCGTTGCCACCCTCACCAAACAAGCTACCCATGAGATTGTTCAACAGGGACTGACCGCGTTGATCAACCTCGACCACCGGGGCGCTGTTGGTGCTGAGGTAGATACCGGTGATGGTGCAGGAATCCTCACGCAGATCCCGGATGAATTCTTCCAATCGATCATCGAAGGGCTCCCAGCCCACGGTGAGTATGCGGCTGGAACGGGTTTCCTCAGTGAAGATCCAGTACAACGCGCAGCGCAGATGAAGAATATTGCCTCGATCGCCAACGATGAAGAACTCCACATCATCTCGTGGCGTGATGTTCCTGTGGCCGCAGACATCGTAGGAAACATGGCTCGTGAGACGATGCCGTTCTTTGCACAAGTTTTTGTCGAATCCATTACTGGCAATGTCAGTGGACTAGAACTTGAACGCCGCGCCTACCGGTTGCGTAAGCGGTGTGAGCACGAACTGGGTGTTTTCTTCGCGTCGCTATCGAGCCGCACAATCACCTACAAAGGTATGCTCACTGTTGAGCAGCTTAAACCGTTCTTTCCAGATCTCAGCGACCCACTGTATGCGTCGCGGCTTGCGCTTGTTCACTCACGTTTCTCAACAAACACCTTCCCCTCATGGCCCCTTGCGCAGCCGTTCCGCCTTCTTGCACACAACGGTGAGATCAACACGGTACGAGGAAACCGGAACTGGATGGCCGCCCGTCAGGGCAAGCTTCGTTCTCCGCTGCTAGGCAATATGGCTGATCTGCTTCCAGTATGTACACCGGGCGCATCGGATTCAGCCTCATTCGACGAGGTTCTTGAACTCCTCCACCTTGGTGGACGGTCCTTGCCACATGCGGTAATGATGATGATCCCTGAAGCGTGGGAAAATCACGGCCACATGGATCCTGAACGCCGTGCGTTTTATGAGTACCACGCTAACCTCATTGAGCCATGGGACGGCCCAGCCTGTTTGAATTTCACCGATGGCACCCTCATTGGTGCCGTTCTTGACCGCAACGGCCTGCGCCCTGGTCGGTACTGGACAACTCGTGATGGTCTCGTGGTGATGGCATCCGAGGCGGGTGTTCTGGATATCGATGAATCACGTATCGAGAGCAAAGGACGCCTAGAACCAGGCCGTATGTTCTTGGTAGACACCGAAGAAGGCCGCATCATCTCCGATGATGAAGTGAAATCCCAGTTCGCGGCAAGCCACCCGTATGCGCAGTGGGTTGAAGAGAACTCCATTCGGTTGGCTGAACTGCCGCAGCGTGAACACGTGACACACTCCAGCGCATCGGTTGAACGCCGGCAACGAGCTTTCGGCTACACCCATGAGGAACTCAAAATCCTCTTAACGCCGATGTCTGAAAGTGGAGCCGAACCACTGGGGGCGATGGGCTCTGATACCCCCATTGCGGTTCTTTCTTCACGGCCGCGGCTGCTTTTCGACTATTTCACGCAGATGTTTGCCCAGGTCACGAACCCACCTCTTGACTCAATTCGTGAACAGTTGGTGACATCTATTGGCGGTGCTATTGGTCCAGAACCGAACCTTCTCGCTACCACACCAGACCACGCACGCAAGCTAGTCCTTGATTTCCCAGTGTTGTCTAATGACGAGCTGGCAAAAATCATTCACATTGATAAGGCCTCAGACAAACGGTCCACGTTCTCCTCAATGACGGTCCGTGGCCTGTACAAGGTCACCGAAGGTGGAGAGGGACTACGTAACCGTTTAGAAGAGATCTTCCGTGAGGTTGATGAAGCGGTCGCAGATGGCGTCAGTTTCATTGTGCTTTCGGACCGCAATAGCTACTCCGAGTACGCTCCGATCCCATCGCTGCTCTTGCTGTCCGCCGTCCATCAGCACTTGTTGCGTCAAGAGACACGAACTCAAGTGTCGTTGATCGTCGAAGCTGGGGATGTGCGCGAAGTTCACCATGTCGCACTGCTCATTGGCTATGGGGCAGCGGCTGTGAACCCTTATCTGGCCATGGAGACGGTGGAAGAGCTCTCCCGCAAGTCAATGATCGGCGTTGACGGCGAAACAGCAGTGAAGAACCTCATCAAGGCGCTAGGAAAAGGTGTCTTGAAAGTTATGTCAAAGATGGGGATCTCAACGCTTTCTTCCTACCGAGGTGCGCAAGTTTTCGAAGCGCTTGGGCTGGATCGTGAACTTGTTGACGAGTACTTCACGGGAACCACTTCGCGGCTTGGCGGGATCGGTCTAGACGTTATAGCCCAAGAGGTCAGCGAACGTCACCACGACGCATATCCACTTTCTGGGCAGATCCAACCTCACCGTTCACTGCGAGTCGGTGGGGAGTACCAATGGCGCCGCGACGGTGAAGAGCACCTCTTTGACCCGGAAACTGTGTTCCGTTTGCAACACGCAACCCGAGCTAAGCGATACGACGTCTTCCGTCAGTACACATCGAAGGTTGACGAACAAACAAAACGCCTCATGACACTCCGGGGGATGTTGGAGTTCGCTCCGCACCGCTCAGCGATTTCCATTGATGAGGTCGAACCAGTGAGTGAGATCGTCAAACGGTTCAACACAGGAGCGATGTCGTACGGGTCAATCTCAGAAGAAACCCACGAGACACTCGCAATTGCCATGAACCAACTTGGTGGGCGGTCAAACACTGGTGAGGGTGGTGAGCGGCCAGAGCGACTGTATGACCCTGCTCGTCGTTCACGAGTGAAGCAGATTGCGTCTGGACGCTTTGGTGTGACCTCGGAGTACTTGGTTAATGCTGATGACATCCAGATCAAGCTTGCACAAGGCGCGAAGCCAGGTGAAGGTGGGCAACTTCCGGGGAACAAGGTGTACCCATGGATTGCAGAAACACGGCACTCCACTCCTGGGGTAGGGCTTATTTCACCAC
The DNA here is from genome assembly GCF_000423205.1 of Jonesia quinghaiensis DSM 15701. GTDB lineage: Bacteria > Actinomycetota > Actinomycetes > Actinomycetales > Cellulomonadaceae > Jonesia > Jonesia quinghaiensis. The sequence continues at coordinate 108,308 of NZ_KE383990.1, forward strand.
CGCCTCACCACGACATTTACTCCATTGAAGACCTCGCCCAACTCATCCACGATGCGAAGAATGCAAACCCGAGGGCTCGTGTGCACGTCAAACTTGTCTCGGAGTTTGGTGTTGGAACAGTTGCGGCAGGTGTATCTAAAGCACACGCCGACGTCGTACTCATTTCAGGACACGACGGCGGAACCGGTGCAAGCCCACTCACCTCCCTGAAACACGCAGGGACACCGTGGGAAATCGGCCTGGCTGAAACACACCAGACCTTGGTATTGAATGACTTGCGTGACCGCATCACTGTGCAAGTAGATGGACAGCTGAAAACCGGGCGCGATGTTGTTATCGCTGCGCTCCTTGGAGCAGAAGAGTTTGGTTTCGCAACAGCTCCCATGGTGGTTTCCGGGTGCATCATGATGCGTGTTTGCCACCTCGATACCTGTCCAGTGGGTGTAGCGACACAAAACCCAGAGCTGCGATCACGGTTCACCGGTAAACCAGAGTTCGTGGTGAACTTCTTTGAGTTCATTGCTGAAGAGGTACGTGAATACCTTGCGCAGTTGGGATTCCGAAGCATTGACGAAGCCATCGGACACATCGAAGCGCTGCGGGTAAACGACGCTGTTGAGCACTGGAAAGCTGACGGTCTTGACCTTGGCCCAGTTCTTGCTCCCGCAATCCCGCGGACAGGGTCTGACATCAAGAAGCGTATTGACCAAGACCACAGCCTCGACAAGGCCTTGGACAATGCACTCATTGCTGAGGCAGCCCATGCGCTGGAAACCGGTGAACCGGTCACGATCACGTCCGAGATTCGTAACGTCAACCGAACTGTTGGAACAATGTTGGGCTATGAGGTGACACGCCGGTACCGTGGCGCGGGCCTTCCTGATGACACAATCTCGGTGAATTTCACGGGCACGGCTGGACAGTCCTTTGGTGCGTTCCTACCACGAGGAATTACCTTGAAGATCACTGGCGATGCCAATGACTATGTGGCTAAGGGCCTTTCTGGTGGAAAGATTATCGTCAGCCGCTCACCACAAGCACAGTTCGAAGCGGGCGCGAATGTTATCGCTGGAAATGTCATCGGTTATGGTGCAACATCCGGGACAGTTCTGTTGAACGGTGTTACCGGTGAACGCTTTGCCGTCAGAAACTCCGGGGCTACTTTTGTCGTTGAAGGTATCGGCGATCACGGTTTGGAGTACATGACTGGCGGAGAGGTTCTCGTCCTTGGACCAACAGGCCGAAACCTGGGTGCAGGAATGTCCGGGGGAGTGGCTTACGTTCTTGACCTTGACCCAAGCCGTCTGAACCCTGACTCCTATGCAGCAGGAGATATCAAGCTGTACGGATTGAGCGACGAAGACCAAGAACGTGTGACAGCGCTCCTTACACTGCACAACGAAGCAACACACTCACACATCGCCGCTGCATTGTTGGCGGACATCCCAGCAGCGTTGGCTCGATTCACCAAGGTCATCCCGGCCGAATACGAGCGTATGCGCGCTGCAATTGCTGTTGCTGAACAACAAGGACTCGACTTCTCCCAACCAGGAGTTTGGGACAACCTTTTGGAGGTGACCCGTGGCTGATCCACGTGGATTCTTGAGTGTCCGCAATCGTGAACTTCCCGGGTACCGCCCCGTCGAGTTACGACTGCTTGACTACAAAGACGTCATCGAGAAGCGCGAGCCGACGTCTCCATATTTGAAACAGCAGGCCTCACGATGCATGGATTGCGGAATTCCGTTTTGTAACCAAGGCTGCCCATTAGGAAACCTCATTCCTGACTGGAATGATCTGGTCCACCGTGGGCAGTGGTTTGAAGCGATTGAGCGACTACACGCAACCAACAACTTCCCAGAGTTCACGGGGCGAGTGTGCCCTGCGCCGTGTGAAGACAGTTGTGTCCTTGGTATTAGCCAACCCGCTGTCACGATCAAGAACATTGAAGTCTCGATCATTGATGAGGCTTTCACTCGTGGTTTTGTGCAACCCATCATCCCTGATCGCTTGTCCGGTCATACGGTCGCTGTCATTGGGTCAGGGCCGGCAGGTTTAGCTGCTGCACAGCAGTTAACTCGGGCTGGTCACACGGTTGTTGTGTTTGAGCGAGATGATGCTATCGGTGGTCTTCTACGGTATGGAATCCCTGATTTCAAGTTAGAGAAATTCCACATCGAACGCCGTCTGGACCAAATGCGTGCTGAAGGTACACGGTTCCGCACCGGAGTCGAGGTGGGGGTGGACCTGACATGGCAAGAACTTCATGAAACGTTCGATGCAGTAGTGGTGGCCACTGGTGCAACACGCCCACGTGATCTTCCTATCCCCGGTCGTGAGCTTAATGGCATTCACTACGCCATGGATTACTTGGTCCCCTCAAACCGTGTTGTTGCGGGCCTAGAAGGCCAAACAGCACAGTTCGATGCGCGTGGTAAGCATGTCATTGTTATTGGTGGTGGAGACACTGGTTCTGACTGCATCGGGACTGCGCTTCGCCAGCAGGCAGCGAGTGTCACGAACCTTGCCATTGGTAAAGAGCCACCGAAGACACGCCCGGAAAACGAACCGTGGCCGACAACTCCACGTCTTTTCGAGGTGTCGAGTTCTCACGAAGAAGGTGGAACCCGCGAGTTCCTTGCCTCAACAGTTGAATTTGTTGGCAACGAAGAGGGCCATGTGACTGCCTTGCGCGTTGCGACAACTGAGTACCTGCCAGATGGTCGACGTGTGCCAACCGCAGGCACAGAGCGAGACCTCCCAGCTGATCTCGTATTAATCGCAATGGGCTTCACTGGCCCTGAGACTGACACCTTTGTTCCCCAAGCCGATCTTGACCTTGATGGCCGGGGAAGGCTTGTCCGTGACGACGATTACACGTCATCACGACGGGGCATCTTTGTTGCTGGGGATGCAGGGCGAGGCCAATCACTCATCGTGTGGGCGATAGCAGAAGGCCGAGCAGCTGCGGCTAGCGTTGATGAATACCTTCAAGGAAAAACTGAGCTCCCACGGCCAGTATCAGCATCTACCACAGCGTTGCTTCCCTGAAGTCCCACGCAAGTCCCGGACAGGCATGACTACAATAGACTGACACGGGAAGATAATTTTGTCCCCCACAGCTGAGATTTACACACAATAGGCTGGAGCTATGCGCAAAGCAAAGATCGTTTGCACCATCGGACCCGCAACTTCCTCACCTGAGAACATGCTGAAGCTTGTTAATGCAGGTATGGACGTTGCACGCATCAACCGGAGCCACGGTGGCTTCGAAGAGCACGAGGCGGTGTACCGCAACATTCGTGCCGCAGCCGAGGAAGCCGGTCGCAACGTCGCCGTCCTCGTGGACCTTCAGGGTCCGAAGATTCGTCTCGGAAAATTCGAAGAAGACCGCAAGTACCACCTCGCAGTTGGTGACATCTTCACTATCACCACCGACGACATTCTCGGTAACCAGGAGATTTGCTCCACCACTCACAAGGGACTTCCTCAGGATGCCCGCGTTGGTGACCCCATTCTCATCGATGACGGCAAGGTAACCGTTCGCGTTGTTGAGGTTGACGGCAACAAGGTTGTCACCAAGTGTGAAGTACCTGGTCCTGTCTCAAACAACAAGGGCCTGAACCTTCCTGGTGTTGCTGTGTCAGTTCCAGCAATGTCAGACAAGGACGAAGAAGATCTGCGTTGGGCGATTCGCCTAGGTGCTGACATCATTGCTCTGTCCTTCGTTCGTACCGCTCGTGACTATGACGACGTACGCGCCGTCATGGAAGAAGAAGGCCGTATCCTTCCAGTAGTTGCGAAGGTCGAAAAGCCACAGGCCGTAGACAACCTCGCTGAGATCGTTGACGCTTTCGACGCGATCATGGTTGCTCGTGGTGACCTTGGTGTTGAACTTCCTCTTGAGCAGGTTCCTCTTGTTCAGAAGCGTGCTGTCGAGCTTGCTCGTCGTGCAGCGAAGCCAGTCATCGTGGCAACTCAGGTCCTTGAGTCCATGATCACTTCACCTCGCCCAACCCGCGCTGAAGCATCAGACTGTGCAAACGCTATCCTCGATGGTGCAGATGCAGTCATGCTCTCCGGTGAGACCTCAGTGGGTGACTTCCCCATTGAAGCTGTCGAAACCATGGCGAAGATCATTGAAGTTACCGAGGAAATGGGCCGTGAGCGTATTGCTCCATTGGGCTCAACTCCTCACACACGTGGTGGAGCGATCACACGCGCAGCCGCTGAAATCGGCGAAACGCTTGGTGTGAAGTACATCGTTACCTTCACCCAGTCAGGTGACTCAGCACGTCGCTTTGCACGCCTGCGTTCCCCATTGCAGCACCTTGCTTTCACTCCACGTTCTGACGTGCGTTCCGTTCTTGCGCTGTCATGGGGTGTTACATCTCAGTTGGTTGAGCACGTAGATTCAACTGACGCAATGGTTCGCCAGGTAGATGCAAAGCTGCAAGAAAGCGGCACCGCTGAAATCGGCGACCTCGTTGTTGTAGTCTCCGGTGCACCTGTTGGTGTTTCGGGAACAACAAACTCGATTCTCGTCCACCGCATTGGTGACGACATCTAAGAGCCTTTTCAAGGCTCTTTCAGCCGCTGGTAACTCCTCTTGAGGAGTTACCAGCGGCTTTTTCATGATCGAAATTAGCCCAGGTCGCAAACAAGACATGCGTAACAAATCAGGTTAAAACGGACAATGGGTACCTTACAATATAAAACAACAGTGACGATGTGGGGGTGAAAAATGTGTGGCATGTCCGTTAGATTACAATTTAAGTGAGATATTAAACGCCGATGGTACGAAAATTTTTTAGGCTCTTCGTTGAGCAGGTATTTTTGGTACCGATTCGGCTGCTATTCGCGCTGCGTGAGGGCCCCGACGTCCTTGGAGGGGTTGTAGCCTCGAGGCTCCTGAATTGGGGGAGGGCTGTGGTAAACGCAAAAGAATCGCCTACCGTAAAAACGGTAGGCGATTCTTTTCTCTCTGTGCCCCGGGTGGGATTCGAACCCACACTGGATCGGGTTTGAGCCGAACGCCTCTGCCGGTTGGGCTACCGGGGCAACTGCAATATAGATGGAAACATCGTGTTCAGGAGATGTTCCGTCAGGTCACAACTGTACACGGTTGGCGCTGTTGATTGAAATCGGGTGTCGCCTCTCGGGCGTGACCTTGATTGCATTCTCCAGTCAACACTCCAGCAATCAACCATTACTGCCCACGATGAGATTAAGATGTATGCGTGACCAAGAAAGACGACGAACTCAGCGCTAGTGCGGCAGACGCGGCAGACAACATCATCAGCTTTGATGACATTACCCCTGGAAGCCAGGACCAAGAAGAGGTGTCGGTACGTGGGCCTCAGCGGCGCGCCGTCGTTGCTGAAGATGAAGCCCTCATCCGGATGGATGTTGTCGAAACACTGACAGAGGCTGGATATGAGGTGGTTGGCGAGGCTGGTGACGGTGAGACCGCTGTTCGGCTTGCCCTTGAACTAAAGCCTGATGTCGTGGTCATGGATGTCAAGATGCCAGAACTTGATGGCATTTCCGCAGCTGAGCGTATTGGCAAAGCACATGTTGCTCCCGTGGTTCTTCTGACTGCTTTTTCTCAGACAGAACTCGTTGAGCGAGCGCGTGATGCAGGCGCAATGGCCTATGTGGTCAAGCCTTTTAGCCCTGCTGACCTTCTCCCTGCTGTTGAGATCGCGATCTCCCGGTTTAAGCAGATCACAGCTCTCGAGTCTGAGATCGCTGACTTGTCAGAGCGTTTCGAAACGCGCAAACGTGTGGATCGAGCAAAAGGGCTTCTCATGTCAAAGATGGGCTTGAGTGAACCTGACTCTTTCCGCTGGATCCAGAAGACATCAATGGACCGTCGTTTGACGATGCGTGAAGTCGCAGATGCAGTGATCGAACAGGTCGGCGACAAGTAACAAGCAGTGATGCCTTGCTACCTCTTAATGGAGAGGTAGCAAGGCATCATGCTTTTCAAGGTCTTCACTTTTTTAACTGCCCACGCTCTTGCGTCATGCATCAGAAGGTAGTTGGATGATCCTCAGGATCACAAATCGATAACAGAAGCAATGTTCGTCGTGCCAGCGCTGTCACGTACCGCCACTGAGTCAGCCGCCGTGCGCTTCACCGCCGAAGGGAGGGAGTAGAACGTGATACCAGGAGTTACCGTCAGTGAACTGCAACCGCACGACCTCTCCTCGCTAGCTTCCCTGTGTCTCACTGCACGGGGAGAAGCGGCACTAGGGGCTCAAGTCTGTGTTGGAGACCATGACGCTCTGCGTCAACAACTCGCGACATATGCTGAACTTGAGGGCACACACGTTCTCGTTGCGCACCACGAGGATTCTCTCGTCGGCTTCGCGCTACTGCGTAACGTACTTCCCGGGGTGTTTCTTACAACACCCATGCTCTACCTCGAAGTGATGTACGTTGCTGAAGGGGCGCGGCGGCGCGGTATTGGTCACGCACTCATGAGTGCGGTGACGGACGTCGCCGTCACCGCCAATGCGCAGGAAATATACGCGCTACCACTTCCCGGTTCCCGTGGGATGCAAAGATTCTATTCCCGCTTGGGTTTTGCCCCTGCTGCGTCCCACCGGGTGGTTACCACTCAGGCACTTTTGCGTCACTTAGCTGCAGAGACCAAGCGAACCAGGCGCGGGACTACACCGCTGGAAGACATCATCGCTCGTAGACGCCGCGCCCGGATCGAAACGAATTCTGGTCCGTTAGATATGCGGGCCTTTCAAGCCGCGTATGCACAAGAGAATCCGCCGTCAATCCCACCCAACGGTGAGTCATCTGTCGAGAAGCATGCACGTTAAACGTGCTGTGCTGATTCTTCTGTCCTCTTGAGAGATGATGATCTCGTAGGTTGCCGTTGAACGGCCACGGTGCACGGCCTGTGCCAAGCCGGTAACAATTCCGTCGCGTGCAGAGCGGTGGTGGGTGATGTTGAGTTCTAGCCCAACGGCTGTTCTGCCGGGGCCTGCGTGCATCCCCGCCGCAAAAGATCCCAGTGTTTCGGCGAGTACCGCGCTTGCCCCGCCGTGAAGTAATCCGTAGGGCTGAGTGTTGCCAGCCACAGGCATCGTACCTGTCGCAGATTCTTGATCGACATGGGTAAGTGTGATGCCCATGCGCCCCAGAAGTGAGTTGTTGATCTGGTCGGCTGTCACCATTGGTGTGTGCTTGTCATCCATACCGTATAGATTGGCAGGTGTGAACGACATTGTGCGACCCAGACTCTTGATCATCGACGGACACTCCATGGCATACCGAGCATTTTTCGCTCTGCCAGCGGACAAATTCATTACTACAAGTGGTGCCTATACCAATGCTGTGCATGGCTTCATTTCGATGTTGGCCACGCTCATCACGAACGAGAAACCCACGCACGTCGGAGTGGCATTTGATGCTGGGTCTCACACCTTCCGAACTGATGTTTTCCCTGAATATAAAGGCACGCGAGACGCCACGCCAGAACCTTTCAAGGGGCAAGTCTCGCTCATTAAAGAAGTGCTGACAGCGATGAACATTCGGTTCCTCGAGAAGGACATGTTCGAGGCTGATGACATTCTCGCTACATGGTCTACCGATGCGCGAAGCCAAGGCATGGAGGTGCTGCTGTGCTCTGGGGACCGCGATTCGCTACAACTTGTCAATGAAGACGTCACAGTGTTGTACCCCGTCAAAGGCGTATCGGAACTTAAGCGGTACACACCGGATGCAGTGGAAGAAAAATATGGTGTGCGCCCTGAGCAGTACCCAGATCTTGCTGCGCTTGTTGGCGAAACCTCTGACAACATCCCGGGTGTCCCTGGTGTGGGACCGAAAACAGCTGCGAAGTGGATCAACCAATTTGGCAGCCTCGCTCAGATCCTTGATGGCGCAGAGGGGATTAAGGGCAAAGTGGGGGAGTCTCTGAGGGCGCATGTTGAGCAAGTTCGGAAAAACCGTGACATCAACCGACTGCTCACAGACGTTGAATTAGACATCATGCCCAAGGAACTGGCTGCCCAACCATGGGACAGGGCTGCGATGCACGAGATTTTCGATGTGCTGGAGTTTCGGACGCTAAGAGAACGACTGTTTGCGCTGATGCCATCGGGGGAAACGCAAGCCCCTGACCACCACAGTCAGGCAGATGTTGACGTCCTCACCTCCGTTACCGAAGGGCTCCACGAGTGGCTGAGCAAAAACACTGAGCCGATCGGGCTTGAAGTGCAAGGTAAAGGATTGCCTGCACAAGGCTCTGCCTGGAGCATCGCGCTGTCAGCCACGGCTTCGCAAGCCGTGGTGCTACGTCTCGATGAACTCAGCGATGAAGACACAGTTGCGCTCCGTGACTGGCTGCAGGACGCTTCGCGGCCAAAAATCGTTCACGGTTTCAAACACACGTGGCACTCACTCGTCCCTTTTTCCGCTGGTGTGCATGGCGTAGTTTTCGACACAGAGCTGGCTGCGTATCTTGCATTCCCTGACCAACGCTCGTACGCGTTGGAAGATCTTGCAATCCGTTATGCAAACCGCGATGTCAACCCAAGTCCTGTACAGGAACAAGGGTCGTTGGACCTTGGGCTCGATCTTGATGATGCGGCTAGAGGTCTGGGGTACCGGGCCTCCGTGCTGTCTGATGTTGCGCACAAGCTCCGTGAAGAGCTCACCTCACGCCAAGTGCTTGAGCTCTACACCACGATGGAACTTCCTCTCGCTCGAGTCCTTGTGGACATGGAGAGCGCTGGCGTCGCTATGGATCATGAGCACCTCCGTTCGTTGGACAGCTTTTTCGCTGAGCAAGGCGAAGGATCAAAAGCTGGTGCGTATGAGGCCATCGGACGCGAGGTGAACCTTGGTTCACCTAAACAACTTCAAGAGGTTCTCTTTGAGCAGTTAGAGATGCCCAAGACGAAGAAGATTAAGACGGGTTACACAACTGACGCATCAGCGTTGGCTGATCTCTACGCAAAAACGGAGCACCCGTTTCTCAGGCATTTGTTGGACTACCGTGATTCCACGAAGTTACGGCAAACGGTAGAAGGCCTCCTGAAGGCTATTACTGATGATGGACGTATCCACACCACATTCCAGCAAACAGTGGCTGCTACGGGGCGGTTGAGTTCTGTTGATCCCAATTTGCAGAACATCCCTATCCGCACAGAAACCGGTCGTCGAATCAGGCAGGCGTTTGTGGTGGGCGACGGTTACGAGACGCTACTCACCGCTGACTACTCGCAGATCGAGATGCGAATCATGGCTCACTTGTCCCACGATGAGGGCCTCATTACTGCTTTCCAAGCCGGTGAAGACCTCCACAACTTTGTTGGAGCCAGAGTCTTTGGCGTCTCAATCGATGAGGTGACTCCGGCAATGCGCTCCAAGGTTAAAGCCATGAGTTACGGGTTGGCTTACGGACTATCCGCATTCGGCCTTTCGAAACAACTAAAAATCTCTGTCGGTGAAGCGTCAGAACTCATGGATGAATATTTCCAACGTTTTGGGGGAGTGCGAAAGTATCTCACCGGAGTTGTCGAGCAAGCGCGCCTCGATGGTTACACACAAACCATCATGGGACGCAGGCGGTACTTGCCGGACCTCACAAGCGACAACCGTCAGCGCAGGGAGATCGCAGAAAGAGTCGCCTTGAACGCTCCGATTCAGGGCAGCGCTGCGGACATCATCAAACAAGCCATGCTTGGCGTTGATCGGGCACTGCGTGAGCAGGGATTGTCATCCCGTCTTCTGCTACAAATTCACGACGAACTCATTGTCGAAGTTGCACCGGGGGAGCGGGACGCTGCGGAAGAGATTTTACGGACACACATGTCGGGGGCTATGACCCTTGATGTTCCCCTGAGTGTTTCAGTTGGTGCAGGTGCTAACTGGCATGAGGCGGGCCACTAGTTTGTGTGTGCGGGGGCCAGATTATGCGGTCTTGGCGCTCACTATGAGCGTGCCAGGCAGATATGCCCCGCGTTCTGGCCCCCACCCTCCCCACACAGCTGAGTTTTCTTCTTGCCAAGCGGGCTCGATCAGGGCTGTGAGAGAAAAGCCTGCGGTGACAACGTCGTTGACATAGTCGCCGATAGTGCGGTGGTACTCGGCGTACTCCACGTCACCGTTGTCAGCGAACTCCACGTACGGGGCTCGGTCAAAGTATGGGCGAACAATCGTCATACCCTGGTGGGTCGGGTCGTCTGGAAACATCCAACGTGATGGGTGAGTCACGGAAAAAGTCCACTGTCCGCCTGGCCGCAAGACTCGCGCGACTTCTTGGTGGATGCGTTGCGCGTCGGGGACAAACTGCAACGCTCCGAAACTTGTGAAGACGATATCGAAACTGTCAGAAGCAAACGGTAAAGCCCGTGCATCAGCGGCCAGTGGCATCACCGATTTTTCAGCATGGCTGAGCATGCCAGGTGAAATATCTGTTGCACAGGTCAACGCGCCATGTTGTTGTAACCATGAGCTGCACTGTGCTCCTCCGGCACCAATCTCTAAAACTCTTTTTCCTCGCAACGTTTCTGGCTGACCGAGAAGTTGAGCTGTCTCCTCTGTCAGGCCCTCTGGCCCCCACACGAACCCTAAGCCACGAAGAAAAACATCGTGTTCGTCGTGATACTCATTCGCATTGGCGTCCCACCAACTTTTTGCTGCGTGTGTTGCTTGGTCGTCCTTGATCGTGGTGTAGCCAAAGTGCAGTTCATCAGAGTTGTCGTTGCTCATAGGGGTATCGTACGGGGCGCTGGAGGGGGAGCTGCGAATACGGTGTTGAGTTGGGGTTTTGTTCACCGTGGCGGGGGACCAAAGTTTCACCTAAACGGCGGGTGAGGCAGGTAAGGTGGTGATAGTTACAGAGACACGCCATCCGGCCCGCACCGTGGGATGGGTGATCTCATCTATTCACCTTTGTGTCATGACAGGGAGTATCTATGCGTATCGGTCTGCTCACTGGCGGAGGCGACTGCCCCGGCCTGAACGCTGCCATCCGTGCGGTTGTTAAGCAGGCGCTCGGCGAGTACGGGCACCAAGTCATCGGGTTCCGTAATGGTTGGAAGGGTGTCGTTGATGGCGACGTCATCCAGCTTGATCGATCGAACATCCGCAATATCCTTCCTCAGGGCGGGACTATGCTGGGTACCGCGCGGTTCCACCCTCACTCAGCAGGGGCGATGGAACAGGTAATGGCCACGTTCGAAGCTGAGCGTATCGACGCTGTCATCTGCATTGGGGGCGATGGAACACTTAATGCGGCAAGTAAGGTGGCAGACGAGGGCATCAATGTCATCGCGATCCCAAAAACCATTGATAACGATGTGTGGGGCACTGATTTATCAATTGGTTACCACACGGCAGTAAACATTGCGACGGAAGCGATCGACCGTATTCACACCACGGCAGAGTCCCACAACCGTGTCATGGTCGTTGAGGTCATGGGGCGTCACGCAGGATGGATTTCTGTGGCCGCTGGAATTGCTGGTGGAGCGGAAATTGTCCTTGCCCCAGAAGAGCCTTTCGACATCGATCGGATCGTGAAGTTTTTGCGGCACCGTCACCGTGCCCACGCAAACTTCTCCATTGTCGTTGTCGCTGAGGGTGCGAGCCCTGCTAAGGGATCTGCCATGGACTACGAGGTTCAACTTGGCCAATTCGGAGAGATCATCGCCGGAGCTGTGGGGGAGCGAGTGGCGCATGAGATTTCAGAACGAACAGGCTTTGATACACGGCTAACAGTTCTTGGTCACGTACAACGCGGCGGTACTCCAACTCCAACGGACCGTATTCTTGGTTCACGTTTTGGTGTAGCTGCTGTAGACGCTGTGACAGCTGGAAAAACTAATGTCATGACTGCTTTGCAGAATGAGGAAATTGTTCTTGTTCCACTTGCAGATATCGCTGGGAAAGTGAAGCCTGTTCCTGATGATCTGCTTCGCGTTGCCCGAGTGCTCGCCTAACATGGTCCTCGGGAAGTTCTGCGCTTGACGTGGTGCGACTCACAGGATTCTTGAGGCGAAAAGTAACCTGACTGTTTGACCGGTTTACCCACGGCAGGTAGGCTTAAACGCGGTGTTTTAGATTATTCTTGCGGGTTTTTACGCGAAGATCTTGTGCGACAGTCCAGATGGCTGGACGTGCTGAAAGAACACTAGTTTTTCCCTATTCGACCTACTTCCTGTCCGCATCGGAGCTTCAGACTCAATGACCATCTCTACCCCACAGGTTGCCGTCAACGACATTGGTACCGAGGAAGACTTCCTCGCCGCAGTTGACGCCACCATCAAGTACTTCAACGACGGCGACATCGTTGAGGGCACCATCGTTAAGGTTGACCGCGACGAGGTTCTCCTTGACATCGGTTACAAGACCGAAGGTGTTATCCCTTCCCGTGAGCTTTCTATCAAGCACGATGTTGACCCTGGTGAGGTTGTCAACGTTGGTGACTCGGTAGAAGCGCTTGTCCTCCAGAAGGAAGACAAAGAGGGTCGTCTGATCCTCTCCAAGAAGCGCGCACAGTACGAGCGCGCCTGGGGCACAATCGAGAAGATCAAGGAAGAAGACGGCGTCGTTACTGGAACCGTCATCGAGGTCGTCAAGGGTGGACTCATCCTCGACATCGGACTTCGCGGCTTCCTCCCTGCGTCACTTGTTGAGATGCGTCGTGTGCGTGACCTCCAGCCTTACGTGGGCAAGGAGATCGAAGCTAAGATCATCGAGCTCGACAAGAACCGCAACAACGTGGTTCTGTCCCGCCGTGCTTGGCTTGAGCAGACACAGTCTGAGGTTCGTTCAACCTTCCTGCAGACCCTGCAGAAGGGCCAAGTGCGCCCCGGTGTTGTGTCGTCCATCGTAAACTTCGGTGCATTCGTTGACCTTGGTGGAGTAGACGGCCTCGTGCACGTCTCCGAACTTTCTTGGAAGCACATTGACCACCCCAGCGAGGTTGTTGAGGTTGGTCAGGAAGTTACCGTTGAGGTTCTCGACGTTGACTTCGACCGTGAGCGTGTCTCGCTGTCGTTGAAGGCCACCCAGGAAGACCCATGGCAGACCTTCGCACGCACCCACGCCATTGGTCAGGTCGTGCCAGGTAAGGTCACCAAGCTTGTTCCATTCGGTGCGTTTGTGCGCGTCGAAGACGGCATCGAGGGCCTTGTACACATCTCCGAGTTGGCTGTTCGCCACGTTGACCTCCCTGAGCAGGTTGTCAACGTTGGAGATGACGCCTTCGTTAAGGTCATCGACATCGACCTTGAGCGTCGCCGTATCTCACTGTCACTCAAGCAGGCAAACGAGGGTGTCGACCCAGAGTCTGAAGAGTTCGACCCAGCGCTCTACGGTATGGCTGCCGAGTACGACGAGCAGGGCAACTACAAGTACCCTGAAGGCTTCGACCCAACCACTGAAGAGTGGCTGCCAGGCTACGAGGCTCAGCGCGAATCATGGGAAGCAGAGTACGCATCTGCTCACACTCGCTGGGAAGCTCACCGCAAGCAGGTTGCAGCTGCCATCAAGGCAGACGCAGAAGCAGCTGCTTCAGCTAGCGAAGAGCCAGGAGAGGACGCTCAGGCTTCCTACTCCTCCAACGCACCCGTTGAGGAATCTGGCGAAGGCACCCTTGCTTCCGACGAAGCCCTCGCAGCACTGCGTGAGAAGCTCACTGGTAACTGATGCGACCTGACCTAACGGTCATCGCATAAGCAGTGACGTGTGGCCCCCATCCTTTGTGGATGGGGGCCACACGTGTTTATCGGATAATGATCGAGGATGAAAGCAACAGAGATCGCAGTTCAGCAGTGCGTTTCGTACTGTGTTGCACATAAGGAAGTTGGTTGACACATGACAATTCTTCTCACCGCATTTGAACCCTTTGGCGGGGACCCACGAAACCCATCACAAGACATAGGCAGCGCAGTAGTTCGTGCGCTGCGTGACGGAGGACAAGAGGTCATTTACGAGGTGCTTCCATGCGCCTTTCAACCTGCTGAAGCATCGTTGCGGAAACTTATTGACACCCACACACCTCAACTAGTGGTATCCCTTGGTGTTGCAGCTGGGCGCAAGGAACTCACAGTTGAACGGGTGGCAGTCAACCTCATAGATGCGCGGATACCTGACAACGACGGCGCCCAGCCTATTGACGAACCAGTTGTGCTTGGAGCACCAGCAGCATACATTTCCCGCTACCCTGTTAAACGTGCAGTGCAGGCTGCGCAGGAAAACGGTACTGCCTGTCAGGTCTCCTATTCAGCAGGTACCTATGTGTGCAACCAGGTCATGTACGTCGCTGCTCACGCTACGGCCGGAACTGACACGCGAACAACATTCGTACACGTGCCTATGCCCACTGAAAGCGAGTGGGACACTGATTGTCAGAAGTGGGCCCGTGGCGTCATTGAAATAGTTCGCGTTGGGTTGGACGCGGCGCCCGACCTCAAGATATCTGCTGGGCGAGAGTACTAGTGAGGAAGTCTTGCGCTGAGGGCGACTTGTCTTAACTTTGTTGCTGGTCAGCGAACTGCGTGTTGTACAGTTCGGCGTATAAGCCGCCTCGTTCTAATAGCTCATTGTGTGTGCCTTGCTCAACGATTTTCCCCTCATCAAGAACGATAATGGAATCAGCAGTGCGTACGGTGGACAGGCGGTGAGCAATAACAACCGCAGTTCGTCCTCTGAGGGCCTCATTGAGTGCGGAAGACACTGCTGCTTCCGATTCTGAGTCGAGGTGCGCTGTGGCTTCGTCGAGGACAACAATGTCTGGCGCTTTGAGGAGAAGGCGAGCTATCGCAATGCGTTGACGTTCACCACCAGACATCCGGTAACCGCGGTCGCCAATGACGGTTTCCATGCCATCGTGCAGCGTGGCGATAAGTGGCCATATGTGTGCCCGTTGCAAGGCTTCTTGCATCTGTGAAGCGGTAGCGGAAGGGTTTGCGTAGCGCAGATTGTTGGCGATTGTGTCATGGAACATGTGAGCATCCTGCATAACAACGCCCACTGTTTCTCGCAGCGACGCAGTAGAAGCTTTGGTGAGGTCAGTTCCAGCTATCGCTACCTGTCCCACGGTGGGGTCATACATGCGAGTAATCAGGTGGGTGAGGGTTGTTTTTCCTGCTCCTGACGGGCCAACTATCGCAACTGTTTGACCTGGCTCAACGCTAAAACTTACGTTGTGCAGCGTGGGTTGGGAGAGATCTGTGTTGAGGTGGGTGACACTTTCCAGTGATGCAAGAGAAACTTCACCAGCGCTGGGGTAAGTGAAGGAAACATCTGACAGGTCGATTCGAGCTCCTGCTGTACGCAGTCCTTCGTTGAGGTTGATGGGTGAATCGATTTCTCGAATCATCGGAGTAAGGTCAAGGACCTCAAGTACTCTCTCGAAAGAAACGAGTGCTGTCATGATGGTGACATGCACGTTGGACAACGCCGTTAATGGGGCGTAAAGCTGGCCTAGATAGGCAGCCAAGGCCACAACAATACCGACGCTCAGCTGCCCGCTGATCGCTTGCAAACCACCCAGTCCGTACACGGCCGCGATGGCGAGTGCTGAGACGGTGGTGAGAGCAACTCGGAAAATTACCTGGTAGAACGCGGTTGTGATACCGATATCGCGAACTTGGGCTGCCTGCTGTGAGAAGTGTGCGAGTTCGTCGTCGGGGCGCCCGTATGTTTTGGCGAGGTACGCGCCTGAAACGTTGAAACGTTCGTTCATTGTTTGAGCGGCCTCGGCGTTGAGGTCGTAGCTACGGCGGGTGATTCGTGCAAGGCGGGGCCCGATCCACCGTGCCGGGAAAATAAAGGCGGGTAGGAGAATAAGCGCGAGAAGAGTCAGCTGCCAAGACATGGTGAACATTGCTGCAAGAACGAAAACGACCGTCAGCGTGTTGGACACAACTTGGGACAGTGTGGTCGTGAAAGCTTGTTGAGCTCCAAGTACGTCACCGTTGAGGCGTTGTACGAGCGCACCCGTTTTAGTTCTTGCGAAGAACGCGATAGGCATTTTTTGGACGTGGTCGAATACCGCTGTGCGTAGGTCGTAGATGACGCCTTCACCTATGCGCGCCGAGATCATGCGTTCGGCAATGGTGAGTACTGCAGTGAGTAGTGCCAGTCCCGCAATGATGCCCGCGTAGGTCATCACCAGGGTGCGGTCACCAGCGGTGATGCCTTGGTCAATAATGCGTTGGAAGAGTAAGGGCTGCACGGCGCCAGCAGCAGCAGCGATTGCAATAAGTATGAGGAAAAGTATCAGTTGCGCACGGTACGGTCGGGCGAACTGGAGGATTCTTTGCATTGTGTCGCCCCGTAGGCGATGGCGTGTCACCGAGGTGTCCTGTTGGAAGGTCCTCAGGGATCCACCTGGTCCGCCGCCTGGCCGGTGCATAGTCACGATCGTGTCCTTCCGCGTGTGCCCTGTGCGTATGTGCCAGTGGCGTGCACTATTGAGTCTATGAGTCGTTATGGTCTAACAGGTGGAATTGCAGCAGGGAAGTCAGAGGTCGCACAACGACTTGGTGAGCATGGGGCGGTGGTGATCGACCATGATGTTCTTGCGCGTCGTGCTGTTGAACCGGGTAGTGAGGGTTTGGCTCGGATTGTTCAGGAGTTTGGTTCGGGTGTTGTTTCTGCAGATGGCTCGTTGGATCGATCTGCACTGGGCGCCTTGGTTTTCGCGGACAACGATGCTCGTGCTCGACTGAACGCAATTGTGCACCCTGCAGTTCACGCGTTGGCGGACGTGGCTGAGCGGGTTGCCCTTGAGGATAACCGCATCGTGATTCACGATATTCCCTTGCTGGTGGAGACAGGGCAAGAGAAAAACTTTGATGGAGTAATCGTTGTTGAGGCTCCACGCGAGGTGCGTATTGGTCGCATGGTCAGTAACCGCGGTATGTCTCGGGAGGAAGCGATTGCACGCATTTCGGCTCAAGCTTCTGATGAGCGGCGCAGAGATGCGGCTGACTTTTTGTTGGTAAATGATGGTTCACGTGCAGAGTTGATGCGATCTATTGATGAGGTGTGGGAGCGCATTCTGCGCGCCACATCAGCGTGAGACCCTAACTCTAGACATGTATGTGACGAGCGTCACAATGACACATGGGTGTTGTTGTGACGCTTTTGCATGCTCTCACATGAGGAGAGCAGCTTTCGTACTTTTGGATTAAAGAGAAATTGCATCGTGTCACCTCTTGGTTGCGCCCTAGCGGTGCGGCGCGTCTGTCAGGACGGGCAACGAATGGCACTCGGAAAATTTACAACAATTCGTCCGGTGCGCTGAGGAATAAAAACTATCGCTGCGGCTCGCCGAAACCGCATGATCTAGCGGACAGGACCAAGGACCCCGTAGTTTTAACAAGAGCATTCATATCGTGGAGGACGACAGTACAGGTTCATTCAGACAACCGGAGTTCTGATGGTCACGACGCCCCAACCCTCGGCCAACTCGCTCACGGTGAGCAAAGACGCTCGCCGCGACCTTGTGGGCTGGGACCCAAATGACGACACCGTGTGGGATCCGCGCATCGCGTGGCGGACTCTGTGGGTCACAACATTCAATCTCGTTCTTGCTTTTATTATTTGGTACCTTCCTGGCGCGCTTGTCCCTACATTGGGCACGCTGACGGGCTGGACTCTCACCGATAGCCAGTCCTACTGGTTGCTTGCCATGCCTGGCTTAACCGGGGGAGCGCTCCGGTTGGTGTGGATGACGCTGCCTCCGATCATCGGCACCCGAAAAATGTTGACGCTGTCATCGCTCCTCATGCTTATCCCATTTGTTGGGTGGACATGGGTTGTCACGCTCCCAGAGCAACCTGCGTATGGGCTACTCATCGCTCTTGCGTTGGCTGCGGGACTTGGTGGCGGAGTGTTCTCTGGGTACATGCCCTCAACCTCGTACTTTTTCCCCAAAGCTAAACAAGGCACCGCGTTGGGGCTGCAAGCCGGCATCGGGAACTTCGGGGTTTCGGTCGTCCAGTTCATTGTGCCGTGGGCAATCGGTTTTTCACTGTTTGGTATCGCCGGGCAGGTATCAGTGTCTGACAACGTCGAAAAGACTGTGTGGCTCCACAACCCGGGCATTATCTTCATCCCATTCGCCATTGTTGGAGTCATTCTCGCCTGGACGATGCTGAAGTCCGTTCCCATGAAGGTCAACCTGCGTCAACAGTTCGACATCTTCAGTAACAAGCACACCTGGTTCATGACCATGCAATACGTGTTGACGTTCGGGATTTTCTCAGGCTTAGCCGGAACCTTCGGCATGTTGCTGAAGGTTCAGTTCGGGCCGGAGTACTTGACATGGGTATTCCTCGGGGCTTTTGTCGGCTCATTGGTGCGCATGACATGGGGGCCGCTGTGTGACCGGTTTGGTGGAGGCATCTGGACCTTCGTCGCGGGGATCGGTATGGCGGCGTCAGCTGGTGTTGTTCTGTACGGGCAACTGACAGCAGGAGACGAAGGCCCATCGTTAGCGATTTTCATGACGGGAATGTTGTTGATCTTCTTTTTCGCAGGGATCGGGAACGCCTCCACATTCAAGCAAATGCCCATGATATTCCCGGCGCGTCAAGCAGGTGGGGTCATCGGATGGACCGCAGCCATTGCGGCGTTTGGGCCGTTCATATTCTCGATGGTATTTAACTTCTTCTCCCGCACCACCGTGTTCGCTTTCATCATCGTGTACGCGCTGGCATGCGCGGCGATGTCATGGCACTTCTACGCGCGACCTGGTGCAGAAGCCAAAAGCTAATTGAAAGCGCCGGGTTTTCCCGGCCCGGCGCCTTCACCTCGATCACAATCCACTGGAAGGAGCATCATGTTGCACAACAACAAACCGGGTATCAACAGTTACTCCTTCAGTGTCCTCCCACGCTCCAGTGGGCGCCGCCGTCAGTGGGGCAGCACAGTGGTGATGTCCAACCAGGGGAACGATGCTGTCCACACGTTGCTGCGAACCAAGTTCTCTCAACGAACCATTAAGCAACCCAGCGTGCAATGCGCATACCGCCTCAGGGGCGGTTCGCGCAGCTTCCGCGAACGGGCAGTTATGGAACATGAAGCCGCGATGTGCGAGGTCTTTGCCCGGTTTTCCAACATTGCGTGTGTGCGCCTCGGTAGCATCAGCTTCCCTAGTCGCTTGGGCGATATTGTCAGTGATTTCCGGCGCAAACCACAGAGCATCCATCTTCGTCAACACACGTTGCGTGATCTCATCCTCGGACAGATTTTCATCGGGAAGAGGTGCGTCTGTGACAACTTCACCCCACTGTTTACCCACGTTGTACAGCACGGTCGACGCATGTGGAATCGATGCGGCAAGGGTCACCGTCAACGTGTCCGCAAGGACACGGAACGCCTGCGCGCGTTCGTGAGTCTGGTTTGGCAGCGTTCCCGTGTACAGGATGCGCGGGCGTCCAGGGGTGTTTCGAGGCTGTTGCATCCGCTGTGCGAGCCCAGAGTCAACAAGGGATTCCAGGTGGAATCGCGCAGTGTTGACGTGAATTCCAACCCGGTCCGCAACGTCCGCCACCGTGAAGGGTTCTTTGGTGTCTCGCAACAGTTGAATGATGTGCGTGCGACGCCCGCCATAGTCACTGCGACCTGTCGTTCCGTCGAATCCAAAGTGTCCTGTCGATGCGGGCATGGTGTGTGTCCTTTGCGAGGTGATCAGCGGTGCCAAGTAGTTATTTTCAATAATTCTCGTTTCAAATCTCAACTTACTTGAGAAGCAGGTCGCGGGGCGGGCCAAAGGGCCCACGCCGCAGAAAGGTTTTTGCCAGATCGTGATCTCGCGAACATCGAAGGAGTGCACCCCATGACAGCACCAACACCCGAGGCGATGTCGCCCCTCGTGAAGAAATTACTCTCCACCCGTGGCCTTCTTCCGGAAACCGAGGTGTTCGACAATTCGCATGCCTACGTCGAAACGAACCCTTCACAGTGGGATGAGTTCTACCGTAATAGGTGGTCACACGACAAAATTGTCCGTTCGACACATGGTGTGAACTGCACTGGATCGTGCGCTTGGGATGTCTACGTGAAAGACGGTTTGATTACGTGGGAACACCAAGGAACGAACTATCCAACGACCGGTCCAGACAGCCCCGAATACGAACCGCGAGGATGCCCACGTGGCGCATCGTTCTCCTGGTACACCTATTCACCTGGGCGGGTGAAGTATCCCTACATTCGCGGCGTTCTGCTTGAGCTATACCTCCAAGCTAAAGAAGAGCACCCAGACCCTGTTGACGCATGGGAATCGATAGTTACTGCCCCTCTGAAGGCAACAATGTATAAATCTGCCCGAGGCAAAGGCGGACTGGTTCGAGCGAACTGGGACTTGGCAACAGAAATCATGGCTGCCGCCCATGTGTACACCATTAAGAACTACGGGCCAGATCGTTGCGTAGGCTTCACCCCGATCCCCGCAATGTCCATGGCGTCTTTTGGCGTGGGCACCAGATTTTTGTCCATGATTGGTGGCACACTGCTCAGTTTCTACGACTGGTACGCCGACTTGCCGCCGGCATCACCGCAGGTGTGGGGGGATCAAACCGACGTTCCTGAATCGGGGGACTGGTGGAACGCTGGTTACATCATGATGTGGGGATCAAATATCCCTGTGACCCGCACCCCAGACGCTCACTTCCTCGCTGAAGTTCGTTACAAGGGCACCAAAGTTGTCGCTGTTTCACCGGATTACGCAGATAACGTCAAGTTCGCCGATGACTGGTTAGCCCCTGCCCCAGGAACAGACGGTGCCCTCGCCTTAGCGATGGGGCACGTGATCCTCTCCGAGTTTTACCGCGACCGGCAAGTGGACTACTTCACGCAGTACTCCAAGAAATTCACTGACTCTCCTTTCCTTGTGTCTCTCGAGCCTGACCCTGACACCGGTGGCGGACACTTTAAGGTCGGAAAGTTCCTCACCGCAGCTGATCTCGAACACAGCACTGTGTCTGGGGCAACCGGCGAGCGCGGTGAGTTTCGTCCGGTGTTTCTTGATGCTGTGGCTGATGCTGTCACTGTTCCGAATGGGACGCTTGCGGATCGGTGGACTGAGGAGGGGAAGGGGCGGTGGAATCTTGATCTTGAGGGTCAGGAGCCGCATTTGTCGCTGTATGGGGTGACGCACCAGGGGCAGGTTGCGCGTGGTGTGAGTGTTGTGATGCCGCGTTTTGATGAGGGGCCAAGTGAGGGTGGGACAACGATTACTCGTGGTGTTCCGACGCTTACGATTGATGGCATCACTGTGACGACGGTGTTTGATTTGTTGCTTGCGAATTATGGTGTGGGTCGTGATGGGTTGCCGGGGGTGTGGCCGACTGGTTATGACGATGTTGAGGTGCCGGGTACGCCTGGGTGGCAGGAGTCGTTGTCGGGTGTGACTGGGGAGCAGTGTGCTCGTATTGCTCGTGAGTTTGCGCGTAATGCGGAGGTGACTCAGGGGCGTTCGATGATCATTATGGGGGCTGGGACGAATCACTGGTATCACTCTGACACGATTTATCGCACGTTTATTTCGTTGTTGACGATGACGGGTTGTCAGGGTGTGAACGGTGGGGGTTGGGCTCACTATGTTGGTCAGGAGAAGGCTCGTCCTGTGACGGGTCAGCAGCATATGTCGTTTGGTTTGGATTGGCAGCGGCCTACTCGTCATATGGCTGGGACGGCTTTTTGGTATACGGCTACTGATCAGTGGCGGTATGAGGGGTTTGATGCTGCGGAGCTTGCGTCGCCTGCGAGTTCTTCTGGTTTTTCGCGGAGTTCTATTGCTGATTGTCTTGCGCAGGCTCAGCGGTTGGGGTGGACTCCGGCTCATCCTGGTTTTGATCGTAATCCGCTTGATATTTGTGATGAGGCGGGTGAGGCGGGTAAGTCGGTTCCTGATTTTGTTGTGGATGAGTTGAAGGAGGGGCGGCTGCGTTTTGCGATGGAGGATCCGGATAATCCGGTCAATTTCCCTCGTGTTTTGACGTTGTGGCGTTCGAATCTCATTGGTAACTCTGCGAAGGGTAATGAGTATTTCCTGAAGCATTTGTTGGGGACTACTGATGCGTTGCGTGCGCAGGAGACGGCGCCTGAGAATCGTCCGAAGGATATTGTGTGGCGTGATAAAGCGGCGGAAGGGAAACTTGACCTTCTGACGAACATTGATTTTCGGATGACGGGTACGTCGTTGTTCTCGGACATCGTGTTGCCTGCGGCGACGTGGTACGAGAAACAAGATTTGTCTACCACGGATATGCACCCTTTTGTTCATGCGTTGAATGCTGCTATCACGCCTGCGTGGGAGTCTCGTACTGATTACGATGCGTTTTTGGGGTTGGCGGACAAGGTTTCTGAGTATGCCAAGGTGCATTTGGGTACTCGTACGGATGTGATTGCTGCGCCGTTGACGCATGACACTCCTGATGAGATGGCGCAGCCTCATGGTGTGGTTCGGGATTGGAAGGATGGTGAGTGTGATCCGATTCCGGGGTTGACTATGCCGCGTCTTGTCACGATTGAGCGTGATTACACCAAGATTGGCGAGAAGATGCGCTCGGTTGGGCCGTTGATTTCTTCTGCGGGGACAACCATTAAGGGTGTGACGATTGTTCCGGATTCGGCGATTACTCATTTGGAGAAGGCGAATGGGGTTCAGCGTGAGGGGGTTGGGCAGGGGCGCCCTCGGTTGAATACTGCTGCGCATTTTTGTGAAGCGATTCTGGCGTTGTCTGGGACTACGAATGGCGCGGTGTCGGTTGCTGGTTTTAAGGAGCTGGAGAAGCGTACTGGCAGGAAGTTGCATGATCTTGCGGAAGAGAATGAAGAGCGGATCATTACGTTCCCGCAGGCTCTTTCTGGTCCGCAACCGGTGTTCACCAGTTATGAGTGGTCTGGGTCTGAGAAGGGTGGGCGGCGGTATTCGCCGTTCACGATCAATGTGGAGCGGGATAAGCCGTGGCACACGTTGACTGGGCGTCAACATTTCTTTGTTGACCATGACTGGATGCAGGCTCTTGGTGAGCAGTTGCCGGTGTATCGCCCGCCATTGGATATGGGGCGTCACTTTGGTGATCAGGGGTTCACTGATGAGGGTAGCGCTGGTGTGACGGTGCGTTATTTGACGCCGCACTCGAAGTGGTCGATCCACTCGCAGTATCAGGACAATCCATACATGTTGGGGTTGTCTCGTGGTGGCCCAGTGATCTGGATGTCTGTTGAGGATGCGCAGAAGGCGGGTATCCGTGACAACGACTGGATTGAGGCGGTCAACCGTAATGGTGTTGTTGCATGCCGGGCTGTTGTGTCACACCGGATGCCTGCTGGCACGGTGTACATGTATCACTCAAAGGATCGGAACATTGACGTTCCGAAAACTGAAACGTCCGGGAAACGCGGTGGGATCCACAATGCGCTGACCATGATCATGATGAAGCCGTCGCACTTCCTGGGTGGGTATGGCCAGTTCACCTATGCATTTAACTATTACGGCCCTACAGGTAATCAGCGTGATGAGTTCACGGTGATTCGCCGCCGCACACAGGAGGTTATTTACTGATGCGAGTCATGTCTCAAGTTGCCATGGTGATGAACCTCGATAAGTGCATCGGGTGTCACACCTGTTCGGTGACGTGCAAGCAGACCTGGACCAACCGTGACGGTGTTGAGTACGTGTGGTTCAACAACGTGGAAACGAAACCGGGAATTGGTTACCCGCGCGGGTATGAAGATCAAGAGCGGTGGAAGGGTGGGTGGACGCTGGATCGTAAGGGGCGTCTGCAACTGAAGTCGGGCGGCCGGTTGAAGCGGCTTGCGTCGATCTTCGCTAACCCCTATTTGCCGACTTTGGATGACTACTACGAACCGGCGACGTACGACTTTGATCAGCTAGTCAATGCGCCAGCTCAAGACGACGTACCTACTGCGCGCCCACGTTCGGTGATTACCGGTAAGAACATGAACATTGAGTGGGGTGCTAACTGGGATGATGACTTAGGTGGTTCACCGGAGATCGCTCACCTTGACCCGAACTTAAAGAACATGACTGAGCAAGTGCAAATGTCTTTTGAACAGACATTCATGTTCCACTTGCCGCGTATTTGTGAGCACTGTCTGAACCCGGCGTGTGTGTCAGCGTGCCCATCCTCAGCCATGTACAAGCGGGTTGAAGATGGCATTGTTCTTGTTGATCAAGATGCGTGCCGTGGTTGGCGGATGTGTGTCTCAGCGTGCCCGTACAAGAAGGTGTACATCAACCACCAAACGGGGAAAGCTGAAAAGTGTACGTTCTGTTTCCCTCGCATTGAAGAGGGCCTTCCTACCGTGTGCGCGGAAACCTGTGTGGGGCGTCTGCGGTACATTGGGATCGTTTTTTATGATGCTGACAAGGTCGCGGAAGCAGCGTCAGTTACGGATGAGAGTGAACTTCTTGACTCCCAACGCAACATTATTTTGGATCCATTTGATCCAGAGGTTCTTGCGGCGGCACGTGCCGAAGGGATCCCTGAAGACTGGATTACTGCGGCCCAAGAGTCCCCAATTTACAAACTGATTCACACCTACAAAATTGCGTTGCCCCTGCACCCGGAGTACCGCACCCTGCCGATGGTGTGGTACGTGCCGCCGTTGTCCCCGGTCCTTGATGTCACCACTGAGTTGGGTTACGACAACACAGATGCCGATGACGTGTTCCACACGATCTCCTCGTTGCGTATCCCCATGGAGTACTTGGCATCTATTTTCACGGCCGGGGATGTTGACACCATCTCCGGGGTGCTGATGAAACTCGCTGGAATGCGAACCTACATGCGCAACCGCACAATCAACGGTGATGTTGCCCACGAGGTTCTTGAGCGCATCGGTATGTCTGCTCAGGACGTTGAAGACATGTACCGGTTGCTTGCCATCGCCAAAATGGCTGACCGCTATGTGATCCCTAAAGCACACACCGAACGCGCCGCCGAACTGGCGTCGTGGCAGTCCGGGTGTTCTTTGGACGGCCCAGGAGGGCCAGGCATGAGCGCCGTGGCCACAAAGGGTGGGAAAGTGTCACTCACACTTGCTCGCAGGAGGCCTCGATGAGCACCTCAGCTAAAGCCCGTAAACCTATTGGGATACCACTGTTTCGGCGCTCACAACGTCGCAACCTCACAGACATCCCTGGGCGCGCCGAAGTGTTAGCGCTCAGCGCCGTCCTGCTGGGGTACCCCGATGAACAGTTCGACGTGTTGCGCTCCGACCTGACAACGGCGATAGGGGATCTGCCACAATCACCAGCAGCCCGCCTACTTCAAGAATTTTGGGTTGCCTTCAGTGCACAAACATCAATGCAGGCACAACGGCACTACGTCGAAACCTTCGACATGCGCCGCAAATCCTCCCTGTTCCTCACCTACTACCTGCACGGTGACACCCGACAGCGAGGCATGTCGTTGCTGATGTTTAAACAGCGCTACCGAGCCTACGGTTTCTCACCACCAGAAAACGAACTGCCCGACTACTTACCCATGGTCTTGGAATTTGCCGCAGTAACAGGTAGTGGAGTTGGGGAAGGACTGCTGCGACTGCACCGCAACGGGTTCGAGGTGATCCGCACCGCACTACACGACCGCACATCAATGTACGCCATGGTGCTCGACGCGGTCGCAGAGATCCTCGGCCCCATCACAGAGCGCCAACAAGAGGAAATCAGCACCCTGGTCGCCGCTGGCCCACCAGCAGAAACCATCGGACTCGAGTCGCCACTCGCCCCATACTCAACACTCTCGGGAGGACCAGATCAACCATTCGGCCCACCGGAATTTACCTGTTCACCGAAAGGAAACTGACCCATGTGGGCTAACTTCTGGTTCGTCGTCTTTCCCTACGTCTGCTTCGCCATATTCGTGGTGGGACACATCTGGCGATACCGCCACGACCAGTTCGGGTGGACCACCCGAACAAGCCAAGTCCTCGAATCACGGTGGCTACGCCTAGGTTCACCGCTCTTCCACTTTGGGGCCCTCTTCGTCATCGTGGGACACATTGGGGGGCTTCTGATCCCACCAAGCTGGACCCGAGCCATCGGCATTGATGACCACACCTACCACCTGGTTGCCGTATGGGGCGGGGCAGTAGCCGGACTCGTCCTGTGCGCCGGGCTCATCATTTTATTGATCCGCCGATTCGCCTACTCACAACGCATCCGCGTCGTCACCAACGGGTGGGACTACCTCATGTACGCACTGCTCACAGCAGAAATATTCGTAGGCATGTGGCAAACCATCGCGATCAACATCTTCGGTGAAGGATACGAGTACCGCGGAACAATATCCGTGTGGTTCCGCCAACTCTTCATCCTCCAACCAGATCCCGCAATGATCCTCGACGCACCCATCTGGTACGCCTGGCACGCAGTACTAGCCTGCCTCATCATGGCGATCTGGCCCTTCACACGCCTCGTCCACGTGTGGTCAATTCCCGTGGCCTACCTCGCCCGCCCCTACGTGGTCTACCGCAGGAAACACGCACCAGATATCGCACCAGTCACCACACGGATGCGCCGCTAACAACACCGCATTGGTGGTGCACACAACTCTGCAAAGTTGTGTGCACCACCGAAACAATCACATCACCACGGAAAATCGAGAAGCGGAACAACCGAACCAGCCTTCACCCCACCAGGGGGAACAACCATCACACCATCAGCACCAGCAAGCCCACGCATCATGCCCGAACCAAGCCACTGCATCTCCCGCCCAACCCGGCGCGCATCAACCCAAGCAAGAGAACACGGCACGAGGCGCGTGTCACGCGCAGGAGCGTGAACATCAGCCAGCGCAACAACCTCACCTAACACGGGCAGAGGCAAACCCAACAAACCACACACCAGCGGGCGCACCAACGTCAACATCCCACCCAATGAAGCAGACAACGGGTTCCCCGGCAGCCCAACAATAAACTGTTCACCGCGGCGAGCAAGGAGATTCGGATGGCCTGGACGCATCGCAATAGAATCAACAACCAACTCCGCGCCCACCTGCGCCAACGCAGTATGCACATGATCACGAGGACCAGCAGCAGTACCACCCGTGGTGATCACAACATCAGCTTCACTACCGCTAATAGCAGCAACCGTCGCCTCCAACGTGTCCGGGACACACCGCACGTTCCCTACCTGCAACCCCAACGCCCGCGCGTACGCAGGGAACTGCGGAGCGAAAGCATCACGAACCTCCCCAACACCAGGAACACCGAAGTGGATTACCTCATCACCCAAAATCAGAATGTCCACACTCACCGGGCGCCGAACCACAACAGTGTCCACACCCGCCATCGCAGCCAATCCAACATGAGCAGGCGACAAACGAACACCAGCATCAACAAGCGTTTCACCCAACTGCGCCTCAGCGCCCGCCGGGCGAACATGAGACTGGTCAAAAGGTTCCCGAGCATCAAGGGCCTCGACCCACTGCGCCCCATCACGGTCCACGACACGCGCAAACTCACGGCGAACCACCCCGAACGTTCCAGAAGGAACCACCCCACCAGTCGCGATCAACACCGCTTCACCGGCCCCCAATTCCACCTGCGAAACATGGCCAGCGAGCGCAGGTTGATCAATGATGCGCCATGGTCCTTGCGGGTGGGCGACGGCCCAGCCATCCATGGCGGAGGTGTTGTCTCTGGGCAGGTTGGTGTGGGAGGTGATCGGGTGGGCCAGGGCCTCTCCGGTAGCGTGTGCCACAGAGATAGTCACGGTGCTTACTGGTTGTGCGATGTTGTGCGCGGCGCGGTGTGCATCGGTCCAGTGGGGTTCGATGAGGGTTTGGGTGTTGGTCACGGTGCCCATTGTGTCAAGGTTGATGGAGGTTCGTAAAGTGAAGAATGTTTCGCAAAGTTTGACCCATGTTAATGCTGAAGGTGATGTGCGGATGGTTGATGTGGGGGGGAAGCCTGTGTCACAGCGGGGTGCTGTGGCGCGGGCTTTTGTGGTGTGTAGTGAGCGGGTGGTGCATCTGCTGCGTACTGGTGAATTGGCGAAGGGTGACGCGTTGGCTGTTGCTCGGATTGCGGCGATTGCGTCAGTGAAAAAAACTCCTGATCTTATTCCGTTGTGTCACCCGTTGGCGGTGACTGGGGTGGATGTGGTGGTCAAAGTTGTTGAGGGTGGTGTTGATCTGGAAGCGAGTGTGCGCACAGCGGATCGTACGGGTATTGAGATGGAGGCGCTCACAGCTGTCACGGTGGGGGCATTGAACATTATTGACATGGTGAAGGCTGTGGATCGTGGTGCGCATATTGGGTTTGCGCGTATTGACCGTAAGGAAGGCGGGGCTTCTGGTGGTTGGGTGCGTGATGGCGCTGGAACCATGACGTCAGTCGACGAAACAGGCGAAGCTGAGGCTGTTTCCCCACACGTGGACAACGAAGAACACCCAACACCAGTGAGCGACCCTTATATCGCTGTCATCACGGTGTCAGACCGTGCCGCGGCGGGGGAGCGTGCTGATGAAACGGGTCCTTTGTTGATGGCAGCTGCACACAGGTGGACATCACCGGCTGTTGCGGTCACTGTTCCTGATGATGAGGAGCGGATCGCTGAGGTTGTTCGAGAGCATGTCTTGGGTGGTGCGTGGCTTGTGGTCACAACGGGTGGCACGGGGATAACAACCCGTGATGTGACACCCCAAGCGGTGGAGCCACTTTTTGATCGGTCTCTTCCTGCGTTGGCGCATCAGTTACAGATCAGTGGTGTGGGGAAGGCGCCTGGTGCGTTACTGTCACGTTCCGTTGCGGGGATTAGTCGCCGCACACTCGTGGTGACGTTACCGGGTTCAGTGGGTGCGGTTCGTGACGGGATTGCCGTGCTAGATGGCATCGTTGAGCATGTGCGGGAGCAGTTGCGCAATGCTAACCATGATGATGCTTCTCAGGGTGTTGTGGTGCAGGGGAGTGATTCGTGATGGATGTTCCTGAGTCTGTGGTTGTTGTTGCTCGGGTGTGCAAGGAGGCGTTGTCTGTTGCTGAGCATGAGGATGGTGTTGCTCATGCTCATATGGGTGCGGTGGTCTCGTTTTGTGGTGTGGTTCGTGACCATGATGGTGGGGCGTCTGTGGAACGTTTGTTCTATGAAGGGCACCCGCATGCTGAGCAAATATTGAAAAGTATTGCCTCTGATGTTGCTGCCCGTTACCCGGCTGTGCGGGTGGCGATTAGTCACCGTATTGGTGATTTGGTGGTGGGTGATGTTGCGTTGGTGGCGGCTGTTGCTTCAGCGCATCGTGCGCAGGCTTTCTCCGCGTGTGCTGAGCTTGTGGAGGACGTGAAGGCGCGGTTGCCAATCTGGAAAGAACAGTTTTTCTCTGACGGCACGAGTGAGTGGGTGGGGTCGCTGTGAGTGTGTCATTGGGGATGCCGCGGGTTCTGGCGCCTGTTGAGGTGGGGCTGGGGGAGAGTGCTGCTCTTGGCCCAGGGTTGCTGACAGACAGGTTTGGTCGGGTGCACCGGGATTTGCGGATCTCTTTGACGGACAAATGTAATTTGCGGTGTACGTATTGCATGCCTGAGCAGGGGATGCCTTGGATTGCTCGCGATAAACAGCTCAGCGTTGAGGAGATGGCGCGGATTGCGGGTATTGCTGTAGCGCACGGGGTCACAGAGATTCGGTTGACTGGTGGTGAGCCGTTGCTTCACCGCGATGTTGTGGACATAACACGTCGCCTTGCGTCTTTACCTGGCGCCCCGGAGGTGTCGATGACAACGAACGGCGTGCACCTGGTGAAGTTAGCTGGCCCACTACGGGATGCTGGGTTAACGAGGCTCAATATTTCATTGGATACCGTTGATCGGGACCGGTTCCGTCAGTTGACGCGCAGGGACCAGTTTGATGCTGTCCTACAAGGGTTGGATGCTGCTGATGAAGCGGGGTTCACAGGGACAAAACTCAACTCTGTGCTTTTACGTGGCGTCAATGATGATGAGGCACCAGCGCTGATGGAGTTTGCGCATGGCCGCGGTTATGAACCGCGATTTATTGAGCAGATGCCACTCGATGCTGGTCACACCTGGAGCCGGGACACCATGGTCACCGCAGATGAGATATTCGCTGCGCTCACCGACCAACACACGTTGACCCCAGTGCCGCACCGTGGTGCAGCGCCAGCACAACGCTGGTACGTCGATGGGACATCAGCGATGGTGGGCATTATTGCCTCCGTGACTCGCCCATTTTGTGGGGCCTGTGACCGGATCCGGTTGACCTCTGACGGGCAACTGCGTAACTGTTTGTTCCAACGCGGAGAGTCAGATTTACGGGCGCTGGTGCGGGCAGGGGGCAGTGATCAAGACATCGCCCACGCACTGGGTGTGTCTATAGAGCAGAAACTTCCCGGACACGGGGTCAATGATCCAGGTTTTATTCAACCCGAACGCGGTATGTCAGCGATTGGCGGGTAGTGTCCCACCAATCGCCAACAGGTGGACGTTCACCCGCCCGCGAATGGTGGAAGAACATCGACAGCTACATCACCTGCCACTGGGGCTCCGAGGTTTTCGGCG
Source organism: Jonesia quinghaiensis DSM 15701 (assembly GCF_000423205.1). Taxonomy (GTDB): domain Bacteria; phylum Actinomycetota; class Actinomycetes; order Actinomycetales; family Cellulomonadaceae; genus Jonesia; species Jonesia quinghaiensis. The sequence continues at coordinate 138,845 of NZ_KE383990.1, forward strand.
CTCATGCTTTGCCCATTGACTAAGTAAGAGCTCAACCCCATGACGCGTTGTAGTTCCGCGCCATGCCGGGAGATCGCAGCATGTGTTGCCTCGGAAATTGTTGATGCACTGTACGTTTCTTGCGATGTTCCGTGCGCTGCAGCACGAGCCCCGGCGTAGTACGTCAAAGTGATCTCAGGCATGACATTAACTTTCAGTGACGTGGTCGGTGTGAGGGACAGTATTGCTGATCTCAGCGATGAGACGGCGCGCTTCGTCCACGTCCCCGCCGGCGCGGGCGACCGCTAACCCAATGTAGTACGTCGTGATGGGGCCAGCTGGGCGGGCAACGTTATGGGCAACCTCTCGGGTGAGGTCCAATAGTTCTGTGAGCGGTGGGGTTGTCGCTGCATTGTCATCAAGGTTTAACGTGGTTGCCAAATGGGTGGCCCATTGCTCAACGGTGTAGTTAGTCATGGTTTCTCCTGGGGTGGTGTGTTAGTGGTGTCGTGTCGTAGTTGGATCAAGTCATCGGGGGTGTCCACGTCACGCGTCCACACATCATGAACTGCAACGTGATGCGCGCTTAAGGCAGTGAAGAGCCTGCGCACGGGTTGATTGACGACAGCGTTGTCGGCGTTGAGCGCGGTTAAAGCGCGGCGCAGTGGTGCCACCCTGTACAACGCTACGAGGGGTTGTGGGCGCCCAGTGGAATCGGTGGCGAGGAAAGCATCAGCATCGTTGTGATGCGTGGCTGCGAAAAGATCAGGAAAAGCGCGAGCCCCAAATGGGGTGTCACATGCAACGACAGCGCACCAGGTGGTGTGTGAGGGGACAAGATCAATTCCAGCAGCTATCCCGGCAAGCGGGCCACCACCAGGTGGCTGTTCTTGAGTGGTCAAAACAGGGTGGGAGAGGGGCATTGTGGGGGTTGGCCCGACCACAATCAACGGTGCGCAGGTTGACGCCAATGAGGTCACCAAGAGGTCAAGGAACGTTGATTCCCCCAGGGTCAGCGCAGCCTTATCCGCTCCGCCGAGACGCGTACCACGCCCGCCAGCCAACAAAATGGCCGCAGCTGTATCAGTCATGAGCGTCCCCACGTGCGTAGATACTGAGACTTGTTGCTTTGAGACCCGCAGTGACAGTGTCACCTTCAGTGATGCGCAGGTCAAGCAAAGCATCAACGGTAATGTCTGCCCACACCGGTAACGGACCGGTGAGGTGGAGGCGAGCCAGTGACCCTAAAATTTCGATGTGGTCAACCTGTGCCGCCCACTGGTTACGTTGTGATGTTGCGGTAGATCCTCGAGACACCGTGATGTCACTTGGGCGAAAAGACACCCACACATGTGATGGTTCTGTTGATGCATCACGGCCCTCAGCGACGGAAGCCAAGATGTGGCCCGAAGACAATACGAGCTGGTCAGGTGCCGTGTGATCACGTTGAGCAGCCACAATATTGACACCAAGAAACCGGGCGGCAAAAGCAGACCGAGGTGTCCGTGAAACGTCCTCGACTGTGCCGTATTGGATGAGTGTTCCCTCCTCAATAACCGCAACATGGGTGGCTAGCGTCAACACATCAAGTGGGTGGTGCGTGGTGAACACCAAAGGCGTGTTTTGCGCTGCCATGAGCGATCTAACAGCGGCCCGGATTTCTGCTGCCGTGGCAGTGTCTAATGCAGAGAACGGTTCATCAAGCAAGAGCGCATCATGCGGTGCAGTGAGAGCGCAAGCAATAGCTACCCGGGTTGCTTGACCAGACGACAGCGTTGAGGTGCGCCGGTCCACCAAACTTGTCAAACCCGTACGGTCCAGGATCGCCGCTACGTGCTGCGTTGCCGCTGTTCGCCCATGGTGGGTGCGTGCAATGTGGTTGAGCACGGTGCCCACCCTCTGGGTGGGCGGTAAATGTGGCTCCGGGAAAACCAGGGGTATTCGCCGCTTCCACGCAGGCAATTGGGTGAGAGGAGCCCCTCCTACCGAGATATTTGACCCAGGGCGTGGAGTGTCCAACCCGGCGATCAACCGCAACACACTAGTTTTTCCTGCACCATTGGGCCCAATGAGAGCTAACCTGTCACTCGGGTTGACCGTGAATTGCACATCCAACGCAATTCCACGACTCGCTGAGCCCGTCATGTGCGCACCCAACGCTGTCATCGCACGCCTCCGGTCAACGCTGGGGTGCGCAACAGGCCAAGAATAAGGCAGGCAATAACCAGCATGAGCGCGGCGGCCGTCAACGCAGCATCAATGTCGTACCCCAACAGAGCATTAATGGCGACCGGCAACGTTTGTGTGCGCCCAGCAATCGCCCCAGCAACCGTCAGCGTCGCACCAAATTCCCCAAGCGCCCTTGCGAAACCCAAGGCAAGAGCCGTCAGTAGCGCTGGGCGAATTGTGGGAAGAGTAATGAGAAAAAACGCCCGCCGAGGGGTAAAACCAAGCGTTGCGGCGACTTCTTCCCCGCGATGCCCATGAGCAGTTAACGCAGCATCAACAGTAGTAATGATGAAAGGCAACGCAACAAAGGTCTGCGCAAGAACAACGGCACTTGTCGTGTAAGCAATACTGACCCCAGCGTGACTGAGTACATCACCTAAAAAGGACCCTCGCCCCAACGCATACAACAAGGCAACACCAGCAACCACCGGCGGTAACACCAACGGGACGGACACAACAACACGCACAGCCTCACGTAAAGGCCCTGTGCGCGCGGCAAGCCACCACGCACAGGGAACACCCAATAACGCGGCAATCATCGTGGAAACCACCGCCGTGCGCAGCGAAAGTCCTAACGCCCCACTGACCGCCGGGTCCACCAGAATCTCCGGGACCCGCAGCCACGGCACACGCATCAACAGCGCCACCAACGGAACAACCAGAAACACGACTGCCGCGGTAGCCCCAATCCGAGACGACACGGGGGTGGGCATCATTCAGATACTCCAGGCGAATCGAAACCATGCTGTGCAAGAATCTCTTGCCCAGCATCAGACAACACAGTGTCCACAAACGCTGCCCCCACGTCCGAGCCACCCAAACCAGCAATCGCATACGTTGTCGACGGCAGTGAGACACCGGACAACACCACCGCATCAACCTCCTTCGTGGCACGAACATCAGTGGCGTACACCAACGCAACATCAACCTGCCCCGTAGTCAGCGCAGACAACGCATGGGACACATCAGTTCCCTGAGTCACCACCTGAGGCGTCACCCCGGCAGTTTCGGCAAACTCACGAGCAAGGACCCCACACGGCGCAGTCTCCACGCATTGAGCCACACTCACTTCCTCCAGATCACCCACCTCACCGATGCCCGCAGGATTCCCTTCCGCCACAGCCACGGTAAGCGAATTTGATGCTAGGGGTACCCAATCGGAAACCTGCGCAACCGTCATCGCTTCAGTGTCAGCTGTCGCCAACACGTCAACCTCTGTCCCCTGTGACACCGCGAGCGCCAGAGCGTGAGAATTGCCGAAGCTTAGGGCGGTGTGGGTGTTGTGGTGTTGGTCGTGTAGTGCGGCGATGTCGGTGAAGGCGCCGCGTAGTGATGCTGCGGCGAAGATGGTTGCTGAGTGTTGGGTTGCGGGTGCCGTGGTGGTGGAGCAACTGGTGAGCAGCAGGCAGGTGATGGTGAGCAGGGTGAGGTTGCGGTGGCGTGTTGGTGTGTTCATGGGGTTGTTTCTTGCCACCAGGCGGTGATTCCGCCGGTGAGGGTGTGCGCGTTGGGGTAGCCGGCGTCGTTGAGGGTGGCTGCGGCGAGGTGTGATCGGGTGCCTGATGTGCAGTAGAGAACTAGTGGTGCGTGTTTGGTGTTGTGGGGGAGGTTGTCCAGGGCTGTTGTGGGGTGGGTGAGGATGGTGTTGAGGGGGATGTTGTGTGAGCCGGGGATTGTTGCGGTGGCGTGTTCTGTGGGGGTTCTGACGTCGATGAGGATGGGTGGGTTGGTGGTGTGTGCTTGGTGGAGTTGGGTGGCGGTGATGGTGGGGGGTGTTGTGGTGGTTGTGGGGAGTGCGCAGGTGGGGTCGTTGGCGAATTCTTTGGTCCAGCGTGTGACCATCGCGTGTGGTTGTGGTGGTGTTGCGCAGGTGGGGCAGGTGGGGTTTTTGGTGAGGGGGAGGTAGTTCCAGGTGCCGTCGAGTGCGTCGTAGATGCCGATGCGGTTGGTGAGAGGGCGGCCGATTCCGGTGAGGAGTTTGATGGCTTCGGTTGCTTGGGCTGTGCCGACGTGTCCGGGGAGGACGCCGAGGACCCCGCCTTCGGCGCAGGATGGGACGGATCCTGGTGGTGGCGGGGTGGGGTGTAGGCAGCGGTAGCAGGGGCCGTGTGGGGTGGCGAAGACGCTGAGTTGGGCGTCGTATTGGTAGACGGCTGCCCAGATGTAGGGGGTGTTGAGGGCGACGCAGGTGTCGTTGAGGAGGTAGCGGGATGCGAAGTTGTCTGTTCCGTCGATGACGATGTCGGCGTGTGTGACGGCGTTGATGACGTTGGTTGCGTCGATGCGTGTGGGGTGTTTTTCGATGTTTATGGTGGGGTTTAGTTGGGTGAGGGTGAGCGCGGCTGAGTCGACTTTGAGCATGCCGAGGCGTCCGTAGTTGTGTATGAGTTGTCGGTGCATGTTGGTGGCGTCGACTGTGTCGTTGTCGTAGATGGTGAGGGTGCCGACGCCTGCGGCGGCGAGGTGGCTGAGGACGGGTGAGCCGAGGCCTCCTGCTCCTACGACGAGGACGCGTGCGTTGCGTAGGTGGTGTTGCCCGGGTAGCCCGAATCCTGGGAGGAGGAGTTGTCGGGCGTAGTGGGTGTGTTCCTGGGGGGTCAGGGCTGGGGGTGTTGTGGCTGGTGTATGTGGGTGGGGCATACTTTTGCCTTGTCTCGTGTGCTGAGGGGGCCTCTTGAGCCAGTATTGCAGTTAGAAACGATGATTGTTGTGTTTAAGGTCCTAGAAGTTTTGCGTTGGTGGCGTGACGGGTGTGACAACTTCTGGTGAGGCGTAACGTCGTAGGGTCGCAGTATGTTGGACTCATGCGTCCAGACACAGACCTTCAGCGAGCTAATAACACCATTGAGGTTGTTTCGGAGTACCAGCCTGCGGGTGATCAACCTGCTGCTATTGCCGAGTTGGCGCGCCGGATTAGAGCTGGTGAAAAGGATGTTGTGTTGTTGGGGGCCACGGGTACTGGTAAATCGGCGACCAGTGCCTGGCTGATTGAGGAGCTTCAGCGTCCTACTCTCATCATGGCTCCGAATAAAACGTTGGCGGCGCAGTTGGCGACGGAGTTTCGTGAGCTGCTTCCAAACAACGCTGTTGAGTATTTTGTGTCGTATTACGACTACTACCAGCCTGAGGCTTATATTGCGCAAACTGATACCTACATTGAGAAGGACTCTTCTATCAATGAGGAGGTAGAGCGCCTTCGCCACTCCGCAACAAACTCTCTGTTGACGAGGCGCGATGTTGTGGTCGTTGCCTCGGTGTCGTGCATCTATGGGCTTGGTACGCCTCAGGAATATGTTGACCGTATGGTACGTATCGATGTGGGTGATGAAGTTGACCGTGATGGGTTGCTCCGTCACTTTGTGTCGATGCAGTATTCCCGTAATGATGTTGCGTTTACTCGCGGTACTTTCCGGGTGCGTGGCGACACAGTTGAGATCATCCCGGTATATGAAGAACTAGCCATTCGTTTGGAGTTCTTCGGTGATGAAATCGAAGCGATCTATACGTTGCACCCGCTCACGGGGGAAGAAATCACGCAGGTGGATTCCATTCATATTTTCCCTGCGTCGCACTATGTTGCTGGGCCTGAGCGTATGGAACGGGCGATTGGTTCCATTGAGTCCGAGCTTGAGGGACGTCTCGCTGAGTTGGAACGTCAGAATAAGGTCCTTGAAGCTCAACGCCTTCGTATGCGGACGACGTATGACATTGAAATGATGCGGCAGATTGGGTCTTGTTCCGGTATTGAGAACTACTCTCGCCACATTGATGGGCGTGAAGCGGGAACCGCACCGCACACGTTGTTGGATTACTTCCCCGATGACTTCTTGTTGATCATTGACGAGTCGCACGTGACGGTTCCTCAAATTGGGGCCATGTTTGAAGGGGACATGTCGCGTAAACGTGCCTTGGTTGAACATGGGTTCCGGTTGCCGTCAGCAATGGATAATAGGCCCCTCACCTGGGAAGAGTTCACCCAACGCATTGGGCAAACCGTGTACTTGTCAGCAACACCTGGCAACTATGAAATGGCGCTCTCTGACGGCGCTGTTGAACAAATAATCCGCCCTACTGGGCTTGTTGACCCACGTGTGACAGTGAAACCCACCAAAGGTCAGATTGATGATCTGTTGCACGAAATCTCTGAACGCACGGCGAAGAACGAGCGAGTGCTCATCACAACGCTGACGAAGAAAATGTCCGAAGACCTCACGGATTATCTTCTGGATAAAGGGGTGGCAGTGCGCTACCTCCACTCGGACATTGACACGTTGAAGCGCGTAGAACTGTTGCGTGGGCTGCGCCTTGGAGAGTTTGACGTACTCATCGGTATCAACTTGCTCCGTGAGGGGCTGGACCTGCCAGAAGTCTCCCTCGTTGCGATTCTTGACGCGGATAAACAAGGCTTCTTGCGTTCTCCACGCTCTTTGATCCAAACGATTGGTCGAGCAGCCCGAAACGTCTCTGGTGAAGTGCACATGTATGCAGACACCATGACCCCAGCAATGACCCAAGCGATTGAAGAAACAGAACGCCGCCGGGCAAAACAAATCGCTTACAACACTGAGCGCGGTATTGACCCACAACCACTGCGCAAAAAAATCGCTGATGTCACCGACATGCTCGCCCGTGAAGATATCGACACCGCTGACCTCCTCAAAGGGGGTTACCGCCATGCACCAGAACCTGGAAAACGTGAATCTGCCGTTGAAGGGGCGTTCGCGGTGTCAGCGACAGGTGACCTCACTGAACTCATCAACCAACTCACCGAACAAATGCACCAGGCAGCTGCTGAACTCCAGTTTGAACTCGCGGCGCGCCTGCGAGACGAACTCTCAGACCTAAAAAAGGAACTCCGCCAGATGAAGAGCGCAACCTCATGACAACACACGCCCCCACAGGGCTGTTTGTTGGGCTCAGTGTGCTTGACATCATCAACCGGGTCGAAGCCCCACCAGGAACAAACAAAAAAGTCACAGCAACACAACAAGCCATTGCTGCCGGCGGACCAGCCGCAAATGCTGCGGTAACGTTCGCTGCCCTAGGCGGTCACGCGATACTGGTCACCGCGTTAGGGGAAGCTCCCGTGGCTGGGCTTGCCCGCGCTGACCTTGAAGCGCACAACGTGACCGTCATCGACTGTGCACCACCGACCTATCAACTATCCGTGTCCGCTGTTACCGTCACCGAATCAACGGGGGACCGCTCCGTAGTGTCCACCGACGCCCGACCTCTCACAGTGAGTTCCGATACTGCCGCAGCTTTACGACAAAACCTCGAGACGATCGCACCCCTAGACGTGGTCCTGATCGATGGTCACCACCCGGAACTTGCGCACACCGTGCTTGATGTACTTTCTCAACGCGCCTTAGACATCCCAGTCGTCATCGATGCCGGGCGGTGGAAACCACAATTCACAACACTCATACCGCGCGGCAACCACGTCATTGCCTCAGCTGACTTCCACGACCCACACGGATGGGTGCCTGCCAACCTCTCAGCCCCATCAACACTGCCAGGCGGGCCAACAGTGGTTCGCACACACGGTGCACAACCCGTCATGTGGTGGAATGGCGAGCATCACGGAACAGTACAACCACCCCGCGTTACCGCACAGGACACCCTCGGTGCAGGAGACGTCTTCCACGGCGCATACGCCCACTACTTGGCGGCAAACCCCACACCACCGTCGAACATTGAACGTGCCATCACAGCCGCGGCAACCACAGCGGCCCACCGTGTCAGCAGCATCGGGCCCCGCCAATGGATAGCGACCCTCCCGGTGTGATCAACCTCCCGCACACAATGTGTGGACAACAGAAGAAAAACCACTGAACCTACCCCATAATTAACTCCAGTTGAAGGGGAGTATCCCACAAACACTGCCCTCGTCATCACGGCCGTCCCGATGACGAGCCCGGGGGCAGTTGCTTGGCACCACGCCACGCGGGAGAGACCTTCGGTACTCCATGAACCGTACCGGAGGTACATCAATGGACGTGCATGCATCCCTATGGATCATCACGATCGGCATCATCATTGCCATGCTCACCATCGACTTCGTGGGCCACGTGCGCACCCCACACGCCCCAACCCTCAAAGAAGCCGGAATCTGGTCAGCGTTCTACATAGCGATCGCTATCGTGTTCGGTATCGTCATCTGGCAGCTGTACGGTTCCACCTACGGCACCGAATACTTCGCTGGATACCTCACCGAAAAGAGCCTGTCACTCGACAACCTCTTTGTCTTCATTTTGATCATTGCAGCGTTCAAAGTTCCGCGTGAAGACCAACAAAAAGTACTACTCTTCGGAATCGTCGTTGCACTGATCTTCCGCACCGTCTTCATCTTCCTTGGCGCAGCACTCATCGAAAACTTCTCGTGGGTTTTCTACCTCTTTGGAGCATTCCTCATCTGGACCGCTATACACCAAGCGATTCCAGCAAAAGAAGAAGAGGAATACCACGAGAACTTCCTCATCCGAAAACTCCGCGGAATCCTCCCCATCACAGACTCCTACGTCGGTGACCGCGTCTTCGTGAAAATCGACGGGCGCCGCATGGTCACACCCATGCTGATTGTCATGGTCGCTATCGGTTCTGCAGATCTACTCTTCGCCGTGGACTCCATCCCCGCGATCTTCGGCCTCACCCAAGAACCGTTCCTCGTCTTTGCCGCAAACGCCTTTTCGCTTCTAGGCCTGCGCCAACTGTTCTTCCTCGTTGACGGGCTCCTCGAGAAGCTCGTCTACCTCAACTACGGGCTAGCAGTAATCCTTGGGTTCATTGGTATAAAACTTGTCCTGCACGCACTGCACGTCAACGAGTTGCCGTTCATTAACGGCGGAGAACCAATCCTGGCAGCCCCCGAGGTCACCATCGGCCAATCAATGACCGTCATCATCGGAACCCTGATCATCACGACCATCGCTTCCATCCTCAAAACACGCTACGACGAACGCCGCGGAATCACTCCACCTGCCTAAGGCGCCCTGCCCACACCATAACGATGCCCGCCCCGTGAATCACGAGGCGGGCATCGTTATGCGTTCCACTATGTTCGATGACAACCGATCAGTCAGTCTCAGCCCAAGCGCCAATAAGGATGTTCCACTCCACCACAGCTCTGTCTAACACCAAACCCTCCTGCCAAAAAGGATCTTCCTCAAGCAGCGCAACAGCTGCGCCTGCATTATCAGCCTGGACAATAATCAACGCACCAGTCATATCTTCCTGGCGCACCGGCCCTGAGGCCAGCAACGACCCAGAAGCAGCGAGAGCACGAAGATAAGCGCGGTGAGCTGGGCGATGCGCATCAAGCCCAGCGGTATCTTCCGAATACACATAGGTAATCGCAAAAGTTTGCATGCCCACATTCAACCACGCGACACGAGAGGAGCAACGGTCCGCAACGTTACGATCCGGTATACCCACCACCACACCTAGTGTGTCTCAACCCACAGTGTTTCGAACACCTGTGCGAAAACATCGAAGGGGACTTAAGATAAACGGGTGACTGATCGACTTATCGTCAAAGGCGCCCGCGAACACAACCTCCGCAGTGTGGACATCTCCCTCCCCAGAGACCAGCTCATTGTCTTCACCGGGCTCTCAGGATCAGGAAAGTCCTCACTCGCATTCGACACCATTTTCGCCGAAGGGCAACGACGCTACGTCGAGTCCCTCTCAGCCTATGCCCGGCAGTTCCTCGGCCAAATGGACAAACCAGACGTTGACTTCATTGAAGGTCTTTCGCCGGCTGTTTCCATTGACCAAAAGTCAACCAACCGCAACCCTCGATCCACCGTCGGGACGATCACCGAGGTCTACGACTACCTCAGGTTGCTCTTTGCGCGAGCAGGCACACAATACTGCCCCGAGTGCGGCGAAAAAATCACTGCACAAACGCCGCAACAAATCGTCGACCGCCTCCTTGAACTACCAGACAAAACACGATTCCAAGTTCTTGCCCCTGTCATTCGTGGACGCAAAGGCGAATACCACGAACTCCTCGCAGACCTCCAAGCCAAAGGCTTCTCACGGGTGCGAATCGACGGAGAAAACCACCAACTCTCCAACCCACCACAGTTGGAAAAGAACCTCAAACACAGCATCGACGTCGTTGTTGACCGTCTCGCCATCAAAGAGGGCATCAAACAACGCCTCACCGACTCCGTTGAAACTGCCCTGAACACCGCAGAAGGTCGCGTCATCGTTGACTTTGTTGACCTTGACGCCCAAGACCCAGAACGCGAACGACGATTCTCAGAAAAACGTGCCTGCCCTAACGACCACCAACTCACACTCGACGAAATCGAACCACGCACCTTCTCCTTCAACGCGCCCTACGGCGCATGCCCCGAATGCACAGGCATCGGAGTGCGCCTCGAAGTGGACCCAGACCTCGTCATACCCGATGACGAACGCTCCATCAACGACGGAGCCATCGCCCCGTGGTCGCAAACATCCTCCGAGTACTACGATCGCGTCCTGACTGCCTTAGCGGAAGAGCTCGACTTCTCCCTCGACACCCCGTGGAAGGAACTTCCCAAGGGGATCCGCACCGCGATTCTGTACGGCAAAGACCACAAAGTACACGTCAAATACCGCAACCGTTGGGGTCGCGAACGTGCCTACACCACAGGGTTCGAAGGCGTTATAGCAACCATCGAACGCCGCCACTCAGAAACCGAATCTGAATGGTCCAAAGAAAAATACGAAGCATACATGCGAGAAATCGCGTGCCCAGTATGCGACGGAGCCCGCCTCAAACCTGAAGTCCTCGCCGTAAAAATCGGAGGACTATCCATCGCTGAGGTGTGTGACTTGTCCATGGCGGCGGCAAAAGAGTTCCTCGATACCATCGAACTTGGGGTGCGCGAAAAACAGATCGCCGCTGCAGTCCTCAAGGAAATCCTCGACCGCCTAGGGTTCCTCCTCGACGTTGGGTTGGACTACCTCACCCTAGCCCGCCCCGCAGGAACCCTATCGGGCGGCGAAGCGCAACGCATCCGTCTCGCAACACAAATAGGCGCAGGTCTTGTTGGCGTACTTTACGTTCTTGACGAGCCCAGCATCGGGCTACACCAACGCGACAACCGGCGCCTCATCGATACCCTCACGAGGCTCCGCGATCTTGGCAACACACTGATCGTGGTAGAACACGACGAAGACACCATCCGCGCCTCGGATTGGGTCGTGGACATCGGACCTGGTGCCGGTGAACACGGAGGGCACGTTGTCCACTCAGGAAGCTACGAAGATCTCCTCACCAACGAAGAGTCAGTAACCGGCGCCTACCTTTCCGGGCGCCGCGAGATCGCACTGCCAGCCACTCGTCGGGCCACCAACCCCAAACGGGCACTAAAGGTCATTGGGGCGAAAGAAAACAACCTCAACGGCATTGATGTCACCTTCCCCCTTGGCGTGCTGACCGCAGTTACTGGAGTATCTGGTTCCGGGAAATCAACCCTCGTGAACTCGATCTTGTACACCGTTTTAGCGAACCAGCTCAACGGGGCCCGCATGGTCGCTGGGCGTCACCGCCGCGTCGATGGACTAGAACATCTCGACAAAGTTGTCCACGTAGACCAAGGACCTATCGGGCGTACCCCTCGGTCCAACCCTGCAACGTACACCGGGGTGTGGGACCACGTGCGGCGACTCTTTGCAGAAACCACAGAAGCCAAAGTTCGCGGCTATGGGCCAGGCCGGTTCTCCTTCAACGTCAAAGGCGGACGCTGCGAAGCGTGCTCTGGTGACGGCACACTCAAAATCGAAATGAACTTCCTGCCCGATGTTTACGTTCCTTGCGAAGTGTGCCATGGGGCGCGCTACAACCGGGAAACACTGGACGTCACCTTCAAAGGCAAATCAGTACAAGACGTCCTCGAAATGCCCATCGAAGAAGCAGCCGAGTTCTTCTCGGCGGTACCAGCTATCGCACGGCACTTGCGTACCCTGGTCGATGTTGGTTTGGGATACGTCCGCCTCGGACAATCCGCCCCCACCCTGTCGGGTGGAGAGGCGCAGCGTGTCAAACTCGCAGCGGAACTCCAAAAACGTTCCACTGGCCGCACCATCTATGTACTTGATGAACCGACCACCGGGTTGCACTTTGAGGACATCCAAAAACTCCTCACCGTCCTTCAAGGACTGGTAGATAAAGGCAACTCCGTCATCGTGATCGAGCACAACCTTGATGTCATCAAAAACTCTGACTGGGTGATTGACATGGGGCCAGAAGGTGGCTCAGGTGGTGGACTTGTGGTGGCAGAAGGAACCCCAGAAGAGGTTGCCGGAGCGCCGGGATCACACACCGGATTCTTCCTCAAAGAACTCTTGGACCAGCACTCACCAGTACCGCTTGGCGAAATGGTCCCTGACCCAGCACCTCCCGTCATTCGAGGACGCAAGAAAAAGACCGCGAGCGCGTAACCTAACCCTCCACTGAGAAGATTCCGATGGCTGATCCCGCAACATATCGTCCTGCGCCGGGGGAGATCCCCACGAATCCGGGTGTGTATCGTTTTCGCGATGCCCAAAATCGGGTGATCTATGTTGGCAAGGCAAAAAATCTGCGGTCGCGTCTGTCGTCGTATTTTCAGGATGTCTCTGCGTTGCATCCGCGTACGCAAACGATGGTGACAACTGCTGCTGGGGTTGAGTGGACCATTGTTGGCACTGAAGTTGAGGCTTTGGCGTTGGAGTACACGTGGATTAAGGAGTTTGATCCACGCTTCAACGTGAAGTATCGCGATGATAAGTCGTACCCGTATTTGTCGGTAAGTATGTCGCAGTCTGTTCCGCGTGCGTTTGTGATGCGCGGGAAGAAGAAGCCTGGTGACCGGTATTTTGGTCCTTTTGGTCATGCGTGGGCGATCCGGGAGACGTTGGATCAGTTGTTGCGGGTGTTTCCTGTGCGGACGTGTACGCAGGGTGTTTATAACCGGGCGAAGAGTTCTGGGCGGCCGTGTTTGCTGGGATACATCGATAAGTGTTCTGCTCCGTGCACGGGCAAAATCAGTGAAGAGGACCACCGTGATCTTGCTGAGGACCTGTGCGATTTTTTGGCGGGGGACACAGGGCGGTTTATTCGTGAGCTTCGGCGCAAGATGCAGCAGGCTGCGGGGGATTTAGATTTTGAGCAGGCTGCACGGTTGCGTGATGATATTGGTGCGTTAGAGAGGGCGTTGGAGAAGAACGCTGTTGTGTTGTCTGATGCCACGGATGCTGATGTTTTTGCTGTTGCCCATGATGAGCTTGAGGCGGCGGTGCAGGTATTCCATGTTCGTGGCGGTCGGATCCGTGGCCAACGTGGGTGGGTTGCGGAGAAGGTTGAAGCTCTCGATGAGCGTGATTTTGTGGAGCACTTGCTGCAGCAGGTGTATGGGGAAAGTGCTGAGCCGCAGGTGCTTGATGTGACTGCGCAGCGTGATGCGGTGCCTCGTGAAGTTCTGGTGCCGGTGTTGCCGCATGATGCGGGCACTGTGGCCAGTTGGCTGAGTGGGTTGCGGGGGGCGAAAGTCGACCTTCGTGTGCCGCAGCGGGGGGAGAAGGCTGCTTTGGCGCAGACGGTGTTGGTTAATGCTGAGCAGTCTTTGCGGTTGCATAAGTCGCGCCGGGCTGGGGATTTGACGAGTCGCTCGGAGGCGTTGCGGCAGATTCATGAGGCGTTGGATCTCGATGAAGCTCCTTTGCGGATTGAGTGTTTTGATATTTCCCATAATCAGGGGACGTATCAGTCGGCGTCGATGGTGGTTTTTGAGGATGGTTTGGCGAAGAAGTCGGGCTATCGGTTGTTTAATATCCGCGGTGAGTCGGGGGATGGCGCTGTTGATGATACGGCGGCGATGTATGAGGTCATCACTCGGCGGTTTAAGAATTATGTTCCCGGTGATGCTGCTTCCCCGCCAGCTGTGGATCACGGCGAGGTAAGCGCGGCGGCAGAGAAGGAACCGCAACGGTTTGCTTATGATCCTTCTCTTGTTGTTGTTGATGGTGGTGCGCCGCAGGTTGCTGCTGCGGTGCGGGCTTTACGTGATCTGGGTATTTCGGATATTGCGGTGTGTGGGTTGGCGAAGCGGCTGGAGGAGCTGTGGGTTCCTGATGATGATTTCCCGGTGATTTTGGAGCGCCACTCTGAAGGCTTGTATTTGTTGCAGCGACTTCGTGATGAGGCACATCGGTTTGCAATTACTGCGCATCGGCGTCGGCGTTCTCAGGGGATGGTTGTTTCTGAGCTGGATGGTGTTGCTGGGGTTGGCCCGTCACGTCAGAAGGCGCTGTTGAAGCACTTTGGGTCGGTGAAGCGTTTACGGGAAGCTTCTGTTGAGGCTATCGCGCAGGTGGAGGGGTTTGGCCCCAAGATCGCTGAGAATGTGGTTGCTGCTTTACACCCGTCATCGACGGACGAACCTTGAGGTTTCGTTGTCATTGAGTGACTGCACCTAGGTGGTTGCGGTGTGGCAGGTGCGCATGCATGGTTTTTGTTTGGCATGCTAGTGGCATGACCAGCGAACCGAATCCGCTCACCGTTCCTCAAGGTATTCCTATCGTGGAGGCTACAGCGCATAATCCGTCTGGGAATGTCTCTGAAGTACTTATTGTCACCGGTATGTCTGGTGCCGGGCGGTCTAAAGCCGCGGAGGTTTTAGAGGATCTTGGGTGGTATGTCATCGACAACTTACCCCCGAAGATGTTGCTTCCGTTGGTGGATATGATGACCCACTCAAACTCGACTATTAATCGCCTTGCTGCAGTTGTCGATGTGCGGGGGCGTGAGTTCTTCAACGACCTCTATGAGGTACTACAACGGTTCAAAAGCTACAACATTACGTTCCGCATCATGTTCCTTGATGCTAGCGATGAGGCGCTTGTGCGCCGGTTTGAGCAGGTGCGACGCCCCCACCCGTTGCAAGGTGATGGGCGTATCCTTGATGGGATCACCATTGAACGTTCGCTACTCGCAGGGATGCGTAATCGTTCTGACTATGTCATTGATACCTCAGAATTGAATGTCCATGATCTAGCGCGTCAAGTTCGGGGGGCCGTTGCTGAAGACTCTCACGACCAGATCCGCATTAATGTGGTGTCGTTTGGTTTCAAGTATGGGATTCCCCTAGATGCAGACCACGTTGTTGATATGCGTTTTTTGAAGAACCCGTACTGGATCGATGAGTTGCGGCATCTGACAGGGCGCGATGAGCCAGTTTCTGACTACGTGTTGGGGCTGCCCGGCGCGAAAGTGTTCATTGAGAGATACGTCGATGCTCTTGAGCCCGTGTTGGCGGGCTACACGAATGAGGAAAAGCGGTATGTCACTCTCGCAGTGGGGTGCACCGGTGGGAAACACCGGTCAGTAGCTGTCAGCGAAGAGATTGGGCGGCGGTTAAAGCAAGCTGGCCACCGTGTTGTGGTGACGGCCCGTGACCTGGGCAAGGAGTGACCGTTGTCCTTAGCAGTAGCCGCGTTGGGGGGCGGCCACGGTTTATCGGCGAGCCTTTCTGCGTTGCGTTTGATGACCCAAGAGATCACAGCAATTGTCACAGTTGCTGACGATGGAGGGTCCTCAGGTCGCTTACGGAATGAACTCGATGTACTCCCACCAGGGGATTTGCGGATGGCGCTCTCTGCGTTATGTGACGACTCTGAGTGGGGTAGATTGTGGCGGGATCTCCTACAACATCGATTCACCTCTGAAGGGGACTTGAACAATCACGCCGTAGGGAACCTGCTCATCGTTGCCCTTTGGGAACTACTTGATGACAACGTTGCCGGGCTGGATTGGGTTGGCAAACTGTTAGGCGCCCGAGGCCGGGTATTGCCCATGGCATCGGTACCTTTATCCATCGAGGCTGACATGGCAGTTGGTGGACGCACCTTTACCGTCCAAGGGCAGTCATTGGTGGCCGCAACAGCAGGTCATGTTGAGAACTTGCGGCTCATTCCCCAATCTCCTCCTGCTTGCGTGGAAGCTGTTCAAGCAGTGTACGACGCTGACTGGGTGGTCTTAGGACCAGGGTCGTGGTTCAGCTCCGTAATGCCGCATCTGCTTGTTCCGGATCTCCGTAAAGCACTGTTGACGACCCAAGCGCGCCGGTGTGTCACCCTTAACCTCAGTAACTCGGGGACCGAAACGTATGGGATGTCGACAGCGGACCATGTCAGAGCACTTGTTCGCCATGCCCCTGACCTTCGGGTTGACGCGATATTGGCGGATCCTTCGTCTGTTGATGACACAGATGAGTTGCTGCTTGCTGCCAAAGCATTGGGTGCATCGGTGATCTTCCGGCAACTACGGCGTGGGGATGGCACTGCACGCCATGATCCCTTGCGACTTGCTGCCGCCTACCAGGATGTCTTTGACAATTTTTTGGGCGATGTGGGAACAATCTCGTCCTAGGCGCCCACGCGCCTTCACGAGAAGTGGCACTATTGCTTCATGGCATTAACGGCTCAGGTGAAAGACGAACTCGCTCGACTCAAGGTGGATAAGACCTCTTGCAGGAAGGCCGAGGTATCAGCGACCCTACGATTTGCTGGCGGGTTGCACATTATCTCGGGGCGGATCGTCATCGAGGCTGAACTGGACACCGCGATCGCTGCGAACCGGCTCCGGCAGACCATCGCTGACGTGTACGGGCACTCCAGTGAACTCATCACTGTTGCAGGGGGCGGGCTGCGGCGTGGGAGCCGGTATGTGGTTCGTGTTGTTCGCGAAGGGGAGTCCCTTGCGCGGCAAACAGGGCTGCTAGACAACCGTGGACGCCCCGTACGTGGGCTCCCACCCCAGATTGTGTCAGCAGGTATCGCTGAAGCAGAAGCCGCTTGGCGTGGTGCGTTTCTGGCGCACGGCTCACTGACTGAACCAGGGCGCTCTTCAGCGTTAGAAGTGACCTGCCCCGGCCCAGAAGCCGCCCTTGCGCTTGTTGGTGCCGCACGGCGCTTAGGAATTACCGCAAAAGCCCGTGAGGTGCGCGGCGTTGACCGCGTTGTGGTTCGTGACGGTGAAGCTATCAGCGAACTCCTGACCCGCCTAGGTGCGCGTGAGGCTGTGCAGGTGTGGGAAGAGCGCCGCAAACGCCGCGAGGTGCGCGGAAATGCTAACAGGCTGGCGAATTTTGATGATGCGAACCTTCGACGCTCCGCCAGAGCCGCGGTTGCAGCTGGTGCCCGCGTGGAACGCGCTTTTGACATTCTTGGCTCTGACCTGCCCGATCATTTACGCCAGGCAGGGGAGCTTCGTCTGCAACACAAGCAAGCCTCGCTGGAAGAATTGGGGCAACTTGCTGACCCTCCTTTGACAAAAGACGCTGTTGCCGGGCGCATCAGAAGGCTCCTAGCTACCGCCGACAAACGCGCCCACGAACTCGACATACCGGACACTGAAGCGGGTTTGTCTCAGGATTTGCTCGACCTGTAAGCGTGTTTTCATCGAGCAAAATCTGCGTAAAATCGCAGCAAACTCTCGACGTTATCTGACACATCACGTAAAAAAGTGCGTCGCGGGGGACCATCGTCCCCACGAAATATGCAAAAACGTTATAGAGTTTTACCTGTCAGGTAAGCTGCCCGCTGCGCGAGACTGGCGGTGCACTAGTTAACGACACAGCACGTAAGTAATCGCTGAGCCTCACCTGACAAGTCGCAACGCACTTTGTGCGTTATTCGTTCGTATACACATCAATGTGCGTCGGAAAACCCGGCGTGCTCAGAGGAGGGTATTTTGACCATCCGCGTCGGAATCAACGGCTTCGGCCGCATCGGCCGTAACTTCTTCCGCGCAATCCTTGCGTCGGGTGCTGACATCGAGATCGTCGGAGTCAACGACCTCACCGACAACAAGACTCTTGCGCACTTGCTCAAGTACGACTCTGTTCTGGGCCGCCTGTCACAGGAAGTTTCCTTTGACGACGAGTCAATCACAGTTGACGGTAAGAAGATCCGCGCACTTGCTGAGCGCGAGCCAGCCAAGCTCCCATGGGGTGAGCTCGGCGCCGACATCGTGATCGAATCCACTGGATTCTTCACCGATGCTGAGAAGGCTAAGGCTCACATCGAAGCCGGTGCAAAAAAGGTCATCATCTCCGCACCAGCAAGCAACGAAGACGCAACCTTCGTTGTTGGTGTCAACGCTGACCAGTACGACCCAGAGAAGCACAACATCATCTCAAACGCTTCATGCACCACCAACTGCCTCGCGCCAATGGCCAAGGTTCTTGATGAGGCATTCGGCATCGAGCGTGGCCTCATGACCACCGTTCACGCCTACACAGGTGACCAGAACCTCCAGGACGGACCACACCGTGACCTGCGCCGCGCACGCGCCGCAGCGATCAACATTGTTCCAACCTCAACTGGTGCTGCTAAGGCTGTTGCTCTGGTTCTGCCACAGCTCAAGGGCAAGCTTGACGGATACGCACTTCGCGTACCAACACCAACTGGCTCTGCAACCGACCTGACCTTCACCGCTGGCCGCGAGGTCACAGTGGCAGAGGTCAACGCCGCGATCAAGGCTGCTGCTGAGGGACCACTCAAGGGTGTTCTGGTTTACACCGAAGACCCAATCGTCTCCTCAGACATCGTCACCGACCCAGCCTCGTCAATCTTTGACGCTGGTCTGACCAAGGTGATCGGCAACCAGGTCAAGGTTGTTTCCTGGTACGACAACGAGTGGGGCTACTCCAACCGTCTGGTTGACCTCACCGTTCTCGTTGGTGAGAAGCTCTGATCCTGCGATCGGTAAGCATTACCCGCCGGGATAGCACCACATCCTGTTGACGAGGCGCCCGCGTGTGTGACAAGCCGTAAGGCACCGGTCACCACGCGGGCGTTTCGCGTCCAACCCCTCACGCACGACCCTTTGGAGAACCCATGAAGACCATTGCAGACCTCGGTGACTTGCGCGGAAAGCGCGTCCTCGTCCGCTCAGACTTCAACGTGCCACTCGACGGCACAACCATCACAGACGATGGCCGTATCCGCGCCGCGCTTCCCACACTCAAGAAGCTCGTTGACGCTGGTGCAAAAATCATCATCACCGCGCACCTCGGCCGCCCCAAAGGTGAGCCAGACGCCAAATACTCCCTAGCCCCTGTGGCTGCACGCCTCAGCGAACTCCTTGGCACACAAGTAACCCTCGCCCAGGACGTTGTCGGTGACTCAGCAAAAGCAGCAGTCGCAGAACTAGCAGACGGCAACGTTGTTCTCCTCGAAAACATCCGCTTCGACGCCCGCGAAACCTCCAAGGTCGACGCAGAGCGCGAAGAACTAGCACGTGAACTCGGCTCACTCGCCGACTTCTTCGTCTCAGACGGCTTCGGTGTTGTGCACCGCAAGCAAGCCTCCGTGTACGACGTGGCACGGGTTATCCCATCAGCCGTGGGTGACCTTGTTCAAAAAGAAGTTGAATCACTACGTAAGGCAACCGACAGCCCAGCACGCCCCTACACCGTGGTCCTTGGCGGATCAAAGGTGTCAGACAAGCTCGGTGTCATCGGTAACCTACTAGGCAAAGCAGACCGCCTCCTCATTGGTGGTGGAATGCTCTTCACTTTCCTCGCAGCAAAGGGTCACTCCGTAGGTAACTCCCTGCTTGAAGAAGACCAGATCGACGCAGTAAAGGGTTACCTCGAGACTGCAGAGAAGAACGGCGTCGAAATCGTCCTTCCTGTCGACATCATCGTTGCACCAGAATTCAAGGCAGACGCACCAGCGACAGTCGTTGCTGCAGATGCTATCCCTGACGGCCAATTGGGCTTGGACATCGGCCCAGAGTCGCAGAAACTTTTCGCGGCAAAGCTCGCTGATTCCCGGACCATTGTCTGGAACGGCCCAGCTGGTGTCTTTGAGTTCGAAGCATTCGCTGGCGGCACCCGCGCCGTCGCTCAAGGTATCGTGGACGCGACAGCAACCGGCGCTTTCTCCGTCGTAGGTGGTGGCGACTCCGCCGCAGCCGTCCGTATTCTCGGATTCGACGAAGCTGGCTTCAGCCACATCTCCACCGGTGGTGGCGCAAGCCTCGAGTTCCTTGAAGGCAAGGTCCTCCCAGGCATCGCCGTCCTCGACGCATAATCTCATTTTAGGAAGGCTATACACGTGACGAACACTCGCACCCCGCTCATTGCCGGCAACTGGAAAATGAACCTCGACCACCACGAGGCAGTTCACACAGTTCAGAAACTCGCATGGGCACTCAAGGACGCCAAGCACGACTTCGACGCTGTTGAAGCAACCGTCCTTGTTCCTTTCACCGACATCCGGTCCGTGCAAACCCTCGTTGACGCAGACAAACTGTCCATCAGTTTCGGTGCACAGGACCTGTCAGCTCAGGTTTCTGGCGCATACACCGGTGAAATCTCACCAGTGTTCCTCGCCCGTCTCTCTGTGAAGTACGTGGCCGTTGGACACTCAGAGCGTCGCCAGTACCACGGTGAAGATGACGCACTGGTCAACGCCAAGACAAAGAACGCCCTGTCACACGGCATCGTCCCCATCGTGTGTGTTGGTGAGCCACTTGAGGTCCGTAAGGCCGCAGAGCAGGTTCCTTTCACCCTCGCACAGGTCGACGGCGCTTTCGACGGAATCTCCGCCGAAGACGCAGCCAAGGTAGTTGTCGCGTACGAGCCTGTATGGGCTATCGGCACCGGTGAAGTTGCTACGCCAGCCGACGCACAAGAGGTTGCTGCAGCTATCCGTGCACGTCTAGCTGAGTTGTACTCACAAGACGTTGCTGACGCTGTGCGCGTACTGTACGGCGGTTCAGTGAAGTCCTCCTCCATCAAAGAATTGATGAATGAGGCAGACGTTGACGGTGCACTCGTCGGTGGAGCAAGCCTCGACCCAGAAGAGTTCGCCAAGATCGTCAACTTCATCGGCTGACACACTCAGTGTTTGGTGGCCCACCTGCATCTGCTGGGTGGGCCACCTAGCATTTCTGGTTCAAAGTGGACTAGTCTTGTCACCGGTGCCGCAAGGACCGCAACTTTGCTTGGTGTCGCCACCAAGCCTCAAGACAAAGGACAGTAATTCGTGGATATTCTGCGCATCACCCTTGAAGTGATTCTCGTTGCCACCTCAGTGCTCCTCATCCTGCTTGTGCTCACGCACAAAGGCAAGGGTGGTGGCTTGTCTGACATGTTCGGTGGTGGAGTATCTACCTCAATCGGTAACGCTGGTAATGCGCAAACCAACCTCAACCGTCTGACTGTCACCTTCGCACTCATCTGGTTTGCCTCCATCGTTCTTCTGGGGCTTTTCCAGAAGATCCTTGTCTGAGACAACAGATCGCGCAAGAACGCCTGTGAGGGCCGGTTAACCAACATGTCGTGTTGGTTAACCGGCCCTCACGTTTCTGTGCATGACAAAGCATTGTGGGACCCAATCCTTAACGGATTGGGTCCCACAATGCTTCTCAGGTGGTTTGCCTTATGTGAGCTGACCAGTTGGGGGAACAACGATGTCTGCCGCAGCAGAAGCATCAACGAGCCATAGAGTTTTCTCTGTGCCTCGCACAGCTGAAGCTGGGGTTGCAACTGGGTCAACACGTGCAAGTGCGCGAGCAACAGCTGGCGCCTTTTCCTCGCCGGCCGCAACAACCCATACCTGCCGTGCACGGTTAATGGTGTCAAACGTCAACGAGATGCGGGTTGGTGGAGGTTTGGGGGAGTCATGTACAGCAACAACCACCCCGCTCGTCAACGCTGTGGGGTGCTCAGGGAACAGCGATGCTACGTGACCGTCTGGCCCCATCCCCAGGAGCAATACATCAAAGAAAGGTGTTACCTCACCAGGCACCGCCTGAGACAACTCATTGGCGTATGCGACCGCCCCAGTTTCGGCCGTCGTATCGCCTTTCGCCGAAGCCATCCGGTGAATGTTTCCTGGTGGAATAGGCAACTGCGACAGCAACGCTTCAGTCGCTTGTCCTTCATTGCGGTCAGGGGAGTCACTTGCGACAAACCGTTCGTCGCCCCACCACACATGGACCACTGTCCAGTCGACACCCATCCGCAACGGGGAGGAGCTCATCTCGGCAAGAGTGGCGATACCCACGGTTCCGCCGGTAAGGACAATATCTACCCGGTTTTGGGTTTGGGCCAACTCGTGAAGCCTCATCAACAGCCGAGCGGCTGTTGCTTGGGCGAGGAATGTGGCGTCTTGATGCAATATGACTGAACGGGTCATGATCAGACCTCCGTATTTGCAGGGGTTTTCTCAGTGATGAGGGGCAATCCGTTGAGTAACACATCGGTGTACACCTCATCAGGGTGCAAACGACGCAGTTCTTCAGCAATACAGTCTTCCAAGGAACGGATAGGCAGGTTAATGCCTTGTTCAGGCATTCCCGGCTGCCGCAGGAGTGCACGCTTCCCGTCAGCGCGTGTGAACTCAATCGTCGACCCGTCTGCTCGGTGCAGTGCAACACGGGTGAGACCAAGAGCTTCATCAATGAACTGGGTGGTGACCTCAGCGGAAAGTTTCAACCCAAGCCACCCCGCAAGGAGGTTCACCGACGGGTGGTTACGTTGACCTTCAATATCGATGCGCTCAATACCCACGTAAGGAGGTTGGTCAAGAACAGAGGCAATGAGACCACGCCACACCGTTGCACGAGTCCAGGCGAGGTCTACGTCCCCAGGCTGGTGGTTCTTGCGCAGAGCATCAAGATCTCCACAAGGATTCGATGACTGCAATGAATCGGTGAGGCGGGTTTGTGCCATAGCGCCCAAGGGCTCTTGAGCGGGAGCAATAGGGGCTTGCCCTGGCCACCACGCAACGATGGGCGCATCGGGAAGCAGAAGCGGCATGATGAGGGTATCTGTGTGGGCCACTTGGTCGCTGTTACCCGTCAACACAATCACCTCAGATGCCCCTGCGTCGCCGCCCACACGGATCTGAGCATCCAGAGTGGAAGTACCATCTGAGGATGCTGCCACAGCAATAATGCGGCAGGGGTGTTCATTGGATGCGATGTTCGCAGCAGCGATTGCATCATCTAACTCATCAACATTGCCAAGAATCACCAGGTTCAGCACGCGACCAAGCGCGATTTGCCCGCCTTCTTCACGGATCTTGACAAGCTTGCGAGCTACTTTACTGGTTGTGGTATCTGGAAGATCAATAATCATGGGGAACTCTCCTCACCCTAGGGACGACGCCAGGTACGGCCGTCACGGCTTAGCATCTGTTCAGCGCTTTGTGGGCCCCACGTGCCGGCACGGTAGGCATCTGGGGTTCCATGGGTTGCCCAGTATTCGGTGATGGGATCCAGGATCTGCCACGACAATTCAACTTCTTCGTGGCGGGGGAAGAGCGGGGGATCTCCCAACAGAACGTCAAGGATGAGGCGTTCATACGCTTCTGGTGAGGACTGGGTGAACGCGTGACCATAGCCAAAGTCCATGGTGACGTCACGAATTTCCATTTGGGTGCCAGGAACTTTAGCGCCGATGCGCATGGTGACACCTTCATCTGGCTGCACTCTGATGACTAGTGCGTTTTCGCCAAGTTTGGTGGTAGCTGTGCTTTCAAACGGCAGGTGTGGTGCCTTCTTGAAGACAATCGCAATCTCGGTGACACGACGACCAAGCCGTTTGCCTGCTCTCAAGTAGAACGGCACGCCAGCCCACCGGCGGTTCTCGACGTCAACGCGAATCGCAGCGAACGTTTCCGTGACCGAAGACGGTGAAATCCCATCTTCGTCGAAGAAACCTTTGACCTTTTCTCCGCCTTGCCAGCCAGCTGTGTACTGACCGCGTGCGGTGTGCGCTTCAATATCCCCAGGCACCCTGGTCGCCGCGAGGACCTTGATTTTTTCGGCAATGAGGTCATGAGCCGAAAATGATGCAGGCTCCTCCATCGCGGTCAAAGCGAGCAGCTGCAGCAAGTGGTTTTGGATAACGTCCCGCGCTGCGCCGATGCCATCGTAGTAGCCGGCACGCGACCCAATACCGATGTCCTCAGCCATTGTAATTTGGACGTGATCCACGTAGTGGGAGTTCCAGATGGGCTCGTACATTTGGTTGGCAAAACGGAGCGCCAGAATGTTCTGAACTGTTTCCTTACCCAGGTAGTGGTCAATCCGGAAAACAGCTTCTGGAGGAAATACCTCTGAGACAACATCGTTGAGTGCTTGAGCTGACGCGAGGTCATGACCAAAAGGTTTCTCAATAACAACACGGCGCCAGGCATCTTCAGCTGATTCCGACAGCCCAGACTCCGCGAGTTGGCGACACACCAACGGGAACGCTGACGGAGGAACAGAGAGGTAAAACGCGTGGTTTCCGCCTGTGCCACGTTTCTCATCAAGCTCACGCACTGTTTGACTTAAGCGACGGAACGCCTCAGGGTCATCGAAAGTACCGGTGACAAAGCGAATACCACCCACAAGTTCCAGCCACACTGATTCACGGAACGGTGTCCGCGCATGTTCACGCACAGCCTTCTCGGCGTACTCCGCGAAGTCGCTGTCGCTCCAGTCGCGCCGACCGAACCCGGTCAGCGCGAAACCTGGCGGGAGAAGGCCACGATTGGCCAAGTCGTAGACAGCGGGGATGAGCTTTTTACGAGCGAGATCACCAGTGACACCAAAAATGACGATGCCACACGGACCAGCGATGCGCGGGAGACGCTGATCACGAGGATCTCTGAGGGGATTGTTTCCGGAGGAAAGAGCAACTGGCTGCACGTGTTTTACACCGTTCTGTCGTCCCGGCGCGTCATTGCGGGCTGCGCCGGGCAAAGTCGTAGAGAGCAGTTGATGAGAACTGGATTGATCTTATACGGCAGGTGCACTGCTCCACATGGCGCGGTCACGATGCGGCCATGTGCCGTAACGTGCCGTTGCATACCTCTCAGCGGCGCATCTACCGGTGAGACAACGATGGGTGGGCGGGGAATATTCCCCGCCCACCCATCATGACCTGCTACATCAGGAAACTATGTGAGGTTCCTTTCCTGATGAAACGAGGCGATTAGCGTGCTGCTGCGATGGACTCTTGTGCCGCAGCGACAACAGCTTCTGGTGTGAAACCAAACTCACGGAACAATGTGGTGGCGTCCGCTGAGGCACCATAGTGCTCGATGGACACGATTCGACCGGCGTCTCCAACAAACTCACGCCACCCCAATCCCAAACCAGCTTCCACGGAAACGCGCGCTTTCACAGAGGAAGGAAGCACCGACTCGCGGTAGTCCTCATCTTGCTCAGCAAACCACTCGACGCAAGGAATAGACACAACACGTGCACCGATACCCTGTTCTTGGAGTGCTTCGCGTGCTGCAACTGCGAGCTGTACTTCTGAGCCTGTTGCGAGAAGCAGAACATCAACGTCACCCTGCGCATCGATCAAGGTGTAGGCTCCACGCTCAACACCTTGTGCTGACGCAAAGTCGGTACCTGTTGCGGCACCTTCGCTGCGATCATAGGTGGGAATGTTTTGGCGTGTGAGAATGATGCCCGCTGGGCGGTCTGTCTTCTCGATGATGGTCTTCCACGCCCATGAAACCTCGTTTGCATCACCGGGGCGGACGACGTCCAACCCTGGAATGGCACGAAGCGCTGATAGGTGTTCGATGGGCTGGTGTGTTGGACCGTCTTCACCAACGCCAATGGAGTCGTGCGTCCATACGAAGATGGAAGGGATCTCCATGATCGCTGCGAGGCGCACGGCGGGGCGCATGTAGTCGGAGAACACCAAGAATGTGCCACCGTAGGCGCGGGTTGCACCATGCAGAACAATTCCGTTGAGGATGGCACCCATACCGTGTTCACGGATTCCAAAGTGCAGCGTGCGTCCGTAAGGGTTTCCGCTGAATGAACGTGTTGAACGGTGCTCAGGAAGGAAGGACGGCTCGCCTGCCATTGTGGTGTTGTTTGACCCGGCGAGGTCCGCGGAGCCACCCCACAGTTCAGGCAGTACTGGAGCAAGAGCCGACAGGATCTTACCGGAGGCGGCACGGGTTGCCAATGCTTTTCCAGCTTCGAAGACAGGCAGTGCGTCGGTCCAGTTTGCTGGAAGTTCACGTGCTGCCAGTCGATCGAAGAGTTCAACACCTTCGCCACCGTTTGCACGCCACGCCTCATACGCGGCGGTCCAGGCGGTGTGTGTTTCTTCTTGACGGCTGGCTACCGAGCGAGTGTATTCCAGAACATCGGCGTCGATGTGGAATGTTACTTCTGGGTCAAGTCCGAGTGCTTCCTTCAGTCCGGATACTTCGGAGCCACCCAACGCTGAACCGTGGATACCACCGGTGTTTTGCTTCGTGGGGGAGGGCCAACCAATGATGGTGCGCAGTGCGATGATGGAAGGCTTGTTCGTGACCTTGTTTGCTTCGCGAATAGCGTTGTAGAGGCCGTTGACGTCTTCAGCGTATTCGGTCCCACCCTGGGTCCAGTCCACACGTTGTACGTGCCAACCGTATGCCTCATAGCGAGCCAGTACATCTTCGGA
Source organism: Jonesia quinghaiensis DSM 15701 (assembly GCF_000423205.1). GTDB lineage: Bacteria > Actinomycetota > Actinomycetes > Actinomycetales > Cellulomonadaceae > Jonesia > Jonesia quinghaiensis. The sequence continues at coordinate 165,508 of NZ_KE383990.1, forward strand.
GAATGACACGTCAGTGTCATCTTCAATGGAAATGTGGTTCTGGTCGTAGATGACAACAAGGTTGCCTAGTTCTTGGTGGCCAGCAAGAGAAGACGCTTCGGACGTCACGCCCTCCTGGAGGTCGCCGTCACCAGCGATAACGTACACGTTGTGGTCAAATGCGGATTCTCCGTCAGCCGTTTCTGGGTCGAAGAGTCCACGTTCCCGGCGAGCCCCAAATGCCATACCTACGGCTGATGCGAGTCCTTGGCCCAGTGGGCCTGTGGTGATTTCCACGCCTTCGGTGTGCCCGTATTCGGGGTGTCCAGGTGTTTTGGAGTTCCAGGTTCGCAGCGATGCGATGTCGTCCATCTCAAGACCGTACCCAGCGAGGAAGAGCTGTAGGTAGATGGTGAGTGAGGAGTGCCCAGCGGACAGGACAAAGCGGTCGCGTCCAACCCAGTTGGGGTCTGCGGGGTTGTGCCGCATAACTTTTTGGAAGAGCAAATAGGCGGCTGGTGCGAGGGAGATTGCGGTTCCGGGGTGCCCGTTACCGACTTTCTCCACGGCGTCGGCAGCGAGTGCCTTGATGGTTTTGACGGCGCGGTCATCCAGTTCTGACCACTGGAGATCTTGAGCTGCAGGGGTGAAGGCGTTCACCAATCCTCATTCCTTCCGGCAGGGTCCGCCGGAATTTGTCTGTGTGAAACTGTCACGTGATCGTTGCCGAAGCGGTCTCTGGACCAGAGTAACAAATCTGATTTTTGGACTCCGTGTTCCACGGCTCTGCGGAACGTTGGAACGTATGAGACGCGCGCACTGCCATTCTACCGGGCTGGAATCGTGAATGTGAACGCTAACATTGGCGAATATGTGCGATGAGATAGGACTTTCGACCAACGTCACACGCCACATCATTCGCTAAGGAACACCTCAGCACTACTATGGAGGAGAAGCGCTTCAGAACCTGCTTGAGACCAGAACGGAACTCCGAGACGCGTGCATAACACTCACCAGGGCAAGACCGAGGCTCTATCACCCCCGGCGCCGGGCACAGTGATCAAGCCATCATCACACTCACGGATGTCGGCGCTTCGCGCCAAAGCAGGCGCTTATCTTGCGTTAACTAAACCCAGAGTGATCGAGCTGCTTTTAGTCACCACGTTCCCCTCGATGATTCTGGCTCAAGGCGGTTTACCCGACCTCGTGCTGGTCCTTAACACCATGGTGGGTGGGGCCCTCGCGGCAGGTGCCGCAGGAGTTCTCAACTGCTACATCGACCGTGACATCGACGAAGTCATGAACCGCACAAAGCGGCGTCCTTTGGTGACTGGTGAAGTAAGTCCCCGCGAAGCTCTGATCTTCGGGTGGGTTCTCACCGTCTTGTCACTCGTGTGGTTTGTTCTCCTCGTTCATGTGCAAGCTGCTCTTCTTACGGCCGGCGCGATCGCCATATATGTCGTGGGCTACACCATCATTTTGAAACGCCGCACAGCGCAAAACATTGTGTGGGGCGGACTCGCTGGTTGTATGCCCGTATTCATTGGGTGGTCAGCAGTCACCGGGACGCTTTCCTGGGGCGCCGTGATGCTCTTCCTCGTCATTTTCTTCTGGACACCACCGCACTACTGGCCGCTGTCCATGAAGTTCAAACGGGACTACGCCAATGCCGGGGTACCTATGCTCCCCGTTGTGGCAGATACCAAGCGTGTCGCTATGGAGATGATCGCCTACACCGTGGCGATGATCGCTGCTTCGCTGGGTGTGTGGTTCTTTGAACGGGACAAGATGACATGGGTGTACCCCATTGTTGCCCTTGTGCTGGGCTTGTGGTTCTTGTGGATGTGCATTGACATGTACCGCAAAGCCCGTAGCGGAACCACGAAAAAGGTGGGGGAGATGAAGGTATTCCACGCCTCCATCACGTATCTCACATTGCTCTTCCTCGCTGTTGCCGTGGACGTTTTCCTCCCTCTGTGAGGGTGACATGAGTCAGCCCCTCTCAGTCAGCACAACGCAGTGCGTCGAAAAGTACCTGCAGCACCTCGCTGTTGAGCGAGGGCTGTCAGCGAATACTCGCGCCGCCTACCGGCGTGATCTTGAGCGATACTGCACGTACCTTGAGGAACAACACCTCACACTCGATGCCGTCACTCCACAGCACATTGACGACTTTTTAGTATCCCTTCGCGAAGGCACGGCTGAGCGGCCTGCTCTGAGTGCCTCATCAGTCGCTCGCCACCTCGCATCACTGCGAGGACTCCATAAATACGCTGATCTAGAAGGTATGACCACAGGCGACCCCGCGCATCGCCTCACCCCACCTAAACAACCTCAACGGCTACCCTCTGTGTTGAACCCCCATGATGTTGCGCTCCTCCTCAACGCTCCCGATGCCACTACCGTCACCGGAATACGGGATCGTGCACTCTTGGAATTTCTCTACGCCACGGGCGCGCGCATCAGCGAAGCAATCACCTTAGACCGCGACGACGTGTTCGAAGATGATGGCATGATGCTGGCCCGGGTAACAGGAAAAGGAAATAAACAACGGATCGTGCCGGTGGGAAGTTTCGCGTGGAAAGCGCTGGGAGCCTACCTCGTGCAAGCGCGCCCTCAACTTTCTTCAGCTGGCCAAGGGACACCTGCACTCTTTGTAAACACACGTGGGCGGCGCTTGTCGCGTCAAAGCGCCTTTGGTGTAGTCACTGCTGCAGCGCAGCGCGCGCAATTACCTGCTGATCTCTCTATTTCTCCTCACACACTGCGTCACTGCTTCGCAACACACCTGCTGGCCGGCGGGGCTGATATTCGTGTGGTCCAAGAACTCCTTGGCCACTCATCGGTCACGACCACCCAGATATACACACATGTCACACCAGATGCTTTGCGACAGGTATACATGACCTCACACCCGCGAGCTTTCGCCCCAAACGCCACTGCATAATCATCGTGAGACACAGCTACTTGGCAATGTGGCGGATACGACGCACCATGAAGGTGTTTTACTCCCGCGCATTGGTGGAACACTGTTGTAACGTGAACGTGTGACAAGTGAGCCACTGTTCGCAGCCAGCCAGGACACCCCGGACTACGACCCGGTAGGTCGTCCCATCCCTGAGTTTCCCGTGCCCGCACCGCTGACATCGCATGGCCCCGCGCGGATCATTGCGATGTGCAACCAAAAGGGTGGCGTAGGGAAAACAACCACCACGATCAACCTCGCAGCGGGTCTTGCTGAGCTTGGGCGGCGTGTTCTGATCGTGGACTTCGATCCACAAGGTGCTGCCTCAGTTGGGTTAGGGGTTGCCACCCATGAACTAGATGCCACCATCTACAACCTACTTGTCGACCGATCCTGGCCCGTTGATGAAGTCATCGTCCCAACTGACGTACCTGGCTTGGACATCCTTCCTGCCAATATTGACCTATCAGCAGCAGAGGTACAGCTCGTCGGTGAAGTCGCCCGAGAATCTGTTCTCACCCGGGTTTTGCGCCCCATCATGGACGACTACGACGTCATTCTCATCGACTGCCAACCATCATTGGGTCTCCTTACCGTCAATGCGCTCACTGCAGCGCATGGTGTTCTCATCCCCTTGGAGTGCGAGTTCTTTGCTCTACGTGGGGTTGCGCTTCTGGTTGAGACGATTGAAAAAGTGCGTGACCGCCTCAACCCCCGTCTCGAAGTTGATGGCATCGTCGCCACAATGTTTGATGCCCGAACGCTGCACGCACGCGAAGTCATCGCTCGTGTTTACGAGGCTTTTGGTGACACCCTCATGCACACCGTGATTGGACGAACCGTGAAGTTCCCTGACGCGTCTGTCGCAGCGGAACCCATCACAAGTTACGCCCCGACCCACTCCGGTGCTCAGGCCTACCGGCAGCTCGCCCGGGAACTCATTACACGTGGCGACGCTGCGTGACATAGATGCAGGGGAGGAGGCAACTTCGCCCCCTGCGATGGGTGAGTTCCACGTACACCTCGAGAACTTTTCTGGGCCTTTTGATCTGTTGTTATCTCTTATCGCTAAGCACAAACTTGACCTCACCGAAGTGGCGTTAGCCACGGTCACCGATGAGTTCATCGGATATTTGCGGGCTGCCCGTGCAACAGGAGAAGGTGACGAACTCATTGGGGGAGACGCTCGAAAAAACTTAGGTTTAGCGAGCGAATTCCTCGTCGTGGCGGCAACGCTCCTTGACTTAAAAGCAGCACGTTTACTTCCCACTCACGCTGATGATGACGAAGACGCCATCGCGCTACTGGAAGCGCGCGACCTACTCTTCGCGAAGCTCTTGCAATACCGCGCATACAAGCAACTTGCGAATGTTTTTGATGAACGCCTCGATCTTCAGCAACAACACGTGCCGCGCTCAGTTTCACTAGAGCCCCACTTCGCGGCGCTCTTACCCGAACTTGTGTGGACGACCTCCGCCGATGCGCTACGAACAATTGCCTTGCGAGCCCTGGACCCAGCCACAAAAATTGTGGAACGTCCAGTTGTTTCTGTCGATCACCTGCATACATCTGCGGTGACTCTGGACACTGAAACGCCACTGGTCTTGGCGATTCTGCGTAAAACAGGAACAGCACAGTTCACCGAACTCATTGCCGGTGTTGCTGATCGACTCACTGTGGTGGTCCGTTTCTTGGTGCTGTTGGAACTTTTCCGAAACGGACTGATCAGCGTGTCCCAAGAGTCCGCAGCGCATAGTGTTGTCGTTACCCTCCTTGCACCGGGCACACAGGATGTGTCCGAAACCAGTATTGAGATGGACACTTATGGTGCGTAGTGATCTGGACCCAAGCATTCTGTCAGCCTGCGAAGCTGTATTAATGGTCGTGGACGCCCCCGTGCTCGCACGGGACCTTGCCGAAAGCATCGGGCTGGAAGCTGACGAGATCGTTGAGTACCTCACCTACTTGCGAGACGAATACGCCGGATTTCATGACGGAAGGCGCCGAGGGTTCGATCTACGCGAAACAGGGGCAGGCTGGCGAATTTACTCAGCATCTGAGTACTACGAGGTAGTCAGCCATTTTGTGAGAGCTGGTAAGACCGCTAAACTCTCTGGGGCTGCGTTGGAAACTCTTGCCGTGATCGCTTACCGGCAACCGGTGACCCGTTCAGCTATTCAATCTATCCGTGGTGTGAGTGTCGATGGTGTGGTGCGTACACTAGTGAGTCGCGAGTTGATCTGTGAAGCTGGGGTGGAGCCTGGCACCGGAGCGACGCTCTACACCACCACGTCACAGTTCCTCGAGCGCATGGGGCTGCAGAGCATGAATGACTTGCCGCACCTCGCACCCGCGCTGCCCGACATAGCAGAGATGGAAGAACTCGCTCAGCGAGTGGAGTCCAGCGAGCACGGCACGATAGCCACAACAACGGACTGACCGTTCACTGAAGGAGTACAACACATATGGGAAACACACGAGGCGGCCGCAAACGCGCAATGCCACAACCCACCCAACCAGACCATGACGTTCACGTCGCAGATGGCGTGCGCTTGCAAAAGGTCCTTGCTGAAGCGGGCGTAGGGTCACGCCGTGAATGTGAGAACCTCATCGCTCAAGGACGCGTTGAGATTGATGGACAAATCGTCATGGAACTCGGTGTTCGTGTTGACCCCGTCAAGAACAACATTCTTGTTGACGGCTTGAAGATCGTGGTTGATTCATCAAAGATCACCATCGCTGTCAATAAACCGCGCAAAATGGTTGCCACCATGCATGACCCTGAGGGGCGCCCAACCGTCGCGGACTTGGTGAAGAATCGTTCAGAGCGTCTCTTCCATGTCGGACGTCTTGACTTTGAATCTGAAGGCCTGCTGCTCCTCACCAACGACGGTGAGTTGGCAAACCGCCTGTCGCACCCACGCTTCGGTGTTCGCAAAACCTACCTGGTCACAGTTCAGGGCCGCGTGCCCAACGGGCTCGGTTCCCAACTCTTGAAGGGCATCACGCTCGACGACGGTGAGATTGCACTCGACCGCTACCGCATCGTGGATTTCAGTGACCAAGAAACCATGATCGAAGTTGAACTACACAGCGGGAAAAACCGGATCGTACGAAGGATTTTCGACTCCGTCGGCCACCCCGTCACCCGGTTGGTGCGCACCGCAATCGGCCCTATTCGCCTTGGTGACCTCAAACAGGGTCGTACTCGCATCATGAGCACAACTGAGGTCGCAACGCTGATGAATCTCGTCGACTTGTAAACCACACAACCACCACTGCGAACCTCGAACATCTGCGAAGGAAAAACATGACAACATCTGCTCCACTGACGGTTGCAATTGATGGGCCCTCAGGGTCAGGGAAGTCAAGCGTGTCACGAGCTGTGGCAACGCGCCTCGGCTTGGCCTACCTAGACACGGGAGCAATGTACCGGGCTGCTGCCTGGTGGTGCCTTCGTGAGGGTGTTGACCTCACAAACGCTGACGCTGTGACAGCTGTCGTTGACACCATGCCGCTGTCTATTTCGTTGGACCCAGCAGCGCAGACCGTTCGGGTAGATGACGTGGATATCACGGAAGCTATCCGCGATTCCGCGATTTCAGCGAAGGTCTCACAGGTCGCAACAAACCTCGATGTACGGGCAATCATGAAGCGCGAGCAGCGAGCACGTATTGCAGCAGAACGCCACGGGGGATTCTCTGGTGGGCGTGGGATCGTGGCAGAAGGGCGTGACATCACAACCGTCATCGCCCCAGACGCCGATGCCCGCATTCTGCTGACAGCATCTGAAGAAGCTCGCCTCGCACGGCGCGCCCAAGACGTTCACGGCGCCGCAGATGCCACAGCAGTTGAAGCAACCCGTGACGAAGTTGTCCGCCGTGATCGCGACGATTCGACCGTGTCTCAGTTCATGCAAGCAGCTGATGGTGTCATCACCATTGATTCCTCAGAGTTGACGTTTGACCAAACTATTGATGCGGTTCTCCACGCCATCAACCAGTCCACACAATCTCACTAAAACCACCAGTACCTCGGCCACACGGGCATGTGACGCGTTCGCCCGTGTGGCCGAGGGCTTTTCCTGAAAGAATAGATATATGAGTACCCCTGATGAGAGCTTCATCGATGATGACCTGAATCGCGAGCAGGCGCTGCGCGCCGGACTTAATGACTACGAACTTGGTGACGATGACCTGGAACTGCTCCAGGGCGATAACGACGAAGGCCGCCCAGCACCAGCGCCAAAGGCACTACCCGTTTTGGCTATTGTTGGACGCCCAAACGTTGGAAAGTCAACTCTCGTCAACCGCATCATCGGCCGCCGTGAGGCAGTAGTTGAAGACAAGCCCGGTGTGACACGTGACCGTGTCAGCTACCCATCGGATTGGGCTGGGCGCGAGTTCATGCTCGTTGATACTGGTGGTTGGGAAACTGACGTGCTGGGCATCGACGCCCGAGTTGCTGAGCAAGCAGAAGTCGCCGTCTCCCTCGCCGATGCAGTTATTTTTGTTGTGGACTCCACAGTGGGTGCCACAGCAACTGACGAGCAAGTCGTCCGCCTTCTGCGTAAATCCGGCAAGCCCGTTGTGTTGTGTGCCAACAAAGTTGACTCATCGAAAGCTGAAGCAGACGCCACAGCGCTGTGGAGCCTAGGGCTAGGGGAACCATTCCCCGTTTCCGCACTTCACGGTCGCGGTACCGGTGATCTTCTTGACGCCGCGATGAAAGCTCTACCTCGCGTGTCCGAGCATGGTGTCGCCCGCCCTGATGGTCCCCGCCGGGTCGCCCTTGTTGGACGCCCGAATGTTGGTAAGTCATCTCTCCTCAACAAGGTCGCGCAAGAAGATCGCGTTGTCGTCGATTCAACAGCGGGAACCACGCGTGACCCGGTGGACGAACTCATTGAGCTCAAAGGTAAGCAGTGGATCTTTGTGGACACTGCCGGTATTCGCCGTCGTGTCCACATGTCACAAGGCGCTGACTTTTACGCGTCATTGCGGACCACAGCTGCCATCGACAAAGCCGAAGTTGCGGTCATCCTCCTCGATTCCTCGGAAACGCTCTCTGAGCAGGACCAACGTATCGTGTCTTCAGTTGTTGATTCTGGCCGCGCAGTTGTTGTGGCATTTAACAAGTGGGACCTCATGGATGACGATCGCCGGCGCTACCTTGAGCGAGAAATTGAGAAAGACCTCGCTCAAATTAGTTGGGCCCCACGGGTCAACGTCTCAGCACGTACCGGCTGGCACCTCGAAAAACTTGTTCCTGCATTGGAACGATCATTGGAATCGTGGGACACCCGCATTTCAACTGGGCGCCTCAACTCGTTCTTGGGTGAACTTGTCTCAGGTAACCCACACCCGGTACGCGGTGGTAAACAGCCTCGTATCCTCTTCGCAACCCAGGCATCGACCCGTCCACCACGGTTTGTCCTATTCACCACAGGCTTCATTGAAGCAGGTTACCGCCGATTCATCGAGCGTCGTCTCCGAGAAGAATTCGGTTTCGAAGGTACGCCAATAGAGATATCGATACGTGTGCGCGAGAAGCGCAAGCGCTAATCGCCTAGGCTGTGACCATGTCTTATGGTCTTGAACAAGCAGTCGAAAAGATGCGTTCCGCTGGGGTCCACGACACCGCGATCGCAGTGTTCACCCGTCTCTATGCCCTAGTAGAGAGCAACGAAGACGGCTACATCCACGAGTCGGAGGTTACTCCGCTCGTGGATGTTCCATCATTAGGGGATCTTCCCAAAGCTTCTGATGGCAGCGCGCTAGGGCGTACGGCACTCGTGCGACTCAACGGGGGATTAGGCACCTCCATGGGGATGACCCAAGCCAAGTCGCTGTTGCCAGTTCGCGGGGACAAGACATTCCTGGACACCATCGTGAACCAGGTTCTTGATGCCCGAACACGCTATGGCATCGAGCTCCCGCTGATTTTCATGAACTCATTCCGCACCGAAGAAGACACACTCCGTGCGCTGGCTGCCTACCCTGAACTAGCGGTGCCAGGTTTCCCACTGTCAATGCTGCAGAATCAAGAACCAAAACTCCGCGCAGATGACCTCACTCCAGTGCAATGGCCGCAAGATCCTTCACTTGAATGGTGCCCACCAGGCCACGGCGATGTGTACACAGTGCTCCAAACATCGGGGGTACTTGATGCACTTGAAGCGCACGGCATCGAATACATCAACATCGCCAACGCAGATAACCTTGGCGCTTACCCAAGCGCTGACGTTGCACAATGGTTTGCACAGTCCGATGCCCCATTTGCCGTTGAGGTAGCTGAACGTACTCCGGCAGACCGCAAAGGTGGACACGTTGTTGTCCGCGATGGTCAATTAGTTCTGCGTGAGACAGCACAAACTGCGCCGCAGGACGTCGAGGCGGCCGCTGATATTTCGCGACACCGCTATTTCAACACCAACACCCTATGGCTACGGGTCTCAGCCCTCCGTGAAGCACTAGGTGCAACTCAGGGTGTTCTTGAGCTTCCGCTGATCAAAAACCTCAAAACTGTTGACCCTACCGACTCAACCTCACCTGAGGTAATCCAGATTGAGGTTGCGATGGGCGCTGCTGTCCAAGTGTTCCCTGGCGCAACAGCACTACACGTAGACCGCAGCCGCTTCTTGCCTGTGAAAACAACTGACGATCTTCTCCTTGTGCGATCAGATGTTTACGAACTCGATGAGATGTTCCGGCTCCGGGCTCGTGGTCCCGAACCATTGATCACCCTGGACCCACAGCACTACAAGTTTGTGGGGGACTTCGAAGCTGCGTTTAGTGAGGGAGTTCCGAGCCTCAACGGTGCAACGTCATTGACCGTTTCCGGGCCACATTCCTTCGGTGCGAACGTTCGTGTAGAAGGGGAAGGGCGCCTGACGAACGATGGCGACGCCATCACAGTGCCTGACGGTGCTGTCATCGACAGTGACGGGTTCCACACCGTGTGACCTGCCCTGAGATTCATCTCGTTTTCACATTCGCTGCCCTTCTGGGGTACGATTCAATGGTTGCAAATCAGCAGGTACCCCTTTGATGGGGACGCTGACTTGCATCGGGCTATGGCGCAGCTTGGTAGCGCGTCCGTCTGGGGGGCGGAAGGTCGTGGGTTCAAATCCCGCTAGCCCGACAATGAAAGGTCCACCTTCGGGTGGGCCTTTTTTGTGTTGTCGGCGTGGCTCATCCGACGCTATGGAACACCAGCATTACACTCAGTATGTTCCGTCAACTACAACTCAAGGAGTGCCATGCGAGTTCTCGACGCTGAAGGGCTCGGTCGTCTTGTCAGAGCGCGGCGCATCGAACTAGGCATGAGCCAAACTGAGTTGTCGGCGAAAATTGGGTCGACCCGCCAGTGGCTATCCCGCTTTGAGCAAGCATCGAACGATGTGTCGTTAGCTCACGCACTAGCCGTTCTTTCCGCGCTCAACCTCGAACTTCATGTGCCGTTATCGAGCGAAAAGTCCCTCGCAACCGACCGGGACCGGCGTTCCCAACCTCCCACGAGCGCAACAGGCACAGTACCGGCGCCCTCACCAGAAACAAAAACAAACCGTTTTGCTCGCCTGCGGGAACGCGACGCGTTAGAAAGCGTGTCCGGTTCATCGGTGATGACATCACAAATACCAGTGATTTCTCCAACTGGGGCCGTGGCGTCTGCAGGGACATCTACTCCAGGCGATCACCGAGCGGCGGAAACCACAGATACACGTGGTGGCAACCGTGGGCGCCCCCAAGATCTATGGGATCGGTCGACACTTCCACGCCGAGTCAGCACAAAACCCGGCCTCCGATCACAATGGAAGCCGGGTCAATCAGTGGATGAAGAAATAGCGAGAATCAGGCAGTCTGGATTATTCCAGCAGGATCGCTAGCGCAAAATATAGGGTTGGCGGATCTCATAACGGTACGCTTCACGCCGACGAGCTCTATCCGCCCACCAGCGCCGAGTCGTCTCGTCGCGCTTCAACCATCTGGCCATGTGCGTCACCTGCTTTCTACTCTGAGTAATCGTGTCACTCATCCGCTGCAGGGTGCTCGCCTTGAACACCCTTGTCCACGGCTGGTTTCGTTCTCGGGGTGTGAGAACAATACATTAATTGTGACAGCGAACACGTCGAAGGCTCTGGGATAAACGTCCCGCTATCAGGTATTTCACCCGTACTCGTTGGTGAATGCTGCTTAAGGTTCTATACCCTGAGCCCGCAACAACGACGCGAAATCTGGACTAGAGAAATCTCCACCTTCTCCCGCCTTAGTCGTGGGGGTGGTGCGTGACGATTCACCGCTACCGTTTCCCCCGCTTTCCAGCATAGAACCAGCCAGCTCCCTTGTAGCTCGGCCAATTCGTGCAGTTAATGCTGCAGCGCTACGAGGGTCTCCCCAATCATTTGTTGCCGCGTAGATGCCTGTCGCAACCACCGCGGCCTTGGCGTAGGTGAAAATTGGACGAACCGCGTAATCTAGCGCTAGTTGATGCCGTTCGGTGCCGCCAGTTGCGGCCAAAAGTACGGGTTTACCTTCAAGCCACTGCGGATCGATCGTGTCAAGGAAACTCTTTGCCAGACCAGCAATGGATTGGGAGTACACAGGTGTAACAAAAACCAAGGCATCTGCTGAACGAATTTTTTCGTGCACCTCAGCCAGTGCGCTTGGCGCAAACCCAGTGAGTAGATGATCGACCACAGCGTGAGCGCTGTCGCGTAGCTCATGGATTTCATAGTGGACTGCCTCGGTTTCTCCGAGGGAGGCGACATTTTCCGCTATACGTTCCGCCAGGAGTCGCGTTGATGATGGTGTTGAAAGACCACCTGATAGCAAAAGCACATGTGTCATGGAGTTAAACCCTTCCCGTAACAGCATCTCCGGCGGCGTAAACAGTTGCATCTCGCGCCCCGCCAGCTGCGCGAGTTCGGGCGTCATGTGTTGGTGCATCAGGTACGTCAGCAGGGCGGCCGACAGCCATTTCGCGCCGGAGCACAGGAACAACCTCACTGCCGAGAATCTCAATTTGGTCGAGTACTGTTCCTAGCGGAAGGCCTGCGTGATCGATGAGGAACAGTTGGCGTTGGTAGTCGCCCACATGGTCACGCATCGCCGCGTAGCGGTCGATCACCTGTTGCGGGCTCCCAACAGTTAACGGCGTTTGGGCAGAAAAGTCTTCCAAGGAAGGGCCATGTCCATATACCGGTGCGTTATCGAAATACGGGCGGAACTGCCGCACGGCTTCTTGAGAGTTCTTGTGCATGAACACTTGACCGCCTAGACCAACAATTGCTTGGTGTGCTGCGCCATGGCCGTAGTGTTCGAAACGCTGACGATACAACTGGACCATCTGTTTTGTGTGAGACATTGGCCAAAAGATGTTGTTGTGGAAGAAACCATCACCATAGTAGGCGGCTTGCTCCGCGATTTCTGGAGTGCGGATCGAGCCATGCCACACGAAGGGAGAGACCCCATCAAGTGGGCGTGGTGTTGCCGTGAATCCTTGAAGCGGGGTGCGGAACTGCCCTTCCCAGTTCACCACATCGTTATCCCACAGTTTGCGCAACAGTGCGTAATTCTCAATCGCTAGTTCCACACCTTTACGATTGTCCTGACCGAACCAGGGATAAACAGGTCCAGTATTTCCGCGCCCCATCATGAGGTCGACTCGGCCGTCTACGAGATGTTGGAGAGTTGCGTAGTCTTCCGCGATTTTCACTGGGTCGTTTGTTGTGATGAGTGTTGTTGCTGTTGAGAGCAGGATGTTTTTCGTCTGTGCGCCGATATAGGCCAGAGTCGTGGTGGGGGAGGAGGGTACGAATGGCGGGTTGTGGTGCTCGCCAGTCGCGAAAACATCGAGGCCTACCTCTTCGGCTTTTTGTGCGATTGCCACTGTTGCCTTGATGCGTTCGTGTTCTGTGGGGGCTGAGCCATTTGTTGGGTCGGCGGTGATGTCACCAACGGTGAAAATTCCAAAGTGCATCATGGGTCCTCCTGAAAGTATGTGCTGTCACTCAGAGTAACGATTGAAGGTTCAACTATATTCCGTTCTGCACTCTCACACCACCGTTGCACGGTAAAGTCACACCATGGCTTCGTTTCGACTCATCCTGACCGTCGGCGTGATCCGCGCTCCTATTCCTGCCCCTGACGTGCTACCCACCGTGGCAAATCTTGTAGGAACTTACGCCACGGTTGAACACCGAGATGTTGCCATATCGCGGGGAAAGCCGCAGATGATTATTCGATTCACCGCTGACGATGCCGAGCAAGCGCGCCGCGTCGCACGATCAGTTGCACCTGAGCTTGAGGAACTTGTTGAAGTCAGCGACTTGGCTCTCGTTGCCCTGCATCGTGGACGCCCGGTGCCATTGCCGCTCACCGGGTTGCGTACCAACAATGGTGACGGAATGTCAGAGGTATGATGCATGGTTAACCCCATGGAATCGCACCTGACCAGCACACATACCGGCCCACTTGCTTTTCCGAGTGAACACGACGTTCTTCGACTTGTTGACCACTCGCGCTCTGACAACACACACCGCACTTACGATGTTGGTGTGCGATCGTGGGCTCGGTTTGCCTCGACCTATTCCTACCAGGCATTCCCCGCTGACCCAGCTGAGGTGGCACTGTGGCTGTCCGCCCTGTTTGACGAAGGAAAATCAACCGCCACTGCCAAGACATACCTGCAATCTCTGCGCGATCACCATCGAGAGCGTGGTTCGTCGGCTCTGAACGACATTGAAGGTTTGCGGCGAGTGATGCAAGGAATTCAACGACTCAATAGAGAACGAGATGCCCGCAAAGCACGGGCACTGTCGCCCACCGAACTGATGATGCTTGTTGGGCAAAGCAGGATGTCCGGCACATTGCGCGGCACACGTGACACAGCGTGGTGGTTACTCTGCACGTCATTAGGCTTGCGATATAGCGATGCGGCGATTTTAGAACGCCGCGATATCAGGTTCGTCGAGGAGAAAGGTGCAGTAGTCACACTGCGATTCTCTAAAACTGACCAGTTTGCGCGGGGGACAGATCTCGCCCTCGCACGAGCTCGTTTTGCACACGTCGATCCAGTCATGGCACTCACTGATCTGCTGAAGGCTTTGCCTGAGGACCCGCACACCCCAGTATTCCAAAGTGTTTTGAAATCCAACCGCTGGTCTGGTCGCTCTTTGACGAACACTGGACTTAATAAGGCGATCCGCCGCCTTGCGGATGACACTGGCATCAACGGAGAGCGCCTGACCGCTCACAGTGCACGAGTCACCTTCGCAACAAACGCCTATGCCGCAGGTATTGATGAATCGGCTATAGCTATCACAGGACGATGGAAGTCTCTTAGTGTGCAACGTTCTTACCGTAGGGTAGATGACGAGTCATTATTTGATAAACGCTCAACAGCATCATACTGGTTAGAAGAGACGTTATCTCGCTAGCACAGATACCGATTCAACTACGTTTTCGTTAGAAGAGTGTTACCTACCATGTTAGGTAACACTCTTCTTTGATGTTCTCTACCTTTTAATTCAGTAGAACATCGTAGTATCCGCGCACAACATAGATGCCTGTAACCACTTATAAAACGTATACATCGTGAGCAGAGTAGTGACCTCAGATATCGTTTAACAGACATTAAAGACCTAACCCCATGTATCACCCGGGTTGAGCGTGATTCTGGTTGGTTGGAATAATCGAAGGTTATTCAAACCAATCAAACAGAGCGGTTACGCGGAGAAAATCTTATTGAAGGCTAAATGGGTCTAGATCTTAATGATCTGTTAAATACTTTATGAGCGCACAGTTTAATATCCATGATAGGAGTGCATGAGTTACTACCAGAGTGAAATGGTATTAGAGACTCTTAGGCGCTACGTTTGAGAAACGTACTATTACCTGGAGTCTACAGATGCGTATCTAAAGATTTAACCTACATATTGCCACTAGGAGAACGCTCTAAGTGTCTAATGTGAAACGCGTAGAGTTATCGTATAACTTCTTCTAGGTACTCTGCGCTGATAGAACCTGAAAATGATTGGCTAAGCGCTTTGTCCATTAGATCCGATTCGGGAACAGCGAAGGAAAATTCGACTTCCGAACCGTAGATCACATCGTCAAGGTGTCCGCCATGCTGAGGAAGCCAGTCACGGAGAAAGTACTCAACTCTTCCTGCGTGGGCATGATCTGTTGAGATCCGTCCAGCAGAAAGCCAGCGGCGTTCAACCAGTGGAGCACCATCCAATACACCTGACGTTGCGGAGGAATACGCGCGGACGAGTCCGCCAGCTCCAAGGAGAGTTCCACCAAAATATCGAGAAACCACGACAACAACATCGGTTAAGTTCCGCGCTCTCAGAACTTCTAGCATGGGAATGCCTGCGGTGCCGGATGGTTCTCCATCATCAGAGGAGCGTTGCGATGGGGTTTCTTTGCCTACGCTAAGAGCAAGACAATGGTGGCGGGCATCCCAAAATTCGCTGCGGACTGCGGCAATGAATTGCTGCGCCTCATCAACTGTTGTGACATGAGCCGCGCTAGCAATGAAGCGAGATTTTTTGATGACCAGTTCTTCACGATGGACGCCATCAATGGTGGAGGGCAGAGTCGGCTTGCTGCGTGTCATGGCTGCTCACCTCCTGTGAACGGTTCCACAACAACACTGCAACGAACCCCATGATTCCCGCTGGGACAATCAGGCCCCCCATCACTGATCGTTCTGGGGAAGTAGTCGAGACGAGCCACACCACACTGACCAGCCCACACGTTGTGGCAATCGTTTTCCAACCGCGGAGATACACAGTCCGAATAGCGCTCATGTCCCATGGGTGGCGCGCACTCATGCCGACAAAGCCGCGGCTTGTGGCAGTTAACGCCACAAGGAGTACAACATTGCTGGCAGTTGTGAGGTTCACCAGTTCCTCGGAGCTTCCAATCAGGTTGGCGACAGTCAACAACCAAGTGAATATCACAGGGAGCAATGGGGCGCGTAAATACCCCACCACTCCAATGAGTGCAGCGCTGATAACAAGTACGGTTCGCATGGTTGGAGTCATCCACCATGTTGCAATGGCGGTGGTTGCAATGATGATGACCCACAATGGTAAGTAGACCAGCGCACCAGCGATGTGTGGCCCACCTTCAATATGGGGCGTAATGTCGCGGCTGTTATGTCGTTGTGCGCGATGACTAGATAGATTGCGAAAAAGCACAGATGTCATCTCCTGGTACGGCGTGTGGCGTGGGCGATGGCAGCAAGTCGCTCGTTAGGGACTTCCTGATCCCACGCGATGATGTCCACACCCAATGAGCGTATGGTGTGCAGCCGAGCTTCCCGTTCAATGTTGACAATGCGCCACCCAAGTTGTGTGCGTTGCGTTAACCCCCACGTGGAGAGCTTGGGCAACGTATCAATGACAATGACATCGTGCCCATGGGAGACAAGTTGCGCGGTCATGTGTGGTGCAACATCATCGAGGCAAGTGGTCAACAGGTAAACCCGCGCACCTGTGGGAAGGGCCGGCGGGCGCACGCGATGTTGTGGCGCACCGTAAGGAGATGCCATAGCAAGTGCGTAAAGAATCCTCACCATATGGCGTCGACCTGCGGATGGTGGAACAGGGGGACGCGGCCGACCAAGGTCATCACAGCCTACGCGGTCACCTAAATCGAGGTGCGCTTTCGCGAGTGAACTTCCGGCAATACGTGCTATGTCTAGAGAGGTGCGTTGATCTGGACGCGGGGCACTTCCTGATCCCCACAGATCAATTTCTCTGCCGACATCGTCACGCGAATCGATCATGAGAATAATGTCTGACTCTGCTTGTGCGTCTGTTCGCCGTACATATAGTTGATCGAGGTCAGGGGAACGGCGTGCAGTTGCCCGCCAATTGATTGTTGATGTTCGATCTCCTCGCTGCATAACGTCAACGTCATGAAACTCAGTTCCACTCCCGCGCTTGGAGGAACGGTGTGGTCCCGTGAGTCCTCGGACGGAAGAACTCGTTGGAACGTGAGGCAGATGTTCAGGTTGAGGTAGCACCATCACGCGATCGGGACGGTGAACCATAGGTTCTGTCATGAACAGGCCGTCGTCACTCACCGTGGTAACGGCAATCTCCCCGAGATCCCTTATTCCAGTCCGCGCCATTGGAACAGTAATTGACACACTGCAATCCTGTTGAACTGCTGTCACTACTGATGTGTCGTCAGCGCCTGGGTATCTTACTGTCACAGCAGCTAGGCTAGATATTGGTGCTTTGAGGGTCAGACGCATCGTGAGTTTCCCATTTTCGGGCTCATTCTCGGCAATCGGTGCAGTCTCTACACTGACATCAACGGGGTCTTGTGGGCGTGAGCCAGTCCGTTCGTGAACGAGTAGTAACAGACCCACAGTGACAACCATAAGCAGCGGGCGAGCGGAAAGGACTGCCAAAACAGCACTGATTGCCGCGAGAACAACAAGGACCTCACGGGTTGACGTTCTGTACCAGGTACCCCCTTGCATGGATGCTTAGTTCCCTGCGGAATCGGCGGGTTGGGTTGTGCTTTCAGAGGGTTCGGGCAGCTCAGATGAGGTCGTGGAGGGTGTGGGTACAGATGCGAGAACACTGTTGACGATATCTTCTTGCGTGACCCCCGTTGCCCATGCGGTGGGAGTGAGCGTTATGCGGTGGGCCAAAACGGATGGTGCGATCGTTTTAATGTCTTCAGGTATGACAAAGTCACGTCCCTGTATAACGGCATAGGCCCGCCCAAGGAGTGCGAGTGCTTGGGTTCCTCGCGGTGATGCTCCCACCTCAGCGGACTGATGTGATCTGGTGGCGTGGGTAATGTTCACGCAATAGTCAACGATGTCAGCGTCAATGTGAACCCGTTCAAGAGTTTCTTGCATGGCGATCAGTTGTTCTGCGGTGATGACAGGGGTGACCTGGGCAGTTTCTTGGTGTCGATCAAGGCGGCGAGTCACCATCGTTGCTTCGTCGTGTGGTGAGAGGTAACCCACTCGTAATCGCACCATAAATCGGTCGAGTTGGGCTTCTGGTAGTGAGTATGTTCCTTCAAATTCAACCGGGTTTGAGGTGGCAACAACGTGGAACGGGGCAGGGAGTGCGTAGGTTGTTCCGTCGATGCTGACTTGCTGCTCGGCCATAGCTTCGAGCAGGGCGGACTGTGTTTTGGGGGCTGTCCGGTTGATTTCGTCAGCGAGAAAAAGACCAGTAAAAATGGGGCCCTTGCGGGTTTCAAATTCACGTGTAGCTGGGTTGAACAGTGCTGCACCGGTGATGTCTGAGGGAAGTAGATCCGGGGTGCATTGAAGCCTGGTGAAATCTAACCCTAGTGTTGTGGCCAGTGTGCGAGCGAGCAGTGTTTTTCCCAGCCCGGGTACGTCTTCGAAAAGAACATGCCCTTTAGCAAGGATCGCAGCGAGCGCTATGGGAGTTGATGAGTGCATTCCAACGACTGCGGTGGAAATCTCATCGAGGATTCGTTGCGCATGTTGTGAGACGTCGTGTGGAGTCATCAGTTTTTCCTTCGTGTCGGCGAGAGCGGAGTGGACAGCGACTCAAGGGCCGCCAGAAGGTCATGAACGTGGCGAGTCGTCATGCCGGATGTTCGATGCATGAGTTCGTCATAGATTGTGGGCCCAAGGATGTGGCGAGCCTGTTCGGCGCCCTTTTGTGTTGTGACGTCTACGTTGTGGTGGGCAAGAACCGTCGTTGTAATCGTCAGCAGGCGATGATGCCCTGAGTAGGATGTGGCGTTGTCTCGAGTAGCGATGGTCCAGGAAAGTTCGGCAATGTCGTTCCGAGCTCCGGAACGATCAAGGAAAGTTCGTGGTCGCTCTGGGAGATGTTCCACCGAGCCACGATGAATTACCCCAACGAGGGCAGCGATTGCACCAGTTCCCAGGGCCAACGCATGGACGGGGTGCATGAAGGAAAAGACGCTGAGTGCACACAGGGCAAGAGCGATCAGGCTGGCCAAAAGAAGTGTGGTTTTTTTCGTCATGTCGCGTCACCAGGTGAGAGTTGCTGGATCGCAAGAGAGTCAGCGATCGCGTCGAGTGCAGCCAGGGCTCGTTCCGCTTGTTCGCGGGACAGTGGTGTTCTGGCATAGCGGGCCTGATGATACGCCCTTTGTAGTGCTTCGATCTGGGCGGATGGCGCATTGGTGAGTGACAGGAGTGCGACTGTGAATTCAGTGGGTGTTTGCCATGGTTTTTTCCGGATCCCGGCAGATGCAGCGGCTTCTTCGAGTGCTACCCACGCTGAAATAATGGCGTCGTGTGGGCTGGTGGCAGATCTCATGATGAGTTGCGATGCCCGGATTGCCTCGTCGAAGTGTTCGTTCAGGGCGTTGATCGCACCACTTTCGGCGTCGTTGCCGTCGTGTGTGAGGGTGCGTTCGTCAGATGTATCGGTGGTGGTTCTCTGTCCGCGTGCTGCGAGGATTCGCCTGATGAGAAAAGCAATCAGGACAGCGATCGCTAGGCCAAAAATCGCGATGACGACGGTGGAGAGTTTGTTACCGAGTTCTGAGTCTGCCGGGGTTTCTTCGAGAGGTGGCGGGGTGACCGGTGGTGGGGTGGTGAACTCCTCGGTGAAGGTTGGGGGCTGTGCGGGGCTTGATGGGAAGGTGATGCTCACCGGGGACATAAGCGTTAATCCAACGACTGTGATTACTCCACACAGGATAAGGAGTGCATGTTGTTGGCGTGTCATGAGTCGCGGGGTTCTCTATGAGTTATTGGTGCGGCGGGCTTGGGCTGATTGTGCGGCGTAAACTCCGCTCAGTGCTGCGGTGAGGAACGCGAGGGGATCTGCAGAGTAGCGCCGTCCCATGGTGGACAGTGGGATGGGGGATTGGGTAAGAGCCTGGTGTAGTTCTTCTTCCAGCGGTTCATGGTGGTATATGTGATGTGGTGCTTGAGCACTCAAGTCGCTGATTTGTTGGCTGATGAGTTCCAGAATTGTTGGTGCTGGCAGGGCATCACTGTTCCTGATTACTTCTTCGAGCCACGCCGCAGATGTTGTTTCGGGGCAGATGACGGTGGCGGGGGCTAGTGTCGCTCGCCCGATTGCTGTCAGTGAATGGTGGGAGATGCCTTGGTGGCGGGGGCGCGCATCGGCGCCTGAGACACGCAGCGATGCAATGGGTTGCCCGCCAAGAATGTGTGTTGCGTTGAGTACTTCTCCGACGTGTATTCCAGAGAATCCCCAGGGGGTTCCTGTGCCAAGGTTTCCGGGGCCTTGAATCACGAGGGCGATGTCAGCATGCAGAACGTGTTCTGCGGCGAGGAGCCCCGTGTGGATGGTGGCTGCCTCGTAGTCCCCGCCGTAGGCCTGGCCTGTGGTGATTGTTGCGCTAATGCGCCCTGATGATCGCAGGGCATCAATGGTGCGGGAGAACCATGCTGGTAATGCCCCGCCGTCGGTCATGATGTAGACGATGTTGAGTGGGGTGGGCGTCGCGTGTTCGATGCCAGTGATAATCGCGGGGAGCGCAGAGTGGAGGTCAGCGGTGACCACGGGGAGCCCGTTGAGGTCTGTCGCTTCGCGCATTGTGTCATGGTGGGGTGATTCTTGTTCGTCTACACCGAGCACCATTGCTTGCGTTGGTGTGTAGCGCGCTTTCACCAAGTGTCCTGCTGTGTGTGGTGGGCGTTCTGCTGCCCCACGGTCTGTCAGAACTGCTGCGACCAGTGCGTAGCCACCTGTGCCAAGACCGCGATCGAGTGCGGTGGAGTTCAGCGCTACGTGGTCGCCTTGCTCAAGTGGCCCAATGAGGTGTGGGTAGGCCAACGCTCTGATGGTGTTGCCCTGTGAGTCGTGGACCTGCAGTTCTTGCGCGCCGTTCCAGTGTCGCCCCAGCGACACGACTTTTCCTGTTCGCCATGTGATCACAGAACTAACCGTACTGGACTAGCGTGGGTGGTGATGAATGGTTCACTTCCTGCAGCGGAGAGATTGTTGAATCTCGTGATCGCGCTGCGCAATACAACGGGGCGTATGACGCGACGCGAAATCCAGGAGAAAGTGGCTGGGTATCCGCGTGATGCTCGCCCATCTGCTTTTGAGCGCATGTTTGAACGCGACAAAGAGATGCTGCGGGATCTTGGTATTCCGTTGATAACGGAAGATGCTGCGCATCCTGAAGATGTTGGGTACCGCATCGATCACGCATCGTATTCGCTTGGTGATGTTCGGTTGACGCCGGAAGAGTTTTCTTTGGTGACGATTGCCACGAGTTTGTGGCGTGAAACGTCGGTTGAGTCGTTGTCGCATCGTGCGCTTACTAAGTTGCGTACCGGGTATCACGGGCAGGAGGATCTGCAGTTACTTACTGGTGTTGTCCCTTCGTTGCGTGATGTGTCAGGTGCGTATGAACCTGTGGTTACGGCTTTGGCTGGTGGTAGGTCTCTGCGTTTCACGTATCGTTCTGCGCATTCAGGCAGTTTGCGGTTGCGCACTGTAGATCCGTGGCGGTTGGTGTTGCGTGATGGGAATTGGTATCTCGTGGGGCGCGACGTCGATGTGGATCAGCCGAGGGTGTTTAAGCTGTCCCGTATTGCAGGCCGAGTTCAGGTGCTTGGGCCACCGGGGTCGGTTGATATACCTGAGGTTTGCGATGTTGATGCTCTGATGGGGGCAGCGCGTGGGCCCAGTAGTGTCGCGGTCGTTGGTGTGCGTCCAGGTTCTGCACCACGTTTAGTTGCACGTTCGACACGAGTAGATCAGCCCGTTGTGGATGGCTTTTTAACCTTCGAGTGTCTGTGGCATGGTGAAGCTCAACTGGTTGAGGAGCTTGCTGCCTATGGTGATGGCGTTGTTGTGCTGTCACCGCCGGTGTTGCGTGATGCTGTTATTGCCAAATTGGTTGGGGTCACTCGTGTAGTGGGCTCGCAGGAGGGAGAACGCCGTGGCTGAACGAACTCCGGACAGGCTGGCGCGTTTATTGGCGTTGGTGGCTCATGTCTCCCAATCAGGTCCAACTCCACTTTCCGAGTTGGCGCGGTTATATGGCACATCGAGTGAGCAGATACGGCGTGACATTAATTTATTGTGGGTCACAGGGACTCCCGGTTACTTGCCGCAAGACCTCATTGATTTTGATGCCGATGCGCTGGAGCGAGGCATTGTGCGTGTCACGCAGGACCGCGGGTTACGTGAGCCGTTACGTCTTGGCCCGCAGGAAGGGTTGAGTGTGTTGGCTGCGTTGCATGCATTGCGGGGGATTCTTGCTGCGGGGTCTGCTCAGTCTTCTGTTGTGGCGGCGGTTGAGCAATTGGAACAAAAAGTTGCGTTGTCGTTAGGCCCGGTTGCTCGAGCGATTGATATCGAGGTGCGCCCTGAAGTTTCTCCGTTGACATTGCAGGCACTGCAGGAGGCTATTGTCGAGCGCAGACAAGTGGTGTTGGAGTATGTTGATGTCGCTGATCGGGTCACGGTGCGCACGGTTGAGCCCGCAGCGTTGTTTAATGATGGAGAGTCGTTCTACCTGGATGCTTGGTGTCTTACGTCCGGTTCTGGTCGGGTTTTTCGTGTTGACCGGATGGCGCACGTTGAGGTTCTTGCTTCACTCGCAACGCAGGTAGATTACCGCCCGTCGTTGTCCGCGGTTCCACGGGGCGAGGGGCATAGCGTCGATGTCCTTGTCACCGAACAGGGACGTTGGCTTGTTGAGGAACTACCTGCCCGAGAAGTAGTTGATGTTGCGCAAGGTGTTTTAGTACGTCTGGATGTCGTCAATGATCACTGGCTGAATCGTTTGTTGCTGCAGCATGGTGATGTTATTCAACGTGTTTCCCCTTCTTCTGCTGCCGATATTGCAGCAGCGCAAGCGCGTACAGCGTTGCAGCTTTACACCTCAGATGACATTATGAGGGCCGCAGAACAGGTGAGGGATGAGGAAGGCGCTCCATGAATTGGTTTGTGATCTGGACTGTCATCTCGTTGACAGGGCTAGTAATGCTAGCCAGTATTGCTGTGATTTTTGCTCGGTCGGTGAAAGCTCACGTACGCCGTCTTGGTGACGTTGTTGCCGGTGCAGGTGATGAGTTTCATGATGCGAAAGAGAAGGCCTCACAGGTGGAGCGCACGATGCCTCGTCCAGTTGACCTGGAAGCGAGCCCGTTAGTGCGTGCCCAGTTGCGTGAGGTACGGCGGGTGAACGCTGCGCATCGTATTGAACGACGCGACGCTCGGCGTCACATCGCTTACGACCGCTGGTTGAGTGGGCGTTTGCGGGGCTAGTAGTCAGTTGGTGATGGGTATGTCGCTGAGGACAGTTAAACGGTAAGGTGAACACAAGATTCCTCGAAGCGCTTCGATGATGACGTTCGTTCACTCTTCGGCAATGTCGCTGAGGTAGTGTCCGGGGAGTCTAAGATAGATACACGCCCCCAACAACTTTGGAGACAACGATGCCGGGTATGACCAAGCCATCGCACTGGCTCATCCTGATTCTCGTCCTGCTACTGCTTTTCGGTGCAAAGAAGTTGCCTGACCTCGCACGCAGCATCGGACAATCCATGAAGATCTTCAAAAAGGAGATCAAGGACCTCTCTGAGGACGACACAACACCGCCCGCGGCCCCACAGCAGCAGGCATACACCCAGCAACCGCCTGTCAGCCCGCAGGTTCCTGGGGTTGTTGATCCTCATAGCACCCCAACACAGTCCTCACCCACCACGCCAGGCACTGGCCACAGCGGAGGCGCAGCCTGACCGTGGCAACACCAGGTGGAACCAGCCCCTCAGCACGGGACATTCGGCGCCGTAAACGCGCCCAACGCAAAGAGGAACGGCGTCAAGCACGTTCAGATATGGCCCTCATGGACCATTTTCGCGAACTAAAAAGTCGACTCTTCAAAGCTGCGTTAGGTATCGTCCTTGCTTCTATTGGGGGCTGGTTCCTGTTTGACATGGTCTTTAATTCACTACAGCAACCAGTTATTGATTCTGCTGAGGCGGCAGGACAACTGATTTCTGTGAACTTCACCGGCGTGGCTACCGCACTGGACATGCGCATTAAAGTCTCACTATTTGTCGGTTTAGTCATTTCCAGCCCATGGTGGCTCTACCAACTGTGGGCATTCATCACCCCAGGGCTCGCACGCAAGGAAAAAATCTACGCTTACGGGTTTGTCGGCGCCACCGTGCCACTCTTCCTCGGCGGTGGACTTTTAGCGTGGCTTGTCCTCCCACACGCGATCGGTATCCTCACAGCTTTTGTGCCAGAAGACTCCGCTAACCTCTTAGACGCGCAAACCTACCTCAGTTTCGTCATGCGTCTGTTACTTGCCTTTGGGCTGGCATTCGCCATGCCAGTGCTCCTCGTGGGCCTGAACTTCATGGGGTTGCTCTCAGCAGCAACGATGTTGCGAGGATGGCGGTGGGCGATTGTTGTCGCATTCACTTTCTCCGCCATGATGACACCCACCCCAGACGCACTAACCATGATTCTGGTAGCCCTGCCCATCTGTGCGCTCTACTTTGTGGCACTGGGAGTGGCCTGGCTCCACGACCGCAAGGCGGCCCAAACGATGGAACGCCTGGATGCGGAACTTGCTGACTACTAAGCGTTGAGTGAACTCTTCTCGCCGCCACCTGCCAAAACTGACATTGTCAGGATCCACCGATAGCCTGAAGACATGTCACCCAAACGCTCGCGCGCTCGTGAACAGCGCAAGATGAGCATCGAGGATCCCACTGCGAACTCTGCTGCTGTTGAAGCCAGCCCAGCGCAACGCTACCAACGCTTCAAAGAAGCCAGTACGCTCCGGCACGTTCGCGACTTTACACAGACCCTGTCTTTCCCCCTCGATGACTTCCAGGTTGATGCCTGCCAACGCCTAGAAGCAGGCGACGGAGTGCTCGTTGCAGCCCCCACTGGTGCGGGAAAAACCATTGTCGGCGAGTTCGCGGTGTATCTCGCCCTGAAACAGCATCGAAAAGCTTTCTACACCACCCCCATCAAAGCTCTATCAAATCAGAAATACCAAGATTTCCAGCGAGTCTACGGAGCAGCAAACGTCGGTCTCCTCACCGGAGACACAACGATCAACGGTGAAGCTCCCATCGTAGTGATGACCACAGAAGTACTCCGAAACATGATTTACGCGGAGTCCTCAACCCTGAACAATTTGGGTTACGTCATCATGGATGAGGTTCACTACCTTGCCGACAGATTCCGCGGTGCAGTGTGGGAAGAAGTCATTATCCACCTGGAACGCGACGTCCAACTTGTCTCACTGTCAGCAACGGTGTCGAACGCCGAAGAATTCGGCGACTGGTTGGCAGCTGTCCGTGGTTCAACCGCAGTGATCGTCTCCGAACGCCGTCCCGTACCGCTATGGCAACACGTCATCACCCAGGGCAGGGGAGACGCACCTGGTGGCATCATCGACCTGTACGCTCACAGCGTTGATCCCACTGACCCGGGCCCAACGCCACCCATCAACCCCGAACTTCTTAACTACATGCGGCGCGGCAAAGATAGTGGGGGACCGGGGCGGGACCGCCGAGGCCGCCCACAACACTCTGGGCGCCGCGGGCCACCACGGTTCGCTGTCATCAATGCACTAGAAGACGCGAATTTATTGCCCGCAATCTACTTCCTTTTCTCGCGGGCAGGCTGCGATGCTGCCGTTGAGCAGTGTCTTGCCACAGGCATCAGTTTGACGACTGAAGCGCAGGCACAAGAGATCCAAATCATCGTGGAAACCAGAATCGCAACTCTGCCCACAGAAGACCTCCAGGTTCTTGGTTACTTCGGCTGGTTAGATGGGTTAATGCGCGGGATTGCCGCTCACCACGCAGGGATGCTCCCGCTCTTTAAAGAAGTGGTCGAAGAACTCTTTTCCCGTGGTCTCATCAAAGTGGTCTTCGCGACTGAAACTCTTGCACTCGGCATCAACATGCCGGCACGTACCGTGGTGCTTGAAAAACTTGTTAAGTGGAACGGGACCGCGCACGTTGACCTCACCCCAGGTGAGTACACTCAACTCACTGGGCGGGCAGGGCGCCGTGGTATCGACGTCGAAGGACACGCCGTCGTTGTTGACCACGTTGGCCTCGACCCTATGGCGCTTGTCCGACTTGCCTCACGCCGCCTTTACCCTCTGCGATCAAGCTTTACCCCCACCTACAACATGGCGGTCAACCTTGTTGACCGCTTCGGGTACTCTCAAGCACGCGAAATCCTCGAAACCTCCTTCGCCCAGTTCCAGGCCGACCGAGGCGTCGTTGACCTCGCACGACAAGCACAAGCAAACTCAGAGGCCCTCGAAGGTTACACCGAAGCAATGCAATGCGACCGTGGTGACTTCAGTGAGTACATGCGCCTGCGTTCTCGCATATCAGAACGAGAAAAGGAACTCTCACGGGTATCCACGCAGAGCAAACGCAACGACGCTATCGCCACATTATCCGCGCTACGAGTAGGTGACATTGCCGAGATACCATCAGGGCGATCATCAGGTCGTGTACTTGTCCTTGACCGCGGAAAGGACACCGGTTTTGAGGGACGCCGGCCTCTTGTCCTGACTGAACAAGGCAAAACCCGGGTCCTCACCCTCGCCGATGTCCCCAACGGCGTTGAACACGTCGGATCCATCAGAATTAGTCCACGCCTCAATGCCCGCAAACCCAGTGACCGGCGTGATCTCACCCGAGAATTCCAGCATGCACTACGCCACGGTGACCTCACACCAGCACCAACACGGCGTTACGGTGGCCCCAAACGCAAAAGCAACGCAACATCGGACAGCGTTCTTTCCGCGTTGAAAGACGAACTGCGCTACCACCCCTGCCACAAATGCCCTGACCGAGACCACCACGCCAGATGGGGCGAGCGTTGGGCGAAACTTACTCGTGAGCACACTGGTCTGTTGCGCCGCATCGAAGGACGCACCGGGTCAATCGCGAAGACGTTTGACAGGATATGCGCGGTCCTGAACCACTACGGTTACCTCAACACTGACAACGACCAGTACACAGTGACCTCAGCAGGACTCACACTGCAGCGAATCTACGCAGAAAACGACCTCCTCATAGCGCAGTGCTTGAACCAAGGCATCTGGGACAAGCTTGATGCACCGCAACTAGCAGCTGCAGTCTCTGCTGCTGTCTACCAATCCAGGGGAGAGGAACATGCCGAACCGCACATCCCGGGCGGTCCGGAAGGGAAGTTAGCCCGCAGCATCGAATCCATGGTTCGCATTTGGGGAGACCTCACCGACACTGAAGAAGCGCATCAGCTAGAGGAAACCGGTGACCTTGATGCTGGGCTCGTCTGGGCCATCCACGCCTGGACTCGAGGACGCAACTTGGACGCAGTGCTTTCTCAAGCAGATTTGACGGCTGGTGATTTCGTGCGTTGGGCAAAGCAAATACTTGATGCACTGGACCACATCGCTAATGTCGCTCCACAACCTGCTGTCCAAAGCACCGCCCGAAGCGCTATTGATGCCATCCGCCGTGGCGTCGTCGACTACTCCAGCATGTAGAAAGGCACACACCGTGAGCTCAACATTGGTGATCAATGCGGTTATCCACTCTGGCCAACACCCGTTTGCACAAGCTCTCCTCATCGAAAACGGTGTCATAGCCTGGTGCGGCGACATGGACGCAGCAGCCTCATATCAACGCACAGCAACACAGATTATCGATGCCCAAGGAGCGCTACTCACTCCAGGATTCGTCGACGCGCACGTTCACGTCTTAGAAACCGCCTTTGCACTATCAGCAACAAGTTTGTCCCCACGTGACGGCATCGCCACACGAGAGGCAGCGCTCAGCGCACTGTCAGCGGCAACGAAGACGTGGAAACCAGGAGATTTACCTGTCACCAGCATCGGTTGGGATGATTCTGCTTGGCCTGCGGCAAGCCAACTTTCCTGGGCTGATATAGACGCTGTAGCTGGTGGGGTGCCTGTTTACGTTCCACGGGCTGACCTCCATTCAGCGTTAGGTTCTTCTGCTCTGCTGTCCTGGGCTGGCCTAAACGATAATCACGACGGCAGTCCACTGCGCGGAGACCGCCACGTGGCAGTCCGCCGTGCAATGCATGACGTGAGTGATGCAACCCGTGATCAGTTGTACCGCATGGTCCTTGACTACAGCGCCAAACGCGGTGTCGTGGAGCTGCACGAAAATTCCGCACCGGGAATAGACACCCGCGAAGGGTTGGCACGTCTCATCAACATGACGCAAGACCCTGTTAGTGGGTTTCCGCGGATTGTGGGATACCGCGGGGAGCTTGTCTCGACTCTCGAAGAAGCCCACGCGATCAGCGAAGCAATACCTGGACTAGCTGGATTGGCCGGCGACCTATCAGTAGATGGTTCCTTTGGTTCACGCTCAGCGTGGCTGCGAGAAGAATACGCAGATGCCCCAGGAAACAAAGGTTCCCTCTATCTGTCAACCGAGCAAGTAGCTGCGCACGTCACGGCAACCAGCCTGGCTGGCCTGCAGGGTGGCTTCCACGTCATTGGCGATGCTGCTCTCGACGTTGTTCTCACCGGCTACCACAATGCAGCAGCGCAGTCCGATGACATTCGTCGAGCCATTCGCCGCACCGGGCACCGCCTTGAACACGTCGAACTCGTCGACGATGATGCTCTGACTGTATTCACTGACTTGGGAATCGCCGTCAGCGCCCAACCAGCCTTTGACGCGTGGTGGGGCGGACAGCAAGGCATGTACGCTACACGACTGGGGCAGCGTAGAGCACAACGAACGACGCCACTGCGTACGCTCATGAGCGCAGGGATTCCAGTGGCCTTCGGTTCGGACTCACCTGTGACTCCCATCAGCCCTTGGGATGGTGTGCGTGCAGCGATCTGGCACCACAACACCGAAGAGAGAGTTTCTGCTCGTGCTGCCTTCCGCGCTCATAGCCGTGGAGGTCACCGTGTTGCTGGTGACATGGCTACGGGAGAAATCCGGGTGGGGGCTCCCGCTCACCTTGTTTTGTGGGAAGCCGATGAGTTGGGCGTTCAGGCAGAAAATGACGGGCGGTCTGCTTGGAGCACAGATGCTCGCAGTGGAACGCCTCTCCTTCCGTACCTGGCTGAACAAGGTGAATCTCCACGGGCACTTATCACGTGGCGTGCCGGTCATATCATCCACAATGCAATGAACATTTAGTGCGGCTTCCGGCAGTATTCCTCACGGAGTGTTTTTCACCCGTTGTTTTTTCGCCATGTATCGCGGATGACACGGCTCTAGGGCTGGTAACCCGTGAACAGAAGTTGACATCAGCGTCGCACAGGGCCAAGGTGAGTAGTGCCCGCACCTGATGCGGTGATAACCGTGGGTGTGTGCCGACGCGCAAGCGATCACTGGTCCCCGAGTTCAGTAGAAAACGTGACATGTCACGGTACGAAGGACTCGGGGACCAAAACACGTCTTGGGGCATGTTCATCCACGGATCATTCAGGTTTCTCGCATATGGTTCTCCTCGTGAACCTTGCGCACATACCCCGCCCATTGACCCTGATCATCGCCGTGGTTTCTGGTTTCCTCACTGACTGGGCTTTCCCCGATCGCAATATGTGGGCGCTTGCCTTTGTCGGCATTGCAGGGTTGTGGATCGCCACGTCACGGGATGCTCCAGGCTGGAACGTGCTGGTCGGTTCCGCATGGGGGATCGCGTTTTTTCTCCCTCACGTGCAATGGGCACAATACGCCGTTGGGGGAAACCTGCCCTGGATCGCTTTGAGCATTTTTGAGGGCTTGTACATCGGCCTCTTTGCATGGGCGTGGAGCATGGCACGCCGGAGCCGAGTTCTTGCACGTCGACCTCTGGGGCAAGTCCTCGCTTTCGCTGCCTTGTGGATCGCTGTTGAGTATGTTCGCATGGTTTTTCCGTTTGGGGGGTTCCCGTGGGGACGCCTTGGTTTCTCTCAATCTGACTCTCCACTCGCTCGGCTCGCGTGGCTAGGGGGAGTGCCACTCCTGTCATTCACAGTGGCACTGGCAGGCGCCCTTCTTGCAGTATTTATTCGAGCTATGTTGCGGATGAACCTTGTTGCTATGGGAGCCTCAGCTTTAGCGTGTTCGCTGCTTGTTGTTGTGGGTTGGCTCGTTCCGCTGGACACACAAGCTCAACAGGGAAACCTTCTTGTTGGGGCAGTTCAGGGCAATGTTTCTGAACCCGGACTTGGTGCATTTGCAAACCGGCAAGAGGTTCTCAATAACCATGTCAATGGCACCCTCGCGCTTGAAGATTCAGGTGTCGATGTTGTTGTGTGGCCGGAGAATGGGACGGACATCGATCCGCAGGTTGATGCTGGGGCGGCTCGGCTCATTGATGATGCTGCGCAAGCTGTGAAGGCCCCGTTGTTGCTTGGTGCTCAGGAATACCCAGACTCGGGTGGTCGATACAACGTGTCACTTGTGTGGGAGGCCGGACAGGGTGTTACCGACCGCTATGCTAAGCAACATCCCGTTCCGTTCGGTGAGTACATCCCTTACCGGGAATTCTTCCGTTCCTTGTCACCCGCTGTCGACATGATTAGCACTGACATGTTGCCGGGGAACAAGTCAGCGGTTGTTGACATTCCCATATCTCGTCTTGAGCGCGATGTTACGTTGTCACCAATAATCTGTTTTGAGGTGGGGTATGACGACCTTATCTACGATGCAGTGAAAAATGGGGGAGAGGCACTCGTTGTGCAAACAAATAATGCCTCCTTCGGACCAACAAACGAGTCCACACAACAACTGGCCATGTCACGCATTCGAGCCATCGAAACAGGTCGAGCAGTCGTTCACATTTCGACCGTGGGTGTCAGCGCGGTGTATACCCCCAACGGGGTGGAACGCGAACGCACGGGCCACTTTACAGCTGAACAATTCACCCAGCAGATCGCTCTGCGTGATTCTCTCACTCCAGCAGTGTGGCTCGGTGTTTACCCCACATGGGTTGCGGTGGGCGTCAGCGCCATTCTGATTGCTGCAGGAATAATGAATCGGCAGGTTAAACCCAGGGGAGTCAGACCATCTGCGCCTCGCGCATCCCGCCCACGAAAGGCTTAGTGTGCTCTACCAACCCGCCTTGCGCACACTCGTGGTGATGCCCACGTACAACGAACGCGATAGTCTCCCCGTGACGCTCGCACACCTGATGGAACATGTCAGGTGTGACGTGTTGATTGTCGATGACAACAGTCCAGATGGCACGGGTGCTATCGCTGATGAGCTCGCCCAGAATCACACCACGATTCACGTCATGCACCGACAGGCCAAAGATGGCCTTGGAGCTGCGTATATCGCTGGTTTTCAGTGGGCCTTAGAACGTCACTACGACTTGGTGTGCGAGATGGACGCGGATGGTTCTCATCAGCCACATGACCTTCCTCGGCTCCTTGCGCAAGCTGAAGCTGATGCATCGCTTAGTGGAGTTATCGGCTCTCGTTGGGTTGCTGGCGGTGCAGTTGCTAGGTGGCCGTGGCATCGGCAGGTTTTGTCTCGCGGCGGTAATTTATACGTCAAGTTCATGCTCGGATTACCACTTCACGATGCAACCGCGGGTTTTCGCGTCTACCGCGCCAACACGCTGGAGCACCTGAATTTGCAAGACATTGAGTCACATGGTTACTGCTTCCAAGTGGATATGACGCGGCGAGTGATCTCGCAAGGAGGCGCAATAGCTGAAGTGCCCATTACGTTCATCGAGCGAGAATCAGGGGAATCCAAGATGAGCGGGGCAATTGTGCGTGAAGCGTTGCTGCGGGTCACACAGTGGGGGATTGACCGCCGCAAATCGCGCGTTTCTCAATGGGTGACGTCGCTGCGTGCACAGCGCAACAAACCCTGACAGAGAATCTCTGGGACATGACTGTGCCCGCTAACTCGTCGTTGCGAGTTAGCGGGCACAGTCATGTGTGTATACGACTTACTTTGCGAAACCTCCGCGGCGCAGTTTCCCGGCACGCAGTAGGTCGAGGCGCTCAGTGAGTAACTCGTCGAGTTCCTTTTCTGTGCGACGCTCAAGGAGCATGTCCCAGTGGGTACGTACGGCCTTGGAAGGAGCTTCTTCTGGCTTCACGGCGTCGTTCAGCAGAGCTTCCTCACCGCATCGGCATTCCCACACAACAGGGATTTCTGCTTCAGTGGAGAACGGAAGGATGATGAGGTGTCCGTTGGGGCACTCGTAGCGAGCTTCCTGTCTGGGTGCGAACTCGACGTTTTCATCGGTCTCCATGCTTTTGGAGCCGATACTCATGCCACGCAATGAACGATCTGCCATGACTGGCTGCTACCTTCCTGTTGTGGGCCTGGTGCAAAGATCTGACTAAACCCAGGGCGAACCAACTCACCATTGTACATAACGGCATGCGCCGCTTGTTTGTTCCACGCGGAATTTCACGCATTGTTGCCGGGTGTCACAGAGCTCTCAGCGCTTCTTCCGCCATCCACCTAGTTCTCCGATAATGTACGTTATGACATTTCGAAGAATTATCTGCTCCTCGTTCGGTCAGTTCAGCCCATTGCTTCACATGCCCGATATTGAATCAGTACTGATCTCACAAAACGCCATGGCGCAGCATTTGCGCCAGTTCACCTCTGGAACTGCAGTTTTCCAAGGCTCAGCAACTTCGCATAGTTATGCACGGCGCATACGCAGAGGAGAAGCCAGCATTTCCGCAGTTCTTTGCCATCTTTTGACTTGTTGTTCGACCGGGCAGCGTCCACATGAATTCTTCACCCTGGATGCGACCAACACCACGCCGCAAATCAACAGGCCGACCAGCAACTTCTTCACTACCCTTGAAGGGTGGCGTCCCCCTCCCGAAAATACAGTTCCCTGGCTCGCAAGCTCATCACCCGTGGAATGATGCTTGCCACCGCCTCAACATTATCTGCGGCAGCAACCGTGATTGTTGCGGATCAAGTGACACGGCGGCATCGCCAACGTACTGCGCGCTTTCCGCATCTCCCCCCGCAGCACGTCGATGTTCACGGCACCAGCGCGACGGTCTACACCTACGGCGCGGATGTTTACCGTGACATGCTTGACGCTATTCGTTCAGCCAAAACATCGGTGTACCTCGAAAGCTATATCTGGAAAAATGATGTTGTGGGCGTGGAGTTCAAAGACGCCGTCATCGATGCAGCTCAGCGAGGCGTCGAGGTTTATCTCATATTCGACTCTTTCGCGAACCTAGTAGTCCCCCGCTCATTCTTTGCGTTCCCAAAGAATATTCATGTTTTTGCATACCCAATGATTCGACCTCAGGTACTGTTTCTTGACATAAAATATACTGGGCGAGACCACCGAAAGATCCTCGTTGTCGATGAGGAAATCGGCTTCGTTGGCGGATTTAATATCGGAACAACCTATGCCACCCAATGGCGGGATACACACCTCAAATTAACGGGGCCTGGTGTTTGGGAATTAACAAGCGCCTTTGTCACATTTTGGAACCACAATAGGCCCGAACAGCTCCCCATCATTGAACCTCAAGCAACTCCCGACTGGCTCCCCCGCATCCAAACCGCCGAAAATGCTCCGATTCGCCAGGTGTATCCTGTGCGAAACATATATCTTTCTGCCATTCGGAGAGCTACACACCACATCTATTTGACACAAGCATATTTCATCCCAGATAAAGTGTTTGTGCAAGATCTCCTCGATGCTGCGGCACGCGGAGTAGACGTTCGCATTGTGGTCCCCGAAGCATCTAACCATGTTATTGCTGATTGGCTATCTCGCGGCTTGTACTCCACCCTTATGCGTGGCGGCGTGACAATCTGGCTATTTAGAAACGCAATGGTTCACGCGAAAACTGCCACGGTAGACGGGATATGGACCACCATTGGAACGGCAAATATTGACCGCCTCAGTTTACAAGGTAACTACGAGATCAATATGTCGATCTATGACCGTGATCTCGCACAAACTATGGAGAAGGTTTTCTCTATGGACCTCGGTAATTGCCGCCGCCTCGACCTAGACGAGTGGGAGTCGCGCCCGCTCATCAACCGTATTGGTGAGGCGCTGCTGGCACCTTTGCGTCCTCTGTTGTAGTTCCCAGCACCTGCAGAACAACTGTGGCCCCTCACCAAATTTCGGTGAGGGGCCACAGTACGCTGTGTAAGGAACAGCGATCAGGAGATCATCGCTCTCTAATCGATCACAACAATCAAGTCGCCACCATCAAGCTGTTGCACCTGACCAATAGCAAGCCTGCGGACTGTGCCACCCACTGGTGTAGTGATTGATGCTTCCATTTTCATGGCTTCAATCGTCGCAACAGTTTGACCAGGTTCTACCTTCTGCCCTTCCTCCACAGCAAGGGTCACCGAACCTGCGTATGGAGCACCGATCTGCCCTGGAACATGAGCCTCCGCCTTTTCCACCGTGGCTGACACAACTTCCACAGCGTTGTCACGAATCTGGATTGGCCGCAGCTGCCCATTCAAGGAGAACATCACCGTCCGCATTCCTTGCGGGTCAGGCTCACCAACTGCTTCCAACCCAACCAGCAAACGGACGCCCTTCTCCAGAGGAATGTCGATCTCTTGGTCTGTTTCCAAACCATAGAGGTACTCGCTGGTTGATAGGACTGCCACATCGCCATACTTGTCTTGCACCTGCTCGTATTCCTTCGTCGGCGCAGGGAAGAGCAAGTGATTCAAACGGTTTCGCCGTTCAGCGGACGTGCCATTGAGTTCACGGTGGTCTTCTTCAGACAACGGCGTGACCCCTCGACGCGCAGCCCGCCCCGCTAAAGCCTTCGAACGGAATGGCTCAGGCCACCCACCCGGAGGATCGCCCAACTCTCCACCAAGGAACCCAATAACTGAATCCGGAATGTCAAAACTTTGTGGGTTCTCCGCGAATTCCTGCGGCTCAGCACCTTGTGCAACCAACTGCAACGCCAAGTCCCCCACAACTTTGGACGACGGCGTGACCTTCACCAAACGGCCAAGAATCCTGTCCGCAGCTGCATACATTGCTTCGATCTCTTCAAAGTGACCAGCTAGCCCCAACGCAGATGCTTGTTGGCGCAGGTTCGATAGTTGACCACCAGGAATTTCGTGAGTGTACACACGCCCGGTTGG
This sequence comes from Jonesia quinghaiensis DSM 15701, assembly GCF_000423205.1. GTDB lineage: Bacteria > Actinomycetota > Actinomycetes > Actinomycetales > Cellulomonadaceae > Jonesia > Jonesia quinghaiensis. The sequence goes on from NZ_KE383990.1 coordinate 200,528, forward strand.
ACCAGTGAGTCCCGACTCAAAGGGACGGTACAAGACACGAACAGCTTCCCAGTATGGCTCTAGGTCGCACACCGCGGTCAGCGACAACCCAGTGTCACGTTCCGTGTGCTCAAAGGCAGCGACAAGAGCAGACAGCGGAGGCTGTGACGTGGTCCCAGCCATGGCTGCGTTGGCAACATCAACAGCGTCAACACCAGCTTGAGCCGCAGCAAGCAGAGTCGCCATTTGACCACCAGTGGTGTCATGCGTGTGCAAGTGAACAGGTAGGTCAAAACGTTCACGCAAAGCAGTAACGAGTTGCACAGCTGCGGCAGGGCGTAGAAGCCCAGCCATGTCCTTGATACCGATGATGTGCGCGCCAGCATCCACGATGCGTTGCGCGAGTTCAAGGTAGTAGTCAAGGGTGTAGAGCTTTTCCTGTGGGTTAAGCAGGTCGCCGGTGTAGCACAGGGCAACTTCGGCAACCGCTGTTCCTGTCCGACGCACGGCCTCGATAGCAGGTCGCATTTGTTCGACGTCATTCAGCGCATCGAAAATCCGGAAAATATCGACGCCTGTTTCGGCGGCTTCCCGAACAAACGCATCGGTCACTTCGGTTGGGTAAGGGGTGTACCCCACTGTGTTGCGCCCACGAAGCAGCATTTGGATGGGAATGTTCGGCATTGCCTCACGCAGTTGCTCCAACCGCCGCCATGGGTCTTCACCCAAGAACCGCAAGGCCACGTCATAGGTTGCTCCCCCCCACGCTTCCACAGACAAAAGCTGTGGAGTGAGGCGGGCAACATGAGGCGCAACATTCAGCAAGTCTTTTGTCCGCACTCGAGTTGCCAAGAGCGACTGGTGTGCGTCACGGAAAGTCGTATCAGTAACAGCAAGAGCCGTCTGTTCCCGCAGCGCCTTGGCAAATCCTTCTGGACCAAGTTCGAGGAGTCGGTCCCGTGAACCGGCCGGTGGTGCCTGCTCAAGATCCACCTCAGGAAGCTTCGCCGTTGGCAGGACAACAGCAAAAGGGTCACCGTGAGGACGGTTTACCGTGACATCGCCCAAGAACTGAAGCAACTTCGTTCCACGGTCAGCTGATGCGCGTGCCGACAACAACTCAGGTCGCTCATCAATGAATGAGGTAGCGATCTGTCCAGCAGCGAACTGCTCATCAGCAAGAACAGCCTGAAGGAATGGAATGTTCGTTCTAATGCCACGAATTCGGAACTCGGCTAACGCCCGTCGAGCACGACGCACTGCAGTATCGAAATCACGACCACGGCAGGTGAGTTTCACCAGCATCGAATCGAAGTGCCCCGTGATCTGGGAACCAGCTGTAGCTGTCGCGCCATCTAGGCGCACCCCTGCACCACCTGGTGACCGGTAAGCCACGATTCGCCCGGTGTCTGGCCTAAACCCATTCGCCGGGTCCTCGGTGGTAATACGAGATTGCAGCGCAAACCCATTAACCCGGATGGTGTCTTGAGAAATACCCAGATCCGCTAGGCTCTCTCCCCCAGCAATCCGCATTTGCGCTGACACCAAGTCAACGTCAGTGACTTCTTCAGTCACCGTGTGTTCAACCTGGATACGAGGGTTCATTTCGATGAAAACGTGCTTGCCTGCGCGCTCGCCGACGGTGTCCACAAGGAACTCAACCGTTCCAGCGTTCTGGTACCCGATGGATTCAGCAAATTTCACCGCATCGCGGCACAGGGCATCACGAATGTCAGGGTCAAGGTTCGGTGCTGGCGCAATTTCAATCACCTTTTGGTGGCGACGTTGCAGCGAGCAGTCACGTTCGAAGAGATGGACAACATTGCCCTGGCCGTCTGCAAGGATTTGCACCTCGATGTGACGTGGGCGCAGGACTGCCTGTTCCACAAACATCGTGGGGTCTCCGAAAGCGCCCTCTGCTTCACGCATCGCAGACTCCAGGGATTCCCGAAGATCTTCGGCACGGTCCACGCGTCGCATACCACGCCCACCACCACCAGCAACAGCCTTACAGAAAACGGGGAAACCGATCTCGTGCGCGGCATTGATGAGGTAGTCAAGATCAGCTGACGGTTTACTTGACGCCAGGACAGGGATGCCCGCTTCTCGTGCAGCGTTCAAAGCTGCAACTTTGTTACCGGCAAGCTCAAGAACTTCAGCTGGCGGGCCAATGAACGTCAACCCATGGTCGCGACATGCGCGAGCAAAATCAGGATTTTCGGACAGGAATCCGTACCCCGGATAGACCGCATCTGCCCCGGAAAGTTCCGCAACGCGGATGATTTCTTCAATGTTGAGGTAAGCCCGAACAGGTTGTCCTGGGTCACCTATGGGGTACGCTTCATCAGCTTTGAGACGGTGCTCAGAATTTCGATCCTCTTGAGGGAACACCGCGACAGTGCGGGAGCCCATTTCGTAGGCTGCACGGAAGGCTCGGACGGCGATCTCTGCTCGGTTCGCGACGAGTACTTTCTCGAACACTCAACACCTCATCATTCGTCGAGACCAGATAGGCGCGCAGAACTCTCTGCACACACTTGGCTGGCACGAACTGTCATTCGGTCATGTGGGCAGGCAAAGGCCTTTCCCCAACATATCTTCCCACGGTAGCCCCGCAATCTCTCCGTGGTATCCGCCTGTCGGTACAACAAAGAGTAATCATCACGCATAGATTCATTCAAAGACGTCATGAAACGTACTACCCCAGCCGATAAGTACCACGAGAAATAACAGAGAACACGTTAAGGTTGGCTTGTGGCAGTCCTTGGAATATGCAGTCTGAAAGGCGGAGTCGGTAAGACATCCGTGACGCTCGGGCTCGCCTCTGCGGCGATTTTCTCCCACTTGCGTACGCTTGTTGTTGACTTAGATCCGCAAGGCGACACCACTTTATCGTTAGGAGTAATGGGCGGAGCTGCCAATTCGGTGGCTCAGGTTCTCGATAACCCTTCGCAGTTTGTGCTGCGCTCAGCTATCGCCCAATCACCCTGGAACCCCCAGTTGCTGCATGTGCTTGTCGGGTCCCAAGAGTCTGCTCGCCATGATGGACCGTCGTACACTCACCGGCTCTCGCGACTCGCTACAGCGCTCGCACATGTTAAAGATGACTACGATCTGATCCTCATCGACTGCCCACCCTCTTTAGGCGGGCTCACTCGGCAGGGCCTCACCGCTTGTGACAGTGCCCTGGTTGTTACTGAACTTGGACTCTTTTCGGTTTCCGCTGCGGCTCGTGCCTTCCAAGCGATCGATGACATTCGGACCACATCGGCGCCTCAGCTCTCCCCTATGGGTGTGTTAGTAAACAGAGTCCGGGCTCGGTCCTCTGAGCAGGCCTTCCGCCATGAAGAGCTTTTGTCGATGTTTGGCCCACTCATTTTGACAACTTTCATCCCAGAGCGGTCCGCTCTGCAGCAAGCACAAGGGGCAGGTTCCCCAGTCCACGCTTGGCCGAGCCGTGCGGCACGTGACCTCGCGAACAGGTTCGATCGTGTGTTGTATCGGGCTCTGCGTTCGATGAAGGCGCCCATTCCACCCTCGCTGCAGGAATCTGCTGGCGGCTCGGATGATTCCTCTCAAGAAAGTTTGGCAGAGGCTTTCACTACCGCGTTGACTGTTGACCCTCAGGCTGTTGCTCAGACCGAAGTTCCTGAGCACCAAGAAACGGTGTAAAACATTCGTGTGGTGCACCTGAAGGTGCACCACACGAATGTTTTTGAAGTTGTGATACTACGACAGCCTCAGCCAGCGTTTCTCCGTGAACGACGCATCGCGAGTTCGTCATCAATGAGCGGCATGTCATCATCAAAACGTTCGGCAGGAAGCATCGAGAGCGATCCTTCTACTTCACGCCACACTCGGCCGACCGCAATACCAAAGACTCCTTGGCCGCCTTGCACGAGGTCGATAACTTCATCCGAGGATGTGCACTCGTAGACTGAGGCTCCGTCACTCATCAACGTGATTTGTGCCAGATCCCCGATTCCGCGTTCGCGTAGCTGTTCCACCGCGACGCGGATCTGCTGGAGGGACACACCTGTGTCCAGTAAGCGTTTAACGACTTTGAGAACAAGAATGTCGCGGAAACTATACAAACGATGAGTCCCTGACCCAGTTGCCGGTTTGATGGTGGGTGACACCAGCCCCGTGCGAGCCCAGTAATCGAGTTGCCGGTACGTTATCCCTGCCACGCGACATGCGGTTGGGCCGCGGTAGCCGGACTGTGGGTCACGATCTTCGAGCGAGTCACCAAAGAGGGTCCCTTGGGATCGCAGGCTTACCGGCTGCACGGGTAGTGCGCTCTGATCGGTGCGATCTTTCACAATGACCTCCGCATGGAGTGAACTAGCTCGGTGTGAGCTCGTGATGTGTGGACGATGGGGGTGGTCGATATAACCAACGCTAGGTCCCATAGTGCCCTTGGTCAACGACATACGCGGTGAACTACACGGCGTGTCGCAGGCGGAGTCTTGCGGATCACACAATCTTTCGGTAATGAATGGGCCTAGTGGTTCTTGCGCAGTTCTGCCCTCAGCCAAGCAGTGTGCAACGAGGCAATGACCTCACCCAATTCCCCCGCTAGCACAGCTGCTTCAGCGGGCGCTGACGAAGCAGGCCGGGCTCGCACCCCTGCTGCAACTTGTTCGACGAGTGCGACGTGCCGGGATGCGGCAGATTTGATCGAACGCAGGTGTCGCCAATCAATCCCATACTGCTGGAGTTGACCAGCTAGCTGAACAATCAAACGATTGTGGTCAGTCGCGCTTGGGGACCCTTGAGCGCCAGTTTCTAACAGATTTGCACTCGCCAACTCTTCAATGAAGGCGTGTGATGCACCGGTGACATCTGCAAGTGACCCGAGGTGGGTCACTGCGTGCTGTGCTGTGGTGTGCCCATCTGCGGTCGCTAAACGTGGCCCAACAACGTGATCGGGGGACTCTCCCCCAGCGTCCAAGTCAGCAAGTCGTTCCTTGATGACCTTGAGCGGAAGATACCGGTCGCGTTGCTGGGTAAGAACAAACCGCAAACGTTCTACATCTGCAGGACTGTATTGGCGGTAGCCCGATGAGGTACGGGACGGGGTCACTAATCCTTGCTCTTCAAGAAAGCGCAGTTTCGAGTGACTAACAGTTGGGAATTCGACTCGAAGCGATGACAGCACATCAGATATCCGCAATGAGGCTCGGTGGGAGAGCCCCTGCGGCCATGTTTCCATGACCCGCAAGGGCTCAAGCGGTGAAGACTGTGTTACTGGGGTTTCGTCTGCTGCTCCGACCATGCGCCTCACTGGCCTTGCTGAGGAGAGGGGGCACCCTGAGATTGCGGGCTGATATAGAAGATCATCCGGTATTTACCGATTTGAATCTCATCACCGTTCTTCAAGGTGTACCGGTCGATCCTGTCTCTGTTGATGTACGTGCCATTGAGTGACCCGGCATCGCGTACTTCGAACTCAGCGCCTTGACGCAAAAACTCTGCATGCACACGGGAGACGGTGACATCATTGAGGAAGATGTCAGCCTCTTCAGTGCGGCCAGCAACAATCCGGTCTGCATCAAGAAGGAAGCGCTCCCCTTGAGAACGTCCGGCTTGCACAACAAGCAGAGCTGACCCACGTGGTAAACCACTGACTGATTCGCGAACTTCAGGACTCGCAGAAGCAACATTAAAGGCCTCTTCGAGGGAGTTAATCGACGCAAAGGTCATCGTGCTGTCAGACATGTCGTGGTGCGCGTCGGCATGTGGGTTGTCGGGCGTCTGACGGTTCATGATGTCCTCCACGGTTTGGTGAGCTGTACCAGCTGTTCAGGTCCCCTGCCGGCCTGTTCTCATCGTCCTTCACGTAGGCGGTCTATGCGAAGGACGTATCGTCTGTCAAGCATACTGAGTTTTTCAAGGACCTGCCATCATCTTGGCCGCGTTGATCAGTAGTTTTGACGGGGAGTAGGACTCAGTCTTGGGTTTCTTGTGGGGTGGCGAACTCTAGACCTTCAAGTTCTACAACCGATTCAATCGCGACGATCTCAGATTCAGTGATAGACGCATCTCCCCCTCTAGACCGCACTGTAGCCATCGCCCCGCCAGGGATTTCAAGCGCGGGAACCAAAGTCTTCGGGTCCCCAATCGCCTTCCACACATACGGCGCAGTAGTAACTTGCCCATCGATCACAACCCCTTGGCTGTTATCGACGAAGTAACTTGACGTCACGATCCGAATGCCATTGACCTCAACGGTTTCTGCACCAGCATTACGCAGTTCCTCAAGGACATTGAACAAACTTGCCGCTGGCAACGGATTTGATCCTTCAGTGAGAAGAATTGTTACCCCTGACCCTTCTGCCGGCAAACGGCCAGACAAAATGCCTTGCGTTTCGACGTCTTGACGCGCGGCGTCAAGGGCTGCGCGTTGAGACGAAGAGCCTGACTGCAACTCATTCTCCAGAGCGCGCAACCGAACAATCTCATCTTCAAGGTCGCTATTGCGCCGGGTAACATCATCGAGCAGATTCACGAGGTCTGTTTGGCGCAAAGATGCAAACTCGTCTTGCTGGGAGATTTGCAATTGAACAACTAACGCGAACCCTAAAAGCCCCAGCAGCACCGCTGAAAGGATTTGCGCTCGCGTCACACGCGGTTTCAACAACCCAACCATAGAGCGTACTGGTGGCGTTACCGGTTGATCATCCGAGGTCCGCATATTATCTTCAGGCGTTTCATTGCCCGTTTCATCAGAGCTCAGCGAGGACCGAGTAGAAGGCGCGGAAGGTTCTGCCGACTCTTGCTCTGCAATAGCTTCGTCGTCCACCGCGTGGTCCGGGCTTGTCGCGGAAGAAGCGTGGGAAGGTTCGTTACTCATGACAGACCATCACGCCTTGAATATATGACGGCGGATTGCCGCGACGTTCGAGAAGATGCGGATGCCCAACACCACCACCACGCCCGTGGCTAGTTGCGACCCGACTCCAATTTGGTCTCCCAAGAAGACGATGAAAGCGGCGACGACAACATTCGACAAAAACGAAATGAGGAACACGCGGTCGTCAAATAAGCCGTCAAGCAACGCCCGAAAACCACCAAAAAGCGCATCGAGCGCCGCCACCACCGCGATGGGTAAGTAAGGTTGGAGGTAACTAGGGACTGTCGGCTCAAGGATGAGTCCGGCGATAACACCGATGGCCAAACCAATAAAAGGAATCACTGCTCTACCTTAGTGCTGGAGGGTTGATCAGGGCGACCAATCGGAAACGTCACTCATTTCCGCGAACACTCGCATGGACAAGACCACGTGCTGTGCCGCCGGGTAGCGCAAGAGACGATGACTCATCAATACTCCAACTAATCCCGTACGAATCTGACAAACCCGTGAGCTGCTGAGCCGCTGGAGACTCCGAAAACTTCCTCGTCATATCTTCCGCGTCACCCACAGCATCAATCCGATATGGCGACGTCAAACCAGTCAAATCAACAAGAATTGCCGGGCCAGCAGAACGTATCGCACTAGTTGGCGTCAACCGTTGCCCATTGATCGCAATAGCCTCAGCACCAGCAGCCCACAGCCCATTTACCACGACACGAACATCAACATCGTGAACCCGTTTGTTCGGGTCCAACTCACTTCCCGTCCCATCACGCAACGTCACCGTGACACCAGATCCTTGAACCGCGGTAACTCCTGAATGAAGTTGATCCTCATGCAACAACTCCATGAGCTCGGGATCCTGCTCTTCAAGCAGTTGCGCTCGCAGTGTGTCAACGGTGCTTTGTTTGGCACCTACCTCTGATTCCAACTCTCGTAGAGTCGTTTGGCGGTCATCGATTTGATCGATGAGGAGAGTTCTAGCACTGGAAGTGACTGCGGCACGCTCACGAAGTTCTCGTACTGCTGTCACGCCACCCACACCGATAGCTATTGCTAAGAGGAGTATGAGGATCTTCTCTACAACGTGGGACCTTTTAGGGACGCCTGCAACATCTTCCCTAGCGCGACGCCTTGCGGCAGCACTGTAACCGAGATCCAGCGGGTTTCGCATGATCTCGTTGAGAAGGGACATCGACGCATCGGGTGGTACTTCACGCTGCGGCGAGTGCGGGTCCTGGTGGGTCATAGTGCGGCTGGACCTTGTTTCAACAGTTTTTGTCCACGCTGAAGATACTGCAGCGCTGACAGCCAGTAGAGTACTGCACCGAGAATAGCGAACAACCATGCCATCGCGATAGCCACTTCCCGTACGCCATCTGGAAAGGCAGTAATAACCGAGACGATGTAGATCGGGAAGGCTAACAAGAGAAATAGTGTGGCAGCTTTACCAATAAAGGTCACTGCCATGGGTTCATGCCCTCGACGGGCGATAGCTGATACCAACACAAGCATCATGATGTCGCGCACCGCGATGACGGCGAAGAGTTCCCACGGAATGATGTCTCTGATGACAAACACAAGCAATGTCACGAAGATGAAGCAGCGATCTGCGATGGGATCCAGCGTCTTACCCAACTCGCTGACTTGGTGGAAACGACGGGCAATGTAACCGTCCGCCCAGTCAGAGAAGGACGAGACAACGACCACGACCAACGCCCACACATGCTGCCCGGAGAGCATAAGGACCGCAAAAACAGGGATAAGTCCAAGGCGGATAAAGGAAATGACGTTGGGAATCGTCCACACCGTTGCGCGTGCCTGATTGATGTCACTCACCTGCCCTCTCGCCGCTGTCGTGGTGACCTACCACTTGTCTCCATACTATGGGCAAGGCCCTGTGTTTGATTTCACCACCGTAGGGACTGCACACACTTTCGCCCACACCGTAGACTGGTCAACAAGCAGTACGTCGCTGCTTCCGCCAGTGCGTGTGTTCTTGGCCCAGATGGCGCCTCCAGTGTGTTTTCGGACGACGCGACGTGACGATTGCCGTACAGCGCAATCGGTTCTGCATGTCGCACGTTTTGGGTTAGCCCCGTCCACGCTTGAAGGACACGGGCCGCGCAGAGAGAAATCAGTCCGCTCAGCAACCGCTGTGAGCGCGCTGAAACGTGTGCAACGACCTTTTTCTCCAACAGAATGGCACACACCATCGTGACTGAAACAGTCAACACTCCACCGGTAAACACTGCGACCTTCCAAGACCTCAACCTTCCTGAACAACTGCAGCGTGCAGTGGACGCACTTGGCTTCACTACCCCGTCTTCCATCCAGCAAGAGGCCCTTCCAGTCCTCTTTGCCGGAAACGACATCACGGGAATCGCGCAAACAGGTACAGGTAAAACCGCAGCCTTCGGTATCCCCCTGCTAGCTAGCATCGACGTCAGCGACAAGTCAGTTCAAGCAATTGTGCTTGCACCAACTCGTGAACTTGCCATGCAGGTATCCGAAGCCATTGAGTCCTTCGCACAGTTCATGCCTGGCCTCAACACTCTTGCCGTCTACGGCGGATCCCCATACCCCCCACAAATCCGCGCCCTAAAAACTGGTGTGCACGTTGTTGTGGGTACCCCAGGGCGCGTCATTGATCACCTTGACCGCGGCACACTTGACCTCTCCAACGTCCGTTTCCTCGTCCTTGATGAAGCAGACGAAATGCTCCGCATGGGATTCGCTGACGATGTCGAGCGCGTATTCAGCGAAGCACCTGCCAAGCGTCAAGTAGCGCTCTTCTCCGCCACGATGCCTCCGGCAATTCGTAAGGTTGCGCAACGCCACCTCAACAACCCAGTCGAGATCGCCGTTGCACGCCAATCCACAACCGTGACCGCGATCGACCAGGAATACGCGGTCGTTCCATACCGTCACAAGACAGGTTCACTGTTCCGCGTCCTTGCAACATCAGACGTTGAAGCTGCAATCGTCTTCTGCCGTACCCGTGGTGCAGCTGAAGAAGTCGGTGCAGCGTTGATTGAACGCGGCATGTCAGCAGCCACCATCTCTGGTGACGTCCCCCAGAAAGAACGTGAAAAGATTGTCGAGCGCTTGCGTGCCGGCCAACTTGACGTTCTTGTCGCAACAGACGTCGCAGCTCGTGGCCTTGACGTGGAGCGCCTCGGCCTCGTCGTCAACTTCGACATCCCCGGCGAACCAGAAGCATACGTACACCGCATCGGCCGTACGGGACGCGCCGGACGCCAAGGCCGCGCCTTGTCCTTCATCACTCCTGCTGAGCGCGGAAAGTTGCGTCTCATTGAACGCACGACTCGCACTCCGATCAAAGAGATCGCGATTCCTTCACCTGCTGATGTCTCTGAACACAAGACACGCAAAATGTTGGAGTCACTGACGAACCGCATCGAAGCTGGCCGCCTCAGCATGTACGAGACGCAGATCGAATCGCTGTTGCAGGAAAACAGCGAACTCAACCCTGTAACCGTTGCTGCTGCACTCGCAGCATTGGCTGTAGGCGATGCTGGGCCACGTGCACGCGCTGATCAAGAAGAATACGAACGCCAAATGGCCGAAGAGGAAAACTCTCGCCGTCGGGCAGAAACTTCCCAGCGTGGACGCGATTCTCGTGATTCTTCAGACCGCGGCGCTCGTGAACGTGGTGGCCGTCCTGCACGATCACGCGACAGTTCAGGTACCACGTACCGTATCGCTGTGGGGTACAACGATGGTGCAGAACCACGCGGCATTGTTGGTGCTTTGACCAACGAAGGTGGCTTGCGCGGCAAGGACGTCGGCCGTATCAACATGTTTGCAACCTTCTCTTTGGTTGACATCGTTGAACCACTTGATGAGCCCACCATGGCTCGCATCTCTAAAGCTCGTTTGGGAACCAAATCACTGCGGATTCGCCTTGATGACGGTGGCCCACGTGGTGGTGCTCGTTCAGACCGCAACGATGGTCACCCAGGTGGCGGCCGTGGTCGACCAGCAGGTCGCTTCGGGCAGTCATCCGATCGTGGCCCTCGCCACGAAGGCCGCGGTGCTCCACGCCGCGAACGTGCTTACTGAGCATTAACGTAGATAGCCTGTGAAGGAGGCGAACCCACACTAAGTGGGTTCGCCTCCTTTGCTGTTCACACGTTGTACCAGTTCTGCATGCACCTGCCGGGTTTGTTTCCCCTCTGAGGTGGCGAGAGCTTGAATGAGTGTTCGACGCCCGTCAGTGGTTTCTACCGCGACCCAATCGGAGTCGGTGGTGTAGTTGACACGAATGATTGCTGACCACCCGTATATGGTGGTGCGCCCGTAGTTTCGGATAATGATTCCGGTGTCTGTGATGATCAATGCGATCCGCATGACGCGAAGGAGTAACCCGATGATGAGCGTGCCGAGAATGATCCACGCGATGGTGTCACGGGTTGAGTAGCCGTTGGGTACGCCTGGTGCTTGCCACATCAAGACACCTAAACCTAAGGTGCAGACCACAGCCAGCGAACCACAGACAGCAAGGAGCACACGTGGGCGTACCACGTGTGCTCCTTGTGTGTGCGGTGATCCGTGTGCTGGGTTCTGTCCCATAGCAACCCAGTCAACCTGATAACAGGTGGGTTCGCTCGGTGAGGGATTTGAGCCTTGCAGTCCTGTGGTTATTTACAGGCGGCAAGCAACAATCGCGGTGACGAGTATTGCTCGCGCTCCTAGGCCGTAGAGTTCGTCCATGACTTTGTTGGTTTGCGCTTTGGGGACCATTGCGCGTACGGCAACCCATTGAGAGTCGTGTAGTGGCGAAACTGTTGGTGATTCCAGCCCTGGGGTCACTGCGACTGCTTGTTCAACGAGGTCAACGGAAACGTCGTAGTCCATGAGGACATATTCGTGGGCGGTCATTACGCCCTGCAGTCGGCGGGTGAGGGTGGCGAGGCCATCGGTTACTTGTGCGCCGCGGCCTTTAATGAGGACGGCCTCTGAGCGCAAGATTGGTTCGCCGAAAACTTCGAGCCCTGCTGCGCGCAATGTTGTGCCTGTTTCAACGACATCAGCGATGAGGTCGGCGACCCCAAGTTTGACGGAGCTTTCTACTGCCCCATCGAGGTGAACAACTTCTTGTGGGTAGATACCTTTGTCGGCAAGGTGTTGAGCAACGAGCACGTTGTATGACGTGGCGACTCGCAAGCCGTCGATCTGTTCGATCGAGCTAATGGAACCTGCTGGTGACGCGAACCGGAATGTTGAGCGCGCAAACCCAAGGGGTAGGTGTTCTTCAGCGTCTGCCCCAGAATCGAGGAGTAAGTCGCGGCCGGTGATTCCGGCGTCAACTGTGCCAGCCCCTACGTAGACGGCGACATCTCGTGGGCGGAGGAAGAAAAATTCGACGTCGTTGTCTGGGTCAGACAGAACAAGTTCGCGCGAGTCACGGCGTTGTTTGTATCCGGCTTCACGCAGCATAGCTACGGCAGGTTCGGACAGGGATCCCTTGTTGGGGACGGCGATACGGAACATGGTGAAGTCTTTCGGGTGGGGGTCTACAGGTATTTGTACACGTCGTTCAGGCTGATGCCTTTGGCGATCATCATGACCTGCGTATGGTACAGAAGCTGTGAGATCTCCTCGGCTGCCTCTTCGGTGCTCTGGTACTCGCTGGCCATCCACACTTCAGCTGCTTCTTCGACGATTTTTTTGCCGATGAAATGGACGCCTCGGTCAAGTTCCTCAACGGTTCCTGACCCTTGGGGGCGCGTGACAGCTTTATTGTGGAGCTCTTCATACAGCTCTTCGAACGATTTCACGTTGTCCAGTCTACGTGTAGTGGCAGGGTGGGTGTAGGCGGCGGACCAGCGAGTGGACGCTGCCCCGCTGTGGCCTGGTTAGTGGGTGTGTTGTGCGGCAAGGTCGCGCAGGGTCGCGATCTCTGCGGGGATGTCTTGTGCACCGTAAACAGCTGACCCGGCAACAAAAACGTTGGCCCCTGCATCAGCTGCCCGTTCGATGGTGGATCGTGAGATCCCCCCGTCGACTTGGAGCCACACGTCAAGGTTTTGTTCGGAGATCGCGGCGCGGGTGCGTGCGATTTTTGTCAGCATCGAGTCGAGGAAGGATTGTCCACCGAAACCTGGTTCCACGGTCATGATGAGGAGCATGTCTAGTTCTGGGAGGAGGTCTAAGTATGGGTCGATGCTTGTGGCTGGGCGCAGAGCCATACCAGCTCGGGCGCCGAGGCGCCGAATTTCACGTGCAAGTCGAATGGGTGCGGTGGCGGCCTCCGCATGGAACGTAACTGATTGGGCGCCAACTTCTGCGTATTGGGGTGCCCAACGGTCTGCGTCAGCGATCATGAGGTGCGCGTCGATGGGGATCGGAGAGACCTGCACGATGCGTTCCACGACTGGCAGCCCGAGGGTCAGATTGGGCACAAAATGGTTGTCCATGACGTCAACATGCGCCCAATCGGCGTCGGAAATCCGACCCAGTTCGTGGCTGAGGTTGGTAAAGTCGGCCGAGAGAATTGACGGCGAAATCTGGACGGTCATGGGGTCCTTCCGGTTGCACAACTCATTGTTATGTCGGGCGTGGTCGGGAGTGTCTATGTGGTGTTAGGAGATGCGACGCAGGAGGGTAAGGTGCATGGCGTCGGTTGAATGGATGTGTGGCCATAGTTGCACATCTGGCCCTTCTCCTACATCGATGGTGTCCCCTGCGATGGCTTGTACTCGGTGTGCTGCGTTAATCTTTTCCACCGTGTCACCGCCAAGTTTGCGCAGGACAGTGTCGACGACTACTCGTGTTTCTCCAATGTGCGGTGAGCAGGTGACATATCCGACTACTCCCCCGATGCGCACAGCTTTGAGCGCTGACATGAGGAGTTCTTCTTGGAGTTTACTCAGTTGCCCAACGTCAGAGGTGGTGCGTCGCCACCGTGACTCTGGGCGGCGTCGTAGTGCGCCAAGCCCCGTGCATGGCGCATCAAGAAGGACACGGTCATAGGACTGTGGTTCGAGATCACCGATTTCTCGACCATCCCATACTTGGATGCGTTCAATCGCTTCGTCAGGGACTGCACGCAGGGATTTGTCGACGAGTTCAGCGCGGTGTTGTTGCGATTCATTGGCGACAAGGGTAGCTCCGCGTAATGCAGCGAAAGCGCCCATGAGGGCGGCCTTCCCACCTGGTCCAGCGCACATGTCTAACCACCGGGAGTCGTCACCTTCGATGGGTGTGTCAAGCAGTGCAAGGGTCACCAGTTGTGAACCTTCGTCCTGGACGCCTGCTTCGCCTCTGCGTACCGCTTCGATGTGGGCAGGGTCTGAGCCGGGCATGATCACGGCGGTTGGTGCCCACGATCCGGGAACTGATTCATCGATCAGTGCGAGAAGTTCGTCAGCGTCACTGAGGCCGGGGCGCGCTACCAGGGTGACCTGAGGGCTTGCATTGTCTGCCTCGAGGAGAGCAGCGATTTCTGTTTTGTCCCGTCCGTGTGCCACCAGCGAGTCACGCAGTGCCCGGACGATCCATGTGGGGTGGGAGTAACGGATGGCAAGGGCTTCAACGTCGTCTCGGTCAGCTGTGACCTGGTTGATGAGGTCCTCAGGTGTGTCTTCACTGATGGACCGCAAGACGGCATTGATGAACTGTGCGGGGCCAACTCCTACGTGTGACCGGGCAACTCCCACTGTTTCCGAGACTGCCGCGTGCGAAGGGACACGCATTGATAGCAACTGGTGGGTCCCTAAGCGCAGCAGGTCAAGGACCGCAGGGTCAATCTGATCTAAGGGGCGTGATGTTTTCGTGGCGATGACCGCGTCATATAAGCCAGACATTCGCAGTGTCCCGTAGGTCATTTCAGTGGCGAATGCTGCATCCCGCGGCGTTAAACGTGCCCGCTGGAGCGCCGAGGGCAACACCAGGTTGGCGTAAGCATCAGATTCTGACACGGATTGGAGAACTTCAAAGGCAACTTGGCGTGCTGTTGTGCCCTGCCGCCTGCGCTCACTGGGTGCAGTGTCGCTGCGGTGACCTTGTCGTTCAAAACGCGCACCCGAACGCTGGCGTCCCTGTGCATCGCGTCGCTGCTGGCCGTCAGCCATTTACTTGCCTTCCTGTTGTGACACAAAACGTGCCCCTGATTCCAACCGTGCGCCCCGTGCCCAATCTGCGGCGGGCATTGACTTTTTCCCACTGGGGGTGACGTCACCCAGGCGAAGCACCCCGGCTGCTGTTCCCACAAAAACGTCACGCTTCGTTGCGTGAATTTCTCCAGGCGCCAAGGACAGCTCGCTGTCTTTCTCTACCGTGCTGGGGCCAATGCCTAGCCGTGACTCTTGGCCATCAAGTTGGGTCCACGCACCTGGTTGTGGGGTACAGCCACGAATGAGGCGATCAATAATATGAGCGGGAAGAGTCCATGGGATGTGCGCATCCTGTGGGGTGAGTTTTGGGGCAACGCTCACCCCTTCAGCCTCTTGTGGAATGGGTCGTATGGAACCGTCAGCGATGGCGTCCATCGTCCCGACAAGAAGCTTCGCCCCCGATTGCCCGAGCCTCACCAAAACATCACCGCTGGTGTCCCTGGGTTTAATGGTTTCGGTTGTCATCCCATATACCGGCCCGCTATCTAAACCTTGTTCAATCCGGAAGGTCGAAGCACCCGTGATCTGGTCCCCCGCAATGATCGACCGTTGCACAGGGGCCGCCCCACGCCAAGCAGGCAGCAAAGAAAAGTGCAGGTTGATCCACCCATGACGAGGAATCTGCAGAACACTGGCCGGCAAGATGTGGCCATAGGCAACAACAGCAACGCAATCAACATCTCGCTGTTCAAACCACTGTGCAAACTCAGGGTCACGTGGGGTAGCTGTCAATACATCCACACCAAGCTCATCTGCCCGCGCACGCACCGGTGAAGGGACAAGTGTGCGCCCGCGCCCAGCACGAGCATCAGCCCGGGTGATAACCCCCACCACCTCGTGGTCGCTAGCAACCAACGCTTCCAAAGAGGGCAGGGCAACTTCCGGGGTTCCGGCAAACACAAGACGCATAAACACCATTCTACGGTGCTGGCACCCACGCCACCGGGCACAGTACTCCTACCGTGACCAACGGCTCACAACAATTCTTTGGGGTCCAACACCACATGCACCAAAGACAACTCACGTTGGGCGCTCGCAATACGCAACAACGCACGCAACTCACTTGCCAGAACCCGCCCACGCCGCACAGGCACCCGCACAATCACCCGCACAACAGGTTCTAATGTGTCGCGCAACCGCTCAGGGATATCGGGGTGATCCGGGTCAATCTCCACAGGCCCCAACACAGTCAGCTCATCAAGGTGCCGCAACTTCTCAACCATCGCTGACACGATGCGCTGATCACCCGTCAAAGCAGCCACCCGCACCGCTGGTGGTAAGGACAACTCAACACGCTCATCAAACTCACGTTCAGCTAACCACCCACCATCCCAGCGAACCAACGCCGCTGTCGGTAACGCAGGCCCTTCCCCCACGACATACACCACGCCCTGGTCATCACGGGAACGCGTTAAAGCAGCTGCTGCCATCCATCGATCAAAAACCTGCACCGAAGCGTACAAACCACCACTTCCACGAGCCACATGAGCATCAAGGACAACAGTCAACACATAACCACCAGCGACGACCGGTTCTGCCCCAGGGGTCGCAACAACGATGCTAGGCCGCGCCGGCACTCGCGCCAACACCCCACCGACTGCACGCCCCCCAGAAACACGCACAGTCACCCCAGGAAAAGCACGCCCAAGCTCCTCAGCGGTGCGGTCACTCCCAATACGCACCGCTCGCACACGCCCAGCCCCACACTGACCACAACGCCAATCACCAGCAAGACGACCACACCACCCACACTGCGGCACACTCCCAGATCCACCCAGCGACAAAGGGCCACGACACGTCGGACAGTGAGCGCTCTCCCGACACGCAGCACACGCTAATGACGGCACATACCCTGCCCGTGGAACATGCACCAAAACCGGCCCAACCATCGATGCGTGATGAATAGCTCGCCACACCCGAGGAGGCAAACGTCCTGCACTTGGACCATCCGCGGCATAATCTTGATCCCCAAAATGCACCATCCGCGGCGCAGTCGCCCGCACCACCTCACGCGCAGCAACTATGGGGGCAGCCCACCCTGAAGACACAAGTGATTGGCCCTGCAACGACCGGCCAAACCCTCCGACAAGCAATGCGCAACCCTGAGCATCACTACGCAACGCAACCACCTCACGTGCATGAGGGTAAGGAGCATGCCTGTCTTGAAACGACTCATCAGCATCGTGCCACAACACCGTTAAACCCACATCAGGCAACGGAACAAAAGCCGCCGAACGAGTCCCAACAACAATATCTACCCGACCAGAACACGCAGCCAAATACCGGCGATACCTTTCACCCTGACTCAGATCATGCGTAAGGAACGTCAACACCGGAGCATCAGGAAGCCCAGGTCCACCGTCCACACCCCCAGCGCCCTCTGAAGCACCATCAACGGTGTCAGCATCGTCATCAGACGCAACAGGTTCACTACTGTCAAAAAGTTGAGCGCCAGCCGCAAGAAACCCCTGCACCACCACATCAACGTCCCGCGAATCAGGAACAATCACTAAGCCACGGCGACCACCATCGAGAGCGCCGCCAACGGCCTGAACAACATCACAAACCCACCAAGGGACAGCCGAATCACCCACCCCATCGTTGCCCTGAACCCCAGGTAGCGCGGTCCACACCCCACGTACTGGCTCCCCAGCAGCAACCCGACGCACAAACGCTGAACCACCCACATAGCGCTGCCAACGGTCCTGCCCCCACCCCGCGGCTACAACCGGACGTGGGGCAACAACCGGCGACTCAGAACGCGCATGACGAGAAGGAACAGCAAGACGCAAGACATCGGCCAACGCGCCACCATAATAGTCAGCGACCAACCCAGCGAGCTCAAAAAGCTGCGGCGGAACAACCGCCACACCATACACACCCTTCAAATGCGCCAACGCACCCTCATGGTTACTGTCTGGCACCCGGTCAACAACAAACCCGTCAACAACTTGCCCACCAAAAGGAACCCGCACACGCACCCCAGGCCCAACAGCCTCATGCATCCGCGCAGGAATCAAATAGTCAAACAATTGGTCAACATGCAAAGGAACACGTTCAACCACCACACGGGCAACCGGATTCTCCGGAGCAACAGCAGTCTGACCCAACCGGCGACGACGCCCAGTTTTCTGGGTCACCCCAGGCAACTCCAACTGGCCTTGACCAGCATCATCATCCTGCGCCACCAGTCACCTCACCTGTCAGGCAAAAACCCAACCACCAAACTACAACGCAGCCAGCAACTGCTCCACACGGTTAGTCCGCTCCCACGTAAACGCCTGAACCTCACGACCAAAGTGACCGTAGGCAGCAGTCTGAGCGTAAATCGGACGCAACAAATCAAGTTCTTCAATGATCGCTGCAGGCCTCAAATCGAACACCTTCGTGATCGCCTGATAGATCTTGTCCTCAGCAACAGTGTTCGTCCCAAAGGTCTCCACATACAACCCCACCGGGTGAGCCTTGCCAATGGCATAAGCAACCTGAATCTCACACCGGCGAGCCAACCCAGCAGCAACAACGTTCTTCGCAACCCAACGTGTCGCGTACGCTGCGGACCGGTCCACCTTTGAAGGATCCTTCCCCGAAAAAGCGCCACCACCATGCCGGGCCATCCCACCATAGGTATCGACGATGATTTTGCGCCCCGTAAGACCAGCATCACCCATCGGCCCACCAACAATAAACTTACCCGTTGGGTTCACAATAAGGCGGTAACCCTCAAGGTCCACCCCTAACGTCGCCATCACCGGTTCAATGACGTGTTCACTGACCTGCGCTCGCAGGTCGTCTTGGCTGATGTCGGGTGAGTGTTGGGTGGATAGGACAACGGTGTCGATTTTGACGGGGCGGTCGCCGTCGTATGCAACGGTGACTTGTGTTTTTCCGTCTGGGCGCAGTGCGGGGATGATGCTGTCGTGGCGCACCTGGGCAAGGCGTTCCGCTAGGCGGTGTGATGCGTGAATTGGTAGAGGCATCAGAACGTCAGTTTCGTCTGTTGCGTATCCAAACATGATGCCTTGGTCCCCGGCGCCTTGGCTGTCGAACCGGTCGTGTTCTGTGGTTTGTCCTGCGCGAACTTCTAGCGCTTGGTCGACGCCTTGTGCGATGTCTGGTGACTGTTGACCGATGGAAATCGATACACCACAGGAATCTCCGTCGAATCCGACGGCTGAGGAGGTGTATCCGATTTTTTTGACGACGTCGCGCACGAGGCGTGGAATTTCGACGTAGGCTTCCGTTTCCACTTCTCCTGCGACGTGGACGAGGCCAGTTGTGACCAGTGTTTCAACCGCTACTCGTGCTGCGACATCGTCGGTGAGGATCGCATCAAGAATGGAGTCTGAGATTTGGTCACACACTTTGTCGGGGTGACCTTCAGTCACCGACTCTGAGGTGAAGAGGCGCAAAGAGGTTGTCATGTTTTCAGGGTACTTTCTTGTGGGCATACAGCAGGTCACTGATCACGATTTCGCTGCATGAATCACATCACGGCTGGTCGCGAGTGTTGGGGGAAGCTACGGGGCAGTGAGTTTCACAATGTGGTCAAGGATGACATCGGCAACTTGACGTTTTGTTCCAGTGAATTGCTCAACCTGACCACCATCTGGGCGAACAACGACGATGGTGTTGTCAGGGGTTCCGAAGCCTTTTGTGTCGCTGACTTCGTTAATGACGAGGAGGTCTGCGCCTTTGCGTTGGGCTTTAGCGACTCCGTGTTCGTGCACTGATGCGGTGGTGTCGCCTGTTTCAGCAGCGAATCCAACAATAATTTGCCCGTTGTGAGTGCGGTTGTGGGCGATGTCAGCGAGGATATCTGGGTTTTCGACCAAATCAATGGTGGGGGGGCCATCTGATGTTTTTTTCATTTTGTGTGCGGCCACGGTGGTGGGGCGATAGTCTGCGACTGCTGCGGCCATGATCACGATGTCAGCGTCTGCGGCGAGCTCCTTGACGGCGGCACGCATGTCTAGGGCTGTATTGACCTGGTGAACGGTGACTTCTTGTGGCAGGGGAACTTCTGTGTGGGCAGCAATGAGAGTCACTTTCGCACCGCGTTTGTGGGCTGCTTGGGCGAGGGCGATACCTTGGCGGCCTGAACTGCGATTTCCGATGTAGCGGACCGGATCAATGGGTTCACGGGTGCCACCTGCAGTGATGATCACGTGTTTATCTGTGAGGTCGCGTGTGACGTCAGGTGCAGTGAGGTGTTGTTCTGCGATGTACTGCATGATGTCTGCTGGTTCGGGCATGCGCCCTGGGCCACTATCTGAACCGGTGAGGCGCCCGACGGCTGGTTCCATGACGTGAAGGCCCCGGCTGCGGAGGACCGCAATGTTGTCAACGGTTGCCGGGTTGTTCCACATTTCGGTGTGCATTGCCGGGACAACTACCACGGGGCAGGTTGCGACAAGCAGGGAGGCTGTGAGGAGGTCGTCTGCTCGTCCTGTGGCGATCCGTGAGATTAAATCAGCAGTGGCGGGGGCGATAACGATGAGGTCGGCCTCTTGTCCGAGGCGCACATGGTCGACTTGGTGAACGTTGTCGAAAATATCTGTGGTGACAGGTTGCCCGGAGAGCGCTTCCCATGTGGCTGCACCCACAAAGGACAGGGCTGATGTGGTGGGAATGACTCGAACGTGTGAGCCGCTTTCGGTGAAGAGCCGAAGGAGGTGGGCGGATTTGTAGGCAGCTATTCCGCCGCCAACGCCTAGAACAACACGCATTGTCAGTTCCTCTCGCCGGGGCAGTGGCCCAGTTCATTTCGGCAGGGCAACTGGTTGTTGGGTGAACGGCAAAAACTCCGCTCCACAAGGTGGAGCGGAGTTCACACCACGCTATGGGTCAGGCTTGAGGTTCTTCGAGTGCCTCGTGCGTCAAAAGCCCTTGGTTGATCTCGCGCATCGCGATAGACAGGGGCTTTTCCTGGTTTTTGGTCTCCACTAGTGGACCAACGAATTCCAGCAGGCCCTCGCTGAGCTGCGAGTAGTAGGCGTTGATCTGACGAGCACGCTTGGATGAGTAAATGACCAATGCGTACTTCGAGTCAACTTTTCCCAGGAGGTCATCGATCGGAGGATCGGTGATACCAATGGGCTGTGCAACTGTTCCAGACAAAATAATCTCCGTGGACTGGGGATCTGAGGTACCTTCACACGTATTGTATACGGGTAGCCGTTGTTTCCCCATAGACAGCGGCAACGAGGCGGGTCACACTGACGACCGTGGTTGTCTTATATGTGGCGTGGGGCGGTGTTGTTATGCCCCGCTGACGGGCCGCGGTTCGATGCCCATCAGTTGGGCGATCTCATCAGTTGCTCGGTGGACGTCGTCATTGATAACAACATGGTCAAATTCGCTTTGTGATGCGAGTTCCACGGTTGCTGTTGCCAAGCGGCGTTGTTGTTCTTCAGCTGACTCTGTCCCTCGCCCGGTGAGGCGGCGTACGAGTTCATCCCAACTAGGTGGGGCAAGAAAGATGAACTGGGCGTCGGGCATTGTTGCTTTGACCTGGCGGGCGCCCTGCAGGTCAATTTCAAGCAGAGCAGGAATTCCTTGGTCGAGCATTTTTTCTACCTCGGCGCGTGGCGTGCCGTAACTGTTACGCCCGTGGACCACGGCCCATTCAAGAAGTTCACCGTTGGTGATCATCTCAGCAAAACGGTCGGGGCCGACGAAGTGGTAGTTCACTCCGTCAACTTCCCCGGGGCGTGGATCTCGCGTCGTCACTGACACTGAGAGCCACACCTCCGGGTACCGTTGGCGGATGTCGGCTGACACCGTTCCCTTCCCCACAGCAGTGGGCCCGGCCATCACGGTCAGGCGACGAGGAACAGACAAATGTTGGGGGGAAGATACAGTGGAAATTGTTATCCGAACCTTTCAACCAGCGCTGTCGTCTGGTGCGGGCCTAGACCCCGGACACGACGAGACTCAGCGATACCTACTTCTTCCATGATCGCACGAGCCTTAACTTTACCTACTCCTGGCAGTGCCTCAAGCAACGAGACCACCTTGAGTTTGCCAATGGCATCATCACTGTCGCCTTGCTTGATGACGTCAGAAAGTCGTGACTGCGACGACTTCAAACGAGACTTCACTTCAGCGCGCACACGGCGCGCTTCAGCAGCCTTCTCCAATGCAGCTTGCCGTTGCTCCGGCGTGAGTTCTGGTAGTGGCAACTTCGGTCACCTTCCTCAAACGATTGCGCGTGTATTAGCGAACCTACTGGTGAAGGAAACGCTCGGCAACAGGTGCCGTGCGTGCTCCCCTTAGTGCCAACCGTAGCGCGACAACACGACGTTTCGTCGGATCAAGCAACCGAAACACGAAAAAATCAGCCACTCGTTTTCCCACGTCGGCCCGCCAAAGCATCATCACGCTAGCGCGTGAGTTACCTCTTGTGCGGCAGTTTCAGCTGCATGGCGCAGCGCTATGACGTCGGGGCCAGCAGCCAACACGCCGCGCGACGATGACGCCAAAACGTTGTTACGTACGTCACCAAAAACGGTGTGCAGTTCCGGGCCGCCCGCGCCTTGTGCGCCAACACCAGGAGCTAAAAAGGCTCCATGAACTGCAGAAAGATCGGTTCCCGTCAAGGCTATAGCGTCACCGATAGTGGCTCCAATGACCAATCCCACTGGCCCTAAAGACTGCGGGGAGGAATCCCCACCCAGCGCTTCGGCGTTCACTGCCGCGGCATCACGTGCAATCTGCGCTGCGACACTGACACCAGAGGTAGACACAGCATGTTGAACTGCACTGCCTTCAGGATTTGACGTGAGACACAACACGAAAACGCCACGCCGGTTTTCAGCTGCCTTCTCAAGTGCTGGACGCAACGACCCAAAACCTAAGTATGGGGAGAGTGTCACAGCGTCACCGGCAAGCGAAGACCCCTCAGCCAGGAATGCGTCAGCGTAGCCGGCCATCGTTGATCCTATGTCACCGCGCTTAGCGTCAACAATGCATAACGTGTCAACCCGGTAAGCGCGTTCGATGACATGTTCAAGTGCAGCGAACCCTGCACTGCCATGACGTTCGAATAACGCTGCCTGCGGTTTAATCGCAGCTACTCGCCCACCTACAGCGTCCAACACGATGTCGCAAAACTGTCGTACCCCTGTGGCTGTGTCAGGAAGGCCCCACGCCTGTAACAACCCTGGGTGTGGGTCCAGTCCCACACACAACGGGCCGAAACTGGTCATTGCGGCGCGAAGCCGCTCCCCGAAAGGAGCGGCTTGCGAACGTGTCACGGGTGCGGTTGTCCCGCTCATCGCACCCCACCAATGGTTGAAGCTGCATGCTCCTGGATAGATGTCACCGTGAATGGCCCAGCAATCACCGCTTCAATTGCCTGAACTGCAGCCGAAAGTTGCTGAACAGTAGTGATGATAGGTTTGTCCGCCGCGGTCACTGCCGCACGGATCTCATACCCATCAGCACGGGCCCCTTGACCGGAAGGACTGTTGAACACGATGTCAATGTCCCCGCGAGTAATGAGATCGACAACGGTTGGTTCTCCGTTCTCCCCCGGCCCTTGTGAGTGCTTACGCACCTCAGACGCGGTGATCCCTGCACGCCGCAGAACCTTGGCTGTACCGGAGGTAGCAAGGATCTCAAACCCTAGTTCTGCCATGCGTTTAATGGGAAACACGATCTGACGCTTGTCACGGTCAGCAACAGAGACAAACATGCGCCCTGTGGTCGGTAAACCGCCAAAAGCTGCCGCTTGAGATTTAGCGAATGCTGTCGGGAAGTCCACATCAAACCCCATGACCTCACCGGTGGAGCGCATTTCTGGGCCCAAAACCGTATCTACAGCCAATCCAGCTTCCGTGCGGAACCGTTTAAAGGGCAAAACCGCTTCCTTCACAGCAATCGGTGCATCGATCCCCAGCATCGCGCCATCACCCGTAGCTGGAAGCACACCATTTTCGCGCAATTGCGCGATCGTTTGCCCTGCCATCACCAATGCTGCGGCCTTCGCCAAAGGAACACCGGTTGCTTTAGCAACAAACGGGACTGTACGTGAGGCGCGTGGGTTCGCTTCCAACACATACAACACATCAGAAGCCAACGCGTACTGGACGTTCATCAGACCGTGCACCCCGATCCCCTGCGCCAAGGCACGAGTGGAACGAACAATCCGCTCAATTTCAGCATCAGACAACGACACCGGAGGCAACACGCATGCGGAGTCACCTGAGTGAATACCAGCCTCTTCAATGTGTTCCATGATTCCGCCGACATACATGTCTGTTCCATCAAACAAAACATCAACGTCGATTTCCATCGCATCATCAAGGAACCGGTCAATGAGAATCGGTGCCAACGGCCCACCGGACAGAGCAGCCTCACCCAATGCGCGCTGAACGTAATCGCTCAGTTGTTCTGGGGAGTACACAATTTCCATGCCTCGCCCACCCAACACATACGATGGGCGCACAAGCACAGGGTAACCAATACGCTCAGCAATCGTCTTTGCTTCACCCAACGTTGTAGCCGTGCCATACGCAGGCGCAGGCAAACCCGCCTCGGTAAGGACCCGACCAAACTGGGCACGGTCCTCAGCAGCATCAATAGCCGCAGGAGTTGTCCCCAAAATAGGGATACCAGCCTCATCCAAACGGTCAGCCAACGACAACGGCGTTTGCCCACCCAACTGCACAATCACGCCCTTGACCGGCCCAGCAGCAAGCTCCGCCTCATACACTTCCAACACATCTTCAAAGGTCAGAGGCTCAAAATACAACCGATCCGCCGTGTCATAGTCCGTTGACACTGTCTCAGGGTTGCAGTTCACCATGACCGTCTCATACGTGTCCTTCAACGCCAACGCTGCGTGAACACACGAGTAATCGAACTCAATGCCCTGCCCAATACGGTTAGGCCCTGAACCAAGAATCAGAATCGCTTCGCGTTCTCGGGGTGCAACTTCTGTTTCCTGTTCATAGGTGGAGTAATGGTAAGGAGTCTTAGCATCAAACTCCGCCGCACAAGTATCAACAGTTTTGAAAACAGGGCGCACACCCAAAGCACGACGCACCTCACGAACCGCAGTCTCCGCAGCGATCCGCGACCCCTTAATGTCTTGAAGCGTTGCGATGTGCTGGTCAGACAAACCATTGCGCTTAGCCTCAAGCAACAACTCACGCGTAAGAGCAGGCGCCTGCGCCACCCGCTGCGCAACCTCATTCATCAACTGAATTTGGTCGAGGAACCACGGATCAATTTTCGTAGCATCAAAAACCTGCTCGATGCTCGCCCCACCGCGAAGCGCCTGCTGCACTTGAACCAGACGCCGATCAGTTGGACGTTTAATCTCCGTCAACAGCTGATCAAGCTCATCCCCCGAGGCCGGAACACCATCCCAGTGAAACGAAGCCCCAGCCTTGTCAAGAGAACGAAGCGCCTTACCAAGAGCTTCAGTGAAGTTACGACCCAACGCCATAGCCTCACCCACAGACTTCATCGTCGTTGTCAACGTGTCATCAGCAGCTGGAAACTTCTCAAACGCAAACCGAGGAACCTTCACCACAACATAATCAATCGTCGGCTCAAAAGCCGCCGAGGTTGTGCCGGTAATGTCGTTCGTAATCTCATCCAAGGTGTACCCGATAGCAACCTTCGCTGCGATCTTGGCAATGGGGTACCCCGTCGCCTTCGACGCCAACGCCGAAGACCGCGAAACCCGCGGATTCATCTCAATAACAATGACACGACCAGTTTCTGGATCAACAGCAAACTGGATGTTGCACCCACCAGTATCAACACCAACCTCACGGATCACAGCAATGCTGATATCACGCAAACGCTGATACTCGCGGTCCGTCAACGTCAACGCTGGCGCAACAGTGACCGAATCACCAGTATGCACACCAACAGGGTCCACATTCTCAATCGAACAAATCACCGCGACGTTATCGTTCTTGTCACGCATCAACTCAAGTTCGTACTCTTTCCACCCCAAGATCGACTCCTCAAGGAGCACCTCAGTAGTGGGCGAATAGTGCAAACCCGCCCCAGCAATACGCTCAAGGTCAGCTGGAGTATAAGCAATACCAGAACCAAGCCCACCCATAGTGAACGACGGGCGCACAACAACGGGATAGCCAAGATCCACCGCAGCTTGTTTCGCCTCATCAAGGGAATGCACAATCGCCGACCGTGCAGACTCCCCCCCACACACTTCAACAACTTTCTTAAACTGCTCGCGGTCCTCACCACGCTGAATGGCCTCAATATTGGCACCAATCAGTTCAACACCATACTGCTCAAGGACACCAGCCTCATCCAAAGCAATCGCAGCATTCAACGCAGTTTGCCCACCCAACGTGGGGAGCAACGCATCAGGACGTTCCTTCGCAATAATCGACGTAAGAACATCAGTAGTAATCGGCTCAATGTACGTGGCATCAGCGAACTCAGGATCAGTCATAATCGTTGCCGGATTAGAGTTCACCAAAATCACGCGCAACCCCTCATCGCGCAAGACCCGGCACGCCTGAGTACCCGAATAATCAAACTCACAAGCTTGGCCGATAACAATCGGACCAGAACCGATCACAAGGACAGAAGAGATGTCTGTTCTGCGTGGCATAAGAGGTCAGTTCTCCTTCGTAGCGACGCGTTCCGCGCGGGACAGGCCAGCAGCTGACGGCGCACCAGAGGCCATCAACGTCAAAAATCGATCAAAAAGATACGCAGCATCATGCGGTCCAGCAGCCGCCTCAGGGTGGTACTGCACAGAAAAAGCCGGAATATCACGACACTCCAGCCCCTCAACAACGTTATCGTTCAACCCCACATGAGAAACCACAACTTTGCCGTAACGACCACCATCATGAGGAGCAACAGACTCCTGACCAATCGGAGCATCAACAGCAAACCCATGATTCTGCGACGTAATCTCCACCTTGCCCGTCATCATGTCCTTCACAGGCTGGTTGATACCCCGATGCCCATACCGCAACTTGTACGTCCCAAACCCCAACGCACGACCCAAAATCTGATTCCCAAAACAAATACCAAAATAAGGAATCCCCCGGTCCAACACCTCACGCAACAACGCCACCTCATGAGTAGACGCCTGCGGATCACCAGGACCATTCGAGAAAAACACCCCGTCAGGATTCAACGCAACAACATCATCAATCGTTGCGCTCGCAGGCACCACATGCACCCGGATGCCTCGTTCAGCGAGGCGTTGTGGTGTCATTGATTTAATTCCTAAATCAACTGCCACGACAGTCTTGAGTGGCTCATGGCCAGCGAACTTACCGCATGGTTCAATGACATAAGCGTGCGGCGTCGACACGAGGTGAGCGAGGTTCGCCCCCTTCATTGATGGGGCAGCTTTTACCTGCTCTACCAGCTCCCCCACTCGACGCGGATATCCATTAGCGCTCAGCGCATCGCCAGAGAAAATCCCCGCTCGCATGGTGCCGCGCTCACGCAGGTGTCGGGTTAATGCACGGGTGTCAATGTCACTAATTCCAACAATTCCTTGCGCTACAAGTTCATCATCCAGTGAGCGTTCAGCACGCCAGTTGGACGGTTTACGTGCAGGGTCTCGCACCACAAAACCAGACACCCACATGCGCAACGACTCTGGGTCCTCATCGTTAACCCCAGTATTACCAATGTGCGGTGCAGTCATCACCACGATCTGCTGGTAATACGAGGGGTCAGTCAACGTTTCCTGATATCCCGTCATACCGGTGTTAAACACGACCTCGCCCAGCGTCGTCCCACGGGCACCGTAGGCACGCCCAGAAAACGTGCGCCCATCTTCCAGCACGAGCAATGCTGCACCCTCAAACGTTGGTGCATCAATAACCTTGGAGGTCATAAGGACTCCTTTGCTTGACCCTGCAATGCGGTGATCGCCTCAACTAAGGCAGTGCGATCGTTTTTGTGATCAGTACGAAGACCAGTGTCCAGCGCAGTCATCTCACCGTATTTCGCCTCAATACCCCACGAGATAACAACGATTCCGTCTTTGCCTGTGAATTTCCCGGCGATACCAGGAGCCAGCTGCGCGGACAGCACGCTACTCCTGGGGATGAAGATACTTGCTGCACCAGACCGGTCCAAGAAGATGCCCGACTGGTGGACGCTTACCGCGACACGGGATCTGGTCCCTAAATCTGCAGCATTAACCCGATCTAGCCAGTCACCATGGGTTGTTGAGGACACATAAACACCCTCAATGGGACCAAAAATTGCTGGACCAACCTCATCAGGCACGTTGGGCAACGCAGCCACCAACGGAGCCGTGCGGCGTTGACGCCCACGCCACCCAAGCCACATCAGCACCAACACACCAAGACCAACAACAACCATCACACCTGCAGCCTGTGGTTGAGTCATGACACACCCCCCGCAACAGCCGTCGTTCCACTCACTTGTCGATCTTGCGGAACACCATCAAGCACTGTGGCCCGCCCTCGCAAAAACGTTGCCACAACACGCCCCGGCAACACGTGACCGTCAAATGGACTATTCGCAGACATCGTTGCTTGCGTCTTCGCATCAACTGTCACAGTGCCGTGTGGGTCATACAACACAACATTTGCTGGTTCACCAACCGCCAACGGGCGCCCCTGCGCATAAGGGCCAGAATCAATCCGCGCAATGTGTGCCGGAACCTGTGACATCACTCGAGCAACATCACGCCAAGACATTAAACCCGACAACACCATCGTGGAATGCACAATCGGTAGGGCCGTTTCCAACCCCGTCATACCGAAAGCAGCCGCAGCCCACTCACATTCCTTGTCTTCCACCGGATGAGGAGCGTGATCAGTACCCACTACGTCAATCGTCCCGTCCGCCAACCCTGCGCGTACGGCATCAACATCGGCTTGTGTCCGCAACGGCGGGTTCACTTTAAAAATTGGGTTATATGAACGTGCTTCTTCGTCAGTCAAAGACAAATGATGCGGCGTCACCTCAGCTGTCACGGCGATACCTCGGGACTTCGCCCACCGCACAATTTCCACCGAACCAGCAGTAGAAACATGCAGCACATGAACCCGCGAACCGACATGCTCAGCAAGCAACACATCGCGAGCAATAATCGACTCTTCAGCGACAGCAGGCCACCCAGCCAAACCGATCTCCGCAGAAACAACCCCCTCATTCATCTGGGATTCCTGCGTTAACCGCGGTTCTTGAGCGTGCTGGGCAACAACACCATCAAACGCTTTCACATACTCCAACGCCCGGCGCATCAACACCGGGTCATCTACGCATTTCCCATCATCAGAGAACACGCGCACCTGAGCCGCTGACTGCGCCATCGCACCCAACTCAGCGAGTTGCTTCCCCTCAAGCCCCACCGACACAGCACCAACGGGATGAACATCAACCCATCCCGCCTCCTGACCAATACGCGCCACCTGCTCCACCACACCAGCAGTGTCCTGAACAGGAGTGGTATTCGCCATCGCAAACACCGACGTAAACCCACCTAGTGCAGCAGCGCGCGTCCCTGAACGAATAGTCTCAGCATCTTCACGCCCCGGCTCACGCAAATGCGTATGCAAATCAACCAACCCAGGCAACGCAAGCAATGTGCTCGCATCAATCTCTACCGCCTGCTCACCATCGAGCGAAAAGGGCTTACCTATTTCAGCAATCAGTCCATCACGCAGGAGCAGGTCACAACGCTCCTCGCCATACGGGGCAACATTACGAATGACGTAATGAGTCACAGCACACCAGCTTTCTCAAGACAACGTCGACGAGGAACCAGCAACCTGGTCCGAAGCAAGCAACAAATACAGCACAGCCATCCGTACAGCCACACCATTACCCACCTGCTCAACAATGACCGACCGGTCACTATCAGCAGCTTGAGCAGAAATTTCCAAACCACGATTCATGGGACCAGGGTGCAGCACAATCGCGTGGTCTGGTAACAACCCCAACCGTTGTGCATCAAGCCCATACTGTCGCGAATACTCTGCAGGGCTGGGGAAAAAACCGCCTCCCGATGCGCTCATGCGTTCCCGTTGAACGCGCAGCATCATGACAGCGTCGGGTTGCCACGTGCGCAGAGTCCGAGTGAAGTCGTAACTCACCTCGCAGGGCCAGGTTTCAACCCCAACCGGCACAAGTGTTGGAGGGGCTACAAGTGTCACCTGGGCACCAAGAGTCGCCAAAAGGGCAACATTTGACCGGGCAACTCGCGAGTGGAGGACATCACCAACGATGGCGATGCGCCGCCCCGCCAAATCCGTTCCCAATCCGCTATCAAAAGGAGGCAGAGGCCCACCGCACGCTGGATTCAGCGGATCAGCAAGGTGCCTACGGATCGTGAACGCATCAAGCAACGCTTGAGTGGGATGTTGATGGGTACCGTCACCAGCATTAATCACTGGAACGTCCACCAACCCTGGTTGGGCAAGAAAGTTCGCAGCACCAGAGGCATGGTGTCGAACAACTACCGCATCTGCGCCCATGGCTTTCAACGTCAAGGCGGTGTCTTTCAACGACTCACCTTTAGACACTGAAGAGCCCTTAGCGGAGAAATTGATGACATCCGCTGACAGGCGTTTAGCTGCGGTTTCAAAGGAGATACGCGTCCGTGTTGAATCCTCAAAAAAAAGATTCACAACGGTGCGTCCACGCAACGTGGGCAGCTTCTTCATCTCCCGCTCTTGGGTGGCTGCCATCCTTGCAGTGGTGTCGAGGATAGTGACAGCCTGTTCAAGACTGAGGTCCCGGGTGCTCAAAAGATGTTTCACTGTGCACCACCACTGATATAAACACCATCAAGGCTGTCATGCTCTACGAGCCGGACACTGACTCGCTCAGCAAGCGAGGTTGGCAGGTTTTTCCCCACATAATCAGGGCGAATCGGTAACTGCCGATGCCCCCGGTCAACAAGCGTCGCTAATTGGACTGCTTGGGGGCGGCCTAAATCCTTGACCGCGTCAAGAGCCGCACGAATAGTACGGCCCGAGAACAACACATCATCAACCAACACAACTGTCTTACCATCAATGCCGACAGCTGGCGGTTGAGTGTAGCCGATAGTTCGAGGGGGTTGATGCCGCAAATCATCGCGGTACATCGTCACATCAAGAACACCAAGAATGGCATCAGGGTCACAGGACGGGTCAATAGCAGCAAGCCTCGCGGCAAGCCGTCGAGCTAAAAAGACCCCTCGAGTAGGTATACCTAACACCACAAGATCGGAAACGCCTTTGTTCCGCTCGACGATCTCATAAGAAATTCGGGTCATGGCACGCGCAATATCGGCTTCACCAAGAACCTCAACACCATGCGGTGTTGAATCTGGCACACCGTGCGCGCTGGAACTGGAAGTCATCCAGCACCTCCTTCTCCGCCTCTCTGGACGGCACTTAAAGGACTGCGTTGTACAAACAACACTACCGGCTGGAACGGTTAGACACCCAACTGATCAGGAACGCGTAACCCCGTCAACCGCTAAACGTGGCGTACCTGTCATCCACAACGCGTTACGCAGTGTGAGGTGAACCGCCATCAAGAATTTGATCACGAACAACGCGGCGCAATACCTTACCGATCTGTGAACGTGGAAGCTCAGAAACAATCACCACGTCCTTGGGCAAGGCGTAACGCGCCACCCGCTCCTCACACCACTGACGCACCCGCGCAAGTTCAACCGACGCAACATCCTGGGCAAGCACGACAGCCGCAACCACCTTCTCCCCCATGTCTCCGCCGGGGACACCAACCACAGCAACATCGTCAACTTCTGGCATCTCACGGATGCACTCTTCCACCTGGCTTGGGAACACCTTGAACCCACCAGTAATGATCATTTCTTTAATACGATCAACAACCACACAGGACCCAGACTCATCCATCGTCACAATGTCACCCGTACGAATCCACCGAGTACCATCAATATCCACCAGAACCTGCTCAGTCTCCTCTGGCTTATTCCAATACCCAGAGAACACTTGAGGCCCAGAAATCAGCAACTCACCACGCTCACCTTGAGCAACCGGAGTAACACCATCTTCCTGGTCCACAATGAGCACATCCGTAGAAGGGAACGGTAGTCCCAGGTGACCTGGCATTCGCTTATCGTTGAGAGGATTACCAAGCGCCACAGGGGACGTCTCTGTCATCCCATAACCTTCGATCGCCAATCCACCCGTCGCCTTCTCCCACGCCGCAGCAGTTTCTTTACCCATCGGCATTGCCCCACAAATGGCATATCGGAACGACGTCAGATCGACACTCTTCTTCTCGGCAGCCGTCACAACCCGACCCAACATCGGTGGCACTGCAGGCAAGAATGTTCCAGGAATACGCTTTTGTGCAGCAAGGAACGTTTCAACATCAAACTTGGGGAACAGGACAAGAGTTGCCCCAATCCTCAGCGAATACGTCAAACACAACGTCAGCCCAAAAGCATGGAAAAACGGTAAAATTCCATACACCACCTCAGTGCCAGGACGGTCGTCCGCACCCGTCCACACCGCACCTTGAACGGTGTTGGCAACAAGATTACGATGCGTCAGCATCGCACCCTTGGGTGTCCCCGTGGTACCACCGGTGTATTGCAACACGGCCAAGTCATCACCCAATGGACGCGCACGCGAAGGATCTATCGGTGTCGCACCTTCCAACAACTGATCAAAACGCTTCGCGTACGCAGGAGGCTGAGCCGTCAACTGCGCTTTCGTTTCCCGCGCTTTGGCGATAGGAAGTTGCAACAAAAGCCGCTTACTTAAGGGAAGGTCACGGGACACATCGACACTTATGAGTTCAGTAACACCGGTATTCTCAATCCCCTCGCCCAGCTCAACCGCTGTGCGCTCCCAGAAAATAGCAACAGAAGAACCAGAATCGTTGAGTTGGTGAATGAGTTCAGCTTTTGTGTAAAGCGGGTTGTGCTCCACAACTACAGCGCCGATGCGTAATACCGCGTAGAAAACAACAACGTGTGAAATGCAGTTAGGCAGCGCGATCGCAACACGATCACCGGTTTTCACTCCGCGTTCCACCAACATGCCCGCTGCACGATCAATGTTTTGTTGCAACTGGGCGTAGGTTACCCCTCGCCCCATGAAATCTACGGCGATGCGATCCGGGAATCGTTCCGCAGACGCGGCGAGAGCGGCCGTGACATCACTGTCAGGTACCTCGATCTCAGCAGGGACGGATGGGCTGTAGCTGTCATGCCAGATGCGTGTAAAGGTCACACGACCATCGTAACCTACGGCTGCGTAACCTACGAGGGCGTAAGTACTCTTGCCGTAAAAAACATGGGGTGGGTATGTACGCATGTGTGCGTACATACCCACCCCATGAGGCGCATATTTCAGAACTCATTGACGGACAACCTGTTGCCGTTGATGAGTTCCTTAATCAGTGATGCTTGGTTTGACGTCGAGGACGCGCGCAAGCAATCCGTTCACAAAAGACGGTGAATCGTCGGTAGAGAGTTCGCGTGCCAACTCCACTGACTCATCAATCGCCACGACGTCTGGTACCTCGTCATTGTAAAGAAGCTCCCATGTCCCCATACGCAGAATCGCTCGGTCGACCGCTGGCATACGCCGAATAGTCCACCCATGCGAGTAGGTTTCGAGGATTTCATCAATCCTCTCGTGGTGGTCCACAACGCCATGAACAATATCCACAGCGTACTGCGGCAGCGCCGATTGCACCCCTGGGTCGGCGAGACGCACGGACAAAAGCTCAACGACTGGCATGTTGCGTTGTTCGGCTTCGTACAGGACGTTCAGTGCGCGTTTACGCGCTTTAGTTCTCGCTGACACGTTAGTCGTTCACTCGTCCGAGGTATGAACCATCGCGGGTGTCAACCTTGACCTTAGTCCCCTGTTCGAGGAACAGCGGTACTTGAATCTCGTAACCGGTTTCAATGGTTGCAGATTTGGTACCAGCGGAAGAACGGTCACCTTGTAGACCAGGTTCGGTGTACGTGATGACAGTGATGATCGATGCTGGAAGCTCGATGTATAGGACCGTTCCGTCATTGGTGGCAACTGTTGCTGTGCCATTTTCCAACAGGAAGTTTTTTGCGTCTCCCACGATGGAGGCGGGGATAGTCAACTGGTCGTAGGTGTTGAGATCCATGAATACGTAGTCTTCACCGTCTTGGTAAAGGTATTGCATGTCGGACTTGTCAACGATCGCCATTTCGATCTTCAACCCAGCGTTGAAGGTCTTGTCGACGAGTTTGCCTGAGGTGATGTTGCGGATCTTGGTGCGAACAAACGCACCACCCTTGCCAGGCTTGACGTGCTGGAACTCCTGCACAGCCCACAGCTGCCCGTCGAGTCGCAGAACACTGCCGTTCTTGATGTCATTGGTGGTAGCCACGTGTGATGAACTTCCTATCGATTGTGCAATGTACGTCCCTGCTGCCGCTGACCGCGCAAAGTCGCAGTTCGCCATTGTGTCGCGAGCCATGGGACCAAAGCGGCTCCACGCTGCGATGACGATAGGCGCGAGAGGGTGCGTTACATTATAGCGTGCCTCACGAAAACACTCTTAGCGACTCGTCCATCCCGTCACCCGCATCTTTTGGGCTTCTTCTCGACGTCGACGGACCTATTTCAAGTCCAGTCACTCGCACCCTTCGCGCACCAGGATTGGCTGATTCCTTGGTGGCTTTGGCCAACAGTGGAGTTCCCATCGCCTTTAATACTGGCCGTTCTGATGATTTTTTGATTGACCGCGTACTGCCCCCTCTTGTTTCTGCTGGTTTGCGCCAAGACACTGCCGTGTGGGGCATTGGCGAAAAGGGGGGCACCTGGTTTCATCTTGCTCAGCAAGGGCAGGTGGAAATTGACCCTGCGATCTCCTTACCTGACGCGATTCTTCACGACATCCGTCAGTTAGCGGAAGAAAGCTACGCTGACCTTGTCTTTTTCGACGAGACAAAACGAACTATGGCCTCCCTCGAACAACGCATTTCCGTGAGCGCTGAGCACTACGCTCAGCGCCGTCACCGCCTAGATCTCGACATTGCTGCCATTGTGCGCGACCACGGAGAACGGCTGACTTGGGAAGGCCGCAGCGACCTTAGTGACCCGCAACCGACTATCCGTATCGATCCTACGATCATTGCCACAGATATCGAGCATGTTACCACCGGGAAAGACACCGGTGCAGCGCGTTTTCTCGCACTCTTACACAGCACAGGAACACCACTGCCTGGCCGTTGGTTCACAATGGGCGATTCTCGCACAGACTACGCCATGGCCACGTGGCTCCATCAGCAAGGACACCAGGTCAGTCACGTTGATGTTCGCCCATCAGATGGCATACTCTCCGTCCCCTACGAGGTACTCACTCATCCCACGCTAATCCATGATGACGCTGGTGCTTGGTTTATGGCACGGTGGGCTTCAGAGCAGATAGGTTGATTGTGCGTTCTACCACGCGACCTCGACAAACAGGGAACCAGCCCACCACACAAAAACGACCCAGAAAAGGGACGCCAGCGTTCCAATGATGAACTTCTCTGCGGTTTCGCTGGAGTCCTTGAAATCGGGGTATCGCGCTAGTCCTTTAATCGCAATGACTACGGCGATACCTGAGCTATACCCGGCGATGAGAAAGAGAAAAATCGCGGCACGCTCGAGGATGCCTATCCATAGGCCGCCACGTAGTTTCGGAGAAGCATCGGCGGGGTCTTCGGCATTCGGCTGACCATCTCTACCATCACCAGTAGCTGTCGCGTGGTTTTCAGAGCGGCGTTGGGCAAGCGCTAATATCCCGCGAACAACAAAGTTTCCCAGATACGTGGCAACAACGAAGAAAACCGCAATAAGAACATATTCCATGGCTTAACTATGAAGCAAGCCTATGAGTTTCGTCGAGGAGGCGCACCGCCAAGGGAACTGCTCCCCGCTCTTCGTCCCAACGCGCTGCTTTAATGCGCGCTGACAAGGCTTGCTTTGTCACCCCCAACAAAGACGCCGCCTGCGCCTGGGTTGTTCCGTTCGCAGTTCCATCAGGGGACGCAACAAGGTCAACGGCTTCCCAGCCCTTTGCACTGCGTGACTCAAAAATCACGGCAAGTAGCCGAAGGAGTGCTTGCGGGGCATTCGCGTCGATTTCTCCGGCATTCACCGAGACCGGCACGATCCCCCTGTTTGTCTTAGCGTCTTCAACCGCGGCACGCGCATGCACGAAGGCGTGGCCATAACCATCAGCAGAACGTTGTGGTAGCGGATAATTGACGGACCCGATTCCGATTCCCACATACCACCCACCACTGCGCATCGCGATGCGCAGTACAGCCAATACCGCGAGGGGATTTTCGAGAACGCCTTGCACCTCATCGCCCACTGAGCGTGAGAAACTCACGCGCGGTTCCCATAGCCCAGTCAGGCAGGTATCAAACTCTGCCAGAAGATGAGGGACCCTGTCCCCAACTTTGCGTGAATTTTCTTGATCAATCGTGACAACGAACATTTCTTCATTATGGCACAAGGATTGACGAAGTCAAGCTTGTGTCCTTGAGGGGCGGGTGTCAACCCAGCGACCTTGACTTTGCTTAATCAATTTTTTAGCCTTGACTCTTAAGAGTCAAGGATGGCACTGATGGCTAGCCGGTACGAGTTAAACCCAAACCCGGCAATTGTTCCGGTAGCAACTGGCCCAACAACCGAGAGATGACGGAACTCTTCGCGAGCATAAGGATTCGAAATATGGACCTCGATCAGCCGTAACCCGCCCTTCGTCACCATCGCAGCGGCATCACGGATCGCATAGGAGTAATGCGTAAAAGCAGCCGGGTTGAGGACAACGTCAGCCTGGCGATCCACTGCTTCGTGAAGCCACCCGATCATCTCGGCCTCGTTGTCCGTCTGACGGACTTCAACGGTCGCGCGATCCGTCGCCCATCGCTGGCACGAGTTATCGAGGTCAACAAGCGTCAACGCACCATAAACGTCAGGCTCCCGTACCCCAAGACGACCAAGGTTTGGCCCATTAAGAACGAGAATGTGTGGCACAAAAGCTCCTACATTGCTAGAGGGCAACAGCCCGAGAAAGAGGACGATCAGCGCTGACTTCACCATAGGCTGCGCTCAACAGTGCTGGGTCCGGGCCTTCAAGACGCGCGGGACGCCCGACATCTTCCAAAACAACAAACCGCAACAAGTCACCGCGGGTTTTTTTATCCCGGCGCATCGCGGTAACAAGTTTTTCCCATTGGTCACCGCGATAGGTTGTTGGCAGACCAACAGAGGTAAGTAGTGAACGGGTCCGGTCAACAACACTGTCATCCAGTTTCCCGGCGAGGCGGGCCAACTCCGCAGCAAACACCATCCCCACAGACACAGCCGCACCGTGGCGCCACTGATACCTTTCAACATGCTCGATGGCGTGACCAAATGTGTGGCCGTAGTTGAGGATTTCTCTCAACGATGCCTCTTTGAGGTCTTCGGACACAACACGCGCTTTGACAGCAACGGACCGTTCCACCAGTTCCTGAACGACAGGCCAGAGTTCTTGGGCCTGTTCAGGCCAGTTCTTCAGTCCTTCTGCGTGCTCCTCGATAATGTCGAGAATAACGGGGTCAGCGATGAACCCTGTTTTGATGACTTCGGCAAGACCTGCAACAAAATCCCAGCGTGGCAGTGTTTCCAACGATGCAAGATCACACAGGACCCCTGCGGGTGAGTGGAAAGCTCCGACGAGGTTCTTCCCCTCGGCGGTGTTCACCCCTGTTTTTCCGCCAACTGCAGCATCAACCATAGCGAGCATCGTTGTTGGGATATGAACCACGTTGATGCCACGCAACCACGTTGCCGCGATGAAACCTGCGACGTCAGTTGTTGCTCCACCACCGAGTCCCACGATCACATCGGAGCGTGTGAAATCTGATTGCCCGAGAATTTGCCAAGCGAACGCAACAACTTGAATGGTTTTCGCTTCTTCAGCGTCCGGGATGACAGCAAGTAAGACCTCATACCCCTGTGCTACAAGATCCTCCCGCACGGCTTGCGCGGAAGTCTCCAGCGAACCGGGGTGCACAATGAGGACTTTGCGCGCTGCAGCTCCAATCATGGACGGCAACTCCGCAAGGAGGTGGCGTCCAATCACAACATCGTAAGTGCGTTCCGCGGTAACCGTTACGCGTGATGGTTCTGGTGTGTGTTGCGGACTGTGCGTCACTGTTCTCTCGCTTTACCGGTGAGGTGATCAGAGATCTCTTGGGCGATCGCTTCGGGTGTTTTGTTGTCAGTAAGAACCTGCATAGTCGCGACACGTTCATACGTGGGGCGGCGCAAGTCCATGAGTTGTTTCCACCGTGACCGGGGGTTTCCTAGCAACAGAGGGCGTGATTGGTTGAAACCAACTCGTGGAGCTGCCGCAGCAAGTGACACGTCAAGGAACACTAGCGTGCCACCCGCGCCCGTGTACTCAGCAAGGCGCGCTTGAGTGTGTGGATCCATGATGGCACCACCACCAAGGGCAAGAACGCCATCATGGTCGCGAAGCGCTTGGGTAACCGCAGCAACTTCAAGGGACCGAAAGTGAGCTTCACCCTCGTCAACAAAAATCTCAGAGATAGGTTTACCTGCCGACTGCTCAATATCTGAGTCAGTGTCCCGGCACGGTAGGTTGAGGAGCTTACCCAGCGCACGCATCACCGTGCTTTTTCCAGCGCCTGGAGGGCCCGTCAACACGACACGAGGCGAAGTCATAGTGCTCTTAACGTTGAGTGGTCGGGATCGCGGCGAGGTACGCTTCGGCGTTGCGGCGGGTTTCAGCCACGCTGTCGCCGCCAAATTTTTCCAACGCGACCTGTGCGAGTGTGAGGGCAACCATGGCTTCAGCGACAACAGCTGCCGGCGGTACGGCACACACATCAGAGCGTTGATGCTGGGCAGGTGCTACAGATCCGGTTGCTGTATCAATGGTGTCAAGAGCTTTAGGAACGGTGGAGATTGGTTTCATTGCTGCGCGAACCCGGATAACTTCACCGTTCGACATGCCACCTTCGATGCCACCAGCACGGTTGGTTCGCCGGCGAATACCACCGTCACCTGGTTCGATTTCATCGTGGGCTTGGGTTCCACGGCGTGTTGCGGTGAGGAACCCATCACCTACCTCAACGCCCTTAATTGCTTGGATTCCCATGAGCGCTGAAGCCAGGCGAGCATCGAGGCGCAAGTCGCCTTGAATGTAGGTTCCAATGCCGGAAGGAACACCGTATGCCAGTACCTCGACGATGCCACCGAGGGTGTCCCCTGCTTTGTGGCAGTCATCAATTTCAGCGACCATTGCGGCGGAGGTTGCCGCATCAAAGCAACGCACCGGGTCATTGTCGAGGTGCGCTAAGTCATCGGGGTGTGGTTTTTCAGCATCCGCTGGAACGGCAACTGGGCCGATGGAAACAACGTGGGATACCAAGCGAATTCCGAACGCTTGCTCAAGGAACTTCGCGGCAACAGTACCAAGCGCTACCCGCGTTGCAGTTTCTCGAGCTGAAGCACGTTCAAGTACCGGCCGGGCATCGGTAAAGCCATACTTACGCATCCCCACGAGGTCCGCGTGCCCCGGGCGGGGCCGCGTAATGGGGCGATTACGGGCGATCTCACGCTGGTCGCCAGTGCCGGCATCAACCATAAGTCGTGACGGGTCGACCGGGTCAGCTGACATCACATCAACCCACTTGGGCCATTCGGTATTTTCGATTTCAATGGCCATTGGCCCGCCCTGGCTCACACCGTGGCGCAGACCTGCAAGGACACGGACGTTGTCCTGCTCAAATTTCATTCTGGCACCACGCCCGTACCCGAGGCGCCGGCGCGCTAGGGCATCTTGAATATCTGCCGTGACAACCTCAACTCCGGCTGGGAGTCCTTCAATGATGCCAACGAGCGCTGGGCCGTGCGATTCACCTGATGTCAGCCAACGAAACATAGAGTCATTGTGTCACGCGAACCGCCTTACAGCCGGTCCTGACCGTGATACGGACGACGTGAGGGCCGGTTCTTTGCGGAAAGAACCGGCCCTCACGTCAGGGTTTATCTAGGCTATCTGGACAAGGCGGCGTCACCGTGACGGTGCGAAAATGTTGTCCTTAGGAGCTGCTGGGAGAGTTCCTTGGATCTCGTCCGGAACTTCCTCATCTGTGATGATCCCGGT
Organism: Jonesia quinghaiensis DSM 15701; assembly: GCF_000423205.1. Lineage (GTDB taxonomy): Bacteria > Actinomycetota > Actinomycetes > Actinomycetales > Cellulomonadaceae > Jonesia > Jonesia quinghaiensis. The sequence continues at coordinate 240,653 of NZ_KE383990.1, forward strand.
CTGGTCGTATTCCAAGACGTAAGCAAACACATTGAGGACATAGTTGATGTCACCAACGTCAGCTTTTGGTGCACCATCGCTTTCTGGCGCCTCGGTCAATGCTGCAGCCGCCACAGATGGCACAAGGAGCACGCGATCAGATTCCTCCTGGAGGGTTTCAGAGAACTTCAGGATTTCAGCGTAGTCGCCTTGCACTGTGATGGTGAGTGGGATTTGGTAGAACCCCGGAATCTGCGTAGACAACGCCCCTGTGCGGGTAGGCTCAGCACCAGAAACAGTTTGTGGAACACCTGACGTCGATGCCGTTGAGCTCTCAACGGTTGTGGCCTCACCGGTTTCCGTTGCTGTGCTGGTGTCTTGCTTCAGTTCGGTGAATGGTGTGACCGGAACAATTCCACCAGCCGAAGAAATGGACATAAGGAACACATCGGAACGATCAACGGAACGTTCAATCTCATCCACGATCGATTGGTAATCGACCGTTGAAGGAATGCGCTTCTCAAGGGCCGCCAACTTGGCTCGGAATGTATCGATCTCCGCGAATTGCTGACGCAGCTTCGTCACACGAACGTTAAGCGTCTCATTAGACATCTCAACTTGTTCGGCTTCAGCGCGTACCGTCGCCGATTCGTCACGTACAGGTGACAACAGCAAGAACCAGGTCGCGACGAGAAGAAGAACCGCAACAACAACTGTTCCACCCAACCATGTTTTACGAGTCGAGGGCATCGTCTTCTACCTCTTTCGTTGCTTCAGGTTCAAACCGCAGTGAGTAAATGTCTTCGAGTAACCGAACCGTGCCGGTGAACTCATAGGTGCTGTCACCGTCGGGTGACTGGAGGTAGCGGGCTTCAGCGAATCGTGCCGCGGTGAACCCTGGAATCGAGTTCAACTCGTTGATCCATGCGACGGTATCAGGCATCGTTTTGAGGTTCACCGAGAACGTCAGTTGGCCGATTCCTGGACCTTGAAGCTCATCAATAGGTTGTGGCTCTGGGTCATTGGGGGTCGCTGCGGTAACAGAGAGTGTTTGGATAATTCCATCATCAGGAACGGTTGCTGCGATCGCACCAAGATAATCACGCCACAAAATTTCGCGGTACATCCCATCCCGCAGTGCAGACTCAATTTTTGTAATCTGGTTGAGAATGCGAGGAACCTCCGCGTACTTGACTTCTTCTGCCTTGAGGCGTGTCGTTTCTTCTAGCGCCTGATCATAGCGGCGATCCGTTGCTATCTTCTCAACGTGGACCGCAGCAAAAGAAAGCACAAGGACCACGAAAAGTCCTATGAATCCCGTTCCAATTCGCTTTTTCAGGGCGCCCAGTTCACGCTTCTTAACAAACTCTGCCGGGAGAAGGTTGACTTGCGGAAGCATGACTTTATGAGCCGAAACTCCGTTGTCTACGCTTGCCGTTGACTTTTTCTTTTTCGATGTCATTTTGCGTCCCCATAAGCTAAGCCGAGAGCAACAGTCGCCACCTGTTCACTGCCCCGAATTGGTCCAAGGTCCACCCCTTTTTTCACCGTTACTCCCTCAAAAGGATTTCCCATTTGCACGGGGAGGCGAACAACTGACGAAAGAAATTGACCAAAACCGTTCAACAATGCCCCTCCTCCGGTGAGAACTACGACATCGATAGGTGCACCGAGGTTCTTCATTCCGTAGTAGCTGAAAGTTGAGCGGACGGACTCGATCAGTTGCGACGTCACATTCATCACAACATCCGCAAGTGGTTGCCGTTCAGGGCTTGTTGGATACCCCACACCCAGTTCGCGTTTCATACGCTCTGCATCCTCAGGTGTTGACGACATCGCATGCGAAAGTGCATCAGTACATTCCTGGCTTCCATGCGGCAGAACACGCACAAACCGTGGTAATCCACGTTCTGAAATAACAACATTGGTGATCCGGGCACCGACATCAACAAACGCAACAGTAAATTTTTTTAGCTCACCCTGTATCTGTGCTCGTTGAATAGCAAGCGGGTTGAGGTCAACCATGAGAGGGCGCACACCGCCAGCCTCAGCAGCACGGACATTTGCCGAGACCATGTCACGAATAGCGGCAACGAGAAGACCGGACATGCGTCGGCCCTCGTCAGAGTCAAACTCCCCTGTGGGAACGAAATCGAACACTGCATCACCTGATGCAACAGGAAGGAGATCCTGCGCTTGATACGCCAGAGACTTTTTCAACACGCTCATGGGTTGCCATGCAAGGTCAGCTTCACGAACGATAACGTGTTGGTTTCCAACACCGATGACAACTTCGTGCGCGGAGAACTTTCCCTGCTGCCATAGCGCCTTGACTGCGGATGCAACTTTGTCCGGTTCAACAACCACGCCGTCCTGCAAAACACCGGCTGGTAGTGGTAGTTGCGCAAACGCGGTCAATGTTGGAGATTTTGATCCTGGACCTCCAGAACCGAATTCCAGTTGAGCGGCACGGACAGCGGTTGAGCCAATATCCAAGCCTATAGTCGATGTTCGAGCCACCGATCTTCCTCTCAGTCACATGCACGAGTGATTTCATTCGTCTATCGGCATGAACTGCGAGCAACTTGACGCTCTGTGATCTGTCGGTTGGTTAGGCACTAAAAATGAATGACAGGTACCACTGTGAGAGAGGTTCTGCAACGAATAGTGACAAGTACCAGCCGAGAATCATCCAGGGGCCAAAGGGAATGCCTGACTTCCGGCCGGCTCGCCGGAGGACCAGGAGAATAACAGCGTAAAGTCCGCCAAGAACAAACGGGAGGAACCCGCCGATAATCAGATAGCTCCAGCCCAACCATCCCAGTGACATTCCGAGCACACCAGCAAGTTTGACGTCGCCGAACCCCATCCCCCCAATGACACAGAGAATGAAGTACAGAACGTAAAGGATGACACCACCGAGAACAGCGCGGATGACACTGCTCCACTCCCAGCCCGATGACCACGTGGCAAGCGCAACGAGTACTGCGACTGCTGGGTATGCGGGGAGAACAATCTTGTTGGGCAACTTGTGCGTATCAAGGTCGATGAAGGCAAGCGCCACACCAGTTGCTGTGAGGAACAAGACAGGGAGGAGAATGCCAATATCCCCCACTACTTCGACATCGCGGAGAAACCTGAGTGCCACGAGCGCAAAAAGCACGGACGTGAGCGCTTCAACCAACGCATACCGCGGCGAAATCCGGCTCTGACAGTGTCGACAGCGCCCTGTGAGGATCAGCCATGACACAACCGGGATGTTGTCATACCACTGAATACGTGCCCCACATGAGGGGCACGCACTTGGCGGGTGAGCCACTGACTGTCCGCGCGGCACCCGCCAGATCACCACATTCAAGAACGAACCGATGACTAAACCAAGTACTGCAGCTAAGCCCACGATGAGCGGCCCACACGCCGCACCAAATTCACCCATGACTGTTAGGGCTCCCGGTTGGTGACTTCTTTGAAGTCACCCAACGCTGCCGTGTTTGGGTCATCAGGTACATTCCATTTTTGGTAGTCGCCACCGTCACAGGGTTGCACAACGATTGCGCTCCAACCAAAAAGCGCCGGGATGTCAGCCACAGAAAGGCACCGTCCATTGCGGTCTTGGATTGTCCAAGCGTTGTCGTTTCCTGTGTCACCGTAGCGTGTCCACTGAGTGTTTTGGCTCGTGCAGTCGGTTGCTCCACTGTTTGTCACAAACCGAGGGAATCGGTGCGCTGAGTAACTGCCGACGTTCACGCCACCGGGCCTCTCGCCAGCAACAATACCAGCAGAGCTAGGTGTAATGAGGCATTTGTTGCTCCCATTGTTCACCCTAATTTTCGTCACCATCGAGGTTTGGCCGAGGTCAGCATTTGGTTCGTCGTAGAACCACTTGTGGTTCCAGTCGAACCCCCCACCACCGGTTGGGTCTTGCTTACACGGATACGAGATCATAAACGCATAGTTGATACGAGCATTTGTTACGTCAAGACAACGGCCAAATTCTGCTTGGTTTACCACTTGCGAAGTCGCGTAAGAGGCGTTTCCCTTACCGACTGCTGGCAGTGGCTTAGGTTTGGGGTTGCCCGTCGAGGTAGACACAGAGATGTAGTCACCGTTCGACACTGTTCCATCGCTGTTGACGATGAAACTGTTTGCACGATTCGTATTCGTTGCGTTCTGCCCCTGCCAGGTGTGGGAACCAATCCATGCGAACCGTTGGCCAAGAGGGTCAGTGGACCCAAGCTCGCATGGGCGTAGGGTCATGCGTGTAGGTGTTGATCCTGTTGCCCTGCCGGACAAACACAGTGGCACTCGCCCATCAAGGTCAGACGAGCTGAGGTGGATCATGTAGTCAGAACGCCAACTCCATAAGTTCCGTTCACTCGGTTCGCGGCACAGATCACCGTTCATTGGGCGGAAACGTGCTGAGCTCCCTGCGGACGTCGTTTCAGCGACAAGGCAGAACTGGCTGTTTGCATCCAAAATTTGCCCACCGCTGATCGTTCGTGTCATCAACGGGAACGTGTAGGTCGCTTCGAGTTTACGGTCCGCGACATCCTCCATCACCACTGCACGCGGATCCAATCCTTCCGATTGGATGACCGCGTAACGCGGGACAGCACGAAGCCCAATCGTTACGCCCGAGGTGTAGCAGCGCAACGCGTTGTCTGTTTTCCATTGGGCATCTCGCCCAACAGGATCATCAGCAAAGTAACTTACTGCCGCTGTGAAGGTTGTTCCTTCTGGAGCGCCCTCCACCGGTCCGCTCACAAAGCAGGGCAACTGGTGAATGTCCCCAACAACGTTTCCGGCAGCATCCGTTGTGGTTGCATTACGAATCTGCGAGATCGCGGCTTCAATACCCGCTTGCGCCGCCGACGATGTGCGGATGTTCTTGTTCGAGTAAAGGGTCGGTCGCAGCTCAGATACCACGAATCCCAAGACAAGGAGAGAAAGCATCGTGATAACGATCATTAACATCATGGCGCTCATCAGAGCCATGCCTTCTTCATGATGACGTCGAAGGCGTCTACTCAACGTTCGAATGTTCAAAGAGTTGTGTGTGCCATTCATGAGCGTCCCGGCCCTCCTGTCATACACACGGTATTAGGTGACGAAGCAGATGAGTTCAAAGCAACGAGTTGGACCTGCAGTTGCCCACCGCGCGAATCACCCGCATCGCCCATTCCCGCATCGAGGTACACGTGCAATTGCTGTTTCGTGAGCATTACTCCCCCGTCATTCCCAATGGCAGTCACACGGAATGGTTGCTGCCTTGGGTCTGTCAGGTCGTTGCGCAGCCCTGTCACTGTGGTACGCCACTGTGCCCCCCCACCAGCACCAGGCTCCCAGGTACGCCGTTGGAGTTCGCCCTCGGCCCTGTTGTACCGCCACTGCACACATTGTTCGATACCTGATGCAGCATTCGAATCGACGAGGTATTCGATATAGATCGAACCGTCAACCTCACCTGGCGTGTTGATGGCTGACGCATACCGGACTTCTTTATCCATCTGTTGGAAAGTGTTGCGGAGATGGTCAGCCGCGTTTGTGACAGCTTGCGCTTTCACTGTGCTTCGGGTCATCCCCACAACAGCAGCCATTGATATCGTCAGGAGCACTGTCAGAATCCCCATCGCGACGATGAGTTCTACGAGGGTCATGCCATCCTCGCGTGAACCTTCTTTTCTGTGACGGCCCATCAGTTTGTCACCTCGATTGTCACCGTAGCAGTCTCCGACTCAACATCCGGAAGGTTCTTTCCGACAAGTTTGTACGTGAAAGTACAGGTGGAACGGTTATTAGGTACTTGATACTCCAGCGAGTCATTCAAGAGGTAGGTTTTCCCATTTCGCTGTTGAGTTCCATCGGTTAACCGACCGCAGGTCAGCGGAGAAACCAACTCGATGTCGACTTGTGCCCCCTGGTTGGGCGCATCATTGTCTCGAAGTTTGGGCCCAAGATTAGCCAACTTGAAGCGCTGGTTATTTCCATTGATGTCACGCGGAGAGATCGTGTATGTATCATCAACAGCGACAGGAAGAACAGTCACTGTGATGACGCCGGTTTCACCGGTCGTTGAGCGCCCATCAGCGCTAAACATCCGATAGGTGATGCGGAACTGGAATGGAATGTCATCCTGGAACCGGTAGCTAATCAGGGAACCACGCTTATTGTCTGTAGCGTTGTAGTCATTGTTCCCAACGCGAATTTGTCCACGAATATCCAGTGGCGTGTAGTCAACAGAGACGATGTCCACGAGACAATCTGCGTCGTTCCCATTCGCTTCGTTGATACCAAGATCAACGAATTCTCCACGCTGGTCAGCAGTGATGTCGACCTCAAGGTCATTGACATACACGCAGGCGCCGGATGTGATGGTCACTTTTGCGGGAAGCGCGCTGGGGTATTTTTGTCCCTCGCCACTTCTCGCGGTGTCTACGAGGTAATAGTAAAACTCCACAGTGTCAGATCCTGAGCCTGCACTTGGCGCCTGATACACCACCTCACCTGCAGCATTGATGCTGATCCCCTTGCTCGCAAGCTCTTGTGCTGATGAAGTACGCGCTTGGACGGTGGCAGGGGGCGCCTCATCAGTAAAGAGATCAACCGTGGGGTTCGATGCCAGCGCAAAAGCCACCTCACGGTTCGACTCTATGGGAGTAGTCCCGTAGTCATTGGCCAGGAGTCTGTCATTAAGGATTGTTCGCGACCCATACGCGACGATCATCTCGTCGAATCGAGGGTTCGGGAGGATGTGCACAGTCACTGTTGCCGCATTGGACACCTCCCCGGATGTCCCTCTGACTTTGTACGTGAAGGTGACGGTTCCAGAAAAACTTGGGTCCGGCGGAGTGAAGATGACCCCATTGGATTGGCTACCGGTACCAACAGCCACACTTCCGTAATTTGGTGTTGGTTGCGTGAGGTCAACGATAGGACCGATTGCTGAGTCAGGGTTGTAGTCGAGTTGGTCGTTCGCGACAACTGCAAAGAATTGTGAGCCGTCACCCGCGTTCATAGAGACTTCATCGTCATATGCGTAGGGTTTAAGCACGGTATTCCACACAGCATCGATGCTTGGGTCGATCAGCGTGGCAAGTCGGTACGTCTGAAGCTCGGACCCTGGCCCCTCCGACCATGACACAACAACACGCACTCGATACATCTCAATGTGAGAGCTGCCGGCTGGGTTTGGGTTTGTGCGCACGCAGTTAGCTGACGACGTTGTCGCTGCCTTCGCGCGGAAGCACTGACCAATGAGAGTGGTGATGGTGTAGGTCTGTGAATTAACACGTTGCGTTTGAGTGAGGGGAACCCACTGGTCAGTGCTGGCCGCGGAGGGCGAGTTGTCCCACGCTGGGTTCATGTCAGCGGTGTCAGTAGGGTCAGCTGTGGCGATAGCGTCCCAGGTGGCAGTCACCGCTGCTTGGGTGCGTCCTTTCACCAGACCGCTTACACCAGTACCGGTGACGTCACCAGGCGCTACGGCTCGCGCTCGTTCCACCGCACTGTTAGCGAGCGAAACAGCAGCTTGTTTGCGTTGAAGATCCGACACGGTGGCGAGCCCCGTGATGAAAAACGCCGCTGCGGAGGTTGCCACCATTCCAATGAGGACGACAGCAACAATCACCTCAACCATGGAGAGGCCACTCTCACGGTTGCGCTCTGCAGGCATAAACTTCGGACTGCGTTTCATCGTTAACTACGCCCTCACAACTGTCCATTGTGCTCTTAACCGAGATGCACCTCTGTGTGAGGTGCTGTCAACCGAACGGGGTGCCACCGGCGAAAGTCACCAGTGACACCCCGTCGATTTGATCAAGGGAGGAATCTCCATAGGCACAGTGTGCCGGTGTTGTTCATCCCTCTCTCATGCCATTTCAACAGTGCTGAGTCAAGCAACCGTTACGGTTGTTGCAGACCACCAGCTGCGCTGTCATAGGTGATTCCAGCAACAGCCTGGTCACCGTTCGGGTTTGTCCCCACGATGGTGTAGGACTGTCCGTTGTCGGTGTACACGAAGGTGTTTCCTTCGCTTGTGGCAACCGCATCGCCATCAATGGTGTATCCTGCAGCAGCATCCCCACCAAGAGTGGCTGGGTAGCCCTGGTTATCAACCCAGTAGTCTTCAATCTGGGTGGCGAGGGTGCGCAGGTCTGACTTAACGCTGGAGTCCACGGCCTTTTGGCGCTGGTTCATGAAGACGGGGATGGCGATTGCGGCAAGAATACCGATGATGATGATAACGACGAGAAGTTCGATCAGGGTGAAGCCCTTTTCTTTCTCGTTCATTGCCTTGGAGAGGCGAGCGATCATGAAGATCCCTCCATTTTCTGTGTCATGGTGAGTGATGATTGTGGCAGTGACTCCCCCATGTGATTGGAGGTCTTCTCTGCACCACTGTGGGTATCGGCGTGTTGCAGCCGGCACTTGAGGAACGAATTCCACAAATTTTCCGCTATTTTTTGTGCGGAAAAGCTATTGGATGAGGTTGAAGATCGAGAAAATTGGCATGTAGAGGGCGATGACCATACCGCCCACGACCCCACCAATAACGAGGATCATCAGAGGTTCAATGAGGCTGGTGAGCTGTTCGGTTGTCGCTTCAACTTCGGCGTCATAGAACTCGGCTATTTTCTCGAGCATGTCGTCGAGGGCACCGGTGTCTTCACCTACCGCCATCATTTGAACGACCATCGGCGGGAACACAGGGTTCTCAGCCAAAGGAGCAGTAAGCGATCGGCCACGCCGCACATTGTCGATGACGTCATTCGCCGCATGTTCCACAACAATATTGCCGCTGGTTTCACCCACAATCTCCAGGGCTTGCAAGATCGGAACACCTGCGCTCAGCATCGCGCCCAGGTTGCGAGTGAACCGCGCGATCGAGATCTTCTGAGTTAGCTTCCCGAACACCGGCATTTTCAGTTTGATCGGGTCAACCTTCTCCCGTACCGATTTACGGTGCTTGATCCGGTTCCACCAGATGAACCCTGCAAAGACGAGAATCAACAGCGGGAAGATCGCGACTTTCAGAAAGTTCGACATCGTCACGAGGATTTGTGTGACAAAAGGAAGCTCTCCGCCAAGGGTGGCGAACATTCCGGCGAACACCGGAACAATGAAAATCAACATACCGGCCGAGGCCAAGATAGCGATCACCAGAACCACCACGGGGTAGGTCATCGCAGACTTAATCTTGCCCTTGAGTTTGACCTCATCCTCGAAGTTTTTGGCGATGCTGAGCAGAGTTTTATCAAGAAACCCACCAGTCTCACCGGCCCGCACCATATTGATCATGAGCGGTGGGAACACCTTAGGGTGTTTCGCAAGCGCTGAGGAGAGCGACCCACCGGTTTCGACATCAGTGCGAACGGTTCCCAGTATGACTTGCAGCACCTTGTTTTCAGTCTGTTCAGTCAAGATGGTGAGCGCGCGTAAGAGTGACAGCCCTGCGTTGATCATTGTTGCGAGCTGCCGTGACATGATGGCGATTTCTTTGAGAGAAATCTTGTCACTGATCCCAGGGATACTGATTTCCGAGTTAAGGCCACCCGTGTTGACCTGTGTAATAGAGACAGGTTGACCGCCGTTTGCCATCAGGCGTTGGACAACCGCTGCCTCCGAGGTAGCCTCCATTTTTCCCTTGACGATTTTGCCGGATTTGTCGGCAGCCTCGTAGGTGAAGGTTTTCATGTCACTGGCAGCCATTAGAAGTTACTCCCATCAAGGTGTCCGCCCATTCCGGCGTTCGCGATGCCCGTACCTACCGGCATCGACGATCGGCCTGCAAGCCTGTTGTAGTCAGCGGCACTTTGGCACTTCTCCAAGCCGACTTCGTAACTGATCAAACCGCGTTTCGTGAGGTCAGCAAGGTGCTGGTCCATCGTGTGCATTCCGTCGTTTTTCCCAGCCTGCATGGAGGAGTAAATCTGGTGAGTCTTTCCTTCACGAATCATGTTGCGGATACCAGGAGTCGCTACGAGAACTTCTGTGGCAACAACGCGTCCGCCACCGTCTGCCCTCTTGCACAATGTCTGGCACACCACCCCTTGAATCGCTGACGCGAGCTGCACACGGATTTGTTCCTGTTGCTCCGGTGGGAACACGTCAATGACACGGTCAATGGTTTGCGCTGCGTCTTGTGTGTGCAGAGTTGCGAAAACAAGGTGGCCGGTTTCGGCGGCGGTCAGCGCGATGGCGATGGTTTCCAAGTCACGAAGCTCTCCGACAAGAATGATGTCGGGGTCCTGACGCAACACGTGCTTCAAGGCCGACGCAAAGGAGTGCGTATCCGTACCAACTTCACGTTGGTTGACCACACACTTTTTGTGGTCGTGGAGGAACTCAATAGGGTCCTCTACTGTCATGATGTGGTCGGGACGGGTTCGGTTCGCTAAGTCAATGATTGAAGCCAAGGTCGTGGATTTTCCTGACCCTGTTGGTCCAGTGACAAGAACGAGACCACGCGCCAATTTGGCGAACGCACCCACTGATGTTGGTACACCGAGGTCTTCAAGAGGTTTAATGTCAGTTGGAATGACTCGGAAAGCTGCCCCCACGGAGTCTCTTTGCTGATAGAGATTCACACGGAATCGTGCACCGTCAGGCACCTGGTAGGCGAAGTCGAGTTCTAGTTGTTCTTCAAACACCTCACGCTGCTTTTGGGTAAGCATCATGTAGAGAGAACGTTTCAGGGAATCTGAATCTAGGGCGTCGTCATACCCAATTAATGGTGTCAATTCACCTGATTTACGGATCATCGGACGAGCACGATTCGTCAGGTGGAGGTCTGAGGCACTTTGGTCCACCATGTCGCGCAGAACATCATCGAGGAGCAGATCTCCCTTGCGTAAAGCATTAGACATACCGACTCGACCTGCAGCAGCCTGATCGGTCGCCACAATACCGCGCGCACGGCGTGTCGGAGGAACTGCAGGAGTGGGTAGAGCTGTCTGCGGTGTATTGAACACTGGTGGGGTAACCCCGGAGCTCAGTGGTTGCCCTGTGGGGGGCTGTCCGTATGGTCCTTGGTTGTGCGCCATAGGTGGTTGTGTCGGGGCATTCATGGTGGGCGCAACAACCGGTTGAGCGTGCGGCGCCTGCGAAGTAGTGTGAGATTGCTGCGGTGTGAGCATCGGAGGCGTCAAAGGCTGAGCACCCGCAACCACTGGTACAGGTTCGTTGTAATGACCCTGTTGAGCGGGACGACGCAGTGGCCTCACTGATGTCGCAGAGGGCGAGGTGGGGGCATGTTGCTGTTCATCTGCGAACCCGCCCGTTTCTACGTAGTGCCCCTGGGGACGCGCCATACTGTTGCGTGAGAGTTCCCTCGCAAAGAGCTGCGACATGTTCGCCTGGTCAGCCCATTCGCTGACTTGGCGGGGGTCTGCGGCGTGTGTGTGCCGCGTGTGGTCGGGTTGTGTCACCGTATGGGCCTTTCCTAATGTCCACTCCTATGCCTGCCTTGGGGAGGTATCGGCGTGGTGGGGGGTGTTCTTGAGGGTTAGGCGACGACGCGTAGAACTTCTTCGATGGAGGTGCGCCCTTCGATGACCTTCATCCAACCGTCTTCTCGCAGCGTATACATGCCTGCTTTTTGGGCTGTTTCTGAGATTTCTGCTGCCGATGAACGTGACACGGCGAGGCGTTCGATGTGTTCGTTGACCTGCATGACTTCGTGGAGTGCGAGGCGCCCACGATATCCAGTTCCGGAGCAGGTGGCACATCCGCCTGGGCGGTAGAGTTGCGGAAATTCTTCGCCCGGAACCCATGGGAAGTTCGCGGACAACAGTTCACGCTCCGTAGGTTGGTACGGTTCTTTGCACTTATCGCAGAGCTTACGGGCGAGGCGTTGAGCGACAACGCAGTCAAGCGCTGAACCAACGAGGAATGGTTCAATGCCCATTTCGGTGAGGCGGGTAATTGCTGAGGGAGCGTCGTTGGTGTGCAAGGTGGAAAGCACGAGGTGACCTGTAAGAGCTGCTTCGATCGCGATCTGCGCGGTTTCATGGTCACGAATTTCACCAATAAGGACAACATCAGGGTCTGAACGCAGAATGGATCGCAGCGCGGAGGCGAAAGTTAGTCCAGCCTTGGGGTTGACTTGGACTTGGTTGATCCCGGGGAGTCGGTATTCAACAGGGTCTTCGACGGTGATGACGTTGATTTCAGGTTTGGATACTGCGTTCAACGTGGCGTAAAGGCTGGTGGATTTACCAGACCCTGTTGGGCCGGTCACCAGAATCATGCCGTAGGGCTTGCTGTACGACTCTTTGTAAATCTCAAGGTTTTTCTCGCCGAATGACAAGTCTCGTAGATCCAACGATGCCGTGGAGTTATCCAGAATACGCATGACGATTTTTTCGCCCCACACGGTGGGCAGAGTCGCGACACGGAGGTCAATTTTTCGTCCGTTGTGCGTGACGGACATGCGTCCGTCTTGAGGTTTCCGCTTCTCCGCGATGTCGATATCAGCGAGGATTTTGATGCGCGAGGTCACCGCGTTTTGCGTTGATTTGGGTGACTTTTGCATTTCGTGGAGAACACCGTCGATCCGGTAGCGAACTCGTAAGTCATGTTCAGTCGGTTCGATGTGGATATCTGAGGCGCGGTCTTTGATTGCTTGGGTCACAACAAGAATGACATACCGCACGATGGGAGCGTCGTCCGTAGCCGAGTCCCCCAACATTGAGAGGTCGATTTCCTCTTCTTGTTGTTCTTCAGAGAGCGCGTTGGCGAGATCATCCATTTCGCCATCAGCGCGAATGTACCGCTCAAGTGCCCGACTGAGGTTTTCGTGGGTGGAAACCACAGGCTGCACAGGCATTTGCGCCACTTGGCGGACATCATCAAGGGCAAGAACGTTACCTGGGTCTGCCATCGCAAGCAGGAGTGATCCATTTTCAAACCCGATAGGAAGCACCGTGTAACGCTGGCAAAGTGAACCAGGAACACATGACACCGCTTTGCGGTCGACCGCATAATCATCGAGGTCCACGAACCGCATACCCACTTGGTGCGCTAAAGCAGCGACCAGTTGGTTCTCAGTAAGGACGCCTAATTCGACGAGCACCCGCCCTAGGCTGGTGCCTCGTGCAATCTGCTCATCCAGTGCGCGCAGGAGCTCGTCTTCTGTGACAAGCCCCTCCTCCAAGAGGATTTCCCCAAGTTGTTTCACGTGTCTCTCCCGCAAGTTGACCTTGCAGTGGAGATCGGCACGTCAACCGTTGGACTTAATGATTCCGCGAAGAGGGAACATCACAAGTTCGAGCGACGAACGGGTTTCTTGTGGGCCGGTAGCCGTCAGTGACGTTCCAGTGCACGGCGCAGTGCAACATCCATTGCGTCAAGTGGCGCAGGGAGCCCAGTCATCAGGCGTACTTGCTCCCCAGCTTGATGGAGGAGCATCCGTTCACCAGTAACCGTGACCCCTGCTCTGTGCGCCCAGGCCGCGATCAGAGCAGTGGGTTGCGGGTCATATGCGACATCAAGCAGAGTGCCCGACAGACGCCCCACAACATCATCTGTACTAAGTTGTGCTGCGAGCCCATCAGCAGCAAAAGGAGGCAGCGTCGAGACCACCACATCAGCGGCACATATCGCCTCAAAGGCGCTCGTCAATGTCACGAATACCGGCTCCACCCCCATGCGGTGTGCTGCCGCCCGAAGATCCGCCGTACGCGCCAAAGACCGAACAGCGACCGTAGGGGTCGCACAACCTAACTGTGCAACGGCTGCCAAAGCGGAACTGGCTGTTGCACCCGCCCCAAGAATCACTGCGGTGCGCACCTCAGCGGTACGCGCTTCACGGATAGCGTGAACGATACCGTGGACATCAGTGTTTGTGCCCGTTAACGCTCGCGCTGCCCCTACGGGCTGAATCAATACCGTGTTGACTGCGCCTGTCACTGCAGCTAGTGGATCAACATGATCCAACAGAGGAATAACACGCTGCTTCAACGGCATAGTCAGGCTCAACCCACGCCAGGACCTATCCAACGCCTCAATGAAGCCTGAGAGGTCCTCCTCGATAACGTCGCACCTACCATAGAGCCAATCAATACCCAACGCATCGTATGCAGCTTGGTGTAGGACTGGGGACAACGAATGACTAATGGGGTGCCCCAGTACCGCCGCACGGTAAGTCATCAGTCAGAGGACCCTGAGTTCAACGTGTCGCTGTTCTCCTGCAACCACTGCTGGTACTCGCGAACATTCGCTTCATGCTCAGTCCACGTCACGGCAAACTTTGTTTCCTTTGTCAGTGGGTTAACCGCAACAAAGAAGAGGTAATCAGAGGTCGCCGGAGAAACCGCAGCCTCAAGAGCAGCCAAACTCGGTGTGCCGATTGCCGTCTTAGGCAAGCCCTCGTACCTGTAGGTATTCCACGGGTTGTCGTCTTTACGCTGATCAGAACTTGTCGTGGCATCCGACGTGCCACCAAATACGTAGTGGACGGTGGAGTCCATCTGGAGTTTCATGTTGATATCAAGGCGGTTGTAAATCACCGAAGAGATCATGTCGAAGTCTTCTTCACGCCCCTCCATCTGAATGATCGAAGCGATGTTGGCTATCCGCCCCCACTCTGCGGTCTCGATATCCAATTTCTTCAACCGAGAACGCTGACGCTTCACCATCTCAGCGAGGACTTCCTCCGGTGTCACATCAGAACCGAACCGGTAATCACCGTCCGCTATCCACCCCTCATAGCTACCGTCAGCTTGCTTGGGTAATTCAGTAGCCTCGGTGTTCTCCATAGCGGCTTCCATCTGCTCATCAGTGAAACCGGTCACCGCTTTGATTTTTTGAACCACGTCACTGAACTTCGCACCTGGAATCACCTGAATACGGTTACCGGACAGGTTCTCCAGATCCAGCAGCATCTCAACAGCTGTCTGAGCTGGAAGTTGCTTATACAACGCATAAGTGCCCGGCTGAATCGAACCACCATCAGGGTGCGCATTGGCAGCAGCAACAAAAGCCTGCGGTGACGCCACGACATCAGCCGCGAAAAGGGTCTGCGCGATAGCCGCACCCGTGTCACCCTCATTTACCGTGACATCAACAGGCTCAGTTCCCTCGCCCTCATAGTCTTTCGCCTCTTCAGGAGACGTAGGGGCAGAGAACGACAAGCCCGAGAAGAAGTCCACTCCCCATGACCAGGCAAAGAACCCGCCGGTGCCAATAACCACCACGGCGAGAAGAACAGCAAGAAGAGACTTTCGCCGACGGGCCGCCTCGCGCTTACGCTGCGCCGCGAGGGCTCGGCGTTGCTGGCGGCTCAACCGCGTACTGGAATACTCCTCTTGACTGTACTGGTCAAAGAGATCGCTCACAGGAAGTCCTTCAGGCCGGGGTCAGGCGGGCTCCGGAAGAGATGACGTACAGGTAGATCGACAGCGACTTGGCTGACCACTAAACCCCACGATTATCTCAACTCGGTAACGGTTCTTGCCAAAAGGTACACCAGTTTTCTGAAAAAGTGGAATACCCACGTCACTGCGGCACAGAAATTCCCGCACGAACACCGCTATGTTTTTCCGCATCTAACGCACTATCGAGGATGACAACAGCAGCAGCCTGATCCACCACTTGACGCTGGTGACGCGTTGAGCGACCAGCCTGAGTCAACATGCTGTGCGCTGTCACCGACGTCAACCGCTCATCGACAAGACGTACCGTTATCTCTGGTCGCAATTGAGAAATTAGTGCGGCATAGTTCACAGCCATGGACACCGACGCGCCGTCTTTGCCAGACAAGTGGCGGGGCTGACCTACATACACAGCCACCACGTCACGTTCATCCATGATGTCCAGCAATTCGGCAACATCGTCAGGTAACTGAGTAGGAAGCCTCCCACCAACCACATACGTGATTGACCGATCACGGCGCAGCGTGGCCACAGGTGTCGCCATAATCCCGTCGGGGTCACTCATAGCAACCCCGACGCGA
This sequence comes from Jonesia quinghaiensis DSM 15701, assembly GCF_000423205.1. Classification (GTDB taxonomy): domain Bacteria; phylum Actinomycetota; class Actinomycetes; order Actinomycetales; family Cellulomonadaceae; genus Jonesia; species Jonesia quinghaiensis. The sequence goes on from NZ_KE383990.1 coordinate 256,584, forward strand.
ACAGTTCCCACATCAAGTCCTATCCGCACACCACGCGGAACGCCAGGAGAATCCATCAAACTCAGCCTTGAACAGCCGTCACGTCAGAGACGATCGCAGCAAGAGCAGCAGGTACAGCCGTGACATCTTGGCCACCACCCTGCGCCATGTCATCTTTACCGCCACCGCCACCGCCCAAAACACCCGAAGCGGTCTTCGCCAACGCCCCAGCACGAACCCCGAGATCACGGGCGGAGGCATTTGTCACAATAACGACCTGGGGCCTTCCCTTGGACACACCAGCAATAGCAACAGCACTCGGAGCCGCGTCACCAAGGCGCCCGCGCACATCGAGAGCTAGGGTTCGTAGCGCATCAGGAGCCGCGATCTCACCTGCGTCATGAGTCACAACGCGAACTGACCCAACAGATGTTGCGCCCGCAGCAAGCTCACCAGCAATAGCCAGCAACTGTGCCTGTCGCAACCGGGCAAGCTCCTTCTCCGTGTCCTTCAGCTTCCCCACCAACGATTCAATGCGGGTTGGCAACTCGTCAGACCGCACATTCAGCAGACCAGAAAGTTGGCTCACCAAAGCACGTTCACGTGCGTGGTGCCCATACGCGCCAGCACCCACCAGCGCATCAACGCGGCGAACCCCTGAACCGATAGAAGATTCACCCAAAATAGTGACAAGCCCGATGTCACCCGATTTGCCAACGTGGGTCCCTGCACACAGCTCACGGGACCAGTCATCACCAATGGACACTACACGGACGCGGTCGCCATACTTCTCACCAAACAACGCCATCGCGCCCATCTCCCGGGCTTTATCCAACGAGGTCGTCAGATCGCTCACCTCAAGGTTTTCCCGAAGGCGATCATTTACCCGACCTTCGATGTCCTCAAGCGCTCCCCCAGGGACAGCCTGGTTTTGCCGGAAATCGAAACGAATACGGTTCGGCGAGTTCTCTGAACCAGCCTGAGTGGAATCAGCACCTAGCGTTTCCTGCAGGGCCTTGTGGATCATGTGAGTCGCAGTGTGTGCCTGAGAGATTTGGCGGCGGCGCACCACATCGATCTCAGCTACTACGGACTCATCCCGGCGCAATGTGCCATCAACCAACGTGCCGCGGTGAACGCTCAACCCACTAACTGGCGCTTGAACATCATCAACCTCAAAAATGGCACCGTTCGACGAATAGATTCGCCCGTGGTCAGCAAGCTGACCGCCTTTCTCTGCATAGAACGGCGTGCGGTCCATAATGAGTTCAACATCAGCAGGAGCAGTAACTGCATCAACAGCAACACCATCAACCAGTAGCGCCTTCACAACTGCAGGCGCCTGCGCGTCGGTATACCCCAGGAACTCAACCGGAGCCGTCAAATCAGCCAAAACAGACTGGTAGACGCTGATATCACCGTGTCCCTGCTTCTTTGCCAACGCGTCGGCACGAGCACGGTCACGCTGTTCTTGCATGAGTGACCGGAAAGCCACTTCATCAACGGATACACCCTGCTCAGCAGCAACTTCCAATGTCAGGTCAATGGGGAAACCATAGGTGTCATGGAGTTGGAAAGCCTGATCACCACTGAGACTAGCGCCACTCCCCTGTGAAGCCTTTGCACTTTCCACAGCAGAATCAAGCAACGTCAACCCTTGACTCAGCGTCCTGCGGAAAACCTCTTCCTCCGTCGTGGCCGTGGCAAGAATGCTGGAGAAGTTTTCCTCCAAGTAAGGGTATGAGGCCTTCATCGCCTCTTTCGATGCGGTAATCAGTGAAGGCACTGCAAGGTCCTGGACACCCAACAGGCGCATTGCACGAATAGAGCGACGCAGAAGCCTGCGCAGCACATAACCGCGTCCTTCATTCGATGGTCTAACCCCATCACCAATAAGCATCAGTGACGAACGAATGTGGTCTGCCACAACACGGAACCGCACATCATCTTCCGAGTTCGCACCATAGCGACGACCTGAGAGCTTCTCTGCAGCTTGGACAACGGGGAATACCTCATCGATCTCGTACATGTTGTTCACTCCCTGCTTGAGGAGTGCAACACGTTCGAGGCCCATGCCAGTGTCAATGTTGTGCTGGGTTAAGGCGCCAGTAATATCGAACTCTTCTTTGGAGCGAACATTCTCCAAGGAGTACTGCATAAAGACGAGGTTCCAGATTTCAAGGTATCGGTCTTCGTCAACGACGGGGCCGCCCTCGAGCCCAAACTCTGGCCCACGGTCAACGTAAATCTCAGAGCATGGACCGCCTGGTCCAGGCTGACCAGTGTGCCAGAAGTTATCTTTCTTTCCACGACGCTGAATGCGTTCCTGTGGTAGACCAGCGACGCGGCTCCAGATTTCAGCCGCTTCATCATCATCGTGGTAGACAGTGACCCAAATCTTCTCTGGATCGAACCCCAACTTCCCATCGGATTCCGCACCTGAGATGAACTCCCAGGCGTAGGTGATTGCCTCTTCTTTGAAGTAATCACCGAAGGAAAAGTTGCCGTTCATTTGGAAGAAGGTTCCGTGCCGGGTGGTCTTTCCCACCTCGTCGATGTCTCCTGTGCGAATGCACTTTTGTACCGACGTTGCACGAGGCCAGGGCGCCTTCTGCTCCCCCAGCATGTAGGGGATGAAGGGAACCATGCCAGCGATCGTGAAGAGCACCGACGGGTCAGGAGATATCAACGACGCTGAGGGCACAACGTGGTGGTCACGTGCTTCAAAGTAATCAAGCCAGCGTTGGCGGATGTCAGCGGTGCGCATGGGTTCCTCTACTTCAGACAAGACAAGATAGCCCCAACAGTAGGGCTGAGAACAATATTACGGGTAAGTGATACTTCTCGAAGACTCACGTGGCGCTCAACGTGGCACGATTAAAAAGAGTAACCGAGCTCTTCTTCAATGGGATCGACATCTGGGAAGTCTTCGGCACGTGGTGAGGCTTTACGTGCGGCATGTCGGGCGCGCAACTCATCAACTGATGGTTGCGTGTCCGCGAGGAGCGCGGCCATGAGCTCATCCTGACGAGAGTGGAAGGCCGTGGTGAAGTCATGTATAAAGCCATGTGCGGCTGCATCAGCACGTTCCGCGAAGTCTGCGGCTTGGTGCCCAACTCGTTCAGCAACGGCTTCTGGTGCGTAGCGCCTCACTACTTTGCGGCCTTTGGTATAAACCAGAACAGTGAGCGCAACTCCTGTGCCGATCCAGAAAATTTTCTTCATCGCTGGGCGCCCCGCATCTTGCCCCAAGCTTTACCGACAGCCTGACGAACACCATAACTAAACGCTGCCACCTTGATCAGTGGACCACCAAAAGTCGCCGCGTAGAGTCCAGTCAGTGCAGATATGTTTTGTGATACCTCAGCTGCTGACGTCGTGACGGTGTCGACTTTCTCCAACTGAGCGTTAGCAGCTGTCAAAGTCTGCGCCGACTCATGAAGGATGGGGAGCGTGTTCTCAGCGACGTCCTCTATGGTTTTCGCCGCAGCGTCGAGAACTTTACCCAACTTAATCAACGGAACAGCGACCAGCCCAACGAGCGCGACGAACGCGATCGCGGCGATCAGTCCGGCAATGTCACCAATCACTATCTCTCCCTGCATGTACCTGTTTCACCGTCATGCACACACTACCCGCACCGGGGCCCATTCCTCGACCCCACACACTGCTCGCACAAAGGCCGCAACGCACAAAGGGCCCCCGAGGGGGCCCTTTGGTTACGCAGAGAGAGCACACACAGTGCGCACTTACTTAGCGTGCGTAGTATTCAACAACGAGGTTAACTTCGCACTGCACAGGGATCTCAACACGCTGTGGCTTACGTGACAGAACAGCAGTGAGCTTCTCAAGCTGAACGTCGAGGTAACCAGGAACAGCGGCAAGAACATCGCGGTGTGCACCAGCAGCAGCCACCTGGTAAGGGGTGGCAGCCTGCATCTTTGGCTTGACCTGGATGGTCTGACCTGGCTTCACGCGGAATGAAGGGCGGTCAACGAGTTTGCCATCAACGAGGATGTGGCGGTGAACCACAGCCTGGCGAGCCTGAAGGATGGTGCGAGCGAAACCTGCGCGCAGAACGAGAGCGTCCAAGCGGGTTTCCAGCAACTCGACCATGGTTTCACCGGTCAAGCCGTCCAGGCGGCGAGCTTTGTCGTACGCTGCGCGCAGTTGCTTTTCACGCAATGCGTACTGGGCGCGTAGACGCTGCTTTTCCCGCAGACGCACGGCGTAGTCAGATTCAGTGCGACGGCGTGAACGGCCGTGCTCGCCCGGTGGGTAAGGGCGCTTTTCGAAGTGCTTGACTGCCTTGGGGGTTAGTGCCATGCCCAGTGCGCGGCTCAGGCGAACCTGGCGGCGCGAACGGGTTACAGAAGACATAGGTCGTTTCCGTTCCTGTCGTGGTTGTACGTCACAACTCAGGAGGTGTCCTGAGGTGTGGGACCGGCCGACGGACTCCGCGACCGCTAGTGCAGTCGGTGTCATCAGGGCTGAGGTCCCAGGTGGTGCCTGGATCCAGGCAACCCGTCAACTCTACCAGTTCAGGCGTTGTTGTTTGGCAGGATTGTTCGAATGATTTCGAGTCTTTGTGTGACGTTACGCTCAAACCCTCGGTCTGTGGGGTGGTAGTAGCGGGTTCCTTGGAGTTCTTCTGGCAGATAGTGCTGGGGGGCGACGGCATGGGGGTAGTCGTGGGCGTATTGGTAGGCCGCGCCGTGACCGAGTCGCTGGGCTCCGCTGTAGTGGGAGTCCCGGAGGTGAGGTGGTACTTGGCCGGTGCGTCCTGCTTGGATATCGGATATTGCGGCGTTGATGGCGTCGTGGGATTTGTTGGATTTTGGGGCGGTGGCGATGTGGACGACGGCTTGGGCGAGTGCGTAGCGGGCTTCTGGGAGGCCTAAGAGTTGGACGGCTTGGGCTGCGGCTGTGGCTGTTTGTAATGCGCTGGGGTCTGCCATGCCGACGTCTTCGGAGGCGCTGATAACGATGCGTCGAGCGATGAAGCGTGGGTCTTCGCCAGCGACGAGCATGCGGGCTAGGTAGTGCAGGGCTGCGTCGACGTCTGACCCTCGCATGGATTTGATGAATGCTGAGGTGACGTCATAGTGCTGGTCGCCGTCTTTGTCGTAGGAAACGGTGGCGATGTCTATTGCTTGCTCGAGGACATCGGTGGTGATGGTGGCTGGCGCGTTGGGTGTGGTAGCGGTTGCTGTTGCGGAGCTGGCTGCTGCTTCAAGGATTGTGAGTGCTTTGCGTGCGTCGCCTTGGGCGAGGCGCACCAAGGTGGATTGCGCGTCGGGGTGAAGGGTGACGGTGCCTGCTAAGCCGCGTTCGTCTGCGAGCGCGCGTGTGAGGAGTGCTGTGATGTCGTCGTCGGTCAGTGAGCGCAGGGTGAGGAGGAGGGATCGGGAGAGGAGTGGGGAGATGACCGAGAAGCTGGGGTTTTCTGTGGTTGCTGCGATGAGGGTGACCCAGCGGTTTTCGACGCTTGGTAGGAGTGCGTCTTGTTGTGATTTGGAGAACCGGTGAACTTCGTCGATGAAGAGGACGGTTTCTTGTCCGTTGGTGACGAGGAGTTGGCGGGCTGAGTCGACGACTGTGCGAATGTCTTTGACTCCGGCGGTGACGGCGGAGAGTTCTGTGAAGTGTCGGTCGCTGCTGTGGGCGATGAGGTAGGCGAGGGTTGTTTTGCCGGTGCCTGGTGGTCCCCACAGGATGATGGAGCTTGGTGCTGTGCGGGTTGTTGCGGTGTGGGGTTCGAGGAGTCGGCGTAGTGGGGAGCCTGGTGTGAGGAGGTGGTGTTGGCCTGCGACTTCTTCCGCGCTTTGTGGGCGCATGCGGACGGCGAGTGGGGCGGTGGGTGATTGTTTGGGGGTGCCGTGGTTGGTGGTGCTGGTGGCGTGGAAGAGGTCCATCGTTTAAGGGTATCGGGAGGGGTGGGTGTGGGTGGTGGTTGGCTTTGGTTTGGTAACTCTCGGAGTGTGAAGATGCGGTGAGGGTTGTTTGTCTGTCATGGTGAGACTGTGTTTGACAGACTAGGTCGTTTCGTTGATAGGTCTCCCTTGTTCACCGCGCTGGTGTGGGTTGTCATTGTCGTGGGCGCTGCCACGATGATTACGGTGGGGGTTGATGGTCGCAATCTTTTCGATCGTTTGGTGACTGGTGAATATAGTGTTCCCGGCTCACAAAGCGATGCGGCGAATGTGATACTGCGGGAGAATTCCTCAACTGGGGAGACCATCACGTTGGCGGTCCAGGGTGTTGCACCCTCCGGTGATGAGGTGAGCTCGATTGTTGCGCAAGCGCATGAGCGTCTTGTTGATATCAGCGGTATTGAATCGATTTTGGACCCGTTTGATGCAGTTGATGGAACGGCAACTGATATCGCTGCGCTCTTTAGTGCGCAGGACGGTCAGGGGTTCCTTGTTGTAGCAACATTGCATAGCAATCTCACTGAGGCTGATAGTGCGATTGTTAGTGATGCGGTGGTTGCTTCTTTCCAGCAAGCTGGGAACGAGCTTGAAGCATTGGAGCCGGGGGCTGCGGCTTTTGTTGGTTCTGGGGATCTCATTTTGGCGGAGATCACTGATCAGGTTAAAGCAGACCTTATTACCGGTGAGCTGGTGGCTTTGCCTCTTGCTCTTGTGATGATGGTGCTTGTTTTTGGTGGGCTCATGGCGGCTTCTATGCCGTTGGCTGGGGCGATAGCGTCGATCTTGACTGGGTTGGGGGCGATGTTTGCTCTCACCTTTGTGATGGACATTGATGCGTCGATCATTAATGTTGCGACTGTGTTGGGGTTGGGTTTATCCATCGACTACGGGTTGTTGGTGGTGTCACGCTTCCGGGAAGAGTTGGCGCGTTTTGTTCGCTCCCAGTTTCCACATTTACCTACTGTGCGTCCCCGTGATCTTGTTGATGAACTCACTCCTGCGCAGCGACGGCAAGCAGTCACGCATGCGACAGTGACGACGTTGAGCACTGCGGGGCGTACCGTGGCGTTCTCTGCTGTGACGATTGCTTTGTCGATTGCAGGGTTGATTATTTTTACCCCTCCAGTGTTACGTGCGATCGGGGCTGTTGGGCTGATTATTGTGTTGCTATCTGTGACAACCGCGATGACTCTGGTGCCTGCGGTGTTGCGTCTCGCTGGTATGAAGACGATTGGCCGTTCGCCGGTGGAGAAGCTTCCTGGTGTGGATAGGGTCATGCGTTATACCGCCGATGTGGAAGCCACCGAAGGTGTCTTCTCTCGTTTGGCTGGTTGGGTACAGCGCAGGGCTCCTTTTGTTGTTATCGGGTGTGTTGCTCTTCTAGTTTTTCTTGCGTCTCCCGTCTTGGACCTTCAGATGCGTAATTCTGGTATTGAACTCCTACCGACGACAGCAACGCAGCGGCAGTTCACTGACACGCTGGCCCAGGACTTTCCTCAAACGCGGTCTGCCGATATTCAGGTGGTTGTCGATGGCTCAGATATTGATGCTGCGGATCTTGGGCAACGAATTGACACTCTTTCGGGTGTGCGTAGCGTGGTCCCGCCTTCGCCATTGGGTGACTACTTTGTTGTTGGTGTGCTGATCGATGGTGATGATCCAGGGTCGCCACAAGCTGCGGAGGTCGTGCGGGAGATTCGGGAACTTGAGTCGCCTGCCAATGTGCTCGTCACTGGGCAGGCAGCCTCTCAAGTTGACTTCCAAGGCGCTTTGGGTGAACGGCTTTGGCTTGTGGTGTCTGTTGTTGTGCTTTCCACCATGGTGTTGTTGTTCTTCATGACAGGTTCGTTAGTCATTCCCATCAAGGCGCTCTTCACCAATGTGGTCTCTCTGGGGGCTTCCTTGGGGATACTTGTCTGGGTCTTCCAGGACAATCACCTGTCAGGCATCTTGAATTTCACGTCAACAGGTGGAATTGAAACCTTCGTTGTCGCTCTTGTCCTTGCCTTTGGGTTTGGGCTCGCTATGGACTACGAAGTTTTCCTCCTGTCACGCATTAAGGAGTTTGTTGATGCGGGTCACGACTCTGAAAAAGCGGTCCGGCTTGGTTTACAGCGATCTGGGCGCATAATCACCTCTGCAGCGGGGATTATCATCATTGTTTTTGCAGGGTTTGTTGCTGGGGACCTTCTTGTCATTAAACAAGTTGGGTTCGCTCTCGCAGTGGCGGTCTTCATCGATGCGACTATCGTGCGCATGCTTTTGGTACCAGCAACGATGACGCTGCTTGGGCGGTGGAACTGGTGGGCTCCAGCCCCCTTAGCGAAGCTGTACAACCGGTTCGCCATCATTCACTGACATCGTGATGGACGCGTCCCAACTCCCTCCCGGTATGAGTGATGGTCAGTGCGCCTATTTAGACCATCAACACGTCTAGCAACACCACAGTGACTAAGCAGCCCGTGGGTCCGTATGAGCCCATCACGGCGTTGAGAAACAACTGTGCCGGGTAGAACATCTTTTGATGTTCTACCCGGCACAGTTCATGTCATGGGTTTATGACTGAGGTTTAGCGTCTACACCTGCTTCTTTACGTTGTGCAGGGGTGATTGGAGCTGGTGCCTGAGTCAACGGGTCGAACCCTCCACCAGACTTCGGGAAAGCGATGACGTCCCGAATGGAATCAGCTTTACCGAGTAGCGCAACGATGCGGTCCCACCCGAAAGCGATTCCTCCGTGAGGTGGAGCGCCAAACTGGAAGGCATCGAGAAGGAACCCAAACTTCTCCTGTGCTTCCTCCTGACCAATACCCATCACCTTAAAGACGCGCTCTTGCACATCACGGCGGTGAATACGGATCGAACCGCCACCAATTTCGTTGCCGTTGCAGACAATGTCGTAGGCATAGGCCAAAGCACTACCAGGGTCTGTATCAAATGTGTCAGCCCACTGTGGGGTTGGGCTGGTGAACGCGTGGTGTACAGCAGTCCACGCTGAGGACCCCAAATCGACGTCGTCGTCTTGCCCTGAAGGCTTGAAGAGTGGGGCGTCGACAACCCACACAAAAGCCCACGCGTCTTCGTCGATCAATCCGGTGCGTGAACCAATTTCATTGCGAGCTGCCCCCAATAGTGAGCGACACTCGTCAGTTTTACCGGCAGCAAAGAAAATGCAGTCGCCCGGCTGAGCACCTGTTGCAGCTGCGAGGCCTTCACGTTCTGTTTCGGTGATGTTCTTTGCTACTGGACCGCCTAGTGCGCCGTCCTCTGCGATGGTGACATAGGCAAGCCCCTTCGCCCCACGCTGCTTCGCCCAGTCCTGCCACGCATCAAACTGGCGGCGCGGTTGTGCTGCGCCCCCTGGCATAACGATGGCACCGACATACTCGCTCTGGAACACGCGGAACGGAGTGTCCGTGAAGTACTCCGCCAGCTCGGTGATTTCCAGATCGAAACGCAAATCTGGTTTGTCTGACCCAAACCGGCGCATCGCCTCGTGATAGGTGATGCGTGGGATAGGTGAAGTGAGGTCAACACCAATGAGCGACCACACGCGTGCGAGGATCTTCTCCGCGAGCGCAATGACGTCCTCTTGGTCGACGAAGCTCATCTCGATGTCGAGTTGGGTGAACTCTGGCTGGCGGTCTGCCCGGAAATCTTCGTCACGGTAGCAGCGCGCGATCTGGTAGTAGCGTTCCATGCCTGACACCATGAGGAGCTGTTTGAAGAGCTGTGGTGATTGGGGCAGTGCGTACCATGACCCTGGTGCTAGGCGTGCGGGGACGAGGAAGTCACGTGCGCCTTCTGGGGTGGAGCGGGTCAGGGTGGGGGTTTCGATTTCGACGAAGTCGTGATCGTTGAGTACTGTGCGGGCTGCTTGGGAGACCTGTGAGCGCAGGCGCATCAACGATGCTGGCTTTGGGCGGCGCAGGTCGAGGTAGCGGTGCTTGAGACGTGCTTCTTCACCGATGGTTTCAGTGCCGTCTAGCGCGGTTGACACTTGGAAAGGCAGTGCGGTTGATTCGTTGAGGACGGTGACCTGGGTCGCGATGATTTCGATCTGACCGGTAGCGAGGTTGGTGTTCTCGTTGCCTTCTGGTCGGCGTGCGACCTCGCCTGTCACGCTCAACACGAATTCTGATCGCAGAGGGTGGGCAACTTCTTCATCGCGGATGACAACTTGGGCGATGCCTGAGGCGTCACGGAGGTCGATGAATGCAACGCCTCCGTGATCTCGGCGGCGGTCGACCCAGCCGGCGAGGGTGACGGTCTCACCGATGTTCTCGGCGCTCAGGGATCCAGCTGTATGGGTGCGAAGCACAGGTCTTTCCTTCAGTTGAGTGGTATTAGGCACGTCAGGTTGTTTCATTGTAGGTGCGCAAGCTTGTGAAGCGAATGGATTTACGTCTCAGTGCTGGTGACCTGCGGGGTGAGGTCGCACGCTGGTGGTAGCCAGGTCTCAGGGAGGGCGTTGTGTTGCTCCCCGGTGCGAATATCTTTGACCTGGTGTGGGTGGTCTTCACCGTCAGTAGTGGATGCGGGGAACCAGACGAAAGGAATTCCTCGTTTGTCTGCGAACTTGATTTGTTTCCCATATTTTGCGGCCGTTGGTGACACGTCAGTTGAGACACCGCGCGAACGTAGGGCTTGGGCGATTGCGTCTGACTGGTGCCTGGTTGCTTCGTCGGTGACGGCAACAAGAACTGCGGTGGGCACTGACCGGCTGGCAGTAACTAGTTGTTTGCTGATGAGTCGCGACACGAGCCGGGACACTCCAATGGACAGTCCGACACCTGGGTAGGTGTTTTTTCCATCTGAGGCTAGGGTGTCGTAGCGCCCGCCCGAGCAGATGGATCCGAGGTCTTCGTGTCCGATGAGAACTGATTCGTAGACTGATCCGGTGTAGTAGTCCAAGCCGCGAGCGATTTTGAGGTTCGCTTCAATGACTCCGGGCGCACGCTGTGCTGCTGCTTCGAGGAGGGTGGACAGTTCAGTGATTCCCTGGGTGAAGAGGTCGTTGTCTACACCTGCGCGTTGTGCAAGTGCTCTGGCGTCGTTAATGACGCTCTGGTCGCTACCGTGCAAAGCTGCCAGGTCAAGGCAAAGTTGGGCTTGTTCGGTGGTAGCGCCTGCTTCGTTAACAATGAGGGCTGCGACACGCTGGGCGCCGATCTTATCGATTTTATCGATATTGCGCAGCACCGCATCAATATCGGTCAGCCCGATACCTCGGTAGAAGCCTTCAGCGACTCGGCGGTTGTTGACGAGGATTTTGAATGCCGGAACGCCGAGGGGTTGCAGTGAGTTGAGAGCCTGCGCCATGACTAGGGGCAGATCAACTTCGTAGTGGTACGGGAGCTCTCCTGCACCAACAACGTCGATGTCTGCTTGGTAAAATTCACGGAAGCGGCCCTCTTGTGGGCGTTCACCGCGCCATACTTTTTGGATTTGGTACCGCTTAAAGGGGAAGTCGAGTTTCCCTGCGTTTTCGATGACGTATCGCGCGAATGGCACCGTCAAATCGAAGTGTAGCCCCAGTGAGCGGTCGCTGTGGGAGTCCTCGTCGCCCGCCTGTAGGCGCGAAAGGACGTACACCTCTTTTGAGGTCTCACCTTTGCGTAATAGTTGGTCAAGTGGCTCAACAGCGCGTGTTTCGATGCCAGCGAATCCGTTGAGTTCAAACGTCTTTTGGATTCGGGAAAGAATTTCTTGCTCAACAATGCGCTGCTGTGGGAGCCATTCGGGGAAACCGGAGAGTGGAGTTGGGCGTGCCATAACTCCATATCTTCCCACGTCTGGAAGCAAGAGTGAGAATAGTTGGCGACCAACAACTCATCTCGTGACACACCACACAAGATGAGGTGCAGGAGTCCTTCTGCGTAAGATATTCAGAACTGAATACCACATTTTTGCTGTCTGGTCCCTAAACTGGGTAGTGGCGCCCACGCGCCATCACGTCAGGTCACCACAGGCGACGCAGCCAGGGGACAGTCGCTGACGAGAAGATCTCTCTTCTCGCCACTACGCACAAGGAGCAAGCCGATGAGCGAAAACACCGAACAACAATCTCAGACGACAGCCGAGTCTCGTGAGGTGACGGCTCCCGCGACACCCACTGTGGGCGGTGCTCGCCCCTCCCCTAGCGCCATCAAGCCCAGCGCCATCAAAAAGCCAGCACCTTCAGAGCAAGGCGCTACAAGCCAACCAGTGACCCCAGTTTCAGTGGATGAAACTCGACGCATCGCTGAGGCATCAACATTCGGATCCGTCGACGAAGACGGCACCGTGCATGTTCGCGATGGCGAAGAAACCCGAACAGTAGGGCAAATCCCTGATTCAACTCCCGATGAGGCGCTAGCTTTCTACGCCCGCCGGTACCTTGATCTCGACGCCAAAGTCACCTTGTTCGAGGTGCGTTTAACGACTACTGATCTGAGCGTCAAAGAAATCGACTCCACCCTTGCGAAACTGAATGAGGAAACCGCCTCACCATCAGCTGTGGGCGACCTGCCTTCGCTTCGCGCCAGGGTTGAAGCATTGTCCCAGGTGGCAGCAAAGCGCCGAGAAGAGCTTGAAGTGCAGCGTGCAGCTGCAAAGCAGGTTGCTTTCGCCAAGCGCACAGAAATCGTTGAGCGGGCAGAAAAGATCGCTGGCACGGACCCCTCGAAAATTCAGTGGCGCCCTGCAGGCGAAGAACTCCGCGCATTGCTGGAGCAATGGAAGGAAGCTCAGCGCAGCGGTCCTCGTCTCGATAAGGCAGCTGAAGACAGCCTGTGGAAGCGTTTCTCCCACGCACGCACAACATTTGACCGCGAACGCCGCCACTTCTTCTCTGAACTAGAAAAACAAAATGCCTCAGCAAAAGAGGTGAAATCTTCGCTGGTGGAGCAGGCTGAGAAACTCTCAACATCCACTGAATGGAACGAAACAGCTGCTGCTTACCGCGAGCTGATGAACCAGTGGAAAGCGGCTGGTCGTGCAAGCCGCAAGGATGACGACGCGTTGTGGGCCCGTTTCCGCGGAGCGCAGGATGCTTTCTTTGCTCGCCGTGAAGAAGCCAACGCAGCCATTAACGCTGAGTTCGAAGCTAACCTTGTTGTCAAAGAAGCACTCCTTGTCCGGGCCGAAGCGTTAGTGCCAGTGAAGGATCTATCACACGCCAAAACCGAGCTGCGCAGCATCCAAGATGCCTGGGAAACTGCCGGCAAGGTCCCACGCAACGACATCCAACGCGTTGAAGGGCGACTGCGAGCTGTCGAGCGGGCCATCAAAGACGCTGAGCAGTCACAGTGGGACCGCACGAACCCTGAGACCCGTGCACGAGCAGAAGGAGCGCTTGCTCAGCTAGAACAAGGCATCGAGCAACTCGAAGCGGACCTCGCAGCAGCACAAGCAGCAGGCAAAGAGAAGAAGGTCAAAGAATTGACCTCAGCACTTGAAGCGCGCCGCAGTTGGCTGGAGCAAATCAAGAAAGCTGCCGACGAATCACGTGGGTAACCTTTTCTAGCAACACATTGCCTATGGCCTGCACCCTATCCACAGGGTGCAGGCCATACGTGTAACCCAAGAAGGTCCCTGTGGCACACTGACGCCATGACATTGACAGTAACCGCCACGCTGCCGCCACTTCCTGCACCGCCAGCTCTCAAACCACTCCCCGAAGGTCGCCCCACACCACGGATGAGCTACCGAGAACTGCGCGCACTCCTGCCAGAGCTTGATGCCCCCGGCACATTCTCAGCCACCGCGTTTCGTCACTCGTCAGCGCTCATTTTCACCCCAGAGAGCGTTGGGGGTGAACTAGCATGGCAAGACTTTATACGCGAAGGTTGGCTCAGTTGTGTCACCGAAGGCTACGCCATCCCCAGCAAAATGATTGAGTCCCCTGGCACGAGGGCTCGAATTGCCCGCATACACCTGCAGGTATCAGTCCATGAAGTTGTCGCCATGGAAAGCGCAAGCTGGGTGCACTGTGGGGGCCCAATGCCTGCGCACGGAACCATCATCTACCGAACGTTCGATCCCACTCCGCGGCGGCGCACGGGCGTGACCCGCAAACGAACATCACTGCGCGGCACAGATACCGTGAATGTCGCCGGAGTCCAGGTCACCAGCGTAGAACGGACCCTGTACGACCTCGCACATGGTCACCAACCAGATGCGTTTTTTCACATGGTCCAAACGCTCGACATCGACTCGGCGACACTCACGTCACTCATTACTCGCATCAAAGGGACATACAAGCACTTCAACAGCGCAGTGGCACTACGCCGCGTCAGAGAACTTATGCACCCTTGATTCGGTAGACATCAAACACACCATCAATGCGCCGTACCGCGTTCAGTACCGTTTGCAAGTGCGCCGGCTCCGCCATTTCAAACGTGAATTTTGAAATCGCAACACGATCCGTGGACGTTGACACTGCAGCTGAAAGAATATTGACGTGGGAATCAGAAAGGATCCGCGTCACGTCAGACAACAGGCGAGGACGGTCAAGGGCTTCGACTTGGATTTGCACCAAGAACATAGCACTTGACCCGGTAGTCCACTCCACATCGACAATGCGTTCAGGCTGCAATTTCAGCTGTTCGACGTTGTGACAATCCATTTGGTGAACTGATACACCCTGACCGCGCGTCACGAACCCAATGATGTCGTCACCAGGCACGGGGGTACAGCACTTTGCAAGTTTGACCCAAATATCATCAGCGCCTTTAACCCGGACGCCGGGGTCTCCCCCACGCTTCTGCCTGGACACACGTGACGGGCGTGCCACCTCAGCGAGGTCTTCCTCATTCGCTTGGGAACCACCCATGGATTGCACAAGTTTCTGCACCACATTCGCGGCAGAAATCTGGCCTTCACCCACTGCTGCATAGAGCGCTGAAACATCGGGATAGCGCATATCGTTGGCAGTGGCGAGCACCGCTTCATGAGACAGCAAACGTTGGAACGGAAGGTTTTGCTTGCGCAACGCCTTAGCGATTTGATCTTTGCCATGCTCAATCGCCTCATCACGGCGTTCCTTTTGGAACCACTGCCGGATCTTGTTCCGCGCACGAGCACTCTTGACAAAAGCAAGCCAATCTTGCGAAGGACCAGCCGTTTGCGCCTTTGACGTAAGGATGTCAACCGTGTCACCGGTCTCAAGTGCAGAATCTAACGGAACAAGACGCCCATTGACGCGCGCGCCCATCGTGCGGTGACCCACTTCGGTGTGCACCGTGTAAGCAAAATCGACGGGAGTCGCACCATGGGGAAGCGCAATGACGTCACCCTTAGGAGTGAAGACATACGCTTCACGAGACCCAATCTCAAAACGTAGTGAATCCAAGAATTCTGACGGATCAGCTGTTTCACGCTGCCAATCAACAAGCTGCCGGAGCCACTGCATGTCTGTTGAGCCTTCACCCCCGCTAGGAGCTTTGGCACCTTCTTTGTACTTCCAGTGTGCAGCGACACCATACTCTGCACGACGGTGCATGTCATGCGTACGAATCTGGATTTCAACGGGTTTACCGCCGGGCCCAATAACAGTCGTGTGGAGGGACTGGTACATATTGAACTTTGGCATCGCGATGTAGTCTTTAAATCGCCCAGGAACAGGGTTCCACCTGGCATGAAGTGCGCCCAGTGCCGCGTAACAATCGCGCACAGTATCGACAAGCACTCTGGTTCCCACCAGATCATAGATGTCCTGGAAGTCATGGCCCCGGACAATCATTTTCTGGTAGATCGAGTAGTAGTGCTTAGGGCGGCCTGTGACCGTTGCTTTGATGCGAGCAGTACGCAAATCAGAAATGATTTGGTCACGAACTGTACTTAAGTACTCTTCGCGGGCCGGCGCCCGCTCTGCAACAAGGTGAACGATCTCCTCATACACCTTGGGGTACAACGTTTGGAACGACAGGTCTTCCAGTTCCCACTTAATGGTGTTCATACCCAGGCGGTGAGCAAGCGGGGCATAAATCTCGAGTGTTTCCCGAGCTTTCTTCGCTGCAGACTGAGAAGGGACAAACTTCCAGGTACGCGCGTTGTGAAGACGGTCAGCGAGTTTAATCATCAAAACCCGAATGTCCTTGGCCATAGCGACAACCATTTTGCGGACAGTCTCAGCTTGCGCTGCCTCCCCGTACTGAACCTTGTCGAGTTTTGTGACGCCGTCAACAAGAAGAGCTATCTCTTCACCGAATTCCTTGGTCAGTTGAGCAAGGGAGTACGGTGTGTCTTCCACAGTGTCGTGCAAAAGAGCCGCAGCCAATGTGGACGGAGTCATCCCCAATTCCGCGAGAATCGTGGCAACCGCAACGGGGTGGGTGATGTAAGGATCTCCGCTTTTACGCAGTTGACCGCGGTGCGCTTTCTCAGCAGTCACGTAAGCCCGCTCAATGAGCGAGACATCTGCTTTCGGGTGATTGTTGCGCAACGCCCTCATCAACGGTTCAAGCGTCGGGGTACCGACCGCATGACGAGCGCCAAACCGCCCGAAGCGTGAGCGCACCCGCCCAGCAGTGGAGATAGGCGCAACATCGATGTCAGGATCCGCAGCAGATGCAACGGACTTAATATCACTTGGCTTAGCGGTGGCTGGCTTCGCTGAGGACAGCATCCGCTCTCCTGCTTGCCCCGCTGCGATGCTTCCCTCAAGGTCGTCACCGCGTGAGGCCACCTGCGTGTGTGGACTGTCTGCAGACATGAGGCCTCCTTGGACGTCGTCGGGCCAGAAAAACTTGGCCAGGCCCCGAACTTACGAGGCCCCTGTCAGTTCATTGTAGAACTACAGGTCAAACAACGCCGCGACAGGTTTACTTCCCAACAGGTCACGCCCTCCAAGTCCACTTAACTCCATCAGGAACAACGCTTGAATCACATGTGCCCCACACTGCTCGATGAGTGCCACGCCTGCCGCAGCTGTTCCACCTGTAGCAAGGACATCGTCAAGCAGAACAACCTGAGCGCCATCAGGCAATGTTTCATCGCGAAGTTCGATCGTTGCCTGGCCATACTCAAGGTCGTAGGTGTAACTACGAACCGGTGGCGGTAGTTTGCCCGCCTTACGCACAGGCACAAAACCAATGCCCATGTGGTGTGCGAGTGCGGCTCCAAAGATGAAGCCTCGGGCTTCCATTCCAGCGATGAGATCAGTGTTACTAGGAACTAGTTCAGCCAGCGCGTGAACTGCTGTGGTGAAAGCTGCTGGTTCAGCAAGCAGAGGGGTGATGTCGCGAAAGACGATTCCTGGACTTGGGTAGTCAGGTAGATCGCGAATATACGACCGTAGGTCGACAGGTGTAATGCTATGTACAGACATCTCTACTTCTTCTTTCGTCGCGGCTGAGCGCGGTTTGCAAGCCGGACGCCAGGAACAATATCGCGGTCATCGCCACCAGCTGTCAGTGATGCACCGATAGCTTGGCTTGGGTCTTCTCCACGGTCGCGCGCATCACGAGCTGCAAATACTTGCGCGGTGTGCTCGCTGATTGCTTTCTCGCGGCTCCGTAGCGCTACTTCAAGTGGTGTTGCCAAGAAGATCGAAGAATATGCACCAACACCCATTCCCACAAACAGTGCGAGAGAAATGTCGCGCAGCGTCCCAGCTCCGAGCAGGAACGCGCCAATGAAGAGGATAGCCCCAACCGGAAGCAGCGCAACTACTGAAGTGTTGATCGAACGCACCATCGTCTGGTTGACAGCAAGATTTGAGCGTTCAGCGTAAGTGTGCCGGTACTGCTCTGTGATGCCTTCAGTGTTTTCGCGCACCTTATCGAACACAACAACCGTGTCATAGATGGAATATGCCAAGATTGTCAGCAACCCGATGATGCTTGCTGGCGTCACCTCCCAGCCAATTATCGCGTAAACCCCCAAGGTGATAATGAGGTCGTGGAAGAGCGCTAGGATCGCTGCTGCTGCCATACGCCACGCACGGAAGTACAAAGACATCACAAGCATGACAAGAGCCAGGAACACGAAGATACCCGTAAAAGCCTTCGCTGAAACGTCTTGCCCCCACGTAGGTCCCACAAATGAGCTCGCAACGTCATCAGACGTAACACCGTAAGCCTGCGCAAGAGCAGTGCGTACTTCCTGCACTTCAAGGTCAGTCAACGTGTTGGTCTGAACCCGCAGAGCGCTCGTCCCAAGAGTCGACACCCGGGCAACTTCACTCGGGTCAACTGAGGCAACCGCATCAATCGCTGGGCCCTGATCGCTGGTCTGAGCGTTTGAGATGGTGAACTGCGAACCACCACGGAACTCAATACCAA
This sequence comes from Jonesia quinghaiensis DSM 15701, assembly GCF_000423205.1. Classification (GTDB taxonomy): domain Bacteria; phylum Actinomycetota; class Actinomycetes; order Actinomycetales; family Cellulomonadaceae; genus Jonesia; species Jonesia quinghaiensis. Next base: position 274,761 of record NZ_KE383990.1, read on the forward strand.
GGTTCAAGCCTTTAATGCCCAGGATCGCAAGGCAAGCAAGAAGAGTTACGGCCGCAGCAATGAAGAAGTACTTACGGTGGCCAACGATGTCGTAGGACCGTTTGCCTGTGTAGAGGTCGTTGCCCCACTTAGAGAACCCAGATGCCATGGTTCACTCACCGTCCTTGATGTGGGTGGTCTGCGCTGAGCCGCCCAATTCTTCGTGTTGTTGGCGTTCTCGTGCAGCCTTACGCTGAGCGATTGTCATGCGGGTACCGTCTTCGTTCAACCATGACCCGTGATCAGGTTGGCTCACTCGGCCTCGGCCCACGTAACGTACACGATCCACACCGAGACTTTCTGGGCTGAACCCGGACAACTTGTGTCCGTCTCGGAAGAACGGCAGTTTGGACAGTACCTTCAAGAGTGGGTGGGTGAAGAAGAACACCACGATGAGGTCGATCAGTGTTGTTAGTCCGAGTGTGAACGCGAAGCCACGTACCCCGCCCACTGCGAGGAAGTACAACACGATAGCTGCAATGAAGTTAATGGCATCTGACGCAAGAATGGTGCGCTTTGCTCGATCCCACCCGACATCGATAGCGCCACTGAGTGTTCGGCCTTCACGTAATTCATCACGGATACGCTCGAAGAGCACGATGAAGGAGTCAGCTGTAATACCGATCGCCACGATGATTCCCGCCACACCAGCGAGTGACAATCGATACCCCTGAACCCAGGAAAGAATCGCCAGGGAAAGGTAGGTCAGCACCGCCGCTACAACGAGTGATGAAATAGTGATCAAACCAAGAACGCGGTATTGAACCAAGGAGTACACTGCAACGAGCGCAAGACCGATAAGACCAGCGAGAATACCTTTTTGGAGTTGCTCAGAGCCCAGGGTCGCGGAAATTGTTTCTTCGCTCTGAACCTCAAAAGTTAATGGCAGCGCACCGAAACTGAGTTGATTTGCCAACTTGTTAGCGGACTCATTGGTGAAGGTTCCCTCGATCGAGGCCTGACCGTCATAGAAAGGTTGAGTAACACTAGGAGCAGAGATGACGAGGTTATCTAGGGCCATCGCAAACATGTTTGGTGCAGAACTCGTGGGGTCATAAATCCACTGCTCGTACTCAGGGAGATCCGCTAACCGGGAACTGACGGTTTCAAACTCCTTGGTGCCAGCAGAGTTAAACGAGATGTTCACGATCCACTCATTGGTTGTTGCACCCGTTTGAGTGGTCTTCAGACCAGAAGTAGCGGTAGCGATGTTGTTACCGCTGATCTCCATTGGACCAAGGATGTACTTTGTGCTGCCGTCTTCTGAGCAGGTGACCAAGACACCATCCGGGTCAGCTACTCCTCCGCCGCCAATGAGGCTCTCTGGCGATGTGCAGTCCAAAGCGTAAAATTCGTCAACAACTTCTTGCGTAATCTGTACTAGATCACTGGGGTTTGCTGGCTGTGCGGCAGACTCATCATCAGCCACAAGTGCATCAAGTGGCCCTTCAACGACCAACTCCGCATCGTCGCTGTCAGGAGTCTGGACCCCGTCAGCAGAGTCTGACTCTGCAGATTCGCTGTCGTCACCTTCAGGAACTTCCGCTTCACCATCAACAGCCGCGTCGTCCAAGACAATGGGCCCGGGATCACCGAAATACAAAACAGGTCGAAACTGCATCTGCGCTGATTCACGTACAAGCGCAAGGGTTTCTTCGCTTGGGCTACCTGGGAGTGCAACAACAATGTTGCGGCCCCCTTGGCTCGTGATCTCTGCTTCAGCGACACCTGAGGAGTCCACACGCTGTCGAATGATGGAGATAGCTTGGTTGATGTCTTGCGCTGACACCGGCTCATCATTCGCTGTTACTGCTTGCAGAATGATCTGTGTGCCACCCTCGAGGTCAAGGGCTAACTTCGGTGTCCACGAGGCATCATCAGAGGACCTCACGCCGGTGAATAGAATCCCTGCCCCGACGGTGATCACCAGCAAAAGGGTGATCAACGGCCGCCATGGACGGCTAGCGTCGCTGTTGGTACTGGCCAACTGTCAAACTCTTCTCATAACATGCGCCGAGGCGCTAACAACGTGTGGTGGTACAGGTACTACTTTGTGGTGTCGTCATCCCGACGTTCGTCCTGCGGGCGGGTAATGAGACCAGATACATCGTCTGGAACAACAAAACCGGAAGAAGTCTCTTCAGTGGCAGGCTCTTGTGCAACGGCTTCAACTGACTCATATGGCTTGGCAACAGCTGCGCGAACCCAAGATGTGTGCGCACCAGGCGATGACTCAAGGGTCACCAGATCTCCGTCAATCGATACGACAACGCCGACATAGCCTGAGGCTGTCATGACACGCATACCTGGCTCCATTGAGTCACGGAAAGCGATCATCTCTTTCTGGCGTTTGCGGGTTCCGCGAGTCATGAAGAACATGAGCGCGATCATCGCAGCGAACAGAATCAGGTATTCCATCGTTACACCTTTTCATGTGGTTGAGTACCAAAGGGAGTCTAGGCGTTCACACGCCCTTTTACCTAACGGCGGGGCAGGGAGAAAAGTGCCCACTTTACCTAAACAGTGTGCTGGAGTCCGCAGGTGGAGCAAGCCCCAGGTGACGCCACGTTTCTAGTGTTGCCACACGCCCTCGCGGTGTACGGCCCATCAAACCCTCGCGGACGAGAAAGGGCTCAGCCACGGTCTCAACTGTTTCTGGTTCTTCACCCACCGTGACCGCAAGCGTTGAAAGACCTACCGGTCCGCCGCCGAAGCGCGTACACAGCGCCGTCAACACGGCTCGGTCGAGACGATCCAATCCCTTTTCGTCAACCTCATAAACGGCCAATGCTGCTTGCGCCGCAGCATAATCAAGTTGTCCCGTGCCCTTTACCTGGGCCCAATCGCGCACCCGACGTAGCAGTCTGTTGGCAATACGCGGGGTTCCGCGTGAGCGAGAAGCAATTTCAGCTGCTGCATCTGCCGCAAGTTCCACCCCAAGAAGCCGCGCGGATCTGACAATAACCCGTTCAAGGTCACTTGCCGCATAAAAATCTAGGTGCCCGGTGAATCCGAATCGGTCCCGCAGAGGGGCTGGCAATAACCCCGCTCGTGTTGTCGCCCCAACTGCAGTAAACCGAGGCAGGCTCAAAGGAATCGCCGAGGCACCTGCACCTTTACCTACCACGACATCGACACGGAAGTCTTCCATCGCGACATACAGCAGTTCCTCTGCAGGGCGAGCCAACCGGTGGATCTCATCAATGAAGAGAACTTCGCCCTCATCGAGGGATGATAAAACGGCAGCGAGGTCACCTGCATGTTGGATAGCAGGGCCTGACGTCACCCGCAGTGACACCCCAAGTTCAGCGGCGATGATCATTGCTAACGTCGTTTTACCGAGCCCGGGCGGCCCGGACAGCAACACGTGGTCCGGCGGGGCTCCACGGCCCTTTGCCGCATCCAGGACAAGAGAGAGCTGTTCGCGAACTACCCGCTGTCCAACAAATTCATCGAGAGATTTCGGACGTAACGCAGCCTCCGCAGCTCGTTCCATATCGTCTGCTGACGATGCAACAAGCCGCTCCGAGGTCACCTCATGGGGGAAGTCATCGTCCTCATGCACGGTTTCCTCCTAGCACTTTCAGCGCTGACCTTAGCGTCGCTGGAACATCACGGGCAGAAACCGCAGTTGCCCCAGTTTCCTCAAGGACATGAGCCACTGTGTCTTCAGCCTGTTTTGCATTCCACCCCAAGGACTGCAATGCCTCAATGACCTGGTGTCGCTCGTCCACCTCGGTAGCACTCGGCGTAGGTGTTTGCGTTCCGGTAGGAGCAAGTTTTCCGGCAAGTTCGAGCAATATTCGCTGCGCAACTTTAGGGCCGATCCCAGGAACTCGCGTCAAGGCGCGAGCATCAGAGGATGCAACCGCATGCCGCAACATCTCTGATGTGTGTACAGCGAGCATCGCTAGTGCCAAGCGTGGACCAACCCCCGACACTGTTTGTACGGTCTCGAATACCTCTCGCTCATCGAAATCAGAAAAGGCAAACAGCGTCATGGAGTCCTCCCGGACAACCAACGAGGTAAATACAGTGACTACCTCACCCTTACGCATGGTCGACAGAGTCGTGGGGGTCGCGTACACGAGATATCCGACCCCAGCAACATCCAGGATGGCGGAATCGAGACGAACATGGGAGACCACGCCGGTTAATGAGGCGATCATGCGTTTTCACACTCTTCATCGTTGGTTTAAGAACATCCACACCAGTAGCACCACAACCAGTTTTACCCGGTGGTAGCACCTAACAGACCCTAATGCATGCGCCTGACATTCTGACGAGCTGATTGCTCGGCTGCAGCCCACTGCCGTTGTGCTGGTGTCATTTGGAAACGTTCTGCTTTGTCCAGAACACCAGCGGGTCGCCACAGATGACAAATCGCCAGTGCTAGCGCATCCGCCGCATCAGCGGGTTTCGGGGCTTCTGCAAGCCCCAAAATGTTCGCAACCATGCGCTGAACTTGTTCTTTTCCTGCGCCACCATGACCTGTCACCGCGGCCTTTACCTCACTAGGAGTATGCAAGGCCACGGGCACTTGTCGCTTCGCGGCAGCAAGCATCGCGATGCCAGCAACTTGGGCAGTACCCATAACCGTTGACAGGTTGTTCTGTGCGAAAACCCGCTCAATAGCTACAACGTCAGGTATGTGACGGTCCATCCATTCATCGAGTTCATTGGAGATCTTCAGAAGCCGAACATCAATGGAAGACTCATGGGATGAGCGTGCCACACCCACCGCAACAAGGCGCGCACGGCGGCCCGCTACGGAGTCGACAACACCGATTCCGCAGCGGGTCAGCCCTGGATCAACACCCAGAACTCTCATCGTTAACGTGTCTTTTCGTTAGCTTGGGTCTTCATCGAGTTCAGCCATCACGTCAGCCGAAACGTTGTAGTTCGCATAGACGTTTTGTACGTCATCTGAATCTTCCAACGCATCAATGAGCCGGAATACCTTTCGTGCGCCCTCAGCGTCAACGTCGAGACGGGTCGCAGGGTGCCACACAGTTTCCGCGGAGTCATACTCGATGCCAGCAGCATCCAAGGCGTCCCTGACCGCACGCAAGTCTGTAGCTTCTGAGAGAACTTCAAAAACATCTCCCTCAGACGCGACTTCTTCCGCACCAGCGTCAAGGACAGCTTCCATAATCTCATCTTCGTCATGCCCATTAGCAGGAATAACGATCAAGCCTTTGCGGGAGAACATGTACGCCACTGAACCTGGGTCAGCAAGCTGTCCGCCAGATCGGGTGAAGGCAACACGGACGTCAGCCGCGGAACGGTTCTTGTTGTCAGTCAGACACTCAACAAGCATGGCGATACCGCCCGGTGCGTAACCTTCATACATGATGGTTTGGTAGTCCGCGCCACCCTCGATAAGGCCAGCACCGCGTTTTACCGCCCGGTCAATGTTGTCACCGGGGACTGAGTTCTTTTTCGCTGTTTGGATCGCATCAAAGAGTGTTGGGTTACCTGACACATCGCCGCCACCAGTGCGCGCCGCGACCTCAATGTTTTTGATCAGTTTGGCGAAAAGTTTGCCGCGTTTAGCGTCAAGAGCAGCCTTCTTGTGTTTGGTTGTGGCCCATTTGGAGTGACCTGACATCGGTGTGGACTCCTTGCGTGTTGAGTGATTGTCTCCGAGCATCGTGTGACTGTGGTGCGCTCACCTCACGGTATGCGCGTTGTTTGTCACACATCATGCCCCATCAAACTTGTACGATTTTACCGGCTTCCGTCGGCGGTCTGCGACAACAGGCTGATCATCACAGCCCAATTGTTGTGTTCTCGTCTTCTAGACCTAACTGAAGCACAGTTCCGTCCCATCCGTGCGCAAGGTTCGCAAGGATCCCTGGTAGACCACGCGGAAAGACCTCACATGGCGAGTTCTGCAACTCTGGCACGCTCATCCAAGCGAGATCATCAACGAAGCTGCGTTCAACCTCGGTCCAGCCGTCCCGTGTTATCGCCACATCGTCGGCAACATATGCGAGGTAGAACACTTCATGCTGAATGATGTGTTCTTGAGCGAAATCGAAGAGGGCCGTGCGTTCCAGAATAGGGCCAAGCAAATCCTGAGGTGGCAACGTAATACCGGCCTCCTCAGACACCTCACGTATAGCTGCTTGCTGTGGCGTTTCTCCGGGGTCTATCCCCCCGCCCATCGTGAACCACCACGATCTACTGGGATTATGTTCATCATGTCCGCGCATCAGTAGGACGTGGCCTTGATTGTTGAGGAGGATCACGCGCGCCGCATGGCGTTCCCTTAGGTTCGCGTGACGCGTCATGACGCTTTGCTCGTGGTCACACGCAAACCGCTCGGCCACGAATCATCGAACTCCACTGTCTGCGGCATCGGTGCACGGCCTGCAAGGCGCAGTAGACGCACCACAGGGTTGGCGCGTTGGCGTTGTGCTTGCAGAACCGCCTCATTGTGGAAGCGACGAGCAATTTGGACCCTGTACCAGGCCGCAGCTAGTGAGCTGAGAAGTTCTTCAGCTTCGGGGATATCGTAGAGCGGTTGCGTTTCGAGGGGATCGTCAAAGAGTTGCGACAACACGGCAGTGAGCGAACTCTCTTCAGCTTCTCGCTCGAGCCCTAACGTTCCATCCAGCGCTTGGATCACACCCCGCCTTGTTGGCTCAGGCATACCACTACGATGCCGGACAACTAAATCGTGCAGGTCAGGTACTGCAACCATAAGTTCTTGGTCGCCATCACGGCACGAATTTTGTACTGCCCCCACTGCATCGGTGATGAGAAGTGCACTCACGGGGTCGAGAACATCTGCGGCAGCTAGTTCCCCAGCCGCCGAGGAACGGCGCAGAAGTTGCGCATCAAGCGCCAACCGTGATGCCACTACTTTACGGTGCAGCCGGTCCAAACGTTGAGCCTGAGCAAGCGCAAGCCACACCAGAACAGCGACAAAGACCAGCACGAGAACAGCAATTTCTGACCAAGTCATCGACGTGACCCCAATCGGCGTGGTGACGTGGCGGCAGGGTCTTCAGTGACACCATCTAGTGCAGTTGATGCAGAGAGCACCATTTCATAAACGGTCAAAATCTTTGACGTCACCTCTGACCAGTCAAATTGGTCTACGAACTGTGTAGCCTGAGCCACACGTTTTGCCCGTTCCTCAGGGTCGTTCAGCGCTTCACAAATCGCACGGGCAAGGTCATCGCTATCGGACTTTGTGAACATAAAACCCGCGCGTCCGTTGTCCAACACTCGTTCAAAAGCGCCAAGGTCTGAAGCGACGACGCATGTGCCTGCGCTCATCGCCTCAACGAGGACAATCCCAAAACTTTCGCCACCTGTTTGCGGGGCGACGTACAGGTCAACTGAACTCAGTAATGAAGCTTTCTCTTCGTCACTGATGCCGCCAAGGAATTCGACATGATGCGCCAACTCCCCCAACTGTTCGATGGCAGCTTTCATCCCGTCATCACCTCGCCCAGCAACGAGAAACCGCGCCCCTGGGTGGGTAGCGACCACTGTTTTGACCGCTCCCATCAAGAGCGGCAGGCCTTTTCGCGGTTCATCGAGACGCCCCAAAAAAGCAATCGTTGGTGCTTGTGGGGTACCTTGCCAGCGTTCATCAGGTTGTGCTGCACGGAACGTCTCGACATACACCCCGTTAGGGATCACGATGGCGTCTCCCCCAAGGTGATCAATGAGGGTCCGGCGGGCGTCCTCAGACACAGCGATCCGGGCGGAGAACTTTTCCAAGCTGGGTCGCACCATGGGGTAAACGAACTGCAAGGCACGCGAACGCAGCAGGGCAGTGTGGAAAGTACCGACAATTGGGCCGCGGGCCAACCACAAAGCAAGCATCGACAGTGAGGGGGTCATTGGTTCATGCAGGTGAAGAACATCAAAACGCCCTTCAACGAGCCACCGTCGAACCCGGGCTGCGATGCGTGGACCAAACGTCAACCGGGCGACTGACCCGTTGTAACGTATGGGAATTGAGGCCCCAGCGGAGACAATATAGTCCGGAATTGGGGTGTCCTCATCGGCTGGCGCGAGTACAGAAACGTGGTGGCCTTGCGCCATTAACGCTTCCGCGAGGTCTCGAATGTGAAATTGCACCCCACCTGGGGCATCGAATGAGTAAGGGCAGACAATCCCTACGCGCAGTTGCCGAGAGGCATTTGCCGGGGTCATACGTTCTCCTCAGGTGCAGTTACTGTGCTGTAGCGTGCTGCATCGAGGTCCTCTACGAACACTTTCTGAAGCATGTGCCAGTCTTGGGGGTGTTTAGATATTGGCGTTTCCAGTGCGCTCACCCACTGTTGAGAGAGGTCAGCGATCGCACTATGGCCTGTGGCGCCTGGCGTTGCATACACAGGGGGGCAAAATTCAATGACGATGCCCCACGGGCTGCCTGCTTGACGGCGCCGTTCTCCACGGAGACGTTCGTAGTAGATCGCTGAGGGGACGAGAGCAACATCGTTGCTTAATGCGAGGGCGGCGGGCCCTTTAGCGACGCGGGCAGTCCGCCCAAAAAGCGAGACTTCGACACCGGAATGCGATAGATCTCGGTCTGCAAGGAGACAAATGAGGTATTTTTCTGTGCGCGATGCTCGCATGAGCTGCCTGAAAACTCCGTCATCCCCGGCCGCGAGAATTGACATTCCTAAGGTCTCGCGGAATTGACGAAATTCCGTGAAGAGTTCCTCCGGTTTGAGGCGTTCGGCTACTGTAAGAACTGGACGTAGGTGGACACTTGCCCACATCCCTGCCAAGTCCCAGTTTCCCTGATGGGACAGCGCCAAAATCGGCGAGCCCCCGTGTGCCAGCGCGGAATCAATGTTCTCGCGGCCAACTACCCGCACTCGTGCGTCGCGCTGCTGTGCAGTCAAATGCGCTACCACAAATGCCTCTCCGAAATAGCGCATGTACGAACGCATTCCCTGGTGAGACAGTCGCCTGATTTGTTGGGGTGTGGCCTCAGGGCGGATCCGGCTCAGGTTGCGTTCGAGTTGTGTGACACCTTTGCCACGCATCAGCCATGTGAGGTCTGCAACTCCAGCCATCGCACCACGCCACAGTGGCCCTGGCACCCGCCAAGCATGGCGCCAAGCCAGCATATACAGCGTAGAGAGATTCATTTTATGGTTCCTCGCGAGCAACTAAGGTCTGAGAACGCACATGCGTTATGCGCTGCACAAGTGTGACAGCAGAAATCGCGGCGAGGAACACGAGAGCCCAAGCAAGAACGGCGGGCTGGTCTGTGAGTCCAGCGATAAGGGCAGCGACGAGTGATACCACTAAGCGTTCAGGGCGTTCTGCGATTCCAACGTTTCCATCAAGGCCTAAACCTTCGGCACGGGCGCGTGCGTATGAGACGCATAGTCCAAGGACCAGTGAGGCTAGCGCAGCTGACATACCGAGGTGGTTGTTGCTAGGCGATGTCCACGCGAAATACATTGCTAAGCCAACAAAAATGGCGCCGTCTGCCAACCGGTCAAGTGTGGAGTCGAGGAACGCCCCCCATGGCCCAGAGCGACCAGAGAGACGAGCCATCGTTCCATCAAGGGAATCCGTGAAGACGAGGAGACCAAGCAGCAGAGAACCGGCAATCAGATTCCCTTGCGGGAAGAGCCATAGGGCAACGGCAATAACGCCGAGAGTCCCAGCAACTGTTACTGCGTCTGGGGTGATTCCCAGTTTCAGGAGGAATCTGGCAATGGGAGTGAAAATCTTTGCCATCACCCCGCGCAAGCCGTTCAGCAACGTTCTCTCCTCTTGTTGTGTGGTGCATCCTCCATGGTGATGGAGCCGTTCATACTATGCCATGTTGTGGGGTGTACCGGCAGTATTCTTGCTGTCTTCATGTTCAGGTAGGCCACGACGCGGCAAGGCGGTCTCGGGTATCAGAAAGAAGCGCAGGCATCGCTTTGGTTTGCGCAACGATGGGGAAAAAGTTGGCGTCTCCTACCCACCGCGGAACGACATGTTGATGGAGGTGCGCTGCGATGCCAGCACCACCAGCCTCGCCTTGGTTCATTCCGATGTTAAAACCAGCTGGAGACATCACGGAGCTCAATGCAGCCATTGCTTGCTGCGTCATTGTGCCCATTTCTGTGACAACGTCGACGTTGATCTGGGAATACAGGGAAACATGCTCATAGGGCACTACCATCAGGTGCCCTGAATTGTACGGATACAGATTCAGTACCGCATAAGCCAGGGTCCCTCGATGCACGATCAGCCCTGCGCGGTCGTCGCGCTCCGGAATATGGCAGAAGGGGCATTGACGAGAACTTGAGTCGTGGGGTTTATTCTCGCCACCAACATACGCCATTCGGTGCGGGGTCCAGAGCCTGTCGAGGGAATCTTGTGTGCCCGCAAATTCTTGTGCCAGATCAACGGTGTACTCGTGCTCAGCCACTTCTCTCACGTTCTGTGCTCCATAGTGATGGGCGGTCACCGGTTGGTGACCGCCCATGGATACTAAACCTGCGCTTTTGTGGAGATCGCCTCTCGAATGCGAGCAATGGCATCTGCCACGGGGATTCCGTTCTCTTGGCTTCCATCTCGGAACCTGAATGACACCGCACCCGCTTCTGCATCTTCCCCACCAGCAATGATGGTGAACGGAACCTTCGATGTCGATGCGTTTCGGATCTTCTTGGGGAACCGTTCCGTGGAATTGTCGAGTTCCGCTCGAACACCAGCAGCCCGCAATTGAGCGACCACGTCAGCGAGGTAGTCATTGAATGCCTCAGCCACAGGGACCGCAAGAACTTGAACGGGTGCAAGCCACACCGGGAACTGGCCAGCGTAGTGCTCGAGGAGAACAGCGAAGAATCGCTCAATGGAGCCAAACAATGCACGGTGAATCATGACCGGACGTTGGCGTGTCCCATCAGCTGCTTGGTATTCCAGATCAAACTTCTCAGGAAGGTTGAAGTCCAGCTGGATTGTAGACATTTGCCACGTGCGCCCGATGGCGTCCTTGGCCTGAACTGAGATTTTTGGACCATAGAACGCTGCGCCGCCTGGGTCTGGCACTAGGTCAAGTCCAGATGCCTGCGCAACCTCTTCAAGGGTTCGTGTTGCTTCTTCCCACATGTCATCAGAACCCACTGTTTTGTGTGGGTCACGGGTTGACAGTTCGAGGTAGAAGTCATCGAGGCCGTAGTCTTTCAGCAAATCAAGGACAAAGTTCAAAGCGTCAGTGAGCTCTGACTTCATTTGTTCCTTGGTGCAGTAAATGTGGGCATCGTCTTGCGTGAAACCGCGCGCACGAGTTAAACCGTGGATAACACCTGACTTCTCGTACCGGTATACGGTTCCAAATTCGAAAAGACGCAAAGGAAGTTCGCGATATGACCGACCACGCGCATCGAAAATCAGGTTGTGCATTGGGCAGTTCATGGGCTTGAGGTAGTAGTCCTGCCCCTGTTTGCGCACAGTTCCGTCCGCGTCACGTTCCTCGTCCATGTGCATCGCTGGGTACATGCCCTCGCGGTACCAGTCCAAGTGCCCAGACACTTCATACAACCGTGATTTTGTGATGTGAGGGGTGTTCACGAAGGAGTACCCGGCATCAATGTGGCGTTTACGTGAGTACTCTTCCATCTCCATGCGCACCACACCGCCCTTGGGGTGGAAAACGGCAAGGCCAGAGCCCATGGCGTCTGGGAAAGAGAAGAGGTCGAGTTCCACGCCGAGACGGCGGTGGTCGCGCTTTTCTGCTTCTGCAATGCGGTCCAGGTGGGCAACAAGTTCTTCTTTTGTGGGCCACGCCGTGCCGTAGATGCGTTGCAGTTGTGGGTTCTTTTCACTGCCACGCCAGTATGCTGCCGCCGAGCGTGTGAGTTTAAAGCCGTTGCCAATCAGGCGAGTTGAGGGCAGGTGTGGTCCCCGGCAAAGGTCTTGCCATGCAACCTCACCGTTGCGCCGCACGTTTTCATAGATAGTAAGTTCCCCAGCACCTACCTCAACTGATGCACCTTCAGCTGCATCAGTCGACTGAGACTTCAAACCAATGAGTTCGATTTTGTACGGTTCATTGGCGAGTTCGCTGTGCCCTTGCTCGTCGCTGATGACTCGGCGACGGAATGTTTGTCCCTCTTTGACGATGCGTTGCATCTCTTTTTCGAGCTTCTTCAAGTCCTCTGGCGCGAAGGGGACCTCTACATCGAAGTCGTAGTAGAAACCATCAACGATGGGAGGGCCAATTCCCAATTTTGCGTCGGGGTTTACCTTTTGCACAGCCTGCGCAAGCACGTGCGCTGCCGAGTGCCGCAAGATGTTCAGTCCATCTGGCTCGGTAATTGCCACACCTTCAACAAGATTGCCGTCTTCTATAACAGTAGACAGGTCTTTCAACTCACCATCTATGCGAAGCGCAACAATCTCTCGCTGCCCGGAGTACACGTCGGTGCCGGTCGAGCCTGCAGTCACCGTCGTTGTGTCACCGTCACGGGTGATAGTTATGTGTGGTGGCTGCATCTGTGCTTCTGACACGGTTGTGTTCTCCTTGGTCATGACAAAAAGGTGCTGCTGGGTAGCAGCACCCTCCCATCTTAGCGATCTTGTGGTGGCTCGTCGTTCGCCTGCTTGGCTTTGCGAGCAAGCGTGTCGATGTGCCCGTCAATTGCATCTGGGGCAACCTTCTTCATCTGAGTGGCCACAGTATCAATGCGTTCGTCGGTGGCAGCAGCTTTGAGCTTCGCCACTGTGCCATCGGAGCGTGCCAGCGCGTTTTTTGCCTTGTTTACTAGGTCATCGATTCCCATGTCGCCTCCATCATGGTGTTGATCCCCCCATTGTGGGGTGACCCCATTGTCGGTCAGCCACAACATCACCACAAGCAGTACTGCACAAAACACAGCAGGAAAACAAAAAGGTTCCAAGCGATGCTTGGAACCTTTACTGAGCGGATGACGGGATTCGAACCCGCGACCCTCACCTTGGCAAGGTGATGCTCTACCACTGAGCCACATCCGCGTGTTCCACTGCAGTGGAACAGAGAAAACTGTACCGCAGATCCACAGGGAGCCAAAATCTGATAGGCCCCCCAATCGAAGAAGCTGGGTGGAAGGTGTTTCCGCCTTCCACCCAGCACTATTGTCCCTCTCACAGGCCAATTCTTGCGGATTCAGAGACTACTTCACTGATCAGTGATCGTGCCCGTCATGCTCGTGATCCTCTGCATGCTCATCATCAGTGTGCTCGTCATCACCGTGTTCTTCGTCGGCGTGGTCGTCCTCAGCATGGTCTTCTTCCCCGTGGTCATGACCTTCGTGGCTAGGTTCACCACCAGTGATGCCGTTCAGTTCATTAGGAGTGACCTCAAGAGTGGCTTCTTTCCATACTTCACCAGCAACGGTGTCAACAATGATGACGCGGTTCGTTGCTGGGTCAGTGACATACGCCATGCCGTCGAGGAAGAAAATGGTGGGACGTGGCTTCTGCCATTCTTCTGGCTCTTCCCAGGCCTCAATCACTGGAATCGAGGTTGTCACCTTCGCTTTGACTGGGTCAATAACGTGGATAGCTCCGTCTGTACCCAGTACCAAAGCGTTACCGTCGTCATCGCGAGCCAAGGAGCGGAAGGTGTAACTTGATGGAATATCAACTAGTTGAAGTTCCGCGGTTTCGGTGTTGATGAGAGAGATACGCGTTGGGCGTTCAAGGTCAGCATCAGGGTCAGACTTGTAGTCACCTAAGACAATCGGCGACTCTGGCGAACCTGATTGGTTACCGATGCGTCCATAGTCATCTGGGCTTTCCACCTTGGTGATGGTGTCGCCGTCAATGATGAGGACACCGTCTTGGCACCCCACAACAATGCGCCCGTCCTGGGCAGCAGCTTCACCGTGGACTCCTGGGCATTCAGTGTTTTCAGTAACAGTTGAACCGTCGGCAGCAATAATTGCCACCCCGGTACGTTCTTCTTCCGTTCCGATTGTCACAACGAGGCTACCGTCAGCGCGCGGGACAGCGACGCCATGGTGCGCCTCCGGCGCCTGCCATGTCATGACCGGCTCTTCGCCCTCCGCAATGTGAGCACTTTCGTACACGTCAACCTTGCCGGTGCCGTCATCAAATAGCGCTGTCAAGCCATCGTGGACAACAGCGTGACCTGGTGTGGTTGCTTCTTTGACGACCCCTGTTGATGCAGGCGTTTGGGTGTAGTAGTGAGCATGGTCCCCGTGAGCTTGAGCCCAAGCACCTGCATCGAGGAGTTCGAACCCTCCGCCTGTTGAGAGGAAGAGGTGGCGATTATCGCCAGCTTGGTTCAATCGGATGAATCCTTGCGCAGCGGTGTCTCCCACTTCCTCGAGCGTTAGAGCGTCGAGGTACTTCACTCCACCTTCGTAGGTCACTGCGATGCGAGGAGTTCGCGCTGAAGCTTCTTGCGCCTGGGCAGGCTCAGTCTCGGTGGTTTCAGCAGGAGTTTGCGCATCATTGTTCTCGCTCGCCGAGCTGTCAGCGCAACTCGCGAGAACCACAGAGAGTGCCATTGTCAGCGCGAGTGCACTCAATGGTTTTTTGGCAGTTTTACGTGTCGTAGTCATGGCGCGGAGTACGCGTCCTTCCTCATCTAGAATGAGAATCATTCTGGTTAATTAGGGGGACTCCCCCCTTGCTCCATCACCAACCCTACCCATCGATGATAACGATTATCAATTACAGAGTAAGTGCGATGGCTCACATGACAACTGTCAAGGCAACACAAAAGGTCCCAGAGTAAACTCTGGGACCTTCTTTTGTGCGCGATACTGGGATCGAACCAGTGACCTCTTCCGTGTCAGGGAAGCGCGCTACCGCTGCGCCAATCGCGCAAGATCTCATAACACATGAGTCTTGAGAGGTGGAGACGGGATTCGAACCCGTGTATACGGCTTTGCAGGCCGCTGCCTCGCCTCTCGGCCACTCCACCATGAGATTCGTCCACTAACGTGGAGTCTCCGAGCGGATGACGGGATTCGAACCCGCGACCCTCACCTTGGCAAGGTGATGCTCTACCACTGAGCCACATCCGCATATTCACTGAGTTGAGCGGGTTTTCCCCGCCGCTCTCGGCGACATGTAAAACCATAGTATGGATTGACTGCGAAACACAAACCGGCTTGGGTCACACTGGCAGAACCCGCACCATCTCAAGCCTGCTGCAACACAATCAGATGCCATCGCGACCACTGTACGGTTGATCTTGTGAAGGGAAAAGCCGTTTTCGCAGGCCGTTCAGGCACTAATCCAGTGGAGTATCGAGAATTCCGAGCCCACAATACCGCCCCGTGGGATCTACCTCACACTGGGGTGTGGTTTGTCGTCGCGGACTTCGAAGGAAGAATCCGAGGCTGGAGCTTCGAAAACACAACCACCGTGGAAACACCCACTCCACAGGCCACAACACCAAGTGACTTTCCAGGCTTTCGACTCGACTGGACCTCATCAGTCACCGAAGAGGACTACCAAACAGGCGTCGAAACCATCCGTCAACACATCCGCGACGGACGCGCCTACCAAGTCAATATGTGTCGGGTACTTCATGCTCAACTTGACACCCCTGGCCCCGCAGAATCACTCGCTGCGCATCTGGCCGCAGGAAATCCCGCACCGTACCAGGGCTATATCGACGTCCAAGGGAACCACACCAGCAATTCCGCTTGGCTCGTGAGTGCTTCACCCGAACTTTTTGTGTCTGTGAACCGCACTGCGGATCATTGGACAATAACGTCAGCCCCCATCAAAGGAACAGCCCCCACAGCCGCCGGTTTACTCGACAAAGACACAGCTGAAAACATCATGATCACCGACTTGGTACGCAATGACTTGTCGCACCTATGCTCGCCCGGGACAGTCGTTGTTGACCACCTCCTCGAGGTGGAACACCACCCCGGGCTCGTGCACCTGGTGTCCACCGTGACCGGAGACCTTGCGAGCCCTCCGATCACACCTAAGCACTGGCAGCACATTTTTGACGCCACGTTCCCCCCTGCTTCAGTCAGTGGCGCCCCGAAACATAGTGCACTGAGCATTATCAGTGAACTCGAACCAGGGCCTCGGGGGCCTTATTGTGGAGGCTTCGGGTGGGTGGATTTTGACGAAGGTACTGCGCGATTGTGCGTCGGCATTCGCAGTTTTTGGTGGGAAAAGAACAGCGCATACGGTCCAGGTGGTCGCCTCCATTTTGGGACAGGTGCTGGGATCACTTGGGGCTCCGATCCGCACGCTGAATGGCGCGAAACGCAACTCAAAGCGCAACGACTCATCGCCCTAGCCAGCGGCACACCAGGAGGGGAACTAACATGACGCTGTGGTGCGATGGAAAGTTCTTACCCGATGACACACTTGTCGTTGGCCCATTCGACCCGGGTTTAAGTGTCGGGGACGGTCTTTTTGAAACAATGGCTGTTTACCACGGTCGAATTTTTGCTCGTGACCAACACGTGGCACGCTTGAATCGATCTGTCACCGCGCTTGGCTTCGCTCCTGTTGAGTGGGACATAGCCGCTGTGTGCACCGAAGCTGCCCACCATAGCGCCGATCTGCCTGTAGCCCGATTACGCGTAACCCTCTGGCACGGAACTGGGAACGAAACCCACCTGGCAGTGTCGCTGCGCGAAGAACCTAACGCACCCCTGCTAGGCATGATCAAAACCACCGATGCACGGGTGGGAATCGGCCCGTGGATACGTGACCCAGCCAACCCCTTAACCGGTCACAAATCAACCTCCTATGGCGGAAACGTTGCAGCCTTGCGGTGGGGTAAAACGCGCTCCTTTGATGAAGTCTTGTGGCGGGGCCGATGGGGCGGTGTCTGTGAAGGCACAACAGCGAACCTTCTTTTCGTCCATCAGGACAAGCTCTACACCCCGGCCGATGACAGTGGTTGCTTACCTGGAGTAACTCGAAACATCCTCACGGCAATAGGTGATGAACTCGGCGGTGTGTTGATGATGGCGGCTAGAGACTTGTCGAACATTAATGTCGCAACCTCTGGGCTCGCACTCGTGGGAACGTTCCGAGGAGTTCACGCCGTAGGTCATGTCGACAACAAGCCGGTACACGTGAAAACACTGATCCGAGAAGCGCAAACACTCTTCGCTGACCGCATGCACGACTTCCTCACCAACTAACCCCAGTTTTGGGTTTAGCCGGTCGTGGCGCTATTATCGACAGGTACCAACCACACAGGAACCGAAAACGGTTCTGTTGGGTTCTTGGGCGATTGGCGCAGTGGTAGCGCGCTTCCTTCACACGGAAGAGGTCGTGGGTTCGATACCCGCATCGCCCACCATAAGCCGGCGCTTCACCTGCACTGATAGGTGGGGCGCCGGCTTTTTTCGCACAGAATGACCGGGAACTTCTGGTACTTTTGTTGCAGTCATCCGTGACTATCTGTTTTCCCTGTTGTCCCAATTTGCCGTAAATCGTATTGGGCTGCACGTCTCGTGGAGTGACCTTGAATACTATGCCCTCGATCTCTGTGATCGTTCCTGTGTACAACTGCGAAAACTACATAGAGGAAACGCTTCTCTCTGCGCTGACGCAAGACCTACCCGCCCAGGACATAGAACTCATCGTTGTCGATGATGGTTCGACAGATTCCACACCTCGCATCGTTGAAAAACTTGCGGCAGCCCACCAGAATCTGCGCTCCTTTTCCATGGAAAATTCAGGTTCCGCGGGTGCACCTCGAAACCTCGCACTCGATCATGCGCGCGGTGAGTGGGTGTTCTTCCTCGATGCTGATGATCAAATCGAACCAGACACATTACGTCGTCTTCGCGAACGGGCTGAGGCAAGTGGTTCGGAAATCGTTCTATGCCGTGGGGGCAATATGGGAGACACCATCCGTCCCCTCCCTGTCATGGTGTTCCGTAAGGAACGCATAGCCGAGGATTTCGTCGAATCCTTTGCCTACAGGACGTTGGCTTCATGGAAACTCATCCGCCGCTCACTCATCGAACGATTAGGGTTGCGCTTCCCCACCAACTACGCCATCGGTGAAGATCAACCATTCAATATGTCGCTCTATCTCAACACCCCCCATATTTCGGCGCTCTCCGACAAGGTCTACTACTGGGTTCGCAATCGTGAGGATGGCACAAACGTCACCGCGCGACGGCAGCCAGCGGACGAAGAATTTGCGAAAGTGCGTGGCCTGATCGAAGCAATAGTTCAGTACTGCGAACCAGGCCCTCGCCGTGATCTACTCCTTGAACGTCCTGTTGTTGATGGTGGTGGTTTTCGCTCTGTTTTTGGCGCGAAGTTCATCGGCACTGTCACTCCAGAACGCCGCCGGGATCTTTTTGAACAGGGGCACGCCCTACTCAAAGGGGTGTGGAATGAACGGCTCCGCGCCAGCGGGACTCTAGAATCAGTGATCCTGTGTGAACTTATTGTTGCAGGTGGCTTCACGGCGCTCGAGGAAGCTGCCCAATCACTTCACGATTTTCGGCAACTAGAAGTCCGGTATTGCTCTGAGAGTGACTCACTGTCATACAAACCCTCACAGGGCGAGAGCGTCACGATGCTTCTCCCCCAACTTGAATGCAGCATCTCAAGTCTCTCAGTCATCGCTGCTAAAACAGTTGTCACTGTTGATGCTCGGGCGGGGTGGATCGTTGATCAGCCCAGCACCGTCACTCTGGTCTGGCGTCATCGCAAGACAGGGCAAGAACATGTCGTCCCGTGTACGGTGGTGAACACATCTGAAGAATTTTCTTCTGGCGCAACGTACACCTCCAAAACCACACACACTGCACTCGACGAAAGCGGCGATTGGGACGCATATATCCGCGCATCCTGGGGACTTTCGATCGTCGAACAACGACTAGGCGTGACTGAAGAATCCGACCTCGATACAACAACACGCGTCGTTCCCTCAAAGGCAGGTGTCTACTTCACTCCCTACCGCAACCTCAGCATCCAAGCGAAACCGCGAACAAAATACAGCCACAACGCGCGCATGGTATCCCCCGCGGTGCTCCATGTTGAGCGTGGATTACGGCGCGACCGGGTTGTCGTGGCAGGGATGCCAGAGGGTGCCGCGCAGGTTTTCGCCATCGTCTCTGACCGCCGGGTACCAGTCACTGGGGTGTCAGTTGACGCATCTACTTTTTACGCGGAAGTCCCACGAAAAACAACGGAACTTCTCGTTGAAGGAAGTCACGGTGAGGTACTGCTGAAGCGGGCCCTACCGTAAACCTCTCTTACTGAGCCCTGGCACTTATTCGCTGAGCGTCAACCCTTGCTGGGCTAGAGCGCCGAGGCGAGATAGTGCTCGATAGTATTTTTTTCGGTACCCACCACGGAGCATTTCTTCGGTAAATAGACCGTCAAGGCCACTCCCCCCGAGCAACACTGGAACGTCGTGGTCATACAGTCGATCAACGAGCACAACAAAACGCAGCGCGGAAGCTTGATGGAGCATCGGGCGCACATTGGTGAGTGCAACAACGCTGATACCGTCAAGGAGGGCCCCATACGCTGACGGGTGCACGGTTGTGAGATGCTGAAGAACCGCATCAAACGAGTCAAGCGTGACAGTTTGACGCATCGCCAAGTGTGCAGCACGTGCTGCTATAGCCTCATCGCTCACCTCATCGAGGTGGGTGACAGTTTCACGGCGACGGTAATCTTCCCCATCAATGCGCAGTACTGTAAACCGCGCTGCCAGTGCTTGAATCTCCCGCAAGAAGTCTTCTGCAGCAAAACGTCCCTCCCCCAGCGACTCAGGAAGGGTGTTCGACGTGGCGGCTAACGCGACATCATTATCAGCCAGTTCACGAAGAAGACGAGACATCAACACTGTGTCACCTGGATCATCAAGTTCGAACTCGTCAATACACACGAGACGACGCGATGAAAGTGCAGTGACGGTTTCCTGGAATCCCAACGCCCCCACAAGGTTGGTGTACTCAACGAAAGTACCGAATGAGGCCGCATCTGGACCGATTTCGTGTGCAAGTGAAGCCAGCAAGTGGGTTTTTCCCACTCCAAACCCACCATCGAGGTACACCGCAGGGGGTGGAGTTTTAGCCAACCGTTGACGGAGAGTTCTGCGTGACGTCAGCTTTTTGGCTATGTCTATTAGTTGTTGGCGAGCTGACTCTTGGCTGGGGTGGTCAGGGTCAGGCCGATAAGTGTCGAAGTGTGCGGTGTGGAAGTGCTGTGGCGGTGTGAGGTCACCGAGCAGGCGTGTGGCGTCGGTACGGGGGGTCCGCGCTGTCAGGGAATTGACGGCGGCGTCGGTGAGTGGGGAGGTCACAGCAACCCATTGTAGTTTTCTCGCCTAAGCCATGGTGTGGATGTGAGAGATGACACGTTGTCAGGTGAGTTATGTTGTTCTTGGAGGTAGTGAGTTGAGTCAACACCCTGAAGTCGGTGAAGTTTTCCAAGCGTGGCCCCTCGGACGATCCCACCCTGTGAAGAGTGACGACCTTATTGATCTTTACCGATGGCCAGATAACAAAGTGACAGTCCGGGCGAACATGGTTTCCAGTATTGATGGTGCCGCTCAGGGGCCTGATGGCCTGTCTGGTTCGTTAAACAACGCGGCAGACAAACTCGTGTTCGATGCGCTACGTGCCTTGTGTGACGTGGTGCTCGTGGCGGCAGGCACAGTGCGTGATGAAGGGTACGAGTCCATTGAGGTACCAGAAACCTGGCGCGAACAACGACAACGCCTAGGGCTAGCATCGGACATCGTCTTCGCGGTTGTCACTGCGTCTGGTCATGTGCCTGACGTGGTCTTATCAGGTGGCGACACGGGCCGTGTACCGCTTGTTTTCACAACTTTGGTCGGCCGCGAGTCACTTCGAGGGAAACTCGTTGAAGACAACATCGTGGTGGTCGGTCAAGAGCAGGTGGAACCTTCGCGTGTCATCAGTGCTCTTGCCCAACTGGGCCTTGTCCGCATCTTGACAGAAGGCGGCCCTTCTTTTTTGTCTCAACTACTCAGAGCTGGGTTGGTTGATGAGTTGTGCCTTACCACTGTTGGAGCATTAAGCCCTGGTTCTCACCGGACAGTGACAGATGATGGGCAAGAACGCAACGTGCTGATGCACTGCACTCTTGCCCACCAACTTGTGTGTCCAGATCCGGTGACTACGCTAGCGCTGTGGCGCCTCAATCCTGAGCGCAGACCGTAGTCGCACTTAGAACCCTGAAGCGGTGGGCTTTGGGTAGTACTGCTTGTACTTGCGCCAAAAGTTCGCTGTCATGCCTTCAACGGCGAGCGTGCGTTTAGGTGATTTGTCAGAGCTATAACGCAGAGGGTGTACAGTCGTGCCCTCTTTCATGAGGCGTTTTACCTGGGCAAGCAGTTCTTCATCAAGGATGTACCGTAACAGCAGCCGGTGAGGAACTACCGAGTAGAGGACAGGATTTTCAGCAGTGTAGAGCGTGTCTGTGGGGTCGAGGTAGTCTTCGACGATGGCACGAGCTGTTGATGCTCCACCAGCAGTGACGTAGTAGTTGTTCCGCCCGATACGCGGGTTAGCTTCGAAGAAGACGTATCGGTGATTGGTGGTATCCCATTTAATGTCAAAGTTTGCGAACCCGTGGTAATCGATCTCATCGAGGAACGAGATTGCTTGCTCGATGACTCCGTCGTACTTTTCCACCATGATCGAGGCGGGGATACCCAATGTTCCTGGGGTGTGTTCTTCAAGTAGCACTCGCCCAGTCGCAGCGAGAGTCACGTGTCCGCGAGTATTGCGGTATGCGGTCAGTGAACGCATTTGGGTTTCGTCACCAGTGATGAACTCTTGGATCAGGAACGTTCCTTGGTAGCGGGCGGTTACCAAAGCGGAGATGAGTTCCGAGAGTTCTTCTTCTGTGTCGATGTGGTGGATCTTCTTTTTTCCAGGGAAGCTGATGTAGAAGTATTCAGCACTTGACGCGGGTTTCGCGACGAGCGGGAACTTAAGCGTCGACGATGCATGCTTGACTGCCGCAGGTACTTGAGCGCTTGTGAGGTCAGCAATATCGAGAGCAATTTCAGCTGGGGTTGGGATCGCCAGCCGTTGACAGATAGTTGCAAAAGCCTGTTTGTCACCGACCAAGTCAAAGTTGTCTTGGGTGGGGTGAGGAATGATGTAGTGCGGCGCCAATTCATCGCGGTACTGAAGGATCGCCTGGACGTACCAGTCGGCGTTTGTCAGCAAAATACGTGTGCGATCTGGATTTTTGCGGGCAATGTCAATGAGGGTGTCAGTGAGTTTCCGTGCATCGTTGATACCGGGCTCAATGACGTTGGTGATGAACTGCGAGTGACCAATAGCGCGTGTGGCATTTGTCGAAACCACGATGGAATCAGCGTTGTATCGAGCGTGGAAGTCTCGCAGTAATGCGTAAACTCCGATATCGCCTCCGACGGCAACGGGTAGCAGGTTCATCCTCATCCTTTGTGCAGCACAGTGGGTGTAGTCGGCTAAGCCGGCGCGACGTGATCGGACCAATCTGTGGTTTGTTCGCGAGTCGCACGCACCAGCGTACCAACGCTGGCTAGGCTTACCGTATGCCCGAGGATCGCAGTGACGCCCCAGCCGAATTCTTGACGGCTCTGGCACCGTTGCGTCAGATGTCGATCCCGCCTGCGTTGACGCTGCGGGAAATCCCAGCGCGCGGCGCAGTTGCGCCGTTTTCGGCAGCGTTGTCCGGTGAGATTAAAAGATCGCGACGCAATCCAGAGATGCTCGCTCATGGAAACCTATCTGTGTTGTACTCCCCATCACTGGTGCCTGAGTGGGAGTCCCGGTTCAGAATCGCGGCTATTGTTCGAGCAGATATTGATCATGACATGGGACGTGACCCGCTATTGCAGCAGGTCGCTCGTTCATGGATTGATGAGTCTTTGGAAACAACAGGGGCGCTCTACTCAGCGCTACGTGGAACTGTCACTATTGTTGTCTCTGAAAAATTTGAAGAACAGGGAACTGGTGACCTTGACACTCAACTTGAGATCAGGATGTCCTGGTCGCCTCAGCCCAGTGGCGTACAGACGGTAGACTGGCACTTAGAGCGCCATGTGGAGTCGTGGATGAATCTTTTGTTTGCGACTTCCGGCTCCCCCATGTTGTTTATTCACTGATCTTTACGCAAAGCGGTCGATGTCCGAGACTTCCACTCCCCCGTCCTTACCTGTGCTCACCGAGCCTTCCGATGGCCCGGTGGACTTGGTCACCACAGCTCTCGGCTATGGTCGCGCCCTGCGCCTACTTGCTAGCGGTGAAGGTCCTTTCGCGGTCGACGCTGAACGTGCTTCTGGATACAGGTACGGTAACCGCAATTACCTGATCCAAGTCCGTAGAGAGGGTGCAGGAACTTTCCTGATCGACCCGATTGCTGTTCCTGATCTCAGCGACCTCAACGCTCTCATGGCGGATGACCCATGGATATTTCACGCAGCTACCCAAGATCTGGGACCACTACGTGCCCAAGGGTTGCACGCTCCTTCAGTGTTTGACACAGAGATCGCTGCGCGACTCTTAGGTGTTGAACGTGTCAACCTTGCTGCTGTAACAAGCCATTTCCTTGGTGTCTCTCTTGAGAAACAACACTCTCACCAGGATTGGTCTACGCGTCCCCTTCCCCCTGAGTGGCTTACTTATGCAGCGTTAGATGTTGAACTCTTGGCACCACTGGCTCGCAGCGAGCACAACGCGCTCCAAGAGTCCGGAAAACTGCAGTGGGCTTATGAAGAGTTTGAGTATGTTCGCACCCTCCCTACCATTCACCGACCTGACCCCTGGCGCCGTACGTCAGGGATTCAGCGGATTACTGACCGTAGACGCATGGCAGTAGTGAAGAACTTGTGGGAAGAACGCGAAAAGATCGCACAAGCCCGCGACATTGCACCGTCGAGGATCCTTCCTGATCGTGCCATCATTGAGGCTGCGGTCCGCCTGCCTCGAAGTGTCGGTGCGCTCTTGGCCCTGCACGAATTCGGCGGTAACGCCCACCGAAGACGTGCACATCAGTGGCAACGCGCGATTTCTCAAGCTTTGGTTATGCCGCAACAAGAACTACCTCCGCTTCGAGTTGCTGCCCCACCAAAAGCGCCACCGGCGAAATTTTGGTTTGATAAGAACCCGCTTGCAGCCCGGCGCTACGACGAAGCACGTGAGTTTATCGATTCACTCGCTGAGAAATACACCATGCCTGCTGAAAACATCATTCAACCTAAACTCGTCCGCCAGCTGCTGTGGGATGCGACAGACACCCACGTTGACGTTGCACAGTATCTCGGTGAGCAGCAAGCCCGTCCGTGGCAAATCAGTCTCGTGGGTGACACGCTGCACACCATCATTCAGACCGTCACCACTCCCTAAGGACACAGAAGTTCATGTTTACCGTCACACCCGTCAGTGATGCGACCACGTGGGATGCCACCGTTGAAGGCCTGCTCGGCCACCCCTTGCAAAAGTGGGGGTGGGGTGAACTGAAGTCAGCACACAACTGGAGTGCTTCGCGGCTTCTGGTGAGTGATGCACATGGCGCACGCGTTGCTGGCGCCCAAGTTTTGCACCGTCACCTACCTTTTCCCTTTAAGTCTGTCTCTCATGTCCCGCGTGGCCCATTCTTTGGGCCAGACCTCACCATGGCGCAGCGTGATGGAGTTACCGACGCTGTTGTTGCCTGGTTGAAGAAGAACACCGGTGGTGTTGGGGTAACTATCGAGCCTGATCTCGATGAGTCAGAAGCTTTGCACCCAGCTGGCGGTATCAGTTCACCGAACCCGATTCTGTACCCTGTCACGTTGATTCTCGATTTGTCGATGCCGGCTGATGACCTGATGGCACAAGCGTCAAAAACCACACGCTACGACATTCGAAAAGGCATGAAAAACAACCTTGATATTCGTCGCGTTGTCACCGACGACGAGGTGACTCAGGTTTTGCACACGTACCGCACCAACGCAGAGCGCGCGGGGTTCGCCATTCACTCGGACCAGTACTACCGCGATGTTCACTCGCTTCTGGGCGAAGATTCCTTTATCGCCGCCTGCTTCGCCGAGGGCGAGGTTGCCTCTTTTGTGTGGCTCGCCAAATCTGGTAACACGTGGTTTGAACTGTACGCGTCAGCGACTGACGCTGGGCGAAAATTGCGAGCCAACGCTCCGGTGAAGTGGTTCGCCATCTCCGCTGCCAATGAATCTGGCGCTCTACGCTATGACATGAATGGCTTGCTGAATGATGGTATTTCAGAGTTCAAGCGAAGCTTTGCAAAGTACGAAAATACGTTACAGTCGTCACTAGATGTACCTTTTTCGCCTTTGCACGCAACCTGGAACAAAGCGCTCCCCACTGCGAAACGGGTTATCCGCAAAGTACGGGGCTAATCGTTAGAACAATCTCACGGGAGGCGACTGCGTGTGCAGTCGCCTCCCGTTTCTTTGTCCATTTCGGCCCACAGAACAGCCGCCTAACGCACCTGGTCTGAGTTGCTACACCAACAGCGTTTTACTGATACTTGCAGTATCGTGTACTTTAAAGGACGTAGGTCACCCGCGACCTGCCCGGACAATGTCGTCCCCACGTCAGGAGTAACCACCTCATGGCCCATGCAACTCCCCCAAACCGTCCCGTCGCGTTTGTTGACGCTGTGCGTAGCCCATTCGGAAAAGCCAAACCCGATGGCTTGTACGCCCACACTCGCGCCGATGACATTGCGGTCACTATTCTGCGTGATCTCTTGCGGAGGCACCCATCCTTAAATCCAGAACTCATTGATGATGTGGCCATCGCCGCTACCACCCAGAGCGGAGATCAAGGCTTAACCCTTGGCCGCACAGTTGGCCTCCTTGCTGGATTGCCACAGCAAGTTCCAGGGTTTGCCATTGACCGGCTATGCGCCGGCGCGATGACGGCTGTCACGACAACCGCCAGCACAATAGCTGCTGGCTTTGCTGACATCACCATCGCAGGAGGCGTTGAGCACATGGGGCACCATCCCATGGGATTTGACGCCGACCCAAACCCCAGATTTGTTGCTGAACGAATCGTCTCCCCTGACGCTCTGAACATGGGCGTCACCGCTGAAAACCTCCATGACCGGTTCCCTCACCTCACCAAAAGACGAGCAGATGAGTACGCCGTCAATTCCCAAGCGCGCTACCAAGCCGCTTGGGACGCTGGGCACATTCAACCAAGCATCGTCCCCGTTGCCCTGCGCGACCCACAGCGCGGCTGGGGCTTAGCAACACGCGACGAACTTGCCCGGCCTGGAACAACTGTTGAAAGCATCGCGGACCTACCAACCCCTTTCCGAGCAGGTGGCCGAGTAACTGCAGGCAACGCATCACCACTCACCGACGGCGCAACCATGTCGCTGCTTGCCGCCGAACCTGTTGCTCGAGATCTGAACCTCCCGGTCGCTATGCGCTTAGTGACCTTCGCGTACGCCGGTGTTGAACCGGAAATCATGGGTTACGGACCCGTGCCATCAACCCTCAAAGCACTTGCCCGTGCTGGGCTCACAATGGACGACATCGGACTTATCGAAATCAACGAAGCGTTCGCTGTGCAAGTTCTCGCGTTTCTCGACCACTTCGGCATCAAAGACGATGACCCCCGCGTCAACCCTTATGGCGGCGCAATCGCTATGGGGCACCCGCTAGCAGCTTCAGGGGTTCGACTCATGTCACAACTT
The DNA here is from genome assembly GCF_000423205.1 of Jonesia quinghaiensis DSM 15701. Taxonomy (GTDB): domain Bacteria; phylum Actinomycetota; class Actinomycetes; order Actinomycetales; family Cellulomonadaceae; genus Jonesia; species Jonesia quinghaiensis. The sequence goes on from NZ_KE383990.1 coordinate 301,440, forward strand.
GCCAGCTTATTCGCCGCGAACCCCGACGTGCGCTACGGGATGACAACGATGTGCATCGGCTTAGGGATGGGCGCAACCGTGATTTGGGAAAACGGCACATTTACTGCAACAGAAAACGAGGCCACACGATGAGCGAAATTGTTACTCACGCATACGTGCGGGACATCGAACTACCACAAGGCGGTGGAACTCTCGCTCTGATCACTCTTGACAACGGCGAAGACCACACACGCCCCACCACCCTTGGTGAGCAAGGCATCGCGAACATGACGCAGGCTATGCGTACCGTTGCCGCACGCGCTGACGCAGGTGACATCGCCGCAGTTGGGATTACCGGTAAACCACATGTTTTTGCTGCGGGAGCTGATCTGCGCGGAGTCACCAAAGTTTCTTCCCGTGAGCAAGCCCACGCGCTGGGGCAAACAGGGCACGACGCACTTCGCTTGCTCGGCGAAATGCCAGTACCTAGTTTTGCTTTTATCAACGGGGTTGCTTTGGGCGGAGGGCTCGAAGTTGCGCTGAACTGCACTTACCGCACCGTCGCATCGAATATCCGCGCCTTGGGTCTACCAGAAACCGGTTTGGGTCTTATCCCAGGGTGGGGTGGTGCGTACTTGTTGCCTCGGTTGGTCGGCATTGAACGAGCCGTTGACATCATCCTTCATCGACCAGCGCAAAATAAGGTCTGTACTGCCAGTGAGGCAGCACAGTGGGGAATGGTCGATGCCTTACTTGATCCAGCTGACTTCCTCGAGCAGTCTGTTATCTGGGCTGCGCAGGTTCTCCGCGGCGACGTTTCGGTGACCAGGCCCTCTGCACCAACCACACACGAGTGGGAGGCAGCGATCACGGCAGCTCGTCGCACTCTCGACGCAACCCTCGCGGGGGCACGCCCTGCACCGTACCGTGCTGTTGACGTGATGTCGCTCGGGCCTGCCGCAACCAGAGACGAAGGGTTCGCGGCTGAGGATGACGCACTAGCAGACCTCATCATGACCGAGGAGTTCCGTGCGTCGATTTACGCGTTCCACACCGTCAATGCGGCTAAACGCCCCAAGGGCGCCCCAGACCAAAAACTCGCCCACCCCATTGGGCGGGTAGGTGTTGTGGGAGCAGGGCTCATGGCAGCACAGCTTGCGATGTTGTTTGCCCAGAAACTGGAAGTGCCGGTTGTGATGCGCGACCTGGACGAGGAACGTGTTGTGGCGGGTGTGAACTACATCCGTTCCACCGTTGAGCGTCTTGTTGAACGCGGGACACTGTCCTCGCCGCGTGGTGCAGCAATCATCGAACGCGTGCGGGGCACCACCCAGATAGCTGACTTCAACGATTGTGACTTGATCATTGAAGCGGTCACAGAGGTCATGGACGTGAAGAAGAAAGTATTTGCTGAACTTCAGGACGTCGCACCCGAGCACGCAATCTTCGCCACAAATACTTCAGCCTTGTCTGTCACGGAAATGGCGGCAGGTCTGCGCAGCCCTGAACGGGTTGTTGGACTTCACTTCTTTAACCCCGTTGCCAAAATGCCGCTGGTCGAGGTAATTCGTGCACAGCACACGAGTGACGAGGCCTTGGCAACTGGTTTTGCTGTGGTGAAAAAGTTGGGGAAAACAGCAGTTCTTGTAGCTGATCGGCCTGGGTTCGTGGTCAATCGCCTTCTCGTGCTGTTGCTTGGCAAAATCGTGGAAGTTGTGGAACAGGGCACACCTGTTGACGTCGCAGATAGGGCTCTCGCGCCGCTTGGCCTCCCGATGCCACCTTTCGCCTTGTTTGATCTTGTGGGCCCCGCAGTTGGACTGCATGTCTTGGTGTCACTACGAGAAAACCTTGGTGATCGTTTTCCACGCTCCCCTGGTTTGCACAAGATTGTTGATGCCCATGCGCGTGTGATCCGTGAACCGGAACACCGCGGCATACCGGCACGAGTCGACCCGGACATTATGCAGTACTTCGACTCTCCGTCTTCTCCCACTGTGCGCACTGAGCAAGAGGTTCTGGATCTCGTCGTCGAAGCTCTCACCCATGAGGTGGGTCTCATGCTTGATGAAGGAGTAACACAAGATGCGAACGACATCGATGTGTGCATGATCTTGGGCGCTGGATGGCCTTTTGCCCTGGGGGGAATTACTCCGTATCTTGATCGCACCGGGTACAGCGAACGAATCACGGGAACGCGGTTTCATCCCGTCGGTGAAGCGAGCCTGCCGCCGGTGTGAGGATCGTGAAAAACATGGGTTGAACTGGACATTTGTTGGATATACTCAGGTGTTCATTTCGTTGAGTGCCTGTTGGAAGTAGTGTCGCGACATGTCGCCGTATTTAGTTCTGTTCAGTTATGTTCTTCCCGTCGTTGGCATCGCCGTGTGGGTGTGGGCAATTCTCGACTTCGTGAAAACTCGCATCCCTCGCCGGAGCACCCGGATTCTCTGGGCCCTCATTGTTTTTGTTGGCAATATTCTTGGGTCAATCCTGTGGTTGGCATGGGGACGTAGAAATTTGGATGCAATCGAACAGCTCTAGCTCAACGACCAAGGGCTACACACCAGATGGTGTGTAGCCCTTGGTCGTTCCCAGCCTTATGGACGGTGATTGTTCGTACCACTACCGCTGAGGAGGTGGTGCAGAGCGCGGCGCTCGTGTTCATACTCACACAGTTCGATGGCCCGGCGGAGAAGGTCGTCGGCACCCAGATCGTCACCTTCTTGGCGCAGCAGATGTGCGCCAACGACCAGTACTCGGTGATGGTCTGGGAGCTCGTGGCGTAGCCTTTCCACCTCAGCGCTGGCGATCGGGCGGCCGGAGACAACGCCTCCTGCTGCCCGTTCTAGTCGGTCCAACGGTGAGTCTCCTAGCTGGGCGAGCCGCTCGTGAGCTGCGTCGATAAGATTCCAGTTCGTGCGTTCGATATCGGGAGCCACCGCGTGTGCTGCCTCGATCGTGGCGTATGCGCGAAGCTCCTCCGCATATCCGACGCTCGGAAATAGCGCAGTGTATTGGCGAAGCGCCGCCGTCATCTCACTCGCATGCCAGAGGGAGCGATCCTGTTCGGCCAGGGTAAGCAAACGCCCGTCGACGCCGATGCGGGCGTCGCGTCGAGCATGGGTGAGTGAGATCAGTACGTCGAGCGCTTTGAGTGCAGGATGGGGGCGGCGCTCTGCAGTCTGATGCAAGAGGGCGACAAGATCGGCGGCGGACTCGTCGCTGGCAAAATAGGCAGCTGCATACGCTACTGAGATCGCTCGAGCAACGTCGTCGGCACGTTCGGGATGTTCTTGTGATGATGTTAGTGCGAATCCGGCTTGCGCTGCGCGTTTCTTAGCTCGGGTGATCCGCGCTGCCATAGTCGATGTGCTCACAAGAAACATGCGTGCGATCCGCTCCGTTGACAAGCCGAGTACGAAACGCAGCGCTAGCAGCGGTCGAGATTCGCTCCCCAGCGCGGGATGGCAAGCCAACCACAGCATCTCGATACGATCATCGATCCGACTGGGTGTACTTTCGTTCGCCTCAACTGACTCCTTGGTTGCGACTAAGTGTTGTCTTCGCACGAATGACTGCTCGTGGCGCAATTCGTCGATCAATGCGCGCTGAGCTGTACGCCGAACCCAGGCAACAGGATGCGCGGGCATCTTCTCACCCCAAGCAGTCAGCGCACGTTCGCATGCAGCAGCAAGAGCATCCTCCGCGAGGTCCACCCGGCCGGAGAACGATATGATAGACCGCAGTAGCGACGCCCAGTGCTCACGCACCAGCGCCGCTACTGCCTGATCTGCACTTTCCAAGCTCACACCATCAGATCGACTGGCCGGAACTCCATGTCGTATGGCGGCAGAACATCCGAGAGTTCAAGAAGTAGGTCAAGGTTTGGTGTCTCCACGAGATAGAACCCGCCTAGCCCTTCGTAGGCAGCGGCATACGGTCCTTCAGAGATCACCCGCGAGCCACCCGACCTGCGCACGGTTGTGGCAGATTCGCCGCTTTCGAGGGATTCACCTGCCAATATTTCAACGCCACGGGCAGTACACTCACTCTGGAATTGTTCGAACCGTTCCATCAGTGCGGCCTGCTCAGACTCATCTAGCCCGTTCCACGCGGGAACATCGCCGTCTCCGGTCAACAACAGCATGTATTTCATACCTCTACTCCTCTCGCGGTGCACGCGCACCATCATCATGGTGACGGATGAGCACCAACGAAATCGACACCGGTGCCAAGAAAGAGCAGACACGTCATATTCACACGGAGAATTGGAGACCTTACAAAGCCCTGTTAAGCACCGCAAGATACGTGCCGCAGAGCGTCAACGTCCGCCACTCAGTAGACTGTCAACCCGCGCGCACGGAACTGGTCGCGAACCCGTTCGGTGTCTTCTTTACTGGGTGGTTGAGTACCATCTAGTTCGTACTTCAGCCCCAGGTTCGCCCACTTGTCACGGCCCATTTGGTGGAATGGAAGAACTTCAACACGGGAAACGGTGCTCCAAGCGGCAACGAAGTCGGCAATTTTCTCGACATTGTCAAAAGAGTCTGTCAGGCCCGGGACAAGGACGAACCGGATCCAGATTTCCTTACCGGCGTCTGCGAGGCGCTGCCCGAAGTCAAGAGTTGGCTGCAGGGAACGACCAGTAACTTTTTTGTATGTTTCTTCATCTCCTGCTTTGACATCAAGGAGAACCAAATCAATATCTTTGAGCATCTCATCTGTGCATGCCGCACCGAGGTACCCAGAGGTGTCGATCGTGGTGTGAATACCCTTTGCATGAACCTGGTGGAGGATGTTCGCAGCAAAGGCGGGTTGCATGAGGACTTCACCACCCGAAATGGTTAATCCGCCATCGGTTGCTTCGAAAATTCCCTGGTAGCGAGAGATGCGTTTGACGATCTCATCGGCGGTAACTGGCTCCCCGTCTTTCATTTTCATGGTGTCAGGGTTGTGGCAGTACAGGCAACGTAGTGGGCAACCTGCCAAGAAGAGCGTCATGCGGGTTCCCGGGCCATCAACAGCGGTGACCAGTTCCCACGAGTGCACTGATCCGAGGAGGCCCGCGCGCATTTGTTCAAACTTTTCGTGTCGGTCAACGTCTGCTGTTCCAAGACCATTGATCCCGGCTGCGAGTTGACGCCCCACGGCTGCTTTACCGGGGACGGCTAGGCCGTCTTTCTCGACGTCTACGTCATTGTCCGAGCTCATTGTTCCTGCTCGCCCATCGGAGATGATGGTGCAGGGGTGCGGTGCCGCCTGTGTCATGATGCCCTCCGTTCCGCTGCCGGTAAGGATTGTTACCGGCTTGGTAACTCCTAATCTACGGGAGTCATCCCATGAATTCTTCCGGCTTTAGTCCCATACCCAGTGTGTCACGGATCATGTCTTAGAGATACGTGACGGCCACTACCCCTTTGAGGAGTAGTGGCCGTCACGTGCACTATTCGGCGTTACGCCTGAATCGAAACGTTACATCGAGGAGTGGAACGTACGGTTCAGCACATCGAGTTGTTGTTCACGAGTGAGGCGAACAAAGTTCACTGCGTAACCTGAAACTCGGATCGTGAGCTGCGGGTAGTTCTCTGGGTTTTCCATCGCATCGAGCAACGTGTCGCGGTTCAGCACATTGACGTTGAGGTGGTAGCCGTTGGACTTGTTCACAGCGTCCATGAGACCGACCAAGTTGTTCACTTGCTCTTCCTTGGTGCGGCCAAGCCCAGCAGGAACCGTGGTGTTCGTCAACGAGATACCGTCTTGGGACTCACTGTAGGGAAGCTTAGCGACAGACAGAGCCGAAGCGAGCATTCCGTGGGAGTCACGCCCGTTCATGGGGTTAGCACCAGGTGAGAATGGCTCACCTGCGCGTCGACCATCTGGAGTGTTACCCGTTGCCTTCCCGTACACAACATTCGATGTGATGGTCAGGACAGACTGAGTGTGCACAGCGTCACGGTATGTGGGGTGCTGCTTGATTTTGGTCATGAAGCTCTCAACCAACCACACAGCAATGTCATCAACCCGGTCATCATCATTACCGAACATGGGGAAGTCTCCCTCAATGCGGTAGTCAGTGACCAGCCCGGTGTCATCCATGACTGGGTAGACCTTGGCGTACTTAATCGCCGAGAGCGAGTCAGCGACAACTGACAAACCAGCGATACCACAAGCCATCGTCCGCAGCACAGCACGGTCGTGCAGGGCCATCTCAATACGCTCGTAGGCGTACTTGTCGTGCATGAAGTGGATGATGTTCAGCGCTTCGACGTATGTCTTAGCCAACCAGTCCATCGTGTCATCGAGAGCGTCTTTCACCTCGTCGTAGTCGAGAGGTTTCCCATCGACGGCAACTGGTGTGCGCGCTGGTGAGATTTGCTTGCCCGAAACCTCATCACGACCGCCGTTGATGGCGTACAACATGGTTTTCGCCAGGTTCACGCGAGCACCGAAGAACTGCATTTGCTTACCAACGCGCATTGGCGAGACACAGCATGCGATGGCAGCGTCGTCACCCCAGTAGTCACGGATGATTTCATCGGACTCGTACTGGATAGCTGAGGTATCAATAGACACCTGAGCGCAGAAGTCTTTGAATCCGCGTGGCAATTTGTGTGACCAGAACACGGTCAGGTTTGGCTCTGGAGCAGGGCCCAAGTTGTACAAGGTTTGCAAGTAGCGGAAGGATGTCTTGGTGACCAGTGGGCGGCCGTCTTCACCAACGCCACCGATGGTCTCAGTAACCCACGTTGGGTCCCCGGAGAACAGTGTGTCGTACTCTGGTGTGCGCAAGAACCGCACGATACGCAGTTTGATGACAAAGTCATCGATAACCTCTTGAACCTGCTCTTCAGTGAATGTGCCTTCACGGAGGTCACGCTCAAGGAATACGTCGAGGAATGTTGAGGTGCGTCCCAACGACATTGCCGCACCGTTTTGCTCCTTGACTGCCGCCAGGTATGCAAAGTAGAGCCACTGGACAGCTTCCCGGCCATTTTCTGCGGGCCGTGCAATGTCATAGCCGTACGTTGACGCCATTGCTTTGAGCTCTTGCAAAGCACGGATCTGCTCGGAGTTCTCTTCACGCTCACGAATAACGTTCTCGGTAGCGAACTCCATGTCGAGTTCAGCGCGTTCACGCTTCTTCGCAGCAATCAGCGCGTCCACGCCGTACAACGCAACACGGCGGTAGTCACCGATAATGCGGCCGCGGCCGTATGCGTCTGGCAGACCAGTGATGATGTGTGAAGACCGCGCTGCGCGGACGTTTGCAGGGTACGCGTCGAAGACACCTTGGTTGTGGGTCTTGCGGTACTTAGTGAAGATGTCACGGACAAAAGGGTCTACCTCGTAGCCGTATGTCTCCAAAGCACCTTCGACCATGCGCCATCCGCCGTTTGGCATAATCGCACGCTTGAGAGGAGCATCGGTCTGAAGACCAACGATGACCTCTTCGCCTTCGACAATGTAGCCAGGCTTGTGTGACGTGATGGTTGAGGGCGTGTGAGGGTCAACATCGTAGATGCCCTTTTCGCGCTCTTGAGGGAACATCTCGCTGAGAGTGTCCCAAATCTTTGTTGTGCGCTTCGTTGCGCCAGCAAGGAAACTAGCGTCCCCCTCATAGGGCGTGTAGTTACGCTGGATGAAGTCGCGGACGTCGATAGTGTCCGTCCACTGTCCCTGTTCGAACCCGCGCCATGCAGTGGTGTTCATGACAGCTTCGCCGGTTGTTGCGGTCATCGCCTTACCCCGTTTCTGATCTTGTTCGATCTTGTTTCCAGCCTAGAAACAAATTGATGGGATGACTTGGGACCTTCGGGCCGAAACCCTTCTGGTGAGTGTCTGGTGTGTCACACCCGCTCCCACTACTCCATCATGCCTTGTTTTTATCTGAAACAACACAGCCATAGACAAAAGGGGCGGTAGACCACACCCTTGGTCTACCGCCCCTTCCACAAAGAAACTCGATCGCTACGCGAGCTGATCCGCGAGCGCTTGTACTGTCCGGTCAGCGATAGCCTGATCAGTGAGGCCTGTGGCTTCAATGATTTGAGCACGGGATGCGTGGTCGAGGAAAGCTGGGGGCAGTCCCAAGGGGTGGACGCGCACAGAGGATCCTGTTGCCGTTACGTGTTCAGCAAGGAGCGCGCCGATCCCTCCTGATGCCAATCCGTCTTCGACGGTGATGACAACATCGGCGGATTTTGCCAGATCGATAAGACCTGGTGGGATGGGAAGCACCCATGTTGGGGCAACCACTGTGACGCGGTTTCCTTGTGCTGCGACCTTTTGTGCTGCTTCTAGGACGGTGGGGGCCATTGCGCCTACTGCGGCCATCAGAACGGATGGAACCTGTTGCCCTGTGGTTGGTGCTTGGGGGGCTTCTGGGCCAAAGCGTGCCAGAACATCGACGCCTTGGTGTTGGTCGATCGCTGGGAGAGGTTCGCCCATTGCGCCCTTGGGGTAGCGGACAACTGTTGGTGCGTCGTTGATGTCGACTGCTTCGTTGAGGGCTTGGCGTAGTGTCGCTTCGTCACGTGGGGCGGCGAGGCGTAGCCCTGGGACGATGCGCATCAATGCCATGTCCCACATGCCGTTGTGGCTTGCTCCGTCATCTCCGGTTATGCCCGAGCGGTCTAGTACGAAGGTGACGCCTGCTTTGTGCAGTGCAACGTCCATGAGGACTTGGTCGAACGCTCTGTTGAGGAATGTGGCGTACAAGGCCACCACGGGGTGTAGGCCTGCGAATGCCATTCCTGCTGCTGAGGTCGCGGCGTGTTGTTCGGCGATGCCAACGTCGTAGGTGCGTTCGGGGAATTCGCGTGAGAAGGGTAGGAGTCCGACTGGTTGGAGCATCGCGGCGGTTATTCCGACGACGTCGGAGCGGCGGCGTCCGATGCTGACGATTTCGTCAGCGAAGACTTTTGTCCAGCCGAAGCGCGCTGGGGCCACTGGCAGTCCTGTTTCAGGGTGGATTTGGCCTACCGCGTGGAACCGGTCTGCGAGGTCTTCTTCGGCTGGTTTGTACCCGCGTCCTTTTTCTGTGATGACGTGGACTAGTACGGGGGCACCATAGGCTTTAGCGCGGGTGTAGGCGTGCTCGAGAGCGTTGAGGTCGTGTCCGTCGATGGGCCCGAGGTATTTGATGCCGAGGTCTTCAAACCATCCCTGCGGGCGGATGATGTTTTTGACGCCCTTTTTAATCCCGTGCAGGCCGTCGTACATCATTTGCCCTGGGACACCGAACCGTGGCAGTGTGCGCTTTCCCCAGGACAGCATTCCTTCGTACTGGCGGGTAGTGCGCAGGGTATCGAGGTGGCGCGCGAGGCCACCGATGGTTGGTGAGTAGGACCGTCCATTGTCGTTCACGATAACGATGAGCCGCCGGTCATCTGACTCTGAGATGTTATTCAGCGCTTCCCAGGCCATTCCTCCGGTCAGTGCACCATCTCCAATGACGGCTACCGCGTGGCGGTCATTGTGACCTTTGAGGAGGTTGGCTCGTGCAATGCCATCAGCCCACGATAGTGCTGTGGATGCGTGCGAGTTTTCAACAATGTCGTGGGTGGATTCAGCTCGCGCAGGGTAACCCGATAAGCCGTCCTTTTTGCGAAGACTTGTGAAGTCGGTGCGCCCAGTCAGAAGTTTGTGAACATAGGACTGGTGCCCGGTATCAAAAATGAAGGAATCGCGTGGCGAGTTGAATACGCGGTGCATCGCAAGAGTCAACTCAACGACGCCAAGGTTGGGGCCAAGGTGCCCTCCAGTGAGTGACACTGAAGACACTAAATACTGGCGGATCTCGTCAGCGAGTTTTTCCGCTTGCTCGCGACCTAACTTTTTCACGTCGGCCGGGGAGCCCACCTGGTCGAGGTAGCCCATCACCCCTCCATCTGTAGATAAGGGCACAACGTTGTGTGTGCCTGTCAGAACTCTTAACTGTAGTTTCTCGCGCGGCTGCTGGCTAACTCGGGAACGGCATCGTTCAGCGATTTTCGCCAACTTCACAGTGACACGCGGTCGCGCTGTGGTGAACGCCATGGCATCGCCGGGATACTTAACGGGTGTCTTCCGCGCTCCCCTTCATAACAGCCAACGACGTTGGTTTAGTCCATGACCTTTTGTCACGCCATGTCTCGCAGTGGAAACCATTGCCCATCCGCTGTGTTGGGCAGGGTTGGGACACGATCATTTTTGATGTTGGTGACGGTCTTGTTGCTCGTTTTCCGGTGCGAGCACAATCCGTTGACACCATCATGCGTGAGCAACAGTGGCTTGGATACATCGCTTCCGTGATCGCTACAAACACCCCGCAAGTGGTTCACACCTGTCCCCCAGACGACACTTTCCCCTACCCCTGGCTCGTGACGCGTTGGGTTGACGGGGACCTTGCCCTCGGCTGTTCCCCGGATCTCCGGGACCGTGCTGCGCGCTCTCTGGCTCTTGCTGTGGCGTCTTTGCATCGTGAGGCACCGCGCGATGCACCAACGAACCCTTTTCGCGGTGTGGCGCTTGGTGTGCGGTTAGAGCGCCTGAGCGATGACGTGAATTGCCCAGAGATGCTTCCCTACTCAGAAAGGTTGCTGCACGCTGTTGCTGACGCGCCAACCTATGACGGCGCGTTGGTGTGGTGTCATGGCGACTTGCACCCGGGGAATTTTCTTCTTGATGAGCAGGGTGATCTGGCTGGTGTGATCGACTTTGGGGATCTGACACGCGGTGACCCTGCAGTGGATTGTGCAACCGCGTGGCTGAGTTTCACATCGGCTGGGCGTGCCACCTACTTTGAAACGTATTGTCAGGCACGTGGGTTAGATAACGATGCCCGTGTTTCGTTGATCTCTCGGTCACGTGGGTGGGCGGTAGCAGCTTTTATTGCGCCTCTGCTCACTTCCCCGTTGGCCTCTGAGCGTTACCGTGCACTTGGTCGTTACGGCTTGTCCCAGGTTCTCCTTGATGACTCACTGACCTGAGCACAAACACACTGACAGGACGGTGGACTGTTGTGCGGCACGTGGACAACGCCGTTAGGGAAAGCCGATGGCTCGCAGCAGCGCAGCCGCGAGGGTGCCAGCAATGACCACAACCAGAAATGGTGCCCGCAGAAGCAACGCAATGAAAGCGACAACCAATGCACCAAGGCGAGCATCAGCGTGTATTCCCTCTCCTGATGACAATGCGTTGGTGATCACTAACCCAGCGAGCAAACCGACTGTGACGTGGTTGGCAATGGTGATGACCCGAGGGTCATCAAACCAAGAATCCGGCAGCAGGTAACCTGCCAGTTTGACCGCGTAGGACAACGCCGCGGCGCACACAATCCACACCCACATCGTCATGGCGTAGTTTCCCCTCTGGTCAGTGAGTTGTTGCTGTGGGCTTTGACGGCAACCACCCACCCCCACAGTCCAGCGACCAAGGCTGCTAGAACGATTGGCACACCAGTTGGTGTCACCGGGAGCACAAGGACAGTGATGAGCGCTGCCACCAAAGCCACGGAGCGCATTGACCGTTGTGTGAGCCGCGGCCATAGCAACCCGAGGAACGCTGCCACCGCAGCACCATCGAGACCCCATTGTGCAGGGTCACCGATGTGTTGCCCGCCTAAGGCTCCCACAAGGGTGAACACATTCCACAGAACAAAAACACCGACACCTGCCGTCCAGAAACCGCGGTTACGTTCTTCTGCGGTGTCTTGCACACTTGCCGTCCCGGCAGATTCATCAATAGTGACATGTGCTGCAATGAACTTCATGATGCCCTTCGGGGCAATAAGGGCCTTCATCTGAGCACCGTAAATAGCGTTGCGCAGGTACAACAGCGTTGCTGCCCCACACGCTGCGGCTGGGCTGCCACCGGTGGAGATCACTCCAATGAAGGCGAACTGCGAGCCGCCGGTAAACATCAGCAGGCTCAGCGCAGCTGTTTGTCCAACGGTGAGACCAGCCGCTACGGACAACGCACCAAAGGAAATGCCATACAACCCGGTAGCTATGGAAATGGATATCCCCATCACAACCGCTGGAGAGAACGTGGGAAGGAACCGCATAGTGGTGATCGTATCGGTGGGCAGCACCAGGGCGATCAGGAGTCCACGGCGCTACTCATACGACTGTGGGGCCGCCCAGTAATCTGGACGGCCCCACAGTCATAATCTTTCGTGTTACGCGGTCACGAGTGAACGCAGCACGTATTGCAAGATTCCGCCGTTGCGGTAGTAGTCCGCTTCACCTGGTGTGTCGATGCGCACCACAGCGTCGAATGCAACAGAGGTTCCGTCTGGTTTGGTTGCTGTCACCTGCACGGCCGACGGGGTTGCCCCGTCATTGAGTGCGGTGATGCCTGAGATGTCGAACACCTCAGTTCCATCGATGCCCAACGAGTCTGCGGTCTCTCCTGCTGGGAATTGCAGCGGAAGAACACCCATACCGATGAGGTTCGAACGGTGAATACGCTCAAAGCTTTCAGCGATCACAGCCTTGACCCCAAGCAGTGCGGTGCCCTTAGCAGCCCAGTCACGGGAAGAACCAGAACCGTATTCTTTTCCACCCAACACAACAAGAGGGATCTCGGCGCGCTGGTAATCCTGTGACGCATCGTAAATGAAGGACTGTTCACCGGTGAGGAAGTTGAACGTGTAGCCACCTTCAACGTCGGTGAGCAGTTGGTTGCGCAACCGGATGTTTGCGAATGTGCCACGAATCATCACTTCGTGGTTGCCTCGACGTGAACCGTAGGAGTTGAAGTTACGACGCTCCACCCCGTTCGCTTCAAGGTACTGCGCAGCAGGGGTACCAGGCTTAATGGCACCAGCTGGGCTGATGTGGTCAGTAGTGACCGAGTCACCAAGTTTGGCGAGCACACGCGCTGCCGCAATGTCGGTCACCGGCTGAGGTTCGCGGTCCATACCCTCAAAGTATGGGGGCTTGCGCACATAGGTGGACTCAGCATCCCACTCAAAGGTGTTACCAACCGGGGTTGGTAGTGAACGCCAACGGTCATCCCCCGCAAAGACATCCGCGTAGTCCTTGACGAACATCTCGCGGTCAATCGTTGCATCGATGGTGGCCTGAACCTCTTCAGGTGTGGGCCAAATGTCCTTGAGGAAGACTGGTGCGCCCTGCTGGTCAAAGCCAAGCGGTTCCGTGTCGAAGTCAAAGGACATGGTGCCTGCGAGCGCATACGCGACGACAAGAGGTGGTGATGCCAAGTAGTTCATCTTGACGTCTGGGTTGATGCGGCCTTCGAAGTTCCGGTTTCCGGAGAGTACTGACACGATTGCGAGGTCGTGTTCGTTCACTGCGGTGGAGACGTTTTCGTCGAGTGGACCGGAGTTACCGATGCATGTTGCGCAGCCGTAACCTACCAGGTGGAAGCCGAGCTTCTCGAGGTAGGGCCATAGGCCGGCTTTTTCGTAGTAGTTGGTGACTACTTGTGAGCCTGGTGCCATGGAGGTTTTGACCCATGGTTTGGCGTCGAGTCCACGTTCTACTGCTTTTTTGGCGAGGATCGCTGCTGCCAGCATCACCGAGGGGTTTGAGGTGTTGGTGCATGAGGTGATGGATGCGATGGCAACTGCACCGTTGAAGAGCCCGAAGGTGCGCCCTTGGGTGTCTGTGACCTCGACGACGTCTTGTCCGTGTTCGGAGATAGCTGGGGAGTCTGATGCTGGGAATGACTCTTTTTCAGCTTCGTCGATGAGGTTGGCTGTGGTGGACACATAGTTTGGTAGGTCGCGGTCGAACTGTTCTTTTGCGCGGGTCAGTTCGATGCGGTCTTGTGGTCGCTTTGGTCCGGCGATGGAGGGCACCACGGTGGAGAGGTCGAGTTCAAGGTATTCGGAGAACTGTGGCTCGTGGTAGTTGGGGTCTGTTGGGTCCAACCACAGACCTTGTTCCTTAGCGTATGCCTCAACCAATGCGAGTGATTCTGGTGAGCGCCCGGTGAGGCGTAGGTAGTCCAGGGTGACACTATCGATGGGGAAGATCGCTGCGGTGGAGCCAAACTCTGGGCTCATGTTTCCGATGGTTGCGCGGTTAGCGAGAGGAACCTGGGCAACACCTGCACCGTAGAACTCAACGAACTTGCCCACTACCCCGTGGTGGCGCAGCATTTGGGTGATGGTGAGGACGACGTCAGTTGCGGTGACCCCTGCGGGGATGGATCCGGTGAGTTTGAATCCAACGACGCGTGGGATGAGCATGGAGACTGGTTGGCCGAGCATCGCTGCTTCGGCTTCGATGCCACCTACACCCCATCCGAGGACACCGAGTCCGTTGACCATGGTGGTGTGTGAGTCAGTACCGACGCAGGTGTCTGGGTAGGCGCGGAGCACTCCGCCGACCTCACGGGTCATGACCGTGCGGGCGAGGTATTCAATGTTGACTTGGTGGACGATTCCGGTGCCTGGTGGGACAACTTTGAATTCTTCGAATGCGGTTTGGCCCCAGCGTAGGAACTGGTAGCGCTCGCGGTTGCGCTCGTATTCGAGTTCAACGTTGCGTTCGAAAGCGTCGCGGCGCCCGGCAACGTCGATTTGCACGGAGTGGTCGATCACGAGCTCTGCGGGTGCGAGGGGGTTGATGCGTTCTGGGTCGCCGCCGAGTTCTACCACTGCTTCGCGCATGGTGGCGAGGTCAACGACGCAGGGCACTCCTGTGAAGTCCTGCATGATGACGCGGGCTGGGGTGAATTGGATTTCGGTGTTGGGCTGGGTTGTTGGGTCCCAGTGCGCGAGCGCTTGGATGTGCTCAGCGGTGATGTTTGCGCCGTCCTCTGTGCGCAGCAGGTTTTCGGCGAGGATTTTGAGACTGTAGGGCAGCTTTTCAAGACCAGGGACCGCTGATAGGCGGAAAATCTCGTATGAGGCCCCGTTGACCTCGAGGGAGCCCTTGGACCTGAATGTGTCGACGTTACTCACGGACACTCCTTCATCATTGGCGAGTTCCGGCCACCATCTTTGGCGGCACACGCCGCACTGTGGGGCAACCATGGGGGAGCGAAACCACGTGTGGTTTGCTGTGGCGCGCACACGCGCCGTGACTAGTGCTGTGTTTCACCGCCATCATACACGATGTATCTTGACGTCAAGATAAATCACTTGTGTGTTGCGTAAATCGCGGCTTCTTTCCACGCTACTCCCCCACTGCTAGTGCAGCATCGCACGCAGCCCACACATCGTCGCCGAAGTTACTCACTACCGTGACCGAGCGAGCAACACGACGAGTCCGGTTATCCAGGCGCGACATGAACGCCACCCCGGGGTCGCATCCTTCGATGTAAGGAGTCAGGGAGTCACCGTCTTTGAACAACCAAAACCCGTAGCCATAAACACCCTCATCGCTTTGCGCGTGCGGGCTTCACATCTGAGAGACCGTGGCTGCAGAAAGAAACGTGCCACGCAGCAGGAACTCCCAAAAACGCGCAATATCAGTGACAGTTGTGAAAGCGCCGCCTGCCCCTGTGTCTTTCACATCAACGGAGTAAATATTTGTGTACCACCCGCCCTCACCGTCTTCGATGTAGGAGTACGCGCACCCCTGCGGCAGCCGGTCAAGTTCGTAGTAGCCGGTTCGTGTCATCCCTGCTGGGAGAAAGAGGTTACGCCCCAACCACTGATCAAACACCTCGCCGGTGACAGATTCGAGGATTCGACCCAGCAGCACATAGCCACTGTTGTTGTACCGAAAGGTCCCCTCAGTGTCGGGGACTGCGGGACGGTCAGCGAAGAGCGGGTACAGGTCTAGTTTGCCCGCCTCAATAAGGTGCATTATTGAGGCGGCAATGAACGCTTTCCCCGCGGACGCAGTCGCGAATCTTGTCTCAGCAGTGTTGGCGCGCTCATTCACCAGATCTGCGTAGCCCCACGCCCTAGTTCGCATCGCTGGGAGTAACACCCAGTCAGCCCCATAGGAGGCATCACAGAGCGCGCCACGAACGGCGGGCTCTTCACGAACTACAGGAGTTTCTTGCTCTTTGGTCATCACGGTGCGTTCCTTGCCTGAAAGGCATGGTCGGTCCGGACCGTGATGACCATACCGACATGGCACCACACCAAGCCACAGATTTTCCGTGGACTCAGCGAAAATTACCCGCGGGTCAATACTGCCAAACACTCCACGTGGTGGGTCATCGGGAACAGATCAAAGGCCCGCACAGAACTCACGGTGTACCCGGCTTCTGCGAAGAAAGCGATGTCCCGGCCCAGTGCAGCAGGGTCGCAGGCAACATACACAATGGTGGCTGGCTCAAGGGCAGCAAGGGCATCAACAACCTTTTTGCCAGCACCCACTCGCGGTGGGTCAAGAACAACCACGTCGACGCTGCCACCAATGCCTTGGCGAAGCACGGACGCTACATCCCCTTCGATCAGACGCACGTGCTCCCCTGCATCGTCCTGCGATGCCCCAAGGACGTTTCTGCGGGCATCACGCAAAGCGTGAGTGTTGCCCTCAATACCAACTACCGAGCCCGATGCCCCTACGCGGTCCGCCAACGGCACCGTAAAGAGCCCTGAGCCGCAGTAAGCATCAAGAATGCTGCGACCGGTTACGTCGCCCAACGCGTCAAGCACAGCGTTTACCAGCACTGAGGGGGCATCAACGTGAACTTGCCAAAACCCGTTAGCAGCAACCCGGTAGCGGTATGTGGTCTCCCCAACACTCACCTGTTCGGTGACGTTGCGGCGCGCGTTGGGGCGAACATCAATGTGTCCTTTACGCAGCGGCTCCCCATCACCTGTGACCACACCAGCCCCAGCAGAGGGCGCAACAACTTCCAGTCGCATATCAGTGGGCCAGGTCCGGGTAAAGATACCTTGTTCGCGGGCAAGTTCGCGGGCTTCATCAGTTGCCAGTGGCATGTCATTCAATGGGACAAGATCATGGGAACGGTGACGGTACATGCCGGCCCGGCCTCGAGCATCGGCAACGACCTCAAACCGAGTACGCCACCCCCACCCGGCCTGCGGTGATTCGTTTTCTTGGGCTTGCTGCTCACGCGGTGCAGCCTCAACGATGCCATCCCAGGTGTAGCCACCTAAACGCTGCAGTTGATCTGCGACAACCTGACGTTTCCATTCACGCTGGTACGTCAAGGACACGTGTGCAAGATCAGCACCACCAACATGGTGACGGCGCGCCTGAGCCCACGAGTTCACAACACGATGCTCACTAGCATCAAGGACTTCCACCAGTTCACCACGCCAGAAACGAGACTCTTGATCCCCCTCTGTCAACCGCACCAGCACCCGCTCACCAGGGATAACATCGCGAACAAAGACCACTCGGCCATCACTACGACCAACACACTCACCACCATGGGCGGCGCGGTCCACCGTCACCTCAATTGTTTGACCAACAACTGATGCGTTTTGTGACATGAAAACCTCATTCATCTAGTGCCCGCGGTTGACCCGACTGGGTGAAGTGCGTGTGCTCAATCCCCACTGTGCGCGAGGACGCCAGCTGCCACGGTACCGCAGAGATGACAACGCCGGGGGTGAACAGCAGCCGTGACTTCAACCTCATCGCACTTTGATTGTGCAAAAACTGCTCCCACCAGTGCCCCACAACATACTCAGGAACATAGACAACCACCAGATCCCGCGGCGACTCACGGCGAATAGAACGCACATAAGACAGCACTGGGCGCGTGATTTCTCGGTACGGAGAGGTCAGGACGCGAAGGGGAACGGGGAGGTCTAAAGCCTCCCACTGTTTAGTGAGGTCTTCAGCTTCAGCCCCATCCACACCAACCGTCACCGCTTCAAGGGTATTGGGACGTGTTGCTCGCGCGTAAGAAATAGCGCGCATCGTTGGTTTGTGGATCTTGGATACCAGCACAATGGCGTGGACCCGTGACGGTAACGCCCGTGCCGTACGGATATCTTCGTCCAACGCCAACTCCCGTGACACAGCATCATAGTGGCGGCGAATCGCCTGCATAATCAGGAACAACACAGCCATGATGAGGATCGTTATCCACGCGCCGTGAAGGAATTTGGTGATAAACACGACGATGAGCACTGTGCCGGTCATGATGAAACCGACAACATTGATCACACGGGATCTGCGCATCGATCGGCGTTCAGTAGGATCAGCAGCTTTACGCAACCGCGCTGTCCAGTGTTTCACCATTCCTAGTTGACTCAGGGTGAAAGAAATAAAAACACCAACAATATACAACTGGATCAGGCGCGTAACCTGCGCATCAAAAATCCAAATCAACACGATCGCACCGGCCGCGAGCGTCAAAATGCCGTTCGAGAACGCTAGACGGTCTCCTCTGGTGTGCATTTGACGAGGTAGGTAACCGTCGCGCGCCAAGATTGAACCCAACACAGGGAAACCATTAAATGCAGTGTTCGCAGCAAGAATCAAAATGACTCCGGTAATCGCAGACACCACATAGAACAACCACGGCGTCGAAGCAAAGACCACCTCAGCCAACTGCGAAATAACAGGGTGCTGGACGTAATCCTCAGGTACTGGACCACCATTGAGGCTTAACTGCTCCGCAGGGTTCTCGACATACTTCACACCACTTGCAACAGCCAACGTAAGGATTGACCCCAGCATCAATGCCGAGATTGATCCCAACAACAACAGCGTTGTGGCCGCATTTTTCGACTTTGGTTTTTGGAACGCTGGAACACCATTTGAAATTGCCTCAACCCCCGTCAAAGCCGCACACCCCGATGCGAAGGCGCGAGCAATGAGAATCGCACCGCCCAACCCCACCAGACCTTGGTCAAATGCAGCTTCAGTGGTCACACTAAATCCAGCGCTTGGCGCCTCCATCAACGACCCAGTGATGGTTTGCACAAACCCCAAAACAGCCATCAACCCGATAGCAGCCATAAAGAGATACACAGGCAGCGCGAAAGCCCGCCCAGACTCCTTAACCCCACGAAGGTTCATGACCGTCAAGAAACCCACCAGCACAACAGCAAGAAGAGTTTCGTGCCCCCGCAACGCCGGAATCGCTGACGACGCATACTGTGCACCTGAGGAAATAGAGACCGCAACAGTCAGTACATAGTCAACAAGCAAGGCACTCGCCACAGACACTCCAGCACGACCGCCAAGGTTCTCACTCACAACCTCGTAGTCCCCGCCACCTGACGGATAAGCACGCACATTCTGCCGGTAGGAGGCCACCACAACAAGCAGCACAACAATGACTGCCAACCCCACCCATGGCGAAATCGTGATCGCCGTAACCCCCGCCAACGCCAAGGTCAACAAAATTTCATCCGGTGCATAAGCCACTGATGACAGCGCATCTGAAGCAAACACCGGCAGGGCGAGCCGCTTGGGGAGCAAGGTGTGCCCTAAGCGGTCAGAGTTCATTGGTCGCCCAAGGAGCAACCTCTTGGCGACGTTAATAATGTCCGACACGTTGAGTAATGCTATGCCCATTCGACGCTTCGTGTTACCCCTACACCGCGACATGGTGTAGTTTCCTTAGTTGTGCACTTCATCATTATGGGTTGCGGACGTGTCGGTGCCACACTGGCTCAGTCCCTCGAAAACCACGGACACTCAGTGGCCGTGGTAGACCAAAACCCGGATTCGTTCAGGCGCCTCTCCCCCGACTTCGGCGGGAAAAAAGTCACCGGCATCGGGTTTGACCGTGACACCCTCAATCAAGCAGGGGTCGACGAATGCTACGCGTTAGCAGCAGTGTCAGATGGCGACAACTCCAATATCCTGACAGCCCGCGTGGCGCGGGAAAAGTTTGGCGTAGAACATGTTGTTGCCCGTATTTATGACACGCAACGAGCCGAAATATACCAACGACTCGGCATCTCAACAGTGGCAACAGTGCGGTGGACAGCAGATCAAGTTCTACGGCGCATGCTCCCCCTGGGTGCAACAGACGAATACCGTGACCCCTCGGGGAACGTGAGGCTATGCCAAATCGATGTTCACCCCCAATGGTATGGACGAACAGTCACACACATCGATGCAGTAACAGGCGCACGGACCGCCTTCATCGCACGCTACGGCACAGGTCAACTAGCCAATGCAACAACAGTCCTTCAAGAAGGCGATGTCTTACACATGCTTATTCACGCCTCAGACGTGTCCAAGGTTGAACGCATCCTGACACACGCACCTGCACAGGAGAAGGACGCATGAAAGTAGTTATTGCTGGTGCAGGCTCCGTGGGACGGTCCATCGCGCTCGAACTCCTTGCGAATGATCACGATGTCACAATCGTTGACCGTCAGCCCTCTGCGATGCGTGTTGCACAAGTTCCTGAAGCTGAATGGCTCCTTGCGGACGCCTGCGAACTAAAAACTCTCGACGAAGCAAACGTCGGAGAATGCGATGTTGTCGTCGCTGCGACAGGAGACGACAAAGCGAACCTTGTGATCTCGTTGCTTGCGAAAACAGAGTTTGGGGTTCCCCGTACCGTTGCCCGCGTGAACAATCCACGCAATGAGTGGATGTATGACGACTCCTGGGGCGTTGACGTCGCCGTATCCACACCACGCATCATGACCGCAATGGTTGAAGAAGCCGTTGCTGTGGGCGACCTGGTGAAGATCTTCACATTCCACCAGTCAGGCGCTGACATCCTCGAATTCACGGTACCTGAACGCTCGCCTTTGGTGGGAAAAACTGTGTCGACCGTGGAATGGCCACAGGACACAGTGCTCGCAGCCATAGTCCGCGGAGACTTGCCTATTGCTCCCAGCGGGGACGACACACTCGAAGCAGGCGACGAACTACTCTTTGTTACGGGTGCTGCGGTTGCTCTGGAAGACCTGCAGGCGTTGCTGGTCGGCGAATAATTCGCCAGGTCAACCACAAGACGAGTGCGAAGAGTGGGACACCCATGACCAGACGAGCCGTGCCTAACGCACCAACAGCGTCCTCTCCCATGAAGTAGAGCGGACCCTGCACGCTCAGACGAGCAGCGAACATAGCAACCCACAGCCACGTTACGTGAGTGTATTTGCGTAATAACAGTGGATCTTTGCGCCATGAGAAGTCGAAAAGTTCCGAGAGTGGAACGTCTTCTCCCTTTTTCGCACGCTGCGCAGAGTCACCTACACCAGACTTAAACATTTCAATGAGAATGCCTACCCCTGGCCAGCGAACTAGCACTGAGACGAGCAAAGCGGCCATATAGGAGACATTGACAAGAAGTCCCCACACATAGAAATCTCCAGCATTCCCTGAACGCCACGCGGCGAAAACACCGATGGCAACCCCAAAAATACCCGAAAAAGCTAAGGTCACCGGGGTGCGCTGGATAAGGCGCGCAACAACAAAAAGGCCAGCGAGGCCAAGAGAAGCGATCAGAGCGATATTCAAATCCTGTGTGACCACATACAACACAAGGTAGACGATGCCTGGCGCCGTCGCCTCGACCAGGCCACGAACTCCTCCCACCGCGTCAAGAGCATCAAACTCATCCGATGTGACAGAGCGTAGCCCCCGTGCTGGTGGCGTCGTGCCGTGATCTTGGGTCACAATGACTCTCCGTGTCGCGCTTTTAGTTCGTAGCGGGGGTTAAACAGGACGTAGCGCCCTTGGGATGTCACAACCAGCCCGTGAACACGCAAGCGCGCACCCGGTTGTATGCCAGCGATTTTTCGGCGTCCTAACCACATAAGGTCAAGCGCACCGGTGCCATCATAAAGTTCAACTTCCAGTGCGGCGGTCCCTCCATGAGGACGCAGCACTACAGAGCGAATAACACCAGTGAACGTTCCACGCTGGCGTGATCGTGCTTGAGAAATTGGCGTGACTTGGGAGTCACGAGAAGTTTCGAGCCGTTCTTCGTCTGCCGCGACCTGCTCTGCTGACGCAAAGACACGGTGAACCATGTCCTGGAGACGCCGTGGAGCCACCTATCGGACCTCGGTGATCTCAGGTCCGCGTTGCAAAGGGTTAGCGGGAAGTGCGCCGCGTGACGCACCAGCGGCTGCCCGCTGAGCAGGGCGCCCAGGGAGTTTCAACTCAAGAAGGTCTCGTGGTGGTCGTGGTTCTGTCCCACGGACAACAGCTGCTTGCGAGAAAATTTCCTCTAGCGGAGCTGCTGCCTGCTGATCGAACGCTGCTCGACCTGAAAAGACACCCCGAAGGAACCAGCGCGGTCCGTCAAAACCAACAAAGCGGGCGGGTTGGATCCCTTGCTGACCGTCTTTGAGTTTTACTGGTAACTTCACGAGCAGTTCCCGGCCAAATGCACCGGGCACATCATCCACAGTGCCGCCTTGACCCGTGATGGATTCGGCAATTTCTGCACGAATTTCATCCCAAATACCTGAACGTTTAGGGGCAGCGAAAGCCTGTAGCTGAAGGATTGACTCCTCGAACTTCACGGCAACACCAGTAACCCGTTCAGATTTTTTGTCCACTTCCATGCGGACCTCAAGTCCCTCACGCCCCGGAAGCCAGATGGCACCAAGGTCGAGACGACTTCCACGCTCACCGAGCATGTCGGCATCGTAGGGGCCGCGCGGTGCAAGCTGCGTCTCCTGCTCGATGTCGCCAGCTGGGCTCGTCAGTGACTCGCCGAGCTCGTCGACCTCTTGCTTGCGCCGAAACAACGCCACGGGGTTCTCCTTCACAACTTGGGAACGTCTTTGTGGTCCTCACACAGTCAGAGACAACCATAGCGCGTTTCGTGACCAATTCGTAATAGTCCACGCCAGTTCCCATGGGGGGTATCACCCGTGGGCGGCTGCCCATCCCCCTGATGAGCCAAAACCTGCCTCACCACGTACTGACCCTGGCAATACTTCCGCTTCCACGAAACGCGCCCGCGCCACCTGCTGAATGACAAGTTGGGCAATACGGTCCCCGCGGTGGAAAGAAACTGAATGTTCTGGGTCACTGTTATACAGCGTCACCTCAATTTCACCGCGGTAACCAGCATCCACTGTGCCGGGCGCATTAACGATGGTGATGCCGTGCTTTGCTGCCAACCCGGAGCGCGGGTGGACAAATGCTGCATACCCATCAGGCAATGCAAGAGCAATCCCCGTAGGAACACGCCGCCGCTCAAAAGGAGCAAGCGAAAAATCAATACGTGTCACAAGGTCCGCTCCTGCATCGCCAGGATGCGCATAGTGCGGCAGCGGCAGGTCGACATCAACACGGGTGATGAGAACTTCAGGAGAATCGGCTGACATAACTTCCATTCACGGGCAGGCGCAACTGCGCCAGTATGGTCGTACACCAATAGCAGGCCGGTGATCCATGAGATCACCGCCAGTTCAGTGCTATGCGCACTCAGAACAAATCTGCTGACCGTTCTTCTGAGTCACGAGTTGGCTGCGGTGGTGCACGAGGAAGCATGACGTGCAGGTGAACTCATCAGCTTGACGAGGAATAACCCGCACCGCGAGTTCTTCACCAGACAAGTCGGCCCCGGGAAGTTCGAACCCTTCCGCAGCTTCAATCTCGTCTTCGTCGACAACCCCTGAACTCTTGTCTGACCGGCGTGCTTTCAGCTCTTCGAGTGAGTCCTCGCTGATGTCTTCTTCGGTCTTCCGGGGGGCATCATAATCGGTTGCCATCGGTATGGTCACACTCCGTTGCACGTGGTTGACATGTTCCTGAATAAAGAGGAACTGATTGCCGAGATATTACACAGAACCGGGTCGAATTATTCCCGCAGACATGCGGACCGTTCATCGATGTGGCACCTGCGTCAGATCAATTACTCCGCGCAATTATGCAGGGTGGATCACCGAAAGGGCAAGTAGGGCACGTGTAAGCGCGCTATTATGACACAAATCACCCGGTGGGAGATAGACCTAGGGCATGGGGAGATCATCGACAACAACACGACGCAAAATGTCTTGTAAGTCATCCACCCTGGCTTGCGAGCCAACGATAGTCATCCGTGATGTGGGGTACTCCGTATGCAACCCCCGTGAGACCGCACCGGCCTCTTCAGCGATCAATTGACCTGCGGCAACGTCCCAAGGACTCAAGCCACGTTCGTAGTACAGATCAAGTGCACCCTCAGCCAATGCGCACAAATCAAGAGCTGCAGAACCAATACGACGTAAATCACGGACTTTCGGTAACACATGTGGCAGCCACTGCGCCTGTGCTAAACGAGCCGTAGCGTCGTACCCAAATCCTGTGCCTGTCAGGCACTCCCCTAGCGAAGCAGGGGAACTGCAAGCTAACCGCTGACCATCACGCCAGGCGCCCTCACCACGAGCTGCCCACCAAAGGTGCGCATCAGGCACCCGAATGACAGCGCCGGCCACGATAGACCAATGTTGTGGATCTGGTTGCCCCTCCACCACGGCAATCGACACTGAGTATGACGGCAACCCGTAAAGGTAGTTCACCGTTCCATCGATTGGGTCAACAACCCACGTTAAACCGCTCGTGCCGCCGACAGCGTGGTCAACGCTCTCTTCCCCCAAGAAACCATCTTCCGGGCGCAAAACACGCAACCGGTCCCGGAGGAGCGCTTCGACATCACGGTCCATCTGCGTGACCACGTCTGTCGGAGTGGTTTTTGTACTCAGCACCGAAGCCCGCGGAGGTCTATGCTGCGCTATATGCTGTTGGGCGAGTTCAGCAAGATCACGGCACAACTGGGCGAGTTCCAAAGCAGTTGGTTGAGAATCGGTGTGGAGCGGGGTTTTTGGTGATGAGGACATACAACTATCCTGCATCACGAAGATGAGGCGCAGGTGAACAAGATGAGGCGCACATGAACACAGCGGTGAGTTTCACATCTTTCCCCCACGGCGCACCGCGTGAAACACCGCACACACAGCACAACACAGGCAACAATTGAGTGATGACACTGCGGGAGGGCGGATGACAGACCAACCGGGAACACCATTGAGGCTCATCGGCCTTGAAGGCAACCACTTGGTGTTGGGCGCCCCTGACGGGGGCGAATACCACCTGGAAATCACCGACATGGTGCGCGCTGCTGTGCGCAAAGATCGCCCCGCGATCGAACAACTACGCGCACAAGAGAAAACCCCACTGTCGCCACGAGACATTCAAGCTCGTATCCGTAGTGGAATGTCGGCGGGAGAACTTGCTGACGCCTACGGTGTGCCCATCGAGCACATTCGGCGTTATGAAGGGCCTGTGCTTGCTGAGCGCCAGTACATTGCAGAGCTCGCTAGGTCAGCTCCCGTGTCACCCCAACCAGATTCACCGCACCTGCACGACATCGTTGTCGACCGCCTCGCACAACGCGGTGTGGACATTACAGACCTCGTGTGGGACGCATACCGCTCAGAAACCCACGGCTGGCTTGTCAGCGTGACATACCTATTAGATGAGCACATCAAGCAAGCCCAATGGACTTTTAAACCCTCAAATAAGGCTCTACAAGCTCTAGAGAGCGAAGCTAGATGGCTATCTGAAACGCGCATACCTGATCCACCAGCCGAGCCTGTCACACGGCGGCATTTGTCATCCGTTGTGGAGTCAGGTGTTTTTGATGGTCAAGCAATGGACGGCATGCCGGCGTCAACTTCACCGCAAGCTACAGAAGCGCTCTTGGACGAGTTAGAAAGAATTCGTGGCACCCGCTCGCCTGGTGGCATGCAATTTTCAGACGTTGTTCATGATTCCCCGCATGTCTCTGGGGCCCCCCACGATGATCCACAGCGGCCACGGACGTCGCCTACCCCCATGGTGGAAAGCGACGCAAAGGTGTATCAACTATCAGCGCAAACACCTCGTACCGTGGAGTCTGAACCCTCGACGGTGGTTCCACCTGTGACAGGCTCACATCAAGCCGTTCCCCCTGTGAACCGGCCAACAACAGGCAGAATCCCGCGGGTGTCTGCGCAAAGCACGCATGCTTCCCCCACCACAGGTGCAATAGTTCACGCTTCCGCGCCGGACACGCCCACCCCACCAACAGGTGGGATCACGAACCGGGAAGTCGTAGCCCCTTCACAAGACCTCGAACTCCTGAGCGGCGACGCAAGTGAACACACCGTTCGGCGGTCACACCGCAGGTCACGGGGCCGTCAACGCTCACCCATGCCCAGTTGGGACGAAATTGTGTTTGGCACTCGCACAGACTAACCCGCTATAAGGTGGCGGCAATCAGTGGCACATGGACCTCGTATGGGGTCAATGAGCCATGCATTCCTCGAAGGCCGATTGCCATGGGTGTCATTGTCGAGGAGTCAACAATGGCTGTTGTGCCGGTTGTTAACACGAGGACATCTCCGCACCAGGGCAGAACGTGATCCGAAACATCACCTAAGAGCCCTGCTTCTTGGGCTTGTGTCCGAGTGACCACCATCGCACGTTTCCCAAGACGCGCTGCCCATCGCTGAGCGACTTGGTCGGCCATACCTGGTGAGTTGGTGTACACCTGAGGTGCGCGTGGTTCCCCGGCAACGGCTCGCACCCCGCGCATCAAAGAATAGTCATCAGCAATGTCGATTCGGTCTCGCGGTGCAATATTGACCATGCCGTGGTCGGCAGTGATGACACAGAGCGTTCCCGCTGGCGCGCTGGCCATGAGCCGCTGAAGTGCTTGGTCAAAACTGGTGAGCTCGTCAATCCACTGCGGTGAGTGAGGCCCATGAACGTGCCCCACCTTGTCGATTTCTCCCCAGTACATGTGGACTAGACCGGGCTCTCGCAATGCTTGCAGCGTGTAATCAACCGTGTCATCCAGCGACTCTGCGGCGACGTGTTGGGCACCTCGGAATGCGGCTTGAGTCAACCCCGACTGAGCAAACCGCTCAAGGGATACGCTGGTCACTGGGACGCCGGCTGCAGTGAGTTGTTCGAAGAGGGTCGTTTCTCGTTGAATTTCCAACGGCGGTTCAACGTCACGCCAGGAGACAAAGTTTCCGACCGCCCCTGTCATCGGATTCATCGCTGAATATCCGACTAAACCCGTTTGACCGGCGAGCCGTCCGGTACCAATAGTCGCCATTGATGTCGCTGTCGTTGCAGGAAAACCAGTGGTTGCTGGAGACTTTCCTGCCATGAGCTCGCTAAGAAATGGGGCGGCACTGGCGTGATCATTGACGTTATGCCACCCCAAACCATCTACCACAATCAGCACTACTCGCGATGATTGCGGCCACGGGTTGCTGACATCAGGGGTAGGTAGCGCCTGTGATGCTCCACCGGTCAGGCTCTGCCACAGATGTGGGGCAATATGCGCAATGTGCGGTTGCCCCATATTTGGGGCCACAAAACCGTGCTCTGCGAAGCGGTGAAGAATGTCTGACACGATTGCTACACGCTACCTTTCGCGGTGGCCATCGACAGTGCTCGGGCAAACTGGGCTGCTTGGTGTACTGCTGCCAAGCCTTCTGCGTGTGCGCTCACTCGAATCATGACGTCATCGCTGGTGATTGACCCGTTGTACCCATGGTCTGCTTCACAGTTTGGATCTGGGCATTGCACAGGTTCCATGTCCACACGTGACACCGCTCCCCAGCCGACCGCAAGAGTCAACTCCACGGGGGCGTCTCCTGGCTGGTAGCGTTCCGGGGCGTTCACAGTATGGGTGAGTACCACTGACGTAATGGCCCCCAACGCAACGGATTCTGTGGTTGCGGCTGCGCGGGCGTGCATCGTCCCGTCGGGAGTGTGTTCTTCGGAGTGGTCATCGACGTGGGCGAGGATGAGCCGGGTTTCTGTGAGAACCAGCGCGGTGATGTGGCGTTTGATTTCAGTGTGGGCGAATGTGGTCTCGACGTGGACAACATGGGCTTTGACCTCTTCACCTGCGAGCGCGATGTCCAGGACTGAGGTGACGAGTTCGGGGTAGTACCCCGATCGGTGGATGTCGGCGTTGAGTGATGCGTGGGCTGGAGTAGTGGGGTGGTGCACGGATCTAGTGTAGTCCTCGTGTGAGTTTGTCTTGTTCAGTGTGGTAGTTGACGGCGCAGGCCGTCGTGGCGTCGGGCTGGTTGGATGTCGATGCGTGCGCTGAGTACTGCTGCTCCGTGGTGTGCGACAACGACGGGGTAGAGCTCGAGGGCGCTGATTTGGGGGTGGTGGTCGGCGAGGAGGGAGAGGCGTCCGAGGAGTTCTTCGATGGCGTTGGTGTCTGCAGTGGGCAGGCCTTTGTATCCGAAGAGGCGTGGGGCGGCTGCGATGGAGGTGACCATGGTGTGGGTGTCGCGGGTGGTCAGTGGGGCAATGCCGTAGCTGAGGTCGTCGAGGAGGTCGGTGGCGTCTCCGGAGAGGCCGAACGACACCACGGGCCCAAAGAGGTCGTCTTCGCTGGTGCGTAGGACGCACGCTACTCCGCTGGGTGCCATGCGTTGCACGGTGAATCCTGCGGTGAGGGCTTCGTGGGTTGTTCCGAGGTGGCGGGAGAGGTCGATGCTCATGTCGGCGAAGTCGGTGGCGAGTTCTTCTGGGGTGGAGATGTTGAGTCGCACTCCCCCGAGGTCGGCGCGGTGGCGTAGTGCTTCGACGGTGCTTTTGAGGGCGACGGGCCAGCCGAGGGTGTGGGCTGCGGCAATGGCGGATTCGGCGTCGTGGACGGTGATGGAGTCCCATAGGTCGATGCCGTATGCGGCGAGGATGTCTCGGGTGAGTTCTGGGGTGGCTGGGCCGTGTGGTGCCCCGGCGATGAGGTGTGCGGCTCGGTGGCGGTCGATGCCGTCGAAGTCGACGTGGGTTCCGTGGTCTTCTGTGACCCAGGTGGCGTAATCCAGGACGTTTCGCAGTACTTTGATGGCGTCTTCGGGGGTGGAGTATGCCGGGATGGTGTGCTCGGCGCTGGTGAGGGCTGAGGTGAGGCCGTGGAGCCCAAACACGGAGGCAACTGTTGGTTTGTGGGAGCTGGCTGCTGCGGCGGCTATGGCGGCGAGGGTGGTGTGTGAGAGGTCCGCTGTGGTGGGGACGTGTGCGAAAACGACGATGTCGACGTCTGGTGCTGCGTAGATAGCGGCGACGGTGTTTTGTACGTCGGCGGTTGGTGTGTTGTGGGTGATGATGCGGGTGTGGGTGATGGTTATTCCCGCGGACCAGGCTGCTTCGGCGGTGATTGCTGCGAGTGCTTCGGATGAGGCGAGGATGGCGATGTTGTGACCGCCCGGTAGGGGTTGGGTCGCGAAGTATTGGAGGGTGTCGACCATTTCGTGGGTATTGGCGGTTCGGATGACTCCGCTTTGTTGGAACATGTGGTCGAGTGCTTTGCGTGGGGTTTGGGTGGTGCGTACTGCGTGGCCGCGTGGAACGATGTGGCCGCTTTGCCCGGCGATCACGGCGACAACTGGTTTTTTGCGGGAGAGTCGGCGGGCGATACGGGCGTATTTTCTGGGGTTGCCGATTGATTCGAGGTACATTCCTACGGCTGTCGATGTGGTGTCGTCGTGCCAGTACTGCATGAGGTCGTTGCCGGAGATGTCTGCGCGGTTTCCTGCGGACAGGAACGTGGAGATCCCGAGGTCTCGCCGGGTGATGGTGGTCAGTAGTGTCACTGCCATGGCTCCTGATTGGCAGAACAGTCCGATGCTTCCGGGGCGTGGCAGGGTTGGTGCCAGAGAGGCGTTGAATGGTGGTGTGGCGGTGTGGGAGAACAGTCCGTAGCTTGCTGGCCCGACAATGCGTATGCCGGTGGCGTGCGCGGTACGGAGCATTTCGCGTTGCAGTGTGAGCCCGTGTTCCCCACCTTCAGCGAACCCGGAGCTGAGGAGGACCGCTGTGTGGATGCCTTTGGCGGCGAGCACACCAAGCAGCGGTGTGGTGGCGTGGTCGGCGACGGCGATCATGGCCAGGTCGAAGGTTGTGGTGTCGCGGCGGAACGCGTCGAGGTTGTGGTGGTGGACGAAGTTGTCACCGAGGCCGTGGCGTTGTTGTGCGTCACGGATGGTGACGGGGGTAAGGCCGACGATGTGGAGTTGTTGGCCGGTGACGCCGCACTGGGATCTGATGGCGGCTGTGGCTAGGCGTGTCTCTTCGGGGGTTGCTTCATCTGTTAGTGAGGCAACGAGAACGATGCGTTGGGGGGCGTAGAGGCGCGCCATGGATCGCGCTTCGGCACGGTATTCGCGTTCTGCCATGACTTGGAGGGAACGCGCTGTGGGGTCGAGGTTGACGGAGACGGTGACGATTCCGTCGTCGACGTAGTGGTTGGATTGGTACCCAGCTTCGGTGAAGACGGAGAGCATTTTGCTGTTTTGTGGGAGCACTTCAGCGGTGAAGCGCCGTATTCCTACTTCTCGGGCTGCGTCTGCGATGTGTTCGAGGAGGACTGAACCCAGGCCTTTGCCTTGGAGTTGGTCTGAGATGTTGAAGGCGACTTCGGCTTCGTCGGCTTCGATGCGGTCAAACCGTGCGACGCCGATGATGCGTTCAGTGGTGGGTGCGGTGGAGTCTGTGATGGTGGCGATGATGGCTACTCGGTCGGTGTAGTCAACTTCGGTGAAGAGTGTCAGGTCGCGGTCGGAGAGTCGTTCGAGGTAGGCAAAGAACCTCATGTAGGTCGACTGTTGTGACTGGGCAGTGTGGAACTGCTGGAGTGCTTCGCGGTCTGTGGGGATGATGGGGCGAAGGTGCGCGGTTGTCCCGTCGCGTAGGACAACATCTGCTTCCCAGTGCTGCGGGTAGGCCTGGTGGAAGGTATCTTCACTGCTGCTCACACCTTAAGACTACGGCGTGTAGTGCGTGTCCTTGAGGGGTATTGTCCCCCGTTTGCGCTGGCGTGTCTGGTGGTGGCCGTATGCTAGGTGACGTTGTCTGCCTTTACCCAGTTAAGTTGTTAGGAGCGCATGCCCTCATGGCGCGTAGGTCAGCTGTCTCTTCTGCCGAGCCAATCGCGGAGCGCATCATTGATGTTGATGTCGCCCAAGAGATGGAGACATCCTTTCTGGAGTATGCCTACTCGGTGATTTATGCCCGAGCCTTACCCGATGCGCGCGATGGTTTGAAACCTGTGCAACGGCGCATCCTTTTTCAGATGGCTGATATGGGATTGCGCCCTGATCGGGGGCATGTGAAGTGTTCGCGTGTTGTTGGCGAGGTGATGGGTAAGCTCCACCCGCATGGTGATAGTGCAATTTACGATGCACTGGTGAGGTTGGCTCAACCGTTTTCGTTGCGTTTGCCACTCGTTGACGGGCACGGGAACTTTGGTTCGTTGGATGATGGGCCAGCAGCTTCTCGGTACACCGAAGCTCGCCTTGCGTCGTCTGCTTTGGCGATGACAGCTGACTTGTCGGAGAACGTTGTGGATTTCATCCCCAACTATGACAACAAGTTGACCCAACCTGAGGTTCTGCCTGCTGCGATTCCTAACCTTTTAGTGAATGGGGCATCGGGAATTGCTGTGGGTATGGCAACGAACTTGGCGCCGCATAACCTTGTTGAAGTAGTGTCAGCGGCACGCCACCTTCTTGCGCACCCTGATGCCACTCTCGAAGAACTCATGCGGTTTGTGCCTGGACCTGACCTCCCCTCTGGTGGGCGTGTTGTCGGGCTTGATGGTGTGCGTGACGCTTACCGCACAGGCAGGGGTAGTTTCCGTACTCGCGCGACCGCCACCGTTGAGAACGTCACAGCCCGACGTAAGGGCATTGTGGTGACTGAGTTACCGTATTTGGTCGGCCCTGAGAAGGTCATCGAGAAGATTAAAGAGGGTGTCACTGCGAAGAAGCTCTCTGGCATTGCCACTGTCACAGACCTCACGGACCGTGCACATGGGTTGAAACTTGTTATCGAGATCAAGACCGGTTTCAACCCAGAGGCTGTCCTTGAAGCGCTGTACCGTTACACCCCCCTTGAAGAGTCTTTTGGGATCAATAACGTTGCCCTCGTTGATGGGCAACCACGCACTCTTGGCCTCAAAGAGATGCTGCAGGTCTGGGTTGACCACCGTGTCACTGTCATTAAGCGTCGTAGTGAACACCGCCTCGCTAAGCGGCGTGAACGACAGCATCTAGTCCTTGGGCTTTTGCGCGCGATTGTGGACATTGATGAAGTCATCGACGTGATTCGTTCGTCGGATGATTCTGAAACCGCGCGCACTCGGTTAATGTCTGTGTTTGACCTGACACACGTTCAAGCTGAGTACATTCTCGAACTGCGTTTGCGCAGGCTCACGAAGTTCTCTCGCCTGGAATTAGAGAAAGAAAATGAGGAGCTCACCGCGCAAATCGCTGAACTAGAGGCGATTCTGGGCGATGTGAAGCAACTCCACAAAGTTGTTGCTCAAGAAATGACAGCGGTGTCAAAAACTTATGGCACCCCGCGGCGAACTGTGTTGCTTGACTCTGACGGCTCAGAATCCCAATCAGCAGTAGGTACCGTCGCAGCCAAACGCGGCAGTGCAGGTTTGGGCGTTTCACTGGAAATCGCTGATACCCCTTGCTGGGTGATGCTTGGAGCAGGCGGGCGTGTCGCGCGCACAACTGATGATCAAGAGCCTGTGCGCGGTGACGAGCGGAGCGCCCACGACATTGTGCGCTCCATTGTCCCTGGAACTGTGCGTGGGCACGTGGGTGTTGTCACCTCAGCGGGGCGAATCATCAAACTCAGCGTTGTTGAATTACCCTCACTGCCCGGTTCGCAAGGGGGCGTGTCACTGGCTGGTGGTGTAGACATTGGCGAAATTGTGCATTGTGAACCTGGCGAACAGGTCATCGCGTTGGTATCACTATCCCCCACCGCTGAGCCCATCACACTTGGCACAGCATCAGGAACCGTCAAACGGGTTACCCCAGGTGAGGCGCCTAAGGGAGATGCTTTCGACATCATCACACTGAAAGATGGGGACACTGTCATTGGGGCGGGCCACGCCCCCGACTCGAGCGACTTAGTGTTTGTCACCTCACAGGCGACACTATTACGGTTCGAGGCGTCAACTGTGCGCCCACAAGGACGCCCAGCAGGTGGCATGGCCGGTATTAAACTGCCAGCCGGCGCACGCGCGGTGAGTTTCTCCATTATCCCCGCAGACAGCGACGCTCGGGTTGTCACCATTGCTGGTTCATCTGGGGCTCTTGATGGCACCGAAGCGGCAAGTATCAAGGTCTCCCCCTTTGACCTCTACCCGCGCAAAGGGCGAGCAACAGCTGGCGTTCGCGCTCATCGGTTCCTCAAAGGCGAAGACACACTCACCCAAGCGTGCGTGTCACAGGTTCCTGTGAAAGCGGCAGATACTTCCGGGAAGCCGTGCGCGTTGCCTGAGGATGATCAGCGACGAGACGGATCCGGAACACCGTTAACGCACACCATCACGTTCCTCGGGTGACTTTTTCCATACGGTGAAACCAACCAGTCCACGAGGCGGGCAGTGACCTAGACTGCAAACATGCTCACTGCACGCGCTGCCCGCCTTCGTGACGCCCTCGCTACCCGTGTGGTAGTTGCTGATGGTGCTATGGGCACCATGCTCCAAGAAGCCAACCTCACGCTCGACGACTTTCAAGGGCTTGAGGGGTGTAACGAGATCCTTAACGTTACTGTGCCCGACGTCATTGAACGAGTCCACGATGCTTACTTCACCGTGGGTGTGGACTGCGTGGAATCCAATACCTTTGGCGCTAACTGGTCCAACCTCTCTGACTACGAGATTGACGACCATATCTACGAATTGGCATTCGCTGGTGCAGCAATCGCGCGCCGCAGCGCGGACAAGGCAGCGACACACCGTGGGCACGATGCGTGGGTTCTAGGGTCCATGGGGCCAGGCACAAAACTTCCAAGTTTGGGCCACACCACGTACGCCCACCTGAAAGACACTTTCACCCAGCAGGCACTAGGGCTCCTCGACGCGGGTGCAGATGCATTCCTCATCGAAACAGCTCAAGACATCCTCCAAGCTAAAGCCGCAATCAATGCCTGCAAAGAGGCGATGGACCGCACTGGGGTGCGCATCCTCATTATGGTCTCAGTCACCGTGGAAACCACAGGAACCATGCTGATGGGGTCCGAAATCGGTGCAGCACTCACGGCACTGTCCGCGCTTGGTGTCGATTCCATTGGATTGAACTGTGCCACCGGCCCAGCAGAAATGTCGGAACATTTGAGGCATCTGGCAAAGCACTGCGCGGTGCCTGTCACCTGCATGCCCAACGCTGGATTGCCCGTTCTTGGCGCGCACGGTGCCGAATACCCGTTGAACCCCACAGAACTAGCGGCAGCACATCGACAGTTCATTAAAGAGTTTGGTTTGAGCTTGGTGGGAGGATGTTGCGGTACAACACCTGAGCACCTCAAAGCAGTGGTCGACGCAGTTCGTGATCTCGCCCCACAACCACGCCGTATCACTGCTGAACATGGGGTTGCTTCGCTGTACACCCACACGGACTTTCACCAAGATGCCTCATTCTTGGCCATTGGTGAGCGTACCAACGCCAACGGTTCAAAAGCTTTCCGGGATGCAATGCTCGCCGGGAACTGGGACGAATGTGTAGCTATCGCCCGCGACCAAACCCGTGACGGCGCCCATGTCCTTGATGTGTGTGTTGACTATGTGGGCCGCGACGGCGCAGCCGATGCCCGCGACGTTGTCTCTCGGCTCGCCTCAGCATCAACGTTGCCGCTCATGGTTGACTCCACCGAACCAGAAGTCATCAAAACTGCCCTCGAACTCATCGGTGGGCGCCCCATCGTGAACTCGGTGAACTTCGAAGACGGTGACGGACCCCAATCACGCTACGCACGCATCATGCCCCTCGTCAAAGAACACGGCGCGGCAGTTGTTGCCCTCACCATCGATGAAGAAGGTCAAGCCCGCACAAGCGACCATAAAGTTGCCATCGCTACCCGACTCGTTGACGATCTCACCACGACCTGGGGCATGAGCGTGCACGACATCATCGTTGATGCACTGACTTTCCCCATCGCCACAGGCCAAGAAGAAACCCGGCGTGACGCCATAGAAACCCTTCAAGCGATTAGGGACATCACCACAACCTTCCCAGGCATCCACACCACCCTAGGGGTGTCCAACGTGTCGTTCGGGCTGAAACCCGCAGCACGCCACGTCCTCAATTCAGTTTTCCTCCACGAAGCCATCGACGCTGGGCTTGACTCAGCTATCGTGCACGCAGCGAAAATCGTTCCACTGGCCCGTATCCCCGAAGAACAACGCCAAGCAGCACTCGACCTCATTTGGGACCGCCGCGTCTATGACGAGAACGGCGACCTCACCCATGACCCGCTGTCACATTTCCTCGAGATTTTCTCCGGCGTCGATGCCACCTCAGTCTCACGCAATCGAGCTGAAGAACTCGCATCTCTGCCCCTGACCGAGCGCCTGCAACGCAGGATCATCGACGGTGAACACAAGGGACTAGACACCGACCTCGCTGAAGCCATGGCCACCGGTCTTGATCCCCTCACGATCATCAACGACCACCTTCTTGCCGGGATGAAAATCGTTGGAGAACTGTTCGGCGCTGGGGAAATGCAACTGCCCTTTGTCCTGCAATCCGCGGAAACCATGAAAACAGCGGTGGCATGGCTTGAGCCTCACATGGAACGCAGCGATGCCAGCGGCAAGGGAACAATAGTTCTGGCCACAGTCCGCGGCGACGTGCATGACATTGGGAAAAACCTCGTCGACATCATCTTGACCAACAACGGATACAACGTCATCAACATCGGTATCAAACAATCCATTACCGCAATGATCGACGCCGCTGAGCAGCACAATGCCGATGTCATCGGTATGTCGGGTTTACTGGTGAAATCGACCGTGGTCATGAAAGAGAACCTCGAAGAACTCAACGCTCGTGGGCTGGCTCACCGGTACCCGATCCTGTTGGGCGGTGCCGCGCTCACGCGTGTTTATGTTGAAGATGATCTTGCTGATATTTACCACGGTGAAGTGCGCTACGGACGAGATGCATTTGAAGCGCTGCGCCTCATGGAACCGCTAGTAAAAATAGCCCGCGGGGCAGCCCCAGACAGCGTGAATCTGCCCGCCCTGAAAAAACGACGCCACAATGTTGTCACCCCCACCCAAGTAGATGAATCGGACCTCCCGGCACGGTCAGATGTTGCTTCTGACAACGACATCCCCACCCCACCGTTTTGGGGTACACGGGTGGTGAAAGGCATCGCACTTGCGGACTATGCTGCGTTCCTCGATGAACGCGCCACCTTCATGGGACAGTGGGGGCTTAAACCCACCCGCTCCGGTGAAGGCCTCAGCTACGACGAACTTGTCGAAACCCAAGGTCGACCACGGTTACGGTCTTGGCTAGAACGCATCACGACACAAGACATGTTCGACCCCACAGTGCTGTACGGCTACTTCCCGGTGTATTCCGAAGGTAATGATGTGGTGTTACTTCACCATGAAGGCCCTGACGGCGGTTCCGGCGGTGAACCAATGACTGAACGAATGCGCTTCACGTTCCCTCGGCAACGCCGTGACCGCCACCTGTGCCTCGCCGACTTTGTGAAACCTCGTGAACAATTCGAAGCAACTGGGACACCCGACGTCCTCCCCATTCAACTAGTAACCATCGGCGCCCACGTGCAACCCCACACTGCCCTGATGTACGCCAACAATCAGTACCGGGACTACCTTGAACTTCATGGTTTATCCGTACAGATGACTGAAGCACTCGCTGAATTCTGGCATGCTCGGGTGCGCGAGGAACTCGGGTTCGCAGATGAAGAACCACAATCACTCGATGGATTCTTCAAACTCGACTACCGTGGCGCACGATTTTCTCTCGGCTACCCAGCGTGCCCTGACATGGAAGACCGAAAGAAAGTTGTCCGGCTGCTTCGTGCCCGTGACCACGGAGTGGAACTCAGTGAGGAGCTGCAGTTGGCCCCGGAACAGTCAACGGATGCGTTTGTGTTCCACCACCCACAAGCGAAGTACTTCTCCGTGTAAGACGATGACCCAACATGCCAGTCACCGCTGGCCCAACCACGGCCACGAGAACACTATTTGTCACTGCCCGAACTGAATCCCACGTCGCAGTCGAGGTGACCAACGTGTAGGTGACATAGCTGGAAATCCGCTCACGCACGGAATGCTCTGGGTTGTAAGCCACTGCGCTCGTCGTATCTACCACGAAGGGCCAGAACCACAGGTTCATGGCAGCTCCGAAGGCGTAACACGCCACAACCGTGTATCCGGTCAACACCCACCGCGTGGATTGACGCATCACATGGTGGGGTTCTCGTGCCAGCGCTGCGTGGCGCCTGGCTCGGTCACCGAGGGCCCCGGCGCCACATGCTACCCACCCGCACCCCAGCATTTGGAACGCCAACCACGGGCCGACTCCCCCAGTGACCAAAGCCGAAACCGCAATGGATAGCACTCCCAAGACGAAACCGAGGTGAGCTCCTGCGGCATAACCAGAAACGATCAGCACAAAAAAGGCGATCTCCATCCCATACGTTCCGGCGCTGAGTAGACGGGCCATGCTGACACCAATGGCAAGCACCGCAACGTGGGCAATAGTTCGTGGCTCCGCTAAAGGATTGAACACCAGTGCTGCTGCAACAAATGCCACCAGAGGCATCAACACCATCACCGCCCATGGTGGCTCGGTTAACGCCCCAGCAGCCCATGATGCGGTGAACGGCCACAGCGCCGAAGCGCACGTAGCTACCCCTGCCAACCACAACGCACCCCTCTGCCACCGCAGTTCAGTAGTCGCCATCACAGGTTCGATTCTTGATGAAGAACCGAGTTACGCAATGTTGTTGTTGCTTCCTCCACGGTGATCACCGGAACCGGTGCACATAGGCCGGTGACCAGCGGGCGCACAAAGCGGGATGAAAGAAATAGGTCACGCGGAGGGAGGTCTGCAATGATTTCACCGCGGTCAAGCCACACAACTCTGGTGGCGCACCGGGCAATGCTGTCCACATCGTGGCTAGCAAAGACAACCACACAACCGTCATTGGCGAGGCCCAGCAAGAACTCTTCCAGCACTGCGGTGCCACGTGCATCGAGAGAGCGTGTTGGTTCATCCAATGCCACTGCGTGCGGAGAACCTCCACACAACACTGCGAGCGCCACAAGGTGTTTGTTCCCTGCAGAAAGACTGCGCGGGTGCGCACTGACATCGATATGCGGGAGGAAACGCGATACTAGGTCTGCGGTAGTTCCTGGTGGCAACGCCCACTCTGCGTCTGCCATGGAACATTCTTCTTCCACCGTTTGAGCGATAAGCGCTTCATCAGGATCCGCAGGAACCCATCTGAGATCTACTGCGTGTGAACGCTGTTGGTGCGTCTTGCGGCGCCAGGTAAATCTACGCCCGGTCCGGGAGGTGACACGGCGGCCTGGGACGCTGGTGTGTTCAGCATTCCAGGTCACTGTTCCTCGGCTGACATGACGCTGATCGCGCAATGCCCAGAGCAAGCTCGACTTTCCAGCTCCATTTGCGCCCATGAGGGCAATACGCTCCCCACCTGTGGCATGCAGTGTCGCGTCCTGCACGGCTGTGATGTGCTCTATTTCCCCTGCTGTCGTGCGTTCTTGGTAGTTGATTGTCACCTGCTTCACAGCGAGCATCGTGGTTCCTTGTTCGCCGGGAACACGGGGGGTGGAGGTAGTTTGCTCCTGTGTGTTGTTCTGGGTTGGCACGTGTGCGGGAGGAGGGGTGGGGTGTGATTTCTCGAGTATGGGTCCCAAGCTTGTTCGCGCATCAGATAACGTGATGGCTGGGTGGGTACCCCACATGCGTGATAGCGACAGCGTGACAGGTTCGCATACTGTGTCAGCGAGCACTTCGCTGGGTGGACCGGTACGCAGTGATTGTTCGTCGAGGTAAAGCACATTGTCCACTGAGGTATAACGACCAACTTGGTGATCAGCGATCAGGACGGTCATCCCGAACTCACGGGTTAAACGGTGGAGAAGCCCGAGGATCTCTGCTGCGCCTTGCGGGTCTAAGAGTGCTGTCGGTTCATCACAGATCAGTACGTGGGGTGTGCGTACTAACGCTGCAGCCAAGGCAACTCGTTGAATTTGCCCTGCGGAGAGGGAATCAACTGCTCGCCGTCTTAGGTGTGACGCACCAACAACGGTCAGAATCTCACTGACCCGCTGCGCCATCAATGAGCGTGGGGTACCTCGTACTTCGAGAACTCGAGCAACATGTGCTTCAACAGTGGCCCCGACAAACCCTGCTGCGGGGTTCTGTGACACATAGCCGATCCACTCGGCACGATCCCTTGCATCCAGTTCCGTCAGATGGTGACCTGCCACCACCGTTTCTCCGGTGACGGTTGCACCGTCGATTGTTTCTGCGACCCCGACGATGGCTCGTAAGAGTGAGGTTTTGCCCGTAGCCATTGGTCCGCACAGTAGTGTCATCGTTGCTGCTGGCAAGGAAAATGATGCGGGGATTGTTGACCACCCATGGGAGTGTGCCACCCTCAGATTATGGACTGTCAACATGTCGTTCCCTTCCTGCGCACCATAACGGAGTCATGAAAAGCGTGGCCACAACGAGAGTGGCCCACTGCGAGGATGCTACAGCTCCAAGACCTAGCGCGATCACCGCAGTGAGCATGACCGTGACATCACGGGGGCCAACGTTTAGCGGACGTAGGTGCGAAACGTCACGTTCAAAACGCCACCACAGTGCCACTGTGAGACACACTGCTACCGCGGTGACACCCCAACTGACCTCGAGGTATCCCGCTGCTTGCGCCACCATCGCACACACAGCGAGAACCAAAACTGACAGCATCATGCGTTGCCAGTTGGTGCGCGACGTGTTCTGTTTACTTTCGCCCATCACGTCAAGCTGGGTTGCTAGCGTCACAGAGTCAACAAGGATGCCGTCAAGGGTGCTCATCAGCACGGCCCTACGCGACGCGTGAGGGCGAATAAGTCGGACCCTAGTTGATACATCTATCTGACGACTCACACTGTGAAGCACCGCGATACTCACGCCCAATGCGGTAGACAACGGTCCCAATGCACGGGGTAGGTACGCCGTGATGTCAGCAAGAGGCACCAGGGCTAGCACTACCCCACTTGCGGCGATCACAGCAGCGAGCGCCGCGCCGCTGATGATCGCTTGGCTCAGAGCGTGGTGTGAAACATTGCCAAAAACTGTCAGTGGCCCAAGTGAGAGTTCTGGCAGACCGAGATTCCCGTGATTCCCCTGGGGGAAAACAAAAGTTGCCAACGCTCTGAACAGGAAAACAGCAGCAACGCCTAATGCGTGAACAGTGAGGATCACTCTTCCGCGCCGCCCAACAACTAGTGCACCGCCTACCGCAAACGCCACAACGATGACGGCCAAGGGCACAACGTTTGAGGAGGCTACAAGCGCAGCACTCGCCATAAGGATCGCCCACACGGGCCAGGTGATCAGCGACAGTCCCGCAGGTTTCATGGTGTGCAGAACACCGGGGCATGAATCCAGAACATGGTATGAGTATCAGTCACGACGGCGTTGAAGTGCGCGCCGTCTCCACACAACGAGAAAAATCATCATCATGAGTGCGCCCCCACCGAGAAGTATCACGGCGGCAGACGGCGAGCTCTCACGGGGGGCAGCGTTGGTGGGTTCTTGCGGGACAGTAGGAGCATCAACCATGCGTGCTGTTCTATCCCACGCTTCGGCACCTGGCCCGGTTACTGGACCTGCCCCTTGGTGGAAAACCAAACCAACTGCTTTCCCCTCAGTGAGGACGATCCCCTCCACACCCAGATTCGCGTAAGTCCAAACGCCCTGCGTGTCGGCGGTCCACACACTCCAATATGCCTGCGCTGAGGGTGTCACAGAGCATCGTTCATAGATAGTGCCGTGGTCTGTGGTGACCGGTTGGTCTGGCGCCGGTTTTCCATTGACACGGCACACAAAACTTGGGAAACGAACAGTTCCCTCAGTCTGAATTCCACTGGCAGTCAATGCTTCACTGCCAGTCATGTGTGTTGCATGTGTTGTCAAACAAACGACGGTGTCGACATCGTCCAATTGTCCGTAGTCAACTACTACTCCCACCCCAGCGCATTCACCCAAGGTGGGGTCACCGTGTCCTGCATCAAGCACAGTCCAACTAGTCACAGCGGCCGCTGCAGCTAAAGCACTGCTAAGAAACACAATCAGCGGCGCTTCACTCTTGGGTCAAACTTTTATTAGCGAAAAGGTCAGTAAACGACAAGCCCGACAAGGACAGGACGCCCTGGGCTGTTGCTCGCGTGTCATCAAGGCCGGCGACTTGAAAAACCCCGTTAGGCGAATTATGCAAGAGCGACAAAAGGTACGCCTGCGCGGAAGACGATGTGTCATCGTGGGCATCTGCCAACGCTACGGTGACAACAGCTGTGGTATTGACGCTAGGTTCGCCGCTTAGTGCATCACTCCACGAACGGCCCACGGTTTCTTCGTTAGCTGTGGTGTCGAAGTAATCCCGCGCACCATCAATGACACCAGCACGACGCGCTCCTTCACCGAAGGACTCTTCGTACACTGCGAGCGCGGACACTGCGAAAGCGGTCGCGTCAGGGTCAGAGATGCATTCGTCTTCAGTGTCAGCGGACACAAAAGACATGGAGAATCCGCCATCGTCGCACTGCTGACGAACGAGGAAGTCAGCAGCTGAACTTGGGTCTTCACCGTATTGCGCCAAGGCAATAACACCCCATGACTGGGACACCGTGTTGGAGTAGTCCTCTTGGGCATGATCAGCGAACTGGCCGGAACTCATTTGTAACGCCTCGAGTTGGGCTATCAAATCAATTCCTGCTACGTCGCTGGGGTCGTACCCCAGTGCGTCGAGGCTTGCAGCGAGCTTCGCGGTCGCACCAACGTAACGATCTTTATCAAACGTTGTGTAAGCCAGGACATTCTCTTGTGTAGCAAGCGCCTCAGCAGCGTTCACCACTGCTGTTGGAACAGGTAGGTCTTGGACCCCAGCAACAGCTGTCAATGCCAGTGCAGTGTCGAGCGTTAGACCGTAGTCAGGGAAAGTTGCGCCTTGATAGTCAGACTGGACAATTCCAGACTCACTGATCTGGCTTTCCAACCAGCTAGCAGCCTTCAGTGTCTCTTGATCGAGTAACGCTGAGGGTACTATCGTCGGCTCGGGGGTTTCTTGCGGCTGTGCGCACCCGGCCAAGGCTAGCGCCCCTACCGTGACAACGCCAACGAGCCCCCTGCTATGGGATAACACGTGCTGCTCCTTCAGTTGAATCTTCTCCGCAGTCAAGCCTACGTGATGCCGCATGGCTGCCCTGGCGGTGTCTCAGGTTCGCCGTGCAACAATCGTGTTACAACATGCGTGATGGGTTAGAACTCCTGCGAGAACATTCGTGAACTCGACGTCTCGACGAACCCCAGCTGGGTGTACATTCCAAATGCGCCTGACGGGTTCATGGAATCGACGTCAAGCTCAGCAAACTCAATGCCCTGCTCCCGGAGCACTAGCATCACATGGGACAACAGCGCCGATGCGATGCGCTGCCCGCGGTAGTCGCGCCTGACGCCGAGCGTTTCGATGTATCCGCTCGAGTGCCCGGAAACCGCCCAGTCTTCCTCGTACCGCCCGCACATGGCGTAGCCAGCCACCACAGGGGGTTCACTGTTGGTGGAGGCCTGTGATGTGTCAACCACTGCGCAACTCCATGGTGCCCAGAACTGGGAGCGTCCGTGTTCCCAGGCTTCCAGTGTCTGAGGCTGTGACCCCCAGTGGTCACGGAATGCGTCATTGTGCGCTTGGCGTATAGCGTCATCCAAGTTGGCGCTCCACGGCATCACCGTGAGGTGCGGGGCTAAGTCGACGTGTGGAATCTCTGCGGTGAGATCACGGTGCAACGTTTTATAGTAGCGGCGTACCTCATAGCCTGATGCTTCGAGCAGCGGCCACTGCCAAGGTGCATTGTCTTGGATATAGCAGGCGATCCTCCCCGGCAGGGTTGAGGTCAGCTCATGGAGCTTTTGTTGGGCTCTGGCTGTAGTCCACGCGATGATGTTCGCCTCAACATCTCGGTCACGATGCTCAGGGTGAACACCAAAGTTCACGAATACTCTCTCGATTGAATCTGCACCCGGTGGGTGTTCTACCGTCCCATAGGCGACGAGGCGCCCGCCAGAAAAGCCTCCGATAGTGTCACGGATCGTGTCTTTCCATGAACCATCGAAGAGTTCCTCTGTTTCCATTAAGGAGGTCCGATACGGAACCCGGTCGTGTTCCTCGATGACCGAGAGGAGAGCATGAAGGTCTGTAGCATCGGACAATGTCAGCGGGAGCCACGTGAGGTGTTCACTGAGTTCGGGGAGTTCTGGTCGCGTCACCCGGGCACTCAAGGGCTGAAGTGGCGTACTGGTGTCAGGCATGATCGGGCTCGTTCTGTTGTGGCTGGTCACATGGAGAGAAAACGACATCCACTCTAAGCATCAATTTGGGACCGATCCAGCTGGCTCGCGCCCCGGATAATGAAGTCTTTGCGCGGAGCCACATGCTGACCCATCAGAAGTTCGAAGGCTGTCTCGGCTCGGTGAGCATGTTCAGCGGTAACTCTGCGCAGTGTTCGATGCGCCGGGTCCATGGTGGTCTCAGCCAACTGGTCTGCGTCCATCTCTCCCAGCCCTTTGTAACGCTGGATATCTTCCTTGTACCGCTTCCCAGTCTTCTCGAGACGCGCAAGCGTCTTGGCCAGTTCGGCTTCTGAGTAGGTGTAGATGTAGTGGTTCTTACGCGATCCAGCGCCAATGACTTCTACTCGATGCAGTGGAGGAACAGCCGCATAAACACGGCCCTCATCAATGAGTGGGCGCATGTATCGGAAAAAGAGAGTTAACAGCAATGTTCGAATGTGTGCGCCATCAACGTCTGCATCTGTCATCAGAATAATTTTTCCGTAACGTGCTGCCTCAAGATCGAAGCTGCGACCGGAACCGGCGCCGAGCACCTGAATGATCGCGGCACACTCAGCGTTTCTTAACATGTCACTGACAGATGCCTTTTGCACGTTGAGGATCTTGCCTCGGATGGGCAGGAGCGCTTGGAACTCTGAACTGCGCGCCAATTTGGCGGTTCCTAGCGCACTGTCCCCCTCGACGATGAAGAGTTCTGATCGGACAACATCATGAGTTCTGCAGTCGGCGAGTTTCGCGGGCAGTGAGGAGGTTTCTAAAGCATTTTTACGGCGCGAAATTTCTTTTTGCCGACGCGCGGACACGCGGGCGCGCATTTCTGCAACGACCTTCTCAAGCAGCAAACTTGTTTGAGTTTTGTCATCGCGGCGCGCCGAAGAGAATAAGGCCTTGAAGTTGTCTTCCACAACCTTGGAGACGATAGCTCGAACGGGCGCGGTCCCCAGAACCTCTTTGGTTTGCCCCTCGAACTGTGGTTCCGACAACCGGACGGTCAGCACAGCAGTCAGCCCTGCGAGGATGTCATCTTTTTCAATACGCTCCTGTTGGTCCTTCATGCTGACCTTCAGTTTCCGCGCATTAGTTTCAATCGCTTTGCGAACGAACTTCACAAGACCTTGTTCGAACCCTGCGAGGTGGCTTCCACCTTTGGGCGTCGAGATGATGTTGACGAACGACTTTACTGTTGTGTCATACCCATTTCCCCACCGTAGTGCGATGTCAACGGCACAATCACGCTGAACCTCCTGTGAAACAAGGTGGCCTTTATCGTCAAGAACAGGAACTGTTTCTTTGAATGACCCTGTTCCTTCGAAACGCCACGTTGAGGTGAGCGGGACATCAGGTGCGAGGAAGTCAACAAAATCAACAGCACCTCCCTCGTGCACAAAGGTCTCTTCCGTGGGGCCGTTCTCTGCTGGTGTGCCAGGTAATCCACGCTCATCGCGGACCGTCATCTTGAGTCCAGGAACAAGGAAGGTCGTTTGTCGAACACGCGCAATGAGTTCGTCGTATGCGAACTGTGCTGTGCGTGGGAAGATCTGGCGGTCCGACCAGTACCGCACCTTGGTGCCTGTTACGCCTCGGCGTGCTTTGCCGATGGTGCGCAGTTGTGATGTCTCAACAAAAGGGGCGAATGGCGAATCTGGTGAGGGTGCCGCGGGGTTTGCGTCATCGAATATTCCTGGTTCCCCACGGCGGAAAGTCATGAGGTGGACCTTGGAGGACCGTGTTACTTCAACATC
Source organism: Jonesia quinghaiensis DSM 15701 (assembly GCF_000423205.1). Classification (GTDB taxonomy): domain Bacteria; phylum Actinomycetota; class Actinomycetes; order Actinomycetales; family Cellulomonadaceae; genus Jonesia; species Jonesia quinghaiensis. The sequence continues at coordinate 346,428 of NZ_KE383990.1, forward strand.
GAGTCGAGTCGAGAGCGCATTAACTACCGAGGCACCAACACCATGCAGGCCGCCGGAAGCAGTGTACGATCCACCGCCAAATTTTCCGCCAGCGTGAAGTTTGGTGTAAACAACTTCGACCCCACTTAAGCCGGTCTTTGGTTCGATGTCCACCGGGATACCACGGCCGTCATCAACCACAGTCACAGATTGGTCAGCGTGCAACGTGATACCGATTTGAGTGCAGTAGCCTGCCAACGCTTCATCCACAGAGTTGTCGATGATTTCCCATAGGCAGTGCATCAACCCCCTGGAATCAGTGGAGCCAATGTACATGCCCGGGCGTTTACGGACCGCCTCGAGCCCTTCGAGGACAGATAGATGGCGGGCAGTGTAATCGGAAGGCGCTGAAGGGGAACTCACAACTGCACATCATAGTCGTAGCTGCTGACGTTCCAACACTGCCCTGTACGTCCCCACCCCATTCCACCAGCAGTAAGGCACTGTAGTTTCCTTCAGGTAGCGGCACACACATCGAAGAACGCGAGCGATGTCACACGTACACCTGTACGCCGGTGGCGAACCTGCACCAAAAGGGGAAGATATTTAGGCCCGTCAATGGTTGGATGTGAGTATGAACGAGACTCCCACAGCACCCCGCAAGGACACGCTCAGCGCCGCCGACAGGTGCGACCGGTGCGGCGCCCAAGCCTACGTGCGTGTCGTCCTATCCGCCGGCGAACTTCTCTTCTGCGCCCACCATGCACGCGCACACGCCACAAAGTTTGAAAGCGTGGCGGTAGAGATTCACGATGAAACCGAACGCCTCTACGCAGAGCACGGTTCAGCCACAACTGCAGCGGTCTAAGTCGTTTCAACGAACACAGACAACATAACGGCTCTCTGTCCAAGAGAAACGTGAGGGCGGTATCACCTAACACAAGGTGATACCGCCCTCAGATGTTTCACAGCGCAAAAATTCTCCTGATATGGGTGTGGGGCACAGGTATCAACCTGTGCCCCACACCCATATCGCGAATGTTTTAGTCGAGGTAGTCGCGCAAAACTTGGGAGCGACTTGGGTGACGGAGCTTCGACATTGTCTTCGACTCGATTTGGCGAATACGCTCACGCGTCACACCGTAGACCTTGCCGATTTCATCAAGGGTCTTGGGTTGTCCATCAGTCAAACCAAAACGCATGGATACTACGCCCGCCTCACGCTCAGAAAGAGTGTCAAGGACTTGGTGCAGTTGCTCTTGCAGAAGTGTGAAGCTCACAGCGTCAGCTGGAACAACGGCTTCAGAGTCCTCAATCAGGTCACCAAACTCACTGTCACCATCTTCACCAAGTGGGGTGTGCAGTGAGATAGGTTCGCGACCGTATTTTTGAACTTCAACAACCTTCTCAGGTGTCATGTCGAGTTCTTTAGCGAGCTCTTCTGGGGTTGGTTCACGCCCAAGGTCCTGAAGCATCTGGCGTTGGACACGGGCCAACTTATTGATGACTTCCACCATGTGAACCGGGATACGGATTGTGCGGGCTTGATCAGCCATCGCACGGGTAATGGCCTGGCGGATCCACCACGTAGCGTACGTGGAGAACTTGTACCCCTTGGTGTAGTCAAACTTCTCGACTGCACGAATGAGACCAAGGTTTCCTTCTTGGATGAGGTCCAAGAACAACATGCCACGGCCGGTATAACGCTTTGCTAGCGACACAACCAGACGAAGGTTCGCCTCAAGTAGGTGGTTCTTTGCGCGCTTACCGTCCTGGATGATCCACCGGTACTCGCGTTCGAGTTTGCGGTCACCCTCAGCAACACCAGCAGCAATTCGCTCTTCAGCGTACAAGCCAGCTTCGATACGCTTTGCGAGCTCAACTTCTTGCTCAGCATTGAGAAGAGCAACTTTACCGATCTGCTTGAGGTAGTCCTTAACGGGGTCAGCGGTGGCTCCGGCTGTAACTACCTGCTGCGCTGGGGCGTCGTCGTCGTCAGCGTCGGAGTAAACAAACCCCGCGCCTTCCTCTTCCTCATCAGCTTTGTCTGACTTTTTGCCTGTTTTGGTTCCCGAAGTAGCAACTCCATCAGTGGAATCGTCATCGGAGGCGTCCTCGGTGTCAGGCTCATCCTCAACGACGTCATCAGCGATGTCGTCTTCCTTCTTTTTGCGTCCACGCTTCTTGGGCGCAGCAGGCGCTGGTGAGGCTACAGCCGGGACTTCAGATGATTCTTCGTCCGGTGCAGCTTCGGTGGCAACGGCCTTTTTGCGCACTGTCTTAACAGGCTGGGAAGCCTCAGTTGCGCGTGCGGTCGTCGAGGTCGCTCTGCTCTTGGTCGCTGCAGCAACCTTTGTGCTGGCCCCCGGCATTTCAACGTCGACGCCTGCCATCACTAAGGCACGGAACACGGCCTTGAGTCGCTTAGGCTCGCTGATTTCCGCCTGCTCACAGGCGAGACGAAACTCCTGTGCTCCAACACGGCCATGAGCCTTGCCGGATTCCAGCAGTTCTTTCATTGACGGGTTCTCGAATTCACGTGGAAGCACGTTATTCGTTGAGGTGGACGCCACGAACGACCTTTCGGCATTGAGGACAGGCGATTACTCAGGTCCACCACGCTGGACGGACCTGCAAACCTCTATTGTACTGGGACGGTCAAACGACAGGCGCCATCTTACGCGCGTGTTCCCGCCATCTCCATACAAACGTCGGCTCGTTGAAAAGAACATCGAGAGCTCCCAGAACATTCCCAGCCTTACACTTTTGGTGTCTCTAGGCTGGTCGTGCCGGTTTCACAGCAAGTACTGGGCATGGCGCATCGAGCAAGATTCTTTGCGCATTTGACCCAAGAATGAGTTTGCCCACTGGAGAACGACGCCGCAATCCGATAACGATGACATCGGCGTTATGCTCACCTGCCACAGCGATGAGATCGTCGGCTACGTCTCGACGTTCAGAAAGCACCTCGACGTGGGTTGCCACGCCAACATCTTGCGCTTGTCCGATAATGCGGTGCAGGTCTTCGTCACGTGCCTGACGCTCTTGATCGCTGGGGGTCGATTTCTCGGAAACGACGATAATAAGCGGAGTTCCCCTCCCCTGCGCCTCGTCAATTGCGCTACTGATGCCCTGCTTGCCCTCACGTGTGGGCAAATATCCAACTACTACGGACATGCTTCCTCCGATGTCTTGACCTACAGACCAACATTAACCGCAAACAGTGTGGTCTTTCAGGACAAGGGCCTCTCAAGAGATTTCACTTTCATCACGGTCTGATTGGCGACGCGCCCATGCTGGCGCTAACCCTGCTCGTAAAACGGTTTGCAGCAGCAGGGCAAGGCGGTATGTTGCGTCGCATTGGTGAGCTTTATCGAGGTGGAGGCTCGCTCGCGCTCCGTCACCTTGCCACCAATATCCCAGAGCAAGCAGCGTATGAAACGGGGCGTGATGCCGCTCAGGAATGAACGTGACGCCCTGGCGAAGAAGGTCCATCATGTCAGTGAAACCGCAGTGTTGTGGTGCCGTAGCTGTAGGGGCATGCATGATGAATTGCAGCGCTTCACACGCCATCTTGTCCCTCGCCGGCCACACCACACAATCGGAGCCGCCCATACACAAGTCGTCACCACATTCATCAGCTTGCGCATACGCCGCTAATGCCTCAACACCTAGTGGTGTCATCGCAACCAGCAATCCATCACGAACACAAGTGTCATCGATTGCTGCCCCAATCGTGGCCCACAACTCACTGTTCTGCCCTGCTAGCACCCAGGAACCATCCCGAGCAGAGCATTCTTGCGGGCTAATACACTCACGATGCGGCGCATCGTGCGCGTGTCGTTGTGCGAGAAGAGCCGTCACTGATTGGACCGCGGCATGGCGAAGTGCGGTACGTGAGACACAGTCGCTAGCAAGCGCCCACCGATCCTCCCATTCGACGACACGTTCATCCATGTCCAACCGATGCAACTGATCCGTTTCTTGAGTGGCCAAAAGATCCTCGCGTCGCGCGACATAGCTGCGTCCAGCTACAACCATTGCGGCGCTGATACGCGATGACTTCATGTCTTCGTGTGACGCATAGCGCTGACTCCCATGAGGGCCAAGAGTGCAGTGGGTCTCGTTGCACCGAATCACTTCACACCAAGCGACTGCACCATCACTGGCCACGATCCATAGATCGTGTTTATTGACGAGGTGACCAGCTGACTGTCCAAGGGAACTGAATGCGCGGAGAACATCAATTCTGTCTTCATCGTGAAGGTCAAAGCTGGTGGAGCCGCGGTCTGGATCGAGGTATACGACAGGGAAAATCTTGCGAGCCTCATCGCGTTGGCAAGCCCGCACGATTGCGGTCACCGTATTGGGGTCGTCGACATCAAGCAGGTCGCACCGGGCGATCACGCCTACTGTGTGCGGCTCCCCGGATAGACTCACTACCACTAACGAGCGCGTTGGGGCGTAGCCAAGCTGATAGGGAATGAGCGAGATCAAGTCACTGGGTTGTGAAACACGCATAGTCTGAGTCATGCCTGGAGCGTGCCACGGCATTCGCGTGGCGATGCAGCTACTGTGCACAGCCCAGAGACGTCACATCGAACTCAGTGTGTCTTCCACGGCGGTGGACAAGTAGATGTCACGAAAACTCTCCACCACGTAGACTGTTTTTCTACCCTCACCTGCCAAGGAGCACGATGCCTGAGCAAGACGCACCTGACGCCACTTTCCTCACTGCACGCAGCATCCGAGAAAAGGTCAGTTCCGCTGTCAACACGGAACTCGATCGCCAGGAGCAGCACGCACTAAGCATCTCTTCAGACACTGCGCCACTCGTCGCAGCCTGGCGAGACATGGCCTCTGGCGGTAAACGCATCCGTGCGCTCCTGATGTACTGGGCGCACGAAGCATGCGCAACGAACTCCCCCGCTGTCACACAAGACGCGCTCATTAACGTTGGGGCCGCGCTGGAACTCTTCCAAGCAGCAGCGCTATTCCACGATGATGTCATGGACCGTTCTGACACGCGGCGCGGCATTCCCACGGCTCACAAGTACTTTGAATCGCTCCACAGTGATGCAGGGTACCTCGGCGACCGAGAACAATACGGTTCCTCTGCAGCAATCCTCTTGGGCGACTTATCGCTCGTAGCCAGCGAACGCCTCTTTAGAGAAGCTACTCAAGAAGCCACACATCGACGTCGCGCCCGGGCGTACTTTGATGACATGCGCACAATTGTCACGGTAGGCCAGTTCCTCGACACCCACGCACAAGTGATCCCCCTAGACGATCACACAGCCGCACTCCAGCGCGCTTTGCATGTCATTGCCACAAAGACGTCCCACTACTCAGTCATCGCACCAGTAAAAATCGGGGCCGCACTGGCTGGCGCTTCGGCGACAGTTGAGGAGAGCCTCGAAGCATTTGGTAAACCACTGGGCACCGCATTCCAACTGATCGATGATGACCTTGGCTTGTTTGGTGACCCAGCGGTTACTGGAAAACCCGCCGGAGATGACCTACGGGAAGGAAAACGTACTGTTGTCGTTGCTCACGCGCTAGCAAAAGCAAATGCGACGGAACGCCGAGTTCTTGAACAGGTGATCGTTCATCACGACACAAGCCCTGGCATCGTGGAATCAGCATTGGCGATTATTGAAGACACCGGCGCCCGGCACATGACATTGGACATGGCATATGCCCATCACGATGAGGCCCTACGAGCGCTCGAGCACGCTGATGTTTCTCCGCAGGGCAAGACGATCCTTCGTGAGATCGCTGACTTCATTGTCAATCGATCGTCATGAATACTGACAACGTCAGAGAAGGTCGTGTGCGGCCCGACGCACTGCACTGCGGTTCCCTGCGTGCAGGAGATTGATGGGCGTGTCACTGAGGTAGGAGTTCTCCGTGAAGAGCCATGTCAAGATTTCCCAATCGCTCAGGCTCATATCTTTGAGCATGATGATCGTCCCCTGCAACGATGGCAAGATAACAAGTTTTCCATCGTCCTCGGCAGGCTTGACATCAGCTGGGTTAGCCCGGTGCGCTTCAATCAGGAACCGCTGAGGTATGTGTAGGACACGTGGACTGCCCACCTTGAAACCAACGATGCGTTGATCTTGAAGTGCGGAGCGCACCCCCTTAAGGGTAGTGCCGAGCTCTCCGGCAAACTGCTCTTGGTTAAGGATGGTGCCTGCAAGGGCTTCATAGCTCGAAAAATCTGGTAGTTCATTCACAGGCTCTACTGTAGCGGGTCACGCACCGAAACAATCCATTGCAGGTCAGGCACGAACCTCTCACAATCTTCACATAATCTGCCGACTACCGTGGGTAACTGCCGTGGTCAGCGCACCTGCCAGTGGGGACCGCTCCCTTAGAATGACTCCGTGACATCATCAACGAACGACCCGCTGACCGACCGCCTCATTGACGGGCGGTACCGTGTGCTGGGGAAGATCGCCCGAGGCGGAATGGCCACCGTATACCGGGCTCTCGACACACGACTTGGGCGAGAAGTCGCTGTTAAAGTGATGCATTCACACCTCGCCGAAGGATCACAGGGTTCAGACTTTATTGCACGATTTCGACGAGAAGCACGAGCGGCAGCTCGCCTAGCACACCCCGGACTGGTCGCTGTCTACGACCAAGGGCATGACGGCGACCTCACATACCTCACTATGGAACTGGTCACAGGCCCGACATTACGTGCTGCTCTAGACGTTCACCAAGCACTTCCCGCCGAGCAAGCACTAGCAATCACCCAAAGCGTCCTCGAAGCACTCAGCGTGGCGCACGCAGTAGGCATGGTCCACCGCGACATCAAACCAGAAAACGTTCTCCTATCAGAATCAGGAACAGTAAAACTCACTGATTTTGGTCTTGCGCGGGCAGTTACAGACGCTTCGTCCACCGCAACAGGAACTGTTTTTGGGACTGTTGCGTACATCGGACCCGAACTTGTCACCCATGGCACAGCTGACTCCCGAACAGACATCTACTCCGTAGGCATCATGCTGTTCGAAATGCTCACTGGACGCCAACCATTTACCGCTGACACACCTGTTCATGTTGCTTTCCGGCACATCAACGAAGATGTTCCTGCGCCATCGTCAACATCACCCCACGACTGCCCCCCATCGCTTGATGCACTAGTTGCCCAGTACACGGCAAGAGATCCACAACACCGACCAGCACATGCTCACGAAGCACTCACCCAGCTCCGTCCGGTGTACCAAGAGCTTTTTGAAGCTGCTCACCCCACCGTGAGTGCAATGACTCGCCGAACCCGCAATGAAGGCCCGGGTTCCCCTGTAGCGCTTGCACAACTTGCACAGCACACTGCTACACACGCCCCGAGCCCGCACACACCAGCTCCCGGCACAAGCATCTTGCCTCTACCAACGTCCGACGCTGACATCACCGCAGATGAATTGGGTCAAGAACAAGACTCTGCACCTGGCACAACGGTCTACCCCACGATAAGTTCACCACCCACATCAATCACCCCACAGGGCAACGCGCAGCGTCCAGGACATCCCACACCATTACCGGAAAACTCCACCACAGCGTTGCCGGCTGCCCCACTCAACTCAACCCGCGCCATGCCACTCACAGCGCTCCCTATCGACGGGGACGAACAGCCTCGTGCATCGCGGGGAGCCCCTCAAGCGGCGCAGAAGGAGAAAGCACCCCCTGCGCCGCATACACGCCGCAAGGGACGCATCGCGATCCTCGCCATCATTGCTGTGTTGTTCTTGTCAGGAGGAGCCTTTGGCGGAACCTACTGGTGGAATGAACACGGCCCAGGGTCCTACACCACAGTTCCGACCGTCGCGGGAATGCCCGCGGATGACCTTGACGCATTGTTCGATCAGCACCCACTGACCTACACCGTAGAAGAGGTGTTCTCAGACACCGTCGAAGAAGGCCAAGTGATTGGCTCAAGCCCAGAGGGCGGCGAACAGGTGAAAAAAGAATCTGACATCGCTATCAACGTGTCCTTAGGCATTCAATACCTGGAAGTACCGGGCAAACTCACAGGGCAACCTGTTGATGAGGTTGAGGAACTTCTCGCATCAACTGGATTCACCGAGGTCAAGGTCACGCGCGCCTATGACACTCGCACTGCAAAAGACACGGTGCTCACCGTGTCAGTTCAAGAAGGTAAATCGCTTCCACACAACACGCCCATTACCCTTACCGTGTCTGACGGACCTGAACCAATCACAATTCCCACGGTGACAGGAAAAGAACGCTCAGTTGCGCAAAAGGAACTGGAAGCCCTTGATCTCAGCGTGTCGGAGACCACGGCCAACTCAGACACCGTTGCCAAAGGTACCGTGATGTCTCAAGATCCAGCGAGCGGAACTGAGTCAGAACGAGGCGCGAAAATTACTCTGACCGTCTCAGACGGACCTGAACTCGTCAAAGTTCCTGATGTCACCGGTAAGAGCCGGGAAGAAGCCGAAGAAATACTCGAAGATCTTGACTTCGACATCGAGGTCAAAGAGTATCTCGAAGGGTTCTTTGGACTTGTTCGATTCCAAGACGTCAACGCTGGTACCGAAGTGCCCAAAGGGTCAACTATCACCCTGACGGTTTTCTAGCAGATCTCATGCGCAGTCGGGGTGTTGCAGATCAAACCTACAACACCCCGACTACCGCGAATCTACTATCAGCGTGCGCGAAGCATCTCCGCCACAAGGAACGCCATCTCCAACGATTGTTGGTGGTTTAACCGCGGGTCCACAAGTGTTTCATAGCGCAGCGCCAAACCGGCGTCATCAATTTCTTCACTGCCGCCAAGAACCTCAGTGACATCGTCACCGGTTAGTTCCACATGCAGGCCACCAGGCACAGAACCTACTGCGCGGTGAACCTCAAAAAAGCCTCGAACCTCATCCAACACATCATCGAAACGACGTGTCTTGTAGCCAGATGTCGAGGTGATCGTATTTCCATGCATCGGGTCGGTTACCCACGTAACCGGGCCACCAACCGCTTGGACCTTCTCCACAATGGGGGGCAGCGCAGTTCTCACAGTCGAGGCCCCCATACGTGTGATAAAGGTCAGGCGGCCCTCAATGCCGTGTGGATTGAGTTTCTCCTGCAGAGCAAGTGCATCGTCAGGGGACGTGGTGGGGCCCAACTTCACGCCAATGGGATTGGTGACACGAGAGAGGAACTCAACATGCGCTCCATCAAGTTGGCGGGTCCGCTCACCAATCCATAAGAAGTGGCCAGAGGAGTCGTACGGCTGCTGCGATGCCGTGTGCACACGGACCATCGCGCGTTCGTAGTCCAGGAGCAAAGCTTCGTGGGAAACGAAAAACTCCACCGTACGCAACTTGTCGAAGTCCGCACCACAAGCAGCCATGAACCGGATCGCACGATCAATTTCAGCCGCGGTTTGCTCATATCGCGCATATGCCGGGTTATTCATGAACCCCCGGTTCCATTCGTGCACCTGCCGCAAGTCGGCGTAACCGCCTTGAGTGAAAGCCCGTGCGATGTTTGCCGTTGCTGTCGCAATCCGATAACCATCCATGAGCCGCGACGGAGTTGGGGTACGAGACTCTTGTGTGAACTCAAAACTATTCACCATGTCGCCACGGTAAACCGGCAATGTCAGACCATCACGGGTCTCTTCACCAGATGAGCGTGGCTTCGCGTACTGCCCAGCCATACGCCCCATCTTGATGATGGGCATGGAGGCGCCATGGGTTAGTACGACTGCCATCTGCAAGATAGTGCGGATTTTATTGCGAATACGATCCGCATTTGCTTCTGCGAATGTCTCAGCGCAGTCGCCTCCTTGAAGCAAAAATGCCTCACCCCGACCCGCCGCAGCAAGACGAGACGTTAAGGTTTGAGTTTCAGTGGGCAACACAATGGGCGGCACTGCCTCAAGCGCTTGGGTCACTCGGTGAAGTTCATCGGGATCGGGCCACACCGGCTGCTGCAGTGCTTCACAGGCGCGGAAGTTGTCCAAATCACGGAGCAGGCTCTGCTCACTCGCAGTCGTCATGTGTCAGTTCTACCACTCGTTGAGGATGGAGCGCCGCGCAAAAAGCCGGCACCCGCATTATTGCGGGTGCCGGCTTTGTACGTCACTCATGACCAAGTTATGAACAGATCAGGCTACTTCTGGCCGATCTCTTCCAGCAGGGTAGTGAACCATTCTTGGCTCGCGTCGAAAGCCTTTCCACCTGCAATGCGTGGGAACTCAATGGCGCGAAGCCGGTTGTCGTTCTCCTCGTCATGACCAATGACGCCTGACTCGGCGCGCAATGCACACTCAACAGCCAGGTCAGTCATGGACTTGATGAGACGCAGGTCCTCAGCGTTCGCTGCGGCAGCACGAGAGTAGTAACCCGACTTTTGCACCATAACCTTTTCAGCGCCCAGACGGTCGGCGAACTGCTTTGCGAACCACTGGCCAGGGTTCACAGTATCCAGCTTTACGTGACCAAACGGGTCGCGCTCAACGGTCTGACCCGACGCTTCAAGTTGCTCAACGATCTCGTGCATGCCGGCACCTTCGGACAGGAAGATGTTAACGTTTCCAACCTCGTCCATGACAGCTTTGAGGCGTTCTGCTTCAGCGTCAATATTGAGCGCAAGCTCAGGAATGAAGACGGCGTGGATGTCCCAGCGCTCTTTGGTGAGTCCAATGCCTGGAAGGAATTCTTGCGTGTCCAGCCACTTGCGGTATTCCAAGGCGGTAGCAGCTGTGAGCCACCCACAGTGACGGCCCATGACTTCGTGGACGATTAGCATGCGTGGGCCTGAGCGGTGCTCACCAATAACGTTTGCTGCAAAACCGGCGCCTTCTTCAGCGGCGGTCCACGCACCAAGTGACTGGCGAATAGGCACAACATCGTTGTCGATGGTCTTCGGCAGACCAACAACGGTGAGGTCGTAGTTGTTGTCTTTCAAGTACGCAGCGAGGTCAGCAGCTGTTGTGTTGGTGTCGTCACCACCGATGGTGTGGAGGACATCAACGCCATCGGTCTTCAGGCGTTCAGCGGCAACTGTGAGCGGGTTCTCGCCTTCGTTAACTAGGCCACGCTTGACGCAGTCTTCCACGTTGGTGAGCTTCACGCGGCTGTTACCAATTGGGGAACCACCAAAGCGGTGCAGAACTCCAGCGTTACGGCGCACCTCATCATCAATAACAATCTTGTTACCGGTCAGCAGGCCGTGGTAGCCGTACTGGTAGGCAATGATTTCGACCTCAGGGGCGATTTCCGTGTAACGCTCAATGAGTCCTCCGACAGCTGAGGACAGACATGGCGCGAATCCACCAGCAGTAAGTAGAGCTACGCGACGAACCGTCATGGGTTATTACCTCTCGTGTTGGTGCTTTTCTGAAAAACACTGTGGCGCACAGATCGCCAGAACATGGCACTATTCGCCGATGCAGTCCGGCGAACCCTCTGTGACGTTATCGGTCTCCACGGTGTTCACCGTGGGACTTTTGTTCTTCGGTTGGTGGTTCAGGGACCTGTACTTCTGGAACAGGACGTCCACCTGGTGCGGCAGGTTGCGCTGGTTTTTCTGGTGGCAACCCCGCGGACATTCGGGCTTTTGCTGTTGCCGCATACATGTCGACATACTCTTGGCCGGACAAAGTCATCAGCGAGTACATGATTTCATCAGTGACTGACCGCAATATGAAGCGGTCACTTTCCATACCTTGGTATCGAGAAAAATCCAGAGGCTCTCCGATGACCGCACCCAAGCGCATGATCTTCGGCAATATTTTCCCAATCGGTTGGGCGACATCGGTGCCAACCATAGCGACCGGAATCACCGGGGCACCAGATTCTAGGGCTAGCCGCGCAACGCCAGTTTTCCCACGGTACAACCGGCCATCGGGTGAACGAGTTCCTTCTGGATAAATACCGAAGAGACCGCCTGCATCTAGTCTTTTCAAACCGGTATTCAGTGCTGCTTCGCTAGCTCGTCCTCCACTACGATCCACCGGAATCGTCCCGACACCACGCATAAAGCCTGCTGTCATTCTGCCCTTGAGGCCTTTGCCGGTAAAGTACTCCGACTTGCCGATGAAAACGATTTCCCGGTCAATCAGAAGCGGGAGAATAAAAGAGTCGATCACCGCAAGGTGATTGCTTGCGATGATCGCAGGCCCATCTCCGGGGATGTTTTCAGCGCCTTTGATCCACGGTCGAAACAACAGCCTCAACAATGGGCCAACGAATACACGCTTCATCAACCAGTAGAACAAGTGGCCTCCTCGAGCTCCTCGCTATCGCGGGACCCGTCTTAGTCTTTAGAGTAATAACTATGTCAGCACCGGACGACGACCGATTCGACTCTGAGCCTACGCCTGATGGTTCACAGCCTCCAGCCAACACCCCACTCCCCCGTAACCCAAGCGACGAAGACGTCGATCTGGCGTGGCGTGGGATTGTGGCGGACTTAATGAATCTTTCCACGAATGGCCACCAAGAGGAAACTCCTGAACTCCCCACCTCTCCTCAGCGACCTGTTCAAGCCACCCAAGGACCGCGAGACTGGTCAGATGATGAGGAAAAACTGGCGCAGATAGATGCCTTTGAAGAACCCGACCCGCCTTTTACCCTCAGTAGTGACCGAGTCCGCAACGTGGGATGGTTCTTGCTGATCGTGGGCTTAGTCGGGCTTTTTTGGACAGTTTTGGTGGTGGCTCCGGCTTCAATTATTCCTGCGCTAAGTATGGGCGCACTCATTACTACCGGGGCAGGTCTACTGGTATGGCGGATGCGGCCCGACGACGACAATGATGGTCCTGGCGCCGTCGTCTGACCACAACTAGTTGCCTTTTACAGGCGGGCTAGGTCTGCCGCACCAACAATTCCCGCCTCATTGCCCATTCGCGCAAGTTCGAAGCGAGCCTCCACGCGGTGCCCTCTTGCCGGCAGACTCGAGAGGAAAGCATCTTGAGCGGGGGTGAGCAACAGATCTCCCGCAGCTGCGACCCCACCACCAATAACAACCACTTCTGGGTCCAGTAGCGCAGCTACTGACGCGGCGCCCTCGCCAATCCATCGCCCAAGCTCGGAGAGAAGCGAGCAGGAGAACTGATCTCCCTGCTGGGCTGCAGTAGTGACAAGCGGACCAGTAATGGCATCGACACTGCCACCAGCCAAGTCAATGAGGAGTTGTGCGTGCGCTGGCTGTTTAATAGCCATTGCGCGGGCCTCACGTACCAGAGCAGAACCAGATGCATACTGCTCCCAGCAACCGTCATGACCGCACCCACAGGTGTGCCCGTTGGGAACGACACGCATGTGGCCCACTTCGCCGCCCACGCCATAACGCCCACGTACAAGCTGATCGTTAATGACCAAGGCGCCACCAAGACCTGTTCCGATGGTGAGCATCAGCATGTCCGTAGCGTCGTGTGCTGCTCCAAACCGGTACTCGGCCCAACCTGCAGCGTTAGCATCATTCTCTACAACGATAGGAACCTGGACGTCCAGCCCAAGTAGTGCGCGAACGTTTGCCGCTATCGGGTACTCGCGCCAGTTGATATTTGGGGCAAATTGAACTGAGGTACGGTCCGGGGAGCAAAACCCCGCGGCGGCAAGACCGATAGCACCGATCTCATAATCTTGGGCAAGAGTTGCACAGACCTGAGCGATAGAACGGTCAATACTTGCCGGATCATCAGCGGCTGTGGCGATCCGTGTTTGGGCGAGAATTTTTCCATTCTCATCCACCACTCCCGCAGCGATCTTTGTTCCGCCAATATCTACGCCGATGGCGTGCATGTAGATTCCCTTGCTCATCTGTGAACTACCCGACTCTGCGGCCAACATCCGTCAATGCCTGAGAGGTATGACGCGATAAGCCTACTCAATGACGTGAGTGTGATGCACATCCCGCTCTGCTGGTATATTGCCTTCAACGTCGGCCACTGCCAAAGGAGCCAGAATGGACGAAGTAACAACCCCACCTCTTGTTACGGTGGACTCTGAAAAAAACCTCAATGACCTGCTAACACGTCGCGTTGATGCTGACCCAACGGGCACCATTATGGAAGTAATGGACTCTGCCGGTACGTGGCAACCAATCTCAGCACGTGAATTCCATGCCCAAGTTCGCGCTGTCGCTCAGGGACTCATCGCATCAGGAATTGACCCCGGGGACCGGGTTGGCATCATGTCGCGGACACGATACGAGTGGTCACTTCTCGACTGGGCAATCTGGGCTGCTAGCGCAGTCACAGTGCCACTGTACGAAACCTCCAGCCCTGAACAGGTCGATTGGATTCTCAATGACGCTGGAGTGAAGTTGCTGATTGTTGAAAACCAGCAACTTCACTCTGTAGCAAGCGAGGCCTTTGACAATGCTCCCCAGCTTTCAGACAGCCTCGTTATTGACAATGGTGCCATCGCAGAACTCACCCGCCGTGGGGCTGAAGTCCCAGAAAGCGAGATCGAACGGCGCGCTCACTTAGCCAACCTCGATTCGCTAGCGACCATCATCTACACCTCCGGAACAACGGGGCGCCCGAAAGGCGCGTGTCTAATCCACCGCAACTTTTACGAACTCAGCGAAAACAGCACGATGCGCCTCAAAGAGGTACTTGAGCATGGGGCGCGAAGGACTTTGCTATTCATGCCTCTTGCCCACGTCTTCGCTAGGTTTATCCACGTCCTCGTTATTCCGGGTGGTTCCGTCCTCGGACACGTATCAGACACCAAGGATCTACTTCCTGCCCTCGCCTCATTCCGCCCTACCTACCTGCTATCTGTGCCACGTGTGTTTGAGAAGGTCTACAACGCCTCTGAACAGAAAGCAGTCGCCGGAGGAAAGGGCAAAATCTTCCACTGGGCAGCGCGCACAGCTATCGCCTACTCACGTTCTCTCGATAGCACTAAAGGACCTAGCGTAGGGCTTCGAGTGCAGCACAAAGTCGCTGACCGTTTGGTGCTCAGTAAAATCCGAGCCGCGTTGGGCGGACAAACAAAATATGCAATCTCTGGCGGGGCTGCCCTTGGAGAGCGGCTTGGTCACTTCTTCCGCGGCGCTGGGCTGGTTGTTCTAGAAGGTTACGGCCTCACTGAAACAACGGCCCCCACCTCTGTCACATTGCCTGACAGGATCAAAATTGGAACGGTCGGACCGCCTCTTCCAGGGTGCTCCTTGCGGATCAACCCTGACGGAGAGGTGCTTGTTCGCGGACCTCACGTATTCGTGGGGTACCACAACAACGAGGTAGCCACGGAAGAAGCCTTTGAATCTGGGTGGTTCAAAACCGGTGACATCGGATCGCTAGACGACGATGGTTTTTTGCGAATCACCGGCCGCAAGAAAGAAATCATTGTCACTGCCGGTGGGAAAAATGTTGCCCCAACCGTCCTCGAAGACCGTGTACGAGCTCACCCCTTAGTGAGCCAAGTTGTTGTCGTGGGTGATGGGCAACCCTTCATCGCAGCCATGATCACGGTGGATGCAGAAGCCCTTCCAGGGTGGCTTGCAGCCCACGGGCACCCTGAACTGCCCTTCGCCCAAGCGAAAGACGCGCCGCATGTTCGCGCCGCTCTTGACCAAGCAATTGAAAGAGCAAACCGTGCGGTGTCACGAGCCGAGTCCATTCGGAAGTTCATTGTGCTTGACCAAGATTTCACCGTTGACAACGGCTACCTCACCCCGTCGATGAAGGTGAAAAGAACCCTGGTCATCCAAGACTTCCAGCACCAGATCGACAATTTGTATGACGATGTCCAGCGCATTGACTGAGAGCCGCCACGACACGGAATCCATCGATTAGGCTTGGTGGTGGGGTCTCGTGAGGCCCCACCACCAAGGTCCGTTTCTGCTACGCAGCAGGTCACACGAACTATCTGACACTGCCAAACCAAGGAGTCCCATGCCGACAGCAATCGTGATGATCGACACCGATCAAGCTTTGATTCCTGAAGTTGCCACCGAGGTTGCGACGATCGACGGTGTCAGTGAGGTGTACTCCGTCACGGGTGACGTGGATCTTGTGGCAATTGTCCGTGTCTCCCAGCATGATGACTTCGCTTCTGTTATTGCGGATCGCATCGGCAAAACCCCTGGTGTCCTCAAAACCACAACATACTTAGCATTCCGCGAATTCTCGCAAAAGGATCTCGCGGCAGCTTTCGACCTCGGTTTGGATTCCTGACCCAAGAGGCTTGCACACGTGACAGGGCACGATGCGCTGAATGCGCATCGTGCCCTGTCACGTGGAGTTCTTAACGGTCAGAGCGTTTCGCTTCACCTTTCGTGGCAGCATCTCGCCAAGCATCTAGAAGTCGTTGGGTAGCACCTGAATCCACTGCCTGCGCAGCGATTTCCATGCCGGCACTCAATCTCTGGGCAAGCGTTCCCGATCCCACCAGGCGCCCATCAGCCACAATTCCTGCTGCCGCATTGGCAAGAACCGTGTCCCGCACAGGCCCGGTTGCACCCTGAAATAGCGCCCGCGCAACCTCTGCGTTCTCCTGTGCTGTCCCTCCCCGAAGGTCATCAACCGTAATCGGGGACATGCCCATGTCCTTCACCGGGTCAATGACCTCATGGACTACGTCTGCGTCACGTACTTCCCACATATCGACTGGCCCAATTGCCGCAAACTCGTCGAGGCCACGAGCCCCACGAAATACGAGCGCTTGGCGCCCACGGCGAGCAAAAACTCCAGCAATGATTGGCGCCATCGACGCATCTGCCACGCCAACAGCAGAGGAACGAGGTAGCCCCGGGTTTGTGATGGGGCCTAAAAAGTTGAACGCTGTAGCGATGCGTAACTCTTTGCGTGCCACAGCCGCATGGCGCATCGAAGGGTGGAAAGTTTGCGCAAAACAGAAGGTGATTCCCACGCTGCGTCCAATGGCAGCGACATCTTGTGGGGTGTGATCTAACGGGAGCCCAAGCGCTTCTAGCACATCAGCAGATCCCGAAGATGATGACGATGCCCGATTGCCATGCTTCACAATTGGCACTCCACATGAGGCGATCACCACTGCGGCCATGGTGGAAATATTGACTGTGTGCAAACGGTCACCACCGGTTCCCACAATGTCGAGCGCGGTTTGTGAGTGCTCGAGATCTGGGTAAGGAACAGCGTGATCAATCATGGCTTGGGACAAACCAAGCATTTCCTCGACGGTTTCCCCCTTGCTGCGTAATGCCACAAGGAAACCCGCTAGTTGGACAGGGCTTGCACTGCCTGCCATCACTTGTGTCATCGCCCATCGTGCGGCCTCAACATCAAGATCTTCGCCCGCAATAAGGGTTGATGTCAGATCAGGCCAAGAAGGGGGACGTGTCATGGAGTGATTCTCACTTTCTCAGATGTTTGCGCAAGCAGTTTCGAGACATGACTGCTCAATTCGAAGGGATCCAGCGGACGCGCTACAGCGCTATCTGCCAGAGACCACGATGCCAACCAAGCGTCCTGGGCACGACCAGTCAGGACAAGGATAGGCGGACAGTCAAAAACTTCGTTCTTAACCTCGCGGGCAACGCCCATTCCACCAGCTTTGCGTGCCTCGCCGTCAAGAATAAGCAGGTCATAACGGCCAGGTTGAACACGCTCGACCAGAGCATCGTACGTTGCGACGTCATGCCACTCGATGGCAAGACCATCAATACTATTGCCAATCGATTGGCGAACATGATGACGCACCGTTGCATCATCGCTATAGACCAACACTGAGCGCTTGTCTTGAGTTGTGGCTTCCGACATAGTGTCCTTCAATCCGAGATGTACGTCGCTGTATCCTCACCCATCCTAGCGGGGACGACGTTACATACGTCACGCGCAACTCACTAGGTCATGTCATCGCAGGCTCTCTTCCGCTTGTCAGAAAGGCCTTTGGGCCCAGCACCGTTTTCGTGACACCCACAAGTCTTCCGTCACAAGAACTGCAAAATATCCAGCATTCCTTCAAGTTTGTGAGATAGAACCACAGATTTCGGTGGGTCTTAGGGCCCAACGCTGGACCAACATCGGCAATAATGGTCTTGTGTCGACTGAAACGGCTGCTCCCAAAGCACAACACCACGTAAGCGTGAACCGTCCGAACCCAGTGTCGGTCGGTACCATCGTCTGGCTATCCAGCGAACTCATGTTCTTTGCTGGGCTGTTCGCGATGTACTTCACAATCCGCGCCACTATCCCGGCTGAACAGTGGAGCGAGGGCACTGGTCATCTCAATTTGACCTTCGCCTTCATCAACACAGCTGTTCTTGTTGCCTCATCACTGACATGCCAATTTGGTGTGTTTGCTGCTGAGCGCTTCCAGCCGGTCCGTACTGGGTCCATCCTCCAAGTGACCAAGTGGGGCATGAATGAATGGATGACGCTGACTTTCCTGATGGGATCGTTGTTCGTTGCCGGTCAGGTATACGAATACGCCGAGCTGGTACAGCACGGCCTGACAATCTCATCAAGCCCGTATGGATCGGTCTTCTACCTGGCAACAGGTTTCCACGGGCTCCACGTTGTCGGCGGACTCATTGCATTCCTGTTCCTTTTGGGTCGTTCCTTCTCAGCGAAGAAGTTCGGCCACCACGAGGCAACTACAGGCATCGTCGTGTCCTACTACTGGCACTTCGTTGATGTCGTGTGGATCGGACTCTTCTTTGTCATCTACTTCCTGCGCTAGTCAGGCGCGCTGGTGAGCATTGCTGCTCACCAGCGCAACACTTGTTCCAACCAATCCCCATAAAGCGAGACGAGGATCGATTCGTGAAGGCACTCGCTGCCCGCAGACACCACCGGCTCACCCCGGTAGTGCTCGTTTTGTTGGCGCTGGTCGCAATCGGTGGAGTGTATGCGGCATTCGCAACACCTTCTGCCACTGCGGACACCGCAACAAATCAAGACATCGAAGAGGGCAAGAAACTCTTTATCGCCAACTGTGCGACCTGCCACGGCGTTAACGCCGAAGGCACTAGCACAGTGCCGTCACTCATCGGTGTCGGAGCAGCGGCAGTCGACTTCCAGGTCGGAACTGGCCGCATGCCGATGCAGATGACAGGTCCACAGGCAGAGGCAAAACCACCGCAGATGAACGAAGAGCAGACTGCGCAGCTCGCTGCATACGTTGCTTCTCTCGGCCCTGGACCAGCCATCCCTGCAGCAGAAGCTGTTGATCCAGAATTAGGTGACGCCGCAAACGGTGCAGCACTGTTCCGCACAAACTGCGCCATGTGCCACAACGCCGTAGGCGCTGGCGGTGCTCTCTCTGAAGGTAAATGGGCACCCGATATTCGGGATACCACCCCCACACACCTCTACGAGGCAATGCAAACTGGTCCGCAGAACATGCCAGTTTTCAATGATGACACTCTTACCCCCGAAGAAAAGCGAGACATCATCGCTTACATTGACTACCAAAAAGAAGGCTCAGCCGGTGGTATTAGCCTCGGTTCACTCGGGCCAGTTTCTGAAGGTGTCTGGGTCTGGGTTGTCGGTATGGGTCTGCTCATCGGAGCAGCAGTGTGGATTGGAGCCAAATCCTCATGAGCGATCGTGAAGTAACCACAACCTCATCATCTGAAGACCGTTTCGTAGATCCAGGTCTCCCACCGCACAAATCCCGCATGGGTGATACTGACCCTCGGGCTGCAAAGCGCTCCGAAATGCAGGTTGTCATCCTTTTTGTTATCTCCATCGTGGGAACAATCGGGTCACTTCTTGCGTACTTTTTGGTTGTTCCTGACGGCGATGTAGCCAGCGTTCGCAACGCGAACTTGGCACTCGGCGTCACGCTATTCCTGTCCTTGATGGGTATCGGTCTTGCCGCTATTCACTGGGCTAAGACCTTGATGTCAGATCACGAAGTAGCTGAAGAACGTCACCCCATGGCGTCAGACGCCGAAACACGCGCAGCTGCTCTCGGCAAACTTCAAGATGGTGCAAAAGACTCGAACATTGCGCGACGTACAGTCCTTAAGGGCTCTGTTGTCACAGCTGTTGGTCTCTTCCCACTCACTATTGCTGTTCCACTCATTGGATCAGTAGGCGGCGACTGGGATGTATCAAAGTTCAAACACACACTGTGGGAAAAGGGCAAGCGACTCACGACAGATCCAGCTGGTCGTCCGGTCAAAGCATCAGATGTCACCATCGGTTCAGTTGTTCAGATCATTCCAGAAGCAAGCGAAGAAGAACGCTCTGGCCACTCTTGGATCACAGAAAAAGCTAAAGCAGTGGTGATGTTGGTCCGCATGGACCCAGCAGATCTGAAAGAATCCGAAGACCGCAAGGGCTGGTCTTACAACGGAATCGTTGCTTACTCCAAAATCTGCACACACGTTGGTTGCCCCGTTGCTCTCTACGAGCAGCAGACACACCACGTGCTTTGCCCGTGCCACCAATCAACCTTCGACGTGTCTGATGGCGCAAAGGTTGTCTTTGGTCCAGCTAAGCGGCCCCTCCCCCAGTTGCCAATCGCTGTCGACAACGAGGGTTACCTTGTTGCACAGGATGACTTCAATGAACCTGTCGGCCCGAGCTACTGGGAGCGTCTCAAGTGACAACGCCTACCCCCCACTCACCGCTTGCCGGACCAGCGGACTACCTTGACCAGCGCACCGGCATCGGTAACGCAGTTAAAGGCTTTGCGCGCAAGGTCTTTCCTGACCACTGGTCATTTATGCTCGGTGAGATCGCGCTGTACTCCTTCGTAGTACTGCTGATCTCAGGATTCTTCCTGACGATGTTCTTCGTCCCTTCAATGGCACTTGTTACGTATCATGGCCCCATTGACTCCATGGACGGGCAACTCATGTCGGAGGCTTTCGCCTCAACCTTGAAGATCTCATTCGAGGTCCGTGGTGGCCTCTTGATGCGTCAAGTACACCACTGGGCAGCACTGTTGTTCATGGCATCAATCGTGACTCACATGATGCGCGTGTTCTTCACCGGTGCTTTCCGTAAACCTCGTGAGTTGAACTGGCTCGTTGGGTTTGTCCTCATGATCCTCGGGCTGCTCGCAGGATTCACTGGATACTCACTACCTGACGACGTGCTTTCTGGTAACGGATTGCGCATCACCGATGGTGTTGTGAAGTCGATCCCCATCTTGGGCTCGTACCTCTCCTACTTCATCTTTGGTGGCGAATTCCCTGGCGAAGACATCATCCCCCGGCTTTTCGCACTTCACGTCATGGTGGTGCCCGCTCTTATTCTTTCGCTCATAGCTCTCCACCTGCTCTTTGTGGTGCTGCACAAGCACACGCAATACCCAGGTGGCGGACGTACAGACAAGAACGTTGTGGGCTTCCCACTGTTCCCTGTGTATGTCGCGAAAGCTGGCGGATTCTTCTTCGTTGTCTTCGGTGTCCTCGCCCTCATGGGTGGCGTGATGTCGATCAACAACGTGTGGAGTTATGGACCATATGATCCATCACCGGTGGGTGCTGGTGCTCAACCAGACTGGTACATGCTGTTCTTGGAAGGGTCACTACGGCTCATGCCAGGACAGCCCGAGTTCGTCATAGCAGGGTTCACCCTGTCACTGAACGTACTTATCCCAGCGGTTGTGATTCCTGGTCTCCTGTTCTCCGCGCTCGCCCTGTACCCATTCATTGAAGCGCGCGTGACCGCTGACAAGGCTGAACACCACGTTCTCGACCGCCCTCGCAATGTCCCCACCCGGACAGGTATCGGCGTGGCCATCATCGTTGCGTTTGTCATCTTGGCTGTTGCCGGCTCGAACGACCTGGTTGCAACACACTTTGCGATGTCATTGAATGCCATCACGTGGGCGCTTCGTGTGCTCTTCTTTGTTGGACCGGTTGTAGCCTTCATCGTGACGAAAAGGATCTGCTTGGCCTTGCAGCGCAAGGACCGGGAATTGGTTCTTCACGGCCACGAAACCGGCAAGATCGTTCGCTTCGCTAACGGCGAATACATTGAGGTTCACAAGCCCGTCAACGAGGAAGAGCGGTGGCTACGTGTCAACTACGCTGCACACCGTCCCTTGGAGATAGAACCAGCTGAGGATGCCCGCGGAGTACGCCGTAAGGGCTACAAAGCTGATCGACGCTGGCAAAAACTGTCATCGTTCTTCTATGAAGACCGTGTAGAGCCAGTTCGTCCCTCCGAGTTGCACTCGGCTGACGAACACGGTGAACTGGAGTCAGGCACGCAACAGCCTGCGCTGGAACGCTGAAACAATGGCTCACGAGTTGGACGTGACCAGCGCATTCACCCAACAGTGATGCAAGGTTAAACTACCAGCCCGCGATCTGGTCCTGTACTTGTTGCGGGATGAAGATCGCGGGCTTTGTAGTTTGTACGATCGATGCTCAGTTTCTCTGCGCATCACATTTCACACTATCTACTGGAGGTAGAAGGCATGGGCGTTTACACGCTGCCAGAACTGTCCTACGATTACGGCGCACTGGAACCGCACATTTCCGGCCGAATCATGGAACTTCACCACTCCAAGCACCACCAGGCATATGTAACAGGCGCGAACACCGCCCTGGAGCAGCTTGCTGAGGCACGCGACAAGGGTGACTTCTCAACGGTTAACCAGTTGGAAAAGAACCTCGCATTCAACCTTGGTGGCCACGTCAACCACACCGCCTTCTGGGAGAACCTCTCCCCTGAAGGGGGCGAACCTGAGGGCGAGCTTGCCGCAGCTCTCGCCGACAACTTCGGTTCTTTCGAAGCATTCAAAAAGCACTTTGCTGCTGTTGCAGCCGGCGTACAAGGCTCAGGCTGGGCGATCCTTGCTTGGGACTCCCTCGGTAAGAAACTCATCATTGTTCAGCTCTACGACCAGCAGGGCAACATTCCTCTAGGTCTCACCCCCATCGTCCTCCTCGACGTATGGGAGCACGCATACTACCTGGACTACCAGAACGTTCGTGCTGACTATGTCACCGCATGGTGGAACCTGGTGAACTGGAAGGACGCTGCAGCCCGTTTCGAGCGTGCACGCACCCAGACATCAGGGCTTATCGTTCCCTAGTGATCTGAAATAATCACTGCACAAAACCTGTCAGGGCCCCTGCGAATACGCAGGGGCCCTGAGGCGTTCATGAAGGGCCTCGTCCGCAAACTACCACGCTAAAGACGGACCAAGTACAAGACGTGCTGATCCGCCTCGTCGGCTGCAGAGAGCGGCTTCGCCTGCCACCTGTGCCTGTGCCTGTGCCTGTGCCTGTGCCTGTGCCTGTGCCTGTGCCTGTGCCTGTAGGTTTCCATAAGTCCGTTTAGATGGTGGTCTCTAAGCTCAATTTTTGTATTGCACCGCGTACAACGAATACCGCGTACAACGAACAGCGGGTGGGTTTCAGGACGTAAATCCTGAAACCCACCCGCTGTTCGTTACCTGCCGGAGGAAGGCTCGTGATGTGTTTAGTGTGCGTGGTTGCCGCGTGAGTATTCCATTACCCACCCGACGAGTGTGATCACACCAATTGCGGCTCCGATGTAGAAGATCCACCAGCCAGCTGCGAGTCCGAGGAAGCAAACTGCTACTGACCCAGCAAGAGCAACTGGCCACCAGCTCCACGGCGAATAGAACCCCTGGTCCCCTGCACCTTGGGAGATGTCACCTTCAGGGTCATCTTCGGGGCGTGGGTCAATATGCTTCGCCGTGTGGGAGAGATACCACCCCACCATGGCAACTAGCCCTGCAGTGAGGAAGAGGGAGGTCGTCCCAACAGGTTCTGACCAACCGCTCATGAACCCATACACCACTGCGACGATGAGGAAGAACGGAGTGAGGTAACTGAAGAGGTTTGCTTCGATTTTCACTTGCCTTCAGCCTTTCGCTGGGCGCGTTCGGTAGTGACTTCTTCTTGACCAGTGCGGTCAGCCTCACCGTACACATCATCAAGAGGTGTTTGCCCCGCAACCTTGTGTTCCATTGCTTCGATCTCCGGGTAGTGGAGGTCGATGGCTGGCCGCTCTGAACGGATGCGTGGTAGTGAGGTGAAGTTGTGTCGTGGTGGTGGGCATGATGTTGCCCATTCCAGAGAAGCTCCGAAGCCCCATGGGTCGTCAACAGTGACCTTGGGTGCGTTCTTCGCAGTGACGTAGACGTTCCACAGGAACGGGAGCGTCGATGCAGCAAGAACAAATGACCCGACGGTGGAGACTTGGTTGAGGAAGGTGAAGCCGTCCTCTTGGAGGTAGTCCGCGTAGCGGCGTGGCATGCCTTCGACACCCAAAACGTGCTGGACGAGGAATGTTGCGTGGAAGCCAAAGAACAACAACCAGAAGTGGATTTTGCCGAGCCGCTCGTTGAGCATCTTCCCGGTGAATTTTGGCCACCAGAAGTAGAAACCAGCAAACATGGCAAACACCACGGTCCCGAAGACCACGTAGTGGAAGTGCGCAACCACGAAGTAGGTGTCAGAGATGTGGAAGTCCATGGCAGGGCTCGCCAGGATAACTCCAGTTAGCCCACCGAAGAGGAAGGTGACGAGGAATCCAATTGACCACAGCATCGGCGTTTCGAAGGTGAGTTTCCCTCGCCACATCGTGCCTATCCAGTTAAAGAATTTCACACCTGTCGGAATCGCAATTGCCATCGTCATGAATGAGAAGAATGGCAAAAGGACCGCACCAGTGACGTACATGTGGTGAGCCCACACGGTGACAGACAATGCTGCGATAGCGATTGTCGCGTAGATCAGACCTTTGTAACCGAAAATTGGTTTCCGCGAGAATACTGGGAAAATTTCGGAGACGATACCAAAGAACGGCAGCGCGATGATGTACACCTCAGGGTGCCCGAAGAACCAGAAGAGGTGTTGCCACAGGATCGCTCCCCCGTTTTCCGGGTTGAAGATCTGTGCGCCGAATCGACGGTCAGCACCGAGCGCGAAGAGAGCTGCTGCTAGGGGTGGGAACGCCATGAGGATCAGCATCGATGTCACCAGGGTGTTCCAGGTGAAGATCGGCATACGGAACATTGTCATGCCCGGTGCACGCATCGTGATGATTGTGGTGATGAAGTTGACACCACCGAGGATGGTTCCAAACCCACCAAGGGCTAAACCAAAGACCCACAGGTCACCACCGAGCCCTGGGCTGTAAGTGGTGTTCGACAGTGGTGCGTAAGCGAACCACCCGAAGGATGCGGCGCCCTGGCGAGTGAAGAACCCTGACGAAGCGATCAATCCGCCGAAGAGGAAAAGCCAAAACGCGAAGGCATTCAACCGTGGGAAAGCGACGTCAGGCGCACCGATTTGCAAGGGCACCAGCACGTTGGCAAAACCAGCAAACAGTGGTGTCGCGAAGAGCAACAGCATGATTGTGCCGTGCATGGTGAACAACTGGTTGTACTGCTCGTTGCTCTGAACGATTTGGATGCCTGGAGCAAAGAGTTCTGCGCGGATCACGAGGGCCATGAGGCCGCCGATGCAGAAGAAAATGAAGGAGGCGATCAGGTACATGTACCCGATAGTTTTGTGGTCAGTGGATGTGATCCACTTGACGACGATGCTGCCGAGGCTCTGGCGCCGTGGTGGCAGCCCTGGGACGAGTGCGTCGTCGGCCATCAGTTGTCACTTCCTTCCGCGGAGTCAGAGTCGGTTGCTTGCAAGCGTGAGTAGCTGTCATCGAGGCGTCCGGTGTTGCCTTCTTCGCGGAGCTCATCAATGTATGCGTCGTATTCGTCGCGGGAAACTACTGCAACATTGAACAGCATGCCGGAGTGGTATTCACCGCAGAGTTCTGCGCATTTACCGGCGTAGATCCCCTCACGCAACGGGGTGACCTGCCATGTGTTAACTCGCCCTGGGATCATGTCCATTTTGTCGAGGAAGGCTGGGATCCAGAAGGAGTGGATGACGTCACGCGACTTCAGCGTGAATTCAACCGTCTCACCAACGGGGAGGTACAACGTGGGGAATGACTCGTGGGTTCCTCGGTCACCGAGGCTCCCTTCAAGTTCTCCAACGTTTTCGGCGTGAATGCCGAAGTCGTAGACCTCGTCGCTGAGGTAGTTAAAGTCCCAGCTCCATTGCTTTCCGTAGACTTCGATTTCGATGCTCGGCTCTGCCGATGTATCGCGAATCGCGGTCATGTCACGCTGGGTGTAGAAAAAGAGCACACCGACCATGACAACAGGCACAGCGGTGTACAGGATTTCCAACGGCAGGTGGTACCGGGTTTGAACTGGTAGCTGGTTGTCACCTTTTCGTTTGCGGTACGCAACGACACACCAGATGGTCAGTCCCCAAACGAGGACTCCAACGATGAGTGCTGCGATCCACGAACTGACCCACAGGTGGGTGATCCGCTCAGTCATGTTGGTGACAGGACCGTCTTCGTATCCTGGTAACCAGCCACGCTTAGCTTCTGGTGAGCATGCTGACAGGGTCAACGCTACGATGGCCGCTGCTCCGAGGAGGCGGCCTTTCCGTGACACGTTGTTTGTTGGCTTCTGCGAGCTCAAGGGGGGAGCCTTTCACTTCACGTCCTGCACCCCGCCCGTTTTCGGGCATCACACAGGACCTTCGTCCTCGACACCTGTTAGCGTAACGCGCAATCAGGTGGAAGCGTGAATCAAAACCGCTGATTCCGTGTGACAATTGCCGCACAGCAAGGAGTTGCTAACAGATGGAGAAGTTGTGTCAGTATCTCGTTTTCTTTGTGACCCTCACAGTAAGATCTTCACAAAAGTACCGAGGGCGATGAGCGCATGACTTCCATCCCCCCAGCACACTCATCATCCGATACCACCACTGCCCGCCAACGTGCCTTTTTCGATGCCAGCGGAAGTCAACGCATCACCCAGGCAGGACAAACGGCCTACCGACAAGCACTCGAGGATGGTTGGGCTGACCCAACACGACTCCACACGGAAAGTCGGCGGGCAGCTTCTCTGCTCGATGGTGCGAGGGAAGCGATTGCCGGTGTTTTCGGGGTGTCGACCAAGGACATTCACTTCGCGCCTTCCCACGTTGAGGCACTGCACCGGGCAACAAGCGCGATACTTGCTGGTCGCCGACGCATCGGATCTCACGTCGCGGTATCGGCCGTAGAGCGCTCAGCCATTCTCAATGCATTGACCTACGCCGAAGCGCAAACCACTGTCGTTCCCGTAGATACAGCAGGGCGTGTACTACTCCCTGACTTCATTGACGCCCTGCGCCGCGCTGACACTGCTGTCGCAATCCTTCAACAAGCCAACCCCGAGGTAGGGACAGTTCAACCCCTGACAGAGGCATATGAGGCAGCCCAAACTGCCAATGTCCCTCTCCTCGTGGATGCAGGGGCGAGCATCGGCCATATTGCAGTCCCCCACAGTTGGGATGCACTAGTGGCTCAGCCTGCAGATTGGGGCGGGGGGCAGGGCATTGGGGTGTTGGCGGTACGGCCACGCACTCGTTTCCGGCGTACGTGGCCAGAGGACTCTTCGCCGTGGTTCCCTGGTGTCGTCAACATTCCTGCGGCTTTTGCAGCCGCTGTGACCTTACTCGAGGCAGAGCGTGAACGGGCAAGTTGGTCGTCGCGGTCAACTGACCTGATCACAAAGATTCGTTCTGCGGCCGCAACTATCCCAGACTGTGAAGTCGTGGGTGACCCCCTAGACCGACTCCCCCACGTCGCCACATTCTCTTGTCTCTATGTAGATGGTGAGGCACTAGTCACCGAGTGTGACCGGCGCGGATACGCCGTGGGTTCCGGTTCGGCGTGCACATCGCTGTCACTTCAGCCCTCGCATGTCCTCGCAGCGATGGGGGTCCTCACACATGGGAATGTTCGAATAGCCCTTGACCGTTCGGCAACCCAGGAGCAAGTCGAGAGATTCTGTCAAGAATTGCCAGATATTGTCGCTACAGTACGTCGCCAGCTAGGGGTGTCTGACCTGTGATTGAGTGTGATGCCACCGGTTTACGATGCCCATTGCCAGTAATCCGGCTCGCGCGCCTCATCCAAGAGGGCCCTCCGGGGGCACAAGTACGCGTGATTGCGTCTGACCCAGCGGCGGAGTACGACATCCCTGCCTGGGCACGAATGAAAGGCCATACGTGCAGCGCACCCAACTACACGACGGAACCACACTGGTCCGTGTCGTTTGTGGTCACTGCAACTGGTGTCTGACAGACACACCATACTGAACCTCACGTCACACCCCACCGAAACACAGGAAGAGGACGCTATGTCCGAAGAAACATGGGAGTCACTTCAACGTACCAACCTTGACGAAGTGCTACGCAGGGCAACGCTTGTGGAACTATGCCGAGAAGACATCGACCACGGAGCCAACAGCGTTGGCCAACGCTGGGTGTGGAACGATGGTGGCGGTCAGTCAACGGTGTGGCACTTTTTCTCCGATGGCCGGGTGCTGCTGCTGACATTCGACCATGAGTCACCGCTGAACCTTTTTGGTACCGGCACTTATGCGGAGCAACTCGCTCTTTACGCTGGTGTGCCCGAGGACATGTTGTCTGTGGTGCTCAATCAGCCGGAGAACTATGAATCACTGAACCTTGTTGATGATGCTACTGGGGCAACGGTGCACTACGCCGGAGGTATCTTCTGGTGTGATGGCACCCAGTGGCACATTGCACAAGGATTAGTTGATTACTGTCAAACCCATGACCTCGATCTATGGGAAGACTCCGGTTTTTCATACTGCATCGAACCGTACCGGTTAGGCGAGTCATTCACAGTGGAAGACGTCCTCGAGCAACGCCGCGAAGATGACCACTACTGGGAACAAGACTCTCCAGCTGACGTCGAACAGGCGATCGAAAAGGATCGACAGGCATTAACTGAACTCTTTGCGCACCACTCTCGCGATTAAGACACGTACTTCAAAGAAGAGCGGGAGCACGGGTAATGTACCCGTGCTCTCGCTCTGCCAAAATATTTGCTGTGTCTCACCTAGCTAGTGAACAAGCTGTTGCTTAGGCGAATGAACCGCCGCAAGCGCAGCCTTCACCAGCGTTGGGGTTATCAATGGTGAACCCCTGTTGTTCGATGGTGTCAGCAAAGTCGATCGTTGCACCATCGAGGTATGGGACGCTCATCTTGTCAACCACAACCTCAACACCGTCAAAGTCGCGCAGTGCGTCACCGTCGAGCACTCGCTCGTCGAAGTAGAGCTGGTAGATCAAGCCAGAGCAGCCACCGGGCTGCACTGCAACACGCAGGCGAAGATCGTCACGCCCCTCTTGTTCAAGCAGGGTGCGGATTTTCTGGGCTGCGACGTCGCTGAGGTTTACGCCGTGGGTTCCGACCTCTGTTGCTTCACTCATGTTGTTCTCCAAACACGCTGGTGTGGCGTCTTCGCGCCGCGTCTTGCCTGCGCGGCCCTGTTGGCCAGCACGCGGATGGCGCGCAGTACAGATACGTGAACATCGTGTACCGCGCAGTTATTCCATCTCCCTCAGCGTAGTACGCAGGTGTGGTTTTCTTCAAAGTTCTTCGTCACAAAAGGTTGTTCCACGATCGTGCGATGCGCTGTGCATCGTGGAGAAGATCGCCAGAGGATGATGTGTAGGCGGCTGTTACTCCGTGTTCGGCCAGTTCTCTGCGGTTCATCAGGCAGTCATGTGTGAGGACAATGACAGGTACCGCATAGTTTTGTGCAGCCGCACCAGCCAGTCCTGCTGCTGAGCGGGAGAGTGTACGTGCATCGAGATTCTGCTGGACGACAACGATGAGATCACTGTTTTTGCACTGTTCCGAGAGGTCAACGTGGTGCCATAGCCATGGGGCTAGTGCTGTGTGCCGTACGCCCAAGAGCGACAGAAACCATGCGAGGCCTCCACCGGCACCTGATCCATCCGCACGGGCACGTTGGCGGGCTGTGCTTTGTTCCGCGAGTAATGGCTGTGTCGGGGGGTGAATCTTGTCGGCAAGTTCACCCAACCATCGTTCATGGTGTTGGGCTTCTTGTGACTCAACGACCTCGTCCAGAGCATTTGTGGCTGACAGCCCGTGAAATCCGGTCAGCGGGGTGGGTTGATCCCACAGCACGGTTAGTGCACGCGAATCGATGCGCTCTGACACTTCCCGGAGTGCCGCTGAGAAATCTTTGATGACATCAGGATCGAGTACTTGCCCCCACTGCAGTGTTGTTGTCACTCCAACTGCACTGAGGAATTCCCGGAAAGCCCACCACCCTCGTGGTGCAGGCATGGCGTGGTCGAGGGCAACGACCTGATGAGGTACGGCCAAGAAAACGGACGAGTGCCCTCCCCCGGTGATGTGCAGGCTGTTGGGCTGCATAGGTGCATCCGTGCACGCCGTCCGACCTACCGCCGTTGCGAGAGATTGGGCAACGGACACGATATGCGCATCGGTATCCATCTGGCACAGGCTTAAGCTGCCCCGCTGTGGACTACCTTTGCGTGTGACGTTTTGATCGCTGCGAAAAGATTGTGCATTGTGCGAGGCGTTCATGGCGTATGCCCGAACAGACGTGGGAAACGTGACGGGGGAGGTGTGCGCTGAGGGCACGGATTTCTGCCATGCTGCAGCAAGATCCACACTGGCAGGAAGAGGGGTATCGGTGCTTGTCGAAGGGTCGACGATGACAGTGACACGCATGGCAGCAGTCTGCCACATACCTAAGGCCTGGGACGTGTGGTGGACACCGGCAGTGCGGTGTGTGGGAAAATGACAGGGTGACTTCCATGACGACCTTCGCTGAGCCCCACCAGTCCCCAGCTCTTTTGCTGCTCGGGCAAAAGACTGATCTCGCTTCGGAACGTGGAGTGGAGTGCACGGGTGGCTTACCCGCAGCCTCTGACCCTGACCTTGTCGAGCGCGCCAAAACAGCACGTGCGACACTCGGTGATCGTGCTTTCATCTTGGGTCACCACTATCAGCGTGACGAGGTCATCGACTTTGCTGATATCACCGGAGATTCCTTCAAGCTTGCCCGTGAGGCAGCCGCCCGCCCTGATGCTGAGTTCATCCTCTTTTGCGGGGTTCACTTCATGGCTGAGAGCGCGGACATCCTGACCTCAGATCACCAGAAGGTGATCCTGCCGGATCTTGCCGCTGGCTGTTCAATGGCAGACATGGCCGAGATCAACCAAGTGGAAGATGCTTGGGACACTCTCATTGACGCGGGGGTCGCGGATGCCACGGTTCCAGTGACGTACATGAACTCGTCTGCTGCGATCAAAGCGTTCACCGGCCGCCACGAGGGGACAGTGTGCACCTCATCCAATGCTGAAGTTGCCTTGAGGTGGGCTTTCGATCAGGTTGGTGGCGTTGAGGGTAATGGCAAGGTGTTTTTCCTTCCCGACCAACACTTAGGGCGTAATACTGCTGTGCTGCAGCTGGGTTTGTCGCTTGATGACTGCGTGGTCTTCGACCCCCGCAAACCGCAGGGTGGCTTGACCACTGAGCAATTGCGTGACGCCCGGATGATTTTGTGGCGTGGTCACTGCTCCGTGCATGGTCGCTTCTCGCTGCGCAACATCGAAGAGATGCGCGCCAAGGTGCCTGATGTCAATATTTTGGCTCACCCTGAATGCAAAAACGAGGTCATTGCCGCCTCTGATTTTGTCGGGTCCACAGAGTTCATCATTAAAACTCTCGATGCAGCACCGGCTGGCTCGTCATGGGCAATCGGCACGGAACTCAACCTTGTCCGGCGCCTGGCAAATGCCCACCCAGACAAAAACATCCACTACTTGGATTCCACGGTGTGCTTCTGTTCCACCATGAACCGGATTGATTTGCCTCACTTGGTGTGGGTGATGGAGTCTTTGCTCGCTGGGCGTGTCGTGAACCAGATCGTCGTGAATGATGATGACGCACGCTGGGCTAAAGCTGCATTGGATCAAATGCTTGCCCTGCCTGGAATCTGATGGCGTTCGGGCGCGGAAGTGAGACATCGTCGCTCTGCGGCCGTGCAGTATGACCGGTACGTGATACCCGTAGTAGCCTGTATCAGGTGACCCGTCAGATAACCCTCGCACGTGCTACGTTCCTGCCACGCAAGCCACGACCTGGCTTCACGATCATGGACACCTCGATCTACAACACGCGAGTGCGCCCTGGTGATTTAGACATCTATGTGCATGTCAACAATGCCGTGTACTTAAACATGATGGACACTGGGCGCGCTCACTTTATCGCTGACCTTGACGGCTATCGATTGCTCAATCCACGCGGATGGTATCCGGTCGTTGCCGCCTCAAGCGTGGTGTACAAACGTTCACTGTTGTTGGGGCAATCGGCGCAGGTCCGTACTCGCATCGTTGGTTGGGACCCTCGCATTGTGTACCTTGAGCAGTCCATCTACCACCGCGACGATCTAGTCACTAGGGCTTTTATCGCAGGGCGGTTTCTCTCTAAACGTGCGGGGAAAGTTGATGCTCCCGACGTGATGGAACTCTTTGACGGACCCGCCACAAGTCCAGAACTCCCCAGTGACATGGCTGGATGGGCGCAAGCAGTCGGCGTAGCGTACCGGCCTCGTTAAAGAGGCTCACGCATCACGTAATGTGCGCTTGCCACCGCAGCACAAACGCACAAGGGGTGTGGGCGCACCTCACGGCACGTCCACACCCCTCATGTGTCATTCGCCAGTTTTTTGTGCGAGGTTACTCAACAACAGAGCCTCAGCCAGCACAACTTTCTGCAGTTCAACAAGATCAACGGACTCGTTCGCACCATGTGCACGAGAGTCCGGATCCTCTACCCCTGTTACCAGGATCGACGCGTCAGGGTAGACCTCCAACAAATCAGCAATGAACGGGATAGATCCCCCAATGCCGATGTCAACAGGGTCGGTGCCCCATGCCTGCGCGAAGGCAGCGCGGGCCGCACGCATCGCTGCTGAGTCGGCAGGTGCCAAGAACGGTTTCCCCAGTTCACCATCATGCACAGTGACCCGAGCACTGAGTGGAGCGTTTTCGAGAAGGTGGCTGCGCAACGCCTCGAGTGCTTGAGCTGGATCTTGCCCGGGGGCAATACGCATCGAAACCTTCGCTTGGGCGCGAGAGGTCAGAGTATTTGACGACAACGCAACGCTAGGCGCGTCAAAACCAATAATTGAAATCGCAGGTTTTGTCCACAGACGTCCAGCGATAGTGCCCGACCCAGCTAGCTCTACCCCACCAAGAAGGCCTGAATCCGCACGGAAGTCTTCCTCTGTGTAATCAACAGCTGGTTCGGCACCTTGCACAAGCCCTGAAACGGCAACGTTTCCGTCAGCGTCGTGAAGGGTCGCGATCAAGCGGGCCAAGACTGTTACAGCATCCAGAACTGGTCCACCAAACATTCCTGAGTGCACCGCATGGCTGAGCACCTCAACCTCAACGACGCAGTCAACAAGACCACGCAACGATGTGGTGAGAGCAGGTACCCCCACCTTCCAGTTCGCTGAGTCAGCAACGACAATTGCGTCTGCGCGAAGTTCTTCACGGTACTGCGCAAGAAACTCGGTGAAGTATGGCGAACCGATTTCTTCTTCACCTTCGAAGAAAAGTGTCACTCCCACACCCAAGTCATCCCCCAACGCGCGCAAAGCACCAAGGTGAGCGATGATCCCGGCTTTGTCATCGGCAGCACCGCGCCCGTACATACGCGGGCCGATCTCGGTTGGTTCAAACGGCGGTGTGTTCCACGAGGACTCATCCCCCGGGGGTTGCACGTCATGGTGGGCGTAAAGCAAGACGGTGGGTTTACCCTCTGGCGCAGGGATTTTAGCGAGCACTGCTGGCCGAGACTGTCCTGCTGAGACGATACGGACATCGTCGATGCCTTGCTTGGTTAGGAGGTCCGCAACTGCCTGCGCACTGTCTGCCACATGCTGTTGATCAAACGCCGGGGCGGAAACGCTAGGTATGCGTACGAGATTGCGAAGGTCTTCCACGAGGTCAGGGAAGATGTTGGCTACTGTGGTCTGTAATGTTGTGTGGTCACTCACGCGTCTAGCCTACTGCGTTGCTCCCCCCAGTTGTTGGGGTGGTGGCTCTGCGTACCTGCGGTGTCCCCTAGAATGATGGGGTGAGTTCAAAGAAGCCCGCCCCACAGGACAATGACGACACGTCAGCCAACACTCCCGCGCCGTATCACACGGGCAAAGGACGCCCCACGCGTTCGCGTGCTGAAGCTGAGGCCGCCCGGAAGCGCCCCCTCGTGCCCACGGATCGGCGAGCTGCCGCTAAGGCTGCTCGTGCCGCTCAACGTGACCAGCGCGAGTTGGAATACGAAGCCATGAAGACTGGCGACGAATCCAAAATGCCTTACCGTGACCGCGGGCCGGTCAAACGGTATATTCGCAATTTTGTTGATGCGCGGCGCAACATGGGTGAGTATTTCCTGTTTATCGCGTTGCTCTTCTTGGTTGTCACACTGTTCTCCCAGGTTCTTCCCGCCGAGATTGTCCTCGCAGGGCTCATCGGGATGTACGTCGTTGTGATCCTTGCCATCGCTGATGGTTTCATTTTGTGGCGACAACTCAAAAAGCGCCTTGTGGCGAAGTTTGGGCAAGACGCCCTCATGCAACGCGGTCTGGCTATGTACGCGGTGATGCGCGCATTCCAGATCCGCCGTGCACGCTTACCTAAGCCCATGGTCAAGCACGGTAACTACCCCTCCTAAACATTGCAATCACCGAGGACTCACACCCTCAGAAAAGCCTCATAACCCCTCCAAGGTGCCCACGACCTGCGTGTTCGCCCTCAGAGAATATGACGATGATGCGTGCCTGCCCACACATGCGCAGGCACGCATCACGGCATAGTGTGGGGATATGCAACATGTATATCTAGGCAACTCAGGCCTCAAAGTTTCAGAAATCATCTTCGGCAACTGGCTCACCCACGCATCCCAAGTGGAAAACGAGCAGGCCAAGCTCTGCGTCAACGCCGCACTCGATGCAGGCATTACGACTTTCGACACAGCCGACACCTACGCAAACACCAAAGCAGAGGTTGTTCTCGGCGAAGCGCTAGCTGGGCAGCGGCGCGAATCCTTAGAGATCCTCACCAAGGTGTACTGGCCAACTGGCCCCATGGGTCCCAATGACACTGGTCTGTCGCGCAAGCACATCATGGAGTCCATTAATGGCTCATTGACCCGCCTGGGCACCGACTACGTCGACCTCTACCAAGCGCACCGCTACGACCACTCCACACCGTTGGAAGAAACGATGATCGCTTTCGCGGATGTCGTGCGTCAAGGTAAAGCTCTCTACATTGGTGTATCGGAGTGGACTGCAGAGCAGATCCGCGAAGGTCACCGTTACGCCAAAGAACTTGGCTTCCAACTGATTTCTTCACAACCGCAGTACAACATGCTGTGGCGTGTCATCGAGGAAGAGGTTGTTCCTACCAGCCAAGAACTGGGCTTGTCACAGATCGTCTGGTCTCCCCTTGCTCAAGGCATTCTGACTGGCAAGTACCTGCCAGGCAAGGAATACCCTGCAGGATCACGTGCATCAAGCGATTCCGTGTCACGTTTCATCCGCGCGGCAATGAATGATGACGTATTGACACGTGTGCAGAACCTTAAGCCCATCGCAGAAGAACTGGAACTGTCGATGGCTCAACTAGGCGTCGCGTGGGTATTGCAAAACCCCAACGTCGCCTCAGCCATCATTGGAGCGTCACGCCCTGAGCAGGTCTCAGAAAACGTCGCGGCCTCTGGTGTAGAGATCCCCGAAGACCTCATGGCAAAGATTGATGAGATCCTCGGCGATGCTGTTGAGCGGAACCCTCAGCGCACATTCGAAGACCAGCCAAAGCAACGGTAATCTTCCTCATCACGCACATGTGGGCCGAACCTCTCGTGAGGTTCGGCCCACATGTGGTTCAGCTGTAGAGGAACTAGCGAGTTCCCAGTAGCGCCTTGTTGATGCGTCGTGCCCACAGCGGTCCGTTATACACAAACCCGGTGTATCCCTGCACGAGGTTGGCACCAGCGTGGAAATATGCTGTGGCATCTTGAGCAGTACTAATACCGCCCACACCCATGATCATTGGGCCATCACCAAGGGTTTGTCGCAGAAGGCGCACCACCTCAAGGCCTCGTTGGCGTTCCGGAGGCCCTGAGAGACCTCCAGGGCCGCGATCGTGGTTGATTGTGGTGTTAACGGCAACAACGCCGTCTAATTCGAGTTCTGTCACTAGTTGAGCAACCTGAACCACGTCATCATCGGCGAGATCTGGGGCGATCTTCACCAGAAGGGGAACTCGGCGGCGCCCTGCGGCACGCGTAGCTGTATCTGCAGCCTCACGGGTAGTTGCCAGAATTGGTCGCAGAGATTCCACTGCCTGCAAATCCCGCAGCCCAGGTGTGTTTGGGGAAGAGACATTCACGACGAGGTAGTCCGCATAGGGTGCGAGCAGGCTCGCGCTGGTTGCGTAGTCGGCTGCCGCCTCGTGTGGTGGGGTAACTTTCGACTTCCCGATGTTCACACCAAGAAAAACCTTGCGTCCACGAGCCGTCGACCGCAAAGCCCGTAGTGAGTGTGCCACTTCTTGGGCTCCACGGTTGTTGAATCCCATTCGGTTACGCAACGATTCATCGGCGACATCACGCCACATTCGTGGTTTGTCATTGCCGGGTTGCGGACGCGCGGTGACGGTCCCAATTTCAACAAAACCAAAGCCGAGCATCGTTAAACCAAGAACTGCATGAGCATCCTTGTCAAACCCTCCAGCGAGACCGAAAGGTGCTGGCACTCGGCGCCCAGCGAACTCAATACGGCGGTCATCAAGAGTGGTGTCATCAATGTATGACGCCACAGCACGTTGCACGAGGGGTGCAACGAACGGCACCTTCCCCGCGACGGTGATGCCCCGGTGCACCCAGGTGTGTGCCACCTCAGGGTCCATTTTTTGGAAGACATGACGAAAGACAAAGCGATACATTCTTATCCAATCACCTGGGGGCGCGGGTACGCCTCAGCCACCATATCCCAACGAAGGGCAACACCAGTGGGACGTACCCATAACCTTGCCCAAAGCCCGACCACACTGTTTGGTCAGGGAAGGAACCCGGAACCGCAACAGTTGCGATCCCCACTGCGATAACGCCCACCAGCTCGAACAACACGGCAACCCATGCCACCCGCCGGGCCACTGGTCCGGACCGAGCTAACGCAACTGTTGCCACAATGTAGACCACCCCTGCGAGCAAGGACAGGGCATAAGGCAACGGGGCTTGATGCCCGTGGTCAATCAACTGCCACAAGGCGCGAGCTGTCGCTGCGACAGCCAGAATTGCGTAAATAGTGACAACAACACGGCCAAACCCACGCCCCGTTCCACCTTCACGCGGATCAACTGTGCGCTCAGTGGTGTCGAGCCGGCGTTCAAGCCGTTGTTTCCACGACGCAGATTTACTCAACTCATCACCTTTTTCATCACAAACGCGCTTATCGCCCGCTCAGCCCCACAGTTGCAGAAGCCGCCACTGAAGAAAAATCACCGTGAACGCCGCCACCGCAAGCACCACTGAACTCCACTTAGTCCGTTCGGCAAACGCCCACGCTGCCGCAGCTGGCAGCACCAACAGGGCAGTAAAGACATACCCCCAGTACTCCCACACAACGATTTCGCGCCCAACAGCAACCAGCGCAACCGCAGCGGAAACTGCTTGCACAGCAAGCAAGCACTCAACGACTGCAGCAGCCCACAATTGTTTAAGCACAACAGGGCGATCGCGCACGACAAACGCGATAGACCACATCAAAACCACAGTTGCGGACAGGAAAACTGCAAGAGAAAGCGGCAAGAACACGCCTTTGAGATTACCTGATCCGCCGCACTACACGGCCATAGGTAAGATCAAGGAGTGGCTGATCTAACTTTTACGACCAAAGACCTGACCAAACTCGTCGCTGACGTCCTCGTACTGGGAGTTGAGTCCATTGATGACACTCCCACCATCGTCGGCCCGGACACCTTTAACACCAGCACACTTGTAGGGCTTGACCTACGTGCTTTGGGTGCCTCCGCCGCGGCAGACAGCATCGTTCGAGTACCCGCCCCACAAGGATTTACTGCACGTACCATCGCGCTTGTCGGCCTTGGCGAACCACACAATGGACGCGAAGAACAACTGCGCCGTGCTGCTGGTTCCGCGACCCGCGCCATCACCGGTATGGAGAGCCTGGCAATCGCCCTGCCTGCCACCCAAGAGAGCGAAGTCATTTCGCTCGCTGAAGGCGCACTATTTGGTGCTTACAGCTACACCTCATACCGCTCAGAACAGTCCGGTACCACTGTCCCTGTGACGCGCATCGACATCGCAACACCTCTGGCCCGGCAAGCCGCGATCAAAAAGGCAACACCTCGTATCGTTGCACTTGCGCAAGCGCTGCACTCAACACGCGACCTGGTCAACACTCCCCCTAACGACCTCTTCCCTGCCGCTTTCGCAGACCTAGCCAAAACAGCGGTCAAAGGCACCAGCGTCAAAGTCACTGTTCTCGACGAGAAGGCCCTGGCCTCAGGCGGATACGGGGGAATCTTGGGAGTGGGGCAAGGCTCAACGCGTGGGCCCCGGCTTGTTCGGTTGTCCTACACACCCGCAAAAGCAAAGAAAAAGGTGGCCCTTGTGGGTAAGGGCATCACCTTTGACACAGGCGGGATCTCCATCAAACCTGCTGCTGGCATGGAAGCCATGAAATCTGACATGGCTGGCGCCGCTGCCGTACTTTCCACCATCGTTGCTGCGGCAAAACTTTCCTTGCCAGTCGCGATCCATGGTTACTTGTGTCTTGCCGAGAACATGCCCTCTGGGAGTGCAGTTCGCCCCTCAGACGTCATTACAATTCGCGGCGGCAAAACCGTTGAAATCCTCAACACCGATGCCGAAGGCCGCTTGGTGATGGCTGATGGTTTGGTGGCGGCCGGTGAGGAAAACCCCGACCTGATCGTGGACATTGCCACGCTGACTGGCGCGCAAATGATGGCTTTGGGCAACCGGGTATCGGCTGTGATGGGAACAGACCACGCGGTAGAAGAAGTTCTCGCGGCAGCCACGGAATCTGGCGAAGCTTTCTGGCCGATGCCACTTCCTGAAGAACTGCGCCCCACGCTAGATTCCCAGGTCGCAGACATCGCAAACATGGGTCAACGGTACGGAGGGATGCTCGTTGCCGGGCACTTCCTCAAAGAATTCACTGGTGGGCGCCCCTGGGCACACCTCGACATCGCTGGGCCTTCATACAACGAGAGCTCCCCGTACGGCTACACACCCAAGGGTGGCACAGGCTGCGGAGTACGCACTCTCCTAACTCTGCTGGAAGACTACTCACAGTAGGCACACAATAAACGGCGGGCATCGTGACAATAGCTCACGATGCCCGCCGTTCATATGTTGTTGATTAGCGCTTTCGTTGCGCAGAATTCCAGTCGCGCATGCGCTGCGGGTAGCCGGTGAAATTCACGTCATAGACGGGAATCCCTAGCTGTGCTGCAACCGAGCGTCCAGTGGCAGCAGAACCAACTGTTCGCCGAGTCCACTCTCCGGTGGTGGCTACAAGAAGAAGCGAAACCGGAAAATCCCTGTTCGCAGGTTCAATGTAACCCTCCACTCCAGCACGAGTCTGTGTGAAACGTTGTAGATGGTCGACATCGACGGCACGCTTTCCACGGCCTCGGGGCCCAGGGGCGGACTCAGGCTCAGCCCGACGCGACTTCCAGCGTGAGAAAAGAGACATGGGACAAGCCTACGTGAGAAACCTGATCGAAAACTGGATGTTTCCCGCATGAAGATAACACCGCCACGCCGAGCGAACAGGGACCTTTGTCTGCAGAATCACACGTGAGATACCAGAATCGGGCTGTTTCCACTTTGGCAACCACCAACTAGATGACAAGATGGGACAGTAACCCATACATCTTGCGCCTGAAGGAGCAGAACGTGGCCGAAACCCCCGGCACCGACTTTGACATCGTCGTCTTGGGCGGAGGGAGCGGTGGGTACGCCGCCGCGCTCCGCGCAGCACAACTCGGACAGAACGTCGCGCTCATCGAAGCTGACAAGCTCGGCGGCACCTGCCTGCACTACGGATGCGTCCCCACCAAAGCTCTTCTGCACGCGGCTGAAGTTGCCGACAACGTGCGCGAAGGCCACCAATTTGGTGTCAACGCAACCTTCGATTCGATTGACATGAACGGTGTCAATGCCTACAAAGCCAACGTGGTCAACGGCCTCTACAAAGGCCTCCAGGGACTGATCAAGTCCCGCAAAATCACTGTGGTTGAAGGCTACGGCAAGCTTGTTGGGCCCAACGCCGTTGAGGTAAACGGCCAGAAGTACACCGGCAAGCACGTCATCCTGGCAACTGGTTCTTACTCGCGTAGCTTGCCTGGACTTGCCATTGAAGGTCGCGTCATGACCTCAGAGCACGCACTAGCCATGGACTACGTTCCTAAGTCAGCCATCGTCCTAGGTGGCGGTGTGATCGGTTGTGAGTTCGCTTCCGTGTGGAAGTCATTTGGAACCGATGTCACCATCATTGAAGGGCTCCCTCACCTGGTGCCCAACGAGGACGAAGCCATCTCCAAAGCCCTTGAACGTGCCTTCCGCAAACGTGGCATCACCTTCAACCTTGGTGACCTGTTTGACGGTGTCACCCAAGACGACAATGGCGTTCACGTAACGTTGAAGTCGGGAAAGACCTTCGATGCAGAGGTCATGCTGGTTGCTATCGGTCGCGGGCCACGTACCGCTGACCTAGGCTACGAAGCCCAGGGCATTCGTATGGACCGTGGTTTCGTCCTCACTGACGAACGCCTGCACACAGGTGTTGGAAACATTTGGGCAGTTGGGGACATCGTTCCTGGACTG
Source organism: Jonesia quinghaiensis DSM 15701 (assembly GCF_000423205.1). Classification (GTDB taxonomy): domain Bacteria; phylum Actinomycetota; class Actinomycetes; order Actinomycetales; family Cellulomonadaceae; genus Jonesia; species Jonesia quinghaiensis. The sequence continues at coordinate 387,154 of NZ_KE383990.1, forward strand.
CAGCTCGCACACCGCGGGTTTGCTCAGGGCATCTTTGTGGCCGAGCAAATTTTGGGCCTCAACCCAGCACCTATCGTCGAATCTGGCATCCCTCGCGTGACATACAGCGAACCCGAAATTGCCTCAGTCGGTCTCACCGAGAATCACGCCAAGGAAAAGTTCGGCGACGACAACGTCGAAACCTTGGACTACAACTTGGCTGGCAACGGAAAGAGCAAGATCCTCAACACCCAAGGCTTCATCAAACTGGTGCGCCAAAAGGATGGTCCGGTTGTCGGTGTTCACATGATTGGCTCCCGCGTTGGAGAGCTCGTCGGTGAAGGTCAACTCATCGTGAACTGGGAAGCCTACCCTGAGGATGTAGCGTCACTCATCCACGCACACCCCACTCAGAACGAAGCCCTTGGCGAGGCATTCCTTGCTCTCGCTGGCAAGCCACTGCACGCACATAACTGATTTAGTGAAGAGACCGGAGAGGTCATGTCAAACACCGTAACAATGCCCGCGCTCGGTGAGTCCGTCACCGAAGGCACCGTCACCCGTTGGCTCAAGAACGTCGGCGACACCGTCGAGGTCGATGAACCACTCCTCGAGGTATCCACCGACAAGGTAGACACCGAAATTCCTTCACCTTTCGCTGGAGTTCTTGAAGCGATCATGGTTGAGGAAGATGAAACAGTTGAGGTCGGCGCTAACCTCGCCACCATCGGCGACGGGTCACAACCCGCCCCAGCCGCAGCATCAGCTGCACCGGCCGCTGAATCAGCACCAGCGCCCGCAGCACAAACCCCAGCACCAG
>NZ_AUHN01000009.1 GCF_000423205.1 Jonesia quinghaiensis DSM 15701
CCCGGCCAATCCCGCCGCTAAGGCAACTTCTCAACCCTACCAGAACCACCACCAGAAACAAACCCCGGCGGCGACCCCGTCGCGCTGACAAAAGAAAACATTACCCACCCCCACCACCGAAATCAAACCACAAACAGGTGACCCCGCACACATACATTTGCTTCACTGACTAAACGATCCACAGCGCCCCTCCGTAATACCCTTCAGATCCGCCAAGTCCCAACGTTTTCACTATTCATCAAACGTCTACCCGCTAGACACATCGAGGACATCGCACACGGGCACTGTCCCAACAAAGAGGCTGAGCACACCGCTATTCTCCCTGAAGAGGCAAGCAGATGGCGGTAGCATCACAGAGACAGGTTGAGAACCAGATCACACAACGATCGAACCTTGCCACACCACGGCAGGCCACAGTTCACCAGCAGGGCTCGCTGCACGCGCATCCTCACACCGCTACTCACCGGCGCGTAAGACACCAGCCCACCTCAAGGAACGGACAACGATGGACGCGCACCAGTTCACACACCACTACCTCACCCACCTGCAGACAACCTGCGGTGTCACACTCGACGACGCCAGCACGCACGACCTCTACACCGCACTAGCCAGAACAATCCGTGGCCAACTCATCACCCAACGCCACGCGGCCACCAAACCAGCTGACGACGGACATCGTCATCTAGCGTATTTTTCTGCGGAATACCTGCTCGGACCACAAACAAGCAACGCGCTACTCGCCACTGGCCTAACCGACACTGCTCGTCAAGCACTGGCGGAACTCAACCTGGACTTCGACGCCATACTGGCAGCTGAAACAGAACCCGGCTTAGGGAACGGAGGACTAGGGCGCCTCGCAGCATGCTTCATGGACTCCCTCGCAACGCTTGACATACCCGCCACGGGATACGGAATCCGCTACGACTATGGAATATTCCGGCAAACCTTTGTGGGCGGCGAACAAGTTGAACAACCAGACACCTGGCTCACCCTAGGAAGCCCCTGGGAAATCAGTCACCCTGAACGCGCCATCCACATTGGACTAGGTGGCACAGTCACCGAAGCCACAACAGACAACGGAACACCAGCACGCACGTGGAACCCCGCCCGACATGTGCTCGCCGTCCCCTGCGACTACTTAGTCCCTGGGTACCGCACCGACACAGTAAATACGCTGCGCCTATGGAGCGCCCGCGCAACAGATGCCTTCAACCTCACCATCTTTAACTCAGGAGATTTCGAAGCTGCAGTAGCCGAACGCACCGCCGCCGAAAGCATCTCCCACGTGCTGTACCCCGAAGACTCAACCCCCCAGGGCAAAGAACTACGCCTGACCCAGCAATACTTCTTCTGCGCCGCGTCGTTACACGACATCATTGACAATCACATGGCAGCTGGTCGCACACTAAGTGAGCTCCCCCACCATGTGACTATCCAACTCAACGACACCCACCCCGTCATCGCCATCCCCGAACTGCTGAGACTACTCCTCGATGAGTACTCCATGACCTGGGATGACGCCTGGGACATCACACGCAACACGTTCAACTACACCTGCCACACGCTGCTGCCTGAAGCCCTAGAAATTTGGCCGATCGACGTAATCGGACGCCTCCTGCCCCGACACCTCGAGCTGATCTACGCCATCAACCAAACCTTCCTCGACGAGGTCAGGAAAGAGACATCAAACGAACTCCTTGTTCGTTCCATGTCCCTCATTCAAGAACACCCATTCCGCGCAGTACGCATGGCACACCTCGCCACCGTCGGATCACGCATGGTCAACGGAGTAGCCGCGCTCCACTCAGAACTACTACGAACGTCAGTCCTCAAAGACTTCAGCGATTGGTGGCCCGAGAAGTTCACAAATGTCACCAATGGCGTCACTCCCCGCCGGTTTATCGCCCTGGCAAACCCACGACTCACCGAACTCATCAACGACACCATTGGTGACGACTGGATAACCAACCTCCCGGCGTTGCGTGAACTCGAAGATCACGCACACAATCCTGGTTTCATCACCGCATTTCAGGACATCAAAGCGGACAACAAAAAACGGTTAGCTCAGCACCTCGAACAGCGTGACAACATCGAATTACCCGCGGATGCCATCTACGACGTCATGGTGAAACGGCTACACGAATACAAGCGTCAATCACTGAAAATTCTGCACGTTGTCTCGCTCTACGCCCAGGTGAAGGCCGGAATCATCACAGCAGAGAGCATCGAACCTCGAGTTGTCGTCTTTGGGGCAAAGGCTGCACCTGGTTATCGTCTAGCCAAAGAGACCATCTCGCTTATCAATGCTGTGGCTCGCACCATTAACAACGCACCAGAACTTCAAGGGCGCCTCAGTATTGCCTTCCCCGCGAACTACAACGTCACGCTTGCGCAAACACTCATTCCAGCTGCTGATCTCTCAGAACAAATCTCCCTTGCTGGTAAGGAAGCATCAGGCACAGGAAACATGAAGTTCGCGCTAAACGGCGCCCTCACCATCGGCACACTTGATGGGGCAAACGTCGAGATCCGTGACCTCGTCGGGGAGGAGAACTTCTTCCTCTTTGGCATGACCGAACCAGAGGTCGAACAACGGCTACGCGACGGGTACAAACCCTACACACACTACGAATCACACCCCGACCTCAAGCGAGCCATCGACTTGATCGCCTCCGGTGAGTTCGCCAACGGAGACACAGGCCGTTACGAATCGCTGGTTTCTGACTGGCTGTGGAACGATCGGTTTATGGCATTAGCCGACTTCGACGACTACGTGCGCACTCAAGAAGAAGTCACCCGCCGCTATCAGCAACGGGACCAGTGGACAACATCGGCAATCCTTAACGTGGCACGCAGCGGCTTCTTCTCATCAGACCGCTCCATCCAGGATTACCAAGAGCGAATCTGGCAAACTCCACTCGCATAGTGGCCGACAGTGTCATGGGCGGGGAGGAAACCTCACTCCCCGCCCATGACGATCTATAGCTCCACGGTTTTAGGCCTAACGAGTTCCCAGCACCTGTAAATGATTCTGGAGCTCTTGGGACGTGTGGAGCAATTGGGTTGCAGCGGAACGAACCAGCTCAGCCTCACCCGTTGTCAAAGCCGTTGCTTCACCTACTGCAGTCAATGCAACAGTCATCTCATGACTGGCTTCCGACACTCGCGTCACAGAACTCACAATCTCCTGTGTCGTGGCAGTTTGTTCTTCAACTGCCCCAGCAATAGTTGTCTGGTGATCATTGATAGCCGCAACAAGAGCAGTTATTTCTGAGATGTCGCGTTCCGCACGCTGCACCGCAGCCTGAATACCATCAACGCGAGTCGTAATATCTCCGGTTGCCCGCGCAGTCTCTTGAGCTAGATCCTTAACCTCAGAGGCCACAACGGCAAACCCCTTCCCAGCTTCCCCAGCGCGCGCAGCTTCAATCGTGGCATTAAGCGCCAACAGGTTTGTTTGCTCAGCAATGGAGGTAATGGTGCGGACAACGTCAGTAATCGCCGAAGACGTCTCACCCAGTTCTTGGACGGCAGTTGTCACAGCCTGAGACGAAGCCACTGCAGCTGACGCCATCGAAGACACCTCATTGGCTCCACGGGAAATCTCAGCAATTGACGCGCCCATTTGTTGGGCTCCCGCAGCCACCGTGCTGATCCCATCAGACACATCACTGGACATGGCGGCGACTTGGGTCGTGCGCTGGGCAGAGTCCGCAGCAGATTCCGCGATATGAACACTGGAGGAAGCCAACTGTTCTGCTGCTTCATCCAACCCCTGCGCTGCCGATGCGACCCCAGACGTGACGGCTGCCGTTCGGTCAAGCATCGTGTTCAAAGCAATAGCAAGTTGTTCCAATTCTGTGCGCCCAGCTCCAGTATCCAACCGGGTCGAGATGTCCGAATCAGTGAGCACAGTAGTAACTTGGCGGATCGGCGACACAATAGAACGCTTCACCACGGTAGTCACAACCCCAACCCCGAGGAGGAGGACCGCAGCCGCACCAGCAAGAAGGCCAGCGTCACGCATCGCTACAGCATTGACATCATCAACGTAAACCCCAGAACCGATGACCCACCCCCACGGTTCATAACCTTTGACATAGGAAATTTTGGGTTGAGGGGCATCGACCCCCGGCTTAGGCCACTGGTAGCTAACAAACCCCTCACCGTCAACTTGGACAACCTCAACCATCTCCATGAAAAGGAGCTTTCCATCAGGGTCAGCATTCTGGGAGAGGTCGTCGCCATTCATTTCTGGTTTGATGGGGTGCATCACCATCGCGGGTGACATGTCGTTCACCCAAAAGTACTCAGTCTGGGCGTACCGCAACCCCTCCAACGCAGCCAACGCGCCGTCTTTGGCGGTCTGTTCGTCCAGTGTCCCAGCGGCAGCCTGTTCACCGTAAGAATTCACGATGCCCCAGGCTGTTTCCACCACTGCGCGAGTTGCGTTTTCACGCTCGGAAAAGATGCGATCCCGCGTGACCAATACTGAAACGAGGGCCAAGGCGGCCATCGAAAATGCGGTCAACAGTAACAGGACAATGAGTTTAGCCGTGATCGACATCGAACGTAGGCGAGACATAAATGCTCCGTGTGGTGTAAGCCCCCTCCCCGGGTTCCCGGGTTACCTACTCATCGGCCGTCAATCCCCAGGGCATAAGTCCTATACACAAGAAGTTCGTGTTTATTGCGCGCCTCGGCGCGCCTCCACTCCCCGAATAGCGATGCCCACCAGCACTTGAGTGCTGGCGGGCATCGTTGGAAACTAAACTTCTCTGATCATGAAGAAGCTGAGAGGATCTCGCGCATGAGTGCAGCGGTCTCTGACGGGGTTTTCCCCACACGAACACCAGCTGCCTCAAGGGCTTCCTGTTTCGCTGCCGCAGTACCTGAAGAACCCGACACGATAGCTCCAGCATGGCCCATGGTTTTACCCTCTGGGGCGGTAAAACCAGCGACATAGCCAACCACGGGCTTAGTGACGTTCTCTTGGATGAACGCAGCGGCGCGCTCTTCAGCGTCACCGCCGATTTCACCAATCATGACAATCGCTTCAGTGTGTGGGTCAGCTTCGAAAGCCGCAAGGGCATCAATGTGTGTTGTTCCAATGATCGGGTCACCACCGATGCCAATGGCTGTGGAGAAACCGAAGTCACGAAGCTCGTACATCATCTGGTACGTCAACGTGCCAGACTTTGACACCAACCCAATTTTCCCTTGTGTTGTAATGTCTGCTGGAATGATGCCCACGTTGGACTTACCTGGGCTGATGATGCCAGGGCAGTTCGGACCGATGAGTCGGACGCCCTGCTGAGCAGCGTGGGTGTAAAACTCGGCTGTATCAGCGACTGGAACGCCTTCTGTGATGATGACAGTCAGTGGCATACCCGCATCGATCGCCTCAAAAACAGCGGCTTTCGTGAAAGCTGGCGGCACAAAAATCACAGAAACATCTGCACTCGTGGCGGCCATGGCTTCGGCGACAGTGCCAAAAACAGGAATCTCAACAGTTGCGTCACCCTGAGGGAAAGAAACTGAGGTTCCAGCCTTACGCGGGTTGACTCCGCCAACAATGTTGGTTCCCGATGCGAGCATTCGGGTTGTGTGTTTTTGCCCCTCAGCGCCGGTCATTCCCTGAACGATGACGCGCGATTCCTCGTTAATGAAGATAGCCATAATTGTGTTCGTCTCCTTCAGGCTCAGACGTTCGCCAGTTCAGCGGCACGATCAGCGCCGCCGTCCATGGTCTCGGCAAGAGTGACAAGTGGGTGGTTGGCCTGGTTGAGAATCAATCGGCCTTGCTCGACATTATTGCCATCAAGACGCACAACGAGTGGCTTTGTTGCGGTGTCCCCGAGCATTTCGAGTGCCTTAACGATGCCATTTGCTACTTCATCGCAGGCGGTAATCCCACCGAAGACGTTCACAAAAACGCTCTTGACTTGAGGGTCACCCAAAATGACGTCCAGACCCGCTGCCATGACTGCAGCAGAAGCGCCACCGCCAATGTCTAGGAAGTTTGCGGGCTTCACACCGCCATGCCGTTCACCTGCGTAGGCGACGACATCGAGGGTTGACATCACGAGACCTGCACCATTGCCGATCACACCGACTTGACCGTCAAGTTTCACGTAGTTGAGGTTGTTCTCTTGGGCTTTTGCTTCCAGTGGATCAGTTGCTTCGCTGTCAGCAAGAGCTTCGTGATCTGGGTGACGGAAACTTGCGTTCTCATCAAGTGTTACTTTGCCGTCAAGAGCTACAACTGCACCATCTGAGGTGAGAACCAAAGGGTTCACTTCAACCAAGGTGGCATCTTCTTCACGGTAAACGGTCCATAGGCGTTGAAAAACGTCAACAACTCGTTCAGTGAGTTCCTCGGGAAAGCCAGCAGCCGCAGCGATTTCTCGCGCTTTTGCCTCGTTGATACCTTCAGTGGGAAGTACCTCAACTTTAGCGAGAGCGTCAGGACGCTCAACGGCCAGCTGCTCAATGTCTACGCCACCCTCAACACTTGCCATGGCGAGATATGAGCGGTGTGCACGGTCAAGCAAGATGGAGAAGTAGAACTCTTCAGCGATGCTTGCACCTTGAGCGATCATGACACGGTGGACAGTGTGTCCTTTAATGTCCATTCCGAGAATGTCACGGGCAACCGATTCGGCTTCTTGTGGCGAGTGGGCAAGCTTGACGCCGCCAGCTTTGCCACGGCCACCAGTTTTGACTTGAGCCTTTACGACGACTGTTCCGCCGCCTAGCTTTTCCGCTCCGCTGCGCGCCTCTTCTGGAGTTGTCGCAACGACGCCGCCCAGAACTGGCACGCCGTGTTTCTCGAAAATGTCGCGTGCTTGGTATTCGAACAGGTCCACCCTGCGCGTCCTTCCATCGACGGGAACACATATCTCGACATCGAGATATCTTCCATAAGCCTAGCGGTGGGATAGGGCTTTCGTCACGTTAACCTCTGTGGCCTAAGCCACACATCTGCTTAAGAGGTGACGACCGTGAGCGGAGCGTAGCGCAACAAAAGTCGCTTAGCCCCAGCCTCCCCGAAGTCCACCTTCGCTACCGCATTACGCCCCTGCCCTTCCACATGCACAACCCTGCCCACACCGAACTCAGCATGTTGCACTGAAACACCAACCGACAACGACGGAATATCAGCGTCATCTTTTGGCTGAGGAGCGCCACGTTTCGCCACTGGTGGCGATGGCGGAGCTGCCGAGGATTTCTTCCACGCCGGTAGGGAACCTGAGCGACCCGAACCAATCGGTGCACCAAAATCTGCATCATCACCACCTGAGAAAGACTGTGGCGAACCATAGGAAGATGCTTGTGCAGCAGCATGTGATCGCTGGCGCATCAGTTCCGTGGCAGAGAACTTTCGCTTCCAATCGATCAGGGAGTCAGGGATTTCATCCAAAAAACGACTGGGAGGGAAATCGTTTGGCGTTCCCCATGCAGCCCGAGTAGTCGCCCGTGTGATGTACAGCCGTTCGCGGGCTCGCGTGATACCTACATATGCGAGACGCCGTTCCTCTGCGAGTTCGGACTGATCTTGTAGCGAACGCATGTGAGGGAAAGTGCCGTCCTCCATCCCTGTGAGGAAGGCAACTGGGAACTCCAAGCCTTTTGCCGTGTGTAGGGTCATCAACGTGATCACGCCAGGATCAACAACCGGTTGCCCTTCATGCCCGGCGTCGTCACTACTGGGAACAGAATCTGCATCCGCCACAAGTGACACACGCTCAAGAAAATCGCCGAGAGTTCCTTCAGGTTCATCGCGTTCAAACTCGTGGGCAACAGCATGGAGTTCCGCGAGGTTATCTACCCGAGACTGATCTTGAGGGTCTTCGCTTCGACGTAGACCTTCTAAGTAACCCGTGGCATCGAGAACGTCTGCTAACAGTTTCGCCGGACCAACACCAGCAAGCGCTGCCGCTCGAAATTTTTCCACCATGGCAAAAAAATCCCGTGCAGGGCGCACGCTACGAGCAGTGAGACCTGGAATGTCGTCAATTTTTGCCAGCGCGGCGTTGAAAGAAGTTGCCTGTTGTTGAGCAAACACTGCAATCATCGACTCGGTACGCTCACCTAACCCTCGCTTCGGTACATTAAATACACGACGCAAGTTAATGTCGTCATCAGGGTTATTGATGGCATGGAGATAAGCGACAGCATCTTTGATTTCTCGGCGCTCATAGAACCGTGTTCCACCGACAACCTTGTACGGCAGCCCCACCCGGATCAGAACTTCCTCAAGTGCTCGCGACTGGTTGTTTGTGCGATAGAAGATCGCAATGTCTCCTGGGCGCACACCATGGTTGTCGGATAGGGAGTCTATTTCTCGGGCGATGAACCGGGCTTCGTCGTGTTCTGTATCAGCAACATAGCCCACAATTTTTGGGCCATCACCCGATGCCGTCCACAGGTTCTTGGGACGTCGATCGTTGTTGCACGAGATGACGGCGTTGGCCGCTGACAAGATGTTTTGGGTGGAACGGTAGTTCTGCTCGAGCAATATTGTTGTGGCGTTGGGGTAGTCATTCTCGAATTCGAGAATATTGCGGATCGACGCCCCGCGGAATGCATAAATGGACTGATCCGAGTCACCCACAACGGTAAGTTCACCGGCTGAAAGTGTCGGGGTGTCCTGGCCGATCAGTTCACGAATCAAGGTGTACTGAGCGTGGTTGGTGTCTTGGTACTCGTCAACGAGAACATGGCGGAACCGGCGGCGATAGTGCTCCGCAATGCCTGGGTGCTGCTGCAATAGCTCCACAGTTCGCACAATGATGTCATCGAAATCCATGGCATTCGCCGTTGTCAGCCGCTGCTGATAGCGCGCGTAAATCCGGGCGATGATCTGTTCATGTTCGGTGGCCCCGGCGCGAACCTCTTGTTCGGCGGGGCTGATTAGTTCGTCTTTCAGGCCTGAGATTCGGTGTGCAACCCCTTTGGGCGTGAACCGTTTGGGATCAAGCTCAAGCTCCTTGATGACAAGTGACAGTAGTCGTTGAGAGTCTGCTGAATCATAAATCGAAAAAGATGTCTTCATGCCCAACGCTGCGGCGTCTTTGCGCAGTATGCGCACGCACGTGGAGTGGAACGTTGATACCCACATTCTGGCACCCTCTGGACCTACCAGGTGAGAGACTCGTTCGCGCATTTCCGCAGCAGCTTTATTGGTGAAGGTGATAGCAAGAATTTGGCTCGGCCATGCTCGCCCCGAAGCCAGCAACCAAGCAATACGGTGGGTCAAAACTCGGGTTTTCCCTGACCCCGCACCCGCAACAATGAGCAGTGGAGTGCCAGCGTGTTCCACCGCTTGACGTTGAGGCGGGTTGAGTGCGTCAAGAAGACGATGTGCAGTGAACGAATCGTCCAGCTCAACCTCAGTGTGTGGCTGAGCGTCCCACGTATCTCGAGGCGGGGCAAAGCGTGGGAGGGCCGAACTATCAGCGGGAGCAGTGGGCAAGTTGCCGAACAGAGAATCCATAACCCTCCTAGCCTAGCGTCAGCCACTGACGCGAGGCAGTGCCCTGGGTCATGGTTTTGGGCACATGGCTCAAGGGCGTGACAGCGATAGTCGCTGTCACGCCCTTGAGTTGTTCTGCCTAGTCCCCGAGAACAGCCGCAAGGAAATCGCGGGTGCGTTGTTCTGTTGGTTGTGTGAACATCACCTCTGGTGAGGCTTCTTCGACAATACTGCCGGAGTCAAACATCAGTACTCGGTTGGACACGTCACGCGCGAATTGCATCTCGTGCGTGACGATGAGCATGGTGATGTCTGTTGTGCGCGCAACTTCGCGCAGGACTTCAAGTACCTCCCCCACGATTTCTGGGTCTAGGGCTGAGGTAACTTCGTCCAGGAGAAGGATCTCTGGGTCCATTGCCAGCGCGCGCGCAATCGCTACTCGCTGTTGCTGCCCACCGGACAGTTCCAGTGGGTGAGCATGTTCTTTATCAGCCAACCCCACCTTGTCAAGAAGTTCTCGGGCCCGGGTGATTGCCTGGCTCTTCGGGACTTTCAAAACATGCACTGGAGCTTCGATGATGTTTTCTATCACCGTCATGTTGGGGAAGAGATTGAACTGTTGGAACACCATTCCGATGCGTTTGCGGACCTCGTTACGGTGTTTTTCCTTGAGTTCTACACGGCGGCCATCACGGAGGTCATGGGTTAGTGGTTGACCATCAATGAAAATGTACCCACCAGTGAGTTCTTCCAGCGTCATGACCAGTCGCAGGATCGTTGTTTTACCTGATCCCGATGGTCCAATCAGCGTCACACGGTCGCCCTTGTTTACCGTGAAATTCAACTGGTCAAGGACCACGTGGTCGCCAAAACTTTTGTTGACGTCTTGAAACCGAATAGCTGGCTCTTCTTGTGATGTGTCACGCACCACCGTGGAGGTGCTGTCAGTTGGTGTAGGCAAGGCGCTTCTCCAAACGTCCGATGAGCAGCGAAGTGGGGTAACTCGACAAGAGGAAAATCAATCCAGTGAGTGTGATCGCTTCAATGTATGTGAAGTGGTTTCCACCATAGGTTTGTGCTGCGCGCACCACCTCGGTCACCGTAATGGCGATGAGAAATGGGGTGTCCTTGAACATGGAAATCACATAGTTTCCCAGCGCTGGCACCGTAGCGCGTAACGCTTGAGGCACAATGACTGCCCCCCATGTGCGACGCCGCGACATCGACAGCGCAGTTGCTGCTTCCCATTGTCCAGCGGGGACCGCGTCGATTCCGGCCCGGTACACCTCAGACATATAGGTCGCATAGTGGATACCGAAAATGATGACCCCGATGAGCAGAGGCTCTGCATCGAGAAAAATGTAGTAGGCAAAGAGAAGTTGCACCACGATCGGTGTCATCCGGATCACGTTGGACACTAGCCCGATGAGCGCGCTGATTGGGCGAGGGCTTGATCGCCGGGCAATTGCTAGAACAAGCCCCAGCACTGCTGCGATGAAAGATGACACCACAGTCACGTACAAGGTGACAGTGATAAACGCTTCAAGGAGGAGCGGCAGCACCTCCCAGGCGGCATCCCAGTCCCACAATGGTCGACTATTCATCAGGCCACTCCTTTCCCAGCTCGTGATGCTGATGAGGAGAAACTTAAGGCGCTACGCAATGAGTCGCCCCGGCCTAGCTTGTGTTTTGCGCGAATCTCCAGAGCATTCATTCCGAGCGTGAGTAGCGATGCCAGTGCGAAGTACAGGAGAAGCCCGACGGTATACGCGAAGAACGTGTCGGTGTCTTGACGAAGTTTGTCGATCATGAACGTCAGGTCAGCCATGGCGATGATGCTGACGATAGCCGTTCCCTTCAATAACTGGATGAGGAGGTTCGTCAGAGAAGGGATCATCAACGCCCATGCTTGCGGGAAGATGACCCGCCACATTCGTTGTGTGCGCGAAAGACTCAGTGCAGTTGTCGCTTCCCATTGGCCTGCCGGTACCGAGTTGAGTGAACCGCGCACTACCTCAGCCCCGTATGCACCATAGTTGAGGCCCAAGGCAAAGATGCCGACGGCAATTGCCGATAGTTCTACACCGAATCTGGGAAGCACAAAGTACAGCCAGAACAACTGCACAACCAATGATGTGCCACGGAAGAATTCAATAAATACCCGGGCAGTACCTCGCAGAAGGATGTTGTCGAAACGGGCCAGCAGCCCGAGTGCAATTGCCACCACAAGGGCGAGCGCTGCACCGCCAACAGTTAGCACAAGGGTGATGCCTATGCCGTCAAGTATCTGTGGCCACGCATCACGAAGCTTGATCAGATGCTCACTCAAGGAGGTCAGCCCAACTCTCCGGCACACAGTTGTTCTGTGGTGAGATCAGCTGGTGGCAAGTTTTCTTCAGTGAAGCCGTACTCACCGACAAGATCAAGGTATGCCTGTGAGTCACCGGTTACCTGAGCCAACTCAGCGTTGTACTCCTCTAGTAGTGCGGTGTCTTCTTGACGGAAAACGGTTGATCCGGCACCGACTTGCGCGACGTCATCGATAACTTGAACAAACGCTTCTGTTGTCTCCACTCCTGCGTCTGGGTTGTTTTGCACCATCCAGTTCAGGGAAATAGCGGTCATAGCAAATGCGTCTGCACGCCCGTTGGCTACTACATCCATGCCGTCTTGGGCGTTGTCCACGTATGTGACGTCCTCAAGCCCCAAGGCATCCGCGTAGCCAGCTTCGATACCACCGTTGAGCACGGCCAAACGAACGTCACCTGCGGCCGCAACTGAATCTAGGTCACTTAGCCCTTGGGGGTTTCCTTGGGGAACCATGAGCCCGGTGGTGTACATAATTTCGGGATCCGAGAACGCTGCTTGCTTACAGCGGTCGGGAAGGATGGACATGCCTGCGCTGATGGCGTCGAATCGTCCGGCATTCAACCCTGGAATGAGCGAGTTCCAGTCGACTTCAACAACTTCAACGTTGTCAATTCCCATGCCAGCAAAGATTTCCTCATGCATAGCGATGGTAGCTCCGCGCGCTTCGGAGCCTTCGACCCACGAGTAGGGGCGCTCATCTGCGATAGCGACAGTGATGGTTCCTTCATCTTTGAGGCGCTCAAGTGTGCTCTGCCCAGCGGACTCATCGCTGGTGGAACTGCATGCGCCAAGACCAATCATGAGTGCTGCGCTGGCTGCTGCGGTACGTAGCCCTAAGTGGCGGGAGTGTGTCATCTCATCCTCTTTCGGTTGTGCGGGGCGAACCACGGGCTATGAGGAGCCGGCAACCCGACCCGAAATGGGTGATGGCCGCGTACTACCCTACACAGAGCGAAGACATTTGCACAGTCTGATCTTCCTACTGTCCTGTTGTATACAATCCACGAGCGTTGGTAAGGTCGACGCTTCGATGCATCAGTAACAGGAGACCCTTGATGCACACATATGCTTACGTCAGAACATTTGTGCAGTGACGCACCACGAGCCACACCGAAGGGAACGACATGCCACATAGCTCGCCTCGCCCAGGAGTTTCTGTCTTTCGCGTCCCTCGCGCGTCAACAGTTGATTTAATCGCTATCGAACTACGGCAAGCGATTTTTTCCGGCGCACTACCGGTCGGCTCTCCCCTCGGCGAGGTCGAGATCTCAGGTCAATTGGGGGTAAGCCGTAGTCCCTTGCGCGAGGCCGCCCAGCGACTCGTCCAAGAGGGACTACTCACCGCTACACCCGGACGAGGGCTGCGAGTGAGCTCCATTCCCCCCGAGCTAGTTCCCGACCTTTACACCGCTCGACTCGCGGTCGAAGGGCAAGCTATTCGGATCATCCACCGTGATGGTGACACACAAAAACACAGCGAACTACACGAGGCGCTAGATCACTTACAGTCAGTGTCACAGGGCGAAGATGCCAGGAAAATCGGGGATGCCGACCTAGATTTTCACCGAACTCTCGTCGCGCTCGCGCACAGCCCTCGCCTCAGCCGCGCAATGGAAACACTTATCATCGAGACCCGAATTGCCAGCTACTCCATGCCGCAGGGATACGCGGTGCGTCGTTCGGTGTCCCCGACCTATGCCGCGCTGCTTGAACACCTGGACTCTGGAAACACACAAGGCGCCCTGAAAGCCCTTGAAGACCAGTTCAACGACGCTGTTGACCGCCTTACCGGCCGCGCCACTCACGTGGACACTGTTGAACCATCACTTCAAGCAGACCAACCAACACTTGGGCCCATTGAGGTGCTTGAATAACAGGCACCGCTTCCGGAAAAACACCCAGTTACTTGCAGTGAGACAGTATGAACCATCATGTCGGCAGGGCTTCACCAAGAGAACTACGTGATGATCAGCCCAATAACCCAGATCCCACACGCCAGAAGCGAACCCGCCAGTTCGACGATGATGGTTATACCGGTGGCTTTGAGGGCTGTTATTGTCATGGCCCACGCTTGCTCGTGCTTGTTGCCTCGCATCAACTCAACAACGTAGACGGTAAGAATAAAACCGATCGGCAACCCAATAACCGGGAGGATAAAAAACCCGATAAAGCCAACGATGAGGGCCAGAACAATAGTCATGTTGGGCACCCCATCGCGCTTCAGGTATTTACCTGCCCACAGGTATTTCACTATACCTGCCAGCACCAATGCTAGAACGGCGATCGCAAAAACCGCCCAAGCGCTCCCCCCTTCGAGTGCCGCCCACACGCCAATCGCCCCCGCGATGATCAGCGCTCCTGGATAGATCTGAATGATCGATCCGATGACACCGATAAGCAACGCGAGGGCGATAAAGAGATCCTGGGGAAGTTCCACTCTGTGATTATCCCAGAGTGTGACGCCCCGCGAAGAAAATAGCCAGTGCAACGTTGACCACTGTCAGCACACCGATCGATGTGATGAGTGCACGGGGGGCATTGTCACCTTGTTTCTTCGCGCGGAACGCGAGAACAACAATGACCACTGTGATGAGAGTTTTGATGCCAATCTTCATGTGGTTGAGTTCAGCGTCCGATCCCATCTCGGCAACTCCAACCATGAGGAGCCCGGTAACGAGTGCGGTTAACGCGGCATGAGGAACCCCTCGATACAGACCGGGTTTACGCATCGTTGCGATCCATCCGCCAAGGATGATGGCCCATGAGAGTAGGTGCAGGAACAAAAGAGCTTGATACACGACGTCCATGCTTGCCATCCTAGGCGGAATTCCGCGGTTCAGCCAAGAGCGTTACGACACTTTGTCATTTTCTTTGACTCACCTCACAGCCGGAACATCAGCAAGCCAGTTAACACTGGGAAACACTGCTTTACCAGCGTTAATTCCATGATTCGGACCATCTAGACACCCCATGTTTCCTGGCGTACGGTCATGTCCATGGCCATCGTTCAGAGCACCCCACACACGGCATCAGGCACCGCCTGTGCCGTCATGTGCGCTGCCACACGCCCGGCCATTCAACGCACATGCTGCTGTTGTTGATCGCGCAATTCCCAGCCACTGCCGCGCGACCGCACTCAGATCTCCACACGAGGCACTCCCCTCGTGGCGTCGCGCATCATCACCTTCAGCTTTAACCCCAGGGATCCCCAGATGACTGCGTCACACACCCCAGCTCGCCCACAACGCCCCGCACGGGCAGCGAAACCTCAAGGCCAATGGAAAGTTGACGGAACCACCCCCCTCAACGCCAACGAAGAGTTCAAGCAACAAGACAACGGCCTCAACGTGCGCGACCGCATCATTGAGACCTACGCCCGCCAAGGGTTCGATTCCATTCCCACAGAAGACCTCCACGGGCGATTCCGCTGGTGGGGGCTCTACACCCAGCGCAAGCCCGGCATCGACGGTGGTCGTACCGCCACCCTTGAACCGCACGAACTTGAAGACAAGTACTTCATGATGCGAGTCCGGATCGACGGCGGATCACTGACAACCACCCAACTACGTGTCATCGGTGACATCTCCGTGCGCTACGCCCGCGATAGCGCAGACATTTCCGACCGACAAAACGTGCAATACCACTGGATCCAGGTCGAGGATGTTCCTGCGATCTGGGAAGAACTCGAAGCAAACGGCCTACACACCACTGAAGCGTGTGGAGATGTGCCCCGCGTAGTTCTCGGTTCACCCGTGGCAGGAATCGCCGACGACGAACTCATTGACGTCACGCCGTTCATTGATACCATCACCCAGCGATTTATTGGTGACCCTGAACTAGCTAACTTGCCTCGCAAATTCAAAACAGCCATGACCGGGCACCCCAGTCAAGATGTCGTCCACGAAATCAACGACGTATCTTTCGTGGCAGTCAACCACCCAGAGTTAGGCATCGGCTTCGACGTGTGGGTGGGCGGTGGCCTGTCCACAGTGGCGCACATGGCAAAACGTCTTGGCGCTTTTGTCGCCCCTGATCAAGTCGCTGATGTGTGGCATGGCGTGGTACAAATCTTCCGCGACTACGGGTACCGCCGGCTCCGCAACCGGGCACGCCTGAAGTTCCTGATGGCAGATTGGGGACCAGAAAAGTTCCGAGAAATCCTCGAAACCGAATATCTTGGCTACGCACTCCCAGACGGCCCTGCACCGCAATCCCCCACGCGACCAGGTGACCACGTCGGTGTCCACCGCCAAAAAGACGGGCTCTACTACGTCGGGGCTGCCCCCTACGTGGGACGTGTCTCTGGCTCAACACTCGTTGCTGTCGCTGACCTCGCTGAATCAGTCGGTTCCCACCGGGTGCGCCTCACACCACACCAAAAACTCCTGATCCTTGACGTCCCTGAAGAACACATCACCACCCTTACTGACGGTTTACGGGATCTTGGTTTGAGCGCTCGCCCCTCCCCGTTTCGCCGAAACACCATGGCTTGCACCGGCATCGAATACTGCAAATTGGCCATCGTTGAAACGAAGGCCACTGCAACCCGCACCATTCAAGAACTCGAAGAACGCCTTGGCGACGTCGAACACCTCGGTCCCATCCGCCTCCACGTCAACGGATGCCCCAACTCGTGCGCCCGAATCCAAACCGCTGACATTGGTCTCAAAGGCCAACTCGTGATGGACGACGACGGCAACCAAGTCCCTGGATTCCAGGTCCACCTCGGTGGCGGATTGGCAAGTGACACACGTGCAGAAGCCGGAACCGGTCGCACCGTCCGCGGTCTCAAAGTCACCGCTGATGAACTGACCGGTTACGTCGAACGCCTCGTCCACCGCTTCGAAGATGCCCGTACTGACGGCGAAACCTTCGGCGAATGGACCCACCGGGCACAGGAGGACGAACTACGGTGAACCCCTTAGAAGAAGCCCGAGCGCGAGCGCAAGCAGCAGCACAAGAACGCACCCTCCGCAAAGAACACGCCGATGCTGCCCGCGCATCTGACACAAGCCAACCCCGGCGCAGCACCGAAGAGTTACGCCAACTCGCTCAAGAAGGTGAGGAACTCCTCGCAGGATCAGGAATCGGCACACCCGATGAAGCGACCTACCGCGAAGTCATCGAGTGGGCTGCAACAACCTTCGGGTACCGCACAGCAGTGGCATGCTCGATGGCCGATGCGGTCCTCCCTGCACTCGTTGCCGATGCTCTGCCCTTCGTTGACGTGCTCTTCCTCGAAACGGGATACCACTTCCCCGAAACAATCGGCACCCGCGACGCAGTGGCCCAAACCATGGAAGTCACAGTCCGAGACATCGCAACCCCATTAAGCGTCGCCGAACAAGACGCCCACTATGGAAAAGACCTCTGGAGCCGCGACCCAGCCGCATGCTGCGCCATGCGGAAAGTGCAGCCCATTCACCAAGCGCTACAAGGATACGAACTGTGGGTCACCGGTGTGCGCCGCGACGAAGCCCCCACCCGCGCCGCGACCCCCCTCGTCACCTACGACGACAACAACGGCCTCGTCAAAATTAACCCACTGGCTGCGTGGAGTTTCGATGACCTCATCAACTACGCACAAGAAAACAACATCATCACCAATCCCCTCTTGGCCGACGGATACCCATCCATCGGGTGCGCCCCGTGCACCCGACGTGTCGCGCCAGGTGAAGATCCGCGAGCCGGCCGGTGGGCCGGACTCGCCAAAACGGAATGCGGGCTGCACGTATGACCACCCACCTGACCGATACCCGCCAACTCACGCAACTCCAGGCGTTGGAATCAGAAGCCATCCACATCATCCGAGAAGTCGTTGCAGAGTTCGAACGACCCGGCTTGCTGTTCTCCGGGGGCAAAGACTCCGTCGTCATGGTGCACCTGGCCCGAAAAGCCTTCTGGCCCGCCCCCATTCCCTTCCCTCTGGTACACGTAGACACCGGACATAACTTCCCTGAAGTACTGGAATACCGCGACGCCACCGTGGACAAGCTCGGCGCGCGCCTCATCGTCCAACGTGTGCAGGACTACCTCGATGATGGTCGCCTCACAGAACGCGCGGACGGCACCCGCAACCCGCTGCAAACCCAACCCCTGCTCGACGTCATCGCTAACAACCGATTCGACGTCGTGTTCGGTGGAGGACGCCGCGACGAAGAAAAAGCGCGCGCAAAAGAACGCGTGCTGTCCTTGCGCGATGCCTTTGGGCAATGGGACCCACGAAACCAACGCCCCGAATTATGGCGCCTCTACAACGGGAGGCACGCAGTAGGCGAACACGTTCGAGCATTCCCGTTATCCAACTGGACTGAACTCGACATATGGCGATACATCGCCGCAGAAAACATTGAACTACCAGGGCTGTACTACGCCCACCACCGCGAAGTCTTCGACCGAGACGGAATGGTCCTCGCCGTTGGGCCGTGGAGCCAACCACGCGACGGTGAAGAAGTCACCACTCGCCTGGTGCGCTACCGAACCGTCGGAGACATGTCATGCACCGGAGCAGTGGAATCAGACGCAACCGACGCATCTGCAGTCATTGAAGAAGTCGCCCTCACCCGCATCACAGAACGTGGCGCAACCCGAGCCGATGACCGGCTCTCCGAAGCCGCCATGGAAGACCGCAAGAAAGAAGGCTACTTCTAATGAGCACACTCCTGCGCCTCGCAACAGCAGGCTCCGTAGATGACGGAAAATCAACGCTCGTTGGTCGCCTGCTCTACGACTCCAAATCCGTACTAGCAGACCAGCTGGAATCAGTAGAACGCGTGTCACGTGACCGCGGCCTAGAACACGCCGACCTGGCACTACTGACCGATGGGCTGCGCGCCGAACGCGAACAAGGCATCACCATCGACGTGGCGTACCGCTACTTCGCCACGGCACGACGCAGTTTCATCCTCGCAGACTGCCCCGGCCACGTGCAGTACACCCGAAACACCGTCACCGGCGCATCAACCGCCCACGTTGTTGTGCTGCTCCTCGATGCCCGCAAAGGCCTCCTTGAGCAAACACGCCGCCACCTCGCCGTTGCCTCACTCCTGCGCGTACCCCATGTCATCGTGGCCGTGAACAAAATCGACCTTGTTGACTACTCCGAACAGCGCTACAACGAACTCGACCAAGAAATCCGGCAAGTCGCCGCTGAACTAGGTGTTGAAGGCATCTCGACGCTGCCGGTATCCGCACTGGTAGGCGACAACATTGTGGACCGCTCATCTGCCACACCCTGGTATGGGGGGCCTTCCCTCCTCGAGCTCCTCGAAGAGATCCCTGGAGACATCGAACCGGCCAGCGGGTCGTTCCGGTTCCCCGTACAAACCGTTATTCGCCCTCAAGGGGCAGCTGCACCACAGTTCCGTGACTACCGAGGTTACGCAGGCCAAGTCGCCCAAGGGGTGCTGCGCGTCGGCGACCCCGTGACAGTGCTGCCCTCTGGGCGCACCACCACCATTGCGGGCATCGACACTTTCGATGGCCCACTCGACGAAGCGTTCGCACCACAATCAGTGACCGTTCGCCTCACCGATGACATCGACATCACCCGCGGTGACCTCCTCACGTCGCGTGCGGATGCCCCCACTGTCACCCAGGTGATCTCAGGGACCCTTGCGTGGCTCGCGGAACGCACACTCCTACCAGGAACACGGGTCTTGGTGAAACACACCACCCGCGTTGTGCAAGGCATCGTCCAAGACGTGAACTCACGGTTGAATCTCGATACCGCAACCCACGAACCCGCTCAGTCCCTCGAACTCAACGACATTGGTCACGTCACTATCCGAGTAGCCAGCCCCCTGGCTGCAGAAGACTACCTCGACTCACGGCACCTCGGATCATTCTTAGTCATTGACCCAGCCAGCGGATACACGCTAGCGGCAGGAATGGTTGGGGACGCACTGGAAGCAAAAATAGATCCAGCATCCCGACCTGCACAGTTCAGCATCTAGCAGGAAGAAAAATGATGTCTCACATTCTGCCACTTGGGCTCAAGCTCGCTGGGAAACCCGTTGTTGTTGTGGGCGGCGGGCCCGTTTCTGCACGGCGCGCCCGTATGCTCCACCGCGCGGGTGCACACGTCACGGTGATTAGCCCGGCACTGTGTGAGGACATGAAAGAGCTGGTCGCCACATCCCAATACAAGATGCCAGACGCGAAACCCACACCAGCGATCATCGTTGAACAGCGTGAATACCGTGTTGGTGACCTAGCTGAGGCGTGGCTTGTGGCAACAGCCACAGCCCGCAGCGACATCGACGATGCGGTCGCACAAGAAGCCGAAACACACCGCTTGTTCTGCCTCAAAGGTGGCGACCCCGCTGGGGCGAGCGCTTGGGCGCCCGCCTTAGCTGAACACGGAGATGCTGTCATCGCTGTGGTTTCTCGAGGTGACCAGCCCTCCCCTCGGCGCACCTTGCGTTTACGTGACCGGATCTCCGCTTTCCTGATGTCCCGTGAAGCTGTCAATGAGCCGCTCGACTCTGTGACCGCTGGCCCGCAGGGGCGTGTCGTGTTGGTGGGTGGTGGGCCGGGGGCAGCTGATTTGTTGACAATTGCTGCGCAGCGAGCCATTTCGCGTGCTGACGTTCTAGTCATTGATCGGCTCGCACCTCGGGATGCGGTGGCATGGACGCCTGCGCACGCTCACATTATTGATGTGGGAAAAACTGGGGGAAATCACCCAGTTTCTCAAGCTGACATCAACGAAATCTTGGTGGCCCACGCGCAAGCCGGGAAAACCGTGGTGCGCCTCAAGGGTGGTGACCCGTATGTCTTTGGTCGTGGCGGTGAAGAGTACCTTGCATGCGCAGATGCTGGGATTCCGGTCACTGTTATTCCTGGGGTGACGTCTGCGGTTTCTGTGCCAGCTGCGGCTGGTATACCAGTCACCCACCGCGGCGTGTCACGAGGTTTCACCGTGTTGACTGGGCACTGTGATGTATCCGTTGCGCCTCTGGCCGTGGACCACACCATCGTTTTACTCATGGGGGTGTCCCGTTTAGCGGAGCTTAGCAAACAGCTCATTAACCAAGGTAATTCGCCAAACACGCCGTGCGCAGTCATTGAAGACGGGTACGGGCCACGGCAGCGCACCACCACCGCAACACTGTCAACTATTGCTGAGGTAGCCCGCCGAGCGGGGGTGCAATCCCCCGCTGTGACAGTGGTGGGAGACGTTGTGCATGCCCTTACTGGTGGCCTGCAGCACGCTCTGCCGCCAGATATCTTTGCACGATAACTTCAGCGATCCGAGGGTCATCACCGAGTGGCGCAGCCACTGGCACACCCAATGGGTCAGCGATGTCATGGAGCCGGTCGTCAAAGAAGCCAGGAGCTAACAGGTAATTGGCGATTGCGCCCACTGTTTTATCCACAACCGTGTTAACTCGCGGTTGAGCAGCAGAACAGTACGCAACCATCAGTGGCCCTGACCAGCGTTGGACGACAAGCTCTGCCAACGCCTCGACATCTGCGCTTGCCCGGGCATCTGAGGAACCGGCGGCGGCAAACACCAAGGGTGCGTCACGCGGTATTCCTCGCTGCACTAGGCGGTCTACGACAAGGTCAGCGAGCAGCGGGTGAGGGCCTAACGTCGGGGTGAACGCAACCCAGCTTGTGGCACCTGCCTCAGCAACGAGTTGTTGGCGTGACGCAACGGCAGCAGCGATGTCTTGGTGGACATGGAAACCCGCTGATAGCAGCATCGGCACAACGATCACGTTGCGATCGAGCGGCAGGTCCAAGATGACTGTGTCGACCTGGGGGTACTGGACATCAACGTAGGTTTCTTCGACGTCAACGTCGCCGAGCATGGTGGAGGCTTGGGCGGTCAGTGAGTCAATAATCCGTTGGCCGTGTGGATTGTCTGTCCCGTGGGAGCAGGCAAGAAGAATGGGGCGAGTGCTCATAGGTCCATCCTGCCGTGCTGGTGTGTGGTGTTGTGCCTTCCACTCACAATGCGGGTGAAAGTTAACCCGTCTGTCACAGAAGTCTGCGTGCTGCAGCCCAGCGGGTGAGTTCGTGGCGGGAGGACAGTTGAAGTTTGCGCAGAACAGCTGAGACGTGTGATTCCACTGTCTTCACAGATATGAAGAGTTCGCTGGCAACCTCTTTGTAGGCGTAGCCGCGAGCGATGAGGCGCATCACCTCTTGTTCTCGAGCACTGAGGCGGTCTAGTTCATCATCTGCGGTGGCGAGATCAGTGGTGGCCGTACCAAAAGCGTCGAGAACAAATCCTGCGAGACGTGGGGAGAAAACGGCGTCACCGTCGTGCACCCGGGCCACTGCGTCACTGAGTTCGGTGGGGTTGATGTTTTTTGTCACGTACCCGCGCGCGCCTGCTCTGATAACGGCCACAACGTCTTCGGCGGCATCTGAGACGGAGAGAGCAAGAAATTTGACACGGTTGTGCAGGTCCGCGCAGCGGGTGAGGACCTCCGCTCCTCCTCCCCCGCCACCTCCAGGCATGTGCACATCGAGCAGAACAACATCGGGTGGGGTGTCGTGGAGTATTTGTACTGCAGTGTCAACGTCGCCGGCCTCACCGATGACGTGCAACGTATCGGGTAGTGAGGCGCGTACTCCTGCCCGAAACATTGCGTGGTCGTCGATGATGGCAATGCGGATGGGTGTTGTCACGATTTCTCCGATTGGGCTGACGCAGGTGAATGGGTGGCACCGAGGGTGCGGGGGACAGTGAGGCGTAGTTCGGTGCCGCCTGCGGCGAGAGACCGATACCGTGCTATTCCGCCGCGACGTTCTATACGGCCGATGATTGATTCCCGCACTCCGAACCGGTCATTGGGTACGTCGTCAAGGCGGAACCCTGGGCCACGATCAGTGACGGACGCATCAATGGCGGTGTCGGTGATCTCAAGGTACACGCTGACGGGTGGTTTCCCATGCCGGACAGCATTTTTGGACGCTTCGGCGAGTGCCTGCAGAACCGCATGTGTGGTGGGGTCTGGTGGGGTGTCCCCCACCACCACAAGGTCTATGGTGACAGGGTGTTGTCCGCCAAGTGCTGCTGTCATGTCGTTTTCGACCGTGGCAATGATGTCCCGGGCGGCTTCTTGGGTGGAGGTTCCCTCTTTCGGGGTTTCTTGGTACAGCCATTGGCGCAGTTCACGTTCTTGGTTGCGGGCGAGGCGAGTAATTTCACCGGGTTGGTCAGCGCTTCGTTGGATCAGTGCGAGCGTTTGCAGGACTGAATCGTGCAGGTGCGCTGCAATGTCAGCCCGTTCTTTAGCGCGTGCGTTTGAGGCGCGTTCTTCGGTGAGTTGCCGTGCCAGCCGTAACCACCACGGCGCTAGGACGAGCCCCGCGCCGACGAGCACTGCCACTGCTGAGACGAGTGCGGGGACGAGCATCTGCGGGCCTTGTTCCTGGCTCAAGATCAGAATCACACCCAGGACAACAAGTGCGATTCCACCTGTGACTCGCATCAGGGAACTGGGACTACGGCCCCCAACTGTTGCTGCGAAAGTACCTCGTTGGCTTTCATTGAGTTGCCCCCAGGCAAGAACCAACCCAATAACAACAACGATCACTGAGAGTACGAGCGTCCATTGCAGTTGCGCCCCAAGCCGGTCAGCGACCAGAAGCACTGCGGTGGTGACGAGCATTGCGCCGACGGCCAGGTCACGTAGTGGGATTCGGCTCCACCAAGGGGTAGCAAAAACCGGGTGTGCTGCCATGTTTGGCCCAGACGGTGTATGCGGCGCTGCTAGGGGCGGTGCTGCGCGGGCTGAACCTGCGTGGTATGCGCCTTCATACCAGGGGTCACCGCGAGGAACAGTAATCCACAGAAAGGCATACAGCACAAAGCCTAACCCGCCTGCGAGCGCTGCAACGATCATCCCTAAGCGCACATGGCGAACGTCGATGTCGAGGTGAGCTGCGAGCCCTAAACAGACACCGGCGATGCGTTGCCCACTGGGTGGGCGACGGAGCGGAAGGCGCTCAGGGGCGGGGGGTGGTGAGGTGTGCACACCTTGATCGTCACACATGGTCCACCCGCAGTGCTATGACCTGAGTGATGTTTCGGGGTTCGAATCAGGGGAAGTCCTGATGTGCTGGGGCTGGTGGGAGGGGAATATAGGGGTATGGATACCAACAACCCTTCACCGCCGGTGGGCGGACAACAGTTTTTTAACTCGATTCGCGCATCTGGCTTTTACCGCACTGAGTCCCGTTGGGTCGGTGGTGTTGCTGGAGGGGTCGCCGCTCGTTTGCGAGTTGACCCGCTGGTCATCCGGGCGGCTTTTATCATTGCCCTGATTGTGCTGACGGGGATTTCATTTGTGCTCTATGCGGCGGCCTGGCTCTTGCTGCCTGAGGAACGCGATGGGCGCATCCACCTTGAGCAAGCATTCCGAGGTGACTTTAACGGCGCCTTGGTGGGTATTGGTCTGTTGACGATCTTTGGGTTGGGTAGCGCTGACAGTTTCTTCCTCTTTGGGCAGTCCTCTGGTCCCTTTGCCGCGGTGTTCTGGCTCATCATTATTGGGCTTGTGATCTGGGGGGTGTACCAGTACTCGCAACAAAATAAGCCCCCTACACCACCGTCCGGAGCTGGCCCGTCATATGGGTATGGGCAAACCTCCTCTGGGTTTGGTCCTGGACCCAGTGCACCGACCTACGGACCAGAAAATCGAGGCGCACCTACCATGCCACTTACATCGAATTCCGAGAGCAGCAACTCAGCTAGTGCCCCGGTGGAGGGTGACGCTGGGGCAGCACCGGGCACCAACGAGGTACCTCCTACGGCGCCTCTGCCAACTGGGCAGACGCAATGGAATGGGCCGACAACTTCCCCAGCGCCTTCTGCTTGGCAAGCACCTGAACCGAACGAGGACACGTCAAACCCGTATGGGGGGCCGCAATTCGCTCTCCTCATTGGTGTGATG
This sequence comes from Jonesia quinghaiensis DSM 15701, assembly GCF_000423205.1. GTDB lineage: Bacteria > Actinomycetota > Actinomycetes > Actinomycetales > Cellulomonadaceae > Jonesia > Jonesia quinghaiensis. The sequence goes on from NZ_AUHN01000009.1 coordinate 24,763, forward strand.
CTGCTGATTGTTGCGGGAACGCTGTGGGCTGAGTCCTCTGGGACCCTGGCGTCTTATGTTGATGTCATTGCTCTACTCAGCGGTATCGGTTTGGTCTTGGGTGGGATTGCGGTTGTGACCAACGGTATCCGCGGTTATGCCTCGGGGAGTTCAGGGTTTTTCTCCGTCGTCGCTCTCATTGCAGCTCTGATTTCGACTGGATTTCTGATGTCTGGCGTGACGTTTAACAGTGCGAACACCCGTGTGGTGGGTGATTCCACCGTTGTCCCTACGTCGTTGAACGATGCCGCGGACGGATACGCCTTTGGTATTGGGGATTTTGTTCTGGATCTCACTGAACTTCCCACCCCTGACGCTGACGATCAGCCGCTGCGCATTCCAATCTCTGGTGGAATTGGAGAGGTAGAAATCATCGTTCCCAATGATGTTGCTGTGACGGGGAACAACTCCGTAGGGGTTGGGGAAACGACCCAACGCCGCGACGACGGAACTGCCTCAACGACCAGTGGTATTGGCGTCGGTAACGCGGAGTACAACAACACACTCGCCGAAGAAGGCACACCGGCAGTATTTGAACTCGACATTTCCATTGGTATTGGCGCAGTGACCATCACGGAGGAAACCTCATGAGCTACACCGGAAAGCCTGCAACCAGCAGCAAAAAACTACCGTCACGCCTCACCACGATTGTGTGGGGAGTTATCTTGATTGCCTTAGGTGGCGCCACCATCGCGTTGGCTCTTGGAGCGACAATCGACACACAACTTGGCCTCATCGCTTTGCTGGGTGTGACTGGGGTGTTGCTCGTGGGGGTGTCCTTGTTCCGGACTCTTCGCCGCAAGGACACCTCCACTGACACGTCATCTATTCACCCATAGAGGCCGCGAGGTTCACCACGTCTGCTCACTGGTCATTGCCAGGGAGACGATCACGGGGAGATGTCCACTGGACTGCCCCCGTGATCGGACGTGGTTCTGGGGTGTCCTGTGATTCAGTGTGTGGTTCGCTGAGTTCACCTGGGTCGCTGTCGTTAACAGGTTCTGGCGGCATGCCTTCCGGGGAGGGAACCTCGTCAACAGATGACGGCGAGTCGTCTGACTGTAAGCCGGGCTGTGGAACAGGATCTGGGCCACCAACGATCGGTATTGCCCCGGTTAATGATGGGCGGGCAGAATCTGGGCGCACCCGTTGATCTGACAAGGCACGGGCAGAGCGACTCATCCTTAGAGGAGCACTTGTCTCTTCGGTGTTTGTCCCATAGTCGGGGGCCGACGTGTGAGGTGGCAACGGAGCTGGTGCCGGGGGTGCGGGGTGTTCGTCGGAGGCGTGATTCTCAACCCGCGTGTGCTCTGGCAGCGGCGTTGGTGCCATGTCAGTTTCGGGCTGGTGTTGATCATCATGAATTTCCTCGGCGTTCGATGAGGATTCTGCCGTAGCAGTTGGCTCATTCGGGATGCCCCGCGCTTGTCTACCACGCTGGTCCAGCACCTCAATGGGGCCGTCCACGCCAGTGTCGATCACGATAGGAGGGCCGCCAGCGCTGCGGTGCAGCGCCCAGCCCACCAAGACAAAGAGCAAGCCTGCGCCCATCACAAAGGCAGCGAGGCCGAACGCGACAACTGAGGTAAACAACGACGCCCGTAAAAATGATGCGTTCATGACCATGGCACGCTCAGGGTCATCTTGCGCCAGTTCAGCGTAGGTTTGCCCATTGGCGCTGTCCAAGGCGTGATCATTGATTGCCTGCGCCTGCGCATAGGCAGTGAGTGGACCAGTCACTTGCTGGTTAGTCAAAAAGGGAGCATCTTGCGACACGGTAATGCGTTCTTGAGATAACTGTTGAGAAACAACAGCCCACGTGACAGCCCCCACAATAATCATGATGAGGCCGCTGATCACCGCGACAACACCGATGATCCCCACTGAGGTTGTTGGTCGAACCGTGATCCGTGAACTCATGATTCCTCCACCAAAATGCCGACTAGGTCTTCGCCGAATCTACCCCTCGCTGTTATCGCCCGCCACAGTACGCGCACTGTATGGGGCAAGAGACGATGAGGTCACACCGTAGTGACGGCGTACCAGCACACAATAATGGCTGGGCCACCACCTCATTGGTGGTGGCCCAGCCATTATTGTGTTTGCGTCTCTGGGAGATGATTACTCCACGAGGTTCCCTGCCGTGCTAGACAGTCGCGGAACCAGTTGTGTTACCAGCGGTCACAACGCTGGGCCCACCGGAAAGCTTCACGAGGGAGAACCCAACGACGGAGAAGAGTACTCCGGTGCCCATAACCAGAACTGACACACCGAAAGCAACGACTGAGGTGAACAGTGACGCACGCAGGAAGGATGCGTTCATGACGCTGGTGCGCTGCTTGGTCAGTTCCTCAAGTTCAGCTGCAGCTGCATCGTACTCTGGGTTTCCTTCAGTCATGTTCTGTGCAGCGAGCTCTTCAACCTTTGCCTGAGCTTCGCGTTGCAGGCCACCTAGTTCAGCGTAGGTGCGACCTTCGGTGCCTGCCAAAGCGTGCTTGTCGATGATGTCAGCCTGCGCGTAAGCGGTGAAGGGGCCAGCAACTGGCTTGTTAGCGAACATATCCGCGTCGCCTGCCACTGTGATGTTCTCGCTCTTGAGTGATGAGGCTACAACCCCGTACACGACGCCACCTGCTACGAGCATGACGAGCCCGAGGACAAGTGTGATGATGCCGAGAATCCGGACTGACTTGAACTGGTTGACCGTAACTGTGGTGGACATGGTGTGTTCTCTCTTCTGTGAGTGGGAGTGCGGTGTCTAAGAACCAACAGTTCATTTATATCGGCCAACCCCGTGGATAACGTGGGCACTTGTACCTAGTTTGCTGACTCTTTTTCTCCAAACATCCCCATCGCAACACACAAAACGGGGCTGCGCATCTGGTGTCACCAATGCGCAGCCCCGTATTTGTCTCGTTTTATTCCCACTCAATGGTGCCTGGCGGCTTAGATGTCACATCCAAAACAACCCGGTTAACATCACGAACCTCGTTGGTGATACGCGTGGAAATAACCGACAACACCTCGTACGGAACACGCGACCAATCAGCTGTCATCGCATCTTCCGACGACACAGGACGCAACACGATGGGGTGTCCATATGTACGCCCATCACCCTGAACGCCCACTGATCGAACATCAGCAAGCAACACAACAGGGCATTGCCAAATGTCACGGTCGAGCCCGGCGCGGGTCAACTCAGCACGGGCAATAGCATCAGCGGCGCGCAAAATCTCCAACCGGTCAGCCGTAACCTCACCAATGATGCGGATACCCAAACCTGGCCCTGGGAAAGGTTGACGCCACACGATCTGCTCAGGAACATCCAACTCCAAGCCCACCGCACGAACTTCATCCTTAAAGAGCGTACGCAACGGTTCAATCAGCTTGAACTGCAGGTCATCCGGAAGCCCACCAACGTTGTGGTGCGATTTAATGTTCGCCGCACCCTCACCGCCACCAGACTCCACAACATCGGGGTACAAAGTGCCCTGAACAAGCCACTTCACATCACCATCGCTGTCCCCAGCCTCTGCAACGATCTCGCGGGCAGCGCCCTCAAAGGCCCGGATAAACTCGCGGCCAATGATTTTTCGTTTTGTTTCTGGGTCAGTCACCCCAGCCAACGCAGTGAGGAACTGCTCACGAGCATCAACAACCTTCAACTGCACACCAGTCGACGCGACAAAATCAACCTCGACCTGTTCAGCCTCGCCCTCACGCAACAACCCATGATCAACAAACACACAGGTCAGTTGGTTACCAATCGCGCGATGCACCAGTGCAGCAGCTACTGAAGAATCAACACCACCCGACAAACCACAAATCACCTGGTCGGTGCCGACCTGATCACGAATCAGATCAATTTGGGAAGACACAACGTTGTCTGCTGTCCACGTCGGTTCCAAACCAGCACCGTGATACAAAAAGTTCTCAAGCGCAGCTTGACCAAACTGTGAGTGCTTAACCTCTGGGTGCCACTGCATACCAAACAACCGGCGCTGCACATTCTCAAACGCGGCAACAGGCGAACCTGGAGACGTTGCAAGAACCTCAAACCCCTGCGGTGCACCGTGAACTGCGTCGCCGTGAGACATCCACGTGATTTGAGAAGCGTCGGACCCCTTCAGCAAGACGCCTGCCTCGCAGACATCAACAGAAGTACCGCCATATTCACGCACACCAGTTTGTGCCACAGAGCCACCGAGGGCAGCAGCCATCACTTGGAAGCCGTAGCAGATACCCATCACCGGAACGCCCTGGTCAAAAAGAGCGGGGTCAATGCCAGGAGCGCCTGGCTCATACACACTTGAGGGGCCACCAGACAAAATGATGGCAGCAGGGCGCTTTTCCATCATCTTTGCCACAGGCATGGAGTGAGGAACGATTTCGGAGTACACCTTCGCTTCACGAACCCGGCGGGCAATGAGTTGGGCGTACTGGGCTCCGAAATCAACAACAAGGACAGGATTATCGGTCGAGCCAGGAGTTTGCGTCACTCCACTATGGTACTTGGGGATGCCAGAAACTCAGCATTGGTATCCGCCATCTAAGAGCCCCGCATCAATCTCAAAAGGATTGGCACACGGGTCACTGCCGCCCCTTGCGTAAGCAAGTGGCATCGTGGCCCCATAGCGCAACCATTGCACAGCATGACGGGCCTCGTGGTTGATCAAGTTACGGTTAGAGCGCACATCATCTAATGGGGTTGGTGTAAGAAACGTCAACCCATACGTCGTCCCGCCACGAGCACTCAACAACCCGTCATAGGGTGAACATACCCACAGTTGCGACATCACAAGGGTGTCATCGGTTACCGGGACCTGTTCGCAACGGGCACCTTGAGCTTGGGCGCTGGCACGCGCATCGTTGCCTGTTCTTAATGCGAACGTCAGGTGTCCGGCACGGCAGCGTAGCTGACTCGATGAGGAGCCAATGTCGTGCAGAGACGCGAAGATGCCGGTGCCGTTTTGCCCAGCAGGTGCGCTCTGACAGGGCACTGGGGGAAGTTCCAGCTGCACGTGGGGTGTTGGGGAACTCACTGCGCTAGCGCCCGGCATGAGGCACAGCAGCAGGGCAGACATGGCGCTGTGTTTTGCTCTGCGTGGGAGATCGCGCGCAGTGGATCTCATTTAGCCAGCTGGTGGGGTGTGGAGTAGTTCTCGTGCTGCTGCAATGCGCGCGTGCGCGTCCCGGGTGACCCGTTTTTCAACAACAAACGACATCACGGGTACAACCCCGCCAAGCACCATGACGACGAGGCGCCCGACGTCCCAGCGCATTTTGATCCACGTGTCCATCACCGTGATGAGATAGACCACATAAATCCATCCGTGAGCGAACGGAATCCACGCGATGTAAGGCTTGAGGTGATGGGCTTGCAAGAGGTAAATAATGACCATCTCGACGCAGAGAAGCAAAAGCATCACCCCAGTGATGTACGCCATCACTTGGTACCGCTTCAGAGCCGCCGACGCAGCAAGGATGATTTTTTCTTGGCGTGGATCGCCGGTTGTTGACTGCGTCATGCTGCCTTCCGCGCGTGATCAGGAAAAGTAAGGTCACAAGGGGCCCTGCGTCAGGGGGAAAATACCTCGCCCCGTGTCACCCCCACACTCTAATGTACTGAACTGTGTGGACATTACCTGAGGCACATCCTCAACCCCAGCATCTCTCTACGCCGTGGCGATACCTCATCTGGCTAGCCAAGCGCCAACCAGGGGTACTGACCATCGCACTGCTGTGCGGCATTATCACTTTTGTGGCGCAAGCAGTCACCCCCTACGCCGGCGGCCGCGCCATTGACTCCGGCTTAAACCTAGGGGTCACCTCAGACATCCTGCTATGGGCAGGGGCAATGTTCGCAGCCACCCTGATCCAAGTAGTCTTCGGGGCAATAGGCCACCGATATGACACATACTCGTGGATCCGCGCAGCTCTGACAACCTCCCAGTTGTTGGGGAAGAAAGTTTCCCACAGTGGTGACGCAATCCGCGAAGAACTACCAACCGGTGAAGTAGTTGCATCTGTAGCGACAGATGCTCACCGCATCGGTGATCTCTACTTCCAAGCAGCCCAGTTCGTCGGGTCCATGGCCGCCTATGTGGTGGTAGGAGCCGTCATGCTCAGCACGTCCCCCCGACTGGGACTCATCATCGCCCTAGGTCTACCTGCCGTCGCTCTCGTTTTAGCGTTCCTCGTTAAGCCCTTACAAAAACGACAGGAACAACAGCGTGAAGTAACGGGACGACTGACCTCCTTGGGGTCAGATACCGTCTCCGGGTTGCGGATCTTGCGAGGAATCGGCGGTGAGTCAGTTTTCACGGGGCAGTACCGAAAGCAGTCACAAACTGTTCGTCAGGCAGGAAACCGAGTTGCCTCACTGCAGTCCACAATGGATGGGCTCCAAGTACTCCTTCCTGGAATCTTTGTCGCCATCGTGTTGTGGGTAGGGGCAACTGAGGCCGTAAAAGGCAACATTACTGCTGGTCAACTCGTCACGTTCTACGGCTATGCCACGTTCCTGACACGCCCCATGCATCACCTCATCATGGCCGTACAAGTCGCAACTCGGTCGCAAGTTGGGGCAAGTAAAGTTCTCAAGGTCCTGCGGGTGACACACAATGTTCGAGACACCGGGACGCGCACCCACATCGACGACAACGCCGTGTTCCTCGACCACACCTCCAGGGTATCTTTGCATCCTGGAAAATTGACCGCGGTTGTGTGTGAAGACCCCGACGTCAGCGCACAGATCTTGACTCGTATGGCACGTCTCAACGATGACACCGATGCCAACCATCTGGTGACTCTCGCCGATACCCCCGTACAAGAATTCACCAAGGCAACGTTGCGTGACGCAGTTGTATTAGGTGACCCGCACGCACACATTTTCGCAGGAACCTTGAGGGAAACTCTGCGAGGAAAGCACGAGCGTAACGATGCTGACATCCACGCCGCGATTGTCTCCGCAGCCTGTGAAGACGTGCTTGAATCTGTTCCCGACGGCTTAGAATCACCCCTGCCAGAAAAGGGGCGGTCATTGTCTGGGGGCCAACGCCAACGTGTAGCCCTCGCTCGGGCGCTTCTGACCCGTGCACCGCGTTTATTGCTCATCGAACCAACCTCAGCAGTCGATGCGCACACTGAAGCACGGATCGCTGCGCGCCTAGCAGATGCTCGCGGTGGGCGAGCTACCCTCCTGACAACAGCCAGCCCGTTGTTGCTGGACTTCATGGACATCATCCATGTGGTGGATCAACAGGGTCAGGTCATTCGCAGCGGTTCTCACCATGACCTCATGACAGCCACTGATGACGGCGCCCGTTCCTACCAACGCACAGTTCACCGTGAGCTCGACTCCCCCGTTACGGACCAGGTATGACACACACAGAAACCTCCCCGCTACTGCCCGTCGCGACCGGCCCACAAGTTCGTCAATACTCGGCAACGTTGGTACGCAACAACAAAAAGCCCTTGATCGGTGTGGTGGTGCTGCAAGCGTGCGGCGTTATCGCCGGGCTTGTCGGACCATTCATTGTGGGACGCCTCGTTGACGGAGTCTCATCCGGAACCACAACAACGTTCGTTAATACCGCTGTCATTGTTTTGTTGTGCGCGGTCATAGTGCAGGCTGTTTTTGTGCGCATGGCGCGGGGACGAGCCATGATCCTTGGTGAGAAAGTGTTCGCTGATCTACGCGAAGACTTCCTGGACACAGTCACTGCTCTACCCCTGTCCATTGTGGAACGCTCCGGAACTGGAGACCTCGTTTCGCGAACCACCCACGACATCAACCGCGTCCAACACACTGTCCGATTTGGTGTGCCACAAATTCTGGTGTCTGTGGCAACAGTTGTGATCACCTTGGTTGCCGCCCTTATTGTTTCCCCCCTGGTGGCCTTAGGGATCTTTATTGGGCTGCCGCTCCTGATCGCAGTTGCACGCTGGTACCTCAAACGGGCAACAGCCGGGTATCTAGCCGAGTCTAAGGCTTACGCCACAATGTACGCCGACATCACCGAAACGGTTGATGGTGCGCACACCGTAGAGACGCTGGGTTTGGAAAAGCAACGCCAGCACCTCATCGAATCCGACATCGCAGGTGCACTGGCAGCAGAGCGTAAAACAGTCAACTTGCGTACTGTTTTGATTCCCGGAATGGATTTCGCCTTTGGTATTGGGCCCGTGGCTGTCCTCATCTGGGGCGCGTTCCTTGCCTCCCAAGGACACGCCACTGTCGGCACTGTCACCACTGTCTTGCTGTATTCATTCCAGATCATCGGCCCCATCTGGGACCTCGTGTTCTGGCTCGATGAAACCCAAGTTGCTGCGACCTCTATGGCCCGCATCATTGGTGTCAGCCATGTGGAGAACGACCGCGAAGCCACCGGAGAAGAACCAGCACACGAACGGGTAAGCGCCACAGACATCCACTACGCCTACCGCGCTGGCCACAACGTGTTGCATGGCATCACTCTCGACCTTGTCCCTGGCGAACGACTCGCAGTTGTGGGGCCGTCTGGGGCAGGAAAATCAACCCTTGGGCGGATGCTCGCGGGCATCCACCCACCCACCAGCGGTCGGGCCACAGTGGGAGACGTGTCACTGGTCAATTTGCCAGTCGAGGACCTTCGCGGGCACGTGGCGCTAGTAACCCAAGAGCACCATGTGTTCGTGGGGACGCTGGCACACAATGTGCGCCTCGCGAACCCAGAAGCCAGTGATGACGATGTTGTTCGGGCATTGCGCGCTGTGGGGGCGTGGGAATGGGTTGAGAAACTGCCTGAGGGCCTCGACACTGAGGTGGGCTCGGGTGGTCACGCCCTCACCCCTGCTGGGGCACAGCAAGTTGCTCTGGCTCGGCTAGTTATTCTTGACCCGCACACCTTGATATTGGATGAAGCGACCAGTTTGTTGGACCCTCGGGCAGCGCGCACCCTTGAACATTCACTGGGTGCAGTCTTGGAGGGGCGCACAGTTATTGCTATTGCCCACCGCTTACACACTGCACACGATGCAGACCGTGTTGCAGTGGTTGATGGCGGCATGATCACTGAGATTGGAACACACGATGAACTGGTAGCCCGCGAAGGGGCTTACGCCAAACTTTGGCATTCCTGGCAGCAAAGTTAACTGCGTTCGGATCTGCCGTGATCAACGAGATCAAATGGGTTCGCAGGCTGGTCCGGAGCCTCACCAACCAGCACGTCACGGGCGCTGTCACGCACCAACCGTAGCCACAACGCGACAGCAAACAGACCAAAAACCCACCACTGCAAAGCGTAGAAGAAGTTTTTCATATTCACCCCGTCGCCGCCCTCAATGGTGGGGCGCGGCAGAAGGGTGATGTCCTGCGGTTGGGTCGGATTGCTCTGGGACACCACCAAGTAGCCTCCATAACTGGGAGCCTGCCAGGTGTTTGCGAGCGCACCTGTGGAGATGGAGGAGACCTGCCCGGCAGGAAGGTCAACGCTGAGCATTGCTTCAGATGCTTGGAGCCACCCGATGAGTTCAACGGGCGCGTCTGGTGGTGCGAGAGTGTCACGCCACTGTTCAACAACGGCGCCGTTGTCATCTAACGCAGAGTAAGGGACCCATCCGCGAACGACGGCGAGTACTGGTGGCGCTGATAGGTCAGCCCAGTTTTGGCCATTGCTGCCGTCGTCAGTGACACGCAGGCCATCAACAACGAGGTAGCCCTGTTCCTCGCCTGCGCTACGCCCTGGCACAAATACTTGGAAGGGCGCCTCGTAGCTTCCGGTGACAGTGACTCGGCGCCCCACGTTGTCTCCCCCAAAGGTTTGTTGGGGTTGAAGGACTTCGCCAAGTGGCCGGGGGGTGGCATCTGCTTGTTCTGCAGCTTCGTGTTCTGCTGAAAGTCGGGCGCGTTCGTAGGCTCTGTCGAGTTGCCATACGCCGAGCCGTGCGCAGACGGCCGCTATGGCTAGGAAAACGACAAGCAGGACGATGCTGCGCGGTCTTACCGCTTCACGGAGTAGTGCAGCGCCTGGGCGCGACGATTGAGCAGACACGCCGTTTAGCCTATCCCCTTCACCTGATGGAGACCTGAATCTTTTACCTGAGGAATACCTTCAGTGACGACGCGTGACAGATATCACCGAGCCTTTTGTGTGAGATTGAGTATTTTAGGATGTCAATAGTCCTTAAGACCTAGGCTTTTACGGCGTAGTGTACGAAAAGATGAAAGCGACGCCGGAGTCCATCAGCGCCGGCGGCGTCGCTACGCCTCGCCGTGCGCTGTTGATGTCCCTGGCGACATGACATGATGGAAAGAGTTGTCATGTCGTGCGTTGTGACGGCACGACCCATGCCGTCACAGAACCACGTCAACACTACACAGCGGCACGACAACCGGTATCGTGCCCAAGCCACGGAGGCGGATCAGTGAGCAGCAAAGCCCGCAGCGTCTACATCTCCTCACCTGAGGGAGAGACAGGCAAGTCCACAATTGCGCTGGGGGTCGTTGATCTCCTCAGTCGCCAGGTGCAACGGGTAGGCGTGTTCCGCCCCATCACCCGCAACGGCGCAAACAACCACTCTGATGAAGTTGGAGAACGCGACTACGTCCTCGAACTCCTCCTCGCCCACGACGGTGTAGACCTGCCCTACGAACAATGCACAGGTGTCACCTATGCAGAAGTTCACCAAGACCCCGATGCTGCCCTGGCAAACATCATTGCCCGCTACCGGGAAATGGAACGCAACTGCGACGCTGTTGTGATTGTTGGCTCAGACTACACAGACGTCGCGGGCCCCACCGAACTGGCATTCAACGCACGCATCGCAGCGAACCTTGGTGCCCCCGTACTGATCGTCCTGTCGGGAACAGACCGATCACCAGAAGGCATCCGTCAACTCTTTGACGTCTCCGTGTCCGAACTCAACGCCAACCATGCGTCCGTCATTGGCACTATCGTCAACCGCTGCCTGCCAGGCAGCATTCCTGCAGTACAAGAAATGTTTGCAGGCATCGACACTCCTACCTGGACCGTCCCCGAAGAACCATTCCTCACTGCCCCCACCGTGCGCCAACTCATGCGGGCCGTTGGCGGAGAATTAGTCAACGGCGACGAAGAACTCCTCGGACGTGAAGTTCTTGACGTGCTCGTCGGAGCAATGACCTTTGACCACCTGTTGGAAAAACTCGTTGACGGCGCCGTTGTCATCACCCCCGGTGACCGCGTTGACGTCTTGCTGGGTTTGCTCGTTGCTCAAACCGCAACATCATTCCCATCACTTGCTGGCATCATCCTCAATGGCGGATTTTTCCCACCGGAAAACGTTTCACGCCTCCTCGACGACATCAAACCATCGGTGCCTATCATCCACACCGAACTTGGAACATTCCGCACCGCATCAGCAGCCGCATCAGTGCGCGGGCGCCTCTCCAAAGAAGCGCAACGCAAAGTTGACACTGCCATGGCGCTCTTTGAGCAAAACATCGATGCGGAAACCATTCTGGCTGCCCTCGAAGTGAAACGCCCTGAGGCTGTCACGCCACTAATGTTCGAATACGACCTGCTGTCTCGCGCTCGCGAAGACAAAAAGCACATCGTGCTCCCTGAAGGCAGCGATGACCGTATCTTGCGTGCTGCATCCACCCTGCTCCAACGTCAAGTCGCTGAGCTGACAATTTTGGGTGATGAAACAACCATTCGCGCCCGAGCAACAGAGCTTGGTTTGGACATCTCAGATGCCCAAATTCTCAACCCAAAATCCGGGGAAATGCACGAACGGTTCGCCCAAGAGTACGCCCAACTTCGGGCACACAAGGGCGTCACTGTTGAGCGTGCCCGCGAAATCGTTTCTTCTGTGTCGTACTTCGGCACCATGATGGTGCAACTCGGCTACGCAGACGGCATGGTTTCTGGTGCAGTACACACCACCGCCCACACCATCCGCCCAGCCTTTGAAGTCATCAAAACTGTCCCAGACGTTTCCGTGGTGTCCTCAGTGTTCTTCATGTGCCTCGAAGACCGCGTCTTGGTCTACGGAGACTGCGCAGTGAACCCCGACCCCACCGCCGAGCAGCTCGCCGACATTGCGATCTCCTCAGCACAAACAGCAGCGCAGTTCGGGGTCACCCCACGCATCGCGATGCTGTCGTACTCCACCGGTGACTCCGGTACCGGCGCAGACGTTGACAAAGTACGGGCCGCAACGGAAATCGTCCGCTCACGGCGCCCAGACCTAGAAGTTGAAGGTCCCATTCAATACGACGCCGCTGTGGACGCATCAGTTGCTGCATCAAAATTGCCCGACTCCGCAGTGGCCGGACGCGCAACGGTCTTCATCTTCCCGGACCTCAACACCGGGAACAACACCTACAAGGCAGTACAACGTTCAGCTGGTGCAGTTGCAGTGGGCCCAGTACTCCAAGGCTTGCGTAAACCAGTGAACGACCTGTCCCGTGGCGCACTCGTCCAAGACATCGTCAACACTGTTGCGATCACCGCGATCCAGGCCCAAGGCCAGCCCACCGAATGACCAGCCCGCACCCGAACATTACGAACTTGGAGACACACCACGGTATGAGCAGCGCAACCGTCCTCGTCATCAACGCAGGATCTTCCACCATCAAGTACCAGCTCCTAGACCCAGCAACTGCCGAGGCAATTGCCGGTGGAATCGTCGAGCGTATCGGCGAAGACATGGGACTTGTCGAACACCGCTACAACGGCGTGGAACACAGCGAGAACATCCACATTGGTGACCACGGAGATGGCCTACGAGAAGTCCTGCGTCTCTTCGAAGCACACGGACCTCACCTGGCAGACGCCAACATTGTTGCCGTTGGCCACCGGGTCGTACAGGGTGGCTCAGTGTTCCCACACCCAACTCTTATTGATGACCACGTCCTTGAGCAGATCCGTGACCTGATCCCCCTGGCACCACTGCACAACCCAGGACACGTCAAAGGCATCGAGGTGGCACGCGAACTGTTCGCTGACGTACCTCACGTCGCAATCTTTGATACATCCTTCTTCCAAACCCTGCCTGAGGCTGCCTACACCTACGCGCTGCCTCGCGAACTCGCAGCACAACACTCCATCCGTCGCTACGGATTCCATGGCACAAGCCACCAGTACGTCTCCGAACAAGCCGCTATGCTGCTTGGCCGAGACTACAAGGACATCAAACAGATTGTTGCCCACCTTGGCTCTGGCGCATCGATCTCGGCGGTAAAGAACGGTGAAGCAGTCGAAACTTCCATGGGGCTGACCCCCTTGGAAGGTTTGGTCATGGGTACCCGCACCGGTGACATGGACCCCGCCATCGTGTTGCACCTGCAACGCGAAGCAGGGATGTCAGCAGATGAAGTAAACACCGTGCTCAATAAACAGTCCGGCCTCAAAGGGCTCTGCGGAGAAAACGACTTCCGTGAGCTGCTGCGCATGATTGATGAGGGCAACCACGAAGCAACCGTTGCGTTCGATGTGTACGTTCACCGACTCGTGAAATACGTCGGTTCCTACATGGCAGTTCTTGGCGGACTACCAGACGTCATCACCTTCACCGCAGGTGTAGGAGAAAACAACGCTCTGATCCGTGAACGCGTTGCGCAAGCTCTGGCTGGTTTCGGGGTGCGCATCGACCCTGAGGTCAACAATGTTCGCAGTAAGGAAGCTCGTGTCGTCTCCGCGCCTGACTCCACAGTCACCATCGCGGTCATCCCCACCAATGAGGAACTAGCGATCGCACGCCAAACCATGGACCTCATCGGTCAATAGCGCGGTGGGCGCCGCTGCGTCTCACGGCGTCCTTGGCGAATAACAGCATATGACGATGCCCGCCCACCATATGGTGGGCGGGCATCGTCATATGTGGCTGAGTTACTGAGTGGCTGAACTACTCAACCAGACAGTTGTGCTGATAACTAGCCTCGAGGGGAGCCGCTATACGGAGAAACAACAACCTCGATGCGTTGGAACTCTTTCAGGTCAGAGTAGCCCGTGGTAGCCATGGCGCGTTTGAGGGCGCCAATCATGTTGAGGGTGCCATCAGCTCGGGTACCTGGACCGTGGAGAATTTCTTCCAACGGCCCTGCGGTGCCGACCTCAACGCGTTCGCCGCGAGGCAGTTGTGGGTGATGGGCTTCTGGTCCCCAGTGCCATCCTTGACCAGGTGCCTCGGTGGCTCGAGCCAAACCAGCGCCAATCATCACAGCATCTGCGCCACACGCAATCGCTTTGACGAGGTCCCCTGAGCGACCAACGCCACCATCTGCGATGACGTGAACGTAGCGCCCACCCGATTCGTCGAGGTAGTCGCGGCGGGCTGCAGCAACGTCTGCCAAGGCCGTGGCCATTGGCACGTGAATGCCCAGTGAGGTGCGGGTTGTTTGCGCTGCTCCACCACCAAAACCGACGAGGACTCCAGCTGCACCGGTGCGCATCAGGTGGAGCGATGCGGTGTATGACGCCGCACCTCCAACGATCACTGGAACGTCTAGTTCGTAGATGAATCGCTTCAGGTTCAGTGGTTCAGCTTGTGAGGAGACGTGCTCAGCAGACACGGTTGTGCCGCGGATGACGAAAAGATCCACCCCGGCGTCAACAACCTGCTGGGAGAATTGCTGGGTGCGTGCTGGTGACAGTGAACCAGCAACGGTTACCCCTGCTTCGCGGATCTGCCGAAGCCGCTGGGTAATGAGTTCTGCTTTGATGGGTTCTGCGTAGATCTGCTGCATTCGCGCAGTGGACTGGTCAGCTGGGAGGCGTGCGATCTCAGCAAGCAGTGGACGAGGGTCTTCGTACCGGGTCCACAGCCCTTCGAGGTCCAGCACACCTAAACCGCCAAGACGCCCGAGGGCAATAGCCGTCTCAGGGCTCATAACCGAGTCCATGGGCGCAGCCATCACGGGGATGTCGAAGTGGTAGGCGTCAATTTGCCAACCCGTGGAAACGTCTTGGGGGTCGCGGGTCCTGCGGGAAGGCACCACTGCGATGTCATCGAAGGTGTAGGCGCGCCGTCCCCGCTTGCCGCGGCCGATCTCAATCTCATTAGTCACGCTTCTCAGCGTATCGTGTTTTGCGCACGTCAGGCGTGGGACGACAAGTTGTGTCAGACCCACCTGTCATGCTTGAGTCAGCGAGAAACTTCGAAAGGAATGGCATGGACTGGAGCAGGGGGCCGCTGCTGGGCTTCGATACGGAGACCACAGGTGTGGATACCGATGAAGACCGCATTGTGACGGCTGCACTCGTTGTACGTGAGGGTGATGTGACGTCGCTGCGTACGTGGCTCATTGACCCTGGTGTGCCTATCCCGGTAGAAGCATCAAATATTCATGGCATCACCACGGAACATGCTCAGGAGTTTGGCCAGGCACCGCCTGCAGCTTTAGAAGAGATTGCCCAAGCGATCACCAGCCACATGAGTTCCGGGGCACCGCTGGTGGCATATAACGCCACATTCGATGTGTGCATCTTGGACGCTGAACTACGTCGCCACGGTGTGGCAACGCTTGAGCAACGACTGGGGCGCCCTGTGGCGCCAGTTATTGACCCACTGGTGTTAGACCGCGCCGTAGACCGGTACCGGCGGGGAAAACGCCGCCTCGTGAACCTGTGCGAGTTTTATGGGGTGGTGGACACTGGAACGCTTCACACCGCAGATGCCGATGTTGTGGCGACGTTAGACATCTTGGAACGTATGGTGCAGCACCACCCTCGGTTGCTAGCAATGTCCCTAGAGGACCTTCACGCCTTTCAACACACCGCCCACCAAGAATGGGCAACAAACTTTAACCAGTGGCTTGCCCGGCAGGGACGCCCAGCAGATGTTGGCACCACGTGGTTGTCGTCAGCAGCCCCTTCAGGAGTCTAAGGCTTGTTCCCACACCTCAAGGGTGCGCTGAGAAACAAACTCACGGTCCACCCCAGTCACTGGGTCGGTGAACCCAAGGCGCCACGACAATAACTGAAGTGGGTGCCGGTAGTCGTCACGCTCAACATCGTAAAAATCTGGGTAGTAATTGTCATACACAATCCCCACCCCCAAAGCCGCCATATGAATGCGCAACTGATGCGTTTTACCGGTGTGCGGGTACAACGTGTACAACCCCACTTCGCTGACCCCAGCATCGTGCCCGGTGGGGAGTTGACGGGTGGCGCTGAGGGTAACCAGCGTTTCGGTATTGGGTTCCCCAGGGACAGTGTGAGCACGCATGACCCCATGTTCTTTGAGGAGTCGACTACGGATCGTTGTTGGGAGGTCAAGGTCATTGCGAACTGGGGCAACAGCTTGATAAACCTTGGTCACTTCTCTGCGAGAAAACATGTCCTGGTACACCGAACGAAGCTCAGGTCGTTTGGTGAACACCAGCACACCTGCCGTGAGGCGGTCTAGCCGGTGCGCAGGGCTCAGGTGAGGATTACTTGTCTCTTTGCGAAGCCGTACTAAAGCCGTTTCAGTGACATAGCGACCCTTGGGTGTCGTGGCGAGAAAATGCGGTTTATCAATGACCAAAAGGTCATCGTCTTCATGCACAACTTCGATGGCAAACGGAACCTCCGGTTCCGGATCTGGGTCGCGGTACAGGTAAATGAGCCCACCTGCACAGTATGGCGACGTCAGATGTAGTGGCCGGCCAACTTCATCAACAACTTCCCCCGCGCCAAGTTTGCGCAACAATGTGTCGGCATCATGCGGGAACCGCCACGCCAAAAATTCTGCCACGGTGGCTAGGTCATCAGGTGCGTACACCGGCGCCTGATCGGGGACCTCACTCGTCGCCTGGACACCTTCTGTTCGCCCTAGCGCATCGCGCGATAACCCCATGGCGTCACGGGGAGCACTGGTGTGCGGGCGTTTCGCACGGGGAATCAACTGCCCTGGGTGCGGCATTTGGAGGCGGACAGGGTTAATGCCATCACGAATAGGCAAAGGGGCAGAGCGTCTGCGCCGGACCACGGGTCTCCTTTATTGGCAACACGAACATGCATGTGGGGTGTCCGATTCCTCGAAACACCCCACATGCGCACATGACTCGGTAGTTTTTAGTAACCGGTGTAGTTGGGAGCTTCCACAGTCATTTGAATGTCGTGAGGGTGGGACTCTTTCAAACCAGCAGCGGTGATGCGCACGAACTTCCCGCGCTCACGCAGTTCACCAATGGTGCGTGCCCCGACATAGAACATCGACTGGTGCAGGCCTCCGGTGAGTTGGTAGGCCACTGCACCTAGTGGGCCGCGGTAAGGAACTTGCCCTTCAATGCCCTCGGGGACGATTTTGTCATCAGAGGAAACATCCGCCTGGAAGTAGCGGTCTTTGGAATATGAGGTTTTTCCGCGCGAGGCCATTGCCCCCAGCGACCCCATGCCGCGGTAGTGCTTGTACTGCTTACCGTTCACAAACACCAATTCGCCTGGGGACTCATCGCACCCAGCAAGCAGGGATCCCAGCATCACTGACTCCGCGCCTGCCACCATAGCTTTAGCGATGTCACCGGAGTACTGCAAACCACCGTCAGCGATCACGGGGACACCGAACTCGTGGCATGCCCGAGCGGCCTCGTACACAGCGGTGACCTGCGGGACGCCCACTCCGGCAACCACGCGTGTGGTACAGATTGATCCTGGCCCCACACCCACTTTGACGGCGTCCACACCGGCTTGGGCGAGTGCTCGGGCACCATCGTAGGTTGCAACGTTTCCACCGATGACCTGAACATTCTTAAAGAATGGGTCTGACTTGATGCGTTGCACCATTTCCAGCAGCAACCGGGCATGGCCGTTTGCGGTGTCTGCGACCAGAACATCAACCCCAGCTTCAGCAAGTGCTGTGGCCCGTTCCCACGCGTCCCCGTAGAAACCAATAGCGGCGCCTACTCGCAGGCGCCCTTCGTCGTCTTTGGTGGCGTGGGGGTATTGCTGGGTTTTAACAAAGTCTTTGACTGTGATCAGCCCGCGCAGGCGCCCTTGGTCATCCACCAGCGGGAGCTTTTCGATGCGGTGACGGGCAAGGAGGTCAGCAGCGTCGTCTCGTGAGATTCCAACATCACCGGTGATGAGTGGCATCGGCGTCATAATGTCGCGCACCCGGGTTGTGGCGAATGCTTCGGGTTTAACAAACCGTAGGTCGCGGTTGGTGATAATACCCACGAGGGTGTTTCCGCTGTCGACGACAGGTAGGCCAGATACTCGGTATCGGCCACATAGGTGGTCGAGTTCTTCAATGGTTGCGTCTGGCCCAACGGTGACTGGGTCGGTGATCATTCCGGATTCGGAACGCTTTACGACGTCAACGTTGCGTGCTTGTTCGTCAATCGACAGGTTGCGGTGAATGATGCCAATCCCGCCTTGGCGTGCCATAGCAATCGCCATCCGGGATTCTGTGACGGTGTCCATCGCTGCTGAGATCAGCGGTATGGAAATGCGAATGTCTTTGGTCAGGCGAGTGGAAGTATCCACTTCGCTGGGAATGACATCGGTCTCGTTCGGCAAAAGCAGAACGTCGTCGTAGGTAAGGCCGAGGAAGCCGAAGGGATCATGCGATGCGTGCGACTCAGTCATATCAGAATACTACGTGCCATCGCTGTGCCCGTGACCCCCTTCGCCTAGCAATGAGACACAGGCCACCTGACTGTGTGGAGTCAGATGGCCTGTGGACGAAACGAGACAAAAGGCGTCGCGCTTATTGCACGGTGGATGCCCCGGAACTATTCCAATAGTCAGGGGCGGATGTTCGGTTTCCTGCTGCTGCCGCGACCTCGTGGAACAGTGCAGTGAAACTGCGAATACGGCTGACGTGCGGCCGTGAGATCAGTTCACCAAGGTCGATGTCTGGCCCCAAGCCCATGAAGGTTGGGAGGTCCGGGTGCGCGTCAACAAGGGTGCGCAGCACGGTGAGGTCGGGCGCTTTGTGGGTAGAGACAAACACAACGGCTGCTGGGCGCACCATCGTGACGAGTTCTGTCACACGGTGTCCGTTTTCCGGGCCAATAATGATGTGCGCATTGTGGTCTTCACCGAGCAAAGCTGCAGTAAGGACGTGCGCAGGCAGTGCCAGTGTGTCGTTGGGGGGCGCAAAAACAAGCACAATGTTTCGCAGGCGCGATGGGTGCGGCCGCGCAGTGCGTGGGTTTCGAGCTTCCAAGGACCGCGTAAATCGCCGCATCTGCGCGAGAGCCAGAGTTCCCACCAAGAGATACGGGCTTTGCCCGGGCCGGGCCAACACCGTGTGACTGTCGAGGCGGTCTAACGCTGGTCGCACAAGTTGTTTCCACCATCCGATGACATCGTCACCGGGGTTGAGTTGCAGCAGTTTTGTGCATTGCACGTCGTTGTCTTGCAGTGCCTCTTTAACAAGTTCGGTGCACCGCTCGGGGTAGCTCATTGATGAGGTGGGGTCGGGTTCAACGGGCGCAACCCGCAAACGCGAAACTTTCGCTGGCTCATTGGGGCTACCAGGGGACGACGGGCGAGGCGCTGGCGGCGGTGATTGTGAAGATACCGCGCTACTTGCATCGCTCGCAGACGACGCAACGGTTTCGACAAGGCGGGTGGGTCGGTGTCCGGCTGCATTGAGGGCTTCGTCGAGCTCATGTTCTACAGCAGCGTAGTCAAGGTCGCCGGCTGCCATGTCTTGGGCTGCTTGTGCCGCTTCACTGCCCGATGCGCCCCGTAGCACCCAGGTGCGCATCACCATGAGTCTGGCAACGTCTTGTGCGGTGTAGCGGCGGTGTGATCCGAGTGCGTGTGCCGAGGGACCTAATCCGTATCGGCGGTCCCAGGTTCGTAATGTCGACGGTGCAACTCCGAGTCGTTGGGCTACTGCCGCTACGCTCAGTGCTGGATATTGCTGTCGCGTCACCAGTCGGTTCCTCGCTCCCATGATGTCCCCTTGGCCCTGTTGCGTCTGCCTCGTCGGTCAGCCGTTGTGGGCTGTTTTGGCACCGTGGCTGCGTGTCCTGCAGCGCTGTGCGCCCCCAGCGGACGTTGTGCTCGTCGTCTCGTCAATACCGTGCGGCTGTGCTGGAACTCCATCATGCCGAAGTGAAACGCTTTTCGCACGTTGGAAACCGCGTCAAGAGCGCTTCGTCTTGCTTGAGGGGCCACGAACGTTCATCCCAAGCAGTTCACACCTTGTTCATTCAACATGGAGGGCCGTTTACGCGGAAAACACCTGCACGTGGCTTTCTCGACACCGCCCCTCGGCAGCGCGTGAAAACTTGCCGATGTGCAGCGCATACAGGGGTTTTACTGGCGAAATAGCGGGAAGTATTCGCTCAATCCTGAACAATTCTTCGCGTTTTCAGCAGAACTTCTCGTGGAAGATTCCTCCCACTCAATCAAGGGCCTTAGGTCATGCAGGCGTGACGTTGACAACCCCCTCACATGGGCACCTCTCCCCTTACTTTTGCGAGAAGCGCGGATTTACGCGGTTCTTCACGGGGAAAGTACCTAGATTCGTGAAGCGAACAACTTTTAACCCGCCGAACGGCTTTTGAATAACCTTCGAAACGATATACGTTGGTGACAACAAGAACGAACCGCCGCGTGATCCTTGCCACACAAGGGCAGCGCACTGAAGGGAGTTAATCATGACGGATGTTTCGCGTCTGCCCGGTCCAGTAATGGAACTATGGGAATGGCAGTACCAAGGAGCGTGCCGGGATGTTGAAGACACCCTGTTCTTCCACCCTGAAGGCGAGCGCGGGTCCTCCCGCCGCCGCCGTGCAGAAAAGGCCAAAGCAATCTGCGGCGCCTGCCCTGTGATGATGCAATGCCGCGAACAGTCACTCAAGGTTCGCGAGCCTTACGGAGTCTGGGGCGGCCTATCTGAGGACGAGCGCCACGCCATTGTGGCCGAGCGCGATCGTCAGGCAGAGATCGCACGTATCGCAGGCTGAGGTTCGCCGCACCGGCAGATTCCTCGCCGCAACAACAAAAAACTCGGTGGTATACGCAGTCCAGGGCGTGTACCACCGAGTTTTTCTTCGTCTGGCTGCATCACATGATGCAGCCAGACGTTACAGATGAGTGTTAGCCGACAACGGCGAGCACGTCACGAGCTGAGAGGATGAGGTACTCCTCACCGGCGTACTTGATTTCAGTTCCGCCGTACTTGGAGTAAATAACCTTGTCGCCGACGGTCACGTCAACAGGGATACGGTTACCCTTGTCGTCAATACGTCCTGGACCGACAGCGAGCACCTCACCTTCTTGAGGCTTCTCGGTAGCGGTGTCTGGGATGACGAGACCGGATGGAAGTGTGGTTTCGGCTTCAAGAGCCTTAACGACGATCCGATCCTCGAGCGGCTTGATGGAGACCGACACGCGGACCACCCTTTCGCGTTGAGTTGAGTGATGGTTTACCAAATACAATCTCCCACGCCATTGCCGTCGCGGGGGTCAATACCGTAGGTGATTGCTCCACTGTCTAATGTAGGGCGCGATTAGCACTCGGTCAAGGTGAGTGCCAATGTGAGGGCGGTTCGCTCTGCGATGAACACTCCCTTCCCTGTGCCCCACTGCCCTGCACTTCCATGTGAGGATGGAACAATGTCGCTGATCGAACACCTCATGACGCCCCGCGGAGAAGAACTCCTTGCCCTCGTGGAGCCGTACGACTCGTCCACGGTTTTAACTCTTACCGCGACACTGCGTGCGCAAGGGTGGGAACCTGAGCTGATCGCGGCCGCACTCACCCAAGCGCAGTTTCGGTGGAAGGCCGGGGAAAAATTTGGCCCCTTTGCCGCACGCATGTTGTTCACCAGAGACGGGCTTGAACAAGCGACCCGACTGCCCGTAGCCGTACACCACGCTCGGCGCTACCTCAACGCAGGCATCACCCATATTGTTGACCTCACGGCAGGCATTGGCGCAGATGCCATGGCTTTTGGGGCGCTGGGGTTGCGGGTCACTGCTTGCGACATTGACGCTGAGACAGCAACCATCGCAGCCCACAATGTTCGGCCATTCCCTGAGGTTCAGGTCATCAACGCTGACTCCCTCACCCTTGATTTTGAGACACATGGAATTGATGCCATCTACGCTGACCCTGCCCGGCGCACAGCTGGGCGCCGGGTTTTCGACCCGGCAGCCCACCTTCCCCCGTTGCCTACGGTGTGGGATCTCGCGCAACGGGTCCCGGCACTGGGGGTCAAAGTGGGGCCAGGCATCGGGCATGAGCACATCCCTGCTGGCACTGAAGCACAGTGGGTCTCCGTAGGTGGTGATGTCGTTGAAGCGAGTGTGTGGTTTGGTCCTCTCTCCCATACCCAGGGACGCACTGCGCTACTCATGGACCATGCCGGCCAGGCTGCACACACATTCCGGCGTCTTGATGATGAACGGGAAGGCGCAGACAGGGGTACTGCCTCTGGGCCCGATGTTCCGGTGATCGCTACGCCGAGTGACATAGGTAGTGTGGTGTATGAGCCAGATGGCGCCATTATTCGCGCTGGTTTAGTTCGAGACCTTGCTGCCCGCCTTGATGCCAGCCTCCTCGATCCCTCTATCGCCTACCTCACTGGTGATTCAGCCGTGGCACCCAGCGCAGATGGGGTTCGCCTCGCCAGGGCATACCGGGTGGAAGATGTTCTTCCTTACAACGTGAAAAACCTGCGCTCCTACCTCAAGGAACGTAAAGTTGGCTCAGTAGAGATCAAGAAACGCGGCATAGACATCACCCCCGAAAAACTGCGACCTCAATTGGGCTTGCGCGGCCCCCACAGTTGCACAGTTATTCTCACAAGGGTGGGGTCTGCCCGCGTGGCAATCATCGCGCAGCCCATCTAGGGAGTCACCATGGCAGCAGCACTTGAGTTTGGGCGTTCGGCGCGTTCCACAGTAGGTATCGAATGGGAACTAGCCCTGGTGGATAAGGACTCTGGCGACCTTCGACAAGTGGCCCAGACCATTCTTGACGCAGTGACACCAGAGGGCGGGGGGCAGCACCCCCACATTCGTCAGGAGTTATTGCTCAACACCGTGGAAATTGTCACCGGTGTGTGCAATACCATTGCAGAGGCAGGCAAAGACCTCACACTCTCCATTGAACAGTTGCGTGAACTCACAGACCCACTGCGCGTGGAATTCATGTGTGCCGGGACACACCCCTTTGCCCGGTGGACAAACCAAAAAGTCACCGACAAACAGCGCTACGCCACACTCATCGATCGCACTCAGTGGTGGGGACGCCAAATGCTGATCTACGGCATCCACGTCCATGTGGGGATCGAGGAGCGCCGCAAAGTGCTGCCGATTATGCGCGCCATGATGACCTACTTTGGGCACTTTCAGTCGTTGTCCGCTAGCTCACCGTTCTGGGGCGGCAAAGACACGTCATACGCCTCCAACCGGGCGCTGATGTTTCAACAACTACCAACAGCCGGGTTACCTTTTCAGTTTGACGAATGGTCTCAACTGGAAGCATACGTCGATGACATGCTCAAAGTTGGAGTGATTGACCAGTTTGATGAAGTGCGATGGGATCTGCGCCCGTCGCTGCGGTATGGAACCATCGAAACGCGGATAGCCGATGGCTCCTCAAACATCACCGAAGTTCTCGCACTAGCAGCACTCACACAGTGTTTGGTGGAGTATTTCTCCACCATGCTTGATGAGGGTAAAGAGCTCCCCACCATGCAATCGTGGTTCATTCAAGAGAACAAGTGGCGATCAGCACGGTACGGGATGGACGCGATCCTCATCCTGAACAACGCGGGCGATGAAGCACTTATCACCGATGACCTGCCCCGACTCCTCACCATGCTAGAACCCACCGCGGAGCGTCTAGGGTGCCTAGAAGAACTCCGACACATCGACACCATCATGCGCAAAGGCGCCTCCTACCAGCGTCAACGCGCTGTAGCGCGCCGTCATGGCGGGGACCTCGGGGCTGTCGTCGACCACCTTGTCCGAGAGATGCGCGCAGGAAAACCACTGTAACGTCCCACGCTGTGATGAGTGGACCGCTAGGGGGAACCGCCAACCAGCGGCCCACTCACCACACGTGATTACACGTGGGTAATCATCAGCGGCATCGAAGAATCCACTGGAAAATCAAGGGTTGATGGTGCAACGTTCGCCGCAACAAGTGACGCCCCCAACGAGGCAATCATTGCGCCATTGTCGGTGCAGTAACGAATTGGCGGAATCCGCAGCGTAATGCCCGCTTGAGCGCAGCGCTGAGCAGCCATGTCACGCAATTGGGAGTTCGCGGAGAATCCACCACCAATGACCAGCGTGTCAATGTCATGACGCTGGCAAGCGGCAATGGTTTTTGCTGTCAGCACATCAGCCACGGCATCTGCGAATGAGGCTGCAACATCGTTCAACGGAATGTCCTCACCTGCGTCATGGCGAGCTTCAACCCAGCGTGCCACCGATGTTTTCAACCCCGAAAATGAGAAGTCATAGAGATGCTTCTCTTTGTCCCGGCCCCCCGTTAAAGCACGCGGGAAGCGGATCGCATGGGGGTTTCCCTCACGCGCAAGCCGGTCGATGTGTGGCCCACCTGGGTAAGGCAAATCCAGCAATCGGCCCACCTTGTCAAAGGCTTCTCCTGCCGCGTCATCGAGAGTGGACCCCAACTCGCGAACTGAGGTGGCAATATCCTCCACCATCAGCAGGGAGGAGTGCCCCCCAGACACCACCAGGGCCATAAACCTCTCAGGGAAAGCCCCATGTACTAGCTGGTCAACCGCTGCGTGCCCCACAACGTGGTTCACCCCATACAGCGGCTTGTTGATTGCCACTGCGAGCGCTTTCGCAGCCGATGCGCCGATGGTGAGCGGCCCAACGAGCCCTGGTCCGGCCGTTACTGCCACCGCGTCGACGTCGGTGAGGTCCACGTTGGCTTCAGTCAGTGCCCGGCGGATGGTGGGGATCATCGCTTCGAGGTGGGCTCGGGAGGCGACTTCTGGGATGATGCCGCCAAACCGTGCGTGTTCGTCCATGGAACTTGCGACTGCGTCAAACAGCAGGTCGTGGCCTCGGACAAGGGCGACGCCAGTTTCGTCGCAGGACGTCTCGATGCCAAGGATCAGGGGCTGTGACATGCTCGGGGTACCTCGCTGGTGAGTTGTGGGAGTGTCAACGCGTCGCGGCGTTGGGGATGTTACGGTTCGGCGTGCTCGCCGGTTTCTGCGGGTCGGGTGTGGTCTTGTGACCACTGTGACCAGGAGCCGGGGTATAGGGCTGCTTCGATCCCCAAGGATGCCAGTACCGCAATGGCGTGTGATGCGGTGACCCCTGAGCCGCAGTACACGGCAACGGGTTGGTCAGATGTTGCTACGAGGCCTTCGGAGTCATCTTCCGCTTGGTCAGGGTCTAAGACACCGGTGTCAGCAAGAATGTCGATGAGTTCAACCGATGGCAGGATTTGCCCGTCGGAGTTCAGGAAGTGAGCGGTTGGGGTGTTGAGCGCCCCAGGGATGTGGCCTGGGCGTGGGTCAATAGGTTCGTGGGTTCCTGCGTAGCGTTCTGGTGCCCGTGCGTCAAGGAGGATGCCGTGTTCGGGGAACCCTTCCGCTTCGTCCATGGTGATGGTGGGCAAGTGACCTGCGGTGAGGTCAATGTCAGTTGGGGTGGTGGTTTCGTTTCCTGATGCTACGGGCCCTCCCGCACTCACCCAGGCGGGGAGCCCACCGTCGAGGATGCGCACATCTGTGATCCCTGCCCAGCGCAGTAGCCACCAGGCCCGTGCTGCACTGAGCCCACCTACTGCGTCATACACGACAACGGTGTGATCGTGGGTGATCCCCCAGCAGCGCACAGAGTCGGTGAGTGCGTGGAGGGATGGGAGGGGGTGCCGCCCGGCTTCTGGGCTTGCTGGGGCTGCGAGTTGGGTGTCGAGGTCCGCGAAGAGCGCACCCGGAATGTGTTGCTCTTCGTAGTCGTTGCGGCCACTGGTGTTGCCCAGTTGCCAGCGGACATCAAGGATGCGAAGTGTTGTGGGTTGAGTTTCCACGGCGGTACGTAGGTCATCGGCGGTGATGAAGACGTGGCTGCGTTGGCTGTCTTGCGGTGCTTGGGCGTGACTCACTCGTGGTCCTCCTGCGGAAGTGCCTCGTGCCCAATGGGCCCAGGCGATGGGGTGGGGGTGGTCAAGATTTTTCGCATGACATAGGCGTCAATGTCACCTGGTTGGTAGTAGCGGCGGCGTGTGGAGATGCGTTCGAAACCGTGGCGTTCGTACAGGGAGATGGCTGCGGCGTTGTTTACCGCAACTTCCAACAAGATTGCGCCAGCATGTACTTGGCGCGCACGGTTAATGAGTGCGTCGAGGAGCATGGTTCCCAGCGATAGGCGCTGGTATTGAGGAGACACCCCGATGGTCATTATTTGGGAAACGTCACCGTCGAACCATGAACCGGCGTACCCAATGACGGTGTCACCGCCTGCCTCATCTTTCACGTCGAGGTCAGCAACGATGTACCACCTACCTAGGGCACCAAGCTCGTCGGCGAGCATGCCGTACGACCACGCAGATGACCCAAAGAGTTGCCCCTCTAACTCAACAATGCGGTCAAGGTCTCGGCTCGTCATGGGGCGCAACCGGACCGGTCCGCGTGGCGTGATGATGGGATCTACTGTCAGGCTCATGCTGTTGCTCGCTTACGGGCGGCAGGTACTTGCGCATCTGGGCGGCGCAGGTATAGCGGGGTTGCGGGGAGGTCTTCTCCTCGCGCCAAAGCAGCACACGCCAACTGGGCGAGCACGGTCGTGGAAGGGACACTCGGGGCTTCGCTATCGATGGCGTCGGCGGGCATGTCGTCACGGTACAGGTCCGCTCCGCGGCCAATGATGACGCACTGTTCAAGCAGACCACTTTGTGCAAGGTCTTGAGGTCGCATCACACCGGGGCCATCAAGTGTCACAAGGTGCGGCAACCCCCCTGGGGCTTCAGGCGTAGTTTCCCCAACCTGGTAGTGGCCGTAGTACACCTCTTTGCGGCGAGCATCGGACAGCACCATAACGCGCGTGCCTGGCTTATACCCACGCTCATAGGCGGCCTGAGCAGCTATCGCATCGAGGGAACACACTCCAACCGTTGTCGCTCCTACACCAAAAGCGAACGCCTGCGCAGTCACCAAACCCACCCGCAAACCCGTGAAAGGGGCTGGTCCACGACCCGCAACGACGGTAGTAATGTCACTGGGAAGGCACCGTGCACGGTCAAGAGTCCTCACAATAAGAGGAGTCAGTTCCTCAGCGTGGCGGCGTTCTTGAGGGACGTGAGCAGAGCTAAGCTCCACACCTGAATCAGTCAGGACGGACACACTGACCGCAGCTGAGGTATCAACACTGAGGATGGCCATGTCGGCTAGTTCTCCTTTGTCTCACGGTGCGATGGAGTCAACGACCCAAGGTCAATACCTGCCCACCGGTCTCCGTGCGCGGTAAGCGTGATTGCGCGTTCGCCGCCTTCGGCACCGTCAAGGTCAGTTGTGTTGGCGTCAATACCGCCATGGGGGCGGGTTAGAACAATGTCAAGACGATCAGTGGCTAGCCCATCAACGAGCCCTGAACCCCACTCCACCACGGTCACGCATTCGTCAAGTGAGGTGTCCAAATCAAGAGCGTCCACCTCTTCTAGCGACCCCAACCGGTAAGCGTCAACGTGGACGAGCCCTGGCCCGTCCCCCAACGGTGGATGTTCGCGCGCAATGATGAAGGTCGGTGAGGCAACCGAGCCACGCACACCCAATCCACGACCTATGCCTTTGGTCATGGTGGTTTTTCCAGCTCCGAGGTCACCAGTCAATACGATGAGGTCGCCGGCACGCAGATGCGTGGCGAGTGCTTCACCGAACTGCTGCGTGGCCTGAGGGTCAGGCAGGGCGCATGTGAAAGTCTGCTGTGAGGTCACGACACCTATTATCCACCCGCCGCCCACCGGCGACGAACCAGCGGCACCAGAGCGCTACTCGGGCACCCGGTGGGGGCGGCGGGACACCGCAGGATAAACGGGGTGGCACTAGGTGAGGTAGATCCTTGGGACTCGGTCAGCGAGGCGGGTGGTGATCTCGTATGAGATTGTTCCGGCAGCATCTGCCCAGTCCTGCGCCCCTGGCACCCCTGCACTGGGGTCGCCAAAGAGAACAGCACGGTCACCTTCAACAACAGGTAAGTCACCAATGTCCACAACAACTTGGTCCATACAGACCCGCCCAGCAATGGCAAGGCGTTTACCGCCGAGAGCAATTGGGCCCCCTGGTTCATTGTGCGCGCCCGATGCGTGCCGTGGGATGCCATCAGCGTACCCCACGGGCAGAACAGCTAGGCGGGTGTCACGCTGGGTGAGGTAGTGATGAGCGTAGGAGACGCCGTGCCCTGCTGGGAGGTCCTTCACGGTGGCGACGTCAGCTTCCAACGTCATTGCGGGTCGCAGATCAAAGTCCTGTGGGCCCCCTAGGTGAGGAACTGGGGACAGACCATACACCGCGAGTCCTGGCCGCACGAGATCATAGGTGGCTGCAGGGTTTGTCAGTGTCGCAGCGGAGTTGGCGAGGTGCCGCACCTCAAGGTGGGCGCCTTCACGCTCAAACAGGGCGATGGCCTGATCAAACACATGGGCTTGCGCCACAACGGTGGGGTGGTCAGGTTCATCTGCAAAAGCAAAATGGGACCACACCCCGGTGATGCTCACGAGCCCGGCCCGTTGGGCATCAAGAAGCGGATCCAGGATCTCACCCACATGGTCAAGGGTCGCCCCATTGCGGCCAAGTCCGGTATCAACCTTGACGTGCACCCGCGCTTGCACACCCGTGTCACGTGCTGCTGCAATCACCTGGTGCGCCGCCCACGGTGCAGCGACAGACACATCGATGTCCGCAGCGAGAAGTTCCGCAAAGGGAACACCTGGAGCATACAACCAGGTGAGAATACGCCCCGGAACCCCTGCAGAACGTAACGCTAACGCTTCAGATGCTTGGGCCACCCCCAACCAGGTGGCGCCGCCCTGCAAGGCTGCCCGTGCGCTGGGAACTAGCCCGTGACCATAGGCGTTTGCTTTGACCACAGCCATCACCTGAGCCTGAGGGTGATGGGACCGAACCCTACTGGTCATCGACGCGACGTTGTGCGAAATTGCTGGTAAGTCAATAATGGCGCGGGCAGGGTACAGGGCGGGAAACTGGCTGGGCTGGCTCACTCCCCCATTCTTACACTTGGTTCGTGCCAGCAGTGTGCAGAGTCTGGGCAGAACCTAGTAGTGATCTGGAGGAGCGACCTCCACAAGAAGATCAGCCCGGCGAACCGACTGATTGATGAGTTCTGCGTTGACCTCGTCCGATCCCAGTGCCCACGCTCTGGCCGCCACAGGTTCTTTACCGTAAGCGGTATGGCGGGCGATGAGCCGTTCTTGGCGTACTTCTTGCGGCAGACAGAGCGCCCAGGTTGCATCGAGAATATCTCGAACATGTGCCCATGGCTCTTCGTCAAGAAGGAGATAATTGCCCTCCACAATAACGACCTGTGTTGTGGGAGGTATGCACAAATCAGCCGCGAATGACTCCTCAAGATCCCGGTGGAACACCGGAGCATAAACGGGATGCGTTGCGCCATGAACCCGGCGAAGTAACGCCACAAACCCATGAGCATCAAACGTCGCAGGCGCCCCCTTCACTGACGTGAGACCTAAGGCCGCCAACTGGGATTGCGCAAGATGAAACCCATCCATCGGGAACACCACAGCACTATGGCCCTGCTGGGACAGGGACTGGGCAAGAGCCGCAGCGACAGTCGATTTACCCGCCCCCGGCGCTCCACAGACACCGATCATCACCCGGTGATGCCCCTGCCGCATACGCACTGCAAGCAGGTCACCGGCCACCTGGCTCAAGGCATCAATGAGTTCCGGTTCCGATACCGCCAACACGCGTGGAGAGACGGTGTGGTGAGGTGCACTGTGGTCCATGGGGTCTCACAAGGTTTGAGGGTCACAACGGGGAAGGTGGTGCGCAAAGCACCGCCATAGCGTGCGGGATCGCATCAACGAGATCGCTAGCTATCAACGCTCGCCCACCACCAGTGAGTGCCGCACACTGGTGTAAAAACACCGCAACAGCAGCGGCTTGCGTCACCGACACTGACACCCCCACGTCGCGTTCAGATTCAGCGCGAGCAAGCATCGCCGTCACCACGCCTGCCAACACATCACCAGAACCAGCAGTTGCCAACCGCGACACCACACCGCCCATCCGTGGTTGCACAAATGTGTGCTGCGGGCCTGCAATAACCGGGGTGGGCCCCTTCAACACGACAACTGCCCCCGTCAACGCTTGGGCACGGCGCGCATAAGCCAAAGGGCGGTCCTCAACATCAACCCGCTGGGTCGGCTCACCCCACGCAGTCAACAAGTCAGCTAACTCACCAGCATGAGGGGTAAGAACCACGTGATCACTGACCCCCATGTGGGCGTCAAGCACCGCGAGCGCGCCTGCATCAAGCACCACAGGGACCTCACGGTCCGCTACCGCTCGGAGCACCGCCTCACGCACATCGTCCTGTGGAGTTTGCCCAGAGCCGATCAGGCGAGCTTGAACCCGCCCACCGTCAGTTACTGCCTCAGGCAACGCCTGATGAACTAAAGAACCCACCGCACTGTCTCCCACGTAACGCACCATGCCGATTCCGCAGGCTGCGGCAGCGCGAGACGCTAAGACACCCGCACCGGGGTATTGGGGGGATCCGGCATCGATGCTCACCACACCGCGGGTGTACTTATGGCTCTGAGCAGCTGGCAGGCCAACAAATTGGTGGAAATCACCGTGCCGGAAATCTCGCAACTCCACGCATTGCACGTCGCTGTCGCTGGTGGTTAGCCCTAGGTCAATGACATCAACGTCTCCAGCGAACAACGCACCTGGTGCAACAAGAAGCCCTGTTTTAGCAACACCACACGTCAGGGTGAGGTCTGCGGGGAACGTATGGTCTGGTTCGAGAACTTCTCCAGTTGAGGCGTTCACACCGGAGGGAACATCAACGGCAATGAACTGTGGGCGGGGCGCAGAGTTGGCAACCCTGTGGTTTAACTCAGCAAAAATGTGGCGGGCCGGGCCACGCA
Source organism: Jonesia quinghaiensis DSM 15701 (assembly GCF_000423205.1). Lineage (GTDB taxonomy): Bacteria > Actinomycetota > Actinomycetes > Actinomycetales > Cellulomonadaceae > Jonesia > Jonesia quinghaiensis. Next base: position 55,846 of record NZ_AUHN01000009.1, read on the forward strand.
CTGCCCCACTGGACCCAATGCCCAACACGCCATCAACAACAGCATCAGCCTGGGAGATTGTGCGGGTAATCCGGTGGTGCCAGGCTGCTGTGGCCTCACGTGTTACGTCTTGGTCCCACGGCACCACGCGTGCTGGTGACCTGCGTAAGGCAGCTAACCCGGCAGTGTGCACCTGGGGAGATAGGAGAACGGCGGTGACCTCGAGTGGGGTTTTTGCTAGGTGGGCGGCAGCGAAAAGTGCATCCCCGCCATTGTTCCCTGGTCCCACAAGCACCACGATGCGCGCCCCAGCGAGCATGCCTCGCTGTAACCGCACCTGCTGCGTCACTCGCGTTGCGATCGCGAATGCCGCGTGGCCCATGAGGGGAACACCTGCCTCAAGAAGAGGACGTTCTGCGGCACGCACCTGGTCTGCTGTGAACGCTTCTCTCATGTCCCCATTGTGCCTGTCCCACCGGTACCGTGCGACCGCGCGAGACACCAGCGCTAGGCTGGTGAGATGGACTTCGGATTGTTTATTCCCCAAGGGTGGCGACAAGACCTCACCGGCATTCCCACCGCCAAACACTGGCCGCTGATGAAAGAACTCGCTCAACGAGCCGATCGTGGCAGTGCTTTTTCGTCGATTTGGGTGTACGACCACATGCATACGGTTCCTGAGCCGGTCCATGAGGCAACCCACGAAGCGTGGTCGTTGATGAGCGGTTTTGCGGCTGTGACTGACCGTGTGGCTCTTGGGCAAATGTGTACCTGCATGGCTTACCGCAACCCCGCGCACCTCGCCAAAGTTGCCACCACCACGGACATCATTTCTGGCGGTCGAGTACAGATGGGAATTGGTGCGGGGTGGTACGAGCACGAATGGCGCGCCTACGGGTATGGGTTCCCCGGGGCGGGCGAGCGGTTAGCGGCTCTCGACGAGGGTGTGCAGATCATGCGAGACCTGTTCAGCACTGGCACTGCAACCTTCACTGGCAAGCACTACCAGGTTGATGGCGCATTGAACTATCCCCTGCCGACAGGGAAAATCCCGTTGTGGATTGCTGGTGGCGGAGAAAAGAAAACACTGAAAATCGCAGCGAAGTACGCCGACTACACAAACTTTGATGGCAATGGTGAAGAGTTCAGCCGCAAAAGTGCGATCCTCGCCGAGCACTGCAAGCAGGTTGGCCGCGACTTTGGATCAATAACGCGTAGCGCCAACTACAACGTTGTCATCGGAGAAACAGCCAAAGAAGTTCAGGATCGTCTGGACTGGTACCGGGCACACCTGGCGACCACTGTTTCCCAGAAGGCTGCTGATGACCAGGCCGATGCATTGGCGCGCGGACCACTTGTGGGCACACCTGAACTCATTGTTGAGCGCCTACAGGATATGCAACAGCGCGGTATGACGTATGCGATCACGTATTTTGCTGAGGCAGCATATGACACCAGCGGTCTTGAGATGTTTGAAACACAGGTTGTGCCGCACTTGAAGTAATCGCACCGCCATCCCCAACATACGCCTGTGGGCGGTACCCGTTATTGCCACGGGTACCGCCCACAGTGTTACGACGCCGCATTCATCTGCACGGCACTATGTTGTATCCAGTTTTACGCTTCGGCAACCACCATGGCGGTTGCTATTGGCCCGTCATGTGACAGCGACACGTGGAACACTCGGACCCCTTGTTCGGCTGCGACAGCCGCAACCGTTCCCGTTGTTTCCACAACTGGGCGGCTGCCTGGGGTTCGCGGGATCACAGCGTCATGCCATGCCATCCCACCCGGAGAACCCAGAGCTTTAGCGATCGCTTCTTTTGCAGCGAATCGCGCGGCCAAGGACTCCACGGGCATGTCCCGTTCTTGGGGAGCGAAAAGTTTCTCCACAAGCCGCGGGGTACGTTGCACAGTTGCTCGAAACCGTTCAACATCAACAACGTCGATGCCCACTCCGATGATCACTGGCGTTTCACTTACTCAACCGTGACGGACTTCGCGAGGTTACGCGGCTGGTCGACGTCCAACCCCTTGGCACGGGCAAGTTCTGCAGCAAATATTTGCAACGGAACGATCGTCAGCAACGGTGACAGCAACGTGGGGCACTGCGGAACCCAGAACACCTCATCAGCGAACGGGGTCACTGCCTCATCGCCATCTTCAGCAATGACCAACGTGCGGGCACCGCGAGCGCGGATTTCTTGGATGTTGGAAATGACCTTGGAGTGCAGGGAGTTGCGACCTCGTGGTGAAGGAACAATGACAAATACTGGTTGTCCTGGTTCAATCAACGCAATAGGGCCGTGCTTGAGCTCGCCGGCAGCGAAACCTTCAGCGTGGATGTACGCGATTTCCTTGAGTTTCAGGGCACCTTCCAACGCAATGGGGTAACCCACGTGGCGGCCAAGGAACAGCACTGAGGAGGTATCAACCATCCACCGGGCAATTTCACGGACTCGTTCACCACGGTCCAGGACTTCTTGGATTTTCTGCGGCATGGCGCGCAGTTCCTCAAGCACTGTGTGGATTTCGTCGCGGAACATGTTGCCACGTAGTTGTGCAAAGTACAGACCAAGCAGGTATGCGGCCGTAATTTGAGAGACAAACGCTTTTGTCGATGCCACAGCAACTTCTGGGCCAGCGTGAGTGTAGATCACGGCATCAGACTCACGGGGAATGGTCGAACCGTGAGTGTTCACGATCGAAATGACCTTGGCGCCCTGTTCCTGTGCGTGACGCACAGCCATGAGGGTGTCCATGGTTTCCCCCGACTGTGACATCGCGACCACAAGGGTGCGAGCACTGACGATGGGATCCCGGTAGCGGAACTCGTGTGCTAGTTCAATTTCCACCGGAATACGGCACCAGTGTTCGATGGCGTACTTCGCGACGTGCCCCGCGTATGCGGCTGTACCGCAGGCAACAACGATGATTTTGTCGATAGAGCGAAGAACAGATTCATCGATGCGTGCGTCATCAAGGATGAGGTCGCCGCTTTCGTTGGTGCGACCAAGCAGCGTGTCAGCGACGGCTTGCGGCTGATCTGCGATTTCCTTCGCCATGAATGACCAGAAGCCACCCTTTTCAGCGGCTGAAGCATCCCAGTCAACGGTGAAGTGCTTAGGCTGAACAACTTGGCCGTCAAAGTCAGTCACAACAACAGCATTAGGGGTGATTGTTGCGATCTGGTCCTGACCTAGTTCCAGCGCCTCACGGGTGTGAGCGATAAACGCGGCAACATCGGAGCCCAAGAAGTTCTCGCCATCACCCAAACCCACAACAAGCGGAGAGTCGTGGCGAGCCCCCACGACGGTGTCAGGTGCGTCAGCGTGAACCGCCAACAGCGTGAACGTTCCCTCAAGTCGCTGGGCAACAGCGCGCATCGCCGCAGTGAGGTCACCGGTGATCTCATACTGCTGGGCGATCAGGTGCGCAGCGACCTCAGTGTCAGTTTCAGACACAAACTCAACACCCATGTCCAACAGTTCGTGGCGCAGGGAGAAGAAGTTCTCAATAATGCCGTTGTGAATGACAGCGAGCTTGCCGCCCAACGCGAGGTGCGGGTGCGCATTCACATCGCTAGGGGCACCGTGCGTAGCCCAACGGGTGTGCCCGATAGAAGCCGTTGCGTGCGGCAACGGTGAGGCTTCCAACTCGTTGCGAAGGTTAACCAGCTTCCCAGCCTTCTTCGCGCTGTGCACGGTATCAACACCAGGTGCAACCAAGGCGACCCCTGCTGAGTCGTAACCGCGGTACTCCAGACGTCCCAATCCCTCAAGGGCAACATCCAACGGACGGGTCGATGGGGTGGCTGACCCAACGTAGCCGACAATTCCACACATCTTTGCGATGTCCTCCCTCAGGCACGGTACGCACCTGGCGATCGCTTCTCCGACCAGCACCGCAAATGGCTGTGCTGGGCAACTGGCGCATCAACAGCGGTAGCGCGACGCAGCACAGTCACGCCCATTCTAGCCAGTGTCAGGCGTTTCATGCCCCACACGTCGCCTACGACACAGAGTGCAGAGCTCCCCAGCATTTCCCCCAAGCGGTATATGTGGTGGAAAATCAAAACGTGACGGACCACAACCCAACACCAGCGTCCCCCTACGTGGACCTCGACCGTGCAGCGTGGCGGCGGCTTTCGGAGTCCACTCCTCTCCCCCTCACTGACGACGACGTTACTCGTCTAGCCGGACTCGGGGACCCTATCGACCTCGCAGAAGTTGACGCCATCTACCGGCCCCTGTCCCGTCTCCTCAACCTCTACATTGGGGCGACACGGCAACTTAACCGGGCAACCTCAACATTTCTCCATGAGGAATCTGGGGGTACACCTTATGTCATTGGTGTCGCTGGATCTGTCGCCGTGGGGAAGTCCACGACGGCACGTATCTTGCGGGAAATGCTCGCTCGCTGGCCTGACACACCCCGGGTAGAACTCATCACCACCGACGGTTTCCTCCTCCCCAATGAAGAGTTAGAGCGACGCGGGATCATGGACCGTAAAGGATTCCCCGAATCCTACGACCGGCGGGCGCTGATTCGATTCCTCACCAAAGTCAAAGCGGGGCGCGGGCAAGTCCACGCTCCGGTCTACGACCACCTGACATACAACATCGTGCCCGGGGAACGCCAAAGCGTTAACCGGCCCGACGTTCTGATCGTTGAAGGGCTCAACGTTCTCCAACCAGCGCGGCATCAACCTGAAGGAATGTCCAGCCTCGCGGTCTCTGACTTCTTTGACTTTTCCATCTATGTTGACGCCAAAACGTCGCACATTCGTAGCTGGTACGTTGACCGGTTTCTTTCGCTACGTGACTCAGCGTTCGCTAAACCAGGTTCCTTTTTCCGGCGCTACGCAAACCTCAACGACGCGCAAGCCATAGCCACCGCAGAATCCATTTGGGAATCCATCAACGAACCAAACCTCACCGAAAACATCTTGCCCACCCGTTCACGCGCCACACTGGTCATGACCAAAGATGCCGACCACTCCGTGCGACGGGTACGACTGCGCAAACTCTAAGACGATGTCGGCGGCTGCTCAAAAGCGGGTTGAACCTCAGGCACGTGAGGCGGAACATACCCTTCCATCGACTTCAGTGCCGTACCCCGACGGGCCAAAATCCGCCGCAAAACAGCGTCAACAACAAACCCAATAAGCACACCACCGGTGACACCGATCATCACCGCATACACAGGGTGCCCCTTCAGCCATGCCCCAGCGCCTAACCCAATCAAGCACGAGTAAATCGCCCACGTGACAGCGGCAATCGCATCGAAAAACACAAAAGCCTTCATGGGAAAGACCATGCGCCCCGCCGTAAAGTTCACCGCGACCCGCCCCCCAGGAATATACCGAGCGGCCACAATAACCGTTGCTGGCTTGCGCGCAACCATACGCTCAGCCCAATCGAGGACCCGGGCTATGCGTTGAAACTTCAAAAACCGCCACTGATGCACCTGGGCGCGGCGCCCAATGAGATACGTCGTAATGTCACCACCCATCGCCCCCACAACAGCGACCACGGCGACAAGCCACAACGCCGGGGACCCCGTGGAAACAGAAATGGCTACAACCGCAATCACCAATGACTCAGAGGGGAAGATAGGTAATATCCCGTCAAGCGTGATGAAGAGCCACAGAAAGAGGAACAGAAGCCAGGTGCCTTCATAATTTGTGGCAACAGACATCAACGCGTCATTAATGCTCCCCAGAAACCCGACAACACCATCCATCAGAACTCCTGTTCCACATCAAAGCCCAAAGCCAGACCCGCGGCATGGGGCTCTGGAGTGTCCGACCACAGCCGAGCGAGGTTATCTATCGTACTTAACGAACGAATCTCAGCCTTATCGATGTACAACACACCACTGAGATGGTCTGTTTCGTGCTGTGCTATCCGCGCAGTCCAGCCATGGAGTTCCTCATCAAAACCAGCGCCGTGCTCATCACTGCCAGTGAAACGGATAGACCGAGGGCGCGCAACGGCCGCTTGATACCCATCAACACTCAAGCATCCCTCGTAGTATGTCACTCGCTCATCACCCAATGGCTCATAGGCCGGGTTCACCACGACTCGGAAAGGAAAAGCCTGCCGTTCCCTAGTGTCCTGAGGGTCGGTAGCTCCTGGGTCTCGCATAACAGCGATCGCTACACCAACACCAACCTGAGGTGCAGCTACACCCACGCCCGGAGCGTCAAGCATGGTCATGTGCAATGCGTGCAGAAAATCTGGCAACAGTGCCCCCAACTCGCCGTCATACGGCTGCGTGGGGCGGCGCAGAACTGGATCACCGGCTTGAATCAACGGCAAAACACCGTGGGGATGTTCTTCGAGTAATGACTCAACGGTGCGGTAGAGAGATGAGGAAGTCACCGTGTCATCGTCGCATAAGAAAGGTGCCTGGCACATGTGCGCCAGGCACCTTCACGTACTCTTCAAGGTGCTCTTACTGCAAGAGCTCAGCTCAACGCCAGGTTGTTCTTCACCACGTCAGCGAGGTGGCGAGCAGTTGATTCTGCTTCGTCCTGCGTCGCGGCCTCAACCATGACACGCACCAACGCTTCAGTTCCGGAGGGGCGAAGCAATACCCGACCGGTGTCACCTAATGCGATTTCAGCAGCCGTCACCGCCTCAAGGACAACACTGTTCGTGGTAGCGGCAGCTTTATCAACACCAGGCACGTTGATCATGACCTGCGGTAGTTGAGTAATGACCGAGGCAACCTCACTCATTTTCTGGCGCTTCTCAGCCAACCGAGAGAGCAGGTGGAGGGCAGTCAGCACACCATCTCCAGTGGTGGAGAACTCGGTCAGCAACACGTGCCCCGATTGCTCTCCACCAATGTTGTACCCATTGCGCAACATCTCTTCTAAGACATACCGGTCCCCCACAGCAGTATTGACTGTGCGGACACCATGGGCCTCCATCGCTAAACGAAGTCCAAGGTTCGACATCACTGTCGTCACTAAAACGTTGTCTTTGAGGCGGCCCGCCTCAGCAGCTCCTAGCGCCAAAATCCCCATGATTTTGTCGCCATCAACAATGATGCCCTCTTCATCCGAGGCGATGCACCGGTCAGCGTCTCCATCAAAGGAAACACCCACGTGTGCCGAGTGGCCAACCGTTGCTGCGGCCATTCGGCGCGGTGCAGTTGCCCCGTACTCGTGGTTGATGTTTTCGCCATCCGGTTCGTTTCCGATGACAATAACCTCAGCACCGGCACGCTCGAGAGCCAACGGTCCAACGTGGCTTGCTGCGCCATGGGCGCAGTCAACCACAACCCGTAACCCCTCCAGTGAGTAGGTGACGGTGTCAACAATGGCATCAACATAAGCATTCACGGCTTCGTAATCATAGGAAATACGCCCTACCCGTGCGCCGACTGGGCGTTCCCAGTTCTCTCCCATGTGTGCGGCGATTTGATCTTCGACGTCGTCGTCGAGCTTGTAGCCATTACGGTCGAAGAACTTGATGCCGTTGTCTTGCATGGGGTTGTGAGATGCCGAGATCATGACGCCCAAGTCGGCGCCTAAGGTTCCGGTGAGGAAGGCAACTGCAGGCGTTGGCAGTACTCCAACATCAATGACGTCTACACCAGCACTGGCGAGGCCAGCGGCAACAGCTGCAGACAAAAATTCGCCAGATGCCCGCGGATCGCGGCCAACAATTGCGCGCGGTCGCGGTTTACTGAATTCCCCACGTAGCGCAAGAACGTGCGCTGCTCCAACGGCGAGGTCCAGAGCGAGCTCAGCTGTGACATCACGGTTTGCCAGCCCGCGGACGCCATCGGTTCCAAAGAGTCGTGCCATTCTTTTCCCTGTTCGTTCCACCGTGGTAACGGCGCATTGGTGCGCCTACCGTGGTCGATACGCGCCGAGACTGCCGTTCTAATCTACTGCATGTTTACCCCGGGGCAGCACACGTGGCGCCATGACATCGCGAGGGTAGAGTTTCGAGCCTCACACCGGACAGCACAAGGCCCCCACTGGATTCCAGTGGGGGCCTTGTGTGCAGTGCAGCGTGAAATGAATCAGCGCTTGGAGAACTGCGATGCCTTACGTGCCTTCTTCAAACCGGCCTTCTTCCGCTCGACAGCACGTGCGTCGCGGGTGAGGAAGCCAGCCTTCTTCAGGGTGGCGCGGTTTGCGTCACGGTCAATGCCGTTCAGCGCACGAGCAATACCGAGGCGCAGTGCGCCTGCCTGACCGGTTACTCCGCCACCGTGGATGCGGGCGACGACGTCAAAACGACCTTCGACATCCACAGCCTTCAGTGGTGAGTTAACGATCTGCTGGTGCACCTTGTTGGGGAAGTAGCCTTCGATGGTGCGCCCGTTGATGGTCCATTGGCCTGAGCCAGGGACGAGGCGAACTCGTGCAACTGCTTCCTTGCGGCGGCCAACACCTTGACCTGGCGCCGTGATGCTCTGGCCGCGGCCCGTAGGGGCAGCAGACTCAGAGGTGTATGTGCTGGGGGTCTCTTCTTCGCCCAGTGTGTCAATGTCGACGGTGGTTTCAGCCACTGGAGTGTCCTCGCGTCCTTATATTCGCGTAAGCCGGAGCCTACTGCGCGATTTGGGTGATCTCGAAGGGCTTTGGCTGTTGCGCAGCGTGAGGGTGCTCAGAGCCCGCGAAAACGCGAAGCTTTGTCAGCTGCTCCCGGCCGAGGCTGGTCTTAGGGATCATGCCGCGAACGGCCTTCTCCACTGCACGTTCTGGGTTCTTCGCCATAAGCTCAGAGTAAGGAACAGCAGTCAGACCGCCCGGGTAACCCGAGTGACGGTATGCCTTCTTCTGGTCTAGTTTGTTGCCGCTCAATGCAACTTTGCCTGCGTTGATGACGATGACAAAGTCTCCGCCGTCGACGTGAGGGGCAAAGGTGGCCTTGTGCTTGCCACGGAGCAGTTGAGCGACGTGGCTTGCGAGACGACCAAGTACAACGTCAGTAGCGTCAATGACGTACCAGTCACGCTGAATGTCGCCTGGCTTCGGGGTGTACGTACGCACGTTCGTAGCCTTCGTTTCGGTTCGTGTCTTCTCTGTCGCTTCTCAGCGCGCAGAAAGGTCGGCGAGCGCTTCATAGAGCCTAGCGAGTGGGCGCACCGGTCTCGGGAGAAGCACAATAATTACGTGTATCTGTTTAGATCGTTTAACCAGTCGTGGTCAGAACGAGAAAAACAGCCAGTCGAGGTGACGGTTGAAGCGGTCGGGATCAGCGAATAACTTTTCCTACTCGCGATCCAGCGACCATCCAGTCACACATCAGACACGGATATACAGCAATCAGATATCAGTGTAGCGCACGATTCCCACTATTGTTGTTTGAGGTAGGTCACGTTAGCGCTGCGCTCTGTGCAGTCAGCGCAAACCGTTGTTTGGGCGACCTCAGCGTGGTCCCCACAATACAAACGCAGGCGCTTACAACCTGGGTCCGCACAGTTGAGGAATTGCTCAGTTGGCGCCTCACACACAGTGCAGCGGCCTAGCGTTAAGGATTCCCCATCAAAATGGTGCACCATACGTCGATCGAAAACGTACAGCGGACCTTTCCAGAGCCCCTTTGTCCCGAATTGCTCGCCGTACCGCACGATCCCGCCAGCAACTTGGTAAACATTGTCGAACCCACGATTCTTCATCAGAACAGAGAGGATCTCACACCTCACCCCACCTGTGCAGTACGAGATGATGTGTTTGTCTTTGAGATGGTCGTACTTGCCGGAATCTAGCTCCCGGATGAAATCGTGCGTTGTGCGAGTGTCCGGGACAATCGCACCATCAAACTTGCCGATCTGCGCTTCGAACGCGTTACGCCCATCGAAAAAGACAACATCCTCACCCAGCGCCTCAACAAGATCATTCACTTCTTGTGGCGCTAGATGACGCCCACCGTTGACCACACCATTGGCGTCAACAACGATTTCTTCTGGCGCTCCGAAAGCAACCAGTTCTGGACGTTCTTTTACCGATAACCGCGGGAAGTCGCGGGCAGAACCCTCCGACCACTTCACATCGAGCGCTCTAAAACCAGGGTATTGACGGGTGGTCTTCAAGTACTGCTTGAGGTCCTCAACCCGACCACCCAACGTGGCATTAATGCCCTGAGGCGCGACAATAACGCGCCCTGTCAAGTGAAGTTTCTCCGCAAGAGCGGTCTGCCACAGCCGCACCGCAGTGGGGTCAGCCACCGGAGCGAAGGCATAAAAGAGAATGATCTTGTCTACAGCCATACCTTAAGGATATTCGCTACCGGAGAGACGCTGATCAGGGTTTTGGTCACAGTCAACAGGTTCAGCTTCTTCATCAAGACGCCGCGCCCGAATGGCATGCGCACGCGAGGCCAGAAGATCATCAGGTGGGTATTCAACGTGTTCCAACGTCAGCCCATGGGCTGCTACCACAACACTGGAATTTACCCGAGACCGTGAGGCAAGCATGTGCGCTGGCCACTGCACTGGTTTACGTCCCAACCCAACATCTAGCGCCGCCCCCACCATGGCACGCACCATGTTGTGACAGAAAGCATCGGCCACAATCGTTGCCCGCACCAACCCGGTGTCTGGCCCCTGCGTCGCCCGCTCCCATGTGAACTCTTGGAGTTCGCGAATAGTCGATGCACCACGTCGCGGTTTGCAGAACGCAGCAAAATCTCTCAAACCAAGAAGAGGTACAACAGACTCTGACATGGCATCGACGTCAAGAGCTTGGCGCGACCATAGAACCCACGTTCCTGTTAACGGGTCGCGATAGTCCACAGAATCAGCGATGCGGTAGTTGTATCGACGGTAGAGCGCAGAGTACCGAGCGTCGAAACCTGGTGGAGCCACAACTGCGTTTTGGACAACAACATCAGCCGGGACCATTGCGTTGAGCTTGTCGAGCAGCGCTCTTTCCGGTGTTCGATCCGAGCGTCCAGGTAACTTATCCCAGCGGTCACGCGGGAAATCTATGTGCACTACTTGCCCTCGGGCGTGGACACCAGCGTCAGTTCTACCAGCCACATTCGCGGTGACCGGCTGGCGGGCAAGCAATGCAAGAGCATCCTCAAGAACACCTTGAACACTGCGCAAGCCTGGCTGACGAGCCCACCCCACAAAGTTCGTTCCCCGGTAAGCAAGGTCAAGTCGAATCCGAATCACCGCTCTATTGTCTCGCATGGGGCACCCGGAGCCGGACACCTTTGCATGACATCACACCTGCCATCGCAAGCCCCCCGGAAGCAAAGGGCCTCTCCCCCACACGTCCGTCATTGGTGAGCGCACACTACATGCCCGCGTGTCGCTGACGATAGTGCGCGGAGAATTACACTGTTTACATGCAAAGCACCCCCACACAGTCATCGCTGCCCTCACAGGATCCAGCGACGCTAAATAGTGATTCCTCACATGACCAGGCAGCAGCCCAAGAAACCTTCATTCTGGCTGTGGATTGTGGTGGTGGAGCACTTAAATCTGCTGTGTGTGATGTCGACGGTTCACTACTCACAGAAATACATAGACAACCTGTTCACTACCCCTTCAGCAGCGATGCGTTGATCGACCACATCGCTACACGAAAAGCCGCAGCAGCCACCGCCGGCATGGTCATTGGAAAGGTTGGGGTCGGTATTCCGGGAATGATCCGCAGTGGGCGAATCATCTATACCCCGCACTACATTCGTACTGCAGGCCCCCACACTGAGATTGTCCCTGACCTTGAAGCGGAGTGGAATGGCCTTGATGTGCAGGCTCTGATCTCAGAACGCTTCAACGTGTCCGTTCGCGTTGTGAATGACTCCGAGATGCATGGTGCGGCCCTGATCCGCGGTGAAGGCCTAGAACTTGCGTTGACCTTTGGAACGGGCCTGGGAAGCGCACACTTTTCTGATGGCACTCTTCAAGCCCATCTCGAAATGTCTCATGCACCATTCCTCCACGGCGGAACCTACGACCAGTACATTGGTGACCATGTACGCCGTGAAATAGGCAATGATGCCTGGTCACACCGAATTGTTGAGGTCGTCGAGGCGTTATATCCGGTGTATCGCTGGGATGCTGTATTTATCGGCGGGGGTAATGCACATAACCTGTCCGCATGGGCATTGGAACGACTCACCGAAATTGGCCCTTACACGCGTGTTGTTGCCAACCGCGTTGCACTGAGCGGCGCCGCCGGCCTCTGGCAGCACTAGTGTGCTTTGACTGTGGGATCCCCCCAGTCACAACATGACTCATTCACTTCGATGTGCGGTTCCACAAAAAATGAGGGTGGGCCCTGACCAATTGGTCAGGGCCCACCCTCACTGTGAATTCACGTGGTGATGGTCAAAGCATCACCGGTGGATCACTTGGTTTCGTCAGCAGCAGGTGCTTCAGTAGTTTCTGAAGCCTCTACTGGTGCAGTCTCCTCGACAGCTGGAGTCTCGTCCTTCTTTGCAGCCTTCTCAGCAGCCTTAGTGGCTTCCTTAACAACAGCCTGCTTAGGTGACACGGGCTCGGTGACGAGCTCGATGACAGCCATTGGGGCGTTGTCGCCACGGCGGGTGCCGATCTTGGTGATGCGGGTGTATCCACCGTTACGCTCTGCCATGGCAGGAGCAATCTCAGTGAAGAGGCGGTGAACGATCGTCTTTGCGTCACCTTCGGCGTCGCGGACGTGAACGGTCTTGTTACGGATGACCTGTGACACCTGACGGCGTGAGTGGAGGTCTCCACGCTTTGCCTTGGTGATCAGACGGTCTGCAACAGGCTGAAGGCGCTTGGCCTTTGTCACTGTTGTGGTGATGCGACCGTGCTCGAAGAGGCTGGAGGCCAGGTTCGCGAGGATGTGTCGCTCGTGAGCCGGGCTACCACCGAGCCGAGGGCCCTTGGATGGGGTAGGCATTGTTCTTGCTCCTTGCAGTTCTTGTGACCGCTATGCGATCAATCCAGAAGTCAGTTGTACTGCTCGTCGACGTCGCCGTCGTCGTAGTAGTCCGACTCCGATGGCGGCTGGAAGTCCAGCGGTGAGTCCTTGAGTGCCAAACCAAGCTCGTGGAGCTTTTCTTTGACCTCGTTGATGGACTTAGCCCCGAAGTTACGGATGTCCAGCAGATCTGCCTCGCTGCGTGCGACAAGTTCACCGACCTGGTGAATGCCTTCACGCTTGAGGCAGTTGTATGAGCGGATCGTCAGCTGCAGATCTTCAATGGGAAGAGCAAGGTCAGCGGCAAGAGCTGCGTCCGTTGGTGACGGACCAATCTCGATGCCTTCTGCTTCCACGTTGAGTTCGCGAGCCAAACCAAAGAGTTCGACCAGCGTCTTTCCGGCGGAAGCCAGAGCGTCACGTGGGGCAATTGCTGACTTCGTTTCAACGTCAACGATCAAACGATCGAAGTCGGTGCGCTGCTCAACACGAGTTGCTTCAACCTTGTAGGTCACCTTCAGAACTGGTGAGTAGATGGAGTCGACAGGAATCCGGCCGATCTCAGCATCTAGTGACTTGTTCTGCTGAGCGGAAACGTAACCACGTCCACGCTCAACGGTGAGCTCAATTTCGAGCTTTCCCTTGTCATTGAGTGTTGCAATGTGCAGGTCAGGGTTGTGTACCTCAACACCAGCTGGTGGCACGATGTCTGCGGCGGTGACAACACCGGCGCCCTGCTTGCGCAGGTACATGACAACAGGCTCGTCATTCTCAGAGGACAACACCAAGTTTTTGACGTTCAAGATGATCTCGGTGACGTCTTCCTTGACCCCAGGAATGGTGGAGAACTCGTGGAGAACTCCATCAATACGGATCGACGTTACTGCTGCCCCAGGAATCGAGGAAAGCAGTGTGCGACGCAGTGAGTTACCTAGGGTGTAACCGAAACCTGGCTCAAGTGGTTCGATGGTGAACCGTGAGCGAGCATCGGTAATGATCTCTTCTGAGAGGGTGGGGCGCTGTGCAATGAGCACGTGTGGTGTCCTTTCGACATGCATCCGCTATATGACGCATATTGAGTGCCTCCAACTGACGCTGGAGGGTATTGACCTGACAAGCAATGAATCTGCAGTGCGCCTCCTCTGTCTCCGCGGAGCGGACTCCACGATGACAGAGGTGGCAGTGTTTCGCTCGGGATCAGACGCGACGGCGCTTAGGCTGACGGCAGCCGTTGTGCGCCTGAGGTGTAACGTCCTGGATCGAACCGACCTCGAGGCCAGCGGCCTGCAGGGAACGGATCGCGGTCTCACGGCCTGAGCCGGGGCCCTTGACGAAGACGTCAACCTTCTTCATACCGTGCTCTTGTGCACGACGTGCTGCTGACTCAGCAGCGAGCTGAGCAGCATAAGGGGTTGACTTACGTGAGCCCTTAAAGCCCACTTGACCAGATGAGGCCCACGAGATGACAGCACCGGATGGGTCGGTAATCGACACGATGGTGTTGTTGAAGGTGGACTTGATGTGCGCCTGGCCGACAGCAATATTTTTCTTGTCTTTACGGCGAGGCTTGCGTGCGTTCTGAGCGCCGCGAGTCTTGGGAGGCATATGCTCTTTCTCCTGGGTTGAGGTCTGGTGGGATGACAGGTGCTCAGCACCTGAGCATCACGGCCGCTGACGGATCAGCGAGCCTTCTTCTTGCCGGCTACGGTCTTCTTCGGACCCTTACGGGTACGAGCGTTGGTCTTAGTGCGCTGACCACGAACTGGAAGTCCGCGGCGGTGGCGAAGACCCTCGTAGCAGCCGATCTCAACCTTGCGGCGAATGTCAGCAGCAACCTCACGGCGAAGGTCACCCTCGAGCTTGTAGTTGCCCTCGAGGTAGTCACGTAGTGCGACGAGTTCGGTGTCGCCGAGATCCTTGACACGGACGTCTGGTGAAATGCCAGTGGCATCCAGTGTCTGCTGTGCGCGGGTGCGACCCACGCCGTAAATGTAAGTAAGCGCCACCTCAACTCGCTTGTCACGAGGGAGGTCTACGCCGATAAGACGTGCCATCGTATTGTGGCTCCTGTATTTCATTCGGAGGTCTGATGCATCGCCTCTCGCGTTTGTGCGAGCCTCGGCCTCCGAGCCGAGGGTGTGTCAACGTCGGTTTACCCGAGAGGTTGACGGCGGTGCGCTTGCTGAATCGTTCGGGCGCGACCCCGAAATATGAGATCTGGTCTGTCGTGATCCCGTCGCGACAAGCACTTCTCGCTGAGTGGACTCAGCCCTGACGCTGCTTGTGACGAACGTTCTCGCAGATGACCATGACGCGACCGTGACGGCGGATAACCTTGCACTTGTCGCAGATCTTCTTAACGCTAGGGTTGACCTTCATCGTGGTTCCTCAGCTGTCTCCAGCGCCAGGCTGGAACAGCAGTGATCGAGTGGTGGTTACTTGTAGCGGTAGACGATTCTTCCTCGGGTTAAGTCGTATGGACTCAACTCAACAACCACACGATCCTCAGGGAGGATGCGGATGTAGTGTTGACGCATCTTTCCAGAGATGTGCGCAAGGACTTTGTGACCGTTTGCCAACTCAACACGGAACATCGCGTTGGGGAGAGCTTCGACCACAGTGCCTTCGATCTCGATGACGCCGTCTTTCTTCGCCATATACTCCGCTAACTCCTGTCATTGCTGTCGTTGGCATGCGTGTACACATACCAACGAACTATCCTACCCTGCTATCAGACTTCCTGTAACCGTGATCCCGGTTACCTCACAAAGAAATGCCGCACCGGCGCCAGCCCACCTCTCCTGCCAAGAAGGAGATGCCCTGCACGATGCGTTAGTACCGCCGCGTTCTGTCAGCAGAATGGCGGGCAGGTCACCCTGCCCGCCATTCGCCAGCTGCACATTAACAGCTGGCGCTCTCCCGCCTACTCACGCCTACGCCGACGCGTCGCAGACGCAGCAACCAGGAAGACCCCAAGGAGGAAAGCCGTCGCTGCAAGGTAGACCGTAGTCAGATCCGCGCCGGTCGAAGGTAGGTCATACCTCACCCCTAGGACGCCGCTGTCATCACGGTTCACCACCACCTGAACACCTGGCGGCACCGTTGGCACCGTTGGAGTTGCCGGTGTGGCCGGAGTTGGTGGAGTTGTTGGCGGTTCGACAATCACTCCACCAACACCACCTTCGTCTCGGCACACTTGGGTGGAAGTATCAGCGCTCTGCTCGGTTTGCACGATGCTCGCCGTGTTCTCGACGATGACACATTCACCAGCATCAACAAGCACATCAATCCCGTATTCCACCTGGTGGGTGGTCCCTTCCTGAGCCCAGTCGATTGTCCACTGTGGTTCAAAGTCCACCAGGGTGTCCTCCACCGTGATCGTCCTGTTTGTTTCCTGGGCGAGGGCAAAGGGCATCTCTGCGAGCGCATCGGCCTGTGTTTGCTGTTTCCACTGTGTGGGGTGCGTTGTGATCGTGGCTGTTGCAGTCACTGTGAGTGCACCTGGGTCCTGGTCGAAGGTGCACCTGTATTGACGCTGTTCGCTTTCTCCGGGCGCCACAGTCAGTGACGCTTCACCGTCTAGTGCACACACCGCTGCCGGGAGTTGGATGTCAAGATCACTTGTTATTGCGGTGAAATTGTTGGGATTAGTGAGAGTCACTGTTCCCTCTGCGACCCAGTTCGAGTCGAGAGGCGCCCCTTCAGTCACGATGACTGTGTAAGGCAGTTCTCCTGACGCTGTATCTTCATCGAGGACGATGTCATCTGAGGCGATTTTTTCGATGTCCCAGGTGTACTGCCTGTCATGTTGCGCAACGCCTGTCACGGAGGCTGCTATTTGTTGTTGGTGACACAGTGTTCGTTCTTGTTGTGCTTGCCCGAGTAAGCGCGCATCGAACTCCTCGAGGATCATGGAATTGTAAGAGGCTCCACCGAAGGGTTGTGGGTTTTCCTCGACTGGTGACCATAGTTGGGCTGTGTTGGTGATGGTGGAACATGTTCCTGGTTCCACTGTGAGTTGTTCACTGTAGGTGTAGGGGTGGATGGTTCCAGCTTCCGCCCAGGTGATGCTGCCCAGTTCTCGATGCTGTGGATCGCTGGCATCTACGACGAGGGCGTCGTGAACAGTGACAGTTTTTGAGAATTCATTGATGGTCCAGTCTTCTTCGGTGAATTCTGCGGCACCTGTTGCTGATCGCTCGTCGCTGCCGTGCGTCCAGGTCGCAGTTGCGGTGTTCACTCCGTTGTATTGGGTGAGTTGCTCTCCCCCGGTGTCACACAGGTATGGCAGGGTCGCTTCACCCTGCGCTGGTACGCTGACGCTGTTTCCGCCGTTGATCCCGCCTACCACCTCACAGGTCACTCCTGGGAGATCGATGGTGTCGGTGATCGCTGCTGTGACGTCTGTGTAGTTGTTGGGGTTGGCAACTGTGACATACCCGTAGATGTCCCATGAGGAATCCTGGGCTGCGACCTCTTCAACGAGGACGGCATAGTCGATCTGTGCCGCACCAGTTTCATCAGGCCCGGTGATCTTCTCGATGTTTTTGGTGATGTCCCAACCAAAGGTGCGACTGAGGTCCAGAATGACGTTTTTCTGGACTGTCAGGTCTGCTTGGTTACACACCTGCATGGATGCGCTTGCTTGTTGGGATGTTTGCGTCAGAGTTGCGGTGTTGTCCACGGTGACGCAGGTTCCATCAGCAACGGGGATGGTTTTGTTGTAGGAGAAGGTTTGTTGCCCCTGCCCCCATGTCATGTTGCCGAGGGTTTCGCGATCACTACTGATCCCACCGATTGTTAGTTGATCTGTGATGTCCACGTGGTCTTGGAATGGGGTGATGCCCCAGTCGTCGTCATCAAAGGTAGCCATCCCGGTTGCTGTGAGGGTTTCCTGACCCTGGGTCCACGATGCTGTTGCTGTGTTCAGCCCTGAGTAACTGGGCTGCGCATCGTATTGGCAGCTGTAGTCGAAGGTGCGTTCGTCACCTGGCTCAAACACTGCGTCAACGCCGCCGGACACGACACATTGAGGGTCTTGGCTGCTCCACCCGCCGTTGCTGACTGCGTCTGTAATCGTGGCTGTGACTGAGGTGAAGTCGTTGGGGTTCCGTACTGTGACGCTACCGGTCATAACCCAAGCGTCGTCGGTGTAGTTCTCTGGGGTCACTATCACTCGGTAGGGAATTGTCGCTTCGTTGGTGTTCTCGTCGAGGAGTGGGGTGCCAGCCTCCTTAGATATGTCCCATCCGTAGGTGCGTTCCAGGGAGCCCACCACATTCTTGGTGACATCTAGGGGTGCTTGGTTGCACAGCGTGACTGTTGCAGAGTCGCTGTGCTGTTCGTTGAGGGTTTTTGTGCTGAGCCCTGATGGCGTCACGGTTGCCGTGTTGTCGAGCGTTTCGCATGTGCCTGCTTGCGCCGTGATGGGCAGAGTGTAGGTGAAGGTTTTGACACCATCGCCAGCAGCAAGTTCGCTGGGGGTGAGGTCATAGTGGGTGTCCCTCACTGATGCGGTGGCACCGATAGTTGTGACCTCAGCTGTGGACATGTCCACGCTCACCTGGGGTGAGGTGGCGGTTCCGCTTGTGCCGGGGTAGTTCTTTTTCGACCAGGTCGCGCTGGCTTTATTGCTGCCGGTATCTGTTGGGGCAACGTCTTCAGGTAGCGTGCAGGTGTAGTTCACGGTGGCATTGCCCTGTGCGGGTACGGTGATTCCTGCGCCTTGGGGAACTGTGCAGTGGGCACCAGGGAAACCGGTCAAACTGTCGGTGACTGTTACCCCTTCCACCGGCCATTTGTTGGGGTTAGTAACGGTGATTTTCCCGGTGACCAGGGCATCGGTGGTTCCTTGGTCTTTCGGTGTCACTATAACGGTGTAAGCGAATGGGTATGATGCGCCTGTGGCTTGATCGGTGTCTACAGTTTTGTTGATCGACCAATCCCACGTGTGCGTGTACGACGGTTCCGCTGTTTTTACCACGGTGAGATCAACGAAAGTCCGTTGTTCGTTGCTGAAGGTGCACGTAGTGCTGGCTTTATGTGCCAGCGTGACGCTGATTGAGTCACCTGAGCGTGCGCCAGCAATGGGGGTGCAGTTGATACCTGCTAGGTCCCACCCCCCGTGGGAAGGTGTTTCGGAAATTGTCCAGGTACGTGGGGGCACCCGGAAGGTCGTTGATTGACCGTTGCCCAGGGAAAAGGATGCTTGCTGGCTGCCTGAGAGCGTGAATGGCCAGGTCAAGCTGGTGGCTGGGGTGGTTTTCTTTGTCACCGTCAGGAGGGCATAAGACAGGTCCGATGCTTTAATGGGCAGTTCTTTATTGCCTTGTTTCCGGCAATTTATGCTCACCACATAGTTGTGGTACGGCGACCCACCGATACTCGATGCTCCCATTCCCACGCCATGATCAAACTCGGAGGCAATATGTGCCTGGTAGGTCAACGTCGTTGAGGTGACATTTTCAGGCATCGCGAAATACACGGTGATAGTACCCGTCGAACCGCTGGTAGTCACTGAAAAATCTACCAAACTCGCACCATTGGACAGCGACACAAACCGGGCATCATCAAGCGCATATTTGCCCGACACCATTCGGTCAAAACCGAACACCGCTTTGTTTACTGCGCCAGCCTTCAGGGAGGTCATCCGTCCACGGATGGAAAACCAGTCATCCTCCGAATAGCCGCCACCGAGATTTCCTGACGTCCACCGGCCAGTGGACTGCTGCTGCTCAAAAGGATTGATGCTTCCAACATTGAGACAAACGTGCTGACCACTTGCTGTGCTGAGTTCGGCGTTGTCCGCTTTGCTGAGAGTACCTTCGGGATCCGTTGATTTTGCCGGGGATTCCTCCTGTGCACTCTCTTTTACCGGACTACTTGTGGCGTCATTGTCAGATTCGAGGGATTGAGGCTCAGGCGAACCAGCTGATTCTTCAGCCTGATCACTGGGGCTTGTTAGGTCTGATGCAGGTTGCTTCTCAGGTAAAGGTTCAGGTGAAACCTCTGTTTGCGTGGTTGCTTCGGGCGCGGAATTATCTTGTTGGGGCTGCGGTTGTGGCGAATCGCTATTTTCAATCGGCTCACCCCCTTCAGTTTCACTATCATCTGCCGATACCACTTGTGCAGACGATAAGTTCGACGACGAGTCATTCACGTCACGCATCAGCGATCCGCCAGGTAGCGCTGATGCTGGGACGGCGAAAAAGGCAGTCAATACGACTGCCAGAAGGAGTGATATTCCTGATCCAGCTGTTGCGCGCAAGCTGAGCCCCATGCGTCGTGATTGAGCACTGCTGTGACAGTGCCCTGCGCGATGAAGGGACCTCCTTTGGTGAGTCATGGTGTTCCTCTTTTCGTGTGCGTCGGTCGCGGCACAAAAGAAGCCGCTAAAGCCGACATTCGCACAGGAAAAGCCTTTTAAACCCTCACCTCATGGATGACCTGAAGGTGACTATTAAGGTGAGTCTCCGGGTGAGTTTTCGCCAACCGCTCCCCCAAGCGCGCCCACTACACACTCACCCATGGGTGACAACGGGTGACAGCGGGTGAGGCTGCGGACAACCCCAACGGACAGCACCACACCACCGCAGCGGAATCGATAGCACTCGCCCATAGAGCCACAAGGCACAACACAAAAGGTGAACGGGAATCCCCGTTCACCTTCAGTCGTCTCGACACATCACACACATCAAAAACTCTGGACCAAGCCCGCAGCACTCTCTCCACAGGTGCCCTATAAAACCGCTGCATTGCGCTTGGCTTCCACAGCCCTACGACAATACCCCCAACTCCCGTGCGCGCACTACAGCCTCCGCATACGAATGAACACCCAGCTTGCGATACACACTCGTCAAATGAGTCTTCACAGTATTCACGCCCACGTACAACGCACGGCTCGCTCCACCCAACGACTGATGCTCAGCGACCGCGGCGAGAACCTCCTGCTCCCGAGGTGACAACAACACACGGACGCTCGGAGCCGGATACATTCCTCCAGCCGCTGCCAAAGCAGGGCAAGCATCAGCAACAAAGGGGAAACGCGCTAGACACTCCGCCACGACTTCCTGCGGCATCGTTGCCAAATACCCCCACATCTCCTGCGGAGCACACAGCCGCACATATTCACCCAACACAGCAGAACACTCGGCCCAACGCTCCTGGGAAGCACACACGGATGCCTTCAATGCCAAATAGGCCGCCGTAAACCGCAACGAACGCCCCGCAACCAACAACCCACCGTCCACAAGTCGCTCAGCACGTTCTAAATCGCCAGCCTGGAACGCGATACGAGCCGCCATCTCCCGCGCCATCGGATCCAACGGACGACCAATATCAAGACGCTCCTGTGCAGCACGGTGATCCCCCAACGCAAGATACGTATGAACCGTCGCGTCACACATCAACGAACGCACCAACGGGAAATTGCACAACGTCGTGCACCGCTCCCGCAAATCCGCCAACCGCACAAGAACCTGGTCCAACTCCTGAGCCGCAATGTGACAGCGAATATGCAACAAATAGCGCGCTAAAAATAACGGATCAACCGAACCTAACATCGACGTAGGATCAGCCAATTCACCATGCGGCTCCAAACACTTCGTCAACGAACCAAGGCTGACAAGACTCAACGTAGACCAATACGCGTGGTCTAAGAGAGACGAATCCTCCGGAGGGTCAACATGAGCCAATACGTCACGAGCCGTCACCAATTCACCGTCAAAGGCAAACACCAACGCCGAATAGACATCCACCGCTCGCATGACATCGGCACCCGCCCCGTGGGACTGGGCCAAGAAACGAGCACAGGCCAAAGCACGTGCCGCCTGCGCAGGGTCACCATGCAAGATCAGAGAAGCTCCCCACTCCAGCATCGGGATTGTCCACTGACGCACCTGCTCGGCATCAGACGCATCAACAAGCCCCTGCAACAGGTGACGTCCCCCCTCCTCCTGAGCCCGTCCTTGCACCCCTAACCGTGCCAGCACACCTCCAGATCGCGCAGCCTGCGCACGGCGTTCAGCATCCAAAAACCGATTAATGATCGACAGCTTGTCGCTCGCCTCACCCACCGACAAAGGGACCTTCGCTAAAACAGTCAACAACCTCGTCGGATCAGCCTCAAGCAGCTCATACCAATTGTCATCAACAAAACTCGCAAAGCCCTCCCACCGACTATGGTCAACACACTGCTCAGCAGCTTCCAAAGCCAAGCCCTGCCCCACCATCACCTGACACGTCAGCTCAACCAGCGGCCCGCTAAAGGCAACATCAACCTGGGCAAACCACCGCTTCGATACCTGATCAATAACCGGTACACGAACATACGCCCGGACCTCGGCCTCCTCATCCAACACCCGCAAATAACCGTCCTCAACCAGATGCTCTAAAGCGCGCGTCACATCACGCTCTGACCGCCCATGCACCCACCGAGAGGAATCAGGAACAACCCGCACACCCAACGACGCCAACAACGTCGAAATTCTCTCGCCAAATTCTCCCAAGATCCGATCAACCAACACCGGAGTCAGCACAGGCAAAAACATCGAGGCCAAAGTCACCCGAAGTTTGAGCGAATCACGAAGCTGCGAGACTTCATGCTCAAAAATTCCCGCAACATCGTCCAACACATCGTCATAAAACCACTCACCACGAGAATCACGCCTCGCCTGCAATGCAACCATCGCGGCCATCGCTGGCCAACCACCAGTCAAACGAACAATCTCTTCACCCTGCTCGCTGCTGAGATCCACGCCGCGCCGCGCACCAAATTCCACCACATCACCGGCTGTAGCCCGCAACGCTTGAGGCATAACAAGAATCGAGTCAATAAAAACAGCACCAAACGTTTCAAGACGCGTCACCTCTCGCGTCATCACAACCAGCTGACACACCGGGCCCGCATCGGTTAAGACCCGAATTATCTCCGGAAGCAAAGACGTCGATGCCGTGTCATCAACATACCCATCAAGGACAACGACCGTGCGATCAGTTGCTTTGCTCGCCTGACGACGCAACACATCGAGAAGAATCTGTGCATCTTCCTGCAACATCAACGGGTGGCTCGTTGCACTACCGGTAGTAACCGGCCCCCCTGATACCCCACCAAGGATCTGAAGAATCTCATCGTGCTCATTGTTTGTTGAGGAGTCACCAAAAGCCCGCAGTGCGCGCGGCAACTCGCCCCGCCCCCCAGACGCTACTTCGCCATCACTCCGGACACCGGCCACGCTGCCCTGGATAGCCTCATCGGTCGGTGATGCGCTGAACTCCCCTGTGCCACAGCGCGCAAACAGCTGATATTCCATTGCGCTCAGCTCAGCAGCTGCGTCCACCCCTCGCTCAGAGAGCATCATCTGGATCAGACCATGCAACAGCCGGGCACTCACATTGTCATCCACCAGGAGTTCCACACAGGGTGTTGAACGCCAAGCTGCAGGAGGAATATACGATCTCACCGATTTTCCGCTTTGCCGCAAAGAAAACCAACCAGTCGACACCCCTTCGGCCTGTTGCTCAGATACCCACTGCTCCACCAGGCCCGTCTTTCCATAGCCATAAGGTGCACGCACTATTGTCAGCGGGCGATGTTGATTGAGGGTTTCATCTATCCGCCGTTGTGCAACAGAAGCAAGCCGCACAGTGGGTGTCTCTAACTCAGGGTGACTAGGAGCAGGTACAACGACATCGCGCCCACCAGCAGTGAGGGAATGATCAGACATTCGTAACTCCTTAGCCCGATGCGAGCACATTCTTAAGGTCAACTACGTCGCCCCACAAAGCGCCACCAGACGGCTACTTGGGTTCGCGCTGGGCAAGGCAACTAAGAACTCACCAACTTGCGTGAGTAGCGCAGAACCTGACAACGCCCCCAACACTGTCCAACTCTTTGTTGTTTCATCAGCAAAACTGACCGCGAGGTCAGCATTACATTTAGCAGAATGCCACCAGCAGGCAGACTCCACCAGTACTTAGGTTCAAGATATGGGCCTTTACGGGGCGATCCATCAAAGTTCACCCTGCACATGGCCGTTGTATTGTCTTGAGTACAACATCGTCGGGTCCCGAACTTAAGTTCGATGCTCACCGCTCAGGAGGTAGGTCACAGGGCACAAAAACAGCTCCCTAGTACAACAAGCGGGGCGAGAGACAGATGTCTCTCGCCCCGCTTGTTCACTGCTTTGTCGCGGACACCGCGACGTCGTGATGTGATTGATCTACTTACCCGAACTGCTCCAGCGACTTGATCAAGCGAGCAGTTACGTCCTCGACATCGCCAATCCCGTCAACTTGGACGAGACGTTCGCGATCGCGGTACACGCCGGAAACCGGCGCGGTTTGCTCGGCATACACACCAAGACGGTGGCGGATAACAGGTTCGGTGTCATCTGCCCGGCCTTCGATGTCAGCACGCTTCAACAAGCGTTCGATCACAACTTCCGGATCTGCTGTGATTTCCACAGCGCCATCGAGAGTAACGCCGATTTCCTCGAGGATCGCATCAAGTTCAGCAACCTGGGCGGTATTACGTGGGTATCCGTCAAGAATAAAACCCAAGTGGTTTGGCTCTTCGCCAACCATCGACACCAACTTGTCTTTGACCATTGCATTGGTTACCGAGTCAGGAACAAGCTCGCCTTTGGCGGTGTATTCCTGTGCGAGGCGACCTAGCTCAGTTCCACCCTTGATGTTGGCGCGGAAAATGTCACCCGTCGAGATAGCTTCCACCCCGAGTTCTCCGGCAAGACGTGCAGCCTGAGTTCCTTTACCGGCTCCCGGAGGGCCGAGGAGGACAATACGTGCGCTCATTTGAGCAACCCTTCGTAATGGCGTTGTTGCAGTTGCGAGTCGATCTGTTTCACGGTTTCAAGACCGACACCAACGATGATCAGAATAGAGGTTCCACCGAATGGTATGGAGTCGCCCACTCCCATAGCTATAAAGGTCACTGTAGGGACCAGGGCAACGAGTGCGAGGTAGATGGAACCTGCGGATGTAATCCGGGTAATGACGTAATCCAAGTACTCTGCAGTAGGCCGACCGGCGCGAATGCCTGGAATGAACCCACCGTACTTCTTCATGTTGTCTGCAACTTCGTCCGGGTTAAACGTAATCGCCGTGTAGAAGAAGCAGAAGAAGATGATCATGATGACATAGAGCACGAGGTGGAGAGGTGCTGAAGGGGAAGCAACGTTACGTTGCACCCAAGCGACCCAGTCAGTGTCATACTCAGCAAACTGTGCGATCAACGAGGGCACAGCAAGAATTGATGATGCAAAGATCACCGGGATAACACCGGCCATGTTGATCTTGATGGGGATGTATGTCGAAGAACCACCGTAGACCTTGCGACCAACCATGCGCTTCGCGTACTGAACAGGGATGCGCCGCTGGGACTGCTCAACGAATACAACCAGAGCGATGACAAGCAACGCCACAGCAATCACAATTGCGAACTTACCGAATCCACCGGAGCCCTGAGTAATCGACCAGATGGCACCGGGGAAGGAAGCAGCGATGGAAATGAAGATCAGCATCGACATTCCGTTGCCGATACCGCGGTCAGTAATCTGCTCACCAAACCACATCAATAGTGTGGCGCCAGCGGTCATCGTCAAAATGATGTAAAGCGACGTCATGATGCTGTCGTTAGGGATTGCATCACACCCGGGGATCAACTGGCCGGTACGTGCCAGGGTGACGTAGGTTGTCGCTTGCAGAAGCGCCAAGCCGATAGTCAGATAACGGGTGTATTGGGTCAGCTTCGCAGTACCCGTTTGGCCTTCTTTGTGAAGAGCTTCGAAGCGCGGGATGACCACGCGCAACAACTGCACGATAATGCTCGCGGTGATATAGGGCATGATGCCCAATGCGAAAATCGAGAGTTGCAGTAACGCTCCACCGCTGAACAGGTTTACGAGCCCCAACAGTGAGTTCGTTTCCTGATTAGCAAGACACGTTTGAATATTCGGGTATGAGACACCAGGAGCCGGAACAAACGATCCGATCCGGTACAGCACAATAATTCCGATGGTGAACAGCAACTTGTGCCGAAGATCTGGCGTCCTGAACGCCCGAACGAATCCGCCTAGCACATGGTCCTCCTGAGCCCTTGTCGCGGTGATTTCACCGCGATTGCGGCGTACTGCTAAGCCTTGGCCTGCAAATAATGGACTTCTTTACGGCAGTTCCAAGGGAATAATGACAATGTATCGATATAGCGATACCGAAGATACCCTATACGCACATTGCCGTGAACAAAAATCCACAGCTTGCACCACTTCTGCCCATAGACTGCGGCGTTGCATTCTGTGAGACACACATTCGTTACTGCTTGGAGACGACGAAGGGCCGGCACAGTGTGTGCCGACCCTTCACACTGAGTCAATCAGTCAACTGAAACTGATCCACCAGCTGCTTGGATTTTCTCCTGAGCTGAAGCAGAAACAGCATCAACTGCTACCTCAAGCTTCACAGAGATCTCTCCGCCGCCGAGTACCTTGACGGGCTGGCCCTTACGGACGGCGCCCTTCGCTACGAGATCCTCGATTGTCACTGAGCCACCCTCTGGGTAGAGCTCGGCGAGCTTGTCAAGGTTCACAACTTGGAACTCAACACGGAACGGGTTGCGGAAGCCACGAAGTTTTGGCAAACGCATGTGCAGTGGCATTTGGCCACCTTCAAAGCGTGCTGGAACTTGGTAACGTGCCTTCGTACCCTTGGTACCACGACCTGCAGTCTTACCCTTTGACGCTTCACCACGACCTACACGGGTCTTCGCCTTTTTAGCACCAGGTGCTGGGCGAAGCTGGTGAAGTTTCAGAGGCTCAACAGCTGTCGTCTCTTCAGCCTTTTTATCGGCCATGATCAGTCAACCTCCTCAACCGTGACAAGGTGTGCCACGGTAGCGATCATGCCGCGAACCTCTGGGCGGTCTTCACGGACAGTGGACTGTCCGATCTTCTTCAACCCAAGGGTGCGCAACGTGTCGCGCTGGTTCTGCTTTCCACCGATGGTGGACTTGATCTGAGTAACCTTGAGCTTGGCCATCATGCACCTGCCTCTGCGGTTTTTGCAGCCAGTCCAGCAGCCTGTGCACGAAGCAGGGCCGCAGGGGCTACGTGATCAAGTGGAAGTCCACGACGAGCTGCGACCTCAGCTGGCTCTTCGAGCTGCTGGAGGGCGTCAACTGTTGCGTGAACGATGTTGATCGCATTTGAGGAACCAAGCGATTTCGACAGGATGTCGTGAACGCCTGCACACTCAAGTACTGCACGCACTGGACCACCGGCGATAACACCGGTACCTGGTGCTGCTGGACGGAGGAAGACAACACCAGCTGCCTTCTCGCCCTGCACTGGGTGTGTAATGGTTCCCTGGATGCGTGGGACGCGGAAGAAGTTCTTCTTTGCCTCTTCAACACCCTTGGCGATTGCCGCGGGAACTTCCTTAGCCTTGCCGTAGCCAACGCCGACGGTACCGTCACCGTCTCCAACAACCACGAGTGCGGTGAAGGAGAAACGACGACCGCCCTTGACGACCTTAGCTACACGGTTGATGGTGACAACGCGCTCAACAAATGCGTTCTTCTCAGCTGCGTCACCACGACGACCGCCGCCTTCGCCGCGTCCGCGGCCACCACGTCGGTCATTCTGCTCATTGGCGCCACCCGTGGGTGCGCCGGAATTGCGCTGCCCTGCAGCCATCAGAGTGTCCTTTGCTTTGAAACGATTGTGGAGATCACAGTGACAGACCGCCTTCGCGGGCGCCATCTGCAACTGCAGCCACACGGCCGTGATACTTGTTTCCGCCACGGTCAAAGACAACAGTGTCAATTCCGGCAGCCTTCGCACGTTCAGCGATAAGCTCGCCAACCTTGCGGGACTTTGCGGTCTTGTCACCGTCAAACGACCGAAGGTCGCTTTCGAGCGTTGATGCGGAGGCAAGTGTCTTGCCTACAGTGTCATCGACAACCTGGGCCACCATGTGGCGGGCTGAACGAGTAACAACGAGGCGTGGACGAGTAGCTGTTCCACGGATCTTCTTGCGAAGACGAACGTGGCGACGCTGTCGTGAGACAGATTTGCCCTTTCCGAGAATCTTCAGAGCCATGGTTACTTACCAGCCTTTCCAGCCTTGCGGCGGATGATCTCGCCGGCGTAGCGCACACCCTTGCCCTTGTATGGCTCAGGCTTACGGATCTTGCGAATGTTCGCAGCGACCTCGCCCACCTGCTGCTTGTCAATTCCCGCCACCGAAAACTTGGTGGGAGCTTCAACAGCAAAGGTGATGCCTTCAGGTGCCGTGATAACCACAGGGTGTGAGAATCCGAGAGCGAACTCTAGGTCCTTCCCCTTGGCTGTCACACGGTAACCGGTGCCCACGATCTCAAGCTTTTTCTCGTATCCGCTGGTTACACCGGTGATGATGTTAGCCAGGAGGGTACGGGTGAGGCCGTGGAGCGCACGTGATTCACGCTCGTCATTCGGACGGGTCACTACGAGAGTGTCGTCCTCGCCACGAGAAACCTCGATGGGGGCGGGGATTACGTGCTCGAGTGTTCCTTTGGACCCCTTGATTGTGACAAGGTTTCCGCTAATAGTTACATCCACACCAGCTGGGACCGGAATGGGAAGCTTACCGATACGTGACATGTGTATCCTTCTCCTTTCCGATTACCAGACGTAGGCGAGGACTTCCCCACCTACGCCCTTCTGTGCTGCCTGCTTGTCAGTGAGGAGGCCTGATGATGTGGACAAAATTGCCACACCAAGACCGCCGCGGACCTTTGGCAAGTTGGTGGACTTTGCGTATACACGAAGACCTGGCTTCGAGATACGACGTACGCCTGCAAGCGCACGTTCGCGTGTCTGGGCGTACTTCAACTCGATGACGAGGCTCTTGCCCACGCGGGCGTCCTCAATCTTCCAGTCAGTGATGTAGCCTTCGGCTTTGAGAATTGCCGCGATGTTCGACTTCAACTTCGATGACGGCATGGTTACCGTCTCGTGGAAAGCCGAGTTCGCGTTTCGCAGACGTGTCAACATGTCTGCGATCGGGTCGGTCATAGTCATTGGGCTTCTGCCCTTCCTCGTCGGGGTATCCAGTCCTGCCGTATCAGTGCACGACTGCCGGACCTACGACGTAGTTGTTACCAGCTGCTCTTCGTGACGCCGGGAAGCTCGCCGCGGTGTGCCATTTCACGAAGGCAGATACGGCAGAGTCCGAACTTGCGGTATACAGCGTGCGGACGACCGCAACGCTGGCACCGAGTGTAAGCGCGAACCGCGAACTTAGGCTTTGCGGCTGCCTTGTTAACCAGGGCCTTCTTCGCCATGTCAGTTCTCCTTGAACGGGAAGCCGAGACGCTTGAGGAGCGAACGCCCCTCGTCATCGGTCTTTGCGGTGGTGACAAAAGTGATGTCCATGCCGCGAACCCGATCAATGGAGTCTGGGTCGATCTCGTGGAACATCGATTGTTCGGTCAGACCGAACGTGTAGTTACCGTTGCCGTCAAACTGCTTTGGAGAAAGACCGCGGAAGTCACGAATACGTGGCAATGCCATCGACAGCAAACGGTCGGTGAATTCCCACATACGGTCACCACGGAGCGTCACGTGGGCGCCAATTGGCATTCCCTCGCGGAGCTTGAACTGAGCGATGGACTTGCGTGCTCGGTTCACCTGTGGCTTTTGACCAGTGATGAGAGTGAGGTCGCGAATAGCGCCCTCGATCAGCTTAGAATCCTTCGCTGCATCACCGACACCCATGTTGACAACGACCTTTACCAGGCCCGCCACTTGGTTAATGTTCTCGTGCTTGAATTCCTCGTGGAGCGCTGTACGAATTTCTTCGTTGTAGCGAACCTTCAGACGAGGCTGAGTTTTAGTCTCGGTGCTCATCAGATGTCCTTCTCTGCATCGCCGTGGCCACGGGTCACGCGAACGCGTGCAACGCGGGTGCGACCATCACGCTCGACCTCTTCGAGGCGGGCGCCTAGACGCTTTCCACGCTTAGTCTCGGCATCGTAGTACTGCACGTTGGAGATGTGGATAGGGGCCTCTACGACCTCGATCCCTCCTGTGCGGGTCCCACGTGCTGTTTGACCAGGCTTCACGTGCTTGGTTGCACGACGTACACCTTCAACGATCACGCGGTCTTGCTCGCGAAGCACTTCGAGGACACGGCCAGTCTTGCCCTTGTCCTTACCAGCGATAACGAGGACTGTGTCACCCTTTTTAATATTCGCCATGGTCAGAGCACCTCCGGAGCCAACGAGATGATCTTCATGAATCGCTTGTCACGCAACTCACGTCCAACGGGGCCGAAGATACGAGTTCCACGGGGCTCACCGTCGTTCTTGAGAATCACCGCTGCGTTCTCATCAAACTTGATGTAGGAACCGTCGGGACGACGACGTTCCTTCGACGTGCGGACGATGACTGCCTTGACGACATCGCCCTTCTTGACGTTTCCGCCAGGGATTGCATCCTTGACGGTGGCAACAATAGTGTCGCCAATACCGGCGTAGCGACGGCCCGAGCCACCGAGAACACGAATGCAAAGGATTTCCTTAGCCCCCGTGTTGTCAGCAACGCGAAGTCGCGACTCCTGCTGGATCATGTAATGAACTCCTGTCGTCGAGCTGGTTCTCGCGGGTGCGAGCCTTGCCGAACGGATAAATTTCTGAAGAAGGTTTTGCAGACACCCCAGTGGGGCGGAACCGTAAACACGGTCCGCCCCACGGAGCCAGACTGCTTACTTAGCCTTCTCGAGGATCTCCACCAGGCGCCACCGCTTTGTTGCGGACAGCGGGCGGGTCTCCATGATAAGGACCAGGTCGCCAATTCCAGCGGTGTTCTGCTCATCGTGAGCCTTCACCTTACTGGTCCTGCGCATAACCTTACCGTAAAGCGGGTGCTTTACGCGATCCTCTACCTCGACAACGATGGTCTTTTCCATCTTGTCACTCACAACGTACCCACGACGCGTCTTGCGCTGAGGGCGTTCTGCGACTACGTTCTCGCTCATTTCAGCCTCACTCGCTCACGCTTGGTGCAGTACGGATGCCGAGCTCACGCTCGCGAAGGATCGTATAGATCCTTGCGATGTCTCGGCGCACAGCCTTCAACCGGCCGTGCGTCTCGAGCTGACCGGAAGCCGCCTGGAAACGAAGGTTGAAGAGTTCCTTCTTCGCCTTCTCCAGTTCGGCAACCAGTGCAGCGTCGTCAAGAAGGTCGAGCTGCTTGGGCTCAAGGCCCTTTGTTCCAACAGCCATCAGTTAGCACCTCCTTCACGCACCACGAAACGGCACTTCATTGGGAGCTTGTGCATCGCGCGGCGCATTGCCTCGCGTGCGAGTGGCTCTGGGACGCCGGCAAGTTCAAAAATGATCTTGCCTGGCTTGACGTTTGCGACCCACCACTCAGGTGAACCCTTACCGGAACCCATGCGGGTTTCGGCTGGCTTCTTGGTGAGGGGGCGGTCTGGGTAAATGTTGATCCAGACCTTACCGCCACGCTTGATGTGACGAGTCATCGCGATACGTGCAGCTTCGATCTGACGGTTGGTAACGTATGCAGGCGTGAGAGCCTGAATGCCGTATTCACCAAATGTCACAACGTTTCCACCCTTTGATGCTCCCGTACGGGATGGGTGGTGCTGCTTACGGTGCTTGAGCCTGCGCGGGATAAGCATTCGCTCAGGCCTCCGTTCCGGTCTCAGCGGCTGGTGCCTTAGCCTCAGCCGATGGCGCCTCAGCTGCAGGTGCTGCATTGCTGTTGCGCTCGTTGTTACGACGGCCACCACGTGCTGGGCGTTCGCCACCACGACCACGTCCAGCGCGAGGAGCCTGTGTGGCCTGCTGCGCGTTGAACTCTTTCTCAGTCATGTCACCCTTGTAGATCCACACCTTAACTCCGATGCGGCCAAAGGTTGTGCGAGCCTCAAAGAAGCCGTAGTCGATGTTCGCGCGGAGCGTGTGCAGAGGCACTCGACCTTCGCGGTAGAACTCCGAACGGCTCATTTCAGCGCCACCAAGACGACCAGAGCACTGGACACGGATGCCCTTTGCGCCAGCGCGGAGCGCTGACTGCATGCCCTTACGCATTGCGCGGCGGAATGAAACACGTGATGCGAGCTGCTCAGCGATGCCTTGGGCAACGAGCTGAGCCTCGATCTCTGCGTTCTTTACCTCGAGGATGTTGAGCTGAACCTGCTTCCCGGTGAGCTTTTCGAGCTCGCCTCGGATACGGTCAGCTTCTGCTCCACGCCGTCCGATAACAATCCCCGGACGTGCTGTGTGGATGTCCACGCGAACTCGGTCGCGTGTGCGCTCGATCTCGACCTTTGCAATACCAGCACGCTCAAGGCCTTCGCTCATGAGCTTACGGATTGCGACGTCCTCGCGGACGTAGTCGCGGTATCGCTGACCAGGCTTAGTGCTGTCAGCGAACCAACGCGAGCGGTGGTCAGTAGTGATTCCGAGTCGGTACCCGTGCGGGTGAACCTTCTGTCCCACTATCGGGCCCCTTCCTTGTCGTCAATCGGAGCCACAACCACAGTGATGTGGCTGGTCCGCTTGAGGATCTGGCTAGCACGACCCTGAGCACGTGGGCGGAAACGCTTGAGGGTTGGTCCCTCATCCACCAGCGCAGTCTTGATGACGAGTCGAGACTCATCAAAGGCTACGTTGTCACGGTCGGCAATTACCCGTGCGTTCGCGATTGCGCTCTGCACGACCTTGAGTACCGGCTCACTTGCTGCCTGAGGGGCAAACTTGAGCACGGCTACGGCCTCTGTGGCCTGCTTGCCACGGATAAGATCCACGACGCGACGGGCCTTTCGGGGCGTGACACGGATGAACCGCGCCTTCGCCATGGCTTCCATTGCTGTCCTGCCTTCTTGGTTCGTCATGACCATAACCACTGACTTTCGTCAGCGGCGACGGCCCTTCTTGTCGTCCTTAACGTGGCCGCGGAACGTACGGGTAGGCGCAAACTCACCGAGCTTGTGTCCAACCATCGCTTCGGTAACAAACACGGGAACGTGCTTGCGACCGTCGTGCACGGCAAATGTGTGACCGAGGAAGTCGGGGGTGATAACCGACCGACGTGACCAGGTCTTGATGACGTTGTGGGTGCCAGCTTCGTTCTGTGCGTCAACCTTCTTTTGAAGGTGGCCGTCAACGAAAGGACCCTTTTTCAAGCTACGTGGCATTGTTCAGGCTCCTATCAGCGCTTCTTGCCGGTGCGGCGACGACGAACGATGAGTTTGTCGCTTGGCTTGTTCGAACGGCGCGTACGGCCCTCCGCTTGACCCCAAGGCGAGACTGGGTGGCGACCACCGGATGTCTTACCTTCACCACCACCGTGTGGGTGATCGATGGGGTTCATTGCGACACCACGGACAGTTGGGCGAACGCCCTTCCACCGCATACGGCCGGCCTTACCCCAGTTGATGTTCGATTGTTCGGCGTTGCCGACCTCACCGACGGTTGCACGGCAACGAGCGTCAACGTTGCGGATCTCACCAGAAGGCATACGCAGCTGGGCGTATGGTCCGTCTTTAGCGACCAACTGAACCGAGACACCAGCGGAACGCGCGATCTTTGCGCCGCCACCTGGGCGAAGCTCGATTGCGTGAATCACTGTACCGGTGGGGATGTTACGAAGCGGGAGGTTATTGCCAGGCTTAATGTCCGAATTCGGACCAGCCTCAACAAAGTCGCCCTGCTTCAGTTTGTTTGGCGCAATAATGTAACGCTTCTCGCCATCTGCATAGTGCAGGAGGGCAATACGAGCGGTACGGTTTGGGTCGTACTCAATGTGAGCGACCTTGGCTGGAATGCCATCTTTGTCGTGACGACGGAAGTCGATCACTCGGTAAGCCCGCTTGTGTCCACCACCCTTGTGACGCGTGGTGATACGACCGGAGTTGTTGCGTCCACCTGTCTTGGTAAGTGGACGGACCAGTGACTTCTCCGGCTGCGAGCGCGTGATCTCGACAAAGTCGGCAACGCTGGCGCCACGGCGGCCTGGCGTCGTCGGCTTGTACTTACGGATTCCCATGGGGATCTATCCTAATCTGCTCTCGAACGGTATCAGCTAGCCGCTCCACCGAACACGTCGATCTGTCCCTCACGAAGAGTAACGATCGCGCGCTTGGTGTTTTTGCGCTTGCCAATTCCGAAACGGGTCCGACGGGTCTTACCCTGACGGTTGATGGTGTTGACGGAGTCGACCTTGACGCCGAAGATTTTCTCTACGGCAATCTTGATCTCAGTCTTGTTTGCGTCTGGTTTAACGAGGAAGGTGTATTTGCCTTCTTCAAAACCGACATAGCTCTTCTCCGTGAGGACTGGAGCAACAATGATGTCGCGTGGGTCCTTCTGTGGCTTTGTCACTGGGCGTTCTCCTCGGTGGTCTCGGTGGACTTGCGTCCAGCCAGGAAGCCGTCAAGAGCCGCTTTGGTGAAGACAATGTCATCAGACAGAAGAACGTCGTAGGTGTTGAGCTGGTCAGCTGCGAGCAGTTGAACAGACAAGACGTTACGCAGCGACTTGAGTGCGATCTCATCGTTGCGGTCGTGAATAACGAGGATGTGCTTCACGTCGCCAAGGTTTTCCTTGCTCAAGGGCAGTGAGGCAAGTGCCTTCAAAGCCTGCTTGGTCGAGGGAGCCTCGGTGATGCCAAAGCTGTCAATTACGTGAACACGACCAGCGCGTGCACGGTCTGACAGAGCGCTGCGCAGAGCGGCGGCCTTCATCTTCTTGGGGGTGCGCTGTGCGTAATCGCGTGGCTGTGGGCCGTGTACGACTCCACCACCGGCGAACTGCGGAGCACGGGTTGAACCCTGACGGGCGCGACCTGTTCCCTTTTGCTTGTAAGGCTTGCGTCCACCACCGGAAACTTCACCACGAGTCTTAGTCGAGTGAGTTCCCTGACGGGCAGCTGCACGCTGAGCCACGACAACCTGGTGGATGAGTGGCACGTTCAGTGCAACATCGAAAACCTCACCAGGAAGTTCAGCGGCACCGGTCTTCTGTCCTGTTGCGTCGATGATGTCGACAGTCAGGTTTTCCGCCATGGTGTCACGCTCCCTTCACTGCGTTGCGTACGAGCACGACGCCACCCTTAGGGCCAGGAACTGCACCCTTGAGGAGGACGTAGCCCTTGTCAGCGTCAACTGCGTGGATGGTTAGGTTCTGCACAGTCATACGTTCGTTACCCATACGACCAGCCATACGGAGGCCCTTGAATACACGTGACGGTGTAGCAGCGGCACCGATTGAACCAGGCTTACGGTGGTTGCGGTGTGCACCGTGTGATGCACCAACCCCGGAGAAGCCGTGGCGCTTCATGACACCGGCGAAACCTTTACCCTTGGTTGTGCCGATGACAT
This sequence comes from Jonesia quinghaiensis DSM 15701, assembly GCF_000423205.1. Taxonomy (GTDB): domain Bacteria; phylum Actinomycetota; class Actinomycetes; order Actinomycetales; family Cellulomonadaceae; genus Jonesia; species Jonesia quinghaiensis. The sequence goes on from NZ_AUHN01000009.1 coordinate 91,121, forward strand.
CAACCTTGGCGCCAGCTTCGAAGGCACCAGCGGTGACTTCTTGACCCAATGCGTAGTCAGCAGCATCTGAAGTGCGGATCTCTGTAACGTGACGGCGAGGAGTAACCCCAGCCTTCTCGAAGTGACCCTTCAGTGGCTTGGTGACCTTACGTGGGTCGATCTGTCCGGTAGCAACCTGAAGGGCTGCGTAACCGTCAGTTTCTACGGTGCGAATTTGGGTCACAACGTTTGGCTCAACTGCAACAACCGTTACAGGAACCAAGCGCCCGGCCTCATCCCAGACTTGGGTCATCCCAAGTTTCTTTCCGAGAACGGCCTTTACCGGCCGATCATTCTGCTGGGTAGTCATGAATGCTTCTCCCCCAGTCTCAGAGCTTGATCTCGATGTTCACATCCGCAGGAAGGTCGAGACGCATAAGCGAATCCACTGCCTTTGGTGTGGGATCGATGATGTCGATAAGTCGCTTATGTGTGCGCATCTCAAAGTGCTCGCGACTGTCTTTGTACTTGTGAGGCGAACGGATAACGCAGAAAACGTTCTTTTCCGTTGGCAACGGCACCGGGCCCACGACCGTAGCACCAGCGCGAGTGACCGTGTCGACGATCTTGCGCGCCGAACTGTCGATCACCTCGTGGTCGTAGGACTTGAGCCGGATGCGGATCTTCTGTCCCGCCATGGCGTCGTCTGACTCTCTTCTCTCGAACCGCTTACTGTCCGACCCCCGCACTCGCGCGTGTCGCCTAGACGATCTGCGTTCATGCTCACGATTGTGTGGGCCGCTCATAGGTGAGAAGGGAAACCGAACGCAAGTTCAGTCGTCACCTTCACAACGTCTGCTTGCCTGTGTGAACCAGGGTTCATGGAGCGTCAATCTGAAAATATCGCACAGAGAGCTCAACACTAATCCTAGGCAACTGCCCTGCGGCTCAACACACTGTTCGATATTTGAATGATCGCGCCCGTAACAGGCAACTCTTCAATACTGCCATAAAGGCCGGGGAATTCCAACAGACTTGCTGTAAGTCACACGGGTTCATTGCACATGACCACTGCGAAGTAGTACTGAAGACTCTGACTAGTATAACGCCCCAGCGTCTCTTTGTGTCGTTTCACGGCAGTGCCTGTGGATGGATTCAGTCACACCAACTAAGCCATTCTTTATGTCCGAACACAAAAAGTGGGCTGGTTGCCATAAGACAACCAGCCCACTTTGTGGATCAGAGATTCACTCAGATGAGAATTACTCGTTCACCTTGGTGACACGGCCTGAACCAACGGTGCGGCCACCCTCACGGATAGCGAAGCCGAGGCCCTCTTCCATAGCGATTGGCTGAATGAGCTCAACAGTCATTTCAGTGTTGTCGCCAGGCATGACCATCTCAGTACCCTCAGGAAGGGTGATGACACCAGTTACGTCCGTGGTACGGAAGTAGAACTGTGGACGGTAGTTTGAGTAGAACGGGTTGTGACGCCCACCCTCGTCCTTGTTCAGGATGTAGACCTGAGCTTCGAAGTTGGTGTGTGGGGTGATTGAACCAGGCTTAACAACAACCTGGCCACGCTCTACGTCTTCACGCTTGATTCCACGAAGCAGCAGCCCGGTGTTGTCACCAGCCTGAGCCTGTGTCATGGACTTGTGGAAGGTCTCGATACCGGTAACGGTGGTCTTCTGCGCTGGGCGGATACCAACGATTTCAACTTCGGAGTTCACATCGAGAACACCGCGGTCGACCTTACCAGTGACAACGGTTCCACGACCTGTGATCGTGAAGACGTCCTCAATTGGCATCAAGAATGGCTTGTCCAGGTCGCGCACTGGGTCTGGGACGTTGTTGTCCACAGCTTCCATGAGCTCTGCAACAGATTCCATCCACTTGGCGTCGCCTTCAAGTGCTTGGAAGCCTGAAACGCGAACGACAGGAGCGTTGTCACCGTCGAAGCCCTGAGCGGAAAGGAGTTCACGCACCTCCATCTCGACGAGTTCGAGGATTTCCTCGTCATCGACCATGTCGCACTTGTTGAGTGCAACGAGGAGGTAAGGAACACCAACCTGACGAGCAAGAAGAACGTGCTCGCGAGTCTGTGCCATTGGACCGTCGGTTGCTGCGACGACGAGGATAGCCCCGTCCATCTGAGCAGCACCGGTGATCATGTTCTTGATGTAGTCGGCGTGACCAGGGGCGTCAACGTGTGCGTAGTGACGCTTGTCCGTCTCGTACTCAATGTGCGAGATGTTGATCGTGATACCGCGCTGCTTTTCTTCAGGCGCCTTGTCGATCTCGTCAAACTTAAACTCTGGGTTCACGTCAGGGAACTTGTCGTGAAGCACCTTTGAGATCGCAGCAGTCAGCGTGGTCTTACCGTGGTCAACGTGACCGATGGTACCGATGTTTACGTGCGGCTTGGTCCGCTCGAAAATGGCCTTCGCCACTGGGGTCCTCCTGGGACTTGGGTAGTTTTGCCGAACGTGCAAATACTAACTCAAATAGAGTTCACGTATCTGCGGGGCGGCGGTCGCTACAGGTTGATGTGATGTTTTCTCAGTTCGACCTGTGGGGAACTCACTCGCCCCGGGTCTTCTTGATGATTTCTTCGGCAACTGCCCGAGGAACCTCGGCGTAGCTGTCGAATTGCATCGAGTACACAGCACGACCCTGAGTCTTCGACCGCAGGTCACCAATGTACCCGAACATCTCGGACAATGGTACTTGTGCACGGATGACCTTGACGCCAGTAGCGTCTTCCATGGACTGAATCATTCCACGGCGTGAGTTAAGGTCACCGATGACTTCACCCATGTATTCCTCAGGGGTGCGCACCTCAACAGCCATTACTGGCTCGAGGAGTACCGGATCAGCACGCTTGATACCCTCTCGGAGTACCATTGTGCCGGCAATCTTGAACGCCATTTCTGACGAGTCAACGTCGTGGTAAGCACCGTCGATAAGACGAGCCTTCACACCGACGAGTGGGAACCCAGCAAGAACACCCTGCTGGAGACCAGCCTGGATACCAGCGTCAACGCTTGGGATGTATTCGCGAGGAATACGCCCACCAGTGACCTCGTTGGAGAACTCGTAAAGTTCACCCTCGGATGTGTCCATTGGCTCGAAGGTGACAAGCACCTTTGCGAACTGACCAGAACCACCGGTTTGCTTCTTGTGAGTGTAGTCGATCTTCTCAGCTGTACGACGAATTGTTTCGCGGTAAGCAACCTGTGGCTTACCAACGTTCGCCTCAACCTTGAACTCACGACGCATACGGTCAACGAGGATGTCTAGGTGAAGTTCACCCATACCACCAATAACTGTCTGACCAGTCTCATCGTCCAGCTTCACGCGGAACGTTGGGTCCTCTTCAGCAAGCTTCTGGATAGCAGTTGACAGCTTCTCCTGGTCAGCCTTGGTCTTAGGCTCGATGGCCACGTCGATCACTGGCTCTGGGAAGGTCATTGACTCGAGGATGACCTGGTTCTGTGGGTCACACAGAGTGTCACCAGTAGTGACATCCTTGAGGCCAATAAACGCGTAGATGTGACCAGCTGCGGCCTCATCGACAGGGTTTTCCTTGTTTGAGTGCATCTGGAAGAGCTTTCCGATGCGCTCTTTCTTGCCCTTGGTCGAGTTAACGACCTGAGCACCGGAAGAAACTTTACCGGAGTACACCCGGACGTAAGTCAATTTACCGAAGAAGGGGTGCGTTGCAACCTTGAACGCCAGAGCCGAGAAAGGCTCAGTAGCATCTGGGTGACGCAGGATCTCGGTTTCGCCGTCAAGAGCGGTACCTTGCACTGAAGGAACGTCAAGAGGAGTTGGCAAGTAGTCGATAACAGCGTCGAGCATGGGCTGTACACCCTTGTTCTTGAACGCTGAACCACAAAGCACTGGGAACGCTTCACCAGCAATGGTGAGCTTACGAATTCCAGCCTTGATCTCAGCGACGGTTAGTTCTTCGCCGTTGAGGTACTTCTCCATGAGTTCTTCGTCAGACTCAGCAACGTCCTCAATGAGTTGGTTGCGGTACTCCTCAGCCTTTTCTTTGAGGTCAGCTGGGATCTCTTCAACGTCATAGGCTTCACCAAGCTTGGTTTCACCGTGCCAGACGTATGCCTTCTGCTCGATAAGGTCAACCATACCGATGAAGTCATTTTCGGAACCGATAGGCAACTGCACCACAAGTGGCTTGGCCTTGAGTCGGTTCACAATGGTGTCGATGGTGAAGTAGAAGTCTGCGCCGAGCTTGTCCATCTTGTTGACGAAGCAAATACGCGGAACGTTGTACTTGTCAGCCTGACGCCATACGGTTTCAGACTGAGGCTCTACACCCTCTTTACCGTCGAACACGGCAACGGCACCATCGAGGACACGCAGTGAGCGCTCAACCTCAACGGTGAAGTCAACGTGCCCAGGGGTGTCGATGATGTTGATCTGGTTGTTCTTCCAGTAGCAGGTGGTCGCAGCGGAAGTAATGGTGATTCCGCGCTCCTGTTCCTGCTCCATCCAGTCCATCGTCGATGCGCCGTCGTGGGTTTCACCGATTTTGTAGTTCACACCCGTGTAGAACAGGATGCGCTCTGTTGTGGTGGTCTTTCCGGCATCGATGTGGGCCATGATGCCGATATTGCGGACCTTGTTCAGGTCAGTCAGCACGTCAAGTGCCACGGGGTTACCTCTTACTGGTGGGGAACAGGCCAAGTATTGCGACCAACTGGTACATGGTGGCGCCGCAGTGCGACGCCACCATATAGAGATTACCAGCGGTAGTGCGCGAAGGCCTTGTTCGATTCGGCCATCTTGTGCATGTCCTCGCGGCGCTTTACAGCTGCCCCGAGGCCGTTCGATGCGTCGAGGATCTCGTTCATGAGACGCTCTGTCATCGTCTTCTCACGACGAGCGCGTGAGTAGTCGACCAGCCAGCGAAGCGCAAGGGTGGTTGCACGTGCAGGACGAACCTCCACTGGCACCTGGTAGGTCGCACCACCAACACGGCGAGAACGAACCTCGAGTGCTGGTCGGATGTTCTCGAGTGCGCGCTTAAGGATTACTACTGGGTCTGAGTCTGCCTTGTCGCGAACGCCTTCAAGGGCGCCGTACACGATGGACTCTGAAACGGACTTTTTGCCGTCCAGGAGAACCTTGTTGATCAATTGCGTCACAACCGGGGAACCATAAACAGGATCGGCGATTAGCGGACGCTTGGGGGCTGGACCCTTACGTGGCATGTCAGCTCTTCTCCTTCTTCGCGCCGTAAAGGCTGCGAGCCTGCTTGCGGTTCTTCACACCTTGGGTGTCGAGCGCGCCGCGGATGATCTTGTAACGTACACCGGGAAGGTCCTTAACACGCCCACCACGAACAAGCACGATGGAGTGCTCTTGGAGGTTGTGTCCCACGCCCGGGATGTATGCGGTAACTTCGACACCGCTGGAGAGCTTTACACGAGCTACCTTACGGAGCGCCGAGTTAGGCTTCTTCGGTGTGGTTGTGTAGACGCGGGTGCACACACCGCGCCGTTGAGGGGAACCTTTGAGGGCAGGAGTCTTTGACTTCCCAACCTTCGACGTCCGCCCCTTACGGACGAGCTGCTGGATAGTGGGCACTATTACTCCGTGTCTTTTCGAGCCAGCCGAGATCTCTCGGCTGTGGCTACATGGTTTGTATCGGCCTTCCAACGTACCGGGCGCTCACGGGCACACCACAGCACAGGCTGCGATACGCCACGTTCCACCGGCTCGATGGCCCAACGAGATCTGTCAGAAATTTCGCATGGGGTACCTACAAAAATATCGTCATGTCATCTCTTGCGAGAGCACATCTCCCCCAGACACGCGTTTTCTGACATTGCGCGGGTGGTACAAGAGTGCTGTGCGACCGATGGTCGACGTTCAAGAGGCGACCTGCGACAGCAGGCACATTTCTCTAGGATACCGCCGAGTCATTCACCAGTCAAAGTGCTCTGGCGCACAGAATTACTCGCTACCTCTGGGGTGTCCTGCAGAAACAACAATGGGGGGCACCTAAGACAACTAGGCACACCCCATTGCTACTAATGACTAGCGGAAGTCAGGGAACTCGATGTCATCGAGAGAAATGGTGTCTCCACCAAACCCTGAACCGGAGAAGTCGATTTCGTCGTACCCAAAGTTCGGGTACAACTCAGCTTTCGCTTCCTCAGTTGGCTCAACACTGACATTGCGGTAACGAGGAAGACCCGTACCAGCAGGGATGAGCTTACCGAGAATGACGTTCTCCTTCAGACCAAGCAGAGGATCACGTCGTCCAGACATTGCCGCTTCAGTGAGCACACGAGTGGTCTCCTGGAACGACGCTGCTGATAGCCATGAATCAGTTGCCAGCGATGCCTTAGTGATACCCATAAGCTCTGGGCGACCAGAAGCTGGGGTTCCACCCGTTGACAACGATGAACGGTTCGCATCTTCGAAGCGAGAACGCTCAGCGAGTTCACCAGGCAGAAGGTTCGTGGTTCCAGAATCGAGCACCGTCACGCGACGCAACATCTGACGCACGATAACTTCAATGTGCTTGTCGTGGATGTCCACACCCTGTGAGCGGTAAACCTCTTGAACCTCATCAACCAAGTGCTTTTGAGTCGCACGTGGGCCGAGGATACGCAGAACCTTCTTGGGGTCAACGGCACCCTGAACCAGCTGAGTACCAACACCAACCTGCTGTCCATCCTGAACCAACAGACGAGCACGCTTGGAGACTTGGTAGGAAATCTCTTCGGAGTCATCAGAAGGAACAAGAACGATCTGCCGGCTGCGGTCACCGTCTTCAATACGCACAGTCCCGGTGTACTCAGCGATTGGTGCTTCACCCTTAGGTGTACGCGCCTCGAAGAGCTCAGTAACACGAGGAAGACCCTGCGTAATGTCATCTGCGGATGCCACACCACCGGTGTGGAAGGTACGCATCGTCAGCTGGGTACCAGGCTCACCGATGGACTGCGCTGCAATAATACCAACAGCCTCACCAATGTCGACGAGCTTGCCAGTAGCAAGTGAACGTCCGTAGCACTTCGCGCACGTTCCAACACGCGATTCACACGTCAGAACGGAACGGACCTTGAGGTTGTGCACGCCGGAAGCAACAAGCTGGTCGATGAGTAGGTCACCGACATCGTCTCCAGCGTGGCCAATGACAACGCCATCAACCTCAACGTCTTGAGCCAGCGTACGAGTGTAGATCGATTGCTCGACCTTCTCGTGGCGGACCAAGGTACCGTCACCGATGTCTTCACCAACTGGCAACGACAAACCACGTTCTGTGCCACAGTCTGGCTCACGAACGATGACGTCTTGTGAAACGTCAACCAGACGACGGGTGAGGTACCCGGAGTCTGCTGTACGCAACGCGGTGTCAGCAAGTCCCTTACGGGCACCGTGGGTCGCGATGAAGTATTCCAGAACCGACAAGCCCTCACGGTAGTTGGACTTAATTGGGCGAGGAATGATGTCACCCTTAGGGTTTGCCACCAACCCACGCATACCAGCGATCTGGCGAACCTGCATCCAGTTACCACGCGCACCGGAACCAACCATACGGAACACAGTGTTGCGAGCCGGGAAGTTGTCCTGCATCGCCTTAGCAACCTTGTCCGTTGCCTGCGTCCAGATCTCGATGAGTTCCTGACGGCGCTCATCATCGGTGATCAGACCCTTGTCGTACTGTTGCTGGATCTTCAAGGCCTTAGCCTCGTGGTCCGCAAGGATCTCAGCCTTCGCTGATGGGGTAGCGACATCGGAGATCGCAATGGAAACACCGGAACGGGTTGCCCAGCGGAAGCCGGCTTCCTTCAGTGCGTCCAGTGATTCAGCAACCTCAACCTTGGGGTAGGTTTCAGCAAGCTCGTTCACAATCTGCGACAGCTTCTTCTTGTCGACCACCGTGTTGACGTATGGGTAGTCAACGGGAAGCAGCTCGTTGAACAGTGCACGTCCAAGAGTGGTTTCAACCACGATGGGTTCACCCAGCTGCCAGTCTTCTGGAGCAGTCCAGCCCTTCTTCGGTGGAATGAACCCATCCATGCGCACCTTGATAGGGGCGTTGAGGTCCAATGAACCAGCGTCGAAAGCCATGATCGCTTCGGAGACGTGAGAGAACGCACGGCCTGCGCCGATGGGGTCTTCGCGCTCTGAGGTCAAGTGGAACAAACCGATGATCATGTCCTGTGAAGGCATAGTCACGGGGCGTCCGTCTGATGGCTTCAGAATGTTGTTCGAGGAGAGCATCAAGATGCGCGCCTCGGCTTGCGCCTCAGAAGACAGCGGCAAGTGAACAGCCATCTGGTCACCATCGAAGTCAGCGTTGAACGCTGCACAGACGAGTGGGTGCAAGTGAATCGCTTTACCCTCAACGAGTTGGGGTTCAAACGCCTGGATACCCAAACGGTGCAGGGTTGGTGCACGGTTCAGCAACACTGGGTGCTCAGTAATGACCTCTTCGAGGACATCCCAGACCACGGAGCGTCCACGTTCAACCATCCGCTTAGCAGACTTGATGTTTTGGGCGTGGTTCAAATCGACAAGACGCTTCATGACGAAGGGCTTGAAGAGTTCCAGAGCCATCTGCTTAGGCAGACCACACTGGTGGAGTTTCAAGGTTGGGCCAACCACGATGACGGAACGTCCTGAGTAGTCAACACGCTTACCCAAGAGGTTCTGACGGAAACGTCCTTGCTTACCCTTGAGCATGTCTGAGATGGACTTCAGTGGGCGGTTACCTGGACCGGTAACTGGGCGTCCACGACGTCCGTTATCGAACAATGAGTCCACAGCTTCTTGAAGCATGCGCTTTTCGTTGTTCACGATAATCTCTGGTGCACCGAGGTCCAACAGACGCTTCAGTCGGTTGTTACGGTTGATGACACGACGGTAAAGGTCGTTCAGGTCAGAGGTGGCAAAGCGTCCACCGTCGAGCTGCACCATGGGGCGAAGGTCTGGTGGGATCACAGGAACAACGTCAAGCACCATTGCTGATGGCTTGTTCGTTGTGGTGAGGAACGCGTTGATGACCTTGAGACGCTTCAGCGCACGGGTCTTCTTCTGGCCCTTTCCTGTGCGGATGATTTCGCGCAGGTTTTCTGCTTCAGCGGTGAGATCGTAGCTCTCTAGGCGCTTCTGGATTGCCGCAGCACCCATGGACGCTTCGAAGTAGGTGCCGTAACGGTCCTGAAGTTCACGGAAGATCAGTTCGTCGCCTTCGAGGTCAGAGACCTTGAGGCTCTTGAACTTGTCCCAGACGAGATCCAGGCGTTCCAATTCGATGTCTGAACGCTTGCGAATTTGCGCCATCTCGCGCTCAGCAGCATCGCGAACCTTGCGACGCTGATCGGCGCGTGCACCATCAGCTTCAAGCTGTGCGAGGTCTGCTTCGAGCTTTTCAGCGCGCGTGTTGATGTCGTTGTCGCGGCGATCTTCGATCTCTTTGCGCTCAACGTCGATTTCGTTTTGGAGGTTTGGCAGGTCCTCTTGGCGTCCCTCGACGTCCACGGACGTCACCATGTACGCAGCAAAGTAAATGACCTTTTCGAGGTCTTTTGGTGCGAGGTCCAGCAAGTACCCTAGACGTGAAGGCACACCCTTGAAGAACCAGATGTGTGTGACAGGAGCGGCGAGCTCGATGTGCCCCATTCGCTCACGACGTACTTTGGAGCGGGTGACCTCAACGCCACAACGCTCACAGATGATGCCCTTGAACCGGACTCGCTTGTACTTACCGCAGTAGCACTCCCAGTCACGGGTGGGACCAAAGATTTTTTCGCAGAAGAGGCCGTCCTTCTCAGGCTTGAGAGTACGGTAGTTGATGGTCTCAGGCTTCTTAACTTCGCCATAAGACCAGGTGCGGATGTCCTCGGCAGTTGCCAGTCCGATACGCAGCTCGTCGAATTCAGTGACGTCGAGCAAGGTGTCCTACTTCCTTCGTTTGCCTTCAAGATGGGTTGTTCTGGAAGGCACGGTGGAGGTGTTACAGAAATGTGGCTTGTATGGGTGGGCATCGCCCCACGATGCCCACCCATAGAGGTGAGATTTAGATCTCGTCGATGCTCGATGCAGCGTTGGGCCGGCGAGAGAGGTCGATGCCTAGCTCTTCGGCTGCACGGTATACCTCGTCGTCGTTCTCGCGCATCTCGATGGAAACACCATCTGATGAGAGAACTTCAACGTTGAGGCATAGCGACTGCATTTCTTTGAGGAGAACCTTGAACGACTCGGGGATTCCGGAGTCTGGGATGTTCTCACCCTTAACGATCGCCTCATAGACCTTGACACGCCCGGGGACGTCGTCCGACTTGATGGTGAGCAGTTCCTGAAGCGTGTATGCAGCACCGTACGCTTCCAGAGCCCACACCTCCATCTCACCAAATCGCTGTCCACCGAATTGTGCCTTACCACCGAGTGGCTGCTGGGTGATCATGGAGTACGGACCAGTGGACCGTGCGTGAATCTTGTCATCCACCAAGTGGTGGAGTTTCAAGATGTACATGTAACCCACGGAGATCGGCTCTGGGAACGGTTCACCGGAGCGACCGTCAAAGAGACGAGCTTTACCGTCTGGCCGGACCATTCGTTCACCATCACGGTTAGGCATGGTGGACTGCAAAAGCCCGATCAGTGCGTCTTCTTCAAGACCATCGAACACAGGTGTTGCAACCGGAGTACCAGCAGTAGATGTTTGAGCGTAAGAAGGAATCTTGTCCTTCCAGGCCAAGTCACCTTCTGTTGCCAGCGCGGTGTCCCATCCTTGGTTAGCGATCCATCCGAGGTGCACCTCAAGTACCTGTCCGACGTTCATACGCCCTGGAACACCCATGGGGTTCAGGATGACGTCAACAGCGGTTCCGTCTTCGAGGAACGGCATGTCTTCAACAGGCAGGATTGTCGAGATGACACCCTTGTTACCGTGACGACCAGCCAACTTGTCACCAGCGGTGATCTTACGACGCTGCGCGATGTAGACGCGGACCAGTTCGTTGACACCAGCGGGCAACTCATCGCCGTCTTCACGGTTAAAGGTACGGATCGCGATGACGGTTCCCGATTCACCGTGTGGAACCTTCAGGGATGTGTCACGCACTTCGCGTGCCTTCTCACCAAAGATTGCACGCAGTAGGCGCTCTTCAGGGGTAAGTTCGGTCTCTCCCTTAGGAGTTACCTTTCCAACGAGAATGTCACCAGAAGACACCTCGGCACCGATTCGGATAATTCCTCGCTCGTCAAGATCTGCGAGGACATCTTCCGAAACATTCGGGATGTCACGCGTGATCTCTTCTGGGCCAAGCTTGGTGTCGCGTGCGTCGATCTCGTGTTCTTCGATGTGAATCGAAGAAAGGACATCATCTTGGACAAGGCGCTGCGACAGAATGATCGCGTCCTCGAAGTTGTGCCCTTCCCATGACATAAACGCCACGAGCAAGTTACGCCCCAGTGCGAGCTCTCCACCATCAGTGGCTGGACCGTCTGCAAGGACAGATCCCACCTCTACGCGCTCACCAGTGAAGGCAATCACACGCTGGTTGTACGAGGTGCCCTGGTTTGAACGGCGGAACTTCGATGCTCGGTATGAACTTGTTGTTCCGTCATCGTTGGCAACAACGATGAGGTCAGCTGAGACCTCGGTGATGACACCAGGTTTTGTCGCAACGATGACGTCACCTGCGTCAACAGCCGCACGCCACTCCATACCGGTTCCCACGTAAGGAGCCTCTGAGCGAACCAACGGCACAGCTTGACGCTGCATGTTGGCTCCCATGAGCGCACGGTTAGCGTCGTCGTGCTCAAGGAATGGGATCAATGCCGTAGCAACCGAAACCATCTGGCGTGGTGACACGTCCATGTAGTCCACTGCGACGCCGAGGACGTCGTCAGTTTCGCCACCCTTGGTACGGACCAACACGCGCTCTTGAGCGAATGAACCGTCCTCGTTCAGAGGGGTGTTTGCCTGTGCGATAACGTAACGGTCTTCATCATCTGCAGTCAGGTAAACGAGGTCTTCGGTCACGCGACCATCTTCAACCCTGCGGTATGGGGTCTCGATGAAGCCGAAGGGGTTGATGCGACCAAATGATGCCAGCGAACCAATCAGACCAATGTTCGGGCCTTCTGGTGTTTCGATGGGGCACATACGGCCGTAGTGGGATGGGTGAACGTCACGCACTTCCATGCCTGCGCGGTCACGAGAAAGACCACCTGGGCCCAGGGCTGACAAGCGACGCTTGTGAGTCAACCCTGCAAGTGGGTTGTTCTGGTCCATGAACTGCGACAACTGGGATGTTCCGAAGAATTCCTTAATTGCTGCAACAACAGGCCGAATGTTGATCAGTGTCTGAGGCGCGATGGCTTCGACGTCTTGAGTTGTCATTCGCTCGCGAACGACACGCTCCATACGTGACAGACCAGTACGGATCTGGTTCTGGATCAGTTCACCAACTGCACGGATACGGCGGTTACCGAAGTGGTCAATGTCGTCCGTTTCAACACGGATGTTAACTGGGCCACTCTCGTGCTGAGCAGTAAGTGATGTCTTGTCTGCGTGGAGCGCAGCAAGGTACTTAATCGTCGAGACAATGTCCTCAAGGGTGAGGACTGACTGATCGATGGCTGCGTCTACACCGATTTTTTTGTTGACCTTGTAGCGACCAACCTTGGCGAGGTCATAACGCTTTGACTTGAAGTAGAAGTTCTCCAAGAGGTTGCGTCCAGCTTCAGCTGTTGGTGGCTCGCCTGGGCGGATCTTGCGGTACAAGTCAACAAGTGCTTCATCAGCAGTGTGGACGGAGTCCTTTTCGAGTGCATCAAGCACTACTGGGAACTCAGCAAAGGATTCCCGGATCTCTGATTCCGACATGCCCAGTGCTTTGAGGAGCACGGTAACCGATTGCTTACGCTTACGGTCAACACGCACGCCGACAGCATCACGCTTGTCGATTTCAAACTCCAGCCACGCACCGCGCGACGGGATGATCTTCGCTGACAAAATGTCTTTGTCGCTGGTCTTGTCCGGGGTGCGCTCAAAGTACACGCCTGGGGAGCGGACCAACTGAGAGACAACGACACGCTCTGTGCCGTTGATGATGAAGGTGCCGCGCTCAGTCATCAAGGGGAAGTCACCCATGAAGACTGTCTGGCTTTTAATTTCGCCAGTGTTGTAGTTGAAGAACTCAGCAGTTACGAAGAGTGGTGCGGCGAAGGTAAAGTCCTTATCCTTGCACTCGTCAGCTGTGTGCTTTGGTGGCTCGAATCGGTAATTCGAGAACGAGAGGGACATCGTTTGACCGAAGTCCTCAATCGGTGAAATCTCTTGAAAAACTTCTTCCAGACCGGAAGTTTCTGGTACGTCTTTACGACCTGCTGATTTCGCAGCTTCGACGCGTGCTCGCCAGCGATCATGGCCAATGAGCCAGTCAAAGCTGTCGACCTGCAGACCTAGAAGGTCTGGCACCTCGAGAGGCTCGTAGATCTTTGCAAATGAGACACGTCGTGACACAGTGCGTTGAGCAATTGCGTCGGCGGTCGGAGCAGAAGGGGTGCGCGAGGCAGCCAAGAGGGGTCCTTCCCTGCGGTTCGTGTGCACGCTACTACGCCAACGTAAGTCACCCCTCAGACGTGTGCTGTTAGCCTGTGGAGTCCACAATTCAAGACACCGTATTAAGTGCCTAGTGAGTTCACTCCATCGCGTTCACCCGCATTATTTAGCAGGATCATGCTGGTAGTAATGAACTCTCTGTGTAGCCGCCCATGAGAAAAAAGCCCAAGGGCGGGCATACGTTAGCGCAAACCGTTAGCATACCCGAGGTCGCCAAATAGGCGCAAGAAATGTCGGGCATGTCACGTGGCAACTTACTCTCAGAACAGACGCGCGGCACGTCATTCAAGGAGTGAAGTTGTGTTTTATCAGTGACGACGAAGCGACCCGCATCCACAAACTGGATACGGGTCGCCTGCCAGCTGATCAGAGCATCGAGAAACGATGCATATACCCCGCGAGCGGGGCGTTGATCACTTAAGGGTGACGGTTGCGCCAGCGCCTTCGAGAGCGGCCTTAGCCTTCTCTGCAGCTTCCTTGTCAACTGGAGCGTCGAAGACAGCCTTAGGAGCGCTGTCAACGAGGTCCTTGGCTTCCTTGAGGCCCAGGCTGGTGAGAGCGCGGATCTCCTTGATGACCTGGATCTTCTTGTCGCCAGCAGCTTCGAGGATAACCTCGAACTCGTCCTTCTCTTCTGCAGCAGCAGCTTCGCCGCCAGCAGATGCAGCAACAGCTACAGCAGCTGGAGCAGCAGCGGTGACGTCGAAGGTCTCTTCGAAGACCTTGACGAACTCAGAGAGCTCGATGAGGGTGAGTTCCTTGAAAGCTTCGATGAGCTCTTCAGTGGTGAGCTTAGCCATGATAGGCAATCCTTTCGATCTTTACTGCGTGAAGCAGAATGTTCTGTCTTACAGGGGCGAACTGAGCGGAAACTCAGGCAGCCTCTGTCGATGCCTGCTTCTCGCGCAGGGCCTCGATTGTGCGGACAGCCTTGGATGGTGCCGCCTGGAAAACGTAAGCAGCCTTCGCGATGGCGGCCTTAACGGCACCAGCGGTCTTGGCAAGCAGTACTTCGCGAGACTCGAGGTCTGCGAGCTTGGTGATTTCCTCTGCCGTGAGTGGGCGTCCGTCAAGAACACCTGCTTTGATCACGAGCTGAGGGTTAGCCTTGGCGAAGTCACGCAGGCCCTTTGCAGCCATTACTGGGTCACCAGTAACGAATGCGATGGCTGATGGACCATTGAGGTCAGCGTCGAGTCCCTCGACACCAGCTTCTTTGGCCGCAATGCCAGCGAGCGTGTTCTTCACCACGGCGTAGGATGCGTTGCCGCGGAGCGACCGACGCAGCTCTTGGAGCTGCGAGACGGTGAGTCCGCGGTACTCGGTCAACACTGCAGCGTTTGAGTTACGGAAGAGTTCCGCTACCTCGCCTACTGCGGCTGCCTTGTCCGGCCTCGCCATGGCAATCCTTCCGATTCGATGCCGCTTGCCTTGCTGGTGGATCCAGCTCCCATCCCATCAGGGCAATAAAAAAGCCTCGCGCACAGGCACGAGGCTACAACCTACAGACTGTAGGAGAAGATCGTTACCTGCGCGGGCCCCGGTAAAGGACTTCGGTCTAACGTCAGGCGTCAGACAACCAGCGGTCTTGGGTACAGAGCAACTGTAGGCGAAGAGCCTGGCATGATGCAACAGCCAATAAAGGGGCATGCGTCACAGCGACAGATCTCATGCAAACAGCGGGAGAGAACATCAGTTCTCTCCCGCTGTTGGGTGTTGCCTTGTTGCTCAGTGCAAACGACTAGTTCTCTTCGAGAAGCTTCGAGGTCTTGGACTGGTCAACTGGAATACCAGGGCCCATCGTTGTGGTCAGAGTCGCTTTGGAAATGTAGCGGCCCTTTGAGGACGATGGCTTCAAACGGAGTACCTCATCGATGGCAGCGGCGTAGTTTTCCACGAGCTGCACGTCGGTGAAAGAAGCTTTACCGATGATGAAGTGAAGGTTTGAGTGCTTGTCGACGCGGAACTCAATCTTTCCACCCTTGATGTCGTTCACTGCCTTAGCGACATCCATGGTGACCGTTCCGGTCTTTGGGTTTGGCATCAAACCACGTGGGCCAAGGACACGACCCAAACGGCCAACCTTACCCATGAGGTCTGGAGTTGCCACAGCTGAATCGAAGTCGGTGAAACCGTCTGCGACCTTCTGGATGAGTTCGTCGCCACCGACGATGTCAGCGCCAGCCTCGCGTGCTTGTTCAGCGCGCTCACCAGTTGCAAAGACCAGGACCCGTGCGGTCTTACCGGTGCCGTGTGGAAGGATCACGGTTCCGCGGACCATCTGGTCAGCTTTACGTGGGTCCACACCAAGGCGGAACGCTACCTCAACGGTTGCGTCAAACTTAGCTGCAGCGGTCTCTTTGGCGAGACGAACTGCTTCGATTGGGGTGTAGAGGCGTGAACGGTCGATCTTCTCGGCCGCGTTCTTGTAAGCCTTGCTGCGCGTTGTCATCTGCTGTCTCCTTTAAGCAGTCGTGGTCTGGATCCGCGCGGATCCTGCCACTAGGCTCACGAATGAGCCGGATGAATAAGTGATCAGTCCTGAACCGTGATGCCCATGGACCGTGCGGTGCCAGCAATGATCTTTGCAGCAGCGTCAATGTCGTTGGCGTTGAGGTCTTCGAGCTTCGTTTGAGCGATCTCGCGTACCTGACCCATGGTCAGTGAGCCGACCTTGTTGGTGTGTGGAACACCTGATCCCTTGTCTACGCCAGCAGCCTTTTTGATGAGCTGGGCAGCAGGTGGGGTCTTAGTGATGAAGGTGAATGAACGGTCTTCATACACGGTGATTTCCACAGGGATAACATTGCCGCGCTGAGCTTCAGTCGCTGCGTTGTAGGCCTTGCAGAATTCCATGATGTTGACACCGTGCTGACCGAGCGCGGGGCCAATAGGAGGTGCAGGTGTTGCTGCACCAGCGTTGATCTGGAGCTTAATGAGTCCAGAGACCTTCTTTTTCTTTGGAGGCATTTCGGGTCCTTCTGATTGACAGTGCTGAGCTCCAGGTTTTCCGGAGCCTAGGGCGGAGCTTCTCGTGACCGACCGCACGATGCCCGCCAGCCATCTTGTGGCAAGCGGGCGATCGTTCGTAGGTCAAGGTCAGATCTTGGCGACCTGGTTGAAGCTCAGTTCGACCGGAGTCTCCCGGCCGAAGATCGACACCAACACCTTGAGCTTTTGGGCTTCGATGTTGATTTCGGAAATCGTGGCTGGCAAGGTTTCGAATGGCCCATCGGTAACTGTGACCGACTCGCCAACTTCGAAGTCCACAGTAATCTCTGCAGGCTTGTTCTTGCTCTTCTTTTTAGGCTGCTCTGGCTGCTCGATCATTGGCGAGAGCATGGAGAAAACTTCATCCCTGGTGAGCGGCACTGGCTGGTGTGTGTTCCCTACGAAGCCGGTCACGCCTGGAGTGTGGCGAACTGCACCCCATGACTCATCGGTGAGGTCCATGCGAACCAGAACATACCCTGGGATACGCACGCGACGAACAATCTTCTTTTGACCGTTCTTGATTTCGGCGACTTCCTCCATCGGTACCTCAATTTGGAAGATGAAGTCTTCCATATTGAGACTTTGGATGCGGGTGCCGAGGTTCGTCTTCACACGGTTTTCGTACCCTGCGTAAGAGTGAACGACGTACCAGTAACCAGGAAGGGAATCCAACTCTTTGCGGAATACTTCGAGTGGGTCCTCTTCGCCTGCTTCGCCGTCCTCGTCAGATTCCTCTGACTCAGCAGCCTCACTGGACACTGAATCCTCGTCGGATGGAGCGTCACTCTGGTCGAGTTCCTGTGCTGGCTCACCAGCGTGCTCGTCGGCCTCAGTCTCGGCATTGTCAGCCGTCACGTCGGTCGCGTCTGCGGTGGAGTCCTCGGACACAGTAACGTCGCCCTCGTCGGTGGTGTCGATGAGAGCGTCTACGTTCTCTTCTGTCGATTCGTACGACTCCTGAGACACGTGCCAACCTGCTTTCTTAAATCTGCTTGTGAGCGCTCCAGATGTTGTGGAGGCATGCAGAAAACCTGCAACTCACTATTGTTCCATTATTTACTGGCTTCTGGCTAACTCTGATGACAAATGTGATCAGAACCAAATCTGGCGGGACTCATTAAAGCCCACAGTCGATTGTGCGCAGTGAGTTACTGAATCGACGAGTGGCGTCCTGCAGCAGTGTGATGTTTAACCAAAGAGCGCGTCGGCACCCATCTTGATGATCCAGTCCGCAACAAGAACAAACGCCATGACCACAATCACAAACACGATAACCGTCACGACATAGCGCCCAAACTCTTTACGAGTTGGCGTGACGACCTTCTTGAGTTCGGTCACGATCTGGCGGATGAACCGGCCAGTGCGCTTGAAGATGTTTGGGCGCTTTTCTTTTTTGCCGCCACGAGATGAGGAGGACGACCCACTCTGGGCACGTGTGACGTCGCCGTTGACTGCGTCCGAAGCTGAATCGCTCACTACTTTTTATCCCAACGTTGTACCAAGTCTTAGCGGTGCACAAGCGCATCACAACGACCGAAGCGCAGGGCAGACAGGACTCGAACCTGCAACCTGCGGTTTTGGAGACCGCTGCGCTACCAATTGCGCCACTGCCCTGTGACCTTGTGGCCACGCGTCAGCGCATAGTCTACAAGCACGCTGCGCTGGTCCATAATCTTATGGTGCTTTCCGGGGTAAAGAAAACCACCCATACACATTGTATGGGTGGTTTTCACTGCAGGGCAGACAGGACTCGAACCTGCAACCTGCGGTTTTGGAGACCGCTGCGCTACCAATTGCGCCACTACCCTGTGGATATCAACCGTCAACTCTCAAACAAGAGCGTGAACACCATGTATGACACATGGCCTCACCAGTCGTTATCGCCTTCAACATACTACGCGAATCTCCGACGAAAGTGTTAACTGAGGGTGAGAGTGGCGGTCAACATCACACATTCTTCAGTGATTGAACGGCATCCCACCCCTAGGAAGCGTTGACACTGCTTACTTCACTAGCGATTGCCATCGCCCAGCCGCGCACAACGCTCATGTCACGTGAGTCGCCGTATTTGCCGCGCGCTGCCATGATGGCAGCCCGCTCTGCCAGACTGAGTTGCAGAACATCGAGTTTGCCGGGGAAGTGCTTGTGCCCCTCTGCACCTACTTGCTGAACCCGCGCCGCCAAAGCAGGGGTATTGTTCGCTTCTTTGCTGGGTTGGTTAGCAAGCCCTGACGAGAAGAGCCACACCTTGCGTTCCCGCAGTTGTGGCGCAAGCCGGTCTGCGAAGTCTTTTGCGTCGCCCAACCATTGACCAACGTAGATTGCTGAGCCAAGGACAACCGCGTCGTATCCCAACAGGTCTTTAACTTCTGCTGGCTCACGGTGATCACATTCGATCCCCTGAGCACGGATTGTCGCGGCGATCTCGGCAGCAATCTCACGGGTTGAACTGTGCCGCGATGCTGCGGTGACGAGTACCTTCATGATTCCCCCTCCACGAATAAATGAGATGTATGTTCTTTAGTCTTTCCTGAACACGCGTCTTTTCCTTGGGCCGGAGGTCCCGAAGATTGTGCTGGCTACTCGTGATCGCAATCACTGTGGCAGACTCTGGTCATGCGCGATCTCCGCTTGCTCCCCAAAGCCCACCTGCACGTCCATTTCACCGGCTCGATGCGCCCCTCGACTGTCGCTGACCTCGCCCGTCAGCACGGCATACGCTTACCCGAGGGGGTCACCACAGATGCTCCGCTTCGTCTACCTGCCACCTCTCGCGGGTGGTTTCGGTTCCAGCGGCTATACGACGCGGCACGAGCATGTGTGCGCAGTGAAGCGGATATGCGCCGAGTTGTCAGCGAAGTTATTGCCGATGATGCTGCGGAAGGTTCACGCCGGCTAGAACTCCAAGTTGACCCCACCTCGTATGCCCCCTTTGTTGGAGGCATCACACCAGCACTAGAGATTGTGATGGATGAAGCCCGCACCGCAGGGCGAGCAATGGGTGTTTCTGTTGGCATTGTGGTGGCATCCTCACGGATGCGACACCAACTAGAAGCCCGCACCCTTGCCCGGCTCGCCGTGAAATATGCAGGTGACGCCGATGGCGACGTGATGGGATTTGGCCTGTCTAATGACGAACGGCGCGGACGCACCAGCGAGTTTGCCTACGCGTTCCGAATGGCCAGAGACGCCGGTTTAGCATCACTCCCCCACGGCGGTGAGCTGTTAGGTGCGGACCATGTGGAGGTGGTCCTTGATCAGCTTCACCCCGATCGCCTCGGGCACGGGGTACGCATTGTTGAGGACCAGCGGGTTTTGGATCGTGTTGCTTCCGCTGGTATTGCCTGTGAAGTCAACCCGGCCTCCAACGTCAGTTTGGGCGTGTATCAGGATGACGCCCACGTCCCATTACGGACGCTGGTAGATGCTGGGGTGCGTGTTGCGCTTGGTGCGGATGACCCGCTGTTGTTTAAGTCGCGGTTGGTTGCTCAGTATGAAGCTGCCAGAAATGTTCACGGCTTCACAGACCCTGAACTTGCACAACTGGCGCGCGATTCGCTGTTAGCAAGCCGCGCGCCACGCAGTGTTATCGATGCGGCGCTAGTGGACATCGATGAGTGGTTGATGAGCCCACCAGAGCCTTCCGACTCCTGACCGAACCTGCCCCGGCACGGTCACAAGCGTTTTAGGCCTCGAGCGCTTGGCGGAGTAGTTCTTGTGCTCCGTCACGCGTCTGAGCTGCGCAAATGAAACCGGCTTTGTGGCAGAACACAGCATCGGCCACACCTGTGACCTCAGCTAGTTCGCTGCCATTGAGACCGCGCCATGCAGCGGGGAGGTCTTTGCGGTTGGAGAACTGGGCGTTGTCTGGGCGCACCGCTTGAATGGTCCAGTTCCCCGTCGCTCCTGGGTAAACCGTGTACAACAGCTCTGGTTGCT
Source organism: Jonesia quinghaiensis DSM 15701 (assembly GCF_000423205.1). Classification (GTDB taxonomy): domain Bacteria; phylum Actinomycetota; class Actinomycetes; order Actinomycetales; family Cellulomonadaceae; genus Jonesia; species Jonesia quinghaiensis. The sequence continues at coordinate 111,657 of NZ_AUHN01000009.1, forward strand.
TGGAGGAGATCCCACCGTGTGGGATGTACCGCTCCAAGATGACATAACGGCGGTCTGGGCTCGCCGCATAGGCTTGCTGGAAGTAGCGTTCAGCATCGAGAACTGCCACGTATTTTGCTTTGAGCCGGTGAAGAATGGTTCGCGCCAACTCGACCGCAACGGTGAACTGGCTATCAAAGTCTTCATCATCGCCAATGGGGTTGAATAAACCGAGGTATTCGGAAAGGTCAAAGGGGCGAATACCAAAGTCTGTCAGGGAGTAGAGGTCTTGCCCGTTGTCGACAGCGTCAATGGCAGTGACTAGTCGGGTGTCAATTTTTAACCACACGTCGTCGTTGTTACACCATTGGCGGCCGTAGTCCTGCCACAGCAAACCAAAAGCTGAGTACAGGATGCCGTTTGGCCGGGCACCAGATGATTTTTGGTGGTGGTCGTAGCGCCGTGTTTCGGTGTTGTACTCACCACCGACATCAAGCACGATGTCAGCCTCGGCGAGGCGTTGAGGGTCTCGGGTGCGCACGATAGTCGCATCAGGGTGAATCTCCGTGAGGAGAGCCACGCCGAAGACGTCGTCTGCATGGAACTTGCCGTTGTGGGTTGCGATGATCACGGTTCAACTCTACGGGTTGTGCCGTGATCACCCACAAAAGTACAGGCTAGGCGGTTACTGAGTGATCTCTTTGAGGTACGTGCGCACCACATCTAATGCTTCGTCGTCTGTGGCTCCGGCCTCGCGAGCAATCGCCACATATGCGCGAGCGTGCTGGGCTAACGCAAGTTCTTTGGACACTGCACGGGCACTCACCCGTGTTCCGGCTCGCCCCTGGGTGATGACGTAGCCTTCATCTTCAAGTTCCCGGTAACTACGCGCCACCGTGTTCACTGCAACACCCAGTTCCTGTGCCAAGACACGGATAGGGGGCAGCTTGTCTCCAACAGGCAGTTGACCACGCGCAATGTGGTCAACGATCTGGCGTTTGATCTGTGTGAACGGTGGTACGTCAGACGTCAGGTCGAGTTGGATCATGGGATTGTGCTCCTTGGTTGATCGCACCTGGTTCGGTGTAACCATTGTCTCCCAGCCAGTGGGAGATCGCATCAAAGTAAGCCTGTTGTGGGCCAGGTGCGCTTAAAGAGAGGTCATGAACTCCACCGTCGATGCGCACAGTAGTGACTTTGTACCCAACTTTGTCTGCGCGTGCGTGGATTTGGTTGACATCAAGCACAATGTCACTGGACTTTAACTCTTGGGGCGAGGAGTTCCAGTGGGCGCTTCGGGCACTGGTGGCAATGAGAACGGGGATGTTTAACCCAAGCCCTTGGGAAAGCCTGGCGTGCCCGGCACGAATGGCACGGAGCCATCCGGCGCGCACTGGTGTGCGCTCAGCACGTTTGAGGAGCAAATCAAACTCCCAGGTTCCTCCCGTGGAGGTGTGCAGCGTGTCCGTGTACGGCGACGGGTCATTAGTGATGATGTAGTCGGTGACTCGATGGCCTACGGCGTCCAGCATCGCTGTGGCGATCACCCGGTCGAACCATGGGCGGTTGAGATCGAACCACGGTGAGTTGAGGATCAGGCCATCCACGGTGCGCCGCCCGGTGGCGGAGTGCGCCCACAACGTGGCGATAAGCCCGCCCGTGGAGTGCCCCATGATGAGGAGTTTGTCGTAGCCTGCAGCGTTGATTTGTGCGGTTGCCCAGGCTAGGTCGTGGCCGTATTCGCGCAGGTCATGGCAGTCGTTTCGGGTGGTTTCATCAGTAGTTGACCGGCCATAGCCGTGGAGGTCTAGGGCAAAAAACCCAAGGCCTTGCGATTCAACGAATTCACCAACATGACGTTGGAAGAAGTAGTCGTTGTATCCGTGGAGGTAGAGCACGGCGGTGGTGCGCCCTGGTGGTCGATGAAGGGTATGTTCAGTGCTGACCAGAGTTGCAGTTACTTGCGCCCCACGAATCGGTGGAAGCGTGGTGGTGAGTGCACGCCAGGGGCTGCCAAGAATGTCGTTCTGCCACATAGTGTCAGCCTACTGGTGGCACACTCTTTGATGCACACAGGTCATTGGTCATCAGTCAGTGATGTGACGTTCTATGGGGGCACGGTGGGCTGTAGAGCGATCGCGCCCCATAAGGTTGAGCGGCCACACAAGCACAAGCCCGACGGCCAAAATCGCAATAAGGCCCAATATGCCGAAGCGTTGTTCATCAAAAATCGCCACCATGACCCCGAAACTCAAGGGCGCAAGGAAGGACACAACACGACCAGTCATGGCGTAAAGACCAAAGAGTTCCCCCTCAGTGGTGGGCGTTGCAAGCCGAGAAACAGTGGACCTGCTCGCTGATTGCACTGGGCCAACAAAAATGCACAGCATCAAACCGAAGATCCAGAAGATTGTGGGCCCACCGTTGTGCCCGAGGAACACCACTAGTCCGGACACGATCATGCCGAGCAGGGAACCAATAATCACTAAGCGCGCACCAACCCGGTCCTCAAGGAACCCGAACACAATGGTGGCGATCCCTGAGACCACGTTCGCACCAATGGCGAAGAGGATAACTTCACCGCTGGTGAAACCGAAGGTTCCACTAGCGAGGATGCCCCCATAGAGGAAAACCCCGGCTAGGCCATCGCGGTAGATCGCTGCCGAAAACAAGAAGCGCAGGGTTGTGCGGTCGGTGCGCCACAAGCGGGCGATGTCAGCGCCCACTTTGCGGTAGGACGCCATGATTGTGGGTGGCACAGTTGCGACGCTGGGTTGTTCTGGAACGGCACGGAACACGGGAATCGCGAATGCTGCGAACCACAGCGCTGAGAACAACACTGCCACCCGGATATCTAGTCCGTTTTCACCGGTGATACCAAAGACACCGACTTCTGGTTCGACCAAGCCAAAGTACACGATCACCAAGAGCACAATGCCCCCGAGGTACCCTGCTCCCCACCCGATGCCTGAAATACGGCCGCGGTTTGTTGGCGTGGAAATCTGGTTCAGCATCGCGTTGTAGTTCACGGAAGCTAGCTCAAAGAAGATGTTCCCAGCGGCCAAAATCACAATACCTAGGACCACGTTGCCGGAAAGATTTTCTTGATCTGGAGTCACAAAAAACAACAGCATCGACAAGATAACCACTGCGGTGGTGTTAATCCCCAGCCACAGTTTCCGGCGCCCCCCAGCATCTGCCCGCGCACCCAGGACAGGTGCGATAAGCGCAATAGCCAATCCTGCGAGCGCTGTTCCCCAGCTCAGCCAGGTGGTGTGTGTCGCGATGATGCCGGCGACCTCGAGTTTGGCTGTGGCATGCCCTGGGTCGCTGGTGTTTGCTGCTTGTTCAGCAATGTCAGTGGGGGCGAAAGCTGATGAGGTGAGCCAGGTGGTGAACACGAACGTGGTGATCACGGCGTTCCATGCGGCTGAACCCCAGTCCCATGCAGACCAGGCGGCTATTGTGCGCCGTTGTACTGGTGTGGGTGTGGCGGTTGCGTGGGGAGGTGCGCTCATCTGCTCATTGTTGCTTACTGAAGTGACGCGGAGGCGACGCTAAGGTGACAGACAATCAGCGGAAAAGTTGTGTGATCACTACCACAAGGCTGTTGGTGTGGCGTTTGTGATGGTTATTCACTGGGGTGTTGAAACGCCGCGCTGCTGATGTTGATGGCAACAGGTTCTGGGTGCAGTGTGATGCCAAACTTTTCACGAACTGTGGTCACAACGTGTTCTGCGAGGGCCACGATGTCAGCGGCTTGGGCTCCGCCACGGTTTGTTAGGGCGAGGGTGTGTACGGTTGATAGCCCTGCTGGGGCGTTGGTGTCGAGTGTGAATCCTTTTGACAATCCGGCGTGCTCGATGAGCCACGCGGCGGAGGTTTTGACCCGTGTTGGGTCGACCTTCCCCAGTGATGGTCCTGTTGTTCCCTCAGATTCTTGGCCTCGCACGTCAAACCGTGGCGCTCCTGGGGGGAGACTTTGCGCGCGGGTGGCGTCAACGATGGGGTTGGTGAAGAAAGATCCCGCACTCCACCGGTTGTAGCGAGGTTCAGCGTCGTGAGGTTGGTCTGCAGGAGAAGGCTGGGTTGGTGTCGCGCGAACTCCTGGGGTGTCGGCTACGTGTGGCCGACCAACGGCATCCTCCAGCATGTCTTTACCAGCGCGGAGCGCTAAGACTGCATCAGCAACTTGGCGGGTGTCTGCCCGCTCCCCCATCTGCACGCCTAAGCGTGCTGCTAGTTCCCGGTATGCCACGGGGGCAGATCGGGTTCCTAACCGGAATTGGAAGGACACTTCTAGCACGATGTACCGCGGGCTTGGTCCCCACCGGCGTTCGCCGTCAGTTGGCGGTTGGGTCATGCTGCGTTTGAGTAGTGAATCCCGGTAGGCGAACTGCAGTTCGTAGAGTGCAAGCATCCTGGCCCTGCGTTCTTCGCGGTCCCACACTCGCACGGAGGAGATGACTTGGGAGACATCTTGGCCGTATGCGCCGATGTTTTGTACTGGTGCAGCTCCTACAGTGCCCGGGATACCTGCGAGGCATTCCACACCAACCCATTCGCGGGTGATCGCTTCGTCAACGAATGCGTCCCAGTTGTGACCTGCAGGGACGGAGACTGAAGCGCCACCACAGGCATCTTGTGCAGAGACTGACACACCCTGTTGGATGTCACGCACGACGATGCCGGGGAATGGGGCATCACCGGCAACAATATTGGACCCGCCACCGAGGACAACGAGGGGGATGTTGTGGGTGTCTGCGTAGTCCACTACGGCAATCAGGTCATCGTGCGTGGAGGTTTCGACGTAGGTGGCGATGGGGCCACCGACTCGCAGTGTTGTTAGGTCGCTGAAACGCACATCGTTGCGGGCTGCGTCGAGGATTGTGGGGCGAGGATGCGTCGGTGAAGTCACCCGTCTACCCTACCGTTCGCTGGTGGCATTCGTGTTCTGTGGTTGTTTGGCTTGAGCGACAAAAGCGACAATCACGGAGACCACTGCTGGCACGATGATGGCGAGCATCGCGTTTCGGTACCCTACGTGAGCGGCAAGCTCGCCAAGGAGTGGTGGACCAGCAAAGAACGCTGCGTAACCAATGGTGGCGACAACAGCGACGCGTGCTGCTGCTTGCCGCGGATCATCACTTGCTGCACTCATCCCGACGGGGAATCCTAGGGCTGCACCTAAGCCCCACAGTGCTGCGCCGACAAGTGCGAGCCACATCCACGGCGCTAAGGCAAAGAGAATGAGCCCAACAATCGCACTAATACCGCACATCCTTAGCACGGTGACGCGCCCCAGGCGGTCGATGAGGGTGGTGCCTGCAAAACGGGCCACTGTCATAAAGGTCAAGAAGATAAAGAGGGTGAGTGATCCCCATTCTTCGGTGACGTGGAACCCGTCGGTAACGCCTAGTGCGATCCAGTCGTTTCCGGCGCCTTCAGTCAGCGCTGCAGCGAGCACAACTAACCCGATCATCCAGGTGCGCGGCTCACGCCAAGCCGCCCACACACTAGGTTGAGCAAGAGCAGACTGTGGGGATTCAAGGGGGGCGGGTGCACCTACCGCTGGTGCAGGGGATGTCACATCGATGTCTTGGGTATCAAACCCTGCGGGGAGCAGCCACCGGGCGCCAAGTTGAACGATGATAAATCCGACAATGATGGCGATGCCAACGTGCAGCATCAGCGTGATGCCGTTGCGAGCAACCAGCGCTCCAACGAGCGCACCCGCCATTGTGCCAAGGGAAAAGAATCCGTGGAATCGGGGCATGATGGAGCGTTTGAGCGCCCCCTCGACCCGGGTCCCTTCAAAGTTCATTGCGGAGTCATTGACCCCCATGCCGATGCCCCCGATAAACAGGAACAGACCTGTCATCATGATGGGAACGCTTCCCAGTGTTGTTGCGGTCAGGCCATACCCGCCACACATCACGATGGAAAACACGATGATGGTTCGGCGCCCGCCGATGCGTTGCACAACCCACCCCGATACCGGTAGGGCCAATATTGACCCCACCGCACCCACCAGCAGGAGCCTTCCCATTTGCTCTGGTTGGAAGTCCAGGGTGTCACGGATAGCAACCATCCGTGAAGCCCATGACGCAAACACAAAACCCACCACAAAGAAGGTGGTGTACACAGCAAGTTTGGCCCGCGCAAGAATGCGAGCTTCAGGTAGCACAGGTGTCATGGGGTGGATTCTCCTGATGAGTGAACGGCTGCGGTACGTGGCAGCGGTGCAACGTTGCGCGACACAAGGACAGCGATGATGAGGAAGACGACGATCAGGGTGAGGGCTAACCGGGTGCCGGTGACGTCAGCGACGAAACCCAACACCGGTGGGGCTGCCAGCGAAGCGGTGGAAGCGAAAGCGGACACGACAGAGACTCTGGCCGCAGCTTTCAGTGGGTCATCTGAGGCAGCAGAGATACCGAGCGGGACAGCAAGTGCCGCCCCTGCACCCCACAGCACAATCCCAACGATGGCGAGTGGGAAGGATGGGGCAACACCAAACAGGACTAGTCCGATTGCCGAGGTCACACCAGACCCGGCGAGGACGGCAACCCGCCCGTACCGGTCGATGAGGCGTGTGCCGGCGAGCCGCACGATAGTCATGGACACCAGGAACACACTGAGCATGATCGCTCCAGTGGATTCTGTTTTGTCGAATCCAGTCACGACGGCGATTGCTAACCAGTTGTTGGCTGACCCTTCGGACATCGCGGCAGCAAAAATCACTACACCGATGAGCAGGGTGCGTCGTTCACGCCACGCTCCAAGCGCAGAACCCAACGATGCGCGGCGCGATCTCAGGAGAACAGCAAGGGTGCGCGGTTCCGTGGGAACGACAATGCCTGCTTTGATTTCGACTCGTTCGACCCGTCGTTTGCGAGCACTGAGTGCCCTGTCCCACCGTTCATGTGGGGTCAGTTCGGTGTCAACAATGACTCGGGGAATAAGGATGAGGCGCACGATCAGTGCGATGACTGAGGTCGCGCCAAGTTGCACCATGATGTGGACGTTGGCGGCAGAGCAGGCCGCACCGATGAGTGCCCCAAGAACTGCACCGATGGAATAGGCAGCATGGAAGTGCGGCAAAATTGCGCGGCCGATGCGCCGTTCCACTGCAGCAGTTTCAACATTTTGTGGAACATTTGTCAGGGCAACAAAACATCCGTTGAGGAAGATTCCTAACGCAAGAAGTTCCACTGACCCGATGGTTGGACCCAACCCTTCAAGGAGGAAAGCCACCGAAATACCAAAAGCGCTGACAGTTAGTAGTGTTCGTCCGCCGAAGCGTTGCACGAGGCTGCCCGCAAAGGTGACACACACCAGGGAGCCCACTGCTCCAGCGAGGAAGACGAGCCCGAGTTCTGCCTCAGATAGCGCAAGGCGCTCTTTGACAGTGGGCAACCGCCCCAACCAGCTGGAGTAGGACAATCCAAGCAGCGCAAAGAGCACAATGAGGGACCAGCGGGCCTGCTGGATTCGAGGTTCAATCACCCCTGATGAGGGAGGGGAAGGTGGAGCGGCGATCGTGGTATCCCTTTCACAATGGTGCGGCGTCTGCAAGAATCGAATCGATTCGACTTCTACTATGTATATAGTCGGCGAGTTCAACCACCGAGTCAATGCAAAAACCAGAGAAAGCGATGCGATGTCAGCCACCAGACCCACCCTGTCGCAAGTGGCCCGCCGTGCAGGTGTGTCTATATCCACTGCTTCCCTTGCGTTCTCAGAGTCTGGTCCCATCGCTGTCACCACCCGCGAAAAAGTCCTCACAGCAGCCAAAGAACTTGGCTACACTGGCCCATCGGCACTGGGACGTCAGCTGCGATCCGGGAAAACCGGAATCGTAGGGGTTGTGATTGGCGATGCCATCAGGCGAGGTTTTCGGGACCCAGTTTTGGTGTCATCACTTGATGGATTGGTCCGCACGCTGGGAGAAAATGGTCTCGGCGTTCTCCTTATCCCAGGCGACTCGGAAGAACACAATGAACATGGCACCCACCCCCTTGTGCAAACTGCTGCCATGGACGCAGGCATCCTGCTGTGGGGTGGAAACACAAACGACCCTGCCTACCGCGCTATGCGCCAACGCAACATCCCCGTTGTTATCGCAGAAGGCCAACGTATCGACGGAGCACCGCACCTTGGACTCGATGACCGCACGGGCATGCGGAAAATGGCTGAGCATCTACGATCCCTTGGTCACCAGCACATTGCCTGTGTGACTCTGTCGTTAAATACCGGCGATGCGCCCGGATTAGTCTCCTCACAGAGTATTGCGGCTGACCGCATTGCTGGTGATGCACAAGCAGACCCAGCAACGGATCACCTACCGAGCCGCGCTCGACTCCGCGGTGTATTAGACGCTGGTGTCACCCCAACCGCAATATGGCAAGCTCGCTCGTCACTCATAGAAGATGGGCAACAAGCAGCGCGCGCGCTTCTTGACCCAGCAACATACCCCGATGGTGTGCTCCCCACAGCGATCATGGCGCAATCAGACCTGCTCGCCGCTGGTGTTCTCCAGCAAGCACGCGAGATGGGTTTCGATGTTCCGCGGCAGCTATCCGTGACCGGTTTTGACGGTGTGGATCTTCCCTGGTTGGGCGGTGACCGGCTCACTACCGTGCGCCAACCATTACCCGGCAAAGGCGAGATGATCGGCTCTATCGTTGTGTCGTTGTTGGAGCACGGTGCCATCCGTCAAGAAGTTCTTGACGTTGAGTTTGTGGCAGGAAACACTGCGGGGCCAGCTCCTCAGTGAGCTGGCCCCGCGGTGGGTGTCTTGATGAAGTGCGATGCGCTACTTAACGTAACTGCACCAGCACTTGTGCTTTGGCAAGCACCTTGTTGCCCTCATTAACCACTGTGAGATCAATACGCGCCTGACGCTTATCTGCGTCAAGGAGCCCAACTGTCGCAGTGACGTCAACGCTCGTTTCACCGTCATGTGGCACCGGGATGGGGCGAGCAAAACGCGTTTGGCTGTCAAGGATGGCCCGCTGGTCTGTGACCCAATCCTCTACCACACTGGTCGCGGCTCCCATGGTGTGCATACCGTGGGCAATGACACTGTCGAGCCCCACGTTCGTTGCGATGTGATCGCTCCAGTGGATGGGGTTGAAATCGCCACTTGCCCCGGCGTAGCGAACTAGTGTTGACCGCTCGACAGCGTAAGTACGCTGGGCAACCACAGCACGTAGTTCTAGAGAATCAAATTCGGGAACACTCCCGGCAAGTTGTGGCATCTCGCTCATGACTCCTCCCCACGCACGGCCAGTGTCGACCGAACAGTAACCACATGCTCATCAGCATCGCTGCCTTGTGCGTAGATGTCGCACCGTGTAGTCACCATTGCTAGTCCGCCGCGTTCAACAATGCGCTCAACATGGAGCACAGTGACCAGATTATCTCCAGCGAAAATCGGGCGGCTGTAGGAGAATCGTTCGTCAGCGTGAACTACTCGACTGAAATCAACACGAGCTTGCGGATCTTCGATGTACTGCGCTTCAGCACGCTGAGCAATGATCACAGCGAACGTGGTGGGCGCGACGACATCAGGGTAGCCAAAACCCCGCGCTGCCTCGTAAGAGAGGCAGGCGGGGTTCTGAGAGCCTATTGATCGGGCAAACTCGGCGATCTTCTCGCGACTTACTTGGTAAGCAGTGGTACGTGGGTACTCACGGCCAACATAGTCGTGGTTGATCGACACAGGTGTTAACCCTCCGCGTGAATCAGCGAGTCTCGCGGTGTGCAGTGTGCTTGCCGCAACGTGGGCAGAACTTCGCCATTTCCAGGCGGTCTGGGTTGTTGCGACGGTTCTTCTTGGTGATGTAGTTGCGCTCTTTGCAGTCCACGCATGCGAGCGTGATCTTCGGGCGAACGTCAGAGCTCTTGCTTGCCACGGTAGTGCCACCTCTCGCGCCGTATTGGGCGCAGCCGGATCGAATAAAAAGCACGCCGTAGCGTGCATGGAATGAATTTGTAGCGGGAGCGGGGCTCGAACCCGCGACCTCACGATTATGAGCCGTGCGCTCTGACCAACTGAGCTATCCCGCCTCGTGATGAAGACCAGACGATCTTCCTGTGACGCCAAAGCAACGACGTTCCATTATGGCACGCCGTGCTTTCGAGCATCAACAGAGCCCCCGACGGGAATCGGACCCGTGACCTCAATCTTACCAAGATTGCGCTCTACCACTGAGCTACGGGGGCAACGAGAAAAAGACTACACACTCTGTTGCATCAACACCAAATCCCAGAGCAGGTGATGGTGGTCACCCTATTTCCGACTCGGTGAAAATGGCCGTAATACGCCAACTAAAACGGATAAACACACCCTTGTGAGGCCTTTAACACACCCCACCGAACGAAAGGAAAACAAAAAACGGGGAGAGTCATAAGACTCTCCCCGTCAATATGTGGCAGCTGAGGGATTCGAACCCCCGAAGCGTAACGCGGCTGATTTACAGTCAGCTCCCTTTGGCCGCTCGGGCAAGCTGCCGATCCACTCTCATTCAACCCAACGCTATTAACGTTGCGCTGCCTGCGAGCAGAATTAACAATACTCAATCATCGGCTAAATGAAAAATCGTCACCCCGCTCCTGCGGTGAGTCAGTGGTCACACTCCACAACCTCGACCCTGCCACCCCGCAACACCACAACGCGAACTAGGATCAACGATGTGAACACCGCCCCCTCCTCCCCTGTGCGTCTAGGCCTCGCGGCTGGAATAGGGGCATATGTCATCTGGGGTTTCTTACCCTTTTACTTTGCCGCCATTGACGCAGCCTCACCATGGGAAATCATTGCGTGGCGCATCGTGTTCACAACAATATTTTGCCTCGCACTCCTCGCAATAACAGGCACCCTGCGCACTGGGTGGCGGGCGGCGCGCCCCGCCTGGCTCAGCCTGACAGCCGCATCACTGCTCATTGTGATCAACTGGCTGGTCTACGTGTACGGGGTATCAACCAAGCACATCCTCGACACATCGTTGGGGTACTACATCAATCCCCTCGTCACCGTTTTGCTTGCCGTCATCGTGTTGCGGGAACGAATCCGTCCACTGCAATGGGTGGCCTTAGGTATTGGCGCAACCGCAGTACTTGTCATGACCGCCGGGTTGGGCAGGTTCCCGTGGATCGCAGTGGTGCTTGCTTGTTCCTTTGGGCTGTACTCACTCGTGAAAGCGAAAGTTGGTCGGCACATTGACTCCATCACGAGTTTGGCTGCAGAAACGATCATTTCCACTCCTGTTGCAGTGACACTGCTCGTACTCATTGGCACAACCAGCGGACTGAGTATTGCCGCTCACGGACCAACCCACCTGGGGCTGATACTTGCCTCAGGCATCGTCACTGGGCTCCCGCTCATCCTGTTCGGCACCGCAGCGAGACGCTTACCGCTGGCAACCGTGGGCATCTTGCAATATTTAGCGCCAACGCTGCAGTTCATCATCGGCTATCTGGTTTTTCATGAGCCGATGCCCACAGCACGTTGGGTCGGTTTTGCGCTGGTGTGGGTGGCGCTGACGTTCTTCACGATCGATGCGGTGCGCCAAGCACGCAGTAGCCGACTGCGCCAACCCCGCGTGACCGATACAGTGGACCTCGCATAGACTCTCCCCCACAAGACCGCTCAGGCTCACCGCCTGCTAACCGATGGAGTTTTCATGGCTGACTCATCAATGGACATCGTGTCGCGGGTTGACCGCCAAGAGGTGGACAACGCGCTCAACCAGGCTGCGAAAGAAATCTCGCAGCGCTACGACTTCAAAAACACGGGAGCCTCCATTGAGTGGTCTGGGACAGAAAAGATTGTCCTGACCGCAAACTCCTCTGAGCGAGTACTCGCTGTCCTTGATGTTTTCCAAACAAAACTCATCAAGCGCAACGTTTCACTCAAAGCATTCGACACCGATGACCGTGAACCTCAGGCCTCTGGCAAGGAATACCGCCTCGAGGGGGTCTTGAAGGAAGGGTTGGCCGGGGACCGCGCGAAAAAGGTCACCAAAATTATCCGTGAAGAAGGCCCAAAGGGAGTGAAAACCCAAATCACCGGTGAGGAAGTTCGCGCAACCTCAAAGTCACGCGATGACCTCCAAGCCATTCAGCAACTACTGCGGGAATCTGACCTCGACTTCGCGGTGCAGTTCACCAACTACCGCTGATATGCCGCGCTGATGGCTCTGCCCCGCATCGTTGCCACCGACCTGGACGGCACACTGCTTCGTCGTGACCTCACCGTTTCTGATTTCACAAGGAACGTGTTGCAGGACCTTGAGCGGCGTGGCGTCCAGGTGGTTTTTGTCACTGCCCGCCCTCCGCGGTGGATGACTCCTCTCGCCCACATTGCCCCTGCTCACGGGCGCGCGATCTGCCTTAATGGTGCCTGCGTGTGGGATTTTGGTGCCCAACAAGCCACGCAAGTGCGGGGCTTTACTTACGATGCTGTGGCGGGCATCGTTCGGGACCTGCGTAAGCGGCTGCCCGCAGTCACGTTCGCCGCAGAGCGTGTCAGTGGTGCTGTTCGAGAGGCAGATTTTGCGGTGCCCTCAGCACTGGAACACGGCATACTCATTGCCTCCGTTGAGACGATGAGAGACGAACCTACTGGCAAACTCTTGGCACGCTCCCCAGGCATGGAAGACGATGAGTTCTTCACCCATGTCTCAGAAGTTGTTGCCGACCGTGCCCTCCTCGCCTATTCAGGGGCACACGGCTTGGCCGAAATGACGGCACCAGGTGTGACAAAAGCCGCCGCACTTGAGCGCTGGGCCACTAGTCACGGTGTTAGCGCGCACGAGGTTGTGGCCTTTGGTGACATGCCCAACGACATCCCGATGCTGCGGTGGGCTGGTCTTGGTGTGGCAGTGGCAAATGCACACCAGGACGCACAGGCGCATGCCGATGCCCACACCACCAGCAACGATGACGATGGTGTCGCCCGGTTCCTTGCGGACCTCTACAACTTACCTACTCGGGGATAGCACGTAGGCAGGTGGGTGAGCATGTTTGTGACCCACCGCCGAACTATCGCTGTTGCGCCAACACCAGATTCACCCAGAAAATCTCACCGGTGCGATACAACAGCACTCCACGGCGAGGATTTTTGGGATCCATCAGAAATATACTTGCGGTCTCTTTGTGTGGTGTAGCTGCGGACGGTTTGGCATCTGCCGCCAACTCGTTCAGGAAGATCCGCAAGCCGTGGGACCACCCACAGGCTTTGGTGAGCGCCACAGCCTGAATCACAGCGTGATGCCCACCATCAAGGCCCCCTGGCATCAAGTAAGGGCTCCGTGGCGCGGTGACTTCAGCGTGATTCCACGGCACTGAGATGGTCATCAGTGGCATACGCCCCCAACGCACTCCTGGTAGCGGGAAACGGCGACCATCGACAGCCCCCACACACTGGGTGGCCACCCCTTGTGTGACGATACGGTGCACCCTTCGAGGAGTCACATACCAGGATCGAAAGCCGAGGAGACCAAAAAGGAACACTGCACAAAGAATCGCCACTGCGAAAGTGGGGTCGTGGTACTCCCCTTGGGTTGTGATCTCGCACCATGACTCGGATATCAGAGTTGGCACCCAATCCCCCACCGTGTGGCTCTCCACCACTGACACAGTGCATGTTCCACCGTTGTCTTGGGCCACTGTCACGGTACTTTCTCCGACAGCGGTGATGGAAGCTAGCTTCCATTGAGCCTGATTGCGTTGTTCGATGACATGAGACATATACATACCTGACGCCACGACACCTGCGAGGAGTACTACTGCAACGGTGACAATGCTGCGGCGCCCCACCGTGACCATGTCAATCTGACCCAAGACGTAGTGTGCCAGATCGTCTTGTAATGGCGCTCCATGAGAAACAGCACGCGACACAACCCGCTTCATGGTGCTGTGCCGCTTGACCAGGACGACAAGAGCACCCACCCATGACAGCGCCATTCCTAGGCTAAGAACAATGGACAGAGGGTGTTGTAAGTCAGGATGGAAGATATCGAGAATGCTCAGCAACATCATAGGCGTACCAACAATGAGGGCAGTGACTGGTTGGCACCAGATCAGCACAACCAAAAAGCACCAGAGTGTAAAAATGATCGCGCTCACGACATTCGCGAGCATGCCACTCCATCCCAGTTCAGATGCAGTCAGTGGTGTCTCAGCATTCCACGGCGTGATTCCAGCGGCAGCAGTAAGACACAGCAAAAACACGACAAGAAGGGTTTGCTCGACTCGGGGGGTATCTGACCAGCGCACCCTCACACTTTAGTGCGTGGGCGGCGCGGTTTATGCGTCCATCAAGACGAGTGACACGCTTGAGGACTGTACGGTCAGTACCGCCCTGTGTGGGGCGATCCACCGTTCATGCCACGAGCCATGTTTTCCAAGCGTGCGATGCGTTGATCCATCGGAGGGTGAGTGGCAAACAACGCCCCAATACCCCCACCTTTGAAAGGGTTGGCGATCATCAAGTGTGAGACATCTGCGAGGTCTTGGGTTTGTGGCAATGGTGCTCGCACTGTTCCCGATTGGAGTTTGCGAAGCGCCGAGGCTAAAGCCAACGGGTCACCGGTCAGTTTTGCTCCGTCTTCATCAGCGTCGTATTCGCGGGTTCGTGAAATAGCGAGTTGAATCACTGACGCCGCGAGGGGCGCGAACACCATCGTGGCGATAAGCACCAATGGGTTGCGATCCCGGTCGGAACCACCAAAGAAGAACAGGAGGTTCGCAACTGATGAGATAACACCAGCGATCGCTGCAGCAACAGATGACGTGAGGATGTCCCGGTTATATACGTGCATCAACTCATGGCCAAGCACACCGCGCAGCTCACGTTCATCCAGGAGCTGCAAAATTCCCTCGGTGCAACATACCGCTGCATTGCGGGGATTACGGCCAGTGGCAAACGCATTGGGGCTCATCGTTGGAGAAACATAGAGGCGAGGCATCGGTTGACGTGCTGCCGTAGAGAGTTCACGCACAATCCGATACATCTCTGGTTGCTCAAACTCGGAGACCGGGCGGGCATGCATGGATTTAATAGCCAGCTTGTCTGAGTTCCAGTACGTGTAGAACGTCATGGCTAGCCCAAAACCACTGAAGAGCACCAGCAGCCCAGGAGAACCATTGCCCACGAGGTACCACAAGCCAAGTAACAGCGCCCACATCACACCAAAAAGCGCTGCAGTTTTCACGCCATTAAAGTGTCGGTGCCCCATGGCCCCATCCTCTCGCCCTTGTTGGTCATCGCCAACAGCCCTGCTCTACCTGTAACACAACCTGATGTGTCACTCACGTCAACGCCTTCATCGCGCCAGAGGTTCCCTCATCGGGCGATTCCTCGCCCACAGCGAACAACCCCTCGACCACAAGCGTGGTCGAGGGGTTGTTTACACAAAGGCAGAAAGGATAATCTGCCGCGTGTTAGACATGGGCAGCCTGGCGGCCCAACGAGATCGCGATTTGTTCGGCACGTGGCACAACCTTCACGCGCTCACGGCCGTTCTGCTCACCAAGGGACTGCTCCCAAGCATCGAGAAGTTTCCAGCCCGACCACTCAATGACGTCAACTCCACGCTCGGCAAGGAATTCCGAAATAGCGGTTGGTTCTGGTCGCGACGCGGTGGCGAACTCAGAAAGATCTGATGCGTCCTCAACAAGGTGACGGATGGTTTCTGAAGCATCAGACTTTGTGTGACCAATCAAGCCAACTGGCCCACGCTTAATCCACCCGGTGCAGTACAAACCGTTCACGTGCTCACCGGTAGTGTCGAGCACTCGCCCCTCAGCATTGGTGATAACGCCACGAGTAGCGTCATAAGGAACGTCTTTGAGCTCAGAGCCAAAGTACCCAATGGCACGGTACACAGCCTGCACTGGCCAATCGTGCTGTTCACCTGTGCCGGATACTGTGCCGTCACCGTTCAGTTTGGTGCGTTCGGTACGCAAAACGTCTACTGCACCATCGCCATCGATGTCGACTAACTCGTGTGGTGCATGCAGGAAGTGCAGGTGCAAACGGCGTGACGCGGTGAATGACGCTGGGTCTTTGAGCGTCCAGTCGGTCAGCGTCTTGACAACTTGCTTTGTTTGGTTAGACGAGTTGATGGCTTGAATGGAGCCCTCGTCAAAGTCGAAGTCCTCTGGGTAAACAATGACGTCAACATCGGGGATGTGCCCCAGTTCACGCAACTCAAGAGGAGAGAACTTTGCCTGCGCAGGGCCACGGCGCGCGAAAACGTGAACGTCTTTCACCGGGCTTGCAGTCAGTCCCTGGTACACGTTGTCAGGGATCTCTGTGCTCAGCAGGTCCTTGGGGTGCTTAGCAAGAATGCGAGCCACGTCGAGGGCAACGTTCCCGGCGCCCAGCACAGCGACAGACTGCGCCTCTAACGGCCAGGTGTCTGGGACATCTGGGTGCCCGTCATACCAGGACACAAAGTCAGCTGCGCCATAAGAGCCCTGAAGGTCGATCCCGGGGATCGACAACGCTGCGTCTTTGATTGCGCCAGTGGAGAAGATCACGGCGTCATAGAACTCGCGGAGTTCATCAAGGGTGACATCAACCCCGAACTCAACATTCGACAGGAGACGAATGTCCCCCCGGTCAAGCACCTTATGCAAGGCCGTGATGATTTGTTTGATGCGTGGGTGGTCTGGAGCGACACCGTAACGGACAAGCCCGAAAGGCGCTGGGAGCCGATCGAAGAGATCGATGGACACGTCCAGATCGGTCTTCGACAGGATGTCTGATGCGTAAATGCCTGCGGGGCCTGCCCCGACGACAGCCACTCGCAATTGACGGTCAATGGTCACGGAGTTGAGCGCCTTCCGTTGCTTGGCGGCAACTGAACCTGTCAGTGGCCGCGGATCTGTTGTTCTCTGTGCACTACAGTGACAAGAAAGACCGGGAGATGGAATCACCGGTTCACGGCTTGGGAGGTTGTAACACCCCGTGAAGCCCTGTCATTCGCACGCGATGTCGAGACTTTTCATTATGTCAACAACATCGTTTCTTATATTCTCACCCGACTGAGCCGAACATGTACCCGTGATCTCGACCACGTCGTAGACATATCCACGGTTTATCACCACAACAGTCACAACTTGGTGGATGATTTCACCACGTCCCGACGAAAAGCGCCCGGTGATGGTGAGTCGCTGGCCACCAAAAGCTTCATCCTGGACACGGGATTCTTCGCGAAATCGCGTGAGGCGTTTCAGCCGAGACGCCAGATCACGCTCAGCGGCCTCCATCGAATGATCAACACCGTGGCGAGTCATGGTCACCAACACATTGGGCCGGAACTGCTTTGCCGGAACGTCCGCTGCGATCGCAAGGGGTAACCCCACGGCAGCAAGTTCAACCCAGCCTTCTGGCTTGTTCATGCTCAAAGCTGGATAGGCGGGAAAGGCAGGAGATGGGAATGTTGCACGTGACATATACCCATTGTGCCGCATGGGGCACCGCCCAGCGCTCACGCTAGACGGTGCCCCATGTACGTGCCAGCGGGATGTCCTGCTGGCTTAGACGTGAACTTTTACGCCTCGTCATCCTTGATATCGAGAAGCGGTAGGTCTTCTGCCGTGACCAGCCTGGTGGTCACTGCGTACTCCACAAGGCGAGCACGGCGGTTTGTGGCGAGTTGCTTAGGTCCCCCACGCAGGCCTTTAACACCCATGCGGTCTAGCTTGTCGCACACGTTGTCCAGCTTGCGGTTGAAGCGGGTGATTGCCCAGCCCAAACGCTTAGCAGCATCGGCTGTTGACGGGATCTCGGTGAATCCTGTTCCTTCACGGCGCAACATCGGTTCGCACAGAGCAACAATGAGTTGCTTCTGGCTGAGCGTGAAGTTAATCATCCCAATGGTCTGGTCACCAGACTCAGGCGCTGGGACGTGCTCAGCTTGGTAACGCTGACCTTCAAGTTGAGCAAGTAACTCATACGTGGTGGGTCCAGCGGTAAAGACAATGGTGGTTGAGTGAAACACAATGGGGATTCGGTTACCCGGTGACAGCCACGACTGTACGCCACCTGAGGTGTCGCACACGGTCGCGGACAGCAACGACCCGACGTTTGCGAGCCACCAAATACCGTCCTGGTACGAAATCTTCAGAAATCGCCGATGCAGATACGGATTGTCGTCGATCGTCAGGTCCCCTTCACGACCAATGTCGAAGGTATCTGCCGGATCCGGCTGGAACCACTCGCCGCAATACTCGAGTGACAGCTGCGGTGCTGACATGCTGAAGACTCCCAAAACTTAACGTAGCGCACAGTAATACAGAGGTTGACTGTATCGAATTTCAGCCAGCGAAACACGCTCACTAGCTATGACAATACTTCTTGCAGGAAATCTCCCCATCTCCCGCCGTCGTCGGTTATGAGTATGCGCCTGACCAAGCATCAGGAGCAAGTATCATCTCAAACCAACAAACTCAAGGCTCACTCCATCCCCCAAGTCGACTACATCATCATTGAGCACTAACACAGGCTCACGTGCAGGTAATGTTCGCTCGGACTCGCCACGGCGCCGAAGCACCGTGCCATTGACCGAATCGAGGTCTTCAACCAACACGTGGCCGGCCTCTACTCGGATCATCAGATGGTTCCTTGATATATCTTTCGACGGACTGGGCACAGACATGAGCCGCGCTGTCATCGGCGCCCCAGAACCTTCAGTTGTGGGCTTGCGTCCAATGACGATGGGGCTACCTAATTCCACGACCTCCCCATGAGAGAAACGCACCACGCCAACACCGACAATAGGCGGCGCGTAGCCTGTTCCGCGGTTGCGAGTTCCGACCGGCGAGGTGGAGAGAGCAGGCGGTGGAACTGTGATTGACGTAACGTTCCCGCTTGCTACTTCACGGAGCCCTCCGACAGGTGCAGCCACACTATCTGACACATTATTCATCAGTGGTGCCACGGCATCATCGTTAGCTCGTTCGTGGTTCTGGGACGCAACTGGAGCGAGCTCCTGCGCTTCCTCTACCGAGAGACTTTGGTCCATGGCGTAGTCGGCGCGAGAGTCATCTACCTCATGATCTGAAAGCCATTCCTCTGGAATTTCTATGAGGGTGCGCCCTAAATCTTCATCGATAGTGTGTAATGGGGCGCTGGGTGGTGACACCACAGTCAACGGGTGGGACTCGGGAGATGACACAGTCACCTCGGCGGCCTCCCACATGAGGCCGGAACACCGCACCACACCCGACACCAAGGGCAACGACTGGGAACCGCTGTGGTTCCCTAACTCCAAGTACTCCACTGCGGAGTAACTCTGTTCCAACCACATCGCGATGTGACGGCCGCTGACTTCTTGGATCTTGGGTTCGTTGGTGACTTTAATGCGGGCAATCGCTTCACCGCTCACCGCGATACGGACATCGCTTGTGTGTCCATGTTGACGTTGCTCAACGATGACAAAGTCTGGCAAGTTCTCCAGAGTTTGGTCCAAAGCTGAGGTCACTGCTTGCAGAACCCCCAACAATCCACGTTGGCTCGTGGACGAGCAACGTTCCCAAATCGTTGTGACAACGGTGGCCTTTGTGTCCTTGGGAAGCAAGACAGCAAAGTGGTCGACAACCAATGCAATGTGGTCACCGGGCGAATAGAAGAACACGTCACAAAGCCTTTACTTCACTCGTGTCCGCCGCCGGAGCGACGAGCATGTTGGCCGCCTGCCCTCCTTGGCAGACATGGACATGCGCGAGGTGCGCGTATCCCTTGATACTAACCACTGGAATAGGCGTTGTGCAGGACCAGGGTTCCTTCGTGGACAACGATACTCACGCAGTCCGGTCAACAAGTGCTTGGGCAAAATCCTCTAGTGCTTTGCGGACAGTGCCTTGCGGTAATGCCGCAAGAACGGCCACGGCTTGTGAGGCGTAGTGGGTGGCGCGTTGACGGGTGTCCTCAATGACCTGGTGTTCGCGCAGGCGCGCCACCGTTGCTGACAGCGCTTCATCTGAGCTGAGGTCGGAATCAATCATGGCTAATAGTTCACGGTCCGATGCCGTGGCACGGTCTGAAGCGACCAGCTTGCGCAGTAGTAGCACGGGCATTGTTGGAACTTGCTCGCGCAGATCTGTGCCAGGGGTTTTGCCTGTGACATTGCCGTCTGACATGACGTCAATGACGTCATCAGCAAGTTGGAAAGCAACACCAACAAGTTCCCCGTAGTGGGCAACGGTGTCCTGAACTTCTTGGGATGCCTGTGCATACCGGGCACCCAGCAACGCGGATGTCGCCAAGAGAGAGGCGGTTTTGTCCGCAAGGACATCAATGTAGTGCGTCACGGGGTCTACCCCGTCTAGCGGGCCGAGGGTCTCGTGGAGTTGCCCTAAGCACAAGCGCTCAAACGTGGCTGCTTGAATACGTACTGCCTCTGGGCCAAGGTCAGCTACGAGACGTGAGGCACGAGCGAAAAGAAGGTCCCCCGTGAGGATGGCAACAGAGTTTCCCCATACCTCGTGCGCTGATGGTGCTCCTCGCCGCATAGGCGCTGAGTCCATGACGTCGTCGTGATAGAGGGATGCAAGGTGCGTCAGTTCGACAACAACCGCTGCTTTGCGGACATCATCGTTGATACCAGCGCCTAGGTGTGCGGTGAGAAGTGTCAAGACTGGGCGTAGGCGTTTACCTCCAGCGCTCGCTAGGTGGTTGGCCGCTTCGTTGACGATGGGGTCAGCGTGGGCGGTGGCGCCAGCAAGGGACTGCTCAACCGCGTGGAGTTCGCGGGCGAGCGCTGCGGACATGTCGTCATCCGCAAGGGGAAATGCCAGAGATACGTTAGTCACAAGTTGAACTTAGCCTGTTGAGTTCGGAGATGCGTGGCGAACACCCTGAGCATCGCTAGGTGGTGTCCGCCACGCATACTGACGTTTACCCTTTAATCTACCGTAGATGTCGCGCACAACGGTGGGTGTTCACCCGTGTCACATCAGCGCTGAGAGAACATCAAGGATCGGGGTGGGGAAAACCCCCACGATCAGGAGGAAAGCAGCGCTGAGACCAATAACGGCAAGCGCTGGCCCTTGTGACTGCACGACAGCAACACGGGTCGGCATGTCAGGCGTAACGATTGCAGTACGCGCGGGTGACAAGACCGCGCTTGGAGTGCCAGCAGGCTCTGCTGCTTCACCGTGAAGTGTGTCGTCCGGGACCTCAGCTGGGTCTGAAGGGTTAGGGCGTGGCGCTGTGTCATCGTGCTCACCGGTACGTTCTTCTGCTGGGAGCACAAAGAACATCAGGACCATCACCCGAATGTAGAAGAACAACGAGATAGCAGAGGCACCGATACCCACCGCGGTAAGAATCCAGGCATCGCCACCAACTGCAGTGCTGAACGCTTGGTATTTAGCGATAAACCCTGCTGTAAGTGGCAATCCAGCAAATGACAACAGGAACACTGACATTGCTGCAGCCAGGAACGGTGAACGCCGCCCAAGCCCAGCCCACTGACCAATGTGGGTTGCCTCTCCCAGGATTTCTCCCTGTGCTGTTGTTTCGCGGACAAGGGTGACCACAGCGAATGCGCCAATGGTTGCCACCGCATAGACCAGAAGATAGAACTGGATAGCTAGTGTGGTTTCTCCCGTTGGTCCCAGCAGTGGGATGAGAAGGAACCCAGCGTGGGCGATGGAGGAGTAAGCCAACATGCGCTTCATGTCTGTTTGGGTTGTTGCAATGATTGCCCCCACCAGCATGGTGAGGATAGCGACACCCCACAGAGGGTAAAGCAGTGGCTTGATGTCTTCGAGCCCCAGGGGGTAAACCCCCACAAAGAGGAACCGCACGAGAACACCAATAGCTGCGATTTTTGTGCAAGCAGCCATGAGCCCCGTAATGGGGGTAGGTGCACCTTGGTACACGTCAGGCGTCCACGCATGGAAAGGTACTGCACCGATTTTGAAGAGGATGCCCACAGCCACCAGGATCACCCCTGCGTAGTACATGATGATGGTGTCGGGGAGAACGCCTGCTACTTCAGGCGCTTGGGCAGCAATGAAGCTGCTTCCTACGGTGAGTTGACCAGAGTAACCGTAAATGAGGGCAACCCCGAACAGGAATATCGCGGAGGAAAACGCACCGAGCGTGAAGTACTTAAAGGATGCTTCTTGGGACAGCAAACGCCTGCGCCGTGCCATCGCAGTCATGGCATACAACGGCAGTGACAACACCTCAAGTGCAACAAACATGGTGAGGTAGTCGTTGGACGCTGGGAAAACCAGCATGCCCCCTATGGCGAAAAGCGTCAGCGGGAATAGCTCTGTTTGCTCTACCCCCTGCAGGCGCGCCTCTTCCTCATAACGAGAACCTGGAATAGCGGAGGCCAGCGGGGCAAAGTGGTCCTGACGCGCCGAGGTGCGATCAATCATCACCAACGAGGCGAGGATCGAGGCAACCAGAAGGATCCCTTGGACACCGATAGACCACTGGTCCAAAATCAACGAGGTCCCCACCGGGAAAACATCGTGCTCCGTGGCCTGCGGAAGGGTCAACACCGCAAAAACAATAACTGCGGTCAGCGCTGCAACTTGAGCAAGAAGGAAAAGAACGATCTGTACGGTCCGGCGCCAGGGGCCAGGAACAAAGGCCTCAACAAGCACACCGACGATGGCCGTCCCAAAAATAATGAGGAGCGGCACAAGGGAGGACCACTGAATGTGTGGCGCAATGAATGACGCCAGGGGTTCAACAGACATCAGTTGCCTCCTTGCACAGTGGAAACAGAGACCTCAGCTGGATCGCTGAGATAGTTCAGCGCAATATTTGGCACAAAGCCCAGCGCAAGCATCAGCGCGATCAATGGAGCGGCTACCCACCGTTCGCGCATGGTGAGATCAGGGGCTGAAAAGTCTTCCGGCGGTGGTCCGGTAAAAATCCGTTGGTAAGTCAGTAGCACGTACAACGCTGCTAGCACCACACCAAGTGCGGCAATAGCCGCAACCCACGGCGATGTTTCGAAGGCTGCCACCAAAACGGTGATTTCTGAAATGAACGTGGATAGTCCCGGCATTGACAACGCGGAGAGACCAGCAATGAGGAACACCCCCGCCAACACTGGTGTAACTCGTTGCATGCCGCCATACCCTGCAATGAGGTGGGGCTGGTCACTGCGTGAACGCAGGAACAAGAACCCGGCGACGAGGAAGAGCAACCCTGTTGAAAGCCCGTGGTTGACCATGTAGAACGAGGCACCAGAGATCCCAGCGCTGGAAAAAGTGAAGATACCAAGCACAATAAAGCCAAAGTGCGACACCGATGTGTAAGCGATCAACCGCATAAGGTCGCGTTGCCCCAAAGCCAACAGCGCACCGTAAATGATCGAAATGAGTGCGAACACAATAATCGTTGGTGCAGCCCACTGGCTTGCTGCGGGAAACAGCGGCAGACACAGGGTGAGCATCCCAAATGTTCCGACCTTGTCCAACACTCCAACAAGGAGAACCGAGGTGCCTGCTGGGGCGTGTTGGGCGGCATCGGGAAGCCAGGTGTGCACCGGGAACATGGGGGCTTTAATAGCGAAGGGTATGAAGAACCCGAGGAACAACCACCGTTCCAAACCAGCGTTGGCGACAACACCGGTGAGGTTTTCTGTCAGGAACGCTTGCGGCCCCCCTGGCCCCTGCTGCACCAGCACGATCATCGCGATCAGCATGATGAGTCCCCCGATGAGGGAGAACATGAGGAACTTAATTGCTGCGTAGCGCCGGCGGGCGCCTGTTCCAAATGAGCCGATCATGAAGTATACGGGGATCAGCATCGCTTCGAACACGACATAGAACAAGAACACGTCACGAGCCGCAAAAATGAGGATCATGAAGGTTTCCAGCACCAGTACCAGTGCGAGATAGTGGCGAATCCGGTTACTGCCGCGTGAAGAATCAGTGGTTGCGTGTTCATGCCACGCAGCCAAAATCACCAATGGCACAAGGATTGCGGACAACACGATGAGTGCAAGCCCAACACCATCAACTCCCACCGCGTAGGAGGCTCCGATGGTCTCAATCCAGCGGTACGTTTCGCTCAGTTGGTGAACTCCGGGGTTGCGCGCATCAAAAGCTGCAACCAGGAACCCTGTTCCCACCAGCGCGATGAGTGACACGGCAAGCGCGAGAGTGCGGGCATGGCGTGTAGCCCGAGCGGGTAGTGCCCACAGTATTGCGGCCCCAAGCAGAGGAATCAGCGCAACAATGCTGATCAGTGGGAGGGAATCAGTTGACATGAGTTAATCCCCCTTTAGTTCCACAGCACAGCGGCCGCGACGAGCAACGCGACCAGGCCGATGAGTATGAACGCTGCATAGGTGCGCACGTATCCGTTCTGCAGTCGTCGCAACCCCAGTCCCAGCAAGCCAAGAAGCCCTGCCGCACCGGTGATGCTGTTATCGAGAGCTTTTTTGTCTGCGTAAACCAGGGCGCGGGTGGCGTATTGACCAGGTCGCATAAAGACTGCCTCGTTGACGTCGTCTTGGTACAGATCACGCCGGGCAGCGCGGGTCAGTGGTGATCCAACCGGTGGGATCGCGGGAACCTGAGCGAGAACGTATTGGCGCCAAGCGATGACCACACCGACGGCCACAACAATGAGAGTTGCTGCAATGATCACCGGGATGGGAAGTACTGGGTCGTGGTGTTCTGCGTGCCCGGTAGAAGGTTCAAGCCAGGTAGCGAACCGTCCCCCGGCAGCCAAAATGAGGCCGAGGAATGCCGAGCCAGCCGCCAGAACCACCATGGGTACAACCATGAGTACTGGTGACTCGTGCGGGTGCCGTTCTGGTTGCCCATCTGCTCCCGTAGAGTTCCAGCGTGCTTTGCCGTGGAAGGTCATGAAGAACAACCGCGACATGTAGAACGCGGTGAGCCCTGCCCCAAAGAGCGCAACCATACCGAACACCCACGGCTGCCAGCCTTCACCGTGCCCGGCCGAGAACGCTGCTTCAATGATTTTGTCTTTGGACCAGAACCCTGAGAACGGTGGGACACCCAGAATAGCTAACCAGCCAAAACCAAAGGTGATCCACGTGATTTTCATGTAGCGCGACAGGCCACCAAAGCGGCGCATGTCAACGTCATCGTTCATGCCGTGCATGACTGACCCTGCGCCCAAGAACATTCCTGCTTTGAAGAAGCCATGGGTGATGAGGTGGAAGATCGCAAAAGCGTACCCAATAGGCCCGAGACCAGCGGCGAGCATCATGTACCCGATTTGGGACATTGTTGAGGCGGCGAGCGCCTTCTTGATGTCGTCTTTCGCGCAACCAACAATGGCACCGAAGAGCAAGGTGATAGCACCGATGATTGCCACGGCCAATAGCGCCATGGGCGCTTGGTCGTAGATAGGGCCTGAGCGCACAATAAGGTAGACCCCGGCGGTGACCATCGTTGCGGCATGGATGAGCGCTGACACGGGGGTCGGTCCAGCCATCGCATCGCCAAGCCACGCCTGAAGTGGGAATTGTGCTGACTTTCCGCAGGCAGCAACAAGCAGCATCAACCCAATGAGGGTCATCATGCCTTCGCTGGCTCCTCCAGTCGCCGCGCTAGTTTCGATGCTGGCGAAGTCCAGCGCCCCAAAGACGGAGAACAAGGCACCCAGTGCCACGATCATGCCAACGTCAGCGACACGGTTCATGATGAAAGCTTTTTTCGCCGCTGTGGCGTAGGTGGGTACGTGGTTCCAGAACCCGATCAGCAGATAGGATGCCAGGCCGACACCTTCCCACCCAACGAATAGCAACAGGTAGGAATCTGCGAGCACCAAAATGAGCATCGCAGCAACAAAGAGGTTGAGGTAGGCGAAGAAGCGGCGGCGATCTGTGTCGTGAGACATGTATGCCACGGAGTACAAGTGGATCAGCGATCCCACGAACGTCACAAGCAGGACGAAGGTGACGGACAGTGGGTCAACACGCAGTCCAGCGTGCAGGACCAGATCACCTGCAGTGATCCAGTCAAAGAGGTGGACGTCATGCACTCGGTCCCCTGCGTCGCGCCCAAGCAGGGCCAATAATAGCCCCGCTCCCAGGATAAATGAGGCGGCGGAGGCGAACACTCCGAGCCAGTGACCCCACGTGTCAGCCTTGCGACCGGCAAGGAGGAGCAGTGCGGCACTGGCCAGCGGAATGGCGATGAGCAGCCATGCAGCGTTGATCATCTGTGACTCCTGGCGGCTAGTTCTTCAGCAGGCTGACGTCATCGACTGACACCGTCCTGCGTGATCGGTAAATGGACACGATGATGGCGAGGCCAACAACTACTTCAGCGGCAGCAACAGTCATGACGAAAAACGCGACAACTTGACCTGTGATGTCACCATGCATGCGAGAAAAGGTGACAAAGGCGAGGTTCGCTGCGTTGAGCATGAGTTCGATGCCCATGAAAACGATGATGGCGTTGCGCCGCAGCAGGACGGTGGCAGCTCCCACACAGAACAACAACACAGCGAGATACAGGTAGTTGGAGTATTCCACGTCACTTCTCCTGTTCTTCTGGTGTTGACTTGTCCACCGAATCATTGGGGGCAGCGGCCTCTGGAGCGGACTCGGTGTTTGCGTTCACCCGATTCCAAGTAGCCGGGGCAGATTCACCAGCTTCGGTGAGTTGCACAATGTCTGGATCCACGAAAGCAACCTGGTCTTGACCACGAGCACGAAGTACCCGTGAGACTGAACTCTCCACCGGGTTTCCATCTGGGTCGAGCGCTGGAACATCCATAGCGTTGCGTCCAGCGAACACACCAGGGCTTGGCAGCGGGGTAAGCCGGCGGCCATGCGCAACACGGGCATCGGCGAGGTCCTTTTGGGAGACGCGCGGGTGGAGCCTGCGCTGGTGGGTCATCGTCAGCGCAGCCAAGGCCGCGGTGACAAGGAGAATTCCAACCAATTCAAGGGGGAATACGTAGTTACCCAATAGTGTGCGGGCGATAGCCGTGGGGTTTTGGTCCACGGTGGCGCTGTGACCGATTCCTTGATCAAAGGAGACACGCGCCAAGAACGTGAGGAGAACGATGGTTAGCCCCACACCGATCATCCACCCGAGGTACCGCTGACCGCGGATTGTTTCGACGAGGGAATCAGAGGCATCCACACCAACCAGCATGATGACAAAGAGGAACAGCATCATGATTGCGCCGGTGTAGACCACAACTTGAGCGATCCCCAAGAAGGGGGCTTCGTTAGCGATGTACAACACCGCGAGGCAGATCATGACAAACACCACGGACATTGTTGCGTGCACTGCTTTGCGGGCAAAGAGCAACCCGAGGGAGGCGAGCACCATCAGTGGTGCTAGGCACCAAAACAGGACAGCTTCGGCAGGTGAGGTCATGGTGTCACCGACCCAGGCTGCGTTGATGGGATTGAACTGCCTGACGGTGACGTTGCACTGTGCGCTGCGGTGCGGACCGTTGCCAACGTTGGGTCGTGGGGCCGGTGTTCTTCAACCCATTCAACCTGTTCTGGTGTCGGTCCACTGACTTCACCGCGATAGTAGTTGGTGTCCTGGGTGCCAGGAACCATGGGGTGCGGGGCGGCCAGCATGTTGTCATGCAACGGTGCGAGCAGGTCGTTCTTCTCAAAGATCAACCCTTCGCGGGTTGGGCCCGTTAGCTCATAATCGTT
Organism: Jonesia quinghaiensis DSM 15701; assembly: GCF_000423205.1. GTDB lineage: Bacteria > Actinomycetota > Actinomycetes > Actinomycetales > Cellulomonadaceae > Jonesia > Jonesia quinghaiensis. The sequence goes on from NZ_AUHN01000009.1 coordinate 139,295, forward strand.
GGTCATTGTCAGTGCCCTGGTGGGGCACGCTTCGATACACAACCCACAAAAGATGCACCGCAGGTAGTTGATTTGGTAGACCTTGCCGTACCGCTCGCCTGGCGACATGTGTCCACCATCGGGTAGATCGGCGTTGGAGCCACCTTCAACGTAGATGGCGTCCGCTGGGCAAGCCCATGCGCACAGTTCACAACCGATGCACTTTTCTAAGCCGTCAGGGTAACGGTTTAGTTGGTGTCGGCCGTGATACCGCTGTTTGGTGGGTACTTTTTCAAACGGGTACTGTTCTGTCACCGTGGGGCTGAAGAACGAGTTCAAGGTGACGCCAAAACCTGCGACTGGCGCAAGGAGCTTTTTGATGGGACCTGCCTCGGGCATTGCCGACTGATAGTCGTCGGCTCCGGGCAGCTCGTTGGGTGTCTGGCCATCAGCGGTCATCGCCATCCTCCTCACGTTGTGGTTCCAGTTGGGCTGTTGGCGCCTGTGCGGTGCGTCGGGCAGCGCGTGGCGACGGTGGCAGTTGTTGACCAGGCAGCGGTGGCACTGGGTAGCCGTGTTCGAAAGCGTCGAATGCTTCTTGTGGTTGCGGTGTGCCCGGTGGCGGGGCAGCTTGTGCGGCGCGTTTGGCTTGCCGTTGATCAACAATCAAGGTGATAACAAGGAGCACTGCCGCTATTGCCGCCACCGTGAATAGTGCTGGGCGGGCGTCAACGTTGCCGAACTCCTGGATGCCACGGAACGCTGTCAGAATGAAAATCCATCCGAGTGCTGCGGGGATCAGAACCTTCCACCCGAAGATCATGAACTGGTCGTACCGGAACCGCACCAGCGTTCCTCGAACCCACACAAAGAAGAACATGAAGGCCCACATTTTCAGCACGAACCAGAGCAATCCCCACCAGCCCTGGTCGAACATGCCGTCGTTGATTTGGCTGATAGGCCATGGTGCGTGGTAGCCCCCAAGGAACAGGGTGGTCGCTACTGCGGACACGTTCAGCATGTTGATGTATTCAGCGAGGAAGAACCACGCAAACTTCATCGAGGAGTATTCAGTCATGTACCCCGACACAAGTTCGCCTTCAGCCTCTGGCAGGTCGAACGGTAGTCGGTTAACCTCTCCCATCATCGAGATCACATAAATGATGAATGCTGGGAAGAGTGGGAACAGCCACCACATAGTGTCTTGGCTAGACACAATCTGCGAGGTTGACATGGACCCGGCCATGATGAATACCGACACCAGGGACAGTCCCATGGCTAGTTCATAGCTGATGACTTGAGCGGTTGAACGCACCGAGCCAAGCAGTGGGTAGGTTGAACCTGACGACCAACCACCAAGCACAATGCCGTACACACCTACTGAGGCACACGCCAAAATGTACAGTGTGGCCACTGGGAAGTCGGTCAGTTGCAGCGGAGTGACGATGTCGGTGAAAGGAATGGCCACTTCTGGCCCCAGAGGGATCACCGCGAACACCAACAGTGAGCAGAACACCGAAATCATGGGGGCCAAAATGTACAGGAACTTGTCCGCGCCTTTGACGGTGATGTCCTCTTTGATGAGGAGTTTCATCGCGTCAAACAACGATTGAAGCAACCCGAAAGGGCCGTGCACGTTAGGGCCGGGTCGTTCCTGCATGCGCCCGATGACCTTGCGTTCAAACCAGATCGCAATGAGCACACTGGTCAGCAAGAAGACGATAATCAAGATGGATTTCACCACGTAGGTGATGAGTGTGTCACCGGAAAAATCGGCCATCACTGGTCACCGCCTTGAAGGTCTGTGGAGTCGGCTGCTCGCGTGACGCGCACAATGTCACCGCTGCGAGCATTGAGCATTCGGTGGACATGAGAACTCGGAGACATCAACGGCAACCACACCACGTTCACGGGCATGTCGGTGATGACCACCGGCACAGTGATGGATCCGTGCTCTGTGGAGACCGTGACGTGGTCTGATTCGGTGATGTCGCAACGAGCGGCAAGTGTTGCGCTCATTCGTGCCACTGGTGTTTTTGCGGTGCCAGCAAGATAAGGTTCGCTGATTTGTAGTGCACCGTCATCTAGTAGCGTGTGCCAGCTCGCTAAGATCGCTTCTCCCGGGCCAGGCTTGGGGCCTGATGCTGCCTGATTACCTGGGGCAGACATGCGTACACCGTCCCAGCGGTCGAGGGAATCAATTTCTCCTCGCACCGCTGCCAAGTCCGCAGTGTTAATAGGGGCACCCAGCGCATCGGCAAGTAAGGACAGCACTCGGTGGTCTGGGAGTGCCGAGGTGGTCAGCGCCCGACCAAATGGGCGCACCCGCCCTTCCCAGTTCCAGTACGCACCGGCTTTCTCCGTTGGAGGAGCAACGGGGAGAACAACATCGGCGTAGGTGGTGACGTCTGATGCCCGCACTTCAAGGCTGACCACAAAGTCGGCAACATCTAACGCGTTGTGCGCTTGTGTTGGGTCGGGGAGGTCTTCAAGTTGGAGACCACCGACAACCAGTGCGCGGACATCACCCTGAGCAAGCGCGGTCATGATGGCGTTGGTGTCTCGCCCCGCTGAAGTGGGCAGGTGCTCAACGTTCCATACTGCTGCTATATCGACGCGCGCGCCTGGATCTTCCACTGGGCGGCCACCTGGCAGCAGGGAAGGGAGCGCACCCATATCCACAGCGGCGCGTTCCCCGACTCGTCGAGGAATCCAAGCGATCCGTGAGCCTGTTGCTGCGGCTAAACGAACAGCCGCGCTGTAGGCACCTGGGTGCGCGGCAAGACGCTCACCCAACACGAGGATACGAGAAGCATCTTTGGTGTGAAGTGCCGTGTGTAGATCGCTGAGTTCAGTACTCTCCGTTGATTCTTGTGCAAGAGCAGCCAGGAGTGCGGCTTCCTCACCGGGCGGCGTCGTGATCACCGTGGAACCGTGGATGCGCTGCACTCCGCGTGATGCGTACGGCGCGATGGCGTAGGTGGCGAGTTTCCCGGTGCGCGCTGCTTTACGCAGGCGCAGGAACACCACACCGCCTTCTTCTTCGGGTTCAAAGCCCACCAGGACAACAGTGTCAGCATGTTCGAGGTCACCGAATGTCACACCGATGCCCTGCCCAGCAACCTGTGAGCCGAGGAACTGAAGTTCTTCGGAACTGTGGACGCGAGCGCGGGCGTCAATGTCGTTGGTGCCGAGTGCTACCCGGGCGAATTTGGCGTAGGCGTAGGAATCTTCGATGGTGAGCCGGCCACCAGGCAGGACTGCCACGCCGTTACCGACGCGGTTGGTCGCTGTTGGTTGTTGGTGGTTGTTGCGTGCCCGGGTGATGCCTGCTGCCGCGTAGGCTAGCGCTTCACCCCAGGATGCTTCGCGCAGTTCACCGCGGAAACCGCCGTCGCCGCGTTCGCGGATCATGGGGGTGGTGATGCGCCCAGGGGCGTTTTGCCAGGTGAAGGCGAACCGGTCTTTGTCGGTGATCCACTCTTCGTTGACAGCTGGGTCGTTCCCGGCGAGGCGCCGCATCACTGTTCCGCGACGGTGGTCTACGCGGATTGCTGACCCTGATGAGTCGTGTTCGGAGATGGCCGGTGTTGAGACGAGGTCGAAGGGGCGGGCACGGAACCTGTAAGCCGCTGAGGTGAGGGCTCCGACGGGGCAAATTTGGATGGTGTTTCCCGAGAAGTATGAGGAGAAGGTTTCTCCTGATTCGTCGAGTTGAGCTGGGCCGGTTGGGGTGTCGGTTGCGGTGCGGGTGATGGTGTCCCCTTCTTCGGGGAGGTCATCGAGGTTGTATTCGTCGGCGAACCCAAGAACCTTCGCGTCGAACCGGCCGATTTGCTGCATTGCGCCACGTTGTTGGAGGTCGATGAAGGCGTCTCCGGCGATCTGTTGTGAGAACCGGGTGCAGCGTTGACACAGGACGCAGCGTTCCCGGTCGAGCAGAATCTGGGTGGAGATTTTGATGGGTTTAGGGAAGGTGCGTTTCACGTCGGTGAACCGGGAGTCGGGGTGCCCGTGTGATAGTGCCTGGTTTTGCAGGGGGCATTCACCGCCCTTGTCGCAGACTGGGCAGTCGAGGGGGTGGTTGATCAGGAGGAGTTCCAGCACACCCTTTTGAGCTTTGTCCGCCACTGCGGATGTTTTTTGGGTGCGGACCACCATGCCCGGCGATACTGCCAAGGTGCACGATGCTTGTGGTTTTGGCATGGCCCGCAGGTTTCCTTCGCGGTCCGGCATTTCCACATCGACGAGGCATTGCCGGCAGGCGCCAGCAGGTTCCAAGAGTGGGTGGTCGCAGAACCGGGGAATGTCGATTCCTAGGTTTTCTGCGGCCCGGATCACCAGTGATCCTTTGGGGACTTGGGTTTCGATACCGTCAATGGTGATGGTGATGTCGTCGCTCATCAGTGTCCTCCCACTGCGGTGAGGGCGGTGGTGCGTGGGGTGTAGTCGAACAACGCTGTGCGTTGTGGGGGGAAGAGTTCAGCTGCTGGGGTGTGCATTCCTGCTTCGAACTCTTCACGGAAGTATTTAATCGCGGAGGTGATGCATGAGGTGGCCCCATCACCGAGTGCGCAAAATGCTCGCCCGAGGATGTTGTCGCACAGGTCGAGGAGTTTCTCGATGTCCCCTGGTGTTCCTTGCCCAGCTTCGATGCGCCGGAGCACTTGTTTGAGCCAGTAGGTCCCTTCGCGGCATGGTGTGCATTTGCCGCAGGATTCGTGGGCGTAGAACTCTGTCCATCGAGTGACAGCGCGGACCACGGAGGTGGTGTCATCGAAGATTTGTAGTGCGCGGGTGCCGAGCATGGACCCAGCAGCTCCGACGGACTCGTAGTCGAGGGGCACATCGAGGTGTTCGTCGGTGAACAGTGGAGTTGACGAGCCGCCTGGGGTCCAGAATTTCAAGGGGCGTCCGCCGCGCATCCCACCGGCCATGCCCAGGAGTTCACGCAGTGTGATGCCAAGTGGGGCCTCGTATTGGCCGGGTCGTTCAACGTGCCCAGACAAGGAGAAAATGCCATGACCTGCGGACTTTTCTGTCCCCATGGAGGTGAACCATTGGGCGCCTTGCGCAATGATCTGCGGTACGGAGGCCACAGATTCCACGTTGTTGACCACTGTTGGCCGGGCGTACAACCCTGCGACAGCGGGGAATGGTGGTTTCAGGCGTGGCTGCCCGCGGCGTCCTTCGAGGGAGTCGAGCAGTGCGGTTTCTTCGCCACAAATGTATGCCCCTGCACCAGCGTGAACGGTGACGTCAAGGTCAAAACCTGACCCGAGAATGTTCTTTCCTAGGTATCCGGCGGCGTAGGCCTCTTCGACTGCGTTGAGGAGCCTGCGGTACACATGAACAACTTCACCGCGTACGTAAATGAATGCGTGGGTACACCCGATCGCAAAGGAGGTGATGGCTACACCTTCGATGAGGTATTGGGGGGTGGCCATCATCAAGGGGATGTCTTTGCAGGTCCCTGGTTCTGATTCGTCAGCATTGACCACCAGATAGCGGGGGCCACCGTCGTCTGGGGGTAAAAATCCCCATTTCATGCCGGTGGGGAATCCAGCTCCACCACGACCGCGCAGTCCAGAGTCCTTCACAGCTTGGACGATGTCTGCTGGTGCCATGGTGAGCGCTTGGCGCAGCCCTTGGTACCCGCCGTTGTCGAGGTAGGTTTTGAGCGTCCAAGACTGAGGGTGGTCCCACAGGCTGGTGAGTACCGGGGCGAGCCCAACGTCACTGCTCATGTCAGATCCTTCCCATCATCTGTGGTGGGGGTGCCAGCACCTGTTGGCCGCTCAGCGGAGGAGCCTTCGTCACCGGTGTGTGGTTCACCATCACGTGGTGTGCCTTGTGTTTCTGCGGCAGTGTCGGGGTGTTGGGAGTGCGGGGCTTGGTGGTTTTTTGCCCACTGGGTGCCTTGCACAGATGCTTCACCAGCGCTTGGCCCCTCGTCAGCTAGCCCGTCTGGGAAACCAGCGAGTACTCGTGAGACATGTTTGAAGTCGCATACTTTGGACGGTCCACGTGTTGGGGTGACGTCGTTGCCTAGTCGTAGTTCGTCCACCAGGGTGCGGGCAGTGTCTGGGGTTTGGTTGTCGAAGAACTCCCAATTGACCATCACCACGGGGGCGAAGTCGCAGGCGGCGTTGCATTCAACCCGTTCAAGGGTTACTTTGCCGTCCTCGGTCGTTTCGTCGTGCCCAATTCCGAGGTGTTCGGACAGTTCCTCGTAAATGGCGTCACCGCCCATCATGGCGCACAGGGTGTTTGTGCAGACCCCAACGGTGTAATCGCCGTTGGGTTTGCGCTTGTACTGGGTGTAGAACGTTGCCACAGCGGACACTTCTGCTGCGGTCATGCCTAGTTGTTCTGCACAGAACTGGATGCCTCTGCGAGACACAAACCCATCAATCGATTGCACGAGGTGCAGCATGGGCAGCAGCGCTGACCTGGCTTGAGGGTAGCGAGCAATGATGTTTTGCGTGTCCTGCACCAACTGGTCATACACATCGGGCTCATACCCGCCTGTGTGTGCCTGCGGAAAACCAGCGTTGGCGGTCATCGGTCCACGCCTCCCATCACGGGGTCAATTGATGCCACAGCCACCACAACATCGGCGACTTGGCCGCCTTCGCACATGATGGACGTGCCTTGAAGATTGTTGAAGGACGGGTCACGGAAGTGGGCCCGGTAGGGGCGGGTTCCGCCGTCTGAGACCAGGTGAACACCCAGCTCACCGCGCGGGTGTTCGACGGTTTGCCACACTTGGCCAGCTGGTACTCGGAAGCCCTCGGTCACCAGTTTGAAGTGGTGGATCAGTGATTCCATGGAACTGCCCATGATTTGACGAATATGTTCGAAGGAGTTTCCTTGGCCGTCTGAGGAAATAGCTAGTTGGGCGGGCCACGCGATCTTTTTGTCTTCGACCATCACTGGTGCACCGGCGGTGCCTTCCAACTTGGCGAGAGCCTGTTTGATGATCCGCAGTGACTGCCAGCATTCTTCTGCGCGTAACACCACACGCGAGTAGGAGTCCGCATCTGATGAAACAGGGACGTCGAAGTCGTAGTTTTCGTAACCGCAGTACGGTTTTGCTTTGCGCACGTCGTAGGGCAACCCTGCTGAGCGCAAGATGGGGCCGGTGATGCCTAGGGCCATCGCCCCTGAGAGGTTCAGGTGCCCCACCCCAACGGTGCGGAGTTTAAAGATTGGGTTCCCGAGGCACAGGTCAGCGAGGTCTTTGAGGTATTTTTCGATCTTCGGGATGCGTGAGCGCACTTCGTCGGCGAAGTCTCGTGGAACATCCTGGGCGATCCCACCGGGGCGAATGTACGCATTGTTCATGCGTAGCCCGGATACTGATTCAAAGATCCGCAGGATCTCTTCACGTCCTGTGAACGCCGCTGTCATGACGGTGGTGGCGCCCAACTCGTTACCACCGGTCCCCAGGCACACAAAGTGTGAGGAGATCCGGTTGAGTTCCATCAGAATGACTCGGATGATTTGGGCGCGTTCTGGTGCTTCGATGCCGAGGAGTCGTTCCACTGCAAGGCAGTATGCGGCTTCTTGGAAGAAGGACGCTAGGTAGTCCATGCGGGTACAGAACGTCACACCCTGGGTGAAGGTGCGGTATTCCATGTTCTTTTCGATGCCGGTGTGGAGGTATCCGATTCCCGCGCGGGCTTCGGTCACGTACTCGCCGTCCATCTCAATCATGAGGCGCAGCACCCCGTGCGTTGAGGGGTGTTGCGGGCCCATGTTCACCACGATGCGTTCTTCACCCAGTTCACGGATGCGCTGGGCGACATCGTCCCAGTCTCCTCCCATTGCTTCGAAGGAGGCGTCATCAGTATCAAAAACGTTGCGGGTGGCGTGTGGGCCGCTGGTGGGGGCGCTCATGAGTATGACCTCCGTTGGTCGGCTGGAGGGATGGTGGCACCCTTGTACTCCACGGGGATTCCGCCCAGTGGATAGTCTTTGCGCTGTGGGTGGCCGGGCCAGTCATCGGGCATTTCGATGCGGGTGAGGTCATCACGGCCAGTGAAGTTGATGCCGAAGAAGTCGAACGTTTCCCGTTCATGCCAGTCGTTGCCGGGGTAGACGCTCACCGTGGAGGGGATCGTTGGGTCCTCGTCTGGCGCAGCAACTTCGAGGCGCAGTGACCGTCCGTGGGTGACGGATGTCAGGTGGTAGACGGCGTGGAGTTCGCGGCCTTGGTCGTGTGGGTAGTGGACCCCAGAGACCCCTAGGGATAGTTCAAAGCGAAGGTCTTGATCGTCGCGTAGCGCTTGGCACACTGCAACGAGGTGTTCGCGGGCGATGAATAGGGTGAGTTCGTCGCGGTCGACAACCACCGATTCGATGGCGGTTGTGGTGTCTTGTTCGTGGAGGATTTCCTCAAGGACGTCAACCACATCGTCATACCATGAGCCCAGTGGGCGCGGTGATGCGTTAGGGATCCCCACAACCCGGGTCAAGCCACCAAAGCCTGAGGTGTCACCGGAGTCGTTGGAGCCAAACATACCGGTGCGAACATCAACAACTTCATGGCTATTGTCCCCGAAGAGTGACGGGGTGTGCTGTTGGGTCGCTGGGCCAGTGATGTCGCTCATGCCAGGAGCCCTTTCATCTGGGATACCGGGGTGGCTTCAAGGGCTGCGCGTTCAACGGATTCAATAATGCGGCGGCGGTTGCCAAGCAACGGTGCGTTCTGCACCTGGGTGTGCAGTTCCAGCATGGCGTTGATGAGCATTTCTGGGCGTGGCGGGCAGCCTGGCAAGTAGATGTCGACCGGCACGATGTGGTCGACCCCTTGCACAATTGCGTAGTTGTTGAACATGCCCCCCGAGGACGCACAAACCCCCATGGATAGCACCCATTTGGGTTCTGCCATCTGGTCATACACTTGGCGGACCACGGGTGCCATTTTTTGCGAGACGCGCCCAGCAACGATCATGAGGTCAGCTTGGCGTGGTGAGGCACGGAAAACTTCCATACCGAATCGCGCCACGTCAAAGCGTGATGATGCTGTGGCCATCATTTCGATTGCGCAACATGCCAACCCGAAGGTGACTGGCCACATGGAGCCTTTGCGGAAAACCCCGGCGAGGTCTTCGAGGGAAGCGGTGAGGAAACCTGGTGATGGTTCGTCGTGTGCCATGGTCAGTGGTGCCTTTCTGCTCAGACCCAGTCAAATCCGCCGCGACGCCATTCATAGATGAATGGCACGGTGATCAGGGCGAGGAAGGAGAGCATCGCCACGGCACCGAAAGCGGCGAGGTGGGTGAAGTCGACTGCCCAGGGGTACAGGAAGATGATTTCGATATCGAACACGATGAAGGTCATCGCTACGAGGTAGTACTTGACGGGGAATTTACCGCCGTCTACTGCGTGCGGTGTGGGCTGAATGCCACACTCGTACGCTTCGAGTTTTGCTTTGTTGTAGCGCTTGGGACCGATAAGTGCGCTGGCGGCGACGCCGCCGATGGCGAGAACCATGCTGATCCCCATCAGCACAAGCAGGGGCACGTACGGATTGTTCATGGCTGGGTTACCGCCCTTGTCACGGGTTCAGTTGCGGGAACGTGCGGGAGTGCGCGAGCAGCGAGGACTGTGCCGCAGCACCCGGCACAGCCATGGGCAGCTCTGCCGATGACTCTCATAACTTCTCCCCATCCTTTGCCACTTGTTCACACTTTTTGTGGGACCGAGGTCCCGGTGCGTCCGCTCTGGCAGGCGGGCGCGCATGTGAATCACCATCGACTCCTGCGGTTGCTTGTGAAGGGACGCACAAGCACGCTACATACTGTAGCGACGATCACAGTTAAAGTCCGCACCAACGCGGCCGATGAGTTAGGTCACAAGCCTGACAGCACGCAGAACATCAGCGAGAACCGCTGAGAATGGCCCCCATGCCGCCTCAACGGGGCACGAAAACTTGCCCGCCCCAAATCTCACATTGCGAGATTTATATGTGTCGGACCGGTCAAACTCCCCATGACCCCACCACAGTGACCCCAACCACCCACCACCACAGCAGGACCAAGGTCCGGGACCACAGGAACGCGCCTACCCTGCGCGCCTAAACGATTCACCCACTGTGCGAACACCACGCACATGCGATCAACTAGCCTTCTAGCACCGATGCCAAACTGCCCCACACGCACGGCACAACTACCCCATGGCGAGTTCTGCACCTTTACGGATCACACCGCGCTAGACCATAGTCGGACAACAGGCATCGAACCCATCACAGGAGGTCACATGAGGAAACGTACCCTGAGTCTGCTCAGCACAACGGCACTCGTCGCTGCCGGACTAGTTCCCACAGCACTCATCACCGCAGCACCTGCCAGCGCCGCCGGAAACTGCAGCGTCGACTACACCATTGCCAGCTCGTGGCAAGGCGGATTCCAAGGCACCGTCACCGTGATCAACACGGGCAACGCCATCAACTCCTGGGAACTCACCTGGGAGGAGCCAACCGGCCAAGCCATCACCCAAGCGTGGAACACTCAGATCTCCCAAACAGGACGAACCGTGACGGCCAGCAACGCCTCATGGAACGGCCAACTAGCAAAGAACGGCTCAGCCCAATTCGGATTTATCGCCACTGGTGACTCCCCCACTGCACCGTCGCAGTTTTCACTCAACGGCATCTCCTGCTCAGGCGACACCGAGATCCCTGATCCACCAGACCCAGAACCAGAACCCACAGACAACCCAACGCCTGACCCCACCACCGATCCTGAACCAGAACCCACAGACGACCCCTCCGACCCAACCCAACCAGGGTCCAGCGAGCTGTTCGTCGACACATCCACCCAGGCCTACTCAGCGTGGGAACAGGCATCGGGAACCAACAAAGAACTTCTGGCAAAAATTGCCCTCACCCCCGCTGCCCGCTGGATCGGTGACTGGACAAGCAACGCAGACACTACAAACTCGGTACGTGAGTACACCACCGCAGCACACGAAGCCGGAGAAAAAGCGACCCTCGTTGCCTACGCAATCCCAGGGCGTGACTGCGGACTTCACTCCTCCGGTGGAGTGTCCACCAGCGAATATGCTGGCTGGATCGATGCAGTGGCAGCAGGAATTGTCGGCGATCCGATCGTGATTCTTGAACCCGATGCACTAGCCCAACTGGGTGACTGTGATGGACAAGGTGACCGGGTCGGTTTCTTGGCATACGCTGCAGAAGAACTCAGTGACGCTGGCGCAGAGGTATACATCGATGCTGGACACAGCGGGTGGAAGTCCGCTCAGGACATCGCTCAGCGCCTCCAGCAAGTTGGTCTCGAGCACGCAGCAGGGTTCTCCCTGAACGTCTCGAACTACCAAACGACAGCCTCACAAATTGAGTACGGTAACCGCATCTCCGAACTCACCGGCGGCGCGAAGTTTGTTGTTGACACCTCACGCAACGGCAACGGTTCTAACGGCGAATGGTGCAACCCTCGCGGCCGTGCCCTTGGTGACAAGCCCGCACTTAAAGACGACGGCGCATTCCGCGGAACGTTGTGGATCAAGTTGCCTGGCGAATCAGACGGCAGCTGCAACGGCGGCCCTGGCGCTGGACAATGGTGGCAAGAAGGCGCTCTTGAGCTCGCCCGGAACGCTTCGTGGTAATGCACGACAACTAACACCTCAATAAAATAGCGGTGGGGGTGATGACATGTCCTGTCATCACCCCCACCGCTATTTTTGCCGCAATACTTACCGCGGTTTCACCGCGTGGTGCAGTGCAACAATGCCACCCGTGAGATTACGGAAACGCACAGGAGTGAACCCCACACCGCGCATCATCCGGCCAAGTGTTTGCTGATCTGGCCACTGAGAAATACTCTCCGCCAGATAGTCATAGGACCCTGAATCACTGGTCACAAAACCAGCAACTTTTGGTAGCGCCTTCATCAGATACTCGGAGTACACCGTGCGCAAAGGCTCAAAAGCGGGGGTAGAGAACTCGCACACCACCAGGCGGCCACCTGGTCGCAGAACACGGAACAGTTCACTCAATGCGGCCGTGGTATCAGAGACGTTTCGCAGGCCAAAGGAGATTGTCACGGCGTCAAATGACTCCGCCGCAAAAGGCAACTGCATGGCGTCACCGGCGACAAACGGCAGGTCACGACGGCGAGACTTGCCCACCTGCAGCATTCCCAAGGAAAAATCACAGGGCACAACGTCAGCACCAGCATCGCTGAACGGCAACGATGACGTTCCCGTACCTGCTGCCAAATCCAAGATCCGCTCCCCCGGCTGTGGAGACACTGCCCGCACCGTGGCTCGGCGCCATGCACGGTCTTGACCGAGAGAAATGATGTCGTTCGTGAGGTCGTAGCGATCTGCAATTCCATCAAACATGGCGGCTACATCGCTTGGCTTCTTGTCTAGGGAGGCTCGTGGCATGCGCTCATTATCGCAGACCCACCCCAGCAAGACACCGTATTGTGGTGGGTGTGAGCATGCAGAACAACCCCGCACCTACTGTCGCTGACGCAGCGCACCCTTCTGCCCAAGAACCATCCTTGCTGGTTCACACGGTCGCTATTGAACCGTTGGGTACAGCAACAGACTCTCTTATTTCTTTGCTGCCGCGCACTGCCCCACTAGCGTGGGTACGCCGTGGTCAGGGCATCGTGGGCTGGGGTGAGGTGGCACGTATCTCTACCAGCGGCCCGGATCGTTTCGATCAAGCTGAAGCCTGGTGGGCGCGCATCCACGGCAAAGCTGTGATTCGTGACGATGTGCAACAACCCGGAAGCGGTTTGGTGGCGTTTGGTTCGTTCGCCTTTTCCTACGCGTCCCAAGACCAATCCGTCATGGTGATTCCACGGGTTATTGTCGGGCGTCGCGGGGACACGTGGTGGCTCACCACCGTGACTGAGGCTGGTGCCGCTGCTCACACCAGCGCCCATGTTGACCACCTCACCGCGCACATGGATCACGTTCGCCGCCACGAACCTGTGCTGTCCCCTGGTGAGGTGCGCTTCACCCAGGGCACGCTCAGCTCTGAGCAGTGGATGGAAATTGTTGCCGACGCTGTTAATAGGATTCGCGGCGGGGAGCTCGACAAAATTGTGCTTGCCCGTGACCTGATCGCCACCACCGAACACCCACTGGATTCCCGCCATGTGCTGACATACCTAGCAACCGCCTACAAGGATTGTTGGACGTTCAGTGTTGATGGGTTGGTGGGCGCTACCCCAGAACTTTTAGTCCGAGCAGAAAAGGGGCTTGCCACGTCCCGGGTTCTTGCTGGCACAATCCAACGCACTGGGGATGATGCCACCGACACCGCTCGTGCCGGTCTTCTTGCGCGGTCATCCAAAGACCTTGAAGAACACGAGTATGCGGTGATCTCTGTTGCCGATGCGCTGCGCCCGCACTGCACATCGTTGAACGTCCCTGAAGCCCCGTTTGTTCTTCACCTGCCCAACGTTCTTCACTTGGCCAGTGATGTCACCGGTGTCATTAACCCTCAACGTCATGAAACGTCGCTGAGTTTAGCGGCGTCTTTGCACCCAACTGCGGCGGTGTGCGGAACACCGACGATGAAAGCAGCACACACCATTGCCGACATTGAGCACATGGACCGGGCACGTTACGCCGGGCCTGTTGGTTGGCTGGGCGGTGACGGGGACGGTGAATGGGGAATCGCGTTGCGCTCCGCACAGTCTGACCCCACTAACCCACACCGGATGCGGTTATTTGCTGGCTGCGGGATTGTGGCCGCATCCTCACCTGTTGACGAACTAGCTGAAACTCGGGCAAAACTTGCCCCCATGATGTCAGCTCTGCAAGCTCCACGTCCCTGACGTCAACGCCCCACGATTACCTGGATTTCGCTGTAAATTTCCATGAGATGTTCGCGGGGAACAACATGAATCTCTCCGCGCTGCCACAGCGCCATCGCAACCCCAGGGACTGCGCTCAGCAACCCTTCATCAACCTGCTCTTCATGGGACACAGCAAATCGCAGTCGCACAAAACAATGACTCATTGACACCACATTGCCGGCTCCTCCAATGTATTCCAGCACGGCACAAGCAACCTGTCGTGGTGACGAATCATCTTGCAGCGCTGAAGGCATGGCGATCACCTGCTCTCAGCCGTGGGGGCATTGCTGCGCAATGGGGCGGTCAGGCGAGTGACATGTAGCGCCAAATACAACACCTCTTCATCAGTCACGTTCCACTGAAACAACTCACCCAGCCGGGCAGCCACGCGCCGGGCGGTTGCGTACTCCCGTGGCTGTGCTTCTTGAACAGCGGCAGTGATTCCGTCCCCTATAGGCAAAGTACTGGCGTGTGTTTGTTGCCGAAAGAACAAGAATCTCATGTGCGTAATGAAACGCGCGACAGCTGCTGATTCTTCATCAAGCGAAATGCCGTGGTCCTGCTCAATAATCTCAAAAGAAGCAGCGAGCGCTTTGGTCATTCGCATCACTGATTCCATATCGCCTGAACCATACTGTGCATTCACAAAATGGAGGGCAAGCGGGACTATTTCCTGTGGGCTAAGGCTGACATCAATAGTTTTTTCAATGTATTGATGAACATAGCGAGCAACTCGCACTTCTGCGGGGTATAGGTTTTCCACTTCCCAGACCAAGGGATACTCAATGTGTGCATTTTCACGCGCTCTCATGACGGCGAAGTTGACATGGTCCGCTAATGGAATAAGCACCCTTTCTGTGATGTGTTCACCAAGTTGTTCACGGGCGTAGGGCAGGACATTTTCAATGGCCTCGATGATAGACAAAGGAATATCCGCAACGAAACTTGCGAGGCGTTCTACCGACGTATCGTGGGGCACAAAGGTGCGTTCTATACGTTCTTTATCGATAACGTCATTCGGATGAGCACCGAATCCAACTCCGCACCCCAAGATCACAACATCGCGCCCAGCATCATCCAACCCCAGGACCACGTTGTTGTTAAAGACCCGTTTTACTTGCACAGTTGTCACGTCCTTGGTTCAGCTGTTGTGGTTTGTGGCAGTTGCTGAAGGCTCTTGCTCACTGGAGTTGTCACCGACTCAGCGAGGCACCGCGGGTGCGAATCACGTCAGCGTACCAATGGAAAGACTTTTTGCGGTAGCGTTTCAACGTCCCTGAACCGTCATCGTTGCGGTCCACGTAAATGAACCCATAGCGTTTTGACATCTGTGCTGTTGAAGCACTAACCAGGTCGATGCAACCCCAGGCGGTGTACCCCATGATGTCAACGCCATCGTCAAGTGCCTGCGCTACTTGCACCAGATGATCATTGAGGTAATCAATTCGGTAGTCGTCATGGACAGTGAACGTGTCGCCATCGGGGGTCAGTTCATCGCGGGCACCTAGCCCGTTCTCAACAATGAACAACGGCTTTTGCCAGCGATCCCAGAACTGATTCAGCACCACGCGCAGCCCTTGCGGATCAATTTGCCATCCCCACTCGGATGCCTGAAGTGTCGGGTTTGGGACTCCACCCATGATGTTCCCTGCACCGCCCTGTCTAGCCCGTGGGTCAGCACTGTCACAGATAGACATGTAATAGCTGAAGGACACAAAATCAACAGTGTTTTTGAGGTCTTCGCGGTCTTGGTCGGTGATCGTCATAGTGATGTTGTTATCCCGAAAGAACCGTTGTGCGTAACCGGGATAGTAGCCGCGTACATGGACATCGGAAAACATCAAGTTGGCGTGATCAGCATTCATCACTTTGATCGCATCATCAGGGTGAGGGGTGAGCGGATAGATTGGCATGGCGATGACCATGCACCCCACTTTGAGAGCTGGATTGATCTCATGAGCGAGCCGGGTTACTCGCGCACTGGCAACAAGTTCGTGGTGGATTGCTTGGTACAAATCATTGGGTTCAAGGTCGGCGGTTGGAGTGTTGATCGCCCCGGAACCAAAGGGGATATGCAGCACCGAGTTGATCTCGTTGAACGTGAGCCAGTGCTTGACTCGGGTGTGGTACCGCTCAAGAACAGTTCTTGCATACCGTTCAAAAAAGCCGATCATATCCCGGTTGACCCAGCCATTGTATTGTTCGGCGAGGTGCAACGGAGTTTCGTAGTGTGACAGGGTGACCAGAGGTTCGATGCCATACTTCTCAAGTTCATCAAGGACCCGGTCGTAGAATGCTAGCCCTTCCTCGTTGGGGGTTTCTTCGTCGCCATTCGGGAAGATCCGAGACCACGCCATGGAGAAACGGAAAACAGTGAATCCCATCTCGGCAAATAGCGCAATGTCTTCGGCGTAGCGGTGGTAGAAGTCAATGCCAATGTTTTTCAGGTTATCTGGTGTGGGTTTTTCAACACGGTCAGACATAATGCCACGGGGAGTCACATCCTGAATGGACAGCCCTTTACCGCCGTCTTGATAAGCACCTTCAATCTGATTTGCTGCTGTTGCTCCACCCCAAAGAAAAGTTTGAGGAAATAGTGGACTAGTGGATTGAGACATACTGGTTCCTTGAACGAATCGAGATGACGAAACAATGGGAAGGGGTGTGGAGGCGCTATAGTGCGCCCCCACACTCAGGGTGGTACTAGGCCGGTGTTGGTGTTTTTACACTGGCAACTGTGAGCAGCGGTTCCCCCTGCTCGATAGCACCGGGTTGTGCCACCTCAACCTCACCTACTGCGGCGGGATTGGTAATGAGAACAACTGTCAGTGGTGAAAAGCCGGCTTCTGCAATCGCTGTTCGGTCTATGACGGTGAGCGTGTCCCCCGTATTGATGCGTTGCCCTTGAGTGACGGCCGTTGTGAAGTGTTTTCCATTGAGTTGGACGGTGTCGATTCCAACATGGATCAGCACATCAACTCCTGTGTCGGTGTGAATCCCAAAGGCATGAGGCATCACAGTGACCAGGGTGCCACTTACTGGGGCGCTCAGGGTGTTGTCGCGGGGGTGAACAGCAGCACCGGCACCTAACGCACCGCCGGAGAAGACTTTGTCAGGCACATCTTTCAAGGCAACAACATCGCCTGCAACTGGTGTCGTAATAACTGTGTTGTCGCCCGCTGGAGGCGCTGATGACGCTGTGGAGTCTTCAGGGACGTCAGTGAATCCAAGGGTCACGGTGAGCGTGAAGGCAATGGCCATGGCGATTCCGGTGCCCAGGAGTTGCATAGCAAAGTTCCCAACCCCCATGGTGGACGTGATAGTAATTGCGCCTGGCAAGACGAAACCCTCTACTGCGGACCCACCAGCAGCGGCGATTCCACCTCCTACTGCACCTCCAATAACCCCGTATATGAAGGGCTTTTTGAGTCGCAAAGTCACCCCGTAGATAGCTGGTTCAGTAATACCTGCGAGGAAGCCTGACAGCGAAGATGAGCCAGCGAGTTGACGCATACTTGAGTTTCGGGTGCGGAAAAACACTCCAAACGCAGCTGCCGCTTGTGCAAGGACTGCCGCGAAAAGTGGTCCAGTGAGCAATGAGTACCCTGATACGGCGAGGTCGTTGGTGATAATGGGAACGAATGCCCAGTGCAAACCAAAGATCACAAATACTTGCCACAGACCACCCATGAGAACTCCACCAATGGCTGGAGTGAGGTTCCACAACCATTCGATGCCACCTGAGATCCCATTACCAACAAAGGTTGTTGCTGGGCCGATAGTCAGCAATGTCAGTGGAACAAGAATGAGAATGACAAGCATCGGGGTGAGGAAATTCCTGACCACACTTGGCAGCACCTTCTTGAAGAAGCGCTCAAGATGCCCTTGAACCCACACCGCAACGATGATGGGAATAACGGAGGACACATAGCTGACCATCACGACCGGGATGCCGAAGAAGTCAACTGGCTCACCCAGCGCATTGAGATCGATGATTGCGGGGTAGACCAGCGCCCCAGCAATGGCGAGTGAGACGAATTGGTTAGCGTTGAAGCGTTTAGCTGCTGTAATCGCCAACACCATAGGCAAGAAGTTGATCAGCGCATCTGACGCTGCATTGAGGATAGTGTATGTACTGGTTGCCGTATCCATCCAACCCAGTTGCACCACTAAAGCCAGGAGGGCTTTGAGGAGCCCGGTGCCAGCGAGTGGCCACAAAATCGGTTGGAAGATTGACGAGATCAGTTCAACAAACCGGTTGAAAATGTTGCCCGTGGCCGCAACATGACCAGATTCTTGCTGCGTCAGCCGAGATATCTTCCCAATTTCCTCGTAGGCAAGCGGAACGTCATTGCCAATGACAACTTGGAACTGCCCTCCAGATTCAACAACCGTAATGACACCTGGAGCACGTTCTACAGCATCTTTATTTGCCTTGGATGCGTCCTTCAACGTGAATCGTAGGCGAGTTGCACAGTGTACGAGCGAAGCAACATTGCCTTCACCACCCACTCCACGAAGCACTTGTTCAGCAGTCTGATCGTATTTCATTCGATTCCTCCTTGAACCGAGCATGAACAGCATAGGTAGTTGTTCAGGTACTGGCGAAAACGACAACAAAAAAGACCCAAGCCGCGCAGAGCGAACCCCTCAAAGGGTTCACTGCGAAACTTGGGTCTTGCCTGTCAGACAGTAACAATCCCGAACTCCGATTAGTATCAACCGATCTTTCCCTACCTGTCAACCATAGACAGAACATCGATCCATCTGAGTACGATAACGGCATGCCGCTAACCCTGTTCCTTGTTCGTCATGGCCGAACTGTCTACAACGACACCGCACGCATGCAGGGCTGGTGCGACTCACCCATCACCGCCGATGGTTTACGCATGGTGCGCGCTACAGCACACATGCTGGCCCACCAGCCTCTGGACGCCGTCTGGACAAGCCCATCAGGGCGGGCGGTAGAAACCGCTCAAGAAATCCTTGCCCATCACCCCAACACCCCGTTGCATGTGGATGATAATCTCCGAGAGCTTTCCTTCGGCAGTGACGAAGCTCGGCGCGAAGCTGAGGTTTTTGCTCAGCGAGACATCTACCAGACATTTCATGATGTCTTGACTGGAGACACCACGAGCTTCCCTGGCGGTGAAAACGGCTTGGAGTTTCGCACCCGCGTGCGTTCCGCCTTCACCACGATTGAGAACCACCACCCAGATGGTTGTGTCGCCGTCATCTCTCATGGGGTAACGCTCACAACGTATTTGTCCCTGATCAGCGAATCTCCGCTGATCACATCACTAGCAAATGCCTCAGTAAGCACCGTATCCATCGATCAAGGAAAGCCCAGCATCATCGAGGTCAATGCACTGCCCCACGACATGTCCATACCGTAGGGTGGGCACATAACGCACTTTTCGAAGGGCTTGACCAGCAGATATCAGCTGAGCTATATATGGAAGCACGGATTGTTACTGAGCGATTCAGGCAAGACCTAGGTGCCCGCAAATGCGGTATACCTAGGTCTTTTTTTGTTGCATTCTTCCAGTGACGATCTTAGATAAAACCACCACGACAGGAAAAAGTATGTTGCAACGACGCACCTATATCGGTTCCGCTCAAGGCCTCCATGCACGCCCGGCCTCACTACTGACCCAGGCTGTTACTGCCAGCGGGCACACCATTTCTATCTCTCGCCCCGATGACACACCCGTGGCCGCAAACAGCACACTGATGGTGATGAGTTTGGCGTTGAAACACGGCGAAGAAGTTGTGCTGAGTTGCCCTCATGACTCTGGCAAGGACACCCTCGATGAACTTGCCGAACTAGTGGAAACAAACTGGGACGCCTCGTGACGGACGTTGTTGAATCCCTTGTCATACAAGGACAAGGCATAGGCCATGGGTGTGCTGTTGCACCGGTTTTTCGGTTCACCGCAAACAACTCCGCACCCCGAAACTCTGATGCGCCACCCCACGATGAGAACCCACAAACGGCTATCGCGAGAACAATGGACGCGATTGAGTGTGTTGCCAGTGACCTCAATCAGCACGCCCACAGCTCCGACGGCGACCTGCGCAACATCCTGCTCGCGACTGTGGCCATCGCGCGTGACCCGGCACTTGCCGATGACATCTCCCAACGCATCACAGACGGGCAATCGCCGACCAGCGCAGTCGAGATGAGCATCGAACACTTTGCCACCATGTTTAGTGCAGCAGGAGGTCCTCTCTCGCAGCGCGTCACTGATCTGTATAGCGTCCGCGATCGGGTTGTCTCTCTGCTTGACGGCAGAGCCATCAACCGAGCTTCAGAGCTCACTATCCCTAGCGTGATCTGCGCGGAAGACCTTTCTCCGGCTGACACTGCTGCACTCAACGTGAAACTTGTCAGAGCCATAGTGACCGAGCAAGGCGGCACAACAGGGCACACAGCTATTATCGCTGCTCAACGTGGGATCCCTTGCGTTGTTCGCGCCCCAGGCAGCGCCTCTCTAGCTGATGGCACATTGGTTGCTGTTGACGCATACACCGGCAGTGTCATAGTACATCCCACGGACGAACAGGTATCCGCATTACTCAGCAAAGCGCATAACCGGCACGTAGCGACAAAAAGTACCGCACCAGGAGCGACACAAGACGGCCATGCTGTTGCACTCTTAGCAAATATTGGCACCAGCCAAGACGCCACTGACCTATCAGAATCAGCGGCTCAAGGTGTGGGGCTCTTCCGCACTGAAGTGCTCTTTTTCGACTCCTCGCACGCACCGTCACGCCACGAGCAGTTACCTCACTACCGGTTCGTTGCCGAGCAATTAGGTGAGCGGAAGGTCGTGATCCGCACCCTGGACGCAGGTGCCGACAAACCGTTGTCCTTTGCACACCATGACATTGAGGAAAACCCTGCTCTGGGCGTACGCGGCTATCGCTTGGTGCGGACCATGCCAGAACTCCTCGAGGAGCAACTCGCAGCACTCGGAACGCTGGTTCAGCAACTGCCAACAAATCAACGCGACCGCATATGGGTCATGGCTCCGATGATTTCTACCTCTGCTGAGGCGACGCATTTTGCCCGGCTTGCTCGGGCTCATGGCATCGAACGCGTAGGAGTCATGATCGAAGTACCAGCGGCTGCGCTAAGAGCCCACGAGATCATGCGTGACATTGATTTCGTGTCGATCGGATCAAATGATCTTGCCCAATACACGATGGCAGCAGACCGCATGCACACCGGTTTATCGGACCTTCTTGATGCGTGGCAACCTGCAGTCCTCGACCTCATTGCCGCAACATGTGAGGCGGGAAAACGCCAGGCAAAACCTGTGGGAGTGTGCGGAGAATCCGCCGCTGACCCACTCATGGCACTAGTCCTTACGGGGTTAGGGGTCTCCAGTTTGTCGATGTCGCCCGATGCCCTACCGCTGGTGCGATGGATACTCTCACGCCACACCATTGCACAATGCCAAGACTTAGCGGCCGCAGCAAGGAATTGCGCTGACGCAGAATCTGCGCGCAACGCAGTGTGGAGCCAACTAGACCAGGAAACCCGGTCCTTCCTCATGTGATGGGCTGTGATAAACAAAGGACACAGCGTGGGTGTTGTGCACGTGGAGGATCGTGCGCAACACCCACGCTGTGGTGGTACCTCGTTGAGTCACCAGCTATATCAGTAACTGATGATCACCCTTGGCGACCTGGACCAGAGCCAAACATGTCTGACAAGTCAGGGATGTTGTTGGGGTTTGTTGGGTCAGTTGACTGAGAGTCCTGTGAGGATTCCTCTTGCGGAACCGTGGTCGCCTCTTCAGTTTTTGTTGCCAACGTGACAGTCACTTCGACGTACTCGCCGTCCCGGATGATCCCGAGCGGCACTTGTTGGCCTGATTGCAGTTCACGAACCAAACCGGTCAGCGCTTCAGCGCCTGTCACTGACTTCCCATTGATGGACACAATGATGTCCTCGGGTTGCACTCCCGCTTCCGCTGCCGGTGACCCTTGGGTCACCTCAGCAACAACTGCCCCCTGACGCGTGGCGCCGTCAACTTTCCCAGTACCGTCAGTCATCGATACACCAAGGAATGCGTGTTCAGCTTCCCCGTTGTCGATGAGCTGGTCACCAATGTTTTGGGCCAAGTTTGACGGGATGGCAAAACCAAGTCCAATAGAGCCCGAACTTGAGGAGCTTTGGGACCCTTGGGACATGGTCGCAATCGATGAGGTGATACCGATGACCTGGCCTTTGGCGTTAAACAGTGGGCCGCCAGAGTTCCCTGGGTTGATGGCAGCATCAATTTGGATTGCGTTGGTGACTACAAGGGTGCCATCTTCGGTTTGCGCAGTGGTTACTGGGCGGTTCAATGCGGAGACGATGCCTGTGGTTGCGGTTTGTGACAAGCCCAACGGGTTACCGATAGCGATGACTGAATCGCCAACGGTCACAGCGTCAGAGTCAGCGAATGTTGCAGCGGTGAGGTCTGAGGGTGGGTCAGTCAATGTGATAACGGCAAGGTCAGTTGCTGCGTCGAGACCGGTGATTGTTGCATCGTAGATGCGGCCATCGTCGAGGGTGACTGTGATTTTTCCGTTTGTTGCGCCTTCAACCACGTGGTTGTTGGTGAGGATGCGACCATCAGTTCCGATAATGACACCGGAGCCTTGCCCATCACCACTGGTCGACGTGACTTCAATGGCGACCACGGTTTGTGACACAGCAGCGCTCACTGCCTGCCAGTCAGGGTTGGTTGAGGTGGAGTTAGCAACAGGGACGGTTACCGCTTCCGGTGCTTCACTAGCGGTGTTTGTGGTGGTAGCCGGTTCGTTATCGCTGGCCGTGAACGCACCTGTTGCGGCTGCTGTCCCCAGCGAAGCCAGTAGTGCTGATGCCACGGCTGTGGCTGCGACGGGCGCCCAGATCCGCTGCTTGCCTGCTGGTTTTTCTTGTGTTTCCAGTGGTGCGGGTGGGGCTGGTGTTGCGTGCGCCTGGGTTGGCGGCACACTGGCATACCCGCTCGCCTGTGCAGACGTTGGCGCTGGGGGCGCCGGCGGCTGTGGCACTGCGGGGATTGGTGCGGTGGTGTGCGCGTCTGCTGCACGAGGTGTGGTGGGGCGTTGGGCTTCCGGCTGGTCCGGGGTGAGTGAGTTGTTGTCTGTCATGGTGTCCTCCTTTGTCCTGACTTAAGGAAACACCCGTGGCCTCAAAGGGCCCTTACAATGACCTGAGAGTTTGCTATGAAGTGATGTCCCGGTGATCGAGGGCGGCGCGACCTGCTACGCGGTCTGCTCGGGACATCGACAGTTCAACAACCTGAATCCCGTTGGGCTGCGTGGCAAGGGCGCTTCGCAACTCATCAATGGTTTCGGCTTGTTGCCAGGCCGCTGCGTAGCCAGCACATAGGTGCTCGATGCTCGCCCCATGTGGGGTGGCAAGGACCCGTTCAAAAAGTTCGTCGTCGCCGTGAGCGGAGTGTTCTAGCCCGTGGAAGATCGCCCCACCATCATCGTTGAGCACAATGATGGTGAGGTTGATGTGTGGTTCTTGCGGTCCACGCAGCAGCCCGTTGATGTCGTGCAGGAACGTTAGGTCCCCCACCACAAGCACGCAGTGGTGCTGTGGTTGGGCCACAGCGATTCCTAAAGCGGTGGAGGTCACGCCATCGATGCCAGCCAACCCGCGATTAGCGTACACACGCACCTGGGGGGACAGCGCCCCGTACAGGTCAAGGTCCCTAATCACTGAGGATGATCCCAGCACCAGGGTGTGACGGGCATCGAGTTCGTCACTGAGCAGCATCGCTAGTCGCTGCGGGGTGAAGGGGCCGGTCAGGTCGTTGCCGCTACTCATCTGGCGCATCGAATCAGTGAGGTTGTGGGCTGCGTGAAGCCACTGGTTCAGCCACTCGCCTCGCGGTGGATCATCGTGAGAGGTGGTGTGCTGCGGGAGGCTAACCAGTTCTGTTAAGGGGATAACAAGGTCAGCGTTCCCGGTGGGGTCGTTCCAGGGCCCGGCATCCGTTGGCGCTATGACGAGGTGATCCACCTGTGCCATGAGAGCCATGACGGGGCGTGTCAAAGTGGGGTGTCCGCACACAATGACCTGTGTTGTGGCGTCAACGATGCGCGCAACAGGTGACTCGGGGTGGCGTTGCGCGTGGCGCAATAACCCTCCGGGGGCTGGCACGGTACACAGCTCGCTCGGGGCCCCGCTGGAAGGTTCTGAGATTAAGGGCCACTGGTAGCGTTCTGCGAGCGCTGCGGCTTGTACCCCTGCGTTGTCGCCTGCGACAACCACGGTGTGTGGGTGGCTCATGATGGGGCGGTGGATGTCGGTGTTGAGTGTTGCTGTTGGTGCGGTGCTGGCTTGGGGAGATGTTTCTTCGGTTGTTTGTGTGGTGACTGTTGCCACGTGGTGTGGCACTGTGACCTGCGCGGTGGGGGTGTTCACCCACCATTGTGTGAGGGTGGCCAGTTCTTGGGTGGTGGGGGCAAGGGGGTCCCGTAGGGAAACGTTGAGGTGTACTGGCCCGGGGTGGTGGGTGAAGGTGCCGAGCGCGGCGGTGATGCTGCGCGCCATGATGGTGCGGGCGTGGCGGGCGTCTCGGGTGAGTTCGCTGGGTTGGGTGGAGGGTGCGGGCAGGTCAATGGTGAGGCGTGGTGCGTGTGCGAACAGCCCTGGTTGTTCGGTGGTTTGGTTTGCGCCGGTTCCACGGAGTTCGTGGGGGCGGTCAGCGCTCATGACGATCAGTGGTAGCCCACTGTGGTGTGCTTCGAGGACGGCAGGGTGCGCGTTGGCTACTGCGGTCCCTGAGGTCATGGCGACCAGGACTGGGCTGGTGGGGTGTGCTTTGGCGATGCCGAGGGCGAGGTAGGCGGCGCTTCGTTCGTCGATACGGACGTGCAGGGTGATGTGTTTGTGGTGGGCTGCTGCGTAGGCTACGTAGGCGATGGGGGCGCTACGTGACCCTGGGCTGAGCACAATGTGTTGCCCGCCGTGGGCGATGAACTCGGCGATCATGGCGCTTGTGGTGGTCAGTGATGGCGGGAGTTGAGGCAGGGTGGTTGGTGGGGTGGGCATTGTCATCTGCCTCCGGTGTGGGCGGTCGGTGGTTGTGCTGAGCCGAGAAGTTGTTGTACCCGTGTGATGCGTTGTTCCCACCAGTGGGTGGTGTCCGGTGAGGCTGCGCTGGCGGTCAGGGTGGCGGGGGTTGGTGCGGTGTCTGTGAGTGTGATGTGGCCGTTGACGGGGAGCAGTGGTGGGTCGATCGTGTCTGTGGTGAAGAGTTGAGCGGTGGCGAGCCCACACGCGTAGGGCAGCTCGGGGAGGGCTGCTGCTAGGTGTAGTCCTTGGCGCAGGCCCACTGAACTTTCTAGCGCCGATGACACCACGACGGGTTTGCCAAGTTCTTCGGCAAGACGCAAGCAGGCGCGTACTCCCCCGAGTGGTTGCACTTTGAGGACGAGGATATCTGCGGCATCTTGGGCGATGACTTGGTAGGGGTCTTCAGCACGGCGAATAGATTCGTCGGCGGCGATAGGCACACTCATGCGGCGGCGAAGTTGCGCGAGCTCAGGCACAGTAGGGCAGGGTTGTTCGGCGTACTGCAGTCCCCCTGCTGCCCGGTTGAGGACGGTGAGTCGGGCAGCGGCTGTGTCGACATCCCATGCCCCGTTGGCATCAACACGAATATGCCCGGCTGGTCCTAGAGCGTCACGGACCGCTTCGAGTCGTTCAATTTCTTGGCCGAGGCTTTGACCTGGTTCAGCGACCTTCACTTTCGCCGTGGTGCAGCCTTGCGATGAGGTGACGATGTGGTGCGCCCGTTCAGCGGTAGTCGCCGGTACGGTGACGTTCACGGGTATGCGGTTGCGTAGCACTGGGACGGGCGGGAGATTCGCGGCCTCGTAGGCGGCTTGGAGCCAACTGAGCGCTTCGTGGTCGTCGTACTCCTCAAAGGGGGAGAACTCTGCCCACCCATAAGGCCCTGACCAGACGACGCCGGTGCGGCGTTGAAGACCTCGGAACGTGGTACGCAACGGTAGTGAGTAGACATGCACGTGACCAGCGTACGCGCATCACCCCACGTGATCTTGCGGTCTGCGCCCTACACGCTGTGGAGTGTCGCGGGTGTTCTGGCGTCCTGGAGGGAATCAATCGTGACATCAATACCCGTAAGAGGAGGCAGGGCACTACCAATGAGTGTGGCAATGCTGTGGGCGACTCGTTCTCGTGGCGACTGCCCATGAGCCAACGCATTCATAGCCACCCCTTCGCAGTACGCCACCAACACATCGGCGCTTAAAGGAACAGTGAAGGAACGCAGAAGCGCGGTGATGGCGCTGCGGTGGATGTCACGGCATTCACTGACCAGGACAGCATGTTGTGGGTCACGGCCTTGGGTGATGAGGTGTTCATAGTGACCTCGAATAGCGTTGTCGTCCCCTGGCGGCAACACTGCCTCCGCAATGAGGTGCGCCACCTCATTGACGTGCGTTGGCACAGTGGTCAACGCAGATGTGGCAACCTCTGCTGCGTGCGCTGCCCACGCGCTGAACAAACGTTGGCCAGCATCAGCCAACAGTTCATCCAATGAATCAAAGTAGTATGTCGTAGCAGCAAGGGGAACCTGAGCCTCTTGAGCAACTCGACGGTGCGTAATACTCGCAGGGCCGCACGTGATGATGAGGTCACGTGCGGCAAGAATTATCGCCTCACGGCGCGCCATACCTCGGGGTTGTCGGCGCGGTTGCGTGGTCATGTCGCAACCCTACTGAGCGGTCATGTACTCGGTGTTTCCCGCAGCGATGCGCGCGTATCGATCATGTAACGGTGACACCCCGCATGCTACCGGCATGTTAACAACATGTGCCGAGCACCCAATTCCTGCCCTACAGTGAAGGGGTGAGCGCACTTCCCCAACAGGTTTCCACAACGTTCAATCCCGCCCGGTGGCGGCTCATCGAAGGGTTTGACAACCTCACCGATGTCACCTACCACCGCGGTGTGGACCGCACCGGCGACACCGAACGCGACCTCCCCGTGGTCCGTATCGCCTTCCACCGCCCCGAGGTACGCAACGCGTTCCGCCCCCACACCGTCGACGAGCTCTACCAAGTACTCGACCACGCACGCATGACATCAACCGTGGGAACAGTCCTGATCACCGGCAACGGCCCAAGCGCCAAAGACGGCGGCTGGGCATTCTGCTCCGGCGGAGACCAACGTATCCGTGGACGCGACGGCTACCGATACGTCACAGACACCAACGAACACACCGCACAAGGCATCGACCCCGCACGTGCTGGACGCCTCCACATACTTGAAGTACAACGACTCATTCGCACGATGCCTAAAGTTGTTGTCGCCCTCGTCAACGGGTGGGCAGCAGGCGGCGGACACTCACTACACGTCGTCGCCGACCTCACCATAGCGAGCCGTCAACATGCCCGCTTCAAACAAACCGACGCCAACGTGGGCTCATTCGACGGAGGCTTCGGCTCCGCCTACTTCGCCAAGCAAGTCGGGCAAAAACGAGCACGAGAAGTGTTCTTCCTCGCCCGCGAATACTCCGCCCAAGACGCCTACGACTGGGGCAGCGTCAACGACGTCGTAGACCACGATGACATCGAAGACGCCGGGCTAGAGTACGCCCGCATTATCGCCACCAAATCACCGCAAGCAATCCGAATGTTGAAGTTCTCCTTCAACCTCACTGACGACGGACTCATGGGCCAGCAAGTATTCGCAGGAGAAGCAACCCGCTTGGCATACATGACCGACGAGGCTGTTGAAGGGCGAGACGCCTTCTTAGAGCGACGCGACCCACAATGGGACGCCTTCCCGTACTACTACTAAGCGCTCTCAGTTGTGGGTATTCGCTGTCACATGGCAGCGAATCCCCCCGCCATCCACACGATGATTTCTGCGGCGAGGGCAGCACCCGCTACGGTGACGGTGCCGAGGAGGACGAAGGCAACCGACACGGCCGCTGCGCTAGGGGCTGATACTTCAGTTGGGCGAACCCAGACGAGCTCTTCGGCATCATCATCGTCTTCGATGATGTCTTCGACAGCGCGTAGTGGGCGATACCCCTTGATGGGGTGGGACGTGACGCGCCGCGCACCGTAGTTCGCTGCGTAGGGCAACGGGGAGATGTCTTCGGGGAGAGCGGTCATATATTGATGATCTCAACTTTGCCAACACCGTGCTAGTCCTGGCATACATTGACACCAAGTTGTTACTCGGTAGTGAGGCTCCCTTTACCTTTTGGTAAGAGTTCTACCCAGGTGTTTCCATGCGCCAAGGTCAACGGCTCGCCGTCTTTGGTCCACAATGTCAACGGATCGGCCATCTTCTTCTTGCGCCACGTTCCCTCAAGGACCCGACCTTGGGTTATGACCGTTGCTTTACCTTCACCCTTCAACCTGTAGTCCGGGACAACAGCATCGTTTTGGGCATTAAAACCCGAATCAAAATGCTCGGCTTCCACCACAACAACATTCACAGCAGACAGCTGATCACCAGCCGCTGAGTAGTGCGGAGCCCCACCCTCGCTACGAAGGAAAGTTTTTGACGTGCTATCCCAACGCCACGACGGCGCCGATGCGGAGGACAACCTCAGCGACAAGTTCTTGATTTTCTTGCCCTCAGTGGCAACCACAGACTTCTCATCCCCTCGCGCAAAGGCGAACTGCTCCTGGGGGGAATCGCTGTGTGAAGCATCGGCGATCTCGGCGAACTGCTCCACATTGCCATACAGGTTGTGCGGTGCGAACCTATTCGGCGAACGCCACATTGACCCAGCAGCATTGTTCTCATCAACAGGGAAGAGCTCATCGGTTTGCCGGATTTGACGTAAAATCCCAGCCTGAGCGCCGGAGAAGACAAACACCCCATCAAGTGGCGACACAATGCGGCGGTCCATGGGGCGCACACTGCGCAAAGGACCAACCTCTTTCGGGTACGTGGAATGAAACACCGCAACAAACCGCGACACGTCAAACTCCACGATGGTTTCCCACACAACATCAGCATCTTCTAGGCCGCTTTGTGGGCGTGACGCTGAGGTGTTTTCCACCTTGATTGCCACCGCAGGTCGTTGCGGCAACTTCTCAACAGGAACCCCCGTGAGCGGCCACACGATATCCAACACAGGTTCTGGAGGTGTGGTTTTGTCCATCTGAGACGGTGGCGTCACCGTCGCTGTTTCAGTGACGCCAGGCTCCGGGTCACCACTACAACCGGCCAACGTCACTGCCGCCACCAGGACACCTGCCACACTGCGCCCCCAACGTGAACGCATCGACAAAGGGCTGGGTACCACCGAAGGGCGGGCTTTGGCCTGAGTAACCACTCAACAACTCCGATACGTGATCAAGGTGTGACAGACATGTGAATCACTGCCAGTGTAGGGCGCCGACTACTCTGGAGTGGTGACATCGCGCCCAGAAACACGAATTTCCCCCGCACCACCCCACGCGTACAGCATCAAAGACATCGACCAGTTCCTCGATGATCTTCAGTCCGCACCCCGCCTCACCGTGCCCACCTCAGGATCCACCGGTACACCACTGCTCGTCGCGCTATCAGCACAGGCGCTACTCGCCTCTGTCACCGCCACTGCAACACGCCTCGGCGGGCACGGCCAATGGGTTCTCGCCCTACCCACCACGCACATCGCCGGCGTTCAAGTCCTTGCCCGAAGCGCCGTAGCTGGATACTCGCCCATTTCAGTACCCCGCGAACCTCGCTTCACCGCAGAAGCTTTCATTACCTCCACCCACCAACTCAACGCCCCGCGCACCTACACAGCGCTTGTCCCCACCCAACTCCACAAACTCCTCAACCCACCTGACCCAGCCCTCGCGAACGAAACTATCGCCGCACTACGATCCTTCGACGCGATCCTGCTTGGCGGAGCCGCAGCCCCACCCGCATTACTCGAGCAGGCAGCAACCCAAGGAATCACCCTAAAAACAACGTATGGCATGAGCGAAACAGCAGGCGGGTGCGTCTACGACGGCATCCCACTCGACGGCGTGACCATCCGCATCTCACCAACAGGGCGAATCATGATTGCCGGGCCGATGCTCGCAGATGGCTACCAGCATGCCCCCACGGCAACAGCAGAATCGTTCTACTGGGAATCTGACACCAGATGGCACGTCACCCGCGACCTCGGCACCCTGACAAATGGGCAACTCACCGTCCATGGCAGAGCCGACGACATCATCATCACCGGCGGCGTCAACGTGGCCCCTGCTGCGGTAGAACATGCCCTCACCGGGAACTTCGGCATCGGCGAAGCCTGCGTCATCGGTCTCCCTGACCCCAGGTGGGGACAACGAGTCGTCGCTGTGGTCACTGCCGCTTCTGCCCACAGCGAGATAGCCCAACGCGACATCATTCGCGCACAGATCACACGATATCTTGGAAAAGCACACGCACCTCAAGACATTCTGCTCGTGCCCAACCTTCCAGTGGGCACAACCGGGAAAGTGAGTCGTGCGCTAGTCACCGAACTGGCCACACACCTGCTGTCGGGGAACACACCGTAGCCCACGAAAGGACACGTCATGGCGAGCACGTCAGAATGGATAGCCGGGGCTCGGCCCCGCACACTACCCGCAGCAGCAGCCCCCGTTTTCATCGGAGCCGGAGCCGCAGCGCACATCGACCATTTCAATCCGCTCCTCACACTGCTGGCACTCGCCCTCGCAGTAGCACTGCAAATAGGGGTGAATTACGCCAATGACTACTCTGACGGCGTGAAAGGCACCGACCTCGACCGCGTTGGCCCACTACGCCTGACCGCAGCCGGCCTCGCCACCCCCCAAGCCGTACGCACAGCAGCCTTCACTGCGTTCGGAATCAGCGCGATCCTTGGGGTCATCATTGTCGCCCTCAGCGGGCACTGGTGGCTAATCGCTGTAGGTGTCGCATGCATCGCCGCTGCTTGGTACTACACCGGCGGTAAAAGCCCCTACGGTTACGCAGGTCTTGGCGAAGTCGGGGTTTTTGTGTTCTTTGGACTGGTCGCCACACTCGGCACCACATACATTCAAGCCGACACAATCACCTGGCCTGCCACACTTGGCGCCGTGGGAGTTGGGCTCATCGCCTGCGCCATCCTGATGGCCAACAACATCCGGGACATCCCCACCGACTTCATGAGTGGAAAACGCACTTTAGCGGTACGCCTCGGCGAATACCGCGCCCGCAAAATCTACGTTGCGATGATCTGGATTCCACTCGCCCTCGCCATTGTTACAGCGTTCTGGGCACCTTGGACACTAGCCACACTTGTTCTACTCATCCCAGCGAGCATCCTCGCGCTGTCAGTGCGGATTGGGGTACGTGGCAAACTGCTCATCCCTGTACTTGCCGCGACCGGGCTTTACGAGCTGGCCTACGGCGTCCTCTTCGGTGTGGGCCTAGCTCTCTGACCTGCCTGCAGTATCAGGGCTTTGCGTTGTTGAATCGACCCCAAGGGAATCTTCATAGTCAGCATCCAACGCTGCGGCTGGACCAAACCGTTCACCTTTGGATTTCCGCTGCTCGGCCCGCTCTTGGAGGTATCGTGCGGCATTATCGCGCGGACCGCGGAACAGCAAATAGGAGACCATCATTCCGATGATGATCGCAAGGAGCCACAGCACCGAACTACGAGCACCGGCGGCGTACAGGCCGAGGGCGCACACAATAATGGCAGCGAGACGGATAAACGTGTAGATGATCAATGGCACACCATAAGCCTAAACCGTCTAGGCTAGTTGCATGTTACGTGTCCTGCTCTTCCTCGCCATCTTTCTTTCTGCTTTGTACTGCCTCATCGACCTCATCAACGCTGATGAGCACAAGCGAGGGCACGCCCCAAAGTTCCTGTGGGCTGTGGTGATCATTCTTCTGCCGTTACTTGGCCCACTCATTTGGGTTGTTTTCACCTCTGGGCGTTCCACTGCCACATCATCGCCGGCAGGGTACTCTCCGCCCCCGTCACGCCGCGGGCGCTCTGGCCCAGTAGCACCAGATGACGACCCTGAATTTTTGTGGCGCCTCAAAAGCCAACAGCAACGCAACACCCCACGCAATGGCAAAAAGCCCTCTGACTCGTCTCAGAAAAACTCTGACACCGGATCAAGCGCATCATCACCAGATACAGGCCACAATAAAAAACCCAAGCCCGATGCTGAACCAGGTGGCGATGACAACACCACCCCTCCTGATGGTCAAGATTCCGGCGGTGGTTCAAGTGATTCTGGCGGATCCAGTGACTAAGTAAATAGTGATGGGGCCCTGACATTGTCAGGGCCCCATCACTATGCGCGTTCTTCACTAGCTTGAGACTACTGAGAGCTCGCCCCCATCAATGGCTAGCAGCATTCACCCGGTGCGCCGCTCCACGATCAAGACGGTCAGGTCGGCAACTGAGCGTAGGAGTGCAAACCTGAGAAGAGGATGTTGACACCAGTGAAGTTGAACAACACGGTGGCGTATCCAACGATCGCGAACCACGCTGCCCGGTTTCCATCCCACCCACGGGTGGTACGTGCATGCAAATATGCGGCATAGATAACCCACACAATGAATGACCACACCTCTTTGGGGTCCCAGTTCCAGGCCCGCCCCCACGCTTCACTAGCCCACACCGCCCCACCGATGATGGTGAACGTCCACATGACGAAACCAATGGCGTTGATTCGGAAAGCTAGAGCTTCCAATCGGTCAGAGGCAGGAAGGGCAACTCGCCACTTGGCACGCGTGGATTCTGTTACTTCAGCACGGTCATAGTTCGCACGCATAAGTTGGAGAACTGACAACACAAACGCCACCGTGAAGACACCCGTCGCCAGCACTGCAATTCCTACGTGAATGACAAGCCAGTAGGACTGTAGCGCTGGTTGGACACCATCAGCCTCGACGTGAAACCCACGCAAGCCAACCATCAGGAAGGTCACGGCGAGCAGGGTGACAAAAACTCCCAGGAACCGGATCTCCTTCCACAGATTCACGCCAAGAAACACCAAAACCGCGGCGAGCGTACCCGTCAACGTGAACTCATACATGTTCGCCCAAGGCACCCTGCCTGCTGCCACGCCTCGAAGGACCGTGGCCACAACATGGAAAAGCGCACCAAGGGTTGTTGTCGCCATAGCAACACCAAGCATTGTTGTGCGGCGCCCCACAAACGTTGGGCGTTCTTGGTCGCGCGCACCTTCAGCGACCTTCGATAGATCGACGGCAAACGCCACCATCGCAATCGTGTAGGCCGTTACAGTCCCCCACACGAAGTAGTCGCTCAGTTCACCGAGCTGCATGTTCTCGCCTTTCAGTTATCACACGGGCCACGTTAAATGTCGCGACTTCGCTGACGTTGAGTTACTTCACCAGTTATTGCATCGCGGACTCGGTGCAGTTCATGACCCAACCCTGAGTCCTGGCCCCTCGCCAACGCCGCCATCTCAATGTCCACTGTGGGTGGGGCGCCTGCCGGAGTTATCTCACGTACTCGAACCCACACACGGCGGCGCGGAATGAACAAACTCAAAGCCACCCCCACAAGCGCCGTGATGGAGAACAACGCCAACCACACCAAGGTGGGGTCATAGCGCACGTCAAACGCTGCGTAACGCACAACATCGTCGAACGTAATAGTGCCAAGCCCTTGCGGTAAGTCAACTGTTTGACCACGGGCTATCACCACAGGTGCGGTCGTCAACTCATTCCCAGTAACCTGGGTCATTTTGTTGGTCTGGAGTTGATACACATTTTGTGGAACACCCTCATCCAGCCCAAGGTCCCCGCGGAATAAGTCAAGAATGAGGTACGGGTCGAGCGCCTCTGGATACACGGAACGCCCAGCACCCAGCGAAAAGTCTGCGGTAGGCAGAAGGTATCCAACAAATCCCAGTTGCTCGCCCGTTGACACATCAGGAACCTTGATGACACCACGGGACGTGTATTGGGCATCTTCTGGGAGGAATGTCACCGCACCGGAAAACGCAATCTCACCAGCGGCGTCACGCACAGTAACCACTGGGGCGTGTCCGTTACCCATGAGATACACACTTGCACCGTGTGCAGACAGCGGTTCATTCACTTTGATGTCGTGTTGGCTTGCCGTGCCGTCTTCCTCCGTCAACGTCACCGAAGCGGTGAAGTCTTGTGCGGCTGAATCGGTGATTCTGAATTGGGACGTGAAGTCATCCAACGTAATGCGGAACGCAGGCATCGAATCATCAGAGAACAGTGACCCTGTTTCGAAAGTGTCGTATGACACCTGAGCGTTTACAAAGCCCCTGCCCTGCTGGACGATCGCTTGCCCACGATATTCCAGCATCTGCCCAAGCCCAAAGGACACAAGAATGCCGATCAACGACATGTGGAAAACAAGATTCCCTGCTTCCCGTAAATAGCCGCGCTCAGCAGAAAAGGAACGTTGACCTGGAGCCTCATCCACCATCGACACACGGAAACGAGGCCACAGCGATCGCCCACGCAGTGCTCGGGTGACACGCTCGCTGATCTGATCGAGATCACTATCATGAGTGCTGACCTGTTCGCGGTACTCAAACCGGGTCAACGTCGCAGGCGTTTTAGGTGGTGGTGTGCGCAACGCTTTCGCGTACACCATGGTGCGCGGAATAATGCACCCGATAAGGGAGATGAACAGCAAAATATAGATAGCGGAAAACCACGGAGAGGAATACACCTCGAAGAAACCCAAGCGATCAAGCCACGGTGCAGTGTCTGGGTTGTCTGCAACGTATTGGGCTGTGCGCACAGCATCTTGATCCCATTGGGGAAACACGGAGCCAGGAACCGCAGCAACCGCAAGCAACAGCAAGAGCAGTAGGGCCACCCGCATCGACGTCAATTGGCGCCACAAAAAACGCAGCCACCCTCCCACGCCCAGGACTGGCACGTTGAGTTCAGACATCTGCTACACCACCGTTCCCACTCCGCCAATCCACAGCGACATCTGTGTCGCCAACCAGTTCCACGCCCCTGTCACCAGAGCAAGCCCCAGAAGCACCAACATACCCCCGCCGATGCGCATGATCGCCACCCGATAGCGGCGCAACACACCCAAAATACGTTGTGAGCGTTCCAGTGCGCCGCCGATAAGGATGAAGGGCAAGCCGAGCCCAAGGCTATATGCAACAGCCAGTATTGCCCCGCGCTGCCACGTGCCCTCTGACAGGGCGAGGGCATTAATCGCAACAAGAGTTGGACCAAGACACGGAGTCCAACCTAGCCCAAAGACGAAGCCTAAAACTGGGGCGCCCCATAACCCAGCACGCGGGGCAACGTGGAGACGACGCTCCCACTGGAGGGCGGAGAACACCCCCATGAAGGCGAGGCCCATGACGATGACCACAACACCTAAGATGCGGGTAATCGTCGTGGACCACTGGTTTAGTGCTGCCCCCAACGCTCCTGTGAGGACACCTGCAGCGACAAAAACTACCGTGAAGCCAGCAACAAACAGCGCCACACCGAGGATGACTCGGCGTGAGGCTACCGGTTTCGTTGCGGTGGTGTTGGTGTCGTGTTGGCCAACTCCCTGAGCTGCTAATCCACTCACAAACCCGACATACCCCGGCACAAGTGGCACAACGCAGGGAGAGGCAAAAGATACAAGACCCGCGAGGAGCGCTACAGGGACGGCAAGCAGCATCGAACCGGAGAACGCGGTTGATGCAAAGAGATCTCCCAGTGAGGCGCTCACGCGCTCTCGTCCAGGACATCATCAATCAGCCCGTTGAGCGTTGAAGCGTCAACCTCGCCTAAAACGCGCGCTGCAACCCGTCCTTCACGGTCCAAAATCACTGTGGTAGGCACGGCTTTAACCGGCACAACCCCTGACAGAGTTGCTGTGGCAGCTCCATCGGCGTCATTGATTGACGGCCAGGTCACGCTGTGTTCCCGTTCGAAGGCCTGTGCCGTACCGGCGTCGTCATGCCGGTTGATACCTAAGAGAGTCACTCCGTCATCTGCTCTGTCAGTAGCGACTTGGAGGAGGTCATCAGCCTCTGCGCGACATGGCGGGCATGCGGCGTACCACGTGTTCAGCACAACAATGCCGCCCTGTTGTACTGAGGTATCAACTGGTTCTCCGGCGTAATCAGTGCCGGTGAGGGTGACAGGTTCACGACGTTCCTGGGGAGACCACGTCGTAATTGAACCGTCGCCGGATTGGTAGCCCTGTTGGGCGACATCGGTATTGTTGCCCGATTCTTGGGCACAACTCGATGTCACGGCCACTGACAGGGTGACCGTAAGAGCTACAAAGACATACCGTGCTGTTCGCGCTGGGGAGACCACGTGAAAACTCTCTCGCACTTGCCTGTGAAGATTCTGGAAAAGTTCCTTTACGCTCCTGCGACGCGGGATGCGCCTGGGTAAAGGTCAGCAACGGGTTCGCTGTAGACAACCTTGGCAAGTTGATCTCCGTCAAAATGAAGGGAGGTCAGCGAAGCAAGGTTGCATTCACGTTTGCGGGGGTCGTGCCACAACTTTTTGCCTTCATAGGCTTGCCGAGCGATCCAGATCGGTAGTTGGTGGCTAACGAGGAGTGCCTCGTGTCCTGCTGCAACAGTGCGAGCTGAATCAACTGCTGCGTGCATGCGACGCACTTGCTGTTTGTACGCCTCCCCCCAGGACGGGCGGAATGGGTTGATGAGGCGCGGCCAGTGCTGTGGGTGACGCAATGAGCCATCACCTACACCGAAGGTTTTGCCTTCAAAGTAGTTTTCTGCCTCGATAATTCGTTCATCAGTTGCGATCTCAAGACCAAAAGCCTGCGCGGTGGGCTGGGCTGTTTCCTGCGCGCGCTGGAGTGGAGACGCAATGACCGCGGTGATGTCGCGGCCTTCGCCGTGGAGGTGCTGCGCAACTCGTCGAGCCATCTCTTGCCCAAGTTCAGAAAGTCGGTAGTTCGGTAACCGCCCGTACAAGACTTTTTCGGGATTGTGGACTTCGCCGTGGCGCAACAAGTGGACGATGGTCGTAGACATGCCACTAGTCTGTCAAAGATTGCGGGGATTGAGTATGTCAGCAGTGGTGATCTTCGTCTGAATCCTGGCGCGCCAGCCGCGCGAACATCCGCCCAAGGACCGCGAGTTCTTCATCCGTAATGACATTGACAAGCCGTGTTCGCACTGAAGCCACGTGAATCGGGGCAGCTTGCTGCAAGACGTCACGTCCAGTAGGTGTCATGGTGCAGTTCACTCCACGCCCATCACCCGGGGTTTGGGATCGGATGACTAGCCCCCGTTCCTCAAGTCGGCGGACTGTGTGAGTGATGCGGGATCGGGATTGAGCTAGTTCATCAGCAAGTTCCGACATTCGCATTGCAGTATTTTTGCGCTCTGAGAGGCGTACGAGAATTTCGTATTCACTGAGCGAAAGGTCCGTTTGGGATTCAAGGTCCCGGGCGAGCGCATCCCATAACCTGGCGTTGCCCTCCAGGTAGCAACGCCAGTGTTGCTGCTGGTCATGGGTGAGCCAATCGGTGAATTGGGCGGTGTCAGTCATAAATCCCCCTGCACTGATGCGCGATTCGGCGCGTGCGACGTTGTCGTTTCTGTCTTCAAAATACCGGAAAACCTCGCGTCGGGTGTTTATCCCTCAGAATGCGGAGTGCCGTGATGTTTTCTTCTTCTGTGGAGTGACACAAAAGAGGACACCCCGGGGTTATGTTATTTGACGTTTCAAGTAGCGGTTGCGCTCGAGATGGTTTTTGATTAGAGTGGCGGTAAGAGTTAGTTGAAGGCTCAAATATTGAGCATTCAACCATACCGATCCATCACCTCACCAAGGAGTAACTCATGACTGCAGTTCCCACCGAACTCGCCACCGGCACCTACGTCGCCGACGCAAGCCACTCCCACGCATCATTCACCGTGCGCCACGCCGGAATCTCCAAGGTTCGCGGCTCCGTCCCCATCACCTCCGCCACCATCACTGTTGGTGAAGAAGTTGAAGCATCGTCAGTCGTTGCAGAACTCGACGCTTCCGGCATCGACACAGGCTCCGCAGACCGCGACGGTCACCTGAAGTCAGCAGACTTCTTCAACGTAGACGCCAACCCAGCGTGGACCTTCGCCTCAACCTCCGTCACCGGAACCCCTGAAGACCTCGCCGTGACCGGTGACCTCACCATCAACGGCGTGACCCAACAGGTCACCATCGACGTTGAGTACACAGGTGCAGCAACCGACCCCTTCGGTAACGCACGCGCAGCCTTCGAAGGCTCACTCGAAATCTCCCGCAAGGAATTCGGCCTAACCTGGAACGCAGCTCTCGAAGCTGGTGGCGTTCTCGTTGGTGACAAGGTCAAGATCTCCCTCGACATTTCAGCAATCAAAGGCTGATACCTCGCCGCATAGCTGATCACAACAAAAGGTCGGGTCCTCCCATCAAGAGGACCCGACCTTTTGTGTCCGCACAATGACACGGAGTAACCAGATACCCAGCACAACGAGATCGCTACAGGCTCTTTGCCGGTGGCGGCTGCACCACCCCCGGCGCAGGCGCTAGACGCGCAGGTCCCTGACGGGCGCGGAAGGCCAACATCTGCAATTCAACGCCAAGGTCCACTCCCCTGACTTCAACGCACGGTGGGACGCGCAACGCTGTAGTGGTGAAGTTCAAAATCTCGTGCACACCAGCTGCAACGGCAGCATCGGCGACTTCCTGAGCAACCTCGGAGGGAGTCGTCAACACAACGATAGAAACACCGCGGTCAACAACTGCTGCCGGCATCACATGGTCATGCTCAACGATATGGCCTGCCACCAGGCGACCCACAATATGTGGGTCAACATCAAACAAACCGCGTAAACTCAACCCTCCCCGGCCAAAGGTGGAAGACCGCGCAAGTGCTTGCCCAAGGTGTCCCATCCCCACGATGACAAAACCCACCTGCGAGCGCGAACCGAGGGTTTCCCTTATTTGTTCTCGCAGTGTGGTCAGGTCATAGCCGTAGCCGCGAACCCCGGTTGCTCCCATCACGGACATGTCTTTGCGGAACTTTGCTGGCCCGACGCCTGCGCGTTCGGCGAGGAGTGTGGAGGGTGCTTGGAAAACACTGTGGGACATCAGTGCGTCGATGACTCGCAGGTAGGCGGGGAGGCGTTGCAACGTTGAGACAGGGACGTCTCGGTTGGTGTTCACGGGCGTAACTCGGCGATCGCTCGCACGAGTCGCGGTTCGTTGATGTGCCAGAACCCTTGTTGCACGCCGGCAACTTCGACCACGGGGACGTAGTCGCCAAATGTTGCGATGAGTTGCGGTGAGTCATCAATGACGGTTTCAACCCATTCCACGCCAGCCTCGCGGCATACCCGGGCCACGATGTCCCGGGCCTCGTCGCACAGGGGGCAGGTGGTTCGCGAGTAAAGCACTACGTCGGCTGAGGGACTTGTCATAGTGTCATTCTACGGATGCGTTGGCCTCCTGCGCTTGGCGTTCGGCGTCGGTAGTGGCGATGGGCCATCCGTTGTCGTCCCAGGCGAGTTCGCGTAGCGCTAGTTGGAATTGGCCGCCAAGGTCGGCGTCGTAGTAGTGGTATGCGAGAACGTCTATTTCTCCTGAGCGGGCGACGGATTGTCCGCCTGGCCCAATCATATTTCCCGTGGTGGACAGCAGTGGGAGGCCGCCGTCCTCTGTGAGTGGGACGTCGTTAGCGTCGACGTAGGGGCCGGTGATGCTTTGGGATCGGCCAACGGCCATGTTGTAAGTGGAGTCGGTGCCTTTGCAGCAGGAGTCGCGGGAGAAAAAGAGGTAGTACCAGCCGTCACGTTGGTAGAGGAAACCAGCTTCGATAGCGTTGGGAGCGTAGCCGCGTTGGGCGATGAGTTGTGGTTCGACGCCTGAAGCTGCGAGTGGGTCGTCGGTGGTTTCTGCTTGTCCCGGGAGTTTTCCGCTTGGCCATTCCAGAGGAACGATAACAAGTCCGTCCCAGAAGGAGCCGTAGACCATCCATGGATTGCCATCAGCGTCCGCGGATATTCCTGGGTCGATGGCATTGACTGTTGAGTCTGACGTGGAGCGGAGAACTTCGCCCTGATCTTCCCATCTGTAGTTGGGGTCTTGCGGATCAAGGGTGGTGTTGGTGTAGAGCCCGATGAGTGAGGTGCTAGACCCAAACGTTGAGGCGGAGTAGTACATGTAGTAGGTGCCGTCGTGTTCCACGACTTCTGGTGCCCAAAAGTTGTCGACACCGGTGATGATTTCTCGTGCCCAGTAGGGTTCGTCTGCTGCTGTCCAGGCTGGCCCGAGGTCTTCCCAGGTGGTTCCTTGGTCTTCTGAGCGGCGTACTTGGGGTGAGCCTAGTCCAATCGCTCCGTTGCCGGTGGAGTAGACGTACCATACGTCATCGTTGGTGTCGGGGGTCCCGGCGTCGTCGATGATGAGGGATGGGTCGTGTGCGTCGAGTGACCCGTTGACTTCGAGGGCTGTGGCGGTTGGTGTGTCGTTTTGGGTGTTTGCACACCCGCTGGTGAGGGCGAGTAGCGCCAACATTGTGGTTGCGATGATCTGGCGGTGTGCCACAGCGACTCCTTGCGTGGTGTTCCGGCTGCACGGGGTGTAGACCTCACCCGTGCAGCCGGAAGTTTTTAGTGGGATAGGGCGATGTGTGACCAGGAGATTGCGGGCAGTTCGATCACGAGTTCGTGACCGTCGATGCGTGCGGTCTTGTTTGCCGTGGGGACGACGGTGGTGTCGTCGTCTGCGGTGGCTTGCCAAGTGTGGTCGTCGTGGTGGTAGGTCACCGCTTGGACGGAGCTGATGTTGTTCTCGGCGAACCCAGAAAGTGCGCGTAGGTCTACGCGGAGTTCTGTTGCTTCTTCTGGCGCACGGTTCACCACAAACAGGTTGGTGGTCCCGGTGTCGGTGTCGCGGGTGGCGACGGCATCAATGGCTTTGACGTCACCAAAGCGGGTGGTGGTCATTGTTGGTGCGTCGATGCCTACTTGCAGGACGTCGCCGGTTGCGTTAGCAGCGGTGATGGCAAAGGGGTGGAACGTTGTTTGGCGGTAGGCTCGCCCGCCTTTTTCGGTCATGATGGGCGCGATCACGTTGACCAGTTGTGCGAGGGATGCTGAGGCTACTCGGTCGGTGTGGCGGAGCAGGGAGATCAGCAGGTTCCCGACAACCACTGCATCGGCGACGTTGTAGTGGTCTTCGAGGAGTTTGGGTGCAACTGGCCAGTCGTCACCGGTTGGCGGGACGGATTCGGCACGGTCCATGTACCAGACGTTCCACTCATCAAAAGAGATGTTGATGCGTTTGTCAGACTTTTTGACGGCACGCACGTAGTCTGCGGCTGCGGTTACTGAGTCGATGAAGTGGTCCATGTTGACTGCTGAGGCGAGGAAGGAGTTGAGGTCTCCGTCTTTTTCCCAGTAGTAGGCGTGGGCGGAGATCATGTCGACGTAGTCGTAGGCCTCTTCGAGGACGGTCGCTTCCCAGCGCCCAAAGGTTGGCATGTCGGACGCGGAGGATCCGCACACAATGAGTTCGATGCTGGGGTCAATCATCCGCATGGCACGGGCTGTTTCGGTGGCGAGGCGGGCGTATTCGTGTTCGGTTTTGTGCCCGATCTGCCAAGGGCCGTCCATTTCGTTGCCGAGGCACCACATTTTGATGCGGTAGGGCTCTTCGTGTCCGTTTGCACGGCGGAGGTCTGACCAGTAGGTGCCGCTGGGGACGTTGCAGTATTCGAGGAGGTCGAGTGCTTCTTGGACTCCGCGGGTACCGAGGTTGACGGCCATCATGGGTTCTACACCTGCTTTGGCACACCATGTCATGTATTCGTCGACCCCAACGTGGTTGGGGTCTGAGGAGTGCCAGGCGAGGTCGAGGCGGGTGGGGCGTTTTTCTACTGGGCCGATGCCGTCTTCCCAGCGGTACCCGGACACGAAGTTCCCTCCGGGGTAGCGTACGGAGGTTGCTCCAAGTTCGCGGGTCAGGGCCAGAACGTCGGTGCGGAATCCGTCGTCGTCAGCTTCTGGGTGTTCGGGCTCAAAGATACCTTCGTAAACGCACCGGCCAAGGTGTTCAACAAAGGCACCAAAGGTGCGTGGGCGGACGGGGCCAACTGTGAATGCTGGGTCTAGGTGGAGGCGTGCGGTTGCCATGGTGTTCTCCTCGGTGAGATGCGGGGCGGGGGTACAAGACGTTTGGGTGTGTCGTGGTTGCGGTGGTGATTAGACCGTGTTTACGTCGGTGTCACCGGTGTCTAGCCGCAGATGCACCACACTGTGTGGTGCAAGCTCAAGGACGATGTGCGGGTACGGGTGTTGTTCGTTGCCTGGGTTGACGGTGAATGTTTCACCGCTCCATATGTCTACCGCTGTGGCCTGTGGAGAGGCAGGAATATCTGCTAGGTCGATGACAGCGGTGTGGGAGTTATCTGCGAGGTTAAACACTGCAACGTGGCACAGTTTCGCCTGCGGTGGAGTGGCCCACACCCGGATGTCACCTTCATGGAGGATGCAGTGCGCTGCGATGCCTTGGCGGTAGTGCTCTAAAAGGTCAGCGTTGGTGAGGAGCTCGATGGTTTGGGGACTTGATGTTGGTAGATCCCCCCCCATCATCAGCGGTGATTGGGCCAGCGTCCAGGCGCTCATCAGGACCTGTTGTTCGCTGTGGGTGAGCCGGGAATCGCGGGGTTCTCCACGCTCGGCTCGAATCCCGATGCGCCCTAGTGGGAGCATGTCTGCGTCTGCCCAAGCACCTGGGGTTTGGTGTGGCGCCCATAGGGCAAGGCGGTCCAGTTGGGCGGTGAGGTCTTCCCAACGGTCCCAGAGGTCATCGCTGATGCGCCACATCGTGCTGTGGGCGGCTAGGTGGGGTTGGCGACGTAGTGATACTCGGGTGCCTGGTGACAAGGAGAGGGTGATGTCCGTGCCGTGTGCAGCGGCGGCGCGTTTGATTGCGGCGTGGATCATCTCGATGTCGCGAGCATGGTAGGGCGCGAGCATGTCATCAACTTTGAGAAAGTCCACTCCCCAACGGGCGAGTTGGTCGATGAGTGCGTCATACCAGTCTTGCGCCCCGGGGTGCTCAGTGTTCACACCGACGTTATCGCTGTTCCAGGGGCACGTTGAGGCTGGATTCGCCACGTCTGCGGCATGCCAGGTTGATCCGGCAATAGGAAGGTTGTCCCGTACTGCCTGACGGGGAATACCGCGCATGAGGTGCACACCGAACCGCAATCCCAGCTGGTGGATCTGTTTGGCGATTGCGGTAAAACCAGTGTTGTGGCCTGCAGCGTTCAGTGCGGAGGGGAACCGTTCGGGGACGGGAAGTTGGCGCCCGTTGGCGTCAAGGAGAAGTGTGGCGTTGTCGTTGTAGCCTCCGGCACGGGCGTTTGGTTCATACCACTGAATGTCACAGACGACGGTGTCCCACCCGTGTTCAGCTAAGTGCTGAGCCATAAACTGCGCGTTGGCGAGAAGTTCCGTCTCGGTGACGGTTGTGCCGTAACAGTCCCAGGAGTTCCAACCCATGGGTGGGCGTGCGTGCCCCATCTCCAGCTCCCTTGCTGTGTGGCGGTATTTACAGTGCGGTGTCGCATTCCAACACCTCGCTTCTACAACGATGTAGAAAGTTTACCGCCACCCCCCGGGGGAACGTCAACACCGCAACCAGGCCTTTTTCTGTCGAGTGCCTGCGAGGTGAAACGGCGATGCTTCTTCTGCGAAGGTCACAGTTCTTCATCGATGTAAAATTGCCTGCGTCACACTCTTGACGTTCCCGGAGTTCTCGTGCAAGGTTATCTACATCGATGTAGAACTGATGAATCGATGACGATTCACGGCAGAAGCGGACGCAGAATACTCTGTACTCACCCACCGCGCTCTGCCCAGAAGTACTCACTCTAGGAAGGACTCGT
Organism: Jonesia quinghaiensis DSM 15701; assembly: GCF_000423205.1. Taxonomy (GTDB): domain Bacteria; phylum Actinomycetota; class Actinomycetes; order Actinomycetales; family Cellulomonadaceae; genus Jonesia; species Jonesia quinghaiensis. The sequence continues at coordinate 183,024 of NZ_AUHN01000009.1, forward strand.
GATGAAGAAGTCACGCCTCATCCATGTTGGCGCCGCATTTTTGACGGCAACACTGGCTTTGACCGCCTGTGCAGGTGGTGGAAACGCCGATGATGACAGCAAGAAACTAACCTTTATGTTCCGTGGCGGCGAAGACGAAAAGAAGGCCTACGAGGCTGTCATCGCCCAATACGAAAAAGACACTGGCGTCGACGTTGAGGTCATTGTTACCACCGCAGATGACTACTCCACCAAGCTCAAAGCGACCATTACAGGCCGCCAAGTCCCTGACGTCTTCTACATTGCCCCTGGTGAAGTTCAGTCGTTTGTGAACTCTGGTGTAATCATGGATATCACCGAGCACGTTGAGGGCTCTGACGTTGTCAACCTCGACAACATCTGGCAGTACGGAGTGGACTCCTACCGCTACGACGGCACCGTCCAAGGCCAAGGCGCCATTTACGCCATGCCCAAGGACGTTGGCCCCTTCTCCATGGGTTACAACAAAACCATGTTCGAAGAGGCTGGGATAGATATCCCTGACCCAGACCAGCCTTACACCTGGGACGAATGGTTGGACATTGCCAAAAAACTCACCAAAGACAACGATGGTGACGGCGAACTCGACCAGTGGGGCACCGGCCTGAACATCACCTGGAACCTGCAATCCTTCGTCTGGTCAAACGGCGGGGACTGGCTCTCAGAAGACGGCAAAACCGTCACTGTAGACACCCCTGAATTTGCTGAAGCGCTGCAGTTCATGGCAGATGTTGAAAACAAGCACGGCGTCACCCCCTCCACCGCACAAGCCCAGACTCTGGACACCTACCAGCGCTGGATGAAGGGCGAAATCGGGTTCTTCCCCGTTGGGCCATGGGACGTTTCGACCTACCAGACCCTCGACTTTGACTGGGACCTCATGCCTTACCCAGTTGGCTCCACCGGTGAGCCAGCAACCTGGATCGGCACCTTGGGAATTGCTGCCTCAGCAACCACGGAACACCCAGACGAGGCCATTGACCTCCTGCTTTACCTGACCGCCAACGAAGAAGGTCAGCAAGCACTGGTTGACGCCAACATTCAGATCCCTAACCTCATTGATGTTGCTGAGGAATGGGCAGCTGAAGAAGGCGCTGTTCCAGCGAACCGCAAAGAGTTCCTCGACGTTGTCCAGACCTACGGCCGGGCACTGCCTGCTAACCGGACATACAACGGTGAATGGTACGACGAGTTGTTCACCAACATTCAACCGGTTCTTGATGGGGACATGACCGCTGAGGAATATCTCAAGGAAGCACAACCAAAAATGCAGTCCTTCCTCGACGCAGCAAACGCCGACGCTGAGATGTCAAGCGTCAACTAATCATCATCGGGAGGGGAGCATCGCTCCCCTCCCGCCACACCCTGGAGGGAGACTGTGATGGCACTCAATGATGTAGCCACGACACCCCCGACGCCGGCCACGAAAAAAGCAGCAAACCAGAGATCCTCTGGCACCAGTAGGCTTCACGCCCGTGAACGCCGTATCGGACTTGCCTTTATCGCCGTACCGCTCGTCGGTTTCACCATCTTTACCCTGTACCCGCTGATCTTTTCGGTCTATGCCTCACTAACACAGTGGAATGGCCTGGGTCCGATGAACTTCATCGGATTGGGAAACTACGAGCGACTCCTCCAGGACGAGTACTTCCACAAGGCGTTGTTCAACACCTTCTACCTGATGATCGGTATTCCGATCGGTCTTATCCTCTCGCTTCTGCTCGCACTAGCGATGAACCGCAAGATGCGAGGAACAACTTTTTTCCGAACGATCTACTACATCCCCGTTATCTCCTCACTTGCCGCAATCGCGATTATGTGGCAGTGGGCCTACAACGGTGACTTCGGTCTGATCAACCAGACCCTCGCAATCTTTGGTATTGACGGTCCCAACTGGCTTGAAAATACCTCAACAGTCAAACCCGCCATCATCCTCATGACAGTGTGGAAAGGGCTGGGATACTCGATGCTGCTGTACTTAGCAGCCATCCAGTCCGTGCCCGCTTCCCTCTATGAGGCAGCAGCACTTGACGGTGCAGGAGCGCTACGCAAGTTCCGCTCCATCACCCTGCCAATGGTCCGGCCCGTGACGTTCTTCCTTGTGGTGACTTCCATCATCGGTGGAGCCCAGGTGTTCATTGAAATCAACATCATGACCCCTGACGGCGGCCCGCAGTTCAGTTCCGCAACCATCGTTTGGTACATCTGGCAGAAGGCATTCGACAACCTGCAGATGGGCTATGCGGCTTCGATGTCAATCGTGCTGGGACTCATCGTCTTTGTCATCACCGCCATTCAGTTCCGCCTGAATGCCCGTAACTCCTTCTCCATCGAGTGAGGCCGCGCCATGACCACCGTTGAATCACCATCACAAGGCCTTGACCCCATCAAGGCGCCCTCCTCTAAACTCCCCAAGCTTGGCACCGGGAAACTCCTTATCCCCGGCAAAGGCTTTGGTCCAGCAAGCTCCCAGGGCAAGCAACGCCTCGGCAACATCATTGTTGGGTTTGTTTTATCCCTCGGCGGGATCATCATGGTCGGCCCCCTCCTGTGGACACTATCGACCTCACTGAAAACCCGTGAAGGCGTCTTCGCTCTACCTCCACAGTGGATCCCCGACCCATTTGTGTGGGAAAACTACGTACGCATTTGGACCGCTGGCCCACTGCTCTCCGGTATTACGAACTCACTGATCGTTGCGTTCTCCGTCACCATCGTGGGAACAGTGTTCTCCTCCTTGGCAGCCTATGCCTTCGCCAAGCTACGCATCCCTTTCCGCAATGGGTTCTTCCTGATCCTGCTATCAGGGCTCATGATCCCCTACCCCACCCTGATGATTCCGCAGTTCGTCATGTTCTCCGAGTGGGGCTGGGTTAACACCCTCCTCCCGCTGATTGTGCCAGGGCTGTTCGGAAACATCATGATGATCTTCTTCCTGCGTCAATACCTCAGTTCAGTCCCTGACTCGATGCTCGAAGCAGCAAAAATTGATGGCGCTGGCTACCTGCAAACCTTCGGGCGCATGGTACTGCCACTGATCCGACCAGCTATCGCTGCTCAGTTCATCCTGTGGTTCATGGCGATCTGGAACGACTACCTCGCCCCCATCATCTACTTGAACTCCCCCGAGAAGCAGACACTGCAACTTGTTATCGCATCATTCAACGCGCAGTACGCCATTCAAACCGATTACCCCCTGATCATGGCCGCATCATTTGTCGCACTGATCCCTGTGCTGTTGATCTTCTTGATCTTCCAGCGCCAAATCATTGAGTCCATTGCCTTGACTGGGTCGAAGGGATAACACCGCACCATGACCGCTGAGACGCAGCCACTTCGCTCGTCCATCAGCTCAGCACCAACAACGTGGGGTCTGCGCAATGCGCACGACCCCACCGTTGTTCGCGCTGATGATGGCCTATACGTCATGATGTCCACCGACGCTTGCGCGGATGGGCCAGCCCCATCAGGCGTCCACATCCGCACCTCACCTGACCTGGTCACCTGGGACTGGCATGGCACCGCTTTTGATGGTGTTCCCCCATCAGCCCATAACTGGGCGAATGCACAAGGGCTCTGGGCACCCGAAGTAGTTCGATGGCGTGGCGCTGAAGGAACTGACACCGCTTGGCGGATGCTGTGGTCAGCATCGTCCTTTGGGTCACGAACATCAGCGATTGGTTTAGCCACTGCACCCACACCGCTTGGCCCGTGGCACGACGAAGGCATTGTGGTGCGCACGCACCACAACCACTCCTCCCAAAACGCCATCGACGCGTGCGTGACCTGGGATGACCAGGGACGCCCGTGGCTCACCTACGGTTCGTTCTTTTCCGGGCTCTACGCCTTAGAGCTTGATCCCATCACAGGTATGCCTCGTCATCCTGGCAGCATGGGCGAACGCATCGCTGCTCGCCCCCGGGCCGTTGAAGGGGCTCTCGAAGGGCCTTTCCTGCGTGCACCACAGCCTGGAGAGCCTGACAATTACAACCTCTTTGTCTCGTTCGATTCACTCTTCAACGCCTACGACGTTCGGGTCGCTCACGCACCCGCACCCATTGGTCCCTACATCGACCGCGCAGGTAACCGGTTGCTCGATCGGCGACTCATGGATGACACGTGCGAACTGGACCCCACCAATGTGGGAACACAAATCCTCGCTGGGCACCAGTTTCCGGGATTGCCTGGGCTCATCGCACCTGGGCACTGCAGCGTATTCCGTGACGACGATGGCACAGAGTTCCTCGTCCACCATGTGCGCCACGCAGACTCCCCCGGACAGCATGAGGCGCAGATCCGCCGACTGCTCCTCATGCCGTCCGGGTGGCCGGTCGTTTCTCCCCTGCCTTATGGCGGAGAGTCACGAGAAACTTCAACAACTCTGTGTGATGACTCGTTGCGTGGCACCTGGTTTGTGCTGGACCTATCAGCTGTTCCTGAGCAGGTACCAGTGCCTCTTCCCGATGGGTTCCCGGACCACTTGCGGTTAGCTCCCATGGTTGTTGCTCAACCTGTTGCCCTGCCATCAGGTAACCTCAACGACCTTGGCTTGGTCGAAGGGGTCACCTTCCCTGTCACCTTGCCAACGGGTCAGTCCACCATAGCTTTCGCCGGGTACCGTCAAGCCGGTGACCGGCTTGTTCATGTCAGCGGCTATCGTGGGATTGATGGAACACCAGCACCACAGTGACAGCACTTTGACCGTGCGTGAAGAAAGAAGGATCAGATGAACTGGGCCGCACGAGTCATGGTTTACCTGAACTATGCAACGTCCCTCGTTCTGCTGAATCTTTTGTGGATTCTTGGCGTTCTTGCGGGGGGTATCGTCACCGGCATACTCCCCGCATCACGCAGCTGTTCGCGGCTGGTCACTGCGTTGTTTCTTGGGAGTCCAAGCGATCGGGTGTGGCATGATTTTTGGTCCTATTACGCTCGCAGTTGGAAGGCATCGAACCAGCGCGGTTGGCCTTTCCTTGCGGTGGCGGCCTTAGCTGCCGCTGACCTGTACGCCTTCCGGATAGCCCAACTTAACGGCCTCGAAACCGCAGCGTTTTTCCTCATTCCGTTCCTGATTGTGGCTGCCATGACGACGGTGGCTTTTTCGTTCTACCTCGCTGTGGAACTGCGCTACACCGACGCATTTGCTGCGACGTGGAGGTTTGTTCTCCTGGCGCCACTAACTTTCTTCCCGACAAGTTTGTCTATTCTGCTGCTCCTCACAGCTTTTACGATGCTCACCTGGCAGCTTCCACTCATCATTATTCTTGCCGGTTTCATCGTCCCTGTTGCCCTACCCGCGGTGATTGCTGGGTCCACCATTGACCGACGGCTGGCACCCGGGTTTCGCTCGGATGATTCCCTGCTCATCAATGCTGAGGTGGAGCGCACCATTCGACTCAGCCGCCGCGTATGACAGGACAGCCCGTTACAGCTGGGTAGAGTTTCGCTGCACCACCGAGTAACTTGTCACGATTTTTTGTGGCTGGTGGGTTACGTGAGGATTGTCGATGCGCTGCTGGAGAAGGTCCACTGCTGTGTGGGCAATTTGGTCCCGGCCAGGGTCAACGGTGGACAACGGAGGGAACGAGTAACGGGCATCGTCGATGTCATCGAACCCGATCACTTTTACTTGCTCTGGTACGGCAATGCCGCGCGTATGGAGTGCGTAGAGCGCTCCCAAGGCAAGAGCATCGTTCAGTGCAAATATCCCGTCGAACTCCACACCCTCATCCACGAGCTGGAAGAGGGCTTCAGCGCCTGTTGACCGGTGCCACAGCCCAACTTCGCGTATGAGTTGTGGATCGGGCTCCATGCCGTGTTCTGCGAGCGCTTTGAGGTAGCCTTCGGTCCGGAGTTTTGCTGATCCCATGACTTCGCCTTCGTGGGCACCTAGGACAGCGATCTTTCGGCATCCTTGCGCAATGAGGTGTTCTGTTGCGGCTTGTGCGCCGGCAACGTTGTGCATGGTGACGTGGTCTGCGCTGGAGTTGAATACTCGTTCGCCGAGAAGTACGAGGGGGTAGGGCACGGTGAAGAGGTCAACGTCGTTGGGGCCGAGGGCAAGCGGGGACATGATCAGACCGTCAGTGAGTTGGCGGCGGCTACCGTAGAGGGCTTCGCGTTCGCGGGCTGGGTCTGCGCCGGTTTGTTCAATGAGTACGGTCAGGCCGCGGGTTTCTGCGTGTTGGATGACTGCGTCAGCTAGTTGCGCAAAGTACGGCAGGGACAGTTCTGGGACGGCGAGACCGATCATGCCTGTTTTCCCGGACCGGAGTGACCGGGCTGTGGTGTTCATTTGGTAGTCGAGTTCGGCTATTGCCGCGAGGACTTTTTCTTTTGTGGTGTCGCGAATGTAGGGGTAACCGTTCACGACGTTGGACACGGTTTTCACAGAGACGCCAGCCCGTTTGGCGACATCCTGCATAGTGGCAGCCATTAATGCTTCTCTCTTCCGCCATCTTCATCGATAGAAAGCGCTGAGTTTCAGTGTTTCTCACACTCTACGTGATGTGTTAGTGCAACCTCCACATTTTCCCGTGGATTCCGACAGAAGTTACCGCGATTGCCTTTTTCTCCACAAAACAACTGTGGGGCTCACCAGCTGTTGCTGGTGAGCCCCACAGAGACGCTTCAAAATAAGGAGCGTAATTACTTCTTGTTACGACGCTGGTGACGCGTCTTACGAAGCAGCTTACGGTGCTTCTTCTTCGCCATGCGCTTACGGCGCTTCTTGATGACGGAGCCCATGCTGGTTCCTCACAGTCGTTGGTGTCTTTACTACGTGTGGAAAAGTCCGTCTACTATCTTACCGCGAGAAGTAGCGTGTTTTTACCACAGATATCTGTCAACCTTAAGTTTTTTGCCACCCTCTTGTCCATTCCTCGGCGTGGCGTCTCGCTCACAACTCGTGGGTTGCATCGATTCCTAGGTGTGGGAAAACTGCGTTCCGTGTGGCCCTGATTGCCCGGTCCACTTCGCTGTCAGGGTCAAAACCCGCAGACCACGGGGTAAAAGTAGCGGCACCAAGACGGTCGCCAAGAAACTGCGGCGGGTCGTGGTCCAACAGCATGTCAATGTAACCTTGCCACCGTTGCGGGGTAGGCGTGTCGCTCGGCACCTCCTGATGACTAGCGATGCCCACCACATGCGTCCACACAAGGGGCACCACGTCCACAACAGAGTAGCCCCCACCACCCAGCGCCACCCAGCGCCCCTGAGCGGCCTCATGGGCCAACTGATGCACCAGAACAGCTGCCTGGCGTTGCGCATCGACGTTAACCCGAAGATCAGAGAGGGCATCAAGGCAGTGCGCGTCACAACCATGCTGAGAAATAATGAGATCTGGCTGGAAAGCACGCACAACATCGGGGAGCACCGCATGCAACGCTCGCAGCCAGCCCGCAGAGTCAGTACGTGGTGGCAGCGCAATATTAACCGCTGTTCCTAGCGCACCAGGGCCACCCATATCTGTGGGGAATCCCGTGCCAGGAAACAGGGTTGCCCCACTTTGGTGGATGGAGAAGGTCAACACACTGGGGTCATCCCAAAACATCGTCTCAACACCGTCACCGTGATGCGCGTCCAGGTCGATGTACATGACACGTTGGGCGCCCAGTTCCTGCACCATCTTGATGGCGACCGCGGCATCGTTATAAATACAGAAACCCGAGGCTGCGCCTGGCATCGCATGATGCATCCCGCCAGAAAGATTCACCGCATGCATACTCTGCCCACCCCACACCGCCAAGGCGGCGTCCACGGTTGCTCCCGTCATGCGGGCAGCAGCCTCATGCATGTCGGGGAAACTGGGGTTGTCCTCTGTCCCTAAACCACACACCTCATCGGTGTAGTCCCCCTGCGACGCTTTCATGACTGCGTCCACATAGTGCGGTTCATGGACGCGTTCTAACAGGTCACGTGCAACAGGTTCACTGGGAGAAAGCCGGATATGCGGCTCGTTGACGATGCCCAACTCACGAAGCAAACGCATCGTCAAATCCAGGCGGAGAGGGGACATCGGATGGGTTGGCCCAAAGTCATAATTGAGCATCTCCCCGGACCACGCCACGTGGGCAAAGATGGGCATGGTCCACGGTACAACGAGACACCCTGGATAATCGAGTTCGCACGTGAGATGGCTTACATTCTCCGAATACGTGGCTGCTTACTGGGACGCAACGGTCCCCTAGACGCGCAGAACCGCGGAAATGTGGCAGAGTTTCCTTTGAACAAGTTCACCGCCCCCTGATATTTGCCTAAGCGGCGGTGTGAAAGGACTGGGGTGTTAGCACGCTTTTTGGCAGCGTTCTGGGCGGGCAGAGAATCTGCTGACCGCATCGCACGGCGCTACCCTGCTGCGCTCGCCCTCCTAGCCTTCGGTCTTGTTATTTTCGCCTTCGCAGGCTTGCTATCACTGCCCATTGCTACAACCACTGGGGTTCGTGCCCCGTTTGCAGACGCCCTCTTTGTCGCAACCTCAGCAGTCTCAGTCACTGGTCTAACAACCGTCGACACTGCCACTCACTGGTCATTCTTTGGGCAAGCAACCATTTTGTCTGGCATTCAAATCGGCGGGTTCGGTGTCATGACGCTGGCGTCCATCCTTGGGCTGGCAGTGTCTCGGAAACTTGGGCTCACCGCGAAGATCCTTACCGCCCGCGAAACCAAAACAACTCGTCTCGGTGAGGTAGGGTCACTCATCCGGGTTGTGGTCATCACCTCAGTCACCCTCGAACTATGCATTGCGCTGCTGCTGTTCCCTCGTTTCTTTGCGGTATACGACTCCGCAGGTTCAGCGCTGTGGCACAGCGTGTTCTTTGCCGTGTCCTCCTTTAACAACGCCGGTTTCCTCCCCACCACTGAAGGGCTGATGCCTTACTACAGTGACTGGCTCATCTTGGGTCCCATCATGATGGGTGTGTTTATCGGCTCGTTGGGGTTCCCGGTCATCCTCAACCTCGCGCGAGCCCGTCGGAATCGCACGCTGTGGACACTGCACACCAAACTCACCGTGGTCACCTCAGCTCTTCTTGTTGCCGTGGGAGCGGTGTGGTTCCTCATTGCTGAATGGCGCAACGCAGCAACACTGGGCGGCATGACCTTTGACGAGAAAATTCTCTCGAGCCTCTTTCTGGCCATCATGCCGCGTTCTGGCGGGTTCAACACGATCGACATCGGGGCGATGCACGAATCCAGCTGGCTCATTACTGACGCGCTGATGTTTGTGGGAGGTGGCAGTGCCTCCACGGCAGGTGGTATTAAAGTCACGACCCTCGCGGTGTTAATGCTCGCCATCGTGGCGGAAGCTCGCGGTGACCGTGACACCGAAGTATTCCGGCGCAGGATCCCCGCAGATATTCTGCGCCTAGCGGTGGCAGTGACGTTCCTAGGCGCCACCATCATCCTGGTTTCTTGCCTGATCATGCTGGAACTGACCGGGCTGGCTCTCGATGTCATCCTGTTCGAAGTGATCTCAGCGTTCGCCACCGTGGGGTTGTCCACGGGGATCACACCCGACCTCCCAGATTCTGCGAAATACATGCTCGTGATGCTGATGTATGTGGGACGTGTCGGTACCATGACATTTGGGGCTGCACTTGCCCTGCGATCACGGCGACGTGTCATTCGACTACCAGAGGAAAGGCCGATCGTTGGCTGATACACACGAGGATATCCTCGCCCTTGAGCGAAGCAGCGGAGCTAGCCGCGGCGCCGGGGTTTCCATCGCACAATCCGTCGCGAGGCGTCGACGCACCACAGAATCGCGTAACGACGCAGGCGTGCTAGTCATTGGGTTGGGGCGTTTTGGTTCTTCCCTCGCACTGACCTTAGACCGCATGGGGCAAGATGTCCTCGCCGTAGAGACAAACCCTCAACTGGTGGCAAACTACGCTGACCGGATCTCAGTTGTTGAAGCAGACTGCACGAACCCCGAAGCGCTCGAGCAAATCGGTATCCGCGACTACTCCGTGGTTGTCGTGGGTGTCGGCACCGCATTGGAAGCTTCGGTTCTCATTACCGGAAACCTCGTTGACCTAGGCACCCCACAAATTTGGGCAAAAGCTATCTCCGCCGAGCATGGCAGAATCCTGCAACGCATCGGCGCCCACCACGTGGTTTTCCCCGAGTCCGATGCCGGTAACCGGGTCGCCCACCTCGTGTCCGGAAAACTTCTGGACTACATCGAGGTAGAGGACGGCTTCACGATCGTGAAAATGCGCCCCCCTAAGGAAACACAGGGGTTCACACTTGAGCAGTCTCGAGTGTTGGAAAAATACGGTGTCACGATCATTGGGGTGAAGTCGCCGGGGCAAGAATTTATCTATGCCACCCCCGGAACACGCATCTCCGCAAACGACCTCATTGTGGTCTCCGGGCACTCAGAACTTCTCGAACGGTTCGCTGCGCGCCCATAGCAGGCTTCCGACAAGCCAATAGGGCGGCATGTCCACCAGGTGGTGGAGATGCCGCCCTATTAGTTGTGCATGACGCAGGGGGACGGTCACGCACGGCCTCTGACAGGAGGTCTGTTATTAGCGCGTACCAGCGCGCCGCTTGTTGTAGACGTCGAATGCAACAGCGAGCAGGAGGATGAGACCCTTGATCACTGATTGGATGGACTGGTCCACACCGAGGATCGACATACCGTTGGACATGACGGCCATGATGAGACCACCAACCATCGCTCCGATGACCGTTCCGATACCACCGGTCACTGCAGCACCACCGATGAAGCAGGCCGCGATCGCATCAAGCTCGAACATTTCACCGGCAGCTGGCTGAGCGGAGGATGATCGTGAGGAGAAGACGATGCCTGCGAGAGCAGCAAGGAAGCCCATGTTGACGAAGATCGAGAAGTTAACCCACTTGACCTTCACACCAGACAGTTGCGCTGCGGCGAGGTTTCCACCGATTGCGTAAATGTGGCGACCGAAGATGGTGCGCTTGGTGATCATCGTGTAGATCATGATGAGAGCAGCAAGCAGGATCAGAACGTATGGCAATCCACGTGCTGTAGCGAGTTGCCATGCGAATGCCATAACCACAATGGCAACAACGACAAGCTTGCCAATGAACAGTGGCATTGATTCGACATCTTGCTGGTATGCCAGGCGGGCCATGCGGGCACGCCACTGCATGACTGCGAAGCCAAGAATACCGATTCCGAAAATGACAAGGGTGAAGGCGTCGTATCCGTCTCCGCCGATCAAGCCGTTAAAGAATCCGCCAGCAACCTGCTTGTATGCGGGGTCGTAGATGGAGATTGAGATATTGCTCAAGATGAGGAGTGCTAGCCCACGGAAGAGAAGCATACCGGCAAGGGTCACAATGAATGCCGGGATCCCCACAAAGGCGATCCAGAAACCCTGCCAAACACCAACCAGCAAACCAGCCACTAGTGCGGCGAGTACAGCTGCCCACCAAGGCCAGCCCTGCTGTTGGATCAGTACCGCAGCAACAGCCCCGGAGAGCGCCACCACCGAACCAACGGAGAGGTCGATGTGGCCTGCAATGATCACCATCACCATACCGATAGCAAGGATCAGGATGTATGAGTACTGCAGAACCAGGTTGGTGAGGTTGTTCGGAGCGAGCAGAATACCATCAGTCAAAATCGCAAAGAGAATAACGATGGCGACAAAAGCTATGTAAATACCGCTTTGGCGCAGGTTGCGCGTGACAAGGGCTACGAGCCCTTTCGTCTCTGACATCAGACTCGTTCCTTTTCCTTGGTCATGAGTTCCATCAAGCTTTCTTGGGTTGCATGCTCTTTGGGCACGCAACCAGTGATCGTTCCAGCTGACAGGGTGTAAATGCGGTCACAGATACCCAGCAACTCCGGCAACTCTGAGGAGATCACCAGGACGGCTTTACCTTGATCTGCCAATTTGTTAATAATCGTGTAGATCTCGTACTTCGCACCAACGTCGATGCCTCGAGTTGGCTCATCAAGAATCAGCAGCTCAGGGTCAGTGAACATCCACTTAGCGAGAACAACCTTTTGCTGATTACCACCGGAGAGCTTGCCCACAAGCGCGTGAACGTTGGGGGTCTTGGTGCGCAACGAGGTGCGGTATTCTTCAGCAACTTTGAGTTCTTCGTTGCTATTCACCCATCCACCGCGGGAGATTTTGGACAGACCAGCTGCCGTGGTGTTGGTTTTAATGTCCTGAATGAGGTTCAGTCCATAGCGTTTACGGTCTTCAGAGACGTAGGCGATGCCAACATCAATCGCATCAGACACGGTCTTCAGATTTACTGGTTTGCCGTGCATACGAACGGTGCCGCTGATCTTCGAGCCATATGAACGTCCAAAAACGCTCATGGCGAGCTCAGTACGCCCCGCCCCCATCAACCCTGCAATACCGACGATCTCGCCTTTGTTGACATGCAGGCTTGCATTGTCGACGATGACGCGGTCATGTTGCGTGGGGTGATGAACAGTCCAGTCCTCAATAGCGAAGATTTCTTCGCCCACTGAACTCACGTGTTCGGGGTATCGGTTTTCCAGGTCTCGGCCGACCATGCCGCGAATAATGCGATCCTGCGTGAACTCAGGTCCGACCTTCAGCGTTTCAATGGTTTTCCCATCACGGATGATGGTGGTCGAGTCTGCAATGTCAGTGATCTCATTGAGTTTGTGGGAGATCATAATGCAGGTGATGCCCTGTCCCCTGAGGTGACGGAGCAGGTCAAGAAGGTGCGCGGAGTCTGAGTCATTCAGTGCCGCAGTGGGTTCATCAAGAATGAGGATCTTGACGCGCTTAGAGAGCGCTTTGGCAATTTCAATCAGTTGTTGCTTGCCCACACCCAGTTGGTTTACCGGAGTGGTTGGGTTCTCCGACAATCCAACGCGTGCGAGCAGTTTGGCCGCCTCGGCGTTGGTTTTGTCCCAGTCAATGAGCCCACGTGTTTTCTGTTCGTTACCGAGGAAGATGTTCTCAGCAACTGACAAGTAAGGGATGAGTGCGAGTTCTTGGTGGATGATAACGATCCCGCGCGCTTCGGAGTCATTAATAGATCCGAACTCACCGAGTTTACCGTCAAAATGGATTTCTCCTTGGTACGTTCCGTGTGGGTACACGCCGGACAGTACCTTCATCAGGGTAGATTTTCCCGCGCCGTTTTCGCCGCAGATGGCGTGAATCTCTCCGCGTTGCACACTGAGATTTACGTCATCGAGCGCCTTGACACCGGGGAACGTCTTGGTGATCGAGCGCATCTCTAGGATGTTGTCGCTCATGCTACCCGTCCCTCCTTCATTGGTGGGTCACTGAATTAATAGGGTGGTGCTGGGCCGGGCAGCGCTGCTGCCCGGCCCAGTGGATATTACTGGCCTGCGTCGACTTGAGCCTGGGTGTAGTACCCAGAGTCAACGAGGAGTGCTGCAATGTTGTCCTTGTAGACAATGTCTGACTCAAGGAGGAAGGATGGGACATCCTTGACACCGTTGTTGTAGCTGGTGGTGTCGTTTGGCTCTGGGATGCTTCCTTCAAGGAAGGTGCTTGCTGCGTCAACGGCCTGGTCAGCGAGCTTGCGGGTGTCCTTGAAGATGGTGGCGAACTGCACGCCATCGTTGATGAGCTTCACAGATGCGATTTCTGCATCCTGTCCGGTGATGACAGGCATCTCGTCAGTTGCGTAACCAGCACCTTCGAGTGCGGAGATGATTCCACGGGAGATCCCATCGAATGGTGACAGAACGCCGTCAACCTTGTCACCTGAGTTGTAGGTCGAGGTGAGGAGGTTTTCCATGCGCTTCTGTGCTTCATCCTGGCTCCACCGCTGCGTTGCCACGGCACCGAACTCGCTCTGGCCAGACTGGACAACGAGGGTTTCGTCATCAATGTATGGCTGGAGAGTCTTCATCGCACCGTTGAAGAAGAAGGTTGCGTTGTTGTCGTCTGGTGAACCAGCGAACAACTCAACATTGAATGGACCTTCAGCATCGCCTTCGGAGCCATCTTCATTCATCAGACCAAGACCAACGAGAAGTGAGGTGGCCTGCTGGACACCGACGTTTTCGTTGTCGAAGGTGACGTAGAAGTCTACGTTCTCGTTACCGTTGATGAGGCGGTCGTATGCAATGACGGGGATGTTTGCAGCCCCAGCGGCATCGAGTTGGGTGGAAAGTGCGGTGCCGTCGATCGAGGCGATGATCAGGGCGTCAACGCCCTTGGTGACCATCTGGTCGATCTGCTCTTGCTGGGTTGGGATGTCGTCGTCAGCGAACTGAAGATCAACCTGGTAGCCGGCGTTTTCGAGGCCCGACTTGACAGCGTCACCGTCAGCGATCCAACGCTCTGATGTTTGGGTAGGCATTGCTACACCAACGACGAGCTCGCTGGGGTCTTTGTCTGCCGTGTCGTTGTTCGTACCACTGCCTGCACCTTCCCCGCCACATGCTGCGAGTCCTAGTGTCAGTGTGAGTCCTGCTGCAATCGCAGTGAACTTCCTGCTGATCATTTCTCCTCCTTGAGAAAACATCCTGTCAAAGGGTGGGTGCGAGTGGGATGTCAGCGTTGACTCCTAAAGTTCGGGCGCCATCGCCTTGCGTCACCTGTTTAGAGGTGACTGTCTCACTCGCGGTATGTCTTGAGACTCTTACAGAGTGACGCACCAATCACGTTGAGTCAACTTCTTGAAGACAAGAAGTGGTTTCATTTCGATAACGGCCCAACCTCGAGTCTTTTAGGTGTTTTGAGGCTTTCGCGAGCGAGGGGGTGACGAAACCACAAAACGCAGCCACTTTCACCCAGTAACGGCACAATCTGGCGGCCCTGCAGGTCACAGTGTTGTTTACCGGTATTTCATGACCGAGACAGGGAACTGGACCTTTGTACAAGTCTTGAAGACAAGAAACTTTATGAACGCAAAACAGCGGGCACCGGCGATAACCGGTGCCCGCTGGAAGGTAACGCAGCGACGAGTGAGGTGAGGACTCTAGGACCTCAGTCCTCCACTATGGGGTGAAGCGCGCACCTCCCCCAAGGAGTGCATCGATCTCAGACCACGTGGTGTCAAGGTGCACACCGGCGTGTTCAAGTGGCTCGAGAACGATGCGAACATCGTCGCTGTGTACAACCCGAAACTGCGTTGAGGCGATCGTCGCAGCATCGGAAAGGGACTCTTCGACCATGAGCGGAGCAAGGGAAGGTTGCCCGCCGCCCTGGGGGGCGGCGGACAACACGGTTCCGCTAGGACCAACACAGCGAACTGGAACAACGCCATCGCCAACTGGGACACCAAACTGGGGGAAACCGTTCGCATCCCAGTACACATGCTGTACTCGTGCGTGACGGTTGGGGTCAAACAAGGGGTTTCCGTCAATGTCTCGGTAAGACCGCGCGTGGTACACCATCACGTCGTTTCCCTGAGCATCGATAGTGAACGAGTTATGCCCTGGACCATAAGAGCTCGTTGCATCGTGCGAGGTAAAAACAGGTTCTTGCGCTTTGTGCCAAGACTGCGGGTCCAACAAGTCAGCGTTGGCATCGGCCCACAGCAGCCCCATGCAGTAATTGTGGTCGGTGGCGCTGGCTGAGTAAGTGATGAACACTCGTCCGTGACGGACAATGACTGCCGCACCTTCGTTGACGCGGTAGCCAATAATTTCCCAGGGAAGCTCGGGGGTTGTCAGCAGCACAGGTTCCGAACCAAGAGTAAAGGGATCAGTCATGCGTGCAATGTAGAGGTCTGAGTTAATGACCTGTTCCTCAGGTGTCTCTTCTGGCTGCAAGGGTCGCTGTGCCCACACGTAGTAGAGCTCGCCTTGGTGCTGGAAGACCGTGCCGTCCAGTGAGAACTCATCCCATGTCGAATGGATGCGCCGGGGCTGGGACCATTGCGCAGTGCGCGGGTCATCACCAATCCCCTCAATCACATACATGCGAATGCGGAATGGCTTATCTGCGTGCCCTGCTGTGTAGTACACATACCACCGCCCATTGAGGCGGTGTAGTTCAGGCGCCCAGATGTTGCCGCCCATGTCACCAACTGTCGGGCGGGTCCAGACAACAACCTCAGGGGCATCTCGGAGATCATCGATTGTGGCAGCACCGCGAATGACGATTTTATCGAAATCCGGGTAAGAAGCAGTGAAATAGCACATCTCCCCTTCGTTAATAACCCACGGATCTGCACGGCATTCAACCACAGGATTTGCGGGCATGCTCTGAACGAGGGCGGTATTGCGCTCCAGTAATTCGCCTGGTGCCGGCTGCGTGATTGCCATTGTTTTTCCTTCGCTCCCTAACGTCCCTACATCGATGTAGAAACCGGTGAAAAAAATGCAGCAGCCCGCGCGAGACTGCTTCTTCGATCGCTATGACCATTTTTACATCGATGTAGAAATCTGACAAGAGTGTGGGTTCCTGAGTTTGCACCTTCACATAAAGGCTTTACCTCAGGAACCCGCACCTCGGTTAACAGCAGTGTTAGTCAGAACTACCGGAATCCACTTCAGACTGGCTGTAGTAGCCAGAATCTACGAGCAACGCACTAAGATTTTCCGCCGTCACCACGTCAGACTCCAGCAAGTAAGACGGTACAACTTTCATCCCGTTGTCATAGGTCTCAGTGTCATTAGGCTCTGGTTCACCGCCCTCAAGCAGCACAGTGGCAGAGTCCACTGCGGTGTCCGCGAGCTTCCTGGTGTCTTTGAAAATCGAGGAGTACTGCCACCCTTCGGCAATCCACTTTGCGGACGCTAGTTCGGCATCTTGGCCAGTCACCACAGGAATATCCTCGAGCCCGTACCCGCCACCCTGCAGAGCTGTAATCGCACCGCGCGCCAAAGCATCATTTGCCGCAAGGATGCCCTGAATTTGCTCCTGCTGATAGGTGGACGTCAACAAGTCATCCATGCGCGATTGAGCTTTTGCTTGGTCCCAGCCTTGAATAGCCACCTGCCCAAAGTCAGTTTGCCCTGACGCGACATCCAACACACCACTATCGATGTATGGCTGCAGCACGCTCATTGCCCCGTCAAAGAAGAACTTGGCATTGTTGTCGTCGGGTGAGCCAGCGAAGAGTTCCACCATAAATGGCCCTTCTTCTCCTGTTGCTTCTCCCTCAGCATCAAGAACACCGAGTCCCGCGAGGAGTGAGGTGCCTTGTTGTTGCCCAACAGCAAAGTTGTCAAAGGTAACGTAGAAATCGACGTTTGGTGACCCTGTGAGAAGCCGATCATAGGCAATCACGGGTATGCCACTCGCCTCTGCAGCATCAAGCTGCGTGGATAGTGACGCGCCATCAATAGACGCCAAGATCAGCACGTCAACACCCTTGGTGATCATTTGATCAATCTGTTCTTGCTGGGTAGGGATGTCATTGCCAGCAAACTGCAGGTCCACCGCGTACCCTGCAGCCTCCAATCCCTGCGTGACGGCTGCACCATCAGCCTGCCAGCGCTCCAGCGTCTGCTCTGGCATCGCAACACCAACAGTCTTCGATTCCCCCGCAGAACCACCACCTTCGGGAGGTGTTGATGTTTGCCCACCGGCACCGTCACCCGAGCAGGCTCCAAGCGCTACAGCCATTGTGGCAATGGTTGCCACGCTGAGAATTCTCTTCATTGACATTGATTCTCCTTGAAACGTCGTTGTTCACTCCGGAGTGTTCCGCGGCCACAGTGGGCAAACCCACCACCGACCTGCCATTAGTTTTTCCGCTGTACTAATAAATGTCAATCGATTGAACAATACTGTTACCGTCTGGTGACCTCACTCCCCTCCCTCTCCCGATGAACCTGCACAAGAGCGCACGATAGCCACCAAGCGCCCTGCTAAGCGGGCACACGCACACGAACGACAGCGGGGTGTGAGCACATGCTCACACCCCGCTACGAAGGCCTAGGCCTTATCTTCCACACACCACATGAGGAAACTTGTTAGAACCCCTGAGCCAAACGGTAGTACGCCTGGTTCCAGCGCAACTCCTGAGCGAACTCGCGGATCTTTGTGTTCTCATCGATCACAACAAGCTCAGTCTGAGCGATTTGCGCAAAGTCCAACCACGTTTCGAGGCTGGCAGCAGTGTCCATGCAGGTGTGGTGGGCCGCACCGGTCAGCAACCATGCCTGCGTTGACACCTTGAAGTTTGGCTCTGGGCGCCATACAGCACGAGCAACGGGCAAGTTAGGCAGTTCGGCAGGTGCCTCAACGTTCTCCACCACGTTCACAACGAGACGGAACCGCTCACGCATGTCAGACATCGCCACAACCACGGCGGGCCCTGGATCTGCGGTGAAGACCAAACGTACTGGGTCTTCCTTGCCACCAATGCCAAGTGGGTGCACCTCAAGGCGTGGCTTAGCCGTAGTCAGTGAGGGGCAGACCTCAAGCATGTGCGCACCGAGGATCAGTTCATTACCGGGGGTGAGGTCGTAGGTGTAGTCCTCCATGAGCGACGCGCCACCTGGGAGGCCGTATCCCATCACCTTTGCGATGCGCACCAAGACTGCCGTTTTCCAGTCACCTTCAGCACCGAAACCGTACCCATCGGCCATGAGGCGTTGCACAGCAAGGCCCGGGAGCTGACGCAGCGCGCCAAGGTCTTCGAAGTTCGTGGTGAATGCGCCGAAGCCGCCTTCTTCCAAGAACCCGCGCAATGCGATTTCTTGCGCTGCACCGTAACGTAGCGAGTCGTGGCGTTCAGCGCCACGGCGAAGTTGCTCGTCCGCGTCGTAGAGTTCTTCATACTCGGCGACAAGCGCATCAATGGCTGATTCTTCGACAGCGTCAACAGCTGCGACCAGCTCATTAACAGGCCAGGTGTTGACTGAGACACCAAGAGAGATCTCAGCTTCAGTTTTGTCGCCTTCGGTCACTGCGACGTTGCGCATGTTGTCACCAAAACGTGCGACGCGCATCGAACGAGCAGCATTCCAACCAGCTGCTGCCCGAGCCCACGCAGCAATGTCACTGATGACTGATTCGTCGCTGGGGTGCCCTGAGACGATCTTGCGCTGTACGTTCATGCGCGACTGGATGTACGCGAACTCACGGTCACCGTGAGCAGCCTGGTTGAGGTTCATGAAGTCCATGTCGATGGTTGCCCACGGCAACTCAACATTGGCTTGGGTGTGCAGGTGAAGGAGGGGTACCTTCAGCGCATCCAAGCCGCGGATCCACATTTTCGCTGGTGAAAAGGTGTGCATCCACGCGACGAGACCCACGCAAGAGTCATCTGCGTTGGCGTCCAGCATGGCCCGGCGGATCGAGTCTGAGTCCTTGAGGACTGGCTTCCACACCACCTTGACGGGGATGGCGTCAGCCCCGTCAATGATGTCAACGAGGGCTTGGGATTGCTGGGCAACCTGGGCGAGTGTTTCTTCGCCGTAGAGGTCTTGCGATCCGGTGAGGAACCAGATCTCTTTACCCTCAAATGGGTTCTTCATAGTGTGTGTCCTTGCGTTGGTGAGTGAGAGGTATCTACTTCAGGTGGTGCAGTAACACGCCGATGCGTCACTGACCGTAAACGTTCTGGTAGCGGTCGAACAGCCGATCGATGTCTGCCTGGCCGATGCGCCCAGGCTCGCCAAGTTGGCGGGAAATGTGCACGGTACGAGCTACTTCCTCAACCATGACGGCAGCTTTCACGGCGTCTTTTGCGTCTTTACCAATGGTGAAGGGGCCGTGGTTGCGCATCAGGACTGCGCGGCTACGCGAGTCCCGCAGTGTTTCGACGATTCCTTGACCGATGGAGTCATCGCCAATGAGCGCAAATGGCCCCACGGGGATATCCCCACCGAACTCATCCGCCATCATCGTCAAGACGCATGGGATGGGTTCTGCCCGAGCAGCCCAAGCGGTGGCATAGGTGGAGTGAGTGTGAACTACTCCGTTGACACCTGGCATGTTGCGGTACACGTACGCGTGTGCGGCAGTGTCAGATGATGGTGCTTTGTCACCGTCGATGAGGTTGCCGTCGAGGTCGCACACCACCATCTTCTCTGGGGTGAGTTCGTCGTAGGTGACCCCCGATGGTTTGATCACCAACAGGTCCGCACTCTTCAACCGTTGCGAGACATTCCCGGCTGTCCACACGACAAGTTCCCATTTGGGGAGTTCTGCGTGCAGGTCCGAGACAATTTTGCGCACGGCGGCGATTTCGTCGAGAACTTCTTGGCTATACCCCGCAAGCCCAGGGGCGGCGGTTGCGGTGCGCGCTGGTGCGGCACCAGATTCTTCGGTACTGAACATGAGGTTCCTTACGTGATGGTCGTATTTACAGGGCTGCTACGGCGGCACGCTCGATAGCGAGGCCTGCGTCGTAACGATCGAGGTAGGCCGTGAAGCCTGCGACATCTTG
The DNA here is from genome assembly GCF_000423205.1 of Jonesia quinghaiensis DSM 15701. GTDB lineage: Bacteria > Actinomycetota > Actinomycetes > Actinomycetales > Cellulomonadaceae > Jonesia > Jonesia quinghaiensis. Next base: position 203,355 of record NZ_AUHN01000009.1, read on the forward strand.
AGGATCTGGGGTGACGGTATCGATGCGCGCGGACGCAAAAACGTGGTCGCGCAGGTGAGTTCCGAGTTCAGCGGTTGTTGTTTCGGCTGCACGGGCGCGCGTGTAGTCCGCAAGGACCGCAATACCCCATGCGCCACCCTCACTAGCGGTGTCTCCTACGCTCACCGGTGCATCAATTGCAGCTGCCAGGAGGCGTTGAGCAACTCCGGCGGTGCGGAACATCCCGCCGTGGGCGAACATGTCATCAATCTTGACGCCTTCAGCATGCAGCACTCGCATACCTAACGCCAACGTGCCAAAGGCACCATAGATTTGCGTGCGGGCGAAGTTCGCTAGGGTTAGGCGGCTGTCGGGGGTGCGCACAAAGAGTGGGCGTCCTTCGTCGAGCCCGGTGATGGGCTCACCAGAAAGGTAGTTGTACCCCAGGAGTCCCCCACCATCGGCGGCACCTTCGAGGGCGGCACTAAAGAATGCGCCGAAAATGTCGTCTGCTCCAGCGGTGACGCCGAGTGCTTGGGCGAATTCTCCGAGCAGTCCAGCCCACGCGTTGAGCTCGGAGGCACCGTTGTTGCAGTGCACCATTGCTACGAGGTCGCCAGCTGGTGTGGTGACGAGGTCCAGTTCGTGGTGGACTTTTTTCAGTGGTTCTTCGAGAACAACCATGGCGAAAATTGATGTTCCCGCTGAGACGTTTCCGGTGCGTTTTGCTACAGCATTGGTGGCAACCATTCCGGTTCCCGCGTCGCCTTCTGGTGGGCACAGTGGAATTCCTGCCGCCAGGGTGCCTGTTGGGTCAAGCCAGGCAGCACCTTCTTGCGTCAGGCGACCTGCGTCTTGCCCGGCAATGAGCGCTTGTGGCAGCAGGGATCGCAATGATGGGAAGGTGCCGTGGTTGGTGGCGCGTTCGTCGACGAGTGCTAGCAGGCGCGCATCGTAGTCGCGGGTTGCAGGATCTACTGGGAACATGCCCGATGCATCTCCCACACCCAGCACCTTGGCGCCGGTGAGGCGCCAGTGGACATACCCGGCCAGTGTCGTCAGGAAGGCAACGTCTTTGACGTGGGTTTCGTTGTCGAGAATGGCTTGGTACCAGTGGGCGACGGACCACCGCAGGGGAATGTTGTACCCGAGAAGTTCAGAGAGTTCAGCGGAGGCTGGCCCTGTTGAGGTGTTGCGCCAGGTGCGGAAGGGGACGAGAAGTTCGTCGTTGGCGTTGAACGCCAGGTAGCCGTGCATCATGGCGGAAACGCCAATGGCACCAAACGTTGTGGGGCGAACTCCGTAGCGAGTTTCGCAGTCTGCGGCAAGTTTGGCGTAGCAGTCTTGGAGGCCTGCGTCGACTGCGTCGAGGGCGTAGGTCCAGGTTTTGTCGACATAGGAGTTCTCCCAGTCGTGACTGCCGGTAGCAATGGGAGTGCCGTCCGGGCCGATCAGGCAGGCTTTGATTCGGGTGGACCCAAATTCTATGCCGAGTGATGTGTCGCCGGAGAGCAGTGCACTGCGTACTGCTTCGGTGGTGGGTTGGGTGGTGTCGTGATTCATCGGTGTCCTTGTCGCCACGTCGTTGTGCCCAGGCCGGCCGCGTCACAGTGATGCTCACGCGGGTAGTGCTGGTTGGTGTTTGGTGGAGGCCACCACCGTCTACCCGGACTCTGGATGCCTAAATGTTAACGTTCACATATGGTGCGGGGCAAGTCCCAGAACGGGTCCTACCGGCGTGATAAACACCGAAAACCCGGTCTGCTCAAGAACACGCCTCACTACCGCGGTTCAGCGGTACTACGTCGCACCACAAGTTCTGGCGCTAACACCACATTAGACACATCAGCGCCGTTAATCGCGGCGAGCAACGTGGCAATAATCTGACGCCCCATCCGGGCAAATTGGTGGTGGATCGTGGTCAACGGCGGAATGAACTGGCTGGCCCCAGGAACATCATCGACGCCAATGACAGATACGTCATGGGGAACCCGCAAGCCAGCCTCATACAATGCCCTCATCACACCCAGAGCGATCATGTCATTCGCGGCAAAAATAGCAGTCGGTACACCAGCCCGGACCAGATCACAGCCCACCTCATAGCCGCGCTCACTGGACCAGTCAGACTGAATCAATGGCACCGGGTTCAACCCCAAGGCCTCACACTCACTGCGCCAGCCTTCCAAGCGACCACGAGCATCCGTCCAGTCCAACGGGCCGCTAATATGTGCAATCTCGCGATGCCCTAACTCAGCGAGATGCCGCACCGCCAACCGGCCGGTTTCCACCTGGTCGAGGGAGACAGTACTAATGTGAGCGGGCATCTCTTGGGCATCGGCCAACACCACCACGGGCACGGAACACTCAAAACTCTTCAGAGCTTCAATCACTTCACGTTGCGGCGCGATAATGACGATGCCTTCAACATTTTGGGATAACAAATGGTCCAGTAGCGTGTTCATCGCCAAAGGGGTGGGGCGCTTCACCGTGGCAGCAGCCAAAATGTACCCGGCCTCGCGGGCAGCTTCTTCAATGGCGACAAATGCACGCTGCGGACCGAACAACGCCGAGCCAGAGGTGATAACACCGATCGTTGCGGTGCGCCGCGTCACCAAAGCGCGGGCAGCCAAGTTACGGCGATACCCTAACTCAGCAATTGCTTCCATCACACGATCTCGCGTTTGTGGGCGCACAGAAGGGTGATCGTTCAGCACACGCGAGACTGTCTGATGCGACACTCCAGCCAGGCGGGCAACGTCATTCATGCCCGGTGGGCGGGTCCTGGCCATGGTGTTGTTGTTTCCCTCTTCACCTTGTTGGTTGTGGCGTTAATGCTATAGCGGGAAACCGACAGTCACATTGCGCAAATCGGCAACAGCGCCGTAGACCTCAAAAAGAGCAGTAGCATTTGTCCACACTGCCTGACCGGTTTGAGGGTCAATGGCAACATCAGCACTGAGCGGTTCAAGTGTTTGTGCGGTGTCTTGGACCAAGTACAACAAACCGACTTCTTGCTCATCAATCATCACAGGTTCCGCTGGCGTCTCACCCATGCGTTCACTGGCAGCAGCAGCGGCCTCGTCAGGTGTCGCGAACTGCACAGCCAACACGTTATAGGTGGTTGTCGCGCCGTCAAGTTCACCCTGGTACGTCAAGGTGTGGCCCTCGACAGCGTCTGGGAACGGCAACTGATCAAGTTGGGTGTATGAGGTGCGCGTGTACTGCCGCACAGTCTCTGGCATGGCGGAGGCAAAGGTTGTTGCATCTTCCGGCAGCGCCACTGGTTCGCCGGTAGGTTGAGGAACCTCTGCCGTTTGTGTCACTGTCGCGGCGGGTGCTGGCGCAGCATCGGACCCTGTGACGATTCCAACGAGTCCTTGAATAATGAAATACAACGCCACCAAAATGGCAGCGACCCACACGAGTTTGCGCCCATTTGTTACCGGCAGAGCATTCTTGTCCTCCGGGGCATCTTGATCGGAGGTCTGTGCATCAACCTCATTGTTGACCTCCGGGGCGGGTGAGTGCTGTGCACCAGGCTCGTTCGGGTCCGGTTGGCTCATGGGTGGCTGCGTCATTGTTGCCTCCTGGCATCGGGTTTCTGGTCCTACTGTATAGCGCGCAGACGCACGACGGGTGGAGCACAACCCGAACATGTCGGGGGCAGGCACTACATTGTGTCTATGCCTGCCGCACCAAAGAAAGCCCGTACCTCATACACCTGCTCTGCATGTGGATGGTCGACTCCCAAATGGGTTGGTCGCTGCACCCAGTGCGGCGAATGGGGAACCCTCACTGAGGCATCAGTAACCTCAGGGCCACGTACCGCCGCTTCTACCGTCACCACGTCAGCAACACTCATCTCTGACGTTGATTCACACATTGCGCAGGCGCGCGCCACCGGCATTAGCGAATTTGACCGGGTTTTAGGTGGCGGTTTAGTGCCAGGGGCCGTGGTGTTGCTCGCTGGTGAACCTGGGGTGGGAAAATCCACGCTACTCCTTGACGTCGCGGCCACTGCGGCGCGCTCCGGTCAGCGTGTACTGTACGTGACCGCTGAAGAATCAGCCGGTCAAGTGCGCCTGCGCGCAGAACGCATCGGCGCGTTGAGTGACGGTTTGTACCTGGCCGCTGAGGTTGATCTGGGGCAAGTACTGGGGCACGTCGATGCCATAAAGCCTGACCTGTTCATCCTTGACTCGGTACAGACCATCGCGTCCACCGAAGTTGAAGGCGCTGCAGGTGGGGTCGCCCAAGTTAAAGAGGTAGCTTCTGCGGTCATTAGTGTGGCAAAGAAGCGGAACATCCCCACCATTCTCGTTGGGCATGTCACCAAAGACGGCAGTGTTGCGGGGCCGCGCACACTAGAGCACCTTGTCGATGTGGTGTGTCAGTTTGAAGGCGACCGCCACTCGCGTCTGCGCATGGTTCGTGCGGTGAAAAACCGCTACGGCCCCACCGATGAGGTGGGATGTTTCGACCTTGGCGAAGCCGGGATTGTTGGGCTAGCTGACCCGTCAGGGTTGTTCCTCTCCCAAGTGAATATGCTGGTCCCTGGAACCTGCATCACGGTGACCTTAGAAGGGCGGCGGCCCCTCGCCCTTGAAGTTCAATCACTGGTTGTCCCCTCCTCCTTGAACAATCCGCGCCGGACAACCAGCGGCGTGGATTCCTCACGGCTCGCGATGATCCTTGCGGTTGCGCACCGTCACCTGGGCGCGAGGCTCATGGATGCCGACATTTACGTCTCAACCGTTGGTGGCGCCCGCATCACTGAACCAGCCGTTGACCTTGCGATGTTGCTCGCCGTGATGAGCGCAGTGGAAGACAAAGCTTTCCCCGTTGGGACAATTGCGTTAGGTGAAGTTGGATTGGCTGGTGAACTGCGCTCAGTACAAGGGCTTGCCCGCCGACTCTCAGAAGCCGCGCGCCTCGGATTCACCCGAGCTGTCGTTCCCGCAAACTCCCAGTTAAACCCTATTGCTGGGCTTGAAATCCTGCCTGCCCGCACCGTTCAGGAGGCGTTAGAACGAGCACACAGTTAACGGCGGTGTCATACTACGGGCTGATCTTTGTGGCGTGACCGCGTTTTCATGGGTTGTTCCCGTAGTATTTTGCTGTGGCTTTCTCTGCAGATTCACTCAATGACCAACTCTTACGCGACACCCTGGCGGCTGTTGCCCCAGGCACCGAACTGCGTGATGGGCTGGAGCGGATCCTGCGGGGCCGGACCGGCGCTCTCATCGTGTTAGGTATTGACGAAACAGTCGAGAAGATTTCCACCGGCGGTTTCGCGTTGGACGTTGATTTCTCCGCCACTAGGCTGCGAGAGCTCTGCAAAATGGACGGCGGGGTTGTTATGGACCCCACTAACCGGCGAATCCGCCGGGCAGCCGTGCAGTTCTTGCCTGACCCAACCATTGAAACCTCAGAATCCGGGACCCGTCACCGCACAGCGGAACGCGTCGCGAAGCACACCGGCTTCCCAGTGATCTCCGTGTCCCAATCGATGCACATCATCGCGTTGTACGTTGGCAATAGGCGCCACGTTCTCGAAGACCCTGACACCATCATTGGGCGCGCTAACCAAGCAATTGCCACCTTGGAGCGCTATAAAGCTCGCCTCGATGAGGTCAGTGGCACACTATCCGCGCTCGAAATTGAAGACCTCGTGACGGTGCGCGACGTGTGCATCGTCGTCCAGCGCCTCGAAATGGTGGGGCGCATCTCTGACGAGGTCGCTAACTACGTTGTTGAACTCGGCGTGGAGGGGCGACTCCTTGCCCTGCAACATGACGAACTCATTGGTGCAATCAGCTCAGACCGAGAACTTGTGCTGCGCGACTACGTCGACACCAGCAAAAAGAACCACTCAGTGCCTGAAGTTCTTGCCGCACTGGCCGCACTCGACTCCACCCAGTTACTTGACCTTGGGCTCATTGGTCGGGTGCTCGGCTTGCCGGGTGGTGGCGAAGCCCTCGACGCAGCTGTTGCACCACACGGCTACCGCCTGATGGCGCGCATCCCCCGGCTCCCACCAACCATTTTGGATCGCCTAGTTCAACGCTTTGGCGGATTGCAGAAACTCCTATCCGCCACCATTGAAGACCTCATGGCAGTGGACGGTGTCGGAGAGCAACGCGCCCGCGCAGTACGCGAAGGCCTGTCACGGCTCGCCGAATCAAGCATCCTCGAACGGTACGTGTAACCTAACCGAACATTGCGGGTTAGCCGTCAGTGACTTGGAAAACAACTCGCTGCGAGGACTTTCCCGCATAACTCACCACCGCGTAGTACGTGCCTTCACGTAACGCTGGTAGGTCACTGCTGCACTCTTTGTCCGAGCGCACAGTGTTCCACGGCACCGAAATTTCGTCTTTGTCGCCCGTTGAAAAAAGTAGCGCCCGCGACCCAGCGTCATCACAGTGCGCTGAGGACCAAATGTCGTCGCTGCCTGAATGAACTGTCACCACCCGCTCAGTGAGCCCAGCATCTACCGTGCAGTCAGCCTCACCGTCATATTCCATCGACACCGTGAACGCCATCGCTTGACCAGCGGCAACGCTCTGTTTTGCGCCACTCAACGCCAAACTTAAGTCATCTGGGCTGCACGGTTGTGGCCCAGTGTCACCGGCATCGGCGGATTGCGCACTTCCCTGCCCCTCACCAGCATCAGAGCTGGCCAACGCCGAAGAAACCAGGCGAGAAACACCCACTACCGCAAACACAATCAGCGCGAGCACAGCAAGCACAATCACAAGCGCCACGGTGCGCCTGATCCAGTACACCCACTGCGGAACTGGTGGGCGGCGTGGCGGGGGACGTTTACCACGCGGGCGCGCAGTTGTGTGCTGTCTAGGCGCGCCGCCAGGCGCGCTGCCTGGTGTATCACCGGGCAACGGTGGTCGTGTTGTCGATGGTCGGCGTGGTGGCTCGTCCATGCGATTACGGTAAAGCCACTCACCCCGTTGTGGTGTGAGCCACGCCGATTGCGACGCATCTTGCATCACCGGCGTGTCAAAATGGTGCGCGTGAGCGCCCCCATACCCACCGCACAGACTCTTGTCCCTGTTCAGACGGAACTAGCACTATGGTTTGGTCGCAACGCCCGTGACCTGCCCTGGCGCCGGAGAGGAACATCGGCGTGGGGTGTTTTACTCAGCGAAGTCATGTCCCAGCAAACCCCTGTCGCCCGGGTTGCCCCTCTGTGGCAACGATGGATGGATCGGTGGCCCACCCCGGCTGATGTTGCTGGCGCCCCGCGTGCGCAGATCCTCAAAGAGTGGGCGAACTTGGGTTACCCGCGCCGTGCGTTGCGCCTGCATGAATGTGCTGGGGTCATTACAGCCCAGTATGGCGGTGAGGTTCCCTCCACGGTGGAGGAACTGCGAGCGCTGCCGGGGATTGGTGAGTATACGGCTGCTGCGGTGGTGGCTTTTGCGTTTGGGCGCCGGTCGAGCGTGGTGGACACCAATGTGCGGCGGGTGTTGGCGCGGGTTGTTGAGGGGAAGGCGTTGCCGTCGCCGTCGTATTCGGCGGTGGAGCGTCGGTTGGCGCAGTCGTTGGTTCCTCATGGCGATGATGAGGCGGCGTTGTGGGCGGTGTCGTCGATGGAGTTTGGTGCGTTGATATGCACAGCTCGTGCTCCACAGTGTGGGTTGTGCCCTGTGCAAAAGCATTGCGCGTGGCGGTTGGCTGGTTACCCCGTGGATGAGCATGCCGATGCGCGCCGCCCGCAGCGTTTTGAGGGTACTGACCGTCAGGTGCGTGGCAAGGTGATGCGCTATTTGCGGGATAACGGGTTTGCGCAGCGGCGTGAGTTAGATGGTGTGTGGCCTGATGCGGCGCAGTTGGAGTCGTGCATTGTGTCGCTCATTGTTGATGGGTTGATTGAGAACGATGGTGATGTGTTGCATTTACCTGATGCCCCGCCGCCACCGGTTCGAGGTGTGGTTACGTCGCCTGTGGTTCATTGAGTTTGAGGAGCATCCGCGTGTTGCCGAGGGTGTTGGGTTTTACTCGGGCGAGGTCGAGGAACTCTGCGACACCGTCGTCGTGGGAGCGTAGGAGTTCGGCGTAGACCTCCATGGATACGGGGGTTCCGTCGATGGGGTGGAAGCCGTGGCTGGCGAAGAAGTCCACTTCGAAGGTCAGGCAGAACAGCCTGCGCAGTCCCATGGCGCGGGCCCGGTTGATGAGTTCGGCCACGATGGCGTGTCCGATGCCTTGCCCGAGGTGTTCTTGGGCGACTGCGACTGTGCGGATTTCGGCGAGGTCTTCCCACATGACGTGCAGGGCGCCGCAGCCGATCACTTGGGAGGTGTCTTGTGCTGTGGTTGCCACGACGAACTCTTGGACGGTTTCGTAGTAGGCGACCGCTTCTTTGGCGATGAGGATTCGCTCGTGGGCGTAGGGTTCCACGAGGCGGCGGATGGTGCGAACGTCGCGGGGCTGGGCGTTACGGAGTGTGAAGTGGGGAGATGTCACAGCGCAAGATTACGCCCAGTGGTGGATGGTGGTCTATTGCGCATCGAGCACCATGAGTCGGGTTGCGGTGACTTCATCAATGATGAGGTCTGTCATGACTCCGGCGCGTAGGGCCGCGAGGAGTGGGGTGACTTTGTTGTCACCGGAGACGACGCATACCCGGCGGGGGAAGGTGCGGAGTTGTTCTGGGCTTGGGCCAGTTGCGCGGCGGTTAATGGGGATGTCTGCGTAGGTTCCGTCTTTGCGGAGGAACACTGTGCACACGTCACCGACGACGCCTTCACCGTCGAGGGTTGCGACGTCTTGGGGTTCCAGATACCCGGCGGAGTACACGTGGCTGGGTAGACCGCCTGTGAGTGCTCCGACGGAAAACAGGGCGATGTCGGTTTGTCGTTGTACGTCAAGGACCCGTTGGATGGAGCGTTCACGCCACATCGCAGCTTTTGTGTCTTCGTAATCGAAGAACGCTGGGACGGGGAAGTACACGGCGTGCGCATCAAACGCATCGGCAATTGTTGCGATCAGGTCCCCCGCGTAGGCGACGCCGGAGGTGCGGGTGTTGGCTGCACCGTTGAGTTGCACAACTACTGTGCCGTGGGTGGGTTTTTTGGTGAGGTGGCGGGCGATCGCCGAGGTTGTTGTGCCCCAGGCAATGGATAAAACCATCTCGGATTGGATCCATGTGCCTAAAAGTCGGGCGCACGTAATTGCAACATGGTCTTGCCTGGCCTCGTAGGACATTGACTCGGGTACTGGTACGACGAACGCTTCGACACCCCAGGTAGACCGGAAATGTTGGCGTATCCCAGGCGCGCGGGACTGGGTTGGGCGAAGATTGATTTCAACGAGACCAGACTCGCGGGCCTCTTTAATCATGCGGGAAACGGTTGATCGGGAGGTGCCGAGGTGGCGTGCGATTGTCTCCATCTTGATGTCTTGCAGGTAGTACATTGACGCAGCTTTGAGGATGTCTTGGTCTCGGTACGCCATACCCCAGTGTCGCACATATGTGCACACGAGTTGCGCAACTGTTCTACCGGATGAATATTTAGAGCGAACCCAATCCCCGTGGAAGGTCACTTATGTCTGCCCAGACAGCCAACACCGCAATGACGCCAGATACTCGCACCCGCTCGTTGGAAGCGTTGAAGGCAACAACACCAGACAGTCCTTTGGATGTTCTTGTCATCGGTGGTGGTGTTACCGGCGCGGGAATCGTGCTTGACGCGGTCACCCGCGGCCTCAACACCGCGATCATTGAAGCCCAAGACTGGGCTTCTGGGACATCGAGCCGTTCATCAAAGCTTGTGCACGGCGGGTTGCGTTACCTTCAGATGCTCGACTTCTCCCTGGTGCATGAAGCGTTGACGGAGCGCGACATGCTCATCAACAAACTCGCACCCCACTTGGTCAAGCCAGTGCCGTTCCTTTTCCCACTGACCAAGCACTATGAGCGCCCCTACATTGGCGCGGGCATCATGCTCTACGACATTCTTGCCTCCCTTGCCCCTGGCAAGCGGGCTATGCCGTTCCACCGTCACCACGGTCGCGCATCGATGAAACGCAAGTTCCCCTCACTACGCCATGACGCAGCTGTCGGCGCTATTGAGTACTACGACGGTTCAGTTGACGATGCCCGCCTCACGTTGACGCTGGTACGTACTGCTGTGTCCTATGGCGCGCACGCATGCTCACGCACGCAGGTCACCGAACTGAAGAAGTCACCCGCTGGTCGCGTTAACGGCGCAGTCCTCAAAGACCTTGAGACCGGTGAATCTTTCACAGTCCACGCCCGCCACGTCATCAACTCAACCGGTGTGTGGACGGAAGAAACCGAGGCGCTTGCTGGTGGCACTGGTGGTTTGAAGGTGTTGGCTTCTAAGGGAATCCACATTGTGGTTCCCCGCGACCGCATCAAAGGTACTGCCGGGCTGATTCTGCAGACCGAAAAATCCGTCCTCTTTGTTATCCCGTGGTCGCGCTACTGGGTGATTGGCACAACCGACACCCCGTGGAAGCACGACTTGCAACACCCTGTGGCAACAGCTGAAGACATTGACTATGTCCTTGACCACGCCAACGCCGTGTTGCAAGACCCACTCACCCGCGACGACATCATCGGCACGTGGGCTGGTTTGCGCCCGCTGCTCCAACCAGGCACCAAAGAGGGAACGTCCTCCTCGAAGGTTTCACGTGAACACACGGTGGCTTCACCGAACCCAGGTTTCACCGTTATTGCTGGTGGAAAACTCACCACCTACCGGGTTATGGCTGAAGATGCCGTGGACTTCGCTCTTGGCCCAGAAGCATCCAGCCGCCCCTCAGTGACCAGCGACATCCCACTGCTTGGCGCTGTGGGCTTGGCTGCCATGACTAACCAAGCCAAGGCGCTATCTAAGCGCTTCGGCTGGTCAAAGCAGATGATGGCACACTTGCTGCACCGCTACGGTTCGATGATCAACGAAATTTCTGCAGCCTGTGTGCAAGACCCATCACTTGCTGCTCCGCTGAAGCACGCTGACGCTTACCTGCGCGCGGAGATCTGGTACGCCGTCCAGCATGAAGGGGTTCTCCACTTGGAGGACATCATGTTGCACCGTACCCGGATCATCTACGAGTACGCAGACAAGGGCTTGGCTGCTTTGGAGGAGATCTCGCACATCGCCGCTGAGGTCTTGGGCTGGGATGAGGAGCAACGCAGTGAAGAGGTTGCCTCATACACGGCCCGGGTCGAGGCTGAACAAGCAGCGGAGAAAGAACTTGACGATGTTGCTGCTGAGCGGGCACGTCTCAAGGCCGCTGACCTAGCCCCGATGGAAAAACTCGCCTGATTTGTCCGTGTGGGGTGGCCCGACGCCACCCCACACGACACAACCCGCACCGGGCGCATCCCGTCCGACGCGCACGTCACAAAGGTGCGGGAGATTATTGACAACGACGTCAAAGAAAGCAGGAATGCATGGACAGCATGACACTCGGAGATGTTTTCCTCTCCGAAGTTCTCGGAACAGCAACACTGATCATTCTGGGTGCAGGGGTTGTCGCTAACCAGGTACTTGCCAAAACAAAAGGCAACTCCACTGGTTGGGTCCTTATCACCTTTGGTTGGGGTTTCGCAGTCTTCGCTGGTGTGTACGTGGCCTTCGCTTCGGGTGCACACCTCAACCCAGCAGTAACGTTGGGTATTGCCGCATCCGGTGCTGAATGGTTCGTTGACGGCCAGATCGCAGTTGATGCAACAAGTATCTCCGTTTACCTCGCTGCTGAACTTGTTGGCGCATTCCTTGGTGCTGTCGTCGCGTGGCTCGCCTACAAAACACACTTCGACGCCACAGAAGACCAAGGCCTCAAACTCGCCGTGTTCGCCACTGGCCCAGAGATCCGCAACCCTTTGTGGAACACCGTCACTGAGGTTATCGGTACCTTCATCCTCGTGTACTGGGTTCTGGTTTCGGGCTACACCGAAACAATGATCGGCCCACTGGGAGTAGCACTCATCGTTGTTGCCATTGGTATGAGCCTCGGTGGACCAACCGGGTACGCCATCAACCCTGCTCGTGACCTTGGGCCCCGCATCGCCCACGCGATTTTGCCCATCAAGGGCAAGGGCACCTCAGACTGGGGTTATGCCTGGGTACCTATCGTTGGCCCCATCATCGGTGGTGTCATCGCCGGTGTACTCTACGCAGCGATCTACTGACCATCTTTGTTTGCCGTGAACCTGTTTGACACTGAGAGGGAAAGAAAATAATGACCAAGCGATTTGTACTCGCCATCGACCAGGGAACCACTAGCTCCCGCGCTATCCTGTTCACCCAACAAGGCACCATCCACTCTGTGGGGCAGCTCGAACACGACCAGATCTTCCCGCAGGCTGGTTGGGTTGAGCACAGTGCCGACCAAATTTGGAACAACGTCCGCGAAGTTGTGGGCTTGGCTCTTACCCGCGGCAACGCAACCTACGATGACGTGGCCGCTGTGGGTATCACCAACCAGCGCGAAACCGCTGTGGTGTGGGACCGCAACACTGGTAAGCCTGTTTACAACGCCATCGTCTGGCAGGACACCCGCACCCAGAAGATCGTCGACGAGCTTGGTGGTGACGAAGGCGCGGAACGCTACAAGAAACTCACTGGTCTGCCTCTTGCCACCTACTTCTCTGGGCCCAAAGTGAAGTGGATCCTGGACAACGTCGACGGCGCCCGTCAAGCGGCCGAAAAGGGTGACCTGATGTTCGGCACCACCGACTCCTGGGTGCTGTGGAACATGACCGGTGGACCCAACGGTGGTGTTCACGTCACTGACGTCACCAACGCGTCACGCACTTTGCTGATGAACATCGAAACCCTGCAGTGGGACGAATCGATGGCCAAGGCCATGGGGATCCCCATGTCGATGCTCCCTGAGATTAAGTCCTCCTCCGAGGTGTATGGTCACGGTCGCAAGCAGGGGCTCGTCCCTGGTGTGCCCATTGCCGGTATCTTGGGCGACCAGCAGGCAGCAACCTTCGGTCAAGCATGCTTCGAGGTTGGTACCGCGAAGAACACGTACGGCACCGGGAACTTCATGCTCATGAACACCGGCACCGAACCCATTCACTCCAAGAATGGTTTGCTCACCACCGTGTGCTACAAAATCGGTGACCAACCAGCGGTGTACGCCCTTGAGGGGTCCATTGCGGTCACCGGGTCACTCATTCAGTGGTTGCGCGACAACCTGGGCTTGTTTGAAGATTCCCAGGACGTTGAGTACTTGGCGCGCAAGGTGGATGACAACGGTGGCGCGTACGTCGTACCCGCGTTCTCTGGCCTGTTTGCACCACACTGGCGCTCCGATGCACGCGGCGCGATCGTTGGTTTGACCCGCTACGTCAATAAGAACCACATTGCCCGAGCAGCCCTAGAGTCTGTGGCGTTCCAAACCCGTGAAGTTGTTGACGCTATGAACGCTGACTCTGGCGTGGAACTTACCGAACTCAAGGTTGATGGCGGCATGGTCGCCAACGAGTTGCTCATGCAGTTCCAAGCAGACCAACTCGGCGTTGAGGTGATCCGTCCCGAGGTCGCGGAAACCACCGCACTGGGTGCAGCGTACGCTGCAGGTATCGCTGTGGGCTTCTGGAACGGGGAGGACGATGTCCGCTCCAACTGGAAGGAAGGCAAGCGTTGGGCGCCCAGCGAGAAGAAAGCTGAGCGCGAGCGCCAATACCGTTTGTGGAAGAAGGCCGTTACCAAGACCTTCGACTGGGTTGATGACGACGTGAAGTAATCTCAACGCACGCATCGTGACAACGGGCTGTCCCTCACACTTGTGAGGGGCAGCCCGTTTGCGTGCCCCCTGCCCCGCTCAGCTTTCGCCTAGCGGGTAGGCGGGTGTCAGAGGGACACCGGACAATGGTGGTGTGTACATCGTCATTGAGTCGCTGGGCGACACCTTCCGCGCGACGCCGTGCACTGTGGACCCCGTAACGGGGCACGTTGACGCCGATGCCCCTCTCACCCTGAATGCAGCGGATCTGCCTGCGTGGGTGGTTGAGCAGGACAAAACTCGCCCGCGTTGGGTGTGGGCGGACTCCTCAGTGACCTATGACGTTCTGTTAGCGCACGATGTTCGGGTGATGCGGTGTCACGATCTGCGGTTGGCGCGGGCAATTTTGCGTAACGCGTTGTGGGTGGATTCTGGCGCTTCTGAAGGTGCACCACAAGTGGTGTCACCTGACGCAGCCTGGTGGGATTCTCCAACACCTACCCGCAGTGATGCGCTGTTTGATTTGTCAGCAATGGATTCTCCGCCCGACGCGGTGGCGGAACTCGCACGGCAAATGATGGTGTTGGCAAGTGCCGCGGATGGGCATCGGCAACGTTTAGGGTTTCTTATTGCGTTGGAGTCGGCTGGGGCACTCATTGCTCGAGAGATGCGGGATGCTGGCGTGCCGTGGGATCGAGACGTTCATGAGGCGTTGTTGGTGTCGCAGTTAGGTGAGCGTCCGCCGCTTGGTCACCGGCCTGCGTTGTTGGAACGTCAAGCTCAAGAGTTGCGCAGACTGCTTGACGCCCCGGAGATGAACCCTGATTCGCCGAAGGACTTGTTGAAGGCGTTAAACAGTGCGGGCATTCCGGTGACAACAACGAGTAAGTGGGCGTTGCGCGAGCACCGTCACCCAGTGTTGGAACCGTTGGAACAGTACAAACAGTTGCAACGGCTGTGGACCGCGCATGGCTGGTCCTGGCTGGATGAGTGGGTTAAGGACGGCAGGTACCGCCCGGTGTATACACCTGGTGGCGTGGTGACGGGCCGGTGGGGCGCGGATGGTGGTGGTGCGCTGCAGCTTCCGCACACTATTCGTGAGGCTGCGCGTGCCGATGAGGGGTGGACGTTTGTGATCGCTGACGCCGCCCAGTTGGAACCGCGCGTGTTGGCGGCGATGTCTGGCGATGCTGCGATGGCGCAGGCGGGGCAGGGCGTGGACATGTATCAAGCCATTGCCGACGCGAAGGTTGTCCCCAGCCGTAAGCACGCAAAGTTTGGCATGTTGGGGGCCATGTATGGCGGGACCACGGGGGTGAGCGCTCAGGTACTCCCCCAGTTTCGTGCTGCGTTCCCTCATGCCATGTCGATGCTGGAGGCCGCCGCTCGCACGGGTGAACAGGGCGGTCAGGTCACGACGTGGCTGGGGCGGACATCGCCGGCAGGTTCTTTTGGCTCACCGGATGAGGGCGAGGACGCTGAGGGGGCCCGCGAGCGCCGCATGCGGTCGCGGGGGTATGGCAGGTTTACCCGCAACTTCATTGTGCAGGGTAGCGCTGCGGAGTGGGCGATGTTGTGGATGTTGGAGGTTCGTAATCGGATGCGTCACCTGACGTTGGCTGACCCGTTTGTGGGTGACCCGCAGGTGGTGTTCTTTTTGCATGATGAGATTCTTATTCACACCCCGGTGGAGTTGGCGCACACGGTGGTGGCGATTGTGCATGAGTCTGCGCGTCGGGCGGGTGAGCAGTTGTTCCGCGGCTCGGTGGTGGAGTTCCCTGTGCAGGCCGTTACTCACCACACGTATAGCGACCCTAAAACCGGTACCGACCCACTGCCGCAGGATCACCTGGGTGAGGGTGGCGGCGGGGTGTCTGGGGTTATGCCTGGGTAGGTGAGGTGACTTGGGGTTGGGCGCCGTTGGGTTCGATGGGGTCGGAGAATCGGATGGCGATTTCGCCGATCATGGCGCGTGAGGCTTGGATGCCTTCGTAGTTGATGCCGTGCATGAGGCGCATGACGATGGTGTTGAGGTAGAGCGCGACGACGGCTTCGGTGAGTTGGCTGAGGGGCACGTTTGCGGTGCGCCCGAATTTGGTGAGGAATCCGCTGATGATGACTTGTGCTTGGGGTCCAAAGACGTCGCGGTGGTAGTTGAGGCGGTCGCGGGCGCCGGGGACTCGCACGGACATGAGGTGGAGTTCTTGGAGGATCAGGTACCAGTTGTCGGAGAGGACTTCGAGCCGGTCGAAGGCTTCGGTGATGGCGATGCGGGGGTCGACGTTGTCGGGGAATTCGTCGAGGACGGCGAGGGACACGTCGATGCGTTCTTGGCACATGCGTTCGAACATGTCGAAGAAGACTTGTTCGATGGAGTCGAAGTTTGAGTAGAACGCGCCGCGGGTGAACCCAGCTTCGTTGACGAGGTCGTCGACGCGGGTGGCTCCGAATCCTTTGTCGACGAAGACTTTTTCGGCTGCTTCAAGGAGGCGTAGTCGCGTGTTTTCGCGGCGGCGCACAGCGTGGGAGGTGGCGCTGGGCTGCGTTGCTGCGCCTTCCGTTTCCTGGGTCATGGTGGTGCCCTTCTGCTGTGATCGTTTGTTCTCACCATCGTGTGCGATAAAGCACACTACCCTCATTCTAGTTCAATCCACTATTGTATTGAATACAAAAACGTATTGAGCCCGAGTTGGCGACATCCCGCATCGCCCACCACGCCTCCATCCCGCAGGAGCCCGCATGTCAACTGCGCTGTATAACCTTGGTCGGACTCTGTCCCGGCATCGTCTCGCAACAATTGGGGCGTGGTTACTGATTATCGTGCTGTCGGTTGCGGCAGCGGTGTTTTCTGGTGGCAAGTTCAACGACAACCTGTCCATCCCAGGAACGGAAGCGCAAGAGGGCCTCGATGTCCTGTCTGAGCGTTTCCCGCAGGTAGCTGGGGCAAGTGGCCAGCTTCTCCTGACGGCTCCAGCTGGTCAGGACATCCGTGATTTCGAATCGCAGATCACCAGCATCGTGGATGACGCCTCACAGATTGAGGATGTCGCGGTCATCTCGAACCCTTTTGACGAGGGCGGGGAAACGGCTTTCTCCCCGAGTAACGAAGCGGCGCTACTCCAAATTCAGCTCGACACTCAACTCGGTAGCATCAGTGAGCAAACCCTTGATGGTTTCACTGACCTCGCTCAAGAGATCAATGACACCACGCCGCTCGAAGCGAACGTGGGTGGTGGCATGTTCACCATGACCACAGTGCACTTCTCCATCGTTGAGGTCATTGGGGTCGGGGTTGCGCTACTGGTGTTGACCATCACGTTTGGGTCGTTGGTGGCTGCTGGCGTCCCAATTATCACTGCCATTATTGGCGTGGCGGTGTCGATGCTTTTGGTTGTCACTGCTGGCGCATTCACCGACGTGTCGTCAACAACCCCCACGTTGGCCATCATGCTTGGTTTGGCGGTGGGGATTGACTACGCACTGTTCATTATTTCGCGGCACCGAAGTCAACTCGCTGAAGGCCTTGAGGTCCAGGAGTCTATTGCTCGCGCCCAGGCTACCGCCGGTTCTGCAGTTATTTTTGCTGGTATCACCGTCATTATTGCGTTGTCCGGGTTGGCTGTGGCGGGCATCCCCTTCCTCACTGTGATGGGGTTGGCGGCAGCAGCCGCTGTCGCTATTGCCGTGTTGGTTGCCTTAACTCTTCTCCCTGCCGTGCTTTCTCTTCTTGGGGAGCGGTTACGCCCACGCAAGCGCGTTGTACCCGGCGCACCGAAGAAAACAGCCCGGTGGGTGACTGTGGTGACCCGGAAACCGTGGCTGACTGTCGTGACATGCGTTGCATTGCTGGGTATCGCTGCGATACCGGTCAAAGACATGGCGTTGGCGCTCATGGACAGCGGCTCTCAGCCTGTTGGTACTGCAGTGCGGGACACCTATGACCTCATTGCTGAGCAGTACGGTGAGGGATACAACGCCCCAATCTTGGTCACGGCAGACATCATCGCGTCCGATGACCCACTTGGTGTTGTCGCTGACCTAGCTCAGGACATTGAGCAGATCGACGGGGTTGTGTCTATTGCGGTTGCCACACCCAATATGACCGCTGACCTCGGCATGATTCAGCTTGTGCCTCAGTGGGGGCAAACAGACCCGCGCACCGCTGACCTGGTGCATGACATTCGTGAACAAGCTGCCACCTGGGAAAATGACCTTGGTGTTTCCAACATGATGGTTACTGGTCAGGTTGCGGCGGGCATCGACATTTCAGAGAAGCTTTCTGATGCTCTCCTACCGTTCGGCGCTGTTGTCGTGGGCTTGTCCCTCGTGCTGTTGCTTGTAGTGTTCCGCTCCATTGCGGTCCCCCTGAAGGCAACAGTTGGGTACCTCCTGTCGGTGATGGCATCGTTTGGTGTGACCTGGGCGGTCTTCGGTTATGGCTGGGGCGCGTCACTGTTGAATGTTGATACCACTGGCCCGGTTATTTCCTTCATGCCGATCATTGTGATGGGTGTGCTGTTTGGGTTGGCGATGGACTACGAGGTGTTCCTCGTTTCGCGAATCCGCGAAGAGTACGTGCATACCGGGAATGCTCAACAATCGATTCTGACCGGGTATACCGAGTCAGCACGCGTTGTTTCCGCAGCGGCGATCATTATGATCGCTGTGTTTGGTTCGTTTGTTCCCACGGGGGACGCCATCATCAAACCTCTGGCTTTTGCTCTCGCCATCGGTGTGTTCATTGATGCGTTTATTGTGCGCATGACCCTTGTTCCAGCCGTTCTGGCGATCCTTGGTGATCGCGCTTGGTGGTTACCCCGTTGGTTGGAGCGTTCCATGCCGCAACTTGATGTGGAAGGCACAGGGCTGGAAAAACGCCTGAGCCAAGATGCTTGGGCGCAAGACAACCCTGGTGTGGTCATTCGCGCCGAGGACGTCACCGTGCACGACACAACGGACCGCCCGCTTCTGTCAGGCTTCACGTTGACCGCCACCCCAGGGGACGTTGTGTTGTTGCACAGCACCGACCCTTCGGTTCGCCAAGGTGTGTTGGCCGCGCTGACAGGCCGGCACCGCATCGAATCAGGCACCGTCACGGTTGCGGACTGTGTCCAACCAGAGGAACGCAGTAAGTTGCGTCGATCTACTGCTTTCCACACGCAGGTCAACACACTTGACGATGTCCGGCGTGTTACCAAAAACCTGATGAATGACCCACACAGTGCCGCGGTTGTCGCCCTAGACACCGGCATGCTGCTGGTCACCACAGGAACAGACACCACATTGGATGCGGGCACGTTAGACGCCCTGTATCAGCACCTTGCGCCTCTTCACGAGCACGGCATTGTCACGCTCATTGGAACATCAGCTAACGCCGATGCTTCACTGACTGTCACCCCGCTTGTCACCCGCCGCCTCGCCGGCAGCGCCCTGTAAACCGCACCGAGCACGCCCTACCGCATCAAGGACATCCCGTGACCGGAACTTCACGTACCAAAATCATCGCCATCATTTTGGCGACCATTCTGCCGGTGGCATCAATTGCCATCATGTTGTGGTCCTACCATGACAGAGCAGACGCCGCGTCGAACCTGACTGCTGCTGTTGTCAACCTCGACGAGATGGCAACCATTGGCGAAGGCGACGACGCCCAACAGTTCCCTGGCGGGCGCCTTCTGACCGCTGGGCTCACCACCAACGATGACACCGTGACGTGGGATATTGTCTCGGAGAATTCCGCCCGTGATGGTTTAGAGAACGGTGACTATGCGGCAGTCATCACCATCCCCAAAGACTTCTCCGCGAACATCACGGGGGCGCTACAAAATAACCCCCGCCAAGCTAACATCACGGTGGAAACCAACGAGGCGAACTCACAACTTGTCTCTTTCCTCGCCCAGTACGTTTCCCAAACAGCGGCGGCAACAACTGGCCACACCATCACCGAGATGTTCATTAACTCAACGTTGACTGAGGTTGCACCACTCACTGACGGGATCACTGACGCCGCAGATGGCGCCACCCAACTCGCTGACGGTACGGAACAACTTAACGACGCTATTGGGCAGGCCGCTGGTGGTGTTGGTGAACTCGCTGACGGGCTCGACGGTGCTGGCGCCGGGGCCACCCAACTCGCCGATGGCGCGCAGCAGCTCAACTCTGGGGTTGGCCAGTTCACCTCTGGTGTGCAATCAGCAAGCACTGGTGCAGGACAACTTGCTACCGCAAGTAGCCAACTAGCGGGCGGCGCTCAAGAGCTCGCTGGCGGCGCCAAAGAACTATCCACGGGGTTAAGCCAACTCAACAAAGAAGCCAAAGCGTTCCCCAAGGGCATCAAGCAGCTCGACAATGGTGTCCAAGGCCTGGCTGACGGTCTCAACGCCTTAGCACAGAACGTAGAGTCCCTGCCTGAAACCACTCAAGGAATCAATGCTGCCGCTCAAGGCATCGCCCAAGGGGCAGCGCTAGCGAACAACGCTATCGTTGCGGTCAACGCAGCGTGCGCTGACGTGACCTCACCCGAATGCGCCCAAGCGCTTGAAGCGCTCGCGAAAGCGCAGGAAGCTTCCCAGGGAGTTGTCACAGGGGCAAGCGAACTAGCACAGGGCACGGAGCTCCTTTCTGCGTCGACACCAGCCCTAACAGGCGGGGTCAATGACCTTGCTGAAGGAGCGGGCCAACTTGCCAACGGCACGTCACAACTCGCAGAAGACGCTCCCGCATTGACACAGGGAATCGGACAACTGTCCACCGGTGCGAAAAAGCTCTCAACTGGTACCTCAGAACTTGCCGGCGGGGCAGGGCAACTCTCCCAAGGACTCACCCAACTCTCTGGTGGCCTGTCCTCCGCAGCATCGAATGCGGGACAACTGCAATCAGGGTCCTCCCAACTCGCCACCGGCACCTCGGAACTTGCCACTGGAATCGTTGGCGCTAAAGACGGCGCAACAGGTATCGCTGACGGGTTAGATCAACTTGAGGATGGATCTGGGGATATTGCTGGCGGTGCCGGTGACCTTGCAGGTGGCCTGACTGAAGCATCGGATCAGGTTGCTGAACTTGGCGACATTCCTGAGAGCCTCGGTTCCGTTTTAGCTCAGCCCATCACCTCGTTGCACAACGAAACCAACCCCTTGGGCAGCTCCATCACCGGGTTGGCCGCAGCGATCGCTGCGATCTTCATGTGGGTGGGGGCGTTCGCCCTGTCCCTCATTCACCGCATCGCCCCACGGCGCTTCTTGGGAACTACTGTTCCCACCGGTGAGCGTTTGAGGGCAGGCTTGGTCATCCCCGGCATCGTCACTGTGGTGCAGGTTGCGGCGCTACTTGCCGTACTCGCAGCTTTTGGTGTGAAGATCGCGAACTGGCCACTGACCATCGTGGTGCTTCTCGTTGGGACGTTGACATTTATGGTGCTCACTGAGGTGTTTGTTCTTGTGTGGGGCCGGGCCACAGGGTGGCTTCTGTCACTGTTGTTCTTTGCTGTGCAGGCAGCAAGTGTTGGCGGTTTATTGCCGATTGATACTGCGCCAGAGTTTTTCCAGATCCTTAATTCGCTTCTGCCCCTCCCGTTGGCGGCTGACGCACTGAATGCGTCAATTGCGGGAGCAACATCAGCGAATGCTGGACTGGCAGTTGTTGGCCTCATCATGTGGCTCCTGATTGCTGGAGCAACCGCATGGTGGGCAACAGCTCGTGAGGAGCGGTGGCGGCCACTCCCCATGAAGTCGGCGGTTGCCTAACCGGTAGGTTAGTCAAGCGCCACCAGCCGATGCCCGTTCCACCTTGTGTCCAGCGCGAGGTGAGGCGGGCATCGGCATGTTTCCACACACTTATATAGACACTCTTCTATATTGGCGATAGTGTGTGCGGTGAGACCACCATCAACTCAGGAGGCCACCTATGCCATCACCCACGCCATCCGTCTTATTTGTCTGTGTGAAAAACGGCGGAAAATCGCAAATGGCAGCAGCTCTCATGCGCCACCTCGTTGGTGACGCCGTAGCTGTTCACTCAGCAGGCACCCACCCTGCCAGTGCGCTCAACGCCCTGTCCCAGCGCAGCGTTGAAGAGATCGGCGCGACCATGGACGGCGAACACCCTAAAGCAATTGACCAAGCACTTCTCGACACCGTTGACCGTGTTGTTCTGGTGGGGACGGAAGCCACCATTGAGCACCCCGGTCAAGCGCCCATCGTTGTGTGGGACACCGTTGAACCATCACATGACGGCATTGACGGTGAGGAGCGGATGCGCCTCATCCGCGACGATTTGAACGCCCGCGTTACCGCACTTGCCACTGAGCTTGGGGTTCAGCTCTAGCCCCTCCCCTCGTCGACTAGTCGACGCGAATTGCTGTTGCCGGGTTGATGCGTGCAGCTGAGGTAGCCGGGTACACCGAGGCAAGGATCCCCACAACCGTGCCGATTCCCAACCCGATGAAGGGCAGCCACAAGGGCATCGTGACGCTCCACCCGTTCGCCAACGCAGTCACGAGCGTGCCGACCACACCCAGTGCGGCGCCAGCCAACCCGCCAAGGAACCCGGTAATGGCCCCCTCAGTGAGGAACAGGCGCGCAATATCGCCCTGGGAGGCCCCTAAGGCTCGGCGCAACCCGATCTCTGAGGTGCGGGACATCACGGCAACAATCATGGAGTTCGCGATCAGCAGGGTGGTCAGGGCAAGCAGCATCACACCCACGGACATCCCCAGGCGGGACAGTTGGGAATCCACCCCGGACCGCAGCGAATCCAACGTCGCCACTTGGGTGACGGTGAGGCGTTCGGGGGCGTCCGGGCGCACCACTTGCCGCAGAGCCTTTGATACCGGCCCACCCGCACCAATGGCGGTGCGCACCGTCAACACAGCCTCGCTATCGGAAATTTTCATCGCCACCGCTTGGGCGTAGGGCACCAGGATGACGTTGTCGACCCGGGCCCGCTCGGAAGACTGCACAATGCCAACAACATCAACCCGATGCCCGGCAAGAGAAATTTGATAGCCGCTAGGGTAGGGAGTATCTGTGGGGATCCCTAACTCCTTGGCTGCCTGCACCCCCAGGTAGGCGACGTTGGTGTGCTGGGTGGAGTCCAACACCCACGCCCCGGCAGTTCCGCCGGTAAGGTCCATGACGTCAAAATACCCAGTGGTTACCCCAGCGACAGCGACCCCTTGGACGTATTCGTCAACGTTGGCGGTGGTGAACCTGTTGGGTTGGGCCGTGTCAATGTCGACATCAATGCGGCGACCGGAGGACAGCACCATGGGTAGGGTCAGGGCGCGGGCATCGGCGTCATCGGGGAAGTTGTTGGTGTCTGTTCCCCCTGACACCGCCACACTGATCTGGTCGAGGGTCCCAGCGGCCATGTCATTGGCGATTTGTTGCGATGCGGTGACATTGGACCCCAACGACATCACAAACGTTCCGGCCCCTAACGCCACCGCGATGATGAGCAGCAGGGTGCGTTGTAGGCGCGCTGTCATGTCGATGGCACAGTCCTGGAAGGTATCTACAAAGATTCGCACCGGTCAGCTCCTTGGTGGGGTCGCTGAGAGTACCCCGTCATAGATGAACACGTTGCGGTGGGACCATGCGGCGGTGCGGTCAGAGTGGGTGATGACCACCACGGCGATGCCTGCTGCGGAGAAGTCATCCAGCAAACTCAACACGAGGTCTGTGTTGCGGGCGTCGAGGTTACCGGTGGGTTCGTCGGCGAGGAGGAGTTGCGGGCGGTTCACAATGGCGCGGGCAATAGCGAGGCGTTGTTTCTCTCCCCCGGAAAGGTTCCGTGCCTGGGATGTTGCCCGGTGGGTGAGGCCAACTTTTTCCAGGGCGTCATCAACGAGCGCTGCTCGCTTAGCGTGGGGTATGCGGGCGATGGAGAGTTTGAGGTCAATGTTTTCGCGGGTGGTGCGGTGCCCCAGGATTTGAAACTGTTGGAACACAAAACCGATTGCTTGGGAGCGGAGGCGGTCTTTTGTGCGTGCAGGCATGGTGGCGGTTTCTTCACCGAGGACCGTGTAACTTCCTGTGGTGGGGCCATCGAGTAAGCCCAGGAGGTTGAGGAGCGTTGATTTTCCGGCACCGGATGGCCCATAGATGGCTACTTTTTCGCCGGGTTCAACACTGAGGGTTGCGTCGCGTAGTGCGTGGATGGGTGGGGTGCCGGGGAAGCTGCGTGATAGTTGGTGGGCGTTGATGACTGCGGTCACCGGCCACCACCTAGTACGACGGTGTTGGTGTCGGTGAGGTTAGCGCCCGTGACGTCAACCCAGCCGTCTTGTTGTTGACCTGCTGTGACGTCTACACGGGTGTGGGTTGTGGGGTCTGCCGCTGTTGCTGGGTCATCCACGGTGAGCACGTAGGTGCCGTTGGCGTCTTGCCGGATCGCGAGCAGTGGTACAGCCAGGGCTGTTGTGCCCTTCGCGGTTTGTTGGTTGTTGGTGATGGTTACTGCGTCGTTGTCGCTGAACGCGGCGGCGTCTTCGCTGGGGATGTTCACCACAAAGTCGTAACCGGGTGGGATGTTATTCGCGTTGTCGCCTTCGGTGAAGTCGGAGATGCTGGTAATTTTCCCTTCACCGGTGACGTTCGTGTTGGTTTGCACGGTGATGCTGACTGTGTCACCTTCAGCGAACCCTTCCGCGTCGAGAACAGTGAGCCGACCGGTGGCGCTGGTGCCTTGGCTGCGCAGTTGGAGGCTGTCAGCGCCGTCGGCGAGGCTGGTCCCTACGGCTGGGGCTTTGATGACGTCAACTTTTTTGCCCGGTATCGCGATGACTGAGAACTTTGGCAGCGGTGTGTCAGCTTTCAGGGTTGCTGCGTTGAGTGCCGCCGTAAGCGCGGCGGTGCTGGTGTTTGCTGCTGGGCCGGTGCCGTCAGCGGCGCCGGTGTTTTCTGCGGCGTCGCTGTTTGGGGTGTCACCGGTGTTGCTGGTTGTGGTGCCGCGGGCTGCGTTGAGTTCTTGTTGGGCTGCGGTGACTGCGTCACGCAGTTCGGCCGATGCTTGTGGTGCGGTGGCTGCTGCGCTGCGGTACAGGTCGCGGACGGCGGCAGCCATGCCGGGTCCGTATTCGCCGTCGATGCTGCCGGTGTAGTGGCCGAGGCGTGACAGTTCGGTTTGGAGTGCTTTGACGTCTTGGCCGGAGTCCCCTGGGGCGAGGTCGCGGTAGAGCGGGAACGGTATGGACAGCACAAAAACGGGGTACCCGGCAATGGACACCACGGGTTTTCCGCTGGGCACTGTGGCACCGGCTTTTGCGATGCGTTCGGTGACGATGGGGCTTTCACCACCGGGTAACGTGAATTCGGGGAGGGTGACGGTGCGGCCTTTGCGTACTTCCCCTTTGGCGGTTGCGATGTCGGGGAGGAACTCGTGCATGGTGACAGTAGCGGTCGCTTCGATGGCGACAGCTGAGTTCTCTTGTGCTTGGTCGAGTGGGGTGCGCACCAGGAATCCCGCTAGGTACCCGATGCTCAGCGCCGCGAGTGTGCCAACAACCCAGATCACCATCCAGTTGCGGGTGAGCCCTAACCGGCGGCGCGGTGGCCCGTCGCCGTCAGTTTGTGGGGCGGTGTGGCCCGCTGAATCTGGGGTGTCGCGGGACATTATCTCGGTGTCCCACTCGGGTGTTGTCATGGTGTGCCTTTCACACTGTGCACCAGTGTGCTCATTAGTTGGGTGTTGGGTTTAACGCGCATGATGCCCTGTGGGAGTTTGAACCTCCCGCAAGGCGGTGCTGTTGTGTTTATGTCTTGAGAGTTACGGTTTCCACAGGGCTTCACCCTTGGCTGCGTTTAACTTGAGGTACTCACGGTTGCTGGTGATCGTCTCGTCAATCTCTTCTTGAGCAGCAACAAGTTCAGATTGATACTTCTGAACTAGGGGCCCTTGAAAAGACGCTTCGATGTCTGCCAACCGTTGGATGAAATGAACTTCTTCTTTGCACTTTACATCTGCTAAAGCAGCTTTGATCGAATCTTCATCTGCCACATCGTGGCTCACCCCTTTAATCGCGAACGGGGAAACAGACTCATCTCGTTCCAGCCCTGAAACCTTGAGACACTCTTCCCACTCCGCAAGTATTTGCTGAGCATCGTCTGTTTCCATCATGAGGAAGTACGATTGTTCACGCATTTGAACAAGTTCTTCGGAAAGCTCCTTCATAGTACGCATCACGCTCCGCACTTCACTGTTAGTGCTAGAACATTTAGTTTGCGCTTTATCATATTCGGCGCTGTTAACCACTTCGGCAAACTCTTTAAGGAACTTCTGCTCACTAATCAACGCGGGAGATGACCCTTCCACTGAAGAAATATCCGTATACCCGAGTTTAGCGGCGTAATCCTTATTCCAACGCCCATACCTATACCATTCGCGCTCGATTCCGGTCTCTGCAGGAGACCAAGATGCAGGATAACCCTCGCTGTTCATGCACAAAGAAAGTTCTAGAAGAACCGCGGAATCACTCTCGCGCAGTTCATCATCCGTGAATAAAAAATCATCTATCGGCAGTTGGACTTGACTGGTGCTTTCATTGACTTCCGCTTTGAAACTCTTGTCTCTGACGTCAGAGACTTCCACATCGTCGCTTGGCGCGCTCTGCTTTGAAGAGCAACTCGTCATGAGACCCAAAATAACTAAACCTACAAAAAACTTTTTCACTATTTCCTCAATAAAATTAGTAGTGGCACCTTGGGCCTTCGAGGCAGACCGAAGACGCCACCTAGATGTTAGAACCAGCGAAGGCAATAGCTGCACTAATGAAAACTAAACAATTGCCTCGTCGATCATATAGCGGTGTACATCTATGGGATGTTGTTGGCCAAGGCTTCCAAGGTTTGTGCTTCTTTCTTGTGGTTATTCATGAAGACATCAACTGCCGCTATGCTTTCCTCTACGGAGGAGCGCATTTCAACAAGCTCGGCTTCATATTTTTTGAGGATTGGCGCCTGATACGATGCTTCAATATCTGAGAGCCGTTTGATCAGATCGGTCTTTTCCTTGCATCGAACATCTATGATCGCGGCTCGTATGGAATCTTCGTCAGCATCAATGTAAGAAACATCCTTGATGGCGTACTCATTGTCGACTTCTTCAACGACGAGTCCCTCTTCTTCGACGCATTGCCGCCACTCATTTTCGGCTGCTTGCGCTTCTGGGGTTTCTTTCATGAGGTTGTATGACAGCTGCCTCATCTCCAGCACTTCAGGCGGTGCGCCGTCCTCGAAGGCAGAGGCAATAATCTCGGAATCCTCACCGTTACCCCCACAGTCCTCGATAACTTTGTCATATTCAGGGATATTGACTTCCTCTGAATAATACTGACCAAAGGCAACTTCGTGGTCGCGTATTTCTTGACCTATCAAGTCAGGTATATCGCTGTATCCATATTTCTCTGCGTACTCCAACACCCAGCGACCATAGCGCTGGCTTTCTTTACGCTCTCTTTCTCCAAACGGAACCCATAGCGCTGGATAACCAGCATCATGTATACATGACGCCATGGAAAGAATAATCGCCCCATCAACTTTTGATTGCTCATCTCTACTCATGAAGAACTGCTCAAGCGGTAAGACAATCTCACCCGTATCACCATCAAGGATGGCGGTCGCTTTCATGTCACGCTCGTAATCATCCGGATCGAGCGATTCTCCACCAATCACCTGTGGTGTTGCGCTCGATTCATCCGGAGTGGCTCCACATGATGCCAAGAGCAGGACAATGAGTAAACTGCCAACGATACTATTCAAGTTCCATCCTCACTTCGCTGTGTTGACTCGGAGTTCAGACTGGTGCTCATGGCTTCCACAGGGCTTCACCCTTGGCCGCGTTTGCGTTCAGGAATGCCTTACGGTTTTCGGTGACCTTTTCGTCGAATGCGTGAAGCTCAGCCAGTTCGGCTTCGTACTTCTTCACAACTGGGCCTTGAAAAGATGCTTCGATGTCCGCGAGGCGCTGCACGAAGTCGGTTTCCTGTTTGCATGCGACGTCGGTGACCGCCACTTTGATGGACTGTTCGCTTGCGACACTGTAATCAACGCCCACAATGCCGTACGGGTCATCATCGCCCACACGTTCCAAACCAGCTTCATTCAGGCAGACTTCCCAGTCAGCAAAGACTGCAGCGGCGTCGTCAGATGCCAACATGAGGTCATAGGTTTGATTTCCTATTTTCGAGATCTCATCAGGCAGGGGCGGACCGCCTAATGCGTCCATCAGATCGGGTGATGGAGTGTCGAGACATTCTGACTCCGCCTTTTCGTACTGCTCACTGGACAAGACATCTTCGTGCTCAGCATTGAACAATGCTTCCCATTGAAAAGCTCTTTCCAGCTCTTTGTCGGGGACAAGGACATACGCGTGACTTTCGGCGTTGCTCATGATCCAGCGCCCGTATCGCCTATTCTCTTCGGGCCCAATGTTTTCACGTTGTGCCCAATAGGACGGCATGCCCTTCTCGTGAAGGCAGAGTGCGAGATCCAGGTACATTGCAGAGGTCTCCAATAAGTACCCTTGAGCAGAAGATTCATATTGGTCAGTCGGAAATGAAATTTCTCCTGCGCCCTCCCTAACAACTGCCTTATACGTGGAATCGCGGGATACGGTCGGCGAGTTCTCCACAGTCTCCTTCTGCGCAGCCCCACCTGCGTAAGAACAACCTGTCACAACTGAAAATATGATGCCGCCCATTAGTACGACACGTAGTCTAGGTTTTGTTTTTACCAGGGGTGGAACATTCAATAGGGAACTTCTTTCTTGAAAGTTTCGGTTGAGCACGGTTTTGCACTGAGTCATGCAAAGGCTACCTATGGATTTTTGCGCCTTGGAAGTTACCCACCACATGCCCCGCCGTGAGAGAGCCTTCACCGTATTCACACTGGCAGAGAACGTGTAGCTTATTTTTCACCATGCAAATAAACACCTGTTTAGCGGCGCAGTGATCCCACCGCCCCTCACTGCGCGGAAGCGGCTAGTTCACGTTTGCGTTCTGCAATATCAGCGATCTCACGAGCAGCCTCGGCAATTTCAGCCTCATATTTTTCGACTATTGGACCTTCAAGGGCGGCCGCTTCATCGAGGATGCGTTGCATAAAGTCCACTTGGGTTCGACACTGCACATCGATTAAAGCAACACGAATGTTCTCCTCACTGAGTTCATTCACGTCAACGCCTTTAATCCATCCAGCCCCCGTGTATTCGTCAACGAGTTCAAGGCCGCGGCCTTCCACGCATTCGCGCCACTCGGTTTGCACCTTGTGGTATGTGTCAGAGGAGTGCGCAAATTCGAGGGAATGTGATTGGGTAACTTCAGCAGGTAGTTTCTCCAACACTTTCGACACCAAACCGACCTCATTGATAAATTCACCAGCACACTCAGCTCGCTGTTCCTGCCAGCCCTCCGCCTCAGAACGAGCATTCACTGGTTGCACCGCATCAAACGTCCGCACGCCGTCACCACCGCCGCCGGGCGGGCCCACGTAACCCCAGATGGCGACGTTTTCTTCAACCCATGGGCCAAAGTGGTACCACTCTTGTGTTGGTTGAACCCGGTCAGGGTCGTACGTGTGTGGGTACCCGGCCTCCGTCAAACATCGCGCAATGTACGGAGGTGACCCTTCAGAATCGATGTCGGTTCCCTCCCCTAGCAGACCAAGAGCAGCAGTGATCGGTAAGCGCACAGCGCCAGTCGATTCATCAATCTCAGCCTTATAGGAGTAATCCAGCTCCGGCGTCACCACTGTCTCATCACGGGCTCCGGCTTCATCACGTCCACTGCCTGGTGAACACCCAGCGACACCTGTACCGGTGATGAAAGTGGTGAGAAGAACGAAGACAGTGCCCCAACGCCTAACTTTCATAGTCAGAACCTCACGGGTTTTCGCTCAACCACGTGAGGTAAGAATCCTTTACCTCACGGCGGTGATCCGCTATTTGTTGGGATGCATCTGCTAGTTCTGCTTCGTATTTTTCAACGATAGGCCCTTGATACGCTGCAGCGACGTCGAGAATGCGCTGCATATAGTTCACCTCGTCCTTACACTGCACATCAACGACCGCAGCTCGAATATTTTTCTCATCGAGCACGTTGAGGTCTACACCCTCAATCCACCCACTACCGGTGTACTCTTTCACCATCTCTAGGCCGTTGCCCTCGATGCATTCTCGCCACTCACCGATCACCTCCCGGTAGGTGTCACTTGACGTGGCAAAATCAATCGCATCCGAGTCAGCCATCGTGACCGGTTCAGGTAGCTTTGTATAGATGCTCCACACGGTATTACCAGTCACGGCAACTGCAGCAACACAGTCAGCGACTGCGTCGGGGTAGCCCTCTTTTTCCCTGACACCTGGGCCAGGTTGGACAACACTGAAAGTTGTGTCCGCGTCCCCGGACGGGCTGGGCGGCCCTGCGTAACCCCACCGTTCAACGTTGCCCTCCACCCACGGCCCAAAGTAGTACCACTCGGTATCGAGTGAATCACGTTCCGGTTCGTATGTGTGGGGGTAGCCAGCCTTCGTAAGGCACGCAACCATATATTTTGACTCCTCGGGAGAACTCTCACTGAAATGATCAGTGGTTCCTGGGAAACCCAGCGCAACATCAAGCGGTAGCCGCACGGTTCCGCTGGCTCTGTCAATGACAGCTTTATACGAGTAGTCCAGTTCCGGGTCTATCGTTTCCCCCACTACCCCACCAGGTTGTTGATCGCTGCGGCCTTCTCGTTGCTCATCGGAACAGGAACTGAGCCCAGCGGAGAGGGCAATCACGGAAGCGATGATGACCCATCGGCTGGGAGGTTGTCTGTTCTGCGGCATGATACCTTCGCGGTCGCTCTTGACTATTGCGTCCCATTATCACCCCGTTGACTGACAGCCGTAAAGAGACTTAAGGGCCACGACGTGGACATTCACATTTCCGCCACACTATCTCAATCGCCTAAACGCCTCTCTCGCGCGCGCGCTCCGAACCAAAACTCAAAAGCGAACATTGACTCCCAACACGCTTAAGTGTTTCACTTATTTCGACTAGTTCGTTTATTGCGAAAAGAGGGCCACTCATGGCGACTATCCATAAGGCAGCAGAAGATCGCGTGCGTGACGCGAGGACGCTCCTGCGCACTCTCACACCACAGGACTCCACAGACACACACGTCAGCGTGGACATCCCAACCACCCTTCTTCCCATGTTGCGGGACATCATCGGTTCGATAGCTGCCGAGCAAACAATCACGATCGTTCCAGAAAGCGCTGAACTCAGCACACAGCAAGCCGCTGACCTTCTGAAGGTTTCTCGCCCGTTCCTCATCCGTCTACTCGATGAAGAAAAGATCCTTTACCGCAGGGTCGGAACACACCGTAGAGTGGACGCGCAATCACTCCTGCACTATCGCGAACAAAGCCTCAGCGAACAGCGTTCGGCGGCTGAGGAGTTGACGGAGCTAACCGAAGAACTAGGTCTTTAATCCGGGGAGAGTTCGCGCTGAGCGGACCAGCGCGCAGGGCTTCACCCCCGCTGTTACGGTCGATAAATGAGCACAATTGCAGTGGTTGGCGGCCACGGAAAAATCGCCATGCACCTCCACCCCCTTCTCGTTCAAGGCGGCCACCTGCCGATTGCCTTGGCGCGCCGTGAGGACTACCGCGAAGAACTCAAGCAGGCTGGTGCCGAGCTACGCCTCCTCGACATCGAAAAATCCACCGTTGACGACTTCGCAGCGGCATTCGCTGGTTGTGACGCCGTGGTCTTCGCTGCAGGCGGTGGCCCAGATGGCAGTATCGAGCGCAAACACACAGTGGACTTCGAAGGCGCAGTGAAGACCATCACGGCAGCACAACAAGCAGGTATTTCCCGCGTTGTGCAAATCTCTGCGATGGGCGTTGATAACCCCGTCCCCGACGACGCCGGTGAGGTGTGGGCGGCTTACGTTGACGCTAAGCGTGACGCTGACATCGCCCTGCGGGACAGTGGTCTGCAGTGGACCATTATTCGCCCAGGCGCCCTGACCGATGACGCGCCCACCGGTCAGGTCACCGTTGGCACTGAGGTTGATCGCGGTGAGATCACCCGCGGCGATGTTGCCTCCCTCATTGCTGCTGCCCTCGCCAACGACTCAAGTATCAGAACACAGTGGGAAGCCATTAATGGTGACACCCCCATTCCCGATGCTGTGCGCGGGATCTCCGCGTAACTTCACCCAGGCGGGCCGGTGAAGCGGCGATAATGGAACGGTGACTGAGCACCCATTACACCGAACCCCTGTTGCCGTTGATCCGAGCCCGTCTGGGGTGCCGCATCTGGTGTTTCATGAGCCGCGCATTCCGGGGAACACTGGCAGTGCGATTCGCCTTGCTGCTGTGACCGGGGCGCGGTTGCACCTGGTGGAGCCGTTAGGTTTTGACCTGTCTGAACCTAAGTTGAAGCGGGCCGGTCTGGATTATCACGACCTTGCGGTCATGGACATTCACCGTGATTTTGATGCGCTTGTGGGCTTGTACCCGGCATCTCGGGTGTTCGCTTTCACCACACGCGCGACCGTGAACTTCACTGACATCACGTACGAACCTACTGACTTGTTGGTGTTTGGGCCAGAACCCACCGGCTTGGATGACACGGTTCTCAACCATGAACGGATCACCAGCGAGGTGCGTATTCCCATGCTCCCTGGACTACGTTCCTTGAATCTCACTAACTCGGCATCCATCGCGTTGTACGAGACGTGGCGGCAGAACGGGTACCGCGCCGGGGTGTAGCCCGGATCGAAAGCAACCGTCCGAAGTTGGCATACATGCCAGTGAAGTAAGACATAGAACAGCGGGGCCCGTGGTGATTACCACGGGCCCCGCTGCTTTATGACCTGCACTCACATGAGTGTCAGTCCGATGTCACTGTTACTGCTGGTTGTGCAGCGGAGTGTTTGCGTACACGTCGGAACACCAGTACCGCACCGGCCACGATGAGCAGCCCTAGACCGATTGACGCCCCGATCTGGATGTAACGCCAGGTTGGTGGGGTGTAGGTCACGGTTGCGCCAGGGGCGAACCCGTTCATCGCGTTGGAGTTAGCCACCGTGTACAAAATGTTGTGGGTGGCGTTGCGGATGTTGCTCACAGCAAACGCTGAACTGGTGTCGTCAAACGACTTCGATGGTGCGAACGTCAACGTCAAGTCCGTTCCGGCTGCGATGCCCTGGTTGGGGTTCATGTAGCGGTACAGGTTGAAGTCGGAGATCGCGAAACCTTCAAAGCCCCACTCGTCGCGCAGCACCGTGTCCATGAGCGCTTCGGAACCACCGGCCCACACGGAACCAATACGGTTGAAGGAACTCATGACAGCGGTTGCACCAACCGTGGTTTCCTCGATGGTGCCGTTGTCGTCCGCAATGTATGGGACAGGCATCTCGATGTTCTTCACAGCCATTTCGAATGGCTTGAGGTAGATTTCACGGATCGTTTGCTCATTGGCCCAGGTCGCGATGCCGTTGTTGACACGGTTAGCTTCTTGGTCGTTGAGTGCGTAGTGCTTCAGGGTGGTGTAAAGGCCCTTTTGTGCTGCACCGTTGGATGCTGCTGTTGCTAGCACACCTGACAGGAATGGGTCTTCGGAGTAGTACTCGAAGTTACGCCCGGCAAATGGTGAACGGTGCAGGTTCATTGCTGGCGCGTACCAACCGCTAACTTCCTTGAACAGCGCCTCGTTGCCAAGCATGTCCCCCATGGCACGCGCCATGTCAGGGTTCCATGTTTGAGCGATGAGGTACTCGGAAGGGTAGGCCACACCGTTAACTGATGCGTTGATGAATGATGAGAACCCAGCTGGTCCGTCAAGATCCGTCGTCATTGGTTTAGCGATGGAGACGATGGCACCGGTTTGGTATGCACCGTTGAGCAGCATGTTTGTCATGTCATCAACGCTGAGTGAGTCGAGCAGTTCGCCCCATTGTGGGTCGTCGCGCTCAAGTCCACGCATATCGATGAGGGTGAGGTCGCTGTCTTTGCCGGTTGTGGGCATCTCAACGTCAGATGCTTCGGCTGCTGCCTGCGCATCGTAGGCTGCGAACCCAGCAGCAACATCGTCGTTTGCGATGAGCATGTCATCGCTTGGCGCGGTGGGGAATGTTCCGGCGAAGTCCGCACGTGACATGTTACGGATTTTGCCTTGTTCGTCGCTGTCAGTGAACATCGCTGAGACGTCGTCGAACTGGTTAGTGACCTCAACCTGGTCAGTGGAGCGGGTGTTGTCACCGGAGTACACGACAGTTTCATCAACGGTGTACGTGATGGGTTCTACGCCTTGAGCCACGTTGTGTGAGTCGGTGCGCAAGCTCAGTACGTAGTCCCCGGCTTCGAGCACGTAGGCACGGTTACCTTCGTAGTCGTAGGACGCCATGTCCTCAACCATGAGGGTGATGGTGACTGTTTCTGATTGCCCAGGTTCGATGAGGCCGGTCTTTTGGAACCCGCCGAGCACAACCTCAGCTTTTTCGATTCCACCCTCGGTGTATGGGGCGGTGTAGAACAGTTCAACAACGTCTTTGCCTGCAACGTCACCGGTGTTGGTGACCTCGACGTCAACGGCGATGCTGCCGTCAACCGCACCTAGTTCAGAGTTGGTGACGTTCCATTCGAAGTCAGTGTAGGAAAGGCCGTACCCGAAGGGGTACACCACGGCGTCGTCATAGTTGATGAAGCCTTCTGCTGCTGCGGTTTCGTAGTAGCGGTAACCGAAGTAGATACCTTCTTGGTAGTTCACAAATGGTGCTTCATCTGTCACCGTGGCGTTGGATGCCACAGCTTCCAGTGTTGAGGCTGGGTATGACACCTCAAGGTTGCTGTAGAGGAAGTTCCCGAAGTTCACAAAGGTTGGGTCAGCGGTGAAGTCAGTGGCCCACAGGTCAACGGTGCGCCCAGAGGGGTTGATGTCACCGGTGAGGACCTCGCCAACCGCGTTGAAGCCGGTTGCTCCAGGGGATCCGATAAGGAGTACGGAGTCAACATCTGCGTTGTCTTGAACTGGACCAAGCTCCATGGAGGTTGAGGAGTTCACCAGCACGATGACGGTGTCAAAGTTTTCAGTGGCCAGGTCGATAAGGTCCAACTCATCTTTGTTGAGTTCCAGTTGGTGTTGGCCCTGGGTGTAGTTGTCGTCCCAGTCCTTGAGGTCGGTGGCGAGGTCGCCACCTTCACCACCGGGGCGGCCCAAGTAGATGAGTGCGGCGTCGTTGTAGTCGCTGAATGTTCCAGCCTGTTCCTCATAGTTGCCAACGGGAAGTTCGCCGATGTTGTATGAGGACTGGTCTGGCAGGTCCATTTCGATGTGGCCGCGTGGGTTTTCACCAGCGAACGCGCTGATCTCTTCAAAGACCGTTTCGTTCACCTCGAACCCTGCGTTGATGAGGCCTTGGCGTGCGTCAACGGCCTGCGAGGTGTCTACCGAACCGGAACCGGAACCACCGTAAACGGGGTCTGCGGCTGCGCGGCCAAGCATCGTGACCTTAGCGCCAGATGCGAGTGGTAGTGCGTTGCCTTCGTGCTTAGCGAGGACAATTCCCTCGCCAGCAATTTCTTGCACAACTTCCTTGGCGGCGGCGTCAACAGCTTCGATGGAGTCGTATTCCGAGGTGTAGTAGTCGGTGTCCCACCCCTCGGCTTCCTCGGAACTGTTCACGGTGTAGGTTCCCGTTCCCAGCTGCGAGGCCACCCAGTTGGAGCCGATGTTCAACGCAACGTTCGCGACAACGAGGATCACCGTCAAGAGTGCCAGAACGGGGACCCAAATGCCGAGGAACTTTTTGTTCGACATCGGTTTCCGCCCGCTGGCGTCTTTCACTGGTGTGGATTCCACAAGAGCACTCCTTTGAGCTGTACAACCCTTCAATGGGTTGATGTTCGTTGACGGCGACGTCTTCCTCCCGCGGTTGCCCCCTTCGGCAAAGGCGCCGTCACCAGTCCCATCTACCATAGGGTCGATGCCCCTACCGTTGGAGCGCCGATCAACGTTCAGTCGTTTTGCGTGCACGAGTTGCATCACAGCCGCGCTACCGTGCGGTGAAGAACACCGCACGCAGCAGTAACGACTCAAGGAAAAGATCGGCAGCACAATGGCCTAACGAAAGCGTGAACTCCCCGTGTTGTCAACGGATCATGCAAAGAAAACGCCAGAACATGCACATGTTGTCTAACCGCTGCGCAACAGTATCTAGCGTGGCCAGTACGCGATGGCTGAGAGCCGTACATGGCAGTAAGGCGCTGAGATCCATCAACGACAACGACGTTCACACACCACAGTGAGTAACACCCAGCCCATCGCGTGACACGACCAAGCAACCACAGACGATTGCCGTCTCGTGGCAGACCACAAGCTGATATGGGGAATTTAATGAGGAACTCACCCGTCACCCGTGGGCTTGCTCTAGCTGGATCACTTTCGATCCTGCTGGCTAGCTGCTCATCTACAACACCTGCGCAGGACGCTGAAGATCAGGGTCCTACCACTTACACCACTCGTGAGGTCACCGACGGAACAACAACGTTCACCGTCGTTGACAACCCGCGGGACGGGGAGACACTGTCCTTCAGTAAGGACGCCGGTTTCACTGTTTTGGAAGAAGAAACCGACGGTGTGACTTACGCATTTAAAGACATGAACGGCAACGGCAGCCTCGACCCGTGGGAAGACTGGCGCCTGTCCCCTGAGGACCGTGCCGCTGACCTTGCCCCACAGGTCTCTATTGACCAAGTATCCGGTCTCATGCTGTTCTCCAGCCACGAGCGCGCACCTGGCGACGGTCTCACTGACGCCCAGAAGGAATATCTCGCAGATTCTTACCTGCGTAACGTCCTGTACGCCGGTGGTAACGAGATTGAACCCGTTGTTCTGTGGACCAATGAAATGCAAGCCCACGTAGAAACGCTTGCCTCAGAATCC
Organism: Jonesia quinghaiensis DSM 15701; assembly: GCF_000423205.1. Lineage (GTDB taxonomy): Bacteria > Actinomycetota > Actinomycetes > Actinomycetales > Cellulomonadaceae > Jonesia > Jonesia quinghaiensis. The sequence continues at coordinate 239,998 of NZ_AUHN01000009.1, forward strand.
ACACCGTACATTCCGGTGAATTTCTCTACCGACCCACGCAATGACGCTAAAGACAGCTACGCCGGTGCAGAAGGTGGCGTGTCACAGTGGCCAGCACTGCTCGGGCTTGCTGCAACATTTGATGCCGAGGTTGTGCGCCAGTTCGGTGAAGTTGTTTCCGCTGAGTACCGTGCAATGGGTCTCGCAAATGGGCTCAGCCCGCAAATTGACCTCGCCACTGAACCACGTTGGGGCCGTATCACCGGAACACTTGGTGAAGACGCTGACATGGCTGGTGAGATGGCTAAGGCGTACGTTGACGGGTTCCAGAACACGTACGACGACGAAGGTAACAGCCTTGGTTGGGGTGAAGACTCGGTCTCCACAGTGATCAAGCACTTCCCTGGTGATGGCACTGGTGAAGGTGGCCGTGAGGCTCACACCGAATCAGGTAAGTACGCTGTGCTGCCAGGTGGTAACTCGGCCGGTCAGCTCAAGCCATTCACCGAGGCTTTGTCTTCCGGTGGGCTGATGACCTCCTACTCGATCATTCTTGATGCTGAGGGCAACCCTGCATACGGCAACGCCATGGGTTCCGCTTACGACAAGGAACGCGTTGACATTCTGCGCGTTGACAACAACTACGACGGTGTCATTGTCACCGACTGGGGGGTTACCTCAGGTGGTGAAACTGACCCTGACGCTTTCATCGCCACGTCGTGGGGTGCAGAAAAGCTCACCGTTGAGGAACGTCACTTTGAAATCCTCAAGGCTGGTGTTGACCAGTTCGGTGGGAACAACGACATCGAACCGTTGCGTGCCGCCTATGACATGTGGGGCGAAGCATTTGAAGCTGGGGACGTTGACGTTGACGCAGATGCTCGCTGGGCTGACACCGGGCGCCGCGTTCTGACGAACATCTTCCGTGTTGGCTTGTACGAGAACCCTTACCAGGACCTTGACGCGTCCTTGGCAACAGTTGGAAACGACGAGTTCGTTGAAGCTGGCCTCGACGCTCAGCACAAGTCTGTGATCTCGGTGAAGAACTCCGGCGAAGCAATGACCTGCAACGCTGACGCGGCGAACTACAAAAACATGACTGTGTACATTCCGCAGAGCTACGACACCGGTCACAACAGCCTCTTTGGCCCCGGGGAATACACCCACGGCCCAAGCATCGACATTGAGGTTGCTGAGCAGTACTTCGGTACCGTCATCACCGATGAGGTCAAACTCGACGACGACGAGAAAGTCACCAAGTACACAGCGCCTGACCTGTCAGATGTTGACATGGTGCTTGTCGGAATGCGTAACCCTGACAACGGTGGAAACTTCACCAACGCTGGTATGGACGAGGAAACCAAAGAGTTCTACCCGCTGTCTCTCCAGTACCGCCCTTACACCGCTGACGGCGACAACGTCCGTAAGACTTCCATCGGTGGTGACATCCTCGAAGATGGCAGCAAGCAAAACCGTTCCTACTTCGGTGAAACATCACGGATCTCTAACGAAGCTGACCTTGACGCTTTCGAACGTGCCACCAAAGCAATCGAGGATTCCGGTAAGGACATCCCTGTGATCACCATGTTGTCCCTGAGCTCAGGAATGGTGATTCCCGCTGAGTTTGAAGCAGACTCCGACGGCATCCTGGTTGGATTCGGTGTGTCAGACGCAGCAATGCTCGATGTTGCGCTTGGGTTGTCTGAACCAGGTGGCCGCCTCCCCATCGTCATGCCAAAGAACATGGACACCGTTGAGGCTAGCCTCGAAGACGTTGCCGGTGAGATCGACCCCTACGTAGACTCCGCAGGGAACTCCTACGAGTTCGGTTTCGGCCTCACCTGTGGTGGCGAACCCATCCAGTAAGTACCACCCCCGGTGCGGTCGGCCTAGCCGACCGCACCACCCTGATTTCCACATCCTGTACCCACACACCTGTTGAACGGGTGGGGCAGACCAAGCCGCTGATGCATCGGCGGCGCACGACAAAGGAGAAAAACATGAACAACCGACTGACCAGGTTCTCGATTGCCGCAGCGATCGCCACTGCAGGGGCCCTCGGGCTGACGGCTTGTGGTGACTCCGATGCCGAGCAGGACGCCACCACCTCTTCTACCCAGTCCACTCAGGGCGAGGGCAGCGGCGACGCAGCTGGTGACAACGCTGAGGAAAGCGCTGAGTTCATCGCTGACCTTGAAGAGGGTGTGAAAATCATCAACGACCAGTTGGCTGAAATCGGCACCGCACCACAGATCATGTTGGCATCTGACGTGCAGAGCCCCACTCAGAAGTACGGCATGTGGGTTATGCCTTACTACCCATCAGAGGCTGTGGAGAAGTACATGTCCACTGTGCAGGTTGAGGACGGCAAGTTTGTTGTCACCGCGACCTCTGCAGCAACAGGCAAGGTGTGGACCATGGACCAGGACGGAAACGTCGCTGAGGCCGCTGAGTAAGCTGGTCATCTAAACCCTTCACGACGCAGTAGCACGTGGGCTGGGGTCTCTCGATATTCGAGAGACCCCAGCCCATTTTTTATGCGGAAAACGCCGGGGTGTTGCTGTTACCTAGCCCAAGCATCGGCTGTCACTTGTCACTGGCGGGGCAGGAGAATGCGCACAGTGAACCAGTTCTCTTCCACGTCGATAGTCATGGAACCGTTGTAGTTTTCCACCACGTTGCGCATGTTCAATACCCCGTATCCGTGGCGGGTTTTATTGCGTTTTGTGGTTTGGGGCAGCCCTTCGACAAAGGCGACGTTGGCATCGGTGTAGTTTTCAAAGCGGATGAGAACAAAATCCATTTTCGTGTACACGGACACTTTGATGAGGCGTTTTTCTTTGTCCTCAACTTTTCGGCACGCGTCAATGGCATTATCCAGAGCGTTGCCAAACAGGGAGCTGAGTGGCAGAACGTCCATGAACTCAACTGATGTTCCGTCCACCACGATGGTCATGGCGATATCTTCACGCAGGCAACGCTCCATTTTGGAGTTGAGAATGATGTCCAGAACTGAGTTCCCTGTTTCGATTTGGGATTCGTACCCGGTGATGCTGTCTTCAATATGTGACAGATAGGTGGACCGTAACGCGGCGGAATCTTCATCACGGATCGCAGCAACGTAGTGCTTGAGATCGTGGTGGATCCTGTTGAGTTCTCCAATATTGCGTTTTGACTGAAGATACTGGTCGCGTTGAGCTCGCATAATCGCTTGGGTTTCTGCGAGCGCTACGGCGTTGTTGACTTGGTTGAGGTGGCTTTGTTGGGTGTAGAGGGCGACGTATCCGGCGAGGTCTACCAGGGTACGGATGTAGAAGATGTCGATGGCGGTGCGCCCGGAGAAGGGGGTGGCGGTGGTAATGAAGCTGAGGTTGGAGACGAGGAATGTGCCCAGCGCGATGGCCAGGGCGGTGACGAGTGAGTGGCCTTCGATGGCGAGGGTTTGGCCGCGGGGGATGTTGCGTTTTTCGGCGAAGTAGGCGGAGGTGAATCCGGCGCTGTAGGCCACTGCGAGGAATCCGATGCTGGCGGTGAATGCCATGGTTCCTAGTGCTGGGGTGGGGTGTTCGGGGAGCCAGTGGACCCAGAGTTGCCATTGCAGTGATGCGACGAGTTCGGCGAGGACGAAGGCTCGGGCGGTGAGGTATCCGGCGTCTTTGGCGGTTGTTTCGCTGCTGAGGTAGATGAATCCGAAGATGGATAGTACGGCGGTTGCCATGCCGATGGTCCAGAAGGATAGGGGTAGGGACCCCATGAACACTTGGATGCCGATGAGTGCGGGTAGTGCTGCGGCGATGAGTGTTGGTCGTTTCCATCCGGTGAACCGGGGGCGTAGCAGCAGAATGTAGACGAGTGCGGCGGACCATTCTGCGAGCCCTGTGTACCAGCGGGGGATGTCTGGGAGGGCTTGGAGGATCACACGACTTTCCCGCCGATGTAGTCGGTGAGGGCTTCGAGGAGGCCTTTTTTGCGGGCGCGGCTGACTTTGAGGGCGTCGCCGTTGGACATGATGCAGTCTTCGCGGTCAATGGCTTCGACGTGGCGGAGGCTGACGAGGTATCCGGAGTTGGAGCGGTAGAAGTTGTGGGGTGCCAGGAGTGTTTCGAAGTCTTTGAGGGTTCCGTTGAAGGAGATGTGTTCGTCGATGGTGTGGACGGTGAGTTTGTGTTTGCGGCTTTCGATGTAGAGGATGTCGGCGACGTCGACTTTGCGTGGTGCCACGGATGATCCGACGAGGATGGAGTCGCGTTTCATGCGGTTGAGGTGGCGGAGGCTGCGGGTGAGTTCTGCGTCGAATGCGAAGGATGATACGGGTTTGAGGAGGTAGCCTTGGGCGTCGACGGCGTAGCCGCTGGTGGCGTATTGGGCGGTTTTTGTCACGAAGATGACGATGACTGAGGAGTCGACGCGTCGGATCGCGGCAGCGGTTTTCATGCCGTCGATCCCGCCCATTTGGATGTCGAGGAAGAGGACGTCGTAGTCGGGGCGGTAGTTTTCGAGGAGCGCTGCGCCGTCTTCAAATTGGCGGATGTGTAAATGCACTAAGTGTTGTGTTTGGTAGTGCTCGAGGAGCTCAACAATGCGTTCGCGGTCTCTGGCGGAGTCGTCGACGATTCCAACGGAGATGACTTTTGCGGTGGGGGTGGACACGGGCCTTCCTCATTCCTGCGGGCGGGCGTCGCTCGTTGCGGGGGCGACTCCCGGGGCGAAGCTCCTTTCAAGGTTAAGGCATTGTTAAATCGTGATGTGGGTCTTGTGATGCGCATCTGGTTGCCGTTGTGTAACGAACGTTGAGGGTGGCCCGGTTCCCGCGCGCTTCCTCCCCTTTAGCACCTGCCCCTCTCCGCCCCTTTAGCACCCGCCAACCTCCGCCCCTTTAGCACCCGCCAACCTCCGCCCCTACCAACGAAAGTGGGATCCTGCCCACTTTCGAAAGGGAAAGTGGGATTGCGCCCACTTTCGTTCCGGAGAAGGAGAAGGAGAAGGAGAAGGAGAGGGACGATGGGACGAGAGAAGTGAAGTGCAGAGAGGGGACGCGGGCAGAGAGTACGATGCCCGGGCTGCGACGGCCCGGGCATCAACAACGAAGGGTTACGCCAGGTCGCGCACCGCCGCGTATTGCTCACGGATGATAGGTTGTGGTTCACCCTCGAACACTTGCACTCCGGCGAGCGGCCAGTGTGGTGGCGTGTCGCCTCCGAGGAGAGCCCACGCCGCTTGGCGGGCTGCGCCGTCAGCGACGTATTCTCCGGCGGCAGGCACGGTGACCGGCATGCCGAATACTTGTGGCGCTATTGTCCGGGTGGCTACTGATTGCGCTCCACCTCCAATGAGGAGCAACCGTTGCACGTCCACTCCTAGGCTTCGTAAGGCATCCACACCGTCGGCCAGTGAGCATAGGAGCGCTTCGACGGCGGCGCGGGCGATGTTTGCTGGTGTGGTGTTTTCCAGCGTCATGCCGTGCAGGGTGCCGGTGGCGTCGGGGCGGTTTGGTGTGCGTTCCCCTTCGAAGTAGGGCACGAGTACGAGGCCGCCAGCGCCTGGTTGTGCGCTGAGTGCCAGGCGTGCGAGTTCGTCGTAGTCCACGGACAGCATGCGGCAGGCCACGTCGAGGATTCGTGAGGCGTTGATGGTGCACACGAGCGGCAGGTAGTCGCCGGTGGCGGAGGCGAATCCGGCCACGTTTCCGGTGACATCGCACACTTGTTGCGCTGATACGGCGGTGACTACCCCGGAGGTACCAACAGATAGAACGATGTCCCCTGCCGCTGCCCCTAGCCCAAGTGCTGCTCCTGCGTTGTCGCCTGCCCCTGGGCCCACGATCGCACCCCACGGGGTGCGCCCGGCAGCCTCGTTGGGGGTTAAAACGCGTGGCAACGTTATGCGGTCGAAGGTGCCTGGCCCGGCGGCTAGTTCGAAGAGTTCACGGTCGTATTGCCCCGTGGTGGGGTTGAAGTACGCTGTGCCCGATGCGTCTGACCGGTCGGTGGCCAGTGCGGTAAGGTCGCGGGCAGCGCCGGGTTCCCCACCTGCGCCGATGATTTGCCACATCAGCCAGTCGTGGGGCAGAGCTATTGCTGCTACCCGTGTCATGTTGTGGGGTTCGGTGTCACGCATCCAGCGCACTTTGGTGGCGGTGAACGATGCGACGGGGACGAGCCCGATCTCGTGTGCGTAGGCGTGTGCGCCGTCGGTTCCGCGTAGGGCACCGAGATCGGTGATGAGGTCACGTGCGGCTGCGGCGGAGCGGGTGTCGTTCCATAGCAGTGCGTCACGGATGACGTCACCGTTTTCGTCGAGTGCGACCATCCCGTGTTGCTGTCCGCCAACGGCAATGGCCTCGACATCATCGAGGCCACCAGCGGCTGCTGCCGCTTCCTGATATGCGGTCCACCAGTGTGTGGGGTGGACTTCAGTTCCGTTGGGGTGCTTCGCGGAACCGGAGCGCACGAGCGCCCCGGTTTCCGCGTCACGGATGACGATCTTGCACGACTGGGTGGAGGAGTCCACCCCGGCTACAAGTCGTCGTGTCATGGGTCAGCCGATCAGGTGCTTGAGGGCAAGCTGGTTGAGGCGTACGAAACCGAAGTCGCGTTCGGCGGCTGTGTCGGCGTCGTAGTCTTCGAATGTGGTGGTGTCTGCGAGGAGGTCAGCCACTGTTTCGTCAGCACCCAGGGTGGGGGTGGCTAGTTCGAATAGACCAGCAGTTTTGAAGGCTTCTTGGACTTCTGGGTCGTTGCGGTAGGCAGCGGCTTTTGTGGCCAGCATGGTGTAGGTGTCCATGTTGGCTTTTGCCGAGTCCCACACACCAGCAACAGTTTCGGTGCGTGATGGCTTGTAGTCGAAGTGACGTGGGCCGGTGTAGCGTGGCGCGTTTGGTGAGGCGGGGAAACCGTTTTCTACCAGGTCAACGGTGAAGAACGCGGAGAGCAGGTCACCGTGGCCGAACACGAGGTCTTGGTCGAACTTGATGGAGCGTTGCCCGTTGAGGTCGATGTGGAAGAGTTTGTCTGCCCACAGCGCTTGGGCGAGACCGTGGGTGTAGTTCAAGCCTGCCATTTGTTCGTGGCCGGTTTCTGGGTTGAGTCCCACGATGTCGCCGTGTTCGAGTTCAGCAATGAACCCTAGTGCGTGGCCAACGGTGGGTAGGAAGATGTCTCCGCGTGGTTCGTTTGGCTTGGGTTCCAGGGCGATCTTGATGTCGTAGCCCTTGTCTTTGATGTACCCGGCAACGAGATCCAGGCCTTCTTTGTAGCGCTCGAGGGCTGCGTGGAGGTCTTTGGCGCCGTCGTATTCGGAGCCTTCACGTCCACCCCACATGACGAAGGTTTTTGCGCCGAGTTCTGCGGTGAGGTCGATGTTGCGGAGCACCTTGCGTAGTGCGAAGCGGCGCACTGAGCGGTCGTTGGAGGTGAGGCCACCGTCTTTGAAAACGGGGTGGGAGAAGAGGTTGGTGGTGACCATTTCGATGGTCAGTCCGGTTTCTTCGGCTGCGGTTTTGACTTCACCGAGGAGGCGGTCACGGGTGGCGTCGTCGGAACCGAAAGGTACAACGTCGTCGTCGTGGAACGTGAAGCCCCAGGCACCGAGTTCTGCGAGGTGGCGGACGTCATCGGCTGGGTTGCGGTGTTCGCGGGTGGCGTCACCGAATTGGTCACGTCCTTGCCATCCGGTGGTCCATAGGCCGAATGAGAAGTTGATGTTTTGCTGCGCCATTGCACGCTCTCCTATCGAAGGTGATGATATTTGTTGTGTGATTAAACTTAACCCTCCTTTTCGGTAAGGTCAACACCATGGCAGTTGTTCATAGCGCCGCAGGGCAACACACCCTGCGCGAGCGCAACCTCGCACTCGTCGCCCAAGAGATCTACTCCGCTGACGAGCCGCTCTCTCGCGCCGCCATCGCTGGACGCACCGGACTCACCCGAGCAACCGTCTCCTCACTGGTTGACCTGCTCGTCGACACCCAAATCGTCGCCGAACTCGACCCCGTCTTCTCCCGACGTGCCGGGCGCCCAGCAGTCCCCCTCGTCCCCGCTCGAGGAACCTACTTTGGCATCGGGCTCGAAGTGAACGTGTCCTACTTGGGCGGAGTCATCCACGACCTCACCGGCACGCCCTACCACCGTGTGATCATCCCGGGTGATTTTCACGGCTCAAACCCAACCGACGTCCTCAACCAACTCGCACACGTCACCACTGAACTCATCAACGCAGTCCACACCTCCAATGACCGCCCCACCCACTCCACCCCCATCATCGCTGGAGCACACCTAGCCCTGCCCGGACTCGTCGACCCCAACAACGCCACACTGCGCATAGCCCCCAACCTCCGGTGGGCTGACCTCGACCCGGTCGACACCTCCGCCATCACCACGGCCATCACCAACGCAACCGGCCAACACATCACCGTGCGCATCGGAAATGAAGCGAACTACGGCGCACTCGCAGCCAAACACGCAGCGGGTCTCAACACCTTCATTTACGTGTCCGGGGAAGTAGGAATTGGTTCAGCCATCATTCTGGACCACACACTGTTCCTCGGTCGGCGCGGCTGGTCAGGTGAACTAGGGCACGTCACCATCGACCCTGAGGGCCCACCGTGCTCATGTGGATCACAAGGGTGCCTCGAACAATACGCCGGCCTCGACGCCATCCTCACCGCCGCAGGCCTCGAAACAGCTGACGGCATTACAGGCCTCACCACCGCTCTTCACACGAGCGACGCAGCAGCCACAGCCGCTGTCCACAGCGCAGCCGTAGCATTAGGACGCGCCCTCAGCGATTACGCGAACCTCCTCGACATACACATGGTCGTTCTCGGTGGGATCTACGCTGACCTCTACCCGTATATTGTCGAAACGATCACCCAAGCGCTACGCAGCCAAGTTCTCTCTGCACCATGGGCGACGTTCGACATCCTCCCCGGCACCCTTGGGTCCGGGGCCGCAATGGTCGGTGCAGCCCACGAAGCTGTTCGCGACGTGTACACCAACCCCTCACCTTGGATTAGCACTGATGCCCCGTAACACCGTTTTGAGTTCGCACCGCTTCACCACCGCCTCACGGCGGGTACTGGCCACACTTGGCACAGTGATGGTGAGCATGATGGTGTTTGCACCAGCAAGTTTCGCCGAGGTAGAGCCACCTGAGGTCACCACCCACGAGATCGACATCTCCGTTGAACTCACCGCACAGGGGCAAGTCACCGTCCACGAAGAACACACCTGGGAGTTCGCCTCAACCCCACCGAGCACACTGGGGCGCCAACTCGACCGTTTCACACAGTATGCCCCTGAAGAATGGCGCCGCCTCGAATATGCAAACATCACCGCGACCAGCGAAGACACAGAGTTCACGCACTCCGTGCTTGATGACGGCAACACGCTCCATGTGGTCTTAACCCCCACCACCGGGCAACTACCGCAGCGCCTCACCGCTGAACTGTCCTACACCGTTGAAGGCACATTAACCTTTGCCCGCGGCGCATCAGAGAACCTCGACCAAGAGTTCTTTTGGCCAATTATGACCACTGACCGGTTCACCACCACGGTGACCACAGCAATCGATGGACCACGGGCACCACGGAAAGCCACCTGCGACTTCGCTGCCCCCGAAACAGAAGAAGACGAAGACGAAGACGAGGAATCCGAGATTCCCCCAGTCACCTGTGATGTCTCAGGCAACGCGAACCCTACCCTTTCCCTTCTCGATGCCCGCGAGGGCACAACCCTGGCCGCTCGCGTCACCTGGCCCCAAGGGACGTTCACACGCCTAGGAGTCAATGACATTGATGTGGACTCACCCGAAGACAGCGACACCCCAGGCGAAGGCACTGAAGGGCCAGAATTTGACCCCACCTGGACGGAAAACATTGATCAAGGCCTCGATGAAGGTAACTCGTGGACTATGGTCGCCATGATCGCTGTCATTGCGCTAAGCGTCACCGCAGGGGTGTACCTCCTCACCCGACGCCGCCCAGACCAACGCGCCAAAGACGCACCCTTAGCGGACGTCGCATGGGTGCGGGAACACAGTGGAAGCCCCATTACCACCGTGATGGACACCCCAACAATCCCAGCCCGCAACACCCCACCCCACGACCTCACCGTCGCAGTGGCTGGGGCCCTAGCAGCAAAAGAACTCCGCGCCCGCGAGGTAACAGCGATGCTGCTAGACCTAGCTGACCGCGGTCACCTCACCATCACCCAAAACACTGGGTCATGGATTTTGACTCACAACCCAGACCTCGAAGACTCCACCACAGCCGCTGAGTCAGCGCTGCTCGACGCCATATTCGCTGATGCCCCCCGCGCTGAACTCACCTCAATCGCCGAACAACTCGCCCCCCAGTTCCTTCAAGTACTCCAAGAAATTGGGCAAGAAACCGCGCAACTTGGCCTATTCCGTCAAGACCTCGAACATGAGGCACTGGTCAAAGCAGGGCGCAAACAACGCACCCCATTGGGGCGCGCCTACTTTGAGGAACTCATCGGTTTCCGCACCTACCTCAGTGACCCCACACCAGAAACACTAACCCCACAGGTGTTTTACCGTTGGTTGCCGTGGGCTGTGGTGTTAGGTGTCACCGAACAATGGGCTGTGGCAGCAGACAACGCTGGAGTGGGGTTCCACGACCCGTCGTGGTTCCCCACTCGAGCCAGCACCTACCAGGAGTTCATTGTGGCTCTCGATGAGCTCGCCCAGACCAGCTTCTAACATCTGGTGTGGCGGCCGGGCAGTGTCCGGTAGGGTCCACTGTGGGAAAAGTTAGGTGCGCCGTGACTCCCCATTGAGTCTGGCGCACTCCGATCCTACCCAACCCTTCGTGGTGGTGATCACAGATTGCATCACGGTTCGACAACATTTTGGGAGAACACCTCATGGCCCGCTATAGCGCCGACGACGCCCGCTATGACTCAATGCGTTACCGACGCACTGGTCGTTCCGGGTTGGACCTTCCAGCAATCTCACTGGGGTTGTGGCACAACTTTGGTGACACAACCCCGTTTGACCGGCAGCGCGACATCCTGCGAGCAGCCTTCGACAACGGCATCACCCACTTTGACCTAGCCAACAACTACGGCCCGCCCTACGGCAGCGCCGAAGAGAACTTTGGGCGCCACCTCGCCCAAGATTTCCTCCCCTACCGCGATGAAATGGTGATCTCCTCCAAGGCTGGCTATGACATGTGGCCTGGACCCTACGGTGATGGCGGGTCGCGCAAATATCTTCTGTCCTCATTGGATCAATCTTTGACCAGGATGGGGCTGGAGTACGTTGATATTTTCTATTCGCACCGCCCTGACCCAACCGTCCCCATTGAAGAGACGATGGGGGCTCTGCACACTGCGGTAACAAGCGGAAAAGCCCTCTACGCCGGTATTTCCAACTACTCCCCTGAGCAAACGAAACGTGCGTATGCTGTGGCCCGCGACTTAGGGACCCCACTCCTGCTCCACCAACCCTCGTACTCCATGTTTAACCGGCACGTCGAAAAGCCGGACGCCGGAGCGCCGACGGGCATCGGGAAGTCGCTACTTGAGGTAGTCGACGAGCTCGGTATGGGAATGATCGTGTTCTCTCCCCTAGCCCAAGGACTGCTCACAAACCGCTACCTTGACGGGAAAATCCCTGCTGACTCCCGGGCCGCAGTTGGGCATTTCCTCACCGCTGAGAAGGTCTCTGACGACTATTTGACCCGCGCACGAGGGCTCGCTGCTATTGCTGAGCAACGCGGTCAGAGCTTGGCCCAACTCGCAGTGTCATGGCTACTGCGTGACGACCGAGTCACCTCAGTCCTCATTGGTGCGTCCAGTGTCGCCCAACTCGAAGATTCCCTCAAAGCGCTCGACGCCCCCGCGCTTACTCCTGACGTGGTGGACGCGATCGACGAGTTCGCAATCGACGGAACAGGCCGCTAGTCATGATGCCGATGCCCCTGCCCCGCCTCCGTGAGGCTGGGGTGGGGGTTTTGTCATGTGTCACCCAGTCATCCGAAGCGCTGGTATCTGCCATCACAGTGATGCGTGAGGCGGGGCGGGCTTGCTCGGTGGTGTGAGCACCTCGGGTACGTGACAACGAGGCGAGGGACAGGCGAGCCCGAACCCGTTGCACCCTGCTCTTGCCTGCAGATAGGGCAGCCACCTGTTGGAGCGCATCGGACCAGAACCGTTCCACATTGTCGTTGAAAGGTTCCACATCCGAGAAGATGGCCCGGTCCGCACGTTCAGCAAGACCAACCATGCCACGCACCTGTGTTTGAGTTTCGATGTACTTCGCGGTTTCTCGGCGGGTGAGGTCCTGACGTGGGGGAACTCCGTGGTCCACCGCAGTGTCAAGGATTTCATTCCACGCCCCGGCGACTTTTGCGCGCCCTTGGGTGCGCGCGCGCCTGCGTCGCCGTTTAAGCTTCAACGCCATGATGAGAATAGGTGGCCCCAGCAAAAGAATCAGGGGTAGACCAACCACAGCGACAAGTCTGCCTACCGTTGCCCAGTCGATGGACCAACGGTCTTGGTCTTCTTGGGTTTCTACCGCTGGGTCTTCGATGTCTGGGGATGGTGGTGTCACCGACGGTGCTGGGTCTGGTGGTGGTTGCACTGAGTCTGGTTGTGGTTCTGGTTCAGATTGGTCATCCGCCATGTTTGGGGTGCGCGATTCATCAGGTGTGGGGTAATACGACACCCACCCGTAGTCCTCAAAGTACACCTCCACCCAGGCAGCCATGTCTTCACCGGTGAATGTGACTTCTTCGGCTTCGTAGTCCTCTTCTTCAGGAATAAACCCCATCACCACACGTGAGGCGAAGCCTTGTTGGCGGGCAAACAGCGCCATCGCTGAGGCGTATTGTTCCGCGTCACCCACCATCTGCTCAGCAGTGAGAAGGTCTGCGATGCGTGCCGCACCGTGACCTGACAGGGAGGGAAACCCTGAGACTTGTTCTCCGTGGGAAAAGTAGCCCTGGGTGGTGAAGTACTCTTCAAATGCCCGCACAACCAGGGGAACCGTGGAGGCTTCACGGGCAACGAGGGACGCTTGTTCACCGACAGCGCTGGGAATGTTGTCAGCATCGGCGATGGCGATACGCCCGGCGCGGGCTTCACCAAGGTCTTCGTCGGTGGGTTGAGGTGGCAATACTGCTTGAAGCTGGTAGGTGAGGCCTTGACGAACCCCAGCCACGTCGATGGCGGTGCCGGTGGCGTCGTTGTAGCGGACGTCGTTGGCGACACCACGGCGGTAGTCAATACTGCTGAGGTAACCCACTGTGGGGAGCCACACTCCCCGTAGCGCCCCGATTTCCAGGGTGGTGGTGATGCGTTCTCCGTCAACGGTTGCGGTCACTTGTTCACCGATACGCCGGAAACTCCCTGAACCTGCGCGGTTGCCATCGCCGGACACAGACCACACGACCCCGTCGTAGCTGTCCATGGTCGCCAACCTAATCACTGCACCTTCGGGCAGGCCACGGGCTGTGACAAGGTCAGATTCTGCGTAGTCCTTGACGTAGGAACGGTACTGACTCAGAGGGCTGATTTGGTCTTGTGGGTCAAAGGGTGGTTCAACAACAGTGCGCAACACAAAACGTGGTGTGTCGATGATGACCGCCGGGGCAGCGACGACACCGGCCGCGATGGTCCCCGCGAGAACTGTTGCTAGGGCTGCGATTCTCCGGGGGCGCCAGGACCCCATGCGCCAGGAACTCCACACCACTGCTGACACAGCCACAATGGTGCCAACTAATGACGCGTAGGTAGCGGTGGCAGTTCCCCAGAGGATCGCAGTTGCCATGATGACGAGGGGAACGGTCACTGCCAGGAGAGTCATTGTCCAGGTGCGGCGGCGTACCGCAAGTGATGCTGCGAGCAGTGACCCGAGGTATCCCATGAGGAATGGCAGCAGAAGAAGCCCGGAATCTCCGCCCAGTGGCGGGTCGAGCGTGAGGGCTTGTTTCCATGAGGCGACAAGCCCTGTGAGGGTCCCTGCGATTGATTCGCGGGAGGGTAACAGCCCTGCGGTGAGACTGTCACCGAAGGCGACCGCTCCCCCAATGACGACGTACACCAGCACCGATATCGCAAGGGTCACAGGCAACGGCCAACGCAGGTACGCCCCAATGAGTACGGGGATTGCGCCCGCGAGCACACCGGTAATGACTGCGTAGATAGCTGCTGAGGTTCCGTATGCGGACAGGACTGGTAGTAGGGCAACAGCGACGAGCAGCACGATGAGCGCAACGTCAATGAACGCTGAGATCGCACCCCATTCGCTGAAGCGGGTTCCTGAGGTTTTTTTCGGTGTGGTGGGTTGGACGGGGGTCACCGGGCAACCGCCAACGCTAGGGCACGGGGAAGGTCGTTGAGGTTACCGAGGCGCAAAATGCTCAGTTGGTCCCGGTGTGTGACGGTGGCACGGTGGCCGCTGTCGCATTGCACAACGAGCACTCGCAGGCCGGGATCAAACACGGTGAGGCGTTCTCGCAGTTGGATGGGGGTGTGCACGGCACCGGTAACGATGATTGCCAACGTTGCCGTTGGTTCGTCACGGGACATGACGTGGCTGATCCAGTCCGGGTTGTCTGCTGTGGTGGCCAGGCGGCAGGAGTCGTCAAGGAGTGCGCGTGGGCTCATGGTTCGCAGTTGGCGTTGCTGTGACAGTACGGTGAGTTCGAGGCCGTTACTGATTCCTTGGGTGCCTAGTGAGGCTGCCACGGACACCCCAAGCTCAAAGTCGTGGGGGCTGCGCCATGATGCTGCATCTTCGTCGATGCCAAGCACTGTGGTGGTGCGCCGAGTGTCTTCGTACTGGCGGACGAGGAGGTTTTGGTTGCGGGCTGAGCTTTTCCAGTGGATGTTGCGCATGTCATCGCCGGGCACGTATTCGCGCAGTGCGTGGAAGGACATGTCGTTGTCGGAGATTGTTTTGAGTGTTTGCCCCTCAAGGTCGCGTAAAACACCGGCAATTTGGGTGCCTAAACGAACTGTTGGGGGGTGCACGTAGAGGTCGTAGGGTTGGGTCCACACGATTTCGCGGCGGATGAGCCCGAGTGCGTCTGAGCGGACGGATGAGACTGGTCCCACTGTAATGACGGCACGTCGTTTAGTAGGTATCGCGAAGATTTCGTCATGTGTTTGGTCTGGTGCGAGGGATGGTAGGGAGAATTCTGCGCGGCGTCGCCCTACGGGCATTTCGATGCGTGCGGGCAGGAGGCGGCGGCGGCCAATGTTGGTGACGTCTACTTGTCCGATCGCTCGTTGCCCAACTTTGACGTGGGTGTCTGCGAGCACGAGCCGCACACCATAGTGTGATTTTCCGGCCGTGTAGGCCGCTGAAAGCAGAATCCCAGTGAGGCCGACGAGTCCCACTGCTATAAATTCTCGCCAGGCCAGGATTTGCCCGGCAATGATTGCGGTGAGGGCAAGCGCAGCGAGGTAGACCGCGAGTGGGCTGACGCTGAGGCGTCTTAGCCGCACCTCGGCGTTGCTGGTTGTGGGGGGCGTCGTCATGGAGGCGTGGGGGTCACATCTGTTCGGTTGGTGGTGCCACTGATGCCAGGATCCGGGTCATGACATCTGCTGGGGTGACGCCGTTGAACTCTGATTCGGGGTCCAGGATGATCCGGTGTGTGAAGACTTCGGAGGCGAGTTCTTTGATGTCGTCTGGGATGACGAAGTTACGCCCTTGGGCGGCGGCCCATACTTTGGAGGCGCGCACGAGTGCGATGCAGCCACGCACAGATACACCGATGCGTGTTTCGGCGTCGTTGCGGGTTGCGGCTCCGAGGCGGGCCACGTAGTCGGCGATGGCGGGGTTGAGGTAGACGTGCCCGGCGATGTCGGAGAGGACGGTGATGTCTTCTCCGCTGATGACTGGGCGTAGTGATGCTGTGCGGTCGCGTTGCGCGGAGCCGGTGAGGATGGTGATCACGGAGTCGTGGTCTGGGTAGCCGAGGGCTGTTTTCATGAGGAACCGGTCGAGCTGGGCTTCGGGGAGTTTGTAGGTCCCTGTTTGCTCGATGGGGTTTTGGGTGGCGATCACCATGAAGGGGCGCCCTGCACCGTAGGTCACGCCGTCAACGGTGACTTTGGATTCTTCCATGACTTCGAGCAGCGCTGATTGGGTTTTGGGTGAGGCTCGGTTGATTTCGTCGGCGAGGACGATGGACGCGAACACGGGGCCTTTATGGAATTCGAAGGTGCCTGAGTGTTGGTCGTAGATGTTCACACCGGTGACGTCTGAGGGCAGGAGGTCGGGGGTGAACTGGATACGGGAGTGGCTGCCTTCGATGGAGGCTGCGAGGGATTTCGCGAGGACTGTTTTACCTGTTCCTGGGGCGTCTTCGAGGAGGATGTGCCCTTCAGCGATCAGGGTGGTGAGGACGAGCCGTATGACGCGTTTTTTACCGAGGACTGCTCGGGAAATGTTGTCCACAATGGCGTTGAACATGGTGGAGAATTTCGCTGCGTCTTGCGGGGTCATGGGGGTGAGTGCCGCGGATGCTGGGCTCTCTTGTTTGCCGGCCGGTGCCGGTTTTTTTGTCTCTGCGTCCACGGATATCCCTTTCGACTCCCTCACTACTAACCCCAAGTATGCACTGTCCTAGCGACAGTGCTGGTCACGGCACGTTCGTTTTGGCGAATGGCCTTTGGCTGCTGTGGTTTCTGCTGGCTGCCTTACCGAGTGTAAGTGAACCCTGTGACGGTTGTTGCACCGTTACCGGTGTTGGTCACTGCCCTCAGGTGGAGATCGAACTCTCCACTACCTTCCTCAGGCAGTTTGTTGTCATCCGCCAAGTCCATCCTTGCTTCGTCTGCGTCTTTTCCGCCAACACGTTGCCAGTTCGAACACGTGGAACCGCGAACAGACCAGCAGGCTTCATATTCTTTAACCGCATAGCCCCGGCTCGGCGCTGACGTCCACTTCATTTCAATCGCGCCTTCCCACCACGCGTTGATTTGAGTGATCGTGGGCGCATTTGGCTGGCGCAAGGTTAGTGAAGTGGATTCAATGGCACTAAACCCAGAGTCATTCTTCGCCCTAGCCTCGATAAGAATCTGTCCTGACTGTTCGCTCGACTCTGTATTCCCAGGAGGGTCGATAGAGTCACCAGGATTAGCGCCCCTCCATGCCCCACCGTTGATTCGGTATTCATAAGAAACACCGGAATAACCTCCCGCATTTCGGCCAGTAATTGTCACTGTGAAATCCGAGAAATCGGAGGTGAAGCTAGCGCTAACAGACGGGCGTTGTGGTCTGGTGAGTGGTGTTGCACTGGGTAGCGTGGACCAGTCTGAGCAGGCGCCCCGGGTATTACAGGCGCGCACCCGGTGGGTGGAGGTGGCTTGCCCTGGGGTGAGCCCATCTAGTGAGTAACTGGTGCCGCTAATGCGCTGGTCAATACCAGCGATCTCATAGTGTGTGATCGCAATATTCGCACCACCGGTGTTTGATGGCGCTGACCAGTTCAAGGTGATCTTGCCGCCTTGCGCGTAGTCCCGGTTGTCGTCCACTGACGTTGACCCGGCGTTCGGTGCATTGGGCGCTGAGAACGTCGAGATCGCCTCAGTGGTTCCCGGGCGTGAAGTACCAGCGCGGTTGATTGCGCGTACCGCAAACCGGTAGTCCACGCCGTCTTCCGCCCGGTTGAATGACCAGTCAGTCACGTTCGCATCGAGGGTCACAGTGCGCACTTCATTGCCGCCTTGCAACACGGTCACCGTGTAGTTACGCAGAGCCGCACCATTTGTGGAGTCGAGTTTCCACGACACTTTAATTTCTTGGGAACCGCCAAGCCGCGCCGATGCTGACGGTGCGCTTGGTGGACCGGCAGGAGTCGCGGAGGCGGACATCGGGCTCCATGGCCCAGCGCCACCCTCTGTTGCGGCAGAGTTGTTAGCACGCACACGGACCTTGTATGACGTCCCGTTTGTTAGGCCAGTGATGGTGGTGTTTGTTCCGGTTACTTCACGAACGGTAACTCCTTGATCACCCACACCTGGGGAAATCTCTACCGTGTAAGAGCGAATCGCGGAACCTTCGTTGGACGCCCGATCCCACGTTGCGGTGATTTGCCCATCGCCGTCAGTGAGTTGCGGTGTACCTGGGGCACCGGGCAACACATCAGGGGTGATACCGCTCGACACCGGTGACTCATCCGAGTACCCAACATCGTTGCGTGCAGCAACAGTAAACCGGTACTCGGTGCCATTCGTTAACCCAGTTATTGTGCAACTCGTTGAGGAACACTGTTGTACTTGGCCACCCGGTTGCGCTGTCACCCGGTAGTCGGTGATGACAGCCCCGTTGGCGTTGGGGGCATCCCACGCAACAGTCACTGACCGGTTCGACGGTGAAGAAACACGCGGGGTGCGCGGCGCATCGGGAACCTTACGGACCGTGACATTGACGGTGGCCTCAATGTTACGGTTCGGGTCATTGAGTCCGTCAGTGATCGTTGCAGCAATCCGAACAGTGCCTGAGAAATCACCGCCCGGAGTGACCGCCACCTTATTGCCCTGCACCGATGCGGTCGTTCCCGTACCGGAGGTCAACACGCGCACACTAGTGATGCGCAACCCCAACCCCACTGGGTCGTATGCGCCAACTAAAAGATCAACAGTTTGCGACACACCAGCATCAGCAAGGACATCTTTATTACTCACCGAAGCCAAGGGTTTTGTCGAGGCAACAACCTCAAACGGCACCGTGACCTGAGTGGAACCTGCTAGCCCATAATTGATCGTCACTGCGAGCGAACCTTGGGTGCCACGCGCAAGCTCCGGTGGTGCGGAAACGTTCAACGTTGACCCGTCAATTCCTGCCACAAAACCAGACGTTGCAGGGCTTGCAACTCGGAACCCGAACTGGGCGTTCTCCGCACCATCAGCGGGGGTGGTGAAGAGGTTCAAATCAACACTCACTGGATCAGACCCCTGCGGCACTCGAACCACTGTGGGTGAGAAGGCCGGTGGTAGGTCCTCCTCCGCGAACACTGTGATGGGCAACGTGAGGACAGCTGATCGGCCAGATTCTGACTGCGTTTGCGAATCCCACACTTCAAAAGTGATCGAAGCTGTTCCGGAGAAACCTGGTGACGAAACGAAACGCAACGTGGTGTCATCAACCACCAACGAGCTGCCGTCGCTTTGGGTTGCTGTCACCGTTTGAGGGTTTAACACTCGCGCAGTTTTACCTGGTCCCACCTGAACAAATTCAGCCAACGGAATTGTGATTTCAGAGCCGCTAGCAACACGTAATTCGCGCACCTTCGGGCGTACTGTCGGTGGGAAGTCACCCAAAGCTGGCACAGTAATAAACGCGTATGTGTACGCGGAACTATCGTTGCGGTTCGACAACCGATAAGGAATGGTCTGTGTAGTGCTCGATAACGTCACCATCACTTTGCCACCTGGGGAAACTGCTGCTGCTTCTGAGTGGCTGGGCGGGATCGACAAGTCCAGGTCGCTGAGAGGCCCGGACGGGTTCTCAGCGACTTCCATCACGTCAACTTCAACGGTTTGTTTGTCAACCACTTCAGTTGGTGCAACAACGATGTCTTCGGCAATTGGCGCAGCAATACCCGCTTCAGCAGAAACGTGGACACGCAACACAGCCGAGGCAGTCCCACCAACCGGGTTGGTCACACTGTAAGGAATGGCGTACGTTTTCTCTTCAGCGTTTCGCGGAACCTCAACAGCAATTCGCCGCTCAGAAACTACAGCAATAATGCCCTCAACTTGAGGGAGAGGTTGCAAGGACAGATCAAGACCAGACGGGTCAATGTCATTGCGGAGAACCCGAACCTCAACCGATGCACCTGGCTCAACCGTGACCTCATCATCGGTGGCGACAATGGGAAGTGCACCTTCAGGCTTCTCAACAAGCCCCACGCGGACACTGGCAATAGAACGCTGACCAGTCCAATCCTCTACCGCGTAGGTGAACACGTCAGTCCCACGCGCAGTACGCGAAGCTGTGTACTCCAACCAGTTCGCGCCCTGTGCACTGATGAACCCCTGAACGGGGGCCTCGTCGCCCAAACCCAGCAGGGTCACACCATCACCATCAACATCGATCCCGGTCAACGGAATCGGAATACGAATAGTTTCCCCAGCGTAGGCACGTGCCGTAATGTTCCGCGGGCTTGGCGGTTGTTTTGCTTCCGGGTCCGACTCGTGAACCAAAATCGTTAATTGGCCATTGGATACGTTGCCGTGTTCATCACGCACAGAGAACGTGGTGGTTGTGGTGCGGGGATCTTGAGGTGCTTGGTATCGGATGACATCACCCGAGACAAAAAGTAGACCTTGGTCTTCTGGGAGCGGTTCCGGTAAGTCTTGAACCACGGAAATACGGTCACCATCAGCATCCGTTGCATAGTCGAGAACGGGGATGGTCACTACCCCACCAGTGCGAACAGTCGCTGTAATGGGTTTTACTTCCGGCGCCCGCTGCTGTGTAGAGGGCTCAGTGGGTTGCACCAGGATATTTCCGCTGACTTTCGCATACCCGTTGTCGATCTCATACGTCACGACCTCCGGTTCTGTCAGCGTCAGCCTGGATTTAATCGTGACAAACCGGTGTTCGGTCACACCGATGGACAACGCCGAGTCTTCCGACGCCGTCACCCCAGTGATAACTAATACCCCACCATTAGGGTCATAGTCGTTAGCAAGCGGCGCAACAGTGACCTGCCCACCAGCTGGCAACAACGCAACATCTGACACTGCCACTGGCGGTAACGGTTCACCAGGCCACTCACGCACATCAATACGGACAAGTCCAGTAACACTGTGTGGGGGAGAAACAATAGTTGCCCGCACATAGTACGTACCCGGTGTTGGTGCGGAGAACGTAAAAGTACCCGAATCAAGATCAGGGGTGATCGTGGTTCCCGCGACCTCTTCAACTCCCGCTAGACGCGCAGGCTCCACCGACCGCAGGTTCACCGCGGACAACACGTTGACCTCAACATCTGAGGAAACGTACGTCACATGGTGGATGGGGTCAACGGTAGGAGGTAGCGTCCCTGCCGCAGCGACCTCAACGGCAACAGTTGAGGTGATGCGTTCTGTACCGTCACTAATGACAACGTCAACTTGTTGGACACCTTGCTGATCAATGTCGGCAATATAGGTCAGAATTCCATCTTGGCTGGCGCGTACTGCGCCTTCTTCAGATTCCAGTGACGCTGATTCCAACACCATCTGATCACCGTCTGGGTCAAGGTAGTCAGCCAACACGTTGTAGGTGGCCTGGGCGCCTTGCTCCACATCGAAGCGGGAATCTTGGATCTGCTCTGGGGCGGAGTTACTGGCCTCATCTGAAACAGTCAACGTTACGGTTGCGGTAGATGGCGGGTTCTTCCCCCGGCCGTCGGCAATCGTGTATGTGAACTCCTGTGTGCCGGTTGCATTTTTGTCGACAGTGACTTGCAGCGAACGGCCAGCGTGGATCATCTCAACGGAGCCAAAACTATCCGGCAACGCGCTCGTCTCTGACACTGCGATAATCCCGCACTGCCCCACTGTGTCGTTTCCCAAAATGTTGAGGATTGTTGTACGCCCTGCCCGCACCCCAAGGTCGTCATCATTGGCGTTGGGTGCGCGGTCGTCAGCTAAACACTCAGCGGTGTTGGACTGCACCACTTCAGATTCATCATCATTGTTGTTCTCATTGTCAGGAGAATCTGGAGCCTGAACTTCAGTCCAGTTGGGTTCCTCCGGGGTGGGGATGTTCTCCGGCAACCACACGCGCCCTTGCGCAACATCATTGAGCACAATGATGTTGCGGTTGACCCGGAACACTGGGGATGACGCTTCAGTTAACCCCTCGATGCTTTGCATGCCTACGTCATCACAAGTATTGATGTAGTTCATCGAACTTGAAGCCCACGCACCATAGAGGCAGTCATTCAAAGCCACGGGTGTCGCTGGGACGCCTTGTGCTCCCGATGCAAGTTCTGTGACTTCTCCCGAGTCAAGGTTGATCGACAACAGCGACCGGTCAGTTGCGACCACAACGTCGGAACCAGCGCCGGTATTGTCGGCCAAACGCAGAGTTGAACCGTAGCTTGTTAGGGCAACTGACTGCTTTTCCGTGTACACGGTAGTGCCCACAGCTACGACGGGGCGGGTGCCTACGGTTGTGATCTGGGGGGTTAACGCAGGGACAGTGGGGTCAACGGCAATTCCCGTTGCATCGGCTAATTCAACAACACCTGTTTGGCTAGCTTGTGCGCCGCCCATCACATATGTTGTGACGTTTCCGCTCGATGGGTCCCACGCATACGTTGCCCCATCGCGCCCCACCGTAGCCACAGCCCCGTCGGCAAGGTCAGCATCCGCGGGGGTGGTGTCGTCGATGCTTTGCAGGTCCGATGCTCGCTTGATCCATAAACTACCGCTAGGGTCAATGACACTGACCGCACCGGAAAACATGTCAACAGTGGCACCAGCGGGCATTTGAGCGACAACGTCGATGGCCATATTCGCGGGGTCCACGTGAGAGAGCGTGGCACCTTGATGCATGATGATGTCTTGACCGTCTTGGAGCACATCAAAGCGTTGTTCGGTAGGGATAACACCACCGTTGAGTTCACGGACTTTGGCGTTGAAGCGCCCAGCTTTGAGTTCCGTGCTGTTCGTGACCCACACGGTTCCGTCATTGAGATCAACATCAGAAATGTCGTAACCGGGGTTGATGATAGCTAGCGTCGCTAAAACAGCGGGCACAGCAATCCCTGCAGCGATCGACGACATCCGCGAGGGGGACATATGCGTCGTACGATCCTGCTGCTTCCCTCTATTGCGCAAGGGCAATAGTTTCACTCGGTGCACTCCCTTGTTGGCGTCGTGGACGCCTTACCATTTTCTCTCACCAACGACACCTCCACACACACTGAATCGCTGTCGTCCAGCAGCGGTATCTGGGCGAGCGCAGTGTCAGTTCGTGTTGGCGTGCCAGAGCCGGTGACGTTCACGACGCGCCACAGGTAACTATCTCCTGGTGCTGGTTGCGGGTTGTCCCACGTAAATGTCACCGATGAATCGCTCTGCTGAGCAACCCGAAGGTTGATAACTGACGGTACAGAGTCGGTGAGGTTGAGGTCTGGCGCGTCATCGTAGATCGGCTCTGTACTGTTGCCAGTTGGTGCCTCGTTGTTCAATATATTCTGCCCGATATACACGAGCATGGCTATAAGCGCGAGCAGCGAAACAACTGTGATGAGCATCTTGCCCCGGCGGCGGCGAGCGCGCCCAGTTGCCGCAGAACGGTGCATAGCATCGTAGAAGTCTGGGGCTTTGTCGTCAGTGTCTTCAAACTGTCGGGGCTCAAAACTTTTGTCATTCGCCCGTTGCGCTAGTTGTGCTGACCACCCTTGTTGCCCAGGTGTTCCTGGAGCTTGCCCTTGCGCTGGCGCGGCGCTTTGCTCTGGAATCTCGTAGTTGATGGTGGTGATGGGGCGTAGACGCGTGGCTTTATCCGCCTCGGTTTCCACCTCAGGGTTAATGGTTGACACGCTACGCATCCGTGTGACGATGTCCTCTTGCCCCGTCAGCACGCTATTGCCTGGCCCACCGGTGGTGTCGCTTGGGAGCGGGGCAGAATGTGCTGATGGCGCGATGGTGCTTGGCGCTAGACCTGTTGCCGTATGGGCGCTGGAGGCGCTGGTGTCTTGCCCGCGAACAACAGTGACGGAACGTTCCGAGGCTGGTTTCGCCGGGGACGCAGCCGATGTTTGAGGAGCTGTTGGGGTGATGTCTGGAACGTCAACGCCGGTTACCGGGAGTTGAAGTTGGCGTTCAATATTTTGTAGTGCGTGGGCGAATGCCAACGCTGAGGAGAACCTGTGGTTGGGGTCGCGTGCCATGGCCCGCGCTAGCACAGCGTCGAGCTCTTGTGGGACGTCGATACGTCCAATGGCTGGCAGTTGGGCGCGTTCGATGCGGGTGATGAGGTCCGTGGGGCTATTTGATTGCCCCGGTAATTCAAAGGGTGAGCGCCCGGCGAGCAAGGAGTACATTGTTGCGCCAAGTGAGTACACGTCAGAGCGCGCGTCACCATAGGGTTCATCAAGCAACATTTCAGGCGGGGCCCATGGAATGGACATGCCTGCGGCGGCTAGTTTGTCTCCCACTGCCCCAGCGATCCCGAAGTCAGTCAAGGCGGGCCACCCGAAGTCGGTGGCCAAAATGTTCGCTGGTTTGATGTCGCGGTGAAGCACCCCGGACCGGTGTGCTGTTTCTACTGCTGAGGCGACGCGCACCCCGGTGCGTAGTGTTTCCGCAACGGAGATGCGTTCTGAACGGAACCGTGCACCAAGGGAGGGTTTGGCACAGAATTCCATCACAAAGTAGGGGCGCCCGTCAGAGGCGATGGCTGCTTGGTGGATGGTGACGATCGAGGGGTGCTGGGAGAGCCGGGCCATGATGTTGGCTTCAGCGAAGAACGAGTCACGGGCACCAGCATCGAGCGAGGTGGAAAGCAGGACCTTCACAGCGACTGGGCGGCGTGGGAAGTCTTGCCGGTATTCGAAGACGTCAGCGAATCCGCCCATGCCTAACAGCCCGACGTATTCGAAGCCGGGAATCTTGGGAGGGATGGAGGGTTGGCGGCGTCCGTTCATCTGGTGACCTCAAGTTCGAAGGTCACGCCGTCACCCAGGTCAACCAGTGTTCCTGGTGTCAGTGGGGTGGGCTCGTCAGGGTGTAGACGTCGTGGTTGTTGGCCTGGTTCGGTCAGGAGTAACCCGTTGGTGGAGTTGAGGTCTGTGACCAGGACGAGTTCACCGTCGATGCGCACTTGGGCGTGGGTTCGCGACACATCATTGTTGGGGCTGGCTACGTTGACGAGACGTGGTAACTCGTGGACGGGGAGCCTGGAGGCTTGGGGGGCGCGGCCAATGAGGACTGTGCGGTCTAGTGGGATGCGAACACCGTTGGACAGTCGCAGGGCAGGGACTGGCACGGCACGTTGGGTTGAAACGGGGTCCTCTGGGACGGGAAGTTCAGAGCCGTGTGCCATCGCTTGGCGGTACTCCACAAGATTTCCGGTCAGGATGGTGGAGCTGGTGTCACCGTCGCTGTCAGAGCCAGCGTGGTTATCATCGGCGTCGTGGTGAGCGGTGATGGTGCTGTCCCCAATGTGGGGTTCCGTGAGTGACTGAGGCTTCTCCGGAGCGGGTGGCGCCGGAGTTGGTGTGTGTTCTTTGTCGATCCCTGCTGGTTGCGGTGCCGCTGGGCGCGGCCGGTAGGCCTCATCGTGACGGCTTTCTAGCTCAGTGACGTACGCCGGGAGCCCTGGTTGGGTGGCTTCCCCTAAACGGGGCAAGCTGGGCGGAGGGGGCGGTGGCATGGTGGATTGTGTCGCTGTTTTGTGCTGGTAGCCCAGGTGGGCATCGGCAAGATCTGGCAGAGGGATCGCCCCTGAGGCGATTGCGGAGGACACCTGCTGGGGCATCCGTGTTGCCCCTGAGACGGGCGAGACAGGGGCGTGGGCTGCGTGTGCACCGGATTCTGGGGTGGGGCGCTGCATGCTTGATGCGGGTTGTGCAGGTGCGCCCGATGCGGCGGATTTTTTACGCGCTTCAGCGTCAGCAAGCCGTGGGTCATCTTCTATGACAGGCATCACCTGGGTAACGGCGCCTTGCCGTTGCTCCCACGCTTTGACGTGCGGGGTCAGCGCATCGGGTATGTGAGCGTCGCGGTGTAGCGGGGCATCGTGTGCTGTTGCTGCGTCGAGAAGTGCGCCCATGTTGTGAGCACCGGTTGGGGGTTGCTCAATGGAGGTGACTGGGTCATCAGGGTCATCCCACCCGAGGGAACACAGGATCGATACGGATGCGACACCGGACGCCAAATATGATGAATCTGCGCCAGTTAATGTCAGCCCGGGAACCCCACGAATGCAAAACTCTGCTGCGGGAAGTTCGGCGTACTCACGCCACGTGGCAGCACCATCAGCGTCAACGGAGGAATAACGCCCGTCGTGATTGAGGAGTAGGACCGTAAAAAAGCCCCGCACAATGACGTGCAAGCCAGCGCCTCGCACAGTGATTAACGCAAAATCTGGCATCTCTTCTAAGCCATTTTGCGCTAACAAACTCATACATTTTTGGACACCACGTTCCGATGCCAGGGCATGCCACAAGTGGACCCCCATCTCTCGATCGAGGGGGTGTTCGGCAGCGCGAGGGCGCAGCACAATGAACGTATTGTCCCTCGCCACAGTCAAGAGGTTTCCTTGACCAGTGCGGCACAGCATCATGTTAACTCCTGGGGTACCTTGGCGTGGTGTGCTCAAGGCTCTCTTCCAATGCTAAAGCAGCGGGTATCTCCCCTGTTTCAGCGCTTATCGCTCCCGTGCTTTCTTGCACTTGGGATGCTGCGTAACCTACCACGCTGCTGGTGACGATAACGACTGTCACGTTGTCTCGTCCACCGGCAGTTACTGCCCCCGCAACGAGTTGTTCCGCAGCGTGTTGAGGGTTGAGGGCTGTTGCCCAAATAGCCTCTATCTCTTCATCGGCAAGCTCGTCCGTCAATCCATCAGAACACAGCATGATCTCATCACCAGACTCCACTGGGAGCATCCAATAATCCGGTAACGGTATGCTCTGCGTTTCAAGCGCTTTGGTGATGACGTGACGTTGTGTGTGGGTGTGAGCAGCTGAGGGGTCAACCGCGCCACGTTCGATGAGTTCTTGCACCACTGAGTGGTCCACGGAGATCTGCTCGAGCCGGGTGGTCATACCGTTTTCAGTGGAACGCGGTTCGCGGGCACCCTGGAGCCGGTAGGCGCGCGAGTCTCCCAAGTTGAAGACCAACCAGTAGGGTGCACCATCTTGCAACGTGACCCCCACACCACATACCGTGGTGCCGCCCACCCCTTCAGTCAGTGAATCTCGTAGCCTGTTTGCGGCGCGTTGGAACGTTGCGTCCACGAGGTCAGGGTTGATCACTGAGTACTGGGATAGGCGGGAAAATTCGTCTACTGCGATCGCGGAAGCAATGTCACCGTGTTGGTGACCTCCCATCCCGTCAGCAACGACGAACACCGGCAGGCCCGCGAGGAATGAGTCTTCGTTGACTGTCCGGCGATTGCCGTGTGATGTCGCCGCTCCCCATGCGTGGTCCATCGTTACTCCTTTGATTCGGTCAGATGGCTAGCGGTGCAGTTCAACACTGAGTGAGAACTGACCAAAGAGGATCGTTGTCCCTGTGCTGAACCGTACGCGCTGTCCAGGGCCGCAGATTATTTGTTGATGGTCGGGCAGGGTGACCACAGTGCCGTTAGTTGATCGCCTGTCCATAACGTAAGGTCCCGCCGAGTCAACTGCGATAAGCAGGTGCGTTTTTGAGACAGTCCGGTCTGGATCGGTGATCATTACGCAGGCGAAGGATTCCTCGCCCTGTTCACGGTGGGGGTTACGGCCGATCAGTGTGGGGGTGGTGAGAGCGTACCGCTGACCGTCGCTCAGCGCGAGCAGGTAACGCATGGGCTGCGTCGTGTCAGAAATGTCGTCCCAAGAGTGGCTGTTCATTGACTTCCCGTTGCGAGGTGATAGGTACTCAAGGAAAATGATGCCAAACTCTGTGGCGTAATGGTCTGATCTGATGTGTGGAGTGGGGACTTCTCCGCATCGGTTTGGCTGTCCACCCCCATCTTTGAGAGGAAGACATGTCAGAGAAGAACACGCTTACCCCATCCCTGATCGTCCTTGTCACCGCTATTCTCGCGCTATTTGGCGCGATGTACGGCTCCGGGGTCTTTGGTGGAATGTCCATGACAGAGACTGCCGGTGGGGTGTTAGCTCCGGACGCGACATTAGTTGCCCCCGACACTCCGGCGTTCAGCATCTGGACTGTGATCTACCTAGGCTTGGTCGCTTTGGCGGTGTGGAACCTCAACCCACGGATTCGCGACAGCGCACTTTTCCAAGAAATATGGCCCTGGGTGACCGCCTCATTAATCCTCAATGTGGGGTGGATTTTTACCGTCCGGTTTGAACTGCTCTGGTTGTCCGTTCTTGTTATTTTCCTACTGCTCGCAGTGTTGTGTGTCATCGCCATTGCCCTTGTCCCGAACTCATCACTACCAACGGCCGCTCAGCTAGCGTGGCGCGCAGTGTTTGGGCTCTATGTCGGGTGGGTTGCCGTAGCATCCATCCCCAACGTGGCATCTGCTTTGGTGTTTTACGGCGTTGAAGACATCCCACCCGGCGGAACTTTTTGGGCGATTCTGCTGATCATCATCGCAGTCATCATTGCTGTGGCCTTGACATTCCGTCTCCCTGGCCTCGTCACCGCGCCGCTCGCTATCGCTTGGGGCTTGACCTGGGTGAGTGTGGCGCGCCTCGGTGACCAAAACCCCAACGTCATCGTTGGGTGGGTCGCAGCGTTTAGCGCCGTGGCAATCGTCTGCACCGCGGTGGTGTGGATGGCCACGCATCGCCGCTCAGTACGCGCGTGACCGCACCATTTTCTCACAACCCTTGCCTGGCAGGTGGCGCGGGTCAGTAATTGCCGTGCCCTAGGGCACGGCGGTAGAACCCTTCAATGTGTTGCTCCACAGCACTTGCTGCCCCACTAGCATCACCAGTTTGTAATGCGGTGATGATCTGCCGGTGTTCATCCATGAGAAGATGCGCCAGAGCCGACCAGTCGTCGATGCGAGCGCTCCCTACTGCCACATAGTCAGCGATTGCTTGACGCAGGCCAAGCATTGTTGCTTCGCAGAGCGTGTTGCCAGCAAGGGCAACAAGTTCAACGTGGAATTCGGTGTCGAGGCGCTGGAACTCGACGTGGTTGAGTGCGCTGTCTTCCATGTCGTGCAGGAGCGCAACGGCCCGATTGAGGCAGGAGTCCTCGTCTGCTGGGGAGTGGAGGTGTTCAGCGGCGCATCGCATGGCGACCGTTTGCGCGGCCCAGGTTTCAATGAGGAGCCGCATTTGCACGACGTCGTGGACGGGCATCGCACCGGAGGCTACGTGGAGTTTGATGGCTGCGCCGAGGCCGGCGGCTGGTCGGTCGACGAGGACGGCGCCTGCTTCTGGCCCCGATCCGGTGCCTCGGGTAATGATTCCCATGGCTTCGAGGACTCGGAGCGCTTCGCGGATGGACGCTCGGGATACAGCGAATTCTTCAGCGAGGGATCGCTCTGAGGGGAGGTGGTCGCCTAGTTCCCATCTGCCCTGCGCTAGACCGCTCTCGATGCGCATTAGGACGGTCTCGTAGGTCTGCATGCCCTCATGCTATCCCTGAGATTTCGCCATTGCACGCTGTGGTCTGACCACATTGTCATTGTGTCACTTTTCTCACCCGCTAATATATGAAAGAATGTTCATGCTTTCATATTCTCGAGACGAGGCACCATGGGACACAACCACTCACACCACATCCCCCACCCCACAGAACCCAACGAAGCCCGCCATCACCAACGCATCCTGACCATAGCGCTCTGCCTCACCCTCACCTTCATGGTGGTCGAGCTCATCGCAGGGCACCTCACCGGATCCCTAGCCCTTATCGCCGACGCCGCCCACATGGGAACAGACAGCATCGGCCTACTCCTAGCCCTGCTCGCCGTCACAGCCATTCAACGCACACCCAGCACACGGCGCACCTACGGCTCACACCGCCTCGAAGTCCTCACCGCCCTAGCCCACGCCGCCCTCCTCACCGGGGTTGCCGGGTACGTGCTCTACGAAGCGTTCTCCCGCATCGGCGCGCAACATACCCTCGCCACCACACCCCTCCTCATCACAGCGAGCGCCGGGCTAGCAGTCAACATCATCGTGTGGCGGCTCCTCGCAAGCGGCTCCAAGACCAACCTCAACCTCACCGGCGCTAGGCTCGAAGTCCTCGCCGACCTCATCGGTTCCCTCGCAGTGATAGTCGGGGCCATGCTCGTTGCCACCACCGGCTGGGTGTGGATCGACACCGCCGTTGCCCTGGGCATCGCCGTGTTCATCATTCCCCGCACCTGGGCCCTCGCCCGCACCGCACTGCGCATCCTGCTGGAATCAGCGCCACCAGAAACCAACCTCACACAGCTGCGCAGGGACCTACTCACCATCCCCGGCGTCATCGACGTTCATGACCTACACGTCTGGAGCATCACCACCGACACCCACGCAGCGAGCGCTCACCTGATCATCGACGACCCCACCAACCACCAGCGCATACTGACCGCAGCGCTTCGCCTCTTTGCCAGCGACCACAACATTCCCCACGCTACAATCCAATGCGAACCACGCAGCCAGGTGTGCACAACAGGCACAACCGCCCACCCCTAAGCCCGTCAACGCTTTGAAGGACACCGTGACCTCCAGCAGCCCACGCATCATCACTCCACACACTGCAGAGCACCTCGCCGACACCTTCAGCATCCTCAGCGACCCAGGGCGCATTCGAATCGTGTCTGCCCTCCTTAACGGGCCAACCCGAGTCAGCGACCTCAGTGACCTCATCGGACACAGCCAATCAGCCGTATCTCACTCCCTACGGCTTCTCAAAGCTCACCACGTCGTCACCGCCCACCGGCACGGGCGAGAAATCCACTACGAACTAGCCGACGATCACATCCGCCACCTCCTTGACGTGGCCCTCGCCCACATCGAACACCACGAAGAGCACGCACAACCCCACCCCTCCCCCGGCACGCCACACACCCCATAGGCAATGTGCGCGGCACAGGTGAGAACCTGGTCTCAGCAATACAGATCTAGGGCCCTAAGGTGAGAGAATGGCACCCATGCCTTCGGAGTCTGACATGCAAGCCGCCGCCACTGCGCCCGCCACCTCACACGCCCCCGCAGGGCCACCAACCAGCACGACGAAGGTGCTCCTCCTCACCGGCCCATCAGGCTCAGGAAAATCACGCCTCGCAGAACGGCTCGGGCTCCCCTCCATCAACCTTGATGACTTCTACCACGACCACGACCACCCCGACATGCCACGCAGGTTCGGGATCGTGGACTGGGACTCACCAGCATCATGGAACAGCGCGGAAGCATTCGCCGCGCTCAGCAGCCTAGTCACCACCGGACGATGCGACATCCCGATCTACGACATCTCCACCTCACGGCGCACCGGAATGGCACACGCCGACATCACCGGCGCACCGCTATTCATTGCCGAAGGAATCTTCGCGGCGCAACTCATCGAGGACGCCCGGCAAGCCGGAATACTCGCAGACGCACTGTGCATCAAACGCCCACGCCTGCAAACATTCTTTTTCCGACTGATGCGCGACCTCGCAGAATCCCGCAAACCCCCACTCACGCTCGTGCGACGCGGGTTAGGGCTCATGCGCGATGAACCAGGCCAAGTCGCAGCCTGGATAGAACAAGGATGCACACCAGTGAGCATCAACCAAGCCGTGCAACGAGTCGCCGATTTGTCCTAAACCTCGTGTCGCCGGGCGAAAGCACCTGAACCGGTGAACAATGGTGACCAGTGCCCCCCCTTCTCAGGTGGCACGCCACCGGCCACCACGCATCGAGGAACGCCCATGATCCGATCACTATTCAGCGCGCTCCTCCTCACCCTGGCAGTGATAGCGACCCCTCTAAGCCTCATGAGTGCCTGGGGCTCCACCCACCTCCTCGACACCGCAGAGTTCACCACCACGCTGACACCCCTCGCCGAAGAACCAGCCGTTCAGGAATACCTGACCACTGAGATCTCAACCGTTGTGATCGACACAATCGCTGAGCAAACGAACGAACTTAACCTCCCAAGTGGCGACAATGACGGGCTCACCGCAGCACTGCGCGCGCTCGCACAAAACCGGGCAACGGCGCAGCTCACCGAGATCGTTGAGGAATATGTGGGTGAGTTTGTGGCATCAGAAACCTTTGCCACTGCCTGGTCGAATTCTCTCTCGTTGTCTCACCGCCACGTCATCGCGATAGCAAGTGGGCGGCAAGATGCCGGGCTCACGGTCACCGATGATGGGATTCTCAATGTTGACGGCGGGGCGCTCGTCGCGTCACTACGCACCTACCTCGAAGAACGTGACATTGCGGTTGCACCATACATTCCCGAGGTTGACTACGTCATTCCCGTTGCCGACATTGGCAGCGTTGCTGACCTAGAAACCAGTTATTCACTGCTGTCGTGGAGCGGCGCGTGGTTGCCCTTTGTGGCCTTCCTGCTGGTCATCGGCGGCACCCTCTTAGCGCGGTGGCGATTGCGGGCGTTAGGTATCACCGCCACCTGTGTAGCCATCGTTGGTGCAGTGCTGTGGGGCGTACTGGTGTGGGGGCTCCCAGCAGTCGCTGAACAGCTCAACGCCATTCGAGCGCCACAAAACGTCGTAGAAGCTGCGCTACCCCTTGTTCTTGACGATGCCGTGTTAGCGTCCCTGGCTGTAGCCCTAGTCAGCGCAACCGTGGCTGTTCTGGCATTCCTTGCCCACCACGTCACACGGCGGCGCGAAGATGGACACGTGATGGCAGCTGAGTAGTATCCGCCGCCATCTACTAACACTTTCACGAGTTATTGCCTGCTAGCAGCAGGCAATAACAAAGGCTCGGTCCACGCAGTGCGTGGACCGAGCCTTTGTGTGTCTTACCGGTGATCAGTCAACCGCTGGCAACTCATCAACATCAACGCTTCCGTCGCTGTTTACAGCAACAGCAACGGTTCCGCGACCAGACTTAGGTTCCGAGCTGAACGTGAACTCACCCAAGAGGCCTTCCCCTTCAGCGTCAACGAGGATGACGTCACCTGCGTTGAACTCACCGAAGAGTAGCTTCTCTGACAGGACGTCCTCGATCTCACGCTGGATGGCACGACGCAGTGGTCGGGCACCTAGGACTGGGTCGTAACCCTTGTCTGCGAGAAGGAGCTTCGCAGCTGGTGTCAGCTCAATGCTCATTGCCTTATCGGCAAGTCGCTTGTCGAGCTTGGCAACCATGAGATCCACAATCTTGAGGATTTCTTCGCGGGACAACTGTGGGAAGACGATGACGTCATCAACACGGTTGAGGAACTCTGGGCGGAAGTGCTGCTTGAGTTCTTCGTTGACCTTCGACTTCATGCGTTCGTAGGTTGTTGTTGCGTCATTGTTGAGGTTGAACCCAACTTGAACGCCCTTGGCAACATCCTTTGAACCGAGGTTAGTGGTCATGATGATGACAGTGTTCTTGAAGTCAACCACTCGACCTTGGGAGTCGGTAAGGCGACCTTCTTCAAGGATCTGCAACAGCGAGTTGAAGATGTCAGCGTGTGCCTTTTCCACCTCGTCAAACAACACGACAGAGAATGGCTTACGGCGCACCTTCTCAGTGAGCTGTCCACCCTCGTCATACCCGACATACCCTGGAGGGGAACCGAACAGACGTGAGGCGGTGTGCTTTTCACCAAACTCAGACATGTCGAGCTGGATCAGTGCGTCTTCGTCGTCGAACAGGTACTCTGCCAACGCCTTAGCCAACTCGGTTTTACCAACACCAGTTGGACCAGCGAAGATAAACGACCCACCTGGACGCTTGGGGTCTTTCAACCCAGCGCGGGTACGGCGAATCGCTTGCGAAAGAGCCTTGATCGCACGGTTTTGACCAACAACACGCTTGTGCAGTTCGCCTTCCATGTTGAGGATCCGCTGGGATTCCTCTGCGTTGAGACGGGTCACTGGGATACCGGTCGACATTGCCAACACTTCAGCAATGAGGTCTTCATCTACCTCAGAGACAGTGTCGAGATCGCCGTTCTTCCAGGCTTTCTCTTTGTCTTGACGTTCCTGAATCAGGTTCTTCTCTTTGTCGCGCAGTGACGCAGCTTTTTCGAAGTCCTGCTCATCGATCGCAGATTCCTTCTCGCGGCGTGCTTCAGCGATGCGCTCGTCAAGTTCACGCAACTCTGGTGGCGCAGTCATCCGCCGGATACGCAAACGCGCACCTGCTTCGTCAACCAGGTCGATTGCTTTGTCAGGCAGGTAACGGTCGTTGATGTACCGGTCAGCCAGTGTCGCTGCCGCAATAAGTGCATCATCGGTAATGGAGACCCGGTGGTGCGCCTCGTAGCGGTCACGCAACCCCTTAAGAATCTCAATGGCGTGCGCAAGGCTTGGCTCAGCAACCTGAATAGGCTGGAAACGGCGTTCCAAGGCTGGGTCTTTTTCGATGTGCTTGCGGTACTCATCAAGAGTGGTAGCACCCACTGTTTGCAGTTCACCACGAGCAAGCATTGGCTTCAAGATCGACGCAGCGTCGATTGCACCCTCGGCTGCACCTGCCCCGACTAGGGTGTGGATTTCATCAATGAACAAGATGATGTCACCACGGGTGCGGATTTCCTTGAGGACCTTTTTCAGTCGCTCTTCGAAGTCACCACGGTAGCGTGACCCGGCAACAAGAGCCCCAAGGTCCAGGGTGTACAGCTGCTTGTCTTTGAGGGTTTCTGGTACATCCCCGGCAATGATGTCTTGGGCGAGGCCCTCAACCACGGCAGTTTTACCAACACCGGGCTCACCGATGAGGATGGGGTTGTTTTTTGTGCGGCGTGACAAAACCTGCATCACGCGCTCAATTTCTTTACTACGGCCAATAACTGGGTCAAGCTTTCCCTCACGTGCTGCCTGGGTGAGGTTGCGGCCAAACTGGTCAAGGACTGCTGACCCTGCAGGTGTGGGCTCATTAGGAGCGCCAACGCCTGCTGGTTCTTTACCTTGGTAGCCAGAAAGCAACTGGATGACCTGCTGGCGCACCCGGTTGAGGTCAGCTCCCAACTTGGTGAGAACCTGAGCTGCTACACCCTCGCCCTCACGGATGAGGCCAAGGAGAATGTGCTCAGTCCCGATGTAGTTGTGGCCCAACTGCAACGCCTCACGCAAGGAAAGTTCAAGAACCTTCTTCGCGCGTGGGGTGAAGGGGATGTGGCCGCTCGGAGCTTGCTGCCCTTCACCGATAATCTCGGTGACTTGGGAGCGCACGGCGTCCAACGAGATGCCAAGGGACTCGAGCGCCTTTGCTGCGACGCCCTCACCCTCATGGATGAGTCCGAGCAGAATGTGCTCAGTCCCGATGTAGTTGTGGTTGAGCATTCTCGCCTCTTCTTGGGCGAGGACGACGACACGTCGTGCTCTATCCGTGAATCTTTCAAACATGGTGCGCTCCTCACGAGTGCTGCCTAGGCGGTGCATGACTAGGCGGGCTTATGTACGACTGTAGTGGTTTGAACCCCTCTTGGTCGCTCAGATATGCCCATGTTCGCCAGCGGCGTGAAAGGTGTTACGAACCGTATATCTCAATCACTCTGCGCCCTATGTAGTCCACGTCAAAACGTTGGGCGGTCTCAACCTGTTTCGCGCTGGCGTCATCGCGCCGCTGCGGGTCTTCAACAAAACCTTGAAGGAGCTGAGCGAACGCCTCTGTGTTAGTGGCGTCAATGAGTTGGTTTTCCAGTCCTTCCATGACAGTTCGGTACCCTGCGTTGTCCCCAGCGATCACCGCGCCGCGGCACGCAGCGAGCGCTTCAACGACAGAAATTCCAAAACTTTCGCCCCCTGTGGAGGGCAACGCCACGATGTCAGCCGCTGCGAGAAGTTCGGCTTTGTCATCCTCAGCGACATACCCCAAGAACGTGGTGATGTCATCAAGGTTGGTTTCAGCCACGTAGCGCAGACAGGTGTCTTGGAGGGGGCCTTTGCCGCCAACAACGAGTTCAAACGGTGTTGTCGTGAGTTCACGGAGGCGCGCAGCAGCCGCGAGGAGTTCGAGTATTCCTTTACGCTCAACGAGTCGTCCAAGGAAGAAGATCTTCACGGGCTGGCCCTCTGGCTGCTCATCACGCAGGGCTAGTTCCGCATCGCGCGCTTGGCTGAAACCAAGCACCCGCACAGGGTTCCCAATCACGATGGGGTCGACGCGCAGGGCTTTGGCAGCAAACTCCGCCGCCGGGGTCGACACGGCAATGACCTGACGGAACCGCCCCAGCTGCCGACGTTGAATCGCCCCAAGAAGGTGTGTCCCCACTGAGGTCAACGTGTTCCACGGCATAATGTGGAACGTTCCAACAATGGTTGTGGAGGGCGGAGCCGCAGCAATGATTTTGCCAGCTAACAGCGGGCTGTACGGCATATTGATGTGCAGAACATCGAAGGTAACGTCCCGAAAAAGTTGTGCGATTGCTTTGCGGTCCGCCGCAATAGGAATGCCCAACCGGTTTCCGTTAAACGTCATAGGAAGGTTGCGAGCCAACGAATGGATGCGCGGCAGGTCTGACCGTTGGGTGGTTGAGGTCAAATAGTGCACAGTATGCCCCTTGCCGGTGAGCCAACGGCCCAGCGTCAAAACATGCTGCTGCACACCATCAGGCCTGTCCAGAGAATCGTCAATGACCAGGCCAATAGTCAGGGGCTTGGTGTCCTTGGTCATCTGCTCTCCTTTGTCCACGGGTGGTCACTCCTACCGTGTCATGCCTCAACAATGATGGTCACAGGGCCATCATTGATGAGTTCGACGTCCATGTGAGCCCCGAACACCCCGGTACCCACTTCAAGGCCCCGTTCACGAAGCCTGTCAACCACGTCATCGACACGTGGCGCTGCAACTGAAGCCGGCGCCGCGTTGTTCCAACTTGGGCGGCGGCCTTTGCGCACGTCAGCGTAGAGCGTGAACTGACTCACAACAATGATGGGCGCTTGTGCATCCACAGCAGACAACTCATCATCCAAAATGCGAAGATCCGCAATTTTTCGCGCTAGTTTCTCAGCATGCTCAACGGTGTCATCATGGGTGACCCCCACCAGAGCCACAATCCCTTGCCGGTCAAACGAGGCAACAATCTGCCCGTCAACAGTCACACTAGCTCGCGATGCGCGCTGCAAAATTGCGCGCATGTCACCACGTCCCAGTGTTGCCTCGTGGAGAATTCCCAGAACCATAGGGCTTTAACGCTGGGCGAACATCGGCGAAATAAATAAACGCAGGGATCGCAATGAAGAGCGCCATGAGTCCGAGATAGCCGGCGCCCAGTGGGGGTTCGAGCCCCAGGAATCCAACAAGTGTCGAGGCACCAAGAAGGATCAACCAGAACTTCTTTGTGCGTTTGCCCTCAGCGGTAAATGCACGAGCGGGGCGACGTGAGGCGTCAACCAACGCCCACACTTCAATCGCGAAGCATGCGGTCGTGAGGATGAACATGATGGCATGTTGGATGAACGCGAACATGGAGGTCACCTCGGGTAATGGCGGGTCAGGAGATCGCAGCGAGGGCGTCGCGTGCTTCTTGCTCACTGGCACCTGCTGCTTCCAGCAAGTCTACGATGGCCGAGCGCAACACTAAAATGAGCGCCTGTGCTTGCCATTCCTTCTCACCCAACAAGCCCGGTGCCGCAAGGTGTGCTGCGTCACGTAAATACTCGCGAGCGACAGCAGGGTCCTTACCCAATGCCATCGCATCAGCCAACGCTCTGGTTGCATGCGCGGTCTGAAGCAGCAAGTCCGCAACCTGCTCACTGCCCTCGCTTGGGGTGGTTGCTTTTGCACGCCGAGCGATAACTCGGGTGGACCGAATTGCTCGATCAATGAGTACCCGCTGTTTATCCAGTTCAACGATGTGCCTCCGGTAGGTTCGGGCGGAGGCGTTAATTTTTGTGGCATTCAGTGCTGCCGTGCACACCGACGACCAGTCATCCAAACTTGCCTGAGTTGAGCGGGCCCGAGTCATTGCTGTGTCGTGATCGTTTTCGTTGCCACTGGCAAGCGCCGTTGATATCAATGTCAGTGTTTCAGCCAATTCACGGGTGGCATGGTGGGCAGCAGAACGCGTCCGACGCGTCGGATTGTTGGGGATAATCGCTGCAATAAGTGTGGCGACAGCAGCGCCAATAAGCGCGTCAGACCACCGGCCAAACCCTCCACCCAACGCCGGACTAAGCACACCGATGGGTAGCCCCACCAGCACCACTGCTTGAGTTCCAGCATGGGTAGCAAGCGGTGCTCCGGAACCCACAAAGCGGGCAACAAGTACCGCAATAAATACAATGACCGCTACCTGCCACGGTCCTGATCCGAAGGTGTGCCCAAAAAGGTCACCCAACCACACACCGATAGACACACCGATGCCAGTTTCTGCGACCTTACGAACCGATCGATCTGAGGTGTAGCCCAGTGACGCCCAGGCTGCGACGGGGGCGAAAAACGGGTAGGGGTGCCCAACGATGTGTTGTCCCACCCAGTAGGACAACCCGCACGCAATCGCAGTGGTCGCAGTTGGCCAAGCCGCCCTGCTCACTCGAGCCCAGCCGCGTCGCATCCACAAACGTAATCGGTCTACGAGGGCTTGGCCCCGAGTCAGTGGCACTGTCGTCGGCTTTCGTGATGTGTCAGGTCAGTGCGGGGCAAGGACCTACGGTGGGGGTCTTCGTGCAGAAAGAGAGCTGCTCGTTGTGGGTTAAGAGGGGCGGCCCGGACCGGTGAGATTGACCGCGCCGCGGGCAAGTCGAGATGTTGGTCCGCGCTGCGCTGGACGGCTTGCGGCCTGCCCGTGACCCGGAACGATGACGTCTTGGGCGGCAGCGACATCTCCGCCATCACAAGCCACCGTCAGGGTGTCTTCTTCCGGTGTAGACCGTTTAATAACAGCGAGCGCCACCGGTCCTAGTTCGTGGTGGCGAG
This sequence comes from Jonesia quinghaiensis DSM 15701, assembly GCF_000423205.1. Taxonomy (GTDB): domain Bacteria; phylum Actinomycetota; class Actinomycetes; order Actinomycetales; family Cellulomonadaceae; genus Jonesia; species Jonesia quinghaiensis. The sequence continues at coordinate 278,606 of NZ_AUHN01000009.1, forward strand.
CCATTGAGGTGATGTGACCAATTTCGCGGTCGCCGTTGTGCACTGTTGCGCCGGGCTCAGGCAGGAGGTGACCGGATCCGTCGAGGTGGAGCATGACGAGTCTGCGTGGTGGGCGGCCGAGGTTGTGGACCCGGGCAATGGTTTCTTGGCCGCGGTAGCACCCTTTGTTGAGGTGTACGGCGGTGCGTAGCCAGTCGAGTTCGTGAGGGATGGAGCGGTGGTCAACTTCAGCGGAGAACCGGGGGCGCCAGGCAGCGACTCGTGCGGCTTCCGCAGCCCAGGTTCCAGCAAGTGTCCAGCCGGAATTTTCGCGTTGAGTGACCTCAAAGGCGAGCTCTGTGCGAGGCACAATGACGAGTCGCCATGGGCGTTCAGCGCCGGGGTGTTCGCTTATGTCAGGACCGTAGCGGGTGCCCCCGTCAAGGACGTTGGGCCATGGGTCTCGCCAAGTTACTGGTTCGTCTGCTGTGGCTTCGGCGTCTCGTGGTTCGCCGAGTGCCGCCCATTGGTCAGTGACGTCGGCGATGTCGACTCGCATGGCGAATTTCATGCGGTTTAGCCAGGTGGTGAGGCCTTGTGCGGTGGCGGCTTCGGTGATGAGCCAGGTTGTGGTGCCATCGTCGATGACCGCAGCGGCGTGTTCGAGGTGCCCTTGAGGGGACATGACGAGCAGTTCGGTGGAGGTACGCGGTGGCAGCGCACTGAGGTGTTGGGAGGTGATGGAGTGCAGCCAGGTCAGGCGGTCGGGTCCGCTGACTGTGATGATGTGCAGGTGTGACTGGTCAACGACCGCTTGGCCACGTGCGAGTGCCCGTTGTTCAGCGGTGGGGTCCCCGTAGTGCCAAGCAATACCAGCATCGGCTCCGGTGGCTGCAACAGCTCCGTGGCGTTGTAGTAGTGGGCTGGTGAAGTGTGGGGTGGGCGATGCGGGGGTGGTGCTTTGTGTGGTCACTGTTCCTGCCGGGTAAGGGTTGCCGAGGCGTATGTTTGCAACGGGTGCCCAAAGGCGGCCAGTGAATGCACCCACATGAGTTGCCCGTTGACGTTGCCATACATGCGTTGTGATGCGCTGACCTCAGGGGCTGTGCCTGTTCTTGCAATGAGGTCTGACACTAGTTGCACTTTGCCGTCCCCTGATGCGCCGAGGTAGACAGAAACCCGGCCAGCTGGATCCGCAAGGAGAACTTCGAGGGAGATTTGGCCCTCGGGTACTCCTTGGTGTGGTTCAGGGGCGATCCGCCAGTAACCGGTTTCTGTGGACCAAAACACGTCAGAGTCCTGCATCTGTGTGGCAGCGTTTTCGCCGTCAGCGTCAGTCCCAGAATCATCAGTGACGGCGGATTGTGGGTTCAACGGGTCGGGAACCTGTGGTGCACGCCCTGGGGTGAGGTGAATGGTGGATTCGTAGCGCAGATAAGGGCCACCGTCGTGATCAAACACCACGGTTTGGGTGAATCCCGAGGCGTCTATGCCTGGGTATTCAACAATTCCTTCTCCACGCCACGTTCCTACCAGCCATGCCAGCGGGTACAGCTCAGGTGCTAGCCCTTCGGGGATCGTAAAACTCACTGTTACCGCTGCCCCTTGAAGAGCTTGTACACCACGTAGCCCGCAAACCACGCGATTGTTATTGATACAACGACGAGCAAGCCGAGGAAGAAACCTTCGAGCACCTTGATATCTACGTCCATGAGATCAGTCTAGCGGGTGCATCGGCCCCCTGGGAGGTGTTCGCGCGCGGGGTAATCTGGGCGTGTTGCAGGCACCAAAATAAGGGAGCAGTGATGAGTGCACTCGTTGTGAAATCTACGCAAGGCATTGATGCGCCGGAGTTGACGAACCAAGCGTTCACCGTCGCGGCAGCAGCGGTTGCGGCAGGCGTCGAGGTGTCGGTGTGGTTGACCGGGAACTCTGCCCTGTTAGCCACCCCAGGCGGGGTGCGTCAACTCAACCTTGAGCATGCGGTACCCCTCGAGGAACTCATGACTCTCCTGCGTCAGGAGGGCACGGTAACGGTGTGCTCTCAGTGCGCTGCGCGCCGCAATCTGCGCCAAGAAGACCTCCTTGACGGTGTGCGAATAGCAGGGGCGCCAGCTTTTGTGGAGGAAATTATGCGGCCAGGTGCGCAAGCTTTGGTGTACTAGCTACGACCACACCACGCCTGACCAACGGTGTGAAACTAAATCAGAATTTGTCCCACCACATAGCCCATCATCCCTGTGACAGCGAGGGGCAGGGTAATAACGGAGAACGATGACCGGCGCGTTTTGAGTTGCGGTAGTTTGTCGAACAACAATTGCAAAGCTCCAACGATAATCCCCGCTAAAACCCCGATGCTCACCCCGGACACCCAGGTGAGTTCAGGCATCACAATGGCTACAGCAGCAGCAGAAACAGTTGCTGCACCAACTGATGCCAGCAACGCTAAGGAGCCAGCGAGTGGAGTGGCCGCGACAGCTGATGCCACAGCGAGACCAACGGTGCATGCCACCACCAGTTCCACACCGCCCTCAAGCCGGTAGGTTGCCAACCACGCCGCGCTCGACACGCCCACCACGATTCCGGTAACGGTGCCAATAAGGGAATCCACCAAACGCAACCGGGGGTAGGGGCGCAGCATCTCTGCGATAAACGCCAGCAGCACGCCCATGGCCAGCACAAGAGGTAAGAAACGGAGCCACGGTTCATCTTCCGTTGCCCACACAACTGCCAAGCCGCCGAGCGAACTCAACACCACAATGAGCGTTGAACCGCCCGATGGGAGGCGCAACAGAGGCCTCCACCCGTAGGCGAAGAGGAATGCGATGAGCGCCAATGCAGCGATGAAGGGCAATTCACCAAGGAAAGCCCCAGCTGCTAGCCCCGCTGCCGCTGCCGCCGTCAAAACGGCCCGTGTAGAGAGTTTCACGCGGTCCAGTCTTTCAGATCTTGGCGCAGCCCTCGAACTTAGTCTGCGGCGTTTTCGGACAGATCCACCCCGTTGACCTCACCAACTGCAATAATAGGGCGCAGGAATGACGACTGGATCACATGCCGTGGTCCATCACTGGACGCAATCGTTGGAGGTGAGTCCCATCGCTGAACTGTTGTTGCTGACCACAGCCTCTGGGGGCTCGGCGCAAGTTCTACCAGCACTGGGGCTGCTTACCCACAAGGTGCGCACACTACCACTGGACGCATCGGCACTTGTTGACGCACCTGAGACTGACGTAGTCCTCATTGATGCGCGCAAAGATCTGGTGGGAGCACGCTCCACGTGTCGCATGGTGCACGCCACAGGTCTCGATGTCCCGGTAATTCTCGTGGTCACCGAAGGTGGCCTGATGGTTGTTACCGCTGATTGGGGTGCAGATGATTTCTTGCTCGACTCGGCGAGCCCTGCCGAAGTCGAAGCGCGACTGAGGCTTGTTCGAGAACGCGCCACACACATCGAATCGGCTAGTCACCCTGAGGAACTCAGTTCAGGTGAGCTATACATTGACGCATCGGGCTACACCGCACGATTGCGCGGGGTGCCCCTTGACCTGACGTACAAGGAATTTGAGCTCCTGAAGTACCTGGTCCAGCACCCAGGGCGAGTTTTCACCCGTGCGCAACTCCTCCAAGAGGTTTGGGGTTACGACTACTACGGAGGCACTCGAACAGTTGACGTCCACGTGCGCCGCCTGCGCGCGAAACTTGGTGTGGAATACGAGCAGATCATCGGAACTGTCCGTAACGTCGGCTACCGGTTTGATCCACCAAAAGACCGGCGTGCAAAAGAACAAGAGCGACGAGAGTCGCAGGAGAATCAGACTGCGGGCTGACGCATCACCCGCACACGGTCACTAGACTCAGCAGGGTGAATCGCGATTACTCCGATGTTTTAATCGAGGGCCCGTGGGAGCATGAGTTCGTCTCAGCTCACGGCGGGCGCTTCCATGTGGTGACCGCTGGGCAAGCAAGCACCCGCCCCCTGGTAGTACTTCTCCACTCCACCCCGCTGTTTTGGTGGCAGTGGCGCCATGTCATCCCCGCCCTCACTGAGGCCGGGTACCGGGTAGCCGCCATGGACATGCGCGGAACCGGCGCATCGGACAAACCGCCTAGTGGATACGACCAAATCACTCTCACCCGGGACGTCGCCGGAGTCATCAGGTCGCTGGGCGCCCGCAACGCAGTCATCGTTGGGCATGGTCTAGGAGCAATAACAGCCTGGTCGATGCCTGCCCTACAACCAGCAGTCACCCGTGGGGTTGCAGCGCTGAGCGCCCCTCACCCAGCCCGGTTACACGCCTCTCTGCGCGCTTCGCTGCACAAACGCCCGGTAAGCAGGCTCGCCGGGTTGGGCATCCCCTCCTTAGGTGAACGACGTATCGCCCGAGCAAATACTGTGTCCTTAGTGTTCGATCACCTCGGCCATCAACCTGTTCCCGGCCAAATTGTTGATGTGTACGCCAACGCGTTACGGATTCCCTTTGCTGCGCGCGGAAGTTTAGAGCCATTACGTTGGTACGCACGTGGCATGCCGACACCTCTGGGGCGCAGGTACGTTCAAGCGATCCGTACGGGGATTTCAGTTCCGGCGTTGCAATTGCATGGTGCACATGATGGTTTGTTACGCAGGGAAGTTATTGCCGCCGACTCCATGGCGTTATGCATGAACTTACGCTTTGAAATGATCAGCGACGCCGGGTTTTTCCTCACTGAAGAAGCACCGGACACGGTGAACGATCTACTCGTGGATTGGCTGGGTAAGTCGTTCGAGTAGTTCTTCTGGTCCTTTGACCAGCTTTTCGGCACGTAGTGGATCCTGTTCCCCAACGCGCGAAGAGGGGCACAGCGCCGTAAGCGGACACACCCCACAGGCCGGCCGACGGGCATGGCAAACCCTACGGCCGTGAAAAATGATGCGGTGAGACAACATCGTCCACTCTTTGCGGGGGAACAGTTGAGCAATCTCCCGCTCAACAGCAACAGGGTCCTCTTGCGTTGTCCATTGCCACCTGCGCACTAAACGACCCACATGGGTATCTACGGTGATTCCCGGGACACCAAACGCATCACCCAACACAACGTTGGCGGTTTTACGGCCAACACCAGGCAACGCCACAAGATCTTCCAAACGGGCAGGCACCTCACCCTGGTGATGCTCCACCAATGCTTGACCAATACCAATCAACGACCGCGCTTTCGCGCGAAAAAAACCGGTAGGTCGAATAATGTCTTCTACCTGCGTCTCGGTCGCCTGAGCAAGGGCCCAAGCATCAGGAAAACGTGCGAAAAGTTCAGGTGTCACAGAGTTCACTCGAACATCAGTGGTCTGCGCCGACAACACAGTTGCAACGAGCAACTCATAGGGTGAACGAAAGTTGAGTTCACAGTGAGCGTCTGGGTGGATCACTGCAAGTTCACGATGTATGCGGCGCGCCCGGCGGACCAAAGACAGCGATGGTTGAGCGCTTTCCACCACAGTTCGACCTACTCCTCTACTCTCCCCCTCATGTGGGGTATCCTCAACGTATTCATTGGCATAGGGGCATGCGGCCGGAAATCTTCAGGTTTTTACTGCCTCACCGCCGCAACATTCACCGCAGAGCACACTCTACCGGGAGCGAGTATGCCTCACGCCGAGTCGCAGGAAAGCTACGTCGAACTCTCTGAAACTGAACTTCAGGAAACTCGACGACGCCTGCGTACAGAACTCGCGACTATCGCGCATTGGCGCCGGCTCATCCGCGCCAGAATTGACTTAACAATCGCTCAAGCGACCCCGCCCCCTCAGTTGGGCGGGTACCTCCAAGAGTTTCTGTCAATTTCACCAACGATGAACTCCCAGCTTCAGGACGTGTCCGCACAGGTTCTCACCGCCCATACCCTGTACTCTGTCACTGACCTACCCGACCTCAAACGGAGCGAACTCGCACTCACCACGTATGAGAAGGACGTGCGAACCGCTCTCATGGCCGTCACAGACGAGCTTGTCGCCCGTCAAAGCGCATAACGTCGCGTATAACGGGTATGATCGCTGGGCTGCGCGCCACAACCTGACGGTTTGGCCAAAACGCGGTACCGTGAAACTGCACGCCTAGTGCACACTGTTTGAGGAATAACGAATTTCTCATGTGAAGGAAGTGTCCCGTGGAAAACGAAAACGTCGTCCTCTCTGCGCCCCTGTTCGCCACCATGGAGGACAGCGACCGGCGCGCCCTGCTCGCGTCCATGACCAAGGTGGAACTCAACCGGGGTGAAGTACTGTTCGACGAGGGGGAGAACGGCGATCGCCTCTACATCATCGAAGAGGGCAAGATTAAGCTTGGCTCCTCCTCAGGTGATGGGCGTGAGAACCTCCTCGCGATCCTTGGCCCAAGCGAAATGTTTGGTGAACTCTCACTCTTTGACCCAGGGCCACGCTCCCTGGGTGCTAGCGCTGTCTCAGATTCAGTGTTGTACGAACTTGAGCACTCAGCACTAGTAGCCGCTATTGCAGACAACCCAGGTCTCGCCAGCCACTTGCTGACTGCGCTTGCCCGTCGCTTGCGCCGTACCAACGAAGCCCTCGCTGACCTCGTCTTCTCAGACGTTCCAGGCCGCGTTGCCAAGGCACTCCTTGACCTTTCCACTCGCTTTGGCGAACGGGTTGATGAGGGAGTGCGAGTTGCCCACGACCTCACCCAAGAAGAGCTCGCCCAGTTGGTTGGCGCTTCGCGTGAAACAGTGAACAAGGCGCTTGCTGACTTTGCTGGCCGCGGTTGGGTGCGCCGCGAAGGCCGCGCCGTTGTCCTACTGGACATCGACCGGTTGGAACGCCGCGCACGCTAGTACGCGCGGAGAACAACAAGAGTAAAAGCAATGCCGTGACAACCTTGTGGTTGTCACGGCATTGCTTTGTCTAGATGGAAAGCACACCTATGCGGTGGCGGCCAACTCCACGATGATCTCAACTTCAACTGGTGAATCGAGAGGAAGCACAGCTACGCCGACGGCGGAGCGTGCGTGAATACCGCGGTCACCAAAGATCTCTGACAACACGGTGCTTGCACCGTTGATGACGCCAGGCTGACCCGTGAAATCTGGCGCGCTGGCCACAAACCCAACAACCTTGATGACGCGTTCAACGGCATCGAGATCACCGATAAGTGCTTGCAGCGCCGCTACTGCGTTGAGCACTGCAGTCCTTGCGAGGTCTGTGGCGTGGTGAGGACTGACCAGCCCATCCCCGTCACCCACCTTGCCGGTCTGGGGTAATTTCCCCTCAATGAAGGGCAGTTGCCCGGAGGTCCACACCTGCGAACCAGTACGGACAGCAGGTACATAGGATGCCACTGGTGCAGCAACCTGAGGCAAGGTAATTCCTAAATCAGCGAGCCGGGATTCCACTCGCCCCATCAGGAATCTGCCAAAGGACGCTTCATATAAGCAACGAGCCCGTTGCCATCTGGGCCGGTCACCACCTGCACAAGCTCCCAACCTTCTGATCCCCAGTTATCGAGGATCTGCTTTGTTGCATGAATGATCAACGGAACGGTCACGTATTCCCACTTTTGAGCCATACACTGATCCTAACTGTGCTGTTACCAAACCCGCACATACTTTCGCGGAAACGAGCCACTACAACCCTGTCAATTCACGTAGGGTATACGTATGCCGAACTCTGCTCGTGACGACCAATCCACCGAACAGACACCGTTTTCCTCCTCATCCACAATCAAGAACACTAAGCCCGTGAATCCTTTCCAGGTCGCTGGGCTCATCACCATGTTCCTTGGGTTGTCTGTGATTGGTGGGGTGCTGACAGCGGGTCTGATAGTTCCATTTGCTGCCGGGGCCAGTACTGCCACCGAGACAGCTGCGGAGACGTTCTATGAACTCCCGACAGAACTTGAGATTGACGAACCGTCACAGGCATCAAAGATTTATGCGCGTGACGGGAAAACTGTCCTGGCAACGTACTACTCCGAGTACCGCCTCGTTGTGCCGTTGGACGACATTTCCGAGCACATGCAAAACGCTGTTATCGCCACTGAAGACCAACGCTTCTGGTCACACGGCGGTGTCGATGTTCGAGGTGTCCTGCGTGCAGCACGCACCAACGCGCAAGGTGGCCAAGCCGGTGGATCAACTCTGACTCAGCAGTACGTGAAGAACGTACTCATCCACAAGGCCAGCAAAGAGGGCGACATCCTCGCCGTGGAAGAGGCCCGCGAAGGAACCATTGACCGTAAGCTCCGTGAAGCGAAGCTCGCGATCAACCTTGAGAAGACGATGCCCAAGGAAGAAATCCTTGAGAACTACCTCAACCTCGCGCAGTTCGGTTCCAAGGTGTACGGAGTTGAAACCGCATCCAACTACTACTTCGACAAGAGCGCGAAAGACCTCACCGTCGTTGAAGCAGCAACGATCGCTGGTGTTACACAGCTTCCCTCAACATGGGACCCCTCACTCAACCCTGACGAATCGCAGCGTCGCCGCAACATCGTACTGGGCTTGATGTACCAACAGGGTTACATCACTCAAGACGAATACGACGAAGCAATCGGCACACCGCTTGAAGACACACTTGACGTTCAACCACTGCACAACGGTTGTGAAGGAGCGGGATACAACGGGTTCTTCTGTGACTACGTCACAAAATCCATCATTCAGGACCCTGCACTGGGCGAAACCGAAGACGAGCGCACCGCCAAGCTCTACCGCGGTGGCCTCAACATCATCACCACACTGGATCCCAAGAAGCAAAAGGCTGCCTACCGCACTGTTCGCGACGGCATGCCTCGCGACAACGCTTACGGATTCGCCAGTGCCATCACCAGCGTTGAACCAGGCACCGGTGAAATTCTTGCAATGGCCCAAAACCGCAGGTATGTCCCGAACGCCACCAAATCAAAAACTGCAACTTCGGTGAACTACTCCGCAGGTTCTGACATGGGCGGGTCTAACGGATTCCAAGTTGGGTCGACCTTTAAAGCATTCGCCCTAGCAGAATGGTTCAAAGAAGGTCACACCTTGCGCGAATCCGTCAACGCAGACCGCAAAAACTGGGTATCAAACCAGTTCAAGGCATCGTGCGTAGCCATGGGTACTGACACGTGGCACCCCAACAACGCTGACGGTCGTGCAGCAGGACGCATCTCCGTCCAGCAAGCAACTGCTCTATCAGTCAACACCGCATTCGCTTACATGATGTCTGAAATGGACCTCTGTGCAGTAGCTGACACCGCGTACGACATTGGCTTCCGCCCCACCCACCCCAGCGCTAACGGTGAAGTGAAAGTCTTCCCATCCATGGTTCTGGGTATCCAGGAGTCTTCCCCTCTTGATATGTCTGCCGCATACGCAACCTTCGCCTCAGGGGGAACCTACTGTGCCCCCATGGCAGTCACTAAAGTGACAGACGCCAACGGCGAGGAACTACCTATCGAAGGCAAAAACTGCCGTCAGACACTGAACACTGACGTAGCCAACGCGATGAACTACGCACTGGGTAAGGTCATGCAACCTGGCGGAGGCGCTGCCGCGTCTGCTCTCTCCGGCGGTCGCCCCTCTGCTGGCAAAACCGGTACAACAAACGACAACGGTAGTGCTTGGTTCATTGGCTACACCCCTGATCTGTCCACAGCAATCTGGATGGGCAACCCAGACAACCAGAAGATCAAAATGGTGAACGTAACCATCAACGGTCGTTTCATTCCTCGTGTGTACGGCTCCACATTGGCTGCTCCAATGTGGAAGAAGTACATGGATGAAGCCCTCGAAGGTGAACCAAACGCCACCTTCAACACCATCTCACCGTCAATGCTTGGACAGGTGGAACGCCCCGTAGTAACCGAACGGCCATCCTCTGACTCGTCGAATGACAATGGTGGCGACAACTCATCGGGTAACAGCGACCGCGGCAACAGCGGAAACAACAACTCCGATGGTGGCGGTCGTGGAAACAGCGACGACAGTGGAGACGACGACTAACAGTGACCACATCTCACCGCCCCCTGCACCGTGGTCGCACCGTGATGCAGGGGGTTGCTGCACTGGGTGCCGCTGGCCTTGCCGTACTCGCTTATGCTCGCATCGAAGCGGAGATGTTCACGGTTCGCCGGTTCACACTCCCTGTCCTGCCTGCAGGTTCCCAGCCTGTGCGGGTGCTGCACATCTCTGATCTCCACATGACACCAGGGCAAACGCGCAAAACACGCTGGGTTCAACAACTAGCGTCACTTGAACCTGACCTGGTGATAGACACTGGGGACAATATGGCCCACCGCCATGCGATGCCTGTGGTCCTTGACGCGCTTGACCCGCTTATGGATATTCCCGGGGTATTCGTCATGGGTTCGAATGATTATTTTGCACCCCGTATGAAGAACCCGGCCCGCTACTTACTCTCCGACCCTGCGAAACGTTACGTTCCCCCCGCTGACCGGCTACCCGCCGATCAACTTGGCAGCGCCATGGCAAGCAGGGGGTGGCTTGACCTCACTAACACCAGGGCGCACCTAGAGATCAACGATGTGCAGATCGAGTTTGTTGGTGTTGATGACCCGCACATTAATCGCGACCGCTACCCCACACCTGCCCCCAAAGATTCCGGGACCGTGCGATTAGGGATCACCCATGCACCGTACCAACGCACGTTGAATGCGATGCACAGCGACCAATGTGATGCCATCATCGCCGGGCACACACATGGGGGGCAGCTATGCCTCCCTGGTTTTGGCGCTCTTGTGACGAACTGCGACCTTGACCGTGCTCGCGCAAAGGGTGTCAGCGGTTGGCCTGGGGCTCGCCCTGACCAGCCTGGCGGGCAAGATTCCGCGTGGCTTCACGTGTGCGCAGGTTTAGGCACGTCGCCCTACACACCTGTGCGGGTTGCCTGCCGTCCAGAAGCTGTACTACTCACGCTCACGGCAACAACAGCATGACCTGTTGCGCTCTTGATCACATTTGGCGTTCAGCGGTCTGAACCGCAGAAACGATCGGGTATGCTTGTACAGTTGGTTAGCCGGGAAGGCGAACTAACGGGGTGTGGCGCAGGTTGGTAGCGCGTCCGCTTTGGGAGCGGAAGGTCGCAGGTTCAAATCCTGTCACCCCGACACTGAAAGAAAAGCTCGGCACTCAGGTGCCGGGCTTTTCTTGTTTCCCCGACCTCTTGTACTCAACGTTCGCGCTACGCTGTAGCAATGACGGTTGACATGTTGTGGCTCCGGCCACCAAAAACGTCAAGGTGGGAGGCAAAGTGACCGCTCCGATTAAAGGCGCGCGCCGTGTCCTGCATGGATGGCGGGAGTATGCAGCCGATATGCTCAGACATCTGATAGCACTCACCGTGGCCTTCACAGCCGTGTTCCTCGCCATATCCGGTGGGTCACTGTTTACCGGCTCCCTCGAGGAGTTTGTCGGTATGTTGCGTGTGATCGCTGTCATGGCGGTGGCCACCCTGTTAGGGCATGGTCTTGTCACACGCGTTCGGGGACACGTTTCGTTGATTGCATCCGGCTTTTTCACCTGGATGCCCCCCTCGTTGCGGTTCTCTCATTACCGATGCTTGGAGCGGATCGAGAGGCCTTTGTGGCGAACTTTTGGCTCTCCTTCTTGGTGGGATTACCCATCATTGCCCTGATGACCGCCCTCAGAGCGTTTGTACCACCCTTTCAAGTCAAGACTAAGGAAGGGCGACTGCACCCTAGGATGAGTTCTGATGCTTAACATTTCGGCTCTAGGCAGATGAAGAAAGCTCGGCACTCAGGTGCCGGGCTTTCCTTATTTCCCCGAACTCTGATCCCTGACGTTTTTTCGCTACCAACACCCCGTATGATGACGGCGACAAGTTGCCGCATCGCACCTCAGGGAAATCGTGACCACACCGCACCTGCAACGCCAGCTTGGTTTCAGCGCATCAGTGTTCCTCGGGTTAGGGTCAATGCTGGGAGCCGGGGTGTTCGTGGTATTCGGACCAGCAACAGCGGTAGCAGGGAACTTAACTTATCTGGCACTGGGTATCGCAGCCTTCATCGCCCTATGTAACGCACTCGCCTCAGCACAACTCGCCACCCAGTACCCCACATCTGGTGGTACGTACACCTACGGGCGGCACCAGCTAGGCCCTCTGTGGGGTTACCTAGCCGGGTGGGGTTTCCTCGTTGGTAAATCAGCGAGCTGCGCCGCGATGGCCATGACATTCGCCTACTACGCCACCCCCACACTCGACCACCGCTACGGCGGTATCGCAGCAGTGATAGGCGTCGGGACCCTCAACATACGCGGCATCACACGCACCGCAACCGCCACACGCATCCTTGTTCTTGGAGTTCTCGCCATCTTGGCGGGGGTACTCATTGTGTCCATACTCGGACCCCAAGCCACAACAGTTGATAGCCAGTTAACCGATGTGTCATTCATGGATGTCCTTCAAGCGTCAGGGTTGCTGTTTTTTGCCTTCGCCGGGTACGCGCGCCTTGCCACTCTCGGAGAAGAAGTAAAACGCCCCACCTACACAATCCCGCGCGCCATCATTGTGGCACTGGGGTGTGTGGTGTTGATTTATGGACTACTTCTTGCTGCGTCGATGCGAACACTGGGGGCAGATGTGCTGGCTCGTTCCTCAGCGCCCCTTGCCGAGGTGGTGACAACCGCTGGCGCCTCGTGGGCTGTCCCTGTTGTGAGTATTGGTGCGGCGCTGGCGTCACTAGGCGCACTCTTAGCACTGATGACAGGTATTGGGCGGACAGCATTGGCCATGGCCCGTGAGGGCGACCTGCCCCACCCACTAGCGAACGTGGGAGAACGCTTTCGGACTCCCTATGTCGCTGACCTCGTCGCGATGGCAGTGGTAGCGGCCATCATTGTTGTGTCAGATGTTCGCGGAGCCATTGGTTTCTCCGCTTTTGGCGTCCTGCTGTACTACAGCATCGCGAACCTCTCTGCGCTGCGCCAACACGGCGAACACCAGCGCTACCCACGAATATTTTTTGTCATCGGTGTAGTCGGTTGCCTCACCCTCATGGCGACCCTCCCCCAAGAATCAGTGATTGGTGGGGTAATCGTGACAGCTTGTGGCGCCCTACTGTTCGCAGGGCGCCACTGGCTTGCAACTCGTTCAAAGCGTTAACTTAGGGGGGCAGCAACCACCAGTCAGGTGGTGGTTTTCTCTTCTTCGCGCCGCGTATTTCCCTGATTCTGGGTTGTCCCAGGAGTGGACGTTGCTGACTCCGCAGTGAAGTAGCGTTGAATCGCGGAGGAGTCAGTGCTGATGTCGTCCTCTGTCACGAGGTCGCTGGCTTCGCTGGCGAGGAGCTCGGTAGCAGCATTTAAGAACTCTTGGGCGGCCCCAGAATCATAGATATCAGCCTGCAACGTTGCGGTTGCTTCCGTGTACAGCGCGTTAAAGTCCTCATTCTCTAAGAACCGTGTGACGAGCGCGTTTTCTTTACCCATGCCGCCACGTCCCCCACCTAGGCCACCGCCTTCTGGCATGTTCTCACCATCAGGAGGGGTGAATCCTTCAGGCAGCGACATTCCCTCAGGCAGATCCTCCAGGCCTCCTTCAGGTGGCGTGAAACCTTCCGGCATCTCTGGCCTGGTGCCACCCTCCTGAGAAGGCAAAGCGGTATCGTCATCGGGTCGCAAACCATCTGCCCCCTCACCCCTGCCTCCACCAAAGCCGCCCATTCCCATGCCCCCAAAGGAAAGGTTCTGGTCCCACGCCACCACCGTCATCTGACCGGTGGCATCGTTGTAGTAGAGGTACGAGTTATTGCCCGGGCCGTCGATGTCATCGGTATTAGCGACGAGATCTTGCACGGCTAAATACCGTGCGAATTCCTCTACGTCCAAGTACTCAGCTAGTTGCGTTGCGAACTGGTCATCATCGGAATTATTCACCACATCGAGAAACTCGATAAGCGGAGAATAGCCGTCCTGCTCTGAAAGACCCGAGGTGATCGACTTGATGTCAAAAGCTTCGGTGTAGTCCTCGCCGTTGTCACCCCGGTAACTGTAGTCACCATCGCTATTGGCTTTATAAAGCACTCCCGTGTCGATCAAAGAATCTGTCACCCACGCATCGTCATCAGGAAGGTCCACCACAAGACGCAACGCTTCCTGGCCCCCATTCACCGAAACACGGCTGAACCCCGAGGTCACACTGGGCACATCAGCGAGGGAAAGAACTTCTAACGCAACAGCCTCGTTCAGTGAGGTAGCAGTGTTGTTCGAGCGAACAACAAAATCTGACCGCCCCCCATAGGTTTGCCCGTCAACATATTTGTCTAGACGAATCAACCAGGGCAGGTCCTGCGGGTTCTCCAACCCTTCCTCAGTGCTCACGCTACGGAGGCTTGAGTTCCCTTTCAGCCGCAGCCCAACATCTGTAAAGGTCTCACCATTGATGGTGACTGTTGCGGTAGCCCACTCTTTGTCGTTGCTGGTGTCATACGTGTCAAGCAGTCCTTGAAGGTCGGCGTCATCAACGGTGATAGACATGCTGTTGACCGCATCGAGGCTGAAGAACCCGGTAGCAGTGTCATTGCCCTCTGTGGTGAGTGAGCCCAGAGCGCTGCAGGCGGTGAGGGCGCCCGCTGAGATAAGCGCAGTGCCAGCCACTACCGTGGCGCGCAAGCATCGTTGAACAGGGCGGAGGGAGCGATGTGTCGTTGCCATACCGGCAGTCAACCAAGCGCCGCTGAAGGTTTTCTTTGCCGCAGGGACCGTTTTCCTGTGCAAACCCTATGAGTCATAGTAGCGACGGACAAAACGACCCCACAGCGACATGACACCTTGACAGGAAACAATGGGTGGATTTCGCCTCTGGCCAGCACAGGAGTATTCTTTTTTCGTGGCCGCTCAGGCCATCGGGGTGTAGCGCAGCTTGGTAGCGCACGTCGTTCGGGACGACGGGGCCGCAGGTTCAAATCCTGTCACCCCGACACAACGAAGGCATCTGAACCGTCACGTGACAGTTCAGATGCCTTTTGTGTGTTGTGGTTATTTGACGCTGGTCCACATGTGGACCACATGATGATCAGGGACACGCCCAACGCCCGTCGAAATGGCTCACCGTTACAAGCAAAAACGCCTAAGCAACCTGCACACGAGTGTCGCCCTGAACAAACTCAACCGCGACAGTGCCACCAACAGCAGCTAAGTAGCTTCGGATAGTGCCAAATTTGGTGTTGTCCAACTCGCCGTTCTCTATCTTTGAAACTTGCCGCTGGCCTACTCCGATGCGGTCGGCAAGTTGCTTTTGTGTAAGGCCCGCTTCTATTCGCAACTCGCGCAAACGATATGCGCGAACCTCGCCTCGCATTCGTTCCTTGTGCTCCTCGACGAGCGCTCGATCTACGGGATGTTCAGACACGAAGTCTTTCAAAGACATAGCCACATCAATCACTCTCCTTCTAGCGTTCGTAGACGCCGGTTCAACAACTCATCCGCCACAGGGATGTTCTTCTTGTTCCAACTAGACCAGTTCCCTGCTCTGTCTCCTGCAACGAGCATGATCGCCGACCGACGAGGGTCGAAAGCAAATAGCACTCTCAATTCAGATCGGCCAGTAGAGCCTGGTCTTAGTTCCTTCATATTTTTATAGGTTGAGTGCGCAACACTGTCCACGATAGGACGCCCTAGGTGAGGGCCGTGTTCTTGGAGCAACTCAATCGCTGCAATCACCTGCGCTTGTGAACCTTTATCAAGCGATCCGAGCCAAGGTGCAATTAACTCGATATCGACTGTCCACATGACATCAGAACAGAAGCCGCAAGGTCTAAAGGCAAGAGATCTGCGCGATGTCACACTACCCAAAGCGGCACCGCACGTGGAGCGCATACTCAATGCACCTATGAGCACGTGAAAGCAATCGACGAACTTGACGAATCTATCGTTTGCCGAGTTCAAAGCACATTAAAGCATCAACCGAGATCATTCTTGCGTTCACAGTTAACGGCAGGCGCGGCACTAGTCACCGCGCGCATAGCAAACCCCCATACTGTGGCGATCTGGGGGTGTTCTCTAAGATGGCGGCCGCTCCGACCTCTTGATCCGCCTCACGGGGTCGTCCCCAGTTCGCACCCACCACCGGCCACCAGAATCCCGAAACTTCACCTCCAGCGTGAACGCAGGCTCTCCCGGATGCATTAAGTTTCGGCAGTCGAGTTACACCTTGGCGTTCCCACCAGGCTCTATCGGCCCAGTTCGCACTTGAAAGTCCCAAGGGTTGACAGGTACCCCTGCAGCAACATCTACGTGTATGGCCCTCACATAAACTCGACTAATGAGTTTCTGCGAACCATTTCGCACGTCACAAATGATTTGACCAAACGGTTCGATCACTTCGCGCGTTGTTCCATCCACTCCCACGAAAACGCGTTGATTCACGTCACCACATGCAACTACCACACCCGGTTCCCGCATCGCCATTGTGTGCCCTTGTGGGTACCATTTCATCGAGTCGATAACCGAGTAGACCTGACGCGCTTGTGCCCATTTTCGACGCCGAACATCGACACCAAACGCTACGGCCGCGATCAAAAACGCAAGCATCGTACCGATAGCAGCAATCCCGTCAGGCGAACCCCATGTACTCCCAGCAGCAGTTAGCACTATCTAAGCCCGCCCTTCATTTAGCATCTACCTTCAGATAGCAATATAGGGGAGAGCTACTTAATGGTGCGCGTGTACACAACCCGGACCACATTTGGACCACATGCCCACGGCATCTATGAGTATTCGAAGACAATCGTCGAGCCTAGCAATTTCAACGTTTACCCAGTTGAGAGTGCCTAAACCCACCTATCGCAGTCGTGCGCGTACTAGCGTGATTTTGGCTATTTACAACACGGGGCCGCAGGTTCAAATCCTGTCACCCCGACACAACGAAGGCATCTGAACCGTCATGTGACAGTTCAGATGCCTTTCGCATATGGCGGACATCCCCTTACACGAGGGCGCCCCGCACACTTGAGTTATGCGGACTGTCCAGCGCTGACTAGTTCGCGAGCAGTAGTTTCACTTGCCTGCGCCCGCTCCTTGGAAGAGTCCAACCCCAGGCCCAACGCGGACTCGTCAATCAACGTAACCCCATCCGCGATGAGCGCCCGCAACGTGGGCACACGTGGGAGGAACACTCGATCATTCTGGTGTTCCATTCCTGTTGTCTTCGCAAGAACATCCGCGTCGAGTTGGTCAAACAGTGGTACGTAGTGTTTCGCCGCAGATTCCGCGAGGACACCAATTTTCCGGTCCCCTGTCAGCACAGCAATCACGTGTGAGTTATCCGAGGTTTCCCCCTCCAGTCGCAACACGTAAAACTGTGGCTGCTGCACAGCGTCATCTAGGTTAGCGAGCGCTACATCCTCAACGACGATTCGGAGCTGTCGTTCAGGATGATCCCGCAGGTCCACATACAAGCGTGATGCGCGGTTCGTGTCATCCTCCAGCTGAGACTCTGGCTCCGGTTGAGATTCTGGTTCCGGCTGAGGCTCTGGCTCACTGATGAGCACTGGCACCTCAGCGGATTCTGGTTCCGAGTGAGCCCCGGTGTCAGCGTCAAGTTCTGCGAGTGGCTCACGTTCAGGTTCAGGTTCCACGAGTGGTTCAGGTTCAGGTTCTACGAATGGCTCAGCCTCTGCGACAACCTCTGTCTCTGCTGATGGGTGTGCTGTCTCTGGAGACTCTGACTGCACAGGTAACTCTGACGGCACCGGTGGCATAGGTGGTGCGGGAACAGCAGACTCCACTGGTTCCTCAATGCCTGCTGCGGAGGTCTCCGCAGCGGGGATATCTGCTGCAGGGATATCTACGGTGGTGGTGTCACGAGGTTCGTACCGGTCGGTGCTGACCGGTACGGTGTAGGTTTCTTCGCCTTTCGACTTCTCCTGGCGGGCACGCACAATCACCACACCGCCCACGACGACGACAACACAAACTCCAAGTCCCAGCAACCATTCCATATGGCGAATATAGGCTAGTTTGGCGGCGAAAAGTAGGTTCGAGGTACCCAGACCGTTCAACCCCCTGACCGGGGACAATAGACAATGGGCCGCGGGTTCACCCCCTGTTATCCCGACCACACAACAAAGGGCGTCACCAGGGGTTTCCCCTCGTGACGCCCTTTGCGCTATGTGCAGTTACTTGGCCGCAGCAACAGCCTCAGACAGTTGGGTGACATAGGAGTCAATACCCCACGTGAGGGACAGTGCGGTGGGTGGTGACACGGAAGCTACTTCAGCGGCGCCAATAACTTCAGCGATCATGCCGCCATCTTTTTGTGGCAGGAGTTTCGCAGCGTCAGAGTCAAGGAAGGCGTCAACGTTTTCTTGGGTGTCTCCGTATACCAAGAGCACGTCGGCTTCGAGCTGGTCAAGGAGTTCGTTGGACAGTGTGAAGAAGAACGTGGACTCCCCAGTGTCGAGTTCATTCACTGATTCAGCGGACACAAAACCAAGGTCTTCGGAGAACTCTACGCGTGGGTCAGCGGGCAGGTAGACGTACAAGGTGCCGGCAACGTCCCACACTTGGGCGATGGACAGCCCGTCAAATTCGGGGTGTTCTGTTGCTTTGGCGGCGATGGTTTCGTCAATGTCGGTGAGGACTTGTTCTGCTTCTGCTGTTTTGCCAAGTGCTTGCCCTGTCACGGTGACAACGTCACGCCATGGGGTGGCCCATGGCTGGTCTGGGTAGGCAACAACTTTTGTGAAGGCGGAAAGCAGGTCGTACTCTTCCTGCGTCAACCCTGAGTAGGGGGCGATCACGACGTCGGGTTCCACTGCTGCGATTTCTTCAATGGGTGCTTCGTCGCCAGCGGTAAGGATGACGGGGGTTTCGGCGCCCATGTCGGCGAGTTTGTCACCGATCCATGGCAGGATTCCTTCTTCGTCACCGCCGTAGGGTTGGGCGGGGATCGCTGCGGGAACCACACCAAGAGCGAGGACTGCATCAGCTGCACCCCAGCCCCAGGTCACAACTTTTTGTGGTTCTTCGTCGATGACGGTGTCACCGAAAGCATGGGTGATAGTCACCGGGAAAGCGGTGTTTTCTGCCGCTGGGGTGGTTTTTTCCGTGCTGTCATCGCTGCCTGTGGAGCAGGCTGCGAGTGACAGGGCAAGCGCGGCTGCAGCAGCGGCTGCAATGGCTCGTGTCATTGATTTCATGGGAGTTCTTTCTGTGTAGCACCTGGCTGGCTGGCAGTCTCAGGCGTGTGAGGGGTGGTGTCACGGTGGCGGGTGGTGCCATGTGACGGGCGTTCAGGTACCACCAGGGGGGTTCCTGTGACGGGGTCTTTGATGACCAGCGCATCGAGCGTAAAAGCTTGTTTCACGATGCTTGAGGTCAGGGTTGTTTGCGGGTCACCTTGGGCGATAATGCGGCCACCTGCCATCACGATGAGGTGGTCTGCGTAGCGTGCTGCCAAGTTGAGTTCATGCAGCACCATCACAATGGTGGTGCCGCGTGTGGTGTTGAGGTGTGCGAGCAGGTCAAGAACCTCAATTTGGTGGTGCAGGTCGAGGAACGTGGTGGGTTCGTCGAGGAGCATGACGTGAGGGTCTTGGGCGAGGACCATAGCGATCCATACGCGTTGGCGTTGCCCACCTGACAGTTCGGATAGTGGGCGGTGGGCGAGCTCTGTGGTGTCGGTGAGGGCTAACGCCTGGGTCACGGCGGCTTCGTCTGCAGGGCTCCACCGGCCAAACAGGGACCGGTGAGGGTGACGGCCGCGAGACACCAGATCCGCGACGGTCACTCCATCTGGGGCGGTAGGTTGTTGTGGCAGAACGGCAAGCACTTGGGCGAGGCGTTTACGGGCGATGCTGGTGATGTCTTGACCATCCAAGTGCACTGTTCCGCGCACTGGTTGGTGAAGCCGTGAGAGGGCTTTGAGGAGCGTCGATTTTCCGCACGCATTGGCCCCCACTATTGCGGTGACCTGCCCTGGGGGGATGGTGACGTCGAGGGAGTCGATGACCGTGAGCGCATCGTAGGCGACGGTGAGACCGGTGGCACTCAGCGTCGGCGCGGGGGCAGAGCGCCCCGGCTCAACGGGTGGTGGCACGGTGGTCATAGGGAGTGTCCTTTCGTTGATGACCCAAGGAGCCACAACAGGTAGGGCGCACCGATCGCCCCAGTGATCACACCGGTTGGTACGGCACCACCAAAGAGGTTTTGTGCGGCAAGATCAGACGCAGTGAGCATCAATGCCCCGGCACACGCGGACGCTGTCAGCGCCGCCGTGCCATAACCGATGGCTCGGCGGGCAACTGCAGGGGCACATAACGCCACGAAAGAGATGGGGCCAACCACGGCCACCGCACCAGAGGCCAGGAGGACCGCGGTCACCACGAGGATGCGCCGCGCCCGGGCATCGTGCACACCAAGGCTCACCGCTGATGCCGGTCCCATCTGAATGATGGGAAGCACTCGGGAAGCGTAGATGACAGCTGGTAGAGCAACAATCAGAGTCACTCCCACGAGGGTGACGCTGGTCCATGATGAGTTCGCGACGCTGCCGATCGTCCAAAACAGTGCGCTTTGGGCTTCATTGATTTGGGCTCTTTTTATGATGAAACCGATGACAGCTGAGGTGAGGAACGCAAAGCCCACGCCGGTCAGAATGAGACGATGCCCTGAGCCTGTCCCTGACCGACTGGCCGCAATAATGAGCGCCGCGATAAGGAATGCGCCACCAAACGCTGCGAGGGTGACGAGCGGTCCCGCCCACCCCAAGATTAGTGTGGCAATGATGGCCGCCGTTGCTGCACCACCGCTGATCCCCAATAGGTCGGGACTGGCTAGTGGGTTTAACAGGAGGCTTTGAAATAAGGCCCCAGCGAGCCCTAAGGAAGCTCCAGCGAGCACTCCGAGGAGGAGGCGTGGCAGGCGCACACCGAACACGATGTATTGGTCGAGGGCGTTGCCTTGGCCTGCGATGACTCCGAAGAATTCGGGGACGCTGAGGGGGTATTTGCCGGTCATCACGGTGATGAGTGCTACGGCAATGACGGCTGCGAGAAGGAATGCTGTGACGGTGATGGCGCGGCGGCGGGCAGCGTGTAGGAGGGTCGCTATGGAGGTCATACGCTCACCGATTTTTTTCCCTGGATGATCCACATCATGATTGGTGCGCCGATGAATGCGGCGACGAATCCGGCTTCGACCTCACCGGGGAGCGCGATGACGCGCCCTACTGTGTCTGCGACGAGGAGGAGGGTTGCGCCTGCTGGGGCGGCTAGTGCGACGAGCCACCGGTAGTCGCCGTGGCTTGCGCTGCGGAGCAGGTGTGGGACCACAAGTCCGAGGAAGACAATGGGCCCGGCCATTGCTGTTGCGGAGGCACTGAGGAGAACGGTTGCGCCGATGATCATGAGTCGTGATGTTGTCAGCGAGTATCCGAGCCCTTGGGCGAGTTGGTCGCCGAGGGCGAGGGCGTTGAGCCGTGAGGTGCTTGCTATGGCCAGGATGAGTCCGGCGAGGAGCATGGGCAGGACTGCGGCGACGGTGTCGAGGCCGCGTCCGGTGAGTGAGCCGACTGACCAGAACCTGAAGTTGTTGAGGGCTTGTTGGTCGGTGGTGAGGATGAACATGGAGATGCTGGTGAGGCCGGCGGTGAGGGCTGCTCCGGTGAGTGCGAGCGTGATGGGGTTAGCGCCTGTGCCGCCGCGGGCTGCGATGCTGTACACCAGGACAGCGGCGAGGCCGGACCCTACGAATGCTGCCCATACGAAGACGTGTGGGTTGGACCAGCCGAGGACCACGATGGAGATCAGTACGGCAAGGGACGCCCCACCGTTGAGTCCGAGCAACCCTGGGTCGGCGAGCGGGTTACGGGTCAGCCCTTGCATGAGGGTCCCAGCGACTGCGAGCGCAACACCGGCGAGGATCGCGATGAGGGTGCGGGGTAGGCGTTGTGACACGACAACGAGGTGGTTGTTGTTTGATGGGTCGTAGTTGGTGAGTGCGGCGATGACGTCAGGGATCGGAATGGCGCGGGCGCCAATGGCGAGGCTTGCGAAGATCGCAATGACTACGCTGATGCTGAGGAGGATTACGAGCAGTGACCGTCGCCGTGAGGGACGGTGGGTCATCCTTGGCGTTCCGACATTCCTTGGCGCCAGTAGCCCATGAAGGCAACTTTTTTGCGGTCGAGGCCGTGTTGTTGGACGAGTGTGCGGCGCATTGTTTTGACTGCGGCGGATTCTCCTGCGAGCCAGGCGTAGAAGTAGTTTCCTTCGAGGGCTTCTGGGGATTCCCAGAGCATCTCGGAGTCGATGTCTATGTCACGTAGTTCTTGTGGGATTGCTGATGCGTTTGCTGCCAGTAGTGTGCTGTTGCGTTGCGCCCAGGTGTGGACTGCTGCGCAGAGTGCTTCACCGTGGGGTTGGGCGTCGCGGGTGACGTAGGTGACGGTGACGTCGGCGAGGGAGGTGAGGGGCAGGTGGTCTTCGGTGGTGGGGACTTCGAGGAAGACGTCTGCTTTGGTTTCGAATGGCAGGCTTTCGAGGATCGCTGCGATGGCGGGGAGCGCTGTTTCGTCACCTGCGAGGAGGTAGCGGCAGGCGCTACCTGGCCGCCAGTCCAGGCCTGAGCGGTAGTCGATGGAGCGGTCGTCTGGTCCGACGAGGACGAGGGAGTCGCCTGGTTTTGCGTTCAGTGCCCATGAGCTGCCTGGGCCGGTTGCGCCGTGGATGGCGAAGTCAACGTCTACGGTGTTGGCTTGGGGGTCGATGCTGCGGACGGTGTAGGTGCGCATCGGGCAGCGTTCGGCGTCGGGTAGTGCCCGCCAGGTTTGGTACCAGGTGAGGAAGTCTTCTTCTGTTCCGCCGAGGAGCAGGGAGTTGAGTTCTCCGGCTGCGTTGGGGAAGAGGAGTTTGACGCGTTGGTCGAGGCGCGCTGTTCCGAAGACGTCGAAGTCTGGGGATTCAAAGGTTACCCGGATGAAGTGTGGGCTGAGCATTGTTACTGTGCGCACGGTTGCGTGGTACGGGCGGTATGCGGGGCATGCCGTGCGTTCCCGTGGCATTGTTACAGTCATTGCGTCACTCCAGTCGTCGCTCAGTCACCAAGCAAAGTGAGCCTATCCTAAGCATTTGGGCTCAACAAGGGTGTGACCAATTTTCGAAACGACAATGTGACGTAATTTACGTCACGCTAGCGGCTGTGCTGGTGGGGCGGACGGATTACGACGGGCACGCCTGCCGTCGGGTCACCCTCACGGCAAGTCCACCCCCACTCTCGACGCGCATCGTCCCCCTCCCCCTCCACCCACTCTCCGCCTCTCCCCCTCAACGAAAGTGGGATTGTGCCCACTTTCCCTTTCAAAAGTGGGCACAATCCCACTTTGGATCGCGTGAAGGGGGTGGGGAGAAGGTACAGGAGAAGGGGGTGGGGAGAAGGGATAAGGAGGGGGTGTACAGGAGATGCAGGGGCGCTAGCAGGCGGGCGGCACACGCGGATGCGAGGGATGCGCGACCTCCTGCGTAGAACGAAACCCTTATTCTGGGTTACGTGCGGAACGGCGTGCGCGTGAGGCACGGGCAAGTTCATGCAAAAGGTCAGCCGTGGTGTCCCAGTCAATGCAACGGTCCGTCACAGACAAACCGTATTCCAACCCGTGAGGTGCCGGCTTCTGGTTACCTGCCTTGAGGAAGCTTTCCATCATGACGCCGCTAATCGCCTGCGAACCGCGAGCAACTGAGTCCGCGATCTCTCGAACAACCTCCGCCTGACGCACTTCTGACTTTCCAGAGTTTCCATGCGAGGCATCGATAACTAACCGTGGCGCGAGCCCAGCTTGGTCAATCACAGCGATAGCTTCCGCGACCGATGCATCGTCGTAGTTTGGCCCGGAGCGCCCGCCGCGCAGAATGACATGGCAGTCAGGGTTTCCTGTGGTCGCCACAACTGCGGCGCGGCCATCGGGATCCACACCAAAGAAAGTGTGTTCCGCTGCGGCGGTGATACAACCGTCCACAGCTGCTTGAACATCGCCATCTGTCGCGTTTTTGAAACCAATGGGCATGGACAATCCCGATGCCATTTGGCGGTGCACTTGGCTTTCTGGGTTTCGAGCTCCAATAGCGCCCCAGGTCACTGCGTCAGCAATGTATTGCGGGGATGTTGGCTCAAGGAACTCAGTGGCTGCAGGTAGTCCGCGTTCCAACACACCGAGCAAGACATCCCGGGCGAGCGTCAAACCGCGCTGAACATCGAAACTGTCATCCATACCAGGGTCATTGATGAGCCCTTTCCACCCGATGGTAGTGCGTGGCTTTTCAAAGTAGACGCGCATGATGACAACTAGGTCTTCTTCAACTTCAGCAACAATTTTGGCTAACCGTTCCGCGTAGTCAAATGCGGCTTCTGGGTCGTGAATTGAGCACGGACCAACAATGACCATGAGGCGGTCATCGTCACCGTTGAGGACCGCTCGCACGTCATGCCGGGAGCGTGCGACAAGTTCAGCGCTACGCCCAGGTAATGGAAGAGCATCAAGCATGCTCTGCGGGGAGGGTAACGGATCGAGTGCACGAATACGCAGGTTCGAGGTGTGCGGGGCAGAAAGACTCTGATCAACAGACATGATGTGGGGCTCCTGTAGGGCTGACGTGGTGGCGTCATGCACCGAAGCCGGCCCGCGCCGGTATTACAAACCCGGAACACGGCGTCGTCACATGACGAAGGGCCAAGACATCTCACTGTGTGCGAGTGTCCTAGCCCTGTGCTGGCTCCGGGTGGATGTGGTCAGGCAGTTACCTGCATGGCCCCACCAGGAGCCTGCATAAAGTGCCAATACCAACGTCCGGTCATAGGTCCACGGTAGCATCGAGCGCCCGTGCGGACTAGCGGACCTGACGGATTGTCCGGTAAGTGGACGTGATCTGGCTGACAGCCTCTGGCGCAATGGCGAGAACTACACCGAAAATACTCCCCATTACCACCACGATTCTTCACTGTTAATCTGCATTTGACCCTGAGAAAGGCATACCATGCTCCAACGCATTCACTGGCCCTGGCTCGGTGCAGCATTTTCCACAGTGACAGTCTTCGCCTTCTTCGCGATGGGCAGTTCCACAGACTCCTGTGCACAGACCGCTGGCACCGCCGCCTGCACCGCCGCCCCCGACGTTTCTGGACTCGTCGG
This sequence comes from Jonesia quinghaiensis DSM 15701, assembly GCF_000423205.1. Taxonomy (GTDB): domain Bacteria; phylum Actinomycetota; class Actinomycetes; order Actinomycetales; family Cellulomonadaceae; genus Jonesia; species Jonesia quinghaiensis. The sequence goes on from NZ_AUHN01000009.1 coordinate 303,711, forward strand.
CTTTGGCCTTATGGCACTGTCTGGTGCCGCGTACTTCGTCTACCGCGCTTTGCGCACATCAGAAACTGTCGAATACACCCACCACGCTCCAGAACCTGTACTATCTCGCTGATTCACCGCCCTACCGCAGGTGGCTTATCTCTTGAGCACCTGTGACATAAGTCAGACAATCTGAGAATTCCCCCTCATCTTCTCCTCACATTAACCGATGAACTCCATGAGAACGCCTAACGTGCGTGCGCTCAACCGCCACCACGCTCTACATGGAAGTCAGGGTTGTTATGTCACAGGATGTGAACTCGTACAGTTACGGATCTGAGGGGAAACGACCAAGTTTTATCGGCCGCCTCGGCATCCGCAGCAAAATTCTCGGGGCAATCAGCATTGCCTCAGCAGTAGCAATCATTATTACGGTGCTAAGCGCCACCGCGTTCACCCGGCTCTCCGCTTCCACAGTTGTCATCAGCTCCATTGTCAGCGAGTACCTCGCTGAAGTGGACACACTCAAGCAGTCAGTGTGGTCGGCGCGAGTAAACGTTGCAAACGTGACATCAACAAACGACCGGCAACGCCAAGAGGATTACATCAGCGTTGTTGAAGAAGAGTTCTCAGAAACAGACTCGCACTACCAGATAGTCGTTGGTCTTTATGAAGAAATGGGGGTCTTTCCCGAACCACTGGCAGCCTTCAACGACACCTACACACAGTACCGGTCAGCGGTAGAAGATGATTTGCTACCAGCAGTTCGCGCCGGAGACACTGCAAACATTCAATTAACACGTGTGCAAAAGATTGTTCCGCTTGCCAATGACATGGTGGCTCACCTCGACGCACTCAGCGACGAAGCCACCCAATACGCAATTGTTGAAGGCGAAACTGCACTAGCAACTGCGAAACAGTCCACCATCACCTTTCTGGTCGTGGCAATCATTGGCATCGCGTTGGCAATGGGACTTGGGCAATTTGTTGCCTCCCGGATCCGGCGAAATGTCGACATCGTCAAAGAAGGACTCACCGCTCTGGCCGCAGGTGACCTCACCAAAAACGTCACCGTCGATTCACATGATGAAATTGGCCAAATGGCCTCGTCCTTGGCCACAGCTCAACGGGAACTCGCCACAGTTCTCGCCGCTGTCGTAGACAACGCCGCCGCGTCTGCAGAAATGGCTCAATCCTTGACTGCCGCCTCCACAGAGGTTGCGGCATCAAGCCAAGAAACCTCAGCCCAAGCAGGTGTGGTCGCCACAGCAGCCGAGCAAGTATCGGGCAACGTGCAAACCGTTGCAGCTGGATCAGAACAAATGAGCGCCTCTATCCGCGAGATCGCCCAAAACGCTCAAGAGGCAACTGCTGTCGCCCAAACAGCTGCAAACACCGCGGAAAACACCAACGCCACGATCTCCCGCCTCAGCGATTCCTCCAAGGAAATCGGTGATGTCATCAAAACGATCACGTCCATTGCCGAACAAACGAACCTGCTCGCCCTGAACGCCACCATCGAAGCAGCCCGCGCTGGAGAAGCCGGTAAAGGGTTCGCTGTGGTGGCCTCCGAAGTCAAAGACCTCGCCGGAGAATCAGCCCGCGCAGCAGACGACGTCTCACGCCGGGTTGAAGCAATTCAAAACGACACCCACAACGCGATCAACGCCATCGCCCAAATCTCAGAGATCATTGGCACGATCAACAACTACCAGCTCACCATCGCCTCAGCTGTTGAAGAACAAACCGCAACGACAAACGAGATGAGCCGCTCAGCTGCGGAAGCCGCAACTGGCTCAGCAGAGATCGCCAACAACATCACCGGGGTGGCGAACATCGTGGATCAATCCACCGGCGCCATCACCAACATCAACCAAACAATCGAACAGCTCGCTGAAGCAGCAGCTCAGCTACGCACCCAAGTGCAGATGTTCCGGTTCTAACGCGCGGCCACAGCGTTAGGCGCTGTGAAAGCTACACAAACGGCCCACTGGGAGTTCCCAGTGGGCCGTTTGCCATACGGCATAGCGTGCGTGCTAGCGGCAACCACACCCGCCGCAGCCACAGCCCCCACTCGATGCTGGCTGAGCAAGGAGGTTCTGCCCCGTTGCCAGGCGGCTAGCGACAATAACCTCAGCGATCTGCACCGCGTTCAACGCTGCGCCCTTGCGGAGATTGTCGTTGGAGATGAACAACGCGAGACCACGCCCGTCAGGGACAGACTGATCTTGGCGGATTCGCCCCACAAAACTAGGGTCTTGACCTGCAGCCATGAGCGGGCTCGGCACCTCCACAACAGTCACGCCAGGAGCGTCGGCAAGCAGTTCACGTGCAGCCTGCGGCGTGATGGGGGACGCGAACTCGGCGTTCACCGCCAGCGAGTGACCTGAATACACAGGGACCCGCACACACGTGCCAGACACAGCAAGATCAGGTAAGCCAAGGATTTTGCGGGACTCATTGCGGAGTTTTTGCTCCTCATCGGTCTCCGCGGAGCCATCGTCAACCAGCGACCCGGCCAAAGCAACAACGTTGAACGCCACAGGGTGCACGTACTTCACGGGTTCCGGCAACGACACTGCCTTCCCATCACGTGCCAACAACGTGAGGTCTTGGGCCGCACCAGCCTGAATTTGCTCAGTGAGTTCTGAGACACCCGCAACCCCTGAACCTGACACAGCCTGGTAAGTCGACACGATGAGTCGTTGTAACCCAGCAGCATCGTGCAGTGGTTTCAGCACAGGCATTGCTGCCATGGTGGTGCAGTTTGGGTTCGCAATAATGCCCTTGCGTGCCTGACCTAAAGCTTCGGGGTTTACCTCAGCGACAATGAGCGGAACATCTGGGTCCAACCGCCAAGCCGACGAATTATCGATCACCAGTGCACCTGCCTCAGCGAAGCGTGGAGCGTGCACCAACGATGCGCTCCCGCCAGCGGAGAACAGGGCAACATCGATACCTGCAAGGTCGGAGGTTTCAACGTCTTCAACAACGATGTCTTGCCCACGGAACGGCAACGTCTTGCCTGCAGAGCGGGCTGATGCGAAGAACCGCACCTCATCGAGGGGGAATTCGCGCTGTTCAAGCAAGTCACGCATTACTTGGCCAACTTGGCCAGTCGCGCCAACAACGGCGACGGTAAAAGTCATGGTCTGATCCTTAGTGGTCATCACGAGAGAAAGTTAGCGGCCGGTACCAGCGTGGACAACAGCATCGCCCTCACCGTCAAGGTCGAAAGCACTGTGTACGGCGCGCACTGCGTCGTTGAGAGAGTCTTGGCGGGTCACCACAGAAATACGGATTTCTGAGGTAGAGATCATTTCAATGTTGATGCCCGCGTCACGTAGTGCCGCAAAGAGTTTCGCAGAGACACCAGGGCTGGACTTCATGCCCGCACCGATCAGGGACAGTTTGCCAATCTGGTCATCAAACTGCAGTGAAGCGAACCGAATCTCATCTTGGACGGCGCGCAAAGCAGCCAGTGCAGCTGGGCCATCAGCTTCAGGGAGAGTGAAGGAAATATCAGTCAACCCTGTTGCAGCGGCAGAAACGTTTTGCACAATCATGTCGATATTCGCTCCAGACAGTGCCACCACTTCGAAGATTCGTGCTGCAGTTCCAGGAACGTCAGGCACCCCAACGATCGTGATTTTCGCTTCAGAACGGTCATGGGCAACGCCGGTGATGATGGGGGCTTCCACAGTTTGAGCCTCTTCCGCTACAGGAATGTTCGTGACAAGGGTTCCGGTTTGCCCCGTGAAGGAGGACCGGACATGAATGGGAACGCTGTAGCGCCGCCCAAACTCAACGCACCGCAGCATGAGAACTTTGGCGCCACAGGCAGCCATCTCAAGCATTTCCTCATAGGTGATGCGGTCTACTTTGCGAGCTCGAGGAACAATCCTCGGGTCGGCGGTGAATACGCCGTCCACGTCGGTGTAGATTTCGCAGACATCTGCGTTGAGTCCTGCAGCGAGCGCAACGGCGGTGGTGTCTGAGCCGCCGCGTCCCAGTGTGGTCACGTCGTTTTGGTCGCGGTTGACGCCTTGGAACCCGGCGACAATCGCCACTGTTCCCTTGTCGAGGGTTTCGCGTACCCGTGATGGCACAACGTCAACGATCCTGGCGCGCCCGTATACGGCGTCGGTGATGACCCCTGCTTGTTGGCCAGTGAAAGATTTCGCTTTGACACCGAGATTGTTGATTGCCATGGCCAGCAGCGACATGGAGATACGTTCACCTGCGGTGAGCAGAATGTCCATTTCTCGTTGCGGCGGCATGGGGGTGACTTGTTGGGCCAGGTCGATGAGTTCGTCGGTAGTGTCTCCCATAGCGGAAACTACAACGACAACGTCATTGCCAGCTCTTTTTGCTTCGGCGACGCGTTTCGCGACCCGCTTGATGCTCTCAGCATCGGCGACGGATGACCCGCCGTATTTTTGGACTATTAACGCCACAATATGCTCCGTTACCCTCTCTGGTCCCGTCGATTTAAACGTCCACCAGTCAGTGTTTGGACTCCCATAGTAAAGGCCAGCTCCACCCTACCGGTACCCCAGACCGCATAATGGCGCGACCGCAGAGGGAGGCGGACACAATCAGTTCATCCTGTGGGTTGATTCGCTGACGTTGTGCGGCATCTAGGCTAATTGCTATGTCAGATGGTGATCTCTCAGTATCCGCGGATCGACTGAGCCGAGTGTTTGGTTCTTTCGTTGCGGTGGCTGACGCTTCGTTTACGGTTCCACGCGGCGGCGTGACCGCACTTATTGGCCCCAACGGTTCAGGTAAAACCACGTTGATGCTGATGCTTGCAGGTCTGTTGACCCCAACATCAGGGTCCATGAAGGTGTGTGGTTTTGACCCTGTTACCCAGAACTATCAGGTGCGCTCACGTGTTGGGTGGATGCCTGATCAGTTTGGGATGTGGGATTCATTGACGGCGCGTGAAGCGTTGACGATGACTGGTGCCACTTACCGGTTGTCTGCGGAGCATCGTGCTTTGCGGGCTAGTGAGCTTCTTGATCTTGTTCACCTCGTTGAGTTCGCTGATCAGCCGGCACACGTGTTGTCACGTGGGCAGAAACAACGGTTGGGGTTGGCCCGGGCGTTGATGCACTCACCGCAGATGCTCATTCTTGATGAGCCCGCTAATGGTCTTGATCCCCGGTCGCGTATCGAGTTGCGTGGCATTGTTCGCCAACTGGCAGACACCGGCACAACAGTGTTGATTTCTAGTCACGTGTTGGCGGAACTCGACGAAATGGTCGATGACGCCGTGTTCTTGTCGGCTGGTCGCACGGTTGCCCGTGAAACTGTTCGTGACGCACGGTTGTCTCGCTCCACATGGCATGTGCGGGCCATCGATAAGGACCCACTAGTCAATTGGCTTGAAGAGATCCACGTTCCTTTCGCTCTGGGAGCGGATAGTTCCGTTTCGGTCAATATCTCCGGTGAAGAAAACGCGGCGCGGTTTCTGCGTGACGCATTGGCACAGGACATCAGCATCGTAGAGTTCGCACCACGCGGCGGAGCACTTGAACAGACATACCTGCAGTTGAATGAGGAGCGTCGATGAGCACGGTAGAACAGGCAGATAGCCCTGAAACAACGATGCCGCGGCGTCTGACGTGGCATGGTGTGTACACCGTCGCGCAATTGGAATTGATCCAACGGCTGCGGTCATCTCGATGGAAGATCGTGTTGGCGTTGTGGTTTGTTGGGGTGGGCGTTATTTGCCTGCTCATCACCACCGCCACAACATCCATGACAACCACCACGTCCTCCAATATCGTCCCCACCGGCCAGTGGATCTTTGGGCTGAACGTCTACTTCATTTTGTTCATGGGCCTACTTGTCACCCCTTCGCTAGGATCAACCGCGATTAATGGCGACCGCAACGGTGGCACTCTCGCAATCCTGCAAGCTAGTTTGTTGTCCTCATGGGAAATCATTGTCGGAAAGTGGCTTGCAGGGTGGACCACCTCGCTTGCTTTCCTCGGCGCATCGATGCCCTACATTATTTGGTCACTGGCAGCGGGCGGGGTCGACATTCTCGACGTTGTCGTTGTTCTCGTGTTCATGATGTTTATCTTGGCTGTCGTGTGCGCGGTGAGCCTGTTTTGGTCAGCAAAGATGGTGAAAACCGCGACCTCAACACTGATGAGCTACTTCTCTGTAGCGCTCGTGTCGTTCATTTCCTTGTTGCTGTTTGGCTTGGGAACGCTCGTTTTCCAGCACACGGTCACTGACCGTCAGATGACACCATCAGCATATTCGCCCACCACTGGTGACCCGATTTCCTGTGAAGTCTCAACGGTGTACACCCAAGACTTCGGTATGAACTACCTGTGGCCGCTGCTAGCAGTAAACCCGTTTGTTCTTGTCGCTGACTCATCGCCACAACCAGTGGAGACACTAGCGGAAGAAACTGGTCCTCTTGCCGCCGTCCAGCTTGGCGTGCGCTACGCCCGCAGTAACCCTCAGGACCGGGACTGGGATCAGGCGTGGTGCAACGAGGATGGCACTGTCGTGTCGAGTGCTGAGCACTCTGCACGCATGGAAAACTACGGCGATATCGCTGGGCCAGTATGGCCATACGGTATCGCGCTGTACACAATTTTCGGCGGTTTGGCGCTCTTCGGAGCTGAACGTCGTATCCGCACACCGATTGCAACCCTCGCCAAGGGGGTGCGCATCGCCTAACACTGCGGCGGTGGGAGTCCAGGCCCACCGCCACCACACATCACGAAGGGGAGAACGCCGTCCAGGGCGTTCTCCCCTTCGTGTTACCAGACAACTTTTTAGTTCGGTGAGTGGGCCTCAACACTGTGTAGCGCATCGAACTGTGCTTCTTGGGCGACGTCATCAGGTACATCAAGGCGCACGTGCGTGAGGATCAACTGCAGCACCCGCAACACGCCCGATGCCCGCTCACCCCACGTGGACAGGTAGGAGAACTGCCACCACCACATAGCTTCAACTTGGTGCCCGGCGTCGTAGTGCTGCAACCCGTGAGCCAAGTTGTCCACAATCAGCGCAAGATCAGCGGAAACGTGAGACGTCTCAACGGTAGGCGCCACCAGTGGGTCTGCCACCTGAGCAAATGCGTCAATACCGTCGAAGATTCGAGCTAGTGCTTCACGCAATGGCTCAACATCCGAATCAGCGCCAGCATCAGGTTCAAAACGGTGCGGTGGAACAATATCGGTCATCGCACCTAACTGTGCACCAGCGTTCAACACATCCGACAACGCAAGTACCAGCAGCGAAATGGCGGAGTCTGGTTCACCACCCGATGCGACACCCACCACACTGGTCAAGAAGTTCCGCAAACTCGGCACCACCTGAGCTGCCACATCAGTGAGTTCCGAGGGCTGCGTTGATGCCAGGTGCGGTTCGTGTGCTGTGGGACGGTTCGTCATATGCTCGCCTTTGCGCTAGTTACCCATGAGTCGTCGGCCTTCAAACGCCCGGCCTAAAGTGACCTCGTCGGCGTACTCCAAGTCTCCCCCAACGGGTAGCCCTGATGCCAGTCGCGTGACACGAATCCCCATTGTCCCCAACAAGCGGGCTAGGTAAGTGGCGGTCGCCTCTCCTTCAACGTTTGGGTCCATTGCCAAAATAATCTCTTGCACAACACCGTCTGCAAGGCGGGTAAGGAGTTCCTTAATGCGCAGGTCATCTGGGCCAACGTTATCCATGGGGTTAATGGCGCCACCCAACACGTGATACTTGCCCCGGAACTCGCGGGTGCGTTCAATGGCCACAACGTCTTTGGCTTCTTCCACCACGCAAATCACCTCACCTGACCGGCGCGGGTCGCGGCAGATGCGGCAGTGTTCCTCCTCGGCGACGTTCCCACATTCAATGCAGAAACGTACTCGACGTTTCACTTCGCTCAGCGCATCAGACAGCCTACGGACGTCATCGGAGTCTGCCGCAAGAATGTGAAAAGCGATGCGTTGAGCACTTTTTGGCCCAACACCAGGGAGTCGACCAAGCTCGTCAATGAGGTCTTGTACTGCACCGTCGTACACAATGTCGCCTGTCGTCAGTGGGGGTAGTTACGTGAGAAGAGTAAGCGTGGGAGGTCAGCGACCCGTGTCAACGATTTCATCAATGACCACAGCACCGAGCCGCTTCATGAGCAGTGGCACACCAAATAGTGCGCTTGCTTCAAGGTCTTCATCATCAGGTTGCGGCTCATCATAGTCCACCACGGCACGTCGCTGCTGTTGCGCGGCATCACGCACGTCTTGCTCGCGTGCCCGTCGCTCAGCAGCCTGACGTGGGGTTTCCTCCCACGGTGGGACGCTCGATTCATCCACCGCTGGCGGTGCAGCAGCCCCACTCACTCCTCCAACACTTTGGGCAGGTGCTGCTGGCGCGTTGCTGTCCCGAGCATCGGGGGCGGTGTTTTGTCCTGCACTCAACCCGCTGCCCTCAGAGAGGCTCGTGGGGCTAGCAGAATCCGCGGATGGTGTGACCGTGTCTGCATGCTCCGTTGCCGGGGCGTGAGCCGTTGGCCGAACAGATTCCCCGCGAGTGCGTGGAACGTCGCGAACAACCTGCGCAGCTACTTGGCCAACCGTGTCCGGCAAGGACGGATTGTGCGCTGAGGTGAACGCAGCTGCCGCTGCACCGAACATGTTCACCGGCAACGGTGATGTTTCGGTAGCTGGTGGGGCGGGGGCAGGTACTGGTGACGGCGCTGTTACAGGTGACTGCTCAACCGGTGCGGCATGCTCTGCCGTGTCAGGAAAATCCGGCTCACCGGCATCCATTGGCGGTTCAGCAGGGAACTCTGTGTCTGCCCAACTGGTCGGGGCCGAGTGGGCGGATGCGGGCGAAGGTGAGGGTGTGGGCGTCGGTGTGGGGGCAGGCCGGTGCATCGGCATATCTGGCGCAGCCAACAACGGCGGCGCAGTAGGCGTAGGCTCTTGGCCAGCCACGTGGGCACTCACCCGTACTGGGGTGCCAAGTGCCTGCTGAAAAGCAGTAGCAACCATGGCATCTGCGCCACGGCCCACAAAGTTTTGCACTAACCCCGGTGAGGGGAACGACAGCATGACAGTGTCTGCTGTTATCCCAGAAATGGTGGCATGCTGGTTCGCCAAAGCCCACGCTGGCATGGACTGGCCGCGCAGAGTTTCCAACACTTGTGGCCACGCTGCACGCACCTGGTCAGGCTGAACACCCGACTGTGGTGCGGCCGGTTCACTAGTGACGGTTTGGGGCGCCGGCTGTGGTGCTGCCGGTTCCGTGACGGATGGTTGCGGCGCAGCGTGTTCACTGCGCACCTCACGATGATCGCGGCTATCAGAGACAGGCGTGGCAGGGGACGTCTGAGGTGGCTGCGGGGCCGGTGCCGTTTCCTGTGCGGTGAAGGCGGCAGCAGCAGCCCACGACGCGGCAGCCGCCAACGCGACGTCTTCTGATGTTTGCTCTGAACTGCTAGGTGAGCTCTGTGTTTGTACCGGTTGCGGCTCAGGTTTCGCGGCAACAACCTGTTCCGCTGGCACCTGTGCACTGCGGGTTTGAGGCTGCGTCTGAGGTTGAGGCTGCGTCTGAGGTTGAGGCTGCGTCTGGGGCTGATCCTGATCTGCCGCAGGGCGAGGGGTCCGTGTGGACTCAGGGCGCTTCACTGGGCGCGATGTTGCACCTGTGTGATCAGACGCTTGCGCAGTTGAGGGTGAGCTCTGAGGGTGGTCTTCCTGACGGTGCGAGTCGGGCGCTGCGGAATCACCGCTGTGCGCGCGCGCACCGCCACCCGAAGCAAGCGTGTGTTCAACCCGTTCAAGGCGTGCACCAAATGCGGCGCCGGTCGTTTGGGCAGCAGGCAAAAGCAGCCGCGCACACAGCAATTCGAGGTGCAAACGTGGGGATGTCGCACCACTCATCTCAGACAGTGCGCTGTTCACTGTATCGGCTGCGAACGTCAGTTGGGCTGCACCGAGGGTCTGTGCTTGGGCTGACATGCGGTCAAACTGATCTACCGGCACAGAGGGCAACACGGCGCGAGCACCATCTGGCGAAAGCGCCATGATGATGAGGTCACGAAGCCTTTCAAGCACATCTTCAACGAATCGGCGCGGCTCGTGACCGGTATTAATAACTTCTTCAACAACCCGAAACAGGTGGGCGCCATCATGCGCTGCGAGCGCATCCACAACGTCATCCAAGAGTGAAGCGGGTGTGTAGCCCAACAGGGCAACGGCGGAGTCATAGTTGATGGCCCCACCTTCGGCGCCAGCAATGAGTTGGTCAAGGACGGAGAGTGTGTCACGCACTGAGCCACCACCGGCGCGAACCACCAACGGCAGGACACCTTCGCCAGCCGCAATGCCCTCAGCGGAGCACAGTTGGGATAGGTAGGAGAGCATCGTCTCCGGGGCAACAAGTTTGAAGGGGTAGTGGTGGGTGCGTGAGCGGATTGTCCCGATGACTTTGTCGGGTTCCGTGGTGGCGAAGATGAACTTGAGGTACGGGGGTGGTTCTTCAACAATTTTGAGGAGCGCGTTGAACCCTTGGGCGGTGACCATGTGCGCTTCATCGAGAATGAAGATTTTGAACCGGTCACGTGAAGGGCTGAATGTGGCGCGTTCGCGCAGTTCTCGGGCGTCATCGACACCACCGTGTGACGCCGCGTCAATTTCGACAACATCGAGTGAACCTGAGCCGCCGCGTGCGAGTTCTTGGCATGAGGGGCACTGGCCGCAGGGGGTGTCTTGGGGGTCTTCTTCGGTGTTGCGAGCGCAGTTGAGGATGCGGGCGAGAACGCGTGCGGAGGTTGTTTTTCCGCAGCCGCGTGGGCCGGAGAACAGGTAGGCGTGGTTCACACGGTTGGAGCGTAGGGCTTGCATGAGCGGAGCAGTGACATGCTCCTGACCGATCATGTCAGCGAACGTGTCAGGGCGGTAACGGCGGTACAGTGCGGTGCTCACACAGCAACCTTAGTGGAACCCACCGACTCGTGGAACACGCCCCGCCTATGACGAATGCACCTCACAACAGTGTTGTGAGGTGCATTCGGGTGGGTGCTTACCGGCGCATCGCTTTGCGAGCGAGGAAGTTCCCGAGGAACTGCGCTGCCTGCACGATAATGATGATCACGATCACCGTGACGAATGTGATTTCCCAGTTGAAGCGCGCGTAGCCTTGGCGGAGCGCGAACTCACCCAGACCTTGACCGCCGATCGCACCAACCATGGCTGACATGTCAACAACACCAATGAACAAGAAGGTGTAGGCAAGGATCAGTGGGCCGAGTGCTTCTGGGATCACCACGGACCAGATCACCCGGAACTTTGATGCCCCCATTGCCCGTGCCGCCTCAATAACTCCAGGGTCAAGGGCCACCAGGTTTTGCTCAACGAGCCGCGCAAAGGCGAACGCCGCCATGAACGTGATGGCGAAGGCTGCGGCTGTTGGCCCCAGGGTTGTTCCAACGACGGCGCGAGTCAGTGGGCCGATCGCAGTCACAAAGATGATGAAGGGGATGGGGCGAACGATGTTGATCAGGATGTTCAGGACAGTGAATACTGCACGGTTTTGCAGGAGGTTACCTGGCCGGGTGAGGTAAAGCAGGAGACCCATCAAGAGGCCTGCGAAACCACCAATGAGCATTCCCACACCCACCATGTACATGGTGGTGCCCATTTGTTTCCACAGTTCTGGTCCCATCACTGACCAGTCCGTTGCGGTGAACAATGCTGCGCTCATTTGCCTTCCTCCACAACGTCGGTGAGGTCTGCGTGACCAAAGCCATCAAGCGGCGCATCAGCGGTCCCAAGATCAACCACGTGGGTGTAAGTACCCAATTCTGTGATGAACCGTGCGATTGCGTCCGGTTCACCATCAAGGCCCCACGTCAAGGAGCCGAAGGGGCGTTCTTTCACTTCAGAGATGCCACCATAAATGATGCCGCCGCGCACCCCATGCCGGTTGAGTAGGTCGGTGATGCGTTCCCCTTGGCCGCCGTCTTCGTGAACGTACACGGTGATGAGGTGTTCTTTGTGGCGGTGGCGCAGGCGGGCTAACACGTCTGGGTCCGGCCGGTCTTTAATGGCGGAGGACACAAACCGGCGGGTCGCTCGATGCCCTGGGTGGGAGAACACCTGATAAACGTCACCAAGTTCTACCACCTTGCCATGTTCCATGACAGCCACACGGTCACAGATCGCCTTGACCACTTCCATTTCGTGGGTGATCACAATAACTGTGATGCCTAGTTCCTCATTGACCCGGCGCAACAGGCCAAGAACATCAGCAGTTGTTTCTGGGTCTAACGCTGATGTGGCCTCGTCGGCAAGGAGAATCTTGGGGCTCGTAGCAAGCGCCCGGGCAATACCCACGCGTTGCTTTTGTCCCCCTGATAGTTGGGAGGGGAAAGCTTTCGCTTTGTCAGACAATCCCACAAATTCGAGGAGTTCAGCTACCCTGCGGCGGCGTTCGGTGCGGTCAACACCAGCAACCTCTAGCGGGTAAGCCACATTCGCTGCCACCGTGCGCGATTGCAACAGATTGAACTGTTGAAAAATCATCCCAATCTCAAGGCGCAACGTGCGTAACGCACTCTCTTTCAAAGAAGAAACATCATGCCCGTTGACGATCACCTTCCCGCCCGTAGCCGGTTCAAGAGCATTCACCATGCGCACCAGGGTTGATTTGCCCGCACCTGAATACCCAATGACACCAAACACCTCACCGGTATTCACGGTGAGAGTGACATCATCAACGGCTTTGACGGTGTTTTTCTTTGCAATGAAATGTTTTTCCGCGTTGATGAACTCAACAATCGGCGCACTATTACTCATAAGTTTCCTGTTCGGCACTGAGGGTCTCTCCTGCCATGGTGACACTTTGCACACACAATGCAACTGCCCGATGCTTGTGGTGCGTTGGATATCAACGCACCACAAGCATCGGGCTAGTCACCAGTCAGATGCTGGAATTACTTGGACGCTTCGAAGTCAGACTGAATGTCCTGGAGGTAACCCTCCAAGGTTGCGCCATCCTGGTCAGCAATTGCAGCCGTACCACCGGAAGCCTCAATGACACCCTGTTGAACATCGTCGCTCTTGTAAATCTCAACGAGCTTGGCGTATACGTCGCTGTCTTTCTCATCAGCGCGTGACGCCCAAATGTTGATGTACGGGCGGGCAGCGTCAGAGGTCGCGTCATCAGCGAAAATAGCGTCATCCGATTCCAAGCCAGCGTCAGCGAGGAAGTCATTGTTCACAACAGAAGCTTCAACGTCAGGCAACGCGAGAACTGTTTGAGTAGCGTCAACCGGAGTGACAGTGACCTTTGAGGTGGGGAGCACATCGAGTTCGGTGGAGAACGCTGAGCCACCATCCTTCAACTCCACCAGACCAGCGTCTTGGAGGACCAGAAGCGCACGGGCAAGGTTGGTGGGGTCGTTAGGTACCGCAACCTCACCGCTTTCAATGGAGTCAATGGAATCATGCTTCTGGGAGTAGACCCCCAGCGGGTACACGGCGGTTGCAGCAATAGGGACAAGTTCTTCCCCAGCCTCAACGTTGAACTGTGCGAGGAACAACAAGTGCTGGAACTGGTTCAGGTCAATCTCACCGTCAGCAAGTGCACGGTTAGGGATTTGGTAGTCAGCAAGGTCCGTGACCTCAACAAAAATGCCCTCAGCTTCAGCTGCCTGCTCGAAAGTTGTCCAGTAGTCGTCACGCTTGACAACACCAATTTTGACGGGGTTCCCCTCGGAACCCTTGTCAGCTCCACCGTCAGCTTCCGTGTCAGAACCGCAAGCGGCGAGCGACAAAGTGAGGGCGGCAACTGCAGCGGCGGCAGCGAATGATTTGCGAATGGACGTACGTGACATGTTGTCTCTCCATGAGTGAAGCAGGTATGACCTGCTGCGAGCAGCGACCGGGCGGATTGCGCCGGGTAGTGGCCGAGGCTCTGGCGGAACGTTGAATGGCTTACCAGCCATGCGGCAGACGGTCCCGGTTGGTTCTTCGCTCGAGAACAGTGGTGAACCACTGGGTGAGGAACCGGGGCGACTGTCGGCTTAGGTACTGCGACCTGACAGTGCGAACTTTGTGCAGATCAGTGAATGCTTATCGGATGCTTGGCCCGATTCGGGTGCGGTTCGAAGACCGAACACACCCCTACAGCATGCAGGAAACGCGCATCATGCGCATGCGACAGCACACTGCGGCTGGCATCATGATGCCGTGCGCTTGGCGTGTGTACTGTGCGGTGAACATGAGTTAATGATGAACCTCTGAAGGAGAAATCCGCCAGCACCCAGGCGATAGTCTCGCATTGCGAGACTCAGTGTCGGGTATTTAACCCTACTTATCGGCTTATTTAACCCATATAGCCGAGGTTTAGTCCCACAATACGGACGATGCGAGGTGGCTGCTTGCGTACCGCAGCGGAGGGAACAGGACACCGGGAAGATCCTCAGGCGGAAAGATTCGCCTAGGCACCAGGCGATGAGACAAAGCAGAATGTTGGCATGTATCGCGGGGACGCGCATCGGGCATCAACCTGCGGGCACAAAAAAGACCCCACGCGCACCCGCCAGAGCTTACCTGCCCTTGCTGCCTTCCGGCCCTGGGGGAGTTCAGTAAGATGACGCCACGCGGGGGTCGGCTTTCAGTGTAGCCCAGATGAGACACGTGGTGAAATCCGCAGCCTGCACCGGCCCCGCACCACACCAGATTGCTCACTGTTGTGACCTTCGCCGCTCTGGCCGGGGACGATTCGGATTTCCTGAAATTCTCCGGTAGTCTGTTGGGGCTGGCAACTGCTCCTGAGGCTGCTGTCAGTGTCTACATCTGTAGATGTGGAGGATTCGCCTAGTGGCCTATGGCGCACGCTTGGAAAGCGTGTTGGGTTAACAGCCCTCAGGGGTTCGAATCCCCTATCCTCCGCCATGAATAAACAGAAGAACCCTCGAGAAATCGGGGGTTCTTCTGTTTATTCACCATCTGTGCAGTTTACGGAGGTATGTGAGAACACGAAGCCGCCGTAAACTGCGCTGCGCGGAGCTTGCCGCCACCCACAGGCTAAGCAGCGGCGGTGATGTTGTTATCTACCAGATTCCCGCTGAATATACGCGGTGGCGTTTTTTGAGTATCTTCGCGGCCCAGTCGTAGTGGCTTGATGTTGCTGACACACAATAGCTCCCAAGCGATGTTGTCCCCGTCCACGGGTAGAACCTTTTGGTGAACAGCTCTTCGTCCGTGAAGTCGTTCACCACTGCCATCACGGTCTTGTGGCTTTGCTCCAGCTCACTTTGGGCAACATTGAGTGGCGTGCTCTGATGTTTTTTCCACAGCGCACGGTTCATGTCGCCATAGGTTTTCCACGTGTAGGGCTCTGGGAGAAAAGGCTCGGCTTTTCCCGTAGTGCCCTTGTCAGTGTTCGCAGCGATCCAGTTCACTAGTAGGTGATGCCACTCAATGAGGTGCACCAAGACATCGCGGACACACCGATCACGCCCCTCGCTAAGAAATTCCGCGTGCAGTTCCTCCGCACTCATTGCATCAATAAGCGAGGACAGGGCAGCGTACTGTTCAGTTGCTGCGGAAAGGAGTTGTGACTTCGTTGTCGGTCGCGGCACTTTCTCACTGTAGGCACCTCACACGGACAACCTGTAGGCCCACCGTCCCGTTCACCAAGCGACTTACCCCAAGCAGCAACACTAAACGACATGCGCAGGTGTTTATGAAACGCCTGATCAGAGTCAACGCTCTACCATAGAACAAACAATTTTCGCACTTCGCATGAGCTGAGAGAATCATCGATGCCTGACACAACAAATAATCGCCTACGAAGGGGTCGTTTCTGGGCACTGGTTTTACTCGCTGCCTGCGGGAGCTGCCAAGTAACAGTGCGCCACATTTTCCCGCTCTTCGGGGAAGATTCAGTAAGCCGAACACTTGCTATCACAGGCATCTGCATACTTGGGATGATGCTCTATTTCGCTATCACGAACGCAGCGACAATAGATCTCTACGTCATTCTTTTTGTGATCATCTTTGGTGCAAATATTGCGACAGCACTCACCTATCTGAGCCCTGCAACTACCAACACCCCCTGGGACTATTTCGCATTGTGCATCGCTCCCCTGGTTATCGGCGTGGCTTCGTTGGTACAACCCACAGCGAATTTCGCAGTAACACCGCCTACCAAAGTTCAACTCCCCACAGGCTCACAGCACGAGCACCAATAGGGCACACGTCCCGTTCACCAAGCGCCCCGCCCCACCAACTCATAGGCTGGAGGGATCACCCGCACACAACAGGACGAGGACGCCATGAGCCGACAGGAAAACACCGTCAAACGCATCGACCATGACTCCTACGCAAACTACCTCAACCAGCATTTCTTAGGGTCAGAGGCCGGTTTGAGAGCTTTCAAAGCCGCGGTCCGCACATGGAAAGACACCCCACAGGAGAAGAAACTCAAGTCGCTGGTTCGCCAAGTGAACGCCGACCGTTCCGATCTGAAGAGGATTCTTCGAGACCTTGGGTACAAACAAAAGGGCTTTAAACGTGCTCTCACCGGGGTGGCTAGACTCGCTGGACACCTGAACCCAGTCAATCTGTTTCGCCTGCAACGGTCGAGTGTTGGCCAACTCGAACTCGATATCCTGACGGGAATGTTGCGCGCGAAACTCGCCATGTGGCAAACCCTCGAGATGGTCGCAGAATACGACGATCGACTCGATAAGAAGCTCCTTGCGGATTTAAGGCACCGTGCTGAATCACAGATGAAACAGGTTGTCGCCATCATTGATGAAACGTGGGACGCCCGGTTCTTCGAGCAACCCTGAACCCATGCTTTTCACTGACGCGGACCTGCCCCGCTCTCCAGAGCAAGTTGCACCAGGGGCGATGTGGTTACCCGGTTGGTTAACACGTGATCAGCAGGCGTGGCTTGCCCGGCAGTTCCACATGTGGGCTGCTGGGCCGGTCCCGCCACGCTCAGCAAAGGTGCGTAGGCATGAGATGAGCGTGACCACCGTGTGTTTAGGGTGGCATTGGCGCCCCTACGCGTATTCGCGCGACGCGGTAGACGTTAATGGTCGTCGGGTTCTTGATTTCCCTGACTGGATGGTTCGTCTTGGGCGGCGCATCCTGTTTGATGCCACAGGAGATGCACAACAAGCGGAAACTTACACACCTGATACTGCTCTGGTGAACTTTTACGATGCCACAGCCAAGATGGGCATGCACCAGGACCGTGATGAGATCTCCCGTGACCCTGTCGTTTCATTATCAATTGGTGACACCTGCACGTTCAGGTTCGGGAACACTGAAAATCGCAACCGACCGTACCGGGATATCGCGTTGGCATCGGGTGATGCTTTTGTTTTTGGTGGAGAATCCCGCCTCGCCTTTCACGGCGTTCAACGCATTCACCCTGGCACAGCCCCTGACGGGTGCGGCCTGCCGCAAGGGCGCATCAACATCACGATGCGTGTAACTGGGCTAGAAACCGGCCAGCCTCTGTGAGGCGCGCTTTCTTGTTTTCAAGGAATTTAACCCTCCTTCACTGACTTTTGTCCTGACATGAAGGGCGCATCTGTCCGTAGTGTGGAGTATGTGGGATCAGCAAAATTGTCTCGCGTGGCGGTGGGAACGCAAGTGACGACGGAGTCAGCTTTGCGCGCCGCCTGAACAGGGTGGAGACCCCACTCTGTGCGCTGGAGTGAGTTGAGCATCCGGTCGCACGACCCTCGCAGCGCGAGTTGTTTAGGGGGATTGTCATGAGTGATCTCATGAAAGCAGCAGTCGTTGAATCGTTCTCGCAGGACCTTCGCATAGAGAAGGTTCCTGTTCCCACTCCAGGCCCTTTCGAGGCCTTGGTTCGCGTGGAGTTTTCGGGAGTGTGTCACACCGATTTGCACGCAGCTCGCGGCGATTGGCCAGTCCAACCATCGCTTCCTTTTGTGCCCGGCCATGAGGGTGCTGGAACTGTGGTGGCTGTTGGTGATCGCGTCACGCGCGTGCATGTTGGGCAAAAGGTAGGTAACGCTTGGCTAGCGGCCGCCTGTGGTGAGTGTGACTTTTGCGAGTCAGGGTGGGAGACGTTGTGCCCGCAGCAACAGAATTCTGGTTACTCCTTGAATGGGTCGTTTGGGGAGTTCATGCTTGTTGATTCGCGTTACTGCCCCATCATCCCCGAGGGCGTTGACCTCGCTTCTGTGGCTCCTGTGTTGTGTGCGGGAGTGACCGTGTACAAGGGCTTGAAGCGTACTGACACCAAGCCAGGAGACTGGGTGTTGATCTCAGGTATAGGCGGGTTGGGGCATATTGCTGTGCAGTACGCAGTGGCAATGGGCCGCCAAGTGGCGGCCGTTGACGTGGACGATGCGAAACTCGCGTTGGCACAACGCCATGGCGCTGCGGTGGTGGTGAATGCCAGAGAGGTATCTGATCCGGCGGCACGTTTGCAGGAACTCACTGGTGGTGGCGTTCATGGGGCGTTGGTGACTGCTGTGAACGGGCATGCTTTCCCCCAAGCGGTCGGGGCACTGCGCCGCGGTGGGACTGTTGTCTTGGTTGGCCTGCCACCTGAGCAGTTTCCCCTTGATATTTTCACTACCGTGTTGTTCGGTTTGACGGTACGTGGGTCGATCGTCGGTACCCGTCGGGATATGGCTGAGGCGTTAGATTTCTTCGCTCGCGGAAAGATTCACCCAACAATCACAACAAGACCATTGGCTGACATCAACGACGTACTCCATGAGTTAGAAGAGGGCCGTGTTGATGGGCGAGTTGTGGTTCGCTGTGACTAGCAGGAGCGGAACGGCGCGGGGTTTCCCGCGCCGTTTTCGGGCTTCAGGCACACAATTTCACAGACCTTTCGACTTCTCCGCGTGAAATCCACGAAACAACCTGTCTGATTTGTCTACACTGTAGGCATGATTTTCAAGCGTGTCGGTGAAGGACGTCCATACCCAGACCATGGCCTGACCAGTACAAAGGATTGGTCTCAGATCGCCCCTCGACAGATTCGCCTGAACGAATTGGTGACAACCAAACGTACGCTCGATCTCGACAATCTCCTCACAGACGACTCAACGTTCTATGGGGACTTGTTCGCACATGTGGTGCAGTATGAGGGGACAATGTATTTGGAAGATGGGCTACACCGTGCAGTGCGAGCGGCTTTGCAGCAGCGAACCATCCTCCATGCACGCGTGTTAGAGCTGTGATCATCTGGACACAGTTCACCACACAGTCGGCCAATATGGCGCTAAATTTCCAGTACGCTGTAAGCGAGAGCCTTTTCGGCCGTCTGTGACGGCACAACGGCTTGCAACACATTAACTTTTCACGATTGTGGTCAAGGTGTCTCAGGAACAAATGAAACGTGCCCGCGCAATCCGGCGGCGGCGGATGCGCGAACGTCAAGCTCTGATTTTTGGTTCGCTCGTTGCGGCACTCGGAGTTGTCGGGTTGGGTGCGGTCGCGGTTTACACCAGCGACGCGACACTGCCGTTTGATAGTGGCTTTTCTTACGCGGAGAAACCAAAGGACGAGGTGTTCCCTACGGCTTGTTTGCCGGAGAACACTCTTCCTGTGAGTTACGCAAAGATCAAAGTCAACATTTACAACACCACTGACCGTCCCGGTTTAGCAACCGCTGTTCGCAACGATCTCAGCAAACGAGGCTTCGAGATCAAAGATGTCGGCAACAGCGACCAGCGCCGTGTCGGTAATGCCATCGTCTATGGTCACAAGGGTTTATCGCGAGCCTATACTCTCGCAGCTCATTTCCCTGACGCTGCGTTGATACTTGACGAACGCGATGATCGCAGCGTTGATGTCCTCGTTGGTGACAGCTTCAAAGCACTTGTGCCTGCGGAGAATGTTCCCCTTGAAGCCGAAACTCCAATGGTTGGGCGGCAAAACTGCACAGAGCTGTGGCAGTTGAGTGACGCCGTAGAACCTCCAGAGGATGCGGAAGATCCTGACGACCCCGATGGCACCCCATCGGATGAGTCCTCAGAGGAATCTAGCGAGGACGCTTAACACGCTTCCATAAGGCGAAAAAAGGGGGGATGCGGTAGAACCGCATCCCCCCTTTTTGGCACTTTAAGCCCGCCTGTTCGCAGTGAAGTGACGCTACTCTAGTTCGGTCCCTCCTGGAACTGACGCCGGAGAAGCAGGTTCTTGACTAGTCCCCCGCCACCGAGCAGTCAGTGTCATCACATGGAAGACCAAGATTGCCGCAGCACTACCCAGGGCGATGCCTTCAAAGGTGAGGTTACCGGGGTGCCAGGTAAAGTTTGCGATCCCGATAATGAGTGGAATAGCGGCCGATGTCAGGTTAATTGGGTTAGAGAAGTCGACCCGGTTTTGCATCCAGATTCGCACACCAAGCATCCCGATCATTCCGTACAGTAGCGTCGCCGCACCTCCGATAACACCGGGTGGAACGGTGGCGATTGCTGCACCAAATTTTGGGAAAAGCGACAGTAAGAGCGCCCCAATCGCTGCTATCCAATAGGCAGCTGTGGAGTACACACGGGTTGCAGCCATCACACCGATGTTCTCAGCATATGTTGTTGTCCCCGATCCGCCACCCGCTCCAGCAAGGGTTGTTGCCACACCGTCGGCGAAGAGCGCCCTCCCAGCAAGTGAGTCGAGGTTTTCCCCGGTCATTGCAGCGACGGACTTCACGTGGCCAATGTTCTCAGCCACCAAGACGAAGACAACGGGCAGGAACAAACCAAAAACAGCGATATCAAACTCTGGTGCTGTGAACTCTGGCAGTCCAATCCAAGCCGCGTCACTGATCGCTTGGTAGTCGACTTCACCTTGTAGTGCAGCAAAAACGTACCCAATCAGAACACCAAAGAGGATCGCCAAGCGTCCAATAAGCCCCTTGAAGAGCACAGTGATGAGCACAATTGATGCCAGTGTCACCAATGCGGTGAGTGGAGCGGCGAGGAACCCACCTGTCACAATTTCGGTGACCTGCCCAGCCTCATCAAGAACGACACGACCCTGCTCATCGGTGAGGAGTTGCGTGCTGGACCATGCTGCAGGTGCAAGGTTGAATCCGATGAGGGCAACAATGGTCCCCGTAACAACGGGAGGCATGAGCATTTCAATCCAACGCACGCCAGCAAAGTGGACAATGAGGCCCACAATGGCAAGCAATACACCGGTGACTAGGATGCCTCCGACAGCAACGCCGTGCCCACCGCTAGCAGTTGCAGCAAGGATGGGAGCGATGAACGCAAAACTTGACCCCAGGTAGCTGGGGAGCCTGTTCCCCGTGATGAGGAGGAAAACAATGGTCCCCACAGCTGAGAAGAACAGCGTTGTCGCTGGAGGGAAACCAGTAATAAGCGGAACCAGGAACGTTGCCCCGAACATGGCAATGATGTGTTGCAACCCGATCCCGATAGTTCGGGGCCACGTTAGGCGTTGATCAGGGGCAACGATGTCGCGGGGGCCTAGCGTGCGCCCATCCCCGAAGATTTTCCATCCGATTCTCACTGGCTGTCCTTACTCGTCAGATGCGTGTGGCTCTGCAAGCGCCTGACGGCCCAGAGCCTCGTCTAGGGTATGTGCGCATAACGGGAGGCAAGATGGGACACTCGGGTGCCATCTCAGCATACGAACAGGTCATGCGGTTAACGTGCTGCGAATTACGCTCGTCCGTTCACTCCAAGACGCGGTAAAATCACTGGACCACTCAACATGAGGAAATACCGTGACACAGCCAACGAACCCCTATGACGGGGCAACTTCAGGATCTGAATCCACCACGACAGGGCTCTCATTGACCCCCTACGGCGCGACGAGCTCACCGGATCCTTCACTTTCTTCCGGGGCATCCTACAACGTGGGGCACTCAACCCCCTACGAGCAGCAGGCGCCATATGGTCAACAGCCCTATGGGCAGCAAAGTTACAACCAGGCTCCGCAGAATGGCTCAATGTACCAGCAGTACTCTCATCCAGCCTCTCCCCAGCAAACCTCTGGGCTGGCAGTGGGGGCATTGATCAGCGGCATTTCCGCATGGACAGTCCTTCCCGTGTTCGGTGCTGTCGTGGCGATTATCCTTGGTCATTTGGCTCTATCAGACATCAAGAAATTCGACAAAGAAGGTCGTGGGCTTGCCATTGGTGGACTGGCGATGGGTTACGTGCAATTCGCGCTTGGTATCCTCTTCATCTTAATTATGATTCTTGGAGTCTTCGGGCCTATCTTCTGGGCTGTTTCTTCAAGCACCTACTGACGCATAATTGATCAGCACCACACCTCATCCTTAGGAGTTTCTCGATGTCCCAGAACAACCCGTACGCCCCGCAAGAAAACAACGGACAACAGCCCGCCAACCCCTACGGTGCGCCGCCAAGCACAGGTCAACCTGACCCAAGCGTGCAGCAAGGGCAAAATGGGCAGTTTGGTCAGCATCCCTACGAACAAAACTCTTACGGCCAGCAACAACCCTACGGCGGGGCACCTCACTACGCACAGCAGCAGTACACTCAACCCTACGGTGGGGCGCCGCAGGCAACTTCTGGGCTTGCCATCGCATCGTTGGCCAGTGGCATCGCCGGGTGGACAATCTTGCCGTTCATCGGCGCGATCGCTGCAATCATTCTTGGGCACATGGGCCTGGGTGACGTGAAAAAGAACAACAAGTCAGGCCGTGGTTTAGCCATTACTGGCCTCGTCCTCGGGTATGTGGGGCTCATCCTCACAATCCTTGCCATTGTCGGTCTGGTGGCCCTCATCCAGAATGACCCAACAATCTTTGAAGTCACCACCGACTCAACATTCTGATCTCTCGCTGAGAATCAGCACGTCGGGTTAGCCCTCGCGGCATCACGGTGATGGGGAAGTTGTGGCCACCTACCAAACCGGTAGGTGGCCACACTCATGTTCATGTACCTGTACAGGCACTAGGGCACTGTCGCGGGTTCACGACCAGTCGCACGGCGGGTTCACGACCAGTCGCACGGCGGGTTCACGACCAGTCGCACGGCGGGTTCACGACCAGTCGCAGTGGGTAGCGATCCATGCCAGCATGTAGGCGCGCGAGTTGCCGTCGTCGATTCGGTCGTCTGAGAGTTCTCGCGCTTTGTCCCACGCTCGTTGTGCATGGTCCGGGCCAGCTAGTGCGAGGTACATGAGCAGGAAGTCACCATAGGAGACGTCGTAGTCTTCATAGAACCCGACAACCTCTTCAAGATTGTCGAGAATCCGCCCTGGTTCTTTCGCAAGGTAGTGGCTCACCGGCGACATCGGAAGCACAAGAATCGCCAACAGCGCGGAGGGTTCCCCGCTGAACCAGGTCGCATAGTCGTGTTTTGCCCCCCACACCAGCGGCACAATGTTGTGCTGGTAGCCGCTGCGCACCTGGTCGCCGCGTTCGAAGTTTGTCCAGTAGGTGTTGGCTGAATGCGCTTCGAGGGATAGTAGCCAGGTTGCTAGTGCAGCAAGTTCATCATCCCCGGATACTGCCGCCCACAAGGCTAGTCCATTCCATGCATTGACTGCTTCAGAACTTGATTCTTGGTTGTTCCCCTCATCAAAGGGGGCTGTTCCAGAAGCCCATGAGTGACCTTTGTAGGTGTCGAAAACTCGCAGTGTTGGCAGAAGTTGAGATGTCGAGTGATGCGCAATGTCTGCAACGAGCGCATCGAGCACTGGGGTGAGTTCCGTGCGAAGCGCAGGATTACTGCGGGTCAACAACGCCGCAGCGTAGAGAAAATAGCCGTAGTGGAAGTGGTGGTCATTAAACTCGTCAGCACCAAAGGACGCTTCAACCCCAACGACTCCGCGCCATTGGTCATCGTAGACAAAAAACTTGTCATCGTAACGTTGAGCACCGTCTGGGTGCATCCACCGGAGAAGGTTGTTTTCAACCCGGGTGCGAAATTCTGGGGCGCCAATAATGTCTAGCTGTTCAGCAAGCATCAGGAGGTGGGCTTGACGGTACAGCGCCTTCCCAGCGAAATAGGTGTCACGTGGCGCTCGTGGGACGGTAGAAAGCTCTTGGGTTACTGCAACAACAAGTTCGTCGCGCACATGTTGGGGCAGGTTCCTCACATCAAGGTGGCCGCGCGCTTCGACGCGTGGTGTCGACCAACTAAAAACTTTCGCTGACGTCAGTGTCACGGTGCCAGCGACGGTGTGATATCCACCGAGTTGTTCGTCATTACAAGCCCCGTGGTGTGCCATGCGAATAACAGCGACCGGGCCGTTCTCGCGGGCGATGTACCGAATGGTGGTATGCACAAGGTCGCCGTCCACCGATGCGCTAACTTCGGTGCGTTGCACCGGGTATGCGGCGTGTTTCGCTAACCGGGTGATCATGTCTTCACGGGTTTTACCGTCAGGTAGATCTTGCGGGAACCCAATGAAGGTGACGTACTGCCCCGGTGTGAGCCGGATGGCTTGTGAGGCAAACGCCCCGGTTGTCACCAGGCCGTATTCTCGTCCTTCAACACGCGCTACGGCACAGTTTTCAAACTGCCAGGAAAATGGCTCTGACATCACGATGTCGTGCGCTACTTCAGCGGTGTAGCTCACGTAGGGCACACCTTGGGCAATGACCACTTTCCCCAGAACACGGCCTACCGCGTTCAGCATATCGATGGTGACGCTTGCTAAATCGCTGGAGGAAACGCGAAATGACGACGCACCGACATTGATATCGATGTCCGGTAACGCTGGCCCCGAAATAGTGTGCCTCGATGCGGTGACGCGCGGTAAGCCGAGGACAAACCCTTGCGCTGTCTGCATGTAGGACAACGGCATCGGGTAAATAGGGTGAGGAGAGTCAAAAACGAGGCCTGAGTACCAGCGGTTTGTGGGTGGTACGAGCCCTTTTGCCACATGCACCCAAGGCATTTCCTTGACGTTGCGTACCGGTAAGGCACTCACGGCATCTAAGCGCTCTGCCGTTCTCAGGGAAGGGGAAAAACCATGGAGATGAAAGGGCGTGTTGGCGCTCATGAACGTGACTCTATCGGGTTGGGCCTACCTAAGACCAACAGACGGGCCCAACCCTCACCATTTATGCACGAACGGTTCTCAGCTGATGTGCGGCATAACGTCAGCTGCAATCAACTCGAGGTGGTCGAGATCATGCAGATCAAGGATTTGCAGGTAGATTCGTGACGCTCCGGCTTGCTGGGCACGTTGAACAGCGGCAATCGCTTGGGGAACAGTGCCTGCGATGCCGTTGCGGCGTAATTCTTCTGGGTCTCGCCCAATCGCTGCAGCTCGGCGGGTGAATTCTTCTTCAGTACGGCCTACACAGGCAACAAACGCGGAGGAGTAAGTCAGTTCATCAGGGTTGCGGCCAATTTCTTCACAAGCACTACGGACCCGGTCGAAGGTGTTTTTTAGTTCTTCGAATTCGATGAATGGGGTGTTGAACTCTGTGGCGTACCGGGCGGCAAGGGCTGGTGTGCGCTTGGGGCCACCGCCACCAACGATGACGGGGATGCGGTCTTGGACTGGCTTGGGTAGCGCAGGAGAGTCAGTCAGCGTGTAGTGCTTGCCCTCGTGGTTGAAAGTTTGCCCTAGCGGGGTGTTCCACAGTCCTGTGATCACTGCGAGTTGCTCTTCGAGGATCCCAAAGCGGTGTTTTGGGAAGGGCACACCGTAGGCGGTGTGTTCCTGTTCGAACCACCCTGCGCCGAGCCCAAAGTCCACGCGGCCGCCGCTCATGTGGTCAACTTGCGCGACTTGAATAGCGAGGAGACCTGGGTGCCGGAACGTTGCGGAGGTCACCAGTGTTCCGAGCCGGATGCTGGTGGTTTCGCGGGCTAGGGCGCCCAGGGTCAGCCATGCGTCGGTGGGGCCGGGAAGGCCGTCGCCACCCATCGTGAGGTAGTGGTCAGACCGGAAGAAGGCGTCAAATCCGAGGCGCTCTGCGGTTTGTGCGACAGCAAGGAGGTCGTCGTAGGTTGCGCCTTGTTGTGGCTCGGTAAAGATACGGAAGTCCATCGTGCTCCTGTGAGTTGGCGGGTTGGTGGTGCAGCGACTATGGGCGTGGCGTGCGATAGCGGCGGTCGCGCCATGACCGTGGAGTCACCATGTCTGCGATATTCACGGCGATCAGTGCGGCACCGGCGATGGCTCGCAGTTTGTTGCCGCGCCGTGCGTGCCGCGCGGTCCACGCTGCGATCAGCCCAGTTTCGAGGGTGTTCAGGGCGTAGAACATCGGGGGGCGGGTTATCCAAGCACGCTGGAGGCGAGCTTGGGGGGTGTTTTCGGTGGGGAGGGTGGTCATGGAATGCCACATGGCAGTGAGCATCGACTCGGGTTCGATGAGGTCTGCACCGTGGAGGTCGTGGGGTTCACGCCACCCTTCGGCGACTTCAGCGGCTTCCTCCGGCAAACCAAGAACTCGCAGTATCCCTGTGAAGGGGTCGTCGTGGTTGTCGTCTTCGAGAATGTCGGTGAGTATCGACAACTGCGTGATGGTGAGGTCAAAGTGGTTGGCGAAATCGTCGGCGCTAGCTTGTGGTGGTTCAAAGTAGTCAAACACAAGGTCAGCGGAGTCGAGTTCTTCGTCTGGGAGAGCGTAGTCGTCAATGCTTCGTGGGTCGACATCCATCCACAGTGGACCAAACTCGTGGACTGCTAGGACCATTCCCCACCGCGCCAAAGTGATTCGCCGGGCGTGCCCTTGACGCTCCAGGGCGATGATGGGTGACAGCGAACCCCATGTCACGATTTCTTCGAGGTTGGCAGCAGGGTCGGAACCGGCAACAATACCGGTGCCTGCAGAATGCGCGAACCAGATAGCTGTTTTCGCGGTTGCGGCCAAAAGTGGTCCATCAGTGGAACCGAACGACCCAATGATCGCGCCGGACCGAACATTCACTGACACCCCTTCAATACTTTCTTGAGTGGTGTGCGTTGGCGGAGATGGCTCGGTAGAGACATGACACGCTGAATTCAGTTCGTGGGCTAGGTGCGCGGCGACGTCTTCAACGCCAATGGAGGGGTAGTGTCCATAGGCGGTGTTTTCGTCTGGCGCCCACCTGAGGAACCGGCCTTCGTCAGTTCCTAAGGTGCGTGCCAGAATCCACCCGGGACTCCCGGCATCAGCGCCGTCAATGATCTGGGCTGGTATGCCCAGCTCTAGCAGTGCTTCGCTGGCCTCATCAACGGATACCGGCTCTAGGTAGTCCACGGCATCGTCGGACGTCGGGGGTGTTTCCCTCGGGTCACGTGGCGCGATGGCAATGTACAGGGGGACGATGGTTTGGCTTGGAGCCTCGTGGTCAACCTCGAACATACCTCTTAGTCTTGCACCTTTTGGCGAACTGGGTGTGCAGTTTTCCTCTGGGCGTGACGTGTTCGCTGCTCAGCGGTCCAGACAATGTGGTGACTCAACAGCCATAACAACCTCTGGAGCTTTCCCTTGGGCGATATGTTCTGCCGCAATGATCTGTTCTGAGGTGAACTGATCTGGGGTGTACGTAGCATTCGGCTGATCGGTTGTCACCATCAGGGACACAACGACGTCTTTCATCGCGGTCACAGAAGGTGCAGGCACGGGTGCCGCGTCACTCTCATCGCTAGGAGCCACCTCTGCCAAGAGTTTGTCACCGTCAACAGTGCATTCAGGGATAATTCCGCTGAGCGCTTCTTGTGCCTGTTGTGAGGTGTCCCAGATTTTGCGGACTGCAAGATCTGCGTGAACTTGAGCGAGAGTAAGGGTGCGTTGGTCTGCATCGGCGTGTTGCGCCCAAGCTTCATCAACAAGGATTTCTTGACCTTCAGCGCCGATGCAAGCTTGTGAACTCTTGCATGCGTGATCAACGTCGTAACGGATCATGACATCGCTGAAAGCGTAGGTCATCGAGAGGTAGGTGTCTCGGATCTTTTGCAGGCTGGGGTCTGGGGTACTTTCAGTATCCGCTTCATCCCCCAGGGACTCTTCGTCAGCTGGTTCCGCAACTTCTTCGTCAGGGGACTCGCTTGTTTCCAACATGACGGTGTCAGCTTCATCTGACGCGTAAGTTTGAGAACTCGTTGCCTGAGTAACTCCCAAAATCGCTGCGATCCCTAAACCGAGCAGGGTCAGAGCGACAATGGCAAAGACCGCATATGCGTTGATGCGATGACCATAGCCGCGTCTCATGATGACCAACCCTTTCTGGTCTCGGCAAGAGTAAAACTTACAGCGAAAGTTGGATTCTCCTCGCGAAGTCCAACTTTGCCTTTACTTTACCCTTTTAACTGGATGTCGTCACCTTTATCATCGGCTTCCAGAGAACTTTCTTGATAGATCCCTAAGATCCAGTGATTCCTTGAGGAATTGAGTCTCCTGATGCACCTTCATACTCCCAGTGCCAGGGCTCCTCTTTACCCGCACCAGGTTGCGCCCAGCCCGGCGAAATCCACCCATAGGTGGCACCGTTCTTTACCAACCAGTTACGTTCTGCAGTACCCCATTGAGCGGCTGCACCGGAGAGATCAATAGCTACGCCCCACCCGTGGTTCGATGTACCAGGGGTGGCCGCCCAGAAACCCTTAGCGGCTTTGGTTGCTACTTGGGCGCTGTACGACCGGTATGAGTCGGTCATGCCGATGTTGTGCCCGAATTGTTCGCGGAAGGCTTCGTTCATCAGACCGAACATCACCGCGGCGTCGGCGCGCAGGTAGTGGCCTGGCGCAGTGTCTACGGCACGCAATGCACTGAGCGGGATACGCCCATTGCCGTAACTTGCAGTGGAATCAGCCAATTCAACAGCGGCTGCCCATTCCACATCGAACTCTGCGGCACGTTGTTCAGCAACAGTGGTCACTTCAACGGTCGTGGCAAGAGTGAGAAGTTCATCAAGTTCCGCTGAGGCAGCAGTGACTTGGTCAACGCTTACCGGTTCAGCGACTGGTTCTTGTTCTTGCTCCTCTGCAGGGGCGTCGCTAACCTCGTCACTGGCAAGCTCTGCAGTTTCTGGTGTTGAGGCGTCGGTAGTTTCGTCCTGCTCGGCAGCGTCACTCTCGGGTGTGGAAGCCTCTGCCGCGTCAGTGCGCTGCGTGGAGCGTGAGGCTGCTCCACCGCGTTCTTGCTCTACTGACAGTCCTGCGTGCAGTCCAGTGGCGAGCAATTCAAGTTCTTCAGCTGCTTTGGTGAGTTCTGGGTCTGCCGCGTCTCCGAGCGCACGAACTTGGGAGACGAGTTCTGCCGCTTGGATCACAGCGATTTCTGAATCGTCTCGAGCGGGCACAGTCGCAGCAGTTTCGACGACCTGTTCTTCGGATTCGGTTACCTCGTCAACGCTTGGCAATACTGTTGTCTCGCCGTGAGCGGTCAACACACTTTGATCAGGCGCTTGCGCTGCGGTGGTGGCAGTTGCCACAGCCACGATGCCAGTAAAGGCAAAACCCGAGATCGCGATCTGCGTAGAAACCTTAGACTTCGCGGCAAGGAGCGCAGTATGAAGTTCTTGAGTTCTGAAGTACGTGGTCTTTCCTTGGTGGCGACCACGAGTGCGGCGAGTGTGAGCCATGCGTTGCGTTACCTTTGATCCTTGCGACGGGTTTCCGCCCTGGGGCGTCGAACAGTTCGCGACAGCAGTGCGGCTGCTGACGTGCACCGGCAAGGCACAACGTAGACAACTGACGGATACTACTCCCCATGCCGGCCCCTCTACCTAAACATAACGTTTTGATAAAGCCAACCCCACAGGGTGCAGGTCACACCGCACTGATCGTTCCCCATTCCTATCGGCTGACCTCGCCTAGGACCTTATAGAAAGTGGCGCATGGCTCACACCACTACCGCCATGAGCGGGACTTCTCCTCCACAAGTTCACCCGGCATCGAGAAGTTCTTTGCACTTTCTGACTCATCTCCAGGGCTGGCTACGGCTGCGCCCTCCTCAGCTAACGCACCGTGAACGGTACGAGCCAGTGGCTTCTCCACAACGAACATCAACGTCACCGCGGCGATAACTGCAAGCGGCACCAGGAACAGGTAAATGGGCATGAGGGCTTCGTTGTAGGCCTCTTGAATCGGACGAGCAACGCTCTCCGGCAGATCCGCAATCGCAGCCGGTGTGAAGCTCGACGTATCAGGGGCACTTCCGGTTGTCTGGCCTAGGTGGTCCTCAACTAATCGGACCAACCGCGTAGCGAACAACGACCCCACCACAGCCGCTCCCAATGTGGCACCAACCTGGCGGAAGTAGTTATTCGCAGCAGTAGCTGTACCCACCATGCGCTGCGAGAAGGAGTTCTGCACAATGATTGTCAGCACCTGCATCGACATTCCAATACCGATACCCACAACCGCCATGTAGCCGCAGATCTGAACGATCGGCGTATCCAACGTGACAGTTGAAAACGCAAACATGCCCACAGCGATAATGAACAACCCAACCACCGGGAAGATCTTGTAGCGCCCGGTCCGGCTCATCAAGAAACCAGTAATTACTGAGGTAACCAACAGCGTCAACATCATGGGGGACATCAGCAAACCGGCCGTTGTTGCACTATAACCACCAGCCATTTGAAGGTAAGTAGGCAAATATCCGATGGCTCCAAACATGGCAATACCTGTGGCAATTGCGGCAACGGTGGTCAACACAAAGTTACGATCCCGGAACAAGTCAAGAGGCATGATTGGCTCTTTGGCGCGGCGCTCAGTCATCACAAAAGCCAGTGTCCCCAACACTGCCACTGCGCTCAACCCGAGAATCGTTGGGCTTGACCACGCATACTCCGCACCACCCCACGTCAGCACCAAAACCAACGCGGTAGTTGTCACTGCCAATAACGCCATACCCAAGTAGTCAATGACCGGCCGGGCAGTCAACTGCGGGCGTGGCACATTCAAGAAGCGGGCCGTCGCCGCGAGCGCTATGAGTCCCAGTGGGATGTTGAGCCAGAATGCCCAGCGCCAGCCTGGTCCTTCTGTCATCCAGCCACCGATGAGTGGCCCTGCGACGGATGAGAAGGCGAAAACTCCACCCATGATTCCCATGTATTTTCCGCGGTCGCGTGCGGGGATGACGTCGGCGATTGCTGCTTGGGACAGGATCATCAGCCCACCACCACCGATGCCTTGAACGGCACGGGCGAGAATGAGGCCTTCCATGGTTGAGGATAGTCCGCCAAGTACTGATCCGACCATGAAGATAGCGATGGCGATGAGGAGGAGTGGTTTGCGGCCGAGCATGTCGGATATTTTGCCGTAGATGGGCATCATGATGGTGACGCCCAGGATGAATGCTGTGATGACCCAGGTCATGTGTTCTACGCCGTTGAGTTCGCCAACGATGGTGGGTAGTGCGGTGGACAGGATTGTTTGGTTGAGCGAGGACATGAGCTGTGTGAGGATCAGCCCGATGAACAGCAGCATGATGGATTGCTGTGTGGGTGATCGGGTCGATGCTGTGGGTGGGGCGTCGACGGTGGTGGTGGGGTGCGGGGTTTTCACAGTGCGACTTTCACAATCTTTTTGAAGGTGTTGATGGATTGCGCCACGGCGTCGTGGGAGTGGCGGGTTAGGACGTTGGAGTCAACCGCGAAGGAGTAGCGTACGACCGCTCCGGCGAGGGCGGTGAGTGCTCGTTCGGGTTGGGGTCCGGCGGCGCGTAGCTCAGTTGTTTGGTTTTCTGAGAGGACGTCGAGGGAACGGGAGAGCGCTTCGAGGACCGCTAGTTCGCAGAGGTAGAAGTGGCGGGTGAGGCGTGTTCGCAGTTCGGACATGTCTGCTACTGCTTCGCGGCGTTCTAAGAGGGTGTCGTGGTCGATCACTGATGCGCGCATGACGTCGATGAGGAGGTGAACGACGCGTTCGAGGAGCTCTGCGGCGGTGTCTACGGCGAGGGAGTCGAGTTGGTGGGGGGTTACTTCGGGTGGGCGCACCCCGAGAACTGCGTCTTCTTTGGAGCGGTAGTAGTTGAAGAAGGTTCGTGGTGAGACTCCGGCTGCGTCTGCGAGCGTCTCTACTGTTGCTCCGCATTGTCCTTGGGTGACGATGCGGTTGTAGGCGACGCGGTGAATGGTTTCGTAGGCTTCGCGTCGGTTGCGTTCTCGGCGGCTGAGGTCTTCAGACATAAAAGCTACTTTATGCAGTTGTGCAACTTTGCACAACTGCATTTGCACTACGTCACTCAGAGTGCAAGAATGCACTACGTGCCTGATAGTGCAAAAAAGGGGAGCGAGGTCTTCCCCTCCCCCACAAACCGGGAAGCAAAGAAGACTCGCACCCAAACCGCTGTGATCGCCCAAGCTCGCGCTCTCACAGCGCTCAAAGGCCTCGGCAACTTCACCCTTGATGAACTATGCGCAGACGTTGGCATAGCCCGCAGGACATTCTTCAACTACTTCGCATCAAAAGATGACGCTGTACTTGGCGTCCCCTTGCGCAGTCCTTTCGCTGACCTCGCTGAGGACTTCATCACCTCAGCCCCAGACACCACACTGCTCGACGCACTTTTAGACATGCTCACCGCGCGCATCCGCATCATGATGCACGAGGACTTCACCCCACAAGACATGATGGAACTGTTTGTTCAGGAACCCGCACTCCTGCGCCGCATGAGCGAAACCATGCGCACACAACACACCGAACTTGCCGACCTCATTCGCGCCCGCCAAGGCCTCAGCGAACACGACACATCACCGCAAGTCATCGCAGAAACCGTCACGCACATCGTGATGCACACCTTTATGCAATACACCGAACGCGCAGGCAGCCCCAGGGTCGCCCTGCACGACGCGTCACTCGACCTGCAAATCGCGGTGTTCGACGAAATGCTCAAATGCAACATCCGCCACCTGACCCTGTTCTTCACCCAACAACCCGCACCCCACAAGGAAACACATGACTGACGTCGCCACCCCGCACACGGCGAAAGACGAGCCCCAACTCGTTCTTACTCAGCGGACAGTATGGATCATCTTCGCTGCACTGATGTCCGCAATGTTCTTGTCGTCCCTCGACCAAACCATCGTCTCCACCGCGCAACCCACCATCGTGGGAGAACTCGGCGGCGTCGCAGACCAAGCATGGATCACCACCGCCTACCTCCTGGCCACCACCATCGTCATGCCGATCTACGGCAAATTTGGTGACCGCCTCGGCCGACGAAACCTCTTCCTCGCCGCAATCGCGATCTTCACCTTGGCTTCCCTTGGCTGCGGACTATCCACCACCTTCTGGCAGTTCGTGATCTTCCGCGCCATCCAAGGCCTCGGCGGCGGTGGGCTGATGATCCTGTCCCAAGCGATCATCGCCGACATCACACCCGCATCAGAACGCGGAAAATACATGGGCCCTCTCGGCGCGGTCTTCGGAATCGCCGCCGTCGCTGGCCCACTCCTCGGCGGATTCTTCGTCGACCACCTCACCTGGCACTGGGCGTTCTGGATCAACCTGCCCATCGGTGTTGCGGCATTCATCGTGGCGTTCAAACTCCTGAAACTCCCCAGCCGCCGCGCAACCACCCCCATTGACCTCTTCGGTGTGGTGTTCCTGTCTATCGCCACCACCTGCCTGATCTTCTTCACCGAATACGGCGCAAACCGCAACCATGGATGGAATGACCCACTCACCCTGGCATTCCTGGCCGGGCTCCTCGCATCAGTCGCAGCATTCATCTACACCGAATCACGCGCCGCCGACCCCATCATCCCGCTGACCCTGTTCCGCAACCGTGTTTTCATCACCGCCACAGGCATCGGATTTGTCCTCGGTTTAGGGATGTTCGCAGCCCTGGCATTCCTGCCCACCTTCCTGCAAATGTCCTCCGGGACATCAGCCGCAACCTCCGGGCTCCTCATGGTGCCCATGATGGTCGGCATGATGAGCACATCCATCTTGTCCGGACTCGCCATCACCCGCACCGGACGATACAAGCGCTACCCCATCGCAGGCACACTCCTGACCCTGATCGTCATGGTGACCATGTCCACCCTCCAAGGTGACACCCCACTATGGCTGATCTGCACCTACCTGCTGTTCTTCGGCGCAGGCCTCGGACTCGTCATGCAAGTTGTTGTACTGGTCGTACAAAACGCAGTCAGCCCAAACGCTGTAGGAACCGCAACCTCCACCAACAACTACTTCCGTGAAGTTGGCGCAGCGCTGGGCGTTGCAGTCTTTGGGTCACTGTTCACCAACCGGCTCTCCGACAACCTCGGTTCGGTGTTCCTCACCGCCGGATACAGCCCCGAACAAGCCGGAGAACTTGGGGCATCAATCCGCCCAGAGCTCATGGATCAACTCCCCGAACCAGTCCAACAAGGGATCGTTGACGGATACGCCGACGCACTAGCACCGGTCTTCCTCTACATGGCGCCATTCATCCTCGTCGCGTTCATCCTGGCGCTACTGCTCAAAGAGATCAAACTCTCCGACGAAGCCGGAATGGTCGCCCGAGGTGAAGCGCTCTCCGACCCCAACAAAGTCACAGCACCCCCGACAGAGGCCACCCCTGCGCAGCACAACAGCGAGGGCGACACACCTGACACCACTCACGAGTCGCAGCAAAACACAGCCACACCACGGGCATAACAACCCATCCCCCGATGCCCCTCCCGCAGCCAAACGCCACAACACAGGCCGCGAGAGGGGCATCGTCGCGTCCACACACCAACGAACCCCACAACACCCATTAAGGTAGGGCACGGACGTAACACGGAGGACGCATGTCGAACAACACCACACCACCACGCAACATCATCGGGGACGTCATACGAGGCGCACTCATCGGGCTCGTAGAAACCATCCCCGGTGTCTCAGGGGGCACCGTCGCCCTGATCGTTGGGATCTACGAAGACCTCCTCGAATCAGGCAACAGCGCAATCCACGCAGTCCGCACCCTCATCACCGGCCCAGACCGCGTAGCAGGGTTCACCACAAACATGCGCGCCGTCCAATGGCGGCTGCTCATCCCCGTCCTCCTCGGCATGCTCACCGCAGTCTTCACACTCGCCGGACCAGTCAGCTCAGCAGTAGAAAACCACCCAGAAATCACCAGAGCCCTCTTCCTCGGAATGGTGCTCAGCTCCGTCTGGGTCCCCCTCAAACTCGCTGGCCCCGGATTCGCCGCACGAGACGCCCTCTTTGTCGTCGGCTCCGCAGTGTTCACCTTCCTCCTTCTCGGCCTACCCGCCACCCAACTAGAACCAACAGGGTGGATGATAGTTCTCGCCGCCGCAATAGCGGTCTCCGCGCTGCTCCTCCCCGGCCTCTCCGGGTCGTTCCTGCTCCTCACAGTCGGCCTCTACCAACCCACCCTCCAAGCCGTTGATGACCGGAACTTCGGATACCTCGGACTGTTCATGGTCGGGGCTGTCATAGGGCTCGTTGTGATAGTGAAGATCCTCAAAGTCCTCCTCAGCCGGTGGCACCGACAAACCATGATGGTGCTCGCAGGACTGATGCTCGGTGCGCTGCGAACCCTATGGCCTTGGCAAGAAAACGAAGGCCGCGGGCTACTCGCCCCCGGCGACAACTGGCTGATACTCACCGGCATCACCCTGCTCGGCATGATCGTGGTGACCGCAACACTCGTCATAGACCACCGCCTCCAACAGCGCGCCCTCGCCCGCACCCAAGCCCTCGGCAACAACAACGAAACAGGGGCAACCGGGCACGGGAACAGCGGACACGACAGCGATGGCACCGGACGCGGCCACGGAGGACATGCCCCGGGTAGCGCAAACAGAACCAACGATGCGCACCCCCAGAACCAGCACAACCAACAGCGATTCCCATGGGAACCAGCAGAACACAACGGCAACAACGGCAGGCAGCCACAACCAATGCCGTGGGACCAACCTCAAGCTCCTTCCCAACAACCGCTGATGCCAGGTTCCCCTTCCCCTCAGCGCGGCTCCGCGGCACCAGGCACCGCCCCAGACGATGCCAGCACCACCCAACTTCCCCGCGTCACTGACAGCGACGCCCCTCGGTAACCCTGAGGTTCCCTTAGCATCAGGCACCAGGCATCAGTCCGCCTACTTACCTCCCGCGACTTCGTGGTTGAGCAGTGAGTACGTCCTCAAACACACGAGTTCGTGGTTCCCAACCCCGAACTCCTCAACGCCACCGCGAAGTCGCGCAGAAACCACGAACTCACTAGGTATCTGACGCAACACAAAGCACAGCCCGAACAACTCAGCAAGGCCTACGGGGCATATCCCGGTTGGGCCCTTCGGGTAAGGCGCATCCTGGCAGACTCAGCAAGACACATCGGGCCCGCCCGGCGAGGCACTGTGCCAGTTTTCCACCAGGACTGTAACCGCGCACAGCCTAAAAATGACTGTATTGCAAGCACTGTAAGGGCGGTAGAGGTCACCATGTCGCACATGACTGTGACCGGTTACAGTCATGGTGAGTTTCTTGCGCCGATGCGAGAAGCCCCACCGTGCTGCACCGAAGCAGCAGCGTTCGGACAACGACGACGAACTCACTCCGACCACTGAGAGGACCACATGCGCCGGAACCTCCTTCGAGCCACTGCAGCTACTGCTGCTGTGTCGCTCGCTTTCCTGGCCACCCCCGCATCCGCCGATGAAACCCAGCCCGTTGAGGCTGGCATCTTTGTTGAGAAAATCGACGGACTACCCAGCGACTTCATTCGAGGCGCAGATATCTCCTCCATCTTGTCCCTTGAGGACAGTGGCGTCACGTTCTCCGACGAGGACGGCGCACCGCAGGACATCTTCACCACCCTGGCTGACAACGGCATCAACACCATCCGCGTGCGCGTGTGGAACGACCCCTACGATGCTCAAGGGCGTGGGTACGGCGGCGGAAACAACGACCTTGATGCCGCAGTAGAAATCGGTAAGCGTGCCACAGCCAACGGCATGGACACGTTAGTGAACTTCCACTTGTCAGACTTTTGGGCTGACCCCGCTAAGCAGCAGGCACCCAAAGCGTGGAAAGACTTCACCACCACCGAAAAGGCCGACGCAACCTACACCTACGTCAAAGATTCACTGGAAACGATGGCCGCCGCAGGCATCGATATCTCCATGGTGCAGATCGGAAATGAAACCAACAATGCCGTTGCTGGATTAAGCACCGGCGACTGGGCAGGGATGGCGGAGATCTTCAACGCCGGTTCGCTCGCGGTGCGAGAAACACTGCCCGACGCCAAGGTGGCACTGCACTTCACCAACCCAGAAACAGCTAACCGCTACACCAACATCGCTTCGCGCCTCAAGCAGTACAACGTGGACTACGACGTGTTCGCTTCCTCGTGGTACCCCTACTGGCACGGTAGCCTGAACAACCTCAGTTCGGTGTTGTCCACCATTTCCTCGACCTACGACAAAGAGGTGATGGTCGCTGAAACATCGTGGACCTACACCCTGGAGGATGGGGACGGATGGCAAAACACCATTGGTGAAGGCACTGCCAGTGACCTGTACGCAACTTCCCCTCAGGGCCAAGCTGACCTACTGCGCGACGTCATGGCGACCGTCCATGGCATCGGCGACAAAGGCATCGGCGTTTTCTATTGGGAGCCAGCATGGTTGCCAGTTGGCCCCGGCTCCGAGATTGAGAACAACAAACGTATCTGGGAAGAGCACGGCTCTGGTTGGGCGTCGAGCTTCGCCAGTGTGTATGATCCGCACGATGCTGGCCAATGGTACGGCGGGTCAGCAGTAGACAATCAGGCACTCTTCGACTTCGACGGGCGACCACTCGACTCACTGGGCGTCTTTAAGCACGTTTACACCGGTGCTGTCGCAGACCGCAAGGTTGAAAGCATCGACCGGGTTGCACCGGAATTCTTCCTTGGTGACGAGATCGTTCTCCCCCAAAAAGTCACCGTTCGGTACAACGACGGTAGCTCTGAAGAGCAAAACGTCACGTGGGCTGACACGTCATCCAT
This sequence comes from Jonesia quinghaiensis DSM 15701, assembly GCF_000423205.1. Lineage (GTDB taxonomy): Bacteria > Actinomycetota > Actinomycetes > Actinomycetales > Cellulomonadaceae > Jonesia > Jonesia quinghaiensis. The sequence goes on from NZ_AUHN01000009.1 coordinate 341,544, forward strand.
CACAACACTTGGCACACACACCGTTACCGGCACCACCGACGCTGGGCTTGATGTCACAGCAACCGTGACCGTGAAGGAACTCAACCTGGTGCGCAACCCCTCCTTTGAAGAGGAAGACATGACCATGTGGAGCATCACAGGTGGCGGCATCGAACGCACCGAGGATGCCGGGTCCTCCCACGGCGCACACTCCTTGAAGTTCTGGAGTGATAGCGCCTTTGAGTTCACTGTGACCCAACAGATCGACAACGTACCTGCTGGCACCTACACCCTGAAGGCAACAAGCCAAGGTGACGGTGAAGCGTCTGATGACACGCTAACAGTGGGCGCAACTACCGCAGCAGGGGACTACAGTGGCTCCCTGGAACTCAACGGATGGCAGCAGTGGAAAACCACAACTGTCACCGATGTGGTTGTTCCTGAAGACGGCACGGTTACGGTGAGCCTTACCGGCGCTTTGGCGGCGAACGCGTGGGGAACGCTTGACGAGGTTGTGCTGACACCAGTAGTTACTGACGGCGGTGATGGATCAGAGGGCAACGGTGACGGTGATGGCGACGGAACCGAACCCCCCGCACCTGGTGACGGCGCTGACGGTGACGCCGACACCCCGGCACCTGGTGACGGAACCGATCCAGGCACTGAGACGCCAGATAACGCGGGTGGTGACAACACCCCTGACGTTGCAGACGGCACTGATGAAGAGAATGTCGCTGGTAGCACCGAGGATTCCACCGATGGTGTCTCATCTGGCGCGCAAGACGGCCAATCCACTGGTTCGGGTGGACTTGCATCCACTGGTGTGTCCTTGGCTGTGGGAGCGGCAGCGCTAGCCCTCCTCATCGCTGGTGGGGTGCTCGTGGTGCGGTCACGGCGCCACGACTCGTAGCTGGTATCCCGTTACATCTTGAGCAGAGGTGCGGGGCGCTGACTATAAACAGTCAGCGCCCCGCACCTTTCCCATTCACTACCGCCGTCACGTTCACAACGACGGTGTTCACTGTTCACCGCATCAGGAAAACAAACACTCCTGCTGCCACCGCGCACATGCTGACTGCCCCAGCGACTAGCGCCAGTGGCGCCGCACTAAAGCGCGGGAGGCGCTGGTTGCGGAGCAATTCAGCAACTGCAACCGAGTAGCGCCGCCTGATCCAGAGCAGTGCCACTAACCCCAGCGTGCCCCCTGCTATCGCAAGGAGGGCTGGCATCGGCCCGTTCACCATATGGAGAAAGTAACGGGCTGCCACGGCGCTTCCAAGAACCACGGCAAGCGCACTGCGCTGCCACGCGAGGAAGGTACGTTCAGCAGCGAGGCCGGCATCAGCCACGGGATCATCCGTAGACGGGTGGAACCACCGCGAGTGAGGGACGTTCACTGCTCACCCAACAAATAAACCGACGGTGAGCACCACAGCGCACACGCCCAGCGCAACAGCTAGAACTGGCCCGATGCGCGGCCCGGTAAGGGGCCTCCCGGTGCGTAGTGCCCGTTCATTATGTTTCCATGTCATCCACGCGTAGAGCGGGATCAGGCCGCCGAGTACCAAGAAAATCACGGACACGATAAGGCGTATGACGGGATGGGTGGGCACGTCCAATGCTTCCAATGCGACGCCTGATGCAACAAGCGCTAAGGATGTGCGCACCCAGGACAAAAAAGTGCGTTCGTTGGCAAGGGAGAAACGTGGGTCTGGGTCGACGCCGTGGCCGTATACGCTGCGGGGGAAACGTGGTTGTGTCACCTCTTCAGCCTAGTGGGTGAACTCGTTGGGCGCTGGGACTCACACAGCGCTCCAACCGTCGTCGCTGGGCAGGACCGCTCCGGAGATGTTCGAGGCATCGTCACTGGCGAGGAAAGTGATTGCCGCCGCCACTTCACGTGCTTCGGCAACACGCGCTCCAATAGCACCAGCGATTTTGAAGACCCTGTCAGCGCCAAGGGCAGAGGCTGGTTGGGCAACGATGTTGGTGCGTGTTCCACCCGGGGCGACCGCGTTGATGCGAATACCAAGGGGAGTGTAGATCGCTGCTCCTGAAAGGGTGAGGCCAACGACTGCGTGTTTTGAAGCGGTGTAAGCCGCACCTGCGGCTGAGCCTCGGAGAGCTGCTTCGGAAACAACGTTGACGATTGCTCCTGAGCCTGCTTCAAGCATGTATGGCAGAACCGCGCGGGACAGGCGCATCACAGAGTCAACGTTGATTCGCATGACGCGTTCCCACACGTCATCATTGACTTCATGAAGTGGTTCGAAACCATCCATGATTCCGGCGTTGTTGATGAGTGCGTCGATGGTGTTCCCTGCACAATCCATGATGGCGACGATGTCTTCTTCACTTGATACGTCTGCACGTACCGTGTGCACTGTGTAGTTGTGGAGTTCTTCGCTGAGGGCATCGAGGCGTTCTTGATTGATGTCGACTGCGACAACGCGTCCGCCTTCGTGGGCGACACGTTGTGCCGTTGCCCATCCGATGCCTGACCCGGCTCCAGTAATGATGACTGTTTGGCCTTCGAACCTGCGTTTGGGGGTGATCATTGGTGTCGACATAACTTTCTCCATTGAAAGTGCCTCACCACGGCACACACCGTGGCGCCTTACCGTGATCGTACTCCCGCTGGGTGCTTTAATACGCAGGGCTTAGGTCATGTCCGGTGGGTGGGAGATTTTTACCAGCGCCGGGCGTTGTAGATTTGTAGGGGTTCACGCCGCGTGAACTGCATCCGATCGTTAGTTGGGCATCGTGAGTACACACACCACCACATTGAGCGCACGTAGCGTCACTGCAGGTTATGCAACACATCCATCGTTGCGTTCTCTTTCTTTGGAATTGTCTTCTGGCGCTCCAGCAGTTGGGGTTACTGGGGCATCGGGGATTGGTAAATCCACCCTTGTTCAGGTTCTTCATGGCGACATGAAGCCAGCTTCTGGGCAGGTGACTTTTAATGGTCGCCCAGTGAACCGGTTGGCTTTTGGTGAGAAGAAGCGTTTCCGGACTGCCGTTCGCAGGGTTGCGCAAAATGGTTTTTTTGGTCTCGACACGAGGCTGTCTGTTCGCCAGGCCGTTGAGGATGAGCTGAAAGCAGCACGCAGGGCTGGGCGGGGTACTGGGGACTCCCCCGCTGACGTGTTGTCGTTAATGTTCCTTGAGGAACGTTATTTGAACCGCCGTATTCATGGGCTTTCCGGTGGGGAACGTCAACGCTTAACGATTGCGCTGGCGTTGGCCACAAAGCCGGATATTTTGTTGCTTGATGAACCCACCACTGCGTTAGATCCGAGCCTCAAGGATCAGGTTTCCCACCGGATTCGTGACTTGGTTGCGGAGCGTGGCATCGGCTTGTTGGTCGCTTCGCATGACATCAATCTTCTTGCGCGACTCACCCCTACAGTGCATGTGCTCCATGATGGCGAGTTTGTGGAATCGGGTTCCCCCCGAGATTTGCTGACCGCACCACAACACCCGGCGACAAAAGATATTGCTGAGTCCTATCCAGAGTCAGTTCGCGCTCTCAACGCACGGTAACACCGTCATAAATAGTGCGGTAGATAGCACGATGCCCCGTTGTTCTGCCAGGGGGTAGGCAGAACAACGGGGCATCGTGTGTTGAGGGGTTATTCCTTCACAGGGATGGACTGTGAGTTCATCGTGGAGACGGTGGACTCTTCTCCAGCAGTGAGCGCCTCGCTCACGGTGCTGTTCCCGGTAACAACCTGCTTGAATCCGTCAGAGATGGATGCGTAGGTGTCGGTCATAGTTGGTCCCCAGGTGAAGTTTGCTGGCACCTGGTTTGCTGCCTGAGCGAAGACATCCCAGATGACCTGTCCGCCGTAGAAGTCAACGCCGGATTGCAGGGTTGGGAGGTTGATTCCGTCGAGTGTCGCTGGGTAGATGTTTGCGGTATCAGCGAGGATCGTCAGTGACTCTTCAGAGGTATTCAACCAGGTTGCAAACTTCGCAGCCTCGTATGGGTAGTCAGTTCCGGTGAACACTGCGATGGATGATCCACCCCAGTTCCCTGATGCTGGAGCTGCAGAATCCCACTGTGGCATCGGGGCTACAGCCCAGTTGCCTGCGGTGTCTGGTGCGCCGTCTTGGATAGTGTTAGCGCCCCATACTGCGGAAACCCAGGTCCACACTTCGGATGAGTTGTAGGCGTTGTTCCACTCGTCAGTCCATGCCGGGTAGGAAGCAACAAGGTCACGCTCGATAAGGTCCTGCCAGTATGCACCAACTTCTTCAGTCTCGGCGCCGGTAATGTTGACAGTCCAACCTTCATCGTCGGCTTCGAACCAGCTAGCACCGTTCTGCCACGCGAAACCAGCAAACTGGTTGATGTCTGCAGTGGAGAAGTTGGTGATTTTTCCACCTTCAGCGTCGATTTTTTCAGCAGCTTCTGCATATTCATCCCACGTTACGGGAACTGCGATGCCAGCCTCCTCGAAGAGGTCTGCACGGTAGAACAGTGCCATTGGGCCGGTGTCTTGTGGGATCGCGTAGGCGTTGCCTTCTTCACCGAAGGACACTTGGTCCCAGGTCCAGTCAATGAACTCTGGCTGAGCTTCTTGAACAACGTCGCAACCGCCGATGTTTTGCAGCCCGCCCTGCACTCGGAAAGAAGCGAGCGCATCATACTCGATTTGGCCGAGGTCAGGTGCGTTGCCAGCCTTGAGCTGGTTGAAGAAGTTCTGGTAGGTCCCGGAGTTTCCGTTGGGGCCGGTTTGCACGGCCACTTGGATGTCAGGGTTTTGTTCGTTCCACTTAGCCACAGCATCCTCAATGCCGGGGATCCATGAGGTGAAGGACAAGTTGACGACGTCCTCACCTGATGGCTCGCACGCTGCAACGGTTTCGCTGCCGCCTGTGCTTGACGATTCGGTGGAGTCGCTGGAGCATGCGGCGACTGAAGCCGTAGCCAATGCAGCGAGCAAGGCTACGCTGACTGCCCGTGAAGTTCGCATCGTTTTCCTATCTGATGTGGTGATTATCTGGGGAGTGGATATTCGGATGTCACAGGGTGTGATGCGGGTGGTGCACCGCACCTTTGTGGGTTGATGTTCTGCGGGGGGAGCCGCAGAAACTTGTGGTGGTTACCATCTCAGTTGATGCCTCATGGGTGAGGCATCACGCTTACTTGATGGCGCCTGATCCCAAACCGTTCTTCCAGAACCGTTGGAGGAGGGAGAACATGAGGATGAGCGGGATCACTGACAGCAAAGCACCGATGAGCACGTAACCGCGCAGTTCAGGGATTTGGCTGACTTGTGAGTTCCAGTTGTAGAGGCCGAGTGTGACCGGCATGATCGATTCGTCGCGCAGCATGATGAGCGGCAGGAAGAAGTTGTTCCAGATCGCCACGAATTGGAAGAGGAAGATCGTGACGAGTGCAGGGAACATGAGGCGCACTGACACGGTGAAGAAGGTGCGTACCTCGTTGGAACCATCGAGTCGTGCCGCTTCGAGGACTTCATCAGGCACGGATGCGGCGGCGAAGATTCGTGACAGGTAGACCCCGAATGGGCTCACGAGGCTTGGGAGGAACACTGACCAGAACGTGTTGGTGAGGTTCACCATGGAGAACATGAGGAACAGTGGCAACGCGAGTGCGGTCAGTGGAACAAGCACGCCACCGAGAACTACGTTGAAGAGAACTTCACGGCCACGAAACTGGTACTTCGCCAGCGCGTACCCGCACATTGCTGCGAGGAGCGTGCCGATGAGTGCGCCACCGACGGTGTAGATCGCTGAGTTACCTAGCCATTGCAGGAAGATCCCACCGCGGTAGTCCAGCAGTGCGCTGACGTTGGTGCCGAAGTTCCATTCAGCGAACCAGAGCCCATTTGTGCTGGTGAGGTCTGATCGGTTTTTTGTGGACGCGACAAACAGCCACCAGATGGGGGTGAGGAAGGTGATGGTCGCGACGATCATGATGGTCATAGCTGCCAGGCGACTCATGATCGCGGGGCGTGGGCCAACATGTAGCGAGTTCCCACCGCTTGCGGCCTCACGGCGACGCTTTGGTGTGGTGAGGATGCTCATCAGTCTGCCTTTCGCTGGGTGAACTTCAGAACGCTGAAGGAGAGGATGAACGTGGCGACCGCCAAGACCACTGACATTGCCGCTGCGAGCGAGTAGTCAGGGATGGACGATGCCGCGTACACCGCAAGGTTCGGGGTGTAGGTGCTGTTCACTGCGGTGGAGAAGGTCTTGAACACCTGAGGTTCAGTGAGGAGTTGCAGTGTTCCGATGATTGAGAAAATCGTGGTGAGGACCAGCGAAGGTACAACCAGTGGGATTTTGATTGACCACGCGATGCGCACTTGTCCGGCACCGTCAAGGCGTGCAGCTTCGAAGATGTCTTGGGGGATAGCAAGCAGTGACGAGTAGATGATGATCATGTTGTAACCGGTGTATACCCAGGTCACAACGATTGCGATGGCCCACAACACGAGAGTGGGTGACATGAAGTCAACATTGGTCATCACCCAGTCGAATGGTGACAGGTTTGGGGAGAACAAGAATCCCCACATGATTGCTGCGATAACACCTGGCACTGCGTAGGGCGCAAAATATGCAAGACGGAAGAACCGTCGCCCCTTAACCAGTGGAGAATCCAGCAGGAGCGCGAGAAGGAGAGCTAGGCCCAGCATGACGGGCACCTGGACGGCACCAAACATCAGGACACGTCCGATTGACTCCCAGAACTCTGTGTTGCTGAAAACGTTCTGGTATTGGGTGAGCCCGCCGAATACTTCGCGTGCAGCCCCGAAGGTGCCGTCACGTTCTACTACCCGGGTGGACTGCCACATCGCATACAGGATGGGCAAAATGTAGAACAGGGTGAACAGGAGACCAAAAGGAAGGATGAAGACGGCCAGGAACCCTTGGCGCTTTCTCGTCCTGTTCATAGGAATTGAGCTGCTCATGCTGCTCCCTCTGTGATAATTCGGACCTCACCGGCGGGGACGGTGAACTCGCCAGCGACATTTGCGCCCGTGATGAGCTCGTGCCCGTGGGCTGTCAGGGTGACACTGTGTGAGGCGTGGTTAATGACGAACACCCACGTGGTGCCGTCAGTTCCGGCCGAGACTCTGCGGACGATATCCAGTTCGTGTGGTGACTGGGTGCGTACGGAGTATCGGTCAAATTCTGAGGGGATGTTAAGTTCTGCAGTGACACCGTTGACCAAGGTGAGCAGTGAGGCATCATCCAATTGTGTTGCGAGGTACCAGGCGCTTCCTTTGCCCCATGCATTGCGGGTGATCGCTGGGATACCTTGAACAGGGCCGGTACCGAACCGGTAGAGAACTTCCGCGGTGTCGGCGTGAAGGTATTCCGACCACAGGGACGAGGCTAGGACATCCCCGTCACCATGTTCGGGGTCGAGTTTGACGGTGTCAGCACTGTCTACGGGGTAGAACTCTTCAACGGTGACGCCAAGCAGATCACGGATCGCACCTGGGTAACCGCCCAAGTACACGCGGTCACTGGTGTCAGCGATTCCTGAGTAGTAGGTGACCAACGTGTTTCCACCGCCAGCGACGTAGTCTCGCAGGTGTTCGGATTGTTCTGGGCTGAGCATGTAGGTGCCTGGCAAAATGACGAGGTCATAAGCGCTGAAGTCACTGGATGCTGAGACCACGTCGACCACGTGCCCTGCGGTGCGTAGAGCACGGTGCATGCTGTGGATCTGGTTGAGGTAGGTCACCTGCTGGGATGGGCGGGATTCGCCTTCTGCTGACCACCACGACTGCCATTCAAAAACCATCGCGATGCGGGCATCAACCCGGGACCCAGCTACATCTTTCATGCGTTCAAGAGTCGAGCCGAGGTCGACAATTTCACGCCATTTGCGGCTGGATGTTCCTGCGTGGGGAAGCATCGCGGAGTGGAATTTCTCCGACCCTTGGACTGATGCTCGCCATTGGAAGAAACACAGCGAATCTGAGCCACGGGCAACGTGGGTCAGGGAGTTACGCAGCATTTCGCCTGGGGCTTTGTTGACGTTGAGTGGTTGCCAGTTCACTGCACCTGTGGAGTGCTCCATGAGCATCCATGGCGCCCCGCCAGCAAGTCCACGGGTGAGGTCTGCGGCGAAGGACAACTCAGCTGCGGGGGTGTCGAGCCGGTTATCGAGGTAGTGGTCGTTCGCCACAACATCCATGTGTGGCGCCCACTGCCAGTAGTCCATGGTGCGAATGTGCGCGGTCACCATGAAGTTTGTGGTGATGGGCTTGTTGCTGTGGCGTTGGATGATCTCTTTCTCCATGAGGTACAGGGAGAGGAGTTCATCGGAGGAGAACCGGTGAAAGTCGATGAGTTGGCTGGGGTTCGCAGTGGACAGGTTCGCCATTGGTGGCAAGATCTGCTCGAACGTTCCGTACTTTTGGCTCCAGAATGCGGTGCCCCATGCTTCGTTGAGAGCATCAATGGTTGTGTACCGCGCACGCAACCATGCACGGAAAGCCTCTGCTGATTCTGGGTTGTAGCAGTGGGCGTTGTGGCAGCCAAGTTCGTTGGAGACATGCCACAGTGCGAGTGCAGGGTGTGTGGAGTAGCGGCGTGCGACCTCGTCAACGAGGCGGGCTGCGTACTCGCGGAACACTGGAGAGGAGGGGCAGTACGCCTGGCGTCCGCCGGGGTAGCGGGTGGTGCCATCTGCCATGATGGGCAGGATTTCGGGGTGCTTAGCGGTCAACCATGGTGGGGTTGAGGCGGTTCCGGTACCAAGGTTCACGGAAATGCCGTTGGCGTGGAGCAAGTCCAAGATGGTGTCAAGGCGCTCGAAGTCAAAGGTGTCTTGCGTGGGTTGGATGCTTGCCCACCCGAAGATGTTGACTGCCACGATGTTGACCCCGGCCTCACGCATGAGGCTGACGTCTTCCTGCCAGGTGGCTTCGTCCCATTGCTCAGGGTTGTAGTCACAGCCGTAGCTGATGCCCGCGATCGGCGGGATGAGCTGCCCTGCTGGGCGCGGGAAGGTTGTCATGTTCGGAAAAACTCACGTCTCTGTGGTACTCGCTCAACAATGTGTGAACGTGCACAGATTACGTCACGCAGAAGCGGGACTGGTAATCTGTGAACGTGCACACAAACATAAGCGGCAGCCCAGTCGTCTGTCAAAAGTGTGCACCAACTTGTTACCGTCTTGTAACCAAAACGGTGGCTTAGTGAAGGCATCTGCCCTGAAAAAATCAGTTTTTCCCCACCCCACACAGTAAGGTGATTGCGTGTCAACACCCGCCCACCCGAAGAAGCGTGCCACGATCCACGACGTTGCCCGTGAGGCTGGAGTATCACGCGGAACCGTCAGCCGGTACTTCAACGGCGACAGCTACGTGTCAACGTCGTCACGCTCCGCAATTGAGCAGGCCATCGCCAAAGTTGGGTACGTGCCCAACACTGCCGCCCGCAATCTGGTACGACAACGCACCCAAACAGTTGCGTTTATCGTTCACGAACCCGCCTCACTCTTTACTGAGGACCCCAACATTGGTGGGATCCTCGTGGGGGCAAACAATGAACTCTCCGAACGTGACTACCAGTTGGTGTGTCTTGTCATTGACTCGGCACGCGACACGCACAGGGTTGAGCAATACTTGCGCGGCGGATTTGTGGATGGCGCCATTGTTGTTTCCGCACGCATGGGCGACCCTGTGACCCGCGTGATTACCGAATCACGAATACCCGCCACCTACATCGGGCACCCACCAGACCTTGCCGGCATCCCCTTCATTGGCATCGACAACATCACCGCTTCACGCAGCATCACCCAAGAACTTCTCGATGTCGGTCACGAAAACATCGCGATCCTCGCAGCTGGGCTTGACCGCGACTCAGGGGTCGACCGCCTTGAAGGGTTCAGCCAAGCGATGGGCCCACTGCTCAATCGTGGTCTGATCCAGCCAGTAGAAACCTACTCGTACAGCGACGGCTATGACGGCGCGTTAGAACTCCTGCACCGCGCGCCCGATGTCACCGCAATTTTCGCCACTTCTGACGCGGTTGCAGCCGGCGCTGCCAATGCGATCAAACGCCTTGGGCTGCGTATCCCCCAAGATGTTTCCGTTGTGGGGTTCGACGATTCTGTGTGGGCGACACGCAGCGACCCAGAGCTCACCACCATCCACCAGCCTTCACGGGGTATGGGAACAGCAGCAGCACAGTGCACGGTTGCCCAAATCGAAGGGACTTTCGACGAATGGGCCGCGCCGCGCAGACTCATCCATTTAGGCAGTGCACCCGGCATCATGCTTGACACCTATGTTGTACCCCGCAACTCTGTGGCACCGCCACGGCCTCAATAAAGTCACAGCAAAAACGGGGGCGGCCACACGTTGCCGTGTGACCGCCCCCGGACTAGCAGGTTACTGGTTATGCCCGCCCACGCATCGTGCGGTAGGTAGCAATAAGGGCGTTTGTTGACGCGTCTGCCGTGTACTCAGGGGTACCCTCAGCGGTGAGCATTGGCTCAAACTGAAGAGCCATTTGCTTGCCGAGTTCTACACCCCACTGGTCAAAGGCGTTGATTCCCCAGATGGCCGCTTGGGTGAAGGTGATGTGCTCGTACAGCGCCACCAATTGACCGAGAACTGATGGTGTCAGCTTCTCAGCAATGATGGAGTTGGTGGGCCGGTTACCGGGCATAACACGGTGAGGAATGATGTCCTCCGCGGTACCTTCTGCACGAACCTCGTCAGCTGTTTTACCGAACGCGAGCGCAGCTGTTTGTGCGAAGTAGTTCGACATGAACAGGTCATGCATGGAGCCTAGGTCGTGGTTGGGTTGAGCGAACCCAATGAAGTCAGCGGGTGTGAGCTTTGTGCCCTGGTGCAGCAACTGGTAGAAGGCGTGCTGCCCGTTTGTGCCTGGCTCACCCCAGAAAATCTCACCTGTTTGTACAGGGAAGCCGCCGGCGGATTCCGACACGGCTGTTCCGTCAACTCGCACGGACTTACCGTTGGACTCCATGGTGAGTTGTTGGAGGTATGCGGGGAAACGGACGAGGTACTGACTGTATGGCAGAACGGCCCGTGATGAGGTTCCGAAGAAGTTGTTGTACCAGACGTTCAGCAAGCCCATGAGGACTGGCACGTTCTGGGAGAACTCTGTGGTGCGGAAGTGTTCGTCCATGGTGTGGAAGCCAGCGAGCATTTCGCGGAAGTTCTGTGGCCCAACGGAGAGCATGAGTGCGAGGCCAACTGCGGAGTCGAAGGAGTAGCGCCCCCCTACCCAGTCCCAGAAACCAAACATGTTTGCGGTGTCGATACCGAACTCAGCAACGCGCTGGGCGTTGGTGGACACTGCAACGAAGTGTTTGGCAACAGCGGCTTCATCACCGTTGAATGCTTCAAGCAACCAGGTACGGGCTTGGCGCGCGTTGGTGAGTGTTTCTGCTGTGCCAAAGGTTTTGGAGGCCACAATAAAGAGCGTGGTTTCCAGGTTGATGCCGTTGACTTTTTCAAACACGTCGGTGGGGTCAATGTTTGACACAAACCGGCATTCGATGGCGCGGTCTGCGTAGTCGCGTAGGGCTTCGTAGGCCATCACTGGGCCAAGGTCTGACCCACCAATACCGATGTTGACGATGGTGTCGATACGTTTGCCGGAGTGGCCTACCCACTCACCGGAGCGTACTTTGTTGGCGAACGCTTCCATGCGGTCAAGAACGTCGTGAACGTCGTGGACAATGTCTTGCCCATCAACGGTGAGTTGCGCTTCGCGTGGGAGGCGGAGCGCGGTGTGGAGGACTGCACGGTCTTCGGTGATGTTGATGTGGTCGCCGCGGTACATTGCGTCGATTTTCTCGCGCAGACCTGCTGTTTCGGCGAGCGCTACGAGGCGTTCGACGGTGTCAGCGGTAATGCGGTTCTTTGAGTAGTCCAGGATCAGATCGCCTGCGGTGGCGGTTAGTGTGGTTGCTCGTTGTGGGTCCTGTGCGAAGAGTTCACGCAGGTGGAGTGGTTCGATTCGCTGGTATTCCTCAGCGAGGGCTTGCCAAGCTGGTGTGCCAGTGATGTCGTATGGTGATGTGCTGTGGGTGTCGTGGCCGTGTGTCACGGAATTCCTCTCCCGGTGGTGTGGTGTTCTCCTCTGAGAAGACTACTAGGTTGTGGTGTTGCGGCTTAGTGCCAAACGGCCCAGCGGGTCGAGGCCTGTGGCTTCACAATGGGGAGTGCGTACTATTAACGACTGTATTGCTTTACGCGGTAAATAATTTTTTGGTTGTACATTACGACTATGACTTACGAAAATGCTCCCGCTGCCCAGCCAGCTTATGAAACTTCCAACCCGTTTCCTCATGGTTTTGTGGGCAAGCAACGCTCACCTATTGTGGTGTGGATCTTAGGCGTTGTGACCTTCGGTATTTATTGGCTTGTTTGGTACTACTTGGTGAATGAGGAAATCGCTCGTTCGGATTCACGTATTCAGGTGAACCCTGTTCTTGCTTTGCTGGCACAGCTGGTTCCTATCGTGAACTTGGTGAGCATTTACAACACGGGTGTCCGTATCAAGCAACTGCAGGGTTTTAATGGTGTACCTGAAACAGCCAGTGGAGGTTTCGGTATTTTGTGGACCTTCATCTTGACGATTATGCCTGCGTACTACCAGAGTGAACTGAACAAGATTTCTCGCTGATAGCTTGAGGTTTTAACGTGTGGGCGGTGTCGTACTGACATCGCCCACACGTTTTTTAGCATGTCGTGTGTGAGCATCGCTGTGCAGGTGGAAGGCCTACTAGCGGGACAGTGTCAGGTAGGGTTGGCGACGATGAAAAAGAGCCTGATCTCAACTTTTGTAGCCGTCGTTGCGATTGCCGGGTGGCTGATTGCCTCCGCTCTTGGCATCTCGCTTCCCTTTGATGTTGGTGGTTCGCAGCCCAGTGGGGCTTATGTGGATGTCGCTGAGCAGCTTGATGAGTTGCCGGTGAAGGGCCGCGCCCCAAAGACGGGGTATTCGCGTGAGGAGTTTGGCCCTGCGTGGAAGGACGTTGACCGCAATGGGTGCGATACGCGCAATGATATTTTGCGCCGGGACCTTGAGGACTTGACGTACAAGGATGACACCAAGGGGTGCGTTGTCGCCTCAGGGACGCTTGATGACTTGTACACCGGGACAACTATTGATTTTGTTCGCGGCCCTGACTCAGCGCAGGTACAGATTGACCACGTCGTTGCCTTGTCCGATGCGTGGCAGAAGGGCGCGCAGCAGCTTAGCAAAACTGAGCGTGAAGCGCTCGCGAATGATCCATTGAACCTCTTCGCTTCGCAGGGGCGCGCTAACTCCCAAAAGGGTGACGGCGATGCTGCGACCTGGCTGCCGTCGAACAAGGACTTTCGCTGCCAGTATGTGGCGACCCAGGTTGCTGTGAAGTCGAAGTATTCGTTGTGGGTGACTGCGGCGGAAAAAGAGGCCATCAGCGATGTGTTGTCTGGTTGCACGGGTGATGTTCCGTGGGCTGATCCGGTACCTGAGCCTGGGGTTTCTCGTTAAGTTAACGCCCTCACACCGCACCACACACAAGCCTGTATCGATTAATTTCGATACAGGCTTGTGTCGCGCATAGATGGATGTCAATATAGAGGAGAATCAATACAGCGACCTCGGAGCGTCATGACGTCCACAGCAGCTGCACCTGCAGCGAAACTCTCCACACTCGACCGATGGCTTCCCGTGTGGATTGGCCTAGCCATGGTGGGGGGCATAGCCCTCTCGCACATCGTGCCCCAACTCTCAGACCTGCTCACAGCAATGGAAATTGGCGGAATATCGCTACCCATCGCACTGGGACTACTCATCATGATGTACCCCGTCTTAGCGAAAGTACGCTACGACAAAGTCGCCGAAGTCACCGGTGACCGTAAACTCCTTGTTCAATCCATTGTGTTGAACTGGCTGGTCGGGCCAGCGCTCATGTTCGCACTCGCCTGGATTTTTCTGCCCGACCTCCCCGAATACCGCACCGGGTTAATCATTGTTGGCCTCGCCCGATGCATCGCCATGGTGATCATCTGGAACGACCTCGCCTGCGGCGACCGAGAAGCAGCAGCGGTACTCGTTGCTATTAACTCCGTGTTCCAAATATTCGCGTTCTCTGTTCTCGGTTGGTTCTACCTCAGCGTCCTGCCCGGCTGGCTAGGCCTCGACGCAGGCGGGCTCGACGTTTCCATGGGCAAAATAGCCATCAACGTACTCATCTTCCTTGGGGTGCCCCTCGCCGCTGGCTTCGCGTCACGCATCATCGGTGAACGCACAAAAGGCCGCACCTGGTACAACAACACCTTCATTCCACGCATCAGCCCATGGGCGCTGTACGGATTGCTCTTCACCATCGTGTTGCTCTTCGCTCTCCAAGGCGAACAGATCACCAACCGCCCACTTGATGTGGCCCGCATCGCGCTCCCCCTCCTGGTGTACTTCGCCCTGATGTGGACCATCGGCATGATCTCCGGTCGTGTCTCCGGCTTAGGGTACGCACGCTCAACCACCCTGGCCTTCACCGCAGCTGGCAACAACTTCGAACTGGCCATCGCGGTAGCGATCGGAACATTCGGGGCAACCTCCGGCCAAGCCCTCGCCGGCGTCGTTGGCCCGCTCATTGAAGTACCAGTTCTTGTTGGACTTGTTTACGTTTCACTATGGGCCAGGCGCCGTTGGTTCGCCGATGAACCAACGAGTGCCGAGCACAACACCCCAACGGGGTCATCAGACCCCAGCACCCCACCCACCCCGAAAGTTGGTGCACCATGACCGCGACCATCCCACCCGTCGAAGCCAACGCTGAGGCGTGCGCAGCAACCCCAGCCAACAAAGCGCTCCCCCACGAAACAGCCACACCGCTGGCAGCGCTCCTCAAAGCAGCAGCAGACCCATTGCGGTTGCGGATTTTGTCACTCATCACAGCTTCCACACCCCCTGAAGCCTGCGTATGCGACTTCCTCGAACTTGACGACGTCTCCCAACCCACCGTGTCGCACCACCTGAAAGTTTTGCGAGACGCCGGGCTCGTAACATCACAGCGCCGAGGCACCTGGGTGTACTACCGCATAGCACCCCAATTTCTTGCGCCAGTGACCGGGCTACTCGAAGGATTCAGTCACGTTCTGCTCGACCACGCACCAGACCCACACGCGGATGGCTTGGCGAACGTGGAATCAGCACTGGACCGCATGACCGAACGACTCGCCGTTGCGCACCCGCAGGTCAGCGGTGACCTTGTGGCGCACATCGTGCGAGAATCCTACGCAGGTCTCGCCCGCAAAGCATCCATCAAAGCGCACCTCGTACCCCTGTCAGAACACTTTGCTAGGCAACGCCTCCAAGACGTTTCCCGTGACAAAACCGCCACCACAACACCGCAAGTACTGTTCGTATGCACCCAAAACGCTGGGCGCTCCCAACTCGCAGCAGCACTAACCCGCCTCCACGGCGGAGACCGCATCGTTGTGCGATCAGCAGGGTCAGCACCCGCATCTCAGATCCACCCACACGTTCGAGACGAACTTGCCACCATCGACGCCCCGTTTGAAGACGCATTCCCCAAACCACTCACCGACGATGCCGTCCGGGCAGCAGATGTTGTCATCACCATGGGCTGCGGTGACGTGTGCCCCATCATCCCCGGTGTGAGCTACGAAGACTGGCCGGTAGGTGACCCAGCACTTGCATCCCGCGAAGGCGTCGCCGCCATCCGGGCAGATATCGACGCACGAGTCACCGAATTACTTCAACGCCTGGGCGTCACCCCTTAACGTCAATGTCTCTCCCGCGGTGTGCACCAACCGGCGCACACCACCTGTGAAAGGAAAAGTATGTCCGCGAAACCCTCAGCTCTCTTTGTCTGCGTCCACAACGCTGGCCGCTCCCAAATGGCCGCCGGGTTCCTGCGCCACTTCGGTGGCGACAACGTTGAGGTTCGATCAGCCGGCTCAGCCCCTGCCGAACACATCAACCCCATCGCCGTTGAAGCGATGGCTGAACTTGGCATCGACATCACCGCCGAGCAACCCAAAGTACTCACCACCGACGCCGTTCAGGCCTCCGATGTTGTGATCACCATGGGTTGCGGGGACGCCTGCCCAATCTTCCCCGGCAAACGCTACGAAGACTGGAAACTTGAGGACCCAGCTGGCCAAGGCATCGAATCAGTGCGCCCTATCCGCGACGACATCAAAGACCGTATTTTGACGCTCCTGAGCGAACTGGGTGTTGAGGCCGCCAACGTTTAATCCCGGACATAAGTGGGGGCGAAGTAACCTTTTCACTCGTCATGAAACGGCCGCAAGCTAACACCGCATACGGGTGGGGGCGAAGACTGAGATCCAGTCTTCGCCCCCACCCATACCCCGAAGATCTATATGTTCCTAGCACGCTTATTTGCAGCCATACCAGCGCCGACGATGAGCACAAGAACAGAAAAATAACCGGCCAATGTCACGACATCAAGAAGCATGTCAGGCAATGAGGCAGCCATCATCGCACCTAGAGCCCCCGCACAAGTTATCGAGACAATTCCACCTGTCATGAAAAATGGGTAGGCAGCTCTGTGCCCCTGTTTCCACGCTTGTTCACTCTTCCTCGTATGCTGCGTTCTTATCCCCATCACACTGTTTGGCTTCAACCACCCTGTACGAATGCCGTGCACAGCAACCCAACAAGCCACCGCTAACGTCAAAAAACCTAACATGGGTGGAATATAGGTCATTACGGCCTCCATTGACGTACTGTGCGAGGCCTTGGATTACACATTTTTAACGGACCACGCAGAAAACGCTATAACTTTTTTTACCCGCCTGCTTCCAGAACTCTCAGCACCCTCGCGGTTCCAGCTTGCTCAATACCTCTCGAGCCAACTAGGGCAGAGTATGTGCCACTTGCCTGGAGCATCTGCGTTGAATGCTCGGATCATGGCTGAAGCTTCGATGCTCCTTACTCAAGAGCTTGCTGACGCCATGGAGGACTTTTCCTACCTCAGCGCCAGCGCGAGCCCGGATGGAGCAGTGGATGATGCGGTCGCTCACCGTGTCGCTGCGGTGGCCTTACTATTTCGTCAGGCCCATCAGAACCTGCTGACCGAAGAGCCACATTTACCGACAGCACAGTGAGGCATTGGCACCGATTAAACTGTGGTTGGTTTAGCCAGCCCAAGCGATGAGGTGGACGAGGCCCAGGGTGCTCAGTGAGCACAGGAAAGTTTGGTCGTCGCTGATGTCGATGCTCCCGGCGCGTGAATCGGTGGCGAGAAGATCACTCTGGTAAGCCATGCGCGCTTTGCGGGCCGCCTTGCCGTCAAGCCACTGGTAGCCGGGGATCAAGGACTCAATCAGTTCGGTGTGGGTGTTTCCGAAGGTGGGGCCGTGGTTTGTCAGCATGGCCAGTGTCCACGCGACGTCTTCAACGGGCTGAATGGGGTTCATGGGGCGTGGTGACGCTTCTGTGATGACCGACATCTGCTGCTCTCCTGTTGTTATGCGGAGTGATGCTTCCGACCGTTCTTCTCTGCGTTACGCATCCAACGCTGCGGTGACTGTGCGCGAGTATTCCACCGCGGCGTTGGAAGCACACCATTACTTTCCCCCTAAACAAACTTGGCAAGCAAGTTACTTTAGGGGGGTTGACACACCGTCAGATCGAGTTTATTTTACGCACTAAACAATTCGACCGGCTGATCAGGTAACGGATTATTCGAGCCCTAGGGACACCGTCACGTAGGAGTGCGCAGGCAGGTCAACCTCGAGCCCACCAGCGACGCGGCGCACCCCATCCCAGGCTTTCGGGGCTACCGCATCCGGCGCATCGGGGGTGTTGTGGTCCCGCACGTCGCCCGCTGTCAAAATTCGCGCGCCAATGTCCGCAAAAGCGCGTCCTCGCAGGTCAAGCGTGACGGTGCGCGCTTCGCTGAGGTCCAGGTTCGACAGCGAAATCAGTGCGCTGTTGTCTTTTGTTGACGCTGAGGCAGACAGCGCTGGAAGCTTTTTGTCGCCGATTTTCCGTGGCTCTGGCGCGTCTTTGGCAACGACATCGAGCACGTGTGCGTCATGGTGGGCGGTGTTCATTTCGAACACGTGGTAGGTCGGGGTGAGAACGAGGGCCCCGGTGTCTGGGTCGGTGAGGATCATCGCTTGGAGCACGTTAACGGTTTGGGCAATGTTCGCCATGAAGAGCCGGTCTGCGTACTTACCGAAGATGTCAAAGTGCACTGAGGCGACAAGTGCGTCACGCATCGTGTTTTGTTGGTAGAGGAAACCAGGGTTGGTTCCTTCTTCAACCTGCCACCAGGTGCCCCACTCGTCCAGAACCAGCCCAATAGTTTTGCATGGGTCGTAGTGGTCCATGATGGTGGTGTGACGCTTGAGTAGGGTGTCGATGTGCCAGGCGTTGGCCATTGTTGCGTAGTACTCGTCTTCAGTGAAGACGGTGGCTTTGCCTTTGTTTTCCCACTCCGCAGACATCGTGTAGTAGTGCAGTGAGATGGCTTGGTATGGGCTGGCAACACCAGCTGAGTTGCAGCCAACACAGCCCACGGATTTCATGAGTGTTTCAGTCCACCCGAAGTCGTCCACGTTGGCTCCAGCGGCGATGCGGTAGAGCTTGTTGTCTCCGTGGTCGCGCAGGAACGTGGCGTATTGGCGGGCGAGGTCACCGTAGGCTTGTGCGGTCATGTTACCGCCGCAGCCCCAGGCTTCGTTTCCGATACCCCAGTAAGGTACTTTCCACGGCTCTTCGCGGCCGTTTTCTTTGCGCAAGCGGACCATCGGTGAGTCACCGTCACGGGTCAGGTATTCCACCCATTCGCTCATTTCGCGAACAGTGCCGGACCCCACGTTCCCGTTGACGTACGCCTCGGTGCCGAGCAGTTCGACGAGGTCCATGAACTCGTGCGTGCCGAAGTGGTTGTTTTCTTCGACGTTGCCCCAGTGGGTGTTGACCATGCGGGGGCGGTGTTCGCGCGGGCCGATTCCGTCTTTCCAGTGGTATTCATCGGCAAAGCACCCCCCTGGCCAACGCAGGTTGGGGATGTTCAGGGCCCGTAGCGCGTCAACGACGTCACTGCGGATGCCACGTTCGTTGGGAATGTCTGAGTCTTCTCCCACCCAGAACCCGCCGTAGATGCAGCGGCCAAGGTGTTCTGCGAAGTGGCCGTAGAGGTGGCGCGATTGGACTGCACCGGGAAGGTCGAGGTTGATGACGTAGGTGGTCATGACAGCTCCTTTGCTTGGGTCTTCACACACCAAGTAAATCGATTTACAATCGTCTTGTCCAGACCCAATTTTTATTACTCACTTGCTGGAGGCATCGATGAGGATGTTCACCCCTGACGCCGTCACGTTGCTAGACGGCCCACTACGCACCACCCAAGAAACAGCCCTCACCTACGCCCTCGCCCTGGACCCCCACCGCCTCTTAGCGCCATACCGCCGGGAAGCTGGGCTACCCGCAGAAGCCGACAGTTACGGAAACTGGGAAAACTCCGGCCTCGACGGCCACACCCTGGGCCACGTACTGTCCGCCTTGGCATACGCGGCCATAACCCCCACCCCTCTGGCCACACAAGCCCGCGAGCGCTTGGGGGTTCTTGTTGCAGGGCTTAAGCAGTGTCAGGCGGCGGTGGGTAGTGGTTACGTGGGTGGCATTCCGCAGGGGCGCGAACTGTGGGAGCGTATTGGTCGCGGTGAGGTGGATCCGGATTCGTTTGGGCTTAATGGTGCGTGGGTGCCGTGGTACAACCTGCACAAGGTTTTTGCCGGGTTGATTGATGCTGGGTGGGTGGCCGATGTGCCGGTTGCGCGTGAGGTTGTCCTGGGGTTGGCGAATTGGTGGTTGGCGATTGCGCAGCGCATGGATGATTCTCGGTTTGAGGCGATGTTGGTGACCGAGTTTGGTGCGATGAATGCTGCGTTCGCGGATTTGTCGGTGCTCAGTGGTGATGGCCGGTATCTGGATATGGCTCGTCGTTTTACGGATCGTCGGTTGTTTGATCCGTTGCTTCGTGGTGAGGACCCGTTGGTGGGGTTGCATGGGAATACTCAGATCGCGAAGGCGTTGGGGTATGCGCGGACTGCGTTGGCTGGTGGTGGGGATGAGTATCGGGTTGCGGCCCGTAGGTTGTGGGACATTGTGGTGCGGGATCACACGTTGTCGTGTGGTGGTAATTCTGTGCGTGAGCATTTGCCCGCTGACCCGTATGCTCCGTTTTTCTCTGAGCAGGGGCCGGAGACGTGTAATACGCACAATATGTTGCGGTTGACTGCTGCGTTGCTTGAGTTGGGGGAAGCACCTCGGGAGTTGATGGATTTTGCGGAGGCGGCTCTGCTGAATCATGTGGTGTCTTCGGTGCACCCAGAGGGCGGTTTTGTGTATTTCACGCCGGCGCGTCCGCGTCATTATCGCGTGTATTCGCAGGTGGATGAGTGTTTTTGGTGCTGTGTGGGTACGGGGATGGAAAACCTCGTCAAGAATGGGCAGTTGCTGTACACCCACGCGGGTGATGGTGTGTTTGTGCATGTGGGGGCGGCTTCGCAGGTGCGGTGGGGTGAGCGTGGGGTGACGCTTCGTCAGCCGTGGACGCTGGACGATGCTGGTATCACGGTGGGTGTTGACTCCGTGGCCGCTGATGCTGGGGAGTGGGCCATACATGTCCGATGCCCGTGGTGGGTGGTTGGGCAGGTCACGGTCCGTGTCAATGATGTTGCCGTGCTTGGCCGGGTTGAGCATTCCGGTTACGTCACTGTGCGCCGGGTATGGCAGGTGGGTGATCGGCTTGATGTTGTGTTGCCGCAGGGTGTGCGTGCCAGGTTCGCGCCGCGTGGGGCTCAGTGGGTGTCATTTACTCGTGGTCCGTGGGTGCTTGCTGCCCGGGCATGTGATGATGTGGCACGTAGTGCTGGGCGTCGTGGTGAGCACGCTGATGATTCGCGGATGGGTCATGTTGCCGCTGGTGAGTTACTGCCGTTGGCTGACGTTCCTGTCCTTGTGCTAGACACCCCTGAACGCATGATCGAACAGTTACGTGATGAGGGGGTGGAGTTGGAGCGTTTCGCGACCCTCCATGAGGACCGGTACACCATGTATTTCCCCACGGCACTGGATGAATCTGACCGGGAAAAGGTTCGCCGTGCCCTGGCTGAGCGTGATGCCCGTGAGCAGGCGGACGCTGCGGCGACCCGTGACGTTGTCGCTGCGGGGGAACAACAACCAGAGGTTGATCATCAGTTTTTTGGTGCGTCCACTTCCGCTGGTACCACGGCTGGTACATCGTGGCGGGTAACCACCGACCACTTTGGGTACGTACTACGTAACCGCCACACGGAATCCGACCTGACCAACCCAGGTGAGGGATCGGGCGAAAAAGCCGGTGCCCTCCAGGTGACGTTCCTTGACCACATTGAGGCGGGCATCGTGCACATATCAGTCAACGGCATTGCCGTTGACCCGGCGCACCACACACCACACCACGGTGCCCACCACGCAACAGTGCCCCTCACCGCCTGGGGTTTCCACACCAACCAACCAGAACTCCAGGTAGAAATCCGCGCCACCACACAGGAACAAACACCAGCAGTGACCGAGATAAGGTGGCTGATGTGAAACCCCCACCCCGCACCACAGTCACCCTCGCTGATGTTGCCGCAGCAGCAGGCGTGTCAAAAGCTGCAGTGTCAGGGGTGCTCAACGGTAAACCGCGAGTCTCTGCAACAACAGCGCAACGCATTAAAGACGCCGCAAAAAACCTGGGCTACCACGCGAACCCCACAGCCCGGCAACTACGGTCCGGGCGTACCGACGCCGTGGGATTTGTTATCCCCGAACTGCACCGCCCGTACTTCGGGGAGCTCGCCACCCACCTCGCAAACCAACTGGAACAGCAAGGGCGCCACCTTGTCATCCAACGAAGCGGTGGATCACGGGAACAGGAACTCGCAGCCGCCCAATTCGCGCAACTACGACGCTACGACGCTGTGATCATGTCGGTACTGGGTGTGGACCCACCAGACCTCGAATCCCTTGGTTTCACCATTCCGTTGGTACTTCTGGGAGAAAAATCGATGCCCGGAGCCCACCCTCAAGTCCTCATGGACAACGAAACTGGGGCGTTCGAGGCAGTGAAACACCTCCTTACCCGCGGCGCGCAACACATCGTCATGCTCGGCGGATCTCACTCACCAGACCGCAACGACATGACCCGGCGACGCACCCAGGGTTACCGCACCGCACACACCACACTGGGGCAACCACTCATTGAGGAACTCATCATTGAACTTGGTGGAGTTGGTGCGGAAAGCGGCTACACCGCCACCACACAACTCATCGCCGACGGGCACACCTTTGACGCAATATTTGCTGTCACCGACGTTGTTGCCATGGGTGCGTTGCGGGCACTAGCAGACGCCGGGTTGCGCGTACCCCACGACGTCCAAGTCATCGGGTTTGATGACATCGCTGACTGCAACTACACCGTCCCACGGCTCACCTCAGTCAACCCACACAAAGAACACATCGCAACAGCAGTGTTAGACCTCATTGCCGTGCCAAACAATGACAACCGCGTCATCACCGTGCCCACAACACTCAACGTCCGCGAATCAACGCTCTGACAAATCGTCAACTGCTGGCCCCTCAAGACGGGTGCCATCAGCAGCAAACCGCGACCCATGCAGCGGGCAATCCCACGTCTTCTCCGCGTCATTCCACTGCACAATGCCACCAAGGTGAGTGCACGCCGCAGACACTGCGCGCGTGCACCCATCAACCGTGGACTCAGCAACGGAGTGGAGCCCCCTGCGCCCCACTCGCCCATCGCCTTCCAGCGGCGGTGTCTCATCCAAGCTCCGTAGCGCTGCAAGCCTGTCCTTCACCAGATCATGTGTCACGTGAGCGGTCAGTCTTGCAGTGCTGCCCACACTTTTCACCTCATGAGATGACCAAGAATCCACTGCTGAAGCCCATTCCACCTGATCACCGGTGATATCGCCGCGTATGAGCGTTGAACCTCAAGGCGAGCGAACAACCCGGCACCCCTCCACGATCCGCACACCCAGTTCATGGGAAGGATCAGCAAGAGCTCTCAGCGCCCCCATGGGGTCGATCCGCCACTGCCCGTCAAGGGGCCACACCCCGGCGAAACACAAACGGACATCAGCACTGTGCATAAGGTACGCATCGAGCCCAACTGCAGATGCTGCCGCCATTTCATCCTCAACCAAACCTGAGGCATCTGCGTCAATAATCACCACGTCGCAGGGCTCATCTCCCACCTCCGATGCGCCAGGTAGCATGGGGGCCGCGTGGGCTTTCACCTCCGAATCTGGCACATGCTGCTGTGCCTGAGCACGCCACCAAGAACCTGAACGAACAGAGTGAAGGTCCATGCCCCTATCCTCGACAGGTTCACCGTGTCTGCAACCGCGCACGGAGCCGCAAAGAGCGTATTCCCGGGACCTTTTTCCCTTCTTCACGTTCTCCCCCACTGTTACTTGGTCGAACCTACCAGTGGTCAGTGGGAGCGGTTTCACCCCCTGCGAACCTTCACCACGGTGTGAGCTGGCCGACAGTGCAAGTAAGCGGGGTACATAACTCTCGCAACATCGCGCAGACAACGTAGCACCCAAGCCACACAGTGGCAGCACACCACAGGAGAGTTCATGTCTACCACCCCAGGTCAACGCCCCCGGCGCTTTTCCATGAGCAACGCACCACTAACCGTACAAATCGCTACCCCCGCAGTCATCCTTGGTGTGGTTGCGTTCATTATGGGAATACTGGCCATTACCTCAGCGAACACGTTGTCGCTAGGGCAAACCGAAATGAATGACCAACAGGTTAAGCCCTTGGCACTATTGGCGACAATGCAAAGTCAATTCGAAAGTAGTCAAATACAAGCTGCAGCACTCATCGCATTTGAAGGCGAAGACATTTCCGCACGGATCGCAGCACTCGACGAACGTGAACGCGAAACAGAAGCAATTATTGATGAGTACCGTCCCTTTGTCGCCAATCCTGCCACCTTGGCTGGTATTGAAGAAGGTATAGCAGCGTTTCATGCTGCTGTTCGCGGTGAGTGGGCACAACTCGTTGTGGCCGGGGATGACGCAACCACCCGCGCTTACCTTCAAAACACGTTAGAACCCATCGCAGTGGCAACTGATGAACTGTTTTCCACCGGGATAGAAAACCGCGTCAACAGCGCTGATACGCTCGATGACGAAGGCGACGATCTCGCCATGCAAACCAACGTGATACTGATCAGCACACTCATTGTGGGGCTCGTCATCGGGGTAAGCATCGCGTTGGTTATCATCCGCCAACTGCGGCGGTCAATCCAACGAGTCGGTAGCGTGCTGGATGAACTCAGCCACGGGAACCTCACAGAAATCCCCGTCGCCACAACCACCAACGAAATTGGCCAGATGGTGACCTCCCTCGGTCACGCCATGACAAGCCTGCGCGAAACATTATTTGAAGTCACCGAATCAGCAGAAACACTAGCCGCCGCATCCGAGGAACTCTCCGCCGGGTCCACCCAAGTTGCCGCAGGAGCCGAAGAAACCTCAGCCCAAGCCAGCGTGGTGGCTGCCGCAACAGATGAAGTCACCAGCAACATCCAAACCGTGGCCGCAGGAGCTGAACAAATGAGCAACGCGATCCGCGAAATTGCCGAAAACGCGTCCAACGCTGCAGGTGTCGCCACCAAAGCGGTAGGAGTTTCTGGGAAAGCCGCCGAAACCATTACTGACCTGGGCAACGGTGCGCGTGAAATTGGTGCAGTAGTCAACCTCATCACCTCCATCGCCGAACAAACCAACCTCCTCGCCCTGAACGCAACCATCGAAGCAGCACGAGCAGGAGAAGCAGGAAAAGGCTTCGCCGTCGTCGCCTCCGAAGTCAAAGACCTCGCCCAAGAATCAGCACGCGCAGCAGAAGACATCACCCGCCAAATCGAAAAAAACCAACTCCAAACACAAGACGCCGTCACAGCAATCACCGAAATCTCCGACATCATCGCATCCATCAACGACTACCAAATGTCCATCTCCTCAGCAGTCGAAGAACAAACAGCCACCAC
>NZ_AUHN01000010.1 GCF_000423205.1 Jonesia quinghaiensis DSM 15701
GGCGACACCGTCGAGGTCGATGAACCACTCCTGGAGGTATCCACCGACAAGGTAGACACCGAAGTTCCTTCACCTGTTGCCGGTGTTCTCGGACAAATCCTTGTCCAAGAAGACGAAACAGTTGAGGTCGGCGCTGTCCTCGCAATCATCGGCGACGGGTCACAACCCGCCCCAGCCGCAGCATCAGCTGCACCGGCCGCTGAATCAGCACCAGCGCCCGCAGCACAAACCCCAGCACCAGCCGCAGCATCGGCCGCCCCCGCAGCGTCCACGCCTGTCGCTCCTGCACCAGCAGCGCAGACTCCCGCTCCGGCTGAACCTGCTGCTCCTGCAAAGCCTGCACAAAATTCCGCGCTCAAGGGTGGTTACCTCACACCTCTCGTGCGCAAATTGGCTGCCGAGAAGGGCGTCGATCTCGCAACCGTCACTGGTACGGGAATCGGTGGGCGTATTCGTAAAGAAGACGTCTTGGCTGCAGCGGAGAAGGCAGCACCTGCTAGCCAACCTGCTCCAGCAGCAACAGGCTCCTCCGCACCATCAGGCGACAGCAAGAAGCCATCAACGATCTTGCCTGTCTCCGACCTTCGTGGAACCACCGAAAAAGCCTCTCGTCTGCGTCAGATCATTGCTGAGCGCATGGTTGAAGCACTGCAGACTCAAGCTCAGCTCACCACCGTCATGGAGGTGGATGTCACCAACGTTGTCCGCCTGCGGACCAAGGTGAAGGAAGCATTCAAGGAGAAGCACGGCGCGAACCTCACGTTCCTGTCGTTCTACGCCTTGGCAGCTGCAGAAGCGTTGAAGGCGTACCCCAAGATCAACGGGGTTTTGGCTGACAAAACAATCACTTACCCCGAGGCAGAACACATCGGCATCGCGGTAGACACTCCTCGTGGGTTGCTCGTGCCAGTTGTGAAGAACGCTGGAGACCTTGACCTCTCCGGTTTTGCCACATCAATTGCTGACCTTGGCGCACGCACCCGTGACAACAAGGTCAAGCCTGACGAGCTTTCTGGCGCGACGTTCACCATCACCAACACCGGTTCAGGCGGGGCGTTGTTCGACACCCCCATCGTTCCAGTTGGCACCTCAGCCATCATGGGCACCGGCACAATGGTGAAACGTGCAGCAGTCGTCAAGGGAGCAGACGGCGAAGACGTCATCGCTATCCGCACCTTCACCTACCTTGCTATCTCTTACGACCACCGTCTCGTTGACGGAGCGGACGCGTCACGCTTCCTCTCCGCAGTGAAGGCACGCATCGAAGAAGGCGCATTCGAGGGCAACCTCGGTCTGTGATGCACTCAATCACACACTAAGCACCACCTCACACAGGCGGGCATCAGGTAAAACTGATGCCCGTCTGTGGCATGTCGCTCACTCCTTCACCCGGCATCAACGGCTCAACCTGATTACTGTTGGAATCATGAACGACACTCGTACACCTCGCACCGTTGTGATTGCCGGCGCTAGCGGACTGATAGGACAAGCCCTATCCAGAGCGCTTCGGGCTCGCGGAGACCGCGTCATACACCTCACCCGTGCTGCCACTGGACGCACACATGCAGCTGATGGTCTCAGTACCGTCACCTGGGACCCAGCTCGGGGGTTTGTGCCCCAGCGTGTGATCGATTCAGCTGACGTTGTCGTGAACCTCGCTGGTGCAAGCATCGGCGGAAAGCGATGGGACAAGGCTTATAAGAAGAAAATTCTTGATTCCCGCGTTAAAGCAACCGCCACTTTAGCCCATGCTATCGCCCGGTCAGACACTCCCCCACGAACGCTCTTGCAGGCATCTGCTACAGGCTTTTATGGGTTCCCTGATAGCGACGTGGATGAGACGTCGTTCTCAGGCTCAACGTACCTTGCAGCTGTCTGCCGTGCTTGGGAAGCAGAAGCAAAATCAGCAATGACTGCTGGCGCCCGGGTAGTTTTCCTCCGCACCGGGATCGTCTTATCCCCGGAAGGTGGGGCGCTAAAGCAACTACTCCTCCCCTTGAAAATGGGAGTTGGTGGGCCACTTGGATCCGGGAAACAAGCATGGAGTTGGATCACTCTTGAGGATCACGTCCGTGCTTGCATGTTCCTCATGGACTCCCCTGAAGCGTGGGGGCCGGTCAACCTGGTTGCCCCGGGGACAGTCTCTAACCGGGTTCTTACCCAACACTTCGCAGAGGCATATCACCGCCCCGCGCTCTTTACCGTGCCATCCCCTGCGCTGCGCCTAGTTCTTGGTGAATTTTCACGAGAAATTACCCGTGGGGTCGTTGTTCAACCACGCATCCTTGAGGAACTTGGCTTCACGTGGCACCACCCCACTGTTGACAAAGC
This sequence comes from Jonesia quinghaiensis DSM 15701, assembly GCF_000423205.1. Classification (GTDB taxonomy): domain Bacteria; phylum Actinomycetota; class Actinomycetes; order Actinomycetales; family Cellulomonadaceae; genus Jonesia; species Jonesia quinghaiensis. The sequence goes on from NZ_AUHN01000010.1 coordinate 2,332, forward strand.
AGCGCAGTGGGCACGCACTCAATAGCGTGTGTTTAGCGTTTAGCTCTCTGATTCATCCGCCGTAGGTGCCGTCACCGAAGCAAGAAGCCAGTCGGCATCTTCCCTGTGGACAACGACACGTGCCTGCTCCTGGTAGGTTGCTTCCGTTGAATCCTCCCCCACTCCTGCAAGTGTTTGGTGGAGCTGGTAGTCCACTATCACAGTTGCAGTGTCCGGGGACAGGTCTTCCACGAGTGCGTCGGCGAATGTAACGTCTGCTTGGGAGACGGAGACTTTCTGTTGGCGTAATGACGCAACGAGATCAGCTGTTTGGGTTGCGATATCGCTGCCTTCCACAGCGAACGACGATGTATCAATCTCCGCAGTGGTGTCTTGCGTTTGATCAATGATGGTTGTGTAACGCAAGGTGATGAGGTCTTGCACCTCACTGACAGCAGTTTCTTCTTCTGCTGTCAGTTGGGGTGTCTCCTCAACGGCGACCACGCCGTCATCAGTTGTACTAGCCGGGGTGCGACGTGGGTCTGCACCAGATCCCCAGGTCATTGCGCCCCAGGTCACGCCCATCAGAACGATGGCGGTTCCTACGATGCCTGCAATGACAGGCACTTTGCGTTTACTGTGAGTTCCTTGGCCCGTGCGCTCACCTGGCGATGTTGTTGGTCGCGGTAGTGCTTGTGACTTACGTGCCGTCTCAGGTGACTCCGCGGGTCGCGGAGTTTCCGATGCAGAGGCTGGTTCCTCTGCTGTGTCATGGAGAGTCAGTGCAGCGTCACCCATCGCATGCGGACCGGCGTGCTCTATAACTGTTGTGAGTTGCTGACTCGCATGGAGTGCAACTCCATTGTCGATCAAACCTGCGCGCGCGAGGTCGGTGAGCACGGCACGTAGTTGCTCAACGATACCCATTGTTCGACGGCGCCCACCTTCCGTGACACCTGGGGTGCGCAATGTTGTCGTGTGGCTGATGAGGACGTTGTCATCTACGTCAAGCAGCAGATCCCCAGTAGCGAGGTGGTCAGGCTCATGCCCTAGCGTGCGCAACGTCATGATCGCAGTGACAAGTTGCGAGAGCACCGACACGGATCCAGCTGGGTCTGCTGGTCGTCGAGCAAGTTCCCTGGTCAGCGGCCGGGTCGGTTCCGTCACAAGCACAACTGCGGTGGTTAGTGCGATAGCGGCGTGGAGTGGCTCCACGTGCTCATGGTTACGGGACAGGTCTTGTGCGAGTTTTTCCCACGTGCCCGCTGCGTCTTTGGCTTGCTGTGCCTGTTCGTACCATTGGACGCGTAAGCGAACGGGTTCACCGTGGCGTTCGGCATCCAAAATGGTGCACGGCCCGTGAGGGGTCAACGCATGAGGGATGAGCACGTTATTAATCGTGATGCCGGCGTCAGCGAGGATCGCGACGTCCGCGTCATGGAGGTGGGACATGGTTACTATTCCACCTCATTGTGGGGGTCAATTTCCCCTTTTCCACAGTGCAGTGGTCCCCACTGTGAGGTGTTACCGCACCTGAGTGACTCTCTCAACGGTGTTGTGGTCAGCGCTGGTCTGCGCAAGGTCAAGAATATGTGCTGTGTACACGGCGTCCTGCGGATCGACAGGTGCACTTCGGTCACCAGCAAGCCACTGTTGCGATTCTCGGTAGAAGTCAGCGTGGTTCCCAGAAGCTGCCGGGACAGGAACAGTTTCGTTGCCTCGGCTCATCCACCCTTCGTGTTGCTCCGTGAGCACTACTGGGTCACTAAATGGCGTTGCTTCTCCTTCGAACTGGGTGACGCAATACGCGCCACGCGACCCCAGTACGCGTGTTCGCGGGCCTGGAGCGCCCACCAGCGCTCCGGCTTGGAGGCGCGACACAACGCCGTTTTCATGGGTCAATGTGAGGAAAACATCGTCATTTGCTGGTGTTGTGAGGGAGCGCACCGTTGCGTGAACGCTGCCTACGGGACCAAAGAGTTGCACTGCTGAATCAACGAGGTGGGCGCCAAGGTCGTGGAGGAGCCCACCAGAGGCTGGGTCGTTCTCTTTCCACCTATTTTTTGGTTCTGGGCGCCACCGTTCCCATCGCCGTTCAAACGTGTGAATGTCCCCTAGTTGGTGAGTGTCAACGAGGTGGCGAAGGGTGAGTTGTTCACGGTCCCATCGCCTGTTCTGGAAAACGGTGAGGGGAACGTTGTGTCGACTCGCGGCGTCAACGATGCTTTGCGCTGCTTGGGTGCCGACGGCAAGCGGTTTATCCACGATCACGGGGATGCCCGCTTCAATGAGTTGTGTTGCTTGATCGTGGTGTGTTGCGCTGGGGCTCACAATGATGACGACGTCGTAGTCATCACGTCGAGAAATGAGCTCTTCCACTGTGGACAAAATCTGCGGTGCACCCCAATCGTCACGCGCCTGGTTAGCCCGATCAGTGTTGTTGGTCACAACCGCGGTGACATTCCACCCTGCCTCCTGAAGGAGCGGGGTGTGGATCTGTCGACCTGCCATCCCATAGCCTGTCAACGCTGCGCGCGGGCTAGATTTCCGGAAGAAAGTCATAGAACCATCCTACTCAGCACAGCATCCACATGTCGGCCCAGTTCGCCCTGATGGTACGCCGGGGGTTACGGTGACGGTGTGGACACCGCTTCGCCCCATGCGACCATCCATTCCATCCCTTTCGCTGACGCGCTGACGCTTCAGCGGCAACTTCATGCCGCCGTTGTTGCAGGCACTGAGCCGCCAAGCGTCATATTTGTTGAGCATGAGGGCGTGTACACCGCCGGGAAACGCACCCGTGCGGCGGAAAAAACACTAGTACCCACCATTGACGTTGATCGTGGCGGAAAAATTACCTGGCATGGCCCAGGTCAACTCGTCGCATACCCCATAGTTCGCCTTGCCCCTCCGATTGATGTTGTTCGCTATGTTCGTGACCTCGAGGAAGCTGTGATGCGCAGTTGTGCACGCTTGGGTGTCGCCACAAAACGCGTGGAAGGTCGCTCCGGTGTGTGGGTCGCTAACCCTGCCGGGATGGACCGCAAGCTGTGCGCAATTGGGGTACGTGTTGCCCAAGGTGTTTCCATGCACGGGATTGCTTTGAACTGCAATAACTCGCTGGAGCCCTACCAACACATCGTGCCTTGCGGTATTAGTGACGCAGGCGTGTCAACACTGAGCCTCGAGGCTGGACACACCATTACAACTGATGATGCTGTCCCTATCCTTGACGAGGAACTACAACACCTCATTGGCCCCCTGACAACTGTTCGCTCCCTGGTGCATTGCGCACCACAGATCTCGCACTGAAGGAGAACTCCATGGCCATTCCCGCAGAGGGTCGTAAGATGCTGCGCATCGAAGCGCGCAACTCCCAAGTACCTATTGAGAAAAAACCAGAGTGGATTAAAACCAGGGCAACTGTTGGCCCTGAATACTCAGACATCAAATCACTGGTCAAGTCAGGAAATTTGCACACTGTGTGCGAAGAAGCTGGCTGCCCCAACATTTACGAGTGCTGGGAAGACCGTGAAGCAACATTCCTCATTGGTGGAGATCAATGCACACGACGGTGTGACTTCTGCCAGATCGACACCGGCAAACCTGCGGAATTTGATGCCGATGAGCCAAGACGCGTTGCGTTGTCCGTTCAAGAAATGGGTTTGCGGTATTCCACCGTAACCGGAGTGGCTCGCGACGACCTGCCTGACGGGGGCGCGTGGCTATATGCCGAAACTGTCCGCCAGATCCATGCCATGAACCCAACCACCGGTGTAGAACTTCTCATCCCGGACTTTAACGCGATCCCCGAACTCCTTGACCAGGTCAATGAGTCCCGCCCCGAGGTGTTGGCCCATAACGTGGAAACTGTTCCGCGAATTTTCAAAGCGATTCGCCCAGGCTTCCGCTACGAACGCTCACTGTCTGTCATTACCCGCGCCAGAGACGCAGGCCTGATCACAAAATCAAACCTGATCCTCGGAATGGGCGAAACAACAGACGAGATCGTTGAAGCAATGGTGTCCTTGCATGAGGCTGGATGCGACTTGTTGACAATCACCCAATATTTGCGCCCCACTCCACGCCACCACCCCGTGGATCGGTGGGTACGCCCAGAAGAGTTTGTGGAATTGTCGAACGAGGCAGAACGTATTGGATTCCTTGGAGTAATGTCCGGTCCCCTCGTTCGCTCGTCATACCGAGCCGGAAGGCTATGGGGCCAAGCAATGGGACGGCGCGGACTTCCCGTTCCAGAGGCTCTTGCCCACCTCAGCGAACCAACAGTGTCACGGCAAGAAGCCGCTTTCATCACCGCACATTCGCCCACGGCGAAAGCCCCTCTCGCCTGATGTGCGCTCAACCGCACAATCCCCGACTAGACTGGTAGCCATGGCTCGCAAGAACACCTCTGCCGATGTCCCTGCGGAAGGCGGCAAGCAGAAGAAACCGAAAAAGGTCCGTTGGTATCACCAGGTACACCAGGTGTACAAACTAACGGTGCAGCACGACCCTGCCACACGGTGGTGGATTCTCGGTTGGGCTGCCATCGTTTTGGCGGTCGCTGTCGTCGTTGGACTCTTGATTAACCAACTGATTTATCTTGTCATCGTTGGTTTGCCCTTCGCTGTGCTTGCTGGCATGTTCGTGCTGGCACGCCGCGCTGAAAAGGTGCAGTACGGGCTTCTTGATGGCCAAAAGGGCGCCTCCCGTGCCGTGCTAAACACGATTCGCCGTGGCTGGTCCTTCCCCGAAGAGCCTGTTGCGATGGATCCCAAGACTCAGGATTTGGTTTTCCGTGGTGTTGGGCGCCCAGGTGTTGTGCTCATTACTGAAGGCCCCGCTAAACGTGTAGAGCGCATGGTTGATAAAGAACAACGCCGGCTTCAGCGTATTTTGCCTGGTGTCCCTGTGACAGTTATTCAGGTTGGCCATGAAGAAGGTCAAGTTCCTGTCGCCAAGCTTGTGCGCACCGTTCAAAAGCTCAAGCCAAAGTTGACCAAAGCAGAACTTGGTGAAGTCAACAAACGCCTCATGGCATTGGGCCAAATGAGACTGCCCATTCCTAAAGGCGTAGACCCGATGCGTGCCCGGCCTGACCGTCGAGGTATGCGCTAATCCGACAATAGCTTTGATGCACCGCGTCTAGGCTTATGACTGTGGGGGTGTCACACGTTTGTGTGACACCCCCACAGTCATAAGCCGTCGTGGTCAGCGGCGAACAATAAATGTTCGGGCGGCCATGTCATGCAAGCCTCGCCCTGAGGAATCCCAGACCACGGCAGGAATGACAAGACTCAATAGAAGAGTACGAATAATCGCGGCGGCGAACCCCACATACCCGTTCGCTGTGTGCTCCGTACGCACACGTATGCCGCATAGACGGTGGCCGATAGTGTGCCCTAGCGTTGCGACCAGAATTATCGTCACACCAACAAATACTCCCAGTTGCCCCAGAGCATGCCCGTTAAACAGAAGCCAAGCAATCCCGCTAGCTACCAGCCAATCAATAATCAACGCAATGACGCGTCGGCCGAGCGGTGCAGGCGATCCAGGGCCCTGTTCAGGGATGTGATACCGACGAAGCGCCGCTTCTCGGCTTCCTTCTTGTGGTGTTTGCCCACCGAGCCAGGAACTGAAGTCTTTGCGTGAAGCCACTCACATAGACTACCCGCCATCTGATGAACACGACCTCACAAGGCAATGTGCTTCAGGTAACGTGGGAGAGGAACGTAGATCCACAGGGTCGGCTACCTGAATGTCACACAGAACGCGAATGTGTAACAACCGCGAAACATAAGGTACACCGCAGGGAAACCCCCACCCCGTAGATTCTTGTACAGCCCAGCATTGAGGGCACCACCGATCAAGGAGTAACGGATGTTCCAAACCCCCGAGGAAGCAATTGCCTTCCTGAAGGAAGAGAACGTCGAGTTCGTCGACGCACGCTTCTGTGACCTTCCGGGCCAGATGCAGCACTTCAACGTTCCGATCGAGCAATTCGATGCGGACGCATTCACCGAGGGCATGATGTTCGACGGATCATCGATCCGCGGTTTCCAGGCCATCCACGAGTCAGACATGAAGCTCGTGCCTGATGTTACGACGGCTTACATCGACCCTTACCGCAAGCGGAAGACGCTCGTCGTCAACTTCTCGATTGTGGACCCATTCACTGGTGAACCCTACTCACGCGACCCACGCAATGTTGCCCAGCGCGCCGAGGCGTACTTGAAGTCAACCGGTATCGCAGACACCGTTTTCTTCGGGCCTGAGGCAGAGTTCTACGCTTTCGACGGTATCCGTTACCAGACCACCCCCGGCTCAACACTGTACGAAATTGAGTCAGGCACCGCTGCGTGGAACATGGGCCGTGAAGAAGAAGGCTTCAACAAGGGTTACAAAACCCGTACCAAGGGCGGGTACTTCCCCGTTTCACCACTTGACCACTTCGCTGACTTCCGTGACGAAATCTGCGCTGACCTCGCTGCTGTCGGGATCGATGTAGAGCGCGCACACCACGAGGTCGGTACTGCAGGGCAGCAAGAAATCAACTACCGCTTCAGCACCCTCACCGCCGCTGGCGATGACTTGATGAAGTTCAAGTATGTTGTGAAGAACTCAGCATGGGCCCAGGGCAAGACTGTGACCTTCATGCCTAAGCCAATCTTCGGTGACAACGGTTCCGGTATGCACTGCCACCAGTCGCTGTGGAAAGACGGCAAGCCTCTGTTCTTCGATGAGAAGGGCTATGGCGGTCTATCTGACATGGCGCGTTGGTACATCGGTGGTTTGTTGAAGCACGCACCAGCAGTGCTCGCTTTCACCAACCCTTCCATCAACTCCTACCGTCGTTTGGTTCCCGGCTATGAAGCACCAGTGAACCTGGTGTACTCGGCTCGTAACCGTTCAGCAGCTATCCGCGTGCCTGTCACCGGTAACAACGCTAAAGCAAAGCGCGTTGAGTTCCGCGTACCAGACCCAACAGCGAACCCATACTTGGCTTTCGCCGCTCAGTTGCTTGCTGGTCTAGACGGAATCAAGAACCGCATCGAACCACCAGACCCAATCGACAAGGACCTGTACGAGCTCCCACCGGAGGAGTACACCCAAATCGCTAAGGTGCCAGAATCACTTGGTGAAGCACTCGAAGCACTCGAAGCTGACCATGACTTCTTGACCGTTGGCGGAGTCTTCCCTGAAGACCTCATCCAGACATGGATCGCTTACAAGCGTGAGAAGGAACTCGAGCCAATGAGCTTGCGTCCACACCCATACGAGTTCGAGTTGTACTACGACGTGTAAATCGTCATAGCTAATCGGCCTGCACTCGTTGGCCGTGATCGGTGCCAATAGTGCGGGCTAGATTGCACACATAGGGGCCAACCACACTTTTGTGGTTGGCCCCAATGGCGTTTCTTGAGTGCTTTAGTTTGTCCCGTGGCCGGTCTACAGGCGCTGGAAACGCCTCCGTATCCCCCACATGACCCATAGCGCCATTGCCACCAGTGTTTTGACGTGAGGTTCGTGTTGTCGCACGCGATGAAGTTCCCCCTCGTGAAGTTCATTGCAGCCTAGCAGGGCACCCCTCGTTACCCCTTGTTGTTTTCAACCGTGATCTTGTCGTATGCATGGAGTTTCCGCCGTCCACAAAAGACAGCTGGTGATACGGTCGAATCAATACCACCCTGCCCAAAGGAATTCTCGTGGACCTCAAGCGAATCTCTGCGTTTACCTCCCGCATGGTTGACGCCTCAAAACGCCTAGCTTTCGCGTCGCCAACAGAACGCGAAAAAGCCAGTGAACTCGGCTTGTCGCTTGATGAGGCACCTACTCCTCGCGACCCTGACGATTATTTGGCCTCTTCCAAGTTCGACAACGAGTACACCGGTGACTGGTTTACCTCACCTCGCCCGCCACGGTGGTTCATGAAAGCGTTATGGATCACGGTCATCACAATATTCGTTGCTATTTTCTTGTGGCGGGCGATGGGGTCACTCACTGGTTTGATCATTAACCTCGTGATTGCTTTGTTTTTGTCACTCGCCCTTGAACCAATGATTATTTGGTTTGTGCGCCGCGGGTGGAAGCGTGGCGCGGCAACTGCGGTCACAATCTTTGGTGCGCTCGTGACGGCTATCGTGGTGGTAGCAGTTTTTGGCCGAATGTTCATCGATCAGGCCACACAACTCATCAAAACTCTGCCTGACATGTACGATTCCATTGCCCTATGGATTGAACGGCGCACCGAGTATGACGTTCCTGAAATGAGTCAGCTCCAAAAGCAACTGATCGATCAAATTGGTTCTGCTGAGGCTGCGAACCAAGCTTTGGCTATTGGTGCCGGGTTGGTGTCGTTCCTCTTTAACCTCTCTGTTGTGCTGTTGGTTGCGTATTACCTGTGCGCTGCTGGCCCACGGTTCCGCGCGTCAATCTGTGCATGGCTGAGCCCAGCACATCAAACTGAGGTGTTGCGACTCTGGGACATCACGCAGCGCAAAATTGCTGACTATATCAACTCGCGTTTCCTGCTTGCCGCAATTTGTTCGTTCTTCACAGCGATATTCCTACAGATCATTGATGTCCCCTACGCCCTACCACTTGCTGTGTTCACTGGCGTGGTCTCACAGTTTGTTCCCACCATCGGTACGTATATCGGTGGCGCTTTACCCATTGTTTTTGCGTTGACAACAGGTAGTTTGACTGACGCGGTGGCCATTTTGATTTTCATTGTGGCGTACCAGCAAATCGAAAACCTGTGGTTGTCTCCGAAGATTTCGGCTCGTGCACTGGAACTGAATCCCGCTGTCGCCCTTATCGTGGTCCTTGGTTTTGGTGCTGTATTTGGCGCACTCGGCGCATTTTTAGCCTTACCTGTGGCCGCAACGATCACCGCGATCGCATCAACGTATTTGCGACGTCATGAGTTGATCGATTCAGAGATGCTCCGTGACCCGCGCGGTGTGGGACGCTCCTCGACGTCATCACCTGAAAAAGACTCTGAACCTCTCGAAGGATCTGAGGACAGCGATCCTGCTGGGACAGAAAGCCGGTAACGCGGGCGGTATCTACTCGTCAATTCCGTAAAATAGTCGTTCCATAACGTTTCGCGCCCGTCGCGCTGCCCGGAGGTAATCTTCCTCTACGAGGTGTGCACTGTCGCTGGTGTATCCCAGGACCCGCCCAACACCACCAAGTGACACCCGATCCTGCGGTAGAACATCCACGTGCGCACCTGTCGTGCGCCCCGACCACAGCACGTTCGCGTCCCGCAGATCAGACGCAAGTTGCCATGCATGGCGCAAAAACGTTGCGTCCTCTGGGGAGACGATTCCCGCGTCAGTTGCTGCCTGCAGAGCTCTCAACGTTTCTGTTGTGCGCAACCCCGAGACCCGATGCCCGTGTTCTAGTTGGATAAGTTGCACCAACCATTCCACGTCACTGATCGCCCCACGACCAAGTTTGAGGTGGTGGTTCGGGTGAACTCCGCGAGGTAGTCGTTCAGCTTCAACTCGCGCTTTGATGCGTCGAATTTCGCGGACCGTTGAAGACGGTATACCACCTTGTGGGTACCGTAGCGGGTCAATGAGTTCTGTGAACTGTTCCCTTAACTCGTTGTCACCAGCCACTGCGCGGGCGCGGAGCAGTGCTTGTTGTTCCCAGGGCTGGAACCACCGCTCATAGTATTCACGGTATGCGTCCAGTGATCGCACCAGTGGCCCGCTGCGGCCTTCGGGACGCAGGTCAGCATCAACATCGAGGCTGGGTTCGGGGTTCGCGTCGGTGAGGATTTTTTTCACCGCTGTCGCCAGTTGCAGTGCATACTGGTTCGCTACCTGTTCTTGTGCCCCATTGATGGGGTGGTACACAAACATCACGTCAGCATCGGACCCGTATCCCATCTCACGCCCGCCCATACGCCCCATGGCGATAATGGCGAACTGCGCTGGGACAGTGTCTAATGACATGGCTTGCGTTACTACGTGCCTCGCGATCCGCAGCGCACCATCCATGGTGACGTCCGCAGCATCGGTAATGCCGTGGGCGACGGCGCGTGGTTCGGTTAAACCCAACAATTTCGCGGTTGCGGTCCGCGCTAGTTCACGGCGTCTAATTGCCCTGATCAGGGTGGTTGCGGTTGCTGCGTCATCGGCACGCGTCAAAATTGCGTCAAGCTCACTGGCTAGGCGCTCTTTACTTCGGATCGTCACGTCTGTGTCATTATCGAGCCACGCAACAGATTCCGGTGAGCGCGATAGTGCGTCTGAAACATACCGTGAGGTAGACAGAAGATAAGCAAGCCGGTTTGCGACTTGCCCGGAGTCGCGCAGCATTTTGAGATACCAGTGGGTGGTACCAAGTTCCTCTGACAGGGTCCTAAACGCCAGCAACCCAGCGTCAGGGTCAGCTCCTTCAGCAAACCATCCCAACATCACAGGCAACAAATGCCGTTGAATGGAAGCCCTCCGTGTCACGCCGTCCGTCAGGGCGCTGATATGGCGCATCGCTCCTTCCGGATGCCGGTAACCAATAGCGCGCAAACGTGCTTGGGCTGCTTTGGGGGCTAGGGAGGCTTCGTCAGCGGAGAGGCGCGCGGTAGCAGGCAACAAAGGCCGGTAGAACATGTCCTCGTGGAGGGACCGGACATCGCGGCGAGTATTTTTCCACGCATTGACCACGGTCTTCGCCGAATCGCGGCGCATGTTCATGGCCCGTCCAAGAATTTCCAGTTCACGTTCCTGAGTGGGGATCAGGTGACTGCGGTGCATGCGACGCATTTGGATGCGATGCTCCATGGTGCGAAGGAGCCGATAGCACGAGGCTAAACGGGTAGCGTGCTCCCGCCCAATGTAGCCACCAGCAACGAGTTGCTCCAACGCAGTCAGCGTTGTAGCACTGTGAATCGTGTCATCGGATCGCCCATGGACCAACTGCAGGAGTTGCATCGTGAACTCAACATCACGCAACCCACCTTTACCCAGTTTGATTTGGCGTGCGGCTTCCTGGGCTGGAACATGCTCTTCAACGCGGCGACGCATCGCCTGCGCATCTTCGACGAAGTTGTCACGCTCCACGGCCGTCCACACCATGGGGTTGAGAACGTCAAGGTAGGCAGTTGACAACTCAGCGTCGCCAGCAACGTGGCGCGCTTTCAACAGGGCTTGGAACTCCCAGGTTTTCGCCCACCGTTCGTAGTAACTGACATGCGATGCCAGAGTCCGTACAAGCGGGCCATTTTTCCCCTCAGGGCGCAGAGCAGCATCGACAGGCCACAACGCTGGTTCTGTGCTCACACCAGAACACGCCACAGCAAGGTCTTGGGCGAGGGTTGCCCCCACCTCACACGCTTGGTCTTCAGTGTGCCCATCAGTTGGTTCCACGACGTAGATGACGTCAACATCTGACACATAATTCAGCTCACGGCCGCCACACTTTCCCATTCCCAACACACTGAGACGCACCTCAGTTCCGTGCGTAGGGTGGTTAAACCGTGCGATAGCGAGAGAAGCTTCCAAGGCTCCTGCAGCAAGGTCAGCGAGGGAAGCCGCAACGTCAGGCATGATGTCAGTGGGTTGCTCATGAGCCAGATCAGTGGCCGCAACTTTCATCAGTAGCCTGCGGTATTCGCGGCGCATCGCATCAATGTAATAGGTGGGGTCTTCAGGCAGCGCTGCACTGTCACACGTTTGCCCAGCAATTGGCGTCGTGGTAGCTGGGTCTGCGTCGACGGACTCTAGGAGCAAAGCCCGTATTTGCGCTTCGCTGAGAGCAGTACCGGGGGTTTCGTCAACAATGTCTTCGAGAAGTTCAGGGCGGCGAATGAGCTCATCAGTGAGCGCAGTAGACAACCCGACAAGTCCAATAAGTTGCCGCACACGCTGATTGATCACAACCGGTAGATTCGCTGGCGGCACTGGCGGGGTGTCTGGCTCCACCAAGTGCCTCAACGTTGCAGCGAGGCGCTGACTAGTCGCCACTGGTTGCTCCGAAATAGCCTCACACAAACGCACAATCCCCAACAATGCGTGGTCTTGATCAGCTGCGAGCGCTAGCGCGTCGAGGAGGGGGTGAGTTGCGGTGATGTCACCGAGGAGGGCGGTGAGTGCTTTGTCGGCGAGGAGGTTCTCTGCACGGCGGGCGTCGGTGAAGCCTAGGCGTACGAGGCGACCGGTGAGTGTGGTGGCGCGGGAAGGATCTGGCATGGTGTCAGGGGCGTGGGTCTCTGGGGTGGTGGGAGATGTGGCGAAGGCGCCGGCTGGTGTGCCGGCGCCTTCGTGGTGCATCAGAGGACTTGGAGTAGTCGGTTGATTTCGAATGGTGTGACTTGGCGTGCGTAGTCGTTCCATTCGGCGCGTTTGTTTTTCAGGAAGTAGTCGAACACGTGTTCTCCGAGGGTTTCTGCGACGAACTCGGAGTTTTCCATGATGTCGAGTGCTTCGTCGAGGTCTTCTGGGAGGGGGCGTATCCCCATGGCGCGTCGTTCGCCGTCGGTGAGGTGCCAGACGTCGTCTTCGGTGGCGTCGGGTAGTTCGTAGCCTTCTTCGATGCCTTTGAGTCCTGCTGCCAGGGTGATGGCGTAGGCAAGGTAGGGGTTGGCTGCGGTGTCGATGGCGCGGTATTCGATCCGGGTGGAGTTTGATTTACCGGGTTTGTACATCGGGACGCGGACGAGCGCTGAGCGGTTGTTGTGGCCCCAGCACACGTAAGACGGTGCTTCGGAGCCGCCCCATAGGCGCTTGTAGGAGTTGACGTATTGGTTGGTGACGGCAGTAATTTCTGCTGCGTGGTGGAGTAACCCGGCGATGAACTGGCGTCCTGTTTTGGACAGTTCGTATTGTGACTCGGGTTCGTGGAATGCGTTGCGGTCCCCTTCGAAAAGGGAGAAGTGGGTGTGCATGCCTGACCCTGGCTGCTCGGCGAGGGGTTTTGGCATGAAGGACGCGAAGACACCTTGTTCGAGGGCAACCTCTTTGACCACGGTTCTGAAGGTCATGAGGTTATCTGCTGTGGTGAGGGCGTCAGCGTAGCGTAGGTCGATTTCGTTTTGGCCTGGGCCAGCTTCGTGGTGGGAGAACTCTACGGAGATTCCCATGGATTCGAGCATGGTGATGACTTGGCGTCGGAAGTCGTGGCCTGCTGGCCGGGCGACGTGGTCGAAGTATCCGCCGTGATCGATGGGGACTAGTGGTCCGTTTTTGGTGGGTGTTTCGAAGAGGTAGAACTCAACTTCTGGGTGGGTGTAGAACGTGAAGCCTTGTTCGCTGGCTTTGTCCATGGCCCGTTTCAGGACGTTGCGTGAGTCTGCGAGGGACGGGGTGCCGTCCGGGTTGAGGATGTCGCAGAACATCCTGGCTGTTCCTTGGGTTTCGCCGCGCCATGGTAACAACGAGAACGTTGTTGGGTCGGGGCGGGCGACCATGTCAGCTTCGTAGACGCGGGTGAGCCCTTCAATGGCGGAGCCGTCGAACCCGATGCCTTCGGCGAAGGCTGACTCGAGTTCGGCTGGGGCGATCGCCACAGATTTGAGCATGCCCAGCACATCTGTGAACCAGAGACGTATGAAGCGTACGTCGCGCTCTTCTACCGTGCGTAGCACGAACTCTTGCTGCCTATCCATAGGTTCCATCTTGCCTGATGATGGGTTGATATACCGAGTGACCACGCGAAAAATCTCAAGAAAACGCAATATGGTTGTGTCATGACGAATTTAAAGGTGGCGATCGCACAGATCGACACGTGTGTTGGCGATGTTGTTGGCAACGTGAACAAGGTGGTGGACTTTACCCGCCAGGCGGCAGCTCAGGGCGCTGACCTGGTGGTTTTCCCAGAGATGACGGTGACTGGGTACCCCATTGAGGACTTGGCGTTGCGTGGTTCGTTCCAGCGGGCTGCTGAGGAAGCGCTGGCGGAGGTTGCGTATCGGCTTTCTGACGGTGATCTTCGTGAGATCACCGTGGTGGTGGGGACGCTCGGTTCGTTGGCTTTGAGTGACCATGTGGCGATGCCGCGTCCTACTAACCGTGCCGTGGTGATTCGTGGGGGCAAGATTGTTGCCGCTTACGACAAGCACCACTTGCCTAACTACGGCGTGTTTGATGAGTACCGCATTTTTGCGCCTGGGAACACCACAACGGTGATTGAGGTTGCTGGGCACCGGGTTGGGTTGGCAATTTGTGAGGACATCTGGCAAGACGGCGGTCCGGTGCACGAGTTGGAACAGGCTGGCATTGATGTGCTCGTGACGTTGAACGGTTCCCCGTATGAGGAAGGTAAACGTGCGCAACGAGTGGAGTTGGCTGCACGGCGTGCAGCTGCGGTGAATGCCCCGTTGGTTTATGCCAACCAGGTGGGTGGGCAAGATGACCTTGTTTTTGATGGGGGTTCCTTTGTGGTGGGGCCTTCTGGTGCGGTGCTTGCTCGCGCACCTAAGTTTGAGGAACACCTGTTGCTGTGGACGTTGACTCCTGGCAGCACGGAAGACCACACAGGTGAGGTCACTGATCTGTCAGACCTTGATGAAGAGGTGTATCAGGCCCTGGTCACGGGCTTGCAAGGGTATGTGACAAAGAATGGTTTCCGCACCGTGGTGTTGGGGCTATCGGGCGGTATTGACTCTGCGCTGGTTGCCGCTATTGCGGCTGATGCGCTTGGTGGCCAGAACGTGTACGGGGTATCTATGCCGTCCCGTTACTCGTCAGAGCACTCAAAGGACGATGCTGCTGACCTCGCGAAACGTCTTGGGGCGCACTATCGGGTGCAGCCTATTGGCCCCATGTTTGATGCGTTCCAAGACCAGTTGGGGCTGGAGGGCGTTGCGGAAGAGAACCTGCAAGCGCGCGTACGAGGCATGACGCTCATGGCGTTGTCCAACGCCGAAGGGCATCTGGTATTGGCGACAGGCAACAAAACAGAGTTGGCAGTCGGTTACTCCACCATTTATGGGGACGCCGTGGGTGGCTATGCGCCTATCAAGGACGTTGATAAATCCCGAGTATGGCAACTGTCACGGTGGCGAAATAACCTGGCGGTTGATCGAGGTGAAATCCCACCGATCCCCGAATCCTCCATCACCAAACCCCCCTCAGCGGAACTTCGCCCGGGGCAGGTTGATCAAGATTCATTGCCGCCTTATGACCTCCTCGACAAAGTTTTGGATGCCCACATCGAGCACGCCGAGGGGCGCCTCGAACTCATTGAGCGCGGTTTTGACCCCGAGATCGTGGATAAGGTGGTGTCTTTAGTAGACCGCGCTGAATGGAAACGCCGCCAATACCCTATGGGGCCTAAAGTGACGGCGTTGGCTTTTGGCCGTGATCGTCGCGTACCGGTAACCTCCCGGTGGCGTGAACCGCACCAGTGACCACCGGTGCACAAGGCAGGAAAACTCACACAATGATTGGACATGAGGTGACGACGCAGACCTCAACGCGTAAGCGTTTCCGCGTGCAGGACTTTGCCCGCAGTAAAGCTGAAGGGCGCAAGCTCACCATGCTGACCGCCTATGACGGGCTGACCGCGAAGATTTTTGACGAGGCTGGGGTGGATATCCTGCTCGTTGGGGATTCCGTTGCAGATAACCTATTGGGTTACGAGAACACCTTGCCGGTGACTCTTGATGAGATGGTTGTCGCCGCCCGTTCGGTGTGCCGCGCCACCAAGTACGCGATGGTGGTTGCTGACTTGCCGTTTGGCTCCTACGAGGCATCTCCGCAGGCTGCTTTTGATTCAGCGGCCCGCATGATGAAGCAATCTGGCGCGCAGGCGGTAAAGATTGAAGGTGGCGACCGTATCGCTGCGCATGTTCGCCTTCTCACCCAATCGGGCATTCCGGTTGTCGGGCACCTTGGGTTAACTCCACAGTCGGAGCACATGCTTGGTGGTAAGCGGGTGCAAGCACGTGATGATGCTGCGGCTGAACAACTCGCCCAGGACGCATTAGCGTTGCAGGAGGCAGGTGCGTGCGCTGTGGTGTTGGAAATGGTCCCAGAGCATGTCGCTGCCCGGGTCACAGAAATTCTCACGATCCCCACCATTGGGATCGGTGCGGGAACTGAAGTTGACGGTCAAGTATTGGTGTGGACCGACATGGCTGGAATGACCTCATGGTCGCCTCGCTTCGCGAAGCAGTTTGGGCAGGTTGGCCAGGCACTTTCCGATGCCACTCATGCGTACATTGATGAGGTTCGCTCTGGGACATTCCCCGCACCTGAGCACACCTTCACCACCTGATACCAAAAGGTCACCGCCCTTGCGTGACCGCTCCCCTACAAGGTGAGTACGATGCCCGCCGTACCGAGGTTCTCTGGTGCGGCGGGCATCGTCAGTTAGTCGCTGTCAGCCTCACGCTGTTTGTCTTCAGCTTCCCACGAGGCGGTTCGGGCTGCCGCTATATCTAGTGCCTTTTGTGCTTGTTCACGGGTGTCGTATGGGCCCATCACGTGCAACCAACTGAACCACCCTCTCCCCTGTTTAACTTGACCTGTTTTGGTGTTGTAAAACCACTTACCCGCCATGCGTTCTCCTTGACGTGATGAAAATAACCCGGTGGAATGGTGGTGACCCTTAAACCTTGAGGTTACTTAACCGATCTATGTTCTCGACAGATCATTTTGTTCTGCCCCCATCCGGAAAGGGTCCCCCATGGCCAACATCAATGACTCCCTCGAACAGGTTCTCGCTCTTGACGGCGCTGTTGCCGTTGCAATCGTTGACTTTGTGAGCGGTATGACTCTTGCTCACCGCTCTAACCAGCAGTTTGATCTTGAGCTTGCGGCAGCGGTCAACTCTGAGGTTGTTAAGTCAAAGCTTCGCGCTGTTGAACAACTTGGTCTAGGCGAGGACGTTGAGGACATCCTGATCACCCTCACCAACCACTATCACCTGATCCGTATTTCAGCGCGCCCTGAACTACGTAACCTTTTCTTTTACGTCGTCATTGACCGCGGGCGCGGGAACCTTGGTTTGGCTCGTCGGGTCATTGAAAAGGTTGATGCGCAGATTGATGGTTTCTGATCGGTAGTGTGTTGTGCGATACGCCCTGTTGTGTGTGAGGAGCTGTAATGTCGCAGTCCAGTGCGCCGATGAACAGTCCTTTTCAGGCGCTGTGTGTCGAGGTTCTTGAGGCGTTGTCTGAGGTGACGCTTGCCGCAGTGATTAGTGCTGAGGGTGAGATGTTGGCTGAGATTGGTGAGGGGTTCGAGGCGTTAAGGACGCTGGCGTTTAATACTGCCTACGCACAGTTAGTGTCGTTGCAGGAGGAGTTTTCTGCGGCGCATTCAACGGTGGTGTCGGGGTGTGGGACGGTCCTGGTTGAGATAGTGCGCCATGATTTTGCGTTGGTGTTGTTGGGGTCGGGCACTGTCAATGTGGCGCTTGCTCACCGGGCGCTCTCTCCGATTATGGCGGATGCTGCGGAGTATATTCCTCCCGTTCCGGGCACTGTGGTCCCGGTTGGGGCACGCCGTGTTGATGCTCCTGAGCAGTCAGTTCCTGTTGTTGAGCCCGAGCAGGTTGCTTTGGAGGCAACAGATTCTGGGTCGATGCGATCAACGGGGACAACTTTCGCGCAGCAGCGGCGCATCGATATGATGCGCTCCACCGCATCAGCGTTGTAGCGTGTGTTTTGTTCTCCTTTGTGGGGCCGTAAGCACTGTTGGTGCAGGGGCACCGGTGAGCCTATCAGCGCAGCCGCCTAGAATGGGGGCATGTCTGCTCAGCGAACCACGTTTGAGCCGCTCGTTCCGGGGACTGTGACCCCGCGGCGGACGGTTCCCCCGCACATTGCCCGTCCAGAGTATGTTGGCAAGCCCGGCCCCACTCCTTTCACTGGATCAAACATTCCCACACCCGAGGTGTTGGACAATATTCGGGTGGCTTCACGGATAGCTGCCCAAGCGTTGCAAGAGGTTGGGCGGGCTATCCGTCCCGGAATAACCACCGATGAGTTAGACGTCATTGGGCATGAGTTTGTTCTTGACCACAACGCCTACCCGTCAACGTTGGGGTACCGCGGGTTCCCTAAGTCGTTGTGCACGTCACTGAATGAGGTCATTTGCCACGGCATTCCGGACAGCACTGTGCTGGTGGACGGGGACATTGTCAATGTTGATATCACTGCGTTCATTCATGGTGTGCATGGGGACAATAACGCCACGTTTACTGTTGGGGAGGTCGATGAGGAGTCGGCGCTGCTTGTTGAACGGACCCGCGAGGCGTTAAACCGTGGCATTAAAGCTGTCAAACCTGGGCGTGAGGTCAACGTTATTGGCCGGGTTATCGAGAAGTATGCTGCCCGGTTTGGTTATGGTTCGGTGCGCGACTATACGGGGCATGGTGTTGGGGAAGCTTTCCACACTGGTTTAGTGATCCCCCACTACGATTCTGCTCCAATGTTTGACACGGTCATGGAGCCGGGCATGGTCTTCACCATTGAGCCGATGCTTACTGTGGGTGGCATCGAGGCTGATATCTGGGATGATGACTGGACTGTGGTCACCACGGATCGTAAGCGAACCGCCCAGTTTGAACACACATTGGTCGTCACTGAGGACGGCGCGGAGGTACTGACACTGCCATGAGTAAAGCAACTGTAGGTTTTGGCATCGACATTGGCGGTAGCGGCATCAAAGGTGCGCCTGTTGATTTGGTCACTGGAGAGTTCACAGCGGAGCGGGTTCGTATTCCCACTCCTCGTTCCTCTACCCCGCAGGCTGTTGCAGAGGTCATTAAGGACGTGTTCTCTGAGTTCGAGGACCTGCCACATGATATTCCTATCGGGGTGGCGTTCCCTGGGCCAATTGATCATGGTGTGGTCCGTATGGCAGCTAACCTCGATGATGCGTGGGTTGGTGTCAACATTGAAACCATGTTGGAGGACTTGCTAGGACAGCGGGTTCACGCGGTCAATGATGCGGACGCTGCTGGGTTTGGTGAAGCCACTTTTGGTGCGGCACGCAATGAAACTGGTGTCATCTTTTTGGCAACGCTTGGCACTGGTATTGGGTCAGCTCTCATTGTTGAGGGCCACCTGGTGCCAAACACCGAGTTTGGGCACTTAGAAATTGATGGCTTTGATGCGGAGTCGCGGGCAGCGGAATCTGCTCGGGCTCGTGAAGATCTTGATTGGGAGCAGTGGGCTGAGCGGTTGCAACGGTATTTCTCTCACGTGGAGATGTTGCTTTCCCCGGACCTGTTTGTCATTGGCGGTGGGGTCTCTAAGCACCATGAGAACTTTCTACCGCTCTTGGAGATGCGTGCACCGATCATTCCAGCGCAGTTGTTCAATGCCGCTGGTATTGCTGGCGCTGCAGCGTTTGCCGCTGACCGCGACCGCTATGAACGCAAGATCGCGAAGCGGGAGAAGGAACAGCTGAAGAAAGAGAAGAAGAAAAGCAAGAGTTAAGTGCTCTTGGTATGCAACGCACGATGCCCGCGGCCTGGACTCCGCGGGCATCGTGTATTGCGTGGTCGCTTACGCAGCGACGAGCGGTGACGGTAGTTCTGGCTGGTTTTCCGTCACTATTGTTACGGGAATACCAGCCTCATCACAGGCGTATCGAGTGGCGTTCACGAAGGACACCGCTACGGGGTTCCTCACGTCAACGCACGACACGTCAATCGTGACCGGGTAGGCCGCGAAGAGAACGGCTGCCAACACGCTACTGGCTTGATCCCGCGCGGTGATATCAATCGGATCATGAAGAGTGATGATGCTGCAGCCTGCTACCACAGCATAGGCAATTGCAGGTGTGTCAGTGTTACATGACGCCATCCCACGCGTAGCCATACTCATTCTTTACTCTCCGATCACACCTGCGGGATCAAGACATGTTTAACCCTATTAACGGTAAAGCAATTTTGCAATAGCTTTACCCGGCGTGTTGCGCCGTTCATCTTGCCTGTGTCTGGCGGAACCGCGGGGTTACAGGGCGATGCGAACTAATTTTTTGTGTACCGAGGGGAGAAGTAACCATCCGTTGACGAATGTGTTGGCCCGCGCGAGGTAAAGGACGGTGCAGCTCACACGCCTTCTGGGGTTAACGGCCTGTGCCGCGCTTTTTCTCCCGTGCCACCAGGCGGCCCATACACGAGCTCACACAGTTCACGGGTTGACCGACGCGCCGCTCGCGTACAGAACATCAAGAGCCAGTAAAACGCCACAGTGAGGGCGACGATGCCACCCACCGTGGTGAGCACAGCGATCCATGTCATGGCCGCCTCGCTTCTATGCCGTGCGCCCGCGCGCTAGATACCTTGGGTGAAGGTTAGATCCATAGTGTTCACACGGTCAATGCCTCTAACAAGTCTGGGCATGACAGTGGCCTTGGGTCGCGCATCCCAAGGCCACTATTTTCTCTATGTCAGGAACGTCAACAGACTTACACCGTTGAAAAAAACTTTTTTCACCGGTGCGAAGACAGACAGCTACTGGACACCCACATTGGGCCTGTTGTGGCTGCTAGCACGTGAAAAGTTGCCGCAGTTATGCCCCTGAAAATACTGAGTTCAGTTGGATCAGCCCGATGATGTTGAGGATGATTCCAAAGACAAAAAGAATCAGAGTGAGCCAACCGATGATGGTCCATGGCAGCAGCATGGTGGAGATCTTACTTAAGCGCCGGTTGCGGGACCGTTCCTGAGCAAGAAGCTCAACAAACCCTTGCCGCAGTATTTCATTGTGGTGCGCCTCAGGTGAGTATTGCCCTGGCTGCTGGTACTGACTATTCGCTGGGAACTGCCCGGTGGCATCTGTTGGCGGTTGCCCATACTGGGTGTGTTGTTGCTCTGGGAAACTCACGGTTCTCTCCTCGCTGCACGGCACTCGTGCCGCAAGCGTAGGTGAGTAGTCCCCATGCGCGGTGGGAGGCGTGCCCGTGCACTCCTAGACTTCATCCCCCGCGGACTTTTCCCCCACTAAGTTCAAATCCACGGTGTCTGCTGCAACGTCGCCCGGTACTGCTGGTGAGACGGAAGATGGGTTCAGAGCACGCAGCAGAGAAACCTGAAGTTCGAGCTGACGCTCCGCGATTTCTAGTTCATACACAGCCCGTTGTTTCTTGCCCGAAAGGGCGTAACACTGAAGAATCACAGCAACGGCAATGACAAACATGGCTAACACGATTACCCCCGAGACAGATGTTGAGTACTCATCGTAATAAAACGGATCGTAGTCGTTTGCCACCCGCCAATGGTAAGTCCAAGCAGCCCATAGAAGAAAAAGCGCACCAAAAGTACCTGTAATGAGTGCGGCAATCTGATACCCGTACCCGCGATGGCGAGCATTATCGTTAAGAGTCACACGGTATATGTATCACGGCTTAGGCTGAGAAAAGTTAAAAGCGGATGAGATGACCGATACGCCGGGTTCTGTGTCCAGCGCTGATCACTCAATGCTGGGTGACGGCCATCCATCTAGGCCATACGTTGCCGCATGGCTCAAGCAGCCTACCCGGACGCTCAGCGAGCAGCTTCACTGCGCCCTGTCTGGCCTTGCTCCAGGTGGGGTTTACCGAGCCACGCCAGTCACCTGGCATGCTGGTGGTCTCTTACACCACCGTTTCACCCTTACCCACACGAAGTGGGCGGTCTATTTTCTGTGGCACTTTCCCGCAGGTCACCCTGGGTGGGTGTTACCCACCACCTTGCTCTGTGGAGCCCGGACGTTCCTCGGGGACGCAATGCGTCCACGCGGCCGTCTAGCCATCTCATCCGCTCCCCCAGAGTACTGTGTCCGCCGATGCCCGCGCATCGGCCAGCTTGTGAGTTCCATTACCTGGGGCACGGTTTTCGCAGGTGAGCGCTTGAACTCACCCACCAACCCGCCCTAGTGGGCGGTATTGTGTCAGGGTGTTGATCCTGCTCCCACCCTCCGAAGGTAAAACCCCAGCAACCACTGGCGCACCCGTTGATGTTGACGCTTTAAGCAACCCCAGCCTCACATCAGCCCGTCAACGGGTCATGAAAGAACTTCAGCGAGTCAGCGCCCAACCAGACGCATTAACTGTGCTGAGTGTTGGGGCGAGCATTGCCCCCGAGGTGGAACGCAACATCACACTCGATCAGCAACCAGCCGCACCGGCGTCTTCGATATATAGCGGGGTGCTCTACGCCGCCGCTCACCTGGGTGAACTGAATGGTGAGGCAGCCATGCGAGCACAAAATTGTGTTGTTACCGTTTCCGCTTTGTGGGGTGCCGTCTCCCCCACCGATGCTATTCCCGCCTACCGGTTATCCATGAACACCAACCTTGGGGATCTTGGGCGCCTCAGCACGCTATGGCGCAAAGAGTTGGATGCCGTCTTGGCACCACGAGCCACAGGTGATGTTGTGGTCGATTGCCGGTCATCAAGTTACATCGCCGCATGGAAGCCCGCAGCAACGCTGCCCACCGAATGGGTCAGCGTCAAAGTGCTACGTGACGTCAACGGGAAACGCAGCGTCGTCTCCCACAACGCGAAACACGCCCGTGGGGTCCTCACCCACCATCTGTTAACCCGTAACGGTGAGGAACCACGTACTGCACAGGCTCTGGCACAGGCAGCGCGTGAGTGTGACCACTTCCTTGAGGTCACACTGCACGACGGCCCGAAAAACACGGCAACCTTAGAGTTAGTCGTCGCCTAGTAACCCGCCCCACACAGGGCAACGCCGCTCAGCGACCGTGTACGTGCTGTGTACACCCCACCGGGGAAACTACGCCACGCGAACGAGGATTCGCCCGCACTCCTCGCAGCGCACTACCGTTTCAGCTGACGCTGAACGGATCTCAGCTAGGTCGCTTGGGTTAAGGTCCAAGCGGCACCCACCACACTGGTTGCCCTGCAATTCAGCAGCACCCAACCCACCACGGTTTGCCCGGATTTTCTCGTACAAAGCCACCAGTGGGGCATCGATCGCTCCGGCAATAGCCTCACGGCGTGCCAAAACGTCAGCGAGGTCAGCATCGATTTGTTGCCACTGTGCGTCACGGTCTTTCTCCGCAGCAGCCAACGCGTCCACCATTTGCTGGTTTGCCGCCTCGACTTTTGCCAAAGCATCCTGGTGTGCCTCAAGGCGCTCCATCACGTCAAGCTGAATCTCTTCTAAGTCGCCTTGACGCTTCGTGAGTGTCTGGATTTCGTGAAGCAGGGCCTGCGCATCCTTCGCGCTTACCGCTCCAGAGTCCAAACGCTGTTGATCACGCGCAGTGCGGGTAGCGACCTGCGTGACGTCGTCCTCCGCTTTTGTCAGTTCACGCGTTAGATCAGCAGCACGGGTCCGTGACTCAACGAGCGCTGCAGAAAGATCGTGAATACGCGCCGTGATGTCAGTAATGGTTTGCAACACCTCAATGGTGGTGCGTTTGTGGCGAAGCTGGTTGACGGTCAGGTCAAGGGCTTGCAGGTCCAGGAGACGGCGTTGATCGGCGACTGGTGCTTGTGGCATGCGTGTGTCCTTGCTGGTGAGGTAGCAGCTGAGCCGAAGCGTCAGCGTGGGTTGCGAGCTGGTGGGTGGGTGTCAGGCGGTGCCGCCCTTGGGTTGGACGCGTGCAGTCCACGGGTCTGTGCGCAACGTGGAAACCCACGTGTCCATGCTATATCCCCGTTGCTCCATGGCGGTCTTCACGGCGCTGGCTGCCACTGGCAGCCAGGGCCACTCTGAGGCGTAGTGCGCCGTGTCAATCAGGTACGGAGTTTGCCCGATGCCCGCCGCCGTTGCGCTCCGGTGGTGCGCTGCTTCCCGGGCATCAAGCGCATCGTGATGCTTGAAGTCTGAAGTGATGTACACGTCAGGGTTAGCGTTCACCGCAGCGTCAAGCAAAGATGCACCGGACCCGCCAAGAACAGCGACAGTGGAAACCCGCGCACCCAAATCACCAGCAACCCGCACCCCTTGGGCTGTTACCGGAATAGCATCAGCGAGGCGCTGTGCAAGATCCCGCAACGACAAGGAATGCTCAAGTTTCCCCACTCGACCCAACCCACACGTTGGGTCCTGGGAGTCAGGGACAAGCGGTGTGGTGTCTTGTAACCCAATAAGGTCAGCCAAGGCGTCATTGACGCCACCCTGGGCGGAATCAGCGTTGGTGTGCGCGGTATACAGCGCACACCCACCAGCAATAAGTTGGTGAATGATGTGCCCACGGTCTGTGTCCGTGGACACCGAATGCACCGCAGAGAACAAGAATGGGTGGTGCGTCACAATCAGGTCAGCACCCCAGTCCAACGCCTCGGTAATTGTCGCGTACGTGGCGTCCACCGCGAAGCAGATGCGCCGCACCGGGGCTGAGCGATCCCCCACCGCCAAACCGACGTGATCCCAGTCCTCAGCGAGGCGTATTGGGTAAAGATCTTCAAGGACTTCAATGACCTGGCCAAGGGTGGCGTCGCTCTGGTTACCGCTATTCATGCCCCCAGCCTATCCGTGCGCCAGCTGTGGCGCGCATTACTCCACGCCGGTTAGGTATTCGCGGCAGATTCCATGTAGAGTTTTCTTCGTTGTCAGGCGCGGTTTCCTGCAGGTCAGGTAACCCGGTTGATGCGGGCCTATAGCTCAGTTGGCTAGAGCGCCACGTTTACACCGTGGATGTCGGGGGTTCGAGTCCCTCTGGGCCCACCAGAAGGTCGTTGTTCAAACCGGCGACATTACCGGTTTGAGGCCTCGACTCAGCGGCTCGCCCCTCGTGGCGGGCCGCTATCGTCTGCACTTCGGGGTCGAAGAACGCGTTGAACGGTTCCCCTGGTTCACCGATGACGGTGCCCTCCTCGCTGAGGTAGAGCTTGTCGAAGAATGCCTGGTTGGCGATGCGCCGCAGTGAGTCATCGATGCTCATGTACAACTTGTAGCAGTCTCTGCCCAGTGCGAGGCAGTCGTCCAGGTGGGCGCTTGCCAGTTCGTACTCCATGTCACCGGCTTCGATCTGTGCTTCGAGGAACGCGAGTCGTCTGCCGATGCGATCCTGCTCCGACTTGAGGAGATCGAGCGGCACCGCTCCTGCATAGTGGGCTTGCAGAAGTTTTGAACGTTCGGCTTGTAGGTCGTCTCGTTCGAGCACGTGTGCGTTGCGTTCTTGCTTCACGGTGGCGTGGAGCTGTGAGAATTGCGCCGTGATGAGGCTTCGCAATGCCTGGATGGTGTGGTCAGGGATTTGGATGCGCCGGTAGTAGTCTTCGACCGCGGCTTCAACGTCAGGCACATACATTGCTTTGCGTTCACAGTTGGTGCGTTTGGCGTGACGTCCGGCACAGATGAAGTACGGATAGATGACGCCACGGCGGCTCTTGGCGTTGGTGACCATGAGTCGGGAGCCGCACTCACCGCAGAAGACGGTGCCTTTAAGGTAGTGATCGTGGGTTTGGGTTTTCTCGCCGGATACTTGTTTTGCGCCGAGCACTGCTTGGACTCGGTACCAGACTTCGGGGCCGACGAGTGGTTCGTGGATGCCGTCATAGGTGGCACCCCGAAACGACACGCTGCCCTTGTAGTACGGGTTGGAGAGCATTTTCTGCACCGTCGATAGCGCGGGTGGCCGTGCTGGTCGTTTCGGTGTGGGCGGTGTGGTGAGGCCACGGTCGATGAGGGCTTCGCGGAGCATTGCAGTTGAGTAGTTGCCCGTCGCGTATGCCTCGAACGCCCACTTCACGATCTCCGCACGCGTGGGGTCAGGTTCAACGATGCGTAGCTCGCGGCCAAGTTCATCGCGCATGGTCACGTTGAGATACCCAATTGGCGCTTTTCCGTTGGTGCCACCTGTCATCGCTTTTTGGCTCATGCCCTTAGAGACTTCGTTGGCGAGGTTGCGGGAGTAGAACTCGGCGATGGTGGACATGATGCCGTGGAGCAGCATGCCCGAGGGAGTCTCGTCAATGTTCTCTGTTGCCGAGACCAGCATGACCCCGGCGTCTTTGAGCGCGACATGGATCGCGACGTCATCGGCTCGGTTACGGGCCAGTCGGTCAACCTTGTGCACGATGCAGTAGGCCACATGGTTGGTTTTGACGTACTCGATCATGCGCATGAGTTCCGGGCGGTCGGCCTTCCGGGCAGACTCCCCGGCGTCGACGAACTCTTCGACCACGATCGCCCCGAGGTCTCGGGCTTTGCGCAGATTCGCTTCGCGTTGAGCGGGAATAGAGAAGCCTTCGTCACGACCTCCGCGTTCAGCTTGCTCTTTCGTGGATACGCGCAGGTATGAGACTGCGATGGCGGTGGTTGCACCGAGGTGTGTGAAGTCGGTGGCGGTAGATTGCTGTGTGGTGCTCACGGGTTGTGTTTCCTCTCCCCATAGGTGGGGCCAACACGAGCAGCCTCTACCGCTCGTGCGGTGCGACTCGTAAAAGGAAACATGACCTGGACGACTCTCAGCGGAGCCAGCCAGGTAAGCCACGATGGGCCAAACAGGACTGCGCACCGCGGCCAAGCCGATGGCCTGACCGCTAGCTTCTTACATCTCTGATTCTATCTCACCGGGCTGACGGCTCCCAGCTGCGCCGCCCGACCCCTCGCGGCCGGTGCGGGTCTGCTCGGTGCGAGCGAGCGCCATTCCGATAAAGAGTTGGGCAAGGCGTTGAAGGTCGGGGGTTTCCCGAAGTTCGGCATGTACTTCATAATCTCGCATTCGGGCAGGGAGGGACGGATTAGGGGCGCTCATGACACCTCCCCGGTTTCAGGGTCGAGGGTTCGGTAGAACTCATCTTCTTGTGCACGCCGAACGTTCACTTCAGACAGTACGAAATCAGTGAACTCGTCATCGCGGTCCTCGATGACGATGTCTTCGATTTGCGGTGCCGGTTCTTCGCCGGGCCAGGTGGTCTGCCGGGTCGGGCGGTCTCGGTCGAGCCGGGTGCCAGAGGCCGCGACCCAGTCGCGGAGGCGTTGTCGGGCGTCCACGAAATCGCGGTGCCATCCCAGTGGTGCTGATCCGTTTTGTTCTGGGTCGTAGGCGCAGAGCCAGTGCAGGTGTAGTGCGGACAGCTCCCACACAAGTTCGGGGTGGTGGTGCCAGAACGGTGGGATCACGCTTGCCGGGAGCCCATATGTTTTGCGGAGCCAGTCAACCCACCGGTTAAGCTCAAGCCACTCGGCTTCCAGTTCATCAGCACTCAGGAGGTTCCAGTTCACTGGGTGTGGTGGCTCTGAAGGAGCATCAAAACTGTCTTGTGCTTCATCCATTCACGCGATGAAAGACCCATCCGTCGTACATATTCCAGTGATAAATCTCACCGGTGCCGCCATCAAGCCATAGATCTGTAATTGGCTCTGGGCAAGAAAAACTGCCCCAGGTGAAGAATGAAGGTGAGATGGGAAGTAGGCCACCGGAGTCACCCATAGAAGCCATGAGCAGATAAAGATGTTGCCGGTTCGAGCGGAGCCTGATTTTCTCCGCGATAAGCTTCTCCACCTTTTTGGTGATGAGATCAGAAGTAGAGAGATATGTGGAGAGACGGTCGAGATAAGGATCTTCTGAGGAATCCGGGATATTGGCGTTCCAGCTTGACAGACGCACTTGCTCTGGTGATTGCGCTGCGACACGATATCCCAAAACGTTTTCTGCAAGCTTCACAGGGGCATCAATATCGACACCTGGTGTTTCGCTTGCACTAATCAATTGTGCGCACAGATGTTCTGATAGCGCGGAGAGATCCCGGTTTGGCGGCAATGTCCACCCATGCTCAAATCCGAGTGCCCAGAAGTCTGAACCGTTGTAACGAAGGTTGATGGCTTCGACGAGGCGGCGCAACTGCGCGGAATTGCGCTGGAAGTTACCGTCAAGCGTTGAAGTGACCTCGGCAATCCCCGTCAGTTGGCCTGCGTCATGCAATGTGAGGTCGACAGCTTTTTGACGTCCATTTTTGTCCTCTAAACGAGGTAGATTCCCCGTGAAAATGTGAAGATAAGCAGCTGCCCGAGCCTCATCAGCATCTGACTGGCCAAACTCGGCCTCGCGTTCACGATGCGCGGCAGGAGAAACGGAGTCCGCAGCCGTGGCGAGTGTTATTCCCTCTCGGCACCAGTCCTCCATCAAATTACGGGGTCTTGTCGGCATAACTTCCATTATGGCCGTCGAAATGTCACGGTTCGAGAGATAGCAATCACGGGTTGTTCCAGCTACCGAACAGTCCTCACGTCCCCGGAACTTTGAGGCTCTGCACTTAGCAAGGGTTCTGCACGGCACACCTGTCATGCAGGAGGCAGCGGCGATGACGGTTTCGATGCGCGTAATGAGCGCGGGTGACGGTTACAAATACCTCCTGCGTGCTGTCGCTGCTGGCGACGGTGACCGGTCACTCTCGACCCCGTTGACGCGCTACTACGCCGAGCAGGGATCGCCACCCGGTAGGTGGGTCGGGCAAGGCCTCGGTGGGATCGGAACCGGTCAGCTCAGCACCGGCGACCAGGTGACCGAAACTCAGCTCCAGTTGCTTGTCGGGATGGGACGAGACCCCATCACCGGTGACCCCCTCGGCCGCGCGTATCAGTCCTTTGTGTCCGTCTCGGAGCGGATCGACGCTCGCGTAGCAGAGCTGGATGGGTTATTGTCGCCTGCCGTTCGCGCGGAACAAGTCGCGCAGATCGAAGCTGAGGAAACCAAACGAGGTACGCGTCGTGCCGTGGCGGGGTTTGATTACACGTTCTCGATACCAAAGTCCGCCTCGGTGTTGTGGGCAGTTGCGGATGCAGGGACGCAAGCGCTGATCGCGCAGGCGCACCATGCGGCGATTGCGGGGATGGTTGCATTCATCGAGCGCGAGGTTGCAGCCACGCGAGTCGGTGCAACCGGCACCGATGGTGCCGCAGCGCAAGTGGATGTCACCGGGGTGATCGCTACGGCATTCGATCATTACGATTCCCGTGCTGGTGACCCGCACTTGCACACGCACGTCGTGATCTCCAACAAAGTCCAGACGGCGCAAGACGGCAAGTGGCGCTCCCTTGATGGCAGGCCGATGCATGCCGCCGTTGTTGCGCTGTCCGAGCTGCATGAGGCGGTGTTTGCTGATCACATGACCCGCACGTTTGGAGTCGAATGGGAAACCCGGGATATGGGTCGTGATCGTAACACGGCATGGGCGATCAGCGCCGTACCTGAGGCGTTGGTATCGGAGTTCTCGACTCGTTCTCGGCATATTGAAGTCGAGAAGAACCGCCTCATCGCTGACTACATTGAGAAGCACGGTAAGCAGCCCACGACGGTGACGATTCTCAAGCTCCGTGCGCAGGCAACCCTTGCAACTCGGCCCGAGAAACAGGTGCGATCCCTGGCGAAACTCCCCTCAGATTGGCGTACCCGCGCAACGCGCTTACTCGGTCAAGATGCAACCCGGTGGGCACAAGACGTTGCAGTGAACCCTCCCGCGATGTTGTTGCGTGCTGATGATGTGCCCCTCGATGTGATTGCTGAGATCGGGCAAGCGGTCGTGGAGGTGGTGGGTGAGAAACGGTCGACTTGGCGGCGTTGGAACCTGCATGCCGAAGCGTCCCGGCAACTCATGGGATGGCGCTTCGCTTCCATGGTGGATCGTGAAGCGGTCACCGGGCTTGTGGTTGACGCGGCCGAGAATGCGTCCCTCAGACTGACGCCGCCCGAATTGGCATCAAGTCCGGTGATGTTCCAACGAGATGATGGCATGAGCCGGTTCCGCCCGAAGCACTCCACCGTGTATTCCTCCAAAACCCTGCTTCAAGCAGAAGACCGCCTCCTGCAACGGTCCCGCGCCACAGCGTCACCGACGGTGACGCTTACGACAGTCGAGCAGATCACCCGTCTTCCTGATGGGGACGGCCGGTTGCTGAGCGATGACCAAGCGACCGCACTTGCGTCGATCGCTGTGTCCGGGCGGACTATCGACGTGCTTGTGGGGGCAGCCGGTGCCGGGAAGACTACCGCGATGAACGCGCTCCGTCGTGCATGGGAGGCCGAACACGGACCCGGTTCGGTTATTGGCCTCGCGCCGTCAGCTGTCGCCGCAGAAGTTCTCGCTGAAGATCTCGGTATCGCTACAGAGAACACTGCGAAGTGGTGGCACAATCACCTCACCCGCGGCACCACGTTCACGGACGGTCAGTTGGTCATTATTGACGAAGCGAGTCTTGCCGGTACTCACTCACTGGATCGCATCACAGGACTTGCCGAAACGGCGGGCGCGAAGGTGCTGCTCGTTGGCGACTATGCGCAATTGCAATCCGTAGACGCAGGCGGAGCGTTCGCACTGCTGGCCGGTGACCGGGACGACGCACCCGAACTGATCGATATTCACCGGTTCAGCAATGAGTGGGAAAAGACCGCATCCCTTGAACTTCGACACGGTCGCACCGACATCATCGACACCTATCTCCATCACGACCGCATCCACGACGGCGACGAAGACACCATGACAGACGCCGCCTATGCAGCCTGGCGTGAAGACACCACGGCGGGACTCGTGTCGGTGTTGATCGCGGAGACCAATGAGACCGTCACCGCGCTCAACAATCGTGCCCGCGCCGATCTGATTCTTGACGGTACGCTGCACCCGAGTCGTGAGGTGGAACTCAACGGCGGGTTGCTGGCCGGTGTTGGGGAGACGATCATTACTCGACGCAACGACCGGCGCCTGCGCACGAAGGACACATGGGTGCGCAACGGTGCACGTTGGCAAATCACCCAGGTCCGTGACGACGGTTCGCTCACTGTACGAGCTGTCGGGCGTCGTTTTGGTGGCGCGATCGTGCTGCCTGCCGCGTACGTGTCTGAGCATGTTGATCTTGGGTATGCCGTCACGGCGCATCGGGCGCAAGGAATCACGACCGACACCGCGCATGCGGTTGTGACCGCGACGACGACGCGGGAGAACTTTTATGTCGCGATGACCCGCGGTCGCAACGCTAACCATGCTTATGTTGCCGTGGACCGACCTGATGATGCGCACGGTGAGTCCCACCCAGGCGATAACGCCGATGCCACTGCCAGGTCTGTGCTCTACGGAGTCATGCAACATGTCGGTGCTGAACTCTCCGCCCGCGAAACTATCACGGCGGAGCAGGAACTGTGGGGCTCGATCGCGCAACTCGCGGCGGAGTACGAGACGATCGCGCAAGCCGCCCAACTCGACCGATGGGCGGCGCTTCTACATGCGAGTGGCCTCACACCTGAACAGACCGAAGATGTGCTTGCCTCTGATGCGTATGGTGCGCTGTCGGCGGAGTTGCGACGAGCGGAGGCCAACCATCACGATGTTGACCGGCTCCTGCCACGTCTCGTGCAGGCACGCAGCGTCGAGGATGCCGATGACATCGCCTCGGTACTGCATGCCCGACTCGCCAAAGCCAGCGCCCGCCCAGCCGGGTCAGGACGCGCCCGCAAACAACCACGCCTGATCGCAGGGCTCATCCCACACGCAGACGGAACTCTGAGCCCAGAAATGCGGCAGGCACTCAATGAGCGACGCGAGCTGATCGAGCAACGCGCGGATGCACTCGTTGACCAAGCCCTCGATGAAGCAGCCGATTGGGTGCAGCCGCTCCTCCCACAACGTCAGAGCAAGGACATGATGACTGGTTGGCGTCGCCGTGCGCGCGTGATCGCCGCCTACCGCGACCGGTACCAAATCACCAGCCCTGACCCGCTTGGACCGGTACCCGAGCGCACCGCACAGAAGATCGACTATGCCCGCGCACACACAGCAGCCAATCAGCTTTGGTTTCCGCCTGTACGAAGCCAGTTCCATGCACCGCACCGTAGAATGAGTCGTTCTCGCGAGCTTTAACCTGCCATTGTTCGGTCCGATACCGTGTTGCTAACAGGTAAAGGTGCAGTCGTACGTGATACTTGTCGGTGATATGTTTCTCATAATGCCATAGGCGACTCGCGCAGCCGAGCCATCGCCGGAGAGCGAGGCAGGCGTGCCACCAGCAACTTCTCAGATCAGACCTTCCAGTGATTCGCTGAGTTGCTGGATCTCTTTAGGGTTCATCTTGAGCGTTCACCAATATCGTGCGTTTGTACAGCTGTTTCTAAACAAAGACGATCTCGGGCGAAGAATCGGTCAGAACCTGCGACAAGAAGGTCGTTCTGAGCTAAACCCAGCGGAGATGACCTAAACGTGCACATTTCACGCATAACCCTCGTCAACTACCGGAATTTTTCTAGCGCCGATGTGCGTCTTACCCAAGGCGTTAACACTATTGTTGGCGAAAATGGATCTGGAAAGACAAACCTCTTCCGTGCAGTGAGACTACTACTCGATGAAAATCTGGTGGGCCGCAATCATGCACTCAATGAGATCGATTTTCACCGCGGTCTGGGTGATTGGCGCGGCCACTGGATTGCAGTAAATATCGAGTTCTCGGACATCAGTAAAGACGAGAGCATGCAAGCTCTCTTCATGCATCGTACCGCCGACGATGATAGCCCTGTAGAGCGGGCAACTTACGGATTTCTGTTTCGCCCCACTCGTGAGATACGTGACCAATTGGCCCAGCTTGCTGATGGCGACATGGCTGGGCTTCAAGCAATCCGACAAACAATTTCTCTCGATGATTATGAAACGGTCATCATGGGTAGAGGGACCGCTGACCTCACGGATCTCGATACCTATCGACGAATCGTTGGTGATTTCGACTCCGTGATTTTTTCCAGAGATGAGAATGGTCACGCTCCAGACTTCCCTGAACTCGGAGTATCAGTTCCACGCTATTTCTCTCTGGCGAAGGAGTTTTCCTTCTCCTACATCGCAGCTCTGCGTGATGTCGTAAGAGACTTTCAGATCAACCGGAATAATCCACTTCGTGTGTTGTTAAATGCGAAAAGTGAGGAGATTCCGCCTGGAGATTTCGATAGCATCGTGGCCCAAGTTGAAGTACTCAATTCAGCGATAGAGAGCCGGAATGACGTGACCGAGATCCGTGATGAGATTCGCTCGACGTTCAAGCAAACGGTTGGTGAAACTTACTCACCAACTTCCCTCAGTATTAAGTCTGAACTACCGCTTGAGGCAACGCGACTGTTCCAATCGCTCAAATTGTATGTGGGAGAGCATGGTGAAACATATGAGGGTGGTCTGAACGAATTAAGCTTAGGAGGCGCTAATTTAGTCTTTCTGACTTTAAAATTGCTTGAATTTCAATATAGAAGTGCTAGAAAAGCGATTGCAAATTTCCTAATTATTGAGGAACCTGAAGCGCACATTCACACCCACGTACAGAAGACGCTGTTTGAGCGAGTGGAGTACAGGAACACGCAGATCATCTACTCCACGCACTCTACTCACATATCGGAAGTTAGCCAGATAGAACGGGTCAATGTCCTAGCCAAAAGTGGAACAGGGTGGCAGGCATATCAGCCTTCTCACGATCTTGATCCTCAGGAGATAAAAGGTGCTCAACGCTTCCTTGACGCGATCCGATGCAATCTGCTTTTTGCAAGAAGCGTAATGCTGGTCGAAGGCGACGCAGAAGAAATACTTGTCCCCAGCCTCATCAAGCAGGTTTATGGAGTCAGCATTGATGAACTCGGATTAAGTCTAATTAACGTCCGCAGCACTGGCTTTAAGACCCTGGCTAACCTTTTTGACGAGAAACGAATTCAAAAATATTGTGCAATTGTTACCGATCTGGACGCCGTCTTCTTTGATACAACAGCAGACGATTCAGACAACGATGTTACTGCTGCGCGGAAGAAGAGGGCGCTAGGTTCATCCTTAACCGGTGCGCAACGCAAAAGAGATCTTGATGAATATGCAGCGCACAACCCATTTGTCCAACCTTATTATGCACGCCACACATTTGAAGTCGACTTCGCACTCGCTTCCGAGCAAAATAGGAACCTTCTCCTTAGCACTGTAGACGAAATATACGTACAAGAAGCTAGCCGGAAGAAGCTCAGAACAGCGTTACTCTCTAAAGAGCCGAGCAAGTTTGGACTTGCTTCACTCAAAATGGCTGAAAAGCTGGGCAAGGGCTGGTTCGCGCTCATGTTCGTTGGTTTTTTGACTCCTGCTGCCACTGTGCCGAATTACATCCTAGAGGCACTTGGATTCTCTGTTCGTTCTCTCCCCACAGAGACTTGGGCTCGTATTCTGCAATATCGCCTTGATTATTGGATGTCGTTGGATGCTCTGACGTCAGAGGCAACTGACGCGATCACATCAACGATTGTACGATTCCAAATTGAAGAAATTGATCTCAGTGAAGCGAATAACCTCATCCAGGGTGTCCACGAAGATCTGCAACTTGACTCTATTGTGAAAGCTTTTGCGCTGTGGCAGAGTTCGACAAATCACTAAATGAAGAACAGCTCGACGCAGTCAACGCAAATGGGAGCGTCCTTTTAGTCGCCTGTCCTGGGAGCGGCAAGACTAGGACTCTCATAGAGAAGATTGCACGAGAACTTTCGCGCGTAAAGAGTCACCGGGAGTATGTTGTTGCGCTGACATACACTCACGTCGCGGCGGATGAGATCCGCGAAAGAATTGGAGCGAGGGGAATTAGTGTTGATCAGCTTTGGGTCGGCACAATCCACAGTTTTTGTCTTGAGTGGATCATCCGCCCCTACTCCATCTATCATGAGTCGCTCCGTAACGGCTTCCGCGTTCTTGACACCTTCGACCAAGAAGAGTTGTTGGACAACATAGCGAAGCAACATGGTCTTAGGAATCGTTATGACTGCGACCATTTCGCTACATCAACTGGATATGCCCTTGACAGCAAGATCGATACAAGACTACGCCCCCGGGTGCGGGCAGTAATTGACCAGTATCATGATGAACTCTCCGCGATGCGAGCCATCGACTTTGAAATGATGCTCAAGTACTCGTTTGACTTAATAAGAGACCATGCCCCTGTTGCTCGTCGGTTGAGTCAGATGTTTCGAATAATCGCGGTCGACGAGTACCAAGACACACGAGAAATCCAGTATCAGATACTCAGCCTTATTTTTAAGGCACCAGGTTCGAACACCCGCCTTTTCATGGTCGGAGACCCCAATCAAGCTATCTTCACTTCACTGGGCGGTCTTGCTATGCCACACCAAGAGTTGATGGCCCTGACGAATTTGGACATTCACCAAATGTCCTTACGTCAGAATTATCGGTCGTCCCGACAAATCGTGGAATATTTCACTCTCTTCGGAGTAGAAAAGGCTGAAATTGTGGCCTCCGGAAACGCTCACGACTGGCAAGGCTGCTTGACCTATGATCGAAACCTTCACCGGGACAACCTAATCGAACACATAGCGAGTCTTGTACGGCATAGCATCGAGAAACTTGGAATTCCCGCTTCCCAGATATGCATAGTTGCCCCGTGGTGGATTCATCTCTCATCCGTGACGAGGGCACTTGTAGAGAGAATGCCTGATTTAGAATTCAATGGTCCTGGACTAACTCCTTTCGGGGAGAATCGGGACAACTTTTGGTACAAAGTTTCACGGATAGCGCTTACAGAAGCTTCACCAAGTCACTTTTTCACAAGGCTTCGCTGGGCAAAGGAAATAGTCGATGCCCTAGTTCATTATCATTTCGTAACTAGTTCCCTTGAGCCTAGAGATTTTTTGCGATTAACGAACAGTATTTCTGTCGAAGAAACCACGGGTATGGCGTTCTTGCGAGCGTTCTTTAATAAGGTTCTTAATGAGTTGAAGATTGAACTTCGTGACGATGATGAGCTAAAGCAACAAATGGATAGCTTTTTCGAGAGGATGAATAGCCGGATAACACGGATACGTTCCTCAGAGGGAGTAGACGTAGATGACCTGCATACTTTTCAGCGAGTTTTCAGGCCGCGTGCGGGTGTTGTCGTCTCCACCGTTCACGGTATAAAAGGTGCAGAGTTTGATACGGTAATAGCTTTCGCCCTTTACGAAGGTGCAATCCCTCACTTTAGTGAACTCGGAAATATTGCAGCAGCGAAGCGTTCACTGTTTGTCATTGGGTCAAGGGCGAGGAGAAATCTCCATCTGATATCCGAGCGTGGGCGCACAAATTATCGTGGAGTTGAGCATCTGCCAACGCAAATACTCGCCAAAACCCAATATCGATACACCGATTCTGTGATTTAAGGGCCGACAAGACAATCTAAGCATTTTGGCTTAGACGTGGTTGCGGATTACCCGCAGTCAAATGGTCAGTGGTTATTTCGTTGTTACGTCTGCCCTGATCTACGGAATGTGTCCAACATAGGTCGTCGAGAATGGCCGAGGCTTCCTCCAGTCACTACCATGTCGTATCCTTGAGGGTGAGGCGGATACTCCTGCCAACGCGCCACTTGTGGCAGACCCTCCAGGTCATTCTTCAACGCATCGCCTCGTCGGAGTTGTTTGTGCGATGGAGAGGAATGAGATCGTGATCCGCTTGCTCTGGACTGGAAGCGTCCACACCCGAAATTTTCTCTGTCGGTACATGCCGACCAATATCCTGCTTGATGCGATCCGCACCCCACGCGGTCTCAAATGGGGTGTGCCAGCGATGCTGTTGGCGATCCCATACTTCTTGATCGCGGCAATCCTTGTACAGGTCATCAATGATGGCGGCCCGACTTGGCTCAATGTGCTTGTCCTCTTGAGCATTTGGAACGGACTCAAGATGTTGTGGATCGGCCCGTTGAGTCTGATGCTGTTTGCACGTCTCCAGGCCAACCGGCTCAAAAACGCCAGACCCAGGAATCAGCAGATGACCCATCATATGTTGGGCGAAGGTGCTGAATATCGTGATTTAGAAACGGCGCGCTGATCCGCGTCATTATCTACACCCGCATCACAAGGGCAAACGATCCGTGCTGTGAACGTTGATCTCGTAGGTTCCGTCAGAGATCACGGCGAGCTGAATGATCGGCACGAACATGTGCCGAGGATCTGTCCAACCGGAACGCTTCGGCGCTGAGTGGCGGCATCGAGCCGGAAGGCGGCTGTTGTTTAGTCGGTGTATCTGAAAGCACGGATGTAACGATCGGAAAGCGCGGGCGCGGGGACCCGGAAGCGCTCCGCGCCCGCGCTATCGATCTCAGTTCCTCGTGCTCTCCTGGTTGGACGCTTCGGCTGTATGCCGGCGCATGTTCGGACCCGCGAGTTGCACGATCTCCGCGCCGGACACGAGCCGGTTCAGGATCGATTCAGCGATCACCGCGTCGTGCAACGACTTGTACCAGTCCTCGGGATCGAACTGGCTCGTTACTGCGGTCGAGCCCTTACCCTCGCGCGCGGCAAGAATGTTGAGCAGCTCGGCCGCGGTCTCGCCCGAGATCGGTGTCGTGAGGAAATCATCAAGCACGAGCAGGTCACACGAGTGGAGTCCTTCAAGGAACCGCAGCCTTGCCGGGTCTGCATGCTGGAACACTGCGAGCTGGTTCGCGAGGTCATCGAGCCGGTAGTACTTTGCGCTGTAATCGCGACGGCAGGCCGCGTTCACGAGTGCTTGCGCGAGGTACGATTTCCCCACGCTTGATGATCCAAGAATGACCAGGTTCGTGGCATGGTCGACCCATCGGCAGGCCGCGAGCCGGGTGACGACTTCTCGGTTCAACGAGCGCCCATCGAGGTAATGAATGTCCTCGATACATGCGGCCGGGTTCGGGGTGCGCGACGCTGCGAGTAGCTTCAAGAGTCGTCGCTCTCCCCGGGCCCGGGCTTCTTGCTCGAGTGCGTGTCTGATTTTCTGCGAGAACGACCACTCATCGAACGCGGGATCGTTAGCGATATCGATGACTGCTTGCCCGAACGCGGTCATGCGCAGCTTCGTGAACAGCGGCATGTCATCGATCGTGAGATGCACGTCACGCATCACTTACCCCCTTTGCCGGTGAGAGCCTGCAGCGAGAAAGCTTCTGGCCCGGACAAATGCGCTCTGCTGGTGTCCCGGTGAACGACCGGCCCAGCCGTCATGCTGCCAGGCCGACGTTGCGGTGACGCGAGAGTGCCCGGCCTCTCGTTCTCCTCTGCCTTGATCGCGGCGATCGTGTGCTTCACACTCGTGTAGCTGATCTGCCGGGGAGGGTCCTCCTCGGTGAGCTGTCGGCAGGCCTGCTCGAGGAGCTGCCTGCCGCTGCGCTTGCCCAGGTCGAGGATATTCATACAGGAGCGGAACCCCTGCGCCTCGATTGATTTCTGATTCAGCACTCGTTCCAGCACGGCCACGCATCCCGGCCCGACTTTCGCGCCCTGCCGCAGGAAGTACGCCCTCGTCCAGAGCCCCGTGGTCTCTGCAAGATACGCCGGCGCATGCTCCGGGTTCGTGACATACTCGCCACGCTTCTGACCGAGGTGATGGGTAGCGATGATCTCGCCCTGCGCGAGGACATCGACACGTTCACCAGTGATGCGTGCGTCAACGTGCAGGCCAGCGAACTCGTAAGGAACGGAGTACTTCACGGTGTCAATTTGAATGTGCCAGTCGCGATGCACTTTCGCTTTTCGCCATACCACTGGCGCCCATCGCTGCGTCGGCAACGGGGCAAGTTCCGCCTGCTCGTACTCGGTGAACCAGCCTATTCGGCTGCGCTGCTCGCCCCGGAACGGGGTGCGCCCGTTCACCCATTCCACGCGTTCAGCGATGGCGTCGTTCAGGTCATCGAGCGAGGTAAACTGGCGATCGGCAAGGAAATGGATGACCCAGTTCGTGACAACTTTCACCCCAGCCTCAACACCGCCCTTGTCGCGCGGCGCAGCAGAACGGGTCGGAACTGCCGCAGTTTGGTAATGCTCGAGGAACTCGGCATAGGCGGCGTTCACGTCTCTGGCGCGCTCGGTTCTGCCGATCTGGTTCGACGCGGTCGACGCGTTATCAGGGACCACAATCAACGGGACACCGCCGAAGAACTCAAACGCCAGCCGGTGAGCGTCAAGCCAAGCCGGGAGCTTCTCATCAAGATAGCCATGGGCGTACACCAGCCCCGAGTACGGCAGCGTCGCGACGAACACCGACACTTTCGTGACCGCTTTCGTGATCGGGTCGGCCAGTTGCATGCGGGTGCCAGCCCAATCGACTTGCATCGTGTGGCCAGGAACGTGCTGGATCGGGGCGGTGAGGTCGTTCACCCGCACATGCTCAGCGACGAGCTGGCAGAACCGTTCATACCCGTAATGGCGGACCCCTGCCGGCGCATCAGCCTGAAGGTACCTCGCCCAGAGCACCTTCAGCGGGGGCTTCTTCCGGTTCAGCCTGGCAGTGATGATCTGTTCGATATTGATCGGCACGAACTCACCCGTCACGCTCTTTCTGCCATCGCTGAAGAGTCGGTCGAGATCTTCCGCGGTGAGCGCGTCGACCTGTGACATATGCTCGAGGCGTTCGCTCTCGAGCACATGTTTGACTTTCGCGATCGTGCGTTGCGAGCAGGACAGCCTGGCCGCGATTTCACGATGCGGGCGTTGCGCAAGGAGCAGCCGCATCAATTGTCGATAATCCGTCATTCGAATCGTTCCCTTTCGCCCCTGACAGGCGTTCGCTGCCAAAGGGTGGGAACATCATCAACCGGGGGTACCGTAGAGCGCTACCGGATGCTTACACGCGTGCTTTCCGATCATTACACGCGCGCATTCCGAAGCGTCGGCTAAACAGCTGTTTCTCGGAAAGCGCCCGGATGTCGTTGGCATTGGTCACGACACTGGCGATGCCCTGAGCAATGAGTCGATGCGGGCCAACGCTCGTGGCACTTGTCACCGGTCCCGGAACCGCACCGACGTTCCGTCCCAGCGAGTATGCCTGTTGAGCCACCAGTAACGAGCCCGACCGTGAACCGGCTTCAATGATCGTCGTTGAACCAGAAAGTGCAGCTTCGATGCGGGCACGGGCCATGAACCGTGCTCGTGTCGGCGTGGCTCCCGGCGGCTGCTCGCTCACCGACAGTCCAACATCACTCACACGTTCAAGCAAATCTCGATGACCCGCTGGGTATGGACGGTCAATTCCACCGGCCATCACCGCAATCGTATGACCCGCAACCGCCAACGCAGACCGGTGTACTTCACCATCTATGCCGTATGCGCCACCAGCGACAATTACTTTCCCATCACTGGCAAGGTAAGCAGAGACATCGTTCGCGACCTGCACGCCGTAGCTGGTTGCCGCACGTGCACCCGTGATCGTGAAGCGATCGTTCTCTGGCATTGCCAGTAGCGACTCATCGCCTTTGACCCAGAGGACATAGGGGGCACTGTCGCCGAGATCGTGGAGCGACGCCGGATAGTTGCCATCGCTGGGAATAAGCGTCTTGAAGCCACCATGCTCAGTGAGGTCGAGTGCTTCTTGGATCAGTCGTGGTTCCACCCGGGGCATCAAGCGTTTACGCCACAGCTGAGCTTCCACGTTATCCAAACCGGGAACCGGTGCGTCGTCGGCAAGCATCGTGACAGTGTTGACCGCGCCGTGAACTGCAAGGAGATGCCCCGTTGTTGCATCAGTGGGGTCCGTGATCATGGTCAGGGCGATCCGTGCCGCACGTTCGTCCGTCGTGAATGCCAAGAGCGTGTCCATGTTCCCGTTCCCTTCGTCGTTGAAGGGAAGGTGAGCATTCGACGCCCGGGTCAAGCATTCATTCGACGGCGGCCTTTGGGTCGAATCGTACCCCCATTGGCTACCACGGCCGAGCGGACGGCTTCGTCGCCGATTCCCAACTGCGCTGAAACTTGACTGAGGGTGAAACCCTCGGCGTAGAGGCGTGCCGCCTCACTTCGTAGCTGTTGGGAATGTTCTGGGGCTCTGCTTGGGTGGCCCGCTCGCCGAGCAATCTCTCGCACCGTCGCACGATGAACGTTGAACCTTCTTGCCAGCTCCTGAACCGGCACCCCCTCGGCGTACCCAGCAAGAAGCGCGACTCGACTCGAGGCACTCAAACGGGTTTGAGACTGACCCGAATTTTTACGCATCGGACCACGGGAATCAGCCGCGAGGTTGGTACCCCTACGTGTTTGCTGTGACTTCGATCCCTTGATAACACGGGAAATCAACGTTCTTCGCGGCTTGCTGGGGTTTGAGAAGTACCTATGGAGGCCCACTTCTGAAGACCTAAACAACGATGTTCAAACCTTCCGCCGTTAGACGCGTCTGAGAGTTAACTACACTCGCCGCCGATGTCTGGCTCACCGTGAATTGTTCTAACGTCACGGGAGCGAGCCTTCACGCGTACGCATTTGATGCGTGTATCGTTGGTGTATGAAGTACCCAGCGCTCGCCGCCCTTCTGCGCACAGCTCGAGAAGCGAAAGGGCTGGATCAAGCCACAGTTGCGCAGCATGCCGGACTGCGGCAGCAAGCGGTCAGCACCTGGGAACGAGGCGGATCACGGCCTCGGCTGAAGCAGCTACCACAACTCTGTTCGTTGCTTGAGCTTGACATCGTTGCCGTTCGAACTGCTGGAGAGTATGAAGACACCAAAGTCACGCCCAGTCAACCACTCCTCCGCTTACTTCCCTTCGCGCAACTAACCGACGAAGCGTTCGAGGCTTTTGTCCGCGACTTGTACCGCGGACTGCATCCGGACTGGGAAGTTACTCGGAATGGTTCGACCGGATACAAGCAGTATGGAATCGATGTCTTCGCTACCGGAAACGGGCAGCGGGTAGGTATTCAGTGCAAACACGAGAAGGTATTTGGTCCATCAGACGTGCAAGCTGCGATCGATGCAGTAATGCCTGAAGCGCGGATCAACGCGGGACTGATTGCGCTGAGTCGGCCTACCGCAACACCCAAAGCGCGGCTCAGGGTCGCAGACCATCTCGGATGGGCGTTGTGGGATGGTGAGGACATTGCAGCCCATGTAAGAGACCTCCCTATTGACAAACAGCTCGTCCTCATCGACGCGTACTTCCCAAGGTTGCGCGAAGAGTTTCTTGGTGTCTCGGCACCGTCACCATGGCTGAAAGTAGATGAATACGAGCCCGCCCTTGCGGGAAGGCTCGGATATGATCGCCGGTTTGACCTGGTAGGTCGAGGTGAAGAGATCGATCGGCTTGGACGACTTATTGCCGATCATCAGCCAACCGTATTCGTGGTTGGGCGCGGAGGCATCGGCAAAACACGTCTCCTTGTCGAGCTTGCGCGTACCGAATCTGATCGTGAGATCCGCTTCGCGTCACGTGGTCCAATCACTCCTGAAATGTTCGAATTGCTCCCGAGCGGAGCGCCCGTCATCGTGCTCGACGACGCACTGAGCTTAGACACAAACGTCATGAGTCTCGTATCTGGAATTCGTAATGCTCGACCCGACGCCAGTATCGTTCTATCGGTGCGGCCCAAGGTCGAACCTGAGCTGCTTTCGGCTCT
Source organism: Jonesia quinghaiensis DSM 15701 (assembly GCF_000423205.1). Taxonomy (GTDB): domain Bacteria; phylum Actinomycetota; class Actinomycetes; order Actinomycetales; family Cellulomonadaceae; genus Jonesia; species Jonesia quinghaiensis. The sequence continues at coordinate 44,516 of NZ_AUHN01000010.1, forward strand.
GTCGATGACGTCAGCGACCGCGACGGAAATTCGGGTCAATGTCATGGAGTTGTCGATTCCAGATGCTGAGCAGTTGGCTCGTGTTGCGCTAGGAGAAGCCGGATCTGATCAAGCCGTCGAGTTGCTCGGCCGCGCTGGCTACGACTGTCCTCTCATAATCGTTGTCGGCGCGCACCTCATCCGAGAGGGCCACCTCCCTTCTGACACATTAGCAGGGAACCCTCAGCTCCGAAGAGAGGTCCTAGTTCACTTCGCTGACGTCGTGACCCGCGGTACGAACGATGACGCTCGCCGAGCCATCTTTGATTCGATCGCTACCGTACAGCCCGCACGACTGGATCAATCCGAGTTCCTTGACGCGCTCGTCGCCCTGAGCGGGCAGTCTGAACGTGTTGTCCTGCAATCCGTGGATGACCTCGAAGACATTGGTGTCGTTATGCGACGGGGGCAGTCGGTCCGCATTGTTCCAGATCTACTCGGCGAAGCGATGCTCGAACGCGCGCTCGTTTCTCGGTCAGGCCTCGATACGAGGTGGTCTATGCAGGTTGCTCAGTTCGTTCGGGGCGATGCACTAACGAATGCCATTCGAAACATCAGTTTGATTGACTGGTATCGACGAGCTACGTCTGAATCGCAACTCGCAGACTCACTCTGGGAGAGGCTGACCCAATCTGTGCTAGAACTCGGCAACTCCGACCGTAAGAGCTTGGTACACGGCATCGAGGCGGTCGCCGCTGTCTACCCAGACCGTGCCATGCGCCTTGCGCAGCTGATCGTTGATAATCCGGCACCCGACGAGGAAGATTCTCTTTCTCGTCTTTGGGGTGGTGAAGGGTATGTCACCGCAACCTCGACGAATCGTGGGCTTACTGGGCTCATTCGGAACGCCTCGTATCATCCGGATTACCTCGAACACGCTATGGAACTTCTGTTGGCCATAAGCCAGGGCGATGCTCGGCCAGAGAACCAGAATCCTGGGCATGCATTCCGGGTGCTGCGCGAGTTAGGCGAGTTCCAACAACACCGGGGCTTGCACCTCAATGAGCACTACGTCGCAGTCGTTGGTAAGTGGCTGGAGAATGGTCGCTTGACGACTGGCCAACCGGAACTGTTATCTCTACTCAAGCCCGCTCTTGCTGACGAAGTCACCTTCACACGCTCGAAAGGTCCGTCGATCGAACTATCTCGTCGATCCATCAATATGGACGTCGTTGCCACGCTCCGCCTTCGAGTCATCGAACTCGCCGCCGGGCAACTCCGGGCTGATTCAGCTACGGCGTTGGCCGCAGTTTCATTGCTCGAAGAAGCCATTCGCTCCGCAGGCCGTGATGAAGAAATGACGTCTGAGCTAGAGACAGTGTTTGGACTTCTCGGAGACATCATATCGGACCCTACGATTCCGCCGAGCGTGCGGCTATCCGGCTACCGTGCGCTCAATTGGCAGGCGAAGTATGGTCACGGCGCGCAAAAGGGTGCCGCCCGCGAGGTCCGCCGTCGCCTTGCTATCGACACGGACTACCAAGTCACGCGTCTCCTGCGTGCTGGCTGGGCAATCGACGAGGACGACGACGAAGACTCAGAGCAGCCAACGAGCCGGTATGAGAGATCGTTTGAAACCTCCCGACGCATGATCGACAGTGTCGTGGCCGAGTGGTCAGGCTCTTTCGATGATCACCAGATTCTGGATCGGTTGCATAGTCTGATACGTGACGAGCAAGCGGCTTCCGGTAGTTTTCTACCTCCAGATCACCTTCTAGTCCGACTTTTCGAAGCGCGACCCGGCGTAGCTCAAGCAGCGCTCTCCAACGTCGCAGTTGGCGATGACGCCGTGATGGCCACCCAACGAGTTGCGCTGATGACGATGTTCGCAAAGGAGGACCCGATCGCAGGTCGCGCTGCACGTGCACTGGCAGACATGGATGAGCGTGGCGCTCATCTTGTCGAGGCGGCCGTAACGAGTGTTCACGGCGACACCATTGGTGGTCAACGTGAGCAGATTATCCGCGACCTTGCCGCACGCGACGATCTTGTTCTAAACAGACGACTGCTGAGTGCTGCACGTTGGTGGGAACCTCGAGACCGCAACCTTGTACTGGACTTGCTGCGAATGGCACCCGTAGATCTCGATTCAGGCGTGGCCGAATCCGCGGCCGAGTTACTTGTCGACGGACGCATCGTGGGATGGTCGGACCTGCCGGACGAAGACAGGAGTTTGCTACTAGGCCGTTTCGTCAGAACACCCTCTCTGGATGGCTACGACTTCGCGAAGTTACTCAACACCCAGATTCGAATGGACGCGTCAAGCAGCTTGCGCTTCCTATTGGACCGCCTTGAGTTCGAGGAACATACCAACAGCGACTACCGTGCGCTGCCGTACTCGTGGGGCGAGCAACTCGCATTTCGCGATTCTGCCTCCTTCTCGCGCACGCTCACTGAACTTGTCGAGTGGATACTGGAGGCTGATGGCTGGAAGCGAGCCTCACTAGGGTCACAGTTGTTCGAACAAATCACCGGCCGGATCGATGCCGAAACACTTGCCGTGTTGCTGGAGCTGATTCGCTCCGAAGACAGCGCGCAGATTCGACTCGCGGTAGATCTCTTGCAGCATGCGCATCGGCACTTTGTTTTGAAACACCCAGATTTTGTTGAAACAGCCCTATCCGTCGCCGGGGATGCGGACGAGGACACAGCGCGAGTGCTCATCCGGGGGCTGCATGGCCCCGCGATTTATGGCACCCGGTCGCGTACAATCGGCGTCGATGATCCCGAGGAAATCGCCCTCCGCGATGGTGCGCACGCGCTTGCACAGCGGCACCCAATGAACTCGCGTGTTCGTTCGTTCTACGAAGACGTGAGCCGACTGGCCGATAACAGGATTGAAGAAGAACGTGTTGATGACAAGTCGCTCTGGGAACCTCGACGGTGGTAACTCAGCGGCCGTCACAGCACGCCGTTGGAGGTCAAGCAGAGCGGCCCGGGTGGCGACCCTTCGGACGAACCGTGCCCCCGTGAGCGAGAACTGCCGACCGAACAGACTCATCCCCAATGCCCAGCTGCGCTGCTACTTGACTGAGGGTGAAGCCCTCGGCATACAGGCGTGCTGCCTCACCCCGCACCTGTTCTGAGTGTTCCGGTGCACGGCTCGGATGGCCCGCTCGGCGAGCAATCTCTCGCACCGTTGCCCGGTGAATGTTGAACCTCGCTGATAACTCCCGCACTGATACCCCTTCGGCGTATCCAGCGAGTAGTTGTTCTCGATTTGAGGCACTCAAACGGGTTTGAGACTGGCTCGAATTTTTACGCATCGGACCACGAGAATCTTCCACGCGGCGGGCTCCAGTACGTGGCTGAAACTTCTTCGATCCCTTGAGAACACGCGAAATCAGCGTTCTTCGTGGTTTGGTGGGGTTTGAGAAGTACCTACGGAGGCCCACCAGAACAGCAAGACACAAAAGAGCGTCAACCATAGCGGTTGGCGCTTTTTTGTTGCGTCTTTTTATGTGTGCGAGTGGACAGGTGCGCGTTTCATAACAACTGATGCCCACCTCAATGCCGTTCGTCAATAGCGGTGAGACGTCACTTACCATTGCAAGAAGTATTTATCATCAGCAACCTTCACGAGCGGACTGCCACCCATGCAGGCAACATTGTTCATTAGTCTGGCTTTCTCCACGATTCTGGGAGTGACACTGCTGTGTTCCGCTTTCCTTTTCCGAACAAAGCTCAGTAAGCCCACCAGAATTGTCTTCATGACGGTCGGATCCCTCCTCACGGTCTCAGCCCTTGCTGCTGGTGCATTTTTGCTTCATGTCGGTAACACTCATACCGACATGTGGGTTGACGGCGTTGACACCGATGACACGTTTACGTTTGAACTACCGCACCACCGGTTCACGGTCTCCGCAAAGGAATATAGCTTCTCCACCCAGCTGTCTTGGGAGGAGATTCTCCAAGAACTTGAACGCCAACACCCCCAGGGTTACAGCGATGGTGAGGACTCTTGGCGGCTAGCCTCGGCAAGCACACCAGTCGTCATCCAGCCCCTTGACGACACTGACGGCGGATACGTGCTGATCTCCCAAACTGCGCGGCTTACCGATCAAAGCGGCCATACCCTGGCGGATTTTCCATTCCCGGTTTCGCCTACGCAGGCCGATTGGGTACCGGCTGCAACGGTCATTGACCTTGCGTTCCCCGCCAAGGACCTCGTCGATTTTTACGAGAAAATTCCCGAAGCGCGCATCGCAGATGATGTTATTAGCGTCCCAAGCTCTGCAGGCAAGAACGTTGACATCACGATCACCGGTCAGGAAGTTTTCGTTGGACTGGCCCAACAGTGACCTCCGCTCGATCGTTACAGAGAGACCTCCCCCCATCACGACCGTCAGCGAATTTTGTCAGCGTCTCGCCGGTACATTGCTGCGTGTTCAACAAAATCTGGGTTACCCGTTTGCCTTGCACGCTCATCAGTGAATTGAGCTAGCGCCTCTAAACGACGCACAATCATGGCAAGCACGTCGTCAGTGTCGAAGTGGACACCATAAGCAGCTATCAATGCAGCGAGCCGTTCATCACGGGACCCATGAATCAGTGGGTCATAGGCGTGCGCATCTTCGGCGAACGGAACAATGCGGTACGCCAAATAGGCAAAGTCCCACAGCCTGGACCCAGGTGAAGCCATGTCATGATCAATGACCCCAACAAGCTCGCCCCCATCAACGATGAGGTTATATGGAGCAAAGTCGTTGTGGCAGATCACCTCCACCGGTGGGTGACTGTCCTGACGCCAACGCACGTTTTGGGTAACAAGCGGGGCACTTGCATCGTGCAATGAACGCAGCAGGCGCGCGGTAGAGCGCAACATGTCCAGGCTCCACGCCACCGATGGTGGCGTCTGCGTCAACACAGTTCCGGGAATGTAGCTAAGTATTTCCCGGTCACACTCATCGAAACCCAGCGCCCGAGGGGTTTGAGTGATCCCCGCGTCGGCGAAACACGCCAATAGGTCATGAACCGCCGGGCTCCACGGGCCAGACACCCGGCGCACAGTGTCACCGCTGCGCACCACCGGGGCCATATTTCCACCAGTCAACGGGAGTTCAACACCGTGAAAACTGTCCATACATCGACCTCCCAGTGTGAGTGAGTAACAACTGCGGAATCTATGCTTTTTCATTCGTAGAAGGCGGCTAGATTGTGAACCTACGCGGATAAAACTGCGGTAACTAGTCGTTGGAGTACGTGCTCAGGGTCATAAAGTATGCGAAACCCATCTTTCACAACATGTGCTGTTCCACCGTCAGGTGGTAACGCAGCCCACTGAGGTGTGGCAAACCCAAACTCCACCTCAAACTTGCTCGCAAGCTCAACGCGACGCTCGGTGAGCGGGCCCCATGTCTGCGTCCTCGTAATGGACGCAACTGTACCGACCGCGTCAATCACCCAGTCGTCTTCCACACTAAAGATCCCCACTGCATCAGTAAGCACGACAACATCCGCATCAGAGTGCATGCCTGCCGCACCGCGTGCCCACGAACCTGCGAGGCCTAACGCAACAATGTCGGGTCGGGAAGCTCCCCACACAACGATGCGTGAGAGTAACGCCTCCACCTCATCGTGGCGTTGGGTAGTAGCAGGGCTAAAAACCCCATCCAACTTGCTCATGCACACAGTGTAAAACTCCCGGGGTGAGTTCGTGGTTGGGGAACACAAGAGCACGGCTCACGCCATCCCTGCGAGCGCTTCGGCGATGTCGCGTTGGATCAGGGCGTGGTTGATTGCTCCGCCGGTTGCTGCGCCTGCACCGATGGACATGGGCACGTTTGCTGCGGGGTTCACCACGTTCCCTGCGGCCCATAGGCCGGGGGTGCTGGTCGCACCGGTGGCGTCAACGGTGACGAGTGTGCCCATGGGGGTGTCCGTTGTGGCGGTGCCTAGTGTGGTGAGGATGGTGTCGTTGAAGGCCAGTGTGGGGATGAGGAAGAGCGCAGCGAGGGCGATGTGTTGGCCGTCGCGCATGGTGACGCCATTGAGGGTGCCCCCATCGATGGTGACGTGGTCGATGGGCCCCTCAACAATGCGGATTCCCCGAGCGTCGAATGCGGTGCGGTCTTCGCCTGTGGGTGGACCAACGGCGTCGGAGAGGTAGATGATGTTAGGGCTCCATTGGCGCAGGAGTTGTGCTTGGTGGATGCTGTTGGGTCCCGTGGCGAGGACCCCGATGGGTTGGTCACGCACTTCGTAGGCGTCGCAGTAGGGGCATACTGCCGCACCTTGGCCCCAGGTTTCTGGGAGGCCTGTGAGGTCTGGGAGGACGTCGGTGAGGCCGGTGGTGACGAGTATGTGGGTTGCTGTGTGGTGGGTGTCGATGGTGGTGGTGACGGTGAATCCAGTGGAGGTTTTGCGCACTGACGTGGCGGATGCGTTGAGGAATTGTCCACCGTATCCGCTGATTTCGGTGCGGGCATCGGCGTAGAGGTCTGCTGGTGAGGTGTGGTCGCGGCCGATGAGTTCGTGCATGTGGTTGGTGAATCGGTTGCGGGGTGTGTTGGCGTCGATGATCAGGACGTTGCGGCGTGCACGGGTGAGGGTGAGTGCTGCGGAGAGGCCTGCTGCGCCGCCGCCGATGATGAGGACATCCCAGTGTGTGGTCATGGGGTTAACCCTCCCCTGTGCCCCGCAGGTTCGACAATGTTCTATGCAGTTTCTGCAAAAAACTATGCCCAGCAGTTACTCGCCGTGGACGTGAATGCGTTCCCCTTGGGCACTGAAGAGGGACAATACTTCGGCTGGGTGTTCGGTGGCGGAGTGGATGGCGTGCGGGGTGTGGGTGTCGAACTCGGCGGCTTGGCCTTTGTCGATGGTGAGTGTCTCTTCTCCCAGGGTGAGTTCCACCGATCCACTGAGTACGTAGAACCATTCGTACCCGCCGTGGCGTTGTGGAACAACGGTGAGGTTGGCAGGGCGCCCGGGAATGATCATTTTGATGGCTTGTACAGGCGCGCCTGGCCCGGTGAGTGGCACCATGACACGGTCACCGCGTTTGATGGGGCGTGGGTGGATGCGCGGGTCTCCGGTGGCTGGTGCGCCAACCAATGCATCGAGGGGCACTCGGTAGAGGTGTGCGAGGTGCATGAGGAGGTCCAGAGTGGGCCGCCGTCCACCTGATTCGAGGCGCGACAGGGTTGAGGCGGACACTCCCGGCGTTTCAGCAACATCGGTGAGGGTGAGGCCGCGGCGTTGGCGGAAGTCTCTGAGCCTGTCTCCCACGGCGTCCATCGCAGCGCTGACTGCGGTGTGCGTATCGGGCAGGTCGGCCTGCTGACGGTGTTGTGGGTTGTGCGGGGGTTTCTGCGCCATAGCTGGTGAGTTTAGTCGGTGACGTGGCTGCGTTGTGGCCGGGTCATCATGATGATCCCGCTGATTGTGGCAAGAACCATCATGGCCATTCCGGTCATCATGAACGCTTCCCCTGTCTCGGTGAGGAAAAACACCACAATGCCGATGTGCACCACACTGACGCCAGCCAAGACGCCAAGCATCATGGTTTGCCCGGCACGGTATGCCGTAGGTGCGTTCCTATCAGTGATCTCCATGGGGTAGTTGAATAGGTGCGGTCGCACTGACAACCACGCGATCCCTGCGATGAGGACCAGGAACACCACCATCATGACGAGCGCCGCCCATCGGGGCCCGTAGTTGTCAGGGTCACCGACGTCTGAAAAGTGGACGGGGACTCGGGGCTCTAGGGTGGGGTATCGAACGGCGAGGAGGGTGCTCGCCGCGATGGTCAGCGCAACACACGTAGCGCGGATGACACGGGCAAGCAGTGGCGTTTGGTGGCGATAGTCAGGTCGGGTCACTGATGGGTTCCTTGTTCATGGGGCACGGCTGAGGGCACAGGGTAACGGCTAACGCTTTGGGCTGTGTGGCGCGCGGGCTGCTGGAAGGCGCAAAGCGCATCGGGAACTATGTGCCACTGTATGCGACCCACCTCACATCAACCACCCACTCCCCCTACCGATCGGTCGGTTATTGTTTTAGACTGTTCCCACAGTCACTGCAAAGGAGCACCCATGACCCCGTCTCAGGCACCTGTCGATATCGACGCAACCCTCGCGGCACTCACCCTGGAGGAGAAAGCATCACTACTCTCTGGGTTGAACTTCTGGGAAACCCAACCCGTATCTCGTGACAACGTTTCCGTTCCATCCATGTGGGTTTCCGATGGCCCACACGGCCTGCGCAAACAAGCAGACGAAGGTGACCACCTCGGGTTAGGGAACTCAGTTCCCGCCACCTGTTTCCCCACTGCCGCAGCACTAGGTTCCACCTGGGATAGTGACCTCCTTGAGCAAGTTGGTGCAGCTCTTGGCCGCGAATCGAAGCACCACGGAGTTTCTGTGCTTCTGGGCCCCGGCGCAAACATCAAACGCGACCCGCGCTGTGGGCGTAACTTTGAATACCTCTCCGAAGACCCTGTCCTGTCCGGGGATCTCGCTGCCGCACTGATTCGTGGCACACAGTCGCAGGGTGTAGGCACCTCACTCAAACACTTCGCAGCCAACAACCAAGAAGATGACCGCATGCGCGTCAGTGCAGAGGTTGATGAACGATCCCTGCGCGAAATTTATCTTGCCAGCTTTGAGCGGGCCATTGCTGGTGGCGACCCATGGACCATCATGTGTTCATACAACAAAATCAATGGAACATACGCGTCCCACAACCACTGGTTGCTCACTGAGGTGTTACGGCAGCAGTGGGGTTGGGATGGACTGGTGGTCTCCGATTGGGGTGCAGTCCGGGATCGCGTCGCCGCAGTGGCAGCAGGCTTGGACCTGGAAATGCCGGGTACTGGTGGGCGCAGTGACGCTGACATTGCAGCTGCTGTTCGCGACGGGTCGTTAGACGAATCCGTTGTGGACACCGCTGTACGCCGCGTCCTTCACCTCATCAATAAGACCATGCCTGCAACGCAGGACCGTACCCCCGTTGACGCAGATGCCCACCATACCCTGGCCCGTCAAGCAGCAGCAGCAGGTGTGGTCCTCCTTCGCAATGAACCCGTTGACGGCACCCAGTTATTGCCGCTGTCCCCCACACAACATATTGCGGTTATTGGCGAATTCGCGCGCACCCCGCGCTACCAAGGCGCAGGGTCATCACAGGTGAACCCCACCAGGTTGGTGAGCGCACTTCATGCGCTCTCGGCACATTACGACGGTACCGTCACATTCGCTCCTGGTTTCACCATCGCAGAGGGCCCAGAACCTGAAGTAACAGAGAGTGAACTGCATGACCAAGCAGTTGCTGCTGCCCGCGACGCTGACATCGCTGTGGTGTTCCTCGGTTTACCTGCAGCAGACGAATCAGAAGGATACGACCGCACCACCATCTCCTTGCCACCGGTTCAACTCGAACTACTCGCAGCCATCCACGCAGTGAACCCGCGTGTTGTTGTCGCCCTAGCCAACGGTTCGGTCGTAACCGTCAGCGAATGGCAAGACCACGCCCCCGCGATCGTCGAGGGGTGGCTTGGCGGGCAAGCCGGAGCGGAGGGCCTCACAGACATTCTCACCGGCGCCTCCACTCCGTCCGGGAAACTCGCAGAGACCATCCCCGTTCGCCTCCACGACGTGCCCGCCTACGAGAACTTCCCCGGCGGGTTTGGCACCGTTCGCTACGGCGAAGGCATTTATGTGGGCTACCGCTGGTATGAACGGCGAGACATCGCCCCGGCATACCCGTTCGGGTACGGATTGTCTTACACAACGTTCACGGTGACAGACACCTCTGTCACCGTGACGGGCACAGGCGCGGACACCAACGCCACTGTTCACGCGACCATCACCAACACCGGTCACCGTGCAGGTGCGCACGTTCTCCAGGTCTACGTTCACGATCAAGATGCCCCACTAGACCGCCCAGACAAAGAGCTCAAAGCATTCACCAAAGTTCACCTAGCTCCTGGGGAATCTACCACCGTCACCCTTGCCCTAGACTCCCGCGCATTTGCCTTCTGGCACCCAGCAGTTGGCCGATGGGTTGTGGGTGGCGGTCAATACCAGATCGCTGTGGGCGAGTCATCACAGGCAATAAACGCCACCCATACGGTCACCATTGATGGCGAAGACGTTCGTCTCCCGGTCACGGACATGAGCACCATGGGGGAACTACGCAAGCACCCCATCGTCGGTGGTGACATAACACCCCTGCTAGACGGGCTAGACCCGGCGTTCCTTGCCATGGTTGACGACATCCCCTCCACCGTTTTTGCCGGTTTCGGTATGTCAAGCCTCGACGCTGATGGCCTAGAAAAACTCATCGCCCGCGCCAACGAAGGCCTGTAACTCAGGCACCATATACCAGCTGCCGCTAACCCAACTCCGTCGGGTAGCGCAGCGCCTCACGGAGCCCCACAGTGCCTGCACACTGTGGGACTCCACTCACGGTGAAACCCACGTGTGCGCACCAAACTTCGGGTGACCTATGCTGCGGTTTTACACCCCACCGATGACAATCGACTCCATGTAGTCCCGCAGCCCAGCAACCATATCTACCTGGCCGTTATCGCCTTGTGCTGTCGCGAGAAGCCACTGAATCTGCAAACCATCCATCAACGCAACAATGTTTCGCGCAGCAGCCAGCGGAACAACGCCCTTACGCAAATCACCAATGTCCTGACGACGCCGCAACTCCAACTCCACTAACGCGACGGTGCGCTCGTAGCGTGTCACAAAAAAGTCATGCGCTGGGTGGTCAACGGACGTTGCCTCCGCGGACAACGCAACAAATAGTTCCACGATCGTACGGCGTTCACTATTGCGTGCAACGACTCGGAGCAGTGCTTGCAACCGGTTCAAGCCATCATCAAAGTCTTCTTGCATGGCTGCTTCGTCTACCTCATCACGGCGTTCCAAAACAGCCTCGAGGAGTGCAACCTTGGTCGGAAAGTGGTGCAACATCCCTGGGTGGGACATGCCTGCTCGGGCAGCGATATCACGAAGTGACGCACCGTGAAAGCCGACCTCCCCGAATAGTTCGAGGGCGGCCTGAATAATCTCGAGTCTTTTGTGACGGCCTCGAGCATTGCCCGCACGGTTGGTCTTCTCTTCATTCACGGCGCTTATCCTACCAGCGGCAACACCCGGTTTCGGTGGTTTACATCACAAAATCTTGTGGCCGCGGTTTAGTGTTTGCGAGCCCTCTAGGCTTGAACGCCCGCCCGCTTGCGCTCAATGGTTTCTAGCAAATCATTCCAGGACTGCACAAACTTGTTGACCCCTTGCTCCTCAAGGAGCGCTGCAACATCGTCGAAATCCACACCGACATCGCTGAGCGTATCCATCACCCAGTAGGCGTCATCGTACGCATGAATGATGGAGTTCCCTGGCACCTCACCGTGCTCCCAAAAAGCCTCCAACGTTGCCCTGGGCATCGTGTTCACCACGGACTCGGCGATGAGTTCCTCAACATACATGGTGTCGCGCAACGCTGGATCTTTTACCCCAGTCGATGCCCATAGTGGGCGCTGAAGGTTTGCGCCAGCAAGGAGGAGTTCCTGCATTTGAGGGCTCGCGGCGTAGGTCGTGAAAACGTCATATGCCACCCTGGCGTTTGCTACCCCCACCCGACCGGTAAGCGCACCGGCACGGGCATCTTCGCGGCCTAACAACCGAGTATCAACCTCGGTATCAACGCGGGAGACAAAAAATGATGCCACCGAGTGAATGGACTCTAGATCGTGCCCTGCCTCACGGGCTTTCTCTAACCCAGCTAGGTAGGCGCCAATCACCTCACGGTAACGCTGCACAGAAAAAATCAAAGTGGCGTTGACACTGACACCCTGGCTCACTACCTCAGTGATGGCAGACAACCCAGCGACAGTTGCTGGAATCTTCACCAAAACACCGGGGCGGTCAACCTGCCGCGCTAACTCAACGGCCTGACGCGCTGTCTCTTGGGCATCATGCGCAAGCAACGGAGAAACCTCGATGGATACTCGACCATCTTGACCACCAGTCGATTCATACACTGGGGCAAACACATCACACGCACGGGCGACGTCCTGCACCATCAGTTCCAAGGCAACTTCTTGTGCGTCCCGATCTCCAGAGGCTCGCAACGCCTCATCATAGGTATCCGAGGCAGCAACTGAGGCAGCAAAAATAGACGGATTAGTCGTCACACCCACCACGGAACGATCCGTGATCAGCGACTCCAATTCGCCACTGTCCACAAGGTCACGGGACAAATCATCAAGCCAGATACTCACAGCTTGGGCGGACAGTCGGTCAGTGGCAGTACGTGCAGCGGCGTTGTCCATAGTGTGAGTCTATGAACCCTCACCTTGTTCCGCATGCGCTACCAGCGCTTGTTCGTAATCTGAGAGGTCCCGGGCTTGACCACGACCGTTCACCACAGCCCACTGCACAACGCCTTGTTCATCAAGAAGAAATGAACCACGCACAGCAATACCGGCGGCTTCATCAAAGACTCCATAGCTACGGGCGACCTGCCCATGGGGCCAAAAATCTGAGAGAACATCAAAGGTGTAGCGTTCCTGTTCCGCCCACGCTTTCAAGGCGAACAGCGAGTCACAGGACACTGCAATGACGCGAACCAGCGCATCCGAAAATAGTGGGGCGTTGTCCTGAAGTTCGCGCAGTTCACCGCGGCAAATACCAGAAAACGCGAAAGGGAAAAATACGAGAAGAACCCGCTGCCCGCGCAAGGCGCTTAAGGTCAGCGGGGTCCCATGCACATCTCGTAATGTGAAATCTGGTGCCGGTTGCCCGATGCTAATCCCAACAGGAGCATCGGGCAACGGCGAAGAGTCATGCTCAGCGGCCACGGCCGCGGTGTGCAAGCTTCGTTGCCGACCAGTCCTCTGCAATGGAGAGCGTCGACATCGCGTGCAACCCAGCAGTGCTGGCAGCTTCTTCAATGTCTGAATGCGGAACGTGCCCGTCCCGGCCTGGCTTCAAGGTGAAAAGCCAAATGTTCGCCCCGTCGTCCAGGGCTGTTTGCACGTCAACGAGCATATCGGTCAGGTCACCGTCGTCTTCACGCCACCAGACGATGACACCGTCAGTGACATCATCAAAGTCTTCGTCGACGAGCTCGCTCCCAACGAGGCCTTCGATGTCCTGGCGGAGGCTGTCATCGACATCATCTCCCCAGCCGAACTCTTGGACTACCTGCCCAGAGGTGAAACCCAGACGATCTACCTGGGAGGAACCAGCGGTCGCTGCCACAGTTGTATGTATCCTTCCGATTCATTGTGAGGTCGCCCTCATACTCGTGAGGCAAACTTAACGCATTTTGGCGCGATTTGCTTGCACCGGCGCTCATCAGGCGAGCTGTTCTCCGCGAATCGGGTCACATAGTGGCCCAACGCGCGGTGTGTACAACCAAATATCTCAGAAATAGATAGGGTAGAGAAGAGGCAACTGTGATGAAGCAGACCGCACAGATTACAGGGAAACGCCTAGGTGTCACCAACATCACGCCCCCCTGCGAGCCCACCCGCTGGAAATGCACTGCAAGTAGTGACAAGAATGAAGACAAAACCGGTTAGGCAAGCATGCTGGCACCAGCCCAGATGCCAAGACCGGGAAGGCGAGGACCGGGGGACCCCCGCTTCTCACGACACGTAGTAGAGGACGGACTGTGGCCGCGAACGAGCAAACCGGGCCCTTGATCAACGGCCTGTTGAGTCAGGTGCCGGATATCGACCCTGCAGAAACCGGCGAGTGGATCGAATCGCTGGACGGACTGATCGACGAGGCAGGCGGCCCACGTGCACGCTACGTGCTCCTGAGCCTCCTCAAGCGGGCCCGGGAACGCAATGTTGCCATCCCCACGTCAGTCAACACCCCCTACGTCAACACCATTGGTGTTCACGAGGAACCATACTTCCCCGGTGACGAGGTCCTTGAGCGCCGTTACCGTTCATGGATCCGATGGAACGCCGCCGTCTTGGTGACCCGCGCACAGCGACCAGAGGTGTCCGTTGGTGGACACATCTCGTCGTACGCGTCAGTTTCCACCCTGTACGAGGTGGGATTGAACCACTTCTTCCGCGGCAAGGACCACCCAGGTGGCGGTGACCAGATCTTCTTCCAAGGTCACGCCTCCCCCGGTGTCTATGCCCGCGCATTCCTCGAAGGGCGCCTGTCTGGTGAACAACTAGATGGCTTCCGTCAAGAGCACTCCTTGGGTGAAGGCAAAGGCTTGCCTTCCTACCCACACCCTCGCCAGATGCCAGACTTCTGGGAATTCCCCACCGTATCGATGGGGCTTGGGCCTGCTGAGGCGATCTACCAAGCGTGGACCAACAAGTACCTGCACAACCGTGGCATCAAGGACACCTCACAGCAGGACGTGTGGGCCTACCTGGGTGACGGGGAAATGGATGAACCAGAGTCACGCGGCATGCTCCAACACGCTGCCCAGCAGCAGTTGGACAACCTGACCTTCGTGGTGAACTGCAACCTGCAGCGCCTCGACGGTCCGGTCCGTGGAAACGGCAAAATCATCCAAGAACTCGAAGCGCAGTTCAAGGGTGCAGGCTGGAACGTCATCAAGGTTGTGTGGGGCCGTGAGTGGGACACCCTGCTCAATGCTGATAAAGACCGCGCCTTGGTTAACCTCATGAACAGCACACCAGACGGTGACTACCAGACCTACAAGGCAAACGACGGCGCTTTTGTTCGCGAACACTTCTTTGGTCGCGACCCACGCACCAAGAAGCTCGTTGAAAACATGAGCGACGACGAAATCTGGGCACTCAAGCGCGGTGGCCACGACTACCGCAAGTTGTTTGCAGCGTACGCAGCTGCTCGCTCACACACTGGCCAACCCACTGTGATCCTCGCGAAAACCATTAAGGGTTATGGCTTGGGTTCCGGGTTTGCTGGGCGTAACGCAACACACCAGAAGAAGAAGGTTGGGCTCGAAGAGCTCAAGACTCTGCGTGACACGCTGCACATCCCCATCACCGATGAGCAACTTGAAGCCAACCCGTACTTGCCGCCCTACTACCACCCAGGTATGGACGACCCCGCGATCGAGTACATGCTCGACCGTCGTCGTCAGCTTGGCGGCTATGTCCCAGAGCGTCGCGACAAGCACGTCGCCGTGACGTTGCCTGGTGACAAAACTTATGAGGTGCTTTCCAAGGGTTCCGGCAAGCAAGAAGTCGCCACCACCATGGCGTTCGTCCGTTTGCTCAAAGAACTCATCAAGGACAAAGAATTCGGTCACCGCATTGTGCCGATCATCCCTGATGAAGCTCGCACCTTCGGTCTTGACTCGATCTTCCCCACCGCGAAGATCTTCAACACGCTGGGTCAGAACTACCTCGCAGTTGACCGTGACCTCATGCTCTCCTACAAAGAGTCTGAGTCCGGCCAAATCATGCACACCGGCATCAACGAAGCCGGTTCCGCATCTGCCTTCCAAACAGTGGGAACGTCATACGCCACCCACGGTCAGCCGCTCATCCCGTTCTACATCTTCTACTCGATGTTCGGGTTCCAGCGCACCGGTGACCAGTTCTGGGCAGCCGGAGACCAACTCACCCGTGGCTTCATCATTGGAGCAACGGCAGGGCGCACCACACTGACCGGTGAAGGCACCCAGCACGCTGACGGCCACTCCCCCCTCATTGCGGGAACAAACACCTCTGTGGTCCAGTACGACCCCGCATACGGTTACGAGATCCGCCACATTGTGCGCGACGGTCTCAAGCGCATGTATGACGAGTCCGACCCACGCGACCCGAACATCATGTACTACCTCACCGTGTACAACGAGCCCATGCAGCAACCTGCAGAGCCCGAAGATGTTGATGTTGACGGCATCCTGCGCGGTATCCACCGTGTAGCTGCCGGCGAAGGCGATGGGCCCCGCGTTCAGTTGCTGTCCTCTGGTGTCGGTGTGCCATGGGCTTTGGAAGCTGCTGAACTGCTCAAGAAAGACTGGGGCGTTGTCGCAGATGTCTGGTCAGTAACCTCATGGAACGAACTACGCCGTGACGGTCTTGCTGCTGACCAGCACAACTTCCTCAACCCAGGTCAAGAACAGCGCCAGGCGTACCTGACCCAGAAGCTCCAAGATGCTCAAGGTCCGTTCATCGCAACCAGCGACTACGACCACCTTGTGCAAGACCAAGTACGCACCTGGATTCCAGGTGACTACGCAGTGCTTGGTGCAGATGGTTTCGGGTTCTCCGACACTCGCGCTGCCGCACGTCGCTACTTCAAGATCGACGGCCCATCCGTTGTCGTGAAGGCTCTGCAGGAGCTCGCCCGCCGCGGCGAGGTGTCCGCAGAACTTCAGGCACAGGCTATCGAGAAGTATGACCTGCACAATGTGGCAGCTGGCACCTCTGGTTCTGCTGGCGGAGATGCGTAAAGCTCACTCGCGCAAGCAATAGACCTGCACATAACGGTGGGGGCCAACTCAATTGAGTTGGGCCCCACCGTTTTTGATTGTGCTGGAGCGTGATTAAGCGTTCGCCCCTGAGTTGACGTCGCGCACGAGCGCGGCATCCACGGCATCTACTTCATCTGGTGAAGAGTGCTCCAACAGCTCCGCAAGGAACCGTCGAGCATCAGCAAACCGTCCAGCATCCAAAGATGCCCGAACAACCTGCACACCGGCTTCTGGAAGGTGTTGGCGGGCAATCCAGTGGCCAACTCCTAACAGGTAAGCCTCAGACGCCAAGTCGAACTCACGAAGCAACATCAATGCGGTGGCAAGGGCTGCTCCTGAGTCATCGCGTGACACCGCTGCGTTCAGGCGCCGGGTGGCGTCTTCAGGGTTTTCCGGTAGTGACAAACGTGCAAGCTGCACAAGTGGGAACCACGCTTTGGGGTGTCCTGCATATTCTTCAGCGAGCGCCCACAGGCTGCTGCGGTATTTCTCGTCGCGGGATGTTCGGGCGGTGATGTCGATCTCGGCGGCGAGTGGATCATCGTGTTCTGTGCCGTCCTCGGCACAGTTGCGGCCAACGACGTCAACGAGCGCAAGGAAAGCGTGCTCGTTGTTTGGGTCTTCTGCGAGCATGGCTCGCAGTGCGTCCTCTTGGATGACGTTCTTGGCAGGGTGTGGTGTTTCCCGCCGTCGTCCTACAGTTGACGCCGTCGTTGTTCGTTGCAGTAACTGTTTGATTCTGGGCATGAGGGCCATACAAAGACTCTACCCTTGTTTTGGCTTTTCTTGGCGGTAACTTGGGCTGACCTGTGGTTTTCATCCGTGGCGACCCGCCCGGTGAGTGGACCGTTGTTGTGGGAAACCCACAAGTGCTGCTTATGCTCGGAACATGACATCCCCAGTTTCCCAGCCAGCAGAGCTCATTGGTCATGTGCCTGCTTCTGAAGCAAACCAACAACGGGTGCGCGAAGGTGCCGGTTTGTTGACGTCGGCTGCCTTGAAGAAACTCGACGAAGACCTTCCGTGGTACCAGACTTTGCCTCGCGAGGAACGCCAGTGGGTGGGCCTTGTTGCACAACAAGGCATCACCGCATTCATCGACTGGTATACCTCTGCCGGCCAGTCTGGCCGGACACCTGGTGACATGTTTTCTGTTGCACCACAGGACCTCACTCGTTCCATTTCGCTGCAGCACACGTTGCAAATTGTGCGCTGCGTTGTTGAGGTTGTTGAGGCTTACAGCGACCGGTTGGCAGCCCCCGGCCAGGAACGTGACCTGCGTGAAGCAGTGTTGCGCTATTCGCGTGAAGTCGCCTTTGAAGTGGCGGAAGTTTACGCTCGTGCCGCTGAAGTGCGTGGTGCTTGGGATGCCCGGTTAGAGGCTCTCGTCGTTGACGCGATTGTGCGTGGCGACCGAGACAAAACTTTGCGATCTCGGGTTTCTACACTGGGCTGGTCTGGGACCGGCAAAGTTGTGGTCATGGTTGGCTCCACTGCATCAGCATTTGACGATGTGAAATCTGCTGATCTGCGCCGTGCGACGCGCCGCGTTTTCGACGATGTCCTGGTTGGCATTCAGGGTGATCGTTTGGTTTTGGTGTTGGGCGGTCATGGTGATTTGGTGTCGGCTGCGGAGTCGCTGGCACCTCGTTTCGGTGCGGGTCCGGTCATCATTGGCCCTGTTGTCCCAACATTGGATGATGCCCCACGTAGCGCTTCTGCGGCTCTTGCAGGCCTGGAGGCTGTCTCTGCTTGGCCGGGAGCTCCGCGACCTGTTGGTGCTGACGAACTCTTGCCCGAACGCATGCTTATTGGTGACCCTTTGGCTCGTGTTGCACTTGTGGCGCAAGCTTTTGAGCCCCTCTCCGGCTCGGGTGGTTCATTGTTAGAGACTTTGTCAGCATACTTAGGCACTGGGCGTTCTTTAGAGGGTGCTGCTCGTGACTTGTACGTCCACCCCAATACTGTGCGTTATCGCTTACGTAAAGTTGCCGAGTTGACTGGGTGGGACCCGCTCGACGCTCGTGAGTCGTTTGTGTTGCAGGTTGCTTTAGCGGCAGGGCGGCTCCCAGAACCGTTGTGACACTAACCATTTTTCGATTTTCTCTCCAAAAGTTTCTCGGCGTTTCTGCTGGTGTTCTCGTGGTGACCATGAACGTATTGTTTGCTTCCTACAAAACAGGTGTGCGGACTTGGTACACGTCAGTACCGGGCGAACAGCGCCACTATCAGGCAAAGTAGGTACCGTGCTTGCAGTAGTTTGCCCGGGACAGGGCTCCCAGACACCGTCCATGCTTGAGCCGTGGCTTGAGCTTCCTGCGACCCGTCCTTTCCTTGAGGAACTGAGTGACGCTTCCTCCGTGGACCTTATTGCCCACGGCACGCTCTCTGACGCTGACACTATCCGTGACACCGCAATAGCTCAGCCACTGATTGTTGCTACCTCACTATTGGCGGCTCAGGCAATCTTCGGCGTTGATCCGCTGGCTGCTCGCCCATCTGTTGTTGCAGGCCACTCTGTTGGAGAGTTCTCCGCAGCAGCACTTGCTGGCGCCATGAGCCCGGCGCAAGCCGTTGGCTTAGTTGCACACCGTGCTCGGGCTATGGCTCGCGCTGCGGCGGCTGAGGTTACCGGAATGGCAGCTGTTGTCGGCGGGAAGCCTGATGAGGTTCTTGACGCCATTGACGCTGCTGGTTTGTCTGCGGCAAATATGAACTCTGCTGGCCAAGTTGTTGCTGCAGGTTCGGTGGAAGGCATCGAGAAGCTGGTTGCCAACCCTCCTACTCGGGCACGGGTTATCCCATTGCAGGTCGCCGGAGCATTCCACACCCGGTTTATGGCTAGTGCGCAAGATGAGTTCCGTGAGATTGCGGCCACTTGGCCGACTGCTTCACCGCACACCCCACTACTCAGCAACCGCGACGGGGCAGCATTCACCGGGGGTGAGCACGGTCATGGAACGGGCAGCGACGTTGTTGAACGTCTCGTTCACCAAATCACGTCCCCTGTCCGGTGGGACCTGTGCCAAGAGACACTCGGCAACAGCGGCGTTTCCGGCATTCTTGAGCTTGCCCCAGCAGGCGTGCTCACTGGTCTTGCTAAGCGCTCTTTGCCTGGTGTGGAACTTTTCGCGGTGAAATCGGCTGCTGATGTTCCTGCCGCACTTGACTTTGTCTCTACACACGCCTGATAACACCAAGGAAACCGATGGCAACGCTTAAGCAAGCAGCAGGGTCCCAGTTCTCGCGCATCTACGGATTCGGTGCTTACCGGGGTGAGAACGTCGTCACTAACGACGACATCGCTGGGCCGATTGATTCCTCTGACGAGTGGATTCGCCAGCGCACCGGCATCATCACCCGCCGCCGTGCAGACGCCGACCTGTCTGTGATTGACCTCGCCGTGAACGCGGCACAAGATGTCCTGAACACTACCGGGATCGCTGCCAGCGACATTGGCGCAGTCATCTTGTCAACGGTCACCTACTTTCACCAAACACCTGCAGCAGCTGCGATTGTCGCGGAACGTATTGGCGCAAACCCTGCTGCTGCGTACGACATTTCTGCGGCATGCGCCGGGTACACCTACGGTATTGCTCAGGCCGATGCGT
Organism: Jonesia quinghaiensis DSM 15701; assembly: GCF_000423205.1. GTDB lineage: Bacteria > Actinomycetota > Actinomycetes > Actinomycetales > Cellulomonadaceae > Jonesia > Jonesia quinghaiensis. The sequence continues at coordinate 64,567 of NZ_AUHN01000010.1, forward strand.
TTGTTCGCGCCGGTACCGCCAAATATGTGTTGGTCATCGGCGCCGAAAAAATGTCGGACTTCATTGACCCCACGGACCGCTCTATTTCCTTCCTACTAGGAGACGGCGCTGGGGCAGCAATTGTTGGACCATCAGATACCCCCGGCATCGGGAAGACCGTGTGGGGTGCTGACGGCACAAAAGCTGGCTCTATTTACCAAACCCACTCATGGCAAGAAATGGGTGCTAACCCAGAACTCGGGTTCCCCACACTGCGCCAAGACGGTCCTTCCGTGTTCAAGTGGGCAAGTTTCAAAATGGGACCAGTTGCTTTGGAAGCTATTGACGCAGCGGGCCTGACCCCACAAGACATCGATGTGTTTGTGCCTCACCAGGCAAACATGCGTATCATCGACCAGTTGATCAAGCAGATCAAACTGCCTGAACACGTTGTCGTCGGCCGCGATATCGCGGACACAGGCAACACCTCCGCAGCATCCATCCCCCTGGCAGCGCACCGCCTTCTCGCTGAAGGCACCGCGAAGTCTGGAGACGTGTGCCTGCAGATCGGCTTTGGCGCCGGCCTCGCCTACGCGGCACAGGTCATCGTCCTGCCGTAACCCACCAGACGAAGCGTTGCTTCATCACTGAAACAAGGAGAAACACTTATGGCTTACACCGAACAGGAAGTCCTCGCTGGCCTCGCCGAGATCGTCGCTGAGGAAACCGGCTTGGCCGTTGAGACAGTCACCGCTGATAAGTCCTTCGTCGACGACCTCGACATCGACTCACTGTCAATCATGACCATCGTGACTCACGCTGAAGACAAGTTTGAGGTCACCATCCCTGACGAGGCCGCAAAGGACTTCAACACCGTCGGCGACGCTGTGAACTTCATCGTCGGCGCCCAGGGCTGATTCATCACCCCGTGTGGGGTGCCCGCGCACCCCACACCCCCACTGTCCAAGGAGAGTCATGTCGACCAACGTAGTTGTAACCGGTCTTGGTGCGACCACCCCGCTCGGCGGCGATGTCGCATCAACGTGGAAAGCAGCGCTGGCCGGTGAGTCAGGTGCCCGCACGCTCGATAACGACTGGGCGGAAAAGTACGGGATCGGCGTGAATTTCGCCGCTCAAATCAAGGTGAAGCCAGAAGAAGTATTGGCTCGCCCTGAGATGAAAAAAATGGATCCCTCCGCGCAGTACGCAATCATTGCCACCCGTGAAGCTTGGGCTGATGCAGGATCCCCCGACGTCGACCCCACACGTCTCGGTGCCGTTGTGTCCTCGGGTATTGGTGGCATTTGGACAACATTGGATGGTTGGGACACACTCCGGGAACGTGGTGGACGCCGCGTTCTTCCGATGACAGTACCCATGCTCATGCCCAACTCCCCTGCTGCGTATGTTGAGTTGGAAATCGGTGCTCAGGCTGGTGCTCATGCTCTCGTTTCTGCCTGCGCATCCGGTGCGGAAGCAATCGGTTACGCCGTTGACATGATTCGGCTCGGCCGCGCCGACGTTGTCGTCGCCGGTGGAACTGAAGCCTGCCTCCACCCCATGCCTCTTGCTGCTTTTGCAGCGTCACGCACCCTGTCACAGCGCAATGACAACCCTGCTGGCGCATCGCGCCCATACGACCAAGACCGTGATGGCTTTGTCATGGCAGAAGGTGCGGGGATTGTTGTTCTCGAAAGCGAAGAACATGCAAAAGCACGCGGTGCAAAAATTTACGCCCAGGTCTCCGGTGTCGGTCTTTCTTCAGACGCCTATCACCTGACCTCACCCGAACCTACCGGGCGTGGGCAAATCGCTGCTATGACGATGTCATTGAAGAATGCTGGCGTTGACTTGTCAGACGTTCACCACGTCAACGCACACGCAACGTCTACAACCGTGGGTGACCTCATCGAAGCTCGCGCTGTTCGTACCCTCTTTGGTGACAACGCAGACCAAATCAAACTTTCAGCCACTAAGTCACTCACCGGGCACCTGCTTGGCGGCGCGGGCGCACTTGAAACTATTTTCACTGTGCTTGCTGTTCATGACCGCGTGGCACCACCTACCATCAACGTGGACAATCCCGACCCAGAACTTACCTTGGACTTGGTCCGGGACACCCCCCGCGAACTACCACGTGGTGATATCGCCGCATTGAACAATTCCTTCGGATTTGGCGGGCACAATGTTGCCCTTGTGGTTCGCAACGCTTAAGTTCTCACACAACTAGGTGCCGTACTCAAAAGCACATTACTGGGACACAGTGAACACGATGGCCTGACGTGACAACGTCGGGCCATCGTCGTGTTTGTGAAACCTCTCCCAGTGTGCATCCCGTGACCAGCAAAATTAGGCTAACCTAACTGACAGCAGTTTCTCATTTTTTGATGGTTTTTGACACAAGGAGTGCACCATGGGGCGCGGAATCAACGGAGTTATTCTCAAAGTCCTGGGGGCACGGGATATCACGTTAACCTTGCAGAACAAAACAGAAATCACCCCGTCACTCCTTCGGCTCCATTTCCACGCACCAACGCTCTTTGCCCACCTCAGCCCGGGGCCTGCATCATGGCTGCGTTTTTGGTTTCCCGACACACGGGGCGGATCTAAGGAATATCAAAGGGCTTACACAATTGCTCAGGCTCGGCCGGAGAGCAACGAAATCGACGTTGATTTTGTGATCCATGAACCAGTTGGCCCGGCCAGCGAATGGGCCACATTAGCCTCTCCCGGCGACACCATCACAGTGCAATCTTTAGGTTCTGAACCTTTCTCACGTGCCCCAGCTGCCAACGGTTTACTTCTCTTTGCGGACGCTAGCTCAATCCCAGCAGCCAATAGCATCATTGCTCAGTGGCCTGCCACACTGCCCATCACTGTGTTCACTGAAATAACTGATGAAGGTGACACACTTACCCCGTTGGCTTACCACCCCCAGTTGGAGCGACACAACCTACTTCATGGCCAATGGGCAGCAGATCACTTGAGTGAATTCTTCACTCGCCCTGGATGGCAGGTGTGGGCCGCCGGTGAAAGCGGGTCAATGAAGAACATCCGAAAAGCAGCAAAAGCCCGCCCCGGTGCAGCTACGGTGCACACCCAAATAGTCGCCTATTGGATTAAGGGGAAAGCGATGGGAACCGCACGTGAGGTTCAGCCAACCTGATGCAACCAACGCACAGGTGCACCATCACCCGCATAACGGAATGGTTCGAGCTCGGCGTCCCAGGCACTACCCAACGCAAGATCAAGCTCTCGACGCATTCTGTGTGAGTCGTATGCATGTTCCATCGCCGCACGAATACGGGTTTCGGGTACAACAAGATTGCCGTGGACATCAGCGTGAGCATGGAACACCCCTAAAGACGGAGTGTGGCTCCAGCGTGAGCCGTCTGCTCCAGCAGAAGGATCCTCGGTAACTTCGAAACGAAGCTGATCCCACCCACGCAGGGCTGAAACCATTTTCGCTCCCGTACCTTGCATCCCTTGCCATGACAGTTCGGTTCGCATCAGTCCACGAGCAGCGGGTTGTGGGGTCCACTCACAATGCACCCTCACTCCAAGGACATTGCTGACCGCCCACTCAACGTGGGGGCACATAGCCTTTGGTGCAGAATGCACAAAGAAAACACCACGTGTTATGGCACGAGCCATCTGATCCTCCTTGGGTGAGGTGCGTCTTCCCCTACGACCTCATCCGGAGTTGCACGTGCCACGTGCTGTGACCATCTTGCCTGATAACCACTAGGGGCGCAATGCAAAACATCGCACACTCCCCATAGGCTTTCCTACGGTTCACCAACGAGACGGCAAAGCGCCATCTGCGCGTCACAGGGACGCGCGAAGCTCCTGCATAGCGCGCTTACGAACAGAGCGTTCAAGACGATCGAGGTAGAGCATGCCATCGAGATGATCTACCTCATGCTGCAGGCAGCGTCCCATAAGGTCAGTACCCTCAACGATGACTTTCTTACCATCGAGATCAGTGCCTTCAACACGGGCGTACAACGCTCGCCGGGTGGGGTACCACAGGCCTGGCACTGAGAGACACCCCTCGTCGCCATCCTGAAACTTCCCTTCGGAAACTTCAACGATCACAGGATTAATGACGTATCCGAGGTCATCATCCACGTTGTATGCGAAGGCACGCAGGTTCACACCGATTTGGTTCGCCGCCAACCCAGCACGGCCTTCATAATCGACAGTTTCCATCAAGTCTTCGATAAGACTTTTGACCCCAGCATCAATGTGGGTGATTTCTTCACACCGGGTACGCAGCACGGGATCAGGAACAACCCGTATGTCTCGCATCGCCATGGCTTCCCTCCCGTGCTGCTCCCGCAGCGTGATCCAGCGCTGTGCACACTTGTCTAGCTATCACACTAGCCCGTGCCCTCGTGGTGCCCCAAGCAGGACTTGAACCCGCGACCAAGAGATTATGAGTCTCCTGCTCTAACCAGCTGAGCTATTGGGGCGCAGGTTCTAGATTAACGTGTTTCCGACCTGTTTTTTGCCACTTTCTGGCATTAACGTGGTGTCATGTTGTTCACGCGAGCACACCTCCCCACCTCCATTCGCACCGTTGTGCGCGAAGCCTCTACACAAAAGGTCCTCGCCTGGACTCCTGTGCAGAGATCAACACTCCCTGAGGAGTTTCTCGTCGCCACCTCAGATGCGCTAATTTTCGCGAAACTGCATGACCCCGACTCGGAAACTCCCACCCCAGCACGCTCATGGCCGTGGGCACACATTGATCGCGCCGCGTGGGACCCCACCACCTCTTTACTAACAGTGACGTTCACCACCGCCGCTGAGGCATTGACGGCACCCATGCCCACAAAAATACCTGTGCGGTTCCTCACAACTATTCGGGAGCGCATTGAACACTCTGTTGTCATGAGTGAGACTGTCCCCTTGAAAGATGGCAGGAAAGCGCGGGTAGCCCTACGCCGGCCCGTCAATGGAGAGCTATTCATTGAAGTTCTCCACGACACACCACACCCCACACCTGGTGAAAAAGATCGGACAAAAATTGACGATGTCGTCGCCCGCTTCCATGACTTGTCCGGAGCACCGCTGAAAACCTGCTAAAGTTTTACCTGCGGATCACGCGTGCCAAGAGGCATCTGTGAGTCCTTCCCGCGTAGCTCAACGGCAGAGCATCCGACTGTTAATCGGACGGTTACTGGTTCGAATCCAGTCGCGGGAGCAACAACTTCATAGGGACACGATCCCGCGTAGCTCAACGGCAGAGCATCCGACTGTTAATCGGACGGTTACTGGTTCGAATCCAGTCGCGGGAGCAGAAAAGAGCGGAAGGCATCAGCCTTCCGCTCTTTGCGTGTGGGGATCATCCTCTGATCACTGGTCGTGTTGACACCTCCCAGCGCTGCGCTAGTCCGTACCCCGAAGTTGGCGGCGCTGGGTTTCTAGGTCCAAAAGCAACCGATATACCGTGTTGTACCCCTCTGGGTCACTGGCATACTCCATACGCTGCAAACGAGACTTCACATCACCGATCTGCCGGGTGATCCCCATATCGATAAACGCTCGAACAATTCCGTGTACATAACTGTCCATGGCATCGGGCCGGTCTTCTGGTAACGGCGCCACGGACAACTCGTTGATGAGAGGCTGAACCGGCAGTGGTGCGCTATCGAGCACCACTGCGACCCATTCTGATGCGCTGAGACCATGTGCGTGCCCTACGCCCCCTGCAGCGCGTACCGCATCAAACACTGCCCGCCACGCGGGAACAGCGAATGCCTCCCCCGGCAACGAGTCCATGACAGCGGCGGGCACTGCGTGCGGTTGCTGCAAGAGCACCTCAAGTGTTTGGCGTTCAAGGCGAGCCACCGGGTCCTTCGCATCAACGGACAGGGCGTGGGCTGCCGCATTAACAGGTTCACCAGTGCCAGCGGCGTTTGGGCGCCCCTGACCTCGTCCAGCTAACTGAACGGCTGAACGCACTGACTCAAATTCCATGCCCAGCCAGCCAGCTAACAGGCGGGTGTACTCAGGGCGCAAGGCATTATCACGGATCGCCGCGACCACGGGGGCGCACTGCCGTAGCGCCGCAACACGCCCCTCCGCGGTGTTGAGGTCGAAACTATTGATCGTGGTTTTGATAACAAACTCGAACATCGGCACTCGCGCCTCAACAAGAGCACGCACCGCACTAGGCCCTTTATCTTGACGCAACTCGCAGGGGTCCATCCCTGACGGCTCGACGGCAACAAAAGTTTGAGCCAAGAAACGCTGATCCTCCCCAAAGGCACGCATCGCCGCTTTTTGCCCGGCCGCATCACCATCGAACGTGAAGATAATCGCGCCGCCCACCGAATCGCCGGAAGCTAACCGCACTCCCCCGCCTGTGTGGGTGTCCCCAATGAGCCTGCGCACAAACCGGACGTGATCAGACCCAAACGCGGTGCCACAGGTTGCCACGGCTGTGGTGACCCCTGAGAGGTGCGCTGCCATGACGTCGGTGTATCCCTCCACAACGACGACCTGTTTGTCTTTTGCGATGTCACGTTTGGCGAGGTCAATCCCATACAGCACATGAGATTTACGGTAAAGAGTGGTCTCTGGGGTGTTGAGATACTTGGGGCCTTGATCGTCCTCGTAGAGCCGGCGCGCACCAAACCCGATCACTTCACCTGTGACATCACGAATGGGCCACATGAGGCGGCCTCGGAATCGGTCATAGATGCCTCGTTGCCCTTGGGACATCATGCCTGTTGCGATGAGTTCTTCAGTGGTGAACCCTTTGGACCGTAAGTGGTTCAGTAGGTGATCCCACCCCTTAGGGGCGTATCCGACCCCAAAGTGTGCAGCATCTTCGCGGGTAAAACTACGTTCCGCGAGGAATGCGCGCGCCGGCGCCGCTTCAGGGGACATGAGGTGGTCTTGGTAGTACCGTGAGGCAACCCGGTGCGCGTCTAGCAGCCTAGCCCTGCGGCCCGGTTCCTCCCCGCGCCGTTCGCCGCCTTCTTCGTACCGCAGCGTCAAACCTGCACGTCCAGCTAAGTACTCCACGGCCTCGGTAAAGGTAAGGCCATCGACTTTTTGGACGAAGCTGATGACGTCTCCGCCCTCACCGCACCCAAAACAGTGGTAGCGCCCTACTTGGGGGCGCACATGGAAGGACGGGGACTTTTCATCGTGGAAGGGGCAAAGCCCTTTCATGGATCCAACCCCAGCAGTTTTAAGCGTGACGTGTTCGCCAACAATGTCTTCAATGCGGGCACGTTCGCGGACAGCGTCAACGTCCTCGCGTTTAATCAAGCCAGCCACGTGTTGGTCCTTCCGGTGCGTCGCGATGTCAGCAGTATGTTCCGCGAAGGGGTTTCAAAAAGGTAAAACAAGTCAGTGTCAACCACTGGTGTCATAGAAACAGTGTCTCTCCCCGAGAGCACCAACGTTCATGCCATCTCAGTGCTGACACATCGGTGAGGGAAGCTACTTGGTCAATGACTACTCGCAAGCGTGCGGCATCGTCACGGGCAACATGCCAGTCACCACGGAATGCAGGTTCCAGCGCTTGCGCACCGTGCATGGTGAGCGCTTTGACGAGGTCTTCAATGATGCTGCGTTGATCGATGTAGGTGCGTTGGGTTTCGCGTGGCGCCATCACATAGGCCACGGCTAAACCTTTGAGGACAAGGATCTCGGCGAGGGTTTCGTGGGGCACGATCAGGTGGGCGTTGTACCGTGTGAGCGGGCCGTCGCCGTATTCTTCACGGGTTGCGCCCTGAGCTGCTTGAGCGAACCTTCCGATCAACTGGGAAGTGGAGTCCTTCAGTACCGCGAGTGCCCGACGCGAACCATCAAAGTCGGTGCTGAGTAGGCGAGCTGAGCGCAGGCGGGCGATGGCTGCACGGAGGTCGTCAGCGGAGACGATGTGCCCGTACCAGTCAGTGGTGTAGTCAATAACGCGTGTTTGCTCATCGTCTGCGTTGAGCATGGCGAGGTCGAGGGTTCCCCCAGCGATGGCATCTTCGACGTCGTGGACGGAGTAGGAAATGTCGTCGGCGAGATCCATAACTTGTGCTTCCATGCAGCGCTGCCCCTCAGGGGCACCCTCACGGAGCCAGTCGAACACAGGGAGGTCATCGTCGTAGACACCAAACTTGTGTGTGCGTTGGCCGTCCTTTTCAGGACGGTCAGGGTAAGACCAGGGGTATTTCACTGAGGCGTCGAGGGATGCACGAGTGAGGTTGAGACCTGCAGGTACGCCAAGCGAACTGAAGACCTTGGCTTCTAGGCGCGTGAGGAGTCGCAGCGTCTGGGCGTTGCCTTCGAATCCGCCGATATCTTTGGCGATTTCTGCGAGCGCGCGTTCTCCGTTGTGTCCGAATGGGGGGTGTCCGAGGTCGTGGGCGAGGCAGGCTGCGTCAACGATATCTGGGTCGCAGCCGAGCGCTTTTCCTAGTTCTCGTCCTACTTGTGCTACTTCAAGGGTGTGGGTGAGGCGGTTGCGGATGAAGTCGTTACTTTCTGGCCCCAGCACTTGGGTTTTATCGGAGAGGCGGCGCAGCGCGGAGGAGTGCAGGATCCGTGCGCGGTCGCGTTCAAAGGGAGTGCGGTTGGGGTTTTTCGCTGCTTCTTGGACGAGGCGCTCGGTGTCGGCGTCTCCATAGCCTGTTGCGAGTTGTCCTGCCACACGTGTTGTCACAGTGCAACCCTATCCAATCGGTGGGCGTTTTCCCTATCTGATGCGCCACATGTGGACGGCGGGGCCTATTCCGGGCAGGGTGTACGCGTTTCCTGTGGTGGGTAAGGGCTGGTTGCCGTAGAGCGTGGTGGGCTGTTGAGGCTGTGTTTCGTGGTGGCTGGCGGAGGTGGTGGCAATGCTTGTGGGGATTGTGGCGCCGCTCCAGGGTGCGCGGGCGATGCTGATGAGGATCGCTTCGTCGTTGTTTTCGCGGAGGTAGACGACGGCGTCGGTGTCTGTGTGGATCCACCGTAACGATCCGGTGGCTAAAGCTGGGTGAGCGGCGCGCAGTGTGATGAGTGTGCGGTACAAGTCGTGTGTGGTGGCGTCCCAGCGTGTTGGGTCATTCCACGGCATGGTTTGACGCGCGTGTTCTCCGTTTGTGCCGGTGAGTCCAACTTCGTCGCCGGCGAAGACGACGGGGCATCCAAGGTAGGTGAAGAGTAGTGCGGCAGCGAGTTCTACGCGTTCGGGTGTTCCGACGAGTGTTCGCAGTCGCGGTGTGTCGTGGGAACCGAGCATGTTCCATTGCGCTTGGAGTGTGGTGAAGGGGTAGACCGAGTCGAAGGTGCGCATGGTGTCGACCATGGTGTGCCCGTCGATACGTGGCATCGTCGCAGGTAACCCGAAGGCGGGGATGGTGGCGTCGTCTGCGGCGAGCCACCCCCAGATTGGCCGGGTGAATGCGGAGTAGTTCATGTTGCCGTGCCATCCGCCGAGGCCGAGGTCTGCGGAGGCGTCATGGAAGTGTTCGGCGATGAGTAGTGCCTCGTTGTTGAGGCCGGTCATCGTGGTGCGAATGGTGGCGGCGATGTCGTGTGTGGTGTCTTGGTCGCGGTAGCGGCCTGTCATGTTGGCGACATCCACTCGCCACCCGTCGAGGTTGAAGGGGGCTTGCATCCATCGTCCGATGACCGATTGTGGGCCGTTGATCATCGCGTTGCGTAGTTCGTGTGAGGTGTAGTTCAGTTTTGGCAGGGAGTCGTGTTCGAGCCAGCACACGTACCCTGGTTCACCCGGTGTCCAGTAGTAGTAGGAGTGTTCGGGTGCGGTGGGGTCACTGTTGGCGCGTTGGAACCATTCATGCCCGGCGCCGGTGTGGTTGGTGGTGATGTCTCCCATGATGCGTAGGCCGCGGTGGTGGATTTCGGTGGCAAGCCGTTCGTAGGCGGAGTTTCCACCTAGGAGGGGGTCGACTTCGTCGAATGTTGATGCGTCGTATCGGTGGTTGGACCGCCCGGGGAAGATGGGGGTGAGGTATACCGTTTTCACGCCGAGGTTGTGGATGTGGTCGAGGTGTTCGACGATGCCGTCGAGGTCTCCGCCATAGAAGTGTTCGCTGACTCCTGCTCCCGATGCAATGGGTTCGGTGTTCCAGTCGGTTGCCGGGATCGCCCACGGGGGAAGGTCGGTGTCGCTGAGTGCAGGTGCTGTGGATGAGCGGGCAAATCGGTCGGGGAAGATTTGGTAGATGATTCCTTCGTGGACCCATGCTGGTGCGGGCGCGTGGGTGGTGAGTTGGTAGTCGTTGGCATCGGGGACGTCGTGCAAGAACCAGCCGCGCTGATTGAGCCACCCGTACCCGTTGTCCAGCACGATGAGGAAGCGATAGTTGGTGCGTGGGTTGTGGACGAGAACGTCAGCCTCGTACCAGCGTTCATCAGCTGTTTCATGGGTGAGTAGCGCTGTGGCGAGCCGTGGCTCACCGTCACGTACCATCCGTACGTGCACTGCCTGTTCGTTGATGCCCGCCGGCACTCGTAACCGTACGGTCACGGTCTCCCCCAGCTGGGGTGTCATTGTGGACACGTACAGGCTGGAACCGTCGTGGTGTGGTGGGAGATTGACGTGAGGTGCACGGGGAGTGTCGGCGGGCATTGGGCTAGGTTATCCCTTCACGGAACCGGCGGTCAGGCCGGACACAATGTACTTTTGCAAGAACAAGAACAGCACAACAATGGGGATTGCGGCGAGTACCGCACCGGCGGCGAAGAGCCCCCATGGTGCGTTACGTTCGTCGGCTGCCCATTGGTAGAGCCCCACAGCGAGGGTCATTTTGTCGGTTTGGGAGAGCACCGTTTTCGCGATGATGAATTCCCCGTATGTTCCGATGAACGACAGCAACCCCACGACGGCCAGGATTGGTGACACCAGGCGCAAGATCATGGTCCAGAAAATCTGGGCGTGGGTTGCCCCGTCAATTTTTGCTGCCTCGTCGATTTCGTGCGGCACGGTGTTGAAGAACCCATACATCAAGAAGGTGTTCACACCGAGTGCTCCACCAAGGTATACCGCGATCAAACCGAGTTGGTTGTTGGCTCCAAGGAAGGGGAAGACTTCACGCAGAGACAACAGCAGCAGGAAGATCGCTACCACAGCAAGCATTTGAGGGAACATCTGGATGATCAACAGTGCGGTTAACGATGCGCGGCGCCCGGTAAACCGGAACCTGGAGAACGCGTAGGCCGCTGCCCCACCCATGAGGACTGTTCCAATGGCGGTGACAGTGGAGATAAAGAGCGAGTTAAGAGCCCAGTCACTAAATCCGGTGTCAAAAAGGTTGGTGTAGTTGATGAGACTGAACTCGGAGAACAACTCGTTCGAGCCAGTGAGTGTGGTGCGTGGTTTCAGTGACGCACTGAACACGTAGATGAGGGGGAACACCGCGTAGGCGATACCGAGGACACCAACAATGTGGCGCCAACCGACTTGTTTCCACCACGATGCTCCGCGGAGTTTGCCGTCCCGTAGCGTGTAGGAGGTCTCTGGTGTTGTAACAGCGGACATCTTAGAGCTCCTCCAGTTGCTTTGTTTTGCGGAATCCGAGCCAGGAAATCACTCCCACAAAAATGAAGATCAAAATCGACACGGCAGAAGCCAGACCATACTGTTTCACACCTGATTCGAATGCCACGGAGTACACCATGGAGATCAGAATGTCCGTGGAACCAATCATCAGTGGGCTTCCACTGAAGTTCGGCCCACCGCCAGTGAGCATATATATCAGGGCGAAGTTGTTGAAGTTGAAGGCAAAGCTGGAGATCAACAGTGGTGCTGTAGAGACCATGAGCAACGGCAGAATGATCGAGCGCAATACGCGCCACGGTGAGGCGCCATCAACCTTTGCGGACTCCAGAACATCTCCTGGAATCGACTGCAATGTCCCTGTGCAAATGAGGAACATGTAGGGGAACCCAAGCCATAGGTTCACCATGATGATGGAGAACTTCGCGAGCCACGGGTCCGTCAGCCACGGCACGGCTGCGCCACCAAGGATAACTTCGTTGATAAACCCGAACCGTTCGTTGAGCATGCCACGCCACACCAAGGCAGACAGGAAGCCTGGGAACGCGTAGGGCAAAATCAGCAGTGAACGATAGATTTTGCGGCCCCGCACCCGTGGATCGTTGAATACCAGTGCAAGTGCTAGGCCGAGGGCGAATGTGGTGGCAACCGATAAGAAGGCGAACGCAAACGTCCACACGAGGATCTGGAAGAACGGCCCAGAGATGCGTGAGTCGGTGAACATTTTGGTGAAGTTCTCAAACCCCACACCAACTCGCCACCCTGGGGTGAGTTCTTCACCATCAGGCGAAACAAAATTCCCTCGGTCATTCGGGGCGTATTCGACACCTGTTTCAAGGTTGGTCATGCGGTCGCTGGACTCGTCATATTCCAACAGTGAACGGTAAACATATGCGTTGGTGGCATCTGTGGTCCGCAGTGATCCATCATTAGGGTCATCGCTAATGGGGACTCTGAGGTTGACTACTTCATCTTGGCGTGCGGCGATATCTCCAAACCCAAGAACTGTGTACCCGTCAAGTGCAGTAATGCGGGTTCCATCTGTTGTTGCATCGACGTTGGTGAAACCTTCTTCACTATCTCCAACACGAGGTTCGCCGTTGTCAACGATTCCAAAATGGATATCGCCATCGCTGTCTTCCAACACGGTAAGCGGGTACCCTGCAGTACCTTCGACTCGCTTCTCGTTGTATGACAGGATCGCGGAGATCGCGTCTTCCTTCGTGGAGTTATGTCCATCACCGTAGTTAGTAAACGCCACGTACCCGGTGTAGGCCATCGTGAACAATTGGTACGTGAAGAGGAACAAAAGCCCTGGGTAAAGGTATTTTCCGGGGATCGCACGCCGCGAAAAATACACCCAGTTCGCCACGATGACTGCAACCACGAGGCCGGCGAAAAGACCCCAGGTACCCACAGCCCACGCCGAGAGCAAACCGTAGACACCACCGGCGTTGAAACCTGCCATGACGGCAAGTTTCACAAAAAAGCCTTTACTGATGTTACGGGCCGCAGAGGCGTCACCCAGTGGACGCGATGGCCGCTTCTTCGAGTGCGGCGGTGAACCCGCCTGCTGCCCGACTGACATGTTTCTCCTTCGAGGATTGTCCCCGCGTAGCCTGACGGCTGAGGGCGTTTTCACTAAGTGTGGTTCGTGGTGTGGCGGTGACGCCTCGGGGGTCCCGCATGCGCAAGACCCCCGAGGTGTGTCAGTTCACTGCGGGTGTGAACTGTTGTGATGATTAGCTACCGGACATCGCTTCTTCGATGTTGCTGATCATGCTGTCCCACGCGGCGGGGGCGTCCTTCTCTTGGCCTGAGAAGATCGCAACTTGGGTTGCTCCCCAGAAGCCCCACACGGCTCCCATTTCTGGAAGTGATGGCATAGGAACACCCTTAGCGGCAACCTCACCAAATGCGACTGTGAGTTCGTTGTCGACCTTTTCCGCTGATGCGGTCAGCGCGGGCTGGCGCCCACCCGCAGCGTAGAGTGCGTCAGCTGCTTCTTCGGTGGACAGGAAGTTCACCACAAAGTCATTCGCGAGCACTGGGTTTGCGGCCTTTGCGGAGATGTAAGCGCCCTGTACACCAGTGAAAGGCTGAGCTGGTTCACCACCTGCCGAAGGAATCTCGTGGATGGAGATATCCATTCCTTCAGCAGCGAACTCACTGGCATACCACGGCCCAGTGATCATGTAGGGCGACTCGCCCGCCAAGAATGCTTCTTTGGCTTGGTCGCCGCCGATGTTTGAGTCGATGATGCCATCGTCACCGAGCTTCTTCAGGTATTCAGCGAACGCGTGCCCAGCGTCGCCTCCCATACCGATCTCTGCTGTGTATGCGCCGTTTTCGTATGCGAATACCGGAGCCCCAAATGATGTTTGCAGCGGGTACATGTGGTACGCGTCGCCTTCAGCACCTTGCTGGAGCAGGACAGGGTACTTGGCGTCAAGGTCTTCGCCTTGTTCGATCAGTTCATCGAAGGTGGCAGGTGTTTCGGAGACGAGTTCGTCGTTACGGACCAACGCAATTGATTCAATCGAGTAAGGAACACCGTAAGTTGTTCCTTCATAGGTGAACGCCTGGGTTGAGATTTCAGTGAACTCAGCTGCTTTGTCACCCAATTCCACAGGAGCTACGACACCATTGGACACGAGCTCGCCAAGCCAGTCGTGCGCTCCAACGATCACATCTGGGCCTTCGCCAGTGGGAACTTGTTGAATGAACTCAGTACGGATGTCTCCTGATGCCTTTTGCACCACCTCGACATTCACGTTGCGCTCAGTCTTGAACGTTTCAATGACATCGGTGAAGTCGTTGATTCGGGTTTCATCAACCCAAATCACCATTGAGCCCGATGGGGCAGCTTCTGAAGCCGTAGGGTCAGATGTTTCTGGGGAGTCAGACTCGCCAGAGCATGAGGACAAGACGAGAGCCATGCCAAGGACCGCAGCTACTGCTGGGATGCTTCGTTGCATCGTTGATCTCCAATGAAGACGGGGATGGGAACGGAATGATCATGGTCGATCACCCTGATGGACTAGACACTAGGTGATTTTCGCCCACATTTGCAAGCCGTTGCAGAAACTTTCATGCAACGATTGGATATCGCTTGCAACAGGCCGTACACTCACTGTTCAGGACACGGCCACAACCACCGATCTACCAGGGAGCAACGACGTTCCTGCGTTAGACTCGGGTCCAAGACCACCCCTTGCAAGACCTTGCAAAACCCACCCACCCGGTCGCCCGCACAGCGACCCACGCACGACAACGAAATCGACAAGGAGGTCCGAGGTGTCGTCAGCCATCAACCTGTCGGGCCCGCACAAAACCCGCCTCACCGACCTCGCCGAACAAGCAGGGGTATCCACCGCCACAGTGTCCCGCGTGCTTAACGGAAAACCCGGAGTCGCAGCAGAAACACGTCAAGCCGTCCTCGCCGCGTTGGACCTACTGGGCTATGAACGCCCCGACAAACTACGCAACCGGTCAGCTGGGCTGGTCGGCCTGATCGTCCCCGAACTCACCAACCCCGTTTTCCCAGCCTTCGCACAAACCATCGAATCTCTGCTCTCGCAACGCGGATACACCCCGCTGCTGTGCACACAGTCCCCCGGCGGCACAACCGAAGACGAATACATCGACATGCTCAAAGACCACTCCGTCGATGGAATGCTCTTTGTTGCCGGGCTCCACGCAGATACCAGGGCAAACCACCAACGCTACGAACTACTTCGCACCCAAAACACCCCGCTGGTCTTCGTCAACGGATTCGCATCAGAAATAGAAGCCCCTTTCATCTCCTGCGACGACGTCGCAGCGATGGACTTAGCCGTACGCCATCTCGTTTCCCTAGGGCACCAGCGCATCGGGCTAGCCATCGGACCAGACCGTTTCATCACCTCCCAACGCAAAATCCGCGGGTTCCGCGAAGCACTCACCCGCCACCTTGGAATCCTCGACACTGAACAGCACGTCGCCACCTCATTGTTCACTGTCGAAGGTGGTCAAGCAGCTGCCATGGAACTACTCGAAGCCCGTCACACCGCCATAGTCTGCGGTTCGGACCTCATGGCACTTGGCGCAGTACGCTCCGCACGACAACAAGGGCTACGCGTCCCCGAAGATGTATCGATCGTGGGATACGACGATTCCCCGCTCATTGGGTTCACTGACCCACCGCTCACCACCATCCGCCAACCAGTAGCAGCGATGTCCGGAGCAGCAGTCTCCGCACTGGTGTCCCTGATAGAGGGGGCATCAACACCGCGCAAGGAACTGTTGTTCCACCCAGAACTCATTGTTCGCAATTCAACTGGCACATCGCCTGACGCCCGGGTACATGTGTATCAAGGGCACCAAACCTGATCGCCGCATCACAACCCAGACCCAACCCACCGAACGGAGAACCCGTGGCACTGACACTCACCACGACGTCGCCAGATGTAAGCATCCTCCACACCCCCCACAGTGGCCCAGCACAATGGTGGCGCAATGCCGTCATCTACCAGGTGTACCCCCGCTCATTTGCTGACGCCAACGGCGACGGCATCGGCGACATCGCAGGAATCACCCAACGGCTAGACCACCTACGCGAACTAGGCGTCGACGCCCTGTGGCTCTCTCCGTTCTACAAATCTCCCCAAGCCGACGCCGGGTACGACGTTGCTGACTACCGCCAGATCGACCCACTCTTTGGCACCCTGGACGACTTCGATGCCATGGCCGCCAAGGCCCGCGAACTCAACCTCAAAGTCATCGTTGACCTCGTCCCCAACCACACCTCCGATGACCACGAGTGGTTCAAAGAAGCCCTCAGCGCTGGCCCCGGCTCTCCCGAACGCGACCGCTACATGTTCCGCGACGGCAAAGGGAAAAACGGGGAACTGCCACCCAATAACTGGCAATCAATCTTTGGTGGCCCTGCATGGACCCGTGTCGACCAGCGCTGGAATGCCAGCGAAGACGGCATCGCAGACCAGCAGTGGTACCTGCACATGTTCGACACCCGTCAACCAGACCTGAACTGGGACAACGCAGAGGTCCGCGAAGACTTCGAATCCATTCTGCGGTTCTGGCTTGACCGCGGAGTCGACGGATTCCGCATTGACGTCGCACACGGCATGGTTAAAGCAGCTGGCCTACCAGACTGGAACGGTCTGACCTCCATGGTGGAAGGAACCACCGCCGAAGGCGCTACCCAAATCAAAACTGATGGCACCCCTAACGAAGATGGTGGCAACGGTGGCGGCAACTCTGGCCCAATGTTCGACCAAGACGGGGTCCACGAAATCTACCGGTCCTGGCACAAAGTCATGGAAACCTACGACGGCGACCGAGCACTTGTCGCTGAAGCTTGGGTTGAACCCCTCTCACGGCTAGCAATGTACGTCCGCGAAGATGAAATGCAACAAGCATTCAACTTCTCCTATCTCACCACCAAGTGGGATGCAGCAGCCCTACGCACCGTCATCAACGCATCAATCCGCGAAAACGACAACGTCGGTGCGCCCACAACATGGGTGCTGTCCAACCACGACGTCGTACGCCACGCATCACGCATGGGCCTAGCAACCGGGGAACTCAACCCCAACGGCATCGGGAAAAACGACCCACAACCCGATGCTGCACTTGGACTGCGACGGGCACGCGCAGCAACACTACAAATGCTCGCGCTACCAGGGTCGGCGTACCTCTACCAAGGCGAAGAACTGGGACTACCAGATCACACCACCCTGGACGATCAGTACCGCCAGGACCCCGCTTGGGAACGCAAGGGCCACACCGAAGCTGGTCGTGACGGGTGCCGCGTCCCCATCCCGTGGGAAGCGGACAGCCCCGCCTACGGATTTTCCACAACCGGACAATCCTGGTTGCCACAGCCTGACACGTACAAAGCTTGCGCAGCCGACGTGCAAAAAGCGACAGCCAACTCCACGTTCTCCATGTACCAGCGGGCACTGAAACTTCGCCGGGAACACAACCTTGGGCTTGGCTCCCTAGGGTGGGTCACGGAATTTGAGCACACCGGAGAAGTACTCGCTTTTGAGAACAACAACATTATTGTGCTCACCAACATCGGTGGCGACGCCATCGAGTTGCCACAGGGCACACGAGTTGTGTTGTCTAGTGCGCCAATGCATTCGGCGCTGACCGTTGAGCGTGATGTCTGCGTGTGGATTGTGCGCGACTAGTTAGAGTTCAGCTTCTTGATAGGTCAGGGGTCGCACACATGTGTGCGACCCCTGACCTATGCCTGCTAGCTACCCGCCAGAGACTGACAGTTCTGCTTCTTCTAGGCGACGGCGGAACTCTTCGGATAATTCGCGTGAGTCCAACCACCCCTCGGGCAGGTGTGGCCGTTTGGGGGTGCCAGCGCGCCCACGTTGACCTTCAGCGATTTCGCCAGGGTAGGGCGCATCAAGATCTAGTGCGTCGAGTTTGGTGCGTAAGTCAGCAAGAGAATCAACCAAAGCCAGCCCATGACGGGCATCACCGCCTACTGCGTACCCTTTGAGGTACCAGGCCATGTGTTTACGCAGATCGCGCAGCCCACGCCCCTCATGACCGAAGAACTCCACCATGTATTCACCGTGACGGTAAATAGTGTCAGCGACTTCACGTAGACCCGGCTGCACGCGTTCAGGGCGGCCAGCAAACGCTGCGGTGAGATCAGCAAACAGCCACGGTCGCCCTTGACAGCCACGACCAACAACCACGCCGTCACAGCCGGTTTGGCGCACCATCTCTAGCGCATCGTCGGCTGTCCAAATATCACCGTTTCCAAGGACCGGTATCGTTTTTACTTCTTCTTTCAATGCCCGGATAGCACCCCACTGGGCGTTGCCGGAGTAGTGTTGCGCTGCGGTGCGCGCATGCAAAGCAACTGCAGCGACGCCAAGATTTTCTGCGGTTCGCCCCGCTTCAAGGTACGTGATGTGATCGTCATCGATCCCCATCCGCATTTTGATTGTCACTGGTACGTCATAGGGTGCTGCTGCGGTTACTGCGGCATCGATGATGCGGGTGAACAGTTCGCGCTTCCAAGGGAGGGCCGCTCCCCCGCCCTTGCGTGTGACCTTGGGGACTGGGCAGCCAAAGTTGAGGTCAATGTGATCGGCACGGTCTTCACCGGCAATGATTTTTACTGCCGCACCCACTGTTGCTGGGTCGACGCCGTACACCTGGGCGGAACGAGGTTGTTCATATTCTTCGAATGACACAATGCGCAAAGATTCCTCGTTGCGTTCCACAAGCGCCCGGCTTGTCACCATCTCCGCCACGAAGAAACCCTCGCCCTGCTCACGGCACAATCTCCGGAAGGCAGTGTTTGTCACGCCGGCCATGGGAGCGAGAACAACAGGTGTGGCGCTCACGTGCTTTCCGATGCGCAACGGGGGCATCACGGGTGTATCAACGGTGGGTGTGTGGAGTGTTTCAGGCACCAGTCCATTGTGTCATCGCTGTGCAGGCCGATGCGGCTCAAGAACCTGGATTCTCATCACACTGTGTACCTCTTTTTATGGTGGTGAACACCTCGTAGGCCGATGCGCTTCTTGACTGTCACATTGCGGCGACCTGTGACATAAATGGAGTGGGGAAAGCCGAAGGAGGAGGTCATCATGTATCACCGCAACTATGTGGTTCGCGCGCTGTCTTTTATGGGCATTGCTGCCGTGACGCTCACGGGGTGTCTTAGTGAGCGTTCTGAAGAACCTGCAGATGAACGACACGTTGACGTGATTATTGAAGAAGTTGATATATCTGAAACGTGGGACGGCAACGAGGCAGACCTTGGGGCACGGGTAGAGGACGGTGCCATTGTGTATATGTCGGCTGGGTCTTCTTCGTGCCCGGCAACCATTGAGGCCGTGTCACAGGAGGGTAAAGATATTTCCCTGCATGTTAAGCAGTACCCGGCTGATGCAATATGCACCATGGATTATGTTCCGATAATGCAACGCATTACTCGTGAGGATCGCGATCCTTTCCCCGCAGATGCTGTCGTTGAGGTCGAGAACCCCAACCGCTTTCAGTAGAGCTGGGATGAACGGGTAGTACGCCAAGGGGGTGAAGAACCGTGATGGTTCTTCACCCCCTTGCGCGGTGCATATCAATCAGGCGAAGAGTTAAGCACCGATCAGTCGTACCGCGAGGTATTCGCGCACCTTGTCGAGCGCCACGCGCTCTTGTTCCATGGAGTCGCGGTGTCGAATGGTGACTGCGTTGTCTTCCAACGTGTCAAAG
Organism: Jonesia quinghaiensis DSM 15701; assembly: GCF_000423205.1. Lineage (GTDB taxonomy): Bacteria > Actinomycetota > Actinomycetes > Actinomycetales > Cellulomonadaceae > Jonesia > Jonesia quinghaiensis. The sequence goes on from NZ_AUHN01000010.1 coordinate 84,317, forward strand.
TCGACGGTGATGCAGAAGGGTGTTCCGATTTCGTCTTGACGACGGTACCGACGTCCAATAGCACCTGCGTCGTCGAAGTCCACGTTCCACGTACGCCGTAGTTCAGCGGCGAGGTCACGGGCTTTAGGTGAAAGATCTGCGTTCCGCGACAGCGGCAACACAGCAGCTTTCACCGGCGCGAGACGGTAGTCCAGGCGCAGCACTGTGCGCTTGTCTACCCCACCCTTGGAGTTCGGGGCTTCGTCCTCGCTGTAGGCCTCCACCAAGAACGCCATTAAGGAACGGGTCAAACCTGCCGCAGGTTCGATGACGAACGGGAAGTACCGCGTGTTCTCTGCTTGGTCGAAGAACGACAGGTCTTTACCGGAGTGCTCTGAGTGAGTTTTCAGGTCGTAGTCTGTCCGGTTGGCGATGCCTTCAAGCTCGCCCCATTCTCCACCAGTGAACCCGAAGCGGTATTCGATGTCGACTGTGCGCTTGGAGTAGTGCGAGAGCTTCTCTTGTGGGTGTTCGTACAAACGGAGGTTGTCGGGGTTGATACCGAGGTCGACGTACCAGGCTTTACGGTCGTCAATCCACTTTTGGTGCCATTCTTCGTCTGTTCCAGGCTTGACGAAGAACTCCAGTTCCATCTGCTCAAACTCACGGGTACGGAAAATGAAGTTACCTGGTGTGATTTCGTTGCGGAAGGACTTTCCAATTTGGCCGATGCCAAAGGGAGGCTTCATGCGTGAAGCACCTTGCACGTTGGAAAAGTTTACAAAAATGCCCTGCGCGGTTTCTGGTCGCAGGTAGTGCAACCCCTGTTCATTATCAACAGGACCGAGGAAGGTCTTCAGGAGACCTGAGAAGTTTTGAGGCTCCGTCCACTCACCCTTTTTCCCACAGTTTGCACAGCCAATTTCGTCCATGCTTTGGGGCGCACGGCCTTTTTTGTACTCAAACTCTTCTTGGAGTGTGTCCATGCGGTAGCGCTTGTGGCATGAGGTGCACTCAATGAGCGGATCGGTGAAGACTGCAACGTGCCCAGAGGCTTCCCACACTGCCCGTGGCAGAATGACGGAGGAGTCAATTCCAACGACGTCTTCTCGCCCGCGCACAACTGTTTGCCACCATTGGCGCTTGATGTTCTCTTTGAGCTCCGCACCAAGTGGCCCGTAGTCCCAGGCGGAACGCGAACCGCCGTAGATTTCTCCACTTTGAAAGACGAAGCCTCGACGCTTCGCGAGGGAAATGACATTATCGAGACGTGAAGGCGTTGCGGCCACAGTCATCACTCCAACTTGTTCTGATGGCCCCACATGGCTCGTAGGGCGTTTTGGGAAAGCTGTAAATCAGGGAACAACCTACGTTACCTTCATTGTGCCCAAAGAACGCCATCGGCGTGGTGACGAGAATCATTTTGACCAACACCACACAAACTATTGATAATGGATCTCATGAACGCCAAGCGCATCCTCGCCGCAGCCCTTGCCCCAACCTTGCTTCTCGCCGCATGCTCCACTCCCGAGCAGGAGGATGACACACTCAACGTTTTAGCCTCGTTCTACCCCCTGGAATACCTTGTCCAAGAAATTGGGCAAGACCGGGTCACCGTTTCGTCGCTCACCCCTCAAGGCGGAGAGCCTCACGACCTCGAACTGGCACCTGCACAAACAAAAGACATCTCAGGTGCAGACCTTGTGGTCTACCAATCAGGTTTCCAAAGCGCCGTCGACAAAGCCGTCGAAGCACGCACCCCCGAACACGTATTTGATGCCGGGGTCTACGCAACACTGGCGCTCACAGAAGACGACGGACATGACCACAGCGCAGACGACGGACATGACCACGAAACCGACCCACACTTTTGGCTAGACCCCAAACTCTATGCCCAAGCCGCACAAGATCTTGCAGGCGAACTCTCAGAAGTCGACCCAGAGGGAGCTGAGCAATACCAAGCAAACGCACAGAGCATCGTCGACAAACTGACAGTCCTTGATCAGCAATATTCCACTGAACTTGCCACCTGCCAACATGACACTGTTGTCGTTACCCACGCGGCGTTTGGTTACCTCGCACATGAATACAACTTCAATCAACTCGCGATCAGCGGAATCGACCCAGAGGCTGAACCAAGCCCAGCCCAAATACGCAACGTGCGATCACAAGTTGAAGAGCTGGGCTTGAAGACAATCTTCTTCGAAACTCTTGTTTCGCCGAAAGTCGCTGAGACCCTCGCCGCGGATCTCGGCATCGACACAGGTCTTCTCGACCCTATTGAAGGGCTTGTGAACACTGAGGAAACCTACTTCAGTATCATGGAGAACAACCTCACCCAACTGAAGACTGGACTCGGCTGCGCATAATGAACGAATACCCCATCGTTTCTGCGGACAATCTCCATGTGCATCTCGGCAATAGCCACATCTTGCGCGGTGTTTCACTCGCCGTCAGCCGCGGCGAAGTTGTTGCAGTACTTGGGGCAAATGGTTCAGGTAAGTCCACACTCATCAGAGCACTAACCTCGATCATTCCCGTCACATCGGGAACCATCGAGTTGTTTGGGCAAGCCACTGGGGCAAGCGCCCCATGGGCAAAAATTGGATACGTACCACAACGCATCACCGCACAGTCTGGGGTCACGGCGTCCGCCAGCGAAGTCGTTGCTTCTGGGCTACTACATGGGCGCACCATTCGGCTCCCGCGCGGCGCTAAAGCTCAAGCACACGCTGCACTTGAATCGGTTCACCTCGCTGATCACGCACACCTGCCACTCAGCGCGCTATCTGGGGGCCAACAACAACGCGTCCTCATTGCCAGGGCACTCATACGCAACCCAGAACTCCTCATCCTTGATGAACCAGTGGCTGGGGTTGACCACCCATCCCAAGAAGCATTTGCAGCAACTCTCAAAGATCTCGTTGACCAAGGGCGCACAATCATCGTGGTACTCCACGAACTCGGAGAATTCGAAAGCCTCATCACTCGAACCGTTGTCCTGCGGCACGGACGCATCATTCATGACGGGCCAGCCCCACGAGCCTCTATCCGCCATGCAGAACCTGACCATGACCACGTTCACCCACACGAAGGGTACGTTGAACAAGGTTCCGCACTACTCCCAGAACTTGGATTCGACCAATGAGCCCTCTGCTGGACATGCTGAGCGACCCACTCATGCAACGCTCACTCATCGCAGCGGCTGTCGTTGGCTTAACTGCGCCCATTATGGGAACCTACCTTGTTCAACGCAGGTTATCCCTTCTTGGTGACGGCATAGGGCACGTTGCACTTACCGGCGTTGCTCTTGGCTGGATCATTGGTTCGGCGATGGGTCTCGTTGAACGTGACGCCCTTGCCGTGCCGGGCGCGATTTTCGCCGCGATCATAGGTTCCGTCGCTATCGAGTATGTTCGAGAAAAAGGACGAACCAGCGGTGACGTAGCCCTAGCCCTGTTGTTCTACTCCGGGATTGCGGGCGGAGTTGTCCTTATTTCCATTGCTGGGGGCACAAACGCCAACCTCATGGGGTACTTGTTTGGCTCGATCTCTACTGTCACTGAACTCGATCTTGCGTTAACGGTCTTCCTGGGAATTCTGATCTTCCTCGTAGGTATTGGCCTGCGAGCTGTGCTCTTCGCAGTCTCCAACGATGAGGAATTCGCTCGAGCATCAGGGCTCCCCGTTCGGGCAGCGAACCTCACCATAGCCATCGTGGCAGCACTAACTGTCACCGTGTCAATGCGCGTTGTTGGCCTCCTCCTCGTCTCTGCAGTCATGATCGTTCCTGTTGCTGCAGCTCAACTACTGGCAACAACCTTTAAACGCACCATGACTATTGCCATGGGCATCGGCGTCATCGTTTCCATCAGTGGATTGACCATCACCTACTGGTACCCACTCTCCCCCGGCGCCACGATTGTTCTCCTAGCAGTGGCAGCCTACATTGTGGCTCTGCTCATCCATACACTTCTTGGGCGACGGCGCATCACAGCACGCGACCCCCACCCAGACCTCCCTGACGACGTAGACTTGGTTGCTGCAGGTACGCAGACAACCAGGAGTGACCAATGCAAAGAATGACCCGTCAGCGTCAATCCATCGCCGACATGCTGGCTGCGACCAGTGACTTCAAATCCGCACAACAACTCCATGACCTACTGCGTGAACGCGGTGAACCCGCAGGCTTAGCGACCGTTTACCGTACGTTACAAAACCTAGCCGACGCGGGCGAACTAGATGTTCTGCGCACCGAAGACGGTGAAATGTTGTTCCGTCAATGTGAACGCGGAGAACACCACCATCACCTGGTCTGCCGTTCCTGCGGAAAAACGGTAGAGATCGATGGCCCAACAGTCGAAGACTGGGCAACACGCGTTGGCCGAGCCCACGGATTCAGCTCAATCGAACACACCATTGAGCTATTTGGCACCTGCGAAGAGTGCGCTGCTCGCCCGGCCTCGTCATGACGCCACACTAAATGCGGGATCGCCAGAACCCGGCTGGTTCTCATGACGGGAGTTGTGTCACACACCGGCCCCACATGGCCGAGCAAGGGTAACCTAATAAGGTGCCTCAACCCGCAGCCGATGCGCCGTTCCTTGAACTTTTCCTCTTCTTCTTTGGAATAGTTTTTGTCCGCACCCAAGTCACCTACTGGCTAGCACGCGCCGTCGCTCACCAGGCCGTCAAGCGCGCCGACTCACGCACACCCCGATTGAAGCGACTCACAGCATGGATGTCCCGCGACTCCACACAACGTGGAGTGCTCACTGTCCAACGATGGGGGCCACTTGCTGTATTTGCCTCATTTTTCATGACGGGCACAAAAACAGTGATCAATTCAGGCGCCGGGCTCATCAAGATGCCCTTCGCCCTGTACCTGCCCACCATGGCACTCGGCTGCATCGCCCACGCACTCATTTACGCACTCGTCGGGTGGGCAGCGTGGACAGCAGCGTTACAAGCGGCTGCAGGGTCACCACAGGGGCTTAGCCTACTTCTCATCACTATTACTGCCGTGGCAACTGGGCTCTACGTTCACCGCCGCAAGCGAAGGAAAACGGCAGCAGCGGTGTCTTCTGCGCTGCCACACAACGACTCGCCCCACCAAGCACCGTAGCCCTTGGCGGGACTGAGCACTGACATCACGACGTTGTGATCGGTTTTGGTTTATCCACAGCACCACCGTAGCGGCGGTCCCTCCGCGCATACTGCTCAACCGCCCGCCACAGTGAGCGACGGTCGAAATCTGGCCACAGTTCATTCATGAAAACCAACTCGGCATAGGCTGATTGCCACAACATGAAGTTCGATGTTCGTTGCTCACCAGATGACCGAATGAACAGATCAACATCAGGTAAATCTGGTTCATCAAGGTACCGGGCGATAGTTTTCTCAGAAATTCGGTCCGGTTTGACCCGACCAGCCGCAACATCTGCAGCGATAGCAGACACCGCATCGGCAATCTCAGCCCGCCCACCATAATTCACACACATATTGAGCGTGCACACAGTGTTTTGGCGCGTTAACTCCTCGGCGTCACGTAATTCCCGGATGACTGACGGCCACAGTCGCTTCGACCGACCAGACCACCGAACCCTTATGCCCCACTCATTCATAGTGTCACGGCGGCGGCGAAGAACATCTTTATTGAACCCCATGAGGAACCGGACTTCGTCTGGTGAACGCTTCCAGTTTTCTGTGGAAAACGCATACACCGACACGTGACGAATACCGATCTCAATGGCACCAGCCATGACATCAAGCAGAGCAGCCTCCCCCGCTTTGTGGCCTTCCGTGCGCGAAAGGCCACGCTCATTTGCCCACCGTCCATTACCATCCATAACAATCGCCACATGTTGCGGAACGAATTGGCGCGGGATCGAGGGAACCCGCTCTCCGGAGGGGTGCGGTGGAGGAGCAATAGGGCTCACATCAGGGCCTTTCCACGAGACGAAGCGCACGAATAGTGCGTTCAAGATGGTATTGAGTAAACGCAGCAATCAGTCCGCTCGCTTCACGCTGGCTGCGTTCAGGCGACGCCAAAACAATCGGCCAGTCGCCGCTCAGCAAAGCTGCCATATGCGCGAACGTTTGTGGTGCAGGTGACGCCGCACCTGGTGGACGACACGCCCCACAGACGGCGCCTCCCGAGGCGACCGCATACGAGGTGTGCGGTCCAGGTGCACCACACTGCGCACACACATCAAAGGAAGGAGCGTAGCCGGCCACTGCAAAAGAGCGCAGCAAGTACGAGTCAAGAACGAGCTCAGCAGGATAGTGACCCAATGACAACGCCCGCAATGCCCCGGCAGCAAGCCAAAATTGTTGGACCGCAGGCTCACGTTCCGCGACTGTTAAACGGTCTGCCGTTTCCACGATGGCACTCGCTGCGGTGTAGCGGCCATAGTCTGCGCAGATTTCTTTTGCGTAAGCGCCAATCGTGTCAACCTGCGTGACCATGTCGAAGGTGCGGCCCTCATTGAGTTGAATATCAATGTGCATGAACGGTTCCAGGCGGGCCCCAAATTTTGAGCCGGTACGCCGGACGCCTTTTCCTACAGCCCGCACCTTGCCATGTTCGCGCGTGAGGAGCGTGATAATACGATCCGCCTCACCCAGTTTCTGGGCGCGCAGCACAAGTGCATCATCACGGTAAAGGGGCATAGTTCTATTGTCCCCCATGGGGGCGGCAGTGCCGCACCCCCATGAGTAGACCTTCACACAATGTCAACGACGATCTTCCTCAACCGGTACGCGCCCGGTGCGGTTAATTGCGGAGATAATTGCCTTCAAGGAGGCCGTGGTGATTGACGGGTCAATGCCAACCCCGAACAGAACCTCGTCGCCTACCTTGCATTCCACATAGGCCGCAGCCGATGCGTCACCACCAGCAGCTAGTGCATGTTCTGCATAGTCCAACACCACAACAGGGGCACCATATGCTGACAGAGCATTCACGAAAGCATCAATGGGACCGTTCCCGTGCCCGGTAAGGGTCATAGGTGAGCCATTGTCCACGAGGTCAATTTCCAAGGAATCCGCTTCGCCCTCAGCGGAGCTAGCCCGCGTTCCCAGCAAGGCAAACCGGCCCCATGGAGCGAGGTTGCTCCCTGGCGCGACAGGCAGATACTCGTCGGTGAAAATCTTCCAAATGTCTTCTCCGGTGACTTCGGTGCCCTGAGTGTCCGTGACACTTTGCACCACACGCGAAAATTCAATTTGGAGGCGACGAGGCAAATCAAGGTGATGTTCGCTCTTCAACAAGTACGCCACTCCGCCCTTACCCGACTGGGAATTGACACGAATGACAGCTTCGTAACTACGGCCAACATCTTTTGGATCGATGGGCAGGTACGGAACCGCCCACACAAGATCATCAATGGATGAACCTGCCTGCGCAGCGCGGGAATCCATAGATTCCAGCCCTTTCTTGATGGCATCTTGGTGTGACCCTGAGAACGCGGTAAAGACTAGGTCACCTGCGTAGGGGTGCCGTTCGGGGACTGGCATTTGGTTACAGTGTTCAACGGTTCGCCGGATTGTATCAATGTCACTGAAATCAATCTGCGGATCGATCCCTTGGCTAAAGAGATTCATGCCCAAGGTAACGAGATCAACGTTCCCGGTTCGTTCCCCATTACCAAAGAGACACCCTTCGATACGGTCTGCACCGGCCTGGTAACCCAACTCTGCGGCCGCAACTGCCGTGCCACGGTCGTTATGTGGGTGCAGAGACACAATGACGTTCTCACGGTGATTCAGGTGACGACTCATCCACTCGATGGAATCTGCGTACACATTAGGGGTAGCCATTTCTACCGTCGCGGGCAGATTGATGATGACTTTGCGATCTGGTGTTGGTTCAAGAACCTCAAGAACCTCATTGCAGATTCGCACCGCGAATTCCAGTTCAGTGCCGGTGTACGACTCAGGTGAGTATTCGTAAAAGATGTCTGTCTCGGGCAGTGTCTCTTCGAATTTGCGACACAACCGCGCGCCTTCCAAAGCGATGTCAACAATGCCGTCTTCGTCTTTGCGGAACACCACGTCGCGCTGCAGAATCGACGTCGAGTTGTACAGGTGAACAATGGCTTGCTTGGCACCATGCAAGGACTCAAAAGTGCGGGCAATCAAATGTTCCCGCGACTGTGTCAGGACTTGAATAACCACGTCATCAGGAATGTGCCCGTCCTCAATGAGGAGGCGAACAAAATCGAAATCGGTCTGTGAGGCTGACGGAAAACCAACCTCAATTTCCTTGTACCCCATGGAAACAAGGAGCTTGAACATACGCAGTTTGCGATCGGCGTTCATCGGTTCGATAAGTGCTTGGTTTCCGTCTCGCAGGTCAACCGCGCACCATCGCGGGGCTGAAGTAATCGTGCGGTCGGGCCACGTCCGGTCTGAGAGTTCAACTGAAATGAGATCACGGAATGGAACGTATTTGTGGATAGGCATACCGGAGGGGCGCTGTGCTGGTGCAGTCATGTTCCTAGTTTCTGTCTGGGGAGTACGCAGAAATTATTCTGCGGGGACTGTGCCGGCACACACCGACCGCCGCGACGAGAGACCGGCTCTAAGCCTCGTCGCGGCACAGAAGAAGAAGGGTGACTTGCATGTCGCTGTCCACGTTGTCCACTGTACAACGACTCCCCCCGAGTCGCTTACGGTGTTTCAGAGAACGAACACCGCCGTACAACGACGTGCGGCCTCTACCTGAAAGAGGTAGAGGCCACACATAGTTCAGGGTCACTGCATGACAACTGAACTTTCACTCAACAGATCACAGAGCGCCGAGGTACTGGGTCAACACTCCCATGTTGTCCATCCACCACTGCTCATCCGTGAGATTTCCTTCGGTCTGCAGGCGCAGCACGTTTGACGCGAGGATTCCCATCGAATCAGCGGATGACTGACCTGAGGAGATAGCCCAGCCTTCAGACTCTTTTCGAGCGACAAGTCGCAGTTCATCAAGGCCGAGTTCTTCGAACGCAGGTACGTCCTTGATGCATACGCTGACTGTCATCACATCAGCTTTCACACCAACACATTCACTGGAAAGGTCCAATGCAATTGAGGTGCCCTCAACCTGTCCGTCAATGGTCAATGAATCGAGTTTCAGGTAAGCGGTGTCGCCTTCTTGACGATCTACAGAAAATGCTGCGCCTGACACAGTGAATTCGTTGAAGATAGCTTCGATTTCCTGTAAGTCCGCGTCTGCTAAGCCAAGGTCAGGCTGAATCACACCAGTGCGGCGTTCTGCAGTGACGTAGTGAGAGGACAACCCTGCAAAGTCAAAGGTCTTCACGGAGTCAAACGCCGACGCCACAAGATCTGTTGCCGCCTGCTCGGGGCTGTCTGCGTATGAGGGCTCTGGAACCTTGGAGAAGTCGGCCTCGACACCAATCATTGCGCCTTGCAGATCAACTATGGTCAGGCTTGGGCTGATGTACCAGCCATTGCCTTCTTTCACGGCAATCAAAGCGAACGTTATGTCTTCTTGAGGGCCTGTTTCGGTGTTACCAAGGCTGTCAAGGAGTCCATCAAGTGGTGAAGATGGACCGGATCCAAAGGAGTCATCGGTTCCCCACGGGTCATCAGACGTAGAACCAGATCCAAAGTCAGAACCTGCTGAACCAGTCCCGTATAGCGACTCGTAGAGTTCGGCGATTTCTTCATCGGTGAGGATGCCTTTGTACAACTCAGCGAAGTCTTCTTCCGACATCGCATAGTCGTTGGGGTCGCTTGTGGAGGAGTCACTACCGAAGGGATCAGTTGAGGTGTCTGAACCGGACAGATCGGATCCGAATGGGTTGTCTCCCAAGTCAGATTCGAGACCGTCAAGACCAGAGTTCAGCGCTTCAGCAGGAATGACCAGGTCTTGTGCGGAGAACTCAACCGGGAAAGCATCCTTGGCAGCGGTCTCAAGCTCTGTAGCAACCTCGTCCGTTGACGGGAACTGTCCGCCAGCTTCAGTGATGATGTCACCGAGCGGTGAACTTTCTACATCAGCGAAAATCTCATTAATCGCTGCTGACATTTTGGCATCATCAACGTCAAGAGTGAAGTCACCAGTGGATAGTTCCACTCGGGCGTAGTCTTCTGTGAGTTCCTCGACGGAGAACGTGACATTGTCCGCAGTGAGATTGAATGAACGGTAGAGATCGAGGAGGTCATCTCCGAACTCTTCGGTGCCCGTCTGTTCATCAATGTGTGAAGAGAACTGCTCCATAACATCGGCCGTGTATTCGCGATCGATGGGCGACAGTGATTCATACAGGGCAACATCATCGGACTCGGTCAGTGCATCCATGAGTTGCTGAGCAGCAGCCTCGGGACTTTCTGCGCCACCCATCTTGGAGAACACGAAGTGGTTCAGCGCGAAGGCGCCAGCGCCGACAACAGCAAGTGCACCAACACCCACGCCAATCCAGAGGCCACGTCGGCTCTTCTTCGTAGGAGCATCTCCTGGAGCGGCCTCGGGGGACGGTGCAAATTCTGGACCAGGAACCTGACCGGTAGGCATTGGAACAGGAGGAAGATTTTCCTGCTGAGCGGAAGCAACAGTTGGTGCAGCAGCCTGCTGCTGCGGCTGAGGCACTGGTGCCGCCTCAAGTGGCGTAGAAGTGCGTGAGGCGAGCGCTTCGTTCACAGCTGGGTCGCCCAACTGCCCTAGCCATGTCACTAAGTCTGGGTAGGTGGAAGGATTGCGTGCAATCGCTGGCCGCAGGTCAGGCCGGTGCATGGCGATGTCCTGCAAAGTTACGCCAGGTGTTGTCGGATCGAGCGCTTGTTCAAGTGTGTAATCTTCAGGTTTCATGATGTCCCTTGTTGTGGGGTAGACCGGAACAGACTACAGGCAATACCCTACCGAGCGGCATTGTTTTACATACAAATTGAGGGACGCCATTGGTTGGCGCCCCTCAATGACATTCAATGTTCAACTACTTAGCTGATGTTCCTCGTCGCGCTAGTGCCGCGTCAATGTCGGGGTCACCGACACTTGCGAGCCACTGCAAAAGAGCCTCGTATGTTGCCGGGTTCGCGGCAAGGGCCGGTCGCAGTTCAGGGGCGACCTCCGCAATCCTCGCCAGCACTACTGGATCAGTTGAAGGGTCTTGCGCCTGCTCCCACGTGTAGGAATGCGCATCTGCAACGGGTGCAGACTGAGCCACCGAAAGCACCTCTTCACGGGTCAACGACTGAGTATCGGCAGTGTTTGGCCGACTGTCATCAACGGAGGGTGGCGAGTGTGGCGAAACTGGCCGCATCACCGCAGTACTGTCCACAGGTGTTCCTTGATCTGTTCCTGATGAACGTGGCATCACTTGGGTTCCGTGAGCTGATTGCCGCGACGGGGAACTAGTCCCCACTGACGCAGCAGGCGATTGGGTCCCGTGCCCCGCAGTGGTTGGCTGGTGCGCGCTGGCAACGGTGGGGTGCTCCTGTGATGTGCTATATGCAGTGGCCACATGTGCTTCAGGTTGTTGTGCTGGCGCAACACTTGGGAGCATTCTTTCAGACCACGTGTAGGCATCGGCGTTTACCGGACGCTGGGCAGCGCCACTGCGGAAGTACTCACGCGCACCTGCGTGGCCAAATACCGCGATTAAGCCCAGTACTGGGAACACGAGAATGAACATCAAGTGGGCTAGTGACATCCCCCAACCCTGTGGCGATGCATTCGCTAGCACTACACCACCGATCAAACTCACCGCGAGCGCAATGATTATTGCTGGACGCGCTGCGGCGCCTTTGGCGCGCAGCGACCGCAGCGCTAGCGCGCCTGCTGCGAGAACTGCACCAGCTCCAACGATTACTTGGACCAGTTGGCCCGCACCTTGATCCTGTCCCAAAGACTCGCCAGAAATGGTAAAGACAAGAACATAAATGAGCAGGTACCCAGCCGCCCACCACACAAGAACTCCAAGAAGACCGGTAATCTCCTCGATGTTCACTGCAGGCTCTTCACGGCGAGTTGTGCGACGTTCCCAAGCTGGGGAGGAAATCAACGCTGCTACTGCTGGAAGGAAGAGGAAAAACACACCGTATATGAGTGACATGGGCAGAATTCCACCAGGGAAGATCATGTCCACGGCGAGGTCTGACGGCAGTGAATTTGTTGCCGGTTCAGCGAAATGCGCAAGTACTAGCCACGAAACACCCACCGCGATAACGACACGACGCCAACCAGCTGAAAAACGCACTGCAGCAAGTACAAATGGTGCAACCGCAATGGCCAGAGCAATCACCAACGCCAGAATGAACACTGTTTTGATGTCACCAGACACTCCCTCAGTCATCGCACTGACGATGAGAGTCAACAGGCCCAGAGCGACCACGCCACCCAGGGCAATGATCACGGCTAGCCTGACATTTTGCGTTGGCCCCGTGTCTTTATCGATCGGCCCCAACTCACTGGCACGAGTTTGAGCAGCGAGTGCTGTTCCCACTCCTGCGAAGAGGAAAGCAAGACCAAAGAGAGTTAACTCATCAACAAGGAGGGCGTCAATAACAGCCCACACGACAAATCCAACAAACGGAACTGCACTCAGCCTGCGCACGATCCTCGTTGTGGCGACCGTCCAACCACCAGGTAGCACGCCTAACCGAGCGAGATACGGCAGTGTCAACACCAGGAAGGAAACGACCACAGCGAGCAGGAACGCTGGCATTTCACCGCCTGTGTGTGACCCATCCTGGCGGGCCAGAAGCGGCGCAGCGAGCGAAAGACCCAAGGTGACAACTGCCACCGCGTCTCTGACATAGTCACTTTCAGGTATTGAGGCGAATGACTCTTTGAGCCTCCGCGGCTCGGCCGAGGTCATTTCGGCGGTTAGTCCGGGTGTACTCATCAGTGTTCCTGCCTTCGTTCAGAGTGCTGGATCGAGGTCGTGACGCTGGTTGTGCGGACTGTGCGCCTCAGAAACCTAGTTTGTGCAGCAGCTTTGGATCGCGTTGCCAGTCCTTTGCCACTTTGACTCGTAGATCAAGATACACACGGCAACCCAAGAGTGCTTCGATTCCCACACGGGCTTGACTACCCACCTTGCGTAGTCGAGTGCCCTGTTTACCGATAATGATCCCCTTTTGGGAATCACGCTCGACGAAAATCGAGGCGTGGATGGTCAGATAGGGCTTGCCTTGACGTTCCTCTTCGATCATTTCCTCAACGATGACCGCTAACGAGTGCGGCAACTCATCGCGAACTCCTTCAATCGCGGCTTCGCGAACAAGCTCAGCGATCATGACCGATTCGGGTTCATCAGTTAGCTCACCGTCAAGATAGAACTCTCCACCCTCAGGCATATATGACACCAACAGGTCAGTCAATTCTGTGACCTGGTAACCGCCGACCGCCGATACTGGAATGATTTCTTGAAACTCCATGAGCGTTGAGACGTCAAGCAGATGTTGCGCTAGCGCTTCTTTCGACACGAGGTCTGCTTTTGTCACAGCGGCGATGACCGGCGTCTTCACGCGGCGCTCATTGAGTTTCTCCAGCTGAGCAGTGATGAAGCGGTCCCCTGGTCCAACTTTTTGGTCTGCTGGCAGGCAGAACACGATGACGTCAACTTCACTGAGGGTGGACTGCACAAGGTCGTTGAGTCGCTCACCAAGGAGTGTACGTGGGCGGTGAAGCCCAGGGGTGTCCACCAAGATGAGTTGAGCGTCAGGCCGGTGCACGATCCCGCGAATAGTGTGGCGGGTAGTTTGCGGTTTGCTCGTGGTGATGGCGATTTTCTGCCCCACTAAGGCATTCGTCAAGGTCGATTTTCCAGCGTTGGGCCGCCCGACAAGGCACGCGAAACCTGAACGGTGTTCTGGCTGTTGAGGTGAGGTGGTCATAGTGTGCTCTCCTTGGAGTCGTGTGTCGCGCTCAACGATGCGTCGGCGTGGTCTGGCATAGTCTGTGCCGCAAGATCGCGCACTAGCACGGTAGCAAGTTGTTTTCTGCGCCCATGGAACGTGTCAGCGGTGATTTCAAGATCGAGAATAGTCGTGTGAGAACCTGCAATGGGAATCATGCCCAGACCTTTAGCAAAAAGACCAGCGATCGTATCAACATCGGGGTCTTCTAAGCGTCGATCACACAGGTCACCAAGTTCGTCGAGCGTCATTCGGGCTGGCACCCGTAGCGCACCGTCTTGTGTCAGTTCAGTTTCCTGTGGGGCAACATCGTGCTCGTCAGTGAGATCTCCAACGATCTCTTCGACGATATCCTCGATCGTCACGAGCCCAGCAATTCCACCATATTCGTCGACAATCATTGAGATATGTTGCGCCGACTCTTGCATGTCCCTCAAGAGATCTGCCGCGTTTTTTGACTCTGGGAAAAATGCTATGGGTCGCATCAGATCAAACGCTGTTCGCGAATGAGGATCTGAGGAGTTCAGCAGCACCCTAGCGGTGTCTTTGAAGAACAACACACCTAGTACATCATCCGTCGAAGCACCCACCACGGGGATGCGTGAAAAGCCCGAACGGACAAATAACCGTTGTGCTTTAAGCAGTGGTGTAGCAGCGTCAATGGTGACCATATCGGTACGCGGCACCATCACAGCTCGTGCTGTGGTTTCATGCAATTCAATAACGGAACGCAACATGTCACGGTCTTCGTCCTCGATCGCACGGGACTCGTCAACCCTGTCTACAAGCTCTCGCAACTGTTGTTCATCATCTTCACCGCCGCGCTCTTCCAGGTGTGGGGTGGGCGAAATCGCCCACTGAGTCAGTGCAGCAACAACCGTTAACAACCCAGAGAGAGCCCCAAGAACAACATCTGGGCGCCGGCTTCCCAACCGTCGAGGGCTCATACGGATGAGCACCAGAGAAATCAACGTTGATAAAGCGGCAGCTATCAAGACCACAAGCCACCACTCATCAAGAACCGCAGCAATAGAGACCGTGATGCACGCGGTAGCTATCATTTCAGCAGCAATGCGCATGAACGATAGTGCGTGCACGGTGCGCTCTGCATCCTGCGTCAGGCGCTGGATACGGTTGCCCGGCACTGGGCGGTCAGCCACCAACTGGGCGACTGTGGAACGCGTAATACGGTGAAGCGCAGCCTCCGAAGCAGAAAGCAACGCAGCAAGGATTAAACCGGCCAGAGCAAAAATGACCAGCAGAGCAACTGGGGCACCGTCAAGGAGATGCATCGTGAGTTATCTACTCGCTAAGAATGTGAGGAGAAGATGACGTTGCAGGGAGAACATTTCGCGTTCTTCTTGAGGCTCGGCGTGATCGTAACCCAGGAGGTGCAAGATGCCGTGTGTGGCAAGGAGGAGCATCTCTTCGATGTGTGAGTGCCCGGCCTGAACCGCCTGCTCTGCTGCGACGTCAGGGCAGATCACAATGTCGCCAAGGATGCCCTCGTCCGCGGGATTCTCCACTGATCCCGGCCGCAACTCATCCATAGGAAACGACAACACATCAGTTGGTCCAGGAATGTCCATCCACTGCACGTGAAGTTCAGAGATCGTGTCTGGGTCCACGAACATGATGGATAGTTCGGTGCGTGGGTGAATGTGCATCGCTTCGAACACGTACTTCGCTAAGGCTGCGAACTCCGCCTCGTCGATAGAGACGTCAGATTCGTTATTGACCTCAATGCTCACTTAGGAGCCCTCCTGTGTGCTGCGGGGAATTGAACGTGGCGCCCCTGATCCACGATGGTGATTCTGGGTTGTGTCCCAGCGTGCATAAGCATCAATGATGTCACTGACAAGACGGTGACGAACGACGTCGCCAGATGCTAAGTACACGAACTCGATGTCGTCTACACCTGTGACGATATCTTGAACGATTCGCAGCCCAGAAGCCACCCCAGACGGGAGATCCGTTTGCGTGACGTCACCTGTGATAACCATTTTCGAATGATTCCCCAAGCGCGTGAGGAACATCTTCATTTGTTCACGTGTCGTGTTCTGAGCTTCATCCAAGATGATGAACGCATCGTTGAGAGTGCGACCACGCATGTACGCCAGCGGCGCGACCTCGATGGTGCCCGACTCGATCAACCGAGTAATAGCGTCAGGATCGATCATGTCGCGCAACGCATCATACAAAGGACGCACGTAAGGATCGATCTTCTCCGTCAATCCGCCAGGCAAAAAACCTAGACGCTCCCCCGCCTCAACAGCGGGGCGCGTCAAAATGATTCTCGTGACCTGTTTCGCTTGCAAAGCCGAAACAGCTTTTGCAACAGCCAAATAAGTCTTGCCGGTGCCCGCCGGTCCGATTCCGAAAGTAATCGAGTTGGAGTCAATAGCGTCAACATATTGCTTCTGCCCCAGTGTTTTGGGGCGAACCGCCCTACCCTTTGACGTCAAAATGTTGAACGCCAACACATCGGCTGGTCGGTGATTAGTTGCCGCAGTGAGCATCGCAATTGAGCGCGTGACAATGTCCGGTGTCAAAGGCGTACCTTGCTCAACAACTAGCACCAGCTCATCAATGAGCCGCGAGGCAAGGGCAACATCAGCAGCGGGCCCACGCAGTGACACAGAATTACCGCGAACATGAAAAACCACCGGACCGAACCCTTGCTCAATCGCTCGAAGCACAGTGTCGGCAGGCCCAAGAAGCATCGACATCGACACGTGTGATGGAACAACAACCCGGTGTTCAACATCAAGTTGATCGGCCGCGCGGTGAGGAGGCGGTGTGGTCATAGAGGTGTTTTTCGCTCCAAAAGTGGGTTAAGCAGTCGCAGTCTATCTGAGGAATTACCACGACCGAAGATCATTTATGCTGGCGTCCACCCTAGCCGCTGCCCGCCAAGGACATGCCCGTGAACGTGAAAAACTGACTGCCCGGCATTCGGCCCGCAGTTGAAGATGAAACGGAACTGGCCATCGGCGAGTTCAGATGCAACTTCATCAGCAAAAGTCACCAACTGCGCGAGAAGTTCTGGCTCTGCTTTTGCCACGTGAACGACATCCCCAAAGTGCCTTTTGGGCACGACAAGAACATGCATCTCTGCTTGTGGATTGATATCGCGAAACGCAATGACGTCATCGTTTTGCTTGACAATGTCAGCGTCAATTTTTCCCGTAGCGATCGAACAAAACAAGCAGTCACTGTGCTGGTTACTCGTAGCTGTCATACCCATCAGCCTAGCGCGATTTCGCGTCGTGGTCGTGGCGGCATACGCAGTGGTTCCTTGGTATCGCCTACCAACGCCGCGCCATGGCGCTCAGCACTGCTATGGCAGCGGGACCGGCAGTAGATGTCCGCAGGACGTGTGGGCCCAGTAACGTCAACGTTCCGCCGGCCTGAACAAAAGCATCTCGTTCAGCATCACTGATGCCTCCCTCAGGACCAACTATCACCAGCACCTCTGGCTGAGCAACCGACTCGTCCCTGTGCTGCAATCCAGCAATCGCATCGATGTCTACCAGCCCTTGAGTGGCTTGTTCGTGCAAGATGAGTGCCACACCCCCAGCAGCAGTTGTCGCAGCGATACGCGACACCAACGCTGACGATGACACTGGTTGCTCAACCTGCGGAAGACGGGCACGGCGCGCTTGCTTTGTCGCAGCACGAACTGTTGTTTGCCACCGAGCATGTGACTTAGCTGCACGCGGCCCACGCCACACCACGATGGACCGGTCTGCTTGCCATGGAATGACGGCATCAACACCAAGTTCTGTTGCTGCTTCAATAGCTAACTCGTCACGATCACCCTTTGCCAGCGCCTGCACCAAGACAAGGCTGAATGCGGGTTCAGGTTCATGGTTAATCTGAGTGACCTGAAGTGACAGGTTCTCACCTGATACAGCCTCAATCACGCAGGTTAAACGCACACCATGCCCATCGACAATGTCGATAATTTCGCCAGCGCCTCGGCGCTGCACAACACCAGCGTGCCGACCTTCAGCACCATCGAGAGTGAAAACGTCGCCCACAGTGAACTCAATGAGACGCGAAGATTCTAGGAAGAAGACCGGTGCACTCATCAATCAGCGACCAGAGAACTTTTCACGCAGTTTGGAAAACACTCCATGGTTACTGGACGACACGCGGCCCGCGGGACGTTCTTCGCCACGTAGCTGAGCAAATTGCTGAAGCAACTCAGCTTGTGCTTCGTCGAGGCCTACAGGAACTGTGACATCAATGTGGATGTTTAGGTCACCACGGCCGCTTCCGTGGAGGTGACCGACACCTAGACCACGAACTGTGACAATCTGCCCCGGCTGTGTACCTGGTTCCAGATCAACTTCGCGTTCGCCGTCAAGAGTTTCTAAACTCAACACAGTGCCCAACGCTGCTGCGGTCATCGGCACTTCAATGGTGCAGTGAATGTCATCGTCACGCCGAGTAAAGACTGGGTGTTTGCGCTCTCGGATTTCGAAGTACAAGTCACCAGCGGGGCCACCACCAGGGCCAACTTCGCCTTGACCTGACAGCTTCATTCGCACACCGTTTTCCACACCAGCGGGAACATCCACCGAAATGGTTCGACGTGAGCGAACTCGCCCTTCACCTGCACATTCGGAACAGGGTGTGGCAATTGTTGTACCGAACCCTTGGCACGCAGCACACGGCGCAGTGGTCATCACCTGGCCCAGGAACGACCGGGCTACGCGCTGAACAGAGCCAGTACCGTGGCACACTGAACACGTCGTTGGTGACGTACCTGGCGAGCAACAGGTGCCATCGCAGGTCCCACACACAACGGCAGTGTCCACCTCAATATCACGCTTGACACCAAATGCGGCGTCCTTGAGATCAATATCCAACCGCAGTAATGCGTCTTGCCCTCGGCGGGTGCGAGGAACCGGGCCACGCTGGGCGCTACCGCCACCGAAGAACGTTTCAAAGATGTCCTGGAAACCAAAGTTTCCGGCCCCTCCGCCACCTCCACCAGGAGCTGTCGGATCCACACCAAGATCGTATTGCTGACGCTTTTCTGGGTGGGACAACACATCGTAGGCGCGCTGCACATCTTTGAACTCGTCCTCAGCACCGGGGCCAGCCACATCAGGGTGGAGTTTCCGGGCCATCTTACGGTAGGCCTTTTTGATGTCGTCAGCGCTTGCGCCGCGGTCGACGCCAAGTGTTGCGTAGTAGTCGTTCACGTGTGCTCTCTGTGCTTCCTTGTGGTTGGGGCAGGGCGGGGCGGTCAGTGGGACAAAATCCGCGACAAGTAGCGGGCAACAGCCCTCACTGCTGCGATGGTCCCTGGGTAGTCCATACCCGTTGGTCCAATCGACCCGAGTGCACCAAGTGACTCAGTCGAAGACCCATAGTGGCTTGTGATGACGGAGGTTTCACGGAGCCCATCAAGCCGCGTTTCTCGGCCGATGCGCACAGTCACTGCGCCATGATCGTCTGCGATCTCTGAGAGAAGTTTCAACAGGACAACTTGCTCTTCGAGAGCTTCAAGTACCGGGCGTAGTTGAGTAATGACAACACCGTTACGAGTAAGGTTTGAGGTTCCAGCCAGAACGAGACGGTCCTCGTTTTCTTCATCCAGCGTCGCTGTCAGTAGATCCACGAGTTGGCTGTAGACATCAAAACTATCACCGCTGAACAGGTGTGCTGCTGCACGCAATCGTTCACCAACATGTGGTTGACGTTGCCCTACCGCAGTGTCATTCAACGTTGCCCGCAGTGTCACCAAAGCCTCATCAGTGACCGTTGGGTCAATGTCGAGGTGTCGCTGTTCTACTCGGCCAGTGTCTGTAATGACCACCATCAACACCCGTGATGGGTGGAGGCGGACAAGTTCAAGGTGACGCACCGTAGATTTCCGCAGAGAAGGGTACTGGACCACAGCGACCTGTCCAGTGATCTGCGCCAAAAGGCGCCCTGCCCGATGCACAACATCGTCGAGGTCAACAGCACGATCGAGGAAAGTCTTGATGGCATTTCGTTCAGCACTCGATAGCGGTTTCACATCTGAAAGACGGTCCACGAACACCCGATACCCGAGATCTGTGGGAATTCGCCCGGCGGAGGTGTGTGGTTGTGCAATCAGGCCAGCGTCTTCTAACGCGGCCATATCGTTGCGGATCGTTGCCGGAGAGACCCCTAAGCCGTGTCGCTCGGCAATGAGTTTGGACCCCACGGGTTCGCGTGTGCTGACGTAGTCCTCCACAATCGCGCGGAGCACTTCCAGCCTGCGTTGATCGGCTTGCATGGCGGCTCCCTTCCCTCACATCTTGGCACTCGCAGTTTGTGAGTGCCAATTCTACCGGGTTTTGTTCACAGTGAGTTGTGATTGTGGCCTTGACCGGGTGTCGGCACCATGTGATGCCACTATGAACGGTAATCTGCCCACGTGACATGGGATAGATATGGACAAGATGTTCTCGGTCAGCGCAAGAACACGCCCTCAGCGCCGCAGGTTCCCCAGGTGCCCGCGGCTCATGACCTCGTGGTGGAAGAGGTGACTACCGGGTGGGTGGGAGCTGTTGTCGGCGTGGAAAAGTCAGGGGGTATGCACATTGTTACCCTCGAAGACCGGCAAGGACGCACACGATCTTTCCGGCTTGGGCCAGGTTTCTGGGTCGACGGCCGTCCGGTAACGCTGGTGCCGCCACAAACCTCCGCGCGCCGCCCCCCTCAACGTACTGCGTCGGGATCAACAATGCTTGGTGCGCAACGTGCACGCGTGGCACGCCCATCACGTATCTGGGTTGAAGGGCGTCACGACGCCGAACTTGTTGAGAGGGTCTGGGGTGCGGACCTGCGTCATGAAGGGATTGTGGTGGAGATGCTTGACGGTGTTGACCACCTTCATGACCGACTGAATGAGTTCTCACCGACCACTGATTCACGCGTTGGCGTCCTGGTTGATCACCTTGTTCCCCGCAGTAAAGAATCACGTATCGCGGAAAGTGTCACCCAAGAATGGGGGCAAGATGCCGTACTCGTCCTAGGACACCCTTACGTCGATGTGTGGCAAGCAGTACGCCCACAGCGCCTCGGGTTAGAAGCTTGGCCCGTCATTGAACGTGGTGTGGAATGGAAACGCGGCATACTCGCCGAATTAGGTTGGCCCCATAATTCTCAGGCCGATGTTGCTGCCGCTTGGCAACGCATCCTTGGAACGGTGCGGTCCTACACCGACTTGGAGCCCTCACTGCTGGGAAGAGTCGAAGAACTCATTGATTTTGTCACTGTTGAGCCGCTTGAGGGTCGTTAGAATCCCCGTGCTGCAGATCTGCCATCGCAAACATCACCATGGGATGTGCTTTCACATGCCCAAACAGTGAGAACCTGGCCGCAATAACGGGCATGCTGCATTCCAACATCATGCCAAATTTCTCACCCCAGCTACTCGTTCGGGTGGAGGATTTATTACCTACTTCAGCCCGAGTGAGCCCCCTACCCACAAGTGCTGTCACCAGCCAAAGAACAGGCGCTTCAAGCAGGCTAAGAACGAACATCAAACTGACCACCAAGACAGCAATCGCTCCAAATAATGCAGCATAGATAATGAGCCCCGGACCGACAAAGATCGACGACTCCTGGTGCACGCTTGACGTGACGTCGAAAAAGTTGACCAAAGCGAGTCCGGCAACGAGGGCAGCGGGAACTGCACGGGCAAAAAACGCCACAATGAGAGCTAGCGGTTGGCGCAGAACATCCTCACGTGTCACTAAAGCAGCGGAAGAACCCGCTATCACGGCATTGTGCCCAGTGACCCCGTACTCCGCCTGTGACCATGCGATGGCAACCCAGCGTGGAATGTTCATCGCGAGCATAATGGCACCCATGACAAAATAGTGTGCAGATAGAGCATCTGTCTTGAGCATCGGCAGAACGATAGCCCACAATGCGAGAGCTCCCCACGCAAGTGAAGACAGAGCAAACCACGGAACATACCGGCGTCTCGCCTGACTGATCAGTTGTACGTCTGCCTCACCAAGCACGCTGTGCGCACGCGCCAGCGCATAGCGAGCACGGTAACGCCCTAAGGCGACCGAGTGTGCTGGAGGAATAGCCTCCCCTTGCACAACATGCGGAGGTAACTCGTGGCTCTGTTCAGTCATTGCATACTCTATTCTCGTAGCGCACTCGCGCACGGGAGCTCGTGCAGTGATCCGATGATGCAAAGATACTGAACACCTGCGACTAAACGGGCAGTAGACACAACAAAACTTGCCGGGAAAATTAAGAGGTTCCCGGCAAGTTTTGTTATTGCGTTACGGCGCTGGGTACTCGCCAATGAGTCGCTTGTATACCCACGCTGTGGCAAGGAGACCAACAGGTACTGCGACAAGCAAACCAACGAACAGAAGAAGCGTGCCAGCAAAGGAGACCAACCACACGAGGAGCATCAGCACAATCGCGGTTGGGAAGTTATTCCAGGCCAGCATGACTGACGCTTTGATGGCTTCCGTTGCATCAAGGCGCTTGTCGATCGCGAAGTACAGTGCGAACATCCCGAAGAAACTCACCACAAGAGAACCGATACCGGTTGGACTCAACAGCGCATTCGCAACGGCGATGAGAACAGCAACCAGAATTGGGGAACCCAAACCGGAGAAGTCGAAGAAGTCGCTGAATGCCAACTTCTTGCCGTTGACTACCTGCAGCGTAGCTTTGACAAACATCACGCCCGCAACCATTGCGGCTACTCCCACAACGAGGGCGAAGAAGAACAAGCCACCCAACGAGGCAACAGCAAAGATGTCTGGGCTACCGGATGCTGCCCCAAGGCCCACCACTGAACCAAAAATGAGCGAGATAACAAAAAGGATCACGCCGTAGACGAGGATCCCACCAATGTAGGCCCCTGCGTTCTGGGTGAATTTGCTCCACGCCCACGAGAAGCCTTCGCCAACCTGCACACCGTAGCCTGGGCCAGGCTGTGCATTGGGGGCTTGCTGATAGGGCTGCTGCGGCCCTGACTGCCCGTAGCCAGGTTGCTGGTATGGCTGCCCCTGTGGAGCACCGCCAGTTTGGTTAGGGTCTGTTTGACCGTATCCCTGCTGCTGGTAGGGATATGGGGGTTGTTGCGCACCGGGTTGGGCGCTTGACGGTTGCGCTGGACCCGTGGGCTCGCTGCCTGATGGCTGCTGTCCGTACGGGTTTTGCGAGGGGTCATTATTCATAGTCATGCGCTCTCCTAAGATGGACGCTACGTACGGCCAACATAACCCGCGCACTCAAAAAATGCACACGTTTCTCACGGCTCATCCACGTCAAATGATGGGGTGAAGAGCCCTATGTGAGATCGCGAACAATAGCGTCTGCTAGCAGACGTCCACGCCTTGTCAGTATTAATGTGCCGCGGACTGCCTCATGTGGGTCAACGAGACCGTCAGCAATTATTTGAGCGACACGGGGGCGGGCATCGGCCGTTAAAGCGCTAACCGGTAACCCCTCACGCATACGAATACCCAACATCACACGTTCCAGCTGTGCATCAGCGGCAGTGAGGATTTCACGGCCAGCAGCCGGAGAATTGCCCTGCTCAAGTGCGGCAGCATAGCGCACCGGGTGCTTGACATTCCACCAACGAATGCCAGCTTTCTCGCCTTCTTCAACTTTCCCATTAACCAACGGTGCACCACCGAGATAAGAGTGCGCACCAGGGCCCACACCCCACCAATCGTGCCCGCGCCAATAGGCAAGGTTGTGCCGGCATGGTTGGGGTTCGCCCACCTCGTTACGCCGGGACCAATTGGAGATTTCATACCACTCGAACCCTGCGTCAGACAGAAGTTCGTCAACACGTTCGTATTTTTCTGCTTGATCATCTGCCGACGGCAAAGCGATCTGCCCGCGGCGGACCTGCGCAGCCATTTTTGTGCCGTCTTCAACTACCAGGGCATAGGCAGAAACGTGTTGAGCCCCTGTGGCAATGGCAGTTCTGACTGAGTCTTCCCAGTCTGAGAGCGACTCCCCCGGTGTTCCATAAATGAGGTCCACAGACGTTTGGAGCCCGGCATCGTGCGCCCACTGCACGACGTGCGGAACATTTGCTGGATTATGGGTACGTTCCAGCGTTGCGAGAACGTGAGGAACCGAGGACTGCATGCCGATGCTCACCCTCGTGAACCCTGCAGCGGCCAACGTACGTAAATACTCAGGGGTCACTGAGTCTGGATTGGCTTCAGTGGTAACTTCAGCATCGGGCGCTAAACCCCACACGTCGCGCACCCGGTGCAACAAACGAACGAGGTCCTCAGCAGGAAGCATCGTTGGGGTGCCACCACCAAAGAACACAGTAGTGACTTGCCGGTCAGGAAAGCCTGCCTGACGTAACGCCTCACCTGCCAAGTCAATCTCTTGGCACGCGGTGTTGGCAAAGTTCCGCTGACTTGCTCCCCCACCGAGTTCAGTGGCGGTATAGGTGTTGAAGTCACAGTAACCACACCGCACCGAACAGTAAGGAATGTGAATGTACACACCAAAGTTGCGGCTGTGGGCGTGGTGGGCTGTCCACTGTGGCAATTCACCTGACGCTGGGGCGTCCTCCCCTTCAGGTAAAGCAGGTGACATAAGGTTTGCTACTTCTTCCGCGAATCGCCTTGCTCGGAGGTCAGTGCGGAGATGAAGGCTTCCTTCGGTACTTCAACAGTTCCGATGGTCTTCATGCGCTTCTTTCCCTCTTTTTGCTTCTCCAAGAGCTTGCGTTTACGAGAGATGTCACCGCCGTAGCACTTCGCCAGCACGTCTTTACGCATGGCTCGAATCGTTTCTCGAGCAATAACACGAGCACCAATCGCAGCTTGGATGGGCACTTCGTATTGTTGGCGCGGGATGAGTTCCTTAAGTTTTGTACACATCTTCACGCCGTAGGCATAGGCAGCGTCTTTGTGGACAATAGCGCTGAACGCGTCTACCCGCTCTCCTTGAAGAAGGATGTCAACCTTCACGAGTTCCGCCGATTGGCTGCCTGTCACGTCATAGTCCAGTGAGGCATAACCACGAGTACGGGACTTCAACGCATCAAAGAAGTCAAAAACGATGTCAGCAAGAGGGAGGATGTAGCGCATTTCAACACGGTCCGCTGACAGGTAGTCCATACCCTGAAGTTCACCGCGGCGTTCTTGACACAGTTCCATAATCGCGCCGATGTACTCGCTAGGCGCAAGAATGGTCGCTTTTGATACTGGCTCTTGAATGTCTAGCAGTTTGCCGCCGGGGAACTCCGAGGGGTTCGTTACGTTGATCCATGTTTTGTCTTCCAACTGCACGTCGTAGATGACGTTAGGGGCCGTTGAAATCAGATCAAGGTTAAATTCGCGTTCTAGGCGTTCACGAACGATTTCGAGGTGAAGGAGACCGAGGTACCCTACACGGAAGCCGAATCCCAAGGCCACAGAGGTTTCCGGCTCATAGTTCAACGCGGCATCGTTGAGTTTCAACTTATCCAGTGCGTCACGCAATACTGGGTAATCCGACCCGTCAATGGGATAAAGCCCGGAGAACACCATCGGTTTAGGGTCTGAATACCCAGATAGTGCGCTTTCCGCAGGCTTCTTCGCGTTGGTCACTGTGTCACCAACTTTGGATTGGCGCACATCTTTCACGCCTGTGATGAGGTAACCGACCTCACCAACACCAAGCCCCTTGGTTGGGATAGCTTCAGGTGACGACACACCAATTTCCAACAATTCGTGATGCGCCTTTGTCGACATCATGACAATGCGCTCGCGTGGGCTGAGGTTGCCGTCCATGACACGCACATAGGTAACTACGCCACGGTACGAGTCGTAAACAGAGTCGAAGATCATCGCACGTGCTGGTGCCTCGGCGTCACCAACAGGGTTGGGAATGGCCTGAACGATCCGGTCGAGGAGCACCTCAACACCCTCACCAGTTTTCCCCGACACACGTAAAACGTCATCGGGGTCGGTTCCCACCAAGCCAGCGATCTCTTCGGCAAACTTCTCAGGCTGGGCGGCTGGAAGATCAATTTTATTGAGAACTGGAATGATCTCCAGCTCGTTTTCCATTGCGAGGTATAAATTCGCCAACGTTTGGGCTTCGATGCCCTGCGCAGCGTCAACCAACAACACGGCACCTTCACAGGCCGCAAGAGAGCGAGAAACTTCATACGTGAAGTCAACGTGCCCTGGAGTGTCAATCATATTGAGCGCGTACGGAGTGCCCTCAACTTCCCATGGCATGCGCACAGCCTGGGACTTGATCGTGATACCGCGTTCACGTTCGATGTCCATACGGTCAAGGTATTGAGCGCGCATTGAGCGCGCATCCACCACACCGGTCAGTTGGAGCATGCGGTCGGCGAGGGTCGACTTACCGTGGTCGATGTGCGCGATGATACAAAAATTGCGCAACAGTTCAGGGGAGGTCGCCGCGGGCTGGATGCGAGCTTGGCTGGCTGCCGAAGGGATGGGAGTCACGGGGATCATTCTTCCATGTTTGGCCTGACAAGATGAATCGTGTGGCTATGAAGCAGGCCACTTACCATAACTCACCGAGGCCGCTACGGTTCTGCTATGTCTTCTTTCCCCTGGCGACGCATCGGCGCTGCGCTTTTTCGCGCTCTGCGCCCACGCGCATCACGACCACCACACACCCCTCAGCCCAATCAACAGTCTCCTCGCCAGTCAACACCGGCGACACTCCCCCACTCTGACGCACCACGAAGGGCCGGCCAATACCCCGGCGACTACACAGGCAGCTTTACTGCTACCTACGATCCACACATTGATGGCAACGCTGACCCCGGTGAAATAGTTTGGGCCTGGGTCCCGTTCGAAGAAGACCACACGCAAGGCAAAGACCGACCTGTACTTCTCGTGGGGCGCGATGATCAGTGGCTCCTTGGGCTCATGCTGAGCTCACGCGACAGAGATCAACGTATGGCGTCAAACTGGGTAGAAATTGGCTCAGGTCCTTGGGATTCACAGGGCCGCCCCAGTGAAGTACGAGTAGATCGCATTATCCGCGTCAACCCATCGTCAGTTCGCCGGGAAGGCGCAGTCCTGCCCCGCGGTCTTTTTGACCAGGTCATCGCAGCGACACGGCGGTTCTAACTCACACGTCTATGGCCACTGTCCGTGCGCAAAGTCACGCGAAACATGCCCCTCTATACGCCAGGTCTCCATTGGACTTGGCTGAAATGGTTGGTAGCATTATCAGTTGCATGTCCGTCAAGGTCGGCGGGCATCGTTCCAGTACCTCACCACGGGTTCCCCACCCCAGTCCCGGTGCTGGAAAAGCCTTCTACGACCTGTCAGCTCACCACAAGGTGAACAAAAGAAAGTCCTAACGTGGCAAACATCAAGTCCCAGATCAAGCGCATCCGCACCAACGAGAAGGCTCGCCTTCGTAACAAGGCCGTACGGTCCGAGGTTCGGACATACGTACGTTCCGTTCGTGACGCTGTTGCTGCTGGCGACAAGGAAGCAGCAACCACTGCTCTCCGTGCCGCTACTCGCAAGCTTGACAAGGCAGTTTCCAAGGGTGTTCTCCACAAGAACCAGGCAGCGAACCGCAAGTCGGCTCTTGCCCGGGCCGTGGATTCACTCTGATTCACAGTTCGCTGTGAATGCTTAACACATAACAATGGCGCCGCTCCCGTGTCTCGGGGCAGCGCCATTGGTGTATTACGCGGATGCTTCTCAACGCACATGCAAGTCGGGTGGAGCCGTTTTCAGTTAGCGCACTGATGCGCGGCGCAAAGCAAAGTACTGGGCGGCTAAGGCTATCGCTCCCACCAACACTCCGCCCACCACACCACTCACCCATGTTGCATCTGCGATCCACTCTGGGATCGCTGGTGCAGCTAAAGCCACTCCCGCGACGAGAACAAAAACCAGCACAATCGCTCCAATAATCGGGCCTTTTGATCCAGCTTTAACAAACAGCGAACCGAAGGCGCCACCTATGCTGAGGGCTACAAAAGTGATTGTTGCTGTCAGCAATCCCACGCGCAGGTAGTTGTCCGTTCCGAAGATCGCGACATCAAAAACATACGCTCCAACAAACCATTGGTTTGTTAGTTTTTCGATGCTGCACAAGGTTACGGCAATCAGTCCTGCATAGATGCTCTGCACACCGAAATACAGGGCTGTTCCTGCGCTGTACGCCCGGCGGGTGGTGCCCATGGACATTCCGAAAGGGAAGGTCGTCGCGACGGCTTGCACTCCGAGATAGACAAAGAAACCGGTGATGCTCCATACGGCACCGCCATTATTACGAAACCCTTGGATGACCTCAGGTGAGTCCATATCCAGCCCGAACCGTGCCATGGCAATGGCGACGATCATCGACACAGCAACAACACTGAGGTACACAAAAAATGGAACGCCGAAAACCATTTCGCGTTTGTTGAGGTGTAGGCGGGTTACAGCCAGGCTGCGGATCATGATTTCACTCCTTGTTGATTGTCTCCGATAGCTGCCACGAGGTCGTGGAGTGGGAGATCGCGAACATCAAGACCAGCTGGAACAGATGATGGCACTGGGCCGGCAAAAGTTGCTGTGGCCAACGAGCCAACAGCCCGTACCGTCATTGCCGCGTTCTCATCTGCCCACGTGCGCACGGTTTCAGCGCGCCCAGACACTTCATACCCAAGACTTTGTAAGTCATCTGCGGCGGCGTCTAGGTGCACTTTTCCGTGGTGCAGAACGATGACATGGTCAAAGATAGATTGCATCTCCCCAACAAGGTGTGTGGACAGAACAATGGTTCGCGGGTGACGTGTGTAGTCCTCAATGAGGACTTCGTAGAACTTGTGCCGCGCTGAGACATCGAGCCCTAGATACGGTTCATCGAAGATGGTGATGGGTGCGCGTGAAGCCAGCGTCATGGTGATGGCTAGTGCAGAGAGTTGACCTCGTGAAAACTTCTTTGTGTCCGTTTTGGTTGGTAGCCGGAAGTTCTCTGCTAGTTCCTGTGCATAGTCACTATCCCAGTGGGGGTGGAAGGCTGGAGCGATCCGTAGTGCATGGGTGAGTTTATAGTCATCGGGGTAGCGCTGGTTGTCGCGGATGAAACACGTCTGCGCAGCAACTGCGGCTGACTCGAAAGGTCGTTTTCCGTGCACTTCCACTCGGCCGTCAGTGGGCTGGTCGTGCCCGGCAATGAGGGACATGAGGGTTGTTTTTCCGGCTCCGTTGGAACCGAGGAGACCACAGATTTGCCCAGTCTTTATGGATGTTGTTACCTCGTCAAGAGCGGTGACAGAGCCGAAACGACGTGTTACACCGCTGAGATTGATGGCGTTGTCAGTCATGTGGGTACTCCTGTGTTATCAGGGTGATGAGTGCCTCAAGGTCAATACCGAGGGCGTGGGCATCGTGGACAAGCTGCTGGACGTTCGTGGCAATCAATTCGTTCTTTTTCCTGTCATGCAGCACTCTGCGCGCGCCTGGGGCAACAAACATGCCAATGCCTCGTTTTTTGTACGCGATGCCTTGGTCAACAAGGAGGTTGAGTCCTTTTGCGGCTGTGGCTGGGTTGATCCGGTAGAACACTGCCAATTCGTTGGTTGACGGCAAGTGGTCTTCTTCGTTGTAGGTTCCACGCACGATGTCGTTCGCGATGGTGTCTGCGATTTGCTGGAAGATGGGTTTTGAATCATCGAACACCTCATCACCTCACTGGTTCATTACTCATGTAACTAACCTACGAAACTACTGTTGCTTCTGTCAACCCCAGAAACACAAAAGAGTCCCACCTTTGTCACATCAACAAAGGCAGGACTCTCTTCACTAACGAGTCAAGTTAGCGCTCTTGGTTCGCGCACTCAGCAATCACTCGCACAGCACGTTCAACGGCAAACACCGGGTCTCGGCCGGCACCTTTCACCTGATGATCCGCTTCCGCAACAGCAATGATGGCTTCTGCGAGCGCATCGGGTCGCCAGCGCACGAGTTCTTTGCGGGCCCTGTCGATTTGCCATGGTGCCATTGCCGTGTCTTTTGCGGTCCGCCCAGATCGCATTCCTGCGACTTTGGCTAGTGCTCGCAGTTTCATGGCGAGCGCTGCAACGAGTGGGACAGGATCAGCTCCGGTTGCCAGGGCGTGGCGCAGGAGGGTCATGGCTTCTGCGGTGTTACCTGCTGCTGCTGCGTCTGCGACTTTGAACCCTGTCGCTTCGACGCGTCCCCCGTAGTAGCGTTCCACGACTGTGTCAGTGATGGTCCCTTGGGTGTCACTGACGAGTTGTTGGCATGCGGCTGCTAGTTCGCGGGTGTCGGCGCCGAGGGCTCCGACGAGTGCTCGCACAGCGTCGGTCGTTGCTCGTCGCCCTGCGCGTTGGAATTCTGCTGATGCGAATGACACTTTGTCGGTGTCTTTTTTTAAGGGGTCACATTGCACGGTGGGAACGCCCGCTGCTTTGAGGGCGTCGAGCATCTTTTTGCCGCGCACACCACCGCGGTGGGCAAGGACGAGCCAGACATCGGATGCTGGTTGTTTGAGGTACTGGGGGATGTCTGCGATGAGGGCGTCGCTGGTCGCTTCACAGTTATCGATGATGACGAGGCGCGCCTCGTCAAAGAGTGACGGACTAGTGAGGACTTGGAGCATTTGCGCTTGGTAGGTGGCTGCTGTCAGCGTTGTGCGTTCGACGCCTGGGTCTGCGGCTTGGGCTTTTCGCAGGAGGGTTTCTAGTGCACGGTCAACCAGTAAGCCTTCAGCTCCTTGGACCAACACGATGGGCGCAAGGTCAACTGTGTCCCAGGTGGCTGTGGTGCGTGATGTTCTGGTGGCCATACGGCTAAGCGTGTCATGGTTCTCCCGTTGATTCCAACTATCTTCCTCCCTGTTGCACCGCGCACCCGTGGACCACCAGCTCGTCGCCCACTGCACTGATCTCAAAGTTGTGGCACGTGTCCGTCCGCAAGGGCACTGCGGGTTGGTACATCGCCAAAGCATCTTTGTGGGGGTGTCCATAGGTATTTCCGCGCCCCACCCCAATGAGTACAGCATCTGGGTTAAGCACGTCCGCTAGTAGTTGACTTTGGCTTGCAGATCCGTGGTGCGACATTTTCACGATGCGTGTAGATGCCTGGCTGATGCGCACGGCCCCCTCGGCGGTCAGAGTGTTGGCTAGTCGCTCCTGAGCATCGTGTTCTACATCTCCAAGAAACGTCACACCTAGTGTGTGCTCACCACTCGTCAGCGTGAGATGGATGGCTAGTGAGTCATCATTCCTGGTGTCTTGGCCTTGTTTGTCTCCCCGCACCACCGAGGGGGTTGTACTGGCCGGTACGGCGGGCCATAACGCGTCGTAGGTCAATGTGTCAGTGAGCTGCCGTGAAACCCCGGCATAGTCATAGCTGACTTTCGTCTGGTGGAACTGGGCCACCCGAGCCACCTGGTCCACATGCTCACCGGACCACGCACCATAACGGTAAGACACAATGAGGTGATCAATAGGCACATGCTGCGCAACCTCTTCAAGCGCTCCCACATGGTCTTCGTGGGCGTGAGACAACACCAACGTAGAAATGCGGGTAACCCCCAGATCATCAAGACACGACGTCACGGACTGGCCAGGTGGACCCACATCAACCATGACCGTGTGCCCAGTAGAATCTTGAACCAAAAAAGCATCCCCTTGCCCCACATCGCAGGCGGCAACAACCCAGGCACCGTCAGGAGGATCCAACACTGTAGAAAGCCACGCAGGGCGAACCACGACAATAACGATTGCGACAACAAGAACCCCAATCACCCGGATGAGGGCTGTGGAGGGTTTCATGAGTGGGGCTGCGGAACGCGGAGGAAAAACAGGAAAATCCATCAGCCGAGTCGTTGACACTAACCAGGTGGACCGGGCCCGTTGCCGCAACGACACCAGATGCTGCACCACCCGCCTCCCACCGCCGCTGAGAACCCCCACCACGACCACCAAGACGGCCCCCACAGCAACAGCCCCGCCAATGCCCTCAAGCCACGGCACAGTAGCCGAAGGCCACGCCGCAAACGTTTGTGCAACCATCGCGATCCACCACGTGGCACCACTGGCAGCATGAAAAAACAGCATCGCTATACCCGGCGCAACCGTCGACAACAGTGTGCCGGCAACAGCACACAGCGTCGCAGGAGCTAAAGCTAGGGTCGCCACAGCGTTCGCCGGCACGCTGTACAACGACACCGACGGTTCCAACAGAATAAGAATCGGTGTACACGCAATCCAGGCAGCAAGAGGAACAGCAAGAAACGCAGCCAACCCGTAAGGCATCCAACGCCGTGGACGTTGCGGGCGGTGCAGCCACACCGCCAACGGGCGCGTTCCCACAATGAGCCCCGCAGTAGCAACAACGGACAACACAAAACCGTAATGTACTGCTAACTGAGGGTCCGCAATCAGCAAAACAATCACCGCCCAGGACAACGCTGTCATCCCCTGATGAGGGCGACGCAACAACAACGCCAACACGGTAATACCTGCCATTGCCGCTGCCCGCATCACACTGGGTTGAGGTTGCACAAGCACCACAAACACAACCATGACTAAGCCAGCAAGAAGCCCCCTCAACCACACCGGTGTGCTCCGAAGCACAAGGAGCGCACACGTGAAAATCAGAGCAAAATGCGAACCCGACACTGCAGTGATATGAGTTAAGCCCGTCACCTTCATGGCCGCGTCAAGTTCATCAGACATCAACGACGTGTCACCAATCGCAGTGCCTGGCACCAACCCTCGCGCCTGATCACTCATATCCGCGACCGCCGTCAGCGTCGCCGCCCGCAACGAGTTCGCCCACGCCGCCGTCCCCGAGGGGACCTGAAGAACCTCAACACTGTCCGCTTCAAAAAAAGCATGCCGGTGACTTGGCGTGGGCGCCTCACGCACCGTTCCACACACAGACACCACACTGCGAAAATCCAACGGCTCCTGCGACAAAACCATCACTGTCACATGCTGAACACTCAGATCGGCGTACCAAACAGGTCGCTGAGGTGTCGACGAAGACGTCGGGCGCGATGATCCCAAAACCACACCCTGCGCGCACACAGAACTCTCCTGCGCAGCAGCGTCATACCACCCCGCCTTCTCCGCGCGATACATCGTGCCCCACGCCGAAGCCAAAACCAGCATCGTGCACACCGCGGTCACCGCCACACCCACACAGGCAGCCAACACACGGCGAGACACCCGAGGAGAAACACTCCCCCAACGCCGCAGAACACACACCATCACCACGGCACAAACCACAGCCACACAGGCAACCACCAGAACCCCCGGCAGCAACACATCACGGTGGTTCAGCGTGATAATCGCTGCGATCCATGGAACACCCGCTACCGGAACAAGGCGGTAGTCAATAACTTTCATCGCCGGTTACGTGGTAATCAAGTCAGCAACATTAGCCATAATCGCTGGCCCTATCCCACTCACCGCATCCAACCCATCAGGGGAGGTAA
Source organism: Jonesia quinghaiensis DSM 15701 (assembly GCF_000423205.1). GTDB lineage: Bacteria > Actinomycetota > Actinomycetes > Actinomycetales > Cellulomonadaceae > Jonesia > Jonesia quinghaiensis. The sequence continues at coordinate 117,626 of NZ_AUHN01000010.1, forward strand.
ACGGACCATGCGCATCACGATGCGCAACAATCCGCCCCGCCAAGGCAGGCCCAATCCCCGGGAGCGCCTGTAACTCCTGTGCGCTCGCAGTATTGATGTTGATAGGTGCGGTTGGCGCTTGCTCGTTCGTATGTGCCGGTGGGTTTCCTGTTGTTGTGGCGGGCAGTGTTTCACCAGGTTGTGGAACAAGGATCTGCTCACCATCGGTGAGCGTACGGGCAAGGTTATGCGCCTCGATGTCAGCTTTTTTCGTCACCCCACCGGCAGCCTCAATGGCATCTGCGACACGGGACTGTTCAGGGAGCGAATATAGGCCGGGCTTCTTGACCTCGCCTGCCACATGAATGACTATTTCCGATGCGGCCCCCACCTCAGCGTTGCCGCCGCTAGGCACAGTCGCTGGCGCCGTTTCCTGTTGCGCGTCAGGCGCAGCAGCGGGGTCAGCGGCGGGGTCAGCGGCGAAATCCTCTTCTTGGTTATCTGTGAGGACTGCACCCGTCAAAGGTGTTGTGGCGTCCTGATAGGTGAGGAGTTGGTACCCGAGGAACAACGCGAGCGCCACTGTGATGACGATGCTTGCCGCACGAGCAGACAGCACCCATCGGTGGGTTCGGCGATGACGGGCTACAAGACCATCGTGTTCAAGTGGATGCCCGTGCGCTGCAGTATAAGCAGCGAAAACGGACTCACGAGCTGAAGTGAGCGCTGGGCGTGGAAGCGCATCATCATGACTTGTTGCGGGATCAGAATGGGTGTTGTCAGTGGTGGTCACCCGTGTGAGGGTACGGATAGGTGCACAGTGGTGCTGTCGCGAAGGCTGTTGTGATCAGCCTAAAGGTGGATAACCCTCAAGCCTTACTCCTGGGGACAACGAGACTCCGCGCACTGAGCCAGAGCTTCGTGCGCAATCAACCAGCCGATGTCGTTGTCCGAGCCCACACAACGGCCAACGTACCAATACCTGTGTGCGCTGCAAGCACAGTGGACAGCGGCGCCACGACAACGTCCACACCTAGTACGTCACGCAATTCCTGAGCGAGGTCATCTGCCTGATCCGGGGCAACACAATGCTGCACAGCAAACTGGTTTGCTCCACGTTCTTGAGCGCGCTGAGCTGCAACAATAAGTCGCTCAGTACCAGCAACCGCAGACCGCACTGCGCCGTGAGGTGAGATGGTCCCGCCTTTGAGGCTGAGCATCGGGCGAATCCCTAGCCGCTGCCCTAACGCACCCATGGGAGCAGACAACCGCCCACCCGCCACAAGACGATCTAAAGTATCGACCAGAAACTCCGCGCCAGCGTGGCTACGCCACTTGGCAATAGTGTCAGCGATGCGGGCAGCGGACATTCCTTGGTCAGCAAGTCGCTGTGCTTCCATCACGAGAAAACCCAAAGACAGGCCCGCAACGGTGGAATCAATCACGTGAATACGCCCTGGCCATGCCCGAGCAGCAACTGCTGCTCGTTGACAGGTTCCCGATAGGTGCGCGGAAATATGCAACGAAATAATGTGTTCCGCACCACCCTTCAATGCGGCCGCATACGCTGCAGTGAACTGGGATTCAGCTGGTTGGGAGGTGCGCAGTGGCATACCTGCACGCAAAAAAGCTTCACAGTCTTGCGCGGTGAAATCAACATTCTCAGTGAACTCATGACCGTTACCGTGAACATGGAGATTAACGACCCGAACCGCACTGCTGCCAGTTGCCCCGGGGGGAAGGCACGCCGTGGAGTCGGTGACAATAACAATTGGTGAATCCTGCACCCTCGTAGACTACCGCTTTCACGACAGGGCAGTTGTCACAGGAGGTAGCCGAAAGGTGGAGTGAGGTACAGGCAAAATAACCCTGCAGTCTGACGCGACAGCGCGTAGGGCACCGTAGGTTTGATCATGGGAAGATTGCTGGCGTTGTTCCCCAACTCTTCCTGAACACTCAGTCAAGTGCTATTGACGTTCACTCATGGAAGGGGCAGCATGCAGGCAATCAGCGATTTTTATCAGCAGATGCGCCACATCGCTGTCGCTTTGACCTGCGTTGCTGCCGTAACGGCCCTTGCGGCGTGCACCCCTTCTCCACGCGAATCTCCAGACCCCACGGACCCAACATCCGCTCAACACCAAGCCGCTACTCACATCACTCATGGTGCTGGGCGCCTCACTGTTGTGGAATCTGACAAAGCACAGACTGCTCTCAACGGACGCCAATTCAGTGTGATCCAAGAGTACTCCGGCGGGGACGGGGAGGACTTCTCGGCAGCGCAACTCACCGAAGACGGTGACATTGTGGCGTTGGCCCGCGATACTGCTTCGGAGACTGGCAGTCGGAACGTGGGGCGAGTTGACTCGGGGAACTACCAACAAATAGCTGACACCACAGTGTTTTGGGGCGGTCAGTTTCATGAAGTTGTGGCAGTCTCCACCACCTCAGAGACAACTGCTTGGCTAGAAAACACCGGTTCAGACGGATTCGCTGGTACTGATGCATGGAAACTCTTCATGCTTCATGACGGAGTAGTCCGAGAAGTTGCCTCCTCACAGGAAAACCTTCCCGATGTGACAAGCCCAGATTTCGGTGACCTCGTCGTTGCAACATCGGAAGACGGAACTCGATTCACCCTTGCTATCACTGGTGAAACTGCACCCCCAGACGGAGGTTCCCGCCACAAGCGCAGTTACCTCATTGAAGGATTAGTTGATCCCTTGATGTGGGAGGAGCCCGCTCAGCACACAACCCTCGCCGTCCACGACCTCGGGCAAACTCAGCTGGCCAGCGTTGTTCAAGACACTGCGTGGCAGGTGCAATCTTCTTCAGAAAATGGGGTCACCACCTTTGCGGTGTCCTCAACTGACCTGACCTCTGACTCCCCTGAACCTGTCCAGCGATTAGTGTACGAGCCTGGAGTGCGAGTGCACCATCACATCGTGTCTGACGGTTCAATGATTGCGGTGCGCGCAAGCATGGGTGGCGAGACATGGATCGACATCATGACACCGCAAACCATGGACATCACCCGAGTGTTGTTGGACTCTGCCCCAGCCGATATCGCGTTGTGCGACGGGTTACTGGCGTGGACATCACCGGCAGCTGATGACCGCTCCTCCCCCGTGTTTATTTTCACGACAGACACCGGTACGTTGTGGTCCACCGACGTCTCGGACAACTTGGGGTCCATCGCCTGCCGTGACGGGTACATCATGTGGCAGGCGATGGATGCATCAGTTGATCAAGGTGCCACGGCCGTTGTGGTTGCTTGGCAAGAGTGACTCTTGAATAACGTGGTTGTCTTGTAGCTCTTCCTCGTTCTGCAGGTTTTCTTGGGTGTAGTTGATACCGGGTAGAGCAGCATCAGTGGCAAGAGACCATGTCAGTTGTGTGAGTCCTTTGCTGTCCTTCACAGTTTGCACCAGCAGTGACATGTGCGGTTCCAACGCTGAGACTTTATCCAACGGCGCACCCACAATGAGTTGGAACCCTAACCCTTTCCAGGCTGAGACACTTCGCCCAGCAAACCGCGAGTCGGCTTTGATGAATGCTTCATCGAGGAAAACTGGTGCATAACGTGGGCGGGCCGCGTCTGCGTCACCAAGCTGGTAACGCAGTGCGGCTCCAACAATAAAAGCCACGAGCTCTTGGGATTCGCCACCTGACTTTCCAGCGATGTGGTCAAACACGGAAACCTCAGTACCCTGCAGGTCAACTTTCATCGCATCTACCTTGACGTGTTCACGCACGTCGATGAGCCGCCGATGCTCAGGAGACTCTGGGCGGACACGGTTCAGTAACGCAGCCATTCGGGCGTAGTGACGTTCCCTGTCAGCTGGTGCAGAGTCTGCACCAAGTTGGGTGGCGAGTTCTTTGAGTTCATGCCGGAAACTACGGATGTCCTGTGATTCAGTGACTTTCGCGACGATCTTTAAGCGATGGTGGTCGTCTTGGAACGGCAGTTTCCACAAAATGTCATTGACTGGTTCCATCCGTTGCCGAATTTCGTCGATTGCTTGCGATATTTGCGCGTTCAACGTGGTGAGTTCATGCCCTGACAACAGGGTGAGAGTTCGGTCCCACTTTTCGCGTAGTTCGTAGAGCCGTTGGTGTTCGAGTTCCGTCAGAATTCTTTCAAAGTCTTCGAACGACCTCTCCGGGTGGGACCCAACATTTGGGTTGGGCCACCGGGCAAGGAACTGAGTGAATACCCTTTCCAGTTCATGAAGCACAGATTGAACTTTTTCTTGCGCATGGTGTCGTTCAACCTGAAGTTCACGGATCATCGCGGTCACTGCGGCATCGAACTCTGCGATGCTACCGGCGTGGGATTGCTCCACCCGAGAATCCAGCAATTTTTCGATCCGGGGGTCAAGCGTGGTGTCTTCGACGTTTTCTAGCCGGTCTTTCGCAGCGTCTTCAATGTCTACCAACCCCGCATAGGTTGCCTCGAGGTCTTCAATACGTGCTGAGGCGTGAGCTATGCGAGTGCGTACTGCAGAGAGCTGGGCGCTGATTTCGTTTTCTTCGCGTTTAAGTTGCGCAACGATGTCGCTGCCGGCTGTGATGTCTTCTAATTGCTGGCGGCGGTTTTCCGCGAGTTGTTGTGCGGCAGCGACATCAATGTTGTCCCAACTCACTGTCAAAATGTGTTCGTGCGCCCGCACGACATTGCGTAGTGTTGCTTGAGCCTCTGCAGCTGCGTCAGCGGCACCGGTCTCTTGCGCGATCTTCTCATCGCAGGCAGCTGCTTCAGCACTCAGGGCAACAATGGCGCCGTCGTTGGAGAAACCTAGCACGGCACGCGTGAGCCCCCCATGACTTCCCCGGCGCCCCTGGCTGGTTTGCCCGGTGACAGTTAATGCTTGCGGGTGGGAGTTCAGTTCTGCTGGGTCGTTGACACACACCAGGGCGAAAGATTGGAGTAGACGTTCTTGCAACCACCCGGTGAATCGCCCGCGGCGATACTCCAAACGCCCTGGGAGGAGGCGGCGGTCCTCGCATTCACTCTGAGGCATATGCGTGGGTACACCTTCAAAGGAGATCCTTCTGCGCAGCGTCAGTGAGTTAATGGCGCGGCGGAAATCAGGAAGTTTCTCCTCGTCAACAAGGAGGGTGACCGCAAACCCGCCAAGCGCAGCGGACAGTGCGGTACGCCATGTCTCATACTCGGCCCGTACTTCAACGAGTTCTCCCACAAAGGGCAGATCGTGAGGTTCCATGCCGCATGCTGCGGCTAGTTGGCAGCGGGCCTCATGAAGTTCTGCTGGGATGTTTCCTTGGCGGGCGCGTAGTGACGACAACTGGGCCGCGATGTCATCACGGCGAGTTTGGGCCGCATCACGACGACGAAGCGCCTGGTAGTGCTGATCGCGTAACTCTTGTTCCCGTTCACTTAAACCGTTGAGGAATTCACGCGCTGTGCGTTGAACACTGTCAAAGTCGCGCCGTGTTGTCACCGTGGCATCTAAGGTGTGCAGGTGGCGATCCAGCGTCGAACGTGTCGCCTCTACCGTTCGTGCTGATTCCTCAAGACCGCGCAAATCGCGGGTGAGGGCGTCAACGCTATCCCCACCTTCGTTGCGGATTGAGGTTCGCACAGTGTCGAGTTGGGTATCTAACGCACTTTCTTGAGCGAGAGCTTGGGCACGTTCTTCCCGGTGCCTGCGAAACTCTTGCCTGTTGTTGGCAATTTCACTGCCCAACAGTGTCACGATGCGTCGGTCACGCCACACCGTGAAGGGTGAGGTGTCCGACGTGTCCGTGAGCAACCCAGCATCATCAATGGCGTGTAAGCCTTCTCGGGCCTGTTCGAGGCTACCTTTAAGTTCGCGAATTGGTTCCAGGTGCGCTACTTGTTGCTGTGCTGTCATCATTTCTTGGCGGACAGTGCTGAGCTCATCAAAGTGCGCCACCGCTTTGGCAGCGGTGTCGAAGGTGGCTGGTTCTTCTAACACCATCTGCTTATACAAGGCGTCAACGGTAGATATGTGTTGGCCTGCTTGGATTCTGGCAAGCAGTTGCATCGCTTTTGCCCCACCACCTGCAGCACCAATTCCCAACGCTGAGTGGAGGCGAGTGAAGAACGCTGCATCCGTGTCATACAGGGTAAGTCCCTCCACCTGGGTGAGGGTGCGTTTGGAGAACCTGCCCTGTGCATGGGACACCAACCTGCGCAGGTCAAACTTTCCCTCCACTGTCGCCCGGTGGAAAACGCACTCATCGTTGCGCCGTGCACGGCGCGGAACATAGAAAATGCGCAACGCGGTCATGAGTGCGCCGCGTTGGTCACGCCACGTCATCGCTACAGCGGACCAAGTGTCGCTGTCTCCGCCTCGTAACACCGTTTCAGTGGGGCCAGTTGCTGTTGGGCGATCATCTGTTTTGCCGCGCACATAACTGATGATGTTGCGTTGGTCTTGTCCTCGGGCGCGGCCTGATGTTGCAGAGTTTGACGCGCCGTTAAAGGGGGTGGTGTGGGGCATCATTAGCGCAATGTAGGCGTCAAGAAGGGTTGATTTTCCGGTCCCTGAACCACCGGAGAGTAGTGTTCCTTCTGGGTGGAAAGGCAGTGCGTGGTGTCCGTGGTAACCGCCCCAGTTCACCAGTTGCAGGGACTCTGCCAACCATTGTTGGCCGGTAGATTCGCGGGGAATTAATCCAAAGAGCGAGTCAACAAATGTCACAGCAGGTCCCCTTGATCTGTGGTGGGTGTTGCGGTGTTTTCCGTCAACCACTGGGTAAGTTCGGTGAGGCGTGAAACGGGTAGAAGTATTTCGATCACTGATGACACTTGGTAGCGCCCTGGTTCACGTTCCGTCATCACACCTTCACGGGTGAGCTGGTTGATGGCTGCTCGAATTTCGTGGTGACGTGCTGCCTGGTTTGTGTCATGTTGCGGGAAGAATGAGTCGGCGTAGTCGATGAGGTCTTCGGAGTCAACAAATACTGATTGGGCGCCAAGGGCAGCGTGTTGCCGGTAGACGGTGCGTAAGTGAATGAGCACAAGAGTTTCAACACGTTTGTATGCCTCGTCTTTCAGGAGGATCGGAACGTGGGTGTCCTCCAGCCTCACCTGTTGTTTATAGGCAATGTCGTAGTTGCGATCAACGATGAGGGTGAGGAACATGTCGTGAAACCGGGACTGCAACAGGTCTTCATGCGTCAAGATCGCTCGCCATACTGCAGGGTGATTCGCCCGGTCTACGAAGCGTTTTTGGAGCAGGAGCGCTAATGCACGGCGCGCTTCACTGGGGAGTTGGCCGCGGTCAGCGTCAAAAAGAATCGTTTGCGGAGCTTCCACCGGTGTGGTGTCGACAAAAGGCTCATCACTCATGGGGTTTCTCCGTGTTCTACCTGTGCGAGGCCAACCGTGTGGCGGGGAATATAAAACTGACGACGTGTCCCGTCATGGCGGATCGCGGTGACTGTGTCGACCTGGTGCGCCTCCCCAGGTGTTTCAGTGGTCTGTAAGTTCTTGCTTGTGAGCGCCATTTCTTGGAAGCCAAGAATTTCCACGGGGCGTTGCAGATCAGGGGAACTCTGGGCAAAAAGTTGGGCAATTGTTACTGCCTCTTGCCGAGCAAGTGCTGCTTGGAATGCGCCATGAATCGCTTCGTGTTGTGGCCCACCCAAGGCCAGCATGTCATCCAGTGCCATGCCTGAGACCTCTTCACGAGGCGCATCAAGATGATCAGGAACCGGTGTAGCCCCCAAATCGGCGAGAGTAGTACGTAACCGCCCCAGTGCTGCGCGTTGGAACCGTGGCATCGCGTCAACTCGGTCTCCGCGATGTGATTGTTCGAACCATCGTGTCAGTGCGGTAACTGTTGACCGTAGCGCTTCGTCAAGTTCGCGGTCGCGCAATGGGTTGTGGTGGGTGATGTTCGCGGTGAGGGTGCGTGAGGCACGTTGTTGTTCTGTGAGGACCACATTGACAGAATCCAGGATGGACGTTTTGATCCCTCGTAGTGCAGCTTTGTCACGACTGTCCAACGCTCTAGCGTGTGGGTGGGAAAGTATCGCATCAATTGCTTGGTCAAGTTCATTGAGAAGGGTTTCATCGCGCAGGACATCAACGGCTCCGGTGAATGCGCGGCCTTCTGGTGTGTGATGGAGGAGTTGCTCAGAGGCATCGAGGTACTCATCAAGCACATCTCCTGCTGGGCGGGAGTCTGAGCGTAGGTCGCTGAGGATAGACCGTTGGAGATCTTTGATTGACTCGGCCACGCGCGCAAAATCGGCGGGAAGTTCCCGTACCAGATAGCGCACGTTGTCCAGTTGCTCTTCCATACGTTGCGGTTCAATGGTGGGCATTGGGGCACCTGCCCGCAGTGCATCGCGTTCCTGTGTGAGGCGTTGTATGTCGCGGTCGAGTTGGGTGATGCGCGCTTCACGGTCTGGTTGAGCTTCGTGCGCGAATCGTTCAATGGTGGACAACAACGTTCGGATTCTCGACTCTGACACCAGTTGATGCATGCCCGATGCGCGCGCCACAAAATCAAGTGCATCTTGGGTGTGGGAGGTCAGTGAGTATTCTTCGGTGTTGTCCACTGTCACCTGGCGAATCAACCACTTTTCCCGAACCCACCGGGTGGTCAGTTGACGCACGGAGGAAGCTTCAATGTCTGCCACGCCATGTGCGCGTAACTGCGTCAGATGGTCTTCAATTTCGACGTAGAACTGCTCGGCCCCAACGCTGGTGCGTTGGGCGGAAAAAACTGAAGCAAACAGGGCCAGAACTGTTGGTGCGTATTGCCTGTTGAGCAGCGTTAATGTGGGTTGACTAAAGGCACGGCGGGCCCGATCAAGTTGGTCAGTCAAGGGCTGCACGTTTCTCCTCACACATGGCGCTGACCGCCGTGCATCACCAGGACGGCACGGCGGTCAGCATCGGGTACTCGTTGAGCGGCAATCACTCCGGGACGATGTTCACCAACTTTGGTGCCCGCACAATGATTTTGCGAATCCCACGCCCATCGAGAGTGCGTTTCACGCCGTCATTGTCCAGAGCCAGAGCTTGCAGGTCCTCATCACTAATCGATGGGCTAACTTCTCCCTTACCGCGGACTTTGCCCTGTACTTGGAAGATCGTGGTGACGGTGTCTTCCACCAGGTATTTTTCCTCAGCCACAGGGAACGGTTGGTACACAACAGAGTCGGTGTGCCCCAACTTGTGCCACAATTCCTCGGCGATGTGTGGCGCGACAGGCGCAACCATGATGACGAGCGCTTCGGCAGCTGCACGCGGCACCTGTGGCAGCGATGTGAGGTGGTTATTCAACTCAATGAGCTTGGCAATGGCCGTATTGATGCGCATGCCGGACATCTCTTCACGGACAGCCACAATTGTTTTATGCAGTGCCCGCAGTGTCGCAACATCGCCAGGTTCTTCGGAAACTGTCACCTCGCCAGTGTTCTCATCAAGCACATTGCGCCACAAACGCTGAAGAAAACGTTGTGCACCAACGACAGCACGGGTTTCCCATGGGCGAGACAAATCCAAGGGGCCCATAGACATCTCATACACACGGAAGGTGTCTGCACCATAGTTCTCGTACATTTCATCAGGTGTCACCACATTTTTCAGTGATTTACCCATCTTCCCGTATTCGCGAGCAACCGGCTGCCCTTGCCAGGTGTAGACAGTTGAACCGGATTCATCCGTGTGTTCTTCGACCTCCGCTGCAGGCACATATTGTCCACGTGCGTCAGTGTATGCGTAGGCCTGAACGTAACCTTGGTTGAAGAGCTTGTGGAACGGCTCAGGTGAGGAGACGTGCCCCAGATCGAAGAGGACTTTGTGCCAAAACCTGGCGTACAACAAGTGCAAAACTGCGTGTTCTACACCGCCAACGTACAGGTCCACTCCCCCAGCATCTGCGACTTGCTCATTGTGGTGAGGGCCAACCCAATACTGTTCAAGCTCACGGGAAACCACGTTCTGGGAATCAGAGGCGTTGTTTGTTGGGTCGATGTACCGCAAGTAATACCAGCATGACCCCGCCCAGTTAGGCATGGTGTTGGTTTCTCGGCGGTATGTTCGCACTCCGTCACCGAGATCGAGGTCAACGTTCACCCATTCATCGTTGCGGCCCAACGGAGGTTCCGGTTGGGATTCTGCATCCTGTGGGTCGAAGGTTCGCGGTGCGAAGTCTGGGGTGTCAGGCAACGCGATGGGCAGCATCGACTCAGGAACCGCAATGGGCTGGTCATTCTCGTCATACACAATGGGGAAGGGTTCACCCCAGTAGCGTTGCCGTGAGAACAACCAATCGCGCAAACGGTAGGTGACTGTACCTGTGCCAGTTTTTTGTTGTTCAAGCCAAGAAATAATCGCGCTCTTCGCTTGTGGCACCGTCATACCGTTGAGGCTAATTTCCTCATTTGATGAGTTGATGATGTCACCATCACCGGTCCACGCACTGTCACCAGCAAAGTCTTGCGGTGGAGCAACGGTGTAGACCACATCGAGGTCGAAAGCCTGAGCAAATGCGTAGTCTCGATCGTCGCCACCGGGAACAGCCATAATTGCGCCGGTACCGTACCCCATGAGGACATAGTCTGCGGTGAACACTGGAATCTGGCGTCCATCGACTGGGTTTGTTGCGAAAATTCCAGTGAACACACCGGTTTTCTTCTTCGCATCAGCTTGACGTTCTACTGCCGTTTTCGCTGATGCCTCTGCTTGGTAAGCCGTGACCGCATGAGCAGGGTTGTCGTACCCTCCGGTCCAGGCATCACGCGTGCCGTCAGGCCATTGAGTTGGAACAGCAGTTTCCAGGATTGGGTGCTCCGGTGCAACAACCATAAAAGTGGCACCAAACAGCGTGTCCGGGCGAGTCGTGAAGACTTCAATGGTGTGCTCGCCAGCGGTGAAGGCCACATGCGCGCCTTCCGAACGGCCAACCCAGTGGCGCTGCATCGACTTGACCTTCTCTGGCCAGTCAATTGAGGCAAGATCATCTATAAGCCGGTCAGAGTACGCCGTGATCCGCATGTTCCACTGGCGCATGGCGCGCTGGAACACGGGGAAGTTCCCACGTTCAGAACGCCCCTCAGCGGTCACCTCCTCATTGGCCAACACAGTACCCAAGCCTGGGCACCAGTTCACCGGTGACTCAGAAACGTAAGCAAGACGGAAGTGATTCAGCACCTCGGTGCGTTGTGCTGGGGTCAGTTCCCCCCACGGTGTACCAGCGACAACGTCACCCACAGGCGGCACCGCGCGCACACCGGTTGAAAACTCCTGCTCCAACTCACTAATAGGGCGCGCACACCCCAGTGAACCGGCAGGGTTAGTCGCCGCCTCGTCATACCAAGAATTGAATATTTGCAAGAAAATCCACTGTGTCCACCGCACATAGTCTGTGTCAGTTGTGGCGAAGGACCGCCGTGAATCGTGTCCCAAGCCCATACGACGCAGTTGGCGTTGCATGTTGGCGATATTGTCCTGTGTTGCCTGGCGCGGGTGTTGGCCAGTCTGAATGGCATACAACTCTGTGGGCAAACCGAAAGCGTCAAACCCCAACGCGTGCAACACATTGTCACCATTCATACGGCGAAAACGAGCTACTGCATCAGTTGCGATGTAACCCAACGGGTGGCCTACGTGTAAGCCAGCTCCAGAGGGAAAAGGGAACATGTCCATGACAAAGAAGGAAGGACTGTCCGGGTCGGCGTGAAGGCCTTTACCATCAGTGAGTCCGCCCACCGGGTCTGCTGCGTGGTAGGTCCCTTGTTCTTCCCATACCTGCTGCCAGCGAAGTTCAATCTTCTGTGCAAGGTCAGCGGTGTACCGGAACGAAGGCTCGGTGGGTGCAGCGTACGCTGCCGTCTGCTGAGGATTGGGCGTTGTGTTCACACACGCGAGTTTACCGCGTTACCCATGGTGCTTACTGAGAATTCCGCACTCACCTAGCCTGTGATTCCCAGCATGTCTGTGTGACGGCTTTACAAAGCCATCGCGATAACGTCTCCCATGCCCAGCAGAATCCAGACCACAACAGCCAAGAAGAACAACGGCAGCAGGAGAAGCCGGTTGTTCACCATGAACCGGCGTGTCGAATCACTAACCCGTACGTGTTCCTCCTGAACGAGCCACACCAAGGTGTACCACGCCAACGGAATCATCATTGCCCACACCACCATGCAGTAAGGGCACAAGCGCTGTAGCACGTGCACTGAGGTGTACATCAAGAAGACAACAAAGACCATGCCAACGGCCATGCCAATGCCTAGCGCACGGTAGAACCACCGCGGCAAATTCCCACCAGCCAACACAACCACACCTGTTGTAACCACAACGGGGAATACCGCCACACCAATCAACGGATTCGGGAACCCCAGAAGAGCACCCTGGCTGGAAGCCATAGCATCGGCACAGTCGAGAAAGAGATTGAAACTGCAGGACGCCAACCGGTCCGGATTAAGCAACTTGAGGTACTTTTCGATCGCCAACGCCATAGACGCAGCAAAGGCAACAGCACCGGCAACAACAAGCAAAAGTGCAAAGTTCCGGTCCGTCAAACGTCGGACAGGTGGTGCTACGACATCGACGGGGAAATCCTCGTCAGGTAGTGATTCGTCGGTTGAATGCTTCTGTGCCATAGCTGACCCCATGTGTTGTCGCGGAACACCGCACGGTGTTGAACTGAGCCTTCACAACAACTGTGTTGGCTCGCTGGGTGTAAAGTACGTGACTTTTCTGAGGACCACCTGAAGGTTCTGCGCCCCCAGCGTCGTGCACATCGTGCCGGGTCAGGACGTTGAACTAGTTAATACGTCAAGTCGCGAGGGCCGTGGAGGAGTAAAGAGAGTGACTAACACAAAACCCACAACGGTCAGTACCACACCTAGCCACGCCAGATTTTGGTAAGAATCTGGGCGGGCAATGACCAACCCACCTAAAAATGCACCATTGGCATTCGCGAGATTAAGCGCAGAGTGACACAATGCTGCACCCAATGATGGAGCTTTAGGCGAAAGGTCCATCAACAACCCTTGTAATCCCAACGCTAAGTACTGTGAAGTTAGCCCCACCAGAAACACTCCAACAAATAACCACACAGCGTGGCTACCTGTTAGACCAAGAAAGATAAGAGCACCTGAGGTGGTCACAAAACCAACATTCACTGTGCGCTTGACGTCAATGTCCATCATGCGACCGGCGAGGAATATCCCAACAGTCATTCCCGTGCCAAAAAGCGCCAAGAGAATGGGAACCAAGCTCTCATTTACCCCCGCGCCAATAACCGCCATGGGCTGCACGTAGGAATACACCGCAAACATGCCACCGAAACCGATACCAGCAGCAGCGAAGACCGCCCATAGGCGCGGATTACGCATACTAGCCAGTTCAGTACGCGGGCGCGCGCCAGGCTCCGGTGCCACCGGTGGAATAAGCACCAGTAAAGCAGTCATAGCAAGTGCGCCAAGCGCACCAACAGCGATAAATGAAGCTCGCCACCCAAACACGGCCCCCAACCATGAGGACAACGGGACACCAATAACGTTCGCTACGGTCAGTCCACCCAACATGATGGACATCGCGAAACCACGGCGAGCTGAACCAACAATCGCCGTTCCCACCACCGCACCAACACCGAAGAACACTCCATGAGGCAGCCCAGCGAGGAACCTGCCCACGATGAGGAGGCCGAGGTCCGGGGCGAAAGCTGACAACACATTCGCCGCAGAATAGATACCCATCAGCCACATGATGAGGTGTGACCGAGACATCCGAGCAGTAAGAATCGCAATGCTCGGTGCACCGATGACAACCCCTAACGCATAAGCCGTGATGGCATGACCAGCAGCCTGCTCAGTGACATCAAGACCCGATGCGATATTCATGAGTATCCCCATGGTCGCGAACTCGGTTGTTCCAATGGTGAATCCACCAAGTGCGAGCGCTCCAAGGGCAAGAGATTGCTGAGTGGGGGTGAGTGTTTTTGTCACTGAGTCACAATCCATACGGCGTCAGCCGCAAGTAGTCCAAGGGTGAGTAATTGATCAGGCACCTCACTCAATGCAGGGCGCCACATAATGTCCATCACCCCAACAGCTTGAGTGCGCGAAACAATCCGCACATGAGCGTCAAGCCCAAATCCGAGGTCAGCAAAGTAGCGGAGCACATCGGGGTCTTCGTCTGATATTCGAGCTACAGTCCCCCGCGCTCCAGGCTCTAGCACTGCCAAGGTATACGCCTCCGGGGTGGCGTAGGTCAGGTCTTTGGAGGGTATTGGGTCACCGTGTGGATCACGAGTGGGGTGCCCTAACCGAGTGTCAATCCGATCCACCATGAGGTCAGACACTGCGTGCTCAAGCACCTCCGCTTCATCATGGACTTCATCCCATGTGTAGCCCAGTTCTTGAACGAGGAACGTTTCGATCAAACGGTGGCGGCGAACCATCTCCAGCGCTTGTCGGTGACCGAGTTCCGTCAAATGGATAGCACCATAACGTTCGTGATCAAGAAGACCTTGGGAGACAAGACGGCGAACTGTTTCGGAAACCGTTGAGGTGCCGACTCCTAGCCGATCTGCGAGGTCTTTGGTACTGACAGGTTGGTCAGACCACTCCTGAAGGCTCCACACCACTTTGATGTAATCCTGGGCAACGCTGGTTAATTGGGGTGTGTTCACGGAGCGCCCTCCTCCTGTTCGGAGGATTCGTCACTGTCGTTGTCTGCAGTTCCGCTTGGTGTTCCCGAGCGATCTACGGACTCCTCGGAAGCACTTTCGGTGTCAGCCGTGACGGGCATGGGTTGCGGGAATGGTACCCGAGGTCCAACAGTTGCAGTGGCTTGCGGAGTGACACTAATTATTTGCAGGTCGACCATGCGCCGCTCTTGTGGATCAAAGCGCAAGACAGTCATTTCCGCCGTACCGTTCAAGGGGCCAATTGTTACTTTCCCTTTGACAGCACCAGCAGTAGAACTATTGACGTATTGGATGCCTTGACCGGTTTGTTGAGGGCCGATTCTGCGGTGGAAGTGCCCAGAAATCTGCACCGGAGCACACCCACTATTGAGGACAGGCACCCCAACTGCTGGCGTGTGAATCAACAAGATATCGATATCCGCTGCACACGCAACATCAGCCAATCGTGCTCCAGCTTCCGCATAGGTTTCACCAGCAACAAGTGAGGACCCTTGGCCAATTCTGGTTGCTCGTGGGTCAGTATCCCCCAAGAAGGTGATGCCTTGAATCTCCACAGGTTCTGCGTGAAGTGTGATAACTCCGGCTTCCTGGGCCTGAGCAGTGGTGATCTCTGAGTCGTGATTTCCATCAGATTGCACCATGACCGCCCCACTGGGCACGGCCGAGGCGAAACTATCCATGCAGAACCGTTCTAGATCAGTTCCATTCATGGTGGTGTCTCCGCCATTAAGAATGATGGAGGCGCCAACGTGGGTCGCTGCTGTGGTGATCAGCGGTGACATTCCGACGTTGCAATGCAGATCAGTGACAACCAACATCGTGACGTACTCAGAGTCATCCGCAGTAGCGGTATCACGGTCGATAATCCGATCAACCATCAACGGTGATTGCGTCGTTTGAGGTGTGATCGTCAGTGGGGCGTTACCCACGGTGGAAGCACGCAGGGCGTCTGTGCGCATGAGTGTGTCGCGCACCGTTAACGCTTCAAAGAGCGCAGCATCTGCCCGGTCATAGAAGGCTTGGTTTTCCTCATAAACACCAACAAGTTGTTGACCGTAGGTGTCTATTACTCCTGACAAACGGCCCGTGATGCGAGCGCCTTCAAGTGGCGTGTTGTCAAACACGCTTGATGCTTGAGCACCAACTGTTTCAAGGTGCTGTTCGGAGCGCACCACTGTTGTCCAGGTCACGGAGACAATCACAACTGAAGCTGCTGCCGTAAGGAGCCACGTGTGGCGCGCTGCGCGGTAGGAGTACAGGCTTCGCCGAGATCGTCCCATTGCCAGAGCAAAGAGCCCAACGATGGCGATTTGCGCTGCAGCAGCCCATCCAGCGCGGACTAAAGCGTCATGGATCAGAAGCTTGGTTACCAAACTCACGGTTGCCTCTGGCGCGGCAAAGAACTGTAGATAGCTCTGTACGTCTGAACTGAGAGCCTGTAAAGCATCGTCGGGGTTCAAAACGGTCAGTGACTCTGGGATTTCGGAGACCACTGCGGTTACTCCCAACCCAGCGGGTAACGGCGAAGGGATTTGCAAGGTTCCTAGTGGCCCAGCGTCGAGTGTCACCACGGAATTAACGGTGATTTCGTAGGTGGCATCGTGCGGTCCAAAGTTCGCGTGAGCAGTTGCAGTGGTTACCCCATACAACGCACTGGTGAGCGTGATGAAAAGCCCAACAATGCAGAGCCTGACAATACGTGGGGTGATGACTCCATCACGCGGATACATGGCCCATCGAACGAATGCCCGACGCCCCACCCCTAGGCGGTCCCGTACGGTGCGATAGTTGATTCGAGCACGCAGAGCGTTGAACAGGGATTTCGGAGCCGTCAAAGGGCATCCTCAGCGTCACGCGAGAAGATATTTGCTACAGATGCTGGGTTATCGGCTTCCTGCACCGCGGAACTGCCGGTTTCAGCGTCAATGAGCGAGATTGTTTCTGTTTGGGCAACGTGCTGGATGACCTCGTGGCGTGGGTGCGCAACAATAAGGTCAGGTTCTGGGGTGTCACCGTAGTTGGTGGGGTCTTGGCTCATGTCGGGTCTCCTTTGTTGTCTCTAGCCTAATCGACACTGTTGCTCTGCACGTGAGGCACCTTGTTTGCACCAACCAGCCCTGCTGTTATCTGTGGCATTCCTCACCCCTCGCTCGTGACAGCATGCACCATGAGCCGGTCATTCTGACTATTTGTCCACTCCAGGACGCAACCCATCTTTCAGGTAACCTTGCTACCTACTGAACCATCTCCAACTCAGAGGTGGTGAGATAACTCACTGGCAGAACACGCATATGCTGGCCAGCCGTACTATCGACTCGTGGCAAAGACACAGACTCCCCAAGATAAAACGTACGACGTGGTGCTCATTGGTGGCGGAATCATGAGTGTCACCCTCGGCGCGCTCATCGCCGAGTTACAACCAGACTGGACAATAAAACTCATAGAACGCCTCGATGATGTGGCTCTTGAGTCTTCCAACCCATGGAACAATGCGGGCACCGGGCACGCAGCACTTTGCGAACTGAACTACACCCCGCAGATGCCTGACGGCTCAGTGAACATCAACAAAGCCGTCGACATCAACGAGCAATTTCAAGTGTCTCGCGAGTTCTGGGGCCATTTAAGTGATCAGGGCAGTATTCCTGCACTGTCAACATTCATTTCCCCCACACCACACATGACATTTGTGCGCGGAGAAGAGAACGTCGAGTTTCTGCGTCGCCGACACCAGGCGCTCGTCACACACCCGAACTTTTCTGATCTTGAGTTCAGCGATGACCCCGCCGTGATCGCGACGTGGGCTCCGCTCTTGACTCAAGAACGCGACGAGAATGGACCCATCGCAGCCACCCGCTCACTTGATGGCACGGACGTCAACTTTGGTCGGCTCACCCATCACCTGACGGACTACCTCAACCAGCACGGTGTTGACGTTGCCCTACAGCACGAAGTTCGCAATCTCAACCAGCGCAAAGATGGCACCTGGGACATCACGGTGCGTGACCGGCACTGGAATGCCCCTGTGCGCACGGAGAAGATCTCCTCACGGTTTGTCTTTGTTGGAGCTGGTGGCGCCGCGTTGCACCTTCTCCAAAAATCAGGCATCCCTGAGATCAAAGGCTACGGTGGTTTCCCAATCTCCGGCGTTTTCATGCGCACCACAAACCCTGAAATCGTCTCGCAGCACCAAGCGAAGGTTTATGGCAAGGCAGACGTTGGTTCGCCGCCCATGTCAGTCCCCCACCTGGACACTCGTGTTGTCGATGGAGAAACGTCTCTGCTATTTGGACCATACGCTGGTTTTTCGACGAAATTCCTGAAGCAGGGTTCTTTCCTTGACCTCGTCACTTCCATTCGGCCCACAAATATTGTGACAATGCTGTCGGTCGCTAAAGACAACTTTGACCTGACACGGTACCTGATGCGTGAAGTCACAAAGTCACCATTGTCGAAGTTCCGTTCCCTCAAAGAGTTCATGCCCACCGCCAACCCTAAGGATTGGGAGTTCATCACTGCGGGGCAACGTGTACAAGTGATGAAAACTAAGCCCGGGCAACGTGGCGGAGTTCTTGAATTTGGTACCGAACTCGTGACAGCACAAGACAGCACAATCGCAGGTTTACTTGGAGCCTCCCCTGGCGCCTCGACTGCGGTTTCCGCGATGTTGCAACTTTTACGTTCCTGCTTTCCAGACAACTTCGCCGCATGGGAACCACAGATTGGGCATATGATGCCAAGCCTTTCGGTTGAGGACGCTGACGCAGAGTTCGCCGCTCTAGACCAGTCCACCGCGCCACACACCCCTGAGGTGTTCTAGGCTGCACATATGGAGACCAGAACAGCACAACGCCTACCCTTTTCCTTCAGTGTCATTGGCCAGGGCTGCTGGCAGCTTGGTGCAGACTGGGGAGATGTCACCCAGGACGCCGCACTGACGATCTTGGACGCCGCATACGAGTCCGGGATTCGCTTCTTTGACACTGCGGATGTTTATGGTGATGGGCGCTCTGAGCAACTCATTCGCACCTACCTTCAGGGACGCTCCCACCACGGCGTCACGGTTGCCACAAAGATGGGCCGCCGCGCTAACCCGCACACTGGAGATCAGTACACGCTCGATAATTTCCGCGCGTGGACTGATCGCAGTCGGGAAAACCTTGGAGTGGACACCCTCGATCTCGTGCAGTTGCATTGCCCGCCAACAGAGGTTTACCACCGGGCAAGCACCTATGAGTGGCTCGATACACTCGTTTCAGAGGGCCGTATCGCACACTACGGTGTGTCCGTTGAAACGTGCGCTGAAGCGTTGGAAGCATTGTCGCACCCTGGGGTTGCCTCGATCCAAATCATTGTGAACGCATTCCGTCAGAAGCCTCTGTCCCAGGTACTACCTGTGGCCGCCGACGCAGGGGTTGCGGTGATTGCCCGCGTTCCGTTGGCATCGGGGTTGCTGTCGGGGAAGTACACAACAACCACGACGTTCGCGGACAATGACCACCGGTCATTCAACCGCGATGGTGGGGCGTTCGATGTTGGTGAGACTTTTTCTGGCGTCCCCTACGAGGTTGGGGTTCTTGCCGCAGCGGAGTTCTCCGTTGCTGTTAATGCACAAGGTATCGAAGCCTCACCGGCCCAACGGGCTTTGCGGTGGCTGATTGATCAGCCGGGCATCACAACGGTCATCCCCGGTGCACGCACCCCTGACCAGGCTCGGGCGAATGCTGCTGCAGCTGGTCAGCCAGCATTGGACGACGCCACCGCGCAGCGGATCACAGAAATCTATTCACAGCACATCAGCGAACATGTTCATGACCGCTGGTAGTGACTCGTCAGGCGGAGGTTACTTTCGTAACCTCCGCCTGCATGCGCTGATCGTGACTCTTGGATCACCGAGTGAGTTGACCGCCTGATTCCCGGAGGTAGCAGGTCGCACACAGCGACTCATAGGTCACTTCGACTCCGTCGATGGCAACCTGATCGCCTTCAAAAACGTAGGCGTCATCAAAGCGGCGTGCGTTGAACACCGCTTTTCGACCACACCGGCATATGGTTTTCAGCTCTTCTAACGAGTGAGCTATTTCGAGGAGCCTGCGCGATCCGGGGAACGCCGCTGTGCGAAAATCTGTGCGAATTCCGTAGCAGATCACGGGAATGTCATCGAGAACTGCAATGCGCATCAGGTCATTTACCTGGTGTTCCGTGAGGAACTGACACTCATCGATAAGCAGGCATGACACGTCTGTCCCGTGCTGTTCTTGCACTCGTGCCCGATGCGTTTGAAAGGTTGCGTAGGCGTCGTCGCCTTCTGCCAAGAGGTAGTCGACGGTTCGGTCAACCCCTAACCTCGACAAGACTGCTTGCCCAGCCTTCGAATCAATGCCCGGTTTTACGAGGAGAACGTGGTGCCCGCGCTCTTCATAGTTATGTGCAGCTTGAAGTAAGGAGGTGCTCTTCCCGGAGTTCATTGCTCCGTAGCGGAAGTAGAGCTTTGCCACTACGTGTCCTTCCTGAAGTGTGGCGGTTTTGGTGCGTGGAGATCAAAGTGGATCCCCACCATACGCAGGACAAAGCAGATCAGTGCTGCAATGACCACCCATGGCACGCTTGGCATTGATGATTCCACGATCAGTACTGTTAGCCCAGCTGCTAGTGCTGCGGGGATGGCGTACAACTCGGTATGAAGCACGGCCGGGATGCGCTGGATCATGATGTCACGAATGGTCCCACCACCAGCAGCGGTGATCACTCCTAGGATGATGGATTGAACTGGCCCTAGTCCGAAAGCCAGCCCTTTCAAGGTGCCGATGACGGCAAACAGCGATAACCCCACTGCGTCAAAAAGGTTGATGGTGGGCGCCAGCCGCTCAAGACGCGGTCCGAGAAAGAAGGCAAGGAGAGAGCCCACCGCAGCGGTGAGAAGATAGCGCCAATCTTGGAATGTGGTGGGCGGTAGGGAGTCAATGAGGATGTCCCGGATAAACCCACCTCCTAGCGCTGTGACCATTCCAAGGGTCAGCACCCCGACGATGTCTACGCGGGCGTACCTCAGGGCTGTCATGGCACCATTGACGGCAAAAGCCAGTGTCCCGAGCAAATCGAGCGAGAGCAGAGCGACGTGCCCAGAATCCATGGTTCATTCCTACCGGAAGTTTGACCTGCTACCAAATAGGCACATGGCCTAGGCAACACGTTACCCGTGGATGAGACGACGAGTACCCACAGCACACGGTTTAGGTTACCCTTACCTAAGTACTGCGAGGTGGATTCCCACCCTGACTCATGGAGGCCACACGTGCCCGTCATCGACCTTCTCCCCGCCGATGTTCGCGCTAGCGACCCACACACCACTCGCCACCCGCTGTCGTGCCGCCATGCCCAGGCCCCCCAACTTTCCCCCTCCACAACGAGAAGTCACTCTTTTCACGAGCTCCTCTGCGTCATGTCAGGGACAGCTCAGGTCGCAGTCGAAGACCGCACGTGGCACTTGTCCACCGTGCGCCTCCTGTGGATTCCTGCGGGAGTACAGCGCGAACTTCGCCCCTCCGCAGATGCTTTAACCTTTCCCCTGTTGTTCCAACCCGACGAGTGCCCCATCACCTGGGACTCCCCACAATCCATTCGCTCTACTGGAGCATTAACACATCTCGTTCGAGTGCTCCTCCAACCATCCATGACCAGTTCACAGCAGTACGCTCGCGCCGCAGAACAGGCTTTTGAGGTTATTCCGCGCCTGCGGGAACTCGACCTTGAACTGACGATGCCACGCGACCCTCGTGCGGTACGAATAGCTCACGAGCTCCTCAGCAATCCGGCAGCGACCACCAGCCTTGAAGAGTGGGGGCGTATCGGATTCACCTCCGCAAAGACACTGCAGCGGCTGTTCGTTGCTGAGACTGGCTTGACGTTTCCCGAGTGGCGCACCGTGGTTCGCATCCGTAAAGCAATTGACATGCTCTGCGAAGGAGCTAGCGTCACCATGGTGGCCAACCGTGTGGGATACTCAACACCGAGCGGATTTATCGCGGCGTTTTCTCGCATCACTGGACACACACCAGCGCGCTACATCCGCGAGATGACAAATCGCCAATAACACCACAAAAACCCGCCGAGGTTTCCACATGGAAAGATTTTCCCGGTATTTCGGTCAGATGGTGGACACTTCTCCCCGTCTCGGGGGACAATCGACGCATGAGCATCCCTGACGTCCGTGACCTGGCAACCACCGTCCTGTGGTACCGCAACCCAGCTGATGCCGGCATTGTGTTGGATCGCCTCCAAGCAGCTGGGATCACCGAAGAAGCCCTCGATCGGTTCTTCGTGTCCTACGACCCCCGCAATCCAGAGATCTTCACCATCGCTCCGTACAACAGTTTTAGCGATGACCAAAAGCTGCTATTGCTCTCGGAGTACGCACACCGCCAGGGCAAGCTCTCTGAACTTGTTGCTGACCAACGTCGCGCAGTTATTACCGCTATGCTCGCGACCCGGTCACTCAGTTCCATTGCTCACAGCCTTGGCGTCACGAAACAAGCAGTTCACAAAATTGCACGGAGTGCACGCACGACAGACTAGCCCCACCCCCACGGGCACCAAGAGCATCACCTACAGTGGAGTGATGACACTCAACTCTGATGCCGTTGTGTGGAGGAGGCAGCCTGCTGCCTCCTCCGACACGCCCCGCCCCCTTCTCCTTCTGATGCACGGGCTCGGTTCACACGAGAATGATCTCGTCGGCCTACTCCCCCACCTTCCGCAATACTTTGAAGCTGCATCACTGCGCGCCCCGAAAGTCGACATGGGCGGTTACGCGTGGTTTTCCCGCGGCCCAAGCCCAGGCACCCCCGACCCCCAAGACATTGAGCAGGCTACTGACGCTGTCCTCAGTTGGCTCAATGCTGAAGTACCACAGAACACGCCAATCATTCCGGTGGGTTTCTCTCAAGGTGGGGCAATGGTGACACACCTTTTACGAACAGCACCTGAAAAATTCCGTGCTGGCGTTGTCCTCTCAGGCTTTCGGTCCTCTGAGCCGCACCCCGGCGACGAAGCATTAGCCCAGCGTCAGTTGCCTGTATTTTTTGGTCGCGGAGACGCCGACCCCATCGTCACGCTGGACCGGTTCCTTGACGCAGAACACTGGCTCGAAACACACACTCAATTAGACCTTCACATCTACCCAGGCCTACCTCACGCTGTCAGCGGTGAAGAACTTACCGATCTCAGCGATTTTCTCCTCAATGTCGCTCCTGACAGTTAAACCGAGGGACTAGAACAAGTCAGCGGGCGGCGGTAGGTGGTGGTTGACCCCTAACCCGTGGAGGAATACGGGGCCATCACGCCCCAATTGCGCCCCGTATTCCTCAGCCCACACAGAAAAAGGGGTGCGCGCCAAAGATTCATTGGAAAAACGCCGGTCTTCAGTCACCTCACTGGCGCAAAAAGCTGGAATCGTCAGATCAGTTACCGGCCTGCCTCGTTCACATTCAGCAATAATGAGTGGGCGGTTGCGTCCGCCAAATACGTCGAGAACCCACCCATCCTCACCGAGTAATACACCGTAGCGGTTCTTCGCGATGACCTGGCCACCCAATGTGATCATGGATAGCGCTACGGTGGCATCCAGTTCCCGTTCAGCTTCGTAGCGGGTTCCCGCATTCATTGGACCTTTTACTGTCACCGCCGCAAAATCAACATCTCCCCCATGGTCGGCAAGGATGTGCGGGATGTTCTCTGACCCGTCCATAGAAAGTCGAACACCTGGGGCTTGAACGCGAACCCGCAACGCGAAGCCTTGTTCAGCAAGATAGTAGTTCTGCACAATAAGCGTTGGGCTAGGGTCTTCTAAGACCACTGAGGGTAATGACTCAACGTAGAAGCGTCGTTCAAACTCGAAGTCGCCAAATCCGCACGTTTCTTCAGTCATCCCTGCCTCCCTCTCCTCCTGTGGAGCCACCTCACCAGTCACGGTGGGCAACTGCTGCTATGCGGAGAACTCCTGCACGTAGGAGTCGATCATCGCGTGGTAGTCTGCCCGGCGTTCTGCGCTGACCCAACTGACATCAAACGAGTTGCGGGCAATCTGCACCATTTCTGCGGTGGTCGCACCGCTGGCCTGCGCAAATGCCTGGTAGTTATCACCAATGTAACCACCAAAGTACGCTGGGTCATCGGAGTTAAGAGTTACTTTCACTCCCTCGCGCAGGAGGTTAATGATCTCGTTTGCTTTCATATCATCGGAAACAAACGAATTCGACAAGGGGCAGCAGGTTAGCCCCAAACTTTGGTCCCGGACCATTTTCACCAATGCGGGGTCCTCAACGATGTTCGTCCCGTGATCAATCCGGTCAACCGCTATGTCTTCGATGACTTGGCGAATGTGCTCAATGCTATTGTGCTGGTCAATGTCACAGTGCATCGTCAGTTTGAGGCCGTTCTCCCGGGCTGTTGCAAACGTCTTGGCGAACAGTGCTGGCGGGTTCCCTCGTTCGTCTGAGTCGAGACCCACACCGAGAATCCGGTGCTTGTGTGGCAGTGCTTCTTCTAGGGTTGCGTGAGCGGATTCCGGGGTGTGATCACGCAGGAAGCACATAATGAGTTCGGCATCAATGCCGTGTCGTTCCGCTGCTTCATAGGCGGCCCGCGAATACCCCGAGATCACGGTGGCGAAAGAAATGCCCCGAGTGGTGTGTGCTTGAGGATCGAAGAAGATTTCTGCGCGCTTCACGCCCTGGGTGGCAGCTTTTGCAAGGTACGCGTCAGCCAAGTCATAAAAATCTTGCTCTGTCACGAGTACCTGCATCGCCGGGTAGTACACGGCAAGGAAAGAAGCTAGATCGGTGAACTGGTACGTTGCCTGGACATCTTCAACGCTTTGCTGCCCTATATCTACCCCATTGCGCCTCGCCAAACGTAGCTTCAGGTCAGGTTCTAACGTACCTTCAACGTGGAGATGTAACTCTGCTTTGGGTAGCCCGAGGAGGAAATCGTTTGTCGGGGTAGTTGGCAGTGGCACGTCGCGTTCCATTCGTTGATCGTCTATGTCCATTGAAAGGGACACACGCCATTGTGCGCCCCTTCCAACGTAGCCCGGTTCGCCACATTTGGCCTGGCGGACACACACGAATACAAGAACTTCAGACGCTCATTGTGGTGTCTGTGGCCTCACCCATCTCATACAGCCAACGACCGTCGCTTCGCACAAACCGCGAGGTCTCTGTTAAAACTCCGCGCTCTTGCCCCGAACGATAGTGAGCTCGAAAGCTCACATACCCAACATCGCCAACAGGTGGTGGTGCGTCAAGGATACGGAGCCTGCGCCAATCGATGTCTTGGGAAACCTCAAGATCATCGGGGACGGTGTCGGGATGCCACGTCTCTCTCAAGTAGGCCTCGTCCAAAACCACGTAGGCGCTATAGCGTGAGCGCATGAGTGCTTCTGGTGAGGCAGGTACCGCTCTGCCCCCGTGGAACGGGCCGCAACACGCTAGATAAGGACTCCCTGTACCGCAGGGACACAACAACGTCTCAGACATGGGGTCATCGTATCTGTTTCTGGAGGCTTCATTCAGTGGGATGTGAGTGGCCGTTCATCATCCAGTGGAGTACTCGTTGAATCTGCTGATCCCAGTATCCCCACTCATGGTCTCCCGGGCCCTCGAGGTCCTGTGTCATGACGAGCCCAGCGTGGCGGGCAGCTTCAGCGAAGCGCAGATTGTCTTGGTAAAGGAAGTCTTCAGTGCCACATAGTTGATACAACGATGGGAGTCGATGCGGGTCAGCTTTGCGCAAGAGGTGCACGAGGTCATCGTCAGTACCTGCGGGGTGGGCATCACCCCACACCTGGGGAATTTCGCCACGTAGCATCTCGAAACTAGCGGATTCGGCGACGTCTAGAGCACCTGACAACGATGCGGCTGCGGCGAAACGTTCCGGGTGGTGAAACGCGAGCTTAAATGCGCCGTACCCGCCCATCGATAACCCCGCAACGAATGTGTCTTCTCTGCGAGTAGAAACCTGAAACATTTGCGGGATGATTCTCGGGATTTCCTCACTGACCAACGTCCAATATTTGCCGCCCCACCGCTCATCACAGTAGAAAGACCTGCCAACGCGGGGCATGACAACCGCGATGCCATATTCCGCCACGTACCTTTCAATGGAAGTTCTCCGCGTCCAAATGGAATCGTCATCGCTCAATCCATGCAGCAAATAAAGAACCGGGGTTTTACCTGTCGGAACAACAGTGTCCATACCGATTTGCCCGTGAGTTGACTCCGGGAGAATAACGGTCATCACCGTTGATTCACGAAGAGCCTCCGAGAAAAACCGGACCTGCGCGACTGCCATTGTGTCAACCTTTCACCCGTCAAGCATTCACAGAATCTACCAAGCATGTCCGGCGACAATGCGCGTGACCTCTGCCAATAGCATCTGTCCTAGCACTACAGTTGGACAGTACACCGCCGCCCCTTACTTCTTACGATAACGTCCCCACCTCCAACACCCGCGCATTGGACTGTGAGCATGAACCGACCCCGCCAACGTTCTACCTCGCTCGTTGTGCCTCTCGTGGGATTGCTCATCGTTGGGATTATTGGGTTGGTTATTGCAGGTGCTCTGGCCGCGATCCGCAACAGCGCGAGTCTTTCAGCTGGTTCACCTCAGCCCCCTGGAATGCGCGCCGGCGCACTGACAACCGAACATCCGCCCCTGGCGGATGGTGCTGACCTCGAAACGTGGCCAACCGCTGACCTCCCTGACCCCACGTGGGTTATCCGCACCTCTGAACTCACAGGTGTTCCCGAGCGCGCATTGCGCGCCTACGCTGGCGCAGCCATGCGGAATCAAGAGGTTAATCCTCGGTGTGAACTATCGTGGAACACCCTCGCTGGCATAGGACGCATCGAATCCTTCCACGGCGTCATCAATGACAACACCTTGTCCGAGGATGGTACTGCTGAACCGGGAATTTTCGGGATTCCGCTCAATGGCGATGGTGTTGCGGCAATTGCGGACACTGATGGTGGGGAACTTGACGGTGACTCCGAGTGGGACCGTGCTGTGGGCCCCATGCAGTTCATTCCTGAGACGTGGTCGCGTTTTGGTACCGACGCGAATGGCAGCGGTGAGGCGAATCCGCAAAACATCGATGATGCTGCCCTGTCTGCTGCGTTCTACCTCTGTGATCGCGGACAAGGCGCGTTAAGCGAGGCGGAAAACTGGGTGCGGGCCGTGCGGGCGTATAACAATTCGTCAAAATACATCAATGACGTCGCCGAACGCGCCAATAACTACGCAACCAGTTTAGCCGCCGATCCCACGTAACCTTCCTGCGCACTGCCTTTTTCACTCTATTGACCACCGTGCATTTTTCGTAGCACCCACTGTTGACACTACTGGCAATTCTGTGAGTATGATGTGCGCGGCGCTATTGATAACGATTCCCATTTTACTTGCGTTTGTAGCGCCGCCGTTCATGACATCCCACCCACAACACAGGAGGACCACCCATGGGACCACGCAGCACACAACGCACAGCGCTACTGGCAGCAGCAGGGGCAGCAGTACTCGCTTTAGGAACGCCGGCGGCAGCTCACGCAGCAACCATCACCTCTGGGCACATCGACATTGTCGAGATTGAATGCGTCAATGGCGACTACGAAGTAGGAGCCCACGTTGGTGACACCCACGTCCACGGTGACGAGATCGGTGACTACAACTTCATCATTGATCGTTCATCAAGCGGCGGATACGTCACCTACAGCTCCGCCCTTGACCGCTACCGGGTGACCGGCGGCGGCAACGCCGATGACTACATTCCTGACTTCGGCTTCGCTTATGAAGCTACTGGCGCGGGATGCGCGTCAACACTCACCGTCAACTGGGCCACAACAGGACCAGGCAGCGTCACCTTCAACGGAGGCACAGCTGTGACGCTGTCGCAGAACAGCCACACCCACGGCACCTGGGTCTACAACGGTGCAACCAGTGGCACAACCGCATACGACTACACCATCAACTTCTCTGTTCCTACCGCTGGAGAAGGCGTCGGGCCAGTCAACGTCCGCGTACAGCCTTAATACCGATGGTGGTGCCGGATTCACCGGCACCACCACCCACATTTTTCTCATCTCATCACCTCATTGTGAAAGACGTTCATGGCTCGACACCACCGGCCCCTTGTCAGCGCTGCCCTCACCCTCCTTATCACCTGCGGCTTACTCGCAGCCCCGCCTGACACACCCGCCTACGCCGACTCGCCCCCTGTTATCACCACAGGAAGCTACGTATACGGCACCGTCTTGAACCCCGAGAGCGGGATAAGAGAATTCGCTATCAGGAACTCCACAACGTGGGATACCGTGGCACCGAACACCGTCTTTCACCTGAGTAATTCACACCAATCACTGATCCCCGAGACCGATGACACTGCGTTCCTTGGGGAGGTAGGTAGCAGCTCATGGGTGACATCCGATAATCCAGACCTCGCCGACAGCCTGAATCTCACCTTCTCCCCTGGGTTCGCCTCACGAGCCCTCGAAGGAGGCTCGAGTGCAAGCTTCACCTGGAAGCTCGACAGCGTCCAAGGCCCCGGTGACTACCTGGTATAT
This sequence comes from Jonesia quinghaiensis DSM 15701, assembly GCF_000423205.1. Classification (GTDB taxonomy): domain Bacteria; phylum Actinomycetota; class Actinomycetes; order Actinomycetales; family Cellulomonadaceae; genus Jonesia; species Jonesia quinghaiensis. Next base: position 145,884 of record NZ_AUHN01000010.1, read on the forward strand.
ACCCCCGCATCGGCGCCCAATAGTGTCAGCCCGCACGATGCCGCCCGCCCTTTTCTCGGGACTGGAATCGATCGCAGTGGGACGCCCCGCCCCGCTTCCACGGACCACCCCCGCAACCACTTCCCTACTACCCGCACGCACCGATTTAACGCTCCGGGCATGTACTGCATCACCTACTCACTCACCTATTTACCCGCTGGTGAAACCAGCGAGCAGACCACTACTGGAACAATCAACGTTGCAGTAGGTGATTCAACACCAACAACAGCACCCTGCGGATACCTTGGCAGTGAACCACCTGTTTCTCCACCACCTGCTGATGGTGATGACAACAGCGGTGAGACTGACCCCACTCCTGATCCAGATCCACAGCCAACTGACCCTAGCGACCCAGAACCTCCAGGCGATAGCGCACCAGATGATGGAGAGCCAGGCGATAGTGAAAATCCCGCAGAACCGGATCCAGGCGAAGAACCTGTGTCACCTGACGAACCTATCGATCCCAGCGACCCTCGTCCCACCGACACCGTCGTCATGAGAAGTGGGCACGCCGATGTCCTCTATCCAGTCATCACAACAGAGCAGGGCCGCGAAACACTCGCCCTTCGCTCCCATATCGGGCTCGGTAGTACCTTTGCGGGAAACAATCCCACATTGCCCGCTGATGTCGAACACAGCGATCTGATCATCACTCACACAGATGCCGTTGCCCAGACGCTCCCATCGACGTACACCGACAACAACGACTACTCTTTTCTCGCGCCTGCTGGTTCACGGGTGTGGACCTCGCCTATTACGCAAAATCTGTCAGAGCCGTGGATCGGGTTGTCAACGGAATCTTCCTCGTTGTCGTCCCTTGCCCGCCGTGCTGCAGTTAATTTCCGTGTTGATGCTGTCACCGGAATTGACGGCGATGCACCACCGGGAGATTTTGTCCTGTGGTCACACGCCAACAACGCTGAAGGTGTTATTGCCAGCACCCGCACCTCACTTCCAGGTGCCTGGTCGGTGTCGGTGGGCAGCCACCGCCACTACGCGTGGACTTTTACTGCCCCCGGTGTGTACTGCGTTGCTGTCACCGCTCAAACCCGTACGGCGAGCGGCGCCGTGCTCAGCGACACCCAACAGTTAACCATTGCCGTCGGCGATGACGCTGCGGAAGAGGCTGTTCTGATCGAACCGTGTGGTCGTGTTGTCGATGACCCTCAGGTTCCGACTCCCACACCACGCCCAGGTGGCACAACCCCAGTGACCATCACCTCCGGTTTCATGGATTTGCGACCAACTCTTTCCGGAAACACACTCGACGCGTCACTGCGTTTACACGACCACAGGGGTGCGTCGGCGGGCGTTGAATATGACATTGATGATGTCATTGTGCACCGCACCGTCGGAGTTCACACGCCGTACATTGCATTGCGCGGCAATGTCCCTGACCGGAGTTCACTGCTAGCTGTGACCACAGATTTCACGGGAATCCCGCACACCTCTGAACTTTCAGAGGTCCATTGGTCGCTCGGTGACGTCGAAGGGCCGGGTGGCCTCACCGTCAACGCGTCGTGGAATGGAATCGAAGAGTTATTTTCCCCCGATTCCCCTGGGGCGCACTTTGTGGGAATGCCAGGGTCTCGTGTGGGGCAACAAGCATGGGAAGTCACCCAGCCGGGGCGCTACTGCGTTCCCATGACATTCACTGTGCCTGGCACACCACAACGTTCGGTCACTAAAACCCTCACTCTCGTTGTGGATGGCCCCACTGATCCCGATGATTGGGACTTTGACGCCCAAGGTCGCATTATTCATAACGGCGAGGTGTGGCGAGGGGCTGACCACGGCGCATTAACAACTCCCTGCGCTGCTCAGTCTTCTGAGCCGACAGAACCAACCCCTGACCCTGGCGACCCCACGGAACCAACAGACCCAGGTTCGCCGACGCCTCCTACTGATCCAGTAACGCCGCCAGTATGGAAGGTCAAGAACGGGACAGTGAACAAAGCTGGAGCCATTGTGCTCAACGATGGACACGTTGATCTCGCCTCCCGCGTTATCGCTAACCAACTCGTCACCCACGTCAAGGACTCGGCAACCGCAGCCACGCCTCGATGGCACACTATGGACTCCGTTGTGTTCCAGGTCCTGCCCGATGCGCGGACATCAGTTCCTGCCAGTTCCCAATACCGTTTCCTTGGCCCTGCAGGGGCCCCACTGTGGCTCCTTCCAGAGTCGCAACAAGAAGGCATCTTGTGGCCGGGGTGGTCAACGGAGTCGATCGCACCAGGAGCTATGGGCGGCGACATGACGTGGCGTCTGACGAATGCATCCGGTCCAGGCGAGTTTGCTCTGTTCACATCCAACGCTCAGCAACTTGGCGGCGTCGATATAGCAATGTCTACCCGTGACGGTATTACCGCCAAGGACACCATCACTGTTCCCCCCAATACCCACGCTCACGGCGCATGGGCCTTTACCGCAGAGGGCGCCTATTGTTTAGCTTTCCAACGTTCAGCAACTCTTACGGGAGGTTTGCGGTCAACGGACTCGTTTGTGTTGGCAGTAGCAGTCGGTCGAACTGACGTGACACGCTTGGATCCATCGGGATGCTTTACCACAGTGGACGGACAACCCGGATCTCCAGACACCACACCCATTCCACCGGGAAGTTTGACTGACTCCACCTCGGGCAACGTACGGGTACTCAACGGGACTGCTGGTTTCTCGCCCGGTCAGTTGCTCACCGTACACATTGGTGCACAGCATGCCGGTGAGTGGACATCCGTGTGGCTCGATAGGTCAACGTGGCTTGGCTGGGTTCAGGTGGGAGCAAGCGGCGCTCTTCAGGTTCGTCTGCCAGCAACAGCCAGCGCCGGATCACACACCCTGGCAGTAAAAACTCGCGGTGGTGAACTCATCGGCTGGGACTCTCTCGCCGTCACCAGTGCAAACATCGTGAACCCGCCCAACGATGGTGCGCCACCCGCGGCAGGTAAACCAACCACTCCGAAACCAGGTGCGGTGTGGAACGTACCCAATGGGACCAAAAACTCCGCGGGATCCGTGGTGCTCAATTCTGGGCACGTTGACGTTGCCTCAGTCATCAACGACGGGAGCCTAACAACACGCATCAAAGACTCAACCCGTGGCGGCAAACCCGCGCTCCGATCACCGCGCAGCACCGTTTTACAACTACTACCCGCCACGAAAACTACGGTTCCTCAACTGGCGCCATATGGTTTCTTGGGTAAAAAGGGCGCACCTGTGTGGCAGGTTTCCCACACCCAACGTGACGGCGTACTGTGGCCGGGATGGTCCACCGAAGGCATCGCTGCCTCAGAAACGCAGACAGGCGTAACGTGGGCACTCACGGGGATGGAAGGTCCAGGAGACTTCTTCCTCTACCGCCCATCTCCAACATTAATGGGAGGTGTCGATGTCCTCTTTAACACAGCCAACGGAATCACCTCCGCAGATCAAACAACCATCCCTCAATTAACACACGCCCACGGGTCATGGGCATTCACCCGAGAAGGGCACTATTGCCTATCGATGGAGCGAGTGACACGGCTTGCATCAGGCAAGAAATCATCTGACTCCTTCGTACTATCGGTCGCTGTTGGAACCGCAGATGTCATGCAGTTTGATGCACGTGACTGTTCCGTAGCACCAGAAGTCGCTGGATCAACAGTTACTCCCCCTGCCTCCACTCCAGCAACAGGTGGCGGACAAGCATCACAACAGGTATCTTCCACGTCACCGAACGCACAGTGCGTCGCCAACGCAACAGTGCTGTCACGGGGGCACGCAGATGTAGCTACCAGAATCGTTGGCGGAAAAGCAAAAATACTTATCGGTGACGATTCATCGGGCACCAAGGTGTACCGCAAACCCTCCGACACCGTCATCTGGCTCCGGCCCGAAGGACGCACCGCCATGCCTGCCGGATTCACGAGCATCGCTCCAGCAGGGAAAACAGTCTGGCAAATACCACAAACCCAAAACCCAGCACTCATCTGGCTGGGATGGAACACGGAATCACTCACCAGTTCCTCGGCAGCTTCACCTGTCACCTGGACATTAAACTCCGTGCAAGGCCCCGGTAGTGTCAAAGTGTTCCTTACCGGCCCATTCGGAGGAGTGCAAGATGTCGTCTTCGGTGGCGCTGGAGCACGCTACTCCGTCCCATTGGGAGTACACGCCCACGGGAACTGGGTATTCTCACACGAAGGCATCTACCGCCTCAATATGACACAAACGGTGACTCTACCGGGCGGAGGCCAATCCAGCGGCACTGCCGAAATCGTCCTCGCAGTTGGGGACGTTGACCCGGCAAGTGCAGTAAAGAACTCTTCTGGGTGCGGTGTAGTCAGCCAAGCATCACTCACCTCCAAGGACGACCCAGAGCTCGAAGAACAAGCAGCTGAGCAAGCATTTGTCGACGCACAGCAGGCTGCAATCTCAGTCCTCCCTGGCGAAAGTACGCTTGGCACTGATGCAGAACCCTTGACGGGCGACACTCAGCGGGCACAGCTGTTATGGCGCATACTCGGTGGATTATTGCTCGGCGCAGGTGTGGGAACGGGCCTTGTATGGTGGCGCCGCCCCGAACTATTCAGCGGCCTCCTGCGTGGTGGCGCATCGTGATGCATGCAAACCAGCACGGTGGTGTGCGCAATCAGGTCGCGACGCACACCACCGTGCGCCTATGCGCTGTACTCTTATGCGTCGCGTTGGGACTAGGAATCTCAGCTCCCACCACACGCACGAACAGCGGGACAACACCTGACGCAAAAACCACACCCGTGATTGTCACAACGACACCGTTGCTCGCTGACATCGTGCGCAACATTGGTGGGGACAACGTGGACGTCACATCTCTCGTGCCGCTAGGAGGTGATCCAGAAAAATACGAGCCCACACTACGCGATGCACGCTACATCACAACGGCAGACCTCACCCTGTCTCACTACCCGCTTTTCGAGAATGCAGCACTGCTCAGGGCCGTTAACCCATCAGGCACTGACGCTCCTCGCCATGTCAGCGTGACTCAAGAACTTGTGCGGTACTCCGCACGGTTCATCACTCGAATCGAAGATCCCACACTTGATGCCGTGTGGCTAGGGTTCTCCTCACCCACCCGTGACACAGCATCACCTGACGAAGCGCGCCAGTGGATATCTGTGACCAACGTTAACGGCCCCGGCCACCTGGTGGGATACGTCAGAGGCGCACTAGGAACAGCCACTGTGCTGTTCAGTTCCCTCGACGGATTCGACGAAGCAACCGGGTTCGAGGCTGACACCCTTGCCGTGCCTCCAGGAGCACACCATCACGTGTCGTGGATATTCACTGAACCAGGAATCTATGAGGTCGAATTACGAGCCCAACACAGTAAAAACAAAACCGCGCGTCCAGACACCGTAGGGCAAGCAACACTCGTCCTGGCCGTAGGTGTCCCCGCCCACGACGCCCCCAACCAACGTACCCCGATCTCTGGCGGCCACGCTGACATCAGCGTGGGAGAAACTGGCCAAGGTCTTGTCCTTGCAGTCGCCGACGAAGAAGACGCAGGGCACGACCACACCGACCACAGTCATGCATCAATGTCCTTAGACGATGTCGTCATTACTGTGCCACCCCACACACTCACACCCGCTGACATCCAGACTGATTCAGGCGATCTTTTCCCACCAGGAACCTCGGTGTATCAGTTACCCCAAGCAGTACTCGGCCGAAGCATTCACGGTGAAATCGACCCAGCACTCTGGCTTGACCCCACCAATGTTGTTGCGCTCGCAAGCCTGGTCTGTGACGAACTAGTGCGTCTCGACCCATCTGGTTCTGCGGAATATCACTCAGCATTGGAGCTGTACAGTCACAAAATTCACCGTACTGACCGCTATGCCTCTGCACGGATGTCGAGCATCGCAGATTCCGACCGCTACCTGGTTACCGAGTTTGATTCCGTGCGTTACCTCGCAGGAGCATACAACCTCACTATTGCGGGAACGGCAGTTCCCCGCCGGGGTATCGATCCATCGTTGACGCATCGACGTTCTGTTTTGCAGTCCATTACTGGGCACACAGTGCGTGCAGTGTTCGCCGAAGAGGACCCACTTGGTGGGGAGTCTCTCCTCACTGATATTGCCCGGCAAACTGACACCCGTGTTTGCCACCTCGTTACTGGTGCTGGCCTGACGAGGGACCACCCAACGATTCTTGACGCTATGACGTACAACGCTGACACCATTGCTCGCTGCCTAGCCGATCAATGACCTACCCACACCAAGGCTCTCTACCGATGACACTTCTTTCTTTCTCTCGACTACTCGTGACTTTTACAACGGCCGGTGCTCTCGCCGTATGTAGTTCTGCAGGCGCATTTGCCGCGTCAGATGATTCAGATCTCGAACAAACACTTGATCCTGATGCGCAAGTCGTCGCTGATCAACGAGTTATTGACACAGGCCACGTTGACCTTGGCCCCCGTTTTGTTGACGGTGAGTGGCAACTTCTGATCCATGATGATGTTGCTCGTAGTGACGCTGATGCTCAGAGCGTGTGGAGACCACTGAACAACACTGTTTTGTCGTTAACCGATGCTGCTACAGAATCTGTGCCCGATGACCCCACCTACAGCTTCCTGGGAAAGGACGCGGGAGAGCCCGTGTGGATATCACCGCAAACTCAAAAACCTGGTGTTGTGTGGATCGGTTGGAACACCCAAGACCCTGCGGTCATGGAACGCATTGATCGGGGTATCACCTTGTCCTTGCGGGACGTTTCAGGCCCTGGCGCGCTGAGCGTGTATCTGCAATCAGGCTCATCGTCGGCCCCACAGATCCTGTGGGACTCACGCAATGCGACTCCACAACCAGTGTGGGTTGATGTCAATACTCACACGCACGCCAACTGGGTATTCACGGAACCAGGTGTGTATCTGGTGACGTTGGAAGCCCAGGCCACTCTTCTCGATGGGTCGACAGTGAGCGATGTTGACACACTTCGCTTAACGGTCGGCGAAGGTGGCGACACTCAAGAAGCTTTTTCCGCACAAGTAACTGACGTGTCCCCCAGTGAACCCACGACGGCGGCAACAGACACCGCAGCGTCACCTGCGGTGACAAACTCCGGTCTGTCACGTGAGGAACAGATCCTCATTATTGCTATTGGTGTCACCAGTGTCGCTTTGATCAGTGGGTTTTTTGTTGTGATGATGCGTAGCAGGCGAGCCAGGCACACCGCTTTGGCGTCAACGACTACTGATGCACCACACGAAAAAGGTGCCACCTCATGACCACTGGAACTGCTGCGCTCACAGTCAATAATGTCAGTGTTGATCTCGCAGGGCGTCGCGTGTTGGATCAGGTTTCCTTCTCGTTGACTCCAGGGACTTTCGCAGCGCTTCTCGGTCCAAACGGTGCAGGGAAAACCACTCTGCTTCGCACGCTATTGGGTTTGCTGCGACAGCGCCAGGGCACAATAGATGTCCTTGGTCAGCCAATACGCCGTGGAAAGTCTCCACTTGCATACGTTCCTCAGCGGCATGAGTTTGACTGGAATTTCCCGGTGAGTGTCGCTGACACCGTCAGCACTGGACTTGTTGGCTCTCTTGGCATGTTCAAACGCCCTGCCGCCCAGCACTGGTTAGCTGTGCGTGAAGCACTGAGCGACGTCGGGATGCTGGACTTAGCAAACAGGCCTGTTGCTCAGTTGTCTGGCGGGCAACGTCAACGAGTCCTTGTTGCTCGAGCGCTCGTACAACGCCCGCAAGTCCTCCTCCTTGATGAACCATTTACCGGTTTAGATATGCCAGCTCAAGAACAACTCATGGATCTCTTTAGCGCTCAATCCCATCGAGGAACAACCCTGCTCATGACAACCCATGACATCCCGGGAGCGCTTGATGCGTGCGATGTCATCATCTTGCTCCGCACCTCCATCATCGCTCAAGGGAACCCCCTCGACATCGCAGCTGATACGGCAGCGTGGACAACAACATTCGATGTCCGTGACGGCTCTGCGTTTCTGCGGCAACTGCAGGTGGTTTAAGTGGTGATCGTCGAGTTTCTTCAGGACGTTTTCACCCCTGAATTTGCGTTTCTCCGCAGGGCGTTACTGGTGGCCATGATGTCTGGGGTCGTATGTGCTGTGGTCGGCACCTACGTGACACTTCGTGGCATGGCTTTTATGGGTGATGCCTTAGCGCACTCTGTCCTGCCAGGGATTGCTGTGGCATTTATTCTGTCGGGGAATATGGTGTTCGGCGGATTGGTCGCTGGAGTTCTTACTGCGGTACTCATTGCTGTGGTTTCCATGCACCCTAGGCTCCGTGAAGACACTGTCATCGGTGTACTTTTTGTTGCGATGTTCGCGCTAGGAGTGGTGATAATTGCTCGCTCCCCTGGGTATTCAGGCCAGATCAGCAGCCTGCTGTTAGGGTCGCTGGCGGGCGTCTCTCCGCGCGATGTGTGGATGACAGCAGCCACATCAGTCATCATCTTGGCCATCATCACGCTCTTTCATCGTGGCTTCGTGGTGGTGAGCCTTGATCGTGAAACTGCCCACGCACTGGGGCTTCGGGTGCGATGGATTGACTTGGTACTGTACGTTCTGGTTAGTCTCGCAGTCGTGGCAAGCATTCGTAGCATCGGGAATGTCCTTGTATTGGCACTTCTCATCACGCCGGCTGCCACTGCCCGCATGATCACGCAGCGCCTGTCGGTCATGATGGTGCTCGCACCTTTTATCGCAATGTTCTCCGCAGTTTCTGGCGTCTTCATTTCGTGGACGTGGGATCTTCCCACCGGCGCTGCCATTGTCCTCGTAGCGTCAGCTCTTTTCGCCGTCACGTGGTTAAGCACTATGTCTCCACTACACCGCCGCAGCACGCAACGACCAGAATCCTCATCGCCCGCTCTTCAGGGAACCAGTCATGCCTAACCATCGACGTGTCATATTCTTTTCCGTCATCACTGCGCTATGTGTGACAGGTGTCGGGGCCCTCATTCAACCACATAGAGATTCCACCCCCTTCAGCGGCGATGTTCCCTCAACTGGAACTTCTGACCACTCGCCCACCCCACCTCACGATGCCTCCCTTAGCCAGCCAGCACCGGCATCTGCGTCAGTAGCTGGTCAGGAAAATCCGCCTGTGCAGTTTGGCGGAGAAACGACGTTAGGAGACCTCGTAGAACCACAGTGGGTGAGCGCCGTCTCCACTGCCACAGGCATACCACCCCTCGCTCTGACTGCGTACGCCGGGGCGAGCATCGCACAAGCTCAAACCACCCCTCAGTGCAACCTTGGTTGGAACACGCTTGCCGGAATTGGGGAGGTGGAATCTCACCACGGAACTATTAACGAATCGCTCCTCGATGAGTCCGGCACTGCGACACCACCCATCATTGGGGTTGCTCTCAACGGTGACGGTGTAGCGGCTATCCCTGACACTGATGCTGGGCAGGTTGACGGCGATACCCAATGGGACCGCGCAGTGGGCCCCATGCAATTTATCCCCCAAACGTGGGCCACTTTCGCGCAGGACGGCAACGGTGATGGTGTCCAAGACCCGCAGAACATCTATGATGCCGCGCTTGCCGCGGCGGCATATCTGTGTAGTACTGGAGGCGATTTGAGGGAATCTGACCAGTGGATCGCAGCAGTGAACACCTACAACAACGATGTTCAATACAACAATGATGTGGCCAGTGCAGCGAACAGGTACGCACAAGCGGCAACTACCCAGTAGCGCCGTCGTCCGCGCAGGGTATCGCTAGGTGTGAACTGGCTTATCAGTGGCTTGTGCTTTCTGCCTGGCCACCGCATCCACGGCTCGGACAAAACCTATGTGACTGAACGCTTGAGGGAAATTGCCAGCTAGTCGCTTCGACGTTGAGTCGTATTCTTCGCTGAACAACCCTAAATCGCTTGCGCACTCAGCAAGACGATTGAGGAGGTTTTCGGCGTCAGAAAGGCGCCCTGAGTGTGCATACTGTTCGACCAGCCAGAAAGAACAGATCATGAAGGAATATTCTTCGCCTTCTAACCCGTCGATACCAGAGTCAGTCCGGTACCGATGCACAAACCCCGCTTCGTCAAGGAGGTCTTGCTCAATTTTGCGAACGGTACCAAGCATCCGTTCGTCATCAGCGCTCACCACCCCGGTGACGGGCAGGTGAAGGAGTGAGGCATCTACTTCGGTGTTGTTATACGTCTGGGTGAATGCGCCAAGTTCTGCATTGAATCCCCGGCTCAACACTTCATCACGCAGTTGGTCGCGCAGGGTTCGCCATTGTTCAAAGGGGCCCGGTAGGCCATGCTGTTCAATGGCGCGCACCCCTTGGTCGAATGCCGCGAACATCATGGCCCGGCCGTGGGTGAACCAGTCTTCGGGCCCGCGCATCTCCCAAATTCCGTGGTCTGCGCGGTCAAAGTTGTGTTCCGCGAAGGTCAACAAATTGCGTTGCAGTGTCCAGGAGTATTCGTCTTCTTCAACGCCGGCGTCACGTAATGCTGCGAGCGCAAGCATGACTTCCCCAACGACGTCCGCTTGGTATTGGTTGACTGCGCCGTTTCCGATGCGTACGGGGCGTGATGCTTCGTAGCCTGCTAGGTGGTGGAGTTCTTCTTCTGGTAGGTGTCGTTCACCTGCGATGCCGTACATGATTTGGGTGTCGTCGGGGTCTCCTGCGACGGCTCGCAGGAGCCAGTTTCGCCAGTGGAGTGCACCTTGGGCGAAGTTGTGGGCGATGAGTACTTCAATGGTGAGTGCGGCATCTCGTAGCCAGGTGTAGCGGTAGTCCCAGTTGCGTGAGCCGCCGAATTCTTCGGGTAGTGAGGTGGTGGGGGCGGCAACTATTCCGCCGGTTTCTTGGTCGGTGAGTGCGCGGAGTACAAGCAGGGAACGCATGACAGCTTCGTCATAGGTGTCTTCAGCATCAACGTGTGCGGCCCAGTCGTGCCAAAAGGTGATGGTGTCTTTTTTGGCGTCTTCTGGTGCTGGGGTCACTGGTAGGGCGTAGTGGGAGGGGAGGTAAGTGAGTGTCCACCCTTGCGTTTCGCCTTCGTTGAGGGTGAGGTTGAGGGCGAGGCGGTCTGCGATTGCCCCGTGGTAGTCGACGAGTTTGTCGCAGTCGGCTTCTGTGTTAGTGGTGGGGGCCGTGTCGTGGTGGAGCGCCTGCCAGGTGTCGTCGATGCGCATGGCGGGTCCGGTGAGCAGGAGTGCATCTGGCCCCGCAACTGAGAGTAGTGCTTGTGTGTCATCTGGGCAGGTGACAGTCCGGGTCCAGGGTTTTGCTCTGTTGTAGTCAAACCGGATGCGGAGGTCGTGCGAGAGAGTGATAGTGCCTTCAAGGCAGGTGACGTGGCGGACTAGAGAGTTTGTTGCCGTGTCGGTGGGGAGGAAATCGGTGACGAGTGCGCGCCCTGTGTCGCTTTCCCAGTATGTTTCCAGCACGAATGTGTCGTGGTGGTACTGCCGGTGTGTGACGGTAGCGTCGTCTATGGATAGTTTCCATCGCCCGTCTTCTGGTTCCCCCAAAAGCGCGGAGAATACGGCGGGCGAGTCGAACCGAGGTAAGCATAACCAGTCGATTGATCCGTCCCGTGAGACGAGCGGGCCTGTTTTGAGGTCAGATAGTAAAGCGTAATCTTCGAGGGGCGTTGAGCGGGGGTGGCGGTGGTCTCCCATCACTCCAGTCAACCAAGGGATGGGAGTTTTCGCACCTCAGAGCGCAGGAGGAACATGTCTGTGGTGTTGGAGGTGTGAGGTACGGGGTGCTCTTCACACTGCGTCGTGGTGGTATGCCAGATAGGGTGGCGTGGCATGGAGTCCATCGAAAATCTTGTCATTCTTGGAGCTGGTAGCGACGTGACGTCCCGGCTTCTTTTACCTGGTCTGGGGTCTTTGCTTGTTCAAGAGCCTCACCGGCGTATTCGCCTTGTGGGGTTGTCTCGTCATAGTGATTTGCCGTGGCGTGAGACTGTTCGTGATGCTTTTGATGCTGTCGAAGCTGGAGGGCCAGCGGTTGATGATGCGATTGCGCGCGCGGAGCATCGTGAAGTTGATGCTACTGATGGCGAAGCTTTAAGCGCTGTTCTCCAGGAGCTTGATGGTGCTAGTGCCTTGTATTTTGCGCTACCTCCCGCTGTGACAGAGCGCGCGTTGGAGGCTCTTGCTGGTGTTGGGGTCCCCGAGGGAACGGTCCTTGCCTTGGAGAAACCTATTGGTGATGACCTGGAATCCGCGCAACGGTTGGGTGTATTGGCAGCTCAGGTGGTTCCAGCATCGTCGATTTTCCGTGTTGATCACTTCCTTGGGTTACCTCCGGTCTTGAACTTTTTGGGCCTTCGCTTTGCGAATCGTTGGCTGGAACCGCTCTTGAACCGTGAGCATGTGGAACGCATCGACGTGACGTACGACGAGTCGTTGGGGTTGGAAGGGCGAGCTGACTTTTACGACTCCACCGGTGCGTTGCGTGACATGATTCAATCCCACCTGATGCAGGTGCTGGGGATTGTCATGATGGAACCTCCTTCATCGTTTGACCAGGTGGAGATCCCAGCGCTCATTGCCCACGTGTTGCGTGCCACCCATGTGTGGGATGCGCAGGGCAGCACACCTGTACTGCGCGGTTGTTACACCGCAGGGGTGATTGACGGCAAGCAGATGCCTGCCTACCGCGATGAGGAGGGGGTAGACCCCGGCCGGGAGACGGAAACGTTCGCCCAGGTCACCCTTGAAGTTGATACGTGGCGATGGAATGGTGTGCCAGTAACTCTGCGTTCGGGCAAAGCCATTGGTAGCCCCCGTCAAGAGATAGCAATAACGTTCCGTCGCCCGCCACACACCTACCGTCAGTTCCCTCATGATGGAGACGTTGCGCCAAGCGTGTTGCGTATCGGGTTGGGGCATGAGCACGTGTCGTTTGAGGTGAACGCGGGTGGGCCGTTTGATTCGCGCGGCATGACCCGCGCAACGATGTCCTCAACGATGCCACAACCGGGGTTGACCGCTTACGGTGTTGTTGCCCGCGGTGTGTTGGACCGCGACCCTACCTTCTTCGTGCGCCAAGATGCCGCTGAGGATGCGTGGCGAATTACTGAAGATGTCCTTGCCCTGTACAACAGCGACGATGTTCCCCTTCATGATTACCCTGCAGGAAGTGACGGTCCACCATGACGATTCCACGTACCCTCACTGTTCTCGTTCTCGCTAGTGCGTTAGGAGCGTCGTGTTCCTCTGGTGCGCAAAACCCTGACGCTCCTGTTGATGACACCGCACAAAGCGACCTTGCTGGCGGCGTCGACCGCCAGGACCCGGACGACACCTTTGTGGTGCCCACGGAAAACTATGAGCCGGTTGCGGAGTCTTTGGATTCTCCGTGGTCACTGACGTGGTGGGGTGACACTGGCGTGGTGAGTAGCCGTGACACTGCTGAGATTCTTGAGGTGCTGCCTGACGGGTCGACACGGGTGATGGGAATTGTTGATGGTGTTGTCCATGGCGGGGAAGGTGGGCTACTTGGGCTTGCGGTTAGCCCCGGCAAGCAGCTATTTGCTTATTCCACGGGGCAAGAGGGGAACCGTGTGGACCGGTTCATCGTCGAGGGGGAAGCGGGTTCGCTCAGCATCGTGCACGACGCCGTCATTGTTGACCAGATCCCTGCTGGGCGGACGCACAACGGCGGGCGGATCGCCTTTGGACCAGATGACATGTTGTATGTTGCCACGGGCGACGCGGGCAATCCTGATACCGCACAAGACCCTGCCTCGTTAGCGGGGAAGATTCTGCGTATGACGGTGGATGGTGAACCTGCTCCTGACAACCCAGAACCAGATTCTTTGGTTTATTCCCTGGGGCACCGCAATGTTCAAGGCATCACGTGGGCACAGGATGGCACCATGTTTGCTACGGAATTTGGGCAAAGCACGTGGGATGAACTCAATGAGATCACACCGGGTGGGAACTACGGCTGGCCGCAGGTTGAGGGCATAGCTCAAGAAGAGGGGTTTATTGATCCCGTTCAGCAGTGGGAGCCGGCTGATGCGAGCCCAAGTGGTGTGGCCTACGCAGATGGTTCCCTCCTCATCGCGAACCTTCGCGGACAACGGTTAACTGTTGTCCCGGTGGACTCTCTTGGTGACTCATCAGAATTTTTTGTTGGTGAGTTCGGTAGGTTACGTGACGTTGTCGCTACTCCTGATGGTGGTGTGTGGCTGATGACAAACAATACTGATGGGCGGGGTAATCCTGGTGACGGTGATGACAGGATTCTTGAACTATCCCTGTCAACGCCTTAGCGAACCTGTGCATCACTGCGCAGGTTCCCCATTCAATGGCCCCTTGAGCATGGAAAACATGTTGCAGTACCTGTACCTCAACTATTTAGCTCTCCCCGCAGGTGAAGTGTGGGTCAGTGATGACCTTTCGGGTGTTGTTGCCCTGGTGCCACCAAACGCTGGCGACAGTGTGCCACCCGCGATCTGGAATGAAATTACGCAGACGCATGGAACACATGCGGAGCGGGTGCACTCCGTGGAACTGCCGACCTGCCCTGACCCCAGCGCATGGTCATTGGCTACTTTGGGGTAGCGCGTCACCGCCAGGGGCGGGGAGTTGGTCAGGCTTTGCTTCACCACGCCTTGGCTGTTTTTGATGTCGAGGTGGGAGCTGCTATTCACTGCGAAACCTCGGATGCTCGCAATGTCACGCTCTATGAGCGGCACGGGTGGAACACCACTGACACCACCTACATTCCCGATGGCCCCACGGTGTGGTCGATGCTTCGCCGTGTTGGCGGTGGCTCCCGCAGGTAATGTTCCCACTTGGTGGCTCGTCATGGGTATGACGGGACACCATCCTTTAGTAGGTAGGCAACCTATCTAGTGCGGCGTACGATCTAGGTATGGAAGAACCCACGCGGCCAACTGAATGGACACGAGCCACACTCGTGCTATGCACACTCAGTTCGTTGCAAGACGGACCAACCTACGGTTACGACATCGCAGCCCACCTTGCGCGCGCTCAACTTGGCACAGTCAAAGGTGGCACCCTCTACCCCCTCCTCAACCGCCTTGAAGCTCAGGGGTTAGTTCACGCCGAGTGGCGTGCAGGGTCAGGAGGCCCGGGGCGCAAATACTACGAGCTGACCGTTGCCGGACTCACAGAACTCGACCGGCTCCGTGACGCATGGCGCCAACACAGCAGCAATGTCACAGATTTTGTGTACCGGCTCCCCCACACCACTCAGGAGACCTCCTCATGACCAAAGCCACTAAAGGTTCCCAAAAATTCGCTCTAGAACAAGAACTTGCCCCCAACACCGACCCGCACTGGGCTGAAGAATTTATCCTCACCCTACGACTTGATGGGGTCAGTGGAACGCACATCGGCGATGCGCTTGCCGTCGTTGACTCACACTGCGCAGACAGCGCTGAACACCCGCAAGAAACCTTCGGCTCAGCCCGCACCTACGCACGTTCCTTGGAACTACCCACAGACCCAGACCAAGGACTCAAAGGCGTTTTGACAGCTTTGGCTCCCACCGGGGTGCAACTAGCTGGCATGGCTCTCACGCTGACATCCTGGACAGCACACCTTGAAGGCAATCCCTTCACTCTCGGTTGGGGCGCCCTGTTAGTGTCAGTGTGCTTCCTCACCACAGTCAGTGCTGGATATCGGTATCTCGGTTGGATTCTCAAACACCCCTGGCTCACTGGCGCGCTCTTCAGCCTGACCCTAGGAATAGGTGTCGTCGGTTCACTCTGGCTTGATGCACGCGAGACCTCTGCCCTGATAACTCTCCCAGCACTCCCCTGCACCATCGTTGGGGTCGCCATGTTGATCATAGGGACCACCCTCGAGGTGTTAGACGCGAGAATAGGCACCACGGAGAACCCGATTGTTCAGCCACTTGTCTCCGCGGAACGACGCACAGTTGATTGGCGCGCTGTAGCCAGAGCATTTCTGGTTCCGGTCGGAACGATTGTGCTGGCAATAGTCCCTGTACTGATGTCCTAGGCCCCGAACCCACGCGTCACAGCAAGCGTTCAACGGCCACGTGCACCCGAGTCATCCCACGTCCTGGGCTGTTAGCCCTAGAGGAGGCTCCACAATTCCGATAGGTTCATAAGTGGCGGGGATCACCTCCCCCGATGCCTACTTGAAGGAGTCACCGATGACTGCTGTCTCAGACGAGACCCTCACCATCATCGATCGGTGGTGGCGCACAGCCAACTACCTGTCCGTGGGGCAAATTTACCTGCTCAACAATCCGCTTCTGCGTACTCCTCTGAGCCGCGATGATGTGAAGCCGCGCCTCTTAGGCCACTGGGGCACCACGCCCGGCCTCACTTTCTTGTACGCCCACCTCAACCGGGTCATCAAAGAACGCCAGCAATCCACCCTCTACATCACCGGCCCCGGACACGGTGGCCCTGGCCTAGTCGCTGGCGCATACCTCGACGGCACCTACACCGAGATCTATTCGGACATCACCGAAGACGCGGAGGGCCTACAAAAGCTCTTCAAGCAATTCTCCTTCCCCGGAGGCATCCCCTCACACGTAGCACCTGAGACACCCGGCTCCATCCACGAAGGTGGAGAACTCGGCTACGCTCTCTCGCACGCATACGGTGCAGCGTTCGACAACCCTGACCTACTTGTTGCTGCCGTTGTGGGTGATGGTGAAGCCGAAACTGGTCCACTAGCAACCAGTTGGCACTCCAACAAGTTCATCAACCCCGCAACCGATGGCACCGTTCTGCCGATTCTGCACCTCAACGGGTACAAAATCGCAAACCCCACCCTGCTTGACCGCATCCCTCACGAGGAACTAGAAGCCCTCATGGTCGGCTACGGTCACAAGCCGCACTTCTTCGAAGCCGGGTATGACGAAAGCGAAGAGCCTGCATCTTTCCACCGCAGGTTCGCAGAACTCCTCGACACTGTCCTCGACGAAATCGACGCCATCAAAAAGCGCGCTGCAGAAGGCGATGAATCACGGCCAAAGTGGCCCATGATCGTGTTCCGCACCCCCAAAGGCTGGACCGGCCCCGCAACCATTGACGGCAAAAAAACCACTGGTTCATGGCGCGCACACCAAGTTCCCTTGGCCAGCGCTCGGGACACTGAAGAACACCTTCAGGACCTCAACACGTGGTTGCAAAGCTACCGGCCCAACGAACTGTTCACCGAGGACGGACAGGTGGCGGAAGACATTCTCTCGTTAACTCCTCCAGGCACACTACGCATGAGTGCAAACCCACACGCCAACGGTGGGGTACTGCTGAAAGAGTTGCGACTGCCACCCATCGAAGACTTCGCTGTTGATGTCCCGACACCGGCATCAACAATCTCTGAAGCACCTCGCGTACTCGGTTCCTATCTCACTGAGGTGATTCGCCGAAACCCCGAGAACTTCAGAATCTTTGGACCGGACGAAACCGCGTCGAACCGCCTGCAAGGGGTCTATGACGTCACCGATAAACAGTGGAACGCGGACTTCTTTGGCCCCGAGGTCGACGAACACATGGCCCGCAAAGGCCGTGTGGTGGAAATGCTCTCAGAACACCAGTGCCAAGGCTGGTTGGAGGGATACCTTCTGACAGGCCGTCATGGGCTGATGACATCCTACGAGGCGTTTATCCACATCGTTGATTCCATGTTTAACCAGCACGCCAAGTGGCTGAAGGTTACCAACCACATTCCATGGCGCCAACCCATTCCTTCGCTGAACTACCTGCTGTCTTCACACGTGTGGCGCCAAGACCACAACGGGTTCTCCCACCAAGACCCCGGGTTCATCGACCACGTGGTGAACAAAAAAGCTGAGGTTGTGCGGGTCTACCTGCCTGCCGATGCCAACACCCTCCTGGCAACCTACGAGCACTGCTTACAATCACGCCAATACGTGAATGTTGTGGTCGCTGGTAAGCAACCCGCACCGAACTTCCTCTCCATGGACCAAGCTAAAGCTCACTGTGAGCGCGGTCTGGGCATTTGGGAGTGGGCTGGCACCGAAACCCCAGGCGAAGACCCTGATGTGGTGTTGGCTTGTGCTGGTGACGTGCCCACGTTAGAGGTGCTGGCTGCTGCGGATATTTTGCGGCGGGAACTGCCAGACCTCAAGGTACGCGTGGTCAATGTTGTTGATTTGATGCGCTTGCAGGACGAGAAAGAGCACCCACACGGGTTGAATGACCGTGACTTTGACACGATCTTCACTCGCAATAAGCCGGTTATTTTTGCGTACCACGGTTACCCCTGGTTGATTCACCGGTTGACGTACCGGCGCAAGGGGCACGAGAACATTCACGTGCGTGGGTACAAAGAAGAGGGCACCACCACGACGCCATTTGACATGGTGATGCTCAATGATCTTGACCGGTTCCACTTGGTGATTGATGTCATTGACCGCGTGAAGCACTTGGGTTCAACGCATGCTGGTCTTCGCCAGAAGATGGAAGACGAGCGAATTCGCGCCCGTGCTTACACCCGCGAGCACGGTCAGGATTTGCCTGAGGTCCGTGACTGGGTGTGGCCAGATGCTGCGAACCAAGCTGACGGCGACAAGGTCCAGGCAACTCTCGACACCGGTGGTGACAACGAGTAGTTTCCCCGAGTAATTCTTGCGCGAAAGGCCCGCTCCCACTGGGGGGCGGGCCTTTCCCTGTCACGGTACGTACAGACCTGGTAGCGCATCGTCGTCGAGGCGCCACGTGTGGGCGGTTTTCTCGTGGCTAGCAAAGGGCACAAACCATACGGTTAAGCCCGGTGACCATCCGGTGATTGAGCTGGCCCACTGCCCTGATGCAGGCATGTCTGGGATGTCGATAACGATTCCGGTCAGGTGAAGGTATGCCAAAGGTGTTAAGTACACGGCGTCCCAGTCTTGGCTCATGCTCAGCCAGTTAGGGGTTACCCACGCCCCGTCACGGCCAGTGTTGTGTTTCCAGCAACCTGCCATCGTTGCTGAGACGTCTTGTGGGTAAAGTGCGCATAATTGTGCCCAGTCGGCGGCTGTGTGAATTTCTTTGACGCGGGCAGTCGGTGGGGTAACTTGCCTAACTTCTTTCGCGTCTTCACCGAACGAATCTTCCACACAGTGGAGGGTCCAAGGCCCGTACTCTGGCACTGCCATGGAGGTCGCGGGCAGTTCATTTGACGGGCTAGACCACCATCGCCCTGACGAAACGTGCTGAGGGTGTCGGGCTAACTCGCGGACAGATCGCCGTTCTTCCTCGCGGTGGTCAAGAGCTTCTTGGGCGAGGACGGAAACAATGTCGTTGTCTCGAGCGATAAGAGCCGCCCGCGGGGCTCTATCGGTTTCGGAGTCAACGGGAACCATGTGCCATTGGTTGGTGGGGTCGTATGGTTGGCTGAGGAACCTGGCGGTTGGTGCACGAAGAAGGTGGTCTGCAATCCGTTCCAATGCACCTGATACTGCCGGGCTTGCGGTGAATTTTTCTTCACCACGAGGAGGTTGGCCCCACAGATGCATCGTGTTAGCTGCTTGTGACACTGCGCTCAGCAAGTGCGGGGCCGTCACGTCAGGTAGTGGTATGTCGTTCAGGAGCGCTGCCAATGTTGCTGGTGCCTGCACTTCGCCGAGCCCACCCTCTTGGGCATCTTTCACGTACTGGCTGTGAGCACTACGCAGTCCTTGTGTGCCTGGTTGAGGGAAAAGCATCAGTGTGGTTATCCCTTGCCCAACGTCATACGCGGTACCCGCGTAGTGGAGCGCATCGAGAAACGAGGTGAGCGGTGTCGCTGGCTGTGCTGGGGCATCGGGAGTGTCACTCCGCCGAGGGTCGTGGCTGCGCAACCATTCGATGCACATGGCACGCCCTGCTGGTGAGGCGAGTAGTTGCTGGGCGGTGATAGGCATCTCCCTACTGTATCCCTTATCAGGTTATGTCCTAATTACCACTCGTTAATAACATCCCACCCAAGCTTAACAATCAACGCACCGACCACAACAAGGAATGCTATCCGGACAAAACGTGAGCCGCGTGCAACGGCCATACGCGCGCCAACATAAGCACCGAAAACGTTCATCACCCCGATAATCAGCCCCAGGGACCACAGCACAGCGCCAGAGGGGATGAACAGCATCAAGGCACCAGCGTTAGTTGCCAAGTTGACTATCTTTGTGATGGCTGTAGCTGGCAAAAAGGAATAACCCAACCCCGCTACAAGGGCAATCACCAAGAAACTCCCCGTACCTGGGCCAAGAATTCCGTCGTAGAAACCAATCACTGCGCCCCACACCATCGCCACTGCTGTGTGTTTGTGCCCAGCCCAACGCAGGTTGTCGTGAGCCCCCAGTTGTGGGCGAACAATGGTGTACACGGCAACGATAATGAGCACAACCACCACGATGGGTTTGAGGGCTTCGGCCGGGAGGAGAATAGCTGCACGGGCTCCTGCGATGGCGGCAAGTAGCGCGGTCACCGCCATGGGAAGCGCTGTTCGCATGTCGGGATGCACAGCCCGATAGTAGGTTGTGGCGGATACCGACGTACCCATGATGGACCCGACTTTATTGGTGGCTAGCGCTTGAACTGGCGAAATTCCTGGCACCAGCAGCAATGCGGGAAGTTGAATGAGCCCGCCTCCCCCAACTACTGCGTCAACCCAACCAGCAGCAAAACCAGCGATCGCCAGGAGCAACAAGGTTCCCATGGTGAGCTCCAGGGCACCCATGCCTGGCAATGTTTGCGCTGTGTGCAGCATTATTGTTCTCATTTCTCACAACTGCACCCCAACGCTTTACCTGCGTTGGGGTGCAGTGTCGTGTGTGGTGTCACGGTGCTGAAAAACTCCGCACCAGTACTTCCCGATTTAGTTCGGGTTCGTAGGGTTCTGCCATGGCCGGTTGGGGAGGTCCGGTGGTTGCGAGATCGCCACGTGCGCGGCAGCAACCTCCACCTGTTGAGCCGGGGTGTTGGGAAGGCGAGTCTTTCCGCTAGTACGTGTCGACACTCGCGATGCGGCTAGTTCTGCGAACTTGCTGAGCGCATAGTTCAACAAAATAAACATGATCGCTGCAACAAGCATCGTTTGCAGAATCGGCATTGGCGAGCGTGACCCAAGGAGCCGCGCTTGGCGCAACAACTCAGGGTAGGTGACGATTTGACCAAGTGCGGAGTCTTTGAGGATCACGACAAATTGGCTGACCAGCGAGGGGAGCATCGCAAGGAGCGCCTGTGGGAGTTCGATGTAACGAATAGATTTTCCACGTGTCATGCCGATGGCCAAACCAGCTTCACGTTGCCCTTTGGGCAGGCCGTGGACACCTGAACGCACAAGTTCAGCGATAACCGCGCCGTTGTACAACGTCAATGCAACAACCACAGCGATCAGTGGCGCTTCACTGCGCGGAATGAAATCCATGCGAGAAAACAACACCCAGCCTGCAACCATCATGATCAGAACAGGTACCGCACGGAAGAACTCAACGACCACACCGCAGATCCAGCGGATTACTCGCGAGTTCGCAAGACGACCTACACCAAACAGGGTACCGATGACCGTTGCCAGAACGATAGACAACGCTGCAGCAATAAGCGTGTTTTGCAAACCTGGAAGGAGGAAGTTTGTCCACGCAGAAGCATCAAGGAGAGGTGTCCACAGTTCAGCACGTAGTTGACCGGCTTGCTGGAGCTGGACTACAGCCCACGTAACAATTCCAATGGCAAAAAGGAGTCCGATGACGTTGAAAATAAGGATCCGACGGCGGGCTTTGGGCCCGGGCGTATCAAAGAGGATGGAGTGTGAACTCATCGTGACACCGCCAATTTTTGGGAAAGGTATGTGGTGAGCATGCCCACTGGAATAACAAGAATGACGAAGCCCACTGCGATTGTCAGGAAGATAGGGATGACGTAGTTTCCGTTGCTTTCAATCATTTCTCGCATGAGGATTGATACTTCAGCAACCGACGCAGCCGCCGCGACAGTGGTGTTTTTAATCAGCGCGATAAGTGTGTTGCCAAGTGGTGCAATGGCTCCACGGAATGCTTGAGGCATAATCACTAAACGGGCGGCGGGAAGGAAACTTAACCCGATTGCGCGCGCAGCTTCTGCTTGCCCGACAGGAACCGTATTAACACCAGAGCGAATGGCTTCGCAAAAAAACGAGGCGTGGTACAGCGAAAGACTTAACACCGCAAGCCAGAAGAAATTCTGGTTGAAATTATCGCTGAATGACACGTTGAAGATGGGCCACAGGACGAGAATCGCGAATACCACTATCACTGTGAGCGGAGTGTTCCGCATCAAGTTGACGTACGAAGCACCAAAACCTCGTAGCGAGGGAACTGGGGAAATCCTCATCATGGCCAGCACTAAGCCAAGCAGCAAAGCAAACACTGCACTGAAGAAAGCAAGCTGGATATTGACCCAGTAAGCTCCCAGAATGTCATAGTTCGTGAGGACATCCAGAAAATCTGACACGCTCAGTCCGTTCCTTTCACAGGGAGGCGATCAGCCATGTGGCACTGGCGCACGACGTGCTAACCAGTGCCACATGATGGGTTATCAGGCCGCGCACTCCACGAGTGTTGGAGGGTTTAGGTCAGCGTTTGGAACAAACCCGGTGCCATCGGTTGCTGCGTCGATTGCTTCTTGCCAGCTGCCGTCATCAAACATTTCCGTCAGGGCTTCGTTGATCGCTGTGCACTGGTCAGAGCCTTCTGGGATGCCCACTCCGTAACGCTCCTCGGAGAAGGGATTGCCCACGACCTTCATCGCACCTGAGCCTTCTTCAGCAGCCAATCCGGCCAAGATGATGTCGTCAGTAGTGACCGCATCTACCTGTCCACCGGTCAGGAGGGACAGGCACTCTGAGTAGCCCGGCTGCTCAACAAGGTTGATTTCAGAGCCAGTGTCATACGTGTCTTTGACACGTTGCGCTGAGGTGGAACCAGACACGGAGCACAGGTTTTTCCCCGAGAGGGATTCTGGGCCAGTGATGTCCATGTCGTCTGCCCGCACGAGAAGGTCTTGGCCGGCAACAAAGTATGGTCCAGCAAAGTCAACCACCTGGTCGCGTTCTTCGGTGATCGAGTAGGTCGCGAAAATCATGTCGACTTGGTCGCCTTCAAGCATTGTTTCGCGGTTTGCAGAAATCGCTTCAACAAACTCAATTTGGTCTTCGGTGTAGCCCAATTTGTCAGCGACGTATTTGGCCACATCAACGTCGAACCCGGTGTACGTTTCGCCGTCTTTGAAGCCGAGGCCAGGCTGGTCGAACTTAATACCGATGGTGAGGCTGTCACTGTCTTGCGTGGTCGACTCATCGCTGGAGCAGCCAGCGAGAAACAGGGCGGATACTGCGGCACAAGCCATAAGAGTGTGTCGGGTGGTGCGCATCGTGTTCTCCTTGAGTTTCGTGCGAGATCGGTCAGAGGTGCAGTGTCATACAGTGCGATACGTTGGCTCTAGTGGGTCAGGATTTTGCTGAGAAAATCCTTGGCTCGTTCACTTTGTGGGTTATCGAAGAACTGGTCTGGTGGAGCTTGTTCCACGATGCGCCCGTCTGCCATGAAGACCACGCGGTCAGCGGCTTTGCGCGCAAACCCCATTTCGTGGGTGACAACAACCATGGTCATCCCTTCGCTGGCGAGGGACACCATGACATCGAGGACCTCGTTGACCATTTCCGGGTCGAGTGCAGAGGTCGGCTCATCGAACAACATCACTTTTGGTTGCATTGCTAGCGCTCGGGCGATGGCAACACGCTGCTGTTGGCCACCGGATAGCTGGGCAGGGAGTTTGTTGGCCTGGTTGGCAACACCGACCCGTTCCAGCAGTTCCATGGCTTGTTTTTTTGCTTCAGCAGGCTTCAGGCGGCGCACCTTGAGGGGGCCAAGGGTGACATTCTCCAGAATGCTTTTGTGAGCAAACAGGTTGAATGATTGGAAGACCATCCCTACATCTGCCCGCAAGCGAGCTAGGGGCTTGCCTTCCTCTGGCAATTTTTGCCCGTCCAATGTGATGCTGCCTGAGTTGATGGGCTCCAATCGGTTGATCGCCCGACACAGGGTGGACTTCCCAGACCCGGAGGGCCCAATCACTACCAGCACTTCCCCCCGTTTCACATCGAGGTTGATGTCCTGCAGCACGTGGAGTGCACCAAAGTACTTATTGACGTCGGTCAGGCTGACAAGCACGTCTGACGATGCTTCAGCCGGTTGGGTGGCAGGCGCATCCATCCCTGGGTTATCCATCATGCTCCTTGGTGTGTCTCGGCGACGTTGCCTCATTGTTGCCCATAGGCCATGTCGGGTTGTGAACAATCATGTTTCATCGTTGTTTCGCCCGCCAGTTCACGGTCACACTGAGGCCGTATCGTTACTTTTCACCCGGGAAACATCGTCGCTGGCCACGCACGGAACGTCCGGTGGCGGCTGGCAGATAGTGGCGCAACAACAATGGTGGCCGATGGGGACTTCTGCTCCCCCATGGGAGGACTTGGTGAGTGGATCGTTGCGTGGAAGAGTTCCAAAAACACAACAGGATCGCCGATTGGACCGCTTGTTTATATTGTCTGGAGTGTCGACGCGCGCGGCCTTCGCGGCGTCGTTACGCCGTGTGCGTGGCTTTGTTTAGCGAGCTATGTGGGTTTCTTGGCCGCATTGGCGTGAGAAAAAACAGCCTCGGCACGTTACAGCCACACACCCAGCGGAGGTTGTGGTGTTCCGTGGAACAGGAAGGTCGTTACGTGTTTCTCGGATCATTAATCGCACAAGATCCACTGGCATCCCTGTTGCACGGGCTGCAGCGGGCACGGATGCGCCTGCATTGAGAGCATCGTTAACCTGCCGCAGCACTCCGCGATTGATGGCCGTGGGCTGGGTGATCATAGCAGGCGGCCCACCTGGAACACCACAACCGCAAGCACCCAGGCGAAGGTGAGGGAACCTGCTGCTGCGAGCGCGGTGATACGTCCGCCAAAGAGCCGGCGTTGTTCGGCGACAGTCACGAGGCACGGGGTATAGACCAAGCAGAACACCATGAAGGCGAGAGCTGCGGCTCCGGGGTGGCCACCTGAGGATTCATCGAAGGTTGCTCGGAGTCTGGCGCCGAGGTCTCCGGCGAGTGCGGGGTCTTGGGGTTCGTCGACACCGTAGGTGGTGGCGAAGGTTCCCACGACTGCTTCTTTGGCGACGAAACCGGTGATGAGTGCTGCGCTGGCGTGCCAGTCATCGAAACCTGCTGGGGCGAAGATGGGGGCGATGGTATCTGCGGTGGCTCCGAAGAGGGATTCGTGGGCTGGCATTGTGGGGTCGCCGATGCTGTATTCGCTGGTTGCGGGAAAGGCCATGAGTACCCATACCCCAAGCGATAGCGACAAGATGAGCACCCCGGCTCGGGTGATGAAGGAGGTGCACCTGATGAATACTGCGCGGCCTAGTTGGGTGAGGCGTGGCGTTTGGTAGGCGGGTAAAACAAGGAGTAACGGTTGGCTGACTGCGCTGCGAAATGCTGTTCGCGATAACACGAGTGCGCCGAGGGTGATAGTGAGTGCTGATGCCAGGTACATGAGGAACACTACTGTTCCCGCGTGGTTGGGGAAGAACGCTGAGGCGAGGAACAGGTAGATCACTAGGCGGGCGGTGCACGATGAGAAAGGGACGAGCAAGCCGGTGAGGAGTCGGTGGCGGGAGTCTGGGATGGTTTTTGTTGCTGAGAGGGCAGGTATGTTGCAACCGAATCCGATGACTAGCGGCAGGATCGCGCGCCCGTCGAGTCCGAGTTTTTGCATGACGTGGTTTCCCATGACGGCGACTCGGGCGAGATATCCGCTGTCTTCGAGGAGGTAGATGAGCGTGAAGATGATGACCATGAGGGGGAGGAAACTGAGTACTGTCCCCACGCCCCCTAGTAGGCCGTCTACAAGCATGGAGTCTACCCATGGCGGTGCGTGCAGTGCGCTTGTCAGTGCGAGGAGGCCGGTGGTCACTGGGCCGGTGATGAAGGATTCGGCGAGGTCTTGAAGGGGGCCTGCGACTGTGGTGGTGAGGTGGAATGTTGACCACAATACGGCGAAGAATAGTGGGATACCCAACCATGGCCGTAGTAGCCAGGAATCGATGGTGTCGGTGGGGGTTGTGGTAGCTGTGTCGTTGACTTCTGCCGCGTCGAGCACACTGGCAACCCAGTCAAAAATGTGTTCTGGGGAGGATTCGTGTGGTGTGATTTTTTGTTGAGCTGGTGGGGCCGCTGGCGCATTCAGGTGCTGTGTGACGGCGTGGGCGAGGTCGTTGATGCCGTGGCTTGTGCGGGGGTTGAGCTCAACAATTGGGATACCCACTGCATGTGCTAACGCAGCGGTGTTGATGGTGCTGCCTCGGGTGTGGGCGACATCGTTCAGGGTGAGCGCACCGATGATGGTGGCACCGTGTTGTTGCACTTGGCGCAAGAGGTAGAGGGACGATGCGAGGGCGGTTGCGTCCAGCACCACGATAACAAGGTCATCGGGTGCAGATTTCTCGGCCAGGCGCGAGATTTCTTGTGCGGTGACTTCCTCGTCAGGTGACTGTGGCAGCAGCGAGTACGTGCCAGGTAAGTCAACGAGACCTGTCGTTGTGGTGTCGTCTAGCCGCCACGTTCCGGTTTCCATGGTCACCGTTGTGCGTGGGGCGTTCATGGTTTTTTGCCGTGACCCTGTCAACGTGTTGAACAAGGTTGATTTTCCAACATTTGGGTGGCCGACAAGAAGTATCACAGTCAGGCTCCAATGGTGGTGACGGTGACGTGTTGTGTGGTGCTGCGGTCAAGCGCGATCCGTTGATGTTGAACAACAACGATCCTGGTGCCGAATGGTGCGCGATGCATAACCGTGATGTTCTGACCAGGGTAAATGCCCATTTCCGCCAACCGCCGTTGGTGTGCGGGCGGGGCTTCAACCTGATGGACGTGGTGGGCAACACCCGCTGGGCATTCGGACAGCAACATGACTCATACGTTAGGTGAGGTTAGGCTTCCCTACTCAGGGCCAAAGTCCCGACATGCTTGACTACTACTCACTCACCGATACAAGCAGCAAGAACCCTGAGAACCTCACGCAACTCATCCTCACCGCACTGTACATAGTTCACTACCACCCCAGGTTCCGCGACATCACGACCCCAATAATGCGAAAGATCCTGCACATCAACACCCATTCCCGCACAGGCAGCAACAACCTCACGCGCAACACCCGCATGCTCCACAGAAATCACCGCATGCGCCCCCGAGGTCAACATCACCGGCACAGAAAGAACCTCAGCGATCACCTCACGGCGGCGCAAAATATCGCGACGTCGACGAATAATCCGCCGACGCAACCCACCGCTTTCCAAAAACGTTGCCACCGCGCGCTGCGTTATAGCCGAAGCCCCTAATCCCAAATCACGCTGAGTGGAACGCAGCTGCCCACTCCAAGCCGGCGGAGCAATCAGATACCCAATACGCACCTCAGGGGTAAGAACCTGATTAAACGTTCCCAAGTGAATTACCTGATCAGGCGCTAAATCCCACAACGTTGGTAGCGGCGGTCCAACATGGCGGTAATCAGCATCCAAGTCATCTTCAATAACAAGAATCTCCTCCTGACCGGCATGCGCCAACAAATCCATCCGCCGTGGAGCGGGCATCGCCCCACCAGCAGGAAAAACATGATTCGGAGTCACCAAAACAGCATCCACATGATCCGGCAGCTCCTGCGGAACGATCCCCTCAGCATCACTACGAACCGGCACAACACCAGTACCAAGACGATCCAACACCCGATGAAGCCCCGGATAGCCTGGAGACTCAACAGCAACGGTCGGTGCCCCCTGAGCAGCCAACACCAACATCAGTCCTTCACGAGCACCAGCCGTAATCAAAATGCGCTCAGGATCAACAGCCATCGACCGCATCTCTTGCAGATGCTCAGCCACAGCCTCCCGCATCATTACCAAGCCAGGTGATGCAGAACCAGAAGAAGGCCCCTGCGACGTCGCCGCCCGCCGCCACGCCTCCCGCCACGACGAGTCATCAATCGTGGCATCTACCCACGAACGTGACTCACCCCGCACTCCCCCATCAGAAGGCGCCACCTGCTCACGCCCACCGTCAGCAACACCACCACGTAGTATCACCGACTGCCCGTCACGCCCACCACCACCCCGAACAGCTACAACACGCTGAGCACCTGGGTGCACCCTCGTAGCGCCCCCAGGCGTAGAAACAAGGTAAGACTCTGACACCAACTGGTCGTATGCACCAACCACTGTGCCCCGCGCAACCGAAAGTCGCTGCGCCAAAGACCGCGTCGACGGTAGCGCTTGCCCAGGAGCCAAACGGCCAACCGAAATCAGCCCCCGAATCCCACCCGCGATTTGCGTCGCAAGTGGGACCCGGGAGGAGCGGTCAAGCACGACAGGAATCTCAGCGCCCATAACAAACACCACACTCCACACGCCTAACCGCCCACAACAACGCCATAGTCACGTCACAGGCAGGTACTTATCCCACCAACCAAGAATCGCATCGAATCGCTGCCGGCGATGCCACGGAGTACCACTACGCGACAACTCATGATTCTCACCAGGGAACACCACAAACTGCGACTCAACGCCACCATGACGTAACGCCAACGCATAACGCTGCGCCTGCTCCAACGGACACCGCAAATCAAGCTCAGAATGCATCACACACGTCGGTGTACGAACCTGATCAACGACTGCCATCGGGCTCTGCGCCAACACCTGATCGACCTCAACCCCGGTGTACTCCTGCGCAAAAAACCACCCAATGTCAGAAGGCCCCGCAAACGTCAGCGGATCAAGGAACCCACGCTCCACAATCGCACCACTAAACCGGTGATCATGAGCAATAATCCACGCCGTCAAATACCCACCATACGAACCACCAAGAACACCAACCCGGTCACCATCAAGATCAGGATCACTCGCCGTCACAGCATCAAGCAACGCCAACACGTCATCCTTATCCACAGTGCCCATAGCCCCCTTAATCACCCGGCCATGAGCCTGCCCATACCCCGCGCTCCCTCGAGGATTAGCCTGCACCACCGCATACCCAGCCTGGGCATACACCTGAGCCTCATCAAAATACGCCCACTGATAGTCAGCAAACGGACCACCATGAATATTCAGCAACACCGGGTGAGGGCCAGGCGTCGACGGTTTATAAAGCCACCCATGCACAGGGTAGCCATCAGGGGCGCTTGCGGTGATCTCAACCTGTTCAACGACCTGGGTTTTGTCACGCAACGCTGCCGCAAAGTCAGTGAGAACTGTAAACTCCCCGCCATCAACGACCACCGCGATCTCCCCTGGCGTCACCGGATCGGTATATGCCATCGCCACGGTCTTGTCGGCTGCAGCAACCCCGGTAACCACTCGCTGCCCTGTGACTACTGGCGTCACTGTTGCGGTGCTGTGGTTATCCTCTGCGGGTTCTATGAGGTGTAGTTCACCAGCACCTCGGACTCGTGCGATGGCAAGCACACCTGAACCATGCGGTACGAGTGCGCCTGTTGGCGCGTAGTCAACGTGTTCCAAATCGGTGAGCAGTTCTGCAGTCAACGCAGGCAAAGAAGCCGTTGGAACCGCGTACACACCAACGTTGCGGGCAACAAAATCCCGCCCGGTTGGGCCAAGGTCGTGCCCCAACGCAAACAGTGTGTCTCCCTGCGCACCGAAGGCCGCAGAACTGAACGACACCTTCGCCTCAGCACCACCGAGGACACACTGTGCCTGTGGTGGGGTAACATCCCATTCCTTCTTGTCTTTCACCTCAACACCCGCATGAAGTTCCACCCGGTAGATACCGGTGATGAGGTCGTCATCACGGCGGTCATGCTGAGCTGACGTGAAGTACACGTGGCGCCCATCTGGGCTAACCACGGGCTGCGACGCCGAATACGCAGGGTCGCTCAGCACATGACACGTCGGGTATTCCAACCGATCACCTGCCACCCCATCATTGGCGCGGCTTTCGTCCGTGTCGAGCGCAGAATCCTGTGCCTGTTGCGCTGCAACGCGTCCCACCGGGGTGAGGAACGGTTCGCTATCCACGGGGGGTACCGTCACCACATACAGGGCAGATAATCGGTCGTAGGACCAGCCCACCCCATTGCTGATGGTTTGGTTTGTCGTGACTACGCGGGGATCTTCAGCACCAGCAGAAACTCCCTCCACCGTCCCATACCGGCCAGGGCGGGCTGTCGCTGAGGTAAACACGATGCGCGATGAGTCAGGCGTCCACGTGAAGGAGCTGACACCCAAGTGACGGTTCGTGATGATGAGGGGTTCGCCGCCTCGAGCATCGAGAAGCGCAAGTTGAGGGCGTCCACGGTCATCCGGCCTCAGAAAAGCTATCAGTGTTCCATCGGGAGAGTACTGCGGAGCAGCGTCGCGCACTCCGCGTGTGAAGCGACGGGGTGGCGATGAACCATCAACTGGAATCTGCCACAGCTGACCGACATAACTGTCGGTGGTAAAACTTGGCCGCGAGGTTGCCGTGACAATGGTGCTGCCATCTGGGGAAACCGTAGGAGTAGAAACGGAGACAAGGAGATCAAGGTGTTGTGGTTGCACAGCAACCACGCTACTCCTCCACACCTCAACTGGTCTAGTGAATCTTTCACTAACTGGCTCTACACATAGACCAGCTGGTGCGCCATGCTGGAGGCTGACCACCACGCACAGCCAGAACCGCGCAGGAGAACCTTATGACCACTGATTCAACCACCCCATCCCCCGCGCCAGCATCACGCGTGAACACCGGGCTGGCTCGCATGCTGAAAGGCGGGGTCATCATGGACGTCGTCAACGCCGAGCAGGCACGCATCGCCGAAGACGCAGGCGCCGTTGCCGTCATGGCACTGGAACGCGTGCCAGCCGACATCCGCGCACAGGGCGGCGTAGCCCGCATGAGCGACCCCGACCTCATCGATGGCATCATCAACGCTGTGTCCATCCCCGTCATGGCTAAAGCACGCATCGGCCACTTCGTTGAGGCACAAGTCCTTCAAGCACTCGGTGTCGACTACATTGACGAATCTGAAGTGTTGTCCCCAGCAGACTTCATCCACCACATCGACAAGCGGTCATTTGATGTCCCGTTCGTGTGCGGTGCCACAAACCTTGGTGAGGCGCTGCGCCGAATCACCGAAGGTGCTGCCATGATCCGGTCAAAAGGCGAGGCCGGCACCGGTGACGTCTCCGAAGCGATGAAGCACATTCGCACCATCACCCAAGAAATCGCTCAGCTCGCTGCTCTGCCACACGACGAACTTTACGTGGCAGCTAAAGAACTCCAAGCCCCATACGACCTTGTGGTTGAGGTTGCCCGCGCCAAGCAACTGCCTGTTGTCATGTTTGTCGCCGGTGGGGTTGCCACTCCAGCGGATGCAGCGATGATGATGCAACTTGGCGCTGACGGCGTATTCGTTGGTTCCGGTATCTTCAAATCTGGCGACCCGGCAGCCCGCGCAAAAGCAATTGTTCACGCCACGACCCACTACAACGACCCAGCCGAAATCGCTCGGGTTTCCCGCGGGCTCGGTGAAGCAATGGTTGGCATCAACGTGGCAGATGTCCCTGCACCGCACCGCCTCTCGGAGCGCGGCTGGTGACAATTCGCCGAACTATTGGTGTGCTCGCCCTGCAAGGCGCAGTCAGCGAGCACGCCTCTATCCTCACTGACCTTGGCGCACACGTTATCCTTGTGCGGCGCACCGAACACCTGAACGGCCTGGATGGTTTGGTGATTCCTGGCGGGGAATCCACCGCCATCGCACGGATCGCAGCCCCTTTGGGGTTGTTCCCTGCCGTGCGGAACCTTGTAAGCGGCGGGTTGCCAGTGTTTGGAACATGCGCAGGGCTCATTTTGCTGGCACACACGGTGGAGGACGCCGATGCGCTAGCCGGGTTTGACCGTATCGCCACGTTGGATATCACAGCGCAACGCAATGCTTACGGCAATCAACTTGCGTCACGAGAAGCGCCAGTCGACTTCATGCCAACCCCCACTGTGCAACCAGTCGCCGCTTTCATCCGCGCACCACACATCTCCAGTGTGGGCCCACGGGCGAAAGTCATTGCCACAGCTGACGGTGTACCTGTTGCCGTACAACAAGACAATCAGTTAGCCGCTACGTTCCACCCCGAAATCACCGGCGAATCAGCATTTCACCACTACTTTTTGTCGCTGGTTTAGGAAAACAACACAGGGTGGCGGCGGAGGCCGCAATCTAGACAACGGACACACCGCATCTCAACAAATCGCCATGACATCATGTCACCAACCCTCCACGCACAGCATGAGTGGCAAGTTGGACACGGTTTTCCGAACCTGTTTTCTCCATAGCGCTTTTCAGATGTGTTTTTACCGTCGCTTCACCGATAAACAGGCGCTGAGCGACATCACTATTCGACAGTCCCTGCGCGACAAGTGACACTACCGCAACCTCGCGTTCAGTCAGTGCCGCCAAGAGGTTCTGAGAAAATAGGGCAGTACTTGATCGTTCGCCGTGTTGCAGTTGTTGAAGTACGACACGGGCGGCCCTGTGCGACAGCGCACCCTCCCCAGCAGCGACTTGCTGGACCGCAGTAGCGATGTCATCAGGAGACGAATCTTTCGACAGAAAACCAGCGACACCGGCATCAATTGCATCGACAATAGCCGCATCCGTGTCGAATGAAGTGATCGCGATGACACCTGGTGGGTGCGGGAGTTCGCGTAACTGCCGCGCAGCGTCGATTCCTGACACACGGGCCATACGGATGTCCATGATCACGACATCGGGAAAATGTGCTTGGACAGTGTCGATAACCTGATCACCATCAGTGCACTCAGCTACCACCGCCATACCTTTGGCGTGAAGAATAGTGGTGAGCAACCGGCGGACCATCGTGTCGTCATCAACAATGACAACGCGAATCTGCGACGTACTGTCCATGGTGCCTGTCATGAAACTTCTCGTTCTGTCCAAGGCAACGATGCGTTGAGGAACCACACGCCGCTGATTTCTGCACTGCTGACTGATCCTCCAACAGCACGTGCTCGTTCTTTCATTCCGGGGATACCAGCATGAGAACTTTTCCCTTGATATGCCAGACGGGCAGTCGGGGATATCTCGTTAGTGATGGAAACGTGTACCCCAACACCTGGTGCTGCAATAATTCGTGCGTCAATGGGTAAACCGCTGGAATACCGGATCGCATTGGTCAGACCCTCTTGAACAATTCGATACATTGCTGTCGCTAGTGGGGCTGGCATCACTTCGGTTCGATGCAAGGTCACTTGCGAAACGACGTTGGCGCCGGAATCTTTTGCCTCCGCGATAAGTGCGTCGAGGTCGGTGGCCGTGGGCACCGTGCCGGTGTAACCGCCGTCGCCGGAATCTCGCAGAGAGGTGATTAACCCACGCATCTCATCGAGCGCTTTATGCACAGATTCTCGCATTGCTTTCGCACTCTCGGGCACTGTTGGGTCAGTCGAGGTAACTTCAAGTGCCGATGCTTGCAATGACAACAGCGAAAGTTGATGAGCAACGGTGTCATGCATTTCTCGTGCAATCTGCTCTCGCTCTTGTTGGCGACTCAAATGCTCACGTAACACTTGGGCGGTTTTTTCATGTTCTTGTGAGTTCTCCTTCGCAGCACGTTCAGATTGCTGCGCGAGAGAAACGTTCGCAACTGCTTGGTGCGCGGTTTCCACAGCCCGGGTGGTTGTGGCGTGGAGGCGTCGAAGAGAACCAATTCCCACAGCGATGCCATAAATGATCAACGCACCGACCACATACTGGGTGACGCTGAGGCGACTAATAGTGCCAGTTACGTCATCTGTTGAGGTGAACATCGCGGAGTCAAGTGGTCGCCTGACTTCCTGCCATAGCCCGAAAACAGTCATGGCAGCTGCGATACCAGCACCCCAGATCACTTGCTTACGTGTTCCTTTGGCGATCAGCCAATTCACTGCAATCAGCACACCGAGGGGCCCAAGTGGAAAAATCACCGCAAGAATGACGTTGGTGATGAAGACATTCAACGGGCGCCGCATACGGCTGAGCATAGATAGACCTGCCCACACTGCGGCGGCAAAACTCGCAAGGGCATATATGCCACCGAACGCTGACAGCGTTTCGGGCATGGCGTACGCAGCCCACGCCATACCAATAAATCCCACCCACCCGATAGCGTTGACTGTGCCAAAGAAGGAGAGGATTTTCCAAGCCAGACTGCGTTGCGGCTCAAGCGAGTGGTCAACACGATGATGCCGTTCAGCGTCCGGTGGGCCTGACAACACCTGATCGGCCCGCAGTGGAGGCATTAAGTCGGCCGCTTGCCCCCACCCACCAGCCATCGCCTGCCCATTCGCGGTTGGCCATGACGCATATGGGGATCGTTCACTGGATGGATCGCGGTATGGGAAGTCTCCAGCCGCAGGTGAAGGTCTAGGGGACTTGGAACTACCACCTGGCGGCGCGAAACGCGAGTGATCGTCACGCCGAGACGGGAGATCAGCGGGGGAACTCATGGCAGAAGCCTACCGACTTCTTTGACAATCCCACTCCCCCAAGTGGAGTTTGTGATTCATCCGATCGGGGGAGGTGACGTATTCGCTGTTCAAGGACTCTTAGAGGTGTTAGCCAGTCAACCTGCGAAAGGGCACCCCATGAGTTCTGACAATCGATTCTCTCCACCACAACCCTTTAGTGCACAATCTGGCCCACAGGCGACAAGCCACGGGCCGCAACATCCCAGCGGAGGAAACGACCCGAGTTCGATTCAACCGCCGCTTGGTTCGCATCCAACACAGCGAAAAAATTGGTTTGCTCGACACAAATTCCTCACCGCGTTAGGCATTATCGCAACACTTATCGTCGTTGGGAGTGCACTGGGCGGGGGCACCTCACCCAGCGACAATGTCGCAGCATCAACGGACTCGACAAACAACAGCGGAGAATCATCTACGCAGGAGTCTGTCCCAGGAATTGGTGAAAATGTTACGGCTGGAGACATGTCCTATACAGTCACCGCTATTGACACAACGGACACTGTCGGACCTTCTTTTCTCTCCTCAACAGCTAAGGGAACATTCGTTCTGGTCACTGTCGAGGTAACGAATAACTCCAACGAATCATCGATGGTCGATTCGTCTTTCTTCACGCTTCGCAATGGCGAGAAGTCATATCAGGCAGATAGTTCAGCATCAATGTACGCAAACACCGATGAAGATGGCGATTCTTCATCCTTTTTTATCGAGAATCTTAACCCTGATCTCACCATGACTGGAATTGTTGTCTTTGATGTTCCAGAATCAATCGCTTCCGCTACCGATAATGTCTTGCAAGCTCAAACTGGTTTCTGGGGCACAGAAACTGTTGATATTGCACTTTCCAAGTAACAGCCGTTGGCCCTAACCACGTGAGGGCCAGTTGCTACAGGCAGTCGGGTGTGATGC
The DNA here is from genome assembly GCF_000423205.1 of Jonesia quinghaiensis DSM 15701. Lineage (GTDB taxonomy): Bacteria > Actinomycetota > Actinomycetes > Actinomycetales > Cellulomonadaceae > Jonesia > Jonesia quinghaiensis. The sequence goes on from NZ_AUHN01000010.1 coordinate 181,353, forward strand.
TGTCATCGCTCCACACCCGACTTCACCTCATTGCGGGAACTCTACTCTGCGTGGTGGGGATGAACGATGATACTGCCCACTTTCCGCCCGGAACTAACCCTGGCATGTGCGATGGCAATGTCATCGAGTGTCATCCGTTGCTCAATAACACTACGCAAATGCCCTTGGCGCAGTTGTTCCAGAAGGTAGTCAAAGTCGCCTACTCTCTCAGGAGCAGCACCAGCTTTCACCTGACCACGAGCGATCAGCGTTTCGCGCAGACTCGCAACTGCTAGGAGAAGCGTTCCGTCAGGCGTGATGAGTTTCTTTCCCTGACGTGGGGAGATGTTTCCCACCGTATCGAAAACTATGTCGAACTGTTCGTTTATCTCCGTGACAGGTGTGGCGTGGTAGTCGTGGATACTTGTCGCCCCCAGAGATCTGACCAGGTCTGTGTTGACTGCACTGGTAACAGCTGTGACGCGCGCGCCAGCGTGGTGGGCGAGTTGCACAGCCTGAGTACCTAAATCGCCGGAGGCGCCGTTTACTAGGACGGACATGCCACTGTGCAGGTTGCCAAGATCACGGAGGAAGTACAGTGCAGTTGAGCCGCCAAACATGATCGCAGCAGCATCATCGTGGTTCACTTCTGCGGGCTTGTGTGTGACTTTTTCCGGCTTGATAGTGAGGAACTCAGCGTGCGCTCCCATAGCCATTCCAGTCATTCCGCACACCTCTTGACCTGGGGTTAATCCTTGGATTTTGTCTCCCACTTTCACGACGATTCCAGAGAAGGAACTGCCCAAAATAGGGTTGCGTGGCCTCGTTATGCCAAAAACTGCGCGCGCGATGGGGGTGAACCCCGGAGGGAATGTTCCTGCACGCAGTCTTGCGTCGGCAGCAGTTACGGAAGCCGCTTGAACCTTGACCAGGATCTCGTGCGGCGCGGGGTGTGGGGTGGCAGTAGTGGAAACGGACACGCTTTGTGGCGGGCCGTACTGGTGGGCGAACGCTGCTCTCATAAGATTCTTCCTTACATGTGTAAGTTTTACGTTGAGTGTAACCTTACGACTGTAAGAACAACAAGGGGGACCATGAAGCGCGCACGCCTGACGCACGACACCATCGTTGACGCCGCAGCCGAGGTTGCCCGCGCCCGCGGGCTAGAGCGACTCAGCATGCGTGCGGTTGCAAGCGAGTTGGGCGTTGAAGCAATGTCGCTATATCACCACGTCAGCAACAAGGAGAGCCTGCTCGATGCGCTCGTCGAGTGGGTCTATGCACGCATCACACTCCCCCCGTTTGATGCGCCATGGCAAGACGCACAGCGCATCAGGGCCCTTAGCGCCAGAGCCATACTTGCGCAAAACCCGTGGGCATTGACCTTGATAGAGTCACGCACCACACCAGGCCCGCATCTTTTACGCCATCACAACGCAGTCATCGGCTCTTTTCGCTGTAACGGATTCACCGTGCAGCAAGCTGCACACGCAATGCTAGTCATCGATGCGTACATCTATGGTTTCGTCCTGAATGAAACCCAACTACCGTTCGAGGGAGGCGCCGAAGCTGATCAGCTCACTCAGGACATGAAACTTCCCGCAACCGATTTCCCTTATTTAGCCGAGTTTGTCGACACCCTCATTCGAGATAAAGGGTACAACTTCTCTGAACAATTCACCGCAGGGCTTGATCTCATCCTCCACGGACTTTCCCCAACTGATGCAACGTCGATTCACGGCTCACAAGAACCCTTGAAATCGTCAGAAACGCAGTAACCTGTATACCCCGTGGGGTATTAAATGTATGCTGGGACAACCACCAGTCATGAAAGGCCACCCATGCGCACACTTCCCACACTCCTCGCAGCGCTCACCCTACTCATTGGGGCATCTAGTTGCTCCACCACCCCCGGCGAGCAAATGCCTGCCACAAGCCCAACAATCACCGTCACATCGACCACGGTCCTCGTTGACGTGCGGACAGCAGAGGAATGGGCGACAGGACACCTCGATGGCGCAGAACTATTGGACTTCACCAGCGGGGAGTTCGCCGCAGCGATTCCCACACTCGACGCTGACGCGGACTACGTCGTGTACTGCCGCTCAGGAAACAGAGCCGAACAAGCAATCGCGCTCCTCAATGAGGCAGGCATCAACCAAACGGTCAACGCAGGGAGTGTTGAAGAGGCATCCGCGGCGACGGGCATCGACATTGTTACTAACTAACGGCGACGCCCGCCGCCTGAGCGCTTAAATAAAGAGTGTCGACCCTGACTTCTCTGCCGCAGCAATAAACGTGGCAACACCACCTAGTTGAACCCCATCGATGAGATCACTTTCGGCAATTCCCAACAAGTCCATTGTCATAGTGCAAGCCGTGACTTCTGCCCCACCTTCCACCGCAGCTGTCATCAGTTCCGGCAAACTGGAGACCGAGTGATCTTTCATGACTTTCTTGATCATGGCGGTTCCCGCACCTGCCATATTCATTGTGGAAAGTTTCAAAGCATCAGGACCGGAGGGCATCATTGCGCCAAACATTTTGTCTAACGCGCTCCGGTCACGGGCAGGTGGGTTCTCACGGCGAAGCGCGTTCAGGCCCCAGAACGTGAAGAACATGCGCACTGGTTTCCCCATAGCTAGGGCACCGTTCGCGATAATGAATGCCGCCAACACCTTGTCCAAGTCACCTGAGAACACCACAAACGACATCCCGTCACGGCCATCCGAAACCACACCAGCGCCAGTTGCAGATTCAATGGCTCCACCCATGCGCATCGTCATGCGGTAACCAGGGCCATGCGGGGTGAGGTCAAGAATGTCGTGACCGTTCGCGCCTGCCCACGCTGGACCGTCGTGCGCAAAACCAGGGTCAGACACGGTGACCGTTACTTCATCACCCGGAGTGAGCGTTGCCGCTGTCTTTTTGAGCGACATGATCGGTCCTGGGCATGCAAGCCCCGTGCAATCAAGGTCGATGTGCTGCACAGGCCCCTTTGCCACAGCCGCCGCGATCTTCTCCACAGCAGGGTCACCCCCTGCTGGTGCGTGCGAAATCTCAGCATGCTGCGGGGTAGCACCCTCCCCTTCCACTTCATGCCAGGCACGGAACGTGATGGACCCACCTGACAGAGTGCGAACATCGGCAAATCCTCGCTGTACCAGGATGCGGTGTGCCAGGTAGGAACGGAAACCCACCGCACAATACAACCGAACCGGAACCGCTGGATCCCACTGAGCCACCTCATCACGCAGCGTGGCCAACGGAACGTTCACCGCGCCTGGGATGTGCCACAGATCGAACTCCTCTGGCGTGCGCACATCAACAACTTTGGCTCCGGCCACAGCTTGCGGGAACTCTTGGGCGTACCACAACGTCAAGTCACCCCGAATCGTGTTCGCGGCAACAAACCCAGCCATATTCACGGGGTCCTTCGCTGAACCGAAGGGCGGGGCGTACGCCAGTTCGAGCTCTTCCAAGTCATAGACGGTAGCCCCAAGCCGGAGGGCGGTTGCCAGCACATCAAGTCGCTTGTCCACACCGTCAAAGCCGGATGCTTGAGCCCCCAAAAGCTTCCCAGAGGTGGGATCAAAAAGAACTTTTAGATGCATGGCTGCAGTGCCTGGGTAATACCCTGCATGACCTGATGGGTGCACATGAACGGCACGATAGTCCATACCTGAATCGAGGAGCTGGCGTTCAGTTGCCCCGGTTCCACCAGCAACCATGTCGAATACTTTGACAATCGAGGTTCCTTGCGTGGAGGTGTATGTGGTCGCCCGGCCACAAATATTCTCTGCAGCCACACGCCCCTGCCGGTTAGCTGGCCCCGCCAAGGGGAACAACGACTGGCCAGAAAGGACAGTGTGTGGGGTTTCCACCACGTCACCAGCTGCCCAGATATGCGGGTCGCTGGTTCGCATGTGCTCATCAACAATCACCCCACCCTTTGCACTGACTGCCAGGCCAGCAGCTTGTGCGAGTGCACTTGAGGGGCGGACTCCGACAGAAAGGATGACAATGTCGGCTTCCAATGAGGAGTTGTTCGTCAACTCAACCCGCATCTTGCCGCCCTCACGCTCCACAAACGCTGCAGCAGCAGTGTTGAGGTGGAGGGAAATACCGCGTGCGCGCAGGTGGTTTTCGACCGGCACGGCAATTTCACGGTCGACGGGCGGCAGAATTTGGTCGGCCGCTTCAACGACTTCGACCTTTACGCCCCGGTGGTGGAAGTTTTCGGCCATTTCTAGACCAATGTAGCCCGCACCGATGACCACTGCGGTGACAGGTCCGCGCTCTTTGTTATTGTGCGCGCTCAGGGCATCGTCGATGCGCTGTTTAATGCGGTCCATGTCGCCGATGCGGCGCAACACCATGACGTTGGGCAGGTCGATGCCAGGCAAAGGTGGGCGCACTGGTTCTGACCCGGGGGTCAGTGCGAGTGCGTCGTAGGTTTCGGTGTACTTGCTGTTGTCGTTGATGTTTCGAATGGTGACGGTACGTGCATCGCGGTCAATAGCGATGACGTCGTGGCCGGTTCGTGCGTCGATGTTGAGTGATTCTCGGAGCGACTGCGGAGTTTGTACAAGGAGTCGCTGGCGGTCAGTAATGACATCGCCGATGTGGTACGGCAGTCCGCAGTTTGCGAAAGAGACGTGGTTGCCTCGTTCGAGGACGATAATTTCGGCATTTTCGTCAAGGCGCCGAGCGCGCGCGGCAATGGATGCTCCTGCGGCGACTCCGCCAACGACAACAAGTTTCATGGTGTGGGCTCTTTCTGGGAAAATGATGGCACGTCTTGGCGCCTGTGGTGCGTGTGCGTACCACACCAGACTACCGTAAATACCCCTAGGGGTATCAGGACGTTTGTCCGCAGTTCCCGCCGAGCGCATTCCACGCTTCACGCACCGCCATAATTGTGACCAGCGTTACACTAGGTTGTGGGTCGAGTAGAGAACCCTGCCCCTCAAACCTCACTACACAGCTGAGGACCCCATGGTGACAATCGCGCCGAGTATTTGGTGCAATAACAACGCCGAAGAACTTGCCTCGTTTTACACATCAGCCTTTTCCGATACCAAAATTCATGCCACCACGCACTACCCGCACGAAGGATTACTCGACTTCCAACAGCACTTAGCTGGGAAGGCGCTGACCATCGATCTCGAGATACTCGGCACACACTTTATTGCCATCAACGCAGGACCCGAGTTTTCACTCAACCCGGCGCTGTCCTTTATGGTGCTGTTCTCCGTACACACAAGTAGCGACCCGCAAGCTGAACTCGAAACATTGTGGGAACACCTCACCGCTGACGGAACAGCCCTCATGCCCCTAGCGGATTACCCATTTAGCCCGCTATACGGCTGGTGCAAAGATCAATTCGGAGTGAGTTGGCAGATAGCACCCCGGAACGTCGACTCACTGATGGATAAACCTGCCGCGTACTCCGCGATGATGGGGATGAAAAAGATTGATATAGCCGCTCTCCATGAAGCCGCCCAAGAGCGTTAACCAGCAGGTGCGTCTAGCGGCAAGCTCTACTCAGCAGGTTGTGGCCCGTTTTCCACAGCAGCGGGGTCCATCCAAAAGGGCTCAAAATGATTACCATCAAGGTCATCAAACTGGCGCTGGTACATGAACCCGTAGTCTTGTGTAACGCCAATGCGCGCACCGGCAGTTTCCGCACGTGCGATAAATGCATCAACGGCCTCTCTGCTCGGCAAGGAAAAAGCAGTGAGAGCTAACGACGTAGTGCGCGGATCTCCGAGAGTTTTGCCTGTGCCTTCAAGGAACCCCTCATAGAACTCACGGCGCAAAATCATCAGCACGCTGTGTTCCGAGATGACCACCGCTGCTGCATTTTCGTCAGTGAAATGGGGGTTGAGGGTCCACCCGAGTGCTGTGTAAAACTCTTTGGATTTCTCCAAGTCGCTGACCGGTACATTGACAAACAACTGCGTTTCCACGAGCCCCCTCGGGTGTGATCTATTCCACTTCTACGGACGGTCTCAGCCTAACTCTCCCCTCAAGAAAAGGCATCAGCGCGCGACAACGTGGTCGAAAACAATGGATGTTCGAGTGGATGCCACCGCAGGGTGAGTCGACAGATGCATCACCACAAAGTCGCGAACGTCATCAGAATTTCTCGCCGCAATGTGAATAATGAAGTCTTCAGATCCACCAAGAAAAAACGTTTGGACAACCTGAGGTAGGGAGCGCATCTCTTGGGCAAAGCGCGTCACTGCAGCACGTTGACCTGACCGAATATTGACGCTAATGAGCACTTGAAGCGTCAGGCCAAGTTGGTCTGCTGATAATTCTGCCGTGAAACGCGAGATCACACCCCGCTGAACCAGGGCACGAACTCGTTGATGACACGTTGACTGAGCGACCCCCACCCGGTCAGCCAGAGCAGCATTCGAGATTCGCGCATCAAGGCGCAGCGCACGCACGATCTCTTGATCGATGGAATCCAATGATGCCAACTGATAATGATCCTTCGTCGACCCCATCCACGAACCCCTCACTGGCTGATGATTTACATGATTTTTCTCTATTCTTCCGCATAATCCTCGATCTGTAACGCTAACGAAACAGATACTTCGGATACTGAAGCAGTCCCACATGATGTGTCATACAACACATCTTGTTAGTGAGCGGTGGTCACAAGCCACCGGAACAGGAGATCACCTATGCGCATCGGCGTTCCCACCGAGATAAAGAACAATGAATATCGTGTCGCTATCACCCCGGCTGGTGTCTACGAACTGACTCAAGCAGGACATGAAGTGTGGGTCCAAACCGGGGCCGGTGTTGGGTCAGGAATCTTGGACAGCGAATACCGCCGCCAAGGAGCACACATCATAGGAACAGCATCGGAAGTGTGGCAAAACGCTGACACCTTACTCAAAGTGAAAGAGCCAATTCCCGAAGAGTATGGTTACCTTCGAGAAGATCTTGTGCTTTTCACCTACCTCCACCTTGCTGCTGATACGCCATTGACAACGGCTCTCCTTGCCGCAGGAACAACCGCAATCGCCTATGAGACCGTTCAACTCCCTGATCAATCGCTGCCACTCTTGGCACCAATGAGTGAGGTCGCTGGCCGGTTAGGTACTCAAGTCGGCGCATATCACCTGATGAAACCTACCGGAGGCCGTGGCATCCTCATGGGCGGTGTACCTGGCACCTCGCCTGCACGGGTTGTCGTCATTGGTGGTGGCGTTGCTGGAACACATGCCGCAGAGTCCGCTATAGGGATGGGCGCAAATGTCACGATCCTCGACGTATCTTTACCCCGACTACGCTCGCTCGAGGCACGTTTCCAAGGCAGGGTCCACACGGCTCTATCGTCGCAGTACGAAATTGGCGCCCACGTCGTAGACGCTGATCTTGTGATTGGGTCAGTGCTGATTCCTGGTGCTTCAGCTCCAAAACTAGTCACCGATGACATGGTATCTGCCATGAAAAAAGGTGCAGTGCTCGTGGACATTGCCATCGACCAAGGCGGGTGCTTTGAACACTCACATCCCACCACACATGACTCACCTGTCTTTTCGGTTCATGACACCCTCTATTACTGTGTTGCGAACATGCCAGGGGCAGTCCCCTTCACGTCGACACAAGCGTTGACGAACGCTTCACTCCCCTATGTCATGTCGATCGCCAGCCACGGATGGGCCGCAGCGGTGAGAGAAGATTCCGCGCTGGCCGCCGGGGTAAATACCCATGGTGGCGCGGTGGTAAACCCTGGTGTGGCGCAGTCAGTGGGAAAAGATGTCACACCTCTGACAGAGCTCATAGGGCTGAGTTAATCGCTTGAGGAAAAACAAAATGCTGCTGGCTCTCCTATGAGGGAGGGCCAGCAGCATTGATGACGCGTTGAGACTAGGAAGTCAGTGAGTCAACGTAGTCCTGGTTTTCTTCGATCCACTGACGAACGAGTGGCTCGTAGTCATCGGTGTCGTTCTCGTTGAACAGAAGGTCTTCGAGATCGTAGAGCAGTTCAGGTGTCATGGTGAAGTCACCCATCCACTGAGCTACATCGGGGTGGTCTTCACTGAAGCCACTGCGTGCGTAGGAGTGAATGAGTTCAGCTCCGCCCAAAGCACCTTCAGGGTCCTCAAGGTTACGGATGGGGAATGCTGAGTATGCCCAGTGTGGCTCCCACAACGTCACAACAACGTTCTCGCCAGCATCAGTGGCGGCCTTGAGCTCGGAGAGCATGGCAACGGTGGATGAGGTGGTGAAGTCCATCCCCTCAAGGCCATACGTGGGGATTACTTCGTTTTCGGTGGCGCTCGTCAGGCCTGCACCTGGCTCAATGCCAACAATCTGGTTACCGAACTCGTCAGCGTTGTCGGCCAAGTCAGCCAGCGACGTGATCGGTGAATCCTCGTTGACAGCAATGGTCAATTTTGCCTGGTCAAACCAGGAGCCAAGGTCTTCGATGTCGTCGCCGAAACGGTCAACGTATTCCTTGTGGGTGCCTGGCAACCAAATGTCGGTGGTGAGGTCGTAGTCACCGGTGGACAAACCTGCGAAGAGTGGTGCTGGGTCAGCGTACTCGAGGGTTACGTCGTAGCCCTCGTCTTCGAGAATGGCCCGCCACAATTCTGACGTAGCGATTCCTTCATCCCAGCCGTTGAAGACAGCAATCGTAATGTCCTTGGACTGCTCTTCACCTGATGTTGAGTTTTCTTCAGCATCAGAGGAGCAGCTAGCCAGCACGAGTCCGGCAGCCATGATTGTTGCGAGTGAGGCGGTTGTTTTCTTGGTCAAGGGAAGTCCTTTCTTCTCAACGCCAGGTATTTCCGGACGTTGTCGTAGCCACTTATCATCGAGATCAGTAGCCAGGGCTCAGGAGGCCCGTGGTAAGCCCGACGTTTTCTCACAGAAAACACCAGGAAGTTGTGGTCAGTAGACCGAGCGTGTTGACGCAGCGTGTCAGACGTTGCCGACTGCGGGGCGGCCTTTGCGTAGTGCCGCATACAGCCCTCTACGCTCACCAAATGCGCTGGTGAAACGGTCGAGAAGCATCGCCAAGATGACAACTGACAGTCCGGCTTCAACACCTAGAGCGGTATCAAGTCGGTTCAGGGACGTGATGACGTCTCCACCGAGTCCACCGGCGCCAACCAACCCAGCAATCACAACCATCGAGAGGGACAGCATGATGACCTGGTTGATGCCGGCCATGATGGAAGGAAGCGCGAGGGGAAGTTGAATTTGGCGCAAAATACGCCCTGGTGTTGCACCAAAAGCTTGCCCAGCTTCAACAGTTTCGCGGTCAACTCCGCGAATACCAAGTTCGGTGAGACGCACCCCTGGAGCCATGGCGAAAATAATCGTTGCCACGATGCCTGGGGCTACGCCGACTCGGAACAGGAGAAGCGCGGGGATGAGGTACACGAACGCAGGCATCGTTTGGAGGAAGTCCATCACAGGACGAACCACAATTGACACTGGACGCACCTTAGCGGCCGCGATACCCAAGGGGATCGCCAACACGATGGCGATGGTTGCAGCTACGAGAACAAGAGCCAACGTGTTCATGGCGTTGTCCCATTGGTCCATTCCTACAATGAGGAGGAGACCCAGTGCAGAGGCGACAGCGAAGGTCCAGCCACGCGCAAACAATCCGAGGACAACAATAGTGATGATGACAACGATTGCTGGCGGCGTGGAGAGCACCCAGTTCACAGACTCGTACATGCCAACAAAAACAGAACGAAGCCAGTCGAACAGAGAGCCCAGATTTTCTACAACCCAGTCGACCCCTTCCGAGGCGCGTTCACCCACGGGGATACGGAAGTCTTCCATCAGTTGTCCTCCTCCTGGGGTTGAACGGTTGACGCAGTTGAGACAGGTTTCACGTCAGGGCCTGAGTCTGCGCTGAGCGCATCCTCAACAACTGAAGGTGCCAGAGCCGGTGGAATGGGTTGAGCATTCACTCCAGCTTCATGTTCTCCTCCGAGTGCTGCGAGGAGGACTACGCGAGGGACTACTCCTTGAAGCCGTCCTCGCTCATCCACAACGGCAAGAGGCAACACAGATTCCACTGCAGGGATGAAGAGTTCCGCGAGCAGAGTGTCTGGGGTTGTTTGCGCGGCCTCACTCAAGTGATCAGTAAGGCTTTCTTCTCCGCGGCGCAGGAGTGACAATGCTTCACGGTCAGTAACAGCGCCAAGTAGTTTCCTGTGACGATCCACCACAAAACAGGCGGATGTCTGCTGTTCACGCATGATGCGCAGCGCCTTTCGCGGCCCACCAGGGAGTTGCATGAGTGCGGCTGGCGGTTGCATCACTGCTGAGGCAGTGAGGACACGAGCGCGGTCAACGTCCTGAACGAACTGTGACACGTACTCGTTGGCAGGGTCGGTGAGGATCTCTTCGGGAGTTCCAATTTGGACTATTCGCCCATCGCGCATCACGGCGATCCGGTCACCGATGAACATTGCTTCATTGAGGTCGTGAGTGATGAAGATGATGGTTTTGTCGAGTTCAGATTGCAACTCAATGAGTTGCTCCTGCATTTCACGACGAATCAGTGGGTCGAGCGCTGAGAACGCTTCGTCCATGAGGAGCACGTCGGTGTCTGCTGCGAGCGCACGGGCTAGCCCGACGCGTTGCTGCATTCCACCGGAAAGCTCTTTGGGGTATTTGTCTTCCCACCCATCGAGCCCAACCATGGAAATGTACTTCCGAGCGCGTTCGATGCGTTGAGCGCGTGGCATTTTGCGGATTTCGAGGCCGTAGGCCACGTTGTCGAGAACGCTGCGGTGGGGCAGGAGGGCGAACTGTTGGAACACCATGGAAACCCGGGTTTCGCGGATGTTGCGCAGTTTGCGGGCGGAAACTCCGGTGAGGGTGTCGCCGAGAATGTCGACGGTGCCTGCTGTTGGCTCCCATAGCCCGTTGAGCATACGGATGAGGGTTGATTTCCCTGATCCTGAGAGCCCCATCACGACGAAGATTTCGCCGCGTTGTACCTCGAAGGAGGCATCGATGACAGCTGCGGTGTTGTTTGCGCCGATTTTGTCGCGGGGCGCTCCACCTTGGATTTTTTTGATGGCGGCGTCAGGTTTTGGCCCGAACACTTTGTAGAGTCCTTGGGCCTTCAGGACGATCTCGTTGCTGCTCATAGTCCTTCCGGGCGAGCGTTCTCACCCTGTGACCGGGTCACACTCATGCAGCTCTGGGGGTTCGGACCCAGTGGCTCAGTGCGGCGCACTTGTGGTCTGAAGAACGCCAATGCATCGTGTCACCATACATGCGTGGATGGCCTTTCCATCCCCGCCTGCGGCAAGGCTTGGCGCGTTCTTTACATACTCTTTGCGCCATGCAGTCCCTGAGCCTACCACAGGCGATCCGGTTTATTGGACTTATACAACAGGTTGTCGTGACACACAAACGCGCAGGTCATAAACATCAAATTCACCCGTTTGTGACACTGAACACGGGGCACTTTTTTCGCGATGTCAACATGAAGTAGACACCCTGCAGTTGGGCCGCTCAAAGAGCGTGCACTACAGCCGAATGAGCATGGCATTCGCTGTGAGCCCCGCAGCCGTCCCGCACAACAGCACAAGATCTCCCGTGGTGGTGTTTCCATCTTTGAGGGACTGCGCGAGAGCAAACGGAACTGATGCAGACACCATGTTCCCGTAGTCCTGGACGTAGTCTGCGTACTTTCCGTCCGCGATACCTAGCTTCCGCATCGCCAGCGGCAATGCCCGGCTCGCTTGGTGGGGCACCACATAGTCGATGTCTGCTGGGGTGATGCCTGCTCGCGCATAGAAGCGTTCAAAGAAACCCGGCAACACCCGCAACATGCTCATCAAGACGCTGCGCCCATTCATATCAAATTGGTAGTCAGCGGTTTCATGGCGGTCGAAGTGATGAGCGGGCATCCTGGTTGTCCCGCCGCGAATTTCGGTGTCGTGAGCAAACTGGGGCCATGTCTGTTGCATTGAGGCGACAATCCCCCGCTCTGGGTTGTCACTACGGGTAACAACCATGGCCACTGCGGCGTCAGAGAATAATTCATAACTCTCATGCTGATTCGGATTCAGGAACTGCGAGCCGACATCACCAGAGACCACAAGGATGGTGGAGTACTCACCGTCACGGATATACCGTGATGCAATGTCTAGCGCAGTGATGAAGCTGGTGCACGTGGAGTTCACGTCGAATGCTGCCGCGTGTCCCGTGGTGGTGAGTTGTTCAAGAATCAGTGCAGCGTTGCATGGGATAGGTTGGATGTCTGCTGCGCTTGCCCCGATCACGCAGTCGAGGTCTTGGGCAGTAATATTTGCATCCTCCAGAGCTCGCTGTGCGGCAGTCACAAGCATGGAGAGTTGTGCGTGTGATTCTGTGACTCGGTATCGCACTGAGCCGTCAAAGACGACGGAGTTCTCGGGGAGGTAGGTTCCGATGCCACGAATAGCGAGCGGACGGGTAACGCTCATGGTGTGAAGGTTCTTTCTATGCGCCGCAGTTTCTGTGAAGTGTCACGACTATAGGGTTGGAAGTTCACGACAGGCATCACACCTTGGAAGGGTGCGATGAGAGCAGTAAGTTCCTCGATGACGCTTTCATGCGCTTGGGGGGTTGGGGTGTCGAGATAAATGGTGAATTCTGCTGGGTTGGTTTGCACGACGCGGTAGTCAGAGAAACCGGTGGCATACAGCATGGATCGCGAAACCATATCGCCATAAACGGGCTGTAGTGTTCCGGACGTTGTCGGTATCAGGAATGTGTCACTTTCCCTGCCTTCAATGCGCTCTATTGCTGTCAATACGCTTCCGCATGGGCACGGGGCTTCGCGTTCTAACAGAATGTCGTTGAGACGGTACCGCAGGATGGGTTGGGTTGTTCGCCGGAAGTCCGTGATGATCGGTATGAATCTGCGCCCTTCAACCACCTCACGCTCCACGAGTACTGTGTCTTCGTTCAGGTGCAGGGTGCCTTGTTCACAAGTGTGAGCGAGGAAACCTTCTGTTGCTTGGTAAATCTGGTGAATGATCGGTACGTGAAACGCTTGGGTAAGGAATTGTTCATCCGTTCGCTCAAGAACTTCAGCAACTGACATCACTTTTTGGGGAGTGACAGCCAGGTGACCTTCAGCTTGGGCGTGCGCAATGTCGCGGAGCACCGAGGGCGGGGCAACCAGAATTGTTGGTTGAAATTTCGCAAGGCGGTCAAGGTTCTTCGCCATAGGTGCGTACACGTCAAAGTATTCGAACGTTACAGCTCGTGATCCGATGGTTTGGTAGAGATCATTGTCAGCACGTAAAAATAGCGCGATGCGGTGGCCGCGCAGTTTCCCCGGGGGGAGGCTGCGGGCCAGGATCGTTCCGGCCCATTGTGCGCGCTCTTGGGGTGACACAACAAAAAGGCCTCGATGCCCACTGGTCCCGGAGGATAAGCCCACCGAGCATCCCTGCAGTTCAGTGCTGAAATCGCGGTTGCGTTCAGCGGTAATCGCCACATCCAACGCTTCATCACGGTTAATACCAACCGTATTGAGGTCATCAAAGCGTTCCATCATGATGGTTTTATCCATCAGTGGGATTTTGTGGAAATCCCCTCCTGCTTGTTCCAGTACCTCCCGGATGTACGGCGACATCGTTGCGAGCTTGTTCACATGGCGGGTCACGCTGCGCTGTTGTGCACGTTCAACTTGTGCACGGGTACGAAAGCGCTGTAACCATCTCGTGCGCGCAAACGACCACACGATGAGTGCAGTAAACCTCACTGGTGACAGCGAAACTGCAGGCTTGCGGCGATCATGCTGAGCTGTCATAGCAGCACCTTGTCGCTGTATTCATCATGAGAAAAGCACACTCTTATACCTTCGGCACGCAGCCTTTGCAGCATGACAATCGTGGCGCGGTATTGGGCCACATCATGTTGGATCGCGGCCGGCAATCGACGCATGTGTTCGGTGGAATCCACCAGGTCACTCCCCCATGATGCATCCCCCGCCAGAAGTACTCGCCCTTCGACGAGTGCACCAACGTGCCCTTGAGCATGGCCTGGTAGCGAGGTAACAATATAGTTGCCATCCCCCAGCACATCCCAACCAGTAACTCCCGTTGCACTGGTAACACTCAACTCTTGCGGGGTCAGGACAATGCGCTGTGCATCGGCAAACCAGTCTGGGAGTAATCCGCGCAGCACACCATCTTTAAGCCGGGAATGCTGGAGGGACTCCACTAATCCACTGGACATAACAAATGTGGCCTGCGGAAAGTACCGCACACCCCCAATATGGTCCGGGTGTAAGTGTGACAACACAACGTGAGTGACATCTTTCGGTTCCACCCCTAACGCCGCGAGTTGTTTGTCGACGGTGTCATCTGGGCCAACTACAGGCGGTAACAACCGGGAGTAGATTTTTCCCCTCACCCCTGCACTGGAGGTATCAGGTGCATACCCGGTGTCATAGAGAATGACTGCTCCGCTGTGGTGTCGGTAGAGAAAAACCCCTGCAGGGAACACACGGCGCTCAGGAGCCGCCCCTCGGAACAATTGGGCGATGTTGTGGTGTGTACGCCCGCAAGGTGCGTAGAGCAATCGGGCATCACGCATCGGGCTGTTCCTTCCAGTGTTGAGCGAACCGTGCCAACGAGTCATCTAGCCCGATTCGAGGCTCATAACCGAGTTCCTTACGTGCCCGAGAAATATCAAGAGTTTGAGAATAAGCGATGGTGGTCACTGTATAGCGCGTCAACGATGGCTCCCCCAACCACGGAAATACTTGGTAAATCCGTTCCATCACGCCTGCGAGCGCGTAAACCAGCTGTGGGTTGGCTCGCCACATCCGGGGCGTCACCCCAATATTGCCAAGGAGTTGGCGCAATAAGTCGCCCATCGGGCGAGGGTCGTCATTGGTGATGTTGTACACCTGTCCGCTAGCCCGTGGCGCGGTCATCGCTAGCCTAAGGGCGAGTGCTACATTTTCGACGCTGGTGAGATCCACGAGGTTACGTCCGCTATTGAATAGTGGGATGCCAACTCGTCGGTGAACGTCCAGAAGGCGTGGGAGTAAACTTGGGTCCCCTACACCGATGAGACCACGAGGCCGCACAATAACGAGTTCTTCAAGTTCCCCTGACTTCAAAGCGCTCTGAAGGGTTTGTTCCGCAAGAATTTTGGAGCGGATGTAGTGGTTCAGGCGGTTTTTTGGATCAGCCTGGTCTTCGCTGATGTTATGCCGGTCACGCGGCGCAGCATATACCGACGGCGAAGAGACGAAAACCACACGCACTGGGTGTTGTTGTCCCTCATGTGACGCCGCGTAGTGAGCGTTACGTCGTTCCGTGCATCGCTGAGCGAGGGTAACAACATGCCTGGTGCCATAAACGTTGGCCTCTTCGAAATCACGCCATCTGCCCCACGGAGAAGAAAGCGCTGCACAGTGAATGATGGCATCGACATCAAGATCCGCGGTGGCAAGTGATGCGAGGTCACCAACATAGAGGTCCGCACCTGCGCTTTTCAGCGGCTCGAGTGCACTGCTGTTACGGCCCGCTGCCGTGACACGCATACCGTGATCCAACAATTCGTGAACCACATGACGCCCCAAGAAACCGGAGGCGCCCGTCACCAGGACGTGGAGGGGTGGGGTGGTCTCAGGCATGCCGATCATCTTACGGGGTGGGAAGAACCGCATGATCCCGCCATCCACAGCTTGTGGACGAAGCCCACAAGAGTACTCGCTGGACCCCCTATACTTGGCGCGTGCACATCGCTATGGTCACCGACTACTACCTACCTACCCTTGGCGGGGTCCAAACTGTCGTCAAGGCCCATAAAGAAGCCTTAGAACAGGCGGGACACACCGTCACGGTGTTTTGCCCTCGGCACGCCCCGAGTGAGAACACACCCACCGAAGAGAACGATCCACATGTAGTGACACTCCCTACATCACGGCGTTTTCACCCGGACAACTACCCATTCACTTGGCCCCTTGAAGATACGAGGAAACAACTGGTAGGGGAGTTCCGTGAACGCGCGGTGGACGTTGTCCATGTCCACTCAGAGATCTTCGCAGCAATAGCAGGCCTCACCGCCGCACGCTCACTAGCGATCCCCACAGTGCAAACAATGCATGGGCGCATCGATGTGTACACCGCTCATGTGCTACCCGTCCCCGCGGTTTCCACCTTTGTGCTCGCACAATTGCACCGGCGCCACATTCCCCACTCACTAAAAGTCCGCAGGTCTTCTGCCTACACCAGCACAATCATTGCGCGGCGCATGTGGCAGCTCATGGTGAATCAGGCGAACTACGCTGACCATGTCGTTGTTCCGTCACAACACTTTGCACGAAAACTTCTCGCCCAAGGTGTGACCCGTCCGCTAACGGTCATCTCAAACGGACTCGAAGAATCCGTCACTAAGACCATTGATGACACCAACACCCGTTCCCTTGCCCCGGGGGAACAAATCCGCATCATGTGGTGTGGGCGAGTATCACCAGAGAAACGGCCCATCGAATTTATCTGGGCTATTGCCCAATTCCCAGCGAACGTACACGTAGACATGTACGGCAATGGTGTGCAGTTCACAAAGGTGCGTCGCCTCATTAAGCGCCTGGGCCTCGATGACCGAGTGACCATGCATGGGGCTGTACCGCAACACGATATTCTTGCTGCAATGGCATCGAGCCACCTGTTTGTTTCGACCTCGTACGATTTTGACAACCAGCCCATGGTCATGCTGGAAGCAATCGCTACGGGTCTACCCATCCTGTATTGCGATCCCGACCTCACCGAGATCATGCCACCAGGCAGTGCGATTCTCGCGGACTCTCCCGTTGCGGTTGACATTTCTGCAGCAGTTCGCCAGGTAGCGCACGACCCGAGCATCATTGAACACATGAGCAAAAACATGCTCAGCGAGCCTCACGTTGCTGCACAGAAAACCCACTTAGCTTCCCTCACCGCGGTCTACGCGCAACTCACTGGACTTCCGGCTAACCCTCTCGCAGAAATCACCGAGCCTGAACCTGTGCCCGAAAGCAAACCCCGACGCAAGAAGAAGAAGAAAAGGAAGAAGAAGGTATAGTAGTGACATCCCACGGGAGTCCGGCGCACCGGGCTGAGAGGAAGCTATCGCGGCTTCGACCGTTACACCAGTCCGGATCATGCCGGCACGGAAGAGAGCGTCATGCCGCACAACACACTTACTGCTGCCAGTACCCAGCCAGCCAGATCCAACCACACCTCACGGGCCGCAACCCGCGGGGCACTCGCGTCAAACTATGTTGACCAATTCGACATCTTTGTCCCAGTCATCGCGCTCGCCCCTGTCACCGCCTCCCTCTTCGGCGAAGACAACCTCGCCCGCAGTGCAGGGCTCGTATTCGTCGCAACGCTTATAGGGCGCCCCCTCGGAGCAGCCGTGTGTGGCCCACTCGCTGACCGGTTCGGGCGGACCCGCATCTCAACCCTGACCCTTGCCGGCATATCCGCCACAACAATCATCATCGCAGCAGTTCCTAGCCACGAAAGCTGGGGGTTGTGGACACTCATGACAGTGCTCCTCATGCGATTCCTTGGCGGAATCTTTCTTGGTGGGCAATACTCAGCAGCTATCCCCCTCGCCATGGAATGGTCGCGCCCCCACAACCGCGGCGCGCTCAGTGGGGCGATTATGGCAATGTCACCCCTAGCAAATGCCAGCATCGCAGCACTATCTCTCGCGCTCCTCGCCACACTCCCCACCGATCAATATGCCCAGTGGGGGTGGCGCATACCCTTTGTTCTATCAGCGCTGCTCGCGGCAGTTATGCTGCTGTTTTATCGGCGTTCCGTTTCTGACAACCTCATTCCATCCACAACCCAACGCACCGTGCAGTCCGTGGCGGTTGGTGAGCATCGCCGCGTTTTTTGGCATATTTTTGTGCTGATGTCGGGGCTATGGCTCCTCACAAACATGGCAATACCGGTGGTGACGCAACAGTTGTCAGCACATCGTGACTTCGAACCAACACAGGTCACGCTGGTCATGTTGTGCGGAACGGCAGCATCCGCGGTCACAATGTTCGCTGCCGGACATCTCTCCACATTCACTGGACGGCGACGTTTTTACACGGTCTCAGGGGTAGTAATCGCGACCTTTGCACCAGCAGCCTTCTTAGGGATTTGGCAAGCGTCTTCTATCGAACTGGTTATTGCCTGCGTTGTTGCACTCCAAGTCTGCACAGTCTCTGCATATGGACCAATCGGGGTCTACCTCTCAGAGCGCTTCCCTGCCGAAGTCCGATCAACGGGGTATGGACTGGGTTATTCGCTGTCCATTGTGATACCGGCCCTCTATCCGTACTACCTCCCGGTATTACAAGGATGGTTAGGAACGCACGCTGCGGTAGCGTGCCTCTTAGCTTTGGGAGGTTTACTTGTCGGTGTCGGCGCTACGCTGGATCGCAGCCGCGGGGATCACCTCACCGTGGGATGATCCCCCGCGCTGTCATTGAGTGTGGTCAGTGCTTAGTGTTGCGTATTTTCCCAATGAGGGTCACGACACCAACAATTGCCAAGCCCAGTACGATACCCAATACCGCTGAGTAAATCGTGTCACCAAACCATGCAGCTACCGCTCCGCCGAAGGGTTCTAGAGCGTGGGCGACATCGTGGGCGATGTTATAGAAGAAGTGTGCACCAAGGTCGGAAAGGCTTTTCGCGAAGATGTGGCCGCCAACCCACAGCATCGCTATAGTTCCAACCACACTCAATACGGTGAATACCTTGGGCATGACCTTGACGATGCCGCGTCCTGTTGCCCCAATCACTCCAGAACGCGACCCAGCAAGAACAAGTCCGATGTCGTCCATCTTTACTAAAATCGCGACCGCCCCGTACACCACAGCTGTCATAAGAACAGCAACAATGATCAAGATAATGAGCCGGTCAACAAACCCGTCAACCTCGACGTTGCTTAACGTAATGAGCATGATCTCTGCCGACAATATAAGGTCGGTGCGCACTGCCCCAGCAACGAGTTTGTTTTCAAACTCTTCTGGGTTTTCTGCTGTTGTCAGTGATTCTTTATCACCGTGTAGGTGAACACCAAACCAACCAAGGACCTTTTCAGCACCTTCAAAAGCAAGGTATGCGCCGCCAGCGATCAGAAAAATGGGAAGAATCCACGGAGCCCACGTGGTGAAAACCATCGCCGCAGGCAAAATAAAGAAGAACTTATTGCGCAGGGACCCCATTGTGATGCGCTTAATGACGGCAAGCTCACGTTGAGGGGATACACCCTGCACATACTGAGGGGTCACTGCCGCGTCATCAATAACAACCCCCGCGGACTTAGCTGACGCCTTTACCGCTGCAGTTGCTAGATCATCGAGTGATGCAGCAGCCGTTTTCGCGAGCACTGCGATGTCATCAAGGAGGGCCAAAAATCCTGTGGCCATTGCTGTTGCCTTTCACGCCGAGCCGCACATCGCAGACTCAGGGGGAGGGGGGAAACCGCTCAACTCCGAAGCCGAACAGACCTCGTGTGCGCTTTTCACCACCAGAACGAGATAACTATACGACTGTGTGTCATCACCGAGTTACTTGTGCCGCGTGGGCAACCAGTTCACGCATGACATCAAGGTCAATCGTTTTGAGGTCTGTGATAGCAATGCTCGCTGTGCCAACTTTGACCCGCCCCAGCCTGTTCTCATATGCGCTAACCAAGTATTGGTTATCCTCAACTGCGTTGACGTACACACTGATGTATCGGGTTTGTTCCGCTAAGCCAAGGAGAAACCAGTCAACAGATCGGCCCCGTGGGCGTGGCTGTGTGATGACCCCATAACCCACAATCGTCTGCTGCGTCCCACCCCACATCACCCCACGCCACAACGTCCGACTAGCATCAGGTATGGAACCGGTGATGAGTTCGTCGAGTTGTAACAACTCAGTTGACCGTTTAGCTGACCGCAGGTAGGTATCAACGTCATCGCCTGTGGGACGCATCGTGTCACTGTCAGTGGTCATAAATCATTGTCTCTCTGCACGCAAACTTGCGCATGGGGAGTGCAAACTTCCCCCTCTGTAGGCCCAAAAATCTCCTATCTTAGGCCGATTTTGCTGTGGTACTAATAGAGTCACACAGGCTGGTTCACGGCCTGCACACGCTACAAGATGGGTTGGATGAGGCGATTTGGCCTGCCACCCACGTGATGTTGAGGAGTTCTCCATGGGTTTCATCAAGGCATTCGCTGGCGCTATCGGAGGCGCTTTCGCAGACCAGTGGAAGGACTTCGTGACTCCACCCAGTGGCGTAGCCCCAACAGCGGCACTTTTCCCTGGTGTTGCCCAAGGCCAAAATGCGGGTAGAGGGGCAAACGTTAAGGGCTCGCAAAACATCATCACAAACGGATCAAAGTTGCTTGTCCCTGAGGGATTCGGCCTACTTACTATGCAAGACGGGCAAATCACTGGGTTCATCGCGGAACCTGGTGGGTACGAATGGCGCTCAGACGACATCAACTCCCAATCAATTTTCGCGGGCGACGGCATCGTCAGCCCTCTCATCACAATGTCGTGGGAACGTTTCAAGTTTGGTGGCCAACCAGGCAGCCAACAACTGGTGATCTACGTCAACCTCAAAGAAATTCCGAACAACCGGTTCGGCACACAGTCAGAGATTTACTGGGATGACGCGTACCTCGGCGCGCAGGTTGGCGCAATCACACGCGGCACCTACACGCTACGCATCATTGATCCCATCTTGTTCGCGAAGCAGTTCGTTCCACTGACCTACCTGCAAGCCGGAGCCCCAGCCTTCGACTTTTCCGATTTCGACAATGACGCGGCCTCACAACTATTCAACGAAGTTGTTTCTTCGCTGTCTGCAGCATTCTCGAACTACACCAACGACCCGTCAAAAGGGAACCGCATCACCCGGATCCAGGGCGACGCCATCGGATTCGCACAGTCAATGTCAGCTGCGGTCGAAGAAGGTTACCGTTGGTCATCAGATCGCGGCCTCACCATCGTCAAAGTTGCCCTCCAAGCCATTGAGTACGATGCCGATACCCGTGCACTACTCTCTGACGTCAAGAAGGCCGATGCTCTTAGTGGGACACGAGGCAACTCGTTCCTCCAACAATCCGTAGCTCGCGGTATGCAAGCAGCTGGCGAAAACCCCAACGGCGGGGGCGCAGGTATGGCATTCATGGGTATGGGTATGAATGCCGCCGGTCAAGCGCTAGGCGGGCTGCAACAACCAACTGGCCAACAGCAGCCCTACCAACAAACACCTCCCCCACCCGCACCACCAGCACCAGCTTCCGCTGGGTCAGCAGCACCAGCAGGTGATGACCTTGCCACCAAGTTAGGACAGCTGAAGAACCTCTTTGACCAAGGGCTGATTACCCAGGAAGACTACGACGCCGCGAAAGCCAAAGCGCTAGGTCTGTAAAGGGTAGCCAGTGAATAACAACAACACGGCAGGTCAAGAACCTGCCTCACCACCACCTCCTCCTGGGGAGAGCCCGTACTCGCAACCCTCGGCATATGGACATCCGGATTACCAAGCACCGCCTGTGCAAGAGACCCCCGCGGAGGAGTTCGCAGACAAAACTTGGGATGATGTTCGCGCCCAAAATACTGCGGAAAAAGAAGCTGGGTACGCTCCGGGCGAGGAACCGGCTGTCGCGTACGAGGAACATGACGGCCCGGCAGTCATCAATACTGGTACGGGTGCTGAGGACGGGCTCACCAAGTGTGAGCGGTGCGGTTCAACAGAAATATCGTTGAATGTCGCCAAAGGAATGTTGCGGTGCCACTACTGCCGTCATGAATGGCAAGAAGCCAGTGCTGTCGAAACTTTCAACCTGAATACGCCAATTAGTGAACTAGAGGGCATCACCATTGGTTCTGGTTCTGCCGCGATAGTTCCTGGCACTGATCAAGTCATCAGTTTCAAGTGCTCAGCGTGTGGCGCTGAAGTCGTCATTGACACAGAGCACGCAATGCAAGCACGGTGCCACTGGTGCCGCAACACGTTGTCCATGAACGAACAGATGCCTAACGGGGCAGTTCCCGACGCAGTGTTGCCATTCTCGCTGCCTAAGGAAGAGGCGGTCCGGCTCATCGGGGACTTCGTGAAGAGCCGCCGGTTTTTCGCCAACCGCAAGTTCACTGAACAGTTCAACGCAGGCAACGTCATCGGTGTGTATTTGCCGTACTTGATCGTTGACGTCAACGCGAAAATGTATCTTGCCGGGCAGGGCGAGCATGAAGTTCGCCGCTACACCGTTGGCAGCGACAACAACAAGCGCACTGTGTATGACGCTGATGTCTTTCAGGTGAGTCGCCAGTTCGATTTGCATGTTGATGACCTGACTATCGAGTCATCATCTGACAAATACAACATCGACACTGGGAAAAACACGAACAACATCATCAACTCCATCATGCCGTTCGATACTAAGAACATCGTGCGCTTCGATGCGAACTACCTCTCCGGCTTCAGTTCACAACGCCGCGACACTGATGTGGATAACGTAACGGAGCTGGTCCTGAGGCAAACACGAGACATCGGCCGCCACAAAATGCTTCCAACCCTCCGCCACTACGACCGGGGAGTGCGTTGGGAACAAGAAGGATTCGAAGTAGTGGGCCAACGGTGGGTATCCGCCCACCTTCCCGTGTGGCTGTATAGCTACTACGAAACCAAACGTAGCGGCAAACGGCTCTTGCACTACATTGCTGTTAATGGGCGCACCGGAGAAACCATGGGGTCAATTCCCATCAATAACCGCCGTCTACTCATCGCCTCAGCGATTGCTCAGGTATTCGGAACAATCGCAGCGATTTTGCTGCTCTAAGGGAGGCGAAAAGTGAACACCATCGTGGAATTTGCCTCCATGGCGACGGTGACCATGGACATCGGCACGGACGGCGACGGAAGCAACTGGCTTTCGATGCTTTTCCTCCTTTCCGGTCCCGCGTACTACTTCTTCATGTACTCGCGGTACCGCAATCAGAACAAGAGACACCATCATGAGGCTGAAACGCTCGCAGAGACTGCGAACCTACAAGCTTCGGATAACCGCGTGAAGCGCGTGACTGGTGTCAGCAACTCTCGAATCCGCGGCGACAACGCCCGTGATGTTTCAGGGGCTAGAAACTAGCGATTCCGTCATCACTGAGAAACCTCGGTATCAGCAATTGAGCTGACCGCACGGTGCTGGTGAGGAGACACCCCTCCTCACCAGCACCGTTGTCTTTTCGCTGAAGAAATCGGCTCGTCGGCAAGTGCACGAAAACTATGACGCGAAAAGCGGGTGAAATTTACTATCCGGGGAGACCTCCCCTGGGGAGGGGTTGCTCTCCCCACGCATTATGGCACGTGGGGGGCTGTTTTCCAGGTTGCCAGGCTCTACCGTTTAGTCTATGCACACGCCAAATTCACCCGCACCCCGGCATCGCCTGGGGCACATCGCGGTTCTCTTCGCGCTTCTCGCAGCCTTCTTCTTGGCTCCAGCCACAGCGGCACAGGCCACTGGATTCCCTGACGGTTACCCAAAGATGGGCAAGAGCCAGGAGAGCCAAGCCGGTTACCTGCTGAAGGCATCCTCTCGCTCGTACTACGCCACCACACTGTTCCCCGTATACACAGAAGCTGGCAGCACCCCCAACCAGCTCGCATACTGTGTTGAACTGTCAGTTGGTGCAAAGTACAACATTGGGCTCAATGTTGGCGGCTGGGATACTTTCCCAGGTAAGAACAACTTTGCCAAGGACGAAGCTGTACGGTCCAAAATCGCTTGGATCGTCTACAACTCCTACCCCAACAAGTCACTCGACGAAGTTGCCGCCAAAGCGAACGTCAAGGGTCTGACAGAAAAGGAAGCAATCACCGCTACACAAGCAGCGATCTGGTCACTTTCTGACTCAGCCCCAGCACAAGCCGGCTACAGCTACAAAGGCTTCGCCGTTGAGAACGGTAAGTCCCCTTCCGCCGCACAGCAGGAGCGCGTCGATGGTCTGTACGAATACCTCAGTGGTGTCAACAACACTGGACGCCCCGAGGTTCTCGAACCATCCCTCTCCGTTGAGGTCACATCCGCTGTTGGTAAATCAGGTAGCCTCGTAGGCCCCATCACCATCAACGCATCTGAAGACACCGTTAAGGTCACCACCGATGCTCAGTACCCACTTGTTGACGGAAACGGCAACGAAGTTGACCTCAACAACGTACCCGGCAAGTCCGCGCTGTACCTCAACGTTCCAACAGGAGCAGCAGCAGGGAAAGCAAATGTCACTGTTGACCTCACCGGTTCACGCTTCACCGGTTTGCTCATCACAAACACCGCACAACGCACCCAGTCCCTCATGATTTCAGCAAGTGACGAGGTTACTGAGTCTGCAACAGGCACCATTGAGTGGGAAGTTGGCGCTGCACTGGCTACAACCGCCCGTGACGAAGCGACCGAAGGCAAGTTCCTCACCCAGGACGGTACTTCAGCGATCATCGACTCAGTCGAATACACCGGCCTGAACGCTGGTGAAGAATACGAACTTCGCGGCGAACTCATGGTCCGTGAAGGCACCGAAGCGGTAGCAACCGGTATCACTGCTACACAAAAGTTCACACCCAAGACCGACGCTGGTCTCGTTGACCTTCGCTTCGAAGTTCCACAAGGGGAACTCACCGGCAAGGTTGTTGTTGCATTCGAACGCCTCTACAAGAACGACGTTGAGGTTGCCGTCCACACCGACATCATGGACGAAAACCAAACCGTTTACAGCCCAGCTGTTGAAACTGACGCCTACGACCTCACCGACTCCGACCAGATCCTGGGAGCAGACGGCGGCACTCTCCGCGACCGCATCACCTACTCAGGGCTACGCACCGGCGACACCTACACTGTTCGCGGCGAGGTCATGGACAAAGCAACGGGCGAAACCACTGGTATCACCGCTGAAACAACGTTCACCGCTGGTGCATCAGCTGGTGTAGTTGACGTCGACTTCGAGATCCCAGCAGAACACGCTGGTAAAACACTCGTCGTCTTCGAACGCCTCTTCACAGTTCCAGCCGCTGACAGCAACGAATCAGAACAACTCGTCGCTGAGCACACTGACATCAATGACGCTCGCCAGACCGTCACCGTGTCAGAAGAGCCAGTTGTAGAAGAACCTCAACCAGAAGAACCAGTTGACGAGGAAACCCCTGACAAGGAAATCCCCGCCGACGAGGTCGAGGTAGAACCAGGAACTGACGAAACAGACGAAACCCCGTCAGACACTCCTGAAGAAACCCCATCTGCGGAGGAAACTCCAGCAGCCGAGGAAACTCCAGCTGAAGAACCAGTCGACGAAGGTGTTCTCGGTGAAGTTGAAGACCAAGACAACACCTCAACAACAGACACCACTAGTTCCGACCTTGCTGAAACTGGTTTCAACGCAACCAGCGCCGTTGTTATCGCAGCGATCGTCTTGCTGCTCGCCGGTGGCGGCATCGTGATCTACCAGCGCAAATTCCGAAAGGAATGAGCTGGCCACCTAGCAACATTCGTGTGAGCTAGGACAACGCATCGTAACTTCGATGCACGCTCTCCCCCGAGCGAGTGTGCCTGTTGCAACAGCGACTGGTATGCGCCGTCTGAAGGCGGTCCACCCGAACCCAGGTGGGCCGCCTTCGCGTGTCTCTCCCCCGTTGCCACAACATCTGTACAGTGGAATTGTCCTGTCGGAGTTTGTTGCTCAACGTAAAGGAATCCTCGTGGACGTTCTACGCCTTACAACGCATCGTTTAGTTCGCTTCGCCATTGCAACCGGTGTCACACTCTGCGTTGTTGCAGGGTGTTCCGTTGATCAACCAACTGTTGAAAACAACGATCTACCCGTAACGTCACAAGCTTCAACGGACTCAGTCACACCCCCCGCCAACGAAACAGATACCGATAGTGCGCAGGAACCCTTGGCTGTTTTCCCCGTAGGCGGAGCCGTGGATTATCAATTAGGTGGAGCCTACGATCTTCCGGCTGGGACTGACATCGTTGTGCGGGACAGTTGGGACACCCCCGCTCCTGGAGCATTTTCCATTTGCTATGTCAATGGTTTCCAAACCCAGCCTGGTGAAGAGGAACGTTGGGAAGGCGTAAACTCAGACCTCCTATTGCGTGATGACTCCGGACAGCCAGTTATTGACCCTGATTGGCCAGACGAGTTTGTGCTCGACACAACGAGTGAGAGCAACCGGATTCGCATCGCGAATATCATCTCCGATGACTTAAACCGTTGCGCCAAGTCCGGATTTGACGCAGTAGAGATAGATAATCTCGATACCTATACGCGTTTTGAGGCCCTCACCCGCGACGGTTCCGTGGAACTCGCTCGTCTTTACGGTGAGGTAGCCCATGCTGCAGGAATGCTCATTGGACAAAAAAATGCTGCAGAAGATACTGAACTCTTTGAGGGACACGGCGGATTCGATTTCGCCGTCACGGAAGAGTGTTTGGGGTGGAACGAATGCGCAGCCTACACCAATGTTTATGGGCAGGCAGTGATCAGCATTGAGTACTCTGACGACGATAGACTAACCCTCGAGGATATGTGCGCCGACTCAACGCGACCAGAGTCATTTGTGTACCGGGATCGAAACCTCACCACGCCAGATTCACCCGAGTACGTGTTTGAGCGCTGCACGGATTAATATCTACTCACATTTCCTTGGATTTCCGTGAATTAGCCCAGTGGCACTGACTTGCGGAACTCTAAGAAAAGGGGGCTCACCGCTTTCAAAGTTTCCGCCCTCTTTGACTGTGCGACACTTTTATCAATAGCAGACTGTATTTGGGGTAGTTCCTTCGACGTCAAGAAAGCTTGATAAAGAGTCGTATAGTGAGCGGGTTGAATACCAATTGTACTCACTGCAGCCCGGATCTTCTTCTTCCAAGCCTCGGGTAGTGCTTTTTGATCAGTATTCCCAGAACCATTTGTAGCAGGCTTTTTCTTACTTCCCACTTTGAGATCAGGCTTAGGCGGAATGCTCTTCGGCTTATTTTCCGGAGAGATGTCTGATGGAGTTTGAACTCCGAATAGAGCTGGGCGCCGTTCAATTTTCACATCAGCCCGTCGAGGTTTCCAAAAGTCTATGACTGAATCGAACCCTGTATCGCGAGTGACTATCACGTAGTGGCTTTGATTATTTTTAGAACTCCCAAGTAGGTAGCCTAAATAGCTTACCAACTGAAAGTCGAGATAGTTTGGAGCAGTACCTTCGCATCTTTTCCATTTAATTTTGGCGGGGAAGCCGATATTTGTCATTTTTATGACAGCTTCCACAGGGATGGTTTTATTTTTAACACCGACGAATATCACAAGAACATCATCTGATGTCAACCCTGCAAGCCCATCAAGACCCGCAACATGGGTGTTCTCAAAATCAACGAGGTAAGTAGTCATGTCTTCACCTTACCTACTTATGGAACTTCCCAATGTCATTCTCTTCACCTTAGTGCTGCCATGTTGGGGTGGTTCTTGAGACCTTCCACCCCATGCAGACCATTGAGTGCGTGGACGGCGGCAACTGGTGAGGCATGGCCCGCCAGGAGGAGAGGTTGTGCGTTGTCAAACGAACAAACAAGCACCCATGCTCCGACCTCAGGGTAAACCATGCGCATGTCAGCATATGCGAAGCTGTGCCACCGGTCCCCAATTTTACAGAATATGCGTCGGTTCGACATTACAGCGTCCACCTTCGCGAAGTCACGCCATTGGGCAGCAGAGTCTTTATCCGCCGGAGAGCGAGAGATGACAGGCACAGTCGATGCTGCGATTATGCCGCCCACAACGTATGACGGCAAAGCCGCCAGATCACCGTTATGCCCTGCGTCTTCAACATAAGAACCAGAATATCGAGCGTAGACCAGTTGAGCTCTAGCATAGATTTCTTCAGAGTATTTTTTGAGAACATCAGGGTCATCGATTGATTGGATCTTTTGACCAAGCATCAGCGTGGAGAAATGATGCTTGGCAATGCCCCACCAGCGCATCCGATCAGCTTCCTGAAAACTCCTTACTATTTGATTTGGTGCCACTTTACGAGAATCTCGCAAATGGACCGCAGAAATAATCGCAAGTGTTGCAAAAAGTGCAGCTAGAGGTGTGCTTATAAAGTTTACTATGGAGGTCACAAAAGCCCAAAGCAACGATTGTTCTGTTTGTGTTGAATCTATAGTAATATACAGCGTCAGAAAGTAGATCGCTATAAATATCAACGACAGCCCCGCATAGCTAATCCAACGCCAGTGCGTGATCGGTTTTTTCTTAATCTGATATTTCATTCGAGCTTTCCTGCGACGGTAACCGAACCAAAAACCGAACGCAACAATGGCATTGACAAGCGCAACCGTGAACAAAATTATCCATGCCAATACGGCAATCACGTAGAAAAGAACCACGAGCATGTAACTACGGGTACCAACTTCATACGCAGGGAGCAATTGCGACAAATTGCTCTCCATGACGCGCGTCAGTGGGTACAGCGCAAGTGCTGGGATAAGCCACGACAGGTGTCGCCGCAAAGGAGGCTGTCGGCGATCGATTACCTCGGGCGAGGGCTCAGCTGTAGTCACGGTATTCCTTCGTCAGGTTGCCCGCTGGCGGGGAGTCGCGGTTCACCTATCCCACCGCATCCGAGGCTCAAATAACAACTAGCCTTACACGCCCTGTGGATAACTTCGAAATACTTGATTCCGTCTTTTACGCCAAACACCCTGGTGGCGGCCGGTGGCTAACTCGGACCACTGTTGAATCGTTGCAGCGTCCACTGGGAACCGTATGGTTTCGCACCGTGGGGACTGTACCGAAGTTCCACCCAGTTGGCATGGTGCAGGTGGCCTAAGATTCGCGGCTGCTCGGGGAGCCCAAGGAGGTCTCTGACTCCCGAAGCGATCGCTGACCCATGGCTTACGAAAACTGCCGGTCGAATGTTTTCACCGAGTTCGTCGAGGAGCGTGCTGTCCCCTTCTCTCTGCAGTGAGACAGCCTTAGCGAACAAGGTATTGCACCGAACAGTAATCGCATCGGATACCCGTTTCCCTACGGTCTTTCCTACTTCCCAACCTGGGATGTCCGGGTCTCCCCCACTATCACGCACCATAAGTTCTTGCGGGTATTCTCGAGCCACTTGCTCAAATGTCATCCCTTCCCACACGCCATAGCTACGCTGCGTGATTCCATCCTCGCGTTCCCATTGTGGCCCACCGAGGTCGGTCAGCAGTTGGGCTGTTTCACTAGCACGACGCAATGGTGAGGACCATATCGCTGACGGCAGGCCGTAACGGTCAGCAATGTTGCGAGCCGCTTCACGGCCTACTTCAAGACCCGCTTCTCCAGTCTCGGTATCGCGTCGCCCTTGCAGGCGTCCGCTGGAATTGTCAGGTGTTGGGGCGTGCCGCCACAGCAATACAGTGAGGCGGTCGAGTTGTGTGGGCTGCATGGCGGAAGTCACGCGGCTAGTCTATCGATGCTCCGACACAGCGAGGTAGGTCTAGTTGACCTTCCACCTCCACGCCTCCTACCACGCAGCGTCACAAGCAGGTAGACTCACAACACTGTGACCGGTCACAGGCAGTCGATTTCTCAACGGAGAGGTATCACTCACTATGTCAGCACACCGCACACTCAATGGTCGCAGGCGAGTTTCGGCCATCATCGCTACATTGGCGCTTGCTCTTGCGGTCCTTAGCGGCACAACTCCAGCAACAACATCACCAGCCCATGCCGCGTCAGCATTCGCGCAAGGGGCTGATATCTCTTGGATTCCAGGCATGGAAGCGCAGGGCTACACCTGGAAGGACCGTCACGGAGTACGCCGGGACATTCTCGACATCCTGAAGAACGACTACAACGTGAACTCGGCACGCATTCGCGTATTCGTTAATCCGTCAGGAGATTACGGGAACGGCTACATGACTACGCAGCGTGCAGCACAACTTGCCCAGCGGGCCCAACGGTCTGGAATGCGCGTGATGTTGACGTTGCACTACAGCGACTCATGGGCGGATCCCGGAAAGCAGAACAAACCAGCAGCTTGGTCAGCATTATCTTTCCAACAACTCATGGACACGGTGTGGACTTATACGCGCGGAGTAATGACAACGATGCGCAGTTACGGCGTGACCCCGGAATGGGTGCAGGTTGGAAACGAGACTAATGACGGCATGCTGTGGAATGACGGGCGCGCCACAGTCAGCATGCGCAATTATGCATGGCTCGTCACAACTGGGCACAACGCCGTCAAAGATGTCAGCCCCAGCACAAAAACTGTCGTCCACCTGGCAGATGGTCAAGACACATCCTTGTTCCAATGGAACATTGGTGGACTCATCAGCAACGGTGCACAGTTCGACATGATTGGAATGTCGGTGTATCCCACAGCATCAAACTGGCGATCATACTCAGCATCAGCGGCCAATACGATGAATGACATGGTTTCCAGGTATGGGAAAGAGGTCATTGTTTCTGAAATTGGTATGGACTACCGCGATGGAGCTGTCGCACAGCAGTTCGTGGCCGATTTGGTTACCCGAACCAAAAATGTCAGCAGCGGAAAGGGAGCGGGAGTCTTTTACTGGGAACCAGCGGCATACCCTAACTATAACGCCGGATATGCGAAGGGGGCATGGTTAAGCAACGGAATGCCAAATGGCGCACTCGATGGTTTTAGAAAACCATAAAACAAAATATCGGGTGAATATCATGTGAACCGCGTGGCATTCTCCAAGGTCGCCGTCTCATCACCCGTCCACCATGTGGACGGGTGATTGATTTGGGTCATATTCCACCGGACGATCCTGAATGTACACAGGCGTCACCCACGGGTTCCCCCGTCTGGACTCTTCGACAGAATCGAGTGGTCCACGTGACGTCACCGGTCACACGAAAGGACACCATGCACCTCATCCGACGCACATGGGCTATCCTCACTGCTGTCACGCTACTCGTTCTCGCGGGGGCCACCGGAGCCCATGCGGCAGACAATCCCTTCGAACGCGGCCCAGACCCCACCGAATCGTCCATCGAACAAAGCCGCGGCCCCTATAACGTCTCAGAGCGCTCCATTAGCCGCTTCAGCGCCAGTGGGTTCCAAGATGGAACGATGTACTACCCCTCTAGCATCAGTGACGGAACGTTTGGGGTGGTTGCCATTTCACCTGGATACACCGCATCAGAATCGACCATTGCTTGGCTTGGGCCACGCATCGCATCGTTTGGTTTTGTTGTTGTCACCATCAACACAAACAGCCGCTATGACCAGCCACGACAACGCTCCACACAACTCCTCGCAGCGCTCGATCACGCCATCAACGACTCTGTGGTTGGCCCACGCATCGCCCCTGACCGACAAGCAGTGATGGGTCACTCCATGGGAGGCGGTGGAGCTCTACAGGCCGCAGAAGACCGGGACGAAATCCTCGCTGCCGTGCCCCTAACCCCCTGGAACCTCAAGAAAACTTGGCGATCAGTCGACGCTGCCACACTCGTCATTGGTGCACAGAACGACACCACCGCGCCAGTGCGCAGCCACTCCATTCCGTTCTACGAATCCCTCACAGGCGCTGAACGCCGCGGCTACCTAGAACTACGCGGGGCGAGCCACTTTGCACCAAACATCAGCAACACCACCATCGCGAAATACAGCATCGCGTGGTTGAAGCGGTACGTCGACAGTGACACCCGCTACGAACAGTTCATTTCCCCCGGCCCACGTGTCGGAATCACCACAGGTGTTTCAGACTACCGAATCGACTAGAACAAACGCTGATGGTGTGGTCACGCACAGTTGCGTGACCACACCACCCAAAAACAGCTAACTAAGATGCGTAACCGTATGCGCCGCAGAAATGACACTGGAGTCGTGACTAGCCACGATTATTGCTGTGCCTTCGCGGGTAATTGTGTGCAACGCATCAATAACTGTCAGTGCAGCCTTCGCATCAAGTGAAGCAGTCGGTTCATCGAGCGCTATAGCTGTTGGTTTCACCAACAAAGCCCGCGCTATTGCTAACCGTTGCCGCTCCCCACCTGACAAAGTTTTAGCTCGTTGCTTCGCCCGGTCACCTAAACCCAATGTTGCGAGCAACGCATGTGCACGGTTGATATGCGCCTCAGCGATCTTTAACGGGATTGCTGGCAGCAACACATTATCAAGAACAGTTAATTCCTCGATCACGGTCGCTTTCTGGTCAACATAACCCATGTGTGCGCGCCGCGCGTTGGCCAATTGCTTGGGTGCCAATGTATGTATGGGCGTCCCAGCCCACTGGACGGTTCCCGCCGTTGGCGTAAGTGTCCCTACCGCCACACGCAAAACGGATGTTTTACCCGAACCTGACCGGCCCGCTAAGCAGTGCATCGTACCGGGTGGGATTCTCAGATCGAACCCCCTCACAATGGTGAGTGGATCTTCATGATGTCGAGGGAACTCAATAGAAACTCCAGTGAGCGCCACCGCTGGAACAGCGTCGTGAGATGCTCCTAAGGTTTGCACATGTTTAGTGGTCACTTGTCTGCTTTCACAGTTGAAATTTTTGACGCGAAATTACCTGCCCACAACGACGCCACACCCAAAGCAATGCCACACATCGCAAGAACAGTCACCACCATGGGCAACGGGTTCGTTGTGCTGACAATGAATGAAGCGGAAATACCGCCAACAACCGCCATGAGACACCCCGGCGTTAATGCAGTGAAAATGTGCCCCCGCACGCAACGTGCCAGCATGTCACGGTCCCACCCACTCGTCACCAGCATGACGTACTGCCCAACACCAGACGCAAGAGCAGTCTTCAGTGCATTCACAAACATGAATATCCCTGCACCTAAGCCAACGAGCGCAAGAATTGTCTGCGGGAGGACAAGAGCATCTTGAACAAGCACAGCTATTCGTGACGTCCCTGCAGAAACACGGGAGTTGAGGATCACTGCGAGAAATGCGACGCCAGTCAGAGTTAACACAACAAG
Source organism: Jonesia quinghaiensis DSM 15701 (assembly GCF_000423205.1). Taxonomy (GTDB): domain Bacteria; phylum Actinomycetota; class Actinomycetes; order Actinomycetales; family Cellulomonadaceae; genus Jonesia; species Jonesia quinghaiensis. Next base: position 214,334 of record NZ_AUHN01000010.1, read on the forward strand.
TGATGCTCCCATCAACACAGTTGAGGCACCATGCGCTCTGGCAATCCTGCTGCCAATTCCAGATGCTGTACGGGCAGGCAACTTCGGTGGGCGGGCAACGTGGGTTCGCGTCGAGGATTGACGGGTTATTGACCATAACGCCCAACACACCACGGCCACGAAAGTTCCCACAACGGCGATGATGGTTGTGCGGGCAGCGCCAATGTGCGCAGTATTCACCGCGTAGGCCGCTGCAACAGCGACAATCGTGAGGCTCGGAAGGTCCTCCGTGAAAAACCACCGCCGTATGCGTGGCTGAGTCCATCCGAATGAGCCCAACAGTGCCGCCTCATCACGACGTTTCGCCACCCCTGCACCTTGCACAACGCTGGCCAAAAGAGCGACCCCAACTAGTGTGACGATGAGGAGGGTGAGTGTGGCGAGGTTTTGTGCCTGCTCCACTTTGAGAGCTGCCCCAAGACTCGTCCATTCTTCGACAGTCCACCCCAGATCACCGGCTTGGTTGTACTGCGGAACATACACTGCGACTTGGTCGAGTGAGGACCCGGCAACAACACGAACATCTAGACCAAGGGCAGTAATAGTTCCGGCAACATCACCGATTTTCTCTAACGCTTGTGGCGAGTAGTTGCCCACTCCCGCAACTCTGACTCGAACAACATCTGCACCACTGAAACCTTGTAGTTGGTTAGCGGCGGCCATGGTCGTGATGGCGCCCGGTGTTGACAGCGCCAACCCGCGACCACTGAACGAGGGAGCTAACGTCGAACCGTCATGCTCGCCCCCAACCACGGTGATGCCTGTCGAACGGTAGGTTCCCAAGGGGACATATGACGCCTCATCAACGCCTTGCACGAGGTCATGGGGATTAAACACACCCAGCGGCGCGTACACAGGTGCTGGGCTGAAACTAATACCGGATGACTCCTTCAACCGGTACGTCTGTTCCTGCCCACCGGCGTTCCCCACGTTTGCTACCCCTTGGGGGTGCGCCCGTAAAGCGAGATTCACGCCTGACGGGGAGTCACCAGCGGACTGAGGTGCAGCGTCATACTCAACACGGCCAACAAGCGATGAATCGTAGTTGGGTGTGGTGGAAACCATGGCCCCCCCTGACGCCTCGGAGGCACCAGGTAGGGAAACATGAAGTTGAGGTGCCGCGAATGCTGTGAGGCTCTCCGAGAAGTCGTACTCTGTTTCTGATCGCTCTCCTTGTGGCGCTCTGGCCATCGCCTGCCGCCACCCCTCACCAACGCTTCGCGTTTCGGCATCATAGTGATTGGTGAGAAAGTTTTGCCCAATGAGCCTCTCAGTCGCTTGGAGGCTTGCTGTTACCTGCGGGTAGGCCCCCTGTGACACGAGTAGCGGTAGAGCATCACCATCCAGTGAGGTGAGGTTGTTAAAAGCCTCAAAGTACGTTCCCACGCTTACTGCTTCTTCCCCCACTTCCCGTTGGAGGATTTTCGCGAGTTCAGCTGGTTCAGTGCCGCCAGAAAGTGCGGAGTCGAACATCCCTAACGTGGCGAACAAGTCTTGATGTGAACTCAGCAGTTGCGCTTCAGCGTGTGGGTCTACGGCAATTAACCCTGCACTCAATGGTGGTAAAGCTGGCGCCACATAGTCCACTGTCCAGGTTCCACTGCCATCCGCCATTCCTATCCCTTGAACATCACCGTCATCCATGACACCGGTGAGCAGAGGTAGATCGTCTTCGCTTCCTGTGGCGGGCGGTGAGGTGACGACGTGCGCTTTGTGTGTCGCTAACGGGATTGAGGTGACACCATCGTGAGTATCGACGTTTATAGAGACATCAAAGCCACGTAGTTGGGAGAAGAAGGTGGACTTCGCTCCATCAGGTTCCGAAGCCCCTACGATGACATCGTAGGAAGGGGTGCTGAGCTGTCCAATAAAAGCGAGGGGTGCCGCAACCTCGACCGCAGATATGGCTGCGATATCTTCGATTTGTTGCGCTGTCACACCACCTGTGCCGGTAAGTGACGCGAAGTTTTGTTCAATGAGGCCACCTGTATTTTCCGCAGCCCGGGACAGCCCACCGTCGGCGGTGACAAGCAGGTCATACGCGCCACGCCAGTTTTCGTTCACTGTTGTTTCAACAACTGCAGACGACCGTGTTGTCACCTGCCCCGCACACACCACGCTGACGGCCAAAAGGGCGGCCGTCAGAACGGCCACCCTCTGGCGAAACACCCGATATCCCATACGAGCCTGACCATGCCACAACACGATGAATCGCCCTAACTACGTTGACCCACAGATTACATCGCTAACTCGAAGTATCGTAGCAGCACACGGCGAAAAAGCGGGCCCATCAACCCACGGTCCACTAACCATTGATGCATGTTCTTACATCGTTGTAGAGTCGCCGAACAATGCAGGTTTTTCCTGTCCCACCCCCAACCATGCAAGGAGTGATATGAAACGCTCAACCATGCGAGGGTTCTTCGCAGCGTGCACCAGCGGGGTGATGGCAGCAGCCACCCTCACCGTCGGAGCAACTTTGCCAGCGGTTGCCGCTGACGAACCCGCGCCACGGTACACAGACGTGTCAGTCCATGACCCCTCCGTCGTCACCTCTGGAAACGACATCTGGATCTTCGGCTCACACGGCGCATCAGCAAAATCCACCGACCTGCTGAACTGGACCCAGCACACGGTCGACCTCACCCAAAACAAAAACAACAAACTCTTCACCAACATCCAAGCCGAACTCAAAGAAGCGTTCGACTGGGCCGAATCAGACACACTCTGGGCCTCCGACGTCATCCAACTCCCTAACGGCAAGTACGCGATGTACTACAACGCCTGCAAAGGCGACTCACCCCGATCAGCGCTTGGTCTAGCAACATCAGACAAAGTTGATGGACCATTTAAAAACCAGGGAATCCTCCTAAAATCTGGACAGTGGGGGCAAGAATCAGAGAACAAAGGCGAAATTTACAACGCCCTCGTTCACCCCAACGCCGTTGACCCCGACGCTTTCTTCGACAAAGACGGCAAACTCTGGATGGTCTACGGGTCATATTCCGGTGGCATCTACATTTTGCAAATGGACGCTAAAACCGGAAAACCCCTTCCCAACCAGGGGTACGGCAAGCACCTCATGGGAGGAAACCACTCCCGCATCGAAGCGCCAGCCATTCAGTACAACAAAGACACCGGGTACTACTACCTCTACACATCATTCGGCGGCCTAGATGCCACCGGTGGTTACAACATGCGTGTAGCACGTTCCAAGAACCCCAACGGGCCTTACGTAGATGCCAAAGGCACTGCGATGACATCCGTGAAGTCCAATGCGTCAAAGCCAGTATTCGATGACGCAACTATCGCACCACACGGCGTGAAGCTCATGGGCTCACACGTTTTCACTCGCGAAGCCGGATCACCTGGTAGCGGATCAGGTGTCGGTTACGTTTCACCTGGTCACAACACGTGGTATGAGGACCCAAAGACCGGAAAGATGTTCCTCATCTTCCACTCACGGTTCCCAGACACAGGCGAAATGCACCAAGTACGAGTGCAACAACTGTGGTTCAACAATGACGGCTGGCCTGTTCTCTCACCCATGCGATACGCCGGCGAAACAGCGGGACGCGCCAGCGCAGAAGACGTCATCGGCCAATGGCAAGTCGTGAACCACGGCAAAGAGATCAACACCACTACCAAAAAATCAACCACCTACACATTCCGTTCAGGTGGCACCATCACCGCCGCTAACAGCACAAACAGCGTCGGTACGTGGAAGATCTCTTCACGGAACACCGCGAACATCACCCTCAACGGCACGACATTCTCGGGTGTTTACACCCCCGTGTGGGACCCACAGTATTCTTCGTGGTCCTACGGGTTCACAGCACTATCCAAAGATGGCACTTCCCTGATGGGCCGCAACATCAGCCTCGCTGCCCGCAGCGTTGGCACACCTGATGGGTCATGGTCTTTTGAAGGACACCTCAACGACGGGTCCGGTAAATCAGCTGCCGCCACCACAACCGGTTCACGCATCGGCACAAGCGGAGGGACCGCATCGTACAACTCAGGTGTCCAAGGGAAGGCTGCCTACTTCAACGGCAGCACAGGAATCCGACTGCCTGACGGCCTCATCCAGGGCAACAGTTACACCGTGTCCATGTGGTTAAAACCAGAAGCGCTCACCGAGCACACACCCGCGTTCTTCGGGTCAGCAACCACAGAACGATGGGTCAGCATGGTTCCACAAGGGCACTCCGGTGTTAGCGGAAACGCCATGGTGTGGGCTGGAACCACGTGGTATGACGCGGGCACTGGCAAAAAACTGCCCCTCAACCAATGGAGCCACGTCACATTCGTTGTGAAAAATGGTGCTGTTCAGGTGTACGTCAACGGTCAACGCACCCACAATGGCACAGGATTCCCCAACGTCTTCACAACTGCGAACGGCCAATTCGCACTTGGTGTCAACCACTGGGACACCCCGTTCAAGGGCAGCATCGACGAGGTAAAGGTGTGGCGTTCAGCTCTCACCGCAGCTGACGTTCAAGCGCTTGCCGTGAAGTAATAGCCGTACCGCACTACCGATGGGTGTTGCCCTCTCTACGGAGAGAGGGCAACACCCATTGTGTTGTTATCCACAGGGAACCTAGTCCCATGTTCCGTCAGCACCTAGCTGCGATGTGATGGGACGCATGTCAACAACTCGTGGTGAACACAATTCTCAGCTAGCGTCACTCAACGCGGCAAAGCAAGGGCGGGCGCGCCTAGTGGGTGCGGCTTTGACTGCTCTCATTGTGTTCTGTGGCTTAGGAGCATGTTCAAAGGAAGAAACGAACGCCCCTCCCGCACCGCAAACAAGCAACACTGCGCCCACAAACTCTACTGCCGACGAAACCACCGAACCAGCGCCTCAAGATGAGGTTGTCGACGAGCCTGTTGCCAGCCCTGCGCCGGAAGAACCAGAAGCTATGAAAACCGGGGATAAAGCCGGTGCCCTCGCCGCAACTGAGTTTTTCATCAAAGTCATCGAACACGACATGGTGAATAACAGCACCGACCTCCTCGATGAGTACGCCTTTGAGGGATGCGGCCGATGTGAATATCTACGCGGCGTAGCAAAAAACCAAGAGGAAATGATGATAGACGTTTCGGAGTATACGTTTACTGAACTAGAAATATCAGCTCCAGAATTTACAGGGGACACCACCCTTCTCTGGGATGTTCCCGTCAAGGCTACGGTCAAATCTTCCACCAGTGACAGCCCGGACACGCCGCCTGTCAAACAAAACACACCAGTTGATCTCGTCTTCCTTGTTGGTTTCTCAGAAAGCAGTTGGAAACTTGTCGAAATTGAGGACCCCAAGTGATTGGCGCCTCTTTCATTCGCATTTCATTGTCTGTGACATTTTTTGCCATTCCTAGTCTGATATTTTTCGAGACAGATTTTCTACCCGAGTGGGATCTAGAGAAAGTTAACATCCCGGCGAAAAATGAAGGCAGAAATAGATGGGAAGATGCCAACTCCGCTGAGCCTAAAACCAGTGATGCTGATCCTCAACCTCAAGCTTCTTCGGAACCTCGAGACCCACTCGCTGGCGCGGCACAAGGGGCATGCGGCCCAGATGGTGGACAGCAGGTACTCGCGGAAGTTCAGAATGGTGGACAGCAAGGGTTTGCAGAGCTTGGCGCTGGTGAGGTCAGTCCAGAACGTACGTCGCTGATCATGTATTGCTTTCCTCCGGGAGAACCTGGCGCGCAAGGTACGGAAGGCAGCGAACCCCTTCGCATTAGCTTTACCATGTCGGACTTCCAAAGCCTCCCTTTGAAGGGTTCTGGCATCAACATTGAGCCAGATCGTGATGACTACGTCATTAACCTCCCTGTCATCACGCTAACGAACCCCGAACCGCAAATTTTGACCACAACCATATTGGGCATTCCGATCCGAGTGCGTGCCACTCCCATCGAATACGCCTGGGACTGGGGCGATGGAAGTTCGCCTCTCGTCACGACCGACCCAGGCCGCTCATACCCCGACCATACGGTTCACCACACATATACAATGCTCGACACCTTCACCATTAGCCTCACAACCCGGTGGGAAGGGGACTACAGTATCGACGGCGGTGCCACTTGGCTTCCGATCAGTGGAACAACGACGACAACAGAAAACAGTTCACCTGTGACCGTGCTCGAATACACGCCACTGCTCACGGACCCAAACAATGGGACAACTGGTGACTAGCTCACCGTCTACAACGCCTACATAGAAGTCGGACGTTGGCTTTGATCTTGCCGTGAAGTGCCTTGGCCTGGGGTAAGCAATCCCGTCTCGTATGCGACGATGACAAGTTGCGCCCGGTCATGGGCATGTAGTTTCGCCATGGTTCGGTTCACGTGGGTTTTTGCGGTGTGTGGTGAGATCACGAGCGCATCCGCAATGTCTTGGTTGGACAAACCCTGCGCAACAAGAATCAGCACTTCCCGTTCACGCTCAGTGAGGTGCTTCAGCTGGTCAGGTATGTTCCCCCGCTGACCGGTCGCCACAGGGGGGCGTGGCCGCACATAACGCTCCACCAACGCGTGGGTGGCACGTGGTGATAAAAGTGTGTCCCCAGCATGCACGGCGATCACTGCATTGACAATGTCCTCAGGTTCGGCACCTTTACCAATGAACCCACTTGCTCCCGCTCGCAGAGCCGCCACCAAATTGTCGTCTTCTTCGAAAGTGGTAAGGATCAGCACGCGTGTTGTGTCATTGTCAGGGTTCCCGCAAATTTCAGCGGTCGCTTCAATACCGTCTTGGTGCGGCATGCGAATGTCCATGAGCACAACATCAGGATGTTGTTGACTCACCGCAGCAACAGCTTGCACACCGTCTGCGGCTTCCCCAACCACGTCAATGTCTGGGTGGCTACTCAAAATGGCGGTGACTGCTTGGCGGATCAGTGACTGGTCATCAGCCACAAGCACAGTTGTTGTCATGCTGGGTTTCCCTGCTCGAACGATGCTCGTGGCCCCCGCGAAGGGCAAGATGGAGCTGGTGAACTGGGTGTTGCGGGTAAGCGAAGCAAGCTTTGTTCCTGACCTGTTGGGGAGTCCGAATGTGTGTGGCCAGCCGTCGGGACTGTCGCGCTAAGCCGATATGTTCCACCGTGGTGCCCACTTTCGAGATGCCCGCCGACAGCGGCGGTCCGCTCACGTAAGCCGAGAAGCCCTCGGCCACCTGCCTTCTCTGAATTGCCTTGCGGTTGAGCAGTAGACACGGCAGGGTTGGTGACGAGCACAGTTGCTGTGTCTTGATGGACACTGATCAACACATGTGCTCGATGTTCGCTACCGTGTTTGTGGGCATTTGTGAGCCCCTCTTGAACGACCCGGTAGAGAACTTGACCGGGTATTTCTTGTATCGATGTCAAGTCGCCCTGATGCCGACTAGTGACATCAAGGCCAGCTGTCTCGAATTGTTGAATAAGGTCCTGAACATGGTCTATACCAACCTGCGGCTTCGTTGGGCCCGTATTGTCGTCGCTGTCCTCTGCTCTGAGATACCTCATCAAATCGCCGATTTCGGTGAGTACGGTTCGCGCTGCGCCTCGTACTCGCTCCAAGGATTCACGGGCGGCAGTGGGGTTTGTTTCTAGTACTGACGTGGCCACCCCGGCGTTGAGACTAATAACGGAAATTTGGTGAGCGACAGCATCATGAAGGTCACGGGCGATGCGTAGGCGTTCCTCGGTGACTCGCCGTTGCGCTTCGATTTCGCGGGTTTGTTCTGCTCGTTCGGCGCGATCGAATGCCTGACGAATAAGTTCTCGGTGCGACCGTGCTGCATCTCCAGCTGCCGCACCAAAAGCGATGAGTGCAGCGAATTGCACAATGCGAGGGTCAGACACTCCCTCGACGGGCACTAGGTTACTGGAAATCATAATTATTGCTATTGCCCCTAGGCATATCGCCACTGATACCCGCCGGGGGTAGCGGTTAGAAACAGCGAACATACCAAATGCAAGTGCCACCACAATCCCCGGGCTCAGCACTCCAAGGGAAGCTGCCACAACATAGAGTGCCACGGCGGTTGCGACAAATTCGCGGGGAAACCGCCGGCGGAGAGGAAGCACAATAATGGGGCTGAGGACAATGATGTACCCCCACGTGCTGGAGGGGACATATCCCGTTTGATGGTGAGGGGCCATCGCCGAGGCGAATATGAGCGCGGTACCTACAACATCACCGACTATGCGTTTCGCCCGTTGACGGGCGGGCGCTGCCGATAAGTCTTTCCATTCAGGTCCCATGCTTTTAGTGTGCACTGGAAGCGACGATGTTGTCGTCATCCTCGCGCAGCAGCCCTGTACTGCGCTCATAGTACGAGGCAGTGTCTGCGGTGGGTGGACGCGGTGAAAGCAAACTTCACGGATGCTGGGTTGAGTGCAGCAACCGCCGCACCAAGCACGTGAGGAGCATCATGACTCAACAAATTTTTACTGTCCATGACCTTCGGAAAACGTACGGTCACGGACAAAATGCTTTTGAAGCGTTGAAAGGTGTCAGTTTCACCATTGATCGCGGTGAAAGTATCGCGATCTTAGGGAAGAGTGGTTCTGGGAAGTCAACCCTCATGCACGTTCTCGCGCTTCTTGATGCGCCGACGTCAGGCAAACTGTCACTTGACGGAGTTGACACGACATCGTTGCGTGGCAAGAACCTCAACGCTGTGCGGAACAAAACGTTTGGTTTTGTCTTCCAACAGTTTTTTCTCACCCCCAATGCCACTGTCTTAGAAAATGTCACATTGCCTCTGAAAATTGCCGGAGTTAGTGCCTCTGAGCGTCGCCGTCGCGGCATGGAAGCTCTTCGCCAGCTTGAACTAGATGACAAAGCAAAAAATAAGGCAGTGAATCTTTCTGGTGGGCAGAAGCAGCGTGTTGTTATTGCTCGGGCTTTGGTGAACAACCCAAGCATCATTTTTGCTGATGAGCCGACAGGAAACCTTGATTCAGCCACAGGGGCAGTTGTCGAGGACATTTTGTTTGATTTGAACGCACAGAACGGAATCACATTGATTGTGGTGACCCATGACGAGGAACTTGCAGCGCGGTGCGATCGACAGCTTCGGATTCGCGATGGCCTACTTGTTGATGAAACACTAGAGGTGGCAGCATGAAAACTCGTGACCTTGTTTCCTCAGCTATTTCAAACACCTTCAGGTCAAAAACTAGAACAGTTTTAACCGCTCTAGCAATTTTCATAGGTGCTTTCACCTTGACTCTTACCAACGGTTTGGGAACCGGAATAAATGCATACATCGATGACACTCTCGAAGGGATTGGGGTTTCTGATGTATTGACGGTGACTAAACCTGACCCATCAAGTGTGGGGTTTGGTGCGTCTTCAACGGAACCTCAACTGTATGACCCAGACTCCATTGATGTAGATCAAGGAGGCGCTCCGGGGAGTTCAGTTATCGCATTAACTCCTGAGGATCTTGATGAATTGTCAAGCATTAACGGTGTTCTTGATGTTCAGGCCGTACGGCAGGTCACGGTAGATTTTGTTCAAACCGCTGATAGCGAACTCTACGTCGCTCAACTAGCTGGAATTCTTGAAGGTCAATCTCTGAACATCACTGCCGGGCGAGAGCCAGACACTGATGCAACCACACATGAGGTTGTCATCCCTGCCTCTTACGTAGAGAGTCTTGGTTTCACTGATGCCTCAGCAATAATCGGTGAAACGTTAACCTTACAGGTCAGTGATGCCACAAGAACGTCACACAGTGTTGACGCGGAAATCGTGGGGACGTCCGAGCCTACTCTCGCTTCTCCTCTCGGAGAGAGCATCGTTGCTAATACGTCACTGACCGACGCGTTGGTTGAAGCGCAAAACACTGGGATTCCGGCGGAACAAGCAGAACGCTACCCTCAGGCAAGCGTATGGTTCGCCGCTGATGCCTCACCAGAGGACATCACAGCTTTGAAAGACCGTCTCAGTGACGCCGGCTACTCGGGCCTAACTGTTGAAGACCAATTAGGCACTTTCACCACGGTGATTGATGGCATTGTTTTGGTACTAAATGGCTTTGCTGTTATCGCATTGATTGCCGCTAGCTTTGGAATCGTAAATACCCTACTCATGTCCGTTCAGGAACGAACCCGAGAAATTGGGTTGATGAAGGCAATGGGCATGGGGAGTGGAAAGGTTTTTGGGTTGTTCAGCCTGGAAGCCACATTCATCGGTTTCCTGGGAAGCGCAGTGGGTGTTTTTGCAGCAATCATCTCAGGAACTGCTATCAGTGCAGCATTGTCGGAATCGCTGCTTGCCGATCTGCCCGGTTTGCAACTCATCGCTTTTGATCCGGCCACAACTGCGGTCATTATTCTCGTGATCATGGGCATTGCGTTCCTCGCAGGAACACTCCCCGCCGCACGTGCAGCGAAAGCGGATCCAGTGACGTCGCTACGGTACGAGTGATCCACTCTGAAGGCATCTCACCGTGGGGCGCCCTTCACACGACAAATAGTGCAATGACAGAGTGATGTGGGGTGGAGAGTTTCTCTCCACCCCACATCACACGTAAGCTTTTACATCGTTGCAGAAGCCTTCTACATCGTTGTAGAGTCAGCCTGGGTGCATGTCATTGGAGATCCGCACCCGTGTACTGTCCAACGACGAACAGGACCACCATGCAGCGAACACGTATAACCGCTGGTATAGCCGCATCCATGGCAGGAATTCTCACCGCCACCGCTTTAGCGGTTGGGGCTGCCCTACCAGCTCAAGCAAAAAAGGGACCGAAAGCGCCGTCCTTCACCGACGTCACCGTCCATGACCCCTCCGTTGTCACCAGTGGTGACGACATCTGGGTTTTTGGCTCACATGGCGCCTCCGCACACACCACTGACCTGCTGAACTGGACACAACACACCGTTGACCTAGCGCAGGACCGCGACAACAAACTATTTGACGATATTTACACCGAACTTAAAGAGACTTTCGAGTGGGCAGAGTCGGACACCCTCTGGGCATCCGATGCCATCCAACTTCCGAACGGGAAGTTCGCCCTCTACTACAACGCCTGCAAGGGAGACGCGCCTCGCTCAGCCCTCGGCCTCGCAATCGCTGACAAGGTTGACGGCCCCTACAAAGACCAAGGCATTCTTCTGAAGTCAGGAATGTGGGACGAAGAATCAGAAAACCCCGGCGAGATCTATGACGCCTTGATTCACCCCAACGCTGTTGACCCCGACGCATTCTATGATGCTGACGGCCGCCTATGGATGGTGTACGGGTCATACTCCGGCGGTATTTTCATCCTCGAAATGGATGCCGACACTGGGCTTCCCCTCCCCGATCAGGGATACGGCACACACCTGATCGGCGGAAACCACTCACGCATCGAAGCTCCAACAATTCAATACAACAAAGACACCGGCTACTACTACATGTACCTGTCCTTTGGCGGATTGGACGCAACCGGTGGGTACAACATGCGTGTTGTGCGTTCAAAAAACCCTGACGGCCCTTACGTGGACGCTCGAGGCAACACTATGACGGACGTGAAATCCGACCCCAGCAAACCTCTGTTTGATGATGCCTCCATCGAGCCCTACGGTGTCAAGCTCATGGGCTCGCACGTCTTCACCAGAGAACTCGGAGACCCCGGCACAGGAACCGGAGTGGGCTACGTTTCACCAGGCCACAACACCTGGTACGAAGACCCTGACACTGGGCAGATGTACCTCATCTTCCACTCACGGTTCCCAGACAGTGGCGAAATGCACCAAGTCCGGGTACAACAATTCTGGTTCAACAACGATGGTTGGCCGGTAGTCTCCCCCATGCGTTACGCAGGCGAAAAACTGACCGCCGTGAAGAAAAAAGACATAGCCGGTGACTGGCAAATCGTTGACATGGGTCAAGATATCAACACCACCGCAGTGGAATCACAAACAGTGACCCTCGATAAAAAAGGCCATGTCACCACCACGTCAGTGAACGGCAAAAAGCCAACCACACAACGCATCGGCTCATGGAAACTCACCAGCAAAAACACCGCGACGCTGACACTCAACGGAACGACCCACACGGGTGTATTCACACCAATGTGGGACCCACAGTATGAAGAATGGTCACTAGGGTTGAGTGTCCTATCGAAGGATGGGCGCGCTGTCACCGGCAGGCAGGTTGACGTCCTCACAGGTAATGCCGCAGTGAAAGCTGTGGCGAAAGCAATTGACCTTGGTGACACCAAAAACGTCACCGCGAACTTGACGCTACCAACCAAGGGCACGGGTGGGACCAGCATCGTCTGGTCGTCATCCAACGATGCTGTTGTGACGAGCACAGGCACAATTACACGCCCCGCAGTAGGCGAACAACCCTCCACCGCAAAACTGTACGCACGCGTCACCAATGGCAAGAAAACAAAGAAAATGACGTACACCATTGTGGTTCAACCACGCACGGCAGCTTCACTAGCCGCGCAATGGTCCTTCGACGACAACCTGGCTGACACCACTGGAACCCATGCCGACGCCACAACAACCGGCGCAAAGATTGACATCACTGGCGGTGACGCTACCTACGTTGCTGACGGAGTTTCCGGTAAGGCACTCACCCTCGATGGAAACAGTGGGGTTCGCCTACCCGATGGGCTCATCGACTCGCGGTCATACTCAGTGAGCCTGTGGTTGCGCCCCGAAGAACTCACCCAGTTCACATCAGCATTCTTTGGTGCAGCATCAACTGAGTCGTGGGTGTCACTTGTCCCCAAGGGGCATGACGGCGCCGGTGGTAACACCATGGTGTGGTCAGGCAGCACGCAGTGGTACGACGCCTCGACAGGCACCACACTCCCCATCGGTCAGTGGAGTCACGTCACCATCGTGGCCGATGGTGGAAGCCTGGAAATCTACATCGACGGCGAACGAACCTTCGAAGGCACAGGATTCCCCGACATCTTCACCGGTAAATCAGGAACGTTCGGTCTTGGTGTGAACTGGTGGGACACACCGTTCCACGGTGACATTGATGAACTGACGGTATGGTCATCCGCGCTCTCGCCCGAGGACATCCTGGAGCTCACCGCAGCAGGTCAGTAACACCACAGACCATCCTCATAACTCACTGACCGTCAGGCCGATGCCCACCACAGGCATCGGCCTGACGCACGATGATCCAGTGGTCATTCTCAGGAAGAAGTAAGCGCTAGCAACCACGTAAGCGAATGTGCACCAAGAGGTTGATCCGCTACGTGCTGGTCGTAGAAGTGACGGTGCAGATCCTGGGCAGTGTCGCGTCCCATTCCAAGGTTTCGTGCAAGATCTGCGAGCGCGTAAGCATCGTGGTCGCTCAAATGGCCAGATGACAGTGCTTGTTCCAGGGCTGTGAGATAGGTGTTGTGGTCCTCGGTAGTGGTGAGATCGAAAACATCTGAATCGAGGCGGTCGAGGATGATCGCTACTGTGTTCTCCGTGGTGCTTTGGTTGCGTGGGTACCATCGCGTGTGGAGGTCATCGGGAAGAGGTTTTTGTGGGAGATGGGAGGCTGCTGTGAGGTGCGGTTCCCAGTCGTGGGGTGGACTGTTCGCGAGGTAGGTTGCGAGAAGTTGAGCGGTTGCGGTTGCGTCTGCCAACGCAGTGTGGGCGTTATTGATGGTGATTCCGCAGGCAGCGCAGCAGTCAGCTAGTGGTTTGCCGACACCGGGTAGGTAGCGTTGGGATAGTTGCATGGTGCACAGGAAATCGTGTTGACGGTGGAATGGTATTGAGGTGCGCTGGAATTCTGCGGTGATGAACCGGGCGTCGAAGGGTGCGTTGTGCGCTACGGGTACGCGCCCTGAGAGCAGCGCTTCTAGGTCTTGGGCGATAGCGGTGAAGCGGGGCGCGTGAAGGACCTGGTGGGCGTGAATGTGGTGAATGTGTTGAGCGGCCAGATTACGTTCGGGGTTGATGAGTGTTTCCCAGTTGCCTGTGATGGTTCCGTTGGTGTCAACGTGGACAACGGCAATTTCGATGATGCGATCGTTTCGGGCGCTCAGTCCTGTTGTTTCAACGTCTATGACTGCAAAGCCTGTCACCAGTTGCTCTCCTGTTCGTCAGGCCCTCTGTGGGCTCACCCTACTCCCCTCGTTGCGAGAACAAAGTGGGCCATTTGACCTAGTGCGCTGGTGGGCTGCGCGGAGTTACGGGGGCAGGCGCGAGTTATCCACAGGTTCGCTCGTGGTCCAAGCGCCGCAGTCAAACACGCCGCTAGGGTCAGTGGTTGTGGGGCGAGCATCGTGCAGCACGAGACGCCAGGTTATTCTCACGCAGGTCACGGGCGAAAAAGAGGTCAACATGAACGGTTGGGCAACAAACATTGAGGGGACTCAACGCGTCCTCGAGGACACAAGCACACGCATTGAGGAACTTGCTGGCATGTTCGCTCTGCTCACAGAAAAAGTTGTGGAACCAGTCATTGAAGCTGGAGGGTTAACAGGGGCAGTCGGGCACGCCACAGCCGGATTCTTTGACGACCAAGTCCGCCACCGCCTTACTCCCGCTTTCCAGCAGTGCGGAGCCGCTCTCAATGCGACGTCCGAGATTCTTCACGCTGTGAACAGTGCTGACGAGCAGATGATGGAGCAACTCAGTGCAGGAGTCACACAGTCTTTCGCCACTGACACGTCGGCTTTTGACGCAACCCGTCGCCTTGGCGGCATCCACGCAGGGAGCACACCACGATGACCAATCAGTGGTTTTCCACGACAGGGCGCGAAGGCCTGATTGTCCCAAAGGAAATCCCCGGTGCTGAGATTAACCCTGACCGCATTTACGATGCCGCCCGCCAGCTTGGAATGGTTGCGATCCAACTGCCCGTAGGGTCAAAAAGAGTCACAACAGCGTGGACCAGCCTCAGCAATGTCATGCGGGTCAGCGGAACTGAACCCCTCCACAGCGCATTAACCCCACCTATGCAAGACGTCATAGGAGTTGCGGAAAACTTCGATAAAGCCGCGACAGCGCTGCGTGTATTCGCCGGAACCTGCGAGCGCATACTCCCCCAACTCACGGGAATTCGCCAAGAAGCGAGGGAATTTGTTTCAGGCATCACATGGGACGGTATGGCGTGGATGCCACACTACACCTCAGTTTCTTGGCAAAACTACTCGGGGACGACCATGACTCCACCTCATGGAAAGTTCTCTGCTCCAGGTACGTTGCCGCGCACTGAGTGGCCACAAGACATTAAAAACAGGGGAACTGATGCGCGGCTTGCTCTTGATAACTACACCTTGGAGGTATTGGTTCATTGGCGGGAGAGCAAAGAACTCGTCGAGCGCAACAACGATCTTGTTGATCGGGTGGCGCACCTTGTTGCTGACTTTGTGGATGCTGAGCGCAGGTGTGCCACGACGATCAACCTGTTGCGTTCTGCACCTGCCGTTCCTATAGATGCGACATTCGCTCGGCCGACGGATGGTGGTGTTACTGCATACCCTTGGGGGCACAAAGTCGAGAAGGTTACAACCCGTGGAGAACGGCAAGCAGACGGGGTTGTCCAGTCATTGACTGATACAGCAAACTTTTACGGCCTCTTCGTTGGGTATAACCCCTCAACTGGCGGGTTTTGGGATTATGACTATGCGGAAACTGTTGCTAAGGAGGCGGCTGTTTCCACAGCTGCGGGTGTGGGGGCATTGAGTTTGCCGGTTGTGGCAGGAACGTACCTAGTTAATCCTGCGGCTGGACGTAAACTCACTGACCGCGGCATCCAGCACTGGGAAGGAGTACTGAATGTTCAGGGTTGGAAGACTAATCCTGACCAGGCTGCAGGTGCGTTGGGTACAGACATTATTGTTGGTGCGGTGAGTGGTGTCCTGACAGCTGGTGTTGGCACAGCGGGAACTATTGTGAGCAAAACTGTTCGAAGTTCTGCAGCATCGTCGGCGACTAGAGTCAGTAAGCGTTTGAGTGGGGTGAGTACGCGTGCTGGTGCGTTTGTTGATGCGCGGATCGCCGGGCCATTGCGGGGGCCAGGGCAGGTGAGTTTTGCGCCGGATACTTTTGTGAAACCCCCTGGGGTGGATAAGCAGTTGGGGTTGGCTTTTGAGAAGGAATTTCCCTCAAGTGTGTTGACGGATAAACCTGAGCCTGCGCCACTGACGTGGGATGAGAAAGTTTTGGAGAAAGGTAAGGAGGAGGCTCCCGGTGTCATTGGAACGGGCGCGGAACCTGTCGAGGATTCCACCCCGCTTGATGGAAGTGTCCCCTCACACCCTGACCCGGCTTTGATGCAACACTCCCATGACGCCCCTGAACCTCCTGCGAGCCTCACCCTTGGTTTGGATGAGGCTCGCAGCAAGTGGCGTGATGAGTTACGTGAATCGCTGCGCGCAGCCGCGGGGAACCCGCCTGTCCCTAGCAGCGTCACAGCGGACCGCTAGGCGATCACCGTGTTGGCCGTTAGCCTACTGCCCTTGTGTCAGTGCCGCGTCGTGGCAGTCTCACCGTCGCAGGTTTGGGCTTGTGTGGCCCGATGCGCGTGGTCGCGTTGCTCCATGACGAGCCGTCGCAGTGCGGCGGGAGCCTCAGGGTGGGCGGTTAACCAGTCACCTGCGCGGTCACCTTCCGTGTTGGTGGGGAAAAGTCCCGTCACCAGGCGGCGCGCTATTTCGATGCTTCGGGTGTTCCACACGGGGAGAATCCGGTCGAAGTATTCGGGTTCCACGGTGTGGGTTAGGTCAGGTCGGTCACCGGCGGTGAATCCGGCGATTTTCGCGTCAACGTGGTCATTGCTCAGTGTGGTGTCTTCCCACGCTGCTTGCCATGCAGATTCCCGTACCGCCGCATCGGGCTGTGATGCGAGCGCACGCAGGTGTGCGGTGCGCCCACTGCCGGTGTTGTCTCGTTGCGCTTCTGCTGTCAGGGTTTCCTCATTGACGTGACCAATGGTGGCAAGTGCGGTGAGCCACGCCCAGCGCAGGTCAGCGTCGAGGGGCAACCCGGTGGGGGTATCGGTGGTTCCGTTGAGCAGTGACAACACTGCGGGTGCGTGAGTGGAGTGTGGGACGTTCGCGATGGCTGGGGCGAGTGCACGGGCCCAGGCGAGTTGCGCATCTGAGGCGGGGGCAGCGTTGTGTAGCCCCTGCCACACGGTGTCACCCCACGCGGCGCGGGTTTGTTGCCGGGCATCGGGGTGAACGTAGTGGTCCAATGCGTAGGCGGTGTTCGCTAACGCCGCACCTAGTAGGGCACTGTTTGGTTCGTTGCTGGCGTGGCTTGCCACAATGTCAATGTAGTGGCGGGCAGGGAGTTGTGCGTCACGCACAGAGTTCCACAGAGATGACCACACAAGGGCGCGAGTCAGCGGGTCGCTGATCGAACTCAAGTGATCAGTGACAGTTACTAGTGACTGCTGGTCTAGGCGGGTTTTTGCATACGTCCAGTCACCGTGGTTGAGGATCCGCAGTGGAGCGTCATCCCACCCCGGAATGGCGACAGTTGTGGTCTCTTGGGTGAGGGTGATGTCTTGGGTGTGCGTGCAGACAAGCGCGCCGGCTTCCCACGTGAACAAACCAACGCTGAACTGGTGTGGGCGGGCAGGTGTTTGCGTGATGACGACGGTGTCTGGTGTGTTCGCTTGAGGTACCGCACCAGCAATCCCGGTTATCGCATCGACGACAAGGGCACTTGCGGTTGTGGTGACACTGTCTGCGGTGATGGTGGTGACGCCGCTGGTTGTTAACCACGCATCGGCCCAGGTATTCAGGTCACGGCCTGACACGTCGTTGAGGATGCTCAACAGGTCTTGCAACGTGGTGTTTCCGTATGCGTGACGGCCAAAGTAGGTGCGGGCGGCAGCGAAAAATGCGTCCTCTCCCACGTAGGCGACCAGTTGTTTCAACACGGCGGCACCTTTGGCGTAGGTGATGCCGTCAAAGTTGAGTTTCGCTGCTTCGAGGTCGGTGATGTCCGCAACGATGGGGTGAGTGGTGGGTAGTTGGTCTTGCTGGTAGGCCCACGCTTTGCGGCGGTTCGCGAACGTCACCCACGCATCAGTGTGACGGGTTGCGGCAGCTGCGGCGTGCGCACCCATGTAATCCGCGAAGGACTCTTTCAACCACAGGTCGTCCCACCAGCGCATTGTGACCAGGTCACCAAACCACATGTGCGCCATTTCGTGGAGGATCGTGTTTGCGCGCCCCTCATATTGGGCGGCTGTCGCGGCGCCACGGAACACGTAACTTTCGGTGAACGTCACCAGGCCGGGGTTTTCCATTGCTCCCAGGTTGTATTCGGGAACAAAAATTTGGTCGTACTTACCCCACGGGTATGGGGACGCGAACTGGGTGGTGAAAAAGTCGAGCCCTTGGCGGGTGATGGTGATGATCTCGTCGGCGTCCAAGTGTTCCGCTAACGACGCCCGGCACAGCACACCCAAGTCAACGCGCTGGTCCGCGGACTCCCACACGGAATCCACCCGGTGGTAAGGCCCGGCCGCAATGCACGTAATGTAACTGGAGATACGCCCCGTTGGCGCGAACACCACAGTTTGGGTGTCACCGTGGGTGGTGACCTCGGTGGGGGCGGTGTTGTTTAACACCTGCCAACCTGCCGGGGCTGTCACGGTGAACCGGTAACTCGCTTTGAGGTCTGGTTGCTCAAAACACGCCATGACACGGCGCGAATCGGCAGGCTCATACTGGGTGTACAGGTAGGTGGCACCATCTGCGGGGTCCACGTAACGGTGCAGTCCCTCCCCCGAGCGCGAATACGCGCCCTCGGCAACAACCTGCACCACGTTGACAGCACCCGGGGCGGTGTCCAGGTTCTCCACGCCGATGCGCGCCTCATCCCACTGCACCGGTTGTGGTTGGTTATTGACGGTGACCCCATGGACGGCGTTACCCAAGAAATCGATCCACGTAGCTGACGTGGCGGAGGTGAACGTTAGCGTCGTAGTCACCGGGAAACCCGGTGCGGCAGGATCAGTGGCGGAAGTCAGATCAAGAACAACATCAATGGTGTCAACCGTGATGTGCGCGGAACGGTGAGCGGTCTCTTCCCGAGTGAGGTTCGCAGAGGTCATGACACTATCCTGTCACCTCGCAGACCAGTGGGGTGACGCCAACTTTATAATTCACAATTCACCCCCTGCTGCGCTTTCTTTTTACACCCTGGGTGAAAAATTATAAAGAATGCACAGAACTCCTTGTTTCTCAACATAGAAGTTATAAGATCTGAAACGTGAGCAAATGACCGTGGAGATGACTGTAGACCACAGAAGAGAATCTCCGCTACCTAGAATAGAAGGATTACAACAATGATGGATTTTTTGAGCAGCCTCTCCCAGGTCCTAACTTTCATCGTAGCTGCCGTGGCTGCATATGCAGCATGGAAGCAATGGAGCGGTCAAAAGGAAGATAAAGAACTCCGAAACGCAGCTGGTCTATCAGCATGGTGGGCCCATGACGAAAGTCGGAGAGAGTGGGGAGTGCAAGTGGCTAATTCTTCGGACTCGCCATTCATGAACGTTGAGATAAATGCAGCAGCCAATGGGAAACCTAAAGACAGTTTTACCGTGAAACTCATCCCACCTGGAGTAATTTTCATTCCTTCAGAACCATCTACCACCTGGAAACAGCCTAGGCGCGCCACTGAAGAACAACTGACCCCCATTACAAATTCAAGCAAACATGATATCACAAAAATTAATTTCGCCGACTATAGAGGTAAACTATGGCAGTGGACACAGGAGAAAGGCACGCAGCCCGTCAAGGCGAGTAAATAACAAATATGACATCTACAGAACGTCGCTTGAGCTCTCCTTAAAATCTAGCAACCAGAGTTTTTCATAGTTTTCTACCATCTGTTCTATCAGAGTTAAAAATAGGGCTGTCAAAATCTTTTCCGTGTCGAAGCCATGGTTTATATGTAGAAAAACCGAGAAAATCCATGGCTGCAGTTGAATGGTCGACTAATAGGGAGCGTTTGCTTCGATGATGGTCACCATTTTCCGGACCTACACAATACTCATATCCGGGAGCAACTGCACTTTCGGCAGCGGCGCCAAAACAAGCAAAATCTTACGATTTTCTGAGTTCTTTGCCAGCATTCTCATGTTTCATAGTGGTATCGCTTCCTTACGGATGTGGTCCATCAGTGGACCGGTACCGCAATCAGACACGACGTCCACTGGGGCATCAACGATTTGCTGCACGTCAGCCATGAAAGCTGCGAGGTCGAAGATCGAGGCGGTTGGCGCCGGGTGAACAAGGATGTCGATGTCTGAACCGTTGCCTGCTTGACCTCGAGCTACGGAACCAAACAGCCTGACGTTGCTGAGCTGGTGGGTCTTCGCGGACTCCATCACATGCAGGCGGTGTTGCCTGATTTTCTCCATACTGGGGGCATCTAGCGCTGATACTGGGTTTTCTGTTGGCGATGGCGTGGGAACTATATGGTCTTTCCCGCTTGCTCTGTTGTGCTGACGGGTGTTGATAGATGATGGGGTCATGGAGACGCGGTCAGTACCTATTGATGTGAGTGACACGGCAGTGCCTGGTTGGCAGGATCCACGCGAGGTTACCCGGTTTGGCGTGTTGATGGCTAACGGTCGCCTCGCTCCAAGGAACTTTACAACGCGTGAAGAAGCTGAGGAGTGTGCTCAACCTGGTGAACGCGTTGTTGAATGGAACCTTGTTTGCGAGTGCGACCGTTAGGGGCGCGCGTGGTGAGCGCGACTGTTGGTTGTGTGGGGCGAGGTTAGTTGTCCGGTACGAGGAGTGGGACTTTCTCGACGATGGGTAGCTGGGCGCTTGTCCCTGTGGTTTCGAGGAACCCCGGAACACGAACCCACGAAGTTCCATCCAACGACCAGGACGCAGACCACTGAGTCGTCACAGAAATCCTCACCGGATCAAGAGTGGTGTACGTATGCTGATACCCAGTTTCCACATCAGCACTACCCGGCGACGCAACAGGACCCAAAACAGTGCCATCACCCCAATCAAACGTGAACGACACTGGAGCAACACGCACCGAAACAGTTTGCCCCAGCAACGTTGGCGTAAACATCTGCACAGCAGAATCCGTATACACCACCACAGGCAGATTAATCACCCGCGGATTATCCGCACCAATCTTTGGATACGTGTGAACAGGCGAAGGCTTGATCTTCAACACCGCCAAATCTTCCAACGTAATGTTCAATGGAGTGTCACCTTCTAGGGCTTGACTTGGACATCTACCCAAACGAAATCTTGTCTCAGTCACCTGACCTGATGAGACATCGATTTTGTCCTCAAAAAATAAACCCCATTCAAGTTCGGTGGCAATATCACATTTCGGCTCTTCGAACTTATCGATAGCCTCACTTAAACAATCCATCATCGATCCGATAACAGAATTAACAGTAAATCCTGCACATAATTTGTCTCGCTGTTTCCAGAGGTGAGTTAGCACGACAACCCCAGCAGCTTTGCCTTGTTGAGTTTCCGTTTCAAGTCCCTTCACAGCCACTTCATCGCCTTCGTCAGCCGCAGTTCCAACGAAGCTAGTCCCGGCTCCCTCACGATCCCTGTAGAGGTCGACTAGATGTGATTCAAAATTTTTGGGAGTCGGTACAAAATTGACAGAACTGCCAAATACTAGACTCGACGCTACACCAACGCTTAGTAATTTTTTCACTCAAAAGCCACCTCTCCAAAAGCCCGTAAAAACCATCCACCTTCTTTATCACTTATGACCATTTGCCTAGCGAAGGATCCGCTCTTTTCAAAGAAACCCAAGACCTCTCGCTTTTCATTCACAACAGGCGTTTCATAATAGTGAACCGTAAGATCTAATATCCAACCGTCGTAGCCTTTGCTATAAATTGCAATATCTTCAGTCTTATATACTGGACCGACAGGGGGAGTTTCCTCTTCATAAAAATCATTAATTATTTTGAGGGTACTTGCACACATTCCACAAGTTGGATCACTCAATTTTTCGAAATCACTGATATCACCCGTTGCATAGGAATAGTTCAAGACGTCAATCATGTACTGGGCAGCAGCCTCAGCACCAGCTTCGTCGTTATTAGCCATCTCTGGGTATTCCACAGGTTTAACAATCTCAACCTCAGGGACAACATCCCCCACCTCATACTCCGAGGGATCGAACTCATCAAAGGGAATCGGCGCATCCTCACCCGCCGCTGCTTCACTACCAGCAGCGTCACCATCAGCATCGGCTGGGACTTCAACAGTCTTACTCACCTCAACCGGTTCCTCACCACCGTCACTACACCCACCCAACACAACAGCACTAACCACAAGCGCAACAAGTGAACGGCGGAAAGGGAAAGACTCAAGACCACGTGAAAAAGACATAGATCCCATGATCTAGCAGCCCAACCCACCACACGATAGGCACCCCTCCCCTGTGGAAAAAGCGTCACGCCTCGTGGGTAAAAAGCCCGACAAAGCTCGACTCATGGCATCTGTATTCATCCAATCAGGCGAGAAGACCTTAACCAGTTGAGCAGCGCAAATATCGGGATTTTGAAAATGCTCACAACCATATGGTTGCCACATTGCGCGCTACCCATCGGGTCAGCATTTTTGGCTCACTAGGCTTCGTGGCGAAGCGCACAGTTGCGCCTAGTCGGCTGTACCTCCGGTCAGTGTTTTACAAGTCCGCGTTATCTGCAACAACCAGCAGTGGTGTCAGAGGTATGCGTGTGCGCCACCGTTCGGGGAGTTGTGTGTAGTGGTCGAGGAACAGGGTGACGATGTCTTCACCCGTGAGGAGACGTAAACCTGACCGTTGGCGTTCGATGGATTTAGCGTCCCTGCTGTAGTTCCCTAACGTCACAAAGACTACGTAGTCCCCGGGCCCTTGGGTGCCAATGAGTTGTTGGACATCCGGCGCACCGATGGTGCTGGTGAGGTGTTTGCATTGCACTTTGATTTGCGGGGGCTCTACACCGAGTGGGTCGCGGTGGGCGATAACGTCGACTCCCCCGTCTTGGTTGTATTGGGTGACGCGTGCTTGGTATCCGAGGGCCCGTAAGAGGTCGGCTGTGAATTCTTCGAATTCTTGGTGGGTGAGGTTTTTGTGGAGCGCCTCGAGAATGTGGTCGCGGGTGTGGCGTTCGATGCGTGACGCACGTGGTTCGTCTGTGTTTTCTTCGTCGTTTTCTTGGTTCGCAACGGATTCGACGACGCTCGTCATGGCGTCCACTGCGTTTTCGGTTGCGTGGAGGGCTGCGAGAAATTCGTCGGCGTGTTTTCTGATTCGGAAAATGGTGAGGAAGGAACCAACTTCGTAGAGCGCTGGTTGGGTGAATACGGTTCTGGAAAGTCCGATTTTTTCCCAGCGTACGGGGCGCCGGTGGCGGTGGGTCGGTTCTGTAGCGGCGTAGTAGTAGTCACCGGTGATGATGCCGATGTTTATTGTGCTGTCGGGTATGTTTCCCACCCGGCGCTGATGAATCCTCCTGATATGACTTCTTCAGTGAGCGTGTCGTTGTGGACGCCCCAGATCGTGGGTTCAGTAGTCATGATGGTCAGCCGCCCAGGACGCAGGTTGCGATGATGTGATCTATTTTGCGGACGTCCATGCCTTTACCGAGTTTAATTTTGATGCGCCCTGCACGGGTCCAGAGCTCAACCTCGGCAGACAGGTCGAAGGTGCCCGCGTTTTCGGTAGACCACATGTTGATGGAGCTATAGGGCAGCGAGTAAATTTCGACCTTTTTACCGCGGATCCCTTGCGCGTCACGCACGATAAGCCGCTTCGACGTGAAGATCGCGGAATCTCGGAATGTTTTGAACGCCGCGTAGGGTTGCTCCCCAGGCGCAAGCAAACCCGCCACATCGTTAGGGATCGGGATTTCTTGAACAAACATCCATTCAGTTATCGCTGCTGTTTCCACTGCTATTCCTGACTTTCGCGCGTAGTAGAGGCATTACCAGTCACTCAGTTCCACAGCCTACCCATCACTGTGCGGTTGCTCGTCGTGTTCACGTTTGCTGTGCTCCTGTCGCACATCCCGTGAATCTAGTTTGGTGTTGTCCGCTTTAGTGTCAAGTGCGGCCGCGATGCGTTCTAAATAGCGCAATTGCTCCGCCGCGATGTGCAGATCAACGCTTCTACGATGTCCAACTCCTTTTAAGCCGTAGATCAAGTTGATGACTGCGAATGCGAGCCCGAAAAATGCGAGAAAAGCCCACAGAACGGGTTTCATGAACGGTTCCTCTTCCCCAAATTGAGAAGTCTGTTCCTGCAGCGCGCCGTAGATCAGGAAGCCTGTAGCCAGTTCGGCGACAGCCGCAAATATTACTGCCCAGATGAAACTATTAAACCCTGCATGCCGTGTTTCCTCTGATTCTAGTTCCTTGTCGAGTTGCACGGTCCCTACCTTTCTTGGTTTCAGAATTCTTCTCGAAGAAGGTATCAACAGCCTACACATGTCCGTCGACTAGCTGGTCCATTTCGTAGTCCAAAATATCCGACAGAAAGAACAACGCCGTTTTCTATGCATCTTGGATCAGGAGCATCCAGTGGGGTCACCATACCCTCAACTCTTCACGCACCTAATTTTGTCGGAGAAGCAAGGGTCTGGCAATCTGTACGTCATGTAGGCAAAAGCACAGCGGGATCTATAGTTGAATCATTGTGCACATCACCAGCGATGTAGGAGAAGTCATCTCGGTCTTTGCCACTCGGTGACACTCTGGGGTGTGGCGTCGTGTGCGCATTAGCAGTGACCGTGAGGTTATGATAATTGTCTTTCGGCATCGCTCACAGTACTGTCTGAGATCAGCATGATGGGGTTCGGGTTGAGGCAGTGCAGCGCAAACAAGAAACGCTTTTCGCCGTCTCGAAATTGGCTCATTTCATCGTGATTACAAGACACAACTTAGACCCCAACGAAGCACCGCTCGTCTCGAAGATGAACTGAAAATATTGCCTCTCAGCAACATGAGTGCCGACAATTTAGTAAGATGTGGCTATCTAGTTTTACTGCATAGTGTCTGTAAATTTTACATTAATCTACTGCTCCACGAGCAGACCTCGAAGGTACATGGTAACTTGACCAGTATCCAACATGCTTGAAGGGCTACGAAATGAAAACGTTTCTACCAATGAGCGCCCTGGTTTTTTTACTGGCGTCTGCGTGCACGGCAACAGATGGAAGCACCCACCAATCCTCAACTCCACCTCCATCTCAATCGCCAATTCCATCACCGACAGTTTCGGAGTCAGCTGCATCCGACTTTCAAGACTTCGACGTGGCGGATGAAATAAGTATTGACAGTTTATTCTCGCCATCAGTGGTGGGAATCCTTAACAAGTTCGACCTATCCGACCACGTCGGCAAACTTGAGGTTTGCAGGGATACTAGCGCCGTTTTGACAACCCTCACTGAGAGTCAGCTGAATGATTACATATATTCGATGTCATCTTACGATTATTCTATACTTGAAGACTTGGTAAATGAATGCAATAATATCGCAGCGAACTTAACAAAGTGAGGCCATATTTTCATTCAGCCGCTCGAAACAACAAAGCAGTCAATAGTTACTAACTACACATGGCGCGTCGCAGAAACCCGACAGAGATGCATCAGCTTGGTAATTGCTAATTTTCATTTTCACCATGAATACCTAATGCAGCAAATAATGAAACCAGCGGAAGCGAGTCAAAAAAGGACTCAACACCAGTGTTACTTAATCCTTCCGTTACCAAATACACTGGATGCCGATCGATGAAAACGAATATGTGCCGCAAATCCATTCATCCCTATTCAGCGAATTCAATATTCATTCTAGCATTCTGTTTTACTCAGCACTAACTTCTATAAATAGAGTTTCAGATATTTGCGTCCATGTGAAAGTAATTGTTCAATTGGATTCTGCTAGAAGTAGGTGTTGTCTATTGAATAAAGATCGAATCATGTGAGGATACCATCTACAGAAAATTCGCACCCTGCACTTGGGGCGTCACGAAGGATACCTGCTGTTCAGGTATTCTCTTCTCGGCCATCAACACGACATCTCGAATCTGACGAATAGGTCGGCATCGATATTTTGAAAGCCTTTGAAGCGCCATGGATGAGGCTTAAATTGATCCTCATTCAAGACAGCAACCATTTGTCCATCAATGATCGTTGTTCGGATATCGGAGTCAATACATGACGCACCGCGCCCAAGTACTACTGCTCGATCTTGAGGGCACAATCTACACCCGCGACGGGCTCATCACGGGGGCAAGCGAAGCCATCGCGCAACTACGCACGGACGGGCACACATTACGGTTTCTCACGAACACGGATTCCGCTGCCACCGCAGATCTTCTCATCAAAGTTCGCACGATGGGCATCGACATCGCTGATGGTGAGTTGTTCACCCCTGTCGGAGCGGTCCGAGCGCTCGTGGACAGCGAGGCCAGCATCAGACTGCTTACCCTTACAACGCCAGCAGTACGGACCGAGCTTGCCGAGGGGTTCGAACTCGCTGAGACAAGCGAATCAGCCACACATGTAATTGTCGGCGATGTGCGCACAACCCTCGACTATGCACTACTGGACGCGGCATTCGCCGCCTTACACGATGGCGCCACCTTGGTCGCTCTGCAGCGTGGCAGATTCTTCCTCTCTGGTGGGCAACCTCACCTAGACACCGGTGCGGTCGTCGCAGCCCTGGAGTATGCAGCCGGGGTCAAAGCCCAAGTTGTCGGGAAGCCGAGCCCACGCTTCCTGGAACTCGCACTATCGACCATCAAAGGCAACCCTTCGCGGGAAGACATCTGGGTAGTCGGCGACGACCGTACCACCGATATCCCGATGGCACTCGCCGCAGGTGCACACGCCGTGCAGGTACGCACGGGAAAATTCGCCCTCCAAGACGACGAATCGGCGAAGGCGTCATTCGTCGTCGACTCAATTGCGGACGTGCCAAGGCTTATCCGAACACAGCCTCGCTGAATGTCAGAGTGGCGCGATAAGTTCAACAAGCTCAACGAGGAGCAAGCAACACACCACTCTCACGGAGGCAAAGATGCTCACCAGTGCGTACCACTCATCCAACAAAACAGACCCTGACGTGCACCACGTACACGACAACTGTCCAAGCGGCCAGCAAATCCCCCTCGCAAACCGCAGACATGGCACCAACGGTTACCCGATGTGCGGACATTGCAAGAACATGTAGTTGAGACCAGCAGCCAGCTGGTAATGCACAACTCAACAGACAGTTGTTGACAAAAACGTGTGGCCCGCAAGCATTGCTTGCGGGCCACACGTTAACGAGTAATGTCTCAACCATTCCCGAGTGGAGCTAAGGGGACTCGAACCCCTGACCCCCTGCATGCCATGCAGGTGCGCTACCAGCTGCGCCATAGCCCCGTGTTCACGTGGCGGGAGTGTTCCCGTTCGGTGAAGCACTGTAATCCTAAACCACAACGTGCGGTGAATGCCAATCCGTTGGGGCGCATCGGGAGTGACGCTGGCTACAGCGGTTGGTGGGCGCGTTGGCTGGTCACCGGCTCATGCTATTGGGGCCACACTGCATCATTGAGTGCACACAACCTCACCGCGTGCACTGATTTACTGGCTGCGTACTGCGTTGGCGTGGTAACTGCGCATGAGGGTGGCGAGTTCTTCGTGGTTCATGCCTTTGGCTTGGCGGGTCACAATGTTGATGGGCGCTGTGCCGAGGCGTAGGTTCGCTTTGACTGCTTGGCGGCTCATGGCGGGCAGGGTTGCGAGGTAGGTGTCACGGTCGTGGACGTCAACGCTGACGTGTGGTTGTCCCCCGAAGATGATGGGGTTGATGCTGGAAACGTCCTGCCATTTGACTAACCGTCCACGGGTGGCAATGGCGGAGGTGTAGTCGTAGAACCCGTCGCGGGTGAGGCGCACACCAACGCGGCTCCCGAATACGAGGCGCAACCACAGTACTGTGCACAACCCGAAGAACACTGCACCAATGATTCCGATTAACCCCATGATGGGGTTTTCGTCGATCAGCAGGATCAGAAACCCGGACACTACTGTCATGAGCAGAGCACTGATCACCATGACAATCTGTTTGCCGGCGCTTTGGTGAAGTTCGAAGTCTGCGTACATGTCCTGCATGGGGTGGTGCCTCCAGTGTCATACATATGTGCTGGGACCGATGACAGTCATCGGGTGGGGGTGACATAACCGCGGGGTGCCGGTATCACGGCACCTGAACCTAGCACATTGCCCCCTGCGTGCAGCAGGTTCACTTCTCCCCACGTGCGTTGTCCCACATAGGCGGGTGGGCATCGGCCGTAGGATGTTGGTTATGGATACTGCCGAGTACATGTCAGGTTTTGCCCAATTCATTACAGCGTCACCGTCGTCTTATCACGCCGCTCACGAGGTGGCCCGGCAGCTGAGTGACGCCGGTTTCACGCAACTCCACGAGCATGAGCCGTGGGTCGCCCCGAAGCGTGCGTTTGTGATCCGTGATGGTGCGATCATTGCGTGGATCACCCCGGATAACGTGTCCACCACAGCGCCGGTGCGGGTGTTGGGGTCTCACACGGACTCCCCCGGTTTTAAACTCAAACCCCAATCCACGACGGGCAGCGCGGGTTGGTTGCAGGTGGGTGTGGAGGTCTATGGTGGGCCGTTGTTGAATTCGTGGTTGGACCGCGAGTTGGAGCTTGCTGGGCGTCTTGTATTGAAGGACGGCAGTGAACACCTGGTGCGCACGGGGCCGTTTATGCGGGTGCCCCAGTTGGCTATTCACTTGGACCGTGAGGCGAACAACGGGTTGAAGTTGGATAAGCAACGGCACACTGCCCCCGTATATGGGGTGGGGGCTGTGGGTGATGCTGATGTTCTTGGGTATTTGGCGGAGCTTGCGGGTGTTGAGCCTGGTGAGGTCGCCGGGTATGACGTGATTTCGGTGGACACTCAGGAGCCTCGCCGTTTTGGGCGCGGTGATGAACTGTTCGCTGCTGGGCGGATGGATAATTTGTCGTCAGTGTATGCGGGGCTTGTTGCGTTATTGAACGCCCCTGATGACGCGAAACATATTAGCGTGTTGGCGGCTTTTGATCATGAGGAGATTGGTTCGGAAACCCGTTCGGGTGCGAGTGGGCCGTTCCTTGCCGATGTTATTGACCGTATTTATGAGGGGCTTGGTTCCACCCGTGAGGAGCGGCACCGCGCTATCGCACAGTCGTGGTGTCTTTCTTCGGATGCTGGGCATTCTGTTCACCCGAATTATGCGGAGCGTCATGACCCTGCGGTGCAGCCGTTGGCTGGGTCGGGCCCGCTGTTGAAGATTAACGCTAACCAGCGGTATGCCACTGATGGGCAGGGTGCTGCAATGTGGGTGCGCGCGTGTGAGGCGGCGGGTATTGAGTACCAGGATTTTGTGTCGAACAATAATTCGCCGTGTGGTTCAACGATTGGGCCATTGACTGCCACCCGTTTGGGTATTCGCACTGTCGATGTTGGGATCCCGTTGTTGTCGATGCACTCGGCCCGCGAGTTATGCCACGTTGCTGACGCTCACGCACTGACCCGTGCGATTAGCGCGTTTTACGCTGGCGCGTAAGCCCACTGCTTAGCCGCCGATGCCCACCCTGGTTGGGTGGGCATCGGCGTTTGTGTTGTGCGTGTTGTTGGGCGCGGTGAGGTTGTTGGGCGGGTCACCGTTGTGGCGCGTTTTGTGTGGTGCTGGGGTTTAGGTATTGTCGCCGTTGACGAGGAGGGGAACGCGTTCTTCGACACGGATGGGAGCAGCGGTGTCTGTTGTTGTGGTTGTCCCGTTGATGGGAAGCCAGGTCGCACCACCATCGATAGAGAATTCGCCTTCCCACGTGGTGGTAAGGCTAATAGTGAAGTCACCGAGCTCGGTGTAGAGGTGTCCAACAGTTTGGTCAGGGTATGAACGCCCCGGATCTGTGGTGACCAATGGTTGACTCCCATCCCCAAAATCCCACGAATATTCGACGGGCGTTGCCCGCACTGCAACGTTGATTCCAACAATCGTTGTGGTCAGCACTTGCGCAGACGGATCCGTTAACCCAATAACAGGCAACCGAATAATGTAATCATCCCGATCAGGCTCTATCACAATCCCCGAACCAGCTAGTGGCAGGCGACGAAACTCCTCAACCGACACCGAAATCACAATCGGCTCACCGCTTACTTCTTCCACGTCTGGGAAACAGTAGAAAATGTAAGCGCCTACCCCCTCAGATGCACCAGCAATATTATTCCCGCCCTGCTCAGCAACATGATCAACCCACACAAGAACATCCTGCCCATCCGAACCCTCAGGACACCGACCCCGAACAGCACCTGACGGTATTTTATTCTGTTGCTTTTCAGACTTTTTGGATGGTTCCGCATTGTAGTTTTCTACATTTGCGGTTTCGTTTTCCGTCGATCTTTCGTAAGCGTCCTTACCTCCCAAATTAAACCCATCTGAGGATGGAGTGACTTCAATTCCACCAAGCGGATTCTGCGTCGTCGTCGGGCTGAAAGAGTAGAGTGCAGCCAAAATGAAGATTGTTAGACTACTCGACAAGAAAATCTCCTTCGACTAACAACCATCCATCATCGTTGAAACCTACATACATATCACCGGTTAGTTTTTGATCTGTCTTGATCAATTCACCATCTGTGGTGGATGTGTACTCGGAGGATATATTTGCCCTGATTGGGATAGACCACATAACTGAATTTTCACCAACGAAAGACGCATCGACTATTTCTTCAGCATCAAAGACGTACCTGGTGAGACTGAAATCACTTTCCGACCTTTTTTGGTGATTCTTTTTATACTCATTGCACCAGGTGCACTCTCCAAATGCATACTTTGAGAAAAAACTTGAGTCTTTTTGCACAGCATCATATTCAATGACTTCGACGAAGAACTCTGCTGCTGCGATAGCACCGGCCTTGTCTCCTATTTTCATCGCATCTGGCTCTTCAGGAACGGGGCGTTCCTCAGGCTCAACCGTCTCCGGGGCACTCGTCTCGGTCGTTTCAGTGTCAGCGGGTTCCTGCTCAGCCTGTGTTGTCGGCGCAGGCACTGAAGGCTCCTCCCCACCACTACACCCAGCAAGCAACAAACCACCAACAACCACAGCAGCAACAAGCCGCACAGAACCTACACCGAAGCCATTACGCCACATAGAAGAGAACATACCCAACATCTTCTCTGACCAACCCAACCAACAACCATCGGCACACCTCCCCTGTGAACAACCCCACCACCCACACACCACCGTGATACCGCAGCAGCACAGATTCGAAGCAACTTCCTTACACCTCGGCCATCCACTCATGATCGAATATGTCTACGATGGGGTCACCATTGACCTCAGGTGCGAAGCTACTTGCTATGAACAGCATGAAGAAGCGGTGATAGTCCTATCAAGCGACAGAGAGCTAGGTGATGCGCCATCCCAACCCACTACCAGCAAGTGACTTGAATTCAGACAAGCAGTACGTAACATAGCCCCCAAGCATTCTCAAACCGTATCTTCAGTAGGCAAAATCAAGAATTCGGATTTAAGTTCGGTTCAGTAGTAGGTTCCGCATCAAGGCTCTTACCTTTATTTCAACCACGATGCCCGTTTAGCGCATTACCCTAGACGCCCACCCGTGCTGGAGCATCAACGCGCCGATCACCGGACCACCTGTATCCGAGCCCTATTCACGAAAGCTTGAATCGGATAGTCAAGTATTACCAGCAAAAATAGTGTTACACTTCCACAGATCACGAGCCCGTTTCTATTTCGACTAATATCCATCGCGAATCAATAAACTGAACAACAAAGTCAAGAGAGGGATTTTGAATCACGACATCTGTGGAATTTTCGAGGTTCTCTTCTATGGAAAGCTCAACCGGAACAAGCCACATTAGAACACCTTCACCAACGAAATCAGGTTCGTTGAGTTCTTCTATTGTGTAAAAAGAACCTAAAGACTTTTGATGGGTCGAAACTCTTTCTTCAACAAGATCGATGAGGTGATTACATCTGCCACAATTTTCGTATGAGTACTCTTCAAGAAGGTCGGTATTGCTTGTGTGCATAGAGTATTCAATAACCCCGACGAAGAATTTTGCTGCCGCGATAGCACCAGCCTTGTCACCCGTTTTCATCGCTTCAGGCTCTTCAGGCACCTGGCGTTCTTCAGGCTCAACTACTTCAAGGGCATCAGTTTCCGCTGGTTCAGTAGGGGCAGGCTCCTCCTCAACCTGGGTCGTTGGCGCAGGCACTGAAGACCCCTCGGCACCTACGCACCCAACAAGCAACAAAATACTTGCCAACGCGGTGGCAACAACTCGACCAACAGTTACAGGAGCACCATTAAGAGCCAAAGAAAAGAACATACCAACCATCATCACCGCCCCACCCAACCAACAACCATCGGCACACCTCCCCTGTGAACAACCCCACCACCCACACACCACCGTGATACCGCACCGTGACCCCCAACATAACCAAGGTCGAGGCAATTCATGTCAGGAATGGGCGGAGGTCGCTCACTCACATCCGCACAAGCAACCGTAGATCATAGATAATAGATCTCGATCACTTTCCTCGCCCTTCAAGATCAGGCTCAACCTCAGTAAGCTCCCACACATCTGCCTCGAAACTTACAAAAACATTTAGCGTAACTTCAGTAACTCGCGACTCTTCCTCCCCAGTCAGCATTTCCTCGATTTTTAAGTCAATTGGAACTCGCCAAATTATCACACCTTTGCCAACGAACTCTGGTTCGCCTACGGACACGATCTTATAATCCGTTATTATTGAACTGAAATTCGTCCCAATCCTCTGGTCAATTAGATCGAGCATGTGATTGCAATTAGTGCACCTTTCATATGAGTATTCTGAAAGAAAGGCTCTTGAGTTTGTCCCAAGGCTATATTCGATGACTTCGACGAAGAATTCCGCTGCTGCGATAGCGCCAGCTTTGTCACCCGTTTTCATCGCTTCAGGCTCCTCAGGAACTGGGCGCTCCTCTGGCAATGATGTTTCGAGAGGTAGCGATTCTGTTATGTCCGAGGAAGCGAGTTCCTTCTCAACCTGGGTTGTTGGCGTAGGTAGTGGAAGCCCCTCCGCCTCTCCACACCCAGCAAGCAACAACATACTGGCCAACATGGTGGCAACAACACGCCCCGCGCCAGTATTTACCAGGGAACGATCACTACGCGTAGAAGAGAACATGCCCACCATCTTCACCGCCACACCCAACTAACAACCATCGGTACACCTCCCCTGTGAACAACCCCAACACCCACACACCACCGTGATACCGCACCGCGACCGCGACGCTATTGAGAACTCGGAAGTAACACGCTTTGCCTAGCGCCTTATAGAGGGCGTCGTGTTGTTGGGGTTTAGGTGTTGTCGCCGTTGACGAGGAGGGGTACGTGTTCTTCGACGCGGATAGGCGCAGCGGTGTCAGTGGTTGTGGTTGTGGTTGTTCCGTTGATGGGCAGCCAGGTCGCTCCCCCGTCAATGGAGAATTCACCTTCCCACGTGGTGGTGAGGCTAATCGTGAAGTCACCAAGCTCGGTGTAGGGGTGCTCAATGGTTTGGTCTGGGTATGAACGCCCCGGATCTGTGGTGACCAATGGTTGAGTGCCATCCCCAAAATCCCACGCATACTCAATGGGGGTTGCCCGAATAGCGACACCAATACCAAGGATCGTGGTGGTCAGGATCTGCGGCGAAGGATCAGTCTTCCCAATGACCGGCAAATGAATAACATAATCATCCCGATCAGGCTCAATCACAATCCCCGAACCCACAAGAGGTAAACGCCGAAACTCCTCAACCGACACCGAAATCACAATCGGCTCACCACCACCAAGCTCACCGCCCTCAGGCATACAGTAATACACGTAAGACCCAGGCCCACTCCCCCCTTCTCCAGCAGGCAAATTATTACCGAGCCTTCGAGCGGAAGTATTCTCCACATACAACGAATAATTCTGTCCCTCAACATCTGCAGGGCACGTTCCTAGCAAAGCACCCGCAGGCAAACCATAAGGATTCGGATTCACACGCTGTTCAGCATCAGGCTTCGGATCGGTTGTATTTTGAGAACCGTTGTCTCCAGAGGATGTTTTCGCTCCATTTCCATTCGGTGTTTTATTTACCTTGTCCACCCCATCAATGTCAACCGATCCAGGCTCATTCCATTTAGGAACAATTACGCTTCCCCGGTCGCTGGGCTCAGAAAATATAGGAAATCCGAGTGCTAAGTGTGCTGTAACGTAAAGGAATGCGCCCATCATAGGTGGACATTCTCCAACTCAACGAGAGTCCATTTGCCTTCATCGAACATTACCGCTACACCAAGGTTGACTTCTTCCTTGTATTCTTCTAGTTCCTCTCCGAACTTTTCGTGTATAGAAATATTCACGGGAACCAGCCACATGATAACTCCTTGGCCTACGAACTCAGGCTCACCAGTTTCGGTGACGGAATAGCTGGAACTAACAGACTTTTTACCTTGGTCCACACGCTCCTCGATCAAACTGACTAAGTAGTTGCACCTACCGCATTCTTCAAATGAATATTTTTCTAGAAGCTCGGTTGTGTTGGTGTGCATGTCATATTCAATAACTTCGACGAAGAACTTTGCTGCGGCGATAGCACCAGCTTTGTCCCCCGTTTTCATCGCTTCAGGCTCTTCAGGAACAGGGCGCTCCTCGGGCTCTACCGTTTCGGGAACTGCCGTTTCCGTCGTTTCAGTAGGGGTAGGCTCCTGCTCAACCTGGGTTGACGGTGCAGGCGCTGGAGGCTCCTCCGCACCTCCACACCCAGCAAGCAACAAACCGCCGACCAAGACGGTGGCAACAACTCGACCAACACCAGCAGTAACTACGGAACCATCACGACGCGAAGAAAAGAACATGCCCACCATATTCTCCGACCCACTCAACGAGCCACCATCGGCACACCTCCCCTGTGAACAACCCCACCCCCCACACGCAGCCGTGATAAGACCATCGTCCCCAATGCACCACCGTGATATCACCACAAACACAACGATGCCCACCCTGTTACCAGGGAGGGCATCGTGGTGCTGGGGTTTAGGTATTGTCGCCGTTGACGAGGAGGGGAACGCGTTCTTCGACACGGATGGGAGCAGCGGTGTCTGTTGTTGTGGTTGTCCCGTTGATGGGAAGCCAGGTCGCACCACCGTCGATGGAGAATTCGCCTTCCCACGTGGTGGTGAGGCTAATGGTGAAGTCACCGAGCTCGGTGTAG
This sequence comes from Jonesia quinghaiensis DSM 15701, assembly GCF_000423205.1. GTDB lineage: Bacteria > Actinomycetota > Actinomycetes > Actinomycetales > Cellulomonadaceae > Jonesia > Jonesia quinghaiensis. The sequence goes on from NZ_AUHN01000010.1 coordinate 249,589, forward strand.
AGGTGTTCGACGGTTTGGTCAGGGTATGAACGCCCTCACACATAAAACGAATATTCGACGGGCGTTGCCCGCACTGCAACGTTGATTCCAACAATCGTTGTGGTCAGCACTTGCGCGGACGGGTCTGTTAACCCAATGACGGGTAACCGAATGATGTAATCATCCCGATCAGGCTCTATCACAATCCCCGAACCAGCTAGTGGCAGGCGACGAAACTCCTCAACCGACACCGAAATCACAATCGGCTCACCGCTTACTTCTTCCACGTCTGGGAAACAGTAGAAAATGTAAGCGCCTACCCCCTCAGATGCACCAGCAATATTATTCCCGCCCTGCTCAGCAACATGATCAACCCACACAAGAACATCCTGCCCATCCGAACCCTCAGGACACCTACCCCGAACAGCACCAGCAGGCAAAACGAAAGTATCATTGTTGTTCTCGCTCACTGCGTTGGATGAAGACACGTGTGAGGCCTCGACCTCTTCCTCCTCAATTTCACCGTGCCCTAGGACATCAAACGATCCTGGTTCAGCATAAACAGGCTGGTAGATGTCCACGGGCACTTCAGCTGGAAGAAAAAGCGAACATATGAGAATTGGTGTATAAATTAAGTTCACTGGGCGCTCGCAGGAGTTACTTCGGTAAAAACCCAGCCTTCGGGTAAGTAAGTAACATAAAATAGTAATGAATGATCTGCGTGATATTGTTCATCATAGTTTACATACTCTTCACGCACTGAAAGTTCTAGCGGGACTTCCCAAGTAAGCTGTTTCTTACCCCAGAGCGAAACCGACCCCAAATCCTTTATTTCATAGTCCGAGCTAATTACTTTGATTCCGTCTTTGTTTCTCTTTTCAATTGTCTTTTGGTACTCAATGCACATATTACACTTTTCATAAGAGTATTTCTCCAAGAGGTCAGTAGTACTGGTGTGCATGTCATATTCAATGACTTCGACGAAGAATTTCGCTGCTGCGATAGCCCCAGCCTTGTCGCCCGTTTTCATCGCTTCAGGTTCCTCAGGCACCGGGCGCTCTTCGGGGTCTGCTGTTTCGGGAACTGCCGTTTCCTTTGTTTCAGTAGGGGTAGGCTCCTGCTCGACTTGGGTTGACGGTGCAGGCGCTGGAGATTCATCCGCGCCCCCACACCCAGCTAGCAACAAACCGCCAACGATGACACCACCAATCAGCCGTGCAGAACCAACACCAAAGCCATTACGCCGAATAGAAGAGAACATGCCCACCATATTCTCCGACCCACTCAACGAGCCACCATCGGCACACCTCCCCTGTGAACAACCCCACCCCCCACACGCAGCCGTGATAAGACCATCGTCCCCAATGCACCACCGTGATATCACCACAAACACAACGATGCCCACCCTGTTACCAGGGAGGGCATCGTCATGTCATTGCTGAGGGTTGCGTTTCGGCTAGCGTGGTTCGGAGCGGAGCCAAGCGTCTTCTTCCGCCCCGCTGTGCGCTAATGCGTTCATTACCTGTGTTGCGTTGATGTCTCCGCGCACTCGTCGAACGAGGAGTTCGAGGAAGTCAGCTTGTGGCTGCCAGTCTTCGAGGCGTTCCGCGTCGGCGATTTCCCGCAGTTTGTGTTGCTCCTCATCGGTGAGGCCAACCAGCAGGTCTGGCCACACACCGTGAACGCTGTTCGTCACAGCCGGTCCCTCTTCTCGGTGTTGGTGTTCACACACAACAACTTGCGGCATGCAAACACGGTGAAGTGTTGTACTGCTGGTTTACCACGTCTCAGACCACCCCACCACGTCAACGGCCAGTTTCACCTCGGTGTTTGAGAAACTACACCGCCTCAGGAGCGGGGCTTTCCGCGTTATTGCACGGAATCTGGGCCGTCATTCCACACGTCCGGGCCGTGAAGCATTGATGGTCCGGCGTTGTGTTCGATGAGGCGCCAACCAGGATTTGCCCCGGCTGCTGTGTTACGGGAAAGCACTGACCAGTGAACGTTGCGCATTCCTGCGAGCCCACGCCAGGTGGAGGCGTTTTGCCCGAGGAAGTAAGAGATAACGCAGGAGATCGCTGCCCCGTGTGACACAACAACGAGGTCTCGTGCGTCGAGGTCGCTGTCAGCGTGGGTGAGAATCCCCTCGGCAACACGCTCAGCAACAACGCTTTTGTTTTCGATTCCCGGTACGTCTGGTTCAGCCCCGCCTGCCCACACTGCGTATTGCCCTGGCCAGCGTTCTTCGATTTCTGGGCGAGTGAGGCCCTCCCACGGCCCGAAGCTGCGTTCGCGCAGCCGCGGGTCCGTGGTGACGGGAACACCAAGCTCTTGGGCTATGAGGTGCGCCGTGTGTTGGGCGCGCCCTAAGTCCGATGCGAGGACCAGTGGCGTGGTCAGTGGGCTTGCTGCAAGAACTTTTGCTGCTTCTTGTGCTTGCCACACACCGGTGGCGTCCAGTGGGATATCCACTTGCCCTTGGAGTCGCATCGCAGCATTGTAGGCGGTGCGCCCGTGGCGGACGAGCACAATGTTCTTCACCGGCACGCGGTGTTCCCTTCACGTGGTGCGTCCCACTGTCAGGTGGGCTGTCGGGGTGTTACAGGTTTTTGGGGAAGCCGAACTCGTCGAGTTCGTATTCCTCAGCTGTTCCGTCCCCACCGCGGGCATCTTCTGGGAGCTCAATAACGGGGCAGTCAGCCCAGAGCTTCTCTAATGCGTAGAACGCACGGTCTTCTTGGTGTTGTACGTGCACAACAATGTCGCCGAAGTCGAGCAGCACCCAGCGGGCGTCGCCTTTACCTTCACGGCGGATCAGTTTGTTGCCTAGTTTGTGAAGGGCTTCTTCCACTGAGTCGACGATCGCGGAGACCTGTCGCTCGTTATTACCAGATGCGATGACAAAGGCGTCGGTGAGGACCAGGTGGTCACTCACGTCCAAAGCAATGATTTCTTGCGCCTTCTTGTCTGATGCGGCACGCGCCGCGGCCACGGCAAGGTCAATGGCGTGGTCTGTTGCTGCCACGATACTCCTTTGATCACCCAGGTCAGGGTGTTAGATGTCAGGGTTGATGAGCCAAGTTATGGCTGATGCTTCGCCTTGTGGTTCAGGGTTAGCGCCAGGAGTTTTTAGACCCACCTGCCATATGATCATACCGAGGACCAGAGCCACTGCGACCAGAATGATGTATTGCAGCCACGTGTATGAGTGGTCCAGCTGGAATTCTTCGTCATCATCGTCGTCGTCATCGTCGAGCCCTACTGGTGCTCCGCCAAAGGGGCGTGCGGCTTGTGGGCCGCTGCCTGGCTGCACCGACGGCCACGGTGAACCGTCTGCTTGCTGACCCCCAACGGGTGGGAATGCTGGCGCGGTATTTTGTGCGCCTCCGCCTAGTGGCGGGAAAGCAGGCGCGTCAGCTGCGGTTTCGGCAGGTGCGGTGCCTCCACCCCAGCCGAGCCCAGCGCCGGGTGCTGCAGCGGGGCCACCGTTGCGTTCGCTGCGTGAAGGGCGGGCTGGTGGTCCGCTATTCGCAGCGGGGTTTGGTGATGGCGCCCCAAAAGGTGGGAACGCTGAGGTTGATTCTTCTTCTGATTGTGACGAAGACCCCGGGAATACAGGCAATCCTGGTTGAGTGTCTTGAGCCGAGGGGGCTGAAGGCCCAGGGAATGCAGGTAAACCGGGCTGAGTTTCCTGCGCAGTGCGGGCAGTTGGTCCTGGGAACGAAGGAAACGCTGAGGTTGATTCTTGTGCGGAGGGCGCTGAGGGCCCAGGGAATGCGGGCAGACCGGGCTGGGTTTCCTGCGCAGAAGGCGCTGAGGGCCCAGGAAAGGCTGGCAACCCAGGTTGTGTGTCGTTGTCGGTCGGTACTGTCCCGAACGTGGGGAAAGCAGGTGGAGCGGTTGGGGCTTGCGCCCCATATGCCGATGCCCGTGAAGGGAGGTCTTGCCGTGCTGCGGCACCGGTGCGGTCCGTGGGTAGGAAGTCTTGGCGGGGTTCTTCACGCAAAGCACCGAATGCTGCAGGGTTCCCCAGGTGTGGGAGAACCGCTGCTTGTTCTTGTGCTTGTTCTAACGCCTGTTGGCGTGCACGTGGGTCATCCACGTTGCCTTGGCTGCCTCGCTGCCCATGCGTTGGAGCTTGGCGCAGAAAGTCACCCAGTTGCGGCATCGAAGCGGGGTCTGAGCTTCCCTGTTGATCGCCATAACTCTGCGACCCGGCTGGTTGTGCACCTGTGCCATAACCGCTGCCCTGCTGGGGGCCGGTTGCCTGCCGAGTTGGTTGCCCGCCTGTGCGTTGTGGCCCGCTACCTTGTGGTGAGGAACTACGGGTAGGCATCTGCTGGGATTGCTCGTGTGGCCTGGGGCGTGAACCTGGGCTGCCATACGTTGGTGGTTGCTGGCCGTATTCGGCGGGGTTTTGCAAACCTGAGAGCACACCGGTTTCTTGCAGGGTTCGCACCGCTCCAGATTGTTGCGGTGGTCGTACTTGGGGTATTCCGGAGGCTGAGGTGTCATACATGGAGCGCCGCGATGTTGGGCTTGATGCCCGCACACCGGTTTCTCTGCTTTGTTGCCCGTATGTGGCGTACCCACCGGACCGGCTCGGAGCGCCACCGCCACCCTGTGTCCCTGGTCCTTGCCCCTGCGGCGGTGAAGCTGTTTGGGGGGAACTTTGTTCTGCGCCGGAGGCGTTTTGGGCGGCCAGTTCACGCATTTCGCGGCGTGTCAGCGGGCGACCTGATGGGTGTGAAGGGTGTTGGTTGCTCATGGATTAAACCTCGACTGCCTCGTGCGGATAGAGGCCATGCTTGGCAATGTACTGGACGACGCCATCGGGGACCAGGTACCACACGGGGAGTCCCGCGTGGGCGCGTGCTCGGCAATCCGTGGATGAGATAGCCATAGCTGGAATCTCGACTGTTTGGACTGCGTTGGGAGGGATACCATCAACGTTCAGTGGGTGACCGGGGCGGGTTACCGCCACAAAGTGCGCCATTTCCCAGAGGTTATGCGCATCTTTCCACGTGACCATCTGTGCTAGTGCATCAGCCCCTGTGATGAAGTACAACTCGTCGTTGGGGCGTTCTTTTGTGAGGTCACGCAAGGTGTCCACAGTGTAGGTAAGCCCTGGGCGGTCGATGTCAACACGGGACACTGTGAAACGCGGGTTCGATGCGGTTGCGATGACGGTCATGAGGTAGCGGTGTTCTGCCGGGGTGACCTTGGTGTGTTGTTTAAACGACGGTTGCCCGGTGGGGACAAACACCACCTCTTCGAGGTCGAGTCGCGCCGCGACTTCACTCGCAGCGATGAGGTGTCCGTGGTGGATTGGGTCGAATGTGCCACCCATTACCCCAACACGGCGTCGTTGTTTAGTCATTGATTGCGTTCTCTACGTCCCGTTGTGTCACTGACCTGTGGTCAGTGCTTGGTACCGGTGGAACGGAAAGCGTAGGTCACGCCCAGTGCAACAACAAAGAGGCAGAAGGTGACGATGCCGTATGCAATGGGCTCAAAGGGCAGGTGGTTCACGATCTCTGATTCTGCGGCGAGTACTGCTGTTGACACGACGTCCTCCACTGGTGGTGTGCTCGGTGACAAGTCTTAAGTCTCTCACGAGGAGCATCGGCGCCTGTGATGCGGAACTCCACTTTCACAGTGTTTTCACGTGCACTTGATGCCCCATGGATTGCGATGATTCAGCGTTCAACCCTACCACGCAAACAATGCACAATTGAATAGGGACAATGCCTAAAATAAAACACCATCATCGCCGGTCACAGCGCATTTGTGGGATCAATTTTCCAGCAGGTGAGATCTTGTCCACACGACACAAAACTTGCCCTCTCTTCCATCACACCGACACCCCCGAGCATCGTAGTGGCTGCTGCCATGAACACCACAAAAACCCCGGTATGTCAGGAAGAACCGGCCTCTGACCTGCCCCGTCACAGGCCAGCGACTCACTAGTTACGGCCTCAGAACGGCAACACGCCCACCAGCGTATAACTAGGTGATAGTTACTTCGTAAACTCGATGTTTCAGGGAATTGAATATGGGGTAGGAAGAAATTCTCCCTACCCCATATCAACGCTGCTCAGAGTTTATTACCTGACTTGCCCTTCACCTCGAACAATCCACTGAGTTGTGGTGAGTTCTGGCAAACCCATGGGTCCGCGTGCATGAAGTTTCTGGGTAGAGATACCTATCTCCGCCCCTAGTCCGAACTGCCCACCATCGGTGAATCGAGTGGAAGCGTTCACCATAATCGCCGCCGAATCAAGTTCCGCAATGAAACGTTCAGCGTTGTTATACGTCGAGGTCACAATCGCCTCAGTGTGCCCTGACGTCCACTCGCGTATGTGGTCAATAGCGCCATCGAGTGAATCAACCACGCGCACAGCCAAGTCAGTAGACAGGTACTCTTTCGCCCAGTCGTCGTCGTTGGCCGCGACCACGTTCACCCCGGTGCCTTGCGCAAAACCAGCGGCGGCATCGTCGGTGTGGACGGTGACATCGTGAGCTGCAAGCGCCGTAAACACAGCGGGGAGGAACGTTTCAGCGATGCCCCGGTGTACGAGGAGGGTTTCGGCGGCATTGCATACGCCTACACGGTGGGTCTTGGAGTTGATGGTGATGTTGACTGCCATCTCAAGGTCAGCAGTGTTGTCGACGTAAACGTGGCAGTTTCCGGTACCCGTTTCGATGACAGGAACGGTAGCTTCGCGCACGACAGTGTTGATAAGGTCAGCGCCGCCACGCGGCACGAGAACGTCAACAAGGCCACGGGCGTGCATGAGCGCCACTCCCCCTGGGCGCCCGAATCGGTCTACTGATTGGATGAGGTCGCGTGGCAGGCCTTGTGCGGTGAGAGCGTCGGCGAGGACGTCCACAATGGTTTCGTTGGAGCGTGCGGCGGCGCTTCCACCGCGCAGGATCACAGCGTTTCCGGATTTCAGGGTGAGACCTACGGCGTCGACGGTGACGTTGGGGCGTGCTTCATAGATCATGCCAACCACACCCATGGGGGTGCGTACTTGGCTGAGGCGCAGCCCGTTGGGCAGGCGGGACCCGCGGATGACTTCACCAATGGGGTCTGGGAGTGCGGCGACCTCGCGTAGCGAGTCAGCGATGGTCGCGATGCGCGGTTCGGTGAGTTCGAGGCGGTCAAGTAAGCCTGGTGTCATCCCGTTGTCGCGTCCGCGTTGGAGGTCTTCGGCGTTGGCAGCGATGATGCGGGCACTGTGGGTGACCAGGGCATCTGCAAGTGCGTGAAGTGTTGCGTCTTTTGTGGCTCGGGTTGCGGTAGCGAGGGTGCGCGCGGCGATTTGTGCTCGCGCTGCGATGTCGCGTACCTGTTGGTCGATCTCGGCGGTGTGTCCGTGCGAATCGTTCATGGGGTCCACCCTAGTGGAGGTGTGGGTGAGGTGCGAGGGTGTTTTCGCGTGGTGAACATGCTGGTGGTGTTATTCGGGGGTGGGGCGTGGTTGGGGTTGAGAGAGTTCCGCGATGAGTTCGATGAGGAGGCGTTCGCCGACGTGGTTGGGGATGTTTTGCAGGAGGGCGAGTAGTGGTGCCATGGCTTGTGGCATGCCTGCGTCTGCTGTGTTGATGCCTATGCGTGTGAGGATAGCGGCGGCGGTTGGTGAGTCGCCGGTGGTGTTGGATGCGTGGCCAAGGTGGGTGTCGAACGCATCGTTGAGTTGGCGGGCGGTTTCGCCAATGATTTTTGAGTCTGGTAGGCCTGGCATTCCGCGCACGGTGTCTGCGGCGGCGGTGATGTCGGTGAGGAATCGTGCGGTGTGGTGCGCGGTGACGGGGGTGATGGTGAGGTGCACATTGTGGGGTAGGTGGGTGCCGTCGCTTTGGGTCATGCCAGGTTGGTGTTGGAGCATCCAGCCGTGGTTGCGTGCTGCGTCGGCGAGGAGGTGTGGGTCGACGCGTTCGTTGCGTGGCAAGGAGGTGTCTGTGATGACAGTCAGTAGTGGGCTGTCGGGGTTTCCCATGATGCGTAGGCCGGGGATTTTTTCTAGCCCGGTACGGATGTCGTTGGTGGCGGCGGCAATGTTTGTGGTCAGTTCTTGGAATCCATCGCGTCCGAGGTAGGTAATGATTGCCCAGGCTGCTGCGAGTGGTCCCGCTGGTTTTGAACCGAGCATCGTGGAGTTGACGACTGGGTATCCGGGCCATGCGCGGGTGGCGAAGTATTGGGCGCGTTGGCGGGTGGTTCCGCGTTGGAGGAGCACGGAGGCGCCTTTGGGCGCGTACCCGTATTTGTGGAGGTCTGCGGAGAGGCTGGTGACACCGTCGACGGCTAGGTCCCAGGGGGTGCGGGTGTCCCACCATGCGAGGGCGAATCCGCCGATGCATGCGTCGACATGGCAGGCGATACCTCGTTCTTTGGCGGCAGCTGCGATTTCTTCGATGGGGTCGATGGCCCCGTAGGGGTAGTTCGGTGCGGAAACGACGACCAGTGCGACGTCGTCGTCCATGTGGGCGATGAGGTCTGCTGCGCTGACTTCACCGGTGGTGGGGTCTACGGGGATAAGGTCAAGGGTGAGGTCAAAGTAGTGTGCTGCTTTGTGGAATGCTGCGTGCACGGTGACGGGTGCAAGGATTTTCCCGATGTCGTGGCGGCCACGGTTTGAGCGCCACAGATCGCGGGCTGTTTTGACCGCTAGCATGCAGGATTCTGTACCTCCGGAGGTGACTGTCCCGAAGACGTCGGTGTCGCCGTGGAAAATGTCGCGTGCGAAGTCCACAATGTCGCGTTCCATGAGTGCGACGGAGGGGAATACTGTGGGATCTAGGGCGTTGACTGTTTGGGTGAGGAGATGGGCATGCCCTGCGAGTTCGTCTAATTCTGGGCGCCCGGAATCGTAGACGTAGCTGAGTACGGAGCCGCCTTGTGTGGGGGCGTCGCGAGCCCGGAATTCTTGGAGTTTCTTGAGGACGTGCGCATAGGGCGCTTCGCTTGGGTAACTCATTGGTCCGCCTTGGTGAAGTCATTTCTGCGGAGCCGGTAGCGGCGCAGGAAAAGCAGGGACAGCCCGGTGCATAGGGCTGGGAGGATTGAGAACGCCACGATGATGCCGGTGATGGCGCCCTCCGGTTGGGTGACGTCTACACCAGCCGCAGATTCGATGTACCCGGTTACGGTCAGTACAGCGGTGAAGATGACGGCACCCAGTGCCATTCCGGTGGTTTCGCCTGCAGTCCAGACTCCGCCAAATATTCCGGCGCGTGAATCGGGCCGGGCGTGATCTTCGTGGCTAATGACATCGGGAAGCATCGCCATAGGCAGTGATTGCATACCGGCGTAGGCTACTCCGCAGAACGCAACGGGTAGGTACAGCCATAGTCCGGCGCTTACGGTGAGGAAGACTAACGACGCTGAAGCCACCATGAAGATCAAGGATGCCCACAAAAATCCGCGTTCTTTCCCCACGCGTCGGGCAACACGTTGCCATACGGGTGCCATGGCGAGTGCTGGTGCGATGAGAGCGACAAAGAGCAGTGTCACTGCGAGTTCAGACCCAAGCACCCACTTGGCGACATATTGTGCACCGGCAAGCATCGCACCGATGCCTAATCCTTGGATGAGGAACGTCGCGAGCAGCACCCTAAAGGGTTGGGAGTCACGGAGCACCGCATATGCGGCACGGTAGGTGTGCCACACTCCCCCGGGTGCTGGTGCCGTCACCCCGCTGGTTGTGACGGGGTGACGGGGGGCTGATCGGGCGGCAACGAAAAAACCGATTCCCATAACGAGCCCAGCAACGACCGCCATGATGACGTAGCCTAGGCGGGCATTGTCGCCTCCGAGTTCACGCAGGACTGGTCCTCCGCCGCCGAACAGCAAAATCGCAACGGTGAGAACCACAACGCGCCAGGTGAGGAGCCTCGTGCGCTCGTCATAGTGGTTGGTCATTTCCGCTGGTAGCCCGATGTACGGCACTTGGAACAGCGAAAACGTTGTTGCACACCCAACAAATGCGAGGAGCACCCATACTGCTGATGCTGCTGGGCCGAACATCGGCGGTACCGCAAATGTCAGGGCAAAAAACACTGGGAGAGTGAACGCTCCCAAGAGCATGAAACGGCGGCGGGAACCGGTGCGGCGGTAGTCGGCATCTGAGGCTGCACCAATGATTGGGTCAATAATGACGTCCCACACTTTGGCGAGCGCAAGGATTGCGCCCGCCATCAGTGCGGTCACCGCAAGGGTGTCAGTGAGGAAATAGACGAGCACTAAGCCTGGTAGTGCACCAAATCCTCCGGTGCCTAGGGAGCCTGTGGCGAACCGGGCAACCTCTGAACGGGACAGTGTGTGTGAGATGTCACTCATGGGCACTAAGCATAGGCGTGAAGTGCCGGGTCAGCAGTGTGAACACACCGAAAACTCCCCACATGGAAACTTTGTGGGAACCTGTGCCTAGCGCACTGGAGGGAAACTTGGTGCAGGGGCGCGTTTCCGGTGCAACAAGACCAGATCATCACGATGCACCACAGCTCGATCGAATCCTGCACCGAGGGCGTCGCGGAGTTCAGAGGTCGACTGTCCCACCACTTCGGGTAGGTACAGTGAATCGAACGCAACCAGTCCACGTGCTACTGCCTGCCCGTCTGGGCCAACAATCTCAATTGGATCGCCTGCTTCAAATTCGCCTGCAAACCCGGTCACTCCCGCAGCGAGTAGTGATGCTTGCCCTGCCAGTACCGCAGCGACTGCACCGGCATCGACGAAGATGGTCCCTTGGGTTCGTGCTGCGTATGCCAGCCACAATCGGCGCCGGGTCATACGTTTACCGGTCACGCAGAACCAGGTACCAACGTCTTGCCCATCTAGTGCTTTTGCAATGTTTGATGCGCGAGTGAGGACAACGGGGATTCCAGTTGCTGTGGCGATACGTACAGACTCGAGTTTAGACACCATTCCGCCTGTCCCAACGGCGGAACCTTTTGAGGTCACTTCAACATCTGCGATTTCTGAGAAGTTCTTCACCACGGGGATTCTGCGGGTTTCTGCGTCTGCTGGGGGTCCGTCGTAGAGCCCATCGACGTCGGTGAGGAGCATCAGTGCGTCAGCTCTCACAATGTGTGACACCAATGCTGCGAGGCGATCGTTGTCACCAAAACGGATTTCGTCGGTTGCGACAGCGTCGTTTTCGTTGATGATGGGGACGATTCCCAATGCAAGGAGTTTCTCGATGGCGCGCCGAGCGTTGGAGTAGTGACCGCGGCGCATGGTGTCGTCCGCTGTGAGGAGGACTTGCCCTACTTGCAAGCCGTGGCGGGCAAATGCTTCTTGGTAGCGGGCAACAAGGAGTCCTTGACCTACAGATGCTGTGGCCTGTGCGGTGGCGAGGTCTTTGGGGCGGGATACAAGCCCCATGGGGCCGATGCCTGCAGCGATGGCCCCAGATGTTACGAGAACAACGTGGCGGCCACTACGGTGCCGTTGTGCGATGACATCAACGAGCCTATCCACGGCTTCAACGGACAGTGTTCCGTTTGGGTGGGTGAGAGATGAGGATCCAACTTTGATCACAACGCGGGCTGCGTCGGTAATTGCTGATCGGAGATCTTTCTTCGGGCGGTATTGAGGTGGCATATCGCTCATCCCTCTATTGTTCTACACTGCGCCCTCCCGATGTGTAAGCGTCCGCTATATGCGAAACGCTTACACACGGGTATTTCTAGTCAGCGTCTGGTTCGGTCCAGTGCCCAGCTTGACGTTCGGTCCATAGTTCATCACGAGCCGCTGATTTTGCGTCCATGCGGTCGTAGTAGTCGCGGCGTTTCTCAGCACGGGTTGGTCGCTGGCTTTCTTCCAACCGAAGGTCTGTGCCTCGGGGACCTGACAGGAACTCTGCACCTGTGGTCATTGTTGGTTCCCAATCGAACACAACACAGTTTTCTGGTGGCCCGATGCGCACTTCGTCGCCGGCCACAGCGCCTGTTTTGAAGAGTTCAGTTTCGACACCGAGCGTGGCCAGGCGGTCTGCCAAGTAACCCACGGCCTCGTCGTTGTTGAAGTCTGTTTGACGGACCCAGCGTTCGGGTTTACTGCCGCGAACCTCGAAGTAGTAACCTTCGTGTTCATTACGGCGGCGTACTGAGAAGCCTTTGTCATCACGGGCGTTGATGGGTTCTGGACGCACAATAACCCGCTGGTCGCCTGCTTCAGGGTTGTTTTTCCGTGCGAAGTCAACGTACTTCGCCAAAGCAAATGAGAGTTCTTTCAAACCTGCATGAGTTACCGCTGAGACACGGTATGTCCGTAGACCGCGTTCGGTCAGGGTTGGTTCAACCATTTCGGCAAGGTCTTGCCCATCGGGCACGTCCACCTTGTTGAGGACTACCAATTGTGGGCGTTCGTGCAGGGGAATGCGTGAGCCACCTAGTTCAAGCTCTTCGCTGTATGCCCGCAGTTCAGCTTCGATGGTTTCCAGGTCAGTGATTGGGTCACGCCCTGGTTCAAGTGTTGCAGTGTCAAGGACGTGAACAATCACGGCGCAACGTTCAATGTGGCGGAGGAAGTCAAGGCCAAGGCCTTTTCCTTCACTTGCGCCGGGGATGAGCCCGGGAACATCGGCGATGGTGTACCGGAATTCCCCTGCCTGCACTACACCCAAGTTAGGCACCAGTGTGGTGAAAGGGTAGTCAGCGATTTTTGGGCGGGCAGCGGACATTGCTGCGATCAGTGAGGATTTACCGGCGCTGGGGAAACCAACAAGCGCAACGTCGGCAATGGATTTCACCTCGAGCCGGATGGTGATTTCCTCACCAGGTTCGCCAAGAAGCGCAAACCCTGGTGCTTTGCGTCGCTTTGACGCCAGTGCTGCGTTGCCGAGGCCACCATGGCCGCCTTCGGCAAGGATCATTTCTGAACCTTCACCAACGAGGTCAGCGATGATGTTGCCTTCTTGGTCTTTAACTACGGTGCCGTCAGGTACCCCAAGAACAAGGTCTTCACCTTTGGCGCCGTGACGGTTGTCGCCCATGCCAAAGGTTCCTGAAGGAGCAACGCGGTGTGGGGTGTGGTGGTAGTCCAACAGTGTTGTCACCTGTGGGTCAACGCGGAGGATGACACTTCCACCGTTTCCGCCGTTACCTCCGTCAGGGCCTGCGAGGGGTTTGAACTTCTCCCGCCGGATTGAGGCGCAACCGTGGCCGCCATTGCCACCTTGCGCGTGGAGCACTACGTGGTCAACGAATGAAGCCATGCTTGGTTCCCTTCCTTAGGGATGTTTTCTATCCCAACATACACAGAGGGACGCACCCGCGGTGCGTCCCTCATGAAAAAGCTGTGTGTGAACTCAGACGGCTTCGACGATGTCGATAACCTTGCGTCCACGGCGGGTGCCGAACTGAACAGCACCAGCTGTTAGAGCGAACAGAGTGTCGTCGCCGCCGCGGCCCACGTTCTCACCTGGGTGGAAGTGTGTTCCACGCTGGCGAACAAGGATCTCACCGGCTTTAACAACCTGACCGCCGAAACGCTTGACGCCGAGGCGCTGAGCGTTTGAATCACGACCGTTGCGAGTGGAACTCGCACCCTTCTTGTGTGCCATGACAGTACCTGTCTTTCCTAAGTCTGTGCGGGGTTTACCTAGTGCTCCGGAAAGGAAGCACCATCAAACTCACTTGATGGAGGTGACCTTAAGGCGGGTCAATTTCTGACGGTGACCCTGGCGCTTACGGTAACCAGTCTTGTTCTTGTACTTAAGGATGGTGATCTTGGGACCCTTCTCATCGCGAAGGATCTCAGCAGTCACCACTGTGCTCGCGAGTGTGTCCGCGTCAGTGGTGACATTGTCACCATCAACGAGAAGGATCGCAGGAAGTTCAACGGACTCGCCAGCGTCGCCGGAAAGACGGTCGACGACGACGACGTCGCCAACAGAAACCTTCTCCTGGCGGCCACCAGCCTTGACGATCGCGTAAACCACGTTGCTGCTCAACTCTCTTTAGTCTCTTGGTCGTGCACTCTACTGGGATTGACCCAGGATCACACGATGGGACGCGCGCATAAGCGCCGACGTTCAAGATTACGGAATCTTTATCCCAGGGTCAAATGAGATACAGCCATCTACCGCACACGGGCCCTGTGACACTTCATGTGACACTTAACTGCACGTGCCATCGGTCGGATGACCATATTCAATACTACGGCACGCGTGACGCTCCTGGCGAACACTTGCCGTGTGACGCGTAATACGTCATTGGGTGGGGATGTCTCGGGAAGTTATCCCTAGGCATCACCACCCAATGAGGTTTGTCCTTTTCAGGCCTCTTACTGGTTGGAGTCACCCGATGTGGGGGTTCCTGTCACCGTGTCAGCCACCGTGTGATCGTGCTCAGAACCTTGCGTAACGGCTTTGCCCCCGGTTTCTTCGGGGGCAGCTGAGGGCGTGACTTCAGCATTGCGTGTCTCGCTCTGCCCTGTTGGTCGCCCAGCTGAGCGCCCAGCACGGCGTGAACGGGTACGTGGAGCAGCCTTGACTGGCTTGTCTGTAGCAACCTCAGGAGAACTCTCGCTCCCTTGGGGGGCAGCAGTGGCACTAGATACCGCGTCAGGTGAGGTTACCTCAGACTTCTTCTCCTGTAGCGGAGTGGAAGCCGCTGGCTCTTTCTCCTTTTCAGAGTCGTGAGCGTGGACGGCCGCTGCCGCAATTGCAGCAAGTGTCGCAGTGACATCTTCATGGTGCGGCTCGTCAGTTTGCGATGCAGCGTCGGAGTCCTGGGCTTGGCGCTCTGAGGCTTCCTTGGTTTCTTTGTTCTCTTTCGAATCTTTGGACCGGCGTCGCTTGCTGCGCTTTGACTCACCCTCAGGTTGTGGTGAGGAGATAGCTGGCGCAACTCCCCCCTTTTCCACTGGGTCCGCGTGGACCACAAAGCCTCGACCGTTGCAGTGATCGCAGGTTGTAGAGAACGCCTCAACAAGGCCTTGCCCCACGCGCTTACGGGTCATCTGGACAAGACCAAGAGAAGTTACCTCTGCGACCTGGTGTTTCGTTCGGTCACGGCCCAAGCATTCCACCAAGCGGCGTAGCACGAGGTCACGGTTGGATTCGAGGACCATGTCAATAAAGTCGATGACAATAATTCCACCGATGTCCCGCAAACGGAGTTGCCGCACAATTTCTTCGGCAGATTCCAAGTTGTTTCGAGTAACGGTCTCTTCCAGCGTTCCGCCGACACCCGTGAACTTGCCCGTGTTCACGTCAATGACCGTCATCGCTTCGGTGCGGTCAATAACAAGCGATCCACCCGAGGGCAACCAGACCTTACGGTCCATGCCCTTAGCCAGTTGTTCATCAATTCGGGAACCTGCGAAAATGTCCTGCTCTGATGTCCACCGCTTTACCTTGTCAGCGAGGTCTGGAGCAAGGGCAGTGACGTACTCCGAGATGTCCTGCCAGGCTTGGTCACCCTGAACGGTCAGGGAGTTGAAGTCATCGTTGAAGATGTCTCGTACAACACGGATAGCTAGGTCAGGCTCACCTTGAAGTAACGCTGGCGCGTTGGCGCTCTTACGCTTCTTCTCGATCTTTTCCCACTGGGTTTGCAACCGGTGGATGTCTGCCCGTAGCTCTTCTTCTGACGCACCTTCAGCCGCCGTGCGCACGATGACACCGGCACCTTCGGCAACAAGTTCTTTCAGGATTCGCTTGAGGCGTGATCGTTCGGTGTCTGGGAGTTTGCGTGAAATCCCAGTCATTCCGCCACCTGGCACGTAGACCAGGTAGCGACCTGCAAGGGTAATTTGCGAGGTCAGGCGGGCACCCTTGTGACCAATTGGGTCTTTAGTGACCTGAACCAAGACAGAGTCACCCGACTTCAATGCCTCTTCGATGCGTCGCGGCTGCCCTTCAATGCCGTGAACGTCCCAGTTCACTTCACCGGCATACAGCACAGCGTTGCGCCCCTTACCGATGTCAACGAATGCCGCTTCCATGGATGGCAGTACGTTTTGCACTCGCCCTAGGTAAACGTTGCCAGCAATGGACGCTTGTTCCTGTTGGGAAACGTAGTGCTCAACAAGGATGCCGTCTTCGAGAACTGCGATTTGGGTACGGCCGTTGACCTCACGGACCACCATGGAGCGGTCAACGCTTTCACGGCGCGCAAGGAACTCAGACTCTGTGATGATGGAGCGGCGGCGGCCAGCATCGCGACCTTCACGGCGGCGTTGGCGTTTCGCTTCAAGGCGGGTTGAGCCCTTCAGCGCAGTGACTTCATCATGTGTGGAACGGCGGCGCGTTGCGTCGGTTTCCTCACCACGTGTACGCCGACGGCGCCGACGGCGGCGGCTGCTTGCGCTTTCTTCCGCGTCTTCTGAATCGGTGTCGTCTTCAGAATCGTCAGTCGAGGCTTCCGGAGTCACATCCTCAGGTTGTTCAGCTTCAGGGGTGTTGTCCTGTGTTTCATCGTCAGATGCGTCCTCCTCCGAACCGTTGCCATTACGGTTCCGGCGGCCCCTGCTCCCCCGGCGACGGCGGCGACGTGGTGAATCGTCGGAGCTTTCTGGTGTTTCAGCTTCTGGTGATGTTGAGGTTTCTTCCTCTTCTTCAGGAGCCTCCTCAGCATCTGGGACGGGCCGTGATGCTGCGCGTTGGGCAGGTTTGTCCGCGCGGCTCCGACGTTGGCGCTGAGTTTTTTGCGGAGTTTGCTCGGCGGGCTGCTCTGCGGTTTCCTCCGCCACCTGAGCTGGCTCTTCAGGAACGCTGGGAGCAGGAGGCACTGTCGTCAGGTCAGGCGCTTGGAAAAGCAAAGCCGTGGTAGCGAGACGCGGACGCGACGGGGCGGCTGGGCGCTCTTGCGCTGCGGGGGCTGGTGCGGAGAAAACTTCGCGTGTTGGGCGAGTGCGTTGACGGCGAGGCTTGTCTTGGGCAGCCTCTTTTGCTGGCTCTGCTGCAGCTTCCTCAACAGGTGCAGGAGGTGTTTGCGCCGTTGCAGTTTTCTTCGCAGTTGATCGACGTGATGACCCTGCAGGCTTTTTATCAGCCGAGTCACGGCGAACACCGTGTTGTTTGTCATGCTGCTTTTCAACAGTATCGAGGTCAATGGCCTGTTCAATGGCAGCGAAGTTTGGTGTATTGCTCGACGCCTGAGTGGGCGCTTCGACTCCCTTACCCGTCAACGCTGCGATCGATGCAATAACGTCAATGTCTGCACTTTCGCGCGTAGGCGTTCCTGACGACACCGGGGCTGTCTTGCCATCCGATGTTGCCCGGCGGGCGCGGCGCTGAGGCTTTTCCTCACCACTACCTGCCTTTACCGTTGCGTTCCCTGCTGTTGTCCGACGCTGCGTTGGCGCGGGGGTCTCAGCAGTCAGGAACGTCACGGGCTGAACTGACGGAGACGATACTTGGCGGGTCACTCGGCGCCTCGCGGGCTTCGAACCCGATTCTTCAGACGTCGAGTTCGGGCGTGTCTCGTGAGATTCTTCTCCGGATGCCACGGGGGTACTCCTCTATTCCGTTGCCCGCCTGCCACACCTAGACGTCACGGATATGTTGTCATGCGGACTGCTTGATGGCGGCAGTCGCACGGAAGTCCTGGAGGGGCACTGATCAGGGCGAGCGATCTTCTGCTGCTGCCAGGGAGCGCCCTCGTGGCGCGTCAATCTGTCGTGCACACGGTGTGCGGAAGGCAGGCAGCATGATCGGCGTTCGCGGTGATTCATGCCATGGTTACCGAAGTGTGGTTCGACAACGTCCCAAGTATCTCATACACCCCGCTGAACGCGCGGCGACGCAGCGAATAGTCGCATACCGTGGTGTTTGCCGCAGAACAATCACCCGCGCAGTGAAACAGAAGATGTTGCAGTGTCGCAGAGGCCTCATCACTATTAGGCACTAGGTCCCGCGTCATGACACTTTGCTGACAAGTGTCATTTCCAGATCCGAGGGCTTAATAAACCCGCTGGAACGCCGAAAGAGGGAGGCGAAGGTCACCACGCACATCCCGAGATGGGGACCTTGGTCCCAAGCAAAAATCTGCTGCCAATCTAGCGTCAGATTAAGAGGTTTTTTCCGTCAGTTAACCAGTGGAGAATCATGGACGCCCTCGATATCGCACGGTGGCAGTTTGGCATCACCACCGTCTATCACTTCCTTTACGTGCCACTGACGATCGGGCTTGCCCCTCTCGTCGCGATTATGCAAACCATGTGGGTGCGCACCCAAGATGAGAAGTGGCTGAAGCTCACGAAGTTCTTTGGCAAGCTTCTCCTCATCAACTTCGCAATCGGTATTGTTACCGGAATCGTGCAGGAATTCCAGTTCGGCATGAACTGGAATGAATACTCGCGATTCGTTGGAGACGTCTTCGGCGCACCGCTCGCCATGGAAGCCCTCGCAGCATTCTTCGTTGAATCAACCTTCTTGGGCCTATGGATCTTCGGGTGGGACAAACTCAATAAGAAGATCCACCTAGCGTGTATCTGGGCTGTTGCAGTATCAACGTCACTGTCTGCTTACTTCATCTTGGCAGCGAACTCGTGGATGCAGCACCCCGTCGGGGCGATCTACAACCCCGAAACCGGGCGCGCAGAAATGACCGACATCGTCGCAGTGCTGACGAACTCAACAGTTCTTGCCGCCTTCCCTCACACCATCACCGCAGCGTGGCTGACCGCTGGCACATTCGTCGCCGGTATCGCCGCTTTCTGGATGGTCAAGGAAACCCGCCGCGGCCGCGCAAACGTCGCAAAGAACATCTACAAGCCTGCTTTGAACCTGGGCCTGGTCACCATGCTCATTGCTGGAGTTGGCCTTGCAATCTCGGGTGACTACCAGGCGAAGCTCATGTTTGAACAGCAACCCATGAAAATGGCAGCTGCTGAAGCACTGTGCACCACCCCTGAAGGCGGCGCACCCTTCTCCATCTTGACGATCGGTGACCTCACCAACGACTGCAAATCTGTCAAACACGTTCTCGAAATCCCTGGCGCGACAAGCTTCCTAGCCAGTGGCGACTTCAACGCACCGCTACGCGGCATCGACGAACTACAGGAATACTACGCGGAGCGCTACGGGGATGTTGGACCAGATGGTCAGCCCATCGACTACAGCCCTAACCTGGCAATCACGTACTGGTCATTCCGCCTCATGATCGGGTTCGCGATCTTCTCCGCGGCTCTGGCAGCAGCGACAATGTTGCTCACCCGTAAGGGCCGGGTCACAGACAAGCGCTGGTTTGCTCGCCTCGGTTTGATCGCTATCCCAACACCATTCCTTGCCTCATCATTCGGCTGGATCTTCACCGAGATGGGTCGCCAACCCTGGGTGGTTGCTCCAAACCCAACAGGCGTCGACCAAATCCGTATGCTGACTTGGGGTGCGGTAACAACAAACCAGTCCACCGGCGTCATGCTGGCATCGTTGATCCTGTTCACCGTGATCTACACCTTCCTCACCGGTGTTTGGGCAATGCTTATCTGGCGGTACATGGCTCACGGCGCACCAGAAGAAGTGCACGACGAGTCCCCTGAGGCCAACCCCGACCGAGCCAACGACGCGGACGCCCCGCTGTCGTTCGCATACTGAGCCAGGAGAAGGGACACGACAATGGATCTCAACATCTTATGGTTCATCCTCATCGCAGTGCTGTGGACCGGCTACCTCGTCCTTGAGGGATTCGACTTTGGTGTCGGTATGCTCCTCCCTGTTTTGGGAAAGAGCGACAAAGAACGTCGAGCAGTCATCAACACAATCGGCCCCATCTGGGACGGTAACGAAGTGTGGCTCCTCACCGCAGGTGGCGCAACATTCGCGGCTTTCCCCGAATGGTACGCCTCCATGTTCTCCGGGTTTTACATTCCGCTCCTGCTGATCTTGATCGCACTCATCTTCCGTGGCATGGCCTTTGAGTACCGCTCAAAGATCGAAACTCCACAGTGGAAGAAATGGTGCGACTTCGGGATCATCTTCGGGTCCTGGGTGCCAGCGATCCTATGGGGCGTAGCGTTTGCCAACCTCGTTCGTGGCGTCAACCTTGACGAGAACCACAACGTCGTTGGGAGCTTCTTCGAGCTGCTCAGCCCTTACGCCCTCCTTGGTGGGGTGGTCACGCTTCTGCTCTTCCTCAGCCACGGCGCTTTGTTCCTCGCGCTGAAAACGGACGGGCAGATGCGCGTTGACGCAAACCGCCTCGCCTCACGTTTCATTGGCGCAGCGATCGTCGCCGCTGGCTCCTGGGCGATCTGGACCCAGTTGGCCTACTCCGTCACCTGGACGTGGGTAGCAACAGGAATTGCTGCGCTCTCACTGATCCTCGCGTGGATGTTCAACAAGGTTGGGGCTGAGGGCAAAGCGTTCAGCGCATCAGCTGTCACCATTCTTGCCGCCGTTGTGCTGATCTTCGGGTCTATGTACCCCTACGTGATGCTCGACATCAACGGTCAGAACTCGTTGGACATCTACAACGCGTCATCGACCGATTACACCCTGACTATCATGACGTGGGTGGCAGTGCTTCTGACCCCACTCGTGTTGCTGTACCAAGGGTGGACGATTTGGGTGTTCCGCAAACGCATTAAGGTGGAACACATTCCGGACCCCATCGGCTTGTCAAGCCTGCGTGTTCCCAAGGACGATGCCTCACACGGTGTCAGCCACGGTGACGCTTCGGCGCAGGGACGCGAATCAGACGGTACGTCCACTCGCGACATCTAGCACCACATCTGCGTGTGGCCGGGTTGCCGGCCACACGCCCACACCCCCAAGGATTTGAGTGAAACCGCTAGACCCTGACCTTCTTACCCAGGCTCGACCTGCACGCGGCTACGTGATCCTCACTGCCGCACTCGGTTTCATCACGTCGGGGTTCATTCTGGCGCAAGCACTGCTCATCGCAGCAGTACTTGCGCCAGTTGTGTCCCAGGGCGCTGGACTCAGCGACGTCCGCACTCCACTGATTGCCCTGGCGTGCGTGGTCGTGGCGCGTGCTACGCTCGCCGGCGCGCAAACCAGGTTCGCGCATCGGGCAGCCGTGAAAGTGATTATTACGCTTCGTGAGCAAATCCTGAACCATGTTCTCCAGTTGGGCCCACGGTGGCTATCAGCACCCACCGAATCGGGGACTCGTGCAAGCGACACCCACACGCTCGTTACGCGTGGTCTTGATGACTTGCGGCCTTACTTTGTGAATTACCTGCCACAACTCCTCCTCACCGCAACGGTCACCCCCGTCGCCCTCGCAGTGGTGTTTGGGCTCGATCTCACCTCAGGTCTTATTATTTTCTTCACGTTGCCCCTCGTACCGATCTTTATGATCCTCGTGGGGACGCTGACTCAAAACTCTTCACAACGCAGACTCGTCGTCATGTCTCGCCTTGGTGCCCAAGTGTTGGACCTGCTTGCTGGGCTCGGCACGTTGCGTGCATTTGGCCGCGAAATTGGCCCCGCTGCGCGAGTCAAAAAACTTGGTGACGCCTACACGGCTTCGACGATGCGCACCCTGCGCGTCGCTTTCCTGTCCGGTATGGTCCTGGAACTACTCACCACCCTGTCTGTTGCGCTCGTTGCCGTTGCCATGGGCTTACGCCTTGTATACGGAAACGTGGGGTTAGAGGCGGCTCTTGCCGTTATTGTGCTTGCCCCTGAGGTGTACTTGCCATTGCGCCAAGTGGGCCAGCACTTCCACGCTTCCACCAACGGAATCGCTGCGTGGCAGGCCGCGAAGAACATCCTCGACCTTCCTGTGCCGCCCGCAGGGACTGCAATGCCGCCCAACCTCGCCTCAACACGCATTGTGGTCACTGATCTCACGGTTGTGTCCACAGAGCGCGGGCTAGCCGCGCCGGACAACCTATCAGTCACCGCCGCCCCCGGGACCATCACCGCTCTACGCGGCGCCTCCGGGAGCGGAAAAACAACTACCGTCTTAGCTTTGTTGGGGCTACTCACCCCAACCAGCGGTGACGTGACACTGGTTCAGGGAGAAAAGTCATACCCGCTGTCACAGCTCGACACCACTGCCCTGTGGAAAGACACCGTGTGGCTTAGCCAGCGTGCCGCACTGCCTCCAGCGAGCATCGCAGAGATCCTCAACGTCGCCCAGCACTCCCCCGAACGCCTCACCCAAGCATTCTCTGCCAGTGGTCTGGATGCTGTTATCGCTGACCTGCCCAACGGGTTAAACACCACCGTGGGGCACGGCGGGTTGGGGCTTAGCGTGGGGCAACGCCAACGGGTACAGCTCGCACAGGCTTTCCTCTCAGACGCGCAACTTGTCATCCTTGATGAGCCCACCGCACACCTAGACGCTGGCACGGAGAGTACCGTCATCGCCACCATCCGTTCCCTCGCTGACAGTGGTCGCACAGTCATTGTCATCGCACACCGCACATCGTTGCTCAACGTCGCAGACACCATTGCTGATGTCACTTCCCGCCCTCACACCCAGGTGAACGCATGAAACGCCACAACGACCTGAGGCGCGCACTGCGGCTCCTCGACATCAGCGCCTTCGACGTCATCAAAGCAGTGACCGCCGGGGTGTTAGCGCTAGGTAGCGCCATCGCCCTCGGCGCAGTGTCAGCGTGGCTCATCGCCCGCGCATCCCAAATGCCCCCCGTCATGATGCTCTCTGTCGCAACGGTTGGGGTACGCGCCTTTGGAGTGAGTCGCGGGTTGTTCCGGTACCTCGAACGCCTCGCATCCCACGTTGTTGCCCTCAAAGGCATGGCAGCATTGCGCACAAACCTTTACGACCGGCTATCACGCGGTAACATCACAGCCGTTGCCCGGATCACCCGCGGAGACTTAGTAGCACGCGTTGGTTCTGACGTTGATGCCGTTGGTGATGTGATCGTTAAAGCATTCATCCCCGCCCTTGTTGCAGTTGTGCTCTCCGCAGCCTCCCTCCTCGTTGTGGGATTGCTGTACCCTCCTGCTGCTCTCACTCTCTTGTTCTGCATGCTGCTCGCCGGAGTATTAGCACCCTGGTTGGCGCAAAAAGCTGGGCGGGAATCAGAGCAACAAACAGCGCAGGCCCGAGCAGACATCTCCTCCCTGAGCCATGACCTCCTCACCACCCCAGGGCCCATTGTCGTCTCTGGGGCAGCACCCACAATGATGACCGCGCTTGAAGGCCACGAGCAGGATCTCTACCGTGCCACCGACCGCAACGCTCGCCTCGAGGGATTGTCCACCGCGATCTTTGTGTTTGCTTTGGTATCGTCAGCGCTCCTCGCTGCTCTCGTCGCTATCCCAGCCACTGCCGCTGGCACCCTGAACCCGGTCACGCTCACCGTGGTGGTCCTCATGCCGCTCGCCGTGTTTGAAATCCACCAAGGCCTCCCAGCCGCAGCCCTTCAACTACACACCTCAAGTACCGCAGCCAGCAGAATCATGGCTTTGCTCGACGCAGCGGACGAAAACCTCAACCACGATGCTGTTGACCCCATCTCCCAGACAGGTACCCGCCACTTGGAGGCCCACAACCTCACAGTTGGTTGGCCACAAAAACCTGTCCTTTCAAAGGTCAACGTGTCAGTGTCCCCTGGTGAAACCCTGGCCATTGTGGGCCCATCCGGGTCAGGGAAAAGCACCCTGTTGATGACCCTCGCAGGCCTGATTCCACCGCATTTTGGCACTGTCACCCTTGATGGCGGTCGGATCGGCCCAGCGAACCAGCACGACCTCGCACAACACGTCGCTTTCATTGCTGAAGATGCTCACGTATTCGATACCACCATCTTTGAAAACCTCCGTGCGGCCCGGGGCAACCTCACTCACGATGAGGCTTACGATGCCCTGCGCCAAGCTGGACTATCACAGTGGGTTGAAGCACTGCCTGACGGCCTAGAAACTCTGCTTGGTCCTGATGGCACAACCATTTCTGGTGGTGAACGGCGGCGGCTCCTCATCGCTAGAGCGCTGTGTTCCTCAGCGTCAATTCTGCTCCTCGATGAACCTGCAGAACACCTTGATCCACACACAGCAGACACCCTTATCAGCGACCTCATGAACAGCGCAGCCAATGACAAAAAACGCGCCCTCGTTATCGCCACGCACCGTCTCACACCTATCCACTCAGCAGACACCATCATCATGCTTTCCCAAGGGCGCATCGATCTCACAGGCACCCATGATGACCTGCTTCTCCAGTCACCGACATACCAGAATGCACTCGCCGCTGAGGGCACCATTGTCCAGTAGGCTGACATCAAGAAGATCCCGAACAACTCCTCGAGGAAACACCTATGCTGCCATCTGAAGCAGATGCCATCGAACGCGAAAAATGGCTCAGCGCCGGCTCTGAAATCACCACGATGCTCCTTCAAGGGTCCCCGGAAGAGGACGTCTTAGAACACATCGTCACCGTGGCACGAGATATCGCAGACGCAGACACCGCTGGCCTCGTATTGCCAGGCTTACGCGGTGAACTCGTCATGGAAATTGTGCGCGGCTGGAACGCAGAAGACCTCCTCGGGCTTGTTATGCCACGCGAAGGGTTGTCGTGGACTGCGCTACGCACCGGCAAAGCGAAAATTGTTCCGTCACTGTCTAAAGCACGGAACCTTTCCCACCCGGAAATGCGCCGCTTTGGCCCAGCGCTCTACGCCCCCATGGGAACCCCCGAGAAACCCGTTGGTGTTTTGGTGCTGCTGCGTAAAGTTGGCGAAGAATCTTTCATTACCAAAGACCTGGAACGTGCCTCATCCTTCGCGGACCAAGCCGCCCTCGCATTGGTACTCTCTGAGGCCCGGCAAGCTCAAGACCTCGGGAAACTCGTCGAGGAACGTGAACGTATTGCCCGCGACCTGCATGACCTTGCCATCCAGCAGCTCTTTGCCACGGGAATGCAACTTGAAGTAGTGCGCCGCCGGGCTGCGCGCGGCCTCGACAAGGCAGGGCTGATCTCCATCCTCGACGAGGCGCTGGATAACATCGATAACTCAGTGCGTGAAATTCGCTCTATCGTTCACTCACTGCGTGACCCCGATGCTGCAACAGGCATTGTGGAGCGGTTGCGGCGTGAATCCGCGTTGGCCCGCACCGGTTTGGGGTTCGCACCGTCTTTGGTGATCTCCCTTGATGACCGTGACCTTGGTGCGTTGGATGCTGCGGAGGACACCATCGATGAGATGATCTCCAAATCGCTGTCCGATGATGTGTTAGCTGTGTGCCGTGAAGGCTTGGCGAATTCAGCCCGCCACGCCCAAGCGCAATCAGTTTCAGTACGCGTCTACTTCCACTCCCCCACCTCACCGGAAACAGCGGGCCGGGTAGATGTTGAGGTCGAAGACGACGGAATTGGCCTGAAAGACGTTTCCGGGCGGAAATCCGGTACGTGGAACCTGGCTGCGCGAGCCCGCCAGCATGGTGGGTCATACACCCTTGAAAACTCCCCCACTGGCCGGGGCGCGATCCTACGCTGGACGGCTCCAATCGGTGGGGCGCGGATGAGCGAACCAGTGGACCGCACCACCGAAGGGTAGTGCGGCCCACTGAATGTGCGCTGCTTCTGCTTACCTCGTCTTACTTACCTGGCTCTGACCATGCGTGGTGTTTGCGGGCGGCCACCCAGGCGGCAACTTGGGTGCGTCGCTGCAAACCCATTTTCGCTAGCAACGAGGTGATGTGGTTCTTCACTGTCTTTTCAGCGATAGACAACCGCTCAGCGATTTCCCGGTTTGACAGTCCCTCACCGATAAGTTCAACAACCCGAAGTTCTGACGGGGTGAGGTCTTCAGTGGGGTCATCGTGTTCTTTACGTCGACGTGTCACAGTACGCTCATCGAGAAGAACACGCCCAGCAGCAACTGCCCGAACAACCTCAGCGATTTCAGCTCCACGCACGCTCTTCAACACGTATGCGGCTGCACCCGATTCTAGGGCGGCGGCTAGCGCACTATCGTCATCAAAGCTGGTCAAAACAATCGCACGAATCTCAGGCTTTGACTGACGTAAAGTGCGCATCAAATCAATGCCCGTGCCATCGGGAAGTTGCAGGTCCACTAACATGACCTGCGGATTCACGAGCTCAGCTCGGCGAACGCCCTCTGCGACGCTCCCAGCTTCAGCGACAACCCCCATACCCTCTGTGCGGTCAATGACCTCTGCGATACCGCGGCGAACCACTTCGTGGTCGTCTACGATCATGACTCTGATGTCTGCGGTTTTACCGCCTGCTGTGCTCTCCACAGCCCCATTCTATGCGGTGTTCGCCACTTTCCCCATCGGATCCCCCGTGTTTTGAGGTCTTGAACTGGCAGGTTCTTCACGGGTCGATAGGCTAAATCAATGAAGGTTCTTCTGCCCACCACCATGGATACAGTCATCACCGCACCTCCAGGTGTCGAAACCGTGGAATACGACCCAGCCCAAGAGATCCCGCCTGAGCATCGCGACGCAGCCGTGTTGGTGGTCTGGGGAAATTCACGCCGCCAACTCGCGTGGTGTGCCAAACATCTGCCTGAACTTCAGTGGGCAGCGTCCCTTGCTGCTGGTGTGGATGCACTGCAGGGAGCGGGTTTCGGCCCCCAGGTTACGATTACAAGCGCCCGCGGTTTACACAGCCGCCCCGTTGCAGAACACGCACTCATGCTCGCTTTGGTCGCTGCTCGCCGTTTCGATTTAATGCACGGTGCCCGCCTCGCTGGCCGCTGGGAATCCTCCTTGGGAGGCATCCAAGCACCTGGCATTCAGCACAACAGCACGGCCACTTCACACGGTTTCCCCGGGCTATCAACCTTAGAAAACGCCTGTGTCACTATTTGGGGGTTTGGTTCAATTGGACAAGCCCTCGCCCCGATGCTCACCCTCCTTGGTGCACGGGTCATAGGAGTTGCTCGAACAGCTGAGTCGCGCGACGGGTATGTGACGGTCACCGAGAAGGAACTCCCGCAGGTACTCAAGCACACCGACATACTCATCAGTGTGCTCCCCTCAACGGAAAGCACAGAAAGCATCGTTAACGCCGATGTTTTCTCAGGCTTGCCGTCACATGCGTGGTTCATCAACGTTGGGCGTGGCTCCACTGTTGATGAATCTGCCCTAGTGGCGGCGTTACATCACGGGGATATTGGTGGTGCGGCCCTCGATGTGACTCGCAAAGAACCGTTACCTGCGGATTCGCCGCTATGGGATGCCCCCAACCTGGTCATTACCCCGCACGCAGCTGGTGGTCGCCCTGAAGGGGTAGCGCATTTCCTTGAACAGAACCTGGCTGCTTTTATTGCTGGAGAACCACTAGAAAACGTCGTTGACCGTTAGGGGTTAGGTGCGGGTGCGTGGTCGGGGCTGACAGCGTGGGCACCAGAATGAGGAACGGTTCATAAACGCTGAGCGCCAGATAGGTTCAACGCAGCGGCGGTCCGGCTCGCCTCACGGCTATAGACGTTGAGTCACCTGTCAAAATGACCCGAAAGGTGATGACTAGTATTTTTAAGTTGCACTAGTCGAATGAGAAGTCGACCCGCACATCAATGGCCATCCACATGGCATTCAGAAAACGATAGGATCAAATAGGTAGTCAGCACGGCTTACGGCGTCACTGACAACACTTGAGGCAATCGGTTGCGCATGCTGCTTGGACCGGTGAGCCACACCAACCAGAGATCTCTCTGCTCCACTAGTTGTTTCAGCGGGTAGCACGAAAAAGACATTCTGAGCAGGGACCTACTTTTCTTCCACGAGCGACCAAACTGACGAGCAGATTGCCCTTCTTTTTGTCCACCGGATCCTTGCAGCCTAATAGCAATGATGCGACTCATAAACCGTAACCGGATGGAGAACGTAGCTACGCTGATGGATAAACGCAGTACATCAGTTTAGACAAGTCCTACTTGCCTTTCTTCTGCAATACGGCTGAACCGCTCAGGCGCTTTCAACCGCAGTGTGAGCCACAAAAGCACTCACATCAGCGATGCGGAATGCGAATCCCGCACGACAACCCTGGGAACGCTCTCTAAGCTAACGGAGACGGTCGCTCCAATGTCAGCGGAGTTCCTTGCCACCACGCAGGAGGCACATCCCCCAAAGTTTAGTCGCGGTTTGAGATGATTTGGATCGTGAGTACTTTCTCGGATAGAGCTGAGCGAATAGCCGCACGTTTGGTCGGCAATGCTACTGCTGCAAGTGTGGTACCTCATGACATCGATGGCAGACAGGGGGCGGTGGACTACCTGATTCGATGGCCAGAAGGCGTCACAGGTGCGCTTGAAGTCACGCTCATCGTCGAGCACGCATCAATCGAATGGCTTGCCTTGGCCGCCGCTGAAGGGTGGCAATGGCCAGCGAAATCATCTTGGGATTTCCGTGCAAGCGAGGACAGCTTTCATTACAAGTCAACTCGACGGCTGGTACTTCGTGCGGTGGAACTCTGCGATCTCTGGGCAGTTGATGATCCGCGGGATCTTCCACAGGAAGCTCTCATATCAAAGCCCGATTTGCATCACTTCTCCCGTTCGGACTTTGGCTCTTTGACCCGCTCTTCCTTCATGCCTGGTGTCACTGTGCACGCTCGTTCTAGAGCTGAGTTCATCAACGGCACCATGCTGAGCGATTTCTCGCAGGTCGTCGAAACGTGGCACGACCAGCCACACATGGCCTCCCACATCGCAAAACTTGTTAAGGCTCCTGATGTCACGGAACGACACCTCTTCCTTGTCGCAATGCACAACGCCGTGCCAGTACGGTTCTTCACTGATGACTTTGATCCGCCGGTAACGCGGCCCGCCGGGTTCGATGCGGTGGATGTCCTGTGGGTTTGGTCCAACTACTGGCACAGATTCCTGCGTTATCAGGATCAGGAGTGGACCTGGATGGAATTTTCACTTCCTCAAGGGCCGTCCGCAGGGCATGGACACACAGTTCCACGGTAATGCATTCGCCCCTTACCTGGTCTTGGCCCTAGTCTAAGTAGTTTCTTCCATCAGCCCGGAGCAGTTCAACTGACACGCTGCTGACTGCGAACACGAGCCCTTGCGGAATTTGAGTCCAAATTGTCGGAGGGAAACGGTAGAAGAGAAACATGAACCACAAACCGGCAGGACAAAAGCAGTTCCCTAAGGCCACCCCCGGCAAACAGCCCTTCAGAGAACGGAGAACCTTCGACCAAGAGCAAAAGGAGAAACATACCTCTCACCGAACGCAACGGGTGAAGGTTCGCGGACTGATGCTGGACCCGCCCAGCGGCGACGGGCCAGTCGAGGTTTGCGTCAACTATCAAGCCGATTGGGAGCTCATCTACAAGAACCCTAATATCCAGGTGAAGTGTCTTCTTGAGTCGTGCGAAACCCTGCTTACAGCCAAGCGAATGAGCAAAAGTGGGTTGCGCTTCCTCGCAGTCCGTTCCGGAGGTTGTTCGCACAATCTAGTGGAGATGCGGGTAGACCACGGCGAGGTGGAGCAGGATCCGTCCAATCTTGTCGGAGGCGGTGGGCCAGAAGGCGACGAGCACTTATGGATCAAAGGTCGACTGCTAAAGATTGTGCAGAGCCTAGGTGTGGCAGCCGTCCTCGAACATCCGCTCACACGAGCGGATGTCTTCCTACCTGACAACAACATTGCCCTTGAGTACCAACGTTGGGATACAAACTTCCAACACCGAACAGCACAGCGCACTTCGGCTGGAGTTGAGACCACAATCTGGCTGTTACCTTGGCAACCAACAAAGGCGCCGAGAACAAAAGAACATAAATCATTTAATACCCAAGTATTCAATCATGGTGGTATTTACATAGCAGTTCTAAACAAAGACAACCGATACGAAGTACAGCGTCCTTGGGAGGACAGTTCGCAGGAACGCACGGCCCGCCTTTACGCCAGTGGCTCGATCGCGGTATTCGACCCTAGCCTCGGTGCGCTGGTTCGGAAGCCACGTTCGCTAGCAACCGTACTCAGTGAAATCATCACTGGCGACCGAATACTGGCGAACACATTCGTTTTGCAGAAGAGCGATTGGCGTGTAGTGCCGGCGCTTGTCTGGGTCCTGCGCGACGACCTCGCCCGAGTAAAATCCTTACTCACGGAGCACCGACGCGATGCGACACCGACTACCGGCAAAACCTCAATCTCTGTGCCAAATACGGAAAGGGTGACCGTGCCCAGACACCAGCCAGATAGTGGCTCATCAGCAGAGGCCAAGACGGAAGAAGAGCAAAGCCCTCAGCTGAGCGTTGACGTGTCCACTGTTGAAAACCCGAACTCTATGGCCGGTGTTGCACTCGACTCGCATTCAACAACAGCACATGCCACTTTCACCCCGGAAACTAGACCAACTCCTCACGAAGTAGCTCCTCTAGCGAGCCCACATCCCATAACTTCGCGGTCAAAAAATCCACCACGCACACCACGCCGATCAATGTGGAAAGCGATTACTGGCTGGTTAGGCCGAATGTGAGACAAGAGTGTCGGTCCAGCACCGCCAGAACCATCGATCACTGACTAGGTTGGAGAAAACAATGGGCGACCGGTGACGGCACCACAGCTCCGTCCTCGACCAAGAGAAGGTGCCGAAAGTGTGTTGGTCATCGAAGCGCAAATTGCAGCCGCTGTCAGTGAAACGAACCGCCCCCCTCATGAGCTCCAACCGGCGCATCAGGACATATGACGAGAATCTTGCGAGTCACGCCAAGATGGATGAGCAGTGATCCTCGCTGCTCTAGAACTAGCTAGAGAAACTAGCCGCGGTGTGAGGTCCCGGTGACCGTGGCACCGGGACGCTTGCAGCAAAGTCGTCGCGATCAGGTGCCAGCGTACAGCACGCGCATAACAAAGAGTCCTCGGAGCGATCGTGGGGCCAAGGACGTAATCATTAAGCCCTCGACGAGTGTCCTCGGTTTCGGGCATCTCAGGCGATGTCCACCTCTCCCGATCTCCCTTCTTCGGACACGAAAACCCGTTGTTCTTTCAAGACAGATACCCAATTCTGACCGGGAAGAAACACCTAAATGTCAGATACAGGGCATCGAAGCACAACGTATTGAACTTCAACGTGTTGAAACGCGGTGTGCTGACGGAGTTTGCTAACGCGCTTTTCGATCATTTTTTGCTGTTAGGTGAGGGGGCGCGGGCGGGGCTGGCAGCGTGGGCACCAGAATGAGGAACGGTTCATAAACGCTGAGCGCCGGATAGGTGACCCGCAGCGGCGGCACGGCTTGTTCTCACGGCCATACACATTTAATGACCGGTCAAAGTAACCAGACTGCCCGTTCACGTTGACGTACAACGCGTCAAAACTGGTTCCACCCACCGTGAGCGCCTCACCCATGACATCAACAGCGTGGTCAAGGAGGCGGTTCAATGCTGGTTTACTCAACGTGTTCGTTGGGCGTTCGCCGTGGATTTTTGCCCGCCACAGCGACTCATCAGCGTAAATGTTGCCAATCCCTGAGATTACGCTCTGGTCGAGGATCAGGCGTTTAATGGCTGATGGGCGGGTAGCGAGCCGGGCTACAAGCGCTTTTCGCCCTGGTGTTCCTGGTGCGATAGCCGGATCAAGTGCATCGCGGGCAATGTGCGCGGCAAGATCAGGGATCACTGGTTGTTCTGTTCCCCAACCGGCGGCCAGCCCATCAGATGTGGGCATCGTTGCGGTAACTGCGAGGTACCCAAAGGTCCGTTGGTCGACAAAATCGAGAACACGTTTCCCAGCAGGGTGGTCAAGGTCAAACCTGACACGCAGATGCGGGTGGACAGGCGCCGCCGCAACAATTGCGGCCTGGCTATCACCAGCAGGCTGGGTATTGCCGGCGTGCTGGCTATCAACAGTCGGCTCTGCATCACGCACAAGGAGTTGACCACTCATCCCTAGATGCGCAACCAACACATCATCGCAGCCTTCGAAACCAAGCCACAGGAACTTCCCACGCCGAGCCGCATACGTGACAACCTGACCGGCAACTTGCCCAACAAAATGTTCCGGGCCAAGGAGGTGGCGGCGAACCGAATACTCCCGCAACACAGTCGCTCGGGTGATGGTGGCACCAATAATGTGCCGTTCCAGCCCGTCACGAACCGTCTCAACTTCAGGTAGTTCTGGCATGGGGTGGACTACTCTGCGGCATCCATAGCGTCAGCTTCAGCTTTGAGGAGTTCATAGCTGGCCTCAGCGGCTTGTTGTTCAGCAAGCTTCTTCGACGTCCCAGTACCTGACGAGTAATATTTCCCGTTCACAACAACCGTTGAGGTAAAAACGCGGGCGTGGTCAGGCCCTTCAGACACGTACTCATAGGTGGGTTGCGGATACCCTAAACGGGCACAAATCTCTTGGAGAGCGGTTTTCCAATCCAAGCCAACACCAAGATCTGCTGCACGGCGCATCGCATCACCCAGTAGTTGGTGCACAAAATCGCGGGCTCCTTCAAGACCATGCGTGAGGTAGACCGCGCCAATAATCGCTTCCACCGTGTCGGAGAGAATGGAATCTTTCTCCGCACCACCGGTGCGTGATTCGCCTTTGCCCAGCAAAATGTACTGGCCCAAATCAACCTCGCGCGCGGCCTGTGCAAGCGGACGCTGCGACACTGTTGCGGCGCGCATCCGAGCCAGGTCGCCCTCTGGTCGATCCGGGTGTGTTCGGTACAGCGCCTCAGCGCTAATCAAACCAAGGACAGCGTCTCCAAGAAACTCGAGACGTTCATTGGTCGGAATACCACCAGCCTCGTGAGCGAATGACCTGTGTGTCACGGCGAGAACAAGAAGCTCGGGATCCAAGTGGATCCCGAGCTTCGAGAGAAGTTCTGACGCCGGCTGGGCTTTGATTTTTTTCTCTGAAGCCACCGGAGTTACCCTTCGTGTGATGTGGTGATTAACCCATCACTCAGCGTGCTGGGAACGCAGCGCCTCTGCGTACTGGCGGCCTTTGTAGGAACCGCACGTAGGGCACGCAATGTGTGGCAACTTGTTGCCCTTGCACTGCGGGCATGTAGTGAGGTTCGCTGCGGTTGCCTTCCACTGCGAACGGCGCGCACGGGTGTTGGCGCGCGACATCTTGCGCTTTGGAACAGCCACGGCTAGCTCTCTTTCGTCTCGTTTAACAAGGTCTGTAACGTCGACCACCGAGGGTCAACATTGTCGTGTGCGTGATCCACCTCATCTGCCAGGTGCACTCCGCATTCGGAGCACAAGCCCGGACAGTCCGGGGAACACAACGGTTGAAATGGTAGTTCAAAAACCACGGAATCGCGAAGCAGAGGCTCCAAATCGATTTCGTTGTTCTCTAGAACAACAACTTCACTGCTCTCATCGCCGTCCTCTGCCGCGAGCTGAGCCCGGTCAGGATAGAAATACAGTTCCTGGATTGACGTCGAGATATCCTCAACGACTTCATCCAAGCACCGCACGCATTCCCCACGGGCAACACCACTGACAGTTCCGGAAACAAGAACTCCTTCAACAACCGACTCCAGCCGAACATCAACTGTGAGTTTGTCGCCTTCGGGAATGCTCATTACTGGTGTTCCACAACTCACCGGAGCCTCAAGGTCAAGATGCACTTCACGCATTACCCCGGGACGACGGCTGAGCTCCAGAACATCGAGCACAAACGGCGAACGCGGATTGATGCTGATGATGTACTCCTCAAGATTGAGACTGATATGAACTGTAGAGACCATTGGCTCACCTTCCAGCAAGCCAACGATTAATCTTACGCCAGTTCCTCAAGGAGCCCAAGCATCTTGAACCTCCCGTGCAGGTGATACCAAACACAGCGTTCGGGTGGCGTCGCTAGTTGTGATCGGCTAACCGTTCACCTAATTTTGCGCGCCCAGCCTGCACCTGAGTCACCAATTTGCCAAGATCAATCTCAAATTCCGCAAGGCGTCGGTCGCAATAATCATCGGCTTCATGGCGCAATTGGTCCGCATGATGCTGTGCTGCAGCAACCATTCCTTGAGCCTGTTCCTGAGCTTGGCGCACGATTTCCTCTTGCGCAACCAACGCATGAGCCCGCTCACGAGCCATCGCCACGATTCGTTCAGCTTCATCACGGGCGTCGTCAAGGACACTACCCGCATCACTCAGGACTTCATCAGCGCGGGTAAGTTGCGTAGGCAACTGCTCGCGCAACTCATCAAGCAGGTCAAGAGCCTCGTTGCGATTTACCAACACCGACGAAGACATCGGCATCGCTCGAGCACGCTCCACGAGATCGGTCAACGCATCGAGCAGCGCTGGAACCCCCAGCTGCTCACCTTCCACAAAAGTTTCGGGGTGTGAACTGTCAGTCATCGCTACCTCGCTCCTCGCCCTGCAGTACCGAAGACCACCTTAACTCTGCACGCGTCCCCTTGCCGGGATGTTCACCGCGTGATGTTGAAACGATTCACCAAAGCATGCGCCACCATCGGGGTCACAAAAGTAGATATATCACCACCATGGCGTGCAACATCTTTAACCAGTGACGATGCGAGAAAACCGTGTTCACCACGTGCGGGCAGAAAAACCGTATCTACCCCACTTACCTGATGATTCATAGCAGCCATCGCTAACTCACTATCCACGTCACCCGCAGAACGCACCCCACGCACCAGCGCATCGGCCCCGTGAACGCGACAAAACTGTGCGATTAATCCGTCCACAACCTCAACCCGCACAGTGGGGAGTTCTCGTACAGCATCTTGCGCGAACTCAAGCCGGGCAGCGAGGTCAAACAGCGTTGTCTTTGCACTGTTATGCGCCACCGCAACAATGACCTCATCAAACAACACTGCTGCTCGCGTGATGATGTCGAGGTGGCCCAACGTGATGGGGTCGAAACTTCCTGAACAAACGGCTATAGTCACTCTGCAAGGGTAATGGAAACGCCTTCACTAGGCGCAGAAACAATTGCCACAACGGCACGATGGGATGATGACCTTGCCTTTCGCGGTGCTCGAGTCACCTCAAGACCTCTCCACATTTTACGAGCGCGTTTTGCGACCCTCGTTTCCGGAAACTGAACTAGTCACACATGACGAGTTTCTTGAGGCCTGCACAAACCAGTTCCTCCATGTCATCGGCGTCATTGAGGATGACAATATTGTTGCCGGCGCTGTAGGAACAATGCCCACCCACGAGGGTGTCATGATGTTGCTCTACCTTGCCCTTCAACCCGGCTTACGCGGCGCGGGGATCGGTGGCAAACTCCTCGATTGTGCGCTTGCACGGTGGCAGCAGGAGTTCTCCCCCACCATGATCTTGGCGGAAGTCGAACACCCGAACTACCACCCCTCATCAGAGGACCACGGCGACCCTGCAGCACGGATGCGTTTCTACGCCCGCCATGGTGGGCGTATCCTCGACATCCCTTACTTCCAACCTGCGATCCGCGAGGGCGAACCCCCCGTCCCTGCACTCATGCTCGTCACCCTCTGGGTAGCCCCCGAAGCGTTCATTGATGACGACTGCATCATCGCGTGGCCACTGCGCGCTGCGCTGCGGCGAGAAATTGTTGACACGTGCCCTGAAGGCTTCGGCCCCGCAATTCGGGTGGCCGAATCTGTTGCGGGCGATGCTGTCCGGTTGTGGGAATCACACGACATTGACCGGGTGCCTGTGGGATTGTTCGACACAGAAGATGCTGTGCTGTAAACAGCACTAATCGTTAGACGTCTACCAACTACACCGAACCACAGAGCCAGCCCCACACGATGTGCCGCGCAGACAGCGGGGCACACGTCAGTGTGCTTGTGGGAGCTCTGGTTCCGCGTAGTAAATAACTGTTTCACCATACGTTTTTGTGGTGATCAAGCGCCATTGTTGAGGCAGTTTAGGTTCTGGGCTGCGAGCTGACCGTTCAATGACGATGATTGCACGTTGGTCAACATGCGGAACAAGTGACTCAAACACGCCAGCCAAGTAGTCTTCAGCGACGTCATATGGTGGGTCAACAAAGATCACGTCCCACCCGGGGGAAGTCGCTTGCTTCGCAACATCTTCTGCACGGTCACATCGCACAGTGACTGTGTCAAAACCCAACGCGCGAGCGTTCGCTCGAGCAATATTTGCTGCTTGCCGGTGCGCTTCAACGAGCACCACTTCGCGGGCACCACGGGATGCCGCTTCGAGCCCTAACGCACCAGATCCCGCGTACAAGTCCAGCACTTTTGTATCTCGTAGGGCATCGTAGTGCTCGAGCCGAGAGAACACTGCCTCTCGTACCCGTTCGCTTGTCGGTCGGGTCCCACGTGGTGGTACACGCAGCACCCGGCCCCCTGCCTGGCCCGCAACGATTCTGGTCACTGCAGGATTCTACTGGTTCTAGGCGCGGTCTAGGTATTCCTCACGTTCAGCACCAACGTAGTCGTTGATCGCATCGCGTAGGTGGGGATAGCCCTGTAATTGCGGGTCTTGCGCGATGAGTTCTTGCGCATCGTGACGAGCTTGGAGGATCAAATCATGGTCTTTGATGACTCGAACGTGACGCAACGAACTTGCTCGCCCAGACTGCGCCGCCCCCAAAACGTCGCCTTCGCTTCGTAATTCGAGGTCCATTGCTGCGAGCGCGAAGCCGTCTGTGGTTGAGGCGACTGCGGTGAGGCGTTGGTGGGCGAGGCTTTGTGGGTCGGGTGGGGCGACGAGGAGGCAGATGCCTGGGTCGGTGCCGCGGCCTACTCGTCCGCGGAGTTGGTGGAGTTGGGAGATGCCGAATCGGTCTGCGTCGAGGATGACCATGGTGGAGGCGGTGGGGACGTTGACGCCGACTTCGATGACGGTGGTTGCGACGAGTATGGGGGTGGTGTGTTGCGCGAAGGTTGTCATGGCGTGGTCTTTGTCGGTTGCGTTCATGGCGCCGTGGAGGGTTGCTATTGCGATGTCGGCGAAGAGTGGCATGTCGCGCAGTTTTTGGGCTGTTTCTTCGACGCTGGTGAGGGTGCGGGTGGTGGTTGTTTCGGGGATGTCGAGCAGGGTGTCGGTGGTTGGTTGGGGGGTGGGTTGTTCTTCGGGTGTGGTGTCGCTGATGCGTGGGCAAACGACGTAGGCTTGCCGGCCTGCGTCGATTTCTTCGCGGATTCGTGCCCAGACTCGGTTCATCCAGGTGTCGTTGGTGCTGGGGACGACGTGGGTGGTGATTCCTGCGCGTCCTGCGGGCATGTCATTGAGGGTGGAGATGTCGAGGTCTCCGAAGACTGTCATGGCGACGGTGCGGGGTATGGGGGTTGCGGTCATGACGAGCATGTGGGGGATGGTGTTTGCGCGGGTGCGTAGGGCGTCGCGTTGTTCTACTCCGAAGCGGTGTTGTTCGTCGACGACGACGAGGCCTAGGTCGGCGAAGCTGACGTTGTCGGAGAGGACTGCGTGGGTTCCTACGATGATTCCGGCTGCTCCGCTGGCTGCGTCGAGGAGTGCTTGGCGGCGTTGTGCGGTGGGTAGTGATCCGGTGAGGAGGACGACGGATGTTGCGTTGTCTGTTGCGCCGAGCATTCCGGCGCTGGCTAGTGGGCCGAGGAGTTCGCGGATGGTGGCGAGGTGTTGGGTGGCGAGGACTTCGGTGGGTGCGAGGAGTACTGCTTGGCCGCCTGCGTCGATGACTTGGAGCATTGCGCGTAGTGCGATGACTGTTTTTCCTGAGCCGACGTCTCCTTGGAGGAGGCGTTGCATGGGGTGTGCTTTGGTGAGGTCTGCGGCAATGTCGGTGCCGACGGTGCGTTGTCCGTCGGTGAGGGTGAAGGGTAGTCGGGCGTCAAAGGCGTCGAGGAGCCCTCCGGTGTGTGGGGTACGTGGTGTGGCTTGGAGGTGGGCGTTGTGGTGTCTGCGTTGTACGAGTGCGCATTGGATGACGAAGGCTTCTTCAACTCGGAAGCGGTGGCGGGCTGAGTGCCAATCGGTGTCGGTGCGAGGTTGGTGGATTTTTGTCATGGCGTCGTAGGCGCTGAGCAGGTGTTGCCGTTGGCGGAGTTCAGTGGGGAGGGGGTCGGTGAGGTCTTCTGGGCGTAGTTGGCCAAGGACTGTGGCGACTGCCCGTTCTATTCGCCAAGTGGGGGCCGATGCGCTGGCGGGGTAGATGGGGATGGGGCGTGCGGCTTCGTCGAGGGCTTGGGCTTTGTCGTGGGCGTCTTCGCCGATGATGATGTAGTCGGGGTGGGTGAGTTGGCGTTCGCCGCGGTAGTCGCGCACGGTGCCGGTGAAGAGGGCGACGCGTCCTGGTCGGAGTTTGTCTTCGTGGATGCGGAGGGCGCCTGCTCGTTTGGCGAAGAACGCCAGTGTGAGGGGGTGGTTGCCGTCGGTGACGGTGACGGTGAAGAGGGCGCCTGCTCGTGAGCGCATGGTGCGGGTTGTGGCGCTGAGTACTTGCGCCATGACGGTGACGTGTTCGCCTTCGGTGAGTCCGGTGACGTCGGTGAGGCGACCTGGTTCTGCGTAGCGCCGTGGGTGGTGGTGGAGGAGGTCGTGTGCGGTGTGCAGGCCGAGTTTGGCGAGTGGGGTTGCGCTTTTGGTTCCGAGCAGCCTGCTGAGGGGGCGTTCCAGGAAGGGTTGGGCGTTGAGGTCGCTGTCTGTGGGCGGCGCCGGCGTGCTCATGGTTGGTCCTTGGTGCGGTGGTGTTGTGGCGGTTAGGTGTTCCACGTCAGGGTGAGGTCTGCGGTGTTTGATGGTGTGCCGCTGGGTATCACGGTAGTGGTGATGCCGTGGTGGGTGAGGCTGTCGTGGATGGTGCGTTGGTGGTGTGTGGGGAAGTGCGTGTCGTGCAGGAGGAGTGCTGTGGTGTGGGCGGGCAGGCCTTGGATGATGTCTGTGAGTTGTTCTGGGGTGGGTGGTTTTGTGGGGGTGAAGGTGTGGTGGGTTGAGTGTTCGCCGCTGTGTTGTTGTTCTCCGTAGTCTGCATATGTGAGGTGTGTGGCGACGTCGAGGTCGTTGGTGAGGAGGTGTATGTGCGGGTAGGTCTGGGTGAGGTTTTCGTCGATGCTGCGTGCGTTGGCGATGATGCGTTGCTGTGGGGTGTCTGGTAGGAGCGCGCTGAGTTCGTCTGCGGTGAGTGGGCTGGTACCGGCCATGATGACTGTTGCGGCACTCCGGGCGAGGTCGCGCACTAGGTGGGGTGAGCGGCTGAGGACCACGGGTGCTGTTGCGGCGAGTTGTGGGTTGTGGAGGTTGCGTACGGCGATGTGGCTGACGGTGTCGGCTGTGCGGTGGCAGAGGGTGATGATGTCTGCTGGGTTGTTGGTGTGTATGTGGAGGGGCCCAACGCTTGGCGAGGTGGGGGAAATCGCCAGTACGAGGGAGTCTCCACGGTCAGCCATGGCCCGTCGCAGGGCGCTGATTTCGTGGGTTGTTGGTTGGGCTTTCCAGTGCATGAGGGCGGTGACTTCGTATTCGGTGTCACTGATGTCATTGGTGTGTTGACCGTGGTCGACACCGTGTTCCGTGGTGTTTTGGGGTGTTTCTGTGTGGTGCGCCCCTGTGCGCAGGGTGTCTTCGGGGAACGTCTCTGCGCGTGGGGTTTCACCATTGTCGGTGGCGTTGGTTGGTGCGAGTACGTCGATGAGCGCTGAGATGACAAGGTAGAAACCGCATGCTCCAGCATCACGTACAGACCGCGCTGCGAGGGCGGGTAGGTCGTGTTCGGAATTTTCGTAGGCGTGGTAGACGCTTTGGCGAACACTGTGGAGCACGTCCGCTATGGGGCGGTCCTTGTGGGCGTCGAGAGCATGTGCGGCAGCGTCAGCGGCGGTGAGGATTGTTCCCTCAACAGGGTGAGCCACTGCGTCTCGGGCTTGGCTGGCACCATACTTTAGTGCTGTTGCCACTCCCCCAGCGTGGTGTCCGCGCGCGAACCCACTGAGGTAGTGCGCAAGGATCGCACCGGAGTTACCTCGCGCACTCAGGACTGCCCGATGCGCCACATCGTTTAGCAGAGCATCGACGGTTTGTGTGTTGGTCGCCCGCGCGGTGATTGGTTGCGGGGCAGCTGCGTGGGTCAACGTGAGGAACATATTTGTTCCCGTGTCAGCGTCAGCGATGGGAAACACGTTCGCTTGGTCAAGTGCCGGGCGGGCTCTTTTCAAGGCCGCAACGGAGAGCTCAAACCAATGAATCGCCTGTTCTGTGGTCAGGTGCAGTGCGGGCAG
This sequence comes from Jonesia quinghaiensis DSM 15701, assembly GCF_000423205.1. Classification (GTDB taxonomy): domain Bacteria; phylum Actinomycetota; class Actinomycetes; order Actinomycetales; family Cellulomonadaceae; genus Jonesia; species Jonesia quinghaiensis. Next base: position 289,583 of record NZ_AUHN01000010.1, read on the forward strand.
GGCATCGTTCGACATGTGCCCTCCTTGGTTGACGGTGGTGGATTTAACAGTAGTAGCACCACCTGACACGCGGCGCATCGTGGCCGATCTCACGTGTCACCTTGTGCTGGCGCTCTGGTGTCTTGTCTGATGTTGGGTAAACTAAGTGGGCCCAATGGTGATCAGTCACGCTGGTGTGCGCCGTGGTTCAGCTGTCGAACATGAACAGTCCACAGTCACGACGTGACGTAGATCGTGCCAACTATATTTGGGGTTTGCTCGCGGTATCGGCTAACCTTGTGTAGTTGCCCACTGGGCACGTCGAGGTGTGCGCGTTTCACATGGTTGCCTTCTGGCAGCGTGGAGCGAGGATCAACACTTCGCAACAAGACACAATGACTTCGCCGTCGCAGAAGTGCGACGTGCACGACGACCAGGAGAGACCGTGGCTGCTATCTGCGACGTCTGCGCAAAGGGCCCAAGCTTCGGGCACAGCATCTCGCACTCGCACGTGCGCACGAAGCGCCGTTGGAACCCAAACATCCAGCGCGTTCGCGCAATCGTCAAGGGCGCCCCAAAGCGCCTCAACGTTTGCACCTCATGCCTTAAGGCCGGCAAGGTCACCCGCAACATCTGATGTTGTTGGCGGCATGTGCTGCACGAGTTTTTCAGGAGCGGGATCATCTCAGGATGATCCCGCTCCTGTTTTATGTCGTCTTTTAACAGGGTCCGTCCACCTGTTCACAGAACAACACATGCTTTAGCACACAGCGTGTGTTCACCATCGTTGCCCCGCCGTAGTCACCGTAGACTGGAGGGGACGGAGAAGTACCCTTCCCCTGACCGACACAACGTGGCAAGGTGGACACATGGTAGAGGAATACGACACAATTACGGTGCGATCAGCACAACTACCAGACGCCTCGGCAATAGCTCACATACATGTCATGTCCTGGCGTCAGGCATATAGCGGTTACATCTCTGATGAATACCTTGACCATTTAAGTGTCACTGACAAAGAAGCCATGTGGTCTGACGTCCTTTCAATGGACGACACCACCGTTTTTATCGCAGAAAATGGGCGCGCCCTAGGTTTCGCTTCAGTCGGTCCAGCACGCGATGAAGATGCTGAACCCGGCGACCTGCAACTGTTCACCATGTACCTCGACCCTGAAGCGTGGGGGTTAGGCGTGGCAAAGGAACTGATGCGTCACGTGGATTCTCTTCTCACCAACGGGGCGTCAATGACTCTGTGGGTGTTCGAAAAGAATGACCGGGCACGTCACTTCTACGAACGTAACGGTTTCACTCACGACAGCGTAGAACGCATCGAAAACTACGGCGACGAGTACCTCACCGCCCTGCGATACCGCAAAAAAGCAACAGAATAACAGTTTTCACGGCTTAACCTCACCGGCAATTCACGAGGAAAAATGGTCCCACCCAGAGTGCAAACCTACGGTGTCCACACCCTCCACGTGCACTCTGGGCTGGCCCACCTCCTGCTCCACCACACGCCCAATTTCCATAAAGTGTGGTGGAAGTTTGCTGCCTGCAGGGAATGTGGCGAGGAAACCATGGTCCTCTCCCCCAGTCAGCAACCACGTGTGGACCAGGTTCGGCAACTGTGCTGTAGCTTGCGCAGCGCCCTGAGAGTGTTCCTGCCCCACAAAAGTGGCAACCTCACCAAGGGTAGAATCAGTCCACACATTCAACGGATCCTGAAGAACAAACCCCACACTTGATGCTTCAGCGATGCGCGTTGCGTCACGCAGCAACCCATCAGACACGTCCATCATCGACGTTGCTGACTCTGCCGCTGCCACCGCGCAACTCACCGGCGCTTCAGGGCGCAAAAAAAGGTCAACAGCACGAGCAACAGCAGAACCTGCCTGAAACTCCCCGCCTTCAGAAAGTACCGCCAACCCAGCAGCTGACCAGCCACGGTTCCCTGCATGAGCAACAACATCCCCAGGGCGCGCACCAGAGCGCACCACAGGATGACGGTATTGAAGGTCCCCATGAACTGTCACTGAAGCAAAAACTACTGGCGAACCCGACAGATCCCCGCCCACGACCGCCGCACCAACGTCCTGACACACCTGGTTGAGGCCTAGAAAGAACTCTTCAACCCACCGCACAGGAAGATCTCGCGGCAGCCCCAAGGCAACAACAACCGCTGTCGGAACGGCCCCCATTGCAGCGATATCTGCAAGGTTCTGCACCCCTGCACGCCACCCCACGTCATACCCGGTAGACCACTGACGGCGGAAATGGTGATTCTCCACCAGCACATCAGTAGACACCACAAACCTGCCATCGGGGGCGCGCACAACGGCAGCGTCATCCCCCACCCCAAGGATCGTCATACCGCCAGGGTCAATGCGCGCAAAGATACGCTGCAACAGACCATTTTCATCAACATCACGCACCAGTGGCTCCACGAACGTCACACTACCGCCCGACCATCGCTTCTTGCGAACCCGTTAGGGTGGACACGTGACAACGGCTCAAAACCTTCCCCGCCATGGTGGGCTCCTACTCGCGGTTGCCCTGTTGGGCGGATGCGCAACCACAATATCCACCGCACCAGGCCCCAACGCGGCCGATCCCGCCTGCGCAACAGTGATCCTTTCCTTACCCGATGAAGTCCTCGGCCAAGAACGTGCGCAGGTCACTGCACAAGGCACCGCAGCGTGGGGAGAACCCCAACGCGCTGTCGTCGTCACGTGCGGTGTTGAACAACCAGCCCCCACCCAAGAAGACTGCCAATCCATCACCACCGACACGTTCGGTGTGGCCTCAACAGTGGATTGGATAGCAACAACAGACAACAGTGGCTGGATTTTCACCACCTACGGGCGTAACCCCGCTGTCATGGTGCAGGTTCCACAAGCCCTCAAAGAACTGCAACCCACTGGCGCACTCGTCGATGTTGCTGGCGCTGTCACCTCTATCGAACAAACAGAGTTCTGCCGCTAACAACAGTGCGGGTGACCATGACATGCATGGTCACCCGCACCGTGAACGACGCGAAATTGTTGTGGGTTAACGCAAACCCAAAGGACGCTCCAACGCCAACTCAATCAGCTCAGTGATGAGCTGGGTGTAAGGCATCCCAGAACGCTCCCACATGCGCGGGTACATGGAAATGGGTGTAAACCCAGGCATCGTGTTGATTTCATTCACCACGATCTCACCGTTTGGTTGCACAAAAACGTCCACGCGGGACAATCCTTCGCCGCCGACCGCTTCGAAAGCATCAACAGCTACCTCACGCACAGCGGCAATAACATCGTCGGGGAGATCAGCCGGGCAACTCAACTGAGCAGACGCATCGTCAAGATATTTCGCTTCAAAGTCGTAGAATTCGTGCTCTTGACCGGTCATCGTAATCTCACCAGGAAGCGACGCCCGTGTTGGTGCCGAACCGTGGCTACCCAACACGGCGCATTCAATCTCACGCCCCTCAAGGCCCGCTTCAATAATGACTTTCGGGTCATGTTTCAACGCTTCAGCCATCGCCTGATCAAGATCAGCGATGTCAGACACTTTGGAAATACCCAGTGACGAACCAGCACGAGTAGGCTTCACGAACACCGGAAGACCCAACTCAGTGACCTGCGCACGGATAGCATCGGGTTTACTCTGCCAGTCACCGGGGAAAACTGTTGTGTACGGGCCAACTGGTATCCCGTGGCCCTCAAAAACAAGCTTCATGTAGTGCTTGTCCATACCAACAGCTGAACCAAGAACACCCACACCGACATAGCGTAAATCGGCAAGTTCGAGCATCCCTTGCAGTGTTCCGTCCTCACCGAACGGGCCATGCAGGAGTGGAAGAACCACATCGATGCGGCCAACAGGTTCTACCCTGCCATCACGAATAACTCGCAACTCATTGTCACCGGAGGCAAACGGCAAGATCACCTCAGTACCGTTATCCACAACGTGCGGTAGTTCTCCACCGCCGGCAACCTCATCAGGGTTGTCGCTTGCCAACACCCACCGGCCAGCCAAGGTAATCCCGACAACAACAACATCAAAACGGTCGCGGTCAATGGAACGCAACACACCTGCTGCGGTGATACACGAAATTGGATGCTCCCCTGAGCGTCCACCAAAGAGCACAAGAACTCGGGTGCGGGAGGGGGCTGCGCTGTTCGCCTGTTCAGGCTCGCGCGTCTGAGATGTGGACATGTTTTCCATCGGGTGCGACTTTACCGGAGTTACGGACGTAACCTCATCAGTATGACCGGAGAACAGCACAATCTCACACCCACAACACCACAAACTCCCCCGCCCACTATGGGTTCAAGTAACCATGACGGTGTCGCCCCTCATCACGGCGATGCCACCCACGATGTCCGACACTGGCACCCAGCAACCCAGGCGGTTGCAGCTGGGCGCCCACCACGCCACCAAGGCGCACCAGTCAACCCACCCATCGTGCTGTCCTCAACCTATGTCTCAACGGGCACCCCAGGCCCCAATGAACTGCTCTACACCCGGATCGACACCGAAACGTGGCATCCCTTTGAAGAAGCAGTAGCAGCCCTAGAAGGCGCTCCTGTGCCCGGCGTTGTTTTTGGTTCAGGAATGGCCGCCCTCGCCTCCGTACTCAGCCAAGTGCCCGACGGTGGGACCCTCGTGGTCCCCCGACACGCATACCAAGTCAGTTTGGGTTTCGCTGAGGACCTCCACAAACGCCACGGCGTGCAGGTCATCAAAGTGGATATCGATGACACACCGGCAGTGCTATCAGCTCTCAACGGGGCACACATGCTCCTCATTGAATCTCCCACAAATCCCATGCTGGAAGTCGCTGACCTACCCACACTCATCGCTGCGGCTCACCAAGCAGGAGCAACCGTCGTTGTGGACAACACCTTCGCTACTCCCCTCCTGCAACAGCCACTAAGCCACGGGGCAGACTACGTAGTGCACTCAGCCACGAAATACCTCGCCGGGCATTCCGATGTGGTTCTTGGGGTGGTCTGCGCGGCAGACCACCAGCGCCGCGCTCTGGTCCACAACTACAGAACTCTGCACGGGGCCATTGCTGGCCCGCAAGAAGTGTGGTTGGCGCTGCGAGGTTTACGGACACTGTCACTGCGGGTTAACGCAGCAGGAGCCAATGCAATGGTGTTGGCTCAACGACTCGCTGAGCACCCACAGGTCGCCCAGGTTCGTTACCCTGGTCTGCCGCAAGACCCAGGGTTCGCTACCGCATCGGCAACCATGTCCGGTTACGGCGCAATCATTGCTATTCAGCCCACTGGTGACGCCCACAGCGTGGACCGCATGATTAACGCCCTAACTCTATGGACGCCAGCCACATCGCTCGGTGGTGTGGAATCCACCCTGGAACGGCGGCGTAGATTCACCACGGAGTCCCTCACCGTCCCAGAGAACCTCATTCGCTTAAGTGTCGGAATTGAAGACGTTGAGGATTTGTGGGCTGACCTGGATCAGGCTCTTCGCCGTATCACTAGCGAGTCCGCGTAACAATTGTTCAGCGGGTGCTGCCACACATTGTGGCAGCACCCGCTGAACGACCGAATGTGGCTTAAGCGTTCCCGCCGGTTGATTGGTGGTCGACTGGCTGCGCGTCGACGCCTTCAGCTTTCTGCGGGCGTGAGAGGAGCGCCCGCGTCATCTCATCAACGGGCATGCCATTGTTGAGCACCGCGACAACCGCGTCAGTGATCGGCATTTCAACACCAACCCTGCGTGATAGCTCTTGCACACTACGACACGATTTTGCGCCTTCTGCCGTTCCACCAGTGGCCTCAACAGCCTCAGCCAACGTTTTCCCTTGACCGATGTGCTTACCCAGCGTGTGGTTACGTGACAGCGGAGACGCACAGGTCGCCATCAAGTCACCCATCCCCGCAAGGCCGGGGAACGTTTCAACGTCCGCTCCAAGTTGCACCCCAAGCCTAGTCATTTCTGCAAGACCGCGAGTGATGATTGTGGCGGTGGTGTTGTGCCCAAAACCGCGGCCCTGAGCCATACCCACCGCAACAGCAATCACGTTTTTAACAGCCCCACACAGCTCCACACCGATGAGGTCAGCATTGGTGTACGGGCGGAAATACGTGTTTGAGCAGGCAGTCGCCACCGTCAACACCGCATCAGGGTTGGTCCCAGAAACTACTGTTGCGGTCGGTTGACGGGCAGCGATCTCGGCAGCCAAGTTAGGACCAGACACGACAACAACACGCTGGTGGTCGATGTTCAGCGCCTCAGCAAGCACCTCACTCATCCGCTGGTCAGTACCCAGCTCCACGCCCTTCATCAGCGACACCACAATTGCTTGCTCGGGTAGCAGCGCAGCAAGAGGTTTCAGAATGGTGCGCGCTGATTGGGACGGCACTGCAACAACCACCAAGTCGGCACCGGACAACGCTGCTTCAACATCTGTGGTGGCAGTAATTGCCTCTGGTAACGTCACCCCCGGTAGGCGCCGAGAGTTGGTGTGCGCTGTGGTGATCTCCTGGGCTGTAGCCTCATCGCGGCCCCACAACGTGACACTCACCCCAGCGTCAGCAAGTACCTGACCAAAGGTGGTTCCCCACGCTCCCATCCCTAAAACGGTGGCTTTCATTGGGGCTCCCTGGTGCCGGTTCGTGGGTTATAAAACCCGTTGGGTGCGCTCTGACCGCTGATTTCAGCGATTTGGTCCGTGATTGCTTGCATGATGCGATCTGTGGCTTGCCGGAGAACCACAGAGTCGAGTGGTTTGTCATAGAGGTCCGACAGGTCAACGGCTGGTCCTGCACTGATGTGCACAGTTTGCCGGGGAATGATGGTGGGGAACTTGCCACCTCGTGGAAGAACCTTTGTCACGCCCCACTGTGCCAGTGGGATGACGGGTTTACGTGATTGCAACGCGAGGCGGGCCACCCCGGTGCGGGCCTGCATCGGCCAACCTTCTGGGTCCCTAGTCAACGTACCTTCAGGAAAAACAGCAATACAAAACCCCTGGTCCAAGCGTTCACGGGCAGTCTCTAAAGAACGAGACGCCTCAGCGGAACCTCGAGCCACGGGAATCATGTTTGTTTTACGCAAGATCCACCCGACGAAGGGCACTTTCCACAGTGATTCCTTCGCGAGGATGCGTGGTGGGCGGTTGGCGTTGTACAGAAAGTGCGCTGCGGTGAGCGGGTCCAGCAAGGAGGCGTGATTTGCGGCAACAATGACGCCGCCTTCTTGTGGAATGTTCTGTGTGCCGTACCAGCGTTTTGCGAACATTAGGGTCACCACAGGTTTCACCACGAGAGCAGCGAAACGGTAGGTGGCGTTCTTCCCGGCGCGGGGAGCGGGAGTTTGTGTCTCAGTCACCGCACCAGATTACCGCTTCTGGTGCGGTGACTAGACCCAGACAACACCCTGTGGTTAGTCAGCGAGCTCGAACTTTGCGCCGAGTGCTTCCAACTTGCCCATGAAGTTCTCGTAACCACGGTCAATGAGAGTGATACCGCGCACCTTGGATTGCCCCTCGGCAGCAAGCGCCGCGATGAGGTGAGAGAACCCACCACGAAGGTCAGGAACCTCAATGTCCGCTGCGGTGAGCGGAGTGGGCCCGGCAATGACGGCAGAGTGTTTGAAGTTCATCTGACCGAAGCGGCAGTCTCGGCCACCCAAGCATTCTTTATACACCTGGATTTGTGCGCCCATGCCGCGCAGTGCCTGTGTGAAGCCGAAACGGTTCTCGTAGACCGTTTCGTGGACGATCGACAAGCCTTTGGCTTGGGTGAGGGCAACTACGAGAGGCTGCTGCCAGTCAGTCATGAAACCGGGGTGAACGTCTGTTTCCAGAACAATGGATTTCAAGTCTCCACCAGGGTGGAAGAACCGAATACCGTCATCCTTCACCTCGAACTCTCCACCAACTTTGCGGAAAGTGTTGAGGAAAGCCAGCATTTCAGGTTGGGAAGCACCTTCAACAAAGATGTCACCGCGAGTTGCGAGAGCTGCTGAAGCCCACGAGGCCGCTTCGATACGGTCCCCTAGTGCGGTGTGCGAGTATCCGTTGAGTTTAGATACCCCTTCGATCCGAATGACACGGTCAGTGTCCACAGAAATGATCGCGCCCATTTTTTGGAGGACGTTGATGAGGTCCATGATCTCGGGTTCGATCGCCGCATTGGACAGCTCGGTAATACCCTCAGCGCGTACTGCGGTGAGCAACAACTGCTCGGTGGCACCGACTGATGGGTACGCAAGCTGGTACTTGGTTCCCTTGAGGCCGTTTGGTGCGGACAAGAAGATGCCGTGTGGGCGCTTGTCCACGTGCGCACCGAAGGCACGCAGGATGTCTAGGTGGTAGTTGATTGGGCGGTCACCGATCCGGCAGCCTCCCAGGTCGGGGATGAACGCTTCACCAAGGCGGTGCAGGAGCGGCCCACAGAACAGGATGGGAATGCGGCTGGAGCCAGCGTGCGCATCGATATCAGCAACGTGCGCTGATTCAACGTTGGATGGGTCCAGAGCCAGCGTTCCGGCCTCGACGTCGTAGTCAACTGACACTCCGTGAAGTTGGAGTAAGCCGGAAACAACGTGAACGTCACGGATCTCAGGGACGTTGCGAAGTACTGAAGGCGTTTCGCCTAGCAGTGCTGCAACCATCGCTTTGGAAACAAAGTTTTTTGCTCCGCGGACGCGAATGGTCCCGTTGAGTGGTGTTCCGCCGTTGACGTAGAGGAGGTCTGTCATGGAGTAATCGTCGCCTATCTTGAACCGTGTTGCTGAACGGGGGTGTCGTGCCACAACCCCTCTTGGTCGAACACAGATGTGGGGCCGCGCATTCCGCGCGACCCCACATTACCGTGATTGGTACCGGTTACCTACACCGGTGGGCAGTTCTTCACGATGCCCTCTCAACCCGGGTGGTTGGCTAACCGACTGGCTGCTCTTGCTCCTCATCGACGGGCCGTGCCGCTTCGACGTGCTGCTTTGGTTCAAACTTCGCTGGCAAGGTGGTTGGCCGCCAGGAAGCACGGTGAGACTCAAACTCAGTGATGTCTGCCTCGTGTTGGAGTGTCAGGCCGATGTCATCAAGCCCTTCCATGAGACGCCACCGTGTGTAGTCATCGATCTGGAACTGAACAATGACGTCACCAGCGGTAACGGTGCGCTCTTCGAGGGACACGGTCAGTTCTGTGCCGGGGTTTTCTTCGAGGATTTTCCAGAGCAATTCAATGTCTTCTTGGGCGCAAATACCTGCTACCAAGCCTTGTTTTCCAGAGTTGCCTCGGAAGATGTCCGCAAAGCGTGAGGATAGTACTACCCGGAAGCCATAGTCTTTGAGCGCCCATACCGCGTGCTCACGGGATGAACCGGTACCAAAGTCCGGTCCCGCAACTAACACTGAGCCGTTTTTGTACGCGTCTTGATTGAGTAGGAAGTCCGGGTCATTGCGCCACGCAGAAAACAGGGCGTCTTCGAATCCGGTTCGGGTGACCCGCTTGAGGTAAACGGCGGGGATGATCTGGTCGGTGTCGACGTTGCTGCGGCGCAGTGGGACGCCAACTCCGGTGTGTACGTTGATCTTTTCCATGGTGTTCTCCAGATCCGGTGTTAGGCGCCAGCGCCGACGAGTTCAGATGCTGTGGCAGGTTCAAGGTCTGCCGGGGATGAAAGCGTTCCACGGATCGCGGTGGCTGCTGCGACCAGTGGTGACACCAGGTGGGTGCGTCCGCCTTTACCTTGGCGACCTTCGAAGTTTCGGTTCGAGGTTGATGCTGCGCGCTCGCCTGGTTTGAGTTGGTCTGGGTTCATCCCCAGGCACATGGAACACCCGGCATTTCGCCATTCTGCGCCGAAGTCTTTGAAAACTTGGTCCAGACCTTCTGCTTCTGCTTGGAGGCGGACTCGGGCTGAGCCAGGCACGACGAGAACACGGACATCGTCGTGCTTGGTGCGCCCCTTGATGATGTCTACGACGGCACGGAGGTCTTCAATGCGACCATTTGTGCAGGAGCCGATGAACACGGTGTCGACCTTGACCTCACGTAGTGGGGTGCCAGCGGTGAGTCCCATGTATTCCAGTGCTCGCTGAGCTGCGACGCGTTCGTTTTCGTCGGCAATGTCAGCGGGGTTGGGAACATCTGCGGACAGTGGCAACCCCTGCCCTGGGTTGGTTCCCCAGGTGACGAATGGTTCGATGTCTTTCGCTTCGAGGACAACCTCTGTATCGAACACTGCGTCGTCTTCGGTGCGCAGTGTTTTCCAGTACTCGACGGCTGCGTCCCAGTCGGCACCTTCTGGTGCGTGTGGGCGACCTTTGAGGTACTCAAAGGTGGTTTCGTCAGGTGCGATCATTCCTGCGCGAGCACCTGCTTCGATGGACATGTTGCAGATGGTCATGCGACCTTCCATCGACAGTTTGCGGATCGCTTCTCCGCGGTATTCCAGCACGTAGCCTTGGCCGCCACCGGTCCCGATTTTTGCGATGATCGCCAGGATGATGTCTTTGGCCGTTGACCCCTCAGGTAGATCACCTTTTATGGTGATCGCCATGGTTTTGAAGGGTTGCAGCGGAAGTGTCTGGGTTGCGAGTACGTGCTCAACCTCTGAGGTGCCGATTCCGAAGGCGAGCGCCCCGAACGCCCCATGAGTCGATGTGTGAGAATCGCCACACACAACGGTGAGGCCGGGCATTGTCAAGCCGAGTTGCGGGCCAACGACGTGCACGATTCCTTGGTCTGCGTCGCCGAGTGAGTGGATGCGAACACCAAACTCTTCAACGTTCTTTCGCAGGGTGTCGATTTGCGTCCGCGAGGTGAGATCTGCGATCGGACGGTCGATGTTCAGGGTGGGGGTGTTGTGGTCTTCGGTGGCAATCGTGAGGTCAGGGCGCCGTACAGGGCGTCCAGCGAGGCGAAGCCCTTCGAATGCCTGAGGGCTGGTGACCTCGTGAACGAGGTGGAGATCAATGTAGAGCAGGTCCGGGGAGCCCTCTGTGCCACGTCGCACAAGATGCGCTTCCCATACTTTTTCCGCCAGGGTACCGGCCATGATCTTTCCTCTCATCAACCGCTGCGTGTTGGGGCTGCAGCGAACGGTCTTGAACTTCCTTCGGAGAGTCTACTTGCATTCTCAACGGTTGAGACTGCAATATCAATACATGGACAACTCAAGTGGAGTCGGCGTACTCGATAAAGCAGCCGCAGTATTAGGGGCCTTGGAGGCCGGGCCTGCCACCTTGGCGCAACTGGTTGCCGCCACACAGCTCGCCCGCCCAACTGCCCACCGCCTGGCAGTAGCACTGGAACACCACCGTCTCGTCACCCGTGACATGCAGGGTCGCTTCATCCTTGGTCCACGCCTGAACGAACTAGCCACAGCAGCAGGCGAAGACCGTCTGCTCGCTGCCGCCAACCCGGTTCTCGCTGCACTGCGAGACCACACTGGTGAGAGTGCTCAATTGTATCGCCGTCAAGGCGACCAACGCATTTGCGTGGCCGCAGCAGAACGACCAGTCGGGCTGCGCGACTCCATCCCCGTGGGGGCAACATTGACAATGCAGGCCGGTTCAGCTGCGCAAGTCCTGTTGGCGTGGGAAGAGCCTGACCGTCTCCACAGAGGGCTTCAAGGCGCCAAATTCACCGCTACCGTACTCTCTGGTGTCCGTAGGCGCGGCTGGGCACAGTCGGTGTCTGAACGTGAAGTGGGAGTGGCTTCAGTGTCGGCACCGGTACGTGGCCCATCGGGGCGCATTGTTGCCGCAGTGTCTATTTCTGGTCCTGTTGAGCGGTTGACCCGTCAACCAGGGCGACTTCACGCAGGTTCCGTTGTTGCCGCCGCGAACCGCCTCACTGAGGTGTTACGCCGGGCATCGGAAGAATCACGCGGCTAACCGTGTACCGCGCGAGTAAACTCCATGGTTGTTGAGGGGTAAAGCAAGAGGCTGGAACTCAAGTGAGTTCCAGCCTCTTGCTGTATGTACCCCCAACGGGATTTGAACCCGTGTTACCGCCGTGAGAGGGCGGCGTCCTAGGCCGCTAGACGATGGGGGCCTGAACTTTTATCGCACAGCGTGCTGCGCGACCTCGTTAGTTTACCGTGCTTGAAGGCTACCGATGCAAGCTGACTAGGTATGACACTGCCCACATTGGATCTGCGCCTATGGTGAGCGGGGGCCCGGACAATGTGGCCAACCGGCCAGGTCGAATACAATCAGGCGGAAACAACAAAGCCACCTGGTGAATACCAGATGGCTTGTGTGTTGTACCCCCAACGGGATTTGAACCCGTGTTACCGCCGTGAGAGGGCGGCGTCCTAGGCCGCTAGACGATGGGGGCCTTAGTGTTTACCGTTCAGTTCCTGCACAAAGTGTTGAACTGAGCTGGGGTACCAGGACTCGAACCTAGAATGACGGTACCAGAAACCGTTGTGTTGCCAATTACACCATACCCCATTGACTGCAACCTTTTGGCGTGAAATCAACCTTATTGCGGCAATTTCATGAGGTCTGCACGGTTTCCCGCGCTGTCAACAACGAAAACACTACCTGAGGTTGAAGCCCTATTCCAAATCGAATAGACGTGTCCTGCATTACGTCACCCGTTTCAGGTGGCCTTCCTCTCGCCCAGTACATGGTGGGTAAATAACTCGTTGAGCGCGGAGATCACAGGGATGCCTTCGTTGAGCGCTACGTGTCGATCTTCAACGTGCACTCCCCCACGCCGCGTTCCTGGGCGGTCTAGCCATATGCCGCGCAGTCCGGCAGCCTTCGCTCCGCGGGCATCGACATCAAGTTCGTCACCGACATAGAGGGTATGTTGGTGCTGTGTGCCGAGCATTCGCGCGGCCTCGTGGAACACACGTGGATCCGGTTTACCGACACCGAAGGTGTCAAGAGTGACAAGGATGTCTACGTCTTCCAGCCCGCACAACGCCATTTTTCGGCGTTGCAGTTCCTCACCTGCATTCGTGAGTGCACCGATTCGGTACCCATGTTCACGGAGTTGGTCCACTACCTGGCGTGCCTCGGGGAAGGGTTTCCACCCGGCAGCGAAAGCTGTCATGAACGTGTTGTTCCATGCCTCAAAGGCGGCAGCATCAAGTGGTGCGCCGCCGAAAGCAGCATGCAATTCGTTAGCTCGTGCCATCCGTTGCTCATCGGCAGTTTGTTCCCCGCGGGTATACGCCCCATAGTGGCCGTTCGCGTCAGCTCGCCACATAGCAACTATCTCGCCATGCTGACTGTCGGGAATGTGCGGCAAGTAGTGCACCCGTACCGCTGCCAGGGCGTGGGTGAAGGCGCCCCGCGTATCAACGAGTGTGTCGTCGATATCCAGCAGGACGCCTTCAATGTGGTCACCCACAATCACGCATTTTCTCCCAGGTAGGCGCGGAACGCCTTGAGGCGGGCGAGGGATGATTCGAGGCCGAGGATTTCCATGGACTCAAACAGCGGCGGTGACACGCGTCGCCCGGTCACTGCGACGCGCAGTGGGGTGAATGCGAGGCGTGGTTTCACCCCGAGTTCATCGACGAGAACAGCACGCAACGCTTGTTGCACATCGTGCGGGTTTTCGAGGGAGTCGAGCCCTTCAAGCAGTGCGATAGAGCGGTCGAGAATGTCGAGACGTTGCTCAATTTTGTTGACTTGGACCAGCGATTCCTCGTCGTACGTCAGGTCAGCGTCTGCGGTGAACAGGAACCCGAGCATGCCGTGCGCTTCGCCGAGCAGGGTCATACGTTCTTGGACGAGCGGAGAACCAGCAGTCAGGATGTCTTGTTCACGCGGCGTCAATGCGTCGAAGCTATCAGCGCTGACAACACCGGCTGTGTGCAAGTACGGCACAAGGCGGCCGCGGAAGTCATTGGCTTCAAGCAAACGTAGGTGCGTGGCGTTGATCGCTTCAGCTTTTTTCAGGTCGAAGCGTGCAGGGTTGGAGAGTACGTCTTTCACGTCGAAGGCTGCAACTAGTTCGTCCATGGTGAAGATGTCGCGGTCGGCGGCAATAGACCATCCGAGGAGCGCCAGGTAGTTCAGCAACCCTTCTGGGATGAACCCGCGGTCGCGGTGGTGGAACAGGTTGGACTGTGGGTCTCGCTTGGAGAGTTTCTTGTTGCCTTCACCCATGACATAAGGCAGGTGCCCAAATTGGGGCATTAATGTTGCGATACCCAGTTCCATGAGGGCTTGGTAGAGCACTACTTGCCGTGGGGTGGAGGACAGCAGGTCTTCACCACGGAGCACGTGGGTGATTTCCATCAGCGCGTCATCCACTGGGTTAACCAGTGTGTATAGCGGTTGACCGTTGGCGCGCACTACAACATAGTCGGGCACGGAACCGGCTTTGAAGGTGACATCTTCGCCGCGGACAAGGTCGTAGAACGCGACGTCAGTATCTGGCATGCGCATACGCCATACGGGTTCGCGCCCTTGCTCACGGAACGCTGCTTTTTGCTCGTCGGTGAGTGTGCGGTCGTATCCGTCGTATCCCATGGCTTTGGAACGGCCTGCGGCGACGTTGCGCGCTTCGATTTCCTCAGGAGTGGAGTATGACTCATAGATGTAGCCGCCGTTTTTGAGGCGCGCAATGACGTCTTGGTAGATCTCGGCGCGTTGTGATTGGCGGTATGGGCCGTGCGGTCCACCTTTTTCAACGCCTTCGTCCCAGTCCATGCCCAACCAGGTGAGCGCGTCGAGGAGTTGCTGGTAGCTTTCTTCAGAGTCACGCTCAGCGTCGGTGTCTTCGATGCGGAACACGAGTTTTCCGCCGGTGTGGCGTGCGTAGGCCCAGTTGAACAGGGCTGTACGAATCAACCCAACGTGGGGTGTTCCCGTGGGTGATGGGCAAAACCGGACGCGGACAGGTGCGTTGGTGGCAGTCATAGCGCTGAGTGTGTTCTCTCGTTGTCGCAGTGGTTCGGAATGTTCAGTGTTTAGTGTTCATGAAGCGTGTGGCGGGCGGGGCAGATGCGCCTTTTGCTGTGCTTGGTTGGTGCAGCGCATCATTTTTTTAAGCTAGGCATCGCGACGGATCGTGATGTTCCCTAATGTCCCTAGCCCGTCGATGGAGCATTCAACACGGTCACCGTGGTTGAGTTCTCCAACGCCTGCTGGTGTTCCGGTGAGAATGATGTCTCCTGGCAGCAGGGTGAATGCTTCGGAGATGTATGACACCAGGAATGGGATGTCGAAGATCATGTCAGCGGTGTTGCCGTTTTGGCGCAGTTCACCATTCACTGTGGTGGTGATGCTCAGCGATTCGGTGTTGAGGTCTGTTTCGATCCATGGGCCGATTGGGCATGAGGAGTCGAACCCTTTAGCGCGCGCCCACTGACCGTCTGTTCGTTGTGCATCACGGGCGGTGATGTCGTTGGCGATGGTGTACCCCAAAATGTGCCGGTGGGCGTTCTCTGGGGTGACATCTTTGGTCATGCGGCCAATGACAACGGCTAGTTCAGCCTCGTAGGACACTTCGTTGGAGAATGCTGGCAGGACGATCGGATCATCTGGGCCCACTACTGAGGTGTTGGGTTTCAGGAACAGGAGTGGCTGAGTGGGCATGTCGTTGCCCATTTCACGCACGTGGTCCGCATAGTTACGCCCTACTCCCACTACTTTGGAACGTGGGATGACGGGGGCAAGTAGTCTGACACCGTCAGTCAGTTCGATGCGTTCCCCCGTTGGCGCGATGGGCGTGTAGAGGGGGTCTCCGCTCAAAACAGCAATGTACTCTTTGCCATTGTCTGACTGGAGGAAACCGAATCGTGGGTCGTCACCTGTTGTAAATCTCGCAATACGCACACTGTCAGGTTAGTGCATGCCCCGCCTCCATGCGGGTGATGGTCACGACACCTGCTGCGCATATTAGACGTGAACGATGATTTCACCGTGGGGGATCATGAACCACCCGTCGGGCTGCTCTGCCCAGGTGCGCCATTCTTCGGCGAGGTCCTCTAAGGCAACGTCGTCAGCGAGGCCGGCGTCTCTGGCTTGTACGGCGAAGTTCGATGCGACGCACCGTTCCGCCCACAGCGCACCCCACCATTCGCGGGATTCTGGTGTGGCGTAGCACCACACTCCGGCTGACGGTTGGATGTTTTCGGCGTCGATGCCCGCGGCACGGAACCAGGACAGCAGGCGCCGCCCGGCATCGGCCTCATACCCATAGGCACTGGTGACCTCGTGGTACAAAATGTTCCATTCGGTCAAGCCTTCACTGGGCGGGTACCAGGTCATAGCACCGTAGTCGGCATCACGTACTGCAATAATGCCGCCTGGCGCGGTGACCCGCCGCATCTCGTTGATTGCTTTGACAGGGTCCGAAAGGTGCTGCAACACCTGGTGGGCGTGGACGATATCGAAACTGCCGTCGTCAAATGGCAACTCGTACACGTTCGCTTGAGCGAACGTGACATTGTTAACGCCCTGTTCGGTTGCGAGCGCGCGGGCTGATTCCAGCACAATATCGGCGGCGTCGACACCGGTGACTTGCCCTGGGGCTAGGGCTCGCGCCAGATCTATGGTGAGTGTTCCGGGGCCGCAGCCAACGTCAAGCATGGTTTGCCCGGGGCGGAGGTAGCTGGTGAGGTACGCGGCGGAGTTTGCGATGTTCCGGGCGCGGTGGGAGCGCAGCACCGATTCGTGGTGCCCGTGGGTGTAGGACTCCGACTCTTGCGTTTGGTCGCTGTGGTCGGACCCAGGGGCGGAGTGCGTGGCAGCGTTGCCTGCTGCCACGATGCTCACTGCTAGGTCGTTAGTCGCCGTGTTGCTCATGAGGTCGACGTTAGAAGGGTTTGCCACATAATGGACCCCCTCTCTCACGATGTGGATGGGCATTTCTCCTTGTGCACTGTACAAACGCAGATCACAGGCCCACAGCCGCAACGCCCCCACTGAAAGTAGTATCGTCGCTGCTATGGCACACCCCTACTTTGCGACCTCAACCAACGGCCCCGAACTTCGCACCCTGGGACGCAGCGGACTGACTGTGTCCGTGGTCGGGCTTGGCTGCAACAACCTTGGGCGCCCCAAAACAGCCACCGAATCCTTGGACGGGTCACAAGCCGTCATTGATGCAGCACTTGATGCGGGCATCACCTTTTTTGATGTAGCTGACATGTACGGGTCAACTCCAGGAGTCTCTGAGGAGATTCTCGGCACCACACTCGGGTCACGGCGCAACAGTGTCATTGTGGCGACGAAATTTGGGCTTCCCGCCAATGGCGTCAACGGGCCAGAGTTTGGCGCTCGCGGCTCACGCCGGTACATCATGAATGCCGTTGAGGCGTCACTGCGGCGCCTCAAAACGGACTATATCGACCTGTACCAGTTCCACACTCCTGATCCATTAACTCCCATTGAGGAAACTCTGCGGGCTTTGGATGACCTCATCGCCAGCGGCAAGGTGCGGTACATCGGTCACTCGAACCAAACAGGCTGGCAAATCGCCGATGCGGAACACACAGCACGTGCACTAGGCAGCGAGCGTTTCATTTCAGCCCAGAACCACTACAACCTTCTCGACCGCCGGGCAGAACTTGAGGTCACTCCGGCCGCCCAAGCTTATGGTCTTGGTGTGCTTCCCTACTTCCCTTTGGCTAATGGGCTCCTCACCGGCAAATACACTTCGTCTCATGCGCCTGCCGATGGTCGGGTCACGCACACCAAGCCTGGTCTTCTGGACTCGGCACCGTGGGAAGCGCTGGAGAAACTCGATACGTTTGCCCGGGAGCGCGACCTCACCATGCTTGATGTGGCGTTCTCATGGTTGGCTGCGCAGCCGGCGGTGTCCAGTGTTATTGCTGGGGCGACTCGCCCTGATCAGATCGTGCAGAACGCGCAGGCTGTTCGTGAGTTGTCCGCCGAGGATGTGGCGTACGTTGATTCGTTGTTCCCTGCCCCTGACAAGGTTGCGTTGTTCTAATGACAGTTGTGTCAGCGCAAGCACGTCATCGCTTTGAGGTGTCCGTGTTGGAGCCTGAGCAGTGGGTTCCTTTGATGGAGGCGCACCGGGAGCGTGCTCGTGTTTTGACTGCGACGTGGCGGGGTGCGCGGGAGCGCGGCGAAAAACATGAGATTGAGGATTTTTTGTTCTCGTACTACCCGGTGCGTCCGGCACGCTTAGAGGCGTGGGCTCCTGGTGTGGGGCGTGCTTTACGTGATGCCGAGGATCGTCCTGAGGTGCGCGCTGAGGTGGGGCGCCGTGCGCAGGCGCGGTGGATGCGTTGCAGTGAGGACGATGCGGGGCGGCAGGTGGAACTGGACCGTGACGCTTATCTCGCAGACCGTGGGTCGGCTGTGCGTTATATGCGTAATATTCTTGCTCAAACGTTGACTCGGCCTGCAAGTGTGGGGTGTTTTGGGCTCCATGAGTGGGCGATGGTGTACCGCGATGAGGCCCCCCGGCACGTGTTGCCGCTGCGGTTAGGGACGCAAGGCACCAATGACGTGGTTGAGGCACACAATATTCGGTGCACCCACATTGACGCGTTTCGGTTCTTCACCCCCTCAGCGGTAGGGCGTAACAGGTGGCAACTCACCCGTGAGACGCAACCAGCAATGGAACAGCCAGGGTGTTTGCATGCCAACATGGACCTGTACAAGTGGGCGTGGAAACTCACGCCAGCTGTGCCAGGTGACCTGCTGTTGGATTGCTTTGAGCTATCGCGGGAAATCCGCTATCTCGACATGCAGGCCTCACCTTACGATGTGTCGCAGTTTGGGCTTGACCCTGTTCCCATTGAAACCACTGAAGGAAAAGCGGAGTACGTTCGCCGCCAACGTGACTTTGCTGCCCGGTCGGAACCGTTACGGCGCCGACTCGTCGACGTGTGCGATGCGGTGCTTCAGGTTTCATAGCGCCAAAAGGACACAACGGGAGACTAGTAGGCGTCACCTAGTATCTAGTCATGTTGTCTTCCACCCCGATGTGCGACGCACTGAACCTTCAGCCCTACTCCGTGTTGTGTTATCGGCGGCGCGGTAACCTGCGCATTGAAGAGATGAGGGAGTACCTCACTCGAGGGCGGATCCTGGCGGGGACACTTCCCGGTGAGGAGATCGGCGAACCGGGCACTGTCAGTGTGCAGCTCCTCATCGATGATGAGGGCAACCTTCTCCGTGAAGATCACGCGGGCACCTTCGAACCGGCGGGGCATGTTGACGATTGGCTTGCCCGGTGCGCACGTCACCTGGGTATCACGGTGGATCACGGGGACGAAGATGTTGTTCGCCCCGATGGGTCCGAGGAATATCTCGAGAAACCCGAACGGACAACCAACCACCGCTCTATCCTCCTTGCACACGCACCAGCGATCCACGCCGCTGTTCTGTGCGCTGATGCTCTTGATATGACCTGTTGGGTTGGGTCCTGGGAGGACACAACGCTCCTCATTCCTCAGCATTCCAGGTCTCTTCACTTAGATGAGCTAACCCGCCCGGCGTGGACTGAACGCCATACCCCGCTCGTGCTTTTCAGCCGGGCAGGGTCCCGCTGGGAAGTGCAATGGAGCCTCACCCCACATGGCCCAGCCACCGGAACCCTCATTGTTGAGCCGGACCACCTCCCCGTGATGACATCCAAAGCCAACGCCGAAGTACGCACCCTTATCAGCGAACTCACCACCACGACTCGCGTCATCATCACTGATTCGCCACCCCACGCATCGCATGCGTATCGCGAACACCCCGTCATGGCCCTTGGTCACCAAGCTCAACACCTCACCACACTGAGCGGTGAACTCTTCATGCACCATGTCCTTTCTGCTCTGGCGCTTCCCTCGCACACAAGGAACCTGATCCACACCCACATGACCTCAGAACGAGGTATCAACCTCACGGCAAACCAAAGCTCACACGAGGGACTCATCAAACTGGCTAACCTGCCGGCGGACCCTGACACCCTCAAAACCGTTGCATCACACTTGCACCTCACCCACGCACAAGCCACCGGGCGCCCCGTGTCACTGCGTCTACGCTGGGATGGATCGGTAGCAGGAATGTGGTCAAAAGTGATCGGGTATAGCGCCCTGCTTTTCCTCTGCGTCGGGCTCACAATCTTGGCGTGGACCCGCCCGGATGCCCCTGTTTTCTGGCAGATCATGACCCTAGTGGGGGTGGGCGTTTACGTTTACCTCGTCCGCGACTCTGTGCGGGTTATTCGGGAGTTTTACCGAATACGTCAAGCATTCACTTTTACCCTATGATCTGCTCATGAGACCTGAAGAAACCTCACTCATCGAGTCACATGGTTTCCACCCCTACGATGTGTACCTATACCGACCAGACGCAGAGGTATCAACATCTGAGGTGATTTCTGCCCTTGCACAGCACCGTGTCATCGCAGGAGTTATCGATGCGAGCCGCATCGCAGAACCTCGAAGCATCCTTCTCACGTTCCTCATCGATGAGGACGACCACGTCATATGCGAGGACCCCACCGGCGACTTCACTCCCGGACCGTTGGTCGAAGACTTCCTGCCCGAACTAGCACAATCCACAAAAATGTGGATTGAACTCGACGATGAAGAAGTCATCACACCTCACGGTGAAACAGAAACAATCGACGAACCAGCACGAGTATCAACAGCCCGAATTGTCACCGTCATCCCATCCGCCGCACCAGACGTTGCCGTAGCCATGTCAGGGCCAGTAGCTGGCACATCGTGGTACACCATCAAAGACAACACAACCGTTCATATCTCTCCGACCGGGCTCGAAAGCGAAGCAATTGGTGAGGTCTTCACCGACAACCAGCTGCCCGCCCTCACCCTGATTAGAGCCGGTGAAGTATGGCGTGCACAATGGTCCCTGACCAAAGACGGATTTGCCACCTTCGGAATTGCCGTTGGACCTGACTTAGACCCAGTCACTCACTTTCTCGGAGACACCCCAGCATCACGCTTGGCTGCCGAACTAAGCACGTTCGCCAGGGTCACCGAAGAACAACCCACCGAAAAATTCAAACGCTCACTACTCGACCACCCCATCCACAAACTCATCAACCGCAGCGATGAATTAACGGCCCTGCCTGGTGAGCTTTTCCTCCAGGACTTTGTGGCAACGATAAATCCACCCGCTGCGATCACCCGAATCATCGTGGATCACCTCAATTCAGAACGAGGCATCGAGTTAACACACCATGGTGAGGCTTACGGGTTAGTACGCCTCGAAGACCTCCCAGAGGACCCTGACGCCCTGAAGGCCATTGCCATGCGCTCGCGGGTGCTTTACGAGCAGGCAATGGGGCGTAAGCCAACGATACGTAGTTTGATTTTTGGCACCTCAATGGGTGTGATCCTGAGATCTGCCGCTGCCGTTCTGGGTGCCATCGCGTTGGCTTTTGTCGCCTGGTTTATGTGGGAGGACCCAGAAAGCTCGTGGTTCGAACGCTATGGCAGCATCGGCTTTGCTCTCTATGTGCTGTGGGTTGCCGTAAAAACACCACGAGAGCTGCCTCACCTTCGACGGGCCGAAGCTTTTGTGCCGAAGGGAGACAGCCCTTTCCTATAACAGTGGCGCGCTACGGTGAGGTGATCAGCGGGTTGCTCCCTTTGCCCAAATGTCGCCTGGAAGGTCACCTGGGAGGTGTGGGTTGCCATGACCCACAAACCGGGTGACCTTTTTGCCGCCCTTGGTCAACGCTTCGTAGTCTTTCAACGCACCAATAAACCACTTGGAGAGCAGCAAGATCGCGACGAGGTTAATCATGGCCATTGCCCACATGGCAACGTCTGCCAGCGCCCAGGCGAGATCGAGGGATACAAGAGCGCCTGCAGCGACGGCGACGACGATAAGCAGGCGGGCAAGCGTCAGACCTGTTTTGCGCGCACCGAGGTAGTGCAGGTTGACCTCGGCGTACGTGTAGTTACCAAAGATTGAGGTGAAGGCGAACAGGAAAATGATTCCTGTCATGAGCCATGCAGCCCATCCACCGAATGCTGAGATTACTGCTGCGCCGGTGAGTGCGGCACCCTGCCCTGAGCCGATGAGGCTGACATCGTAGACACCTGACGCCATGACCATGAGGGCTGTTGCCGTGCACACCACCATAGTGTCAATAAAGACACCGAGGGATTGGATGAGGCCCTGTTGGATTGGGTGGCTTACTGAGGCTGTGGCTGCCATGTTCGGTGCTGAACCCATACCGGCTTCGTTAGAGAACAACCCACGGCGAGTTCCGTTGATGAGCGCGGCCATGATGCCAGCACCGGCCCCGACGACGGCTTCGTTGAGTCCGAATGCTGCTGAGAAGATATCACCGAAAAGTTGGGGAACTTGGGTGATGTTCATGGCAACAACGGTGAGGGCTATCAGTACGTAGATGCCTGCCACAATGGGCATGATGCGTCCGGAGAACTTGGCGATCACTTTGATGCCACCAAAGAGCAGTGGCGCGACCAAAGCGACAAGAACGATCGCGGTGATGCTTGAGGAGATGTTGTGGTTTGAGCTGAGGGTGTCAGCGATCGTGTTGGCTTGGACCATGTTGAACGCGAACCCAAAGACAAACACCACGATAACGGCGAACACTGCTGCGAACGCTTTGGATTTGAGTCCGTAACGGATGTAGTACGCCGGGCCCCCACGGTAGGTGTCATCGCTGCCGTTACGGACTTTAAACATCTGTGCCAATGTTGCTTCCACAAACCCCGTTGCCATTCCGAGGAACGCAACTACCCACATCCAGAAGATTGCACCGGGTCCGCCAAGCGTCAGGGCCACAGCGACACCAACAATGTTTCCCGTTCCGACGCGTGAGGCCATTCCTGTGGCGAATGCTTGGAACGAGGAGATGCCTGGGTGCACGGTGTCGTCGTCTTTACCAGCGACTGACTTCCACATGCGTCCGAACAATCGAACTTGGACGCCTCGAGTCCACAATGTATATACCAAGCCCACTCCGAGGAGGAGATACGCCAGTATGGAGCCGTAAAGGAAGTCACTTGTCGCTGTGACAACTTCTGTTGCGTCCTCGAAAAACTCAGTCAGGGCACTTGCATTCATTGTTTATCCCTTGCGGTCGGTAATTGTCATCAGGCTACGGCCGGTTAACCCCACCCGCTAGGTGAGCGCTCCCCGGTTGTCCTGAGACAATGGTCAGTGATGACTACGCGAGCCCCACTTCAAAACATTCTCGATACGATAGCGGACCCGAGCGACGATGATGAACTTTTCGATGCTTTTTCGAGGTTCACACAGGAGCGAGGCTTGAGTCTCTACCCTGCTCAGGAAGAGGCGTTTCTCGAGCTCATTACGGGTAATCACGTCATTTTGGCGACCCCAACTGGTTCTGGTAAATCTCTTGTCGCTATGGCAGCGCACTTCGTTGCTCTTGCCCGTGGTCAGCGCAGTTTTTACACCGCGCCGCTGAAAGCGTTGGTGTCAGAGAAATTCTTCGCTCTCGTTGAGGTTTTTGGGTCCGCGAATGTGGGCATGATGACCGGTGATTCTGCAGTGAACCCTGACGCCCCCATCATCTGTTGCACAGCCGAAATCCTCGCTAATCAGGCGCTTCGGCAAGGTGGCGTTGACGAGCACGACCCTGACGTTGACCAGGTAGTCATGGATGAGTTCCACTTTTACGCCGACCCGCAACGTGGCTGGGCGTGGCAAGTTCCTCTCCTAGAACTTCCGCGCGTTCAATTTTTGTTGATGTCCGCGACCTTGGGAGACACGTCTTTCTTCCAGGAAGACCTCAGCGCCCGCACCGGGCGTGACGTTGTCGAGGTAAGTGGCGCCGAGCGTCCCGTCCCCCTCCATTTTTCTTACGTCATCGAGCCGTTGCCTGACGTGATTGAAGAGCTTGTCACCACGCACCGCTCCCCCGTGTATGTCGTGCACTTCACCCAAAAAGATGCGGTCGAGCGTGCTCAAGCACTTCTCTCCACAAAGGTGGCAAGCAAAACTGAAAAGGAAGCGATCGCAGCTGAACTGGGAACGTTCCGGTTCGGGTCCGGTTTCGGTAAGTTGCTCTCGAAGTTTTTGCGCAACGGGATTGGTGTTCACCATGCCGGAATGTTGCCCAAGTACCGTCGAGTTGTTGAACGCCTCACCCAAAAGGGTCTGTTGAAGGTTGTATGTGGGACTGACACGTTGGGCGTTGGGATCAACGTTCCGATCCGCACTGTGCTGCTCACGTCGCTGGTGAAGTTCGATGGGGAACGCATGCGGCACCTCACCGCCCGAGAGTTCCACCAAATCGCGGGGCGCGCGGGGCGCGCGGGCTACGACACCCTCGGCGAGGTGCTTGTGATGGCACCCGACCATGTTGTGGAAAACCGTAAAGCGCTGATCAAAGCGGGCGATGACCCAAAGAAAATCAAAAAAATCGTCAAAAAGAAAGCCCCGGCTGGTTCGGTGAACTGGACTGAAGGCACGTTTGAACGGTTACGTGACGCGGACCCAGAACCCCTCACATCCCAGTTCTCGGTTACTCACTCCATGGTGCTCAATGTGCTTGCCCGAACAACAGAGGATGGTCGCCCCAGCGACCCGGTTGCGTCCATGCGTCACCTCCTCACAGCGAACCATGACCCGGAATCTCGCCGACGTGACCATGTCCGTCAAACGTTCCGCATCTACCGGTCACTGAAGCAAGCAGGCATTGTCACAAAAACTATCCCTGTGACAGGTGTGGTGGGGCATAAACCGACACCGCGCATCGAACTCACCACTGATTTACCGGAACACTTCGCGTTGAATCAGCCGCTGTCGCCCTTCGCGTTGGCCGCTCAGGACCTCCTGGACATCAACTCCCCCACCCACGCTGTGGATGTTGTTTCTGTCATCGAGTCAACTCTCGATGACCCACGCCCCGTGCTATATGGGCAGCAGCGCGCTGCTAAGGGTATGGCCATCCAAGAGATGAAGGCCGACGGCCTGGACTACGACCAGCGCATGGCTGAACTGGAAGACATCACGTGGCCGCGCCCTTTGGCTGACCTCCTGGAACCAGCTTTCCGCATGTACCGGCAGTCAAACCCGTGGATCATTGAACACGAACTATCCCCCAAGTCGGTGGTTCGTGAAATGTTTGAAACAGCCTCGTCTTTCAACGAACTCATTTCGCGGTATCAACTTGATCGTTCTGAGGGTGTGGTTCTGCGGTATTTGGCCGATGCCTACCGCACGTTGCGTCAGACAGTCGCTGCTGAGCATCGCACACAAGACGTCGATGTCCTCATCGAATGGTTGGGGGACCTGGTGCGCGGGGTTGACTCATCCCTTCTTGACGAGTGGGAGCGGCTGTCGAACCCAGAAGCCTACGTGGAATCTGACGCAAGCGACTCTGTGCTAGAAGATGACGCTCCGCCACCCATCACAGCGAACAAGCGGGTATTCACTGCAATGATCCGTAACGCCATGTTCCACCGCGTCGAACTAGCCGCACGGGAAAACTATGAGGCATTCGATCGGCTAGCCTCGCGTGACGGGTGGAACGGCGACCAGTGGGCTGATGCATTGGACCCCATGTTCGAAGAACACGGCGATGACGCTATCGGTATCAGCGCCCAAGCTCGAAGCCCACAACTCTTGACCATCACAACGTCCACGGACGGTAACAACCGGCTATGGACTGTTACACAAACCCTCGATGACCCTCGCCAAGACCACGACTGGTACATCCGAGCCCAGGTAGACCTTGACGCCAGTGACACAGCCGGGGAACTCGCTCTACGCATCACAGAGGTTGGGCAAAAATAACTCAGCGCTTGGGCGTGCCAGGCGCGTCCAAGCACCCACCGAAAGCGCAACGCACTGACCGTTTGGGAGGAACCATCATGGCCAAAAAATCAGCAGCACACGGTGGCACACCGGCTGTTGCGGCGCTCAACGCTGCAGGTATCTCTCACACTGTGCACCCCTATGAGCACGACCCACGAACCAACCTCGGTTACGGCCTGGAAGCAGCACATGCTATTGGTGTAGACCCAGCCCACGTGTTTAAAACACTGATGGTCAGCGTCGATGGGAAACTGTGCGTTGGGATTGTTCCAGTAAATTGCACCCTTGATCTCAAAGCTTTTGCCGCTGCACTTGGTGGGAAAAAGGCCACAATGGCCGACATGGGCAGTGCCCAACGCGCTACAGGTTACGTGGTGGGCGGCATCTCACCCATTGGCCAGAAAACGCTGCACCCCACTGTGCTTGATGAATCGGCCCTCACGGTGGAAACCGTGTATGTGTCCGGGGGACGGCGCGGTCTTGATGTTGGGCTCAGTCCAACAGATCTCCTAGCAGTCACCTCAGGAACAACTGCTGCTATCGCGAAGGTTTAGTGGCGTCCCGATTATCGACAAAGCGTTGCCGCCGCAAGGTTCCCATCGCTTCGTCGTCGTAAACACCATGACGGTAAAACCAACCAACCAGAGGCGTGCTTAGTTCGAAGCCAAGTTTTGTGGCTATCCGAGTTGACGCCTCATTAGACGCGTTGGCCCGCCACAGAACAACCTGCGCACCAAGGTCGTCAAAAGCCCATTCCAGTAGCCGATGCGTCGCAATCGTTGCTAAACCACGACCACGTGCATCGGGGTGGAACACAAAACCGACCTCATAGCGGTCATCATTGTGGCTATGTAACCCGACAGAGCCTAGGTAGCGGTCGTTGTCATCTGCCACGGCAAAATCAGTGCGAGCGCGCGTATCCCACCCGCCGCGCACGTACCCATTTAAAAAGTCTTGCGCCATCGCCAGTGAATACGGCGATGGCAGTGGAACGTAGCGTTGCGCCAATTCGTCTTGGCACTGTTCAACGATCCGATCTAGGTCTTCTTCACGGTGTGCTCGCAGAGTCACACCGTGTGCGTTAAGGGTGGGCACACAATGCGGGAAAGTTCCGCTGATTGCGTCACCGATCATCGCTGGTATCCAAATCCGTTTAAGGTGCGGGAATCAACAATCTGCTTGCCCAAAGGCAGCAAGGACACGGGGATCATTTTGAAGCTGGCAATTCCCATGGGGATCCCGATGATCGTGATGCACAATGCGATACCTGTGGTGAGGTGACCTAAAGCTAGCCACCACCCGGCAACGATTACCCAGATAATGTTCCCCAATGTGGACCAACCACCGGCACCTGGGTGGTCAATTACAGAACGCCCGAAGGGCCACAGCACATAATTTGCCATTCGGAACGAAGCGATCCCAAAGGGGATCGTCACGATCAGAACGCAGCAGATGAGCCCGGCGAAGGCGTACCCCACCGCCAACCAAAAACCAGACAACACTAGCCAAATAATGTTCAAAATCGTGCGCATAAGCACACCCTATACCCAGGTCGTGGTGCCATCGCAGTTCTTTTCACCGCTCACACAGCACCACCACAGACCTTTAGACTTGTGGTCATGCCTACCCCCCTTCACCAGCGTCTACGAGCCACGCATCAGCGACTCGACGATGCTGCCCTTAAGGCAGAACGCAACCCGGTATCTATTGCGTTAATGCTGGCAACTAAAACACAAACGTCAGGCACCATCCGTGCAGCGGTTTTGGCGCATCGTGACCTTGTTGCAGCAGGTGAGGTCACACCCCGGGCCCTTCATATTGGTGAAAACCGGGTGCAAGAACTCAGCGCCAAAGCCCCTGATCTGCAGGACCTCCAAGTCACTGCACACCTTATTGGCCCCCTGCAATCCAACAAGATCAACCACACACTCCGCGCTTTAGTTCTCCACAAGGACGGGAGCATCGACACAGTTGACACCGCTGAACTCGCCGCGCGACTTAGCGCCAGGTGGGACGGTAAGTCACCGCTCCCCGTGATGATTCAAGTCAATACCTCAGGAGAAACATCAAAATCAGGCACCACTCCCGCTGATGCCCCCGCGCTTGCCCAGCACATTGGCCAACTCCCCAACCTCGCTCTGCGAGGTTTCATGACTATCGCCAGGCGCAGCACCGACCCTGACACCGCGCGCAACTGTTTCATTACCCTCGCTCGAGTACGCGAAGAAGTACACATTGCTGGGAACGGTGAAGGTCTGGTTCTCTCCATGGGAATGAGTAATGACCTAGAAAGCGCAGTTGCTTGCGGCGCTGACATTGTGAGAATTGGGACGTCAGTGTTCGGGGAACGCCCAACACTCGCTTAACCTTATGGTTATGAGTTTCTTCCGTCGTAAAGCCACAGCCCAGGTTCCCGAGAACGTCACCGAGTCCTGGTCGCCACAGGATAATGCTGTGGTTCTCACAGTTCCCTTTAACGGGGCTGACCGAGAGGCTGTGACGGCTGCCGACCGTCTCACCACCACCATTGTTCAAACAGTCAACGCCGTACAAGCAGGAGAGGTCGGGGATAGCATCCCCGCTGGGACTACCGATGCCCAAGTCAAGATCGTGGTGGATTGTGGCACCACAAGCATCACCCCCTTGGGCCAACAAGCCGTAGATATTTTGCGTGAACGCCTTGGTAAATCGATGCCCCTCGAGGTACTGTCCGCACCAGCACCTGAGGTAGATGAAGCAGCGGTCAGCCTTCCAGAAATTCCCCGCACTGGCCCTGACGGCAAAAAGCTTGGCCTCTGGGACTCCTTGAAGGCAGCAGCAGAACACCAAGCGCAAGCTCAAGCAGCAGCATCGGGAACAACGTTAGCGCCCCGTGCTGACCTGGTCGCACCACACTTCACCTGGGACACCGAGAACAGCGCATTGCGGGCGGATATTGTGATCCTCGGGGAAGCCGGCGCGGACGCACAAACCCGCACCGATGTTGCGTACCTTGTCGAGCAAACACTTGCCTCACTCGGTACTCCTGACGTTCAGGCGCTGGTCCCCGATGGCACTGCCAACCACGAAATCTGGTTGACGGTAGCTGTCAACGATGACGCCGCAGGCACACTAACCCGCCGGAAACTCGATGAAGGCGAGAAGCAGTTCGAGAACACGCGCGTTGACTTTGTGGTGATGATTGAGCCGCGCGAAGAAATCGAAAAGATGCTCGCCGTGGACTAAGTGGTTGCCTTCCTGTGGGGATCCCACAACTCCCAAAACACCGCTCAACTGGCCCCTAGGGGACGCGCTTTAACCACTCCTCGGTGCCAAATTTAGTGTCGATGAGTTCCTTGGCCCGGTTCCGTTCCCAATCACTGACCACTGAATCCTGTGTGGCGTAGCGGGAACGGAAGTGTGCTTTGAACGCTTCAATGATGTCTTCGCGCGTCATACCGGTCTGCGAGCGCAGCGGGTCAACGCGTTTTTTGGCTGATTTTGTGCCTTTGTCGGAGAGTTTTTCGCGGCCAATCCGCAGTACCTCAAGCATTTTGTCGGCGTCAATGTTGTAGGACATTGTCACATGGTGCAGGACAGTTCCACCGGCGAGGCGTTTTTGTGCTGCCCCGGCAATTTTGCCGTGTTCTGAGGCGATGTCGTTGAGTGGGACGTAGCGAGCGTTGATACCAACGTCGGCTAGTGCGTCGATGACCCATTGGTCGAGGAACTTGTAGGACTCTTCAAAGGACATTCCATCAACGAGCGACCCGGGGACAATGAGTGAGTAGGTGATGGTGTTGCCTGGTTCAACGAACATCGCCCCTCCCCCGGAGATTCGCCGTACGACGGTGACGTCGTGGCGGTGGGCGGCGTCTTCGTCAACTTCGTTGCGGTAGGACTGGAATGAGCCGATGATGACGGCGTTGCCGCCCCATTCCCAGATGCGCAGCATGGGGCCTCGTAGGCCTTGTTCGACTGCTTCTGTTTGGGCTTGGTCTAGGGCGATCTGCATGTGCGGTAGTTCTGGGGTGTCGTGGATGATGTCGAAGGTGTGGTCATCCCAGGTTGTTGCGTACCCCAGCGCGCGCCGCACCACAACGACGATGTCGCGTGGGGAGAACCCCATCATGGTGACACCAGGTTTGAGCGCTGACTCAACCGCTTCGCGCATCTCGGTGAAGCTAGCGTTTTGAGGCATGCCAGTAAGTGCCTGGTCGAAGTCTTCGAGCGCGTCGTCGGGTTCGAGGAAGAAATCTCCGTGAATTCGAACGTTGGCGAGGTGCCCGTCGATCACGTCGAGGTCTACTGCTACAAGCTTGCCACCGGGGACTTTATACTCTGCTCTCACATGGTCGATCTTACGCCGCTGACGCCGTGAGGGTGTGTGGTGTTCCTCATGCTTGCCGTGTTAGACGGGGTCTACTCCAGCGTGAATGAGCCCGTATATTGCGGAATCTGTGAGTGCTTCCCATGATGCTTCAAGGATGTTTGGGCCAACTCCGACAGTGAACCATGAGGTCACGCCGTCTGTTGTTTCGATGAGTACTCGGGTGATGGCGTCGGTGCCTTGTTCTTGGTCGAGGATCCGGACTTTGAAGTCGATGAGTTCGAATTTTGCGATCTCGGGGTAGATCCGTTCGACAGCGTTACGGAGGGCTTGGTCGAGTGCGTTGACTGGTCCGTTTCCTTCTGCGGTGATGATGATGCGTTCTCCGCCTGCGTGGATTTTTACGGTTGCTTCGGCGATTGCTTCGTCACCGGTTTCACCGTGATTTTCGACGATGGCTCGCCATGATTCCACACTGAAGTATGCGGGTAGCCCACCGGATACTTCGTCACGCAGAACGAGATCGAATGAGGCATCGGCGGCCTCGTAGGTGTAGCCCTGTTTTTCGGCGTGTTTTACTCGTTGAGTGATGCGGGTGAGGACGTCGTGTTGGCCTGCAAGGTCGAAACCTAGTTCGCGGCCTTTGAGTTCGATGGAGGCTCGCCCTGCCATGTCGGAGACCAGCATCCGCATGTCGTTACCGACCCGGGTTGGGTCGATGTGTTGGTAGAGGTCGGCGTCGACCTTTATTGCCGATGCGTGAAGCCCTGCTTTGTGGGCAAAAGCGCTGGCACCGACGTAGGGCTGGCGCGCAAAGGGGGAAATGTTGGTGATTTCCGAAATGGCGTGCGCAATGCGGGTTGCATCATCGAGGCTTCCACCGTTGAGGACTGGGCGCCCGTACTTGATGTCGAGGTTCGCCACGGTGGTGATGAGGTCAACGTTGCCTGTTCGTTCTCCGTAGCCGTTGACTGTTCCTTGGAAGTGCCCGGCGCCTGCGTCAATGGCTGCGAGGGTGTTGGCAACTGCGCAACCCGAGTCGTTGTGGGCGTGCATCCCGAGGATCCCAGCACCAGTGTGGGCGCGGAGCTCTGTGATGATGTTGGTGACCCAGGTGGGAAGCATCCCTCCGTTGGTGTCGCAGAGGCACACAACCTCAGCGCCTGCTTCAAACGCGGTGAGCACGGCTTGGGTGGAGTACTGCGGGTCGTAGCGGTAGCCATCGAAAAAGTGTTCCGCATCGACAAATACACGGCGTCCTTCATCTTTCAGGAACGCCACCGTGTCACGGATCATCGCGAGGTTTTCGGCGCCATCAGTTTTGAGAGCCCGCTCCACGTGGCGAATATCTGACTTTGCGACGAGGGTGATGACGGGCGCTTGTGAATCGAGAAGAGCGCGGACCTGTTTGTCGTCTTGAGCGCGCACCCCAACTTTGCGGGTTGCCCCGAACGCTGCCAACACCGCGTTGGTGAGGTGAAGTTCCTTGGCTGCCCGAGCGAAAAAGTCTGTGTCTTTGGGGACCGCGCCAGGCCAACCACCCTCAATGAACCCCACACCCAACTCGTCAAGGAGCGGCGCAATAGCCAACTTATCTGTCACAGACAGGTTGATCCCCTCTTGCTGGGCACCGTCGCGCAGGGTCGTGTCGTACACGTGGAGGGTCACGGTCTTTCTCAACTTTCGCTCTATGGGGCTAACGGCTGTGCTGCAGATCAACACGCTGGAGGGTTACTCGCTGGCGATGTTGCTGGCTGGGCTGGGTGTGCTTTGCCAACAAAAAAACCTCCCGATGGGGTCATGGGAGGTTTGCACGTTCGACGGGGTGAGTCGAACGCGCTAACAAATAATGAGCTGCTGCAGTGCCATAGGCCACATTCTATGCTCGGTGTCCACTACGGCCAATCCCCGTCTCACAGTCAGGGATTTCTTCACCCGCCCGATGCATCGGCACGTTTAGTGATTGGCCCACGCACCAGTGTTGTTACTCAGTAACAGGTTGAGTCATGCTCACACCAGCGCATCCAAGTTACTCAGTAACATCACTGGTCAACCAAGGAGAGAACATGTCAGTCAGACACGGACTGCTCACCATCCTCACGGAAACCCCATTGCCTGGGTACGATGTGCGCCGCGAATTCGAACAACGGACAGGCGGTACCTGGCCGCTCAACATTTCCCAAATCTACTCAACACTGCAACGCCTCGAACGCGATGGATTAGCCACTCAAAGCGACTCCGACCAATCCGGCGCAACAATCTGGACGATCACCCAAGCCGGTGAAAAAGAGGCACGCACGTGGTGGTATTCAGCTGCCCCAAGGAACACCCCAACCCGCCAAGAAGTCACCATTAAAGTGGCACTTGCCGTCACCTCACCACACATTGACACCGCTGCTGTTGTCAGCGCACAACGCACAGAAACCCTGACAGCACTGCGCGACTACACTCGTCTCAAATCTCGACTAGGCCCCATGGCCACATTGAGCCGGGACGACGCCGCCTGGTCGCTCCTACTCGACTCTTACATCTTCACCCTGGAAGCTGAACTGCGGTGGCTCGACCACGTTGAATCACGAATTGCTATGGGCCTCGGTGCGGCCCACACCGCCACCTTTCAACCTTCTCCCCACGCCGCCGACGTTGCTAGCCCACCAGTGAGCATTAACGCAAGCAAGGGGGATGCCCAGTGAGTGACATCGCCATTCAACTCCAGTCCGTCACACACACACCTACCCAGACGGTATGACAACACGGGTCATCCTCGACAGTGTTGACCTCAGCGTCACCCGCGGGGAACTAGTCGCCATCATGGGACCTTCCGGTGCCGGAAAATCGACTCTTCTCAACATTATTTCCGGCATAACAACACCGGACTCTGGACACGTTTTTGTTGCCCAAACCTATTTGCGGGGAACAACTGCAACAGAACGCGCTGCCCTGCGCAGGTCATCGTTTGGGACCGTCCACCAGCGGGGTAACCTCATCGAGGCACTCACCATGGAAGAGAACGTTGCCCTCCCCCTAGAACTCAATGGGGAACGGCCCCGGCGCGCCTGCCAACAAGCTCGCCTGCTTCTCACTGACCAAGGCTTGGGTGACGTATGCGAACTTTTCCCCCACCAGGTTTCGGGCGGGCAACGGCAACTCGCCGCAGTGCTCGCCGCGTTGTCATCACACAGAGACATCATCCTCGCCGATGAACCCACAGGGGCGCTTGACAGCGCCGCAGGTGACGAGGTCATGCGCCTCATCCGAGCGCACATTGATGCCGGGGCGACGGGGCTATTCGTCACCCATGATGCCCGTGACGCTGCATGGGCTGACCGAGTCATCTACCTCAAAGACGGAACAATCACCTCAGATACAGGCACCAGTATGTCTACCGCCACCCTGCTCGGCGGTGAGACACGATGAAACGTGCCTTCTCACACTCACCTGTCGCGATCAAACTTGGATTGCGCGATCTCAAGAACAACCCGATCGCGACAGGTGTCCTCATTGTCATCCTCAGCATTGTTCTCGGCTACGCTGTGTCTCTCTTTGTTGATCAACGGATCGCTTGGACCTCTAGTTTCCTCGAGGATCAACAGGAAGTTGGTATGACGTTTTCAGCACTCGATGCGTCATCACCTGACCCAGCTTCACCGACATTTGACCTATTCGCCAGCTTCTCGGAGCGGCCAACCTCAACCGAGGATTACCTAGACGGGTCCATGCCCTACGGCAGCGGAGAATCTGACTTTGCATTACTCAATGATGTTCTTGAAGATGCGATAGCAACATACCCAATCACAGCCACACTTAATGACGAACCAACGGCGGTAAGGCAAGATGGCTACCTGATAGATCAGTCGATCGTAGGTCTCGCGGCAGACTGGTCACGCCCTGAGATGTCGGGGCTTTTCACATTAGAGACCGGTAGGCTCCCGAAAGCAGATAACGAAATTGTGGTAGCCAGCAGCAAACCCGAATCATATGTACGTCGCCACGACTCGTATAGAAACGCATCATCCGATCACATACACACACTGCAGGTTGGCGATTCCATCACGCTCACCACCGGTGTTAATACCAGCCCTTACACCGTTGTGGGCGCATTCACCCCCACAATACAACGCTTAACAGGTGACATTCTGTTTTCACATAATGTGGGAATAGTGGAGAAGTCCGAACGCCCGCAAACACTCAGCGACGACTGGCCACCGGACGATTCCTCGAAGCACTCTGAATTTGCCGCCCAACAGCCGCAAGAATTACTCTATCTACTCCCTTCTGGCCGGCTCACCGATTCTCAAACACTCAACTTAGTCATCCCTCTAACAGCTGAAGCCGGTGATGGGGGCTTCGGGCTGCGACCGTTGGGGAGAATCCCTCGTTAGCACTTGAAGCGTTCGACCTCCGCGCTGATGCAGACGCATTAAACCCTGTATGGAGCTGGTCATTAGTATCCATACTCTATGCCTTAGGGTTACTCACCGTCGTCATGGTGCTGTCGTTTCCGCTCTATGCTCGAAGTCACCGCCGCCGCACCATTGAGTTAACACAACTTCAACGCATTGGCGCTGGGCAACGCACCATGTTACTGAGTCGTCTAGTTCCTGCGCTGCTCATCGGCAGTGTCGTGGCTATTTTCGCTATCACAGGCAACGCCGTTCTTTTCCACAGGAGTAACCCATATCTTGGGTGGCAAGGAATCGCACATACCCATGCGTATCTCTATATCATCGTGTTTTCTGTACTTGGAGCGTTCATCACTACGCTCATCCCAGCTGTGGCCGCATCTCTCTACACCCGTTTGACGGTTAACGCTCCTATTGAGCACATCCATAATCCCAGCGCAATGGAGGGAGGTTTCAGGAGTAAAAACCGTTCACACGCGAGTTATCTTGTCCTTACCGTTGCGGGCCCGACGCTCATACTCGCCGCCTTTGCTTTAATGTTTGTCTCCGCCACAACGCTCGGCCCCGGGTGCCGCTCACCTGAGATCGAATGCAGCTACGCCCCCCTTGGTATCACAACCGCTGTTGGGGCTAGCCTTCGGTGGGGTTTTCCTTCTCATTGGCGCATATCTCACGATACCCACAGCTATTCGCGGTATCGAGCGGCTATCCCAAGACAAGTCGCTACCCCAAAGGTATGCCGCCCGGGAACTCGCGGCCCGCCCCATCGTGACTGCACACTCGGTTTTACCCTTGGCTCTCCTTATGACAATAGGCGTTGTCTTTAACTCTGTTGCTCAGCAACATGACACAGAGGGACAAATGATGGGACCGGCGGGCGAGTACATCAGACTGGTTACTTATGCCTTTGCACTGCCGATTTCTGTGGTTTCGGTTTTGGTCATCACCTACTCCGGATTGCTTTCTCGAGATGAGATAGCGCTGAGCCGTGCACCGTTGTCACGGCAGGGACTCAACCCTCACGAGCTACGCCGCATTGACGTGTTCCGGGCTGTTTATATAGCCGCAGTGTCAGCCGGGTTTGCATTAGTTCTTGGCACGTTGACCGGTGTGATCCTGATGTACTACCGCGCCGAGTACAACCAAGGTGATCCTGTCAGTGTTGCCGCCTGGCTGCCGTCTTATCCCACACTGATTGCCGTTGTCTTGCCCTTGGCGCTCAGCCCGGTTATTGGTTCGTTGATTGGTCAACGTCACGCACGCATCGCCATGGAATCTACCTAAACCAGGCCGCCACACCACGCAAGAACCTAAGTGCCACGTGCACGCACTAAGGGCGGGGCTACGGAACACAATGTTCCGCAGCCCCGCCCTTGCGTTACTGTGCCCTAGCGTGCACAACGGGAAGCCCTACGTGCTTCCGTCTGCCTTTATGCCAGGCGGGTCATCCACCCGTGGCGGTCTTCGCGGCGACCATTCTGAATGTCAGTGAGTTCAGCCCGCACATCCATGGTGAGAGCGCCTGGTTCACCGTTGTTGATTGTCACGTCGAAGGTGCCGTCAGCGAGCCGACCAATCGGCGTCACCACTGCTGCCGTGCCACAGGCGAACGCTTCAACAATCTGACCGGATTCAAGATCTGTGCGCAGATCGGCCAAAGTTACCCGGCGTTCGTGCACCTCAATCCCACGGTCAACAAGCAATTGGATGATCGACATTCGTGTCACACCCTGCAGGATTGACCCAGACAATTTCGGGGTGACAACACTGCCGTCGCTGTGCACGAAGAACACATTCATGCCACCAAGCTCTTCAATGGCTGGCTCAGGTGCTCCATCAAGGAAGCAGACCTGATCGAAGCCATCTTTCGCCGCTTCACGTTGAGGAAGCAAAGACGCCGCATAGTTGCCACCGCATTTCGCCTCGCCAGTACCGCCCTTACCCGCACGGGCGAATTCCTGTGAAATCCAAATGCTGACTGGCTTCACTCCACCAGCGAAGTATGGTCCCACGGGGGAAGCAATAACGAGGTGTTCTACCTCAAGTGATGGGCGAACCCCAAGGAACGCCTCGGAGGCAAACATGAACGGGCGCAGGTACAGGCTCGCCTCGTCCCCTGTGGGGATCCAGTCAATATCTGTGCGCACAAGAGCCGCCACAGACGCGAGGAAATCATCCGCGCTCAATTCGGGGAGTGCAAGACGGTGCGCCGACCGCGCGTAGCGCATGGCATTTTGTTCTGGTCGGAATGACCACACGGAACCATCAGCGTGTTTGTAGGCTTTGAGTCCTTCAAAAACT
The DNA here is from genome assembly GCF_000423205.1 of Jonesia quinghaiensis DSM 15701. GTDB lineage: Bacteria > Actinomycetota > Actinomycetes > Actinomycetales > Cellulomonadaceae > Jonesia > Jonesia quinghaiensis. The sequence goes on from NZ_AUHN01000010.1 coordinate 326,274, forward strand.
TCTTGGCCGTAGTGCAGCACTGCGGCAGCTGGGTCCATCAACAGTGGGCCATATTTTTCGACGCGCCGGTTGGTCCAACCGTCAGCGGCGGTCCACGAAACCCGTGACATGTGATCAGTGAACACGGTGCCAAACTTTGGTTTTGCTTTCAGCGCTTCCCGGTCTGCCACGGATGCCGGTGAGTCTGACGTCACCACATCGAAGTCAGCAACCAGTTCATCGAGGGAACGAGTGTTCTTGTCGAGCGTTGAGCTCATGTTTTCGGCCTTTCAACTGACGACCCGGGGCGCTCCCCCACTGGGGAACGCGCAATGGTCTCATTATAGAAGCCGAGCCTCCCACGTCACTGCCACAGGCACCCACGTCAGGTGTGAGTGTGTCGGCGAACGAACGCTCGCCGACACACAACAACATTACCGTTGTGGTACTTATCCGCGGATTCGGTCGGTAATGGCTTGCCCAACTTCAGCGGTTGACCGCGTGGTTGTCCCACGCTCAACGAGGTCCGCGGCAACAGCAGATTCAACACGGCGCGCTTGCTCGCCGTAGCCCAAATGATCCAGCATGAGCGCTACAGAAAGCACTGTCGCTGTGGGGTCTGCTTTCCCTTGGCCTGCAATATCTGGGGCAGAGCCGTGAACAGGCTCGAACATGGATGGCGCGGTGCGGTCGGGGTTGATATTGGCCGATGCCGCTAGCCCGATGCCACCGGTGATTGCGGCAGCTTGGTCTGTGAGGATGTCACCAAACAGGTTGTCGGTGACTATGACATCAAATCGCGACGGGTTCGTCGTGAGGAAAATTGTGGCTGCATCGACGTGCAGGTAGTCGGTTGTGACCTCAGGGAACTCTTCGTTGAGGCGCTCCACTGTCCGGCGCCACAAGTGCCCTGCGTGCACGAGGACATTGTGTTTGTGCACCAAGGTCAGGTGTTTGCGTTCCCGGGCGGCGGCGCGGGTGAAGGCGTCACGTACAACACGTTCCACACCGAATGCGGTGTTCACTGACACCTCGTTGGCGACCTCGTGTGGTGTGCCGACACGAATCGCGCCGCCGTTACCGACATAAGGACCTTCGGTTCCTTCGCGAACGACGAGGAAGTCGATGTCGCCTGGGTGCGCGAGGGGCGAGGTCACACCTTCGTAGAGTTTCCCTGGGCGCAGGTTCACGTAGTGGTCAAGCGAGAATCGGAGTTTGAGGAGCAGACCGCGTTCTAGAACACCTGATGGCACAGTGGGGTCACCAATTGCTCCCAGGAGGATCGCATCATGAGTGCGGATGGCGTTGAGGTCCTCGTCAGTGAGGGTTTCGCCTGTTTCGTGCCAGCGTTTTGCACCAAGGTTGAACTCAGTGGGAGCAACGGAAACGCCTGTCCCTGTCAGCGCTGCGTCAAGCGCAGCGAGCCCTTGTTCAACTACCTCGATGCCGATGCCGTCCCCTGCGACGACTGCCAAGTTGATGTTCTGCGTCATAGCAACAGACTACCCGCGTTGTCCACGAAGCGGGATGGCAGTTTCACGATGCGGTCACACGTTCCATCGCCTCTGCAGCAGATCCAGCAACATCTTTGCTGTGTCTCGCTGAAACTCTCTTACATGGGGCGCACCTGGCGGACTAGGTTGTTCAGCCATGTATACGCAGTACGCAGCGAAACCAGCCAAAACGGCATCAATATCCCGGTCAGGGACCGAGAAGAAAAGATCATGCATGAGCGCTTGGTCAACGTCAAACAACGGATCATTCCGCAAACAATCAACAACAAACATCAACCCGTCATACATGGGAGAGCCTTGAACGCAGTGGGGCCAATCAACAAGCCACACCTTGCCTGTTTCATCGATCAATACGTTGTCTAAGCGCAGGTCATTGTGAACTATGTGGTCCCCGCGAACAACATCAACCGCAGATTCAGCCAACTCATAAACCTTAGCCACATCGCTGACAGCCCATCCGGCCAACGCGGCGCAGTTTGCTGGGACTTTACGCCACAACGAGAATGCCGGACTCAACTCGTCACCAGCATCTGGCAATTCTGCCAACGCGCCCGCAGCAGGCGGAAGAACAGCGATGGCGTCTAACACTTTCTCGGCGTCGCCCAATCCTTCCGGAGCTAGCCCTTCAATGTCGTCGAACACCAAGACAATCCAGTGAGCTCGACCAATAGCATCACGCCATCCCCGTAATCGTGGAACCGGAACAACAGATGGAAGACCACCCATCACCTCTCGTTCGCGGACGAGTAAGTCATAGGTATCCGAGTCAACTGCACGCGCAACAGCCTTCACAAAGCCACTCACCCCTGTATAAGTGCGCACCCTGGAGGCGACACTCACCGAGAAACCACCCGGCTGACTCTGCGTCCAGACAACCGACCCGCCCAACATCGCCTCAACAAAGGCCACCGCTTCTTTCGGTAACTCACCCCACGTCATACGCACCATGCAGGCACCCTAACAGTGCACTGAGTTGCATAACGACTGAATTTCTTCATGTCGAAGGCCCGCACTCCCCCGTGAGAGAGGAAGTACGGGCCTTCGGTGAGACGCGGTGCTATTTAGCGAGAAACGCTGCCTTCGACGTAGTCGTTGGTGTTGTCATCGCTGCGCTTGCTCCATGCGAACAGCTTGCGCAGTTCACGGCCAGTTGCTTCGATGGGGTGCGCTTCACCCTTGGCACGCAGTTCCTTGAACTCTTGCCCGCCTGCTTCTTGGTCCTTGATGAACCGGTCAGCGAACGCACCGTTTTGGATGTCAGCAAGAACAGCCTTCATGTTTTCTTTCACCTCAGGGGTGATAACACGTGGGCCTGAGACGTAGTCACCGTATTCTGCAGTGTCAGACACTGACCAACGCTGCTTGGCGATGCCACCTTCCCACATGAGGTCAACGATGAGTTTCAGCTCGTGCAGCACCTCAAAGTAGGCAACCTCAGGCTGGTAGCCAGCTTCGGTGAGGACCTCGAAACCGTACTGAACCAGCTGGGAAGCACCACCGCACAGCACTGCCTGCTCACCGAACAGGTCAGTTTCGGTCTCTTCAGTGAATGTGGTCTTGATACCAGCGGCCCGTAGACCACCAATGGCTTTGCCGTAGGACAGTGCGAGGTCCCACGCGCCACCTGAAGCGTCTTGCTCAACAGCAACGATGACTGGCACACCACGGCCGTCAACGTATTCGCGGCGCACCAAGTGACCTGGACCCTTAGGGGCAACCATGAGGATGTCGTGGCCAGCTTCTGGGGTGATGTAGCCGAAGCGGATGTTGAATCCGTGACCGAACACCAGTGCCGCACCTTCGTTGAGGTTAGGTGCAATCTCTTCGGAGTACACGGTGCGCTGCACCTGGTCAGGGGTGAGGATGACAACGACGTCAGCTTCCTTCACAGCCTCACCAACAGGGAGGACTGTCAAACCTTCGTTAGTTGCCTTTTCCGCAGATGCGGAACCTGGGCGCAGACCAACACGAACGTCCACACCGGAGTCGCGAAGGTTCAGGGCGTGGGCGTGGCCTTGGCTACCGTAGCCAATGACAGCGACCTTTTTGTTCTGGATGATCGAGAGGTCAGCATCGTCGTCGTAAAAAAGTTCAGCCACCGGATTCTCCTTAGGGTCAGTGAATTGTTGTGAGTCTATGTGTCGTTAGTTAACGCGCGAGGAACGGTCCAAAGCGCGGTCAGTCATGGACCGTGAACCACGGGCAACAGCGATCGCCCCTGATTTCACAATCTCGCGGATGCCATATGGCTCTAGCGCGTTCAATAGTGCGTCAAGCTTGTCCGGGTTTCCTACGGCTTCAATGACGACGGTGTCTGGGACAACATCAACCACATGCGCACGGAACAGGTTCACAATTTCGAGAACACCTGAACGAGATGAATGGTCTGCTTTTACTTTAATGAGCATCAGCTCGCGCTGCACGGCGTTTCCGGCTTCTAGTTCAACAATCTTGATGACGTTCACAAGTTTGTTGAGTTGTTTTGTCACCTGCTCCAACGGCAGTTCGTCAACGTCAACAACAACAGTCACTCGGGAGAGCTCTTCGTGTTCCGTTGGACCGACCGCTAGGGAGTAAATGTTGAAGGCGCGTCGGGCGAAAAGCCCAGCAATTCGGGTCAACACACCGGGCTTGTTTTCCACGAGCACAGAAAGGGTATGGCGTGACATTACTGTGGTTCCTCTCTCTACTCTTCGCGATCCCACGCGGGCGAAATTCCACGGGCATATTGAATGTCATCGTTGGCCACGCCTGTTGCCACCATCGGCCACACCATGGAGTTCCGTGACACGTTGAAGTCAATGACCACGGGACGGTCATTGATTTCCTCGGCGCGTTTAATTGCCGCATCGACCTCATCAAGACGTTCCACTCGAATACCTTCACACCCGTAGGCGTCTGCGAGTTTCACGAAGTCAGGGATCCGTTTGGTTCCGTGCCCGGTGTGCAAATCAGTATTGGAATACCGTTCGTTGTAGAACAGCGTTTGCCACTGGCGCACCATACCCAGTGATGAGTTGTTGATCAGCGCAACCTTGATCGGGATGTCATTGATGGCGCAGGTTGCCAGTTCTTGGTTTGTCATTTGGAAACAGCCATCACCATCTACTGCCCATACTGTGCGGTCTGGCGACCCCACTTTGGCTCCCATTGCTGCCGGTATGGAGAACCCCATGGTTCCCAAACCACCAGAGTTGATCCACGAATTTGGCCGCTCATAGCGAATGAACTGCGACGCCCACATTTGATGCTGCCCAACACCTGCAACATAAATGGACTCAGGTCCTGAGATTTCCGAGAGCCGTGAAATCACAAACTGCGGCGCGAGGAGACCATCGTCTGTTTCGGTGTAACCCAGCGGGTAGGTTTCACGCCACGAGTCAATCTGACGCCACCAGCCCTCAATATCAGGCTTGCCGTTCTTCTCGTGTTCCTTAGCAAGTTCGGGTAGCAGATCGTCGATGACCTCTTTCAGGTCTCCCACAATCGGAACATCTACGGCACGGTTTTTACCAATTTCTGCCGGGTCAATATCTGCATGCACGATGGTCGCCAGTGGCGCGAAAGAGTCGAGCCGCCCTGTCACGCGGTCATCGAATCGCGCACCCAACGCAACAACGAGGTCTGCTTTCTGCAGTGCGGCAACGGCTGGGACCGTGCCGTGCATACCTGGCATACCGAGGTTTTGTGGGTGACTGTCAGGCAGTGCTCCACGTGCCATCAATGTGGTGACAACTGCTGCACCTGAAAGGTCCACCAGTTTACGCAACTGAGCTGCTGCGCCTGATCGGATAATTCCACCACCGACATACAACACTGGTTTGCGCGCGGACGCCAAGAGGCGTGCAGCTTCGCGGATTTGCTTGGAGTGAGGTTTTGTCACCGGGTGGTAACCAGGAAGGTTCACATCTTGTGGCCAGTCAAAGCGTGTTTGGCTTTGCATCGCAGATTTTGCGATGTCCACCAACACTGGGCCTGGGCGCCCAGACTGAGCGATGTGGAATGCCTCGGCGATCGTGCGCGGAATGTCTGCGGGGTCGGTCACGAGGAAGTTGTGTTTCGTCACTGGCAAGGTGATGCCGACAATGTCGGCCTCTTGGAATGCGTCAGTTCCGATCAGTGACGCACCCACCTGCCCAGTGATCGCGACCATGGGGATGGAGTCCATATTTGCATCGGCAAGGGGGGTAACCAGGTTTGTGGCACCTGGGCCTGAGGTTGCCATCGTCACGCCAACACGGCCGGTTGCGTGAGCGTACCCGGACGCGGCGTGGCCTCCAGCTTGCTCGTGACGGACAAGAATGTGACGGACTTTTTTGGAATCCATCAAAGGGTCATAAGTGGGCAGAATCGCACCACCGGGAATACCGAAGACCGTGTCGACACCGACCGCTTCGAGAGACCGCACAATCGACTCGGCACCGGTGCACTCATACGACACTGGTGCACTGTGCGCAGGCCGCGCCAGGGCGGCTGGGCTGGGAGCCGGCTTAGAAGCCTGCGGCTTCGGTGCCTGCTTGTTGGCCTGAACCATCAAGTTCTCCTGTTCATTGGTTGACTGCTATTGCCGGCTGCTGGTCAAGCTGGTCGGGACGAGTGCTAACGAGGCGTGAACCTCGCCGTGTCCGTCGATGTGCTCTCGGCCTTCTGAGCCAAGAACGGATGTCAGCGACTGGGCGCTGACATGAAAAAACCCCCCGCACCGGGTGAGGTGTCTGGGAGGATCCGCGCGTTGACAATCGACTCTAGTCAGTCGGCTTTGCCAACGCGCTAAAGTACTACAAGAAGAATTGTCGAACGCATATATGCAGACTACGCCCTGCATCAGGGGATGTCACCCCACCCCGCCATCGTCTCACATCGTAGACAATCGTCTCACTTTTCGATGCGACGCGACTGCGTGCCCCATCACCCGAGGACAGCGCCTTGGGACGCAGAACCCACTAATTTGGCGTACTTGGCCAGAACCCCGCGAGTATATCGAGGCGGTAGCGACACGTAACCTTCGCGGCGCTGCGCAAGTATCGCATCGTCAACCAGAAGATCCAACGTTCCCTGCTCAACATCAAGGCGAATCTGATCGCCGTCCTCAACAAGAGCAATAGGCCCGCCATCCACTGCCTCTGGCGCAATATGCCCCACACACAAACCTGTTGTGCCACCAGAAAAGCGACCATCCGTTACGAGTAGCACTGACTTCCCAAGCCCAGCGCCCTTAATTGCCCCCGTAATCGCTAGCATCTCCCGCATGCCAGGCCCACCCTTAGGCCCTTCATAGCGGATCACCACAACATCACCAGCCGTGATAGTCCCGTCCTCCAAAGCATCCATCGCAGCACGCTCGCGATCAAAAACCCGCGCCGTGCCCACAAACACTGCTTCATCAAACCCAGCAGATTTCACCACAGCACCATCAGGGGCAAGCGAGCCATGCAAAATCGTGATTCCACCCGTGTGATGAATAGGATGTTTGAGCGCACGGAGTATCTTTCCATCAGGGTCAGGAGGGTTGATCTGCGCCAAGTTCTCCGCCACAGTCTTGCCCGTCACCGTGAGGCACTCACCGTCCAGTAATCCAGCATCCAGCAACGCCTTCATCACCACAGGGACGCCACCGATACGGTCAATATCGTTCATGACATACCGACCAAAAGGCTTTACATCAGCAAGGTGTGGAACCTTTGCCGACACCCGTGCGAAGTCATCCAACGTCAACTCAACTTCTGCCTCATGAGCAATTGCCAGAAGGTGCAACACGGCGTTAGTAGAACCCCCCAAAGCCATGACAACCGCAATGGCATTCTCAAATGCCGGCTTCGTCATAATGTCACGAGCGGTAATCCCCTGTTCCAACATCGCAACGACCGCTTCCCCACTACGACGGGCAAACATGTCACGACGCCGGTCAGCACTTGGCGGGGCCGCTGAACCAGGGAGAGACATACCGAGAGCTTCAGCCACTGACGCCATAGTGTTTGCGGTATACATTCCACCGCACGCACCCTCACCCGGACAGATTGCCCGCTCAATACGGTCTACATCCTCACGCGACATAAGGCCTCGAGCACATGCCCCCACGGCTTCGAAAGCATCAATAAGGGTGACATCTTTTTGCGTTCCATCAGTGAGTTCCACCCATCCCGGCATGATTGTGCCCGCATAGAGAAACACGCTCGCGAGATCAAGGCGGGCCGCTGCCATGAGCATCCCAGGTAAAGACTTGTCACACCCTGCAAGCAGCACAGAACCATCAAGGCGTTCAGCTTGCATCACCACTTCCACGGAGTCGGCAATGACGTCGCGAGACACCAACGAAAAGTGCATGCCCTCATGCCCCATGGAGATGCCATCTGAGACGGAGATCGTGCCAAACTCCAGTGGGTAACCGCCTCCACTGTGAACGCCCTCTTTCACAGCTTGAGCGAGTCGATCTAACGACAAGTTACAAGGAGTGATTTCATTCCACGACGACGCGACACCAATTTGGGGTTTCGCGAAATCTTCGTCGCCAAGCCCCACAGCCCGCAGCATCCCCCGCGAGGCAGTTGCCTCTAACCCATCAGTTACCTGCCACGACCGAGGCTTGAGAGGTGAACGGGGTGCCTGGGGAGCATCTGGATTCGGTGTAGAAGTCATATCAAGAGTCTATGGCGCCCATCACATTCTCGCTTCTTGGCTAGCAGACCACGGCCATCAGGGAACCCATCCACACAACACAGCACGATGCCCCGGAGACTAGTAGTCTCCGGGGCATCGTTAACAGAGCGAGCTATTCCGTGAAGTCGTCCTCTAGGACACTCATCACGATGACATCGCACCAGCCATCACCATCGCGAGCAGCTTCCCGCAACACTCCCTCTTGGGTAAACCCCAAGGATTCATAGAGCATCCGGGCACGTGGGTTAATGTCAAGAACCTCCAACGACAACCGGTGTAGCCCCAACCCCTGTGGGGCAGGAGCAAAGGCATACCCCATCACCAATGAGATCGCTTCACGCCCATAACCGCGTCCGCGGTACTGCGGCAATGACTGGAGCCGCAAATTAGCGCTGCGAACATGGTGATCAATCTCGTTGATGACAATCTCGCCAATGCACTGATCACTCACTGAACCATCGCTGAGAGGCATCAAAGAAGTCATCGCGAAGTCCACACGATCCGGCGCCTCAGTTGTTGACTCAATCCACTGAAGGATGCCCTCTTCGGTGAATGTCGCAACTGTGCCGGTAAGGCGTCGAGTTTCAGCATCTGCGACGGCAATAGCCAGTGGCCCTGCGTCCCGTGTTTCCACGGGACGCAGGGCAACAAGTTCACCGGTTAAACGCGGACCGATCATGATCAGCGAATACGTTCGAGAACGAGCTCACGTACACGGCCAGCATCTGCTTGACCGCGGGTTGCCTTCATGACTGCACCAATAATGGCACCGATTGGCCCCATGTTCCCGGAACGGACCTTCTCCACAATGTCTGGCTGATCAGCAAGTACCTGATCAATGACCTCCAACAGTGGACCATCATCGGAAACGATCTCCAGGCCCTTGTCTGACACAATCTGCGCAGGAGTTCCTTCACCAGCAAGTACAGCCTCAAGCACTTGACGGCCGATCTTGTCATTGATTTTCTTCTCATCAATGAGGTGTTGCAACTCTGCGATGTGAGCCGGAGTCACTGGTACTGTCGCCAGGTCAATCTCGTTGTCTTTGGCGTAGCGCGCTAGTTCCCCCATCCACCACTTGCGTGCAGCTGCTGGGCTTGTGCCCCCGGCAACGGTGGTTTCAATGAGCTCAAGAGCGCCAGCGTTGACAACGTCACGCATTTCAACGTCGCTGTAGTTCCACTCTTCACGCAACCGGCGGCGCTTAACTGCGGGAAGTTCTGGCAGCGTCGCACGAAGTTCTTCAACCCATGCACGGCTTGGTTCCACAGGCACGAGGTCAGGTTCAGGGAAGTACCGGTAGTCTTCAGCGTCAGATTTCACACGCCCAGCGGTGGTTACACCTGTGTCTTCATGCCAGTGACGAGTCTCCTGGGTGATGCTCTTTCCGTCATTGAGGAGCGCTGCTTGGCGTTGCACCTCGTAGCGCACGGCACGCTCAATGGAACGGAACGAGTTGACGTTTTTTGTCTCTGTGCGAGTACCGAGTGGAGACTGCGGTGTCGGCCGCAGCGACAGGTTCACATCAGCGCGGACGTTTCCGCGTTCCATGCGAGCCTCTGAAACATCAAGCGCCCGGAAGATGTCACGCAGTGTTTGCACATAGGCGCGGGCAACCTCAGGTGCGCGGGTACCGGCCCCTTCGATTGGCCGCGTCACGATTTCCACAAGAGGAATTCCGGCACGGTTGTAGTCAACAAGTGAGTACTCGGCACCGTGAATACGCCCAGTTGAACCACCAACGTGCGTATTTTTCCCGGCGTCTTCTTCCATGTGTGCCCGTTCGATCTCCACACGGAAGATCTCACCGTCATCTAGTTCAACATCGAGATACCCATCAAACGCGATGGGTTCGTCATACTGCGATGTTTGGAAGTTTTTTGGAACGTCCGGGTAGAAGTAGTTCTTGCGCGCAAATCTGCATGACTCTGCAATGGTGCAGTTCAATGCAAGACCAATTTTGATAGCGGACTCAACAGCAGTGCCGTTAACAACGGGAAGCGCCCCTGGAAGCCCTAGCGAAACGGGGGTCACTTGTGTGTTGGGTTCTCCACCAAATTCGACCTCAGCAGAGCAGAACATTTTGGTTTTTGTGCCAAGTTCAACGTGCACTTCAATACCGATGACGGGGTCATACTGTGTCACAGCCTCGTCGTAGGCAACAAGGTCAACGGCTTCTACGCTCATGCTTGAGCCTCCAGTTCTGGCGCACGGTTGATGAGGGGTTCGCCCCACTGCTTTTCGAGAGCTGACTCCAAAGCCGCACCGATGCGGTACATGCGAGCGTCTTCTCGAATCGGTGCGAGGATCTGGAAACCTACTGGCATGCCGTCATCTGACAGGCCGTTCGGTATGGACATCCCTGGTACGCCAGCAAGGTTCGCTGGAATTGTTGCGATGTCATTGAGGTACATCGCTAGGGGGTCATCAAGTTTTTCACCGAATTTGAAGGCTGTTGTGGGGGATGTTGGTGACACCAAAACATCAGCTTTTTCAAAAGCGGCTGTGAAGTCGCGCTGGATCAAGGTGCGAACCTTTTGCGCAGAACCGTAGTAAGCGTCGTAGTAGCCCGAAGACAACGCGTATGTTCCAATGATGATGCGTCGTTTCACTTCATCGCCGAACCCCGCTCCACGTGTGGCAGCCATGACCCGCTCTGCGGTGACAGGGCCTTCTGTTGGTTCAACGCGTAGACCGAACCGCATGCCGTCGAACTTAGCCAAGTTTGACGATGCTTCGGCGGGCATAATCAGGTAGTACGCCGCTAACGCCGATGTGAAGGACGGGCAGGAAACCTCAACGATTTCCGCTCCTGCTGCACGCAACGTGTTGATTGATTCTTCGAATCGCGCTTGCACACCTGGCTGGTAACCCTCACCAGTCAGCTCTTTCACAATCCCGATGCGCACACCTGTAAGGTCACCCGTTAGCCCTTGCTGCGCTGCGGCGACATAGCCTTCTGCTGGGTCCGGTAGTGAGGTGGAGTCTTTGGGATCGTGCCCACCGATAAGTTCGTGAAGGAGAGCCGCGTCGACAACGGTCCTGGTGACTGGACCAGCTTGGTCCAAAGATGAGGCCATAGCGATCAAGCCATAGCGTGACACTGAGCCGTATGTTGGTTTCACACCAACTGTTCCTGTGACTGCGCCGGGCTGACGGATGGAACCACCTGTGTCAGTTCCAATTGCTAAAGGAGCTTCGAAAGCGGCGAGAGCTGCGGCTGATCCACCGCCTGACCCACCTGGGATCCTGTCGGTGTCCCACGGGTTAAGGGTGTTGCCGTATGCGGAGTGTTCGGTGGAGGATCCCATCGCGAACTCGTCCATGTTGGTTTTTCCAAGGATGGGAAGTTTTGCTTCTTTAATCTTCTCAACCAGGGTGGCATCGTAAGGTGGGATCCACCCTTCGAGCATTTTTGATCCTGCGGTTGTTTGCACACCGTCAGTGACTACAACGTCTTTGATGGCGATTGGTACACCAGCAAGTGGGTGCAGTGTTGCTCCCTGCGCCCGTAGTTCGTCTACTTCGCGTGCTGTTGTGAGTGCATCGTCAGCAGTGACTGTTACAAAGGCGTTGATTGTTCCGTCGACAGCTGCGATTCGATCAAGGAACGCCTGTGTCACTTCTACTGAGGTGAGCTCACCTGAATTGAGTTTTTCAGCAATGTCATTGGCTGAAAGTTTGATGATGTTTGTCATGTCATTCCTCCCCGAGGATTTGCGGTACGAGGAATTTGCCGTCTTCACTGGATGGTGCTGCGGCCATGACTTTCTCCCTGTCGAGGGGAGCAGTCGGTTCGTCAGTACGGAACACGTTGGTCAATGGAATGGGGTGGCTCGTGGCAGGAACGTCTGGCGTGGCGATTTCGCTCACCTGCGCCACAGCGTTCACGATGACGTCGAGCTCACCAGCTAGGCGGTCAACTTCTTCTGGGCGCAGCTCGATGCGTGCAAGTGCAGCAACGCGCGCGACCTCATCACGGGAAATAGTGGACATAGAACTAGTCTAGTTGCTCGCCGCAAGGTTGTTGTTCAGTTTCCAACGTTCTTGGCTGTGGTCGTCGCGCACTTGCCTGCGGTTTGCGCGTGCCACTGTGGCCTGGAGGGTCTGTCGTGTGCGTACCGGGCGTACTGGGGGTGCCCCCGTGTGGTCTGTGGCCGTGGCTTGGGTGTCGCGCACATGACTGTGTGCCTGTCTACCGTGGGGGTAATGGTGAGGGCCCCGAACACGTGTGGTGTTGGGGGCCCTGCGATAATGTGGTTGCGGCTGTGTCCTACTCTCCCACACCCTGTCGGGTGCAGTACCATCGGCGCTGGCAGGCTTAGCTTCCGGGTTCGGGATGGGACCGGGCGTTTCCCTGCCGCTGTGACAGCCGCAAAATCGTCGAAACCTTAAGCACGTGTGTCTGGAAGAGTGTGGTGTGGTTTGGGGTTGTGGTTTGTGGACCGGGTAGTGGACGTGTGATATGAGCAGGGTTCTTGCGGTGTTTTGTGTGTGTGTTAGTGGTTGGCGTATTAGTACCGGTCAGCTCCACGAGTCGTTAGTCCTCGCTTCCACATCCGGCCTATCAACCCACTGGTCTGGTGGGTGCCTTCA
>NZ_AUHN01000011.1 GCF_000423205.1 Jonesia quinghaiensis DSM 15701
CAGCCTTCATCCATACAAAGAAAATCCCAACCCCACAACAACCACAAAAGCAGTCATCGCAAAATTGAATAAAAACGATCCCCCAACCACCAACAAATAGCAGCCAGAAAACCACAAACAAACTCTACAAAACAAACACACTATTGAGATAACAAACAACAAACCCACCACGCGAAACCAACCAAAAACCCGGCCAATCCCGCCGCTAAGGCAACTTCTCAACCCTACCAGAACCTCACCAGCGATGCAAACCCCGTGTGTGACACACAGTCACACAACAACAGCCCAACACCAACCAGCAAAAACCCACACACAAGGCCAAGAACAACCCGCCAAGCGGGCCGAGAAACAACACTACAACACCCCAACCCCACAACGCAACAAACGCCAAAACACAACGATTCGCCAATGAAAATGTGCCCTCACAAGGGATTTTAGGGTGACCGCCCGATGTGCTCAATAATGTGATCCGCGCAATGCTTTGATCGCGCATCGGCGATTCTTCCGTGGGACAGCATCGAATACTCTTGCCCCCATAAACAAAAGTGGCGTGGAGTTCAGAACGACCTGAACTCCACGCCACATCGAGAGCAACCAACAACTAGTCATCTCAGTGGGTGGATTGCCCACTGACAACGACACAAAGACCTACGCATGGCCTCCTGCTGCCAGAAACAAAACACCGGCAACAATCGCACCAATACACACACCAAAGCACACGACACCCCAGGCTTTACGCCCAACCGATATCGCAACAACATCGCCACTAGGTGTGGTCTGCGGGGTGAAGGCTCGCACCCCCAACGCGAACAATGTAGGTAACCCAGCGCCAAGAACAATTCCCGCAACCACAACAGCGAGAAGCGCATCGAATTCGATGAATGCAGACATCAGCGAGCCTCTTCCTTCGGTTCAGGAGCAGTGTCATCTGTACCCGCTGTTGCGACAGCAACCAGAACTTCCGCTTCTGCGGGATCCTGTGAGGTAGTGGCAGGAGGGTCAGTCACATCGGATGCAACAGCATCGGCGGCTTCTGGCGAACGGCGAGCACCAATACCAATGGGCTCATTCGCATCATCCTGCCAATCCTCGTTGACGTTGTCAGGATTAACCGGCTGACGGCGAGAAGCGAGGAATAACCACGTAGAGACAGCAATAAGCAAAGCAAACACAGTGATGGAACCTGCCGCCCCACCCAAACCATGTTGAATGCCGTAGCACACGGCCCCAACCAAACCAGCTGCAGGCAGCGTAATCATCCACGCGAGGAACATGCGCTTCGCAACACCCCAACGCACCTTAGCTCCAGGCATACCAACACCAGAACCCATGACCGAACCAGTAGCCACGTGCGTTGTTGACAGCGAATACCCAAAGTGTGAGGACATCAAGATCACGGCAGCTGACGAAGTCTCGGCGGCCATACCTTGGCGCGAATCAATCTCAACGAGCCCTTTACCCAAGGTGCGAATGACACGCCAACCACCGGTATAGGTGCCCAACGCCATGAATGACGCACAAGAAATGATGACCCACAGGGGCACCGAGGAATCAGCTGGCGCAGCACCAGCAGCAATGAGCGCAAGAAGGATGATTCCCATCGACTTCTGTGCATCATTTGTGCCGTGAGCCAGCGACACCAGGGAAGCAGAACCAATTTGCCCCCAACGGAAAGTTTTCTCCTGCGTTTCCTTCGGGATACCCGCAGTGATGCGAGCAACGATCCACGTTCCAATGCCCGCAACCAAGATGGCGAGCAGTGGTGCGATCAACGCTGGAAGCAAAACCTTAGCGATCACCCCTGTCCACAACACGCCAGCTACACCGCTAGCAGCCAGCACGGCGCCAACCATGCCGCCAACCAGTGCGTGAGAAGAAGACGAAGGGATCCCATACAGCCATGTGATGAGATTCCATACGATCCCGCCGACCAGGCCAGCCAAAACCACCTCAAGGGTAATCACGTTGGCATCAACAATGCCTTTAGCGATGGTTGCGGCGACAGCAAGCGACAGAAAAGCGCCAACAAAGTTCAGTACTGCCGATAGTGCCACCGCGACTTTAGGGCGAAGCGCCCGGGTCGCAATTGACGTGGCCATTGCATTGCCTGTGTCGTGGAAGCCGTTCGTAAAATCGAACGCCAGGGCAGTAGCCACGACCAGGACGAGGAGAGTCATCTCGTTCACGGGATTAATAGTGCCGGTTAATGTCGTTAACGCAAACCAACTTCAACCACGCTTCCACTGGCGTTCACCTGTTGTTCATTTTTTAACGGCGTGTTGTGGGAACTGTGCCACTGGCGTGTCGAATTGGGTGAACGGAAAGTGACCGCCACCACGAAAAATCTCATCAGGTGGATCAACGTCAACGACACCCACAACCCCCCACAATAGGAAGGTGCCACGAAACGACGAACTGCTCGACATCCTCACCGCCGGGGGGCGCAGAAACGAGCGCCTGCGGCACGTCCACACGATCAATGCCCAGCAAGGACAAACATCGCAATGGCCTAACTGGGTTAACGAAGATGTGGCGCACGCCCTCAAAGAACGCGGCGCCCAAGAACCGTGGACGCACCAAGTAGCAGCAGCACAAGCAGCCTGGGACGGGCACCACGTGGCTCTAGCGACCTCCACCGGGTCAGGCAAATCCCTGGCCTACTGGGTCCCCACTTTGTCCACAATACGCGCAAGCAAAGACCAATCAACGCGGCGCATCGAGCACGCCCGACATTCAGTAACCGCACTGTACCTTGCCCCCACCAAAGCCCTGGCCCACGACCAACACCATGCGCTCACGCAGCTGCTCGGAGCAGGCAACATCACGGACATCTCAGCGGAACCCTGCGACGGAGACACCCCCTTCGAATCGAGACGTTGGATCCAAGCACACGGTGACATTGTGCTCACCAACCCCGACTACCTGCACTACTCACTCCTCCCCCAACACCAACGCTGGTCAAGGTTCCTGCGATCGCTGCGCTACGTCATCATTGACGAAGGGCACGTGTACCGCGGTGTGTTTGGCGCACACGTCGCCCTCGTCCTGCGCAGACTCCGCCGCCTCGCTGCGCACTACAACGGAGACGAGCAACTGCAATGCATCGTGGCCTCCGCTACGACAGCTGAACCTGCCGCCAGCACCGCGCGACTCATCGGGGAAACACCAGAAACTATCCGTGCAATCACCCACGATCACTCACCACGAGGCCGCAAAACCATAGCCCTGTGGCAACCTCCTACCCTCGACCTCACAAACACTCAAGCGCCCGGCACCCCCACAGCCGATGACTCCCCTTTTAGTGCACTTCTTGATTCCTCTGCGCAATGGAGCGCAATTGACGATGACCTCACCGGCCCCGCCACACCGCGCGGCGACGACATCACCGGGCTCCTGCCCGATGCCCCACTCCCCGCAGCACCACGACGAAGCGCAACATCGGAAGCAACCGACCTACTCGCAGACCTGACCGCCCATGGAGCCCGCACCCTCGCCTTCACGCGATCCCGGCGGGCCGCAGAATTCGTTGCCCTCCACACCCAAGAAGCGCTACAACATTCCATGCCGCGCTTAGCCAATACCGTCGCCGCATACCGCGGCGGATATCTCCCTGAGGAACGCCGCGCCTTAGAGGCACAAGTGCGTAACGGAACGATACGCTGCCTAGCCACAACCAATGCCCTCGAACTCGGAATAGACATCAGCGGACTCGATGCCGTGGCCATCATCGGATGGCCAGGGACCCGCACCTCCCTGTGGCAACAAGCAGGCCGGGCAGGCCGCGCCGGACAAGACGGGTTAGTTGTCTTCATCGCGCGCGAAGACCCACTGGACACCTACCTGGTGAACAACCCTGACGCTATCTTCGGAGCGCCGCTGGAAGCCACCATCTTTGACCCGCATAACCCCTACGTTCTCGGAGGGCACCTGTGCGCAGCAGCCGCCGAACTCCCCATCAAAGCGCACGATGTCACACGCTGGTTTGGTGGCGAGGCGGCCCACGCAGTACTCGACAAACTCACCGCCCGGGGAACACTACGGCAGCGCACATCGGGATGGTATTGGACGCACGACTCAAACGCAGCTGACTTCACAAGCATCCGCGGCGACAACACCCCAACAGTGCAAGTTGTGGAACGTTCCACCGGACGACTCCTTGGCACAGTTGACGGTTCAGCTGCCGACGGGCAAGTCCACGACGGGGCGGTTTACACCCACCAAGGGGAGTCCTACGTTGTTGCCCACTACGACTGGGAGGAAGGAACCGCACTGGTTGATCGCGAAGTTGTTGCCTACTCCACCTGGTCGCGCGACGTCACCTCGATCGAAATACTCGACACCGGACGCACCACCACATGGCAGGACACCGGCGTCGAGTGGGCCTGGGGGCAAGTCAATGTTCACGGGCAAGTCACCGGGTTCAGCCGCCGACGCATTCCCAGCGGTGAAATACTCTCCAACGACACCCTTGACCTGCCCACCCGGACCCTGACCACAAGCGCCGTGTGGTGGACACTGACCGCAGATCTGCTCACCACCGCACAACTAGACCTAGAAGAAATCCCCGGAGCGCTCCACGCAGCAGAACACGCCGCCATTGGGCTCCTCCCCCTCATTGCAACCTGCGACCGGTGGGACCTTGGCGGGGTCTCCACCGCACTGCACGTGGACACAGAGATGGCAACGATCTTCGTCTACGATGCACTGCCCGGTGGGGCCGGGTTCGCCGAACGGGGCTTCACCCAAGCCCGACAGTGGATGACAGCAACGCTTTCAGCACTCACAGCATGCGGATGCGCGGACGGTTGCCCCAGTTGTGTGCAGTCACCAAAATGCGGGAACGGCAACAACCCACTCAGCAAAGACGGCGCCATCCGGCTGCTCCACGTGATGCTTCACGGTTCACTGAACGACACCGTGCAGCACTGACCACGAAGCAGCGCAGACGTTGAGGGAGGGGTAGGCGCGAACGCTTTTGCTATCAGGCATTATCCCCATCACGGGTGTGAAGTGCGTGCTCAACGGATGCCAACAACACGCATGTCGCTACCCCATCCATTGCCGCGTGCACCGCTTCAAGCGGTGGGAACGAGGGTGCCAACCGGATGTTCTCATCACGCGGGTCCCGCCCATACGGAAACGCCGACCCCGCAGCAGTGAGCGCAATACCAGCACTCTTCGCCAACTCCACGACACGGCGAGCCGTACCGGGCAGCACATCGAGACTAATGAAATACCCACCCTCGGGGCGGGTCCACCGGGCGACACCAGCTGACGCTAGGCGGGCATCGAGAATGTCGAGGACAGCTTCAAACTTCGGAGCCAAAATCGCGCGATGCCGGGCCATGACATCCCGCACGCCCTGAGCGTTCTGGAAAAACAACACATGACGCAACTGGTTCACCTTGTCCGGGCCGATACTGCGCTTGCCCGTGTGTGACAGGTACCAATCAAGGTTGGCCGTCGAAGCAGCGAAGAATGCCACCCCCGAACCGGCGAACGTGATTTTCGAGGTCGATGCAATCACGTACGGGCGGTTAGGGTTACCCGCCTGGGCGGCAAGACCCAAAATGTCGATAGCTTCCGGCGCCTGATCAACGAGCGTGTGAACCGCATACGCGTTGTCCCACCACAAACGGAAATCAGGGGCGGCGGTCTCCATCGAGACCAACGCCTCAACAACCTCACGCGAGTAGGTGGCACCCGTGGGGTTGGAGTAGGTGGGAACACACCACATGCCACGGATCGTTGGGTCTGCAGCAACAAGTTCACGAACCACGGTCATGTCTGGCCCGTCTGCCAACAGTGGGACGGGGATCAGTTCGATACCGAACGATTCACAGATCGCAAAGTGGCGGTCATAGCCGGGGACTGGCGCCAGAAACTTCACGGGGGTGTTCGTGACCCATGGGCCCGTGGAGTCCACGTTGCCGTGCAGCAGTGAAAAAACAACAAGATCATGCATGATCTCGAGGCTGGAGTTCCCGGCAGCGATGATGTTGTTCACGTCAAGGTTCAGAAGCTCCGCGAAAACGGCGCGCAACCCTGGCAGCCCACGGTTGCCCCCGTAGTTGCGGGTATCTGTGCCGTCCGGGCATCGGGACACTCCCCCCGGCAGTGTCAACAGTGCATTTGATATGTCCAGTTGCTCCGTTGATGGTTTGCCGCGTGTGAGGTCAAGAGATAAGCCACGTGCCGTGAGGTCCTCGTATTCACGCTGGAGTTGTGCGTGTAGATCACGCAAACCCTGGGTTGGGAGGTCGAGGATTGCTGACGGTGAAGACATGGTGGCACCTCTCACCGGCCGTGGGCCGGTCACATTCATGGTCTGCGACGCCTGGTGGCGCTGGTCACGTCTTATCTTATCGGGCTGTTGTCAGTGTGCGCTGCTGGGGTCATGCTGCGCGTGCCGAGCGGGTCACCGAAAACCCCATCACACGTACCGTTACCTCCACAGACACAACATCGTCTGTCACTGAGCAACTCATACGAGCCCCAGGCTCACTCACGGACAGTAAATGCTCCGCGGCGTCACATGGAGAGCCCTGCGCTAAGCCCTCAGTAGGACCAAGAATGAAAGAGCTATTGAACAGCACGTTCGCACCAGCAAGCGCTGCGAAGTCAGCAGTTGATTGAGCCCGAGCACCAGCGGCATGCACACCGCCAATAGTAAAAAGGACCCCGGCAAGTACCGCCCACACAGCGATAACTGCGAGCGCAGTGACGCTGACAGAACCGTTTTCATGACGGTGAGTGTGGGGAAGCCACTTGGTTGTGCGGGACGGAGAGTGGTTACTGGGACCGGGGTGGCAGGTGAGGGTTGGCTGGCGGCTGAAGCCGGGTTGGTGGTTATGGGCGGGTTGGGGCACCGAGACCCTCCTCGTCGAGTGCGGTTGCGGACGCTTTGAGGGTGAACCCGGGGAGGGTAACTCCGATGATTTTGACGCGTCTGGTGGCTTGCGTGTGCACCCATCCTGGGGTTCGTGTGGTGGTAATTGCAGTGATTGTTGCGGGCGTGTAGGTGGTTCCAATGGAGGCAGCACGGGCGGCTTGTTGCGCTTCGGCGATGACGGCGACATGTTGGTGTGCTGCGCTGGCAATGGATAGGAGGAGGGCAAGAAGGGCGACTATTGCTGGCAGGATGATGGCGAATTCGACGGTTGCACTGCCTTGTTCGCTGTTTGTTGTGGCGTCGATGCTTGGCCGATTCTTGTTAGAGAGGGTTATGCGTTGTGGTGTTGTCATGGGTGTTGTCCTTGCGCGGGGGCTTGGTGGGGCGCTGGGGGTAGCGCCCCACCGTTTGTGTTGGGTTACCCCACGACGGATAGTGCACCTTCGACGATGCTGGTGAGGAGTGACTTCACAGTGTCACTTTTGAGGAGGACCACGAGCACACCGGCGAATGCGGCGGCTGCGACCATGACAATGGCGTATTCGGTGGTGGCCATGCCTTGTTCGTTGGTGTCGTTGATGCGTTGGCGGGCTCGGCGGGTGATTGTGGTGGTGATGCCGTGAGCGTTGCGGCGGGTGAGGTGTTGCACGGTGTTTTTCATGGTGGTTCCTTTCCACAGGGTTGCTCTGTGTGATTCACAGTGCTGCCAGCCTGTCAGAGGGGAAGGAATACCTTCTGCGGAGCGTGATGCGTGAAGTGTTTTCTGTGGATATCCCAGTATCTAGCGTGGTGTGGATAACTCATCAGTTCGTCAACTATCTCGAAACTGAGTAACTTGCGCAGGCTTCACTTGATCAGGTTGGCGATGTGCAACTATCGCATCTCGCTAAGTGGCTTTATGTCGATCACCCCACCGCCGGCCGTGCAAACCTATGCAAAAGTTTCAAAATACGTTTCCTCACCGCGGCTCTCTCTAAGGAAGAGAGGTATCGCTTCACTTCATCGTGGGTATACCGCGGAGGAAGCAGCAAGGAAAAAATCAACCCCGCAGAGATCTTCGTGCGCGCCATTCGAGATGTCCGAGGACGTTTGATCACCGCTCAGAGCCTAATCCACCGGCCACCAATCACAGAAGAAGTACTCAGTGCAGTTTCAGAAGGCGAGATATTTGGACAGCAGTAGGAACTTATCGCGGGCAACAGACGGAAGAGCAACAAGAGCGATCTTGTTTGACGCTTCAAAAAAGCTTCCACTCCCCGCGAGGATGAACTGCACCACTGGGCGAATTTCGTTGAAGCACTCTGCCCTACCTACTCCAATGGGCAGTTCAGTGCCGCTCAACTGGCAGACCTAGTGAATAAACCTGACGACTTCGAGAAAATGTCCGAAAGTGATGATGGCGCCAGTAATCTCACTGGGGCGCTGCCGGACGCACTTGAGGACGAGGCTGAAGCAGAAATCGGCAGTCACCTCACCCGCTAAGACACCTTGTCTGAAGGCGCGCAAGAACTGTAGGCGCCTCCATATGGGCGCACGACGGAACGCACCAATACTCGTGATCGGCGACTTGGGGACATCATGCGCCTACTCGAGGAAAGACAGGAAGCCCAAGACGAAGTCTAGCCATTCCAAGTGGACAAGACTGTCAGGCGAATCAAATTTAAGCCCACCAATGTGCCTTCAAAAGGCTACCTTTTCAACCTGCTATGTAGTTCACTCAACGGGGTCGTTAAAACCCGATCCAGTGAACTGATCTCCCTCTTCGAGGCTACTTTTTGTGAGGCATTCGATGCGACCCTTCCGAACAATGCCGAAGTTCACACGTACGGAACATTGCGCAGAATCCCTCCCGGCAATTTCAAATGCACGAGCAACAACCATGACCGGCGCTTTCAATCGGTATCTGAACTCCGCGGAGTGATTTTACTCCACAAGCGAGACTTTCACCCGAACGGCAGCGGAGACAACGTACTCGATCCTGTGACGTGGATACAGATGGGCGAGAACAATGATGTTCTTCCGTACTACTACCGCACAGCAGGTCACGATTGGTACACGACGGTTGACCTCCCCACATTAGTCATTGATCGCCTGGGCGCACTCCGTCACGAGTCAAACCCTCTGAGCGATCCGCAGATTATTGCTCTTGTGGATGAAGCAACTAAATTCAAACGAGAAGTAGTCTCGTTCGTCACTCATCGAGATGACGAACCTCCTTTGGTCCATTTGCTGACGGCTACGGTGCTACTGCGGACTTCTGTTTTACAGGGAAGTTTTCTCACTGCTTGTTGTCCCAACCGCACAATTAGGATTGGTTACCAACCTTTGCTTCCTTCATTTTTGGTGAGCAGTAGCGTGCTCGTTGTCGGACATCGCTTGATAGATACGTTTACCTCTCTCAGTCGCCATCAGCAGCCCCTTGTCACGTTCGACGTGAGCGGCTAAAACTTGCCGCACAACTCCGGTGTTCACACCGTTGCCCAACTGCTTGAAAGTTGCAGCGTCTTTCTGGTCGCCGAAGTTGAAATCGTCGCTCAGCCCTTGCAACCGCGCCGCCTCACGCCACGACAACCTACGCCCCAATGGCCCGATGATCGGTGTCTGTGTGATAGCCACAAGCGCGGGAAGATGAGTCGGCCTCTTTACTCTGAGACCGGAAGGCCGAAGTGAGATAACGCAATCCCAGAGACTTGTAGCGTCTTGCGCCTGCCACTCGAGTTTGCGGCGCGACTCTGGGAATGTACGGACCCTCCTGAGCCAATCTTGCATCTGCGCATCCCCCATAAACAAACGCAGACTTTCGTATAAATCGAAGTTCTTGCGCAGGAAGTCAGCCTTCCAAGCTGCTACGCCCTTCAGTTGCTCATCGTGCTCACGCTTTGATACCCAAGCCTCCGTCCAAATCGGAAAACCTGGCAGGCGGCGCAAGTACTGGCCAGCGAGACGCGCCTGATCGGCCCGCCAAGCACGCATGACCTGCACCATAAGGTCCCAGTGGTCGATCCATCCGCGCTCGGCGTCAGAGATCTCTGTGCCAGGGATACTTGACTGATTATCCATCGGCAGATCCTGGATCAAGTCCCATTCGCGTTGCATCAGCACTTTTTCAGGCAGGCGAATCGGTTCAGGTTCAGGATCCATGACCATTCCCTCTGGCACGAGCGTAGCTGTAATAAACAGCCGGTCACGGGTCTGAGGACGGCCTCCGTATTCGGGCGCGATCATGTGCGGGGAGAAGATCGCAGGAGCGGACGACACTTGGTAGCCCGCGTCACGCAGGTGGTCAATGATGACCTCCCATTCGTGACGGTGACGAGGACCAACCAGATTACGGACGTTTTCAAGCACAATCAACGTGGGCTTACGGGCCCTCAATATCTTCTCGATATGGAAGAACAAAGTGCCCCGAACTTCGTCCATGCCACGCTGCGCACCGGACTTGGAGAATGGTTGACACGGGAACCCGCCCGCCAGCACATCATGCTCTGGCACGGTTACCCGCAAATCATTGGCATCCTCCGTAATATCGCCAAGCGGGTCATGCCCCCAGTTACGGGCGTATACCAAAGCAGCAGCCTTATCAATCTCAACGGCGTACGCGTGCTCGCCTTCTAGCGATCTAAACACTGATGCAAAACCGCCGATACCAGCGAATAAGTCTGCATAGCGGAAGGCGGGTTCGAGTAAGTTATCGCTTGCACCATCTGAGAGTTCGAACATGTGTTCAGCTTAGCTCGAGGTAACGATTGGCACAAGTTCCATCGAAAGCAAGTTCACACGCTAATGCTCTGGGAGTAGATGAGGAAGTTATCGATGTTCTTTTTATCGATCATCACCTTGACAGCTCGTTCCGCGCCACCAACCTGCCTCCCTTGCTTGAAGTCATCAAGGACGAGGTGGAAGTTTGCAACGTTGACCTCGAGAATCTTCATTCGAACGAAACGCACAGCTGACTTAAACTTGCGCGCATAAGACATCGAGTCATACCCAGCCCGCGGCGTATAACCCACCGAACGCCGCCATTCGTTCCAAGCGATCACCGGTTTGGCACCTTCGTCCTTGCTGTGCCATGTCTCGTGCTCGTAAAGCACATACCAGAAACGCCCGTACTGGGCAACGCACTCCAAAAGGTTCGCCGCATCGTTCCCGGGTGCCCCACGTGATGAAATACTTGAGGCTTTGAGGTCGCCAAGGAATGCCACTTCTTGCGATCCTTTGAAGATCAGGTCGTAGTCAAAGTCTCCACGACGCTTGGCTTTTTGGAATTCGACAATTCGGTGTGCGCCGGAGTTGCGAAGAAAGTCATCAACTCTGAACTCGAGGTAGAAACCGGCCCACTCTGCTTGCATAGTGTCCGGCCACTGTGCGTTATGCATCTGTTGGACAGCATCCAGGGCCGACAAATGCTCACCAGTCAAGAACTCAGCGTTGAATTCCTCAAATACCCGCGCGTGCGCCATCTCCTTACCCACGTTTCCAAGGAGATAGTCGCCAAATCGATCGGAACGCAGGCTCGTCAGACTGTTACCATTTTTGTCTGTCCGGCGAAAAATCCCCAGAGTTTGCGCCTGGAAGAGATCATTGGTCGCCACATGAGCAGCCGAGTTATTTGCCTTCCGCTCAACATAAGTAGTTGGGTCGAAATCAACGAAAACCGACACCTCTCCGTAGTGGTAAATGCCCACGAATCTGGTCACGATGCCATCAGCAGCAGCACGGCGATACACCTCGACCCAACGGCGCGGAATCTGGATTCGCTTCTTGAACCCCGGCCACGGATTTCCAAGGTATGTGACCTGTGCGCTAAGAATGATCTGACCGGCGAATCGAACAATCTGCACGCCAGCAATCTTTTCTACAACCGCCCCAGGGAGCGCGTCCATGAGCACGCCAACTTTCTGAGCCGGACTGAGAGTCGTGTCAACATCAATGACCAACTCGCCTGTTAGTCCGATTTGGTCCACCGCAATGTTTCCCATATGCCTATTTTCATCGGGAACGATTATAGATTTAGTATAATCTATGTAAAGTTACAAATTGATTGTAAACGAAGACCACTATTTTTTCAACTATTTCCAGGTGTCGTGACTAACCTACATACGTGAGCACCATGCCTGCGTCGCGCAACCCAAGATCCCCCACTCAAATAACTTTAGTGTCGCAAGCGATGAAGACACTCAAGGCATCCTGGAAATCACTACTTAACTGGCCCGTGAAATCGGAAAGCGTCTCAGAGCCAACTAGAATCGCTCGAAAATTCGTCAAGCAGTTTCCACGCTGAGCAAGGAACCACTACGCCGTCTGGAATAATTGTGAAACTGCTGGGTGACAGAAGCCGGAGCACATCAACATGTCCGATAATAGCTCTGCACAACATAACGCTGCGTAGCCTGCATCGACTTGATGCGGGATTTCGATGAGGCGTCTTTCTACCACCTTTGAGAGAGTTACCGCGATCAGAGCAGTCGCACGTCCGTTGGAATCGTTAGCAAGTTAGTTCAGATTGCGCTCCACACTCTTCAGTCGTTCACCACGGACAGCCTTTGGCAAAGCCACCAGTGAGCGTTAAGGCGTGGGGGCAAGCAGGTTGGCGAACCCTAAGGACACCAGCGTGGGCACCACCCCCACGAGCACAAAAGCTGGGAGATAACACAACCCCACCGGCAAAGCGATGTTCACCCCCAGCGCTTGAGCACTCGCTTGGGCTTGATCTTTGCCCTGATGAAGGATCTGCTCACGTGTTGCAGCCAACGATGACGTCACGGACGCACCTTGATGCCATCCATGGCGCAGCGCATCGCGAAGAAAGAGAAACCGGGGCGGTGCAACCACCCACGCCTCATCCCACGACGCCCCCTGGATGAGCGCGGTGGCGACCTGCGACAGTGCTACCCCTTCCACTCCTTTCAGTTCTTCGCCGATACAGGTCAACGCACTAGGTAGCGAATGCCCGCTCGTGAGCAGGGTGATGAGGAGGTCAATCACCACGGTTTCTGAAATGGGGGCAGATTCCGGCGACTGTGTGCGGGCGATGCGTGCTGATCTGGCGCGAGCAAGAAGGGACATAGCAACTTCCTAGAGTTGTAGGTTCAAAGAACAGCGCTCAGCTACTCGGTGCCGGATTAGGTGTGCGATGTACCAGGAGTCCTTGGGTGCTGGCGGCAGAAATGAGGCGGGCTACCCACCATCGCCCCGTCACAGTGCACACCGTGGCAAGAAAAAGACTGAGATATCCCAGTGGTGTGGTGAGCAGCCAGCCCACGGGATCTGCGCCGAGGGCGTTTCCCATGAGCAACCCAAACAGCGGTAAGAAAAAGAGTAGACGGGCGGTAGCCTGCGCCCCGGCAACAGCAGAGTGACGGGCGCTGTCAGCGTCGCGTGAATGATTCAGCGCGGTCACTGCTTGTTCAAGAACAACTGCGAGGGAGAGCCCGGTACGTTGGCTTAAGCGGCACGCAAGAACAATAGTCGCCGCGGCGTGGGTGCAGTTCCCCGAGGTGTAACTTCCGTCTGCTGTGAGTCGGTGCTCTAAAGGGCCAGGCAGCGGGATCCCATTGATGGTGGCAACCTGGCGGCGTTGCCATACTGCATCAGGCTGTTGACCAGCAGCTAATTCACTGATCACCCCGGGCAAAAAGGGCGCCGGGGTGGGTGCTACATGGCGGGAAAACCAGGTGGGGAAAACCTTTGCGGCAAAGCGCTGATAGCGCAGTAAACCCGATGCGGGGCGTGCCAGGCTCCGCAGGCGCCGGCGGGTCACGTACTTGCGGAGTAGCCACATGAGATAAACCACGAGTGCAGCGGTTACGCCAACCATGCTGGCACCACAGATACATCATGGCGGCGGGGAACACTCACGCCATCCCAGGTCAGTAATGGTTGAACAACAAGATGGCCGCTGTCAGAGCAGGTGAGCGCTGAAATATCAGAGATGTACCGTCGCCCGTGAGGTGGCCGAGTGATGTGCACAATGACGTCAAGGGCGCTAGCCACCTGAAGGACCGTTGTTTGCGGGTCCATGCCCGCTAAAGCACCCAACGCGATAAGGCGAGCAGGGACATCGTGGGCACTATTGGCATGCAAGGTGGCTGCCCCACCTGAGTGCCCGGTATTGAACGCCATGAGGAGGTCGCGGATTTCGGCGCCACGGCACTCCCCCAGCATGACCCGGTCAGGGCGCATCCGCAGAGCGTTGCGGACCAGTTCCGTAAGGTCGACTGCCCCAGCGCCTTCAGCGTTTGCCGCCCGTGACTGCAACGCCACAACATGGGGGTGAGTGGTGGCGATTTCTCGGGAATCTTCAATCGTAATGATCCGTTCTGTGTGGGGCACATGCCCCAACAACGTGCTCAGCAACGTTGTTTTCCCCGTGCCAGTTCCCCCGGAAATCAGCAGGTTCACCCGGTGCTCCACTAGGGCAGTAAACACCGAAACCCACTGGGCAGGGATCATGTCCCACTGCACCAAATCCCGCAGGCTCAAGTGACGGGCACGAAAAGCACGTAACGAAATCGTGGCTGGGGTTGGGCTAATAGGTTCAATGACAGCATGCAAACGCGACCCATCAGGGAGTTGCGCATCAACCACCGGGTGCGCGTCATCAAGGCGCGCCCCCGCACGCGTTGCCAACTGCACCGCCAGTTCCCGGGCCGCACGTGGCGATTCCAACGACAGCCCAGCATCGACAAGCCCCTGCCCTCGATCAACCCACACCTGGTGGCCGTTAACCAAAATGTCAGTCACCAACGGGTCTTCCAACAGCCCTTGCAACGGGCCGGCACCAAACATGTGATTCCATGCATGGCGGGCAACCGCTTGCTGAGTGTCCTGCCCAAACGCGAGGTTCCTGGCAACCACCAACCCGCGCACATCGTCAACACTGACACCCTGCGCGGTAGTGTCATCACGCAACCGGCGCATCCGCTCACCGCTTTTCATGGCGCTCCTGACCCACTACAAGATCAGTCAACCTCGCCACCACACGCCGCGCGGCCTTGTGTGCCCCGCGCGGTAAATCCACTGCAGTCGCCCCATGCTCCACTGCCTCCGCCAACCCGCGAACGTGTGGCCACTCCCCCGCTAATGGCAACCGCACATAGCGCGCCACCTGTTGGGGAGTCATCGACACCGGACGCTGAGGCGAGGTCACAACACTGCGACCGCCGCCAGGAGACGGTAACCCCGCGAGCGCGGCGGCGCCGGCAACACCACAGACGTTGCGTGCAGCGAGGACAAGATGGTGGGTGAGGAGGTGGTGGTGGTTATGCACGATGCTCGCCGGGGCGTCAACGACGACGTTGCGCCCGGCTGCTACCGCGCTTGCTAGCACTGTATTGACCGTGGGTGTGGCTGGGAATACTGGTGCGGTGCGGGTGCAGGTCACGACGTGCACCCCGCGCCAGGTTGGTAGTTGGGTTTCTAGGTGCGTCCAGTCGAGTGCCCCGCGGGCGTCGTGGAGTTCTGGCCATTTCACACCAGTGGAATCTTCCATGCCTAGGAGAACCTCTAACCCTGCGCCACCAAAGTGGGTGTCGAGGAGAATGGTGGGGCCGCGTGTTGATAGTTCGTCGGCGAGCGCTGCGGCGAGCAATGATGTTCCTGCCCCACCGGTTGCTCCGGTTACGGCAAGGACGACGCCGGGTGATGGTGTAGTTGATGGTGGGGACACACCCAGCACCCTATGGTTGAGGTGTGAATCACCGTGGTTGGGGAGTGGGGTTTGCCCCGAAGTTGTGGATAGCTTCGATGCTTTGACCCTGGGGACAACCAGAAAACGCTCAGCACCAGCAGCAAACGTTGGATAGGCTCATGGGGTGGCTTCTTCCTCTCCTGCTGCGACGCCCCGCATCGCCGCATTTTTTGACCTTGATAAAACGATCATCGCAACGAGCTCTGCTGCGGCGTTTTCCCGCCCGTTCTACCGGGGCGGGTTGATCTCACGCAGCGCTGCGCTACGCAGCGCCTACGCGCACATCATGTTCATGACTCGGGGTGCCAGCGAAGCCCAAACCGAGCGGTTGCGAGAAAACCTTTCCGCTCTTGTCACAGGGTGGCCGGTGGAGCAAGTCACCACCATTGTGAGTGACACACTGCACCAGAACATTGACCCCATGGTGTACGCCGAAGCGCTCGAACTGATCCGTCACCATCATGAAGCGGGCCACGATGTTGTGATCGTTTCAGCCTCGGGCAGCGACCTGGTTGCCCCTATTGCAGCGATGCTTGGTGCTGACCGGTTTATCGCCACGCACATGCAAATACGCGACGGTAAATACACTGGGCTCATCGATTTTTATGCCTTTGGTGAGAATAAGGCGACCGCTATCGCTGAACTTGCCGCCGAAACTGGGTATGACCTGAGCACGAGTTATGCATATTCCGACTCTGTGACGGATGAGCCGATGCTCTCCCTTGTAGGTCACGCTTTTGCGGTGAACCCTGACCGGGCGTTGCGGCGTATGGCCCAGGAACGTGGTTGGGGTCTTCTGACCTTTAAGCACCCCATTACGTTGCGGAGTCATATGACTCCGCGCCGTGTTGCTTGGGGTGTAGGTGTCGTTGTTGGCGGCGTTGCGCTGGCACTGTGGGGATGGCGGCGGCGGGTTGCTCGACGACGTTCGGCCTGAGATCACCCGCTGAGAGAGCGGGAAACTCATCTTCACCCTCGCTTTAAAGTGTGATGCAGGGCATACTGAAGTCATAACAGAACAGCGTCCGGAACCCACGCGCGATCGGTCCACGTATAGGACCTCCCGGTCGGACTTAGTGCCGATACGATGCCAACAAGTGCACGCTTGATACCCGGACGCATTCGACCTCATGGCACCCCACGTGGGTGCCATGAGTGTGTGTGAAACCTTCATTAAACACCACCGTGACGTGGGTAAATACCACAGCCGATGGTGAGAAGTCACGATTGCGGGCAAGCCGGATATACGGAAACCTTAAGGACACAGGGCAACACTGTTGCCCCAAGCTGTCGGGAACGCCGTGGGGGTGGGGCTCGACAGCTCGGAACGTAAGTTCCAGATGCCGCGTCAGCGTTCACCGCTGACGCGGCTTTTCTTATGACACTGCCTTACGCCACGCTCAGGCCACACTTCACCCGCCAGTGACCAGCAACATTATTTTTTTGACAAATATGTCGGCCCAAAGTCCCCCACCATTCATAGGATGACCTGAGATAGTGGGAGTATGCTCAGCTACCCCGAAGCCCTCGAGTACCAGGTCGCAGCCGCACAAAAAAAGACCAAGGCCGCGACGCACATCGGCAGCTACACCATCGCCAGCATGCTGGGTGGCGCCTATGTAGGGATTGGTGTTGTCGTCATGCTCACCGCCGCTGGGCCTTTTTTTGAAAACAACGACCCGGCAGTGAAACTCATCAGCGGCATTGTGTTCAGCGCAGCACTGTCCTTGGTGCTCGTCGCAGGTGCCGAACTCGTCACATCAAACATGATGACCCTCAGCCAAGGGCTCTTCCAGCGACGAATTCGGTTCACCGTGTGGGGTCGCACACTCACCCTGAATTTCCTGGGGAACCTCCTCGGCGCTGTCTTTCTCGCCGTCGTCGTGTGGCTATCTGGTGTCACACACCACGGCACAGCCGCGTACTCCTACCTTGAAGCTCTCCTCACCAGTAAAACGAGCGAATCCATACCGGTTATGTTCTTCCGAGCCATCTTGTGTAACGCACTCGTATGCTTGGCCATCTGGAGTGGAGTGCGCCTCAAGAGTGAAGTCGCACGGCTCATCATGATTTTCTGGTGCATTCTTGCTTTTGTTACCTCTGGGTTTGAACACGTTGTTGCCAACATGACAACGTTCACCCTCGGCTTCCTCAACGGGGTACCAGACATCACAGCCACTGACTTTGCCCTCAATATGGTGGTCGTAGGTGCAGGGAACCTCGTGGGAGGCTCGATCCTCGTTGGCCTCACCTATGTTGTCCTCGCCCGTGCGGAAACCCGAGCACACGCTGAGGAAGTAAACATCGAGAGCACACCTGCAGTGCAGGCCGATGCGCCCCCCACCAGTGCTAAGGCGGCAAGCAACGCTGACAGCTCAGTCACTCCCGCAGCCGACGTCTCATTGAGCCGGTAGTTTCACTCGTCACTTCTTGATGCCCGCCCACCAGCACATGGTGTGCGGGCATCTGTGTGCCCGCACAGCGTCAACAGGGGAAGGACTGCAGTGCCCATTTCTCCGATGCCCTAGGACTGATACTCATTGGGGGCCGCGCTTTCATCCACCACACACCAGCACTTGCAAGGAGTGACCATGATAAAAGCGACAGTTGTCGCCATAGCAGCCGCGATGACCGCAGCAGCTGGACTCATTTATCCAACGACAGCCGCCCAGGCTGCCCCTCAACACGGAATCCACGTTGAGGACGGCAAAATATACGAAGCGAACGGGCATGAACTGGTATTGCGTGGAGTCAACCATGCACATGCCTGGTTCCCCGGCAACACCCAAGCCTTCGACGACATCAGTTCGTTAGGTGCCAACTCTGTTCGCACTGTTTTGTCCAATGGTGTGACCTGGAACCGCAACAGCGAAGCTGACGTACAAAACGTCATCACCTCAGCAAAAGAAGCTGATCTCATTTCCGTCCTTGAGGTCCATGACACCACAGGCTATGGGGACACAGCAGCCAACGAAAAACGCTCCACTCTTGCACAAGCAACCGACTACTGGATTGACATCAAGAGCGCGCTGATCGGCGAAGAAGACTACGTCATGATCAACATCGGGAACGAACCCTACGGCAACAATAATGCCGCGAACTCTCACTACGTTGCAGAAACTAAAAAAGCCATCAAACGGCTCCGTGACGAGGGTTTGCACCACACACTTATTGTTGATGCGCCTGGTTGGGGACAAGACTGGCAGTACCTCATGCGCGACAACGCCGAAGAAATCTTCGCCTCCGACCCAGACCGGAATGTTGTGTTCTCCGTGCACATGTACGAGGTCTTTGACACCCCAACGAAAGTGTCAAACTACCTGGAGTCTTACCGCGCTAAGCGATTGCCCATCATCATCGGAGAGTTCTCCTCCACCCACTTTGACAAGCCAGTTGCTTGGGAAACGATCCTCACCGAAAGCAACCGCCACAACGTTGGTTACTTCGGTTGGTCCTGGTCAGGAAACGGTGCCGGCCTAGAAAAACTCGACCTCGTGCGTGATTTCTCTAAGAACTCGCTCACCCCATGGGGGCAAGAACTCTTCAACAGCCCCCACGGGATCGCGGCAACATCGCGCACTGCAACAGTGTTTCAGGAAGACACACCAGACGGTGACACCTACCCGACCTGCACCAGTTCAGCGTCAGACCCAGACGGTGACGGGTGGGGCTGGGAAAACAACCGCTCCTGCCGTGTTGCGCCTTCCGACACCTACCCGACCTGCACCAGTTCAGCGTCAGACCCAGACGGTGACGGGTGGGGCTGGGAAAACAACCGCTCCTGCCGTGTGAAGTAAGAAGCCATTCATCTCTCACGTGCCCGCACACCAGTACATGGTGGGCGGGCATGTGTGTGCCAGTGAGGTGTCAACATCGCAGTGAGCATTAGGCAACACAAAGTCAACCGAACCAGTGAAACGTTTAAGCAGGTGGGTGCGCACCCTGGACCTTGGTACCCATAAGGAGTCATGCTTCCCCACAGCACCCGACACCACAGCGAAAGCAAGGAGTAATCAATGAGGATGAGACACGCAGTCGCTGCTGCCACGGCGATCGCCGCATCTGCGGCCCTCGCCGGCACCGCAGCCGTCGCAGCACCAACCACAACCAGCGCCGACGACCCCATCGGGATCCACGTCAAAGACGGCCGGATCTTTGAAGCGGACGGCACCGAACTTGTTATGCGCGGCGTCAACCATGCGCACACGTGGTACACCGGGCGCACCCAGTCCTTCGAGGACATCGGGTCCCTGGGAGCTAACACTGTTCGCACTGTGCTGTCTAACGGGGTGAAATGGGAACGCAACGACGCAGCTGACGTTGCCAACGTCATCCAGCTCGCCAAAGACGCCGAACTCATCAACATGCTTGAAGTCCACGACACCACTGGGTACGGCGACCAATACGCAGACCCACCCCGGTCCACCCTCGCCGAAGCAGCAGAATACTGGGTTGACATCAAAGATGTGCTCATCGGCGAAGAAGACTACGTCATGATCAACATCGGGAACGAACCCTACGGTAACGACGCCGCCACCAATGCATCATTCGTAGCAGACACCAAAGCCGCCATCGCAACGTTGCGTGATGCTGGGCTTGAACACACCATCGTGGTCGATGCGCCAAGCTGGGGACAAGACTGGCAGTACCTCATGCGAGACAACGCCGAAGAAATCTACGAGGCTGACCCAACCGGCAACACCGTTTTCTCCGTGCACATGTACCAAGTGTTTGGCACCCCCGCCTCGGTCACGAACTACCTGCAATACTTCCTCGACCGCGACCTGCCCATCATCGTTGGCGAATTTGGTTGGGAGCACCAAGGGGAAACCGTGGCGTGGGAAGCGATCCTCTCAGAGTCCGAACGCCTCCAAACCGGTTACCTTGGTTGGTCGTGGAGCGGAAACACCGAGCCCTACTTGGACTTGGCGATGAACTTCAACAAAAACACCCTCAGCCAGTGGGGTGAAGACCTCTTCTTTGGACCCAACGGCATCCAAGAAACGTCACAGATAGCCAGCATCTTCGGCGGAGGAACCACAGACCCAACCGACCCAACCGACCCAACTGATCCCACGGATCCAACAGATCCCACCGATCCGACGGACCCGACTGATCCCACGGACCCCGGCACTGAGGTGTGCACAGCCACCTATCGCACTGTTGGCCAATGGCAAGGCGGCTTCCAAGGAGAAATCACCGTCAAAGCCACCACACCCATCACCTCATGGACACTGGAATGGAGCGCTCCAGGGGTAAGCGTTGGGAGCACGTGGGGCGGTGCAACAACAACCTCCGGCTCAACACTAACCACCGTCAATGAAGCATGGAACGGAACACTGGCTGCCAACAACACAGCAACCGTAGGTTTCATTGGCAACGGTCCAGCGCCAACAACACTGAATATCGCTTGCCGCTGATCACCGCCTTGTGTGACTGCCTGCACCGCAGGTAGTCACACCCCACTCACGATGCCCGCCGCCCCTGCACGTTCAGGGCGCGGCGGGCATCGTGCTGCTGTGGGTTTTTTGGTCGCGTGAACGCAGTCTCTCGCTCACCACACACAAGACATGTGCTCCGCACCACATTAGTATCGGAGGGGGACTAAGGTCCCAGCACCAATGATGATGCAACCGGAGGTATCCGTGACCCACAATGACACCCAGGCGACTCTGGACAACATGCTCCACGAAACCCGCTCCTTCCCGCCCTCCCCACAGTTCGCTGCGCAAGCGAACGCCCAACCCGAACTCGGTGAATCAGCTGCCACAGACCGCCTCGCCTTTTGGGCCACTCAAGCCCGCACCCACCTCACCTGGAAAACCCCTTTCACCCAAACCCTCGACTGGTCACAGGCCCCCGTAGCCCGATGGTTCGCCGACGGCACCCTCAACGCCGCCTACAACGCAGTAGACCGCCACGTACTCGCAGGCAACGGCGACCGAGTTGCACTGCACTTCGAAGGCGAACCCGGCGACACCGCGACCTACACCTACAACGACCTGCAACGCGAAACCAGCAGAACCGCAAACGCTCTTGCAGCCCTCGGCGTAACCTCAGGCGACCGCGTCATCATCTACATGCCACTCATCCCTGAAGCAGTTATTGCCATGCTGGCCTGCGCCCGGTTAGGCGCAATCCACTCAGTAGTATTTGGCGGGTTCTCCGCCGAAGCACTCCGTTCACGGATTCTCGACGCTGACGCCGCCATCGTCATCACAGCTGACGGAAGCTACCGCCGGGGCTCAGCGACCGCTCTAAAACCAGCCGTCGACGAAGCCCTAAACATGGACAACTGCCCCGTTCGCCACGTCCTTGTGGTCAGGCGCACCGGGCAAGACATTGCCTGGACGCAACACCGAGACGTGTGGTGGCACGATGCTTTAGCCGACGCCGACACCTTCCACGAACCTGCATGGGTGGACGCCGAACACCCCCTCTTTATCCTCTACACCTCAGGGACCACCGGAAAACCCAAAGGGATTCTCCATACAACAGGCGGGTACCTCACCCAAGCCGCCTTCACACACCATCATGTGTTTGACCTCAAAGCTGACAGCGACGTGTACTGGTGCACCGCGGACGTTGGATGGGTCACCGGACACTCATACGTTGTCTACGGTCCGCTCATCAATGGGGCAACACAGGTCATCTATGAAGGCACCCCCGACACCCCGCATCAAGGGCGCTGGTGGGAAATCATCGACAAGTACAACGTCACCATTTTGTACACGGCCCCCACCGCGATTCGCACCTTCATGAAGTGGGGTGAACACATCCCCCAGCAATACAACCTCGATTCCCTGCGAGTCCTAGGGTCAGTGGGAGAATCCATCAACCCCGAAGCGTGGATGTGGTACCGACGGGTCATCGGCAAAGACACCGCACCCATCGTTGACACCTGGTGGCAAACAGAAACCGGCGCCATCATGATTTCCCCCTTGCCCGGGATCACCGCCACCAAACCGGGCTCAGCCCAAACACCGCTGCCAGGCATCGTCGCCGATGTTGTGACCGACTTTGGTGAACCCGTAGCCCCCGGTGGCGGCGGCTACCTTGTCCTCTCCGAACCGTGGCCCTCCATGCTGCGCGGAATCTGGGGCGACCACCAACGGTTTGTTGACACGTACTGGTCCCGGTTCACCGGCCGCTACTTTGCCGGGGATGGCGCAAAACGCGACGATGACGGCGATATTTGGCTCATGGGCCGCGTTGATGACGTGATGAATATTTCTGGCCACCGGCTGTCCACCATGGAAATAGAGTCAGCACTGGTTTCCCACCCCAAAGTGGCAGAAGCTGCAGTGGTTGGCGCAACCGACGACACCACCGGCCAAGCGGTGGTTGCCTTTGTCATTTTGCGTGAAGAGTTCGCTGCCGCAGCAGCAAACCCAGAAACCCTCGACGCACTACACGCTGACCTTCGAGGGCACGTTGCCCACGAAATTGGCCCCATCGCGAAACCCCGCGACATCCTCGTGGTTCCAGAACTACCCAAAACACGGTCAGGGAAAATCATGCGGCGCCTCCTGCGCGACGTCGCAGAACACCGGATCGTTGGCGACGCCACCACCCTCGCTGACACCAGCGTCATGGATCTCATCACCGCTAAACTCTCGACGCCTGCATCGCGCTAATTTTGCACGTTACAGTAGGGAGACACCCTGTGGCCGCGCCGCTGGACGGTTGCGGCCACAGCCATGAGCACGACCTTCACCACCAACCTGAGGAGACACCTATGGCAGAGCAGCCAGACATCGACCGGGCACGCTTGATCGATGAGTTATCGCTGGCCGCTAAAAACGCTGAGGGCGATGCGAAAGCAGATACCTGGCGAGAACTATGGCGCCTCGTATTACCTCTCGAACGGTGGTTTTTCATCAAAGATGAATCCGAAACACTGTCTCCCATCTTCCTGAAAGACGGCGACAGCGTCATCCTTCCCGTCTTCACCGACTCAGAGCGCGCAACCCGTTTCGCGCAGGACTTTGGCGGACCAGACCGGGTATACGCATCGGCTCCAGGCTCGATGCTCACCGCCACCCGCCAACTCACCCAAGGCGGCGTAACCCTGTGTGTATTCAACCCGCAAGAAGAACCCTTCGCGGTGACCCCTGGCACGTTGGAACAACTAGCTGACGGGTATGTTTCCTCCGGTGAGGGACAAATTGTCGGGGTGCGCGGAACCGACCCACAAACCCAGGTAGATGTTCTAGCCGACTTTGCCCGCAAAAACCCCCAGGACCTCAAAGCTCGTGGCGCCCTGTGGGTACACACGCTGCTGCTTGAATCGTGGTACTTGGTGCCACGCGGCGAAGGGGAAAACATGCAGCCCTTCGCGGTGACTGGGGCAGACGGTGCCACGCTCATCGTTTTCACCGAAGCGAAACGTGCAGCCGACTACGCAAAACTGCGTGGAATGGGCGAGCTCGATGCGGTCATCGCTATGACTCCCGACGAGGTGGTGTCTGTGTTCACCGCTGAAAACAACCCCGTGACATCCGTGCAAGTAGACCCACAACACGGGTCCTTTTACACACCGGTAGACCAGCTGGCGTCCATGCTGGAGATTGCCCGCGAGGTAGAGCGCAAGCAAAAAGCCGCATCAGAGGAGTGACGCGGCTTTGTACTTGCTACTCCAGCTCGGTGAGGAACTTGCGGACCTCACCGTCAAGGGTGGTTGTTGACCCGATGAGGCTGGTTCCCGGACCAGCCACCTGAGTATCTAGTTCGCGGACTGCGTTGTCGATCCGATCAATGGATCCGTCAATGTCTGCGAGCGCAGCGGCCAGCGACGCAATGTGGTCACGTGATTCTGTGAGGCGTTCTTCGATTCCGGAGGACGCCTCACTGGTTTGGTCGGCTAGTTTGCGGATTTCATCGGCGACCACGGCGAAGCCTGCGCCTTGTTCACCGACTCGTTTTGATTCGATGGTGGCGTTGAGGGCGAGGAGCCGGGTTTGTTTGGCGATCTGTTGGATGAGGGAGTTGATGTCTCGCATCGCTTCGGAGTGTTGGGTGAGGTCTTCTGCCCTGGTCGCGGTGTCGCCGATGTGTTGGGCGACGCTTTGGGTGTCTGTGGTCAGTGTTGAGGTGACGTCGCGCAGGTCGTGGGACACGGAGGATAGTTGCTGTGCGTGGCGCAGGACTTCTTCTTCGAAGTGGGTGGCCAGTTCTTTGCGGCGGGCTGCGACTCCGGCGAGTTCTTCGTGGGTTGCGTGGAGTTGCCTGGTGGTGGCGTCAATGCGGCCTGCTTGGGTGGCGAACACTCCGCGCATCCCTGTTTCGAGGAAGCGGCGTTCGAAGCGTTGTTCGATGGCTGATGTTAGTGCGCCATCTGCTTCGCGGAGGCAGACATCAACCATGTCGAGGAAATGATTGAATTTGTCGCGGAGTTTGCGTGCGCCTCGTACTTGGTCGAATGCTGGTGTGTCTGTCCAGCGTTGTTCGAGGTTGCCGTCATCTATGCCACCGACGGCGGTGGTGAGGGTGGTGAAGAGCTGACGGTAGGCGTTCAGTTCGTCGCGTTCGCTGGCGGTGATGTTTGATCCGCCCAGGAATGAGGGTCTGTTCACGCTGCAACTCCTGTGGTGAGCGACCAGAACCATTGGCTGTAGGTCATTCCGGCTTGTGCGAGTGTTTCTTCGAGGCGCGCGTAGGAGGCTTCCCCTCGGGCACGCCCGGTGAGGCCGTGTTCTGCGGCGCGCATGGCGCGGTAGGTGTCCTCGACGGTGCGCAGTACTTGGCGGTTTATTGCGCGCCGGGAGGAGTGGTATCCGATGCGTTTGCCTTGCGCATCGTAGGTGGGGGTGACGTACGCTAGGACCCAGTAGTACGCGCCTGATGTTGCTTGGTTTTTGACGTACGCGAAAACTTCGTTGTTGGTTTCGAGGGAGTCCCAGACGAGTTTGTACACACCGGCGGGCATGTCCGGGTGTCGGATGATGTTGTGTGGTTTGCCGAGAGCTTCTGACTCTTGGAGGTCAGAGATGTCGAGAAAGACACTATTAGCGTAGGTGATACGCCCCTTGAGGTCGGTTTTGGTGACAATGATGTCCTGGGGGGCGAGGATCCTCTCCTCACCGGTGCGAGCTACGCCTGTCATCTGACGCTCCTTCTTGAGTCAACACGCCGATCGGCAGAGTCGATATTTCCTGTAGGTTTCGAGCGGGTGACTTTGCTGTGC
This sequence comes from Jonesia quinghaiensis DSM 15701, assembly GCF_000423205.1. Lineage (GTDB taxonomy): Bacteria > Actinomycetota > Actinomycetes > Actinomycetales > Cellulomonadaceae > Jonesia > Jonesia quinghaiensis. Next base: position 25,768 of record NZ_AUHN01000011.1, read on the forward strand.
GTATCGCCTCATTCGCCGCGTTTCACGATGCTCTATGCCGCCTTGTGTGGTGGAATGGCGGTATGTCAGCGGTCCTTTTGACGTCAACCAGCGGCCCCCTCACAGATGATGCGGCCAGTGGTGTTCTTGAACTTGTTGCTGCGATGACGCAGGAACTGGGGACGGCACCACTTTCAGAACAACCCCTTTTTAACCTTCGTGACCCGCGTGCACGCGTTGTGCACTTCATGGACACCCATGGCGGGGTTGTCACCGGTTACGGTCAGCTTGATGTCACCCCGGAAACTGGTGGCTCCTTTGAAGTCACGGCGCGCGGTGAGCACCGTGCGCACCGTATTCACCGTTTCCTTGAGGAAGCTGAACTTGTCGCAGCAGATCACGAGGTTGGTGTGCGCCCGTGGTTGCACGGCGATGACCCTGATGCGCGTGCCGCTTTCACCAGGGCTGGGTATTCACCAGCTCGTACGCTCGCAGTATTGCAACGCCCCTTGGACACTCCCATTGACGCGCACATCCCTGATGGGATGGTCATCCGAGAGTTCAACCCGCCTCATGACGTCACCGCTTGGCTTGCCACGAACGCGCAAGCGTTCTCGTGGCACCCTGAACAAGGCGACATCACGCTGCATGACTTGAACCACCGCATGGCTCAGCCGTGGTTCGATGCCAGTTTGTTTTTCCTGCTGTGCCCTGCTGATGACCCCTACGCTATTCACGGGTTTGTCTGGCTCAAAGCAGAACCAGGGGCATCGGACATCGAACTGTATGTCATTGGTGTCCACCCAGAGAGCCAGGGGCGCGGTTACGGTTCATTCCTCTCTGCTTACGCCGTTGACCATGCAACCCGCCTCGGGTACACCAGCATGACGCTGTATGTGGAGGGTGACAATGCCGCCGCAATGACCGTCTACCAACGCTTGGGCTTCTCACCTGTTGAACACCACGTTAATTTTGCGAAGATCAGACCTGAACGCGAGCAAGGATAAGACAATTAATGGCACCATGGAGACATGACTGAACGTGCCGCCGAGCAGCCCGATGTCCTTGTCACGCCCCCCAGTGCCGCCCCACTCGATGACGACCTTGCTGCGCACATCGCCGAGCACATAGCTGATATCCCCGAAATCGCCGCTGATGGCATTGAACCGTTGCCGGAGGGACGGTTCGTTGATCGGGAACTCAGTTGGCTAGCGTTCAACGAACGCGTGCTGAACCTCGCAGAAGACGAGCACGTGCCCCTGCTGGAACGTGTACGGTTCGCCGCAATCTTCGCCTCCAACCTTGACGAATACTTCATGGTTCGGGTGGCTGGGCTCAAACGCCGCATCGCAACCGGTTTGGCCGTCACATCTGCCTCAGGGATGACACCGCGTCAAACACTTGATGCGATCTCCCAACGCACCGGCGAACTCATGGAACGCCACGCACGCCTATTCCACAAAACACTTCAACCAGCCCTGGCTGAAGAAGGCATCACCATCGTGCGGTGGGAGGAACTCTCACCGCAAGAACAAGACCGCCTCCACAAGTTCTTCCGCAAACAAATCTTCCCCGTGCTCACGCCACTAGCCGTGGACCCAGCGCACCCATTCCCCTACATTTCAGGGTTGTCACTCAACCTTGCGGTGCTTTTACGTAACCCCACAACCGACAAAGAACACTTCGCTCGCGTGAAGGTTCCGCCCCTTCTGCCCCGCTTCATTGCTGTTGACGCCAAGGGCCGCCCTTCAGCGCCTGACTCTCACACCGTGGAACCCACCTCGTTTGTGCCGCTAGAAGAGATCATCGCCCACCACCTGCACTACCTGTTCCCTGGCATGGACGTCATGGAATATCACACATTCCGGGTCACCCGAAACGAAGATGTCGAAGTCGAAGAAGACGACGCCGAGAACCTCCTCAAAGCAATGGAAAAGGAACTGCTGCGCCGCCGCTTCGGCCCGCCAGTGCGCCTCGAAGTCGCGAAAGGCATCACCGGGAGAATCCGAGAACTGCTGGTGCGTGAACTTCGCATCACCAACGACGAGGTATACATCCTCCAAGCGCCCCTAGACCTCACTGGTGTGAACCTTATTGCTGATCTGGACCGAGCTGACCTGCACTACCCAGCGTTTGTCCCCACTACCTCACGCCAACTCGCCGACGTCGAATCAGCGACCCCATCAGACATTTTCGGGGCCATCAAACGCCACGACGTGTTGCTGAACCACCCGTATGACTCGTTCTCCACCTCGGTGCAAAGCTTCCTCGAACAAGCAGCGTCAGACCCTCACGTCCTGGCAATCAAACAAACCCTGTATCGCACCTCGGGTGACTCCCCTATCGTGGACGCCCTCATCGACGCTGCGGAAGCCGGTAAACAAGTCCTTGCACTGGTCGAAATCAAGGCCCGCTTCGATGAACAAAACAACATTTCCTGGGCGCGCAAGCTCGAACGCGCTGGTGTGCACGTGGTATACGGCATTGTGGGACTGAAAACCCACTGCAAACTGTCCCTCGTCGTTCGCCAAGAAGCCGACGGACTACGCCGCTACTGCCACATCGGTACGGGGAACTACAACCCCAAAACAGCGCGCGCCTACACCGACCTCGGGTTACTCACCTGCGATCCCGATGTCGGACAAGACCTCACCCGCCTGTTCAACCAACTCTCCGGGTACGCACCACAATCACGATTTCACCGCCTCCTCGTTGCCCCCCGCAGCGTCCGATCCGGCCTGATAGCCCGCATCGAACGTGAAACACTGGCAGCACAACAAGGGCAACCAGCCTGGATAAAAATGAAAGTCAACTCCATCGTTGACGAACAAACTATTGACGCCCTCTACCGGGCATCCCAAGCCGGTGTGACCGTTGACCTCGTAGTACGCGGCATCTGCGCACTACGCCCAGGAGTACCAGGCCTCTCTGACAACATTCGTGTTCGCTCAATCCTTGGCCGCTACCTCGAACACTCCCGCATTTTTGCGTTCGCGAACTCCCTCGGTTCCGCACCAGGCTCAGAACACTCACTGCCCGGCTCCGTGCACATCCCCGGTTTGCCCGATGTCTTCATCGGGTCCGCTGACCTCATGCACCGCAACCTCACTCGCCGTGTTGAAGCACTCGTCTCCGTGTCCAACGAACGGCAAGTCAACGGCCTCATCCAACTCATCGACCGATCCATGGCCGACGACATCTCCTCATGGCACCTGCTATCCGACGACACCTGGGAGCGACGCCACCTCAACGAAGAAGGCACCCCCCTCAGCGACCTGCAACATGAACTCATTGCCCGACAACGTCAACGTTTGACTCTGGGACAATAAAACGTGCCCACTCCACGACGAACCCCGCACTCCAAAGTAACCGGCGGGAGAGTTCACGGCGCCCTAGGCGTAGCCGTAGAACCACGATCAACCGCGCCAGTCATCGAATGCGCAGGATCATTGATCTGGCGTGAAAAAGAAGGAACCCTCCAGGTTCTCCTCATACACCGCCCCCGCTACGACGACTGGTCATGGCCAAAAGGGAAACGCGACCCCGGCGAAGCCCTGCCCTGCACCGCCGTACGCGAGGTGAAAGAAGAAACCGGCCGAGACATCGTGCTCGGCATCCCCCTGCCAGGGCTGCAATACATTACCCCCGAAGGGGACCTCAAACGGGTCCACTACTGGGCTGGGCGAATCGTCAAAAAAGGCAACGGAGCGCTGGCCGCACGAGCACCCGTTGGTGACGTGGACAGCCGTGAAGTTGACGAATCAGCCTGGTTTCCCCTCAAAGAGGCCTATAAGAAACTCACCCGTGCCGCTGACCAAACGCCACTGCGAGCCCTAGAACAGGCACACACTGAGGGCCGGCTCCATTCACACGTGGTTGCAATCGCCCGGCACGGCAAGGCCTTAGCGCGCTCAGCATGGTTCGGTACTGAAGGTGACCGCCCACTGACGCCCTTAGGGTTTGGGCAATCCTGGGCGCTCGTGCCTGTGCTGTCCGCATTTGGGGTCACCAGCGTCGTCACCAGCCGCTGGGCACGATGCACGTTAACCATGCGCCCCTACGAAGAAGCTGCCCGGGTCAAAGCAAAAGAACTCGATAGCCTCACTGAAGCCAGCCACGAACGTGACCCAGAATCAGTGGTGAACGCAGTGCGGGAACTCCTCGAACACGAAGAACCCGCGGTTCTGTGTTCACACCGCCCCGTGTTGCCCACCCTGTTCGCGGCGATGGGTAAAGCCTCTGCAGACAAAAAGATCGCCTCAGCATTCCCCAACAAGGACCCATACCTTGGCACCGGTGAGGTACTTATCGCCCACGTCGCAAACAACTTCCCTCACGACGATTCATCAAAACCAATTCGAGTACTCCGCACAACGGGGGCGCGGATCGTTGGAATTGAACGGGTACGGCCTGACGTCACCTAAACGAACGAGTGCGGTCAGGGGTTAGCCCCTGACCGCGCTAGCCGAAAATAAGATGGAAAATGCCGTAGAAGGCGGCGGCAACAGTCGCTGCCGCTGGAAGAGTGAGAACCCACGCAATAGCGATCGACTTTGCAACACCCCACCGCACCGCAGATAGGCGGCGGGTCGCACCAACACCCATAATCGCGGTCGTGATGGTGTGCGTCGTAGACACGGGTGCGTGCAACACAAACGCGTTGAAATACAACACGATCGCCGAAACAGACTCCGCAACGAAACCACGTGCTGGGTCAAGCTCAATGATGCGCCTACCCAGGGTTCGCATAATGCGCCACCCACCCGAGTACGTACCTAACGAAATCGCTGCAGCAGCCGCAAGTTTTACCCACAATGGGATGCCCTCATCGGCACTAGCCCACCCCACGGTCAGTAGCGCCATATAAATGACACCCATCGTTTTTTGTGCATCTTGCAACCCATGACCTAAAGCCATCGCTGCTGCCGAGGCTGTCTGAGCGATACGGAAACGCCGCGTGGTCTTCGACGGAGAAGCCCGCCGGAAAATCCACAACACCGCGATCATGACGAAAAATGCGAGAGTGAACCCCACCAACGGGGACAAAAACATTGGCAGAACAACTTTTTCCACCACAGCGTCCCAGTGAACACCTGCGGAAGCAGCAACGCCAGCACCCACCAAACCACCAATCAACGCATGCGTTGATGACGAGGGTAAACCAAACCACCACGTGATGAGGTTCCAGGTAATGGCGCCAATCAGCCCGGCCATAATCACCAACAGGGCAAGATGATTATCAGAGCCCTGCAGGTCAACAATCTCATTAGCGATAGTCTCAGCGACTTCGGTCCCCAAAAGGGCCCCCACAAAGTTCATGACCGCCGCCAAAATCAGTGCAGCACGCGGGGTTAAAGCCCTCGTCGACACGGAGGTAGCAATAGCATTCGCAGCATCATGAAAACCGTTGGTGTAATCGAAGCTCAGGGCGAGCACCACCACAAGAACAACTAGAGCGAACTCCACGAGTCTCAGGACTCCTTGAGCGCGATAGTTTCCACCATGTTCGCGACCTTCTCAAACGCGTCAGCTGCGTGTTCCAAGGTTTCAACAACCTCTTTCAGCTTCATCAACTGAATAGGGTCTTGCACCTCATCAAACATTTGCGCCAACAACTTACGATGCGCTTTGTCGGCTTGGTTCTCTAACCGGTTGATCTCTACCCAGTACTCCGACAGATCATTCATCTGGCGTAACCGAGGCATCGCCTCAGCTGTCAACTCAGAACACCGTTGAAGGATAGAAATCTGGTCAGACACTTTGCGTGGGATCTCTTCAAGTTTGTACAACACGATGAGATCTGCAGCTTCCTCCATGTAATCCATGCAGTCATCCAACGCAGATGCCAGCCCCGCAATGTCATCCCGGTCCAATGGGGTAACAAACGTGGAGTTCAACTGGCGCATGATTGTGTGCGCCACATCATCAGCGTTGCTTTCCGCTTCGCTGATTTTCTTCCCCAGTGCTTTACGGTCAGGCTTTGATGCCCCAAGGATTTCACCAAGGAGATTTGCACCGACAACAAGGTGCCCAGCAAGTTCGGCGAGTAGATCAAAAAACGATGTATCGCGCGGTGTGAAGCGCAGGCGCACGGCAGACTCCGTTGAACAAAGAAAGATATGACGGGAGGGACAGTCACACAGGACATCCCTGAATAAGATTAGGGCAGGATTTTCAATCCGTCACAGCCATCGGTCACACAAAGTTCACACACCCGCTAACTCACAGGTGTAAATGGCGGATTTTCGGGCTTCACCTCAGTGGGACACGCTCAACACCACACAACCCGCGCGGCGGAGCAAAGAAAAAGAACGCCGGACCGGGAGCGCCTCTCGGCGCGAGGCCGCTCGAAGCGGCTGAAATTGGAGCCCGGGGCTACCGCAGCCCGACGTTCGAAGGACCATGCTACCCACCCACTGCCACCCGGCGCCACCCCTAGAATGACGCATCGGGCATGGGATAAATCACGCCACCACACTGGATCGCGTGCACTTGTGTCACTTAATCAAGGCGACCCACACGGGCCAACGACGCAGCCTCGTCAAAGTCGTCCGCCAAATCTTGAGTACGCCGCGCTACCCGGACCAACTGGCGTGCTGTGGCCGTTCCAGTGTCCGACGCCCCCTGAAGGTCAGCATCATCGGCCTGCGACACTGCCCCCAGCGACACAACCCGACAGAACGCCGATGCGCGCGATAGCGCAACATCGACAGCGCCGGTAAAAGCACCAGACAGCACAACATCAGCCAACGTCAACAAGTCACTCGGTGAGGGTGGATCAACCGCCCCCGCAATCGCGTGGGCGACATCGGCGACGTTACGCCCCTGCCGGTAATGCACGGCCATCAGGTCAGGGCTGTCTTTGACCCACTCACGCAACATGTACAACCGCCACAGTGCCCCCGGCAGCGTGTTCGCAGGAGAGTCAGACCACATGCCAGCCACTGCCTCAATGCCTTCACGCTCTACCAGACGCACAAGACGGTCAATGACGTCTGGTGCGGCATCAGCGTGGGCCTGATCCACAATCGCCGCAGCAGTCATATGGGCAAGCTCGCCATATTCTGCCGGGTCATAACCCCCAGGGATGGCCGCAGCTTCACTGTGATCCATGCTCGCGGGACGCCTAGGGCGCCCCGCCGCAGGTAACCAACGCTGCCCCATTTAGGCCCCTTGACCGGGTGTCGTAGCAGCCTCAGCGTCATCAGGGATAAACCGCAAACTCACCGAGTTCATGCAATACCGCTGCCCTGTTGGAGTCCACGGAGCATCATCAAAAACATGCCCCAAGTGAGACCCACACGCAGCACACAGCACCTCAGTGCGCACCATCCCCATAGAAGCGTCTTCTCGCAGTTCAACAGCATCATTACTGGCTGGGTCAAAGAAACTTGGCCACCCACAATGAGCATCGAACTTCGTGGCCGCAGTAAACAACTGCGCATCACACCCGCGGCACACATATTTCCCGGTGCGGTCCTCATTAAGCAACGCCCCCGTGAAAGGCCGTTCAGTGCCCGCTTGCCGCAACACGGCAAACTCAACATCACTAAGTCGCGCTTTCCAATCCGCGTCGCTTCTGGAGATTCGGTAAGTCATCGGTAAACCCCTTCACCGGATGTCGTGGATGATGCGTCATGGAGACAACAAGCGTGCCACCATAGTTATGCCCGCTTGACTGTCTGCGCTGCACGAACAGGACTCACCATCTTATGACTTTCCCCGACGATCTTCTCGAGCCCGTCGCAACACTCGAGCGCACGCACCTGATCATCCTGCTCGTTGCACTCGTTATCGCACTGAGCTGGCACCCGCTGTGGCGCACACTACGACACATCGTGACGATCGTCCACGAAGGTGGACACGCATTCATGGCACTCCTCGCAGGGCGAGAACTCTCCGGAATTCGCCTGCACTCAGACACCTCAGGGCTCACCGTCAGCCGAGGGAAACCACGCGGATTCGGCATGATCCTCACCGCAGCTTCAGGCTACACCGCCCCCGCAGTAGTAGGTCTACTAGGAGCCTGGCTCGTATCACTGGGGTACACCATGATCTGGGTGTGGGGTTTTGTCCTCGTCCTCGTCGCTATGCTCATGAAAATCCGCAACTGGTTCGGTGCGTGGGTACTCCTCGCTACCGGTGCCGTCATAGGCGCAGCAACCTGGTTCGGCCCACCAGAAATCCACGTATGGATCGGCACCCTCCTCGCCTCACTGCTCACCATCGGTTCAGTGCGGGCAGTCATCGAGCTAGGCCGTTCACGGGCCCGTGGGGCACGTTCAACCGACGCAGACATGCTCGGCCACATTACCTGGCTACCCGCACCACTGTGGGTTGCCGGGTTCTTCCTCATCACCGTGGGCTGCACCGTGGCAGGTGTATGGCTACTCCTTGGCTGAGGTAGCCGACACATGAAGCGACCGTGACGCAGTGAATACTCACCCTTTGTGACGTGACGCGCTACGAAACACTTGGCTAACACTGCCCAAAAACAGCCCTGATCACTATTTTCACCCCGTTCTCGCACCCTAGTCTGTGGACGTAATCCCCTCCACAATTGGGAAGAGAAACGACGATGGCAACCCCTGTCTTAGTAGACAGCACACCCGCGCCTGCCACGCCGGTCACCCTCACAGACACCAACCGGACCACCCGGCCACCGTCTGAGGTCCGCCGGTCACCCGGTACATTCCGGTGGAGGCTCTGGCGTCAATACCTAGCATTCCTCCTGCTCGCCGGCCCCAACCTGGCGCTGCTGCTGATCTTTACCTACAAACCACTGATCGAGAGTTTCTACTACTCGACACTGCAATGGAACATCGGCTCCCCCACCGCACGATTTGTGGGATTCGACAACTACATTCAGTTCTTCACCAGCAGCAAAACCGCGCAGGTTGCAGGGAACACCCTCGTGTTCACCCTGGCCACTGTTGGCGGGGCACTTGTCCTTGGACTTGGCCTAGCGCTCCTGTTGAACCAGCGCATCCGCGGCCGCTCCATTGCACGGACCGTCGCATTCGCGCCGTACGTCCTGTCCGGCATCGCGGTCGGCATGTTGTGGCTTTACATCTTCGACCCACGCTACGGGCTACTGGGCACACTGCTCAGCGCCGTAGGGATCACCTCACCCGACTGGTACAACTCCTCACCCTGGGCGATGGTCATGCTCATCATCGTCTACCTGTGGAAACACCTCGGCTACGTGGCGCTCATTTACCTTGCTGGCCTACAAGGCATCAGCCAAGAAGTACGAGACGCAGCAGCCCTCGACGGCGCAGGACGGTGGCGGACACTACGCTCCATCGTGCTCCCCCTGCTCGGGCCCACCACATTCTTCCTCCTCATCACCACACTGCTGGCGTCACTACAGTCATTCGACCTCATCCACGCCATGACCCAAGGCGGACCCCTCGGGTCCACCACCACACTGATGTACCAGATCTACCAAGAGAGCTTCGTCAACGGCCGGGCCGGGTACGCCTCAGCAGTAGCAACCGTGCTGTTCATTGTGCTCCTCGTGATCACGCTCATTCAGTTGAAGTTCGTTGAAAAGAAGGTGCACTACTGATGGCCGCGATCACCCAACCCGACCACCTCAACCTTCCGGTGCGTCAACAACGCCAACGTTTCACCTTGCTCGATGCCAGCAGCTACCTCACGCTCATCATCGCGGTACTCGTGATGGCGGTGCCCCTGGTCTGGATGTTCGCAGCCAGCATGAAACAACCCAGCGAACTCACCACCGTCCCCCTGCAATGGTTACCCCAAACCATCAACGCAGATAACTACGCAACCGTTGGTGACCGGCTACCACTAGGCAGGCTCTTCGCCAACTCACTCCTCCTGACGGCACTAGGCGCAGGACTCAAAATCCTTCTCGGACTCACCTGCGCCTACGCGCTCGTGTTCCTGCCCTTCCCCTTCAAAAAAACCGTGTTCGCTATCGTGCTGTTCACCCTGCTCGTCCCCCAACAAATCACGATCATCCCCAACTACACGCTCGTGGCATCACTGGGGTGGCTCAACACCTACCAAGGCATCCTCATACCAGGACTAGCCAGCGCCTTCGGTACCTTCCTCTTCCGTCAACACTTCCTCACCGTGCCGGTATCAATCCTGGAAGCCGCACAACTAGACGGAGCAGGACACTGGCGCCGACTCTGGCGATTCGTTGTCCCCATGTCCTGGCCAACCATCTCAGCCGTAGCGCTCGTGTCGATCGTCGCGGAATGGAACGAATACCTCTGGCCATTCCTCGTCATCGACAACGCCGACATGATGACCCTGCCACTGGGGCTCACCCTGCTCCAAGACATCGACGGCATGAACAACTGGGGCGTCCTCATGGCAGCGACCGTCCTGGTGACACTGCCCGTGCTCGTCATGTTCCTGATTTTGCAGCGCCGCCTCGTTGACGGACTCACCGCCGGTGCCGTCACCGGCTAGGTGCAACGCGCTGGCAAAAAACTTACCCATCCCCCGGCAGGCAACCGCCTGCCAACACCACCCCTAACAAGGAGAAACTGTGTCTCGTTCTGCCTTTGGAAAAATTGTTGACATGCAGGTATCCCGCCGTTCCATCCTCCAAGCATCAGGCCTTGGTGCCCTGGGCATCGCCCTAGCCGCTTGCTCCGGCCCCGCAACTGGAGAAGAACGCAGCAACAACCAAACCAGCGACGTTGACTGGTCAAGCATCACCCCAGCCAAAGAAATCACCTGGTGGTCCAACCACCCAGGCGCATCCAAAGAAGCCGAAGAAGAACTCATCTCACGCTTCACCGCTGAAACCGGTATCACCGTTAAACTCGTCACCGCAGGGGCAAGCTACGACGAAGTCGCCCAACGCTTCCAAGCAGCCTCAGGCACCGACTCCCTCCCAGACCTTGTTATCGCATCCGACGTGTGGTGGTTCCGATACTTCCTCAACGGCCAAATCATGCCGCTCGACGGCGTGTTTGAGCACCTCAAAGCCGACGTCGCGGACTTCAACCCCACCCTCTACAGTGACTACGAATTCGAAGGGCAGCACTACGCGGCACCATACGCCCGCTCCACACCGCTGTTCTACTACAACAAAGAGGTCTTCGCGAAGGCCGGGCTCCCCGACCGCGGCCCCGAAACTTGGGCAGAATTCGAAGAATGGGCACCAAAGCTCAGCGAACACCTCCCCTCAGACGGCGCACCACTCGGGTTGGCCATTGGCCCATCCTGGTCCGCTTGGTGGATGTCAAACATCATGTGGGGACGCGGCGCATCATTCTCCCGCGAATGGGACGTCACCCTCAACACACCAGAAGCCATTGAAGCCGGTGAATGGGTGCGCTCACTGTACAACGAGAAAAAATTCGCATCCGTTGGTAACGACACCAACGCCGACTTCGCTGCCGGATACTTCGGCTGCCTCATCGGCTCCACAGGTTCCCTCGCCGGGCTACTAGAAGCTGCCCCTTTCGAACTAGGCGCATCATTCCTCCCCGACGGCCCCAACGGCCCCGGCGTCCCCACCGGCGGAACCGGCCTAGCCATCCCATCGTCACGCACACCAGAACAACAACTCGCCGCCGCACAATTCCTGGCCTTCATGACCAACGCAGACAACACAGCGTTCTTCTCCAAATCAACCGGTTATGTGCCCGTGCGCACCTCCGCAACCACCGGAGAAACCATGACTGCCCTCTACGAAGAAATCCCCCTCTACCGGGTTGCTATCGACCAACTTGAACGCACTCAAACCCAAGACTGGGCACGCGTATTCGTGCCATCAGGCGACCAAATCCTCACCGACGGCATCGAACAGATAGTGTTGAACAACACCCCAGCCGAGGAAGCGTGGGCGGCAATCACCCCACGCCTTGAGCAAGCATTCTCCGAGAACGTGGAGCCCTACCTGTGACCAACACCCCCACCAACCCCGATGATCTCATTGATGGTGCTGGAGCTGCCGGCGGTAGTGCTGCCGGCGGTGTACCGCAGATCATCGCTCACCGGGGCAACCGATCAGTAACCCCGGAAAACACCCTCGCCGCGTTCGCATCTGCGATCCGGGCAGGGTGCGGGAGCATCGAACTCGACATCGTGCGCTCCCGTGACGGCGTGCCCATGATCATTCATGACGAGACACTCGATGCCACCACCAACGGCGCCGGGAAAGTGAGTGACTACCTCGCAGAGGAAATCGCCGCCCTCGATGCAGGAAGCTGGTTCGACCCTGCGTTCGCAGGAGCCCAAGTGCCCACTTTTGCACAGTTTGCTCACCACCTCGCGCAGCACCCAAGTGTTGAAGTCCTCCTTGAATTCAAGGGGGACTGGGACGAGCAAGCCACCGCAGGAGTCGTGGATATCGTCAATGAGCATGGCATTGCAGACCGCACAATTTTGCAGAGCTTCTCAAGGGTATCGATCACTGCGCAACACGCGATTGCCCCACAATCGCGGCGCGGTGTGCTGTGCGTCGAAGAATTCGACGGGCTGTTAGATCAGTGCGCAGCAGCTGGGGTGTACACGGTGAACCCGTACGTTGAGTACGTGCTAGCCCACCCCGAAATTGTGCAGCGCATCCACGAGGCGGGCATGTCCACCATGGTGTGGACCGCCAATAGCCCCACGCAGTGGGAGCGCCTAGTGGAGTTGGGTGTTGATGGGATCATCACCGACCGGCCCGATGCCCTAACCGGGTGGTACGCCGGGCGCGGGTTGGTCTAGGTCCTAACGGTCTGGTGTAGGAGCAGAACGCAACTGCACCAGACCACCCAAGCCCCCTCTGACCAGCGATTAAACGCCAGCAAGACAGAAAAAACTGAGGCACTGGTCACAACTGGGGTAGTCTGATTACGCGAATCGGCGATCATTGCGTATCCTAGATAACTGGTAGCGGCTCGCCGCAACCACGACGCTGTTAACCGCTCGGTTAATTCGCGTCAACAACTGAATGTGTTGCCTCTTTAGCTCAGTGGTAGAGCATCGGACTTTTAATCCGCGGGTCCTGGGTTCGAGCCCCAGAGGAGGCACCATCGGAAAAGCGGGCCTGACGTGCAAAAACGTCAGGCCCGCTTTGTTGTTCTCGGTTGCATTTGACGGGTCACTGCAGCCACATTGGGGCAAAACTGGGGCGCAGATTCAGGATCTTTCTGACACACCCCGTCCACCTCAAGATTGCCCTGCCCACGCATCGTAAGCTCCGGTATCCCCCACCACACCCACACCAGCATGTGGCATGTTTGAGGACAATGTGGCATGTCCTAAACAGGCCACTCAGTGCCAAAACATGCCACATGGAAAAGCGGGCGGTGGGGAGGGGCTGCGATAAGAAGGTGGAGGAAGAGTAGACAACCGTCAAGCTGTACGGCAGGTGCATTTCGCAAGCTACTCTCAGGCGTTGACAACCGATCGCAAACTCCTCGAACCAAAATGATTAGAATGTGCCCATGGGGAGTATTCGTCGATGGCCGCCGCAGATGAATTGGAAGTGGCTCATTGCGACTTTCTTCATCGTATTGACGATAGCGGTGGCAGCCAGTTGGAGATCTGGAACGTGTGAAGATACGGCTTCCACTATTGAAGTAAATGACTGCACTTCGCAAGCAATGTTCGGGATTCCGGTGATAATAATTGCCCTACTCGGGATTTCAGTAGCGGCTTACACGGCTTTTCGTGCATTTAAACGCACTTAGGCGGCTTTAGCGCGAACTTGCCTCATCTTGCAACATGTAGCGATCAAAGCCTGAAGACCATCAGCTTGTCGTGCGGCAACAACACATTTAGTCGATACTAGGACTAAGCGGGCTCTCCCTTTCCGCTCTTGCGCAAGCGACACGAATGTAACTAAGGCGTGGGGGCACTCACTCTCTGGATCTTTTCGCCATTCCGATGGAATTCACTTTACGATCTTGAAAACACGGATAGGCGCTGATGCAGGCTGGTCTACTTAGTCTAGATTCCTGAAACGAAGCGCTTTGCCAAAGGGGATCTGTCTCTCATTTGCCATCACGTGACAGTTTCGTAGCCCCGTCAAACTCGTCATCCATTGCCTTATCGAGCGCGCACAAGATCATGTCCATCTCTTCGTCGTCCTCGGCGCCGTAGACGAGGAGATCGCTGGGATCATAGCGGCTGTTCATGCGGAAAGAATAGCATTTTCGGATTGCCATATTCGCCGATGATTGTTCATACGGTACGCCGTCCGCCTGTAGAAATTGCGCATCATTATTACCAAGTGCCATCACACAGCCAGCACCACGCTTCGTATGCTCCCGCATTTCCTCACCCCCGCCAACCCGCGAGCTCGTGGTTTCGCAGCGACTTCGTCCCAGGCAGCGTGAGTTCGTGGTTGGGAACCACGAACTCACGGGTTAAACCACGAACTCGCGATGGAAGACAGTTGGCAGCACATGTATGGAGCTAGCAAGGTGTCTGACCGTTAGGGCAAAAGCCGACGGATCACAGCATCGGCATCACGACCCACGCCGCGCAACGTTGCGGAGGCGTGCGAACGCTGGTGTTCCAACCCGACGAAACCCATCCCTGGCATCGTCGTAGACACTCCACCTCGGTGAAGGACTTTGCCCACGGCATCAACGGCTGGTGTCCCGTCAAGGAACGGCACATGTGGTCTGTACCCGGTGGCGAAAAGCAGCACATCAACGCTGCGCCGGTGCCCATCAGCGCCTATGAGGTCTTCGCCTTCGATGCGCGTAAACATTGGGTGCCAGGCGACAGTCCCCTGGTCGAAGAACGCGCGGTAGCGACCGTCATCGAGCACAGGAACAGCTTGCGCAAGAAAACGAGCGGCGATGCGAGAACGATCGACGCCACTGTAAGTGAGCCACCAGTGCAGATCACGCCCTGCAAATCGCTGACGCTGCCAGCGGATTGGCTGTCGCGAATATACGGAAACGTCACTAACTGCAGCGAGTTCGGCCGCGATCTGGATTGCTGAGTTCCCCGCCCCCACAACCGCAACCCGGGTACCTGCGAAAGTTTGTGGGGTGCGGTATTGCGCAGCATGGAGGACTTGCCCTGTGAATGATTCGACCCCATGCAGGCTCGGTATATGAGGGTTGGTAAAACTTCCGCTAGCTACGATCACTCGCCGGGCTTGGATTTCGTGCTCAGCGGTTGCGGCAATCAGCTCACTGTCAGCGCTCGTTATGGACACGACGCGATGCCCGTACCGGATGTCTGTGGCAAGTCGGTCAGTGTATTCGGTGAGGTAATCCACGACCTCATCTCGATGTGGGTAGCGTTCAGGGTTTCCTGGGAAAGGTAGACCCGGTAGCGCGGAGAACCGCGCGGGAGAAAACAGTGTGAGTGAGTCGTAGTAGTGGGGCCACGATCCGCCTGGTTTTGGGGAAGAGTCAATGACTACGTGGTCTATGCCTCGGTTTTTGAGGTGGTGGGCGGTGGCGAGCCCGGATTGGCCGGCACCGATAACCAGGGTGTCTGTTGTTGTGTTGTGCATTGCCACATCGTATCGTTATTTCCCGAAATGACGAATACTGACTAGAGTAGATGGTATGAGTGACCCATTGTTTCCGGCAGAAACTCAGTCCTTCCTCAAAGCGTTGGCGAGCGAAACGAGGCAGCACATTGTGCAAGAACTCGCCACCGGCAACACGCTCACTGTTGGCGACATCGCCAAACGATGCGGCATCGGATTCTCCACAGCATCCGAACAACTAGCAATCCTCAAACAAGGCGGCCTCGTCACCTCCACCCGCCACGGTAAACAGGTGCTCTACCAAGCCGACCCAACATCAATCGGCGCCCACCTGAAAACACTCAGCGCCTATCTCTCAGCATGCTGCCCACCTACAACCGACACGGCTGACTAACTAAACGCTCGGAGATAATTACCAAAATCCCAGCACAGCCATGCATTGAGCTCGTGGTTGAGCAGTGTGATGTCTGCCGTAAATGTTGCAGGCTCACCGCGCATCACTAAGGCTTAAAGCACCCTTGCTCACCAGCCCCGAGAGCGCGCGATGATCACTTTTGAGAACGTCAATAAAACTTACCCAAACGGCACCACCGCTGCCCTTGATGTGTCCTTCACGGTGCCTGCGGGTTCTACTGTGGCGCTATTGGGGCCATCTGGTGCGGGGAAAACCACCCTGTTGCGCATGGTGAACCGTTTGGTTGACCCCGATTCGGGGCGTATCACGGTGGGTGACCGCGATATTTCACAGATCAACCCGGTGACGTTGCGCCGCTCCATTGGGTACGTGCTCCAGGAGGGTGGGCTCCTTCCACACAAGCGGGTCTTAGATAACGTGGCGTTGGTTGCTCGCCTTAATGGCGCGTCGAAGGCCGATGCACGGGAACGGGCTCAGCGCATGCTTACGTTGGTGGGGTTGGATGCTGAGTTGGGGTCGCGTTTTCCCCACCAGTTGTCTGGTGGTCAGCAGCAACGTGTTGGGGTGGCCCGGGCATTGGTGGGTGAAGCTGATGTGATGTTGATGGATGAGCCGTTTGGCGCGGTGGACCCGATGATTCGCCGGGAATTACAGGCGCAAACGCGTAGGTTGCAGAGCGAACTTGGTAAAACGGTGCTGCTGGTGACTCACGATGTTGATGAGGCGTTTTCCCTGGCTGATCAGATTGTGGTGTTGCGTACTGGTGGCAGTGTGGCCCAGTACGCAACCCCCGAGGAACTCCTTACCAACCCGGCTGACGATTTTGTGGCTGATTTGCTGGGCTTGAGTGATGGTGCCCGTGACTTGCATGTGGTGGACCGTGGTGGGCGCGCCTTGGTGACGGATGGGTCTGGCCGGTTTATTGGGCGGGTTCGCGCGTGAAGTGGCTGTCACAGAACTGGCCGATGGTGATTGATTTGACGCTTGATCACCTGTGGATGACAGTTCAAATCACGGTGCTCACTGTCTTATTCGCGGTGCCACTTGCGCGTTTATCCATGACAAACCGCTGGCTGCGGGCGGTTGCAGTGGTGTTTACCAACTCGTTGTACGCGGTTCCGTCGTTGGCGTTGTTCATGATGGTCCCCGTGCTGGTGGGAGTCCCTTTGCGGTCCACCACGAACGTGGTGATCGTGTTGACACTGTACGGTGTTGCGGTGATTTGGCGGTCCACTTTGGATGCGTTTGATACGTTGCCGCCGCGGATTCTCGATGCGTCTGACGCTATGGGCGTTACGCGGTGGCGCCGGTTTTGGTCAGTGGAGTTGCCGTTGGCCTCTCCGGTGCTTGTGTCAGCGTTGCGTGTTGTTCTTGCCTCAACGATCAGCTTGATTACGGTGGGTGCTGTCATTGGGGTGCCGAGCCTTGGTTTGTTGTTTACTGACGGTTTTCAACGGGGTATCACCGCTGAGGTAATCACCGGCATTGTTGTGGTGGTGGCGTTGGGTTGGTTGTTGGACCGGCTTGTTGCGGTGGCGGGTGCGGCGGCTATGCCGTGGCGCGCCACTACTCCTCGGCGGTCGCGGCGCCTTGCCCGCCGCGTGCAGGCACAGTCGTTAAGGGGGACTGATGGATCTGCTGCGTGAAGCGTTGGTGTGGTTGGCTGATGGTGGTAATTGGGCTGGCCCCACTGGGATCACTGCACGCCTTGGTGAGCACTTGATGGTGACCGCGATTGTGGTGGCGCTTGCGTGCCTTTTGGCGATGCCTATTGGGGTGTGGGCTGGGCATCGTGGGCGCGGTGGTGACTTGATTGTGGGCATTGCGGGCGCGGCACGTGCGTTGCCGACACTGGGTTTGTTGACGCTTGCGGCGTTGGCGTTGGGCATCGGTTTGGTTGCGCCGGTTGTGGCGCTGGTGGTGTTGGCTATTCCTCCTGTGTTGAATGCCGCGTATTCGGGGATCGCGACCGTTCAACCGTCGGTGACGGGGGCGGCGCGCGCAGTGGGTATGTCTTCTCGCCAGGTGTTAGCGCAGGTTCAGTTGCCGTTGGCGACCCCTGTGCTGCTTGGTGGGGTGCGCTCGGCAACATTGCAGGTCATTGCGACGGCTACGTTGGCGGCTTATACGTCGAACACCGGTTTAGGCCGGTACATTTTTGCGGGTTTAAAGGCGAACGATTACCCGCTATTGATCGCAGGGTCGCTGCTTGTTGTGGTGGTGGCCCTGGTGGTGGATGCGCTTTTCGCGGTTGCTCAGAGATTTTCTGTGCGCCACCGATGACAACGTGACTTAAGGAGATTGACTGTGAAACAACGCATGACTTTTGGTGCGGTGGCCGCTGTGGCGACACTGACGCTCGCAGCGTGTGGCAGTAGCGACACCATTGATGCTGACCCTTCGGCTGACAACACTGCAGGTACTGGTGGTGGTAGTGAGGAGTTGGTGATTGGGTCGCAGGATTACTATTCCTCAGAGATCATTGCGGAAATTTACGCTCAAGCGCTGGAAGCTGAGGATTACTCGGTGCAGCGCGAGTACCGCATCGGGCAGCGTGAGATTTATGTGGGTGAGATTGAGGACGGGTCCATTGACTTGTTCCCTGAGTACACTGGCCCGTTGTTGCAGTTCTGGGAGCCTGACACTGAGGCTCGGTTGATGGATGATGTGTACGATGCGTTGGTTACGGCGGCACCACAGGGCGTGAGCATTTTGGATCAGTCGCCTGCCACTGACCAGGATTCTTATGTCGTCACGCAGGAGTTCGCTGATGAGTATGACCTGACGACCATTGCAGATTTGGCGAATGTCACGCAGGACATCACCCTGGGGGCTAACTCTGAGCTTGAGTCTCGTCCTAATGGTCCCGATGGGCTCAAGGAGTACTACGGCGTTGACGTGGGTTTCACACCCATTGAAGACGGCGGTGGCCCTTTGACGGTTAAGGCGCTGCAAGACGGGGACATCCAACTTGCCGTGATTTACACCGCGGACCCTTCCATTGACACAAATAACCTGGTGACGTTGGAGGACCCTGAGGGGTTGTTCCTCGCATCGCACGTGGTTCCTGTGGCGTCAGAGCGCGTTGATGCCGATGCGCAAGCGATTATCAACAGCATTTCAGCGGCGATGACCCCTGAAATTTTGCGGGAACTCAATGCGCGTTCAGTGACTGATCAGTCCCCTGCTGCCACTATCGCGGCGGATTGGCTCGCGGACACAGGCATGGTGAGTTGATCCCTTTATCCGGGTAGAAAAGCATCTTCCCATCGGGTGAACGCGTGATGTACTGTTGATGAATCTGGGAAGTGTGGTCAGTGACTGCACTCGTTCAAGGGCCCGTCTGGTTGAGCAGACGGGCCCTTGTGCGTTCTCTGTCAACCCCTCGCATCACCCGTTGGCTCCGTTTAATATTCTGACAAAAACTACTGCCGAGGGGTCTCATGGCGTTGGCTGTCATTGCTGTTGTTGCTGGGTTGGCGCTCTTGGTGTGGAGTGCTGAACGCTTTGTTGAAGGGGCCGCAGCCACAGCTAAACACGTGAATGTGCCGTCTCTGCTTATTGGGATGGTGATTGTTGGTTTTGGCACCTCCGCTCCAGAAATTGTGGTGTCAGCGTTTGCAGCGGCCGGGGGTAACCCTGGGCTTGCTTTAGGTAACGCTTTTGGTTCAAACATCACGAACATCGCCCTCATTTTGGGTATCACCGCTCTGATCAGTCCCATTGCGGTGCGCTCTAAGGTGTTGCGTAGTGAACTGCCCCTGTTGGTGGGGGTAACAGCTCTTGCTGCCTGGTTGCTTCGTGATGGCGAGTTGAGTACTCGTGACGCAGTGGTGCTGCTTGTTGCCTTTGCCGCTGTCATGGCGTGGTCGATTTGGCGTGGGTTGCGTAAGGGGGAGGATTCGTTGGGTAGCACCACCGATGCTGACCTGGTTTCGCACCCGATGCCCCTGAAACGTTCTGTCATGTGGCTGATTGTGGGGCTGTTGCTGCTGGTGGTGAGTTCGCGTGCTTTGGTGTGGGGCGCAGTAGAGATCGCCCAAGCCGCAGGGTTGAGCGATCTCTTCATCGGGTTGACGATTGTTGCGTTGGGGACGTCTCTACCAGAACTTGCGTCTTCGGTCATTGCTGCGCGTAAAGGTGAGCATGAGATCGCTTTGGGTAACGTGCTGGGGTCAAACCTGTTTAATACACTCGCCGTGGTGGGTATTGCTGGGGCCATTCGCCCTATTACCGCCGACCCGGAGGTGTTGAGCCGCGACCTGCCGGTGATGGCTGCGTTGACGCTGTCCCTCTTTGTTGTGGGTTATGGGTTCCGCCGCGGTAGGGGTGGGCGGATCAACCGTTTCGAGGGAGGCTTGCTTGTTGTCGCGTACCTCGTTTACATGACTTACTTGGTTGCCACTGCGTTTGGCTGAGGCGCTGGTGTTGCTGCTGGCTTCGGTAGGGCACGCATGTCGCGGAGTGCTTGTTTGGTGATGGTGTCGAGCCAGCGCTTGCGCCCTTGGTCTGTGGAGGTGCGCACGGGAGTGAGCCGTGTGATGCCGGTGACACGGATTCCCACGTAGCGGAAGATCGCTATTTTCAGTGACGTTTCTGCTGCGTTGCGGTACATGATGCGGTTCCACCAGCGTGGGGAATCCATCGTCATGACGATGCGCGCGGTACGCCCCTTCAGCAGCGCCTGTGGGATGGTTTTGTCGTGGAGGAACGCAACCCCGGAGAGAAATGTCAGGTCGAAGAAGCCTTTGAGAACTCCGGGGTAGGTGCCCCACCACTGGGGGAAGAACACCACAATGTGACGGGCCGTTTGCACGGAGTCGATCCATTGTTGTTGCTGTTCAGTCAGGTGAGAGGTTTCTCCGCCTTGGGCTCGTAGGTGTTGCAGTTCGGGGTGGAGCTCGGGTGTTTGGTGGGCTAGGTCAATGACGTCGATGTCGCGCTCTTGATGGCCGTTGTCGCGCAGCGTTTGTATATACCGCTGGGCCAGGCTGTGGTTGAGTGAGCCTTCGCGTGGGTGTCCGATGATGACGAGGATTCTGCCCGCCTCTGGGGTGCGGGGAGCTGGCATTGTCATGGGGTGGTCCTTTCGGTGGCTATTTTGGTTTCCAACGTGGAAATCATGGTGGCGAGGTCTGCGTGGAGTGCGCCGATGTTGATTCCGGTTTCTGCGAGCAGGTCGCGGAACATGCCGTCTAGTTGTGGGGCTGCTTCTTCGACGATGCGCCGCCCTTGGTCGGTGAGGGTGATGACGACCCGACGGGCATGGTGCGGGTCTGCTGCAGTGCTGAGGTAGCCTGCCGCTGCGAGCGCAGGGAGGCGTTTTGATACTGCCGCTTTGGATACCCCGAGGCAGTGCGCTAGGCCGGTGACGTCTGTGGGTTCTTCGTCGAAAAGTACGGCGATGGCGTGGTACTGGTTGAAGGTGATGTTGAAGCGGTTTCGCAGCCAGGCATCGGCGTATTCGTCGATCACGGTGACGAGGTGGTGCAGTGCCACGGTGATGTGTTGTTGGTAGGGCTGTATGGGGGGTGAGGTATCCACACGATGATGTTAACCTGTTAACAACCTAGGTTGTCAACCTGTTAACACTTTTCTTTGTGCCACCCAATCGTGCCGCGATCTCACCCCCTGGGATTCTCGCCCACGAATTTTCCCCAGCCCACAGGCCACGGGGACTACAGTCCCCTGCGAACCTGCGACAACCGGGATACAAAGAGAGCAACCCAACCGCAAACAACGAGGGAGCGAGCACGTGCGCATAGGTGTACCCCGTGAAGTGTCGCCCGACCAGCGGCTCATCGCCGCCACCCCCCAAACCGTCCAACAACTGATCACGCTGGGCTACGACGTCGTCGTCGAAACAGGAGCAGGCCTGGGAGCAAACATTCCCGACTCCAGTTTCCTTGACGTCGGCGCAACAGTAACCGAGGCCGCCGAAACCTGGGGCTCGGACATCGTCATCACCGTCGACCAACCCGACGCCACCCACCGCGCGCTCCTGCGCGACGGCGCCACCCTGATCACCCGCATGCAACCCGACGACGAACCTGACGTCGTTGCAGAACTACAAACACGGAACAACACAGCACTAAACCTGCTCTCCGTTCCCCGCATCTCCCGCGCCCAAGCGCTCGACGTCCTATCTACCATGTCCAACGTGTCGGGTTACCGTGGCATCATTGAGGCCGCCGAAGAATACCCCGGCATGTTCGCAGGCCAAGTCACCGCCGCTGGGTCCACGAAACCTGCCCGCGTTTTTGTTATCGGTGCAGGTGTAGCTGGTCTAGCCGCACTTGGCGCAGCTGGAAGCCTCGGCGCTGACGTACACGCCTACGATGTTCGGGCAGACGCCGCCGAACAAATCGAATCCATGGGTGCTACTTTTGTGCGCGTTGAAGCTGCCGCACAAGAATCAGCTGATGGTTACGCCAAAGAACTCTCCGATGACCAGGCCGCTGCCACCGCGAAGGTTTACGCTGAGCAATCTGCCCTCGCAGACATCGTCGTCACAACCGCGTTGATCCGCGGAAAAGCGCCCATCACCATCACCGCTGACATGGTCGCAGCAATGCGCCCCGGATCGGTCATTGTTGACCTGGCCGCGCAAGGCGGCGGGAACTGTGAACTCACCGTTCCCGGCACCAAAGTGGTCACCGACAACGGCGTAACCATCATCGGTTACACCGACCTACCCGGCCGGATGCCCAAGCACACGTCCCAGCTCTACGGCACGAACATCGTCAATTTGTTCAAACTGCTCACGCCGGGGAAAGATGGCGCGACCGTTCTCAACCTTGACGACGTCATCCTGCGCGGAATCACCGTCACCCACGGCGGTGACATTTACTGGCCACCACCGCCCATCCAGGTCTCTGCCGCACCCGCCCCACCCGCCGATGCGACTGCCGCAGGCGCATCCGCCAGCGACCCCGCAGCCGCTAGCGCCGACAACGCAGCAGCCCTGACACCACGCCCCGGGTTGCCGAAGAAAACCAAAAACCTCATCGGTATTTTGGCGGGGGCAGCCATCCTCATTGGCGCAATCACCGTCTCCCCCGTCGCGTTCGCTGGGCACATGACCGTGTTTGTGCTCGCAGTTATTGTCGGGTTCTACGTGATCTTGGGAGTCACCCACTCCCTACACACCCCGCTCATGGCGCAAACCAACGCGATTTCCGGAATCATCCTCGTGGGTTCGCTCCTCCAAATCGGTAGCGACAACATTGTCATCACCGTCATCGCGATGATTGCCGCCGCGGTGGCATCCATCAACATCTTCGGTGGATTCCACGTCGCGTCCCGGATGCTCGCCATGTTCCAGAAGGAGTCCTGACCGTGGAGACACTCACACAGTTCGTCGCCGGGACCTACGTCGTTGCCGGAATCTGCTTCATTGGGTCACTCGCTGGCCTCGCCCGCCAAGAAACAGCACGCGCTGGGAACCTTGCCGGCAAAGTTGGTATGACCCTGGCACTGGCTGCCACCGTGGTACTTGCTCTCATCCAATCGCAACGCCCACCCCTGGTCACAGCGCTCCTCATTGCGTTGGCACTGGGAACAGGTGCCGTCATTGGTTTAACCCGGGCACGCAAAGTTGAGATGACTCAGATGCCTGAGATGATCGCAATTTTGCACTCCTTTGTGGGTCTCGCCGCGGTTTTGGTGGGGTTCAACTCCTACCTCGCAGACACCACCCACGACCCGGTACACATGGTGGAAGTATTCCTCGGTGTGTTCATCGGTGCGATCACCTTCACCGGGTCAGTAGTTGCCTACCTCAAACTCTCCGCCAAGGTGAAATCATCACCGGTGCTGCTTCCAGGGCGCCACCTACTCAACCTCATCGCCATCATTGCCTCACTGGGGCTCATGGTGTGGTTCATGGCCGCGCCAAGCATCTGGCCGCTCCTCATCATGACCGCCATCGCACTATTCGTTGGGTGGCACATGGTGGTCGCCATCGGCGGCGGAGACATGCCCGTCGTTGTGTCGATGCTGAACTCCTACTCCGGGTGGGCAGCAGCAGCAGCCGGATTCATGCTCTCCAACGACCTACTCATCATTACCGGTGCACTCGTGGGTTCATCCGGTGCGATTTTGTCGTACATCATGTGCAAAGCAATGAACCGCAAATTCCTGTCCGTGATCGCTGGCGGATTTGGTGACACCAGCGGCGGTGGAACAGGTGCAGTTGTCGAAGGCGAACACCAAGAAGTAACTGCCCCCGATGCCGCTCAACTCCTCAAAGAAGCCAAACGCGTCATCATCACCCCTGGGTACGGCATGGCCGTAGCCCGCGCCCAATACCCGGTCGCTGAGCTCACCTCCAAACTACGTGCCCAAGGCATCGACGTGCGGTTTGGTGTGCACCCAGTCGCAGGGCGCCTACCCGGCCACATGAACGTGCTCCTCGCTGAAGCGAAAGTTCCCTACGACATCGTCGAAGAACTTGAAGAAGTCAACGACCGCATGGACAACACCGATGTTGTGCTCGTTATTGGCGCCAACGACACGGTGAACCCTGCCGCCCAAGACGACCCCACCTCACCTATTGCAGGAATGCCTGTCATTGAAGTGTGGCGGGCAAAACACGTCATCGTGTTCAAACGGTCCATGGCTGTGGGGTACGCCGGAGTGCAAAACCCACTGTTCTTCAAAGAGAACACCTCCATGCTGTTTGGAGATGCCAAAGAACGCGTGGAAGACATTGTCAAAGCCCTGTAAAAACGGCACACCCGGCACACAATAGGCAGACAACAAAGAAGCGCCTGGAAACCCATTCCCAAGGGGTTCCAGGCGCTTCACCATGTCGTAGATTCCCACCCACGTGCATGGCTCAGAGCACTCGGCTCTGCTTCCATTATCTCGTCACAGTTCAGCAAACGCATAAGTCTGCGCTGAGAGTTCACACACAATCCCAGCAAACTCTGAAACGTTTCACACCCTCGCTAACCAGCACAAACGCATATACCGTAAACCCATGCGTGACACCACACACCCGGTACCCCCGCAACGTTTCCCTGCCATCACCGCACTGGTGGGCGCTTGTGCCGTTCTCTTTGCCGTTGGAGGTTGCAGCACTACCCCAAGCGGCCCACAAGCAGCAGAAACACAATTGACCACACCAGGGTCAGCGCTCTCCGCTGACCCACTAGACATCCACATTCTGGGGTCAGCAGCTCAAGTCACCGTTCTGCCGCTACCCGCAGAAGAACCCGCGAACACTGGTGACGTTGAACAAGACGCAGATGCACGCGACGGCGGGGCGTCCGAAGAACCCGTCATGATTAAGGTGACCTCAGATAACGACCGGGCCGCGCTGCCCTTGGTCACCCAACCTAGCGCACAACGCTACGAGGTGCGCAGCGACCTCGGTGACGAAGCCGGATCGTCCCACATCACCGTCCTCTTGCACGCAGACGCGACATGGAATGTCAGCCTCGACGCCCCCGTGGACACATTCACCGCTGACTTTGCGACCCTAAACGTTGATGAACTTCACCTCAGCGAATCAGTCGCCACAGCGACAGTCACCACTCCACACGAGCGCGACATCAACATCGAACAATCAGGGGGCGCAGGCCAGGTGACGGTCATAGCGCCCGCAGGCGCCACACCCAACGTGATATTCAACGTGGGCTACGGGCAGGCCGACATTGACGGAACCACGTTTACCAGTGGCGAAGAAATATCCCTACCAACCAGTGAGGCTGACGGGTCACCACAGATCACCGTCAGCCACACCGCAGGGATAGGTCAGTTCACTCTCCAGCGACGCTGATGCGACGCGGGCCAGTCTGCCAAGCAGTCCATGCTGAGGTCAAAATCTCCTCAAGGCCATTTTGTGCAGTCCACCCGAGGGTTTCATTGATCCGGGCAGGGGAACCAACCAGGTGTGGCGGGTCGCCCGCGCGGCGTTCAAAGAGTTCAGGTTCAATAGCCAACCCTGATACGCGGGCCAAACCATCCAACACTTCACGCACCGAGGAACCGGTACCCGTACCGACGTTAAACACGTCGTAGGGGCGCTCATCCTTAGCAAGGTAAGTCAAGGTGTCGATGTGCGCCTGAGCGAGATCAAGAACGTGAATGTAATCGCGTACGCAGGTGCCATCTGGGGTGTCATAGTCATTACCAAAAATGAGCGGTTGCTTGCCGTTAGCAATCCGGTCAAGAACCATAGGTACAAGGTTCAAAACGGCCGGGTCACCAAGGTCATCCCACCCGGAGCCCGCAACGTTGAAGTAGCGAAGAGCTGCGAACCGCAAACCCCACGCCTTACCCGCCGCACGGCCCATCCACTCACCAACAAGCTTTGTTTCACCGTAGGGGTTGATGGGGCGAGGGTCTGCTGTTTCTTCAACAATGGCCGTTGGGGGCATGCCATACGTTGCCGCAGAAGAAGAGAACACCAAGTCACGAACCTGTGCGCGCTCCATAGCGGTAATGACGTTAGCCATCCCGCCAATATTTTGGTGGTAGTAGTACGCAGGGCGAGCCACAGACTCACCCACTTGCTTTTGTGCTGCAAAGTGAATCACTGCTGTCACGGAGTGCTCACGCATCGCATCAACCATGAGGTCTACTGCGCGGTCTTCTGCGATATCGACCTCAATGATGGGGGCACCGCCAACACGATCACGCTGGCCCGTGCTGAGGTTATCCACCACCACGACCTGGTCGCCCTGCTGCTGTAGCAGCCGAACAACGTGTGCACCGATATAGCCTGCTCCACCTGTCACAAGAATCGTCATACCCCCAGCCTACCTGTGACATCAGTGTCGATGCGCGCCTAGAGTCCCAGGTGAGATAACCCCCCTGATACGTGGTTGCGTGCAGGGCTGAAGCCTGCGGGCAACTCGGCGGCAACTGGACGCTCGGTTGAGCTGTTGAGCTGTTGAGCTTTTGGTAGACCGTGCGCTGCTACGCCCACCCGAGTTCGTGGAGGCGTTCATCGGTGAGCCCGAAAAAATGTCCCACCTCATGAAGCACTGTGATACGCACCTCGTCTATGACGTGCGCCTCATCGCGGCACAGTTTTAGGAGGGGATTTCGGTAGATCGTGATGGTGTCTGGCAACGTTCCCATCCCCCAATCGGAGCCCCGTTCAGTGAGGGGAACCCCCTCATACAGGCCCAGTAAATCTGGTGTTTCTGCAGGTGGGAAGGGTTCAATGAGAACAACGACGTTGTCGATGAGGCTCGCGAGTTCCGCGGGAATGAGGTCGAGCGCCTCACCAACCGCAATCTCAAAATCTGCTTCACTCATCTCCACCATGCGCCCATCGTGACACACCACCACCACAAGGCGCCGCAATCGTTTTGCCAAAACGCCCTTCCAACCCATATGCTTTTTCAGCAACGTTGATTTGCCCGCTACGGGCAAGAAACGGTTCAAGGCCCCCATCGTCTAGCGGCCTAGGACGCCGCCCTTTCACGGCGGTAGCACGGGTTCGAATCCCGTTGGGGGTACCACTCGGTTCACGCAGGAATGCTGATCGGGGTCCAGTTCGCTGGACAGTAAGGCCCTGTAGCGCAGTTGGTTAGCGCGCCGCCCTGTCACGGCGGAGGTCGCGGGTTCAAGTCCCGTCAGGGTCGCTCTTATGCAGAGTGATCGCGTAAGGAAAATTGCAAGGCCCTGTAGCGCAGTTGGTTAGCGCGCCGCCCTGTCACGGCGGAGGTCGCGGGTTCAAGTCCCGTCAGGGTCGCGGTAGTTAACACAACTCCATATGGCTCTGTAGCTCAGTTGGTAGAGCGTTCGACTGAAAATCGAAAGGTCACCGGATCGATGCCGGTCGGAGCCACAATAAGAAGAACCGCGAGAAATCGCGGTTCTTCTTCATTTCCCGGCAAAGTCAAAACCCCGAAAAACCCGCTAGTGTACCCAAAGCGCGCCCAGATCATTGCAGACCACGTCCAGACCAAACTGAAGCCCCGCCCCTCGAAAATGAGGAGAGGGGCTTTTTTGCGTTCTCAGAGCTACTGTGCGCTCACTGTCCCTCTGAAGGTGTCGCCGTCAAGATAGATAGAGCATGTCCACTCATTGCGGATCATGGCACCAAAAGAGTTTTCCGAGTCGACCGCGCCGGTCACTTCCCACTTCAGTATTCCAGCGCTCTTCACGACTTGGTCGGAGTATTTCGCAGTCGACGGGGCTTTGAGTTTTTTGTCGACCCATTGCTCACACATGCTTGTGACTTCCCAGTCGCTGACTTCATCGTCTGCGCTGTCATCGTCTCCGAGGGACCCAAAGAAAGCCATTGCACCTATGACGGCGATTGGCCACACTACCCATTTCCACATACCACTAGGCTTCTCGCCTTCAGTAGGTTTTGGGCTGGTGGGCGTGGCTTCTCCCGCTTGAAGTTTTTCCTTCTCGCGCTTGAATTCTTCCAGTGTGATTGCCCCCGACTGATAGAGAGCAATGAGAGCCGAGAGCTTGTCAGGCGGTTCCTTTTGGTCGCTCATACCGCTTTGCCTTTCATCGATTGATGCCAGATTTTTAGTATCTTCTTTGATACTCGCAGCTCGCGTGCTATTGATGCGTGGCATCCATCGTGTAGCGATTCTGCTAATTCGTACTCTATAGGGCCAATGAGTAGGCGCGCGGCGTACATCGATGCAGGGTCTTTGTAGTTTGGGTTGCCCAAGCGGCGTCAATCGCAGTAGAGATCGCAAAAACAGACTACTCGTTTTCGATTTTTTCGATTAGCATTGAGGCATGTCCGCATCTACAGCAGTTCCCGTGACATTCGTACCCCCCGACGAGTCGGAGGCTCTCGCGTCGGTCTCACGCATCCTCCACGGTCACGACATGCCTGCGCTCGTAGGTCCCGGTGGGGAGCAGATCACTTTGCCGTTGAATGTCTTCGAGATCCTTAAGGACGTCGTAGACGCAATGCAGCAGGGGAAAGGCATCACAGTAGTGCCGCGAGACACAATCATGACAACACAGCAAGCCGCAGATTTCCTCGGGATTTCGCGTCCAACTCTTGTTGGACTACTCGAGGACGGGCAGATTCCTTACACGAAGCCAGGTCGGCATCGTCGGGTACGTCTTGCTGATCTCGACGCGTTCCAGCGCCGTCATGCGACTGAGCGCCGCGAGGCTCTCGACGCACTAACCCGCGAAGCGACCGGGGGGCCCTTGACGACCGGGTTCGTCAGGACACGGTAGAACAGCTGATGTACTCAGCCGTGCTTGACGCATGCGTGCTTATTCCCTATCCATTGTTTGACGTTCTGCTGCGCTGCGCCGACAAAAGCATGTACCGTCCACTATGGTCCAACGACATCCTCGAAGAGACCGAGCGGAACCTCATCAAACATCTGAACCTAGATTCGGAGAGGGCCGCTAAACGTGTGAAAACGATGCGGCAGGCCTTCCCCGATGCGACGGTGACCGGCTATGAAGGCTTGATCCCTGCGATGACCAATGACCCCAAAGACCGCCACGTACTGGCAGCGGCTGTACGTGCAAACACAGGGCTGATTGTGACAGCAAACATTAAGGACTTCGCGCCGGAGCACCTCGAGCCGTACGGGGTTAAGGCAATCCACCCCGACGAGTTTCTGCTGGATCTGCTGGACCTTAGCCAGATTGCAGTGGCCCAAACATTGCACGAGATGCTGGCCCAGAATGCTGGGCCTCCGACCAATGCGCTCGAACTTGTCACAACACTCGACGAGACGGTACCGAAGTTTGCTGCCGAACTCACGGCGTTACTCAGGTAGCCACACCTCCCGCACGAGACAGCCAGTCAGGGGTGGAGAGTAGCGTTGGAGTATGAACTTGCTTTTGCTCTCCATCAACAGCGGCGCGGTGCCGGATTTCTTAGCCCAGTGCACGGGCAAGCAACCTCAACACATCCGCATTGGGTACATCACGGACGCCGCCGAGGGCATGCCGTTTGCCGCTATTGAGCACGAAGGCGTCGAAGCGTTCGGCTACAACGTCATTGACATATGTGCACGTCGTTCCACCGTTGAGGATTTCGCAACCCTGCTGGACACACTCGACGCCATCTACGTGGCAGGCGGCGAAACTTTTGTGCTGCTCGAAGCACTACGCTCGAACGGCACAGGTGACGTACTCGCCGACCGAGTGCGAGCAGGGTTGCCCTACATCGGGTGCAGTGCTGGCTCGATCATTGCAGGGCCGACAATCACCCCTGCCGAACTGATGGACGACCGAGAAAGCGCGCCAGACCTGCGAAGTGACGAGGGCCTGAACCTCATCGACAACGTCGTGATCCCACACGCAGACGGCAACCTCCCGCCCTACCCGCCGGAACTCATCAAACGCATCGTATCCACCTACGGCGACCGTTACCCGCTACTCACTCTGCGCGACGACCAAGCACTATGGGTCACATCTGACACTTCGAAAGTCGTCACATCGGCATAGGCAAAGCGCTCTAGCGTCGCCGCCGATAAAGCCAGGCAACAAATGGCACGGGGGCAAGCATGTGGACTGCCGGCAGTGCTCCGCCGTTCTCCAGCCACATTGCTGGTCCTAGCTGTAACGTCATCAGCTCAAAGTTGGCGTCACCGGGCAGCGGAAAGGACATCATCGCCCAGGCAACAAGGCATACCGTCGTCACCGTGAATGCAAGTACTGCACCACGTTGGAATTGTTTGTTCGCACGCCCCACACCAACCAGCGACACCCACAACACACCCCACCCAAGCACAGCTAACATGGCGAAGCTCAGCCACGGGGTCCTCGGCGGTTCAATTGAAGCGGCATTGTTTTGCCAGTCGAGGACAAGACCAACCTGAGCAGCTTCCGCCTGAAGCGCGAAATACCCTGCAAGGGCAATAAAAACGGCGGCGGCAATGATGCCACTTGAAACACCTAGGATCAACGATCGCAGCGTTCCCGCGCTTCGCGAGGTCTCGACACTCTCGCCCTCCGTCGGCTGACCGTTGCCTGCCAGATCAAGACGACTCGCCCCAGTCATGCTGAAACTCGGTAGAACACAACACATTCCATGGCTGAACAAACGGTCATACTCGTCATTAATTTCTCCAAAGGTATTTTCAGTTTCTCTTCAGAATATAGCCATATGGAAACTTGGCGTCAAGAGTCCGATATCAGCCATTAGGAGTTTCATGGTGCGCTCGGACAACTGAGGATCACTATCGCCCTTCTCTGCTTCCCAGTTTCTCCACCCTCCACAGGCAGCCCGAGCTCGTGGTTTAGGTGGTGGCTCGTCCTGAACACATCGCGTTCGTGGGGCCCAACCACGAACTCACGGCCTTGACCACGAAGTCACAGCAGAAGTGGAGTTTGGCGGACAGGGAATCTCCACTCAGCCAGGCGGATAGAGCGCCGCGCCACAGCCAAGCCGATCGGCGGACAGTCGTCACCTTCAAGGTTGCAGCGGCTAACGGCACCTGGTTTTGAATCGTCCCCTTAGGGCGAATGAGGCTTCTTAGCTGACTCCTCTTCTTGAAGGCCTCATTTCTAAGAACGCTCCTAGGTTTTGAACGCAATAGACGCCCGGCCACAACGCCCTACATCAAACCTTTTGCCCTGGCCATGCCGCATATATGTCGAAATCTCTCTCTCTAGATGGAACTAGATATCCGTTATATGGCATACAGGTTCTTTCTGAATACTCTATCTTCTATAGCCATAACGATATTACATACTGTCACCTCCTATCACAGAGTAATATCTCCAACGCGCAGAAACTTAATTTTACATATATGGCTGTTTATAGATTGAAACTCTGATACCCTCTGATAGTCCGATCACACACTTCAGAAGGTTGAAAGCCGTGAAGCGCAAAAAACACCACTTGCTGGTTTCACTCTTAACCAGTTCTTGGTCCTATCAGGTTTGACTCCGGTCATCGCAAGCGAGAGCACCCCTCAGCAGGAGCCGCCGCTTGATGCCACTGAACAAGAAATATCCGATTTCATGGAAGAGAACGACTTAGAACATTTCTCTCGTGATTATGAAATCGAAATGCCCAAATATTCCGATGACACCATCATCATCATCATTGATGACAGCGACGACGACAGCATAGAGTTTCTACCGCCAGTCATCACCGACGTTTTCGAACCCGAAGAAGAGGAGTCTTTTTCCACGCTCGCCATTGGACGAGGCTCCGTTTCAGGGAAAGTGGTCGTTACTAGGAGTGCGAGTAACGGGTTGTATGAGAAAGCAAACGTTTCTGGTAATTACAAGTCAATCGCCAGTGTGGCTTTGGGGTTCGTCAAAGGAATTACCGCTACGACAGTAGGCACAGTTTTATCCGTCGTGGGAATCACCGCCTCCGCCACGACCACGGTCAGAGCCAAAACATTCGTGTCATACCGCTATATCTACCGTGACGGGAAAGGTCGATGGTCATCTGACCCCAACAAAGCAGGTTATTGGCACCTCGGCTACAGAACAGGCCAACTTGAGACCTTTAAGCACATTTGGGGCGCTAAACAGAATAAGACGACCAAAAAATGGACGACGAAATCGTATGACTACAAAAATGCATCGAAAGTTGAAAGATCGCCAAATTACAAAAAATCCGATGCTTGGCTAATCAAGAAGGCCGTTAGCAACGTCACAGCCAAAACCTCGTACAACGAGACATCTTGGTAGCCGAAAATAGCACTATGTTACATTCTATGGCAACCAAGGGAATTGCAGCGCTTCTTGTAAGCGTGTTCATACTCAGCAGCTGCGCGAAAAACGAAGAGGTGCAACCTCAACCCTCCTCAGGCTACAATTCCGGCACAGATCTTGCTGTGAGTGAGGTCTTCACAATCACCACCTACCCTGCTGTAGTTGAACAAGATGGTGGTGACCTCCGACTTGTCTATAGGGTTGATGTTGGAAATGCAACAAAGGATGCAATTCCTAATCTCAACGCACAGATAAGCCCCTCTGCGGCTCTCGACCAGTATTTAGCTGCTGGCATACACCCCTCACCAGAAACTGATTTCGATATCGCACCAGACAGCAAGGCGGATGGCGATCTGGGACCTGAGGAGGGGCGGGGAATCGAGATCAATGACTACCGTTTGCTCAGCGATCCTCAGTTCATAGACGATGCCGGATTGGACTACAAGAACATCTTGAATCTGGGCTCTGAACTGACTCTCACGCTAAAGTGGGATGATAAGGAGGAGGAGCACATAGTAGACATTGAAGTCACGGATCCTGATAATTTGCTTCCTTAAAAGTTGTAGGTGGGATACACAAACGTGCGCATCCCACCTACAACTCTCCTGACCAGTTGCGCCGCGGGCGCGTTAACGGTTGAGTTAGACCAGTACCCTCAGACCCCCAGGAGTGAACATGACGGACTGGACATCAGACCGCAGTGACAAGGCAAGCACCGGTAACACCGGTCACGACGCAAGCACCCCCGGGACAGGTCGCGCTAGTTCACGCAAACCATCCATTGGTGCGCTACTTAACCAAATCACGGAACAGTTCTCGCGCCTCGTCCGGGCTGAACTGGAGTCCTTTAAAAAGGAACTCACCACCAAACTGACGCGCTCAGGAATCGGCATTGGGTTGTTCGCCGCAGCCGGAGTGCTCGCACTCTACGGCCTTGGATTCCTGCTGTACTCGATCACCGCCGCCATTAGCCTCGCCCTTCCAATGTGGGCATCGGCGCTGATCGTTGCAGGTAGCTTGTTCCTGATCTGTGGCATTCTGGCATTCGTTGGGAAAAAACAACTGGAGCAAGGCACCCCACCTGCACCAACCGAAACCATCGCCAGCGTCAAGCAAGACATCAAAGCCGTGAAAGAAGGACTCTCATGAGCCGCAACCCCTCAGACGACGCAGCCGAAGCACGCGAAGAACTCGCCTCCCTGGTTGACGAACTCATGACCCGCCTCTCCCCCAGTTCCCTGGCCGCACAAGCCGGTGACACAGCGCGGCAAACCGGTGAAGACATCAAAGAATTCGTCACGACCCGCGACATCTCAGGCGACACCGACGGTTCTCGGGCACGCAACGTCAAGATCGCACTTGGCGCAGGGGCCGCAGCAGTTGGTCTAATCGCACTGAAAATCATTCGAAAGTAGCTTGGGGAGTCTCGCCGCACTCTCGTTTTCATTTCACTAGTGTGATGATTCACCCCTCACGAGGGGCCGCCCCTGAGGTCATTGGCATCACACCCATTGGCGTTTCAACTAGTTTCCACCGCAAGGCTGCCTTAAGACATCGGCCAGCCAGCGGATAGCACGATCATTGGATCCTAACGAGCCCGCAATACAGCCAAAAGTTACATCTGTACCAGCACTGACAGGGGTGCAATCTAAACAACAATGAAGGTCTCCATGGCTTTGTCGAGACATTCAGCGAAGGGTTGCTGTTGGTCGGACTCGAGCCACGCAAGCCGAGCAGCCTGCATACAGGCAAAAGCTGCGCCGACAATGGCTGCGGGCCGTGGATCGATTGGGGACGCTCCGACACTGGGGAGTCTGCTTGCAACACGCCCAACGAGTAGTTCCTGCACACGCTGCATCTTCTCTAAATAACGCGCATTCAACTGGGCGCTGCCACGCACGATAAGTTCCATTGCATCATTGCGCGCCCTCGTGTAGTCATCTTCCACATAATCCACGGTGATATCGAATACTCGCCGCAATGATTCCCATACTGGCTCATCTGCTGGACGTGCATCAAGGGCTTCGGCAAGCCGATCGCCGAAGAGGTCATACTTACCGATAACCAGGTCATCTTTCGAGGAGAAGTAACGAAAGAAGGTGCGCTTAGACATCCCAGCGGCGGCGGCAATCTCATCGACAGTGGTCTTCTCATAACCGCGCTCTAAAAATAAGTCTTGCGCAACAGTGGTGAGCTCAGTCTGTGCAAGACGGCGTGTTCGCTCGCGAATGGACTGCGGAATCTTTTCAGTCATGTCACCATCATACTCCCGACGACACTATTGACACCCGGTGTCATGAATGACATATAGTTACTTCAGTGGCGTCGACTGACACCACCCGACCGAGGAGCAGCACAATGAGCAAAGTTTGGTTCGTCACCGGTTCATCTAAGGGATTCGGCCGAGAGTTCGTCCTGGCCGCACTGGAACGCGGCGACAAGGTCGCAGCGACTGCACGCAACACCGACACGCTTTCAGACCTGGTCGCGAAGTACGGTGATGCTGTACTTCCGATCAGCCTCGATGTGACCAACCGCGACCAAGTGATCGCCGCTGTGAAGTCCGCCCATGAGACCTTCGGGCGTATAGACATCGTGATCAACAACGCGGGCTATGGACTCTTCGGCGCGGTGGAGGAGATCACCGACCAGCAACTGCGCGACCAGCTCGAGGTTAATCTGTTCGGGGTGTTGCATGTCACCCAGGCCGTCCTGCCGATCCTACGCAAGCAAGGCTCTGGCCATATCATTCAGATCTCTTCCATCGGTGGACTCGTCGCATTCCCCAACCTTGGCGGCTACCACGCCTCCAAGTGGGCACTCGAAGCGCTCTCTGATTCCCTCGCCCAGGAAGTCGCCGGGTTCGGCGTCAAGGTCACTCTCGTTGAACCCGGCGGGTTCGACACCGACTGGTCCACAGCGTCCGCCGTTGTCGCTGACGCACAGCCGCAGTATGCCCCGTTACACGAAGGAATGGCCGCTCAGCGGGCAAACACCGTCCAGCCCAAGCCCGTTGGCTTCGGTGCCGCGATTCTCAAGGTTGTCGACGCTGAAACCGCGCCACGTCGCGTATTCTTCGGTGAAATGGCCACTCAGATCGTCCCACACATCCTCAACGAGCGCCTCGCCGAGTTGGCTGAGTGGGCTCCCGTGTCCCTGCTCGCAGAAGGCAAATAGCATCATGGCAACCATTAAGACAGTCCTCATTACAGGCGCATCCGACGGACTCGGCGCCGCATCCGCCCGTCAACTAGCGGCTCGCGGGCACCGTTTACTCATCACCGGACGTTCAAAAGAGAAACTTGACGCGGTCGCACGCGAAACCGGCGCGCGGCCGTTCATCGCCGACTACACCCGGCTCAACGATGTCAGGCGTCTTGCCGACGAGATACAAGCTGAGCTCAACGGCACCGGGCTAGACGTGCTGGCAAACAACGCCGGTGGCCTGTTCGGCGACACGACCAAAACCGTCGATGGTCACGAAAAAACCTTCCAGGTCAACCACCTCGCCCCATTCCTGCTAACCGAACTCCTCCACGACGAACTTAGGAGCAATGGCGGAGGCAGCGTGATCAATACCTCCAGCGTGGGCAACCGGCTGTTCGGGAATATTGACCTCGACGACCTGAACAATGACAAGAAATTCAACGCAAATAAGGCATACGGAGATGCAAAGCTCGCCAACATCCTCCATGCGCGCGGAATCCAAGCCCGCTACCACAACCAAGGCATCTCAGCCGTAGCGTTCCATCCGGGCAACGTCGCGACAAACTTCGCCTCGGACACCACGAGTTTCATGCGTTTCATCTACCAGACGCCACTGAAACGGCTCAACCTCATCAGTGCCGACAAGGGCGGGGCGAACCTGACCTGGTTCATAGAAGGCACCTCCGGAGTTACCTGGGAGCCAGGCGCCTACTACAACCAAAGGAAACCCACAACAAAGGTCAACCCGCAAGCACTCGACGACACCCTCGTTAACGGCCTCTGGCAACGTAGCACCACCCTCGCAGGAATCGCATAGCGATGGAAATAACCCAAACCATTATCACGGTCATCTTAGCGCTACTGCTACTGTCGACCGGATCCGGCAAACTCGCTGGCCTCGCATCATCGCACCAGATCCGTGACGCCCTGCACGTCTCGGCGCCCGTGTGGAAGATGATTGGGGCCTTCGAAATCGTCGTCGTAGTCGGCCTTGTGGCTGGCGCATGGCTACCGCAGGTCGGCCTGTTCGCTGCCGTAGGGGTCATCCTGGTCATGATCGGTGCGATCACGACCAGGATGCGAGCAGGCGGTAGCCAGCGCAATGCTGGGGTCGCCGTCGATATTGTGATCCTTGCTCTCGGAATTACTCTCATGCTCATCGGAATCAACCAGTAATCACACGCACCACAGCCCCCTCACCAGCGGTCAATGAACACGCAGAGATGCACATAAACCTCCGCACAGCAGCTACCTTCCCCATTCCAGGCATGTCAGGCGCCTAGGTAAGGTTTTCAAAGATGACAGGTTGCTGCTGTGCAGAGGTTCGGTCGACCGAAGAATGGGTGACAGGCAGGTTCTCACCCCAAAATCTGTAGCTGCAACTCGATACTCTTGTCTTGGTGGTCTACAGTGTGGTGCGCGAGGCACCACATGCCCGCTGTGTAGTCTGAGGACTTCAACACCGCGGTTTCAAACTTTCCATGTGGAAAAGACCTACGGTTTATCAGCAAGCGTGAGCTAGATTGTTAATGTCACGCTTGTTGAAAGGCTTAACAGTGCTCACGTTCGTTATTGTCGGGACCATCGGTCTCGCACTTCTTATTTTGTCGATGCTCCTCGGAGAGCTCATCGACTTCGCTGATGGTCTCCTGTCAGGGACCACCCTGGGTGCCGGCTTCACTGTCTTTGGTGCCGTTGGTGTCATCTCCACTTCCTTAGGTCACGGTTTAGGGACCACACTCGCTTTTTCAAGCATCGCCGGTATCGCTTTCCTGTTCATCGTTAACCTCTTTGTGAAGCGCCTCCGCGACACAGAAGATGGTGTCCGCACCACAGTGGTGGGAATGCAAGGACTCAGCACCACAGAAATCACCACCGCCCGTGGTGAGGTTGCCCTCGATGACCCCTTGGAACTTGAACGCCGCCTCGCGTGGTCGCTGGAACCTATTCCCGCTGATACGCGCATCGTTGTGGTGGAGCAAAGTGGGTCACGTGTTCGCGTTGAACCTGCCGTATACCCCCAGCCTGACGCGTAAAGCCCCCAGCCTGCACATAGGTTTCCCCACCCCCACATCTAACGTTCATCACTGAACATCACCGCCACCCATCAGAAAGGGCCGCCCTCACAAAGGGCTATCTCATGGACGAAACGTCATCCATGCCGGTCATTATCGCGATCCTCGCGCTAGTAATCGTCTTGTTCTCCCTCGTTGGTTTTATCGCGAAGCGTCTGCGTCGCGTCCCACCAAACGAAGCGCTCATCATCGTGGGGCGTGGCGCTGGCCGCACCGCTTCCGCTGACTCCACCCAGCGCGTCGTTATCGGTGGGCGTGTCTTTGTGTGGCCTGTTCTGCAACAGGGCTTCGCTATGTCGCTGGAACAGCGCCAAATTGGTATCACCGTTGAAGGTGTGGACAAAAACCGCATCAAGATTGCCATCAAGGCGTCCATCAACTTCAAGGTTCGTGGAGACGAAGAGGGCGTGCGACGTGCCGCTCAACGCTTCTTGTCCCAGCAGGAACTCCTCACCGAGATCATCAAAGAGTCACTCGAAGGGTCACTGCGTTCCATCGTTGGTGACATGAACATCGAGCAGATCATCTCTGACCGTAAGGGTCTATCCGACCGCGTGGTGGATTCCACCAAACTTGACCTTGCTGAGCAGGGTTTGCAGGTTGACCTTCTCAACATCTCTGACATCTCCACCCCAGGTTCGGACTACCTGACCAACCTTGGGCGTGCAGAATCAGCACGTGCCCGCCAGGTCGCTGAGGTTTCTGAAGCGGAAGCCAAGCGCGCATCCGAGTTCGCTGTCATTGAGGCCGCTGAGCAGATCGCTGAACGTCAAAAGGCACTTGACCTGCGTAAAGCCTCCATCAAGGCTGAAACTGACCGGGCTAACGCTGAAGCTGAAGCATCTGGTCAACTAGCTCGCGCTGAGCAGGACCGTCTCGTGGCAACACAGCAACGTGAAGCTCTTTCCGAGCAAGCGAAGGTTACAGAAGAAGAGCTCGACATTTCGGTGCGTAAGCCAGCTGAAGCTGACGCTTACGCCAAGGTGCAAGCAGCAAACGCTAGCCGTGACGCAGCAAACGCCAACACAGAAGCTGAGGCATTCAAGCGCACCACTATCGCTGAAGCGAATAAGACTGCTGCGATCCAAGACGCTGAGGCTGCCGCTGAATCAGTGCGTCGCCAAGGTGAAGCTGAGCGTGACCGTCAGGTTGCTCTTGCTGTAGGTATTAAAGCTGAGGGTGAAGCACGCGCGTTCGCGATCGAAGCGGAAGGTCGCGCTGAGGCTATCGCAACCGACGCTAAGGCTGAGGCACTGCAAAAGTACGGCGAAGCTGCACTGGTCCAGGAACTCATCGAGCGTTTGCCGGAGATTGTCCGCGCCGCTGCCGAGCCAGTTGGCAACATCCAGGGCATGACGGTCATCTCCACCGACGGCGCAACAGCCGTGACCAAGAACGTGACCAGCGTGTTGGCCGAGGGTCAGCAGGTCATCAAGCAACTCACCGGTGTTGACATCGCTGATTTGCTCTCAAAGGCTGCGCACCGCACTGACGAGGTCACCCCTGGGAAGTAAAGCTCCCTGGGTGCCTTAGGAGCTTCATTGCTCTCAGTGCTTTCAACGGGTGAGGGCTTCACTGCTTTGATGCAGTGAAGCCCTCACCCGTTTGTGCGTTGTTCACGCTGAAAAACAGCCAGATGCCGTACTCACGCACGCATCGGCGTCACATTGCGCAGTAAGGCTATTTAGGCTGCGCTGGAGGCTGAGGGGGCACTCTGTGGTGACACTGGTGAAACTGCCGTCACCGCGGATGCAGGTGATGGTGGCGACGCAGGTGATGCAGGTGATGGAGGTGATGCTGGCGACGGTGCTGACTGAGGTGATGCTGGCGACGGGGCTGACTGAGGTGATGCTGGCGACGGGGCTGACTGAGGTGATGCTGGCGACGGGGCTGACTGAGGTGATGGAGGTGACACTGGCGATGGCGCTGACACCGGTGTAGGCGTTGACGTCGCACTCGCGGTCGACGGAGCTGTTGCGGTGCTCACCGTTGACTGTGTGCTTTGCACGGTGACTGTTGTGATGGTTGAAGCAGGGGCCGTGAGCGCAGGTGAGACGCTGCCGTTTGCAGTGGTAGCGATAGCAGTTGGCGTGGAACGAGCCGATTCCTCAATGGAATCCTGAACAGTGGTTTCCTCAGGCTGGAGGGAGAGCCCACCGCTTGCCATCGCCACGCTGCCGGTTACCGTAGCCACACCCAATGCGCCGGTCAATGAGTACAGGGTACGTGCCTTCATGATTACCACCTCTGTTTCGTTGAGCATGCCTTACTTAGTAGATCGTCTGAATGGCAACGTTTCTTAAGGCATCGAGGAGAGGAACATGCGGGTCTACTCACTTACTCACGCATCGGGTCGCGGCGAGAGACTTATTGGGCTAATAGCGACCTTTTGATGGGTTGAGTTCCACCGATGAGGCCCTCAGCAACGGCGAGACGCTGCCGTGCCGCGAACTTCCAGTGTGGGTCCTCTTCATCCCTAGCGCCTGCAATTAACGACAGCACAACGGATGCTGAGCGCGCATACAGCCCTTGCGGGTCGATGGAACGGGCTGCGAGTTCGGAGGAGAATTCTGTCAGGTAGTAGCGCACAAACTCTGGAACGTGGGAGTACCGTTGGTCCAGGGTTGGCAGCACTGCTAGGTGGCCGATGAAACAGGCGAGGTCGTCGATCAGGTAGCCCGGACCGGCTGAGTCGATGTCGATGATTCCGGTGATTTTGCCGTCGCGGACAAAAATGTTCGCTTCATAGAAGTCGCCATGGTTGGCCACAAGCGGGCCGCGGTGAGCAGTTTCGAGCACGGCGTTAATTTTTGCCATGAGCCCTTGGATGCGCCCTGTTTCTTCTGGCAGAGCGGTCTCAGCTGCGTGGGCATACCATTCGAGGCGGTCTGTCCACGCTGGGCGGGCTGGCGCTTCCATGAGTTCGGTGGGGAACCCGGAGAGCACTGCGACAATGTCCGCGCCTGTGACAGGCGGGGTGCGTCCGTCCATGATGGCCTGAGCCATGGGCATTCCAGCTACTCGCTTAATGGCAAGGACGTCGCGAACGGGGTCGCCAATGAGTTCTGGAACAGGTGTTCCTGCTTCTGCGAGCACTTTATGTTTTTGGGCGAGGAGGTCCGCGTCTTTGCGGAGTACCTTGAGGAACACCTCGCCAAGTGGGTCATCAAAGGTTGCTTTGAGGACGGCTCGTCGCAGTGGCCGGTAAGCCAGTGTTTCAAGGTTCAGTAGGTCATAACGGCCACCCCAGGTGGCTTGGACGGACTCTGGGACCGATGCGAGGGGCAGGCCGGGCAGGCCTGGGTCGTTGGGGTGTTCCCAGAGGTGGAGTACACCGATGGGGCTCTCTGTGCGTAGAACCCGGGGAGTTCCGGGGTCAACACTTTCGGTGGTGCAAATGAGGTATGCAGGTTTTGTGACCGTGATGATTTCAAAAAGACCTGATACCCCAGCTCCTGGCCGGTGGTGGAGTTCGATCAGTGATGCCTGACCGATGTAGCCTGCTTCGGCAGCCACGGAAGCAACAAGCTCGGCGATCTGCAAGGACGAGAAGTACGCGACTTGGTCTCGTTCACTTGCTTGGGCGGTTGACGGATCCATGGTTCCCTTTTCTCTGTGGAGTTCCATTCCAGCGAAGATCTTCATCACACGCAACGCGAAGCGCCCGCCGTGACCGGATAGTGATGCGGCGCTCACCACATTTAGGTCTGCATGGGAGGTTTCACTTCGGTTGTTCACAAGAAAAGTGGGGCCGCCGATTAATCGGCGGCCCCACTTTTTCGACGAAGTTCTACACAGTAGCTGTGTAAATTACTCCGACTCACCCTTGTAGAACGGAAGGTCCTCTTCGGGGATCATCATTCCTGAGTTTTCGAGCAACTTCTCAACTTCGGACTGCTTGTAGCGGCGGTGTCCTCCGAGTGTGCGGATGGAGGAAAGCTTTCCGCCCTTTGCCCACCGGGTAACCGTCTTTGGGTCTACACGGAACATGCTGGCAACTTCAGCCGGGGTGAGGAGCGCTTCTGGTTCGCCTCTGTTTACTGTCATGGTTGTACCTTTCCACGCATTGATCCGGCTCTGTCGATT
The DNA here is from genome assembly GCF_000423205.1 of Jonesia quinghaiensis DSM 15701. GTDB lineage: Bacteria > Actinomycetota > Actinomycetes > Actinomycetales > Cellulomonadaceae > Jonesia > Jonesia quinghaiensis. The sequence continues at coordinate 67,607 of NZ_AUHN01000011.1, forward strand.
TAGAGCTGCGCGATCAGACCAGTGCGATTTTTCCATTATTCCAGCGCCTTGCGCGCAAGGTTCTGCCAAGAGGGGTGAAATATCTCACACACCGCTACTGATCCTATCAAATCTGGACACATAGAACAGGGTTTGGGGTTCAGCCGGCAGAAAAACCCAAGAATCAAAGTGGTAAGTTGAGGCCGTTTCCATGTACCGTTATCACACGAACAGATTTATTTGACTCACGGGGCCGCACCTCTGGCTGCCGCCCCGATTCTACGTTGAGGGGGTCGGAGCCATGGGCCGCGGCCGTCAGAAGGCTAAGCAAACTAAGGTTGCCCGGCAACTGAAGTACTTCAGCCCTGATACCAACTACAGGGCACTGGAGCAAGAGCTCCGGGGTGAAGTCGCCACAGAGCCACGGATAATCAGCAACGACGACTACTCAGAAGAGTATGACGACGATCCGTACGTTGGCTGGAAAGACGAACGCTAACCACAGCCAATAGTGGTCCTCCCCCGCGGGGTCCTCTCTTGGTGTGCGAGAGTCACCCGTAGTATTGAGTGAGAGTTGGACGAGGTCTCTCGATGGCATGCCATCGAGAGACCTCGTCCTGTAATAAGGGTGTCAACGTTGCGGCGTTGATTCGTGAACCGACATAGTTAAAAGGGGCTGGTGACCACTCAGACGAGTGGTCACCAGCCCCTTTTGCGTTGCGTGGTTTCTTAGCTCTGGTACTCACCGTTGAGCGCCACTCGCCCACCGGTGACACCCTTTGCACCTGAGAGCACCGTAGCGGCGCTTGGAATGGCCACTGCGTCATCGTGAGCCACGGTTCCTAGTATCCACCCGGCGGTGCCTGCTTCAGCGAGCAGTGCCAGGGTTTTGTCCACGGCATCGGCGGAGACGATCGCAACCATACCCACACCAAGGTTCAAGGTGTTCTCCAGGTCACCCCAGGGCACAGATCCCAAGGACTGCATCACCTGAAACACGGGGGGCACGGTCCAGCTGGAACGGTCCACAGTTGCGGTTAACCCAGCAGGAATGACGCGCGCCAGGTTTTGGCCGAGCCCACCACCAGTGACGTGCGAGAACGCTTTAATGTCCGCGCCCAATGCGTCTGCGATCTCGAGGCACTGGCGGGTGTATAGACGAGTTGGTTCGAGTAGCTCTTCACCCAAGGTCCGCCCAAAGTCATCTACGTGTCGGGACAGTTCCCACCCTGCGTGGCGGACAACTGCACGCACGAGGGAGTACCCGTTGGAGTGCAACCCCGATGAGGCCATACCAATGACAACATCGCCACTCGCTACCCGGTCAGGGCCAAGTAGCCGAGAAGCCTCAACGACACCTACGGCAGCACCGGCGACATCGTATTCATTTTCTGCAAGCAGCCCTGGGTGTTCAGCGGTTTCGCCGCCAACCAGTGCGGTTCCGGTTTCCTCACAGGCCAATGCGATTCCGCGCACAATGTCCGCGATGCGTTCAGGAACTACCTTGCCCGTCGCGATGTAGTCAGTCATGACGAGTGGACGTGCACCACACACCACAATGTCATCAACAACCATGCCCACCAGGTCAAACCCGATGGTGTCGTGCTTGTCGAGTTGCTGAGCGATAGCGACCTTGGTGCCCACCCCATCGGTGGACGATGCGAGCAGTGGGCGCTCGTAATCCTTCAACGCTGACACGTCAAAAAGTCCGGCAAACCCGCCAACCCCGCCAACTACCTGGGGCCCGTGGGTCCGTGCCACAGCGCTTTTCATCAGTTCAACGGCACGATCTCCTGCCGCTGTGTCGACTCCTGCGCCTGCATAGGTGATGCTCTCCGACACGGTGTTCTCTCCAGTGGTTATGGGTGGTCTAGGGCCGTGCTGGCGCCCTGAGAAACGTTGACGGACTGTAATCCATCCTCAGGTGCGCCGAGCGTTGAGGATTCCAGCAGGTGCTTACCCAGCGCTGATTCCTCGGGGAGGGGGATGGGGTAGGTGCCGTCAAAGCACGCCGTGCAGAGACTTTCGCGTGGCTGTTCCGTGGCCTTAATCATGCCTTCTTGGGAGATGTACCCCAAAGAATCGGCGCCCATTGACTTCGCGATTTCTTCGCTGTTGAGTCCGTTAGCAATAAGTTCAGCCCGGGAGGCGAAGTCAATGCCGTAAAAGCATGGCCATTTCACAGGTGGCGCGGAGATCCGCACATGAACTTCCGCAGCGCCAGATTCGCGCAGCATTCGAATCAACGCTCGCTGAGTGTTCCCTCGCACGATGGAGTCATCAACAACAACAAGCCGTTTGCCTTTGATGACGTCGCGCAATGGGTTGAGTTTGAGCCGGATACCTAGTTGACGCAGGGTGTCAGAAGGTTGGATGAATGTTCGCCCCACGTAGGCGTTTTTTGTGAGTCCTTGCCCGAAGGGAATCCCTGATTCTTGGGCGTATCCCACCGCTGCGGGGGTGCCTGATTCTGGCACTGGTATGACCAGGTCAGCGTCGACGGGGTGTTCTTTAGCCAGTTCGCGCCCCATTTTGACGCGGGCGGCGTGGACGGAACGCCCGGCAATGGTGGCGTCTGGACGTGCCAGGTAGACGTACTCAAAGACGCAACCGGCGCGGTCAACGGGGGCGAAACGCACGGAGCGCAGCCCAGATTCGTTGATGATGATCATTTCGCCCGGTTCAACTTCACGGACGTAAGAAGCACCCACGATGTCTAGTGCTGGGTTTTCTGAGGCGACTACCCACCCGCGCTCTAGGCGGCCAAGGACCAGGGGGCGAACACCTTGCGGGTCACGTGCTGCGTACAGGGTGCTTTCGTCCATGAAGACCAGGGAAAATGCGCCACGTAACCGGGGCAGAACTTCCAAAGCCGTGTCTTCGAGGGTTTGGCCTTCTGAGCCGTGAAGGAGCGCTGTGACGAGGGCGGTGTCAGTGGTGTTCCCGCGGGCAAGTTCACCGCGGCGTTGTGCGCCGTAGCGTTCTTCAACGAGTTCAACAAGTTCTGCTGAGTTCACCAAGTTACCGTTGTGGCCAAGTGCCACGGTGCCACGCGCTGTTGCCCCGAGAGTCGGTTGCGCGTTTTCCCAGGTCACTCCACCTGTGGTGGAGTACCGGCAGTGCCCAACGGCTAGGTGTCCGGTCAGCGCATTAAGCGCTGTTTCATCGAAGACTTGGGATACCAGGCCCATGTCTTTGTACACCAAGATTTGCTGACCGTTACTGGTCGCAATTCCGGCTGACTCTTGGCCACGGTGCTGGAGCGCATAGAGTCCGAAGTAGGCCAATTTGGCCACTTCTTCTCCAGGCGCCCAGACTCCGAAGACACCGCAGGCGTCTTGGGGTCCTTTTTCGCCGGGCATGAGGTCATGGTTGAGCTGTCCATCTCCGCGTCTCGCCACAACGCCATTGTTTCACATGGGCTCTTGGTCCCGGTGAGCAGACCACCTGAGGGACCTCCCTCAGCAGGCATACTTACTTGTCGTTTTGTGCACGTTTAACGCTTCGAGCATCGAGAACTGTCGCTAACCAGCCGCTGGAAAGAACAAATACTGTGGTGATCGCCACTGTTGTGATGACGATGGAGACCCACCGGTTGGTCGCCTCCGGCTTGGACAGGGAAAACCCGGCAATGAACCCCAGCACTACGCCGAGCACTGCACCTACTGTAAAAAATGCACTGAGTCGAGGCGCTCGACGGACTCGCGCATCCACGGCGTTCGCTTGGATGTACTGCTCATCAACCAAACCAGTGTCATCTAACCCCGGCTGCACTGGGGAATCGGGCTGAAGCAGGCCAGGCGCCGCCAACGGAGTGTCATGAAACGCTGGCTCATTCCGTGGGTCCAGGGTCTCTTCTGGGGGCACATCGTGAGTTGGGTGTGCCGCTGGGTCTGGGGTCTGAGCGCTGCTGCTTTTGTCGTCCACCCTGCCAGTTTATCGACCCGCGCTGCCGATGCTCGCGCTAGGCGTATCGCGCTTGTCACGTTGGCAATGTGACGCAGTGTTAAGCCGCCTGCGTTACCTTGTCTCGCTCACCAGATCCCTCTTCGTCATGGCGTTCGGGGCGCCTAGCCTTGTGCTTCACAGGGGTCACTATGCCCACCGTCAGCCACCACCACACAGGGAGGGAAGCACATGCGCACATTCGCCCGCTCACTGGCTCTGGCAGCAGTAATCGCCACGGCAGTGGCTGGTTGCGCCCCTTCCCCTGTTACAGGAGCAACCGCCGCCGGAACCCCCGCCACGGAGCTCACCCTGGTTGGTTTCGCGGTACCCAAAGCAGCTCACGATGCCGCCCAAGCCGCCTTTGCGCTCACCCCCGATGGTGCAGGGGCCGCGTGGGGCACGTCCTATGGGGCATCGGGAGATCAAAGCAGAGCAATTGCTAGCGGTTTACCAGCCGACATTGTTCACGTGAGCCTCGACGATGACGTCACTCGTCTTGTTGACTCCGGTGATGTTTCTGCCACCTGGGCTGATGCCCCACACGGCGGGATTCTGTCACATTCCGTGGTGGTGCTGGTCGTGCGGGAGGGAAACCCGAAAAGTATCACCGGGTGGGATGATTTGTTGCGTGATGACGTCAGCATCATCACCCCCAACCCTGGGTCTTCTGGGTCAGCGCGGTGGAACATTCTGGCTGCTTACGGCTCGGTTCTGGCCAACGGTGGCACCCGAGAAGACGGGCAAGACTACCTCCGCGGTTTCTTCGCGAACGTGGCCTCACTCCCAGGATCAGGGCGTGATGCCACTACCGCATTCACCGCAGGCACCGGCGATGTTCTTATCTCCTATGAGAACGAAGCTATTTTGGCTCGTCAACACGGTGAACCACTCGAATACGTAGTCCCTGCCACCACGTTGCTCATCGAAAACCCTGGGGTTGTCACCACAAACGCACCGCAACAAGCTCAGGACTACCTCGACTTTGTTCGCTCCCCTGACGGCCAACGCATCTTCGCAGCATCAGGTTTCCGCCCCCTCGACGACGCACTGAGTGTCGAGAACATCCCTGGCGCAATGAACCCAACCGATCCCTTCCCCCAACCAACAACATTGCAAACCATCACCGGTGATTTTGGCGGGTGGGAACAGGTGAACGCCACGTTCTTCGGTGACGACGGCTTGGTCACCGCCATTCAAAACGAGGCGGGAAAAAACTGATGCCCACCATGACCTCAACCCCACCCAATACGCCGCCAGCACCTAACAACCACGCATCACAACGGTCACAGCGCCAAACACAACGGCGCATCCGGCGTGCCGCCCGTGCCACTGGGCGCCCTCTCACCAGGTCCTCCAGTGTGGGGTTAGGCATCGCGATGATCTGGTTTTCCGCGCTTGCCCTACTCCCCCTGTCAGCCATTGTGTTAACAACCGTTGAAAACGGGTGGGAAAAGTTTTGGGGCACCATTACCGCACCTCAAACACTTGCAGCACTAACCCTGACAACCTCCACAGCCCTGTTGGTTACTGCCTTTAACGTGGTGATGGGCACAGCGATCGCCTGGGTGCTGGTGCGAGATAAGTTCTTTGGGAAACGCCTCCTTGAAGTTGTCATAGACATTCCCTTCGCTTTGCCAACAATCGTGGCAGGGCTGGTTTTGTTGTCGCTGTACGGGCCAGGTTCACCACTTGGGGTGAACATCGCGAACACGCGCATCGCCGTTGGGTTGGCTTTCCTTTTTGTCACGTTGCCGTTTGTGGTGCGCACCGTGCAACCGGTTCTCGCCGATCTCGACAAAGATGTTGAAGAGGCAGCCGCGTCATTAGGTGCCAGCCGGGCAACAATATTTCGCCGCATTATTCTGCCGTCACTTGCACCAGCCATGACTGCTGGTGCCGCGCTGTCATTCGCTCGAGGTATCAGCGAATACGGCGCGCTGGTGTTGCTATCAGGGAACCTCCCCATGAACACCGAAGTTGGTTCCGTGCGCATTCTCAGCTACCTAGAAAACGGTGACAACGCAGCTGCGGCTGCTGTTGCGACGATGCTTTTGATGGTTTCTCTCGCTGTGATCGTCGCGTTGGACCTCGTGCAAAGAAGGGTTGCTCGCCGTGGGTAGTAACCGTGCCGTGAAGATCACCGTGCGCGTGATCGTTATTGCGTACCTGTTTTTTCTGGTCGGCTGGCCGGTTTCTTTGGTTGTGCAGAACACGTTCGCCGATGGGTTCACGGCGTTACGCATCGCGCTTGCCGACCCCTCTGTGGTGTTTTCCTTGCAACTCACGGTTGCTGTTGCCTTGCAGGCTGTCCTGATTAATACCGTGTTTGGGGTGGGGATTTCCCTGATTTTGGTGCGCTACGACTTCCCCGGCAAACGCCTCCTCAGTTCCCTGCTTGACCTTCCGTTGTCGGTGTCTCCCGTGGTTGTTGGGCTTGCGTTGATTCTGGTGTACGGGCCGCGTGATTCTTGGTTTGGGCAATGGTTGACGGAGCACGGCATTGACGTAATTTTTTCTCCGTTGGGAATCATCATGGCGACCGCCTTCATTTCACTGCCTCTTGTTATTCGTGAGGTTGTGCCTGTTTTGACGGAGCGCGGCACTGATGAGGAACTTGCTGCGGCAAGTTTGGGTGCTGGCCCGGTTCAAACGTTTTGGCGCATCACCTTGCCGGCCATTAAGTGGGCTGTGGTGTACGGGGTTGTGTTAACGCTTGCCCGGTCTTTGGGGGAATTTGGGGCCGTGAAAATCGTGTCTGGGAACCTTGAGGGCCGCACTCAAACTGCGACGCTCCTGGTTGAGCAGACCTACCAAGACTTTGAACAATCCACCGCGTACGCTACGGCGTTTTTGCTTGCTGCTGTGTCGGTGGCGTGCATCGTTGTGGTGACGTTTTTACAGAAAGATCACGCGTCAGCTGGACGAGGAAAAGGCACATCATGAGTATTGAAGCACGCAACGTTTCCAAACGATTCGGCGACTTTGTTGCCCTTGATGACGTGTCTGTGTCCATTCCTACGGGCAGGCTCACCGCCTTGCTTGGCCCCTCAGGTGGCGGCAAGTCGACGCTACTGCGGATTATTGCCGGGCTGGAAACAGCGGATAGCGGTTCGGTGCATATTGCTGGGGACGATGCCACGAGCCTGCCGCCACAGCGCCGTAACGTGGGGTTTGTGTTTCAGCACTATGCGGCGTTTAAGCATTTGAGTGTGGCCCGTAACGTGGCGTTTGGTTTAGAAATCAGGAAAACCTCCAAAGAGGAAACCGCCGAGCGCGTCAATGAGCTTCTTGATCTGGTGCATCTGCGCCAGTTCGCTGACCGTTTGCCGTCTCAGTTATCTGGTGGGCAACGCCAACGTATGGCGTTGGCGCGGGCGTTGGCTGTCCAACCCCGGGTGCTTCTGCTTGATGAACCTTTCGGTGCACTCGATGCGAAAGTTCGTAAAGAACTGCGCGACTGGTTACGCCGCCTTCACGACGAAATCCCCGTGACCACAGTGTTTGTCACCCACGACCAGGAAGAAGCCCTCGAAGTTGCCGATGACATTGTGGTGATTAATGAGGGGCGGGTTGAACAAATTGGTTCTCCTAGCGCCCTGTATGACCAGCCTGCTAACGAGTTTGTGATGGGCTTCCTTGGCCCAGCGACTCGTCTTGGTTCGGAACTGGTGCGCCCGCATGACATTCACATTGTTTCTGACCTGCCACCAGAAGAAGGTTTCTACCCTGGTGTGGTGGCTCGCGCCGCACGGGTGGGTTATGAGGTCCGGGTGGATGTCATTCTTGATGACTCCCTACAGTCCTCCCCCGTACATGTCACGATGTCCCGGGCTGAAGCCCACCCGTTGAAGTTGGATGTGGGGTCACGGGTGTGGTTGCGCAAACCAGCAGGAGCAACGGCACTGCCGCTGGGTGTGGACGCCGCTAACGCCCCACACCCTGGTGCGGGACCCATCGCGCATTACACGATCTAAAGCGAACGACTCTCCACAAGAGTGTCAGTAGTGCTTGGATTAAGAGATGAATAGTTCACTTGCGGATCTTGTGTACGAGGGGCGTCACGATGAGGCGATCGAGGTGGCTCAAGACCTCCACCCTCGAGCGGTACACCGTCTTCTGTTTCTCGACGATCATCGTCACCTTGACGATGAAAGCTCGGCTGGGATTTTTGTTCGTCAGTGGTACGCGACGTTGACGAGCCCTTACCTGCGTGCTGAAGCCGCATACAACTTTGCGGACACATTCATGACTGAACTGGCTCCTTACCCAGATGCCGAGTTCATCGGTGCGCGCATGAAAACTGATGCGCTGAGGGATCTGCTTGGTGCAGTCTCGAAAGCGTGCAGCGGCTCTGAGGTTCAAGGGTGGGCGGCCTCCCCCGAGGAACCGTTGACACCAGAGGCAGCTGCACAGTGGAAAGAGATCGGACGGCTACTTGCGGCGTTGGATTTCCCTCCGTCAGTTGCTTTGTCAGACGCGCCCTAGTTGAGCGGCAACCTGAATCCATGTGGGAGCCTCATCCGTGACCAGTGGAACGGTCTCCCAGTAACCTTCAACGAACTGCCGCGCGTCTTCGCCCAGGTGTTCATCAACTTCGGACGCCTCCGGGGGTATTAGGGAGACGACCCTGACTTCAAGCCCCGCAACGTTCTCTTGCCTTAATAGTTTTCCCTGCGTGCATGAGGTGTCTACGTCTGCCGGACCCGCGCACACCAGCACGAGGAAGTCTTGGTGTTGTACTCGCAGTTCGCGCACGTCATCATCTGCCTGAACATACTGAAACGTGGTGAGGTACGGAGGGGCTGTAGCAGGTAACACTGTGCTACTGACATCGGTAGCTGCTGCCTTTGCTTGGGCAGCGGTCAAAGACTCGATCGGAGTGAGTTCTACGCCTTCACCGTTGGTGAAGAGGGTGGCTCCTACCCAACCCAACACGATGCTCGCAAGACTGCAAAAAACCACCAGGGTTCCCTTGAGTACTCGGCCTGACATGGTAGTTCCCATTTCTCGATAGATAAAGCGCACTGCATGTTGACCCTGGGTGGTGTGGTGCACAGCATGGGGTGTTGGGGGTCAGGCTATCGTTCGCGGGTGGCTTGAAGGGGAAGGTAGTCAGCGAGATCAGCGCGCTGCCCTGACGCTGACACTAACCCTTCCGCTAGGACCGTTTCCCACGCTAACGTGCCGGTGACAAGACCCAACCAGGTGGCGGGTTTCATTTCAATGGTGTTAGGCGGGGTGCCGCGTGTGTGGCGTGGCCCTTCAATGCACTGGGTGGCGCCCGCTGGCGGGACACGCACTTCCACAGAGTTACCCGGTGCGATAGCGGCTAACTCTTCAAGGGTGAAACGCACCGCCGTGTTGATTGTTGGGCGGTCGGTGGCGCCGGCCCGCCACGCACGCACAGCTTCACGGCCTGCAACAGGATCAATTTTCCGACGTGGTGGCATCGCAGTCCTTTCGGTCACCGCCCCGCAGCAACGGGTTGTGTGCGGGTGTTTTCGCTCCTCAATGGTCTTGACCTATCATGCCTGACAACTGTGGCGGCCACCCACAAGGGTGGCCGCCACACTTCATCATGATGTTCAGCGAACGGTCAGATGACACCTAGTGCAAGAATCGCATCGGCGACTTTGGTGAACCCGGCGATGTTTGCGCCAGCCACGTAGTTGGAGGGCTGGTCGTACTCGTCAGCGGTGGTTGCACAATTGTTGTGGATGTTCGCCATGATGGCGTGCAACCGGTCCTCGGTGTGCGCGAAAGTCCACGAGTCACGGGACGCGTTCTGTTGCATTTCAAGTGCTGAGGTTGCTACCCCACCGGCGTTCGCTGCCTTACCTGGGGCGAACAGGACACCGGCTTCTTGGAACGCAAGAACAGCATCGGGCGTGCATGGCATGTTTGCGCCTTCGGCAACGGCTTTCACACCTGATTCAATGAGTTTTTGCGCCGATGCCCGGTCCAACTCATTTTGTGTTGCGCACGGCAACGCGATGTCTGCGCTGACGTCCCAGATGTTTCCTTTTTCAACGAACGTGGCACCGCTGCGGGTGGCGTAATCAGAGATGCGCCCACGCTCGACCTCTTTGACCTGCTGAATGAGGTCAATGTCGATTCCCTTTTCATCGACTACGTAACCAGAGGAATCAGACAGGGCAACAACGTTGGCACCAAGCTGTTGGGCTTTCTGCGCGGCGTAAATTGCCACGTTTCCTGACCCAGAAATGACAACGCGCTTTCCGTCAAAGCTGTTGTTGCGGGTTTTCAACATTTCGTTGGCGAAAATCACTGTGCCGTACCCGGTCGCTTCAGTGCGCACCAGGGACCCACCCCAGGTCAGCCCCTTGCCGGTGAGGACACCTGACTCGTAACGGTTAGTGATGCGCTTGTACTGACCAAAGAGGTAACCAATTTCGCGCCCACCAACACCAATGTCACCTGCAGGAACGTCTGTGTATTCGCCGATGTGCCGGTACAGCTCAGTCATGAACGACTGGCAGAACCGCATCACCTCAGCGTCGGATTTACCGCGCGGGTCAAAGTCAGAGCCACCTTTACCGCCACCGATGGGCATACCGGTGAGGGAGTTTTTGAAGATTTGCTCAAACCCAAGGAACTTGATGATGCCCAAGTACACGGACGGGTGGAACCGCAAACCACCCTTGTATGGGCCAAGCGCAGAGTTGAACTCCACTCGGAAACCACGGTTGATTTGTACCCGGCCATGGTCATCCACCCAGGGCACACGGAAGATAATTTGACGCTCAGGCTCACAGATTCGTTCGAGAACTGCGGCATCGGTGTACTCGGGGCGCTTGACCAGAACTGGGGCAAGAGAGTCGAATACTTCACGCACTGCCTGGTGGAATTCGGCTTCACCGGGGTTGCGTCGCAGCACCTGCTCGAAAACTGGAGCGAGCTGACCTTCCATCACGTGCTCTCCTTCGCTGTGGACGCGCAATAGCGTCTGTGTGGCACGCGGTGTCGTGTCGTCGTTGCGGCAACTCCTGCGTGCTTGTCGTATTACAGCGAGCCTACATCTTGCACTGGCGTACCAGATAGGCACTGAGGCCTTAGAGTGAGAGTTTTCGTTGATATTTCAAGGTTTTGAGGGGATTCTCAGTGAGGGGTATTTAACACCGCTGTAACACGGCGTCCCAGTCACTGACCATGTTTCCGTCAGCCACCAACGACGCGACGGTGAGACCCTTCGGATCACTTTATGAGATGAACTGATGCAAGGTACAAACCCAACACCTGATGAGATTGCCTCTCACATGGTCACACGGAGACCGTGGCCTCCTTGCGTTGTCCCTGTGCAGCAGCCTCCCCTTCGCCAGGGGTGTCTTGTGAGGCCGACGCGCGCAACCAGTCGGCAATCCCGCACACAGCTTCCGTGCACCCACCACACCCCGTTGTTGCCCGGGTGCGTTGCGCGAAATCCGCAGTACTGCGAGCGCCACTGTTCCACGCGCTGATGAGGTCGCCTTTGGTGACGCCGTTGCAGCGGCAGATGGTGGCGCGGTCGGGGATGCGCACTGGGGAGTCGGTGGTTGTGGTGGCCGCGGGTCCGAGTGGGCGCAGGAGCAGTTGGGCGGGGTCGCGGGGTAGGGGTGTGTGGTTGGTGTAGGTGGTGGTGAGGTCTGCTGCGATGGGTCCTGCGCCGATGCAGGTTGCGCCGATGAGCCGCCCGTTTTCGATGATGATGCTGAGGTGGCGGCCGGCGTCGGGGTCGCTGAGTTGGATGGTGCGGCGGGGGTGGGTGTCGCAGGGTGGTGGTTGGCGGGTTCCGCTGATGCCCATGGTGACGATGTCGATTCCTGCGCCTTTGACGGTGACGATGTCGTGCGGGTCGTGGCGTGGGGTGGGGGTGTTGATGGTGGTGTGGTGGTGGAGGGTTGCGGCGAGGTGGCGTGCTTGGTCCCACCCTGGGGCGATGAGTCCGGTGCAGCCTTCTGGGGGTTGGGCGCAGTCACCGATGGCGTAGATGTGTGGGTCGGTGGTGGTGTTGAGGTTGTTGGTGACCAGGATTCCGTGGTCGGTGGGGAGGTTCGCGGTGTGGGCGAGGGTGGTGTTGGGGGTGGTTCCGGCGGTGATGATGAGTAGTGGTGCAGTGATGGTGGTGTTGTCGGCGAGTTGAAGGCCGGTGATGCGCCCGGTGGGGTGTGTGGTGGCGGCGGTGGCGGCTGTTCCGGTGCGGACGGTGATGCCGCGGCGGTTGAGCATGGTGGTGGCGACGGCGCTTGCGGGTGCGTCGAGTTGTGCGTTCATGAGTGCGCGTGGGTGGACGAGGTCCACGGCAAGGCCGCGCCCGGCGAGGCCGACTGCTACTTCAATGCCGAGGACTCCCCCACCAAGGACGATGGCGGCGGGTGCGTTGAGGGTTGCGGCAACGATTTCGCGGGCGTCATCAATGGTGCGTAGTACGTGGACCCCGGGGATCAGTGATGGTTCAGGTGGTGTGTCCCCTGGCTCGCCCGTACCTGGTGGGGTGTGGGTGATGCCTGGGAGGGTGGGGATGCGGGCTGTGGCGCCGGTTGCGAGGACAAGCGCATCGTAGGGGTGGTGGTTCCCGTTGCTGTCAGTGACTGTGCGCTGGTCACGGTTGATGCGTGTGGCGGTGACCCCTTGACGGATGTGGACGCGCGGGTCGCGGATGGTGGGCATCGTGATGGCGGCGACGTCGTATGCCCCAGCGACAACTTCGGACAGGAGCACCCTGTTATACGGGTCGCAGTGTTCCGCACCTAAAACAGTGATGTGCAGTGTTTGCGACTCTGGTGAAGTGATGGCGCAGAGCTCTTCAACGAACCGCGAACCGACCATGCCGTAACCAACAACAACGATGTTCATGGCAGGACCTCCGAGGTGGTTTGCTCGCTCGCAAGGGATGGCGTGGTGCTGGTTGTGTCACCGGTGAGCCCGGTGGGCTGCCCACCAGCAAGGTGCACGGCAGCAACTTTGAACTCTGGCATCCCCGAAATTGGGTCAGTAACAGCAGTGGTTAACCTGTTGACGGCGCCCAGCCCTGGCCAGTGAAACGGCATAAACACGGTGTCGTGGCGAATATTATTCGTGATGCGCACGGTAGCGCGGGCTGTGGAACGCCTAGTCGTGAGGTGAACATCGTCGCCCTCATCAATGCCATACACGTCCGCAAGCAACGGATGCATCTCAACAAAAACCTCAGGAACCGCACGGTGAAGAACCTCAACCCGTCGCGTTTGCGCCCCCGACTGGTAATGCTGCAACACCCGCCCAGTCACCAAATACACCGGGAAATCTGGGGACAACGCATCAGAGGGCCCAACATGCTGCACCGGGACCAACGCTGCCCGCCCACTCACGGTAGGAAACGCATCGGCGAAAGGACGCGGCGTACCCGGGTGCGCAGGTGAGGGAACAGGCCAATACAAACCAGAACCGTCCGCCCCACCAGTGGCAGCCTCATGCTCATCCAACCGGGCATGACTCAACCCCGAATAATCGGCCTTCCCACCAGCACTAGCCCGCGCAAGCTCATCAAACACCTCCCCCGCATCAACCGACCACACCCCCGGCGCATTCAACCGCCCCGCCAACTGCTGCCACACCCACAACTCCGAACGAGCATCACCAGGAGCGTCACAATTTTTCCGGCGACGCAACACCCGCCCCTCCAAACTGGTCATGGTGCCCTCCTCCTCCGCCCACTGCAACACCGGCAACACAACATCCGCGAGCATCGCCGTTTCCGAGGGCACCACATCACACACAACCAACAGATCCAACGCCTTCAACCGGTCCTGAACCTGCGTCGCATGCGGCGCAGAAACCACCACATTAGAACCATGAACGAGGAGCGCTCGCGGCCCACCTGGTTGCCCCAAAGAGTTCAGTAATTCGACCGCTGGTTTGCCTTTGCCGGGGAGGTCGTCGGGGTGGACACCCCATACTGCTGCCACATGTGAGCGGGCAGCTGGGTCGGTGATCATCCGGTACCCCGGGAGTTGGTCCGCTTTTTGCCCGTGTTCACGCCCGCCCTGACCGTTGCCCTGCCCTGTTAAGGTGCCAAACCCTGAGCCTTGGCGGCCCACCAACCCCAACAACAAGGCCAGGTTGATCGCTGCGGTGACCCCGTCGGTGCCTTGCCGTGATTGTTCTAACCCTCGCCCTGTGATGATGAATGCACCGCGACCCCCGCGGTGTGGGCTGGCATGCGCTAATTGGCGGGCGACTTGGCGTATTTGTGGGGCTGGGACACCCGCTACTTGCGCGACCCGTTCGGGCCACCATGAGGCGAGTGACGCCGCCAGTTCATCAAAACCTTGGGTTCGCTGCGCCACATACTCGGTGTCTAGTAGCCCTTCCATCACCACCACGTGGGCGATCCCTAACAGCACGGCCAAGTCAGTCCCCGGTAGCGGTTGGATGTGCATGCCCCCGGTTGATGACACCCCATCTGGTGCTACTGGTCCGGTGAGTTCAGCAGTTGCTGAGCGGCGCGGGTCTAGGACAACCAGCCCGCCGCTTTCTCTTGCCCCGTTAAGGTGGGCGACGAAGGGAGGCATCGTTTCAGACGGGTTTGATCCCACTAGAACCACCATTGCGGCGTCGTCGAGGTCAGTAACCGGGAACGATAACCCGCGGTCTAACCCCAACGACCGGTTCGCTGCTGCGGCGGCACTGGACATACAAAAGCGCCCGTTGTAGTCAATGTTCGCGGTCCGCAGCGCGATGCGCGCGAACTTCCCCAACTGGTAGGCCTTCTCGTTGGTGAGCCCGCCCCCACCAAATACTGCGACAGCGTCACGGCCATGCTCCGCCTGGATGCCGGTGATTTTACTGGCGATCAGGTCAAGGGCAACATCCCACGATGCGGGTTGTAGGTTCCCTTCGCTGTCCCGTATCAGCGGGGTGGTGAGCCGGTCGCTGACGGTCAATACCTCCGGGGAAGTCCACCCTTTTTGGCACATGCCTCCCCTGTTCGTGGGGAACTGGCGCGGTTGAGCGGTGGTCGGTGATGCCACGGTCAGGCGCATCGCGCACTGAAGCGCACAGTACGGGCAGTGCGTGTCTGTCATGGCGGGTTAAACCCCTTCGCGGGCGAACGCTGACGTGGAACGGACGTACAGCACCCAGGTGAGTACTGCCATGAACAGGTACACCCCAATGAACACCAGCAGTGCGGGGATCAGTGAACCAGCCATCGACGTTGACATCGCAAATCCTCGTGGAATGAGGAACCCACCAATCGCACCCACTGCACCCGCAATCCCGATGCATCCTGCAGCTGCTTGCCTCACTGTCAGGAGGTGCTCTGGCGCAACACCGGTGCGGAACACTGCGGGGATCATGCGGTACGTTGAGCCATTGCCAATACCTGATGCCGCGAACAACACAAGGAACGATGCGAAAAACAGGGCAAACGAGCCGGTTCGTAAACCGAAAATCGCCCCAAGTGCGCCCGCTGCGAGAGCGATGAAACACACCACCGTCAGGCGCGCGCCCCCAACACGGTCAGCAATGATTCCACCGAGGGGGCGGGTTAACGCGCCGACGAGTGCACCAAGGAATGCGATGGATAAGGTGACTTCTGGGAATTCGTTTTTCAGCAATGTGGGGAACGCACCGGAGTATCCGATGAACGACCCAAACGTTCCGATGTACAGGAATGAAATCAACCAAGTGTGTGGGTGACGGCCAGCTTGAGCGAAACTTTTTGGGTCTGAGGCAACATCACGCAGGTTGTCCATGGAGCGCCACGCAACGATCGCTGCAATGAGGACTAGGGGAATGAACATCAACCCGGCACGGTTCAACGCAAGACCAGCACCGGCAGTGACAACAATGGGCACAACCATTTGAACGAGCCCGGTACCAAGGTTCCCACCAGCAGCGTTCAACCCTAGTGCTTTACCTTTTTCACGCTCAGGGTAGAAGAACGAAATGTTCGTCATGGAGGAGGCAAAGTTTCCTCCACCAAAGCCTGCAAGCCCTGCGATGATCAGCAGCGTGGTGAAACTGATTTGCGGGTTAGACACCGCCCACGCCAACCCAATCGCTGGAATGAGGAGCAACAGCGCGGAGATGATGGTCCAGTTACGGCCACCAAACACTGGAACAGTGAAGGTGTACGGGATACGCATCGCCGCACCAACCAGACTCGGAACCGCAATGAGCCAAAACTGTTGGTCCACTGTCAGGGAGAAACCCGCTTCAGGGAGCATCGGCACAGCAACACTCCACAACGCCCACACGCAAAACCCCAGGAACTCGGCGTAAATGGACCCGTTGAGGTTTCGCCGCGCTATTTTGCGGCCTTGAGTTTCCCATTGGTGGGTGTTCTCTGGGTCCCACCCCGAAATCCAACGGCCCTTTTCCATCGTGAGCGGCGCTGGTGGTGAGGTGGGTGCATCTGCAGTGACATCAACAGGTGCTGGGTTCGGTAACTCGCCGGGCGGTGTGATCGAAGTGGTCATGTCTGGTCCCCTCACAGGCGTATTGGACAAGACCGAATCTATCGACGCGATGTTTCCGCCGATCACCAACGGTGGTGAAGGTGCGGTAACAATGACCGCACAGAGCCTCTCCACGGATGAGAGGTGACGAGAAGGCCCTCAGCGCGACCAGTTGTTGCGGTTGCAGTGTGACTCGGATTGCCAATATGACTGTTAAGGCGAGTAGATCAATAGAATCAGCATTGCCTAAACCAACCGTTCGAAGACAGATCGCAAAAACTATTAGTGAGATACTGATGGAAGAAGGCTTTGAGAATATCGTCTTTTGAAGTTCAGTCGAATTAGCTGTGAAACGCCCTTAGTTCGACTTTTTATTGAACTCGAGAGCCTTGCTCAAAAACTCCCTTAGCGCGTTTGAACGGTTCCTTCTGGCACTTAGGTCTGAAGAATTTCGAACTCCTGAAATGTACTTATCAAACAGCGAAATAGCATCTTCTTCAGAGAATCCCAAAACACTAAACACCATAGCTCGAGCATCATTATCGCTCCAGACATTCTCCCCTCGCTTTCGCTTAGAAATGGAGTCTTGAAAATCATCAAAAACCTGGCCATAAAAACTCGGATTTGGTGACCCGCCGAGCAGGTCTAGTCGGAACTCCCAACAAACGTATATGAGCGTGAAGAGATCAACTATATTCGACCAGCGAGGACGACCTCCCCATCTAATATTTTCGGTAAGGAAATCGAGCAAAGCCAGAAAATCTCGAGAATCTTCCTCGTATTTTTCAAAATTAGCCGAAAAGCGATCGTAGCGTTCATCTAGTTCAGTCTTTTTATTTGAAAGACCAAAGATACACGAACCGAAGACTTCAGCAAAAAATTCAAGATCACCTCCACGATTCCTTCTGTTATGGCTAAAAATATCGGAAGATACGGTGATCGAGTGGTTGGCGCAGTCTTTTAGAAAATCATAAAAAGGACCTGGGAGCATGGCATTTCGTAGCTCCTGATCGGTGAGAACCACATTGACCTTATTCACTCTTGTGAACACCTCTCGAATAAAGCCCTCCTCCATGTTTGACAGCCTGCGAATAGGGAATCGATACTGGAAAAATTCTCTCCGAACACCGTCGGGGAGATCTTGGAAATATTTTTCATTGAACTCAGCCAGGGATGAGGAATCTAAGTTCTTTAGTGGATATTTACCGTTTAGGAAATCGAGCAAAGAGGACAATCTCTGTTGCCCATCAACAACTGAAGCCGTCTCATCGCCGTCTGCAGTTGTCTCATATGCAAGATAGACTTCCGGGATAGGAAAACCTAGCAAAATCGTTTCCATGAGAGCCACTTTTGCTGACTCTGACCAAACCACTTTCCTTTGGTACTCTGGACGAAGCACCAAAGCACCTTGATTATTCAGCTTATTAAATTCTGCAACAGTCTTGGATTCTATTTCGAATTTTAACATACTACTCTCCCTGCAATCTAAGGTTTTCAACCTCGGTCTGTATGGCTCGAACCCCTGATAGTTGATAACTACGAAGCGCTGAACTATTCCTGTAAATCCTAAAGTTTAACTCTAGTCCTTGAAATCTCTCACCTAAAGGTCGGACAATTGAGTCACGACTCTTGCCCCATAACTCACCGAATGGCAAGTGGGGAATTAAGCGATCAACGGGAATACACTGTTGGAATACTGTTCTCCGACCATACCCCCGGTCTGCTTTTGTGAACGTGTTCTCAATTTCTCTCATTACTTTCCAGCACTCTTCAAAGTGCAATTCGGACACAATCGCCACATCCAAATCCGACACATTTTGATCAGAAGCTTTTTCATTGAAAACCTTTAGTTTCTTTTCGGGGTTTAGTGAATAGCCAAGTTTAGCGCTACCAATTATATACACCGACGAAGCGTCCATACCTAGACTCACAGATACTTGATGTCGCCATTTTATGTAGTCGATTTCGCTCTGCCATGTGCGTGGCGTTCCTGCTAGTATCTTTGAAGTGACGAAGTAGTCAGTGTCGTTTTCAACTGCTGCCATATCCTCAGCAAATAATGCCAATCCTTCACGATCATAATTCATGTTTGCGAACACCTTATTCAATCGTCGCACCGTTATCTATAAGATATGAAAGTATCAACTCTTCTATCCGTAGTCAATGGATGTTATTCCTTCCTTGAAATGACCTTTCCTTAAGTTCCTTGTCGCATTCAGATCGGCGGTTTTGTCCTGCGCTAAACCTTCCCTCTCTATGCCACATCACGAATCTCACTCGAGAATACTCTGTTTACTTACGGTAGGACGTGTTTTACAGTGGGTGAATTCGCGATTTATTTCCATAAGTTTTACCAGGGCTCTCGTACGGGATCAATAACCGCACAGAGCCTCTCCACGGATGAGAGGTGACGAGAAGACTCTCAGCGCGACCAGTTGTTGCGGTTTCCGCAAAGAGTATTGTCGCTGTGACCTGGGCCGTTCACACTGACAACATGCACACTGACACCCACTCCACAGCGCACAGCAACAGCTCGCCTCACAGCCACGGCACGTCGCAGAGTCACAGCACCCCGCAAAACGCCTCAGACCTCGCCCCCATCGACTTTTGGGAAGACCGCTACGGCGGAGCACCACAAGTATGGTCAGGCAAAGTCAACACCGTGTTGGCAGATGTCGCCTCAACCCTCACCCCAGGTACCGCCCTTGACCTTGGGTGCGGTGAAGGTGGTGACGTCATCTGGCTTGCCCGCAACGGGTGGCAAGCCACGGGAATCGACATTTCCACCACGGCAATAACCAGGGCTGTTCAAGCAGCGGCGGATGCTGGGGTGGCACAGCGCGCAATGTTTTTTGCCGCCGACCTTGCGACCGTTCCCGCCGGTCTCTACGACCTGGTCACTGCCAGTTTCTTTCACTCGCCCGTGGAACTACCCCGTGTTGAGATTTTGCGCCAAGCCGCGGCTCGTGTTGCACCCGGTGGGCACTTACTCATCACGTCGCACTCAGATTTCCCACCGTATTCGCAAAGCTCTGATCAGCATGAACATCACTTTCTCAGCCCGGAAGAAGAGCTCTCACAACTTGGCCTCAACCCTGACGTGTGGGAAGCGATCATCACCGAGAAGCGCAGCCGCATGACGACCGACCGCAACGGTGACCCTGCCCCCATTGAGGACGTGGTTGTCCTCATCAACCGACACAAACAGCAAACCCGCTGACAACGTGCCTTACGTGAGGTGGCTGCTCAGACGGAACATTTCTTGGGCAGACACACCAGGTGCATCGTCGGGTTCTGTTGCCAGATCAGCAATAATCCCACCCAACGTAGGTGTGAACTTAAAACCATGCCCCGAACACGGTGAAGCGATCACCACACGACCACACCGGTCAAGAACAAAGTCATTGCTTGGTGTTTTGGTGTACGTGCACGACAAAAATTCGCTGCTGTCCGGGTTCAACCCCGGCAACCATTGACGCACATAGTCGCGGTGCAACACCTCATCCTCTGGGGCGTGCGTGAACGTGCGGGTGTCAGCGGTCACGTGGCGGCCATAAGCGTTGAACCCCACCTTGATGCCCTCCCCCGGTGTCGCTAAACCGTACACAATGCCAGGCCAACGGGACGGTTCACCAGTCACAGGGTCCGTAGGTGCGTGGTCGTGGGTAAAAGAGGGCCAAGTGTCCTCAACCATCGGGTTTAGTTCCCCTGACGGTAAAAACTCCGCAAGTGAGAAGTGCGCTGGCGCAACCTCAATGACATCAAGTGGCAACGGGCCAGCCAACCCGGCAGCACGCGGAGCCAAAGAGTTCATCCACCCGCCCGTCGCCAACACAACGCGACCAGCCGTGAACGTTTCGCCCTCAGTGACCACCTCAACGTGCCCAGGATGATGCACCACGTCCACCACTTTGGTGTCGTGGCGTACCTGCGCGCCGTGACGTGTCGCCTCCTGCTGCAGTGCAACCAACGCAAGGTCCGCGTTCACGCGGCCCGCCGTGCTGTGCTCAAAAAGGACCTTGCCTTCGAAGCGCATACCCGGCCACCGCTCAGCGGCATCGCTAGGTGACAGCACCTCTAACGGGACCCCGGCGGCGCGCATCGGCCCCTCAAAATCCATGGGCGGGAACCCATGAGACACCAACCCCACCCGGCTCAACAGGTTGATACCCGACTCGGCCTCCAGCAGCTCCCACTCCACCAACGCGTCACGCATCAACGCCAAATACTCAGGTTGAGCGTATGTTGCCCGGTAGATGCGCGACCCACCGTGGGAAGAACCACGCGTATGGCCAGCAGAGAACTGCTCACACACCAGCACGCTGCGGCCACGCCGAGCGAGCTGCCATGCGGCGGCGGAACCCATGGCCCCGCCGCCGATGACAATGACATCAAACTGTGGTGACATGCGCTAATCAGCCAAACAGTTGCGGCAGCGTCGCGGTGAATACAGTGCGTGCTTCAGCCACAGGAATCGTGAACAGACCCTCAACCTCAAGGGCCGCTTCACCATCAACCTCATGGCCAACCACACCGATCTTCAGGTACGGCACACCACGTCCCACCAGCGAATCAACAAACCGCACCTCTTCATCACGCGGCACAGCAACAACCGCGCGAGCTGTGGACTCAGAGAACAACACTGCAAACTCACTAATGCCATCGCGCTGCGCAACGGCCTTAATGTCGATGGTTGCCCCCACCCCATACCGCATGCTTGATTCCAGCAACGCCTGAATCAAACCACCATCAGACAGGTCATGCGCCGCAGAAACCAGCGAATCCCGTGCACCATTAACCAGCACAGCGCCCAGTGCGCGCTCTGCTGGCAGGTTCACAATAGGAGGAACCCCACCAAGGTGAGAGTGGATAACATCAGCCCACGCGGAACCGTCCAACTCATCACGGGTAGTGCCCAGCAAGTAAATAGCGTCACCCTCGGTGCGCCACCCTGACGTCACCGCATGGCGAACATCGTCAATGACACCCAAAACGCCCACAACAGGGGTGGGGTGAATGGAGGAGTCAATTTTCCCAGGCTCACCCGTGCCGTTGTACAACGACACGTTTCCACCGGTCACAGGAACGCTGAGTTCCATGCAGGCATCTGCGAGACCTTCGATGGCCTCCACCAGTTGCCACATGGAATCGGGGTCTTCTGGTGAACCAAAGTTCAAGCAGTCCGTGACCGCCATAGGGCGGGCACCAGACGCGGCGACATTGCGGTACGCCTCAGCCAAAGCCAGTTGCGCACCCGTGCGTGGGTCCAACTTCGCGTAGCGGCCATTAGCGTCAGTAGCGATAGAAACACCCAGGTTGGTGGACTCATCCACCCGGATCACACCGGCATCGTCAGGTTGAGCCAGCGCAGTATTACCCTGAACAAACCGGTCATACTGGTTGGTGACCCACTCTTTAGAGCTGTGGTTCGGGGAACCAAGAATCCGCAACGCAGCCGCCCGGTACCCATCACCCGTGGCGGGGCGCGCCAAACCAGAAACCACCGTGGTGTCCCGGTTCAACGCATCCTGCCAGGCAGGGCGCGCATACGGGCGGTGATACACAGGGCCCTCATGGGCGACAGTGCGCGGGTCAACATCAACAATGCGTTGCCCATGGTGATCAATAGTCAAACGCCCCGAGTTGTTCACTTCACCAACAACAGAGGACTCTACGTCCCATTTGCTGGTGATCGCGAGGAACGCATCCAACTTGTCCGGGTGCACCACAGCCATCATGCGCTCTTGAGATTCCGACATGAGGATCTCACCAGCATTCAGTGATGGGTCACGCAGCAGCACGTCATCCAACCACACGTGCATTCCGCCGTCACCGTTAGACGCTAGTTCTGAGGTGGCACACGAGATCCCGGCAGCGCCGAGGTCTTGAATACCCTCAACAACACCTGCGTGGAACAGTTCAAGGCAGCACTCAATGAGGACCTTCTCCATGAAGGGGTCACCCACCTGCACGGATGGGCGCTTCGTGGGGACACCATCTTCGAAGGTTTCCGAGGCGAGAATCGACGCCCCACCAATTCCGTCACCACCAGTGCGCGCACCAAACAACACAACCTTGTTACCCACACCTGTGGCGTTGGCCAAGTGGATGTCCTCATGACGCAACACACCCACTGCGAGCGCGTTGACGAGCGGGTTGCCTTGGTAGCAGGAGTCGAAGACGAGTTCTCCACCAATGTTGGGGAGTCCTAGGGAGTTTCCGTAGCCGCCAACACCGGCGACCACGCCGTGGACGACGCGGGCGGTGTCTGGGTGGTTGACGTCGCCGAAGCGCAGTTGGTCCATGACGGCGACGGGGCGCGCGCCCATGGAGATGATGTCGCGGACGATTCCGCCTACCCCGGTTGCGGCGCCCTGGTAGGGCTCAACGAAGCTGGGGTGGTTGTGGGATTCGACTTTGAAGGTGACGGCCCAGCCTTCGCCGATGTCGACCACACCTGCGTTTTCGCCGATGCCGACGAGGAGGTTTTTGGTCATCTCGGTGGTGGTTTTGTCCCCGAATTTGCGCAGGTGCACTTTGGAGGATTTGTAGGAGCAGTGCTCCGACCACATGACCGAGTACATGGCGAGCTCGGCTGCGGTGGGCCGGCGGTCAAGGATGTCACGGATACGTTGGTATTCGTCGTCCTTGAGGCCAAGGGAAGCGTAGGGCTGTTCCTCGTCTGGGGTGCTCGCGGCGTGCTCGACGGTGTCTAGGGTGGGCTTGCTGGAGGCAGTCATTCGTTCCCTCATGAGTGGTGTGCTCGGCGCGTTCAGCGCATCGGCAAGACCCTACGATTCTAGCCCGTCCCAGTGGTGGGGCTTGTTGGTGTCTCAACTCGCTGGGGCAAAGCGCTTAACGTGATGGGGTGTGTCATGGTGGTGGGATGAAGGGGATGGCAGTTTTTGTTGTGGCGGCGGTGGCGCTGGTGTGTGGTCTTGGCGGGTGCACGCCCACAGGTGAGACACCGGGGCGGGATGGGGCGAGCATCGGGCCGCAGGAGAGTGCTGGGCCGACTCCGGGTGACGGTGATGTTCATGGCGATGGGGCCAGCAGTGATGGCTTGAGTGGTGGTAGTTCAGGCGATGGTGACGCGCAGACGGTGTGGCCGGTTGCGTTGATTGCGGTGGACGGCGGAGCTACGGGCGAGGCTGCGGTGTCAGCGCCTGGTGCTGGAGCGGTTTCTGGCGATGTGCGCTCTGGTGCTGAGGTGGATTTTCCGGTGGGTGGCGAGACGCTGACTGTGGTGAGTGTTCCGTGGTCTTCTTCGGGAGGGGATCTCAGTGTTGATGTCCAGCTTGATGGGTCGCTTGCCGTGTTAGTTGGGGATGATTTTGCGGTGGGGGCTTCGCGGCCGGTGGCTGCTGATGGGGCTGCGTTGTCATGGTTGGCGGCTGTGGGTGATGACGGCGTGACGTTGAGCGTTGAAACGCCTGATGGAGCGGACCTCTCTGGCGGTGTGGGTGCGGTGGTGGGTGTTGGGGCGGTGGATTCTGTGTCGTGGTTTCAGCGCGAAGGTGGGGAGTCGTTGGCTGTGGTGCCTAGTGCGTGGGGGCGTGCGGGCGGGTTGACGGTCGCGGCTTATGGGTGGGGGGATGTGTTGGCTCAGGATGCTGGGGCAGATGTTCCGGGGATGGAGAAGCAGTTTGCGTGCCATGCGATGGGTGCGCCGGGTAAGGATTCGTGGAATTTAGAGCCGTGGCGGCCTGATGTGTCGCTTGCTGAGTTTGTTATTGCGCGGTGTAACCCGTGACCTGCCTGGCGGAAGGTGACTAGTGGATATCCAGTCGCCGGTGAGGGGCGACAAACGCGCGGCGGGTGAAGTCGTCCCATCTTTGGTAACGATTTCGACACTTTCGACCGTGGAACGAGACAGCGGGTTGCGGTAAGGCAAGCCTCACCTATACGGTTACAGTCACCTGGTCCATTACGCAACAACATTGTTGTGTAAATGCGCCGCACATGACCGTCCACTGGCAAGGAAGTACACCCCGTGAAGACCTCTCTCCGCACCACCCTTGGAACAGGCGCAGTTGTCGCCGCGCTGCTCGCCACCGCAGCGTGCAGCTCCACCGCCTCAGGCGAAACTACTGTCGACCAAGCAGATGCCGCGACTGTGTCTATCACCCACGCACAAGGCACCACTGACGTCCCCGTCAACCCTGAAAAGGTGTACACCTTCGACCTAGGTGTCCTTGACTCACTCACCTCTCTTGGCGTCGACGTCACCGGTGTCCCTGAAGCGGTCTACCCTGCGTCACTGACCCAATACTCTGGTGAGGAATACACCAAAATCGGGTCCATGAAAGAACCAGACTTCGAAGCCATTGCCGCCGGAGACCCAGACCTCATCATCATCTCCGCACGTGCCTCTGAAGCCTATGGAGAGCTCAGCGAAATCGCCCCCACCATTGACCTCACAGTCGACGCCGCTGACCCACTGCCCTCCTTCAAAGAGCACACCGAAACACTCGGCAAAATCTTTGACAAAGAAGAAGAAGTAACCGCGAAACTCACCGGCATCGACGAGCAAATCGCCGCCGTCGCCGCAGAAGCACCAAACGCTGGTAGCGCACTGATCCTCATGACCTCAGCCACCGAAGTCACCGCTTACGGTGCCGGCTCACGCTTTGGACTCATCCACGACGTCCTCGGCTTCCCCACCGCTGCTGATGTGAAATCCGAAGGCCCACACGGTGAAGCCGTCTCCTTCGAGTTCATCAAAGAAGCCAACCCCGCAAACATCTTCGCGATCGACCGTGACGCCGCATTCGGAGAATCCACAGACGCCTCCGCAGCAGTCCTCGACAACGAACTCGTCGACTCAACCGACGCAGCGAAGAACGACAAAATCATCAGCTTGGACGCAGGGTCCTGGTACCTCGTGGGCTACGGCCTGAACAACCTGCCCACCATGATTGACCAGGTCGCCTCAGCCCTGTAATCCAGACAACACAAGGCAACACACCATGGCCACTTCGCTCGTGACCACAACCGCTACGGCCGTGCCCGGTACACCAGTACCGAGCACGGCCGCTGGCCGTTCTCGCACCGCGCTACCCCTGACCCTTGGAATCATCGGTGTGCTCCTGCTCGCCGCAGCATCCATGTTCGTCGGAGTATCAGACGTCACCTTGCCGAAACTCATCGCAGGCGACACCAACGCATGGGACATCCTGCTGATCTCCCGCGTTCCGCGCACCATCGCGGTCATCCTCGCAGGCATGGCCCTGGCTGTCGCCGGGCTCATCATGCAACAAATGGCCCGTAACAGGTTTGTTGAGCCCTCCATGGTCGGCACCGTGGAATCAGCCATGCTAGGCATCCTCGCGGTCACAATATTCCTGCCCGCAACTCCCGTGCTAGGAAAAATGGGGGTCGCCGCCGTTGCCGCACTTGTTGGCACCTGGATATTTTTGACCATCATCTCGCGCCTTCCCACCCGCAACACGTTGCTTGTGCCACTCGTAGGCATCATGCTCGGCGGGGTCATCAGCGCCATCACCACATTCTTTGCTTACCGGTACGACCTCCTTCAAACACTCAACACCTGGATGATCGGGGACTTCTCCGGAGTGCTCCGCGGGCGCTACGAACTGCTCTGGATCGTCGCGGCCCTCACCCTCATTGGTTACCTCGCCGCAGACCGATTCACCGTCGCTGGCATGGGCGCAGACTTCACCACCAACCTGGGCCTGAACTACCGCACCATCATGCGCCTGGGCATGAGCATCGTGGCGCTCATTACCGCAGTCGTTGTCGTTACAGTCGGGGCAATCCCCTTCCTCGGGTTGGTCGTACCCAACCTGGTATCACTGATCTTTGGTGACAACCTGCGTAAAGCAGTGCCCTGGACCGCAGTATTCGGGGCGGGGATTGTCCTGGTGTGCGACATTATTAGCCGCACCATCCGCTACCCCTACGAGGTTCCCGTCTCCATGGTGATGGGCGTCATCGGGGCATCATTCTTCCTCGTCATGCTCATCCGGCAACGCGCCAAAAACCGGTTGTAACTACACCAGCCAGGCCGCGCATCGTCCGCTACACGCACGCCGCAGCACACCTCGCACCCACGCCCTGCACGCAACACCGCACATAAGCTTCCGCCCCACTCACCACAGGACCCGCCGATGCCCAACCCAGCACGCGCCCTCGACTCACCCACCAGCATCATCAGCCGCCGCGGGCTTTCACCAGTCGCCGTGACTGCGATACTTGGGGTCCTCGCCGTCACCGCAGTCACCGTTTTCCTCACTCTGGGCTTAGAGGGAAACATCAGCTACATCCTGCCGCGACGCATCACCCGAGTCAGCGCCATGGTGCTCGTCGCCATCGCAGTCGCGGTATCCACCATCCTGTTCCAAACAGTAACCGCCAACCGGATCCTTACCCCCTCCATCATGGGATTCGACGCGCTCTACATCCTGCTGCAAACCGTTGTGGTGTTCCTCTTCGGGGCATCAACCTGGCTCACCACTGACCCATCCCTGCGGTTTGTGCTCGAAATTGTGCTCATGGTGACCTTCTCCGTCGCGCTCTACCGGTGGATGTTCACCGGCGCCACCGCGTCCCTGCACCTCATGCTGCTTGTCGGTATCGTGCTCGGCACGCTCTTCCGCGGGTTCGCGTCCCTGCTGCAACGACTCATGGACCCCAGCGAATACATCGTGCTGCAAGACCTCTTCTTCGCATCATTCAACCTCGTTGACCCGATGCTCGTATGGATTTCCGCCGGAATCGTAGCGCTGTGCTGCGCAATAGCGTGGCGCATGCGCCACACCCTCGATGTCATGGCACTAGGCCGCTCCCACGCCATCAACCTCGGCATAAACCACCACCGTGTTGTGATGGGGGTGCTGGTCCTGTGCTCACTGCTCGTGTCAGTGTCCACCGCGCTCGTTGGACCAGTGACGTTCTTCGGGTTGCTCGTCGCATCCCTCGCCTACCAAATGTGCCGCACATTCAGCCACACCTGGCTCCTGATCATCACGTCCCTACTCGGTGTCATCACACTGGTTGGTGGGCAACTCGTGCTAGAACACGTCTTCGGGTTCAGCACCGCACTATCCATTGTTATCGAATTTGTGGGCGGGATCTTGTTCCTGACCTTGCTGTTGAAAGGCTCCCTGAGATGATCCGCGTTGACCAAGCCCGCAAAAGTTTCGGCACCCTCGTTGCTGTCAACGACGTCACCGTTGACATCCCCGCAGGTGGAGTGACCTCCATCATTGGCCCCAACGGCAGCGGCAAAACCACCCTACTCTCCCTCATCTCACGCCTCGCCCCCATGGATTCCGGAACCATCAGTGTCAGCGGTTTAGATGTCACCGCCACCGCAAGCCGTGACCTAGCGAAAAAAATGGCGATCCTCCGGCAAGAAAACCACCTCACGATGCGCCTCTCCGTCCGCGACCTTGTCGGTTTTGGGCGGTTCCCCCACTCTCAAGGGCGCCTCACAAGCGTTGACCGGGAACACATCGACCGGGCGTTAGAGCAGCTTGACTTAACCCCAATGGCGGAGAAATTCGTTGACGAACTCTCCGGGGGGCAACGGCAACGCGCCTTCATCGCCATGGTGCTCGCACAAGACACCGACTACCTTCTGCTCGACGAACCACTCAACAACCTCGACATGAAACACTCCGTCGAAACCATGAAACTGATCCGCCGCATGGCAGACGAATTCGGGAAAACCGTGGTGGTCGTTGTGCACGACATCAACTTCGCGTCCTGCTACTCCGACCGCATCCTGGCGATGCGTGACGGTGAACTCATGTGCCAAGGAACCCCAGCGGACATCATGACACCTGACGTTTTACGGACCATCTACGACATTGACATCCGCATTGAGACAATCGGTGACCAGCGCATCGGGGTGTATTTCACCTAAGCACGATGCGCTGCTGGGGCATGCCGGTAGACGCAACCAGCATCCGACAAACCTGCCAACACCAGAACGTCACCGCACGGCGCGAGCCACCCGGGAGTCATCACGGATTTGGCCAACGAGCTCCTCCAGCACGTCCTCCAACGTTGCCACGCCCAGCAACTCACCCTGCGCATCGTTCACCAAGGCAAGGTGAGCACCGGCACGCTGCATGGTGGACAGCACCTTTTGCAACGAGTCGCTGCTTGACACCAGTGGCATTGTGCGGATCACGTCACGAGAAACAGGTTGGTCCCGTTGACCATCAGGGATGACAAGGAAGTCTTTGACGTGAACGTACCCAACAGGCCGCCCCGTGTCACCATCAATATCAACCGGCCCAAGGACGGGGAATCGCGAGAACCCGGCCAGGGCGACTTCCTCCGCTTGAGCGGCTGTGAAACTGTATGGCAGGCAACGCATAGTGGGCATCGGCAAAACAATATTTTCCACCGAACGTGACTGGAAAGTCAGGGCGTTGAGGAGAAGTTGTTCGTCCTCTGCGGTGATGAGGCCGCCGTCGCGAGATTCTTCAACGAGCCCAGAAACTTCATCACGGGTAAACACTGAGGTGACTTCGTCTTTGGGTTCAACTTTCATCAAACGCAGCACACCATTTCCGATGCCGTTGAACATTTTTAGCACCGGCGAAAATACCGTGTACACCACCACAAGCACTGGACCTAGGAGGAACGCCATGCGTTCCGGCCCTGCGAGCGCAATGTTTTTGGGGACCATTTCACCAAATACCACGTGGAGGTAGGTGATGAGTGATAGTGCGATGGCGAATGCGATGGGGTGGACGAGGACGTCTGGTACCCCGGCTGCGTGGAACGGTTCTTCCAGGAGGTGGGCGATTGCGGGTTCGGCGACGTATCCCAATGCGAGGGAGCACACGGTGATGCCTAGTTGTGCGGTGGCCATCATGAGGGAGACGTGTTCGATGCCCCACAGTGTCATGCGGGCGGCGCGCCCGCCCTGTTGGGCGCGTGGTTCGATGATGCTGCGGCGTGCGGAGATGAGCGCAAACTCTGCGCCAACGAAGAATGCGTTAGCGGCGAGTAGCGCGATGGTGATCAGGATTCCGGTGAGGGGGCTCATGCTCGGCTCTCCTGAGTGCTGGTGCGGGTGGTTCGGGTTCCGGTTGGGCTTGATGCGCTGGTTGCGCTTGCTGGGCTAGCTCCGGATGTTGCGCTGTGCCCGTGGTGTTCGTTGTGGTGTTTGTGCATTCCGTGCGTGGTGATAAGGATGCGGTCTACCCGGTGTCCGTCAACTTCTGTGACCATGAGGCGGGCGCGTGGCCCGTTTTTGATGGCGTTTGCGTTGTCGGTGTCGTCGTCTTCGAGCACGGTTCCGTCTGCGCTGATGAGCAGGACGTCGCCGACGCTTGCGATGCGTCCGAGGTTGAGGTTCATGAGCCCGGCGAGGGTTTCGTAGTCTTCGTGTTCGGGGATCGGGAACCCGATGGCGTTGATGACTTCGTCGGGGCGCATGGAGGCGTCGATGTTCCATGAGTGGTCGGAGATCACTTCGATGGACCCGTCTTGTGGGTCGTGTTCGTCGCGTACTTCACCGACGAGTTCTTCAACGAGGTCTTCGAGGGTAATGAGGCCTGCGATGTCTCCGGTTTCGGAGATGAGCATCGCCATTTGGAGGTGCCCGGATCGCAGGGTGTCCATCAGGTCATCGAGTTCGAGGGTGTCGGGTACGAGTGTTGCTTCACCCATCACGGTGTGAGCTTGTGTGGTGGTTCGTTGCCCATGGGGGACAGATAGTGCACCGCGGACGTGCACGATTCCGGCGACATGGTCGCTACCTGGTTCCATGACGGGGAACCGGGAGTATCCGGTTTGTTGTGCGGTGATAAGTACGTGTTGAGCGCTGTCTTGTGGGGCGATGGTGATCATGCGGGATCGCGGTGTCATGGCATCGTGCGCCCGGCGTTCACCGAAGGCAAAGGAGCGTTCCACGAGTTGCGCTGTTTCGATGGGCAGTGCGCCTTGGTCAGCGGAGTGGCGGACAAGGTATGCGAGTTCCTCGGCTGACCGTGCTGAGGCAAGTTCTTCTTGGGGTTCGATGCCCATGGTGCCGATGACTTTGTTGGCGGTGCCGTTGAAGAACCGGATGAGAGGTTTTGTTGCGGTAACGAATCCGCGTTGGAATCCGGCAACTGCACGGGCTGTTTCCCAGGGTTTAGCGATGGCTAGGTTTTTTGGGACTAGTTCACCGAAAATCATGGTGGCGCCGGTTGCTAGAACGAGGGCGATGACCACGGACACTGATCGTGATTGTCCGTCGCTGAGTCCCCAACCTGCGAGTGTGGGTTGAACGAGTTGCGCGATGGCGGGCTCTGCGACGAAACCGATACCCAAGTTCGTCACCGTGATTCCCAGTTGTGCGCCAGAAAGTTGAGTGGACAGGGTTGTTATCGACTGAAGAACACCTGCTGCTTTGCGGTCGCCAGCTTCGGCGTGCGCTTTGACGGTGTTTTTGTTGACGGTGATGAGTGAGAATTCGGCGGCAACGAACATGCCACATCCAGCGATAAGAACGATCGCTGCGATGATCGAGATCACTTCCACTGGTCCACCTCCCCGATGCGTTCAGATGGGGGGAGGTGGCTGGGACTATGACCAGGGTTGTCCACGATGGCCTTTCTCTTGTGGCGTGTTTGAGGGGCGCTCGTGCGCCAATACATCTAACTGTAAAGGGCAGTGTGCTGTTCCCGGTAGATGTACTGAGTTTTTCGCAGTGCGCTTCACACCTAGATGGGGACCATGCCCCGTGTGAGACATCTTCCTGTGGATAACCCACTTGTGGAACGTTCCACCCCTTGTGTTGCTTGGTAGCGTCTCAGGGCTACACGGCTTTTAACTTACCGAGGGAACGATGACTAAGACACACGCAGCATGGGCGCTTGCACTCACTGCCGCACTACTCACCGGGTGCGCCACAAGCACACCAACCGATGAACCCAGCGCTGAGAACACGGAAACAGCTGAACCCGCGCCAGGCCCAGACAACCCCGAACTTGAGGAGGCAATCTCCCAGTGGCAGCCGCTCAGTGACTTCAACCCTGAGCGGTACTCGGAAAAAGTTGGG
Source organism: Jonesia quinghaiensis DSM 15701 (assembly GCF_000423205.1). Taxonomy (GTDB): domain Bacteria; phylum Actinomycetota; class Actinomycetes; order Actinomycetales; family Cellulomonadaceae; genus Jonesia; species Jonesia quinghaiensis. The sequence goes on from NZ_AUHN01000011.1 coordinate 99,002, forward strand.
GATTTCTCTGCCGCCGAATTACGGGTCATGAGTGATGAAATCCTTAATTACGCCCGGGTTTCCACTGCGGAAGAAAGCACAATCCTTGCAGACAGTTTGAAAGAAAGCCGCGACGCTGTCATCCCGTGGCTGCCGCAGGACGTGGAGAAGTTGGAGGAGTTCTCCACCCAAGATGACGGCTCCCGAGACTCCGGTTGGCCCTACTATGCAACCCGGCTCCCCAAAGGCTCCACTCTTCTTGACTCCTCGGTGTACACCTCCGCATGGCAGGCAGAGGAATATGAATATGAGGGCGGCGAAAAAGGGGTGGAACTGACCCTGTTTTGGCGTATCTTGTACCGTTTTGAAGACCCTGATGGTGTGGTTCGCGCGGTCCCGTTTATCCGCTGGTACAGCGTGACAACTGATGATCCAATTTTGTCATCCAATACTGCATGGTGGTCCAAAGACACTGCCGTGGCAGGGGCGTATGACAGATGTTCGGTGCTGTTTGACGGGGAAATCTCAACCCCACTCCAGCCCAGTGAAATGGAGACCTCTTGGGAGTTCTTCACCGTTGCCCCTGATGAGTTTCTGTCCTACGACGACTACGCTGCGGAGCGCCCTGAACCCACTGAAGAACAGGACGCGGAAGAAAAAGCCGCTTGTGCAGGTGATTCAGCATGATCCGTCGCTTCTTTTCGTCCCATTCATGGGGCGTTCAATCAGGTTTTCAGTCATCTTCACGCGCAAGGACAAACATGCACGCACCCACAACCGTGTTGGCTCTTCTGATCACAGGGGCACTGCTCACTGGTTGCGCAACGCAACCACAGGAACCTTCTGCTGAGGAGGTTACTGCTGACACAAGTGCACAAACTGACGCTCCTGAAGAGCCCGCTGTTGAAGAACCAGATCCCCTCGCGCTTCCACAACCAGTTGCCGATGCGGTAGCCGAGTGGACACCGCTATCCCAGTTACGCATCGAACCGTATGGAGTGGCGCAGGAACAACTCAGCGCACGAGAAATGCGAACTGCAAGCAACTGGATCATCAATTACGTCAATAACATGATGCTTGATGATCAGGCTTTGCTCGCAGAGGATCTCAAAGATCTGAATAAGGTTTACAAAAAATGGGCCTCACCTTTGATGACAGATAAAGAGTTTGACCCAAATAACTATTTCGCGAAACCAAAAAATAATAATTTCGGACTGATTTGGGCTCACCTTGCCACCCGGATTCCCCCCGGCTCCACTCTGCTCGACACGTCTGTCGCGACCTACGCGTGGGATGCAAGTACTACGGAATATTCAAATGCAAAGCCCGGCGCAACGCTGCGCCTCATGTTGCGCGTGCTTTACCACTTTGAAGACCCTGATGGGGTTGTGCGAGCAGTACCCGTAACCCGGTGGATCACTGTCGAAACCTCGGAAAGTGTGAAGTTCCGTGACATCACCACACTAGGCGCCTGGAGCCTCGGCACGTATGGCGCGTTCGAGATGGATCATTGCGCACGGCTTAATGACGGTGTCTTCACAACACAGGACACTCCAGAGGACCTCGACGTTGAATCCCACCTCTTCTTCACAACACCCGCTGATGAATACATCTCCGCTGTGGACTACAACGAAGAACACCCCGCCCCCACTGAAAAACAATGGAAGAAAATCTTCAAAGAATGCGCCGCATCATGACAAACACCCGAACAGCCACACAAGCCTCCACGCCCACGATGCGGAACTCACGTTCAGCCCTTGCCCTCTTGGTGGCAGTAAGCCTTCTCGCCGGATGCGCTAGTAACAGCGACGCAGCGTCACCCGACGACCCCAGCGGTGCCACGCATAGCGCAGATGGGGGCGAGGGAACCACCGGTGACGATCAAGAACAACAACCCGCTCCAGACAACCCGGCGCTTGATGAAGCGGTCAAGGACTGGCAGCCGCTCTCTGATTTCAACATTCCCGCCTATGACAAACCATTCGGCGATTTCACAGCCGATGAGATGCAAGTAATGAGTCGTAGCATCAACCGCTTCGCGTGGGGAATGACGGCTTATGAACGGTCACTTCTCGCAGAGGACACCCAAAAACTGAAAAAAGATGCAATCCGATGGCTCCCAGCTAATGTGCAAGACCTTGTAGAAGACGCATTCACTCGCACTGCGGATGGCATCTATCCTGAGGATATTCGGTTGTTCACAAATCGCCTTCCTAGCGGATCGGTCATACTTGATAGCTCGGTGTTTACCCATTCCTGGCATGCCGAGAAATTTACCTATGAGGATGGCACGCCAGGTGTCGAACTCACGTTGTTTTGGCGAATTGTGTATCGCTACGAAGATGCCGATGGTGTCATAAGAGCTTTACCTGTCGCCCGATGGCTCGCTCTCGGCACCGATAGCGTCCAAAGTTCGTCGCAGAGTTCGAGGTGGAATTTCCACGCAGCGGTTGCCTCTCCTTTTGACCGCTGCGTAATGCACCTAGATGGCGTGATAACGGGGCAAGAACTCAATGATGTCGATGTTGAAGAATACAAAACCCTGACAACTCCTCATGACGCGTTTGAAACCTTTGATGACTGGGGCGGCGCTCCCGAACCACTAACAAAGGGCGAACTCAAAGAGGTCGCATCAGCATGCCAACCCACAACAACGTGACCAGCACGGAAACACCGTAACCGGCATCGTCCGAGCGTGTGATCAACCGTATCGCGGTCATTGAGTGTGGCGGGGAGGTGAGTACTCCCCGCCACACAAAACGCATGCATGGAGCGAAGAGGACGGCACCTGATTCGCTCTGCTGCTAACCTCACGATGCCACATGGCATTAACCTCCTGAGGAACACGATGACTAAGAAACTCACACCATTTTTCGCTGTACTATTCACAGCTACACTCCTGACAGGCTGTTCCGTGCTGTCACCCTCCGACGCTGGAAACTCCTCCCAAGAATCACCTGCCGCACCAGAGCATGGGCCAGACAACGCAGCTCTCGATGAGGCACTCTCCGAATGGGAACCGCTTTCTGAGTTCGCACCACAGCCCTTTGACAAGAGCACGGGCGATTTTTCTGCCGCGGACATGAAGTTCATGAGCAAAGAGATCAGCAACTTTGCGAAGGTCGCAACGACTGAAGAGCGTGTCCTGCTCACGGAAGATCTTGACGCCACGGCAGACAGCATCTCCCGAGTTTTGCCCTACCGGATAGTGGGCATGATGAACGAGCACCTCACGCCCACCGAAGCGGGCACATACCCAACCCAAGGAATGGCATGGGCTACCCGGCTTCCCACAGGTTCAACCCTGCTTGACACCTCTGCCTACACCTACGCTTGGCACGCAAAGGAAAAAGAGTACGAGGACGGTGTACCCGGTGTAACGCTCACTCTTGCATGGCGTGTCGTCTACCGATACGTCGACCCTGAGGGCATTGAACGTGCCCTTCCGGTGTACCGCTGGTACTCGCTCAACTCCCCCGACGTTGAATGGTCCGATCGGGAATCAAGTTGGAACTTCTCATCAAACGTGGTCACCACCAATGACACGTGCGCGTGGGCCAAAGATGGCGCGCTGACGGCTGACTTCCAACCAAGCCAGATCAACCTCGAAGAATGGCCTATGCTCACGACCGAAGTCGGCGAATACCAGTCATTTACTCAGTACACCAAGGAAAACCCTACTCCCACACCTGAGGACATCGCTGATGAAGTAGCAGCCTGCGCCTAGGGCCATCGTCACCACCCCACATGACCGCTCTCAGTGCGCGTTCCACGCTGCGCCGCCGTGAAGGATCAGTCTTTGCGGCGGCGTTCCCGCGGTCCCGTTGACCACCATGCCCACACCACAAGAAGCGGTTGGAAGAATAACCGCACAAAGCGTTTTGTGTCCGTGTCCAACCCGAAAGCATCACGCTGATCCATCCACTGCGCAATGTTGCCCGGGAAAATCGCGATAAAGAACAACGCCGTCACCACGCCAACCAGACCACGGCGCTTTCGGGCAGCAATAAGCATCGCCCCAAGGGTGATCTCCACTCCCCCAGAAATCAGGACCACAGTGTCACGGTCCATGGGCACCCAACTAGGTACCTGCGCGTCGAACTCCTCGCGCGCAAAAGTAAGGTGGCTGGTTCCAGCGAAGATCAGCGCAAGGCCAAGCAAAACCCGGGCGATCGTACGCGCTGGGCTGCGACGTTGCACTGCAGTGTTGTGAGAGCTCATAGCCTCACGCTACCGCCCAGTAACCATTCGTGCCTCCCACACAGCAGCAACCCGCCTGTCCGGCACTGCCCGCTGATAGGTCATAACAGAACGATCACTTTTACCTTTTACGAGTAATCGGCGGAGTAGTCGTGACATGAACTGACTGAGAGAGCCAACCACTATGTCAGCTCAGCAATCACGGGGAGTTCATTGTGACAAAACGATATGGCCGGATGCTCTTGGCAGGTTCATTACTCGTTGTGGCCCCACTCTCACCAGCTCATGCCACTGACCCGCCAGAGACTCTTGATACTCCTCATGTTGTGCAAGAGGCTTTCCAGCCAGGCAGCGATCTCTTTAACCAGGCCCTCGACCTCTTGGAGTACGACGGAAATGTCACAGCAGAGCAGGCTAGGTCCGCAACTTCGGCGGCCACAAGCGCCGTCACCTACAGTGAACCGTTGCGCACCGCGTACATTGAACTGGACGAAAAAGCCTCAGGGCCTCTCACGGACAGCGATTTCGCGCACCTGCCGGATCGGTATATAGCTGTTCAATATGTTGACGGCAAACCTCAAGGTGCTTACACCGTCGATGTCAACGGTGAATTTATCCAAATGGGCGGCGAAAAAGAAGAAATTCTTGCCGCCTTCGAGGAGTGGCCCGAAGGCGCGATTTATGGCACAGACATTGGCGTTTCAGCAGAAATAAGCGCAGATGGCAGCACAGTGCGTGCACTCGATGACAACACACGTGAAACTTTCGGACAAGAAACACTCAGCGCCGATGAATTCCGAACACTCACCGCTCAGGCCAATGCGGCCCGCGCCCTTGAGGACGACTACTCACCTGGTGTGTCACCCTTTGTGATCATCGGTGTAGCAGCCGCCCTCTCGGTTGGAGTTGCGCTAGTCCTTCAACGCCGCCAGGCGCACTACGCTTAACCGCAGCGCCGCCCCAGTTATCGTTGCGACTTTTTCAGTGCTTTCTCGGCAACTGGCGTGTTCCCTGATGCGCGTTGTTTACGGTAGTAGGCGCGCGCTTCGTCTTGGCGTCGTTGTTCCACTCCGGTGGCGATTGTTGCCCGCACCAAACCGTCGTCTAACCCGAACGCGTCAATAAGGTCTTGTGCGTGGGGCCGTAAACGCAACAGCAGACGGTCAATGTAGGACGTCACAGTTTGTGCTCGTTGCCCCGAAAGGCGCCCGTGAATGAGATACCACGCGAGGTTTTTTTCCACCGTGTGCAGGCCGTAGAGGTCACGCACCCAGGTGAGGATGGTGCGGGTGTCGTCGTCTTCGACGTCGAGGAGCGCTTTGGTGAAAGCTTCCCATTGGAGGAGGTCTGCGTGTGCTTTCGCTGCGTCAATGAGTTCGGCCTGGTGGGAGTTGAAAAGTGCCGCAGCTTTTTCTTGGCTCATTTTTGATGCTGGCCTCAGCGCTTGCGCGAGGGTTTCCACCATGGTTTCCACACGGTCGGTGAGGAGTTCCCGTTGGGTTTCTTCATCGCGTAGTTCAGTGGCGGAGCGGCGGCGAAGCCCAGAATCACGGATTGATTGGACGGTGCGGTTCAATGGCGTTTTGTAGAGCACGGTGTCAGCGGTGCGTTCAACAACAAACCGGGCCATACCAATACCGTCAATGCCTTTGAACTGTTTGGCGTAGTCAGACAGCAGCCGCTTGCCCACCAGTTGCAGCAGAACAGTGTTGTCCCCTTCGAAGGTGACATAAATGTCGAGGTCTTGGCGTAACCCAACAAGCCGGTTCTCGGCCATGAAACCTGCACCGCCGCACGCTTCACGCGCGGTTTGGAGGGTGTGTAGTGCCCGCCACGTGGAGGTGGGCTTGAGGGCCGCTGCCATGGTTTCGAGGTCTTCACGGGTTTCGGGGGTGTCCATGCCCTCTTCGGAGAACACTGCGTGGAATAGGTCAAGAAGGCGGTCGTGCGCAAAGTGCCCTGCGTACACTTCCGCTAGCAGTGGCAGGAGGCGCCGTTGGTGGGTTTGGTAGTCCATGATCACTGTTTCATCGTGTTCTGATGCGCCAGTGAATTGGCGGCGTTGATTGCCGTAGGTGATCGCTGTGGATAGTGCGATTTTTGAGGCTACTCCTGCTGCGCCGTCAAGTGACACGCGCCCTTGGACGAGTGAGCCGAGCATCGTGAAGAAGCGCCGCCCGGGGCTGTCGATGGGGGAACTGTAGTTGCCACCTTCAGTGACGCTGCCGTAGCGGGCGAGGAGGTTTTCGCGCGGGACACGCACGTGGTCAAATGCGAGCCGGCCGTTGTCGATCCCGTTGAGTCCGCCTTTAAGTCCGTCGTCTTCGGATTGGATGCCGGGTAGGCAGTCTCCAGCTGAACCGTCGTCGAGGGTTTCGCGGATGGGTACGTAGAAGGCGTGGACGCCGTGGTTGACACCGTTGGTGATGAGTTGGGCGAAGACGACTGCTGTGGTTCCGTGGCGGGCGGCGTTTCCGAGGTAGTCCTTCCAAGCGGCGCGGAACGGGGTGTTGAGGACAAAGTCACCAGTTGTGGTGTCGAATGTTGCTGTGGTGCCTATGGAGGCTACGTCTGATCCGTGGCCGATTTCTGTCATGGCGAATGCGCCGGGCACAACGAGTCGCATGGCGTTTTCGAGGAGCCGGTCTTGTTGTTCTTCGGTGCCGAGGTGGTGGATCGCGGCGCAGAAAAGCCCCCATTGGACGCCTGATTTGATTTGTAGCGAGGGGTCCGCGGCAACGAGTTCTTCAAATCCGGCGATGCCGCCACCGGCGTCGTCTTTCCCGCCCATGCGGGTGGGGAATGCGCGGAGTACTTGGGCTTCGTTGACCAAGATTTTCAGTTGTTCGAGGACGCGTTCGCGGTGTTCGTCCATGGGTAGGTGTGGGTCACGGATGAGCCGTTCGTCGCGGGCGAGGTTGCGTGCGACTTTTCGCAGGTCAGCCCACCGCCCGAGCAGGTGTTCTGCCAGGTAGTCGTGGTTGATTGTTGGGGCGTGGGTGCCCGCCTGGGTGGGGCGGTCCGAAACGGCAGTCATGTCGCTCACTCCTTTGTGTCGATGCGCCTGGTGCGGTTGTGCCAGTTTGTTCGGTTAGTTCAGGGGTTACCTTGCGTTGTTTTGTCCGGTGGGGTGGTTGTTAGGAGGTTGTTCGCTGGCGAACGAGGGTCGAGATGGGGCCGCTCCACAACCATGTGGTGATGCGGTCGGTGAGTTCGGGGCGGGTGGGGATGTCGTTGCCGCCAAGGTGGTGCAGCCACCATTCGCCGGTTCCCCGCACGAAGCCGACTGCACCTGCACCCCATGCCCGGGCATCGGCGTCCGGTGCGTTCATTTCTTGCGCGAAGGGAGTGGCAAGCAGGTCGATCATGAGGTCGAGGAAGGGGAGCCCGGATGCGTCACGGGTCACGAAGTAGTAGACGTTAGGTGAGTGCTCGATCATTTCGAGGTAGGCGGACACCATGTTGCGTAGTGCTTCACGTGGGGTGGTAGCGGTGTGCGCGGCGGTTTCGAGGGCGTCACGTATTTGCTGCATAACTTCTTCACTGACTGCCTGTTGTAGGCCGGTTTTATCGGTGAAGTAGCGGTACATGATGGATTTGGAGGTGCCTGCGTGGGCGGCGATCTCGTCCATGGAAATGTCTGTTCCGTGGAGGTGCACCGCTTTGCGGGCAGCGCGCGCTAGGTCGCGCCGCCGGGTAGCTCGATGCTCGTCCCAGCGGGTGGATCGCCCGTCATCGGGGGTTTTCTCTGTGATTGCACTCACGATACTCAGAGTATCAGGTACTGTGAGTTCTATAAAAGTCTCATTCAGCAACGACGCGAGGAGAAACCGTGCCCGACACCACCACATCGGCCCCCAACCTGCAGGATGCCGTCATCGTTGGCGGCAATCGTATCCCGTTCGCCCGCGCAGGGTCACGCTACCTCGGCGCCTCCAACCAGGACATGTTCACCGCCGCACTCGACGGTTTGGTGGCACGCTATGGCCTGCAAGGCGAGCAACTTGGTGAGGTAGTCGCTGGCGCGGTGTTGAAACATTCACGCGACTTCAACCTCGTGCGCGAAAGCGTGCTGGGTTCCGCACTATCCCCCACCACTCCAGCATTTGACCTGCAACAAGCCTGCGCCACAGGCCTCGAAGCATTCATTACAGTGGCGAACAAGATTCGCCTCGGCCAAATTGATTCCGCCATCGCAGGTGGTGTTGACACCGTGTCCGATGCGCCCATCGCCATCTCAGACCGTCTGCGGTCCGCCCTCCTCCAGGCCTCCTACGCAAAAACCCTCGGACAGCGCGCCAAAGCGCTCGCCACGGTGCGACCAAAAGACTTAGCGCCCGCGAACCCTCGCACCGATGAGCCACGCACCGGACTGTCCATGGGCGAGCATCAGGCAATCACCACCGCAAAGTGGGAGATTTCCCGTGAAGACCAAGACCTTATTGCCTACAACTCGCACCACAATTTAGCCCGGGCATACAACAACGGATTCTTTGATGATTTAGTGACCCCATTCCGGGGGCTGAGCCGTGACCAAAACCTCCGCGAGGACACCTCACTGGAGAAACTCGCCTCGCTATCGCCAGCTTTTGGAAAGTCACTCTCTACACCAGCCACAATGACGGCAGGGAACTCCACTGCCCTCACCGATGGCGCATCGACTGTGTTGGTCGCTAACCGCGAGTGGGCCAAGAAGCGCAACCTCACACCTCTTGCCCGTTTTGTGGATGCCCAAACGGCTGCCGTTGACTACGTACACGGTCGTGAAGGGTTACTCATGGCACCAGTTCACGCGGTGCCTCGCCTGCTCGAACGCAACGGCCTAACCCTCCAAGACTTCGACTTTTACGAAATCCATGAAGCGTTCGCCGCGACCGTGCTCACCACCCTAGCTGCATGGGAAGACGACGAATACTGCCGCACCGAACTAAACCTCCCCCAGGCTCTAGGAGCTATCGACCGCGAGCGCTTGAATGTCACGGGGTCTTCTCTTGCTGCTGGTCACCCGTTTGCGGCTACTGGTGCTCGGATTCTTGCTGGGGTTGCGAAGTTGTTGCATGAGCGTGCTGCGAGCACGGGTAAGCCGGCGCGGGCGTTGGTGTCTGTGTGTGCTGCTGGTGGCTTGGGTGCTGTGGCCATTGTGGAATCTGCTTAATTGACCCGCTTTTTGTAGTCCGCACTGTGAGTGTGGGGCTGCGTTCCGATGCGAAAGGACCATCATGCCTCAGGATCGTTATACGTCATTTGTGAAGAGCGGGTTTGGGAAGAAGCTCGCGAAGAAACTTGGTTTACCGCAGCCGGTGCAGTTGCGCCGTCACACCCCGGGTGCGCCTCCGGTCACTGGGCCGGTGTTGGTGCTGTCCGCTGGTGCGGGTAATGCGGCTGGTACTGGTGGCACGGGCAGCGCTGCGAGTGACGCCGACGCTGTTGCCGGGTTGCTGCTTAACGGGTTGGGCAGTGACGAAACCATTGATGTGCGGCGTTCCCCGCACACAGCAGAAGGTACCCGTTGGGGTGCCGTTATTGTGGTGACAACCCAGGCGGAACATCCGCGTGACTTATCCGATGCGATGCTTGCGTTGGGGGGCACGTTGCGTGCGCTGGCGAGTAGTGGCCGGGTGGTGTTTGTTTCCCGTGATGCGGCAGACGCATCGTCCCCTGCTCAGGCTGCAGTGCGCCAAGGCGTAGTGTCAGCGATGCGGTCCGTGGCTAAGGAACTGCGCAATGGCGCAACCGCAAACGCTTTAGTGTTGCGTGATGACGCAACGGTGACTGGTACTCCGGCGTTGGCGGCTTTGCGATTTTTGTTGTCTGCGAAGTCTGCGTTTGTTGATGGTCAACCGGTGACGATTAGTTCTGATACTGGGCACGTACCCCAGGATTGGGAGAAACCGCTGGCGGGTAAGGTCGCTGTTGTTACTGGCGCCGCGCAGGGTATTGGGGCATCTATTGCTGCGACGTTAGCTCGTGATGGGGCGCGCGTGGTGGCTGTTGATGTGCCTGCTGCGGGTGAGTCATTGTCCAAGGTTGCTAACAAGATTTCTGGCACAGCCCTGCAGTTGGATATCACCTCCCCTGATGCCGGGAAGCGCATTATTGACCACGCGGTGGAACGTCATGGCGGGATCGATATTGTGATCCACAATGCCGGGATCACCCGTGACAAACTGCTTGCCAACATGGATAACGCCCGGTGGGATTCCGTCATTGACGTGAACATTAGTGCGCAGCTAGCCATGAATGAACAGTTCTTGGCTTCTGACCGGTTTCGTGACGCGCCGCGCATCGTGTCGTTGGCGTCAACGTCTGGGATTGCGGGCAACCGTGGGCAAACCAACTACGGCGCCTCAAAAGGTGGAGTGATTGGGATGGTTGCAGCGAGCGCTCGTGCTCTCGCTGAGCACGGCGGAACCATTAACGCTGTAGCGCCCGGATTCATTGAAACGGCCATGACCACCAAGATCCCGCTCGCCACCCGAGAAGTAGCACGCCGGCTTAATGCGTTGCAGCAAGGTGGGCAACCCGTCGATGTTGCGGAAACTATCGCTTTCCTTGCCTCCCCCGCAACGGGTGGAATCAATGGTGAAGTGGTGCGCGTGTGCGGGCAAAACATGGTGGGTGCCTAATGACTTTGCCTCCTATTGACCGCCCTGGGACTGTGCGTGAACTTGACCGCGTCCCGTCGTTAATGGCGCTCTACGCGAAAGCTCTGACGCCTGACCCGGCGGATGTGGCCCGGTTGGGTGCCCGGATTCTTCCCGATGCGCTGCGCCCGAAGCAGCGCACCGCCACTATCGATGACAGGCATCGGTCCCTCCCCGATGTTGCCCTAAAAGTGCGCGGTGTTACCGCGAACCCTCAAGGGCTCCGCGAATACCAAAACCTCCTAGGTTTCCCCCGCACAGAGGACTTGCCAGCAGGATATGTGCACGTGTTGGCGTTTCCGGTGGCGATGGCGGTCATGGCTGCACCTGACTTCCCTTTGCCGTTGGCTGGGATGGTGCACCTAGAGAATCGTGTTGACGTGGACCGGACCCTCACCGTTGGGGAAACCTTCACTGTCACCGCGTGGGCGAGCAATCTCAGCGGCCACCTCAAGGGCACGCGCGTTGACCTTATTGTTGAGGTGAGTGACCCCGAAGGTGTTGTGTGGCGGGGAGTTTCCACGTACCTTGCCAAAGGCACTTACACCCACGGGCGTGGCAATGATACTGGCGCTGCACGGGAGTTCACCCCACCCCTACCCACCGGATCCTGGTCACTCGGGGCAGGCATCGGGCGTGAATATGCGGCGGTCTCCGGGGACCGTAACCCCATCCACTTGTCAGCGCTCACCGCTAAAGCATTTGGGTTTCCACGCGCTATCGCCCATGGCATGTACACCGCGGCACGCGCCCTGGCCGATGCCCGCCCCCTCCACGGGGAGCGGTACAGCTGGACGGTGGAGTTCGCCAAACCGGTGCTCCTCCCTGAGAAGGTTGCCGTAGCAATCACGCCACACAATGCTGGTGGCGCATCGTATGTGGGATGGAACTCTAAAACCGGGAAGCTGCACTTTTCCGGGGAGATCTCGCCGCTGTAGTACCGCGCTTGAGCGCGTGGTGAACTGATTGACGCACAAAGGCCCGCCCCCTGCAGTGGGGCGGGCCTTCGTCGCCTTATGGCGAGCGCGTCGCGAGTTGGTTCAGGCGGTTACCCCGTCGGGTGACAGCGGCACTGAACACTTCGATGAGAACGCTGCATTGTCTGTTCCGATTATGCGAAACGCACCTCGGAGACGCGCTGCGGTTCGATTGTGCGAACCAATTCGGCACCTCCTTTCTTTGATCTGTGGCTAACCAGCTACCCCACTGTTGGGGATTCACTAGGTCGCCCTGACAAGATGAGCGTAAAACGGTGGTGTTCGGCTCGTCCAGTCTTTTATTGCATGTTTTTTGTTGGATTGTTTTTTGCCTGATGACGGCTTTATTAACATGCACGGATGCCCGGGTGCTGACTCTTTAAGCCAGCCCTCCCGGGCATCCGTATGGTGCAACGGCTTTCGCGTTCACTACACGCGGCCGATGCCTCCCATCACAGCGTAGGACCAAGCAGCTTGGTGCGCTTCGCGGTCTTTGATGGCTGAGTCGATGGGTGAGTTGTCTACAGTTTGTGATTGACGTTTTCGCTGTTCATCGGGCACTTTTGTGCCGCGGTTGTAGATCATGTTGGCTCCTGGGTGGCTGCGTAAATGTGCTGGGTGAACAAGTGCCGCTGATGCCACTGGCCACTCGAGGGGTGTTACCGGTTGCCTCGGGTGTTGGTTCGCCTGCGCAGTGGCACGACGGTGCGGGGCGTTGTCCCGCGGCGCGGGTCAATGTGCTTAGCCATGAATGCGCCTTTCTCTCGTCGTGATGGGTGTGTTGTGCGCGCAGTTTCACTGTAGGCAGAAGATAGAGCGATGCTCTACTTATTTATTGCAGGAATGTAAACGTTCACCCAGAAGTTGTTTCGTTGTATTTTCGTAGTCCCGCTCGCGCATACCAACATGCGTGACGTTGCACAGGGCATTTATGGTGGTGTGATGTCACCTTCACCAGCATTGTCATTGGGTTCCGTCGAGTGGGTACCTGCGTTGGAGCACACCAACCTGCTCGGTGTTCCGGTTGCCCGTCAATTAACCGAGTGGGCTCGTGAGTTTCCCGAGCTTGTTGCGCACGTGTGGGTGGGTGCCATTGATCCTGACCTGTCTGACACCGCCACCATGTCGCAGCGGTACGGCATTGATCTCCACGCATCGGTGAACTGTGTTTTAGTGGCTGGTAAACGCGAAGGCGTGGAACGTCATGCGGCTGTTGGGGTGCGCGCAACAACGCGCGCTGACATTAACGGAACTGTTCGCACCATGCTGAACGTACGCAAAGCATCGTTTGTGCCTGTAGAACGGGCTGTCACAGAATCAGAGATGGAATACGGCGGCATCACCCCCATTGGTCTACCCACACAGTGGCGTTTTGTTGTGGATGAGTCAGTGAACTTAAGTGACTTCGTGGTCATTGGGTCAGGGATCCGCGCCTCAAAAATCGCGCTGCCTGGGAATGTGCTGGTAGAACTCACCGGCGCACAAACCATCCCCGGCCTTGGCGCATAACCTCACGCCACTAGCCTGCCCGTACGCCCACCCTTTGCTCGCTGACGTAACGCCAGGCGGCAACTGCCGCGTGGCGGCCGGTACGGGTCGCACCAATCGTTGACGCACCGGCACCATACCCCGCCAAAAAGACCCGAGCATCGTCAAACACAATGGCACCGTCCGTGCGAATACCACCATGTTCGGTGCGTAACCCAAGGGGAGCAAGGTGGCGGATCGCTGGGCGGAACCCTGTTGCCCACAACACAACATCCACGTCCACTGCTCCGCCTTCCCAGGCCGGCATGAGTTCGCCAGCGTACTGAGGGGTTACCCCCGCGAACACGACACCTTTGTCGGTGAGTCGCGCCAGCGGACCTTTCGACACAAGAATCCCCTCATCAATGCCCTGCTGGTAGGCGGGAGTCAACGGCAACCCTGTGGTCGCCACCACCGGCAGAGTCGGTAAACCCGCCTCCGTGCGGGTGCGCACCGCTCGTTCAACATCCCGGCCCCACTCACGGTCAAAGTCACGTTCCCCAAAAACTGGGGCACGCCGGGTAGACCACATCGTGTGTGCACCAGCCTGCGCAAGCGGCAACAAAAACTGCACAGCGCTTGCCCCGCCACCCACAACCACGACGCGCTGACCAGAGAAATCTGACGCATCGGTGTACTCGCGGGTGTGGAGTTGCCGCCCCTTAAACGATGCGCCGCCAGGGTAGTACGGCCAATACGGCTGATCCCAGGTGCCCGTCGCGTTGATGATGGTGCGCGTCTGATCGGTGCGTTGCTCACCGGTTTCCCGGTGCCGCGAGGTGACGTTAAGGTGCGGGCCATCGTGGGGGTCAGTTACAGCGGTGACTTCCCACGGCCGGTGCACAGACAGCGCGAACTGGTCCTCATAGGCGCCGTAGTAACGGCTCACCACAGACGATGCTGGTTCAGTTGGGTCCGCAGGTTCCTGCGGGAAACCCGGCAGATCATGGATACCGTGGGCAGTACCCAACGTCAGCGACGGCCAACGGTGGCGCCATGCCCCACCTGGCCCCGGGTTCGCATCGAGAACGATGAACTGCTGACCGGCAATCAACCCTTTGCGTTGCAGATGCCACGCGGCAGCAAGACCAGCCTGCCCCGCACCAATCACGATGACGTCCAACATGCGCCGAGCCCCTGTTCTGATGAGTGAACCACTACTGGGAGAAGCACTCAACCCGACGGGACTATTCCCGCTGGACCGCTACCGGCCCACCCACATCATTCCCCGCATGCGCCGAGATCCTAGATCTCGGCGTGAGATCCGCGCACACGGCAAGGATCTCGAACCGAAAGCTAGGATCTCGGATGCGTATAGGGAGGGGAGGACGCTCAAAGGCCGGTAACTAGGCGGCGATAGGTATGTCCACGCGTCTGAATGCCAAACGAGTAAAGACCACATACAGTCCGACCCCGCCAGCCGCATTAAAGATCAGATCATCAATATCAGACACCCTGCCTGTATTGAGAAGCGCTTGAAGGACCTCTATCACAAGAGAGACAGAGGTAATTACTATCGCACTGAGAAATATTCTCGGCTTGTTCATCCAGCTCAAAATAAGAATCAAAGCAACTGGCGCAAGTAAAAAGAAGTTAGCGATGATTACTGGTAGTTGTTGACCAGGCGCAACAGTGAGCGTTTCGAAGGTACGAACAAGCGGAATGAGGTTCACCCTATACCGTTCCTCCGTGTGGTTCACACCATCCAAACATGCAAGATAGAGGAACGCAGCGGTGAGCAAAAACAGCAACACCAGAAGACTAATTCTTAGAATAGCCGGGCGAGAATCCCAGGCAAAAACAATTTTTGGGTGTCGTTTGTAAATACGATCTGTCATTCCAATAACTTAAACCATCGACCACCTCCACCTATGCCCCCGCATGCGCCGAGATCCTAGATCTCGGCGTGAGATCCGCGCACACGGCAAGGATCTCGAACCGAAAGCTAGGATCTCGGATGCGAATGAGGGTAGGAGGTCGGCTAAAACGTAGGTGGTAGTGAAAAGTGGGCGGGCAGGAGCGCCGAGTCGTGAAAAACGGCTAGCGCAGATGCTGGGATTAAAGCCCGTACGCGTTATTACGCAGATGCACGGTCCGCAACGGGTCGATCCGTTCAAGCAGCCCAGCTTTTACGCCGCTCCACTCCGGGCGGAGCACCGAGAAACTCAGCGAATCACAGCGCGTCCCATCGGGCGCTAACCGGAATCCGCGCAGCGTCCCTTCGAACTGGGCACCAAGACGGGTGATCGCTGAGATGGAACGGGCGTTGCGTGAATCAGCGCGCATCGCGATGCGGTACAGCCCCCACGTTTCGAAGGCGTACTGCATCAGCAAGTATTTACATGCTGGGTTCACGACTCGTCCCCACAGTGACCGGGCGTAGAACGTTCGGCCAATCTCGGCTCGGTCCTGTTCACTGGCGATACCGGTGAATGCGGTGGACCCGACAACCTCGCCATTGACCGTGTCTATCACGGCGAATGGCAGCACATCGGAGGCGCTCAGGGCATCTTCGATGTAGTTCGCCATGCCCACCTCACCGATGGGCGTAGGCGTGCTCATCCCGGCCCACATGTGTGGGTCGATGATGGCAGCAAGCGCACCGACGTGCGCTTGGGATAGGGGTTCCAATCGGAAGCCGAATCCCTCGAGGACAATGTCATGTTGCACAGCGCAATTTGATCACAGGTTTGGTGGGTGTGAAAGTCCCAAATTCATGGCATGACCTCGCTTTTTTGTGATGTCACGAACAGTGGTGTCACGTGCGTGAAACAGTGGGCTGCGTGGGGGTGTCCACGAGGTTACGACGTGCAGTTTTCCTGCGACTTTGCGGCTGTTTTTGTTCACAACTTCACCGTTTTTCACACCCGGGTGAAAGAGAGAATCACCACATGGTTCGCTCCCGGTGTGCGCGGCGCATACAGGCGTAGGATCGGCCCATGATCAGTGGTGACATTTTTGTTGATGATGGCGGCTACATTGAGGGGCAGCATGTTGTTGATGCTGACTTCTCGGACGTTGATGGGGATGCGTTGCGTGTTCTGGATTCCACGTTCACGGGGTGTTCGTTTTCTGGTGCCACGTGGAACCGCGCCCACCTGTCTGATGCCACGTTCACTCGCTGCACCATGTTGGGTTGGACTTTGCATGATTCTGGGATGCAGGACGTCACCTTTGAGGAGTGCCGCATCGGCGGGTTGACTGCGGCAGGGGCGGCGGTGCAGCGGGTGCGCATCATTGGCGGGAAGATTGACTTTTTGAACTTGCGGGACGCAAAGTTACGTAATGTCACCTTTGATGGGTGTGTCATTGGTGAGCTTGATTGCACGGGTGCACAGCTGCGGGATGTCACGTTCACTGACACACGTATTGGTTCGTTGGTGATGAAGGACGCCAAGTGCACAGCGGTCGATGTGCGTGGTGCGCAACTTGCTGCGGTCACCAACTATGAGGGGTTGCGTGGGGCGACGATGCGCCTTGACCAGTTCATTGACCTTGCGCCGGAACTTGCTCGTGTTTTAGGTATTACCTTGGCGTAGCGCAGCATCTATTCCAGCGCCGTATCAATGTGTTTCCACAGGTCTTGGGCGGTGGTCTGCGCGAACAGCACACTGATGTGCTGTTCGTCGCGGTAGACCACGACGTTACCGATAACTGCAGGGCAGCGTGTGTCGTCGCAGAACCAGTTGAGGGTGTCAACGAACGTGACTCCATCAACGTGGGTGGCGGGTTCTCGTTGGTAATCCACTGGAGCCGCGTCCACGCGGGGTCTGGCGCAAAGGTGTGGGGCATCGGGGTGGGTAATGAGGCATTCCGTGGTGCCTTCGCTGGGCAACATGAGAGGGTTGTCTCCAATGACAACAACAGGTAGCCCCGCGGCGGTGAGTTGTGTCCACACGTCAACGAATCCTTGCTCAGGGGTTGGCAGGTCTGTGCCTTCTACCCAGGGCACGGCGGTGCGGTTTGATGTGACCACGAGGTCGTAATCACCTGACGTCAACGCGTCGAGGGTTTTCGCGTTTGCCGTGAGGCAAGGGCCGCCACGGTCAGCATCTGACATGCGTTGCGCCGTGGACAACGGGCAACTCGAATGGAAGAACGTGTCAATGCGCACGCCCTGGGTGGCTGCGATCTCCTCAAAGGCGGGCAGGTACTGCTCGGAGTGGGAGTCGCCAGCTAACGCAATCACCACATCGGCATTTGGGTCACCAAAGGTGCAGGTTGGGGTGAATGGGTCGGCCATGTTCGATTTGCACCGCCCCTCCGCGCCTGTGGGCAGGTCGTTTCGCACCACAGCTGGTTGGGGCACCAACATAGTGGAATCAACAGCGTATTCAGCGACCCCGCTGGTGGCATAAGCATGGTGACCAATCTCGCCGATGTGTTCCGTGAGCAGGGCGTTAATTTCCGCATCGTGCCGGGTACTTTCCTGCTCGGCAAGGTAGGCAGGCAGCCATGCGCACCCCGCAACGAGCACCGATGCGCCCAGCCCGAGCAGCAGAATACGCCGGGCGTTGCTCACGGTAACTCTGATGCGGGCAAGTGGCTGATCAACCAGGTGATACAGCAGTACAGCCCCCACAACCGCAGCAATAAGCCCCACAATGCGTGTCACCCACGTGACGTTGCTGGTGAGCAGCGGCAGCAGCACAAGAATTGGCCAGTGCGTGAGGTACAGGGTGTAAGAGATGTTGCCGGTGTGTTGAACGGGGCGGGCACCAAGTGCCCGGTCAAGCCATCCGCCCGGCAGCCACGGGCCAGCGTAAATGACCAATGCGGTCGCTATCACGGGCAGGAGCGCACCGGTTCCGGGGAAGTTGTGAACATCGGTGACCACCACGGCAACGCCGATGCCCACCCACCCTGCGGCGGCAAGTACTGGTCGCAGCCGACTGGCGGGTGGCATCGGCGGTAGAAGAACGATGAGCGCACCAACACACAGCTCCCAAAACCGGGAGGTCAGGGTGAAGTATGCGCTGGGGTCTCCCGCACCAACGTGGGTTTGTGAATGCCACAGGGATGCGATTGCCCCGGTAGTGAGGACACAGGCAATGAGTGTGGTGCGGTTCCATCGGGTTACTCGCGCTATCAGCGCGAGGAGGATCAACACTAGTGGAGTGACAATGTAGAACTGTTCTTCAACGGACAGCGACCAAAAGTGTCGGAACAATGATTCTGGTGAGTCTTGCGCAAGGTAGTCCACAGAGTCGCGGGCTAGTAGCAGGTTTTGCAGGTAAATGATGGAGGCAATGCCTTCACGGGCTGCCCCTGGCCAACGGTTCACTGGCACCACTACGAAAAGTGCAGCCACAACGGCGAGGATCACCAGGTAGGCGGATGGCAGGATTCGTTTCACGCGGCGCGCGTAAAACTGTGTCAGCCCGATGCTTTGACCTGCGGCTACGCGGCGAATCAGGTGTCCGCCAACTAAGAAGCCTGAGATGACGAAAAAGATGTCAACTCCAACAAAACCCGCCGGAACCACTGACGGCCAAAAGTGGTACACCACAACGGCTGTAACGGCGATGGCGCGTAGGGCTTGAATGTCGCGGCGCATCGGAGTGCTTGTAGCAGGGGCTCGTGTTGGAGCGGACGGTTCGTGTGCGAGGTCTTGCACTGGGTTGAGCGGCGAGGGGGCATCGCCGGGTACACGGGGTTGACTTATCACCACATGGAAACGATATCGGCACTGTGGTGCGATTTCTTGTGTTTCACATTTTTGGAGGATATCTTCACTGATTCATCAGAGAGTGTCCCAGTTGAGAAACCGCATATTATTCGCGGATATTATTGTGTGAACCCAGTTCGTAACCCGCTGCAGCCAATTCATACGTGCGTGATCACTCAGGAAAAGAGCACCCATGAGCATTCTCCCCCGCCTTGCTATTTCCGGCGCGGTAACACTTGGTGCCACCCTCACGCTCAGCGCATGCAGCAGCGGCCCGCACTACAGCGAAACCCTGACCTCAGCAGCGGCGGAACATGTGGCAGCGCAAAGCGAAGGTTCGCAAACCCCATTAACCTTCCCTCACGGTGAAGGGACAGGCGCACCAATTCCTGACTGGACGTCACTCCTCGTTGTGTGCCCCTACGCAGATACCAGCAACGTCGAAGAGCCCTACGCATCGGCATTATCCACCGTTGACACCGCGAGAACAGATGCCTACCAGTGGCTCGTCTTCACCGATGAAACTGACGCTGAACTCATCATTGTGAAACGTGTCGATATAGACCTGTGCGAAAACTCAGACGCCATCCCTATATACACCCCCGACACCACAATGACCGCAGAACACCTGGGCAACATGTGGATTATGCGGCGCGCGTGAGGAGCACAATCACCTCGTAATGCGTGGTGTGAGGGAACATGTCGAGCAGACGCGCCTTCCTCGCCACAAAACCAGGCATGTCCGCGAGGTCTCGCGCCAACGAGCGGGCGTTACAGCTGGAATACACCACTGTGTCCACATCGCTGGCGTCAAGCCATTGGGCAAGTTCCGCACCAATCCCACGGCGCGGAGGGTTCACAATCACTAGATCAGGCCCACCGTCAGCAACACGCGGACTGTTCCCCACTGAAAACGACGTCGCATCAAGAGCATCAAACACCGCATGAGCAATGCCCAACTCCGTAGCGGTGGTGCGCGCCGACTCAATTGCCTCAGCGCTAATCTCCACACCCGTCACCCGCTGCACCGACGGCGCCACGTGTAAGGCGAAACCACCCACCCCACAAAACAAATCCCACACATGGTTGGGGCGAGCATCGGCAACCCACTGGCGGGCCTGCGCATAGAGGTCAGCAGCCACGTGAGTATTGGTTTGGAAAAAACTTTGCGGCCGCAAATGCAAAGGAATGTCCCCTAAACGCATGGTGAGGGTGCGTTGCTCGGTGAGCACGATTTCCTTATCGCCCTCCAAAATCGCCTTGTGCTCAGGCTGCACATTCACACTAACCACCTGCACCTGCGGGTGCGCCGCCAACCAAGCTGGCAAATGCTTCACGATGCGCGACACAGGTTCCTGCGAGCGCGACACCAACCGCACCATGTACTGGCCGTCTGGCGATTCTGTGACCAGCACATATTTGAGTTCACCGCGGCGTTCCCGCACGGAATACGGTTCGATGCGCGCGGTGATGATGAAGTCACGCACAGCATCGAGAATGGCGTGCATGCCTGGGGTGTATAGCGGGCAATCACGCAGGTCAACGCCGTGGAAACTGGTATCAAGGATGCCCAGAATGGGGTCGTGAGCGGTGCCAGATACCGCCATTTTCGCTTTATTGCGGAACGCACCTTCAGGACTTGGGGTGGGTGGCAGCCACTCAATACTTGGGTGATCGGCAAGGAGTGCCTGCACATCCGCGGATTTATCAGCGAGTTGCTGTTCGTAAGGGACCGCCAAGAGGGTGCAGGAACGGCAACGGTCGGCGTCGAAGTGGTGGCACTGCATCTTTCCATTGTCTCCTGCGTCCACTTCTTTTCCCACGAGTTCAGCGCCCCGCATCATCACATAATCCACACCACAGAACTCCTCAACAACCCGTAGACTATTGACGTGTCGTACCGGACAATTGCCGCCATCTTGGCCTGCATCAGTGTCATAGCGGGATGCTCATCTCCTGCCCCAGCGCCAACAACTGCAGAACCCACCAGCGTCCCAGAACCCCACGAAAGCGAGTTCCCCTCTCACTGGGACGAGGAACCAGATATGCCGATCACTGCGGACAGCGATCTCACCCCACAGGAACTCACCGCCGCACTCCGGGTCCAGGCAACAGCACAACAACACCCCGAACACTGCACACCCGAGGAAGTCTCCATTGAATTGCAGGCAATCGATGCCGCCTTGGGGCACCGATTCGGTTCATTAACTGTCACCAACACCTCGACTACGCCCTGCACAGTTCAGGGGTATCCAGGGTTTGGTGCGAGAGGCGAATGGGGCAACACATTCCTGCTCGTAGCAGAGCAGGAGAACATCAACGGCAGCCCCACTGATGGACCACCACCTGCTGCGGGTCCAGATAACGCGGCTGACCAGCCACTCATTACCCTGTCACCGGGGGACTCAGCCTACGCCGATGTCGAATGGTCTGGTGAACTAGGTGGTGCAGCAAGTGAGCCAATCTCCTTATTCATCATTCAGTTAGTTGATGGCGAGACCCCGTATGCCCTACCAGTTATTTCGCAATATTCGGAGCGCGCCGCGGAACACCCTTCTGTGAACGGTGTCATGGAACCCAACACTGGGCTAGACATTTCTTTCTCGACAACTGTGAGCATTGGTCGTTTTCAGCAATAACTGTGGCGGTCTGCTGAGCAGGCACGAAAAAGGTGATGGGGCCACGTCATCCGTAACCCCACCACCTCGGTGTTGCACTCATACTGCTACAAGCAGATTACCTAACCCACCCGGAGTGTTGTTTGTTCAGCTTCGACGTATCAACGGTGAGGGTGTCACCGTCAATGGTGATGGGAAGCCCCAGAAGATCTGAATACTGGTTCCCGTCATGCTCAAAGAACGGCGTGATTCGCCTGTCCCCGTAGTCATACCATTTGTCGTACCCCTTGAGAGTCACCGAGTAATCCATCCTGATGACACCATCAGCGAAGTACACCGACAGCGGGCCGGAAAGACCTGCAGGGTCGGGCTGCGTCTTTGCCCACAGGTTCTCTTGATTGTCATTGCTCACAATGAGTACTGGCTCAGTTTCCCAGCGGCGCTTTATACCCTTCATCCCATCCCAGTACCTGTCTTCCCAACTAACAATCTCGCATCCCTCAACCACAATGGTTTTAGGTGCGACACAGGCACTGAGAAGTGGCTCAACCTGAGCGATAGCTTCCTCAACTACCGCTTGCGTGTAACCACGGCTGAAAGTAACAACAGGAGCATCTGGGATCATGTTCACTCTAGTGTTAACCGCTTTTGGGGTCACAGTAATAGTGACGTCTTCCCCGTAGCTGATGTACTTCGACCCCTCTGGGGCACTGAACGTGTAAGTACCAGGAAGAACACCGAGGTAGCCCTCAGACTTTTCCATCTCCTGCGGTGTAATCCAGTTCGGGTCAACATTGAGCGGTAGTTGTTCATCAGATGAATACAACGACGGAATGGTGACGTCAACTCCGTTGACGGCTAGTGACTCTGGCGCTTGGAACACAAAGAGGTGCTGATCCATGCCTTGGGAGATACGCCAGTCGTCAAAGATCACTGCTTGACGGCCATCTTTAACCATCGTGAAAACAATGGTGTGGTTCTTTCCATTTTGTTTGAGTTTCGCAGTTACTTCCGCTGACTTGCCGATAGTTTTAACGGAGTCGATGCTGTACTCCGTTGGGCGGTCTTCAGCAGCTGCGTAAACCTCATCAATGAGCAAAGCTCTGCCATCATTTGTGACGTTGGCGTCTAGCAATTCCAACGCTGCTGAGGCTTTGCCCTCAACAATGGCATCCAAGTACGCTTCAACCTTTTTTTGAGGGCCGTACTGGTTTTCCGCCAAATAGTTGCGAGCAAAAACACCGGAAACAATCAACACAGTTAACGCTGCGGTAGTGATTCCAACAATCGCCCACACCTTTTTAGCCTGCGGACTCATTGGTGTACCAGCAGGCACGCCCCCATATAGCTGCACACCTGAAGGTGTTTGCGCCGGTCCCCCTGCCATTGGTGCACCAACTGGCATTGCTTGGGTTTGCGATGGAACTGGTTGGGTATACGCCGCCGGTGCTGGTGGGGCGGGTGGTGCAGGCGGCGCATTCACCGTGTGCGGTTCTGGCTGCGTTGTTTGCACAGCTGAGTCTTGCGGCACCACTTCAGCCGGTTGCGCCGGTGCTTCTACAGACGCCACTGCCTGCGTTTGCGGCGCGGGCGCCGATGCTGGTGTCGGTGCTGGCGCGGGTGCAGCGCCGGACATTGCTAATGCAACGGTTTGAGGGCTGTTCACCCGCCACAACAAGACGCGTGCAAGCCCCGCTGGTAGGACCCGCAACACTTGTGGCGCCACGAAACGCGCGCACAACTCAACAATCAAACCGAGAACTGCTAGAACCAAAAATGTCCACGGCGCTGGCGCAAAGCCACCGGATTGTTCACCCATGCCAGTTGTTGCAGACGAGTTAGAAACCGTTCCGATAGCAAGCAGCCCTAATCCGCCGATTGCGTACACGGCTGGCAAAATAGCCCACTGCCCGTTGGGTGCAGTTCCAAAGCCCCACGTTGCACGCCACCGCACACCGGCTATGAACAATGCAGCCAGAACCACAATCGGCAATACGATACGCACCACCAGTGGCAGTTCGGACGAAAACATCATCAACGAAGAAGCGCCGCTTGAGTCCCCAAATGTGGAGCTGTACACACCGGAGATTTCAACCGCTGACAGCGATCCCACAGCCAATGCGTTTGCTGCAACTAACGGCAGAGCAAGAGGGAAGCCCAGTAACAATGCCACTCGTGCATCGTCAGCTTCGACGAGCATCGTTATGTATGTCACTGTCCCCAACAACAAGGCCAGTCCCCCCAAGTGCGCCACGGCAACGCGGCTTCCTTGGCGCCACATCAGCGGGATATTCGGGACTCCCGGGTAGCCGAGACTGCGGTAGGTGGCAGCGAAAATGACAATCGCTGACAGCAAGACGCCCCACACGGACAATGCCCGCATGGAGAACCCGCCACTATCAGGATCGCCCACATAGAAGGGGACAACTGCAGTCAGAAGAGTAACAATCACGGCAAATCCACCACCAGCAACGGATGCCACGATCGCTCGGGTGGCACCGTGTGGGAGCGCTAGACCGCCTGTGATTTTCCGCCCAAACAGCATTAATGCGGCAATGGCCGCGATGGGTATCACAACAGGGAAAAAGAAAATCGAGGCAGAAACCTCGTAACTGCTGGAGTCGAACGCCGATTTAATCTCCCCTCCCCCGCTGAGCGGGCTGAGGAATCCCATTCCAACCAAGTGAATAATGGCGGCATACCATGAACCGGAAACGCTCTCGCCCATGGTCAAGGCATTGTTATCGGCGGAAAGTCCCATGAGGAGGAGCAGAACAGCGACAATCGATGCCGCGAAGGCGCCCGCCAAAGCAAGCGCTCCGTACAGACCCCCTGCTATCCAGTGTGCTGGTGGCATCGTTTGCGCGTATTGTGCCGCCGATGCTTGTGGCTGAGGAGCAGGGCCAGCTGGCGTTGGTGCTGCGGCCTGGACCGGGGCAGGTGCAGGTGCAGGTGTCGGAGCAGGTGGGGCAGGAGCCTCCGCAACAGGTGGCGCAGGGGGTGCCGGTGGGGCAGGTGGAGCCGGGGCATCCGCGACGGGTGGTGCTGGCGGTGCTGGCGCATCGGCGGATGGAGCAGCGGGTGCCGCAGGAGACGCAACGCTTTCTTGACCTGCAGTGACAGGTGGAGCGGGTGGGGGTGGCGGCGCCTGCTGGTGCCCAGCGGCGTCGCTCTCCTGTGGCTGTGACGCCTCAGGAGAGTCGCTTTGGTTTGTCATTATGTGAGTCCTTGTTCAGTGATTAATGTTCGCTGTGAACTCACTGAAGGTAGCAATCAGCCCGGAAACACGCCAAAGCTTTAGGCTTGCATGTGGAGAACTCCCCACTCATTTCTTACTCCCGCCCACCCCACTTTTTCCGTCCCCCACGCCGTTGGCATCGTGCAAAATTGACACGAGTTCGTGGTTCCACCAGCGAGTTCGTGGTTGGGAACCACGAACCCACGACCTTCAGGACGATCTCGCTGCGAAACCACGAAGTCACCGCGAGATCACCTCCATCTCGGAGGGACTTCGCGGTGACTCCATGGTGACTTCTCAGCGGCACAATGGTTCAGCGCCTCGTCGGTGTCGACGTTGCTTCGGCGGCGAACCATGAGCGCCTGGGCGCGGACTTACCGGCGCACTACTTCACCCAACTGTCGTGTTGTTTGTTGAGCTTCGAGGTATCAACGGTGAGCGTGTCACCATCGATGGTGATGGGCAGGGCAAGGGGGTCAGAGAACAATGAGCCTCCACTTTCAACGAAGGGACGAATGTTGTGGGTTCGCCCCTCATTCCAGTCATCGTCTCCCTCATTACGTGCGGAGTAGACCAGGTCGATCCTGCCCTCGACAAGAAACACTGACAGATCCCCTGTCACGGTTGATGGATCTGGCTGCTCATACTCCCACATTCCGTTGAGCTCATTGGCAACAAGGAGCTGCGGCTCTTCGCCCCACGTCCGCTCAATGTCGGTCATCGCGTCCCAGTACTTGTTTTCCCAGCTCGCGATTTCACAACCTTCCGGGACAATCACATTGCGCGTAAGGCACGCATCGAGCAGCGGTTCGACTTGCGCTAACGCGTCATCAACAACAGCTTGGGTGTAGCCGCGTTGGAATGCCACTGTCGGCGTTTTTGGCCCCTCTTCGCCCCAGCCAAAACCTGTGTCATCGCTTTGGCGTTCGCCTGGAGTGATGGTCACTGTTACATCTGGTCCGTAGCTGACGTATTTTGTTCCCGCTGGCGCCTTGAACGTGTAGGTTCCTGGGAGGACTGGGAGGTAACCCTCAGCTTCTTCCATGGCGTATTGGGCCATGGTTTCCGCTGACGCGCCTTGCGGGAGCGGCTCATCCGCAGAGTGCATGCGAGGAACACTGAGGTCTAGTCCATTGACGTTGAGGGTGTCAGTTGCCTGGAACACAAACAGGTTTTGTTCCATACCTGAGGTGATTCGCCAGTCGTCGAAGAACATACTTTGGCGCCCGTCAGCGACCAGAGTGAAGATGATGGGGTAGTTTTTCCCCTCTTGTTTCACCTGAGCAGTGACCTGAACTGCCTCTTCCCCGTATTCCACATCGTCGATGCGGAACTCTGTTGGCCGGTTCTCAGCAGCCGCGTACACGTCATCTGCGAGCATCACCCGGTCGGTGCTGGTGACGTTGACGTCCAGCAGCGACAGGGCGTCGCTTGCTCTGCCGTCGACGAGTGCTGTGAGGTACTCTTCCACTTTTTGTTGCGGACCAAACTGGTTGTTAGCGAGGTAGTTGCGTGTTGCGTTGCCGGCGATGAGCAACACTGTCAGCGCTACGACACTGATTCCGGCTATTGCCCATGCTTTTTTCGCTTGTGGGCTTAGTGGTTTCGCCGTTGGCAGTGGGTCACCATCCGGTGAGCCGGTTGAGTGGGAGGCCGGGTTTGCTTGAGCAGGTGATCCCGATGCGCTATCCGGGGAACCAGCAGCATCTGCTGGTTCTGCACCGACAGGCGCGGGTTGCTCTTGTGCGCCTAACCCAGTGGTCCCTGCGGTCCCAGCAACCCCTGCGGCAGCCGGTGCAGTCACCACGGTTGCGTGTGGATTGTTCACTCGGAATGTTAAGACACTCACGAGCCCTGGGGGCAAAACGCGTAGGAGCTGTGGTGCAACGTACCGAGCGCTTGCTTCAACAGCGACACCGATGATCGCCAACACGAGGAAGGTCCACGGAGCAGGGGCAATCCCTGTGGTGTCTTGGCCAACCATGGGCGCGCGTATGGCAAAGTGCATTGTTCCGATGGCGAGAAGTACCAGCCCGACTCCACCGTAAACGGCGGGTAATATTGCCCACTGGCTATTGCGTGCCGTCGTAAATCCTGCGGTTGACCGCCATCGCAAACCTGCGATAAGTAGCGCTGCCACGGCAACGATTGGTAGCAGAATACGCACCCATACGGGTAGTTCACTGGAGAACATTGTCAGCGTGTCGTTGACGGCGCCGTTGTCAGCGGTTATTGCAATGTCACCGGTAAACATGACCGTTGACATTGAGCCAATGGCTACGGCGTTGGCTGCAAGTATGGGCAGCAGCAGAGGAAACCCTGCAATCACCATGGAACGCGCATCGTCGGCTTGACTGACGACAACGACAAAAGCGATGACGCCTAAGAGCAACGCCACACCGCCGAGGTGCGCTACGGCGACCCGAATACCTTGACCCCAGATGCGCGCGATGACAGATCCGGTTGTTGGGCTTGAGGAACCGGACTGCTTGGAATGACCAAGAGTACGGTAACTAACGGCGAAAATAACGAGGGCCGACAGCAGCATGCCCCACACCGTCAATGCGCGCAGGGTGAACTCGCCCTCATCAGGGGAACCAAACTTTATTGGAATCAGCGCAGTCAACAGCGCGAGCGCGACGGCAAATCCAAGACCAGCGGTTGAGGCGATGACTGCTCTTGTAGGTCCATGCGGCAGTGTCATACCGCCGGTGACGCGTCGACCATATAGCGCTACGGCGCAGATCGCGGCAACGGGAACGATCACTGGGACAAAGAACGCGGACATATTGACGTCCACGGCAACCAAGCCGAACCCAGCTTCCACCTGGGCAGTTCCCGTTAAGGGGCTGAGGAATCCCATGCTCATGAACTGGATGATGGCCGCAAACCAAGCACCACCGAGGTTTTCTGGTCCATCTATGTCACTGGAGCCGGCAGTAAGGCCAGTAAGAAGAAGCATCACAGTCAGCAACGAGGCAGCAAATGCGCCGGCTAACGCGAGTGCGCCGTAGAGCCCTGCTGTCTTCCAGTGTGCGGGTGTTAAAGCCCGCAGTACCTGGGGTATGACTGATGGAGGGTTTTGTGCTGATGTTTCGTGTGTCTGCGGCGCGGGTGCAGGTGCTGGCACTGTTGCGGCGGCAGACAGTGGCGCTGGGGGCGCCGTTGGTGCTGGCGCTGGGGGTTCTGGCGGCGGAACCTGTTGCGCGTCTGGATTATGGGGTGGAGCGGGAACCGCTCCGGGCGGGGTGGCGCTGGTCTGCTGTTGGGCAGACGAGTCGCTCTCCTTCGGCATGGAAGCCTCAGAAGAGTCGCTTGGGCTGGTCATGGTGCAGATCCTCAATCAGTGATAAGTGTTCGCTGTGAACTCACTGAAGGTAGCAAGGCGCTGAAGAACTCACCAAACCCCGGGGTGTCGAACTGTGGACAACTGTCTACATGCGCGCCGTGCCCGTAGCGGCTTGTGCTAAGGCGCTAGCGAGCAACCGGGCCGATGCCCGACTTTTTTCTGTGTCTCTGGTTGCCAACCAGGTAGCCCCCAACCCGGATGCGCACGTTGTTAGCACCTCGGCAAGGCTCCGCAGTGGCATCACCAACGTGTTGCCGGTACTTGCCCGCCAGGCTTTGAGTAGTTCGCTCACGTGGTTGACGTATTGTTCATGTTCCCATGCGGGTATGCCGGCGAGCTCTGGTGTGCGTGACGCTGTTGCGGTGAGTTCAGCGATGAGGATGTGGTGTTCAGGGTCCTGTTGCACACGGTCAAGATAGGCCATCAATGCTGCCAGCAATGCGTCAAAGAAGCTGGTAGGCTGACCGCTAACAGCATCCCACGCCTCTTTGAGTGAGGCGTCGAGTTCCCGATGGAGCAATGCTGAGAACAGCTCCTCTTTTGATGAGAAGCAGTAATGGAACGCCCCATGTGGCATTCCTGCATGGGCGGTGATGGCTCGTGTTGTTGCCGCCGCTATCCCTGATTCCTTCATGATGTGCTGGGCTGCGTCCATGAGCAGTTCGCGGCGTTGCGCCGCTGGCATGCGAGGTCGGTTTTTCTCAGCCATGCACCTTCTCCTGTCATGTGTAGCGCACTGAGGGCATGACGTGGCATATTTTTTGCTGCACACCCTAGTTGGCCATGTGGCCAACTTTAAAATATACAGCGGACAGGGGCTTTTATGCTAGGCCTTACGTGCTCCGCGTAAAGTTGGCCAAATGACTTGGCCACTTGGCCAACTTTGTTTAGGCTGGGAATCCACCCGCATCGGCCGAGGAGTCCACATGACAACCCTGCTCCATCCCGCAACATACGCAGACGTCAATGACGTAGCCGAGGTCATGGCCCACGCATTCCGCAATGACCCGCCCATGTCAGCCGTTTTAGGCCCATCTGACGACCTGCCCGCCCGCGCACACCACCTTTTCAGCTACTTCATGCATGCTGGCCCGCTGCAGCACGGAACAGTTGATGTGGTGCGTGACGTAGGCAGCGGAAAGATTCTTGGGGCCGCCATTTGGCACGCCCCACACAGTGGTCACTCCACATTTCAAGACATTCTCAACGCACAACACATCGTCAAAGCGTTCGGTATTCGCGGTATCCGGCGCGCTTTAGCTGCCTCACGTGCCACCCAACGCCACCACCCAACCGCACCGCACTGGTACTTGCAAGCCATTGGCGTGACCCCACAAGCACGGGGGCGCGGCATTGCGTCGCAACTCATCAAACATCGCCTCGGCCAAGCGGACGCTGCAGGTATGCCCGCGTATTTGGAGTCATCCACCGAAGCGACATCGGTGCTGTACCGTCGCCACGGATTCATTGAGTTGCCGCCGATGCGCGGGTACCCTGGCCCAGCCCCTCGCCCGATGTGGCGGCCAGTACCCGAAAATCCCACAGCGTAGTGCTCTGGTTAGGTGCACATAACGCTGAGGAACGGGCGAAGCCTCAGGCAACCACGCCGCCAATGCCCGTTAGGTCAGGTTCACGGGCGACTGAACCGTTCCAAACCGGTGCGCAGTCATGGAAATGGCTTGTTCCCGAAGGAATGGCAGCAACTCGATGCGTCCCGCTTCAGTCACAGGTTGTGCGTACAACGCGAGGTCTGCTCGCCCGCCGCTTGCTAACGCCAGGGCATCCCGTGCCCCACCAATGAGGCGGATGCGGGCATCGTGAAGCTGCGCAACATACGCTTCCCACGCATCGGAATCCTGAACAAGCACGGTCACTCCGCACTCCCCCAGCAACGATGCAACCGTGGCCGGGAGGCGCACGGCGGACACGGTCATCGTGCTGCCTGCCCGCACACCTGCCAGCACAACACGTAACAGGTGGGCGATGCTCGCATCGGCTTCACAACGCACAAGAACATCCGTTGGCAGATACCGGAACTCGTTGCGTTCCACCCCCAGCTGGGACACATCACGCATATGGCTGTACTCCTGCGCCCACGCGTGCGCATCGGAACTCGCTGCCCGGCGCAGCATTGCCAGCTCGTTGGATCCAATTTCCAACTCGGTGGCGTTGTCCCCTATCGCAGACAGAAGGTCACGGGCTGCGCCCGCTGGCGGAACAACAGCGGACGCTTGGGCGGCTTCCCAATCCACCAAACCGAACAGATAGTTAGGGCCACCGGCTTTGGTACCTGCCCCCACAGCTGATCGTTTCCACCCACCAAACGGTTGGCGGCGCACAATTGCCCCGGTGATTCCACGGTTGACGTACAGGTTTCCGGCCTCAACACTGTTCACCCAGGTGCGGATTTCTTCTGGGTTGAGTGAGTGCAACCCGGCTGTCAGGCCGAAGTCTGTGGCATTTTGCGCCGCGATTGCCTCCGCGAGCGTGC
The DNA here is from genome assembly GCF_000423205.1 of Jonesia quinghaiensis DSM 15701. GTDB lineage: Bacteria > Actinomycetota > Actinomycetes > Actinomycetales > Cellulomonadaceae > Jonesia > Jonesia quinghaiensis. The sequence goes on from NZ_AUHN01000011.1 coordinate 129,693, forward strand.
CAACGGTCATGATCCCCAGCACCGGCCCAAAATATTCGGTGAGGTGGAACTCCGACCCAGGGGTGACACCGGTTTTTACGCCGGGCGACCACAGGCGCCCCGTGTCATCGAGTTGCTGTGGTTCGATAGCCCACGTTTCCCCAACGCCAAGCGTCGTTAGCGCGTGGTGAAGTTTCCCTGCGGCCGGTTCGATAATGGGCCCCATCTGCGATGTTGGGTCCTGCGGGTACCCGACCCGCAACCCAGAAACGGCATCGAGAAGCTGATTACGTAACCGTTGTGAGGTCCCAGCAGAACCCACCAAAATCAGCAGTGACGCCGCTGAGCATTTCTGCCCAGCGTGCCCAAAAGCAGAGGTGACAATGTCTTTAACGGCGAGGTCATAGTCGGCGTGCGGGGTGACAACAATCGCGTTTTTTCCCGATGTTTCCGCCAATAATTGCAGCGACGGATTGAAACTGGTGAACAATTCCGCGGTGTCAAAAGCGCCCGTCAAAATAAGCCGCCCCACCCGAGGGTCGCTGATCAGCGCGCGCCCAAGGTCACCCTCGTCAACGTGCACCAGGTGCAGAACATCTCGCGGCACACCCGCCGCCCACAACGCATCGACCACGATGGAACCGCAACGCCTCGCTTGCGTGGCAGGTTTCATCACCACCGTGGACCCAGCTGCGAGCGCGGCGAGGACAGACCCGGCGGGGATCGCGATGGGGAAGTTCCACGGTGGGGTGACCAGGGTGATGGCGACGGGTTGGGGTGTTGCGCCGTCGATGGTGTCGAGTTGTTCGGCGAGGTGGGCGTAGTAGTTCGCGAAGTCGATGGCTTCGGAGATTTCTGGGTCGGCTTGGTCGATGGTTTTTCCGCATTCGGCGGCGGCAACTTCGATGAGTTGTGCGCGGCGTTTTTCGAGTTCGACGGCAGCGTCGCGCAGGATGCTTGCTCGTTGTTGTCCGGTGAGGGCCGCCCAGGTGGGGGCGGCGTTTTCGGCTGCGGTGTATACCGCGTCGATCCCAGCGCGGGTGGTGATGGTGTGTTGGGTGACAAGCTTTTCACCGAGTGTGGTGGTGGGGAGTGCCGCACGGATATTTGCAGCCCAGTCACGGTTACCGGGGAGGGCCGGGTCGGTGTCTGGGGTGTTGGTGAACTCTTCGCGGCGGGTGGGTGTGTCGGTTGCGCGGTGTTGTGTGCGGTTTGGTGGTGGCACGGTGTCGTCGGTGTCGTTGAGGGATGCCAGGAAGCGTTGCTGTTCGCGGGTGAAGAGTGTTTCGCTGCGGGAGAGGTCGAACACGGCGGACATGAAGTTGTCTGGTGATGCGCCTTCTTCGAGGCGGCGAATGAGGTAGGCGATTGCGACGTCGAACTCGGTTGGGTGCACCACGGGTGTGTAGAGCAGGAGCCCGCCAACTGTGCGGCTGACTGCTTCTGCTTGTGTTTCTGCCATGCCCAGGAGCATTTCGAATTCGATGCCGTCGCGCACTGAGCGTTCTCCGGCGAGGAGCCACGCGTAGGCGATGTCGAACAGGTTGTGCCCGGCAACACCGAGGCGCACATTGTCGATGCGTTCGCGGGTGAGCGCGTAGTGCAGCACTCGTTTGTAGTTCGTGTCGGCTGCTTGTTTTGAGTCCACCACTGCAAGTGGCCAGTCGTGGGTCGCGGCTTCGACGCGTTCCATGGGGAGGTTCGCGCCTTTCACGAGGCGCACCTTCACGGGTGCGCCGCCGCGCTTGCGGCGTGCTGCCGCCCACTGTTGGATGCGCTGCATCGCTGCCATGGCATCGGGCAGGTATGCCTGCAGGACGATGCCTGCCTCCAGTTCCAGCAGATCCTCGCGGTCTAGCAGGCGTGTGAACACCTCGATGGTGAGGTCTAGGTCGCGGTATTCTTCCATGTCCAGGTTGATGAATTTGCGCCCCTGGTGGCTTGCCGCGTACTGGTACAGGGGAAGAAGTTGTTCCGTCACGTGGGTGACGGCCTCGTCGAAGGCCCACGGTGAATGGGGCGCAACTGTTGAGGACACTTTGATGGATACGTAGTCCACGTCGTCGCGTTGGAGGAGTTTGCGGGTGCCGTCGAGGCGCCGTTGCGCCTCGCGTGGACCAAGAACAGCCTCACCGAGGAGGTTAATGTTCAAAGCCCGGCCGCTACGTTTCAGTGCGGCAATGGATTGACCAAGGCGGGCATCGGACGCATCAACAATGAGGTGCCCTACGAGGGAGCGCAGCACGTGCTGCGCGACGGTCACAACAATTCCCGGGACGATGTGCGATGCCGCGGCGCCGACCTGCAACCCTGCTCGGAGGTACCAGGGTAGGAAAGTGGGGGCGTTGCGGGCAAGGTTACGCAGGTTCCCTGCCGCGATGCGGGTGTCCTCTGGGCGGATGACTCCGTCAACAAATCCGACGGTGAACTCCAATCCGCCGTCATCACTCAGGACCCCGGCAAGCAATGTTGCTGCCCGTGAGGGGGTGAGTTGGTCAGCGGTGGTCAACCATTCACGGACCAGGCGGGTAGCTTGGTCGGCGATGGTTTGAGCGTCTACGGTCTGATGCGACACGAGCACTCCTTCTGTCAAAGTGTCATCTACCGTCTCAGTGTGAGACCGCCAAGCACTTCAGGTAAAGTGACGTTTTCTACACTAGAACGTTAAGTTCTCCTTCAGGGTTGGGGCTGCTTATGCTCGACGTCAGACGCCTGCGCGTCCTCCTAGAACTACAACGCCGCGGCACCCTCGCCGACGTCGCCACCGCACTCCACCAAACCCCCTCCGCGATCTCCCAACAACTCACCCACCTCGAACGCGAAGCCGGCACCCCACTCCTACGAAAAGTAGGCCGCCGCGTCCAACTCACACCCGCAGCCCACACCCTCGCAACCTACGCGGCGCACATCATCGACCTCCTCGACCAAGCCCACGCCGACGTCACCCAAGCCGACGCAGCCCTCACCGGCACCGTCAACGTTGCAGCATTCCAATCCGCAGTGCTCGCCTTCATGCCCGAGGCGCTCCGTATCCTGGCAACGCAACACCCAAACTTGCGCGTCACCATGTCCCAACGCGAACCCGAAACAGCACTCCGCGGAGCGTGGACACGCGACTTTGACCTCGTCATCGCCGAACAATACCCAGGCCACGCCGCACCCTGGCACCCCGAACTCGATCGTATGGAACTCACCACCGACGCCATCCGATTAGCGGTGCCAGAAGTATTTGCACAAGAAGGCCACCGCCCCGTGACCTCCCTCGCTGACGCCAACGACGTCCCCTGGGTGATGGAACCACGCGGAGCCGCATCACGGCACTGGGCGGAACAAGCCTGCCGGCAAGCAGGTTTTGAACCCGATGTCCGCTTCGAAACAGCAGACCTCCAAGCGCACCTCGCACTCATCGCATCAGGGAACGCCGTAGCGCTACTACCTGGCCTGATGACCCTCAACCCGCCCGCCGGGGTGCAGCTCATTGACCTACCCGGGCGCCCCCGCCGCACAGTATTCACAGCCGTGCGCACAGCAATCACAGGGCGCGGAAGCATCATCGAACTACGCCGCACACTCGCCCAAGTCACCCAAGACCTCACCGCGTAACGCCCCGCCACGCCAGTCTGCTGACCTTTCCGCAGCCCTTTCAGAACACCAGTTCGTGGTTTCGTGGTGAGTTCGTCCTGAACACCACGACTTCGTGGCTAAGAACCACTAACTCACGGCAGAAGGTGGGCGGGCGGGCACATGAACAAGAACTCCGCGGTTATAGGTCGCTACACGCGGTCAAGGATCCAACGGAGTTGCAGCGGTTGCTTTATCTCTTCGCAATCTTCTTTATTAATAGTATTTGTGCTTTTTTCCGTACCATCAGTGCGCAAGTACCACACCACTAAGCAGGAATGCGAACGTCTCGGATCGCCAGCCATCCGGATCCTAGAAATATAAACGCTGATCAGAGACATCTATCGCTGGCATTTGCTGGATAAATGGTGTTAGGATTCCTAACACCATCAAATGACGGTTATACTCGATCGAAGGTAGAGGTGCTATGCGTTTTTCCAGCAAGATAGTGACTACAACGGTTCTAGCGGCTATTATGGCGATAAGTCCGATTAGCGCTTTCGCCTCCACGGACCCTGGCAACCTAGGCGGTTGGAGTGAGGATGACGGCTACTTCGCAAATCAGCAACCGTCAGGTGGCATCTCTCCACTTGCCGCCACTGGAACACCACGGCACACAGGTAAGGCTGAGGGCAAAGTCATCAATGGAACGTCCCACAAACGGGCACATGGATGGACCACCTGGAAAGGCGTAAGGCACTACACACGTGCGCAGCTGACGGGATACTGGCCCAACGCCGACCGCATCATCGCCGATTCTGGCAGAGTATGGGGGCGTGACGGAACAGAAGCTGTAACCAAATGGGTAGCTTTTAACCCCAACGATCCGGACAGCGGAAACGGAAAGGCGAAGACCTTCTACGGCAAATAAATCGCTATGTGTGGGTTCACCATGTGAGCCCACACCTCAGCAGGAAGTAACGTGATGAAGTTTCTTCATGCCATTGCCCTGATAATTCTCTCAGCGCTACTCTGTTCACTTATTTTCTCCCTCACTACCTTCCAGCGTGAACAGACGTTCATCGCGCTTGAAGGGAACTCCCTCTACACGGAGAACAGTCACTACTTCCACGGCGACTTCTCTGACATTGAACCTGCTCTAGACGCCTCCTCGCACCATTACGTTGCCTACCAATCACTCGACAACGCAGACCTCTCCCGCGCTATCTACAGCTCGAACATCGAGGACGTGAAGTTTCCCCTCTACTCCGGGCGTGCCATTGAACAGAATGACCAACACGTGGCACTCGCTGGCGCTTCAGTACACACTCTCCACCGTGATGGTCGAGACGTCATCGACATTGACGGCGTTGAGTTCACAGTCATTGGACGACTAGGCCGCTCCGCAGACAGTCGGCTCTCCCCCATTGCACTGTTGTACGACCAGTCATTCTTTATGGCCGAAGGTTCATCACCCATCATCATCGATGGCCCCGCAATACAAGACCTCCCCAACGATCAAGCGGCGGCACTAGAACCAAGGCAAGACACTCGACTAGAACGACGAACACATGCAGACCTCATCACACCAGCAGTTACCGCGCTCACCCTGGTGAGCCTCTGCCTCGGATCAGCCATCTGTGGTGTGCTCACCGCCAGTGCCATCCGTCAACGAAACAAGATTGGACGCCTTGTCGGGGACAGTATGTGGACAACACTTACACGATCCGTTCTGAGCGTCACCGCCATCTACGCCGCTGGATGCGCCTTGTCATCCATCCCGAGGGTTCCCAGTTTCATACGCCACGACATCGACCCGGATTCTTTTCTGCTCCTCGGTGGCTCCTACATACTCGCCATGACTGTGACAATCTCGCAGTCTGCAATGAGTCTCAAACATAAGGCCTAGCTCCCATCATGTTTTCCACGATCCATTCGCTAGCGCAGACGCTCCTCAAAGTGGCAGCAACAGCCCTTTTCATCATCACCACTTATACGGTCATCTCTTTCACTGGTGATATCTCAACTGGGCTTGACCAGGGTTTTTCACAGGAACGCCAGGTCGACATGTATCACCTGACTGACACCTTGGTTGACCCTGAAGAGTTTTGGAATTTCAGGCAGTCACAGGAGCAGATGGAAACCATTGCATCTTTTTACCAAGAACTCACAAGCAGTGAAACATTCACTTTTCTTTCGATTTTCAATCAACCTCTTTTCGCCCACGACTTCATGGGCGGCGAAACGTTTGATGCGTCCTTTGGGACCGAATCCGGAGGTCAAGGTGAATACATTGATGACATATCCGGCCGGAAAACACGCGCCGTCAAGTCCATTCAATTGAACCAACAGGCATTTCAGTTCTATGGACTCACACTGAGCAGCGGTTCAGTGCCACAATGGAACTCAATTACACCTCAAAGCATTGAAATCCCGGTTGTTCTTGGCCATGATTATCAGGAGATTTACTCGGTCGGCGACATCATTGATGTAGAGTACTACTTTCGTGAAACTACACTCCGAGTCTCAGGTTTCCTCGAAGAAGGATCTTCTATCTACCTTCAAGGCACATTCAACACCTATTTGGACGATCAAATAGTGATCCCGTATCCACAGAGTTTGTCGCTCTCGGACTCATCTGCTTTTGAACATGAGGGGATACTTTTTTTCGCGATGATCGGGGGGAACATTGTGGCCCCTCAAGGCACGAGTGAGGAGATGATTCTCAGCAGCCTGTCAGAGACCGCAACAGCAAGCCACTTTCACGACTACACACTCCTCAACGTCCCTACCTACCTCATCGAATTTACCTTGATGAGGAATCTTGTGCGCGACAACCTCGCTACCCTCATCGCCCTTGGGGTTGTCATCACTATTACCCTCGGAGCGTCATTAAGCTTCCTGTCTCGCGCACTTCTCACACAGCGATCACACCGGTATCGAATACTCTGGACCTCCGGCGCATCATTACATGGCCTGGTAAAGAAGAATACGCTCTATCTTGTTGGCGAATATGCAGCCTGCGCAGGGGTGGTTTTAATGGCCCGCCTAGTCCTATTACCCAATATTCAAAACATAACCGCTCTGACCGTCGCTTCTTTGATGCTTTCGACGATATTCATCACTGAAGCCTTTTCACATAGAGTCATCATCCACCGCAAACTTGTTAAGCCTACATAGAAACAATACATCTTATGCTTCAGCTCACTCACCTTCACAAGTCATTCCACGAATCCAATGGATCAACAAGGCAGGTATTTGATGACGCAGACTTCCGCCTGTTGCCACACGAAAAATCATTAGCGGTTGTCGGGAGGAGCGGGGCAGGGAAGAGCACGCTACTGCGCATACTGTCAGGCCTAGACCAACAGTTTGAAGGGCTTTACAGTTTCAAGGGCGCACCTCTAGCACAAAACGAGAGTGAGATGGCAGCCTTTCGGCGTGACCACGTGGGAATCGTGACTCAACGCTATGAACTGCTCCCTCACCGAAGCCTGTTGAACAACGTCATGTTAGGTGCTGTATCACCTCGTACGACCCGCGAGGATGCGGAACATTACCTAGACCTTGTTGGGCTTTCGGATAGCAAGCGGAAGAAAGTACGAGAACTATCCGGTGGAGAAGCTCAACGGGTAGCAATCGCACGTGCCCTAGTAAAGAACCCCGACTTCGTTTTTGCAGACGAACCAACGGGGGCACTGGACGAAGCAACGGAAGACGCCGTGTTGGGCATTTTTCAGCGGCTGCAGGGCGAAGGCGTTCGATTCGTGATCGCGACTCATAGCAACAAGGTGAAGTCAGTTTGCGAACGGGTTGTCCGCGTTCACAACTACAAACTCGTAGACGATCCCATTGGGAAGCAACATCACCACAACCAATAAGCGCCGCGCGCCATAGCAGGCGTTCTGTTGGCTCTCCCCTCCCGTCTCCCTGTTCCATCCGTGAGTTCGTGGTTGAGAACCACGAACTCACCGTGCAAACCACGAAGTCGCGAAGAAAGGACGAACTCGCAGCAATAGTGGGCGGATGGGGCGGTGCGGGGAGCACAAACGCGGAGGCGCGCATCTCAGTCGTCACACCACAGGGACTGGCACCCCTGCACCGTCACGCGCATCGGCTGATGCGACGCCCTGCCGCGGAGTTGGCCCACACCCAGCGGCTACGTTTGCGACTGCTGCCGCGGCTGTGGCGATGAGCCCGTCAAGTCCGGACCCGGCGGGGGTGGGGCGTGGGTCGTTGTGCACGGCCCAGCACCCGTCGATGATGTCGTAGTTGTCGCTGCTGCCTTCAGTCACCCACAGCGCAACGGCGGCAATGAGGCGTTCCACGTCATCCAGGGTGCTGCCAACACCGACCGATGCGCGGATCGCACCGTTGTCCACACCGAGGCGGGTGAGGAGTGGGTGCGCGCAAAACCGGCCGTCTCTCACGCCGATGCCGTGTTCCGCTGATAGGTAGGCGGCAACGAGACCTGGGTCGCAATCAGCGACGGTGAAGGACACCACCCCTACTGGGTCGGTGGAGTCTTCCCACAACCGCAGTATCCGCACGCCGTCGATCGCCGATAGCCCGTCAACTAGTCGGGTGCGCAGTACAGCTTCGTGGCGTTCGAGTTCTCCTGCGGGCAACCCGCCCAGCGCTTCGCAGGCTGCTGCGAGTGCTACGGCGCCGATGACGTTGGGGGAACCTGCTTCGTGGCGGGCAGGTGCTGGCGCCCAGGTGACGTCGGTGAGGGTGACGTTTTTGACGGCTCCTCCCCCGGCGAGATAGGGGTGTCCGGTGTCGAGCCAGTCGCGGCGCCCAATGAGCGCCCCGGCACCGTAGGGGGCGTAGGTTTTGTGCCCGGAGAACGCAACGTAGTCGACGCCGCTGTTGGCGAGGGAGAATCCGCGGTGTGGGATGAGTTGTGCACCGTCTAGGGCGATGCGCGCCCCAGCAGCGTGGGCGATGTCGACAACGTCGGTGATGGGTAGGGATTCGCCGGTGACGTTGGATGCGCCGGTGAGTGCTACGAGTGCGTAGCGTTCGCGCGCGAGTTCTGCGCGGAGTTGGTCGAGTGTTTCGGCAATGGTTGTCGCTGTGACCAGTGTTGTTGCCCCGCCTGGGGCAGCATGCCAGGGCAGGAGGTTCGCGTGATGTTCGATGTCGAGCACCAGGACTTTCCCGGGGGTCCCGTCTGCGTGGTTGGGGATGCACCCGGCGAGCAGGTTGAGGGAGTCGGTGGTGTTGCGCGTGATGATGGTGACGTCGTTGTCACGGGCGGCAACGTGTTTCCCGATGCTGGTGCGCGCTGCTTCGTATAGTGCGGTGGATACCTGGGAGAGGTATCCGGCTCCGCGGTGGACGGAGGCGTAGAGCGGGAGGACTTGGTTGACGCGGTTTTGGACGGCGACGAGCGCGGGGGCGCTGGCTGCGCAGTCGAGGTTGGCGTAGGTGGTGGAGGTTCCGTTGATGAGGGGAACTCGGGTGTGCGCTCCGACGACGGGGAGGCAAGGGGTGTGGTCGTTCATGGTGGTGTCTCCATGGTGGATGGGGACCTCCCTGCCTGCCTGTTCACCCAGCTGCGCCACGGGTGTGGCGTGTTGTGCGCGGCGCTTGTGGCGCTCGTGGGTGGGGTTGTCAGGTGACAGGTCCCGCGCTTGCCCCCGGAGCTGGTTCGCTCGGGGCCTGGTCTTCACCCGGGGCACCCCACCGCAGGTGGAGGGTTGCCGGCCAGCAAACCGGGGTTTAACGCTGGCACTCGTGACCTGTTTCTAGGGTGTGGGACGTTGGTCTGGGTGTCAACGCCCCCAACCGTGCGTCTCACACTGTGAGCGTTGCGTCTCACGTTTTTGGGGTTCGGTGGATTATCATGGAGAACGACCATCCAGAGCGGTTGAGTGACTTGGCACGGTGACACCGCAGCAACCCCCCGGTTTTCGGGTGAGGGTGCTAACGCCAGAACGATGGAGGACAGCATGACTTACGCAGGTGACCTTACCCCTCAGCAGGCTTACGACCTGGTGAAAGACAACCCGGACGCCATTTTTGTGGACGTCCGCACCGTGGGTGAATGGCAACAAATTGGTGTCCCAGACTTAACCAGCATCAATAAAGATGTTCACTTCATTGAGTGGGTTACCGCTTTTGGCCCCAACACCCAGTTCCTCTCACAACTCGCAGAGACCGGCGTGAAACCGGGTGACAATCGGCCGATCGTGTTCATCTGTCGGGCAGGTAACCGTTCAATCGGTGCGGCAACCATCGCCACCGAAGAAGGGTACGGACCGGCGTATAACGTGCTCGAAGGTTTTGAAGGCGACACCGACGAGTACGGTCAGCGCACCGTTAACGGGTGGAAACTTCGCGGCCTGCCATCCACCTCGTTCACCTCCGGCGAGTAATCGATGGCTCGCACCTTACGCCCCGCCACACTTGCTGTGCGGGGCGGACAGTCACGCACTTCTTTTGACGAAACCTCCGAACCGTTATTCCTCACCCAGGGGTACGTGTACTCCACTGCGGCGGAGGCTGAGGCTGCTTTTAATGGCGACATTGACCGGTTCATTTATTCTCGGTACGGCAACCCAACAGTCCACACCTTTGAGGAAAGGTTGCGCCTCCTCGAAGGGGCGGAGGCCTGCTACGCCACTGCGACAGGCATGTCAGCCGTGTTCACGGCGCTGGCCGCTGTGGTGGGTGCCGGGTCGCGCATCGTCGCCGCGCGGGCTTTGTTTGGCTCATCATTGGTTATTTTTGATGAGATTTTCGCCCGGTGGGGTGTGCACACTGATTACGTTGACGGGCACGTCCTCAGCCAGTGGGAAGAGGCCCTAGCCACCCCCGCCGATGTCGTGTTTTTTGAAACACCATCTAACCCGATGCAAGACATCATTGATGTCGCAGCCGTCGCGCAACTCGCCCATGACGCAGGCGCTCTGGTGATGGTGGATAACGTTTTTGCCACACCAGTGATGCAGCGCCCATTAGAGCTGGGCGCTGACATTGTGGTGTATTCCGCTACGAAACACATCGATGGTCAGGGCCGGGTGCTAGGCGGCGCGATCCTGGGGTCCGCCGAGTACATCAGCGGCCCTGTGCAAACCATGATCCGTAATACTGGACCGTCGCTGTCGCCGTTTAATGCGTGGGTTCTCCTCAAAGGCTTGGAGACGATGCCCGTGCGGGTTGCCGCACAAAACGCCAGCGCCCAGCGCATCGCAGAAACGTTGGAAACCACCCCTGGGGTGACTAAAGTGCGTTACCCGTACTTGCCCAGTCACCCGCAATACGATTTGGCGCGCCGCCAACAAACCGGTGGGGGCACAGTAGTGACCTTCGATTTGGTGACCCCTGAGGGTGCGACCGCACAGGAACAAAAGCAGCACGCTTTCGCTTTTCTGGACGCGCTTGAAGTAGTGGATATTTCTAACAACCTCGGCGATGCGAAGTCTCTAGCAACTCACCCCGCAACGACAACGCACCGCAAGTTGGGTGTTGAAGGTCGAGCACGAGTGGGAATGTCGGAAACAACAATCCGTTTGTCTGTTGGGCTCGAAGATGTCGCTGACATCCTCGAGGACGTCACTGAGGCGCTTCACGCAGCCGGTGAGGTGTTGCGCTAGTTCCGGCGGGTTCTTTGAGGCCGCTTACCCCGCACATAATTTGTCTAACTGATAAACTATTACGGGTAAGCAACGACGCTTAAGGACCCAAACCATGTCACTGGACACCTCAACGCCAACCACAACCGCCCTCCACCCGGCCTGGCTCCCCTTGGCAGTTCGAGCCCACCTCAGCGGAATCTCCACAATCGTGGACGTGCCACCCCACCTGGCTGAACACCCCGTCATCACGACGTTGCACACCGAGCTCAACGACGCTCACAACAGCCCTGGCCAGTCCACAACACACAGCAGTAGCACACCCACTGCCATTCGATCGATCACCTTCCACATACCTGCAGCAGACCATGCGTCAGACGCGGCGGATGCCGCGGGCGCACTGGCCAAAAGCCCTCTCGGCGACCCCCGCACCGACGCTTTTACGATCACAAGCACAGCCGATCACATCACCGTGTCAGGGCCTTCCCCCAACGCATTGCTGTACGGGTACTTTGAGTTGCTGCGCACCGGCATCGACAACCTACAACCGCACACCACACACACCCCAGCAGTTGCCATCAGAATGCTGAACCACTGGGACAACCTCAGCGTTCACCCCGTGATGGGACAGATCGAACGCGGCTACGCAGGTGGGTCGATCTTCTACGACAGCGGAACAGTCCGCCGCGACCTCTCCCGAGTTCACGACTACGCCCGCCTCCTCGCATCGGTAGGTATCAACCACGTCGCAATTAACAACGTGAACGTGGAACGTGACGCAGCCCGTCTGCTCACCGACAACATTCACGATGTCGAGCGGATAGCAGAAATTTTCCGGGCCTGGGGCATTCGCACACACCTGTGTGTCAGTTTTGGTTCTCCAAAAACGCTTGGCGGACTGTCAAGCAATGACCCCCTCGACCAAGAAGTCCGTGACTGGTGGGCCCGCACATTCACTGCCCTGTACCAGGTGATCCCTGACTTTGGTGGGGTTGTCATCAAAGCAGATTCAGAAGGGCAACCCGGGCCTTTCGCTTACGGCCGCGACCATGCAGATGGCGCAAACATGCTGTCCGAGGCTCTCGCCCCACACGGCGGGATAGTGCACTGGCGCGCGTTCGTGTACAACCACAAACAAGACTGGCGCGACCGCACAACCGACCGGGCCCGCGCCGCATACGACAACTTCGCGAAGCTCAACGGGCACTTCGCGGACAACGCAATCGTTCAGATCAAGTTTGGCCCCATCGACTTCCAAACTCGTGAACCCATCTCCCCCACCTTCGCAGCGATGCCTGACACCCACCTTTCACTGGAATTTCAGGTGACGCAGGAGTACACCGGGCACCAAAAACACATCTGCTACTTAGGCAGCCAATGGTCTGAGATCATGCAGTTTTCGTTCTGGCCCGCGACGAACCCTCACAAGAAACTAGCTGACCTGCCAGTGTCAGTCACTGCTGTTTCCAACGTCGGCACCAGCGAATTTTGGACCGGCCACCCTCTGGCTCAAGCCAACCTGTACGCCTATGGGCGCCTCACGTGGGCACCACTGTCAGACCCCGACGACCTCCTCACCGAGTGGCTGACCCTCACCTTCCCGCAAGTGGACGCCCACGCGCTCACTACGATTCACGACATCATGTTGTCTTCGTGGGGAACCTACGAAAACTACACGGCCCCGCTCGGCGTGGGTTTTATGGTGTCACCAGGGGCTGGTCACTACGGTCCTCACATTGATGGGTATGAGTACTCCCAGTGGGGCACCTACCACTTCGCTGATCGGGACGGTGTGGGAGTAGACAGAACCCGGGCCGGAACAGGGTTTGTTGATCAGTACCCACAGGAACTCGCTGACCTGTACAACGACCTCACCACATGCCCTGACGAGTTGTTGCTGTTCTTCCATCACGTCCCGTACAGTCATGTTCTCCATTCCGGGAAAACCGTCATTCAACACATCTACGACACCCATTTTGAGGGCGTAGAAACGGTCCGCCAGTACCAAGAAACATGGCACAGCCTGCGGGAAAGCATCCCCACTGACGTTTTCGCTGAAGTGGAGATCAGACTCGTTGAACAACTCCGATGCGCCATCGAGTGGCGAGACCAGATGTGCACCTACTTCTACCGCAAATCTGGTGTCCCTGACGCCCACGGACGCACCATTTACTAGGGCATAACAAAAGCCCCGTGTGGCCCATTCGCCAATGGACCACACGGGGCTTACCACTCCCCTGCTGCTCAAACAGTGGTGTTAGACAACAAACCGCTGTTGCACATCGGCAAGCAAGGGAAGAGCATTGCGCCACAACAGGAACGCCACCACACCGCCAAGCAACAGCAGCACCCCGTCTGAAGTGAGGTACACAATCCCGAGGCTAAACACCCACAAGGACAACGCTCCCAATGACACCAGTGGGGCAGCGGTCACGTAGTACATTCCGAGGCGGGCAACGTCTCGCCACCGGAACGTAAATTGCGAGTGGATGTGCAAGGCGTGACTGAGCCATACGAGCGCAACAATGGTGATGCCCACCCCGGCCCACATGAATCCTGAAGGAACCCCAGCGGCAGCTCCATACGCCGCGTTAAATGCAGTCAAACCACCTAACCCCACAACTGGCACGGACAAAGCCAACGACCCTACCGTGTTGCGCCGCAGCCCGTAAAAGAACGCTGCAAACGGGCTGTCATCGAGGTCACGGGTGCGTTGCTGGCAGGTGAAAAAAGCGGCTGACACCCCTGGCACACACGCCCACACCACCAGCGCAAACAACGGGATGTTCGACGCATCGCGGTCCAGAAAAATCGACACCCCAAACGGCACTGCCACCGCGAGCGCGAGGCAGGCGGTGAGGGCCAGCATCCAGTAGGTCTGTTTGGTGACGCGGGCGAGGATTCCGGTGCCGAACTCTTGCTGGGTTGTCATGAGGGGGTGTCCTCTGGGGTGTGGTTGTGGTGCCGGGCGATGACGGCGACCTCGGTGGGGTTCAGGGTGATGCTATCGCCTTCGGTGAGGGTGTCGCCGGTGAGGAGGTTGGTTCCGCTGAAGGGCAGGGTGAGTGTGTGGGCGGTGTGGTGGTGGTTGAGGAGGAAGTCGATGTGTCCGCGGCTGGTGTGTTCCATGCCGGGGGTCGCGGCGAACGGTGAAGTGATGTGGTGGCGGGCGATGGCGTTGTGGACGATGGTGGCCATGGTTGTTTCATCGAGGATGGTGCCGATGTACCAGGCGTCACCTGCTCCTACGTTGTGGCGGGTTGCTGCTGGGGTGCCGGTGAACCAGTCGCCGGTGTAGGTGGCGACGGGTTCGGCGCCGTCGAGTTGGATGATGTCGTACACCAGGTGCCCTGTCCCTGCTGCGGGCGTGCTGGCAGGGTGTGGGGTGAGCGGGTTGGTCAGGTGGGTGGTGAGGGTGATGGGGTCGTTGGGGTGGCGGGCGTCGGTTTCGTCGATGCGGATCCCGAACAGTGGCGCGAGGGGCCCTGGGGTGATGTCGAGGAAGGCGTGGTCGTTGGTGTCGACGCGCCCTGACATGACGGTGGTGATGACGGTGCCGCCGCGGTGGGCGACGTCGGTGAGGCGTTGGGTGATGTCGGTGGTGAGCATGTGAAGGGCGGGGGCAACGACCACGTCGTAGGTGTCGAGAGGCGCGGTGATGGGGATGACGTCGAGGGGTACGCCGGCTTCCCACAATGGAGTGTACAAACGGAGCACGGTGTCGATATAGGACAGGTGTCGGTTGGGCCCATCTGACATTTCTAGTGCCCACCACGAGTCCCAGTCGAGGATGATGGCGGCGCGGGCGGGGGTTCGCAACCCCAGTGTGTAGTCGCCAAGAGTGGCGAGGTCGTGGCCGAGGGTTGCGGCTTCGGTGAAAACGCGGGTGTCGAGCCGCCCGGAGTGGTTGAGGACAGCTCCGTGGTATTTTTCGCAGGCTCCCCGGTTTTGGCGCATCTGGAAGTACAGGACCGCATCAGCGCCGTGGGCGATGGCTTGCCAGGACCACAGGCTTAGGATCCCGGGTTTTTTCACGGGGTTGACGTCACGGCTGGCGGTGGTGGAGGGCGTTTGTTCCATGACCCAGAAGGGTTGCCCGTCTTTGAGCCCGCGCATGGTGTCGTGGGCGAGTGCCATCCGGTTGGCGCTATGTTCGTCGGGTGGGTAGTTATCCCAGGAAGCGAAGTCGAGGTGGGGTGCCCACCGGTGGTAGTCGAGTGGTTTGTACAGGCCCATGAAGTTTGTGGTGATGGGCAGGTCGGAGTGGGCTCGGATGGCGTCTTTTTCTTCGGTGAAGGTGCGGATCATGTTGTCGGTGGTGAACCGGTAGTAGTCGAGTGTGATCCCTTGGAAGGCGGTGTGGTTGGGGGATTTCCAGTGTTCGCTGAGGATGTTGGGGGGCACAATTTGGTCCCAGCTCGTGTACCGGTGGGACCAGAAGGTTGTGTACCAGGCGTCGTTGAGGGCGTCGAGTGTGCCGTATGTGTGGGTGAGCCAGGTGCGGAATTCTTGGGCACAGGTGTCGCAGTAGCAGGCTCCGCCGTACCCGCCGTATTCGTTGTTGATGTGCCAGGCGATCACTGCGGGGTGGTTGGCGTAACGCTGGGCGATGCGCCCGGCAAGTTTGGTGGCTAGGCGCCGGTAGTTGGGTGAGGAGTGGCAGGCGTTGTGGCGTTGCCCGTAGTTGTGGTGGCGTCCTTCGAAGTCGACGCGGTTGACGTCGGGGTAGGTGGTGGCTAGCCATGGTGGGACGGCTGCGGTGGCTGTGGCGAGGACAACCTGGCGGCCTTCAGTGTGTGCCCGGTTAACGATGGTGTCGAGGGCGTCGAAGTCGTAGGTGGTTTCGTCTGGTTGGATGAGTGACCACATGAACACTCCGATGGTGAGGGTGTTGATGTGTGCTGCGTTGAACGCGGCGTAGTCGTCGTCCCAGGTTTCGGTGGGCCATTGTTCGGGGTTGTAGTCGCCGCCGTAGCGGATTGACGATGCGGGTGGCAGTGTCATGGTCGTGTCCGTTCGTGGGCTGGCGGGCAGGAGCAGGTGGTGTGGTGGTCGGGTTAGGCGGTGGCGTGGCCGGGGATGCGGGTGTCGTCGGTCCACGGTTCGGTGGCGTTGGTGGTGGCGGTCAGTTCCACGAGGGTGATTTCGTGGCGGTCCAGGGTGAGGGTGAGGTCGACGCGACTATTGGTGATGTCGTGGGTGGTCACAGTGTGGTGAGGGGTGGCTGCGAGGTGGAGGTGGCGCATTTGCTGGCGGGTGGGTGCTGGTGGGCGACCCATGGTTTGCCAGGCGGTGAACGCGTTGCCGAGGGTGTCGTTGACGCGTTGGCGGCTCACATAGGCTGCCGATGCGGGGGCAGGTTGCCCGGGTGTGTGTGCCCCGGCGGTGGGTGCGGTGGTGGGGTCCAGTGGAATGGACAAGTTCACGGTGTGTCCACTGGTGGGGGTAGCGGATTGCCCGGTGACGGGGTGCCAGGCAAGGAGAGCAATGTGGCCGTCTGGGTGTCGGGTGACTAGGTGGTCGTCCCCGGTGGAGAGGATGTCGGTGCCCATGGCTGCCATGAACGCGAACAGGTGGTAGGTGGGTTTGGGGATGTTGCCGTGGGTCAGAAGCCCGAAGCCGCCGTGGAACAACGCCCGCGGTACACCTTCTTCTTCAAAGACGTCGCTGACGGTCCAGTAGGAGAAGGACGCAACCCCGGTTGAACCGCCGCATGCAAGCACAGGGGCGAGGTAGGCGGCGTTGTAGGCGGTGTCGTGGACAGGGTTGTCGGGCCGGTAGGACGTGTTGTATTCGGAGACGTGGACTGGCAGCCCTTCGAGGGCGGTACCCTTCAGTTCCGCGCTGGGGATCGCGAACTGGTCAATGAGGTGCTGTGGTTCCCTGAGGGTTTGGTACACCCCAAAGGGCACGTGTTCTGCGGGGCCGGAGGTGTAGGCGTGGCGGGACACGAAATCGATGGGCGCACCGGTGCGTTCAATGAATGCAATGAACGGCGCCCACCAGTGGTCTGACCCTGGCGACAGGACGGGCCCACCCACCTGAAATCGCGCATCGACAGCTTTAATGGCTCGGGCGGTGCGCTCATACAGCCGGAAGTATTCGTCCTGGTTGGCGTCCTTCCAGAAAACGGTGAGGTTTGGTTCGTTCCATACTTCAATCGGCCAACTCACTACCTCATCCGCACCGTACCGGTCGATGAGGTGACGCAGGGTCACCTGAACAAGTTCGCACCACGCGTCGTAGTCGGCTGGTGGGGTGATGTTCCCTTTCCACCAAAAAACGGTGTCGTCACCTGACGCCAACACTTCCGGCATGAATCCCAACTCTAGGAGCGGAGTCACCCCCGCCTGAAGGTAGGAATCGATGACTTGGTCAAGGTAGAGGAACGAGTAGCGCACAACCCGTTCACCGCTCACCTCACTGACCTTGATGATTCCCATGTCTTCGTGGAACATGCCGTGCCCGCGAATCGACTGGAACCCAATGTCTGCGACCGCTTTCTTCACCGCATCGATGTGTCCTTGGCGCAGGGACAGCCCCATCCTGCCGGTCCCCACACATGCACGCCACGCATCGGCGAGTTGGGCGATGGGTTCTGATGGAACAACAGGCATGGCGGGAACTCCTCAAATATGTGCTGTGTGTGGGATCGGCCCGGCCATCACGCACATGGCCGGGCCGGAAACAACGGGGAACGTTAGCCGTTGTTCTCTTGGTAACGTTTGTGCGCGCCGTTAATGATGTCCATGTAGGCGGACAGGTTTTGGCCTTCAAGTTCAGAGACGTACGCATCCCATTCGGAGAGGTCACGTTGACCAAGAATGAAGGCAAGAGTGTTCTGTTTGACGTAGTCAGTCAGGGCAGTCTGGTAGAGACCGACCTGTTCTTGTTCGCCTTCATCTAGAGGGTAGGGAGGGTTAGCGGGCAGGAGAGTTTTGTTCGCCATGCCTTCAGCCCAAGCTTTTTCTTCATCGGAGACGTGTGTCAGCACGAGCTCCTCGGTGGAACCGTGTGCCAGGGAGAACGCCCCGTTGAAGAACCCATAGTCAGCTTGAAAGTGCTTGTCAGCGCCCACATTGGTGTCCATGAATTCGATGCCGTCATCAAGAATTCGGTTACCGTCAGTGTCTTTGGCGAAGGTTTCCCCTTCCACACCCCAGCGCACAAATTCGAGTCCTTCATCGGAGTAGTACAACCAGTCAAGGAACTGAAGCATCGCCACAAAGTTGTCGTTGTCCTTCGCGTCGTTGGAGATCATGAACCCGTTTTCTAGGCGTGCCCCACGCATGTTGTCTCCTGCGGGGCCAGAGGGGACACGGATTTTGTCGAGTGTGAAGTCGTCGCCTTTGGTGGCTTCGAGGACAGTGCGTTCCCGAAGCAATTCTTGGCCGTTGGTGGTGATAGCAAAGGACTGTTCGTTGGCGAGTTTTTGGTCCGCTTGGTCGTCTTCTTGGGTGAAGGACTCTGGGTCGAGCAGCCCATCTTGGACGAGGCCAGCGAAGTATTCAACCATCGTCTTGTAGTCATCAGAGGAACCTGCGAAGTAAAACTCGTCTTTAGATTCGTCGTAGAGTGTTCCACCACCAAAGCCCCATCCGGCAACCGTGTTGAAGGATGCTGCTGCCACATTGAGTAGCGCTTCACCTTTCCACCGGTCGGAGAACACATACTTAGTATTTTTCTCTTTTTTGATAGCTTCGAGGACGCTGCGGAACTCGTCCCAGGTGGCGGGTTCTTCTAGGCCAAGGTCTTCGAGAATGTCGGTGCGTAACCCGATCGAGTAGTCGTAGCGCATCTGCTCATAGATACCTGGCAGCATGTAGTACTTTCCGTCTGCTTGACGGATAGTGTCGAGGTCGCTATTCAGGTCCCAGTCTTTGATTTTCTGCTGGAAGTTCGGCATGAGGTGGACGTAGTCAGAGATTGGCAGGATCGCCCCGGACGCCACGAATGGCGCTTCTTGACCGGGGTAGGTCACTGTGATGACATCAGGGGCATCTCCGGCCCCGATGAGTAGTGAACGGCGTTGTTCATAGTCGCTGAGTGGCGCGGAGGTGATGTCCAAGCTGACCTTGTTCTGATCTTCGATGTGCGTGAAGAGCAACCAGTCATCTTTGATGGGATAGTTCGGGTGATCGCGATACAGCATGGAGAACTCAACGGGTTCAGTGGCAACGAATGTTTGCCCGGCCGCATAGTTTTCCATGGCACCGACTTTGTTGTCTTCAAGTTCTGCTTCAAGAGCTTCAGGGTCTGCTGGCCCTGTTGCACTATTTCCGCTGTCTGAGCAGGCAACAAGGGAGAGAGCTAGGAGGGAAACGGCGACAGTGCCGACTACCCGAGTCGATGATCTCCTCATGGTCGTACCTTTCTACGTGGGTCGTAAACTGCCCTGTCATCAATGACTGAGCATCTGGGGTTGAGACAATTTGGTGCGTCAGCCTTTCACGGCGCCGAGCATGACACCGGACACGAAGTACTTTTGGATGAACGGGTAAAGCATGATGATCGGGAGCACAGTGAGCACCATCGTCACGGATTGGATGTTCGCTGCGACTGCGGACACTTCAGCGCCTGCCCCACCGACGGATGTCGCGGTTTCTGCGCCTTTGATGAGGTTTCGCAGGTAGACCGTTACGGGGTACAGTTCGCGTTTATCCATGTAGAGGAAGGCTGCGAACCAGGAATTCCAAAAAGACACCGCATAAAACAATGTCATGGTGGCGATCACTGCTTTAGAGAGCGGCAGTACGATACGGAATAGTGTTCCGTAGGTGCTGAGCCCGTCGATAGCTGCTGCTTCTTCCAGCTCTTCTGGCATATTTTCGAAGAAAGCTTTCATAACCAACAGGTTGAAGATGCTTATCGCGTTGGGAACGACAATGGCCCACAACGTGTTTTTGAACCCTAGGGCGTTAATGAGCACATAGTTGGGGATCAAGCCACCGTTGAAAAACATCGTGAATACGGCGATGAGAATAAAAGCGTTGCGCCCTTTGAGGTGTTTCTTGGACAGTGCGTACGCGAACATCGTGGTCATCACTAGGGCAATAACTGTTCCTACCACTGTGTAGAGAACAGTGTTGCGGTAGTTGACCCAAAACATGGAGTCAGCCATCACCGTTTTATAGGTTTCAACGTTGAAACCTCTGGGGAACAAGTTCACCTGGCCGGAGTTGATGAACCCTTCGGAGGAAAACGACTGCGCCACAATATTGATAAACGGGTACAGCGTCACAAACATAATGAGGTACAGCACGGTGATGTTGACGACTCGAAAGATCCGGTAACCGCGCGAGTCTTTGAGTAGCGCGTTTTTGCGGATCGGATATGGTTCGGTGATCTTGTCAGCCAGTTCACTGGCTTGTGTCGTTACCACAGGCTTGTCCCTACAAGTCGACGTGAAATTGCGTTGGCGGACAGAATAAGTGTGAGACCGATAATCGATTCAAAAAGCCCGATTGCGGTGGCGTAGCTGAAGTTCGACGAGACAATACCTATGCGATACAGGTAGGTCGAGATCACGTCTGCCGTGGGGTAGGTCAGCGGGTTGTATAGCAGAAGCACTTTTTCAAACCCAACTGCCATAAATGAGCCAATGTTGAGGATGAGCAGAGTGATCATGGTGGGTCGGATGCCGGGCAGCGTGACATGCCAGGTTTGTTTCCACCGGTTTGCCCCGTCGATACGCGCCGCTTCGTAGAGGGTGTTGTCGATTTGGGTGAGCGCTGCGAGGTAGAGGATTGTTCCCCACCCCACGGTTTGCCACGCCTCAGAGGTGATGTAGATCGTTCTGAACCAGTCGGGGCGTTGCATAAAGGAGACAGGGTCTCCCCCGATGGCTTCGACGATTTGATTGACCGTTCCTTGCATGGAGAACAGTTGAAACACGATGCCCGCAACGATCACGATCGACATGAAGTGCGGCAGGTAGGAAATTGTTTGAACAACGCGTTTAAATTTCGCTGACCGTAGTTCGTTGAGGAGGAGCGCAAGAATGATCGGGAGCGGAAAGATGATCAGCAGCGACAACCCGCCAAGGATCACGGTGTTTTGAAATACCTGCCAGAACTTAGCGTCGTTGATGAACATCTCGAAGTAGCGCAGCCCCACCCACTCTTCACCGAAGATCGACCCGCCGGGGCGGAACCGCCGAAACGCAATGACGTTCCCCGCCATCGGCAAGTACCGAAAAACTGCGAGAAAAACTAGTGGGAGCACCAGTAGTGAATACACCTGCCAGTCTCGGCGCAGTGCTTTACGCCAAGTGATCTTGGCGCGCGGGTCAGTCGTGCGCTTTCGTCGTCGTCGGCGGGTTGCGGGTGGTTCATCCCCCGGGGTCACCTCGGTGATTGGCGGCTCGAGGGCCGCTACGCCTGGGTGCGCACTCATGCGTCACTCGCTTTCGCTCAGGTCCGGTCACTCCTGTGTGGCCGGGATGTGTCACGTGTTGCCGAACTTTCAACATCGAAAGTTTCGTTAATGTCTCCGTAACTCACTGTGCGTTACACTCTAGAAGTTCGCAACCGAATAAGTCAACGGCTACACAAAACTGTAACTTTCCCCGCTTCCGCGTCACGATTTATCGAACCGATCCAATAAAAGTCGTTAAACTTCCAAAAAATAGTGCCGAAACTTACGTAAGAGCGAGTACGATGATCAGAGCTCTTGCACACTGCAGATTGGCTGGATTTCATGTCGATGGACACGACTACCACGACCCCCAACGCTGGCCCACCGGAAAAAGCCGTCACCATCGCCTCCATAGCGCGTGAAGCTGGCGTGTCCGTTGCCACGGTCTCCAAAGTCCTCAATGGGAAAGCTGACGTCTCCCCCACCACAAAAGCGCATGTGGAATCCATCATCACAGCGCGCAACTACCGCAGGCGCGCGCCCAAAACCAACAGGTCATCACTCATCGAACTGGTCTTCCACGAGTTCGACACAGCGTGGTCAATGGAATTGGTCGCCGCAGTTGAACGGCGCGCGGCGGCGGACAACATCAACGTTGTCATCTCTCGCCTCGACACTGACGGACGGCCGGCAAGCCAACTCATCGACGCTATCTTGGAACGCAGCCCTCTTGGGGTTCTCCTCGTCATGACATCAGTGGACGACGCCCAAGTCGCTCAGTTCGAATCCCGTTCCATCCCCGTTGTCGCCATCGATGCTTTCGGCGACCAACCCGACCGCATACCAACCGTCGGGTCAAATAACTGGAGCGGCGCATTTGCTGCCACAAAACACCTCATTGATTTAGGGCACCGCCGCATCGCGATGATCTCCGGCCCCATCCGTTATCTGAACTCACGGGCACGAGTGGACGGCTACCGGTCAGCACTCGAATCATCAGGGATCGACATGGACCGCAGCCTCATCCGGTACGGTGACTTCTTCTTCACAGGTGGAGCGCTCCACGCCCGTGACCTCCTCACCCGCGAGAACCCACCCACAGCAATCTTTGCGGGCTCTGATCTTCAAGCGATTGGTGTCTACCGCACCGCGCAAGAACTCGGTATCCGCATCCCAGAAGACCTCTCGGTGGTGGGCTACGACGGTGTGCAACTCACCGAATGGATGTCACCGCCCTTAACCACCATTGACCAATCTCTCGACCTCATGGGAGAAACGGCAACAGAAATGCTCATCACCATGTCTGAAGGTGGGACAGTACGCGTCCCTCATTTGGATTTATCAACAGAACTCATCATTCGCGGCTCAACCGCACCCCCCGCCTCATAAACAGCCCCTGCCTGTCACACGCCTTATCGACGTCGTCCCACCCGCGCATCGTTCACTCATGCGCCTAGCTGAGGAGATTGCATGCCCACCACTGCCGCCGTCCGTTCCTTTTGGGATGAACAGCTCAACCACCTCCCCACCCCAACCGTGTCATCGACGCCAGTTGAAGGACTAACTGACACTGTCAGCATCGACGACGTCACTTTCACCGGCGCTCACGGCGACCCGATTCGCGCCTGGTTCACCCGCCCCACCAACTCCCCCACCAGAGGCGTGGTAGTCGAATACTTGGGGTATGGACGCGGTCGCGGCAAACCCTTTGAACGACTGTGGTGGGCTGCAGCCGGGTTCGCCCACCTCCTCATGGATACCCGTGGGCAAGGCAGCCAATACGGGACCGGTGGAGAAACCCCTGACCCGCACGGCTCTGGTCCGCACGTGCCTGGTTTCCTCACCAAAGGCATCAACAGTCCGCACGACTTGTACTATGTGCGGCTCATTCTCGACGGCGTTGCCGCCGTCAGTGCTGCTGAGAAACTCAGCGGCCACCAACGCGACCGGGTATTCCTATCTGGCAATTCTCAAGGTGGTGGCATCGCCCTAGCTGTGGCTGGCCTCCTCCCTGGCCTTGGCGGTGTCACCGCCAACGTCCCACTGTTGTGCGACATCGAACGTTCCGTCGAAACCGCATCGGATGGCCCATACCTTGAAGCCCGCACCTATGCTGCTACTCACCGCGAGCGCGTAGACGCGCTGTTTGACTGTCTTGCTCACGTTGATGTGGTGAATATTGTGCCGCGATCGACTACCCCCGCTTTGGTGTCGTATGGGTTGGCGGACACGTTGTGTCCGGTTGGTGGGGTGCGGCGAATGCTCGATGCGTATGGTTCTGATTCTTCGCACAGGGTGCCTGTTGAGGTTGTGGAGTACCGGTTTAATGGACACGACGGCGGTGATGCGACGCAGTTGGATAGGCAGTTGCGTTGGGTGCGTGACCGGGCAGTGTTGTAGGCATTGTTTGAGGGTGCTGGCCATGCGGATAATGGCGGGGTGACAGCTCCTGGTCCTGCCCTTCGCCGCGCCACTATTTATGATGTGGCCCGTGTGGCTGGGGTGTCGGCGGCAACGGTGTCGCGGGCTTTTTCGCGTCCCGGTAAAGTGTCGGCGGCAACTGCTGAACGGATCCGGGAGGCCGCAGAGTTTGTGGGGTATCAGGCCGCTCCTGGCCGGAAGCCGCTTACGGGTCGTGTTCAACGCCGTGGAATGATTTCACTGATTGTTTCTGACATTACGAACCCGGTGTTTTTTGAATTGATTCGGGGCGCGGAGGAAGAGGCTGCCCTCAACGGGTACACCTTGTTGTTGGCACACAGCCGTGAGTCTGGTGAGGTGGAGCGCGAGGCGGTTGAGCGGTCTCTGGATATTGTTGACGGTGTGATTCTCACGTCGACGCGAATGTCTGGAACAGCGATTCGCGCCATGGCGCGGCAAACTCCTACTCTTGCCATTAATCGCATTATTAGTGGTGTACCCAATATTTTTGTGGACCATGTGAACGGAACACGTCAGGTTCTTGATCATCTTGCTGAGCTCAACCATAGTGACGTGTTGTATCTTGGTGGCCCTGAGGCTTCGTGGGCTAATGGTGTGCGCTGGCAAACGTTGAAAGAGCACGGTGCATCACATGGCATGCGGGCCAGCCTGCTCGCAGCAAGTTCCCCCACGATGGATGGCGGGGCAGCGCTTGCCGATGCTGTTCTTGCTTCTCGCGCTACGGCTGTTATTGGTTTCAATGACATGCTCGCGTTGGGTGCCATGAAGGCGTTGCAACAGCGGGGGGTGAGGATTCCTCAGGATCGTTCTTTTGTGGGATTTGATAATTCGACGGGCTCGGATTTGGTGGAGCCTGGGCTGACCTCGGTTGCGTCCCCGCAGCACACGGTGGGTGCAACTGCCGTGCGCACCCTCCTGGCGATGCTTCGCGACCACGGGCCTACTCTTGGCCATTCCGTACGTCTTCCAACCCGTCTTGTTGTGCGTGGTTCCACGGGGCCAACAGCACGTTAAGTATGTTTCGTCGTTGCGCATCGTGGGGTTTCGGTGGATGCAACTTTGTGCAACAAATTGCCCCCATAGGGTGACCTGGCTCACGATCATGGCATGTCAATGTCGATTCAGTTCCACCCCGATCGGCTCTTCCCCGCGGACACTGCAGTCCGTGACATTGCCCGTCGGCTCCACAAAGCTGTGGAAGACCTTCCTATCCTTTCGCCGCACGGGCACGTCGACGCCGCTATGCTCGCGGACGACACCCCGTTCCCTGATCCCACTGCACTGCTCATCAGCCCTGACCACTACGTCACCCGGCTTTTGCACGCCAACCGCATCCCTCTCGACCACCTCAGAGTCGGCGGCACCACAACCGTCACTCCCCAAGCAGCCTGGCGCACCCTCTGCGACAACTGGCACCTCTTTGACGGCACCGCATCCGGATACTGGCTCACTCATGAACTTGTCACCGTCTTCGGCATCACCGACACCCCCAACGCCGCCAACGCCGCCGACATTTACGCTGCTATCGCCGATGTTATTGCCACACCGCAGTTTCGCCCACGGGCACTCATGGAAACGTTCAACATTGAGGTACTTGCCACAACAGATGATCCTCTTGACCCTTTGGATGCCCATGTCACGTTAGCTAGAGACCCTCGTTTCACACCCCGGGTTATCCCAACGTTTCGCCCCGATGTGTATACAAAGTTCTGGAACCCCATATTTCCTGAGCTGGCAGCCAGACTCATCGCAGAGGCTGGCGACAACCACACGGGTTACGACGGTTACCTCACTGCCATCGCAAATCGGCGCAGCTACTTTCGGGAACACGGCGCAGTGTCATCAGACCACGGCACCCACTCCCCCGCGACCCTCCACCTTGACCATGATGAGGCGGCGCGCCTCTTCGATAAAGGCATCAATCGCACCGCGACCCGTGAAGAAGCCCTCGCCTTCGAAGCGCACATGCTTTACCAGCAGGCCCTCATGTCCCTCGATGACAACCTTGTCATGACCCTGCACCCAGGGGTGCACCGCAACACCCACACCGCCACCCTAGAAACATACGGGCCAGACACCGGACATGACATCCCCTTCGCCGTCGATTACGCAACCAACCTGGGCCCGCTCCTGAACGCGGTAGGAACACACCCAGATTTCCGACTCGTCCTGTTCACCATCGACGAAACAACGTACTCCCGGGAAATCGCCCCCCTCGCAGGGTTCTTTCCCAGCGTGTACATTGGCGCCCCCTGGTGGTTCTTGGACGCCCCAGACGCCATGACTCGGTTTCGCGCTGCAACCACCGAAACGGCCGGTTTCTCAAAGTCCGCCGGGTTCATCGACGACACCCGCGCGTTCTGCTCCATCCCAGCACGACACGACGCAGCGCGCCGAACCGACGCAGCCTACCTTGCACGGCTCGTCGCCGAACACCGGATCACAGAAAACCGCGCCCACGAGATCATCGTTGACCTCGTTGACGCCGCACCACGACGGGCATTCACATTATGATTCACACACTTTCACGCACACCGCTCGACCGGCGCTCCGCTGGCCTAACAACCACACGCGACCCACGCATCGTGCATATTGGTGTTGGCGCTTTTCACCGAGCCCACCAAGCGTGGTACACCCAACACGCCGACGATAACTGGGGCATCGTCGCTTTCACTGGGCGCAGCCCACACGCCGCAACACCGCTGGCACAACAAGACGGGGTTTACACCCTTATCACCCGGTCAGCGCACGGCGACACCTACGAAGTCATTGACACCATCGTGAGTGCCCACGACGGCAACGACCTCACCACACTGACCGCCCACATCGCAGCGGCAACCACCGCCATCATTACCCTGACCATCACTGAAGCTGGCTACCACTGCATCTTGGGCGCCAACCCGCCGCACCTCAACCTCAACGACCCACTCCTCCAACAAGACCTTGCCACGCTCAAAGCGTTTATCGGGAAGGGGAACGGTGCATTGACACAGCAGGATCGGCGCACCCTCACCCTCAACACGGCGCCCGCCCGGATCGTGCTCGGACTCGCAGCACGAAAAGACGCCGATGCGTGGCCATTAGCGATTCTTTCCTGCGATAACGTCCCAAACAACGGAGCAGTCACTCAAGCCGCTATCACCGGCATCGCACAGCACGTGGACGCCACCCTCGCAGAATGGATCATCAAACACGTGTCATTTGTGGGCTCCTCCATTGACCGCATCACCCCACGCATCACAGAAACCGACAAACACACTGTCGCCCACGCAACGGGTTATCTCGACACCGCACCTGTCGTGACCGAACCGTTCTCTTCCTGGGTGATCAGCGGAGAATTTCCGGCAGGCCGCCCTGCGTGAGAAGAAGCTGGCGCACAGTTCGTTTCCGACGTGGCCCCCTACGAACGCCGCAAACTGTGGCTCCTCAACGGCGCGCACACACTCATGGCATACGCAGGGCAACTCCGTGGCCACACCACCGTCTCGGACGCCATGCTCGACCCTGAAGTCACCACCTGGATCAGCGAGTTTTGGGACGAAGCCTCCCACCACCTCACCGAACCCGAACTAGATATCCCCACCTACCGGGCCGCACTCACTCAACGCTTCACCAACCAGCGCATCGCCCATCCGCTTAAACACATCGCCCACGACGGCTCACTGAAACTCGCCGCCCGAGCGATCCCCGTTTACCGGGCCGAATGCAAAGCGGGGCGCCCGGGAACAGCTTCGTTGCGCATCCTGGCAGCGTGGTGTGACTACGTGATGATCCAACAGCGCAACACCACACCCATTCACGACCCACACGCCGCCGTCATCACCGAAATCCTCGAACGGCACGCTCATTGCCCCCGCGACATTGCCACAACCCGGGCACTGCTGTCTGTTATTGACCTCGAGCTCACGGACAACACCACAGCACTGCACGCCATCCACGCAATGCGCGGCTCCTTCTAAGCACGCCCAGTACCAAAACCAGCACGCGGTAGCGCAGCTACCACTACCTCCGCCTACCCAAAAAGTCACTCTTGAAAGGACTGACGATGCGCATCGTCACCGCAGAAGTACTCGTCACCAGCCCCTCACGCAACTTTGTGACCTTGCGACTCACCACCGACGACGGTATCACCGGGCTCGGAGATGCCACCCTCAACGGCCGTGAACTAGCCGTGGCCTCCTACCTCAACGAGCACGTCACACCGTTGCTCCTCGACCGTGACCCGCACCGCATCGAAGACACCTGGCAGTTCCTTTACCGTTCCGCCTACTGGCGGCGGGGCCCAGTAACAATGGCCTCGATAGCCGCAGTAGATATGGCCCTGTGGGACATCAAAGGGAAGATAGCGGGGCTTCCTGTATATCAACTGCTCGGTGGCGCCTCGCGCACTGGGCTGCGCGCCTACGGTCACGCATCAGGCACCGATATGCCCTCACTTTTTGATTCAATCCGCCACCACTTGGATGCGGGCTACCAATCGATCCGTGTCCAAACAGCGATCCCCGGCATCAAAGCTGTGTACGGGGTTGCTTCACAAAAACAATCCTCAGGTCAACGCTACGACTACGAACCAGCAGGTCGGGGCGCTTTCCCCCAAGAAGAAGATTGGGACACCCGCGCTTACCTTCGGCACCTTCCCAAGGTGTTCGACGCTGTTCGCAACGAATTTGGGCCAGAGCTCCCGCTCTTGCACGACGGACACCACAGGATGACCCCCATCCAAGCAGCTAAGCTCGGCAAAGCCCTCGAACCTTACGACCTGTATTGGCTGGAGGACTGCACCCCCGCCGAAAACCAAGAAGCCTTGCGCCTCGTGCGCCAACACACCACCACCCCCCTAGCGATTGGTGAAGTGTTCAACACGGTGTACGACTTCCAAGCACTCATTAAAGAGCAACTTATCGACTATGTGCGGGCTGCCTCTACCCACTTTGGTGGTATTTCTCCACTCAAAAAAATCATGGATTATGCCGCCCAATACCAGATCAAATCTGGTTTCCACGGACCGACGGACATCTCGCCCGTGGGTTTCGCCGCGCAACTGCATGTTGGTTTAGCGATCCACAACTACGGGATCCAAGAGTTCATGCCTCAGTCGCAAGCGACGAACACAGTTTTTGAGCAAAACATGTCGTTCGTTGACGGTTATCTTCACCCCGGAGATGCCCCTGGCATCGGTGTGGAATACAACGACGACGCAGCCAAAGCGCACCCTTACCAACGGGCATATCTTCCGTTCAACCGCCTCGCTGACGGAACGGTCCACGACTGGTGAGCACAGCGATAGAATCGGACAATATGGCACCTACACCACTCACCACGCGCCCTTTTTATGTCGTAGTCATGGGGGTGTCTGGTTGCGGAAAAACATCAGTCGGTTTGGCCTTGGCAGAACGTATGGCCTGTGAGTTCCTGGACGGCGATGTCCTTCATTCACCGGAAAACGTGGCGAAAATGGCTGCAGGCACACCGCTCACAGACAGTGACCGTTTCCCCTGGTTGCAGGACGTAGGTCAACGCCTCGCTGCAGCACAAAAGGCGGGAAAGTCTTTTGTGATTGGGTGCAGTGCACTACGGCGAGCGTACCGTGACCTTATCCGGGATCAGGCCCCAGGTACCGTATTCATTCACCTTGATGGAGACAAAGAAACTCTGTTGCAAAGGGTTAGCGTGCGAGCAGGGCACTTCATGCCTGCAACACTTCTGAACTCTCAGCTCGACACGTTGGAGCCACTGCAGGACGACGAAACTGGATCTGTCGTTGATGTTGCCCTCAGCATCGACGAAATCATTGATACCGCCGAAGAATGGCTATCCAGCATCACGTGATAACAACAACCAAGCGGCAATGACAGCCGTATACCGCATGTCCCACTAACCCTCAGCGCGTGGGTGTGTCACTGGCTTCGCTGTGGTGCTCTTGCTTCACATGCTCGCAGTGTTGGCACTGTTGTTTCTGGCGTGGTGTGGTCAGGTATTTAACAACCACAGCGACAAGCACCGCCATGAGCGCAAGGAAAAGAATCGACGTCACAATGTCGTAAAGCATGTGGTGATCTTTCACGATAGAGGGTGCCGGGTCATACGGTCTTAATGTCCACAATACCCGACTCGAGCTTGCTACCGGCACCTAGATAAAACACAGCCCAAACAGGCGCCACGCACCAGGCGTAAGATTCTTGTGTGTCACGTTCACGGGGTAAGCGCATCGCGCTATGGGGTTTCGGTATTGTTTTTGGGCTCATTGCCGTGATTGCGGTCGGGCTGGTGGTGTGGAGCCAAACGGGTGTCATGACTGCTGAGCCTGATGCTCTCGCCGCAGTACGCGAGGACCCTCGCATCGAACTTACAGACACATCAACCGCGATTATCATGAGCCCGACGGGTGACACTCAACGAACAACAACCGCCGATGAGGGTGTGGGGTTAGTTTTTGTTCCTGGCGCGAAAGTTCAGGCGCTTGCTTACGCCAAAACGCTGTCAGGTGTGGTTGCTGAAGATGGAGTGACCGTGGTGATCACGAAACCGTGGTTGAACCTGGCTTTTTTTGATCTGCGTTCCCTTGACCATTTCACAGGCCTTGTTCCCGAGGTTGAGACCTGGTTGGTGGGTGGGCACTCATTAGGTGGGGTGAAAGCGTGCCAGTTTGCACCTGACACAGATGGGCTTATTTTGTTTGCCTCTTACTGCGCTAATGATCTTTCCGACAGTGACATTCCTGTGTTGAGCCTCGCTGGTAGTGAGGATGGTTTATCAACCCAGGAAAAGGTCGCTGACTCCCGAGGGCTACTTCCAACTGACGCACAGTTGGTGGAAATCGAGGGTGCAAACCACGCCAGCTTTGGCGCATACGGGCCACAATCCGGTGATGGGGAAGCGTCCATCGATGAATACGCCATGCTCATCCGTATCACTGACGAGATCAGCAACTACTTAGACGACACCCAGATATCAAAGTAATACCCTTTGGGGCTGTTTACAGTCCAATTGCACCGATTTCCCGTGCGATTCGTGCCAGGTCTCGACGCTTACGGACCTCTAGTTTCCGGCGGATACGTAGAACATGCGCTTCCACTGTTCGTACGGACAGAAAAAGCTCTTGGGCTATTTCGCGATTCGTCAGGTCACGGCTGAGCTGTTCCATCACTTGACACTCACGGTGAGAAAGAGTCCGGTGCCAGTCTTGGACATTGTCACACTTTTGTTTATCGATAGTTCGAGCATCGGCAACCCGTTGCACCATTGTCACGAGCCACGGCGGGCTGTCGCCATCTGTAACGAATCCTCGCGTATCGATTGCTTGCCGATGCCCACCCTTTTCGCAACCAGAAATGGCGTTGTGCATCCCGTGACGTCCTTGAACCTTTTCAATTGCTTGCCATAGCGCAGCCACCACAGTGACCCACTCGGTCTCCATGGTGAAAACGTAGTGTCTAGCTACGCTTAGTTCTCGTGCAGCCTCAGCGTCTCGGCCTGCAGCGAACAGTTCAACACACCACAGGATGTGAACAACTTGGACCAAGACCCCATCGTTACTCACGATTCCTCTGGCTAGAAGTTCCTCAGCGCTGAAACCTTGTCCACATTCGTTAAGTACGGCTTCATCATCTGCGCCAATATGGCTCGAGGCTTGCGCGAGACTTTGGCAGACCTGCCCCGCATACAATGCAACAGACAATTCAAGGGCAGGCATGTCTTTGCTCCTCAGCATCATGCTGGTACTTCTGAATGTGTCTCCCTGGTCATGTCGAGCATCACCCACACGCTGATGGACGCAAGCCCTAACCGATGCACCTAAGGCAGCCAGGATGTGTGCGTCACTGTCATGGCGTGTTGGCGCACATCCTCGAGGTTTGGGGGGTTGCTCCAAAAAACTTTCGGCAAAGAACTCTAAAACATGTTGTCGTAGGTCAGCGTTAAATTCCTCACTTTCGATCGATAACGAGCTAGGTTCCCTGGTGCGACACAATGGATGTACGAAATAGCCCGTTGGTGAACCGAGCGTATAGACTGCTCGGCACACTCGGAGCGCACGTAGTGCTTCACGTGGGTAGATAGTTTCAGCCCGCACCGCACGAACACCTCGAGCACCCGATAACTCGTGGAGAACTGCATGATATTTTTCGGGAATTTTTTCCATAATTTTCTGGACCTGCGCCATGAGACGAGGCCTAGCAAATAGATCGTCAATAAGCCCGTCAATACCTCTCCCATGCGGGTTATTTAGCGACTCTCGCAATGATTCACACACCAGCTGCACCATGCTTGGATAGTCCCCTGAGAGAAGATGAACCATACGAACGAATAATTCAGAGCATTGAATTTCTGGTAAGTCCCGCTTGATGACTGTACGGATCATTGATTCGGTGAGGAATCCCATGTCAAACTCCACGCATTCGTATAAGCGCATAGCTTGAAAGATTCGACTTAGCGCACCGCCCTGGTGCCCCCAGTGGGTGCGAGCCAAGTGACCTGAGGATCCACCGCACGTTTCAGGCGAATCGACGACCCGGGTGGCTATCACTACACGTAATGTGTCCGCTGCGACGCGATTCGCTATGGCGTCAGCAACAGCTACAGGTAGTAGCGTCGCCTTCTCTATGACTACAGTCTGCACCCACAGAAGCGATTCATCTAGTGATTGCCTCCACTCTGATGGGTGATGAGAAGGCAAAACCCATCCTTCACTTGCTGAATGATCTACCACCCGTACGGTTTGTCCAGAGCCCCCATTGTTTCGCGCTCCTTCTAAGCGCAAGAACCGGACACCGCCACTCCGCAGCACATCGGTCACTGAATCGATGTAGAACGAACTGTCCAACTCGCCCCATCCCACGAGTGATAGATGCGCGGAACCCTCCTGAACCGTTCTCAGAACCTCATCTAACCGATCAGTCATTTTCTCGCCTATTTAGAAACAATTGCTGATTCGATAAAGCTCTATCTCTGCAAAGAAGAATGCACCCTACAACAATACAAATATTCGAATACCCCATCAACAGCCTATTGGGTTTGGGTAGTTTTTTCACCCGAAGAAGAGCAGATACTACGCCATTTTTGCTTTTTCCATCCGCACTGTCGCTCCAAATACTTTTCGTTGCTACTTTCGAAATACAAGAGAGTTTTCACCACAACTTTCCTAGGAGGATTCGTGAGCTCACTATCTCGTAACCACACCGCAACTGCTCGAAAGAACCGTCGCCGCAAGGTACTCGCCATAGCATCGGGAGGTTCGGTCTTGGGCATCGGGCTGAGTTTCACACTCGCCGCCTGGACGGACACTGAGTGGGTATTCGGTGCAAATAGTGCCGGAGACGGGCCGGGCATCGGAACCAGCACATTTGAGGTTCAACAGAGTACAGAATCGCCATTCGACACGTTTGTCGATGCTGAGACGGCGCCTGGCGGAGCAGTATCTTTCTCACCAAACGCACTGGCTCTATCTCCAGGAGTGTCCACGTTCGCTCAGGTCGCACTTCGGACAACATCTGACTCTGCTGCTGGAACTCTTGAACTACAAACCGCACTTGCGGCAACCGCGGCGCAAGTACCTGGAGTTGATGACACAGCGGACGCGCTCTTCAATGTTCTCGATGTCCGTGTCGCTACTTCAACAGACACCCAGATTACTTGCGACGCCACAGCATTCAATGCATCTCAACCTGGGGTAACAACAATTGCTGATGGCTCTCTTTCAGGTGCAGCCGCTACGGCTACACAATCGTTAGCCGCAGCCAGTGGATCAGTGCAGTTCTACTGTTTCGAAATCAGATTGGCAGATCCGTTTACGCCGGGCGCAGGTCTTGAAGTTGATGACTACATGGGTCGTGCGGTCGCCCCGATGTGGCAGTTCGAAGCAACATCGTAGTCATGCCACTTTTTGAGAAAAGACCTGTGAACTGTCATGAGCACTCATGAAATGTCAACGGCGTGGCCGCGTCAGCTCTGGCGCGGCCTGACCGCTGCTTTCCTCTATTTAGCTGCAATATGTGGCGTCGCTGTAGCGGCGTGGATGGTTGCGGCCCATGTTTTAAATCTTCACCTTGTCGTTGTTCTCACCGGTTCGATGGAGCCAACCATTCCAGCGGGGTCAGTTGTAATGTCTCAGACGGTTTCAGCATCAAAACTCGAAGTGGGTGACATTATTACTGCTCCGCGGCCTGGCTACACCTTGCCTGTGACTCACAGAATCGTAGATATAGCTGCGTTGTCCCCAAACGGCGGTGAACTACGGACGCTCACCCTCCGGGGGGATGCTAACCCCATTAATGACCCAGACCCGTACACACTTGATTCCGCTGACAAAACTATGGCCGTGGTTCCTCACGTTGGTGGTTTGCTCACAAGATGGGTAACACCGGTCGTTGGACTTGCCTTGATTGTCTTCATTTCGGCTCTTGTGACGTGGGCTTTCTGGCCACGGAGGCAGATCATATGAGAGCCAAAACCGCGTTGGGGGTCATCCTCATCGCCCTTGGATTACTGATCACTGGCCCTACAGCAGCAGCTGTCTTGACTGCCGTACCTGAGACAGGGAATTCTGGTCAGTTGGTTTTATGGGCGAACCCCTATCCCGCGAACTTCACACTTAGTGCAACTGAACCAACAACATGGCGTGTGAGCGCTGAAGTTACTGGTGACAGCGACGCAACGCTCTCCATGAAAGTCAGCCGGTGGGGGGCCTTAGCGGACCATCGCGATGGGTTGCATATTCGAGTGGAGTATTGCACAGCCCCCTGGGGCAACTTTCAACAGGGGGCCGGTTCTTCCACCCCTTCGTGTCCCGCGAAAAGCGGTGAAATTGTTACTATCGAACCATCTGATACCACACCGTTAACAAATGATAATGTTTACCAACTAGGCTCCATTAAAGCTAGCGGTTACCTGCACTTTTTAGTGACACTGTGGTTGGGTTCAGACCCAACAGACGCAGAGGATTCGACTGCCAACCTTACTGCTGTTGTGGGCATTGGCATCACTGCCAAAGCAACTGAAGAAGCCGTTGGCGGCGTAACTGCCCCACCACAGATACCCCCCTCATCAATACCTCCGGGAAACACATCACCTGACAACGACGGGGGCAATCAGTTGACATCTCACCCAAAACCATTTGGTACAGGCAACCGCTCATTAGCGGAAACCGGTCTATCTACTTGGAACTCTCTTGCGTTTGCCATTGGATGCATCACCGTGATGAGCGGAATCGCACTCATTGTTCTTCATCGCAGAGGGAACCGCATCCGCGAGTCACATTCATCGCTGATGGCCCCTCATATGACTTTCGTTTCTCATGAAGCTGCTGGCAACACGCAGGAGTGGCAATGACCGTTCACCCGCCTTCAACTACACAGGGACAGCGACAATCTCGCTTCAGTCCCCGTTTCGCATTTTTTGCTGCCGGCTTCACGACCACGTGCGTTGCTCTTATAGCAACCCCTGTACTTTCCGTTGCCGCCTGGGTCACACCGGAACATGTTCATGGCACAGTAGGCACTTCCAGTTATCAGTGCGAATCTGAAGAAACATACTCGACTACTGCAACGGCCAAGTTCATCGAGGCTACGGTGCTTAGTGGCACCCCTTTGGCTTCTCTTGCTGATGTCGAAGGTGTTACCACTGAGTTCACGGAAGAGGGTAGTTTCTTTGTTTCTCCGTCAGGAAGTACTGACCTTCATCCGACGCCTCCACGCCGTACATTTGCGAACCCGCTTTCTGTTCAAGTAGTCGAGGGGCTCGTTGCATTGGATCTCTCGCAGCTACTGAACATTCCCGTTGACGGCGCTGCGGTGGGCGGGTTAAACCAGTGGAGCAGCGTTGATCCACGGGGCGTAGCTTCCGCAGCAGCTGGCCTTGTGAGTGATAGTGGCGGGGTTTTAGTTTCCGATGCCCCTCCCCCTGACTCGTTACCTTCTTCTGCTTCCCTATCGCTCACGGACACATTGCCTACGCTTTCTGGAATCGCGGGAATCGACGATGTGTCATTAGAGATTGGTGCCGTTTCCGCATCTTCAAGCATCGACTGGTGCGAAATGTTGCGCTCTCGAATTTGGGGAGGTGACAACAGTCTCTTAGTCGAACGAGACTATCGCATAGCGGGGCTTGGTTTGAATGTTGATAGCACCTTAGTAGCTTCTTTAGGGAGTGCTGTCACCCAAGATGTTGTGCCTGCGGTAGAAGCTGAAATGTCAAACCTCGTTGGAGTGGATGGGCTGGTTAGCCAAGTCATAGTCAATGAGATTGCTGGGGTGCTAGCCTCTGGTCTTGGTATTGGTGATGTATCTGGAACAGTGAGTTTGACGCAACTGGATCTAGCATCGGCGGTTTCCGAACTTACCGATGACAGATTGTCTGATGGCGTAGTGACAATAGATCTATCTAGTGGTTTACTCACTGCGGACCTTGAGGCGCTTTTGGGTTACGACCAAACATCATTGAATAATCTTGCCCCTAACACTGAATTGCTTATCAACTCAACGGTGATCAATGCGTTATCTTCTCGCGTGTCAGCGCTTTTGGATCAGTGGGTTGAAGATGTTGAATCTACTGTTCTTGCAGCTTTGCGTAACGCCCGGTTAACGATCGATCTCAATGTCATGGTGCGCATTCTTGGCGGCATTGACATTGTGGACGTTAATGTCACAGCTGATCAAACAATCGGCAACATTATGGATGGTGATCTAGAAGTAGCCGTGACGTTAACTAATCAGAAGGACACCGCCGTTTTGAACACTGCACTGAGTCTATTAGGTTTGTCTCTCAATGACGTGCTGAGCTCTTTGAGCGGGTTAACGAACTCGTTAGTTGGGCCCGTAGTCAACACTGTTTCCTCTACAGTGAACTCCGCCCTCGCAGAGGTAGCGTCGACACTTAATCCGCTGGTGTCTGGTGCTGTTACGTCTTTGGATAGTGTTTGGTCAGCACTAGCCGCACCAGGGGTACTGTCGATTATGGCAAATGTGCAGCCGGATTCTCCTGGAGGCCCTCAAGATTTCACCTACGCAATTGACGAGGGAAACGTTTCAAGCGGTGAGTTCGTCCAGGCTGCTCTTCGGGTTGGAGTGGGAGATCAACTCATTCCAGATAGTGTTGCGGTGGTTTATCTGGCTGTTGCTCGGGTTGGTCCGGTGGTGGATGTGCGGGGTTAGTACGCATGTGACCTTTGCGTACCGGGGGTGCCCCCGTGTGGTCTGTGCCCTATGTCGCGTACCGTGTGCCCGTGCGTGTCTGTGGTGTGTGGGGGTTATATGTGGAGGGCCCCCAACGCGAACAGTGTTCGTGTTGGGGGCCCTGCATGATGTGTGGTTGCGGCTGTGTCCTACTCTCCCACACCCTGTCGGGTGCAGTACCATCGGCGCTGGCAGGCTTAGCTTCCGGGTTCGGGATGGGACCGGGCGTTTCCCTGCCGCTGTGACAGCCGCAAAATCGTCGAAACCTTAAGCACGTGTGTCTGGAAGAGTGTGGTGTGGTTTGGGGTTGTGGTTTGTGGACCGGGTAGTGGACGTGTTTATGAGCAGGGTTCTTGCGTGTTTTGTGTGTGTGTTAGTGGTTGGCGT
>NZ_AUHN01000012.1:0-1137 GCF_000423205.1 Jonesia quinghaiensis DSM 15701
GATGCTATGCTCCCCGCACTCGCGGGGATGAGCCCGACTTGGATTGCTTCGTAGTTGCGTGGCATGCATGCTCCCCGCACTCGCGGGGATGAGCCCCATCGAGATTGCTTCGTAGTTGCGTGGCATGCATGCTCCCCGCACTCGCGGGGATGAGCCCCATCGAGCACCCAGCGGTCACCAAAGAGGTGAATGCTCCCCGCACTCGCGGGGATGAGCCCATTGATAGTCAGATTTCCACCAGCGGTCAGGAATGCTCCCCGCACTCGCGGGGATGAGCCCCAGACCACCCAGGCCAGCACCAAGGATATTGAATGCTCCCCGCACTCGCGGGGATGAGCCCCGGGTCAGCACAGGCAAAACGTTGCGCTTGTAATGCTCCCCGCACTCGCGGGGATGAGCCCTTTTTTTTATCCTTATGTTCTTTTGTCGTTGAATGCTCCCCGCACTCGCGGGGATGAGCCGGAGCTGCGCAACCTGGCGAAAGCCGAATTGCCATGCTCCCCGCACTCGCGGGGATGAGCCCCTCACCAGCCGACCACTCCTGCGGGGCCTCATATGCTCCCCGCACTCGCGGGGATGAGCCCGACTTGGATTGCTTCCTAGTTGCGTGGCTTGCATGCTCCCCGCACTCGCGGGGATGAGCCTGGCGAAGCCCATCGTGCCGTACATGACGGAGTATGCTCCCCGCACTCGCGGGGATGAGCCCCCCGTGGACGTTGGTGAACCAGCGACACCTGAATGCTCCCCGCACTCGCGGGGATGAGCCCTAACGGCGCGCCTGTTTGCTAAAAACCAGACCATGCTCCCCGCACTCGCGGGGATGAGCCCAAGCAGAAGGGGGCGACACTCGAGAGGGATGTATGCTCCCCGCACTCGCGGGGATGAGCCGTCGCCGCACCGAAAGACGCACCCACCGTTGAAATGCTCCCCGCACTCGCGGGGATGAGCCCGACACTAAGAAGATGTGGCTAGCCATTATTGAATGCTCCCCGCACTCGCGGGGATGAGCCCCGGGTCAGCACAGGCAAAACGTTGCGCTGGAAATGCTCCCCGCACTCGCGGGGATGAGCCCTTCACTCAATCCATCAGTACCCGTGGCGCGAGATGCTCCCCGCACTCGCGGGGATGAGCCCGAGT
>NZ_AUHN01000012.1:1147-70853 GCF_000423205.1 Jonesia quinghaiensis DSM 15701
TGTATGCTCCCCGCACTCGCGGGGATGAGCCCTGCATCTGGTGAGCATCCTCTACAGCGCGCAAATGCTCCCCGCACTCGCGGGGATGAGCCCAATGGAGAACACCCACGTTGCGGCCCGCTCGAATGCTCCCCGCACTCGCGGGGATGAGCCCTCGCCCGCCGCGTGTGCGCTTCTTGGCGAAACATGCTCCCCGCACTCGCGGGGATGAGCCTAATCACAACGCCCGGCGGTAAATCAAGAAGATATGCTCCCCGCACTCGCGGGGATGAGCCCGCCGCATTAGATGGGTGTTTAAGTGCCATTAGATGCTCCCCGCACTCGCGGGGATGAGCCCCAGCTTCGGCGAGATGGGCGCAATCTTCAACAATGCTCCCCGCACTCGCGGGGATGAGCCCAACTGGTTCCCGGTAGTCCTTCTGTTTGGCTGATGCTCCCCGCACTCGCGGGGATGAGCCCGAAATCAAAACCGCACTACTCGCCCTCGCCGCATGCTCCCCGCACTCGCGGGGATGAGCCCCGAGTCGTAAACAATGTTGCCCGCCCGCAAGTATGCTCCCCGCACTCGCGGGGATGAGCCCCAGGTCGGATTCGCCGCTTTAAGGTCATCCCAATGCTCCCCGCACTCGCGGGGATGAGCCCCAATCCAAGGGCTGAGATACCCGGAAGGCACCATGCTCCCCGCACTCGCGGGGATGAGCCCCATGCTCACCTGCACAATCACAATCTGGCTACATGCTCCCCGCACTCGCGGGGATGAGCCCGCCAAGCAAATCGCATTCATGGACGCGCACGCATGCTCCCCGCACTCGCGGGGATGAGCCCGGGCAAAACTACGCCGCGAGCGTCACCATCAAATGCTCCCCGCACTCGCGGGGATGAGCCCTTCTTGATTACACGTGCCGAGAACTCCGGTGAATGCTCCCCGCACTCGCGGGGATGAGCCCCCCGATTACTCTGCCGGCGGTGTGGTCCGCGCATGCTCCCCGCACTCGCGGGGATGAGCCCCCCCGTCGACCTTGCGCATGATTCTGACACTGAATGCTCCCCGCACTCGCGGGGATGAACCCCTTGGGATCACACTGGGGGCATTTGGTTTTCTATGCTCCCCGCACTCGCGGGGATGAGCCCATGACCGGCTACATCAAGCGCCAAGTGCCACTATGCTCCCCGCACTCGCGGGGATGAAACCCATCTGACTTGGTTTCAAGAACTACTTCAAATTGTGTTCCCCGCACTAGCAGGGTTATCTCGCTAGTGCGAACCGCATCCTGCTCATTGCGCCGTTATGGAAGCTGGGCAGGGTGCGGCAACTTTCCTTCACGCAAACGAAGGGGAGTGCGCTGTCAGGCTTGCTGCGGCCACTATCCCTGGAGAACATTAATCGCTCCTGTATTTCGCGAAGGTACTCCCCGAATCTGGGCACGGTGAAAGCGAGAACGCTAGGTTCCGGTGAGAACAGAATCCCCTTCCCTAAGAGCGACTCGCGTACTGAAGAGATCCCGCGAACGTCCTTCTTCCCAAGCCGTGAGGCGTACAGGCTTTCACGGATATAAGTTCGTGTTTTCTTAGCACAACCGGTAGCCGCTGATCATCTCGACAGGGGGTTACCCCTGCGATTCAGAGGGACGCTTACTTTCCAGCTCGATCCCACTAGACTCCTTCTAAGGTCTTCTAAGGTCTTCTAAGGTCTTCTCACGATGCCCGCTTCTCAAGCCTGCTCGACTTCGTTATTGGGATCCCCCCGTTTCATTTGGCGGTTGTCTATTTTTGGAGTGTGTTGCGCGAATGGCAGAACAAAGCGGTAAACATGTCGTGCTGCCGGTGCTTTTCGTTCTTGGGCTATTGCCCTTACTCCAAGGGTGCGCCCCGGAATCAACGGAGGAAGACCACCCGTATTACTTGAATTACCGTGACACTAAGCAGGCGCTAGCTCGTGTGGTGGAAGCTAGGCCAGATGACCTGTTTGTTTTCCCGACTGATGCACCCGAGGGTGTTAACGACATGACGAGTTACACCAATAACGAGCACTTAAAGCAGATGTTCTACGTGTATCAGGGCGTCAGAGTTGAGTCTTGTATTGCTGTCTCGCCGGAGGAATGTTCCGAACGCGGGGAAGGCGAAAGTGAGTACCTGATTGCTTCGGGGGTTGATGGTGATAAAAAGTGGCGAGTGTTCGCAACCGCTACCACAGGCGGTCTTGTAGCTACTGAATTAGGTGGTCGCTCGTCTGCCGCTGATGTTCCTTCGCCGCCGGAAGAGTGGGGTTCAATGGATTCCCCACCTCAGGTGCCACAGCCCAGTGAATCCGTTGACCGGGTTTTGGAGTTATGGGCTGGGTACACGTTCACCACTGAGAGTGAACCCGCATGGATCACCGAGTACGCGCAAGACCCACCCGTCTGTGAGCCTGAATGCTACTGATCGAGCAGCGTCGTCGCGTGGAGCGCACTGTTGCACTCTGTTTTTGGCTTTATCGGGAGCCCAAGCCCGCCGCAGCCGGTTGGCGGGTAGTTTGGAAGACGCTAGAAGCTCATCGAGCGCGGTAATGACTTTTGTTGATGCGAGGTAGGGGCCGCATTGTTGTGATGACGAGGGTACCGGTGGTGCGGGTGGTACGGGGTTCACAAGGGTTTGGCTTGAGTGTGTTTTGGTCAGGAACGCCCTCTCTGTAGCGGGCTGAGAATGGTTAAGAAAACTTAGAAGTTCCTAAAACAGCTCTAGGTGACTGCTTGACACTTTTTGAGAGTTGCTGTGGCTCACAAAAAATGCGCAGTTTACAGGTAACTGTGATCCACAGTTCGTTGCCTCGGTATAAGTCTGTATAATTATCCCGACTTATACCGAGGGGGCTTCATGGCCGTTACACCCAACCCGTTCACTCCAGCTTTCGGGATCACACCACCCAAGATTGTTGGTCGTGAACTCTTTGTTGAGGACTTTGCCGAGGCTCTTGATTCGGGCCCGGGTAGTCCTTGCCGTGCAATCCTCGTCACCGGGGATAGAGGGACAGGCAAGACGGTGACCCTCAACCTCTTCGAAGAAGAGGCTCTTAAGCGTGATTGGGTTGTTATCTCCGAGACCCTGCGCGCGCGACTAGTGGACGACCTTGTTGAGTCTGTGCTTCCTCGCATCCTTGCGACGGAAAAGCCCAAGCCCGAAGCGTTCTTCTCCGGGCTTAGTTTTCCGTTCGTCGGTGGCGGGGTGAACCGTGAGAAAAATGAGGCGTATCCCGTGAAAGAAACGGTCAGGACCCTCGTTTTCGATCTTGCCGCCGAGTTAGACAAACAAGAGCGTGGCCTACTGGTCTCGTTGGACGAAGTCCACCTTGGGTACGAGGACGATCTTGTGCCTATCGTTCAAGTTGTGCAGCACGCCTTCCGCCGTGGGCTACCCGTTGCTTTTGTCGCGGCAGGGCTCCCCGAAGCTGTCAAAGACGTGCTAAATGGCGATGTATTAACCTTCCTCCGCAGGGCCGAGCGAATGACAACTCGATACCTGACAACTGAGGAGGCGCTGACTGCGCTATCGGAACCTCTTGAGCGTGCAGAGGTTAAAGTCAAGCGCCAGACCCTTCGAGAAATCGCTGAGACCACCGGCGGATATCCATTTTTTGTGCAGTCGGCAGGCCACGAACTGTTCCGTGCCGCCCGAGAAAACGAGTGGACCCTTGAGGGCAAGGAAGACGTTGTTGACCAGGCCATGGACAAAGCGAAAGAAAGGCTGTTTCAGGCAGTTCACGACCATGAGACTGCCGGGCTCAGTCCAAACCTCACTGAGTACCTTCTAGCTATGCGGAACGCGAACTCTGCTACCGAGATAGCGCAGATCCTTGGCAAAAAGTCCTCCACGTCCACTTCGAGACAACGGGCGCAACTGATCGCTAAGGGGTTGATCAAGGCGACCGGTCATGGGCGCGTTGAGTATGCTTTACCGTTCTTCCGTGAGTATCTTACGGCGCGGCATGACGTGTTCGATGATCTTAAACCACCCCGCACGAGTGCGAGGAAGCGCCGTTGAGTAAATAAAAGGTGCTTCAATGCCCTCGGTAGGGTTGGGCAGTCAAGGGGGGACCCGTGGATCACCGAGTACGCGCAAGACCCACCCGTCTGTGAACCTGAATGCTACTGATCGAGCAGCATCGTCGCGTGGAGTGCACTGTTGCACTCTGTTTTTGGCTTTATCGGGAGCCCAAGCCCACCGCAGCTACCCCTACGGATGCTGCGGCGGCGAGTGCTCGGAGTGTGTTCCATCTGGTCCAGTGTTGTGCGTAGTGGGGCCAGTAGTGGGCTCCTTGGGTGTTGAGGGTGCGGTTGAGGGGGACGTTCGCGGCGATGGTGATGGCTGTGGTGAGCAGGGAGGCCCCTGCGACGATCAGGTCTGTTGTGTTGCCGTGTTGTAGTGCTGTTATGCCCAGGGTGGTTGTGGTGATTGCTGTTCCGGCGAAGAGGACGATGAATGGGCCGCTTTCGGCTGCCCGGTTGATGTGGTTCATGGTTGTGGTGGCGTCGGTGTTGTTGAGTTGGCGTAAAGCTGGGATCACCATGACTGTGAATGCGGTGTAGACGCCGCCGAGTAGTCCTGTTCCCACCACGGTGATGGTGTTGATCATCCCCATGCTCCGGCCATGGCGGTGCGTTGTGCGTAGGCGTGGAAGGGTGCT
This sequence comes from Jonesia quinghaiensis DSM 15701, assembly GCF_000423205.1. Taxonomy (GTDB): domain Bacteria; phylum Actinomycetota; class Actinomycetes; order Actinomycetales; family Cellulomonadaceae; genus Jonesia; species Jonesia quinghaiensis. The sequence goes on from NZ_AUHN01000012.1 coordinate 5,811, forward strand.
GGTGGCCTTCCGAGGAGTCGTTGGATGCCGTTGGTGAGTGTTGCGTTGCGGCCGTCGAGGATTTCTGTGAAGAGGTAGGCGAGGGGTTCTGCTTCTTCGGGTGGTACGCCGTCTTGGGTGAGGTCGGCGACGAATGTTGGGACGTCGACTGTTTCAAAGGTGACGGGGCGGCCCATGGCGTTGTGGAGGATTTCTGCTGCTTGGGTGAAGGTGAGGAGTTCTGGGCCGGAGAGTTCGTAGGTGTTGTTGTCGGGTTCGTCGTGGGTGAGGGCGTGTACTGCTGCGTCGGCGACGTCTTCGAGGTCGACGAATGCTTCTGGGGTGTCGTTGGCTGGGAGTTTGAGGTGGCCGCGGGTTACTGGTCCGTGGAGGAAGTGTTCTGAGAAGTTTTGTTGGAACCATGAGCAGCGCAGCACGGTGGTGGGTAGGCCGCTTTCGCGCAGTGCGTTTTCGCTGTGGCGGGCTCCTTCTTCGCCGCGTCCGGAGAGGAGGACGAGGCGTTCGAGTCCTTCGTGTGCGGCGAGGTGGCCGAGGGTTGCCATTTTTTCGGGGACGCCGGGGAATGCTAGGTCTGGGGTGAAGCATACGTATGCTGCGGTGGCGCCGTGGAGGGTTGGTTGCCAGGTGTTGGGGTTGTTCCAGTCGAAGCCGGTGCGTCGTGATGCGAGGCGTGGTGTGTGGCCTTGGGCGGTTAGTCGGTCGTTGATGCGGGAGCCGGTGTGTCCGGGGCCGCCGAGGATCAGTGTGTTCATGTCTCTACTTCACCCCAATATCGTCAGACGCTGAATAGGTGATACTCCATGAAACCTTTGTGATCGTCTAGCATGTTGTGTATGGACCCTCTCGCTCACTACCTTGCTGGCCCGCGCGCTACCCGCGCTTTTGCCCTCATGATGCATATGGGTGGCCGGTGGGGGATCAGTATTCGTGATGAATCTGCCCTGACCGTCATTGCCGTGGTGGAAGGCGCCACGTGCGTTGACGGCACGCTCCTTTACCCCGGTGATGTGGCGCTTGTGCGCGGCCCAGACCCCTACCTCCTGACTGATGCGGATCAAAGCCCGGCGAGCATCGTTATTGATCCTGGTCAACATTGCCGCACACTGGATGGCCGTGACCTGCGGCAAGAGTACCGGCGTGGGATTCGCCGGTGGGGTAACGCTGAGCAGGGGGACACTACCGTGCTGGTTGGTACTTATGAACGGCCTGACGACGTTGGTGGGTTGGTGGTCAGTTCCCTGCCGCGCCTTGCTGTGGTGCGCCGGGAACATGCCGAGTCAAGCATTGTTGATGTGCTTGCTCAGGAGATTTCCCACGACGGCCCTGCGGGACAAATCGTGGTTGACCGGCTTCTCGATGTCCTGGTGGTCAGTACTGTGCGGGCGTGGTCTGCTACCGCCGCTGGGCAAGACCACCACACCTGGTTGGCGTGCAGCGACCCGGTGGTGGTGCACGCGTTGGAGCTTATCCATGCGGAACCTGGCGCATCGTGGACGGTAGAGAGGTTGGCCCGGCAGGTGAATGTGTCACGGGCATCGTTTGCGGCGCGGTTCCGGGCGGGCGTGGGCCAAGCACCCATGGCTTACCTCACCCGGTGGCGCCTGACTCTCGCCGGTGACCTGCTCCTTACGCCCACAAACACGGTTGCTGCGGTGGCGCGCACGGTGGGGTATGACAACCCGTATGCGTTTAGTACTGCTTTCAAGCGTCACACCGGGGTGACTCCCAGCGACTACCGGCATGGCAAAGAGCTGGCAGCAGTGTCATGAGTGGGCATGCTTCACCAGCGCGCTGACGGCTGTGACCGCCGCAAAAAGGCGGCGGGCAGCGCCTCGGACAGACTGCTTGCCGATGCGTGGGAGCGTGCGGGGAGTTCGTTACGCTGGAGCGTCGTCGATTTGTTGTTTTAGTTTTATTCCCAGTGGCGTACGGGAATAATCAATGTGAGGCGACTGTGAACCAAACGGCACAAAGAAACCTTTTTTGCGGAGGTATTCTTTGTCTCGCTTAGCGAAAGCGATCTGCGACGTTGTTTCGAGGTTGGCTCGATCAAGCTCCTCTTGAGCTTGGACGCGCAAGCTCTGCAAATTACTAATAACAACCGCAGTGCATCTTTCATGTGCAAACCCGTGAGCCACAATTTCCTCCGCAATAAAAAGGCACAACACAAAGTAGCTTGTGGCGTATGTACTGTTCGTTCAGTGCCCGCCACGTGGGGCTTTCTCCATCAAGCATCTCCTAGTCGCCAACGCCACACCACCCTCAGTGCGGGTGATCCTTCGTTTTCCGCCCCCGTGCAACATGATTCATGATGCGCCTTGACATAGAGTGAAGGTTAAGGAGTTCGCTTGAAAACTTTACTTTCTTGGCGAACTACTTAAACGCATCAGTGTTTTTACATGCATTGTTTGTTGCTATATCACAAGGGGGTGAGCGTGTTGTTGAAAAAGAAAGTATGCCGTGTTGAAGGATGTCCATCACCTGTAAGAGCGCGATTGTTATGTAATCGTCACTATCAGCAGGCGCGGCGTGGTAGCCCATTTTCCTCACCCACGCCTGACGCAACTAAAGATCTGCAGCGTCATGGCTCTCCTGATGGTTTCGGCAGATTCGGCCTGTTAGATGAGGACGACCTGCTCGTGAAGTGCCATGAGTGTGGGCACTGGGTACACAGTCTCGCCCACCACGCGATTTTCGCGCATTCGATCACGGCCCGTGAATACCGGCAACGCCACGGCTTACCCCCACGGCAGCCGTTGCTTTCCAAAGCTGCGCATCAACGGCGTCAAGAGTCGTGGCATCAAGTCGGCTAGCGCCGAGGCTGCGCCACAGGGGCAGCGTTATGAGGCAGCACATGACTGTGGGCCTACCTCAAAAGTTATGAGATAGGCCCACCGTGATTCGCGGTCACACGGTTGTGAATGTCCTGTTCACCGGTGTGTGGTTACTTCTTTGACCACTTCTGGTGTGATTCGCCAGAGCATTCCCACAGTTGTAGTGCGGCGCCATTACCAGTTTTGCGGTCAACAATGTCAACGCACTTGTTAGCTTGCGGGTTCACCAGGTCACCGGCATCAGAGAGCACCCACTGTTGGGCGGCGTTCCCCGAGCAGGTCGCAATCTGCACGGGGGTACCGTTCTTGGTGCCACCCCACGCAGCGTCAAGGCACAGATTGTTGTTGGTGCGCACGGTGCCATCAGTGAAGGTCCACTGCTTGCTGTTGCCGCCCACGCAGTCCCACATGTTGACGCGCTGCCCGTCGGCGAAACGCGCAATCGGTGAGCCCGATGCGCCACTCACAGTGGGTACCGTCAGGCACTTGTCATTCAGTTTGCTCACAAGGGCAACACCTTTCGTGGTGTTGCCTGATCCGTCACCAGTCCCTGAACCGTCACCGTCACCAGAGCCTGCCCCTGGACCGTCGCTACCACCGGTGTCGCCACTGTCGCCACCATCGTTGTCGCCATTGCCGTTGTCGGCGCCGTCACCTGGGTTGTTTGTTCCTCCGCCAGAACTTTCACCGGTGACGGACGACAGTTCAAGGCGTGCGCTGACAGGGTTGCCGCTGTGAACGAGGGATTCAAATGCGCCAACGTCGTCGAAAGCGAACGCGTAGGCACGGCCATCTTCCATCGCAGCGTGGACGGCTTTGCCGTACTTGTTGACAACGTCACCTTGGTAGAACTTCGCGGCGTCGGTCACTGGTTCAGCAGTACTGTCACCCAACGTGCCGCGGGTGAGTGCCGCACACAGTGTGCGGGCAATGGGCCCAACCACTTGATCGTTTGGTGCGTGGAGCGCACCGTCGCAACCCCACACATCGGCAGATGATGGGCGATCAAACGACGCAACAGTTGCCCCGCTGGAATCGGTGAACCGCATCGTTGAGCCACTGGTCCGTCCGGTGAATGTCACCTCAGGGCGGTCACTAAACGGTGTGACCTTCAGGTCACGGTCCGTGTAGGAAGCCCACGCGGTGGAAATGTAGGAGTCAAGGTAGTTTTTGCTCATCAACCCAACGCTGGCCGCTTTGCCCGGTGCCAGCACGCGCAACACGGTACCGTCGTCACGGGTGATCACGGACCCAGCCCACACTGGGTCCGCTGCCAGGGTGTCAACCACAGCTTCGCGCCCGCCGGGAACAACCTGCCCGGTGGTGGATGTTTTGCCGTCAGCCCCGGTCACAGAAACCGCGTGGGGCAGAGCGAACATGTCTACTTGGGAGCTGTTGATCCACAGGCCGGCGTCGTTGTAGGTGAACTCTGTCCAATCGAACAAGATGTCTTCGGTGGGGTCGCCGGGCGCCCAGGGGGCGGGTTGAACCAGCCCGTCCTGGGTGAGAGAGAACGGCAGTTCCTCACCGAAGGAGAAGTACACGCGCCCAGAGAATCCGCGCGGTACTTTCAGGGTGGTGCTTTTGCCGGTGGTGGTTCCGTCAATGGATGCATCGGGTGCGGCTGACGGCGGGTTACTCCCCGCAGGCCAGGCATGGAACGTTCCAGCGGCGTCTACCCAACCCAGTTTCCCTGAGGCGAGGTCAGTGCCAAGGACGTAAAGGTGGACGTCATCGTTCAACCCGGAATTGTTCGCGATGGTGATGGGTAAAACGTCAGGCCCAGCAGCGTGAGCGGGGGCGGCAAGCCCAACGCCTCCCAGCGCTGCGACGGTGCCAGTGGTGGCGCAGGCCACCCATTGAGTGAGTCTTCGCATCATTGTTCCCTTCGATCTTCGTGTGGAGCGCGGGTGCGTTCCACAGTGATTCGCCGAGCGGGGGACCATCCGTGGTGCGCTTACGGCGACGCGCCGATCGATCAGCACGTGGTGTTGCGAGAGCCCTCAACATAACGGAACGGTAACGAAAGATACACGGGTGTCAACGGGGGAGTGGTTGGACTCCCCATATTTTTGGCGTGTAGATGGGTGAGCCCTTGGGCATAAATGAAGCCCCAGTCCGCATGTGCGAACTAGGGCTTCATTGCAGGTCAGGCGATTTTCTTTTGCCAGGCAGCTTCAACGGTGTGCAACTCAAAACCCAACGCAATGTTGATGGACAACATGTAGTCATTTTCCGATGCGTTCCACGTGTGTAGCCGTCTTGCTTGGGGGCGGATCTCCTGCAACCGGCTCAACATGTCCGCTTTCATCCACATGCCTAAGCGGTGACCACGGTGACCTTTACGCACAAGAGTTGCCTCTTGGAAGACCGCTTCAGGCCGGTCAAAGGGGTAATCCACCCGGGTATACCCCGCCAAGTCGCCCGTTGCGATATGCCGTGCAGCAACAGCCAGGTAGCCTTTGCCTGTCGCTGCGAGGGAATCTTCCATGTACCGCACCCGCTCAGGGGTTTGGTCGGTTTCCTGCATATCAAGGTCACCTTGGGGAACATCGGTACTCATCGCCTGTGAGAGGCGCACGTGCCCGTCAAGGAACTCATCCGGTGTGCGGTCCGTCCACCACACCAGGTCGTATTCGGGGTGCGCGGCGCTGCGGCTTGCCGCCGCAAACTCATCAAGTTTCGCCTGATCGGCAGGTAGTTGCAGGATCGAGTGGCGTTCCGTTTGTTCTAGTGTCCACCCGCTCGTCAGGTAGGCGGTGGCCACTGAATCTGTGGGGTTAATGCGCCCAACCCCGGTGGCGGCTTCCATCGCTGGCTCACCATCAGCAGCTTCGCGGTGGTCGGTCCATTCCATGAGGGTGGTGCGTCCGCGTTGAGTGGCAAGTTTCTCAGCTTCAGCAAGGAGTTGCGTCGTGATACTGGTTGAGCGCTCAGCTGCAACAATCCACACGAACGCGAGGTGAGTGTTGTCTTTCAACGGGTATGACACCTGAAGAAACCCAGTGACAACAGCGGGCGTTGAGTCGCTGCCCCCGAGGTTCACGGTGGTGTTCCCCTCAGGGCCCCCAACGCCCCCACTGGCGGGTGCCCCGGGTGCCGGGGTTTCGGTCATGACAACAAAGTCACGGTCGTAGTACTCCGCGCGTTGGGCCTCGGTGAGGAACACATCGAAAGGGTCGCAAAAGTCGGTGTGCCCGTGATACTCGGCTGTTTCGCGATGCCACAGTGCATTCCCAGCACGTAAAAGCGCTTGATCCACATGATGGGGGTCAGCCCAGTGTGTGAGGTGGTGAAGAGTCATGACACCACAGTGCGCCCCCAGCGTAGAGAACGGCAACGTTTTTTCTGACAGGTTTCACACCCGCACGGTGATGGGGTCAGCGTGTGTGCCAAGCCGTTTAGCGATAATCGCGCACACAATGAGTTGCAACTGGTGGAAAATCATCACCGGCAGCACCACCAACCCCAACGTGGCGGCAGGGAACAGCACCGTCGCCATGGGGACCCCGGTAGCCAAAGACTTCTTTGAACCGCACATCAAAATAGTGATGCGGTCCTCGCGGGAGAACTTTAACCACCCACCAACCGCCCACGTCAGCCACAAAACCAGAGCGAGGACAAGCATCGACAGCAGGGCAACAACAACAATGTCTGTCATTGATACCCGCGACCAAATACCATCAACCACCCCTTTGCTGAACGCGGCATACACAACGAGCACAACGGATGACCGGTCAGTGAACGTGGTGACTTTACGGTGGCGGGTAACCCACCCGGCAAGCCACCGCCGCGCTAACTGCCCCACGATGAAGGGCAGCAAAATCTGCAGCCCAATTTTGCCAATGGAACTTGCTGAGAACCCCACCTGCGCCCCCATGAAAAGAGCAACCAACACCGGGGTGATGATGACGCCAGCAAGGTTAGAAAACGACGCAGAAACAATCGCCCCAGCCACATTGCCGCGTGCAATGGAAACAAAAGCAATGGAGGACTGCACAGTGGAGGGCAGGAGCGTGAGGAACAAAAACCCGCGTGCCAGGTCAGCTGGTAAAACCTGCTCGGGGAGGAGGAGAGCCGCTAACCCAAGGAGGGGAAACAACACGTAGGTGCAGGCAAGGATCACGGAGTGAAGCCGCCAGTCTCGCACCGCAGCGATCGCCTCATCAGTGCGTAACCGCACACCGTAGAGGAAAAAAAGCCACGCCACCGCAGCAACAACCACCCAGTCGAAGATCTCGGCTGCGCTCCCGGATACCGGGAAGAACGATGCAAGCAGCACTGCACCAAGGAGTGCGGCAAGGAACGGGTCAATGCGACGGAGGAACGTCATGGGAGTCTTTCACGTGTGGGGCGGGACCTCAGGTGAATCTACCCTATGAAGCCTACGAGAACGTAAACGAGAATAAGAAAAGGCTTTCCTCAGTAAGGCTGACCTGAATTCAATAAGGCAATGCTTTCCTTTCTAGTTTTATTGTGGAATTAGTGATTCTATGAATGTATGACAACAATTCATGCTTCCACAGAACAACGGATCGAGGATGCCGTGCACACCCAGCACGGGCCGTCAGCGGCCCATCTCAACTGGCTTCGCGCCGGGGTTCTGGGCGCGAATGACGGAATTGTTTCTGTTGCTGCCGTCGTTGTTGGTGTTGCGGCTGCAACAACGAACAATTCCATGATTATTGCGTCAGGTTTAGCTGCTTTAGTGGGCGGTGCCTTATCCATGGCGCTGGGCGAATATGTTTCTGTGTCATCGGCGCGCGACGCTCAGCGCGCCTCGAAAGTTCCCGTACCTCCTGATGAGATCGTTAACCCGTGGCACGCCGGACTGGCATCGGCGTTAGCGTTTATTGCTGGGGCGCTCTTGCCTTTCCTCGCAGTTGTTGTTGTGGACGGTACCGCGAAAATCCCAGTAACAGTGGTGGCTGTTCTCCTGGCGTTGGTTCTTACTGGTGGTGTGGGTGCTCGTCTGGGTGGGGCTGCGCCAACACGGGCTGTGATTCGTGTTCTGACAGGTGGGACTCTGACTCTGGCGTTGACGTTTGCGGTGGGTTCATTGTTTGGGGTTGCTGTGGCGTAGTTCGCCCGTACAGCATTCCCATCACTCCAGCGGTTGCAGCTACTGCGCACAGTGTCACAGTTCCCCACACCAAAATCCGGTAGTCGATCAACCCCACAAGCGCTGTGGCAGTGACGGTCCCAAAAAGTTGCGGCACGTTGATCGCGACGTTAGCTGCCGCCGATGTGCGCCCCTGTAAATGCGGTGGGGTGAGGCGTTGACGCATCGTCATGTAACCCACAACAACCCAGGACACCGCACACCCCAGCACCGTAATACCTGTAATGACAAGCACTGCGCTTTGTGTTGCCGCGGCAGGTATGAGCGCGACACTGAGGAGTGCCATACCAATAATGATGGTTGCGAGTTCGCCGCGTGCACGGATGATCCGAGCCGCTGTTAAACCACCAATCACAGCGCCAATGCCTTGGAGCGGAACAATCACACCAAGCATCGCTGTCGGTAGTCCGATTCCAAACTCAAGGATCGGGAAAACGGCCACGTTGACCAGCCCTGTTGCCCCGAACCCCACAGCAATAACTGCTGTTGCTAAGGCAAGTGGTGAGGTAACGAATAAGTGGTGGAAACCGGCGAACAGTTCGGTGCGGTAGTTGCCGCGCGGTAGGGCCGGATCTTTATCCTCCTGGACGTTGATTCTGACAAAAAGCGGCACCGCAATCGCGAAGAGAGACATCGTGATGATGACAACAACCTCGGGCCCAAACGCGACGTAGAGGGCTGTGCCGCCTAAGGGCGCAAGCAACCGCAACGCTTGGTCGATTGTTGCCAGCACCCCGTTGCCTGCGGGTAGGCGGGCATCGTCCAGCAAGTCACGCAACAACCCACCCTGCGCGGCGGCGGTGAGGTAGTTCATCGTGCCGTAGGCGAATAGTGTGGCGTGCAAAATCCACACGTCACGAGGGTCGTTAACCAACAGCATCGAGCCAAGAACTGGCACCATGATGGCGTTTGACCAGGCGAGGATTTTGCGGCGGGATACGCGGTCAGCCAGGTGCCCTAACAGTGGAGCTAGGAAGGCTGGTGCACCCAGCATCACGAATGTCAGGCCTGCGGCGGTGTTGGACCCAGTGAGGTCTTTCACCCAGATGGCCACCACCAAGAAAATCAGGGAATCGGCGATATTTGTGGGCACCCACGCCCACGCGAGGTCACGAAAACCGCGAATGTCCCACGGGTTGGTCCGGGGTGCTTGGGGGAGTGATGCCGTGTCAGACATCGGTAGGTGCTCCTTGGGGACCAGTGGTGGAGGTGGGTGGTTGTGTTAGTGGTGATGAGGTGTTCAGCATGGCGGTGAGGAAAAACTGGACGCGGCCAGCATCGGCGGGGCGTTCGCCGGTGTCGCGGTCCGCGTAGTTCTGCAAGGTGGTGAAGAAAGCTTCGGTGATCTCTGAGAGCTCTTCGGGGGTGAGCCACAGGCTTGCGCCAGCTGCCACGCAGTGTTCTAGCCAAACTGAGTGTTCAGGGTTGTTCACCAGCGCTTGCACGTTATTGCGTGCAGTCAGTGATGCCCGTTCGATGGCGAGGTCCGCGAGCGCCCCGATTGCTGCCCCGGAGTCTGGTTGGGTGGGGTCTGCGGCGACGGTGACTGTGGTGGAGACGAGTTTCCAGGGTTTTTCGCGCCCGTGGGATTCGGCGCGTTCGACGTATCCGTATTTGGCGAGTTGGCGCAGGTGGAAGGAGCACGATGCGACGGATTCGCCGGTGAAGGCGGCGCATTGGGTGGCGGTGGCGTGGTGAACTTCGCGCAGGTATTCCAGCAGGGTTATGCGTAGCGGGTGGGTGATGGCGCGGATGCGTTCGGGGTCTTGGGTGAGGGGTGTTGTTGTGGGTGGTGTGGGGTTGCTCATGGGCAACACCCTACAATCCTAAAGATCTCTTTAGCAAGGTTTCTTTAGGATTGTTTGTGGCATGTTCTGGGACTGAGTGTGCTGTCCTGGATATGCCACACGGTCCCAGAACATGCCACATGCAGGAGGGGGGCGATGCGCGGGTGTGTGCGGGAGGAGGAGTGACGATGCAAGGGCTGGGCTGGGCTGGGCTGGGCTGGGCTGGGCTGGGCTGGGCTGGGCTGGGCTGGGCTGGGGGAGATTGCGTAGCGTCGCGTTCGACGTGTAACGCATTGTGCCCTCCAAGGATTACCTTGGAGGGCACAAAGCTGTGGCAGTGTTTTCTGTGGCGATCTGAGTTAGCGTCGACCAGGAATGTAAGCAACAACTTCCAGTTCAAAACCGTCATTGTTTTCCAAATATGCCGCATAGTGGTGGCGGCCGCCCGCATACGGGTGTTTGTCTGGGTACATCAGCGTCCAACCATGTTTGGTTGCCTCAACAGCGATCTCATCAACAACATCGCGAGAGTCTGCCCACAACGCTAAATGATTTAGCCCTGGAGTCATGCGGTTATGGTCAAGCCCTTGCAAGTGGGGGCTTTGCTCGCACACCACGTACTGGGTGCCTAGACGGTAACTAAAACCGTGCTGCCACGTTTGATAGCTCTCAAACCCAAGGGTGGTTAACACCCAACCAAATTCGCTGCCAGCACGTTCAAGGTCAGGGACCCACACCTCGACGTGGTGGATTCCAACAGGGCGCATAAATTGTCCTCGGGGTCAGGGGTGGCAAGTGGCGGTGGAGTGGGTCGCCGCAGTCATTGGGGCTCGGGTGAAAGCGGCAGGGGTGTCTTGATCACTGAGAAGTCATAAATTTACGATGGGTCCGTCACCCCATGATTTACGAGTCATCGGTGACTAACGGTCCTTCGAATTCGTACCCTACAGTCGCACGGGCCCGGAACAAAATGCCATGGCCCGCTGTGAGAGACCTGACGGGATCCCCGTCATTGCAGCGTTCTTCAAGGGGAATCGCAGGTCACAACGACGTCAATTCCCAGTGGATAGTAGTCCACAGTGACAAGTAACCGGGCACCCGCCCTAGTGAGCGGTGCCCATTTTTTGCCCCTACTGCCATGAGTAGTGTCCGTGAACAGGCAACCGTGGCCGCTCACAGCCTCTTCCCCACCGCTGTGAGCCACGGTTGCCACCACCGGTACTGAAGGAACGTAGTACCACTGCACGGCCCATCACAGGTGGGTAAACCATAGACAACAGGAGGAACCATGGAGAGACAGGCATCAACAGCCAGTCGCTTTAAGCGCACCATGAAAGCAGCGTGGAGTGCAGCATTCGCGCTCGCAATCACCGGAGCGGTGGGCGTCACCGTTGCGACTCCAGCACAGGCCGCTAGCGTTGACACCAACCAGTGGTACGTGTTGGAGAACCGCCAAAGTGGCAAGGTCATGGAAGTTGCTGACTGGTCCACCGCTGACGGCGGTGTCATTCAGCAGTTCACCCGCAACGACGGCGCTTGGCAGCAGTGGCGCTTCAAGAGCGTTGGTAGCGGATGGTACGTGTTGGAAAACCGTCACTCCGGCAAGGTTGTTGACCTGTGGGAGAACAAAACTGCTGATGGGACCCCATTCCGCCAGTTCACCGCGCACAACGGTGTGAACCAGCAGTTCAAGCTTGCTGACTCAAACGGTGGCGCACACAAACGCCTCATCAACAACGCGTCTTCCAAGGCGCTCACAGTCACAGACCGTTCAAAGGCTGACTTCGCCACAGTGACTGCGTTGAGCGACAAGAACCAGTTCAACCAGCAGTGGAAGCTCATCCCCGTAAGCACCAGCGGCTCAACTGGTGGAAGCACCGACGCTGGCACCGGAACTGGTGTCGCTGATGGAAACTTCGCTTCTTGGCCAAAGGCTAGCTCGCAGACCAAGGTTTCCAAGACGATCCCTGTGCCAAAATCAGGTTTTGATGGAAAGATGGTCCGTTACTACGGCATCTCAGCTGGTGACCAGGACGAAAACCAGCCCGCCATGTTCGAACTTGAAGATGGTGCAACCATCAAGAACGTGATCATTGGTGATGGCGCCGGAGACGGCATCCACTGCAAGGGAACCTGCACCATCGAGAACGTGTGGTGGGAGAACGTCGGAGAAGACGCTGCGACTCACAAGGGTAAAGAGTCGAACCACGTGATGACTGTCAATGGTGGTGGCGCACGCTCCGCTGACGACAAGGTCTTCCAGCACAATGGGTCTGGCAAGGTTGTTATCAAGAACTTCCAAGTTGAGGACTTTGGCAAGCTCTACCGTTCATGCGGAAACTGCTCCAAGCAGTACGCGCGGTCGGTGGAAATCTCAAACATCTTGGCAACTGGCCCAGCACTGTCCATCGCTGGTATCAACTCCAACCTTGGCGACAAGGCCACCATCAAGAACGTCACTATCGTGAACGACCCTAAGAAGAAGATCGCAATCTGCGAAGAGTACAACGGTGTCACCAAGGGTGAACCAAAGAAGATCAGCACTGGCCCATCCAGCGCTTGCAACTACTCAGCATCGACTGTCACCTACCGCAACTAATACCTGTCACTAGGTATGTAGCACAGACAGTATGAACAAGGGCCGGTACCCCCAATGGGGTACCGGCCCTTGTGCGTCTCATCCTGCTGAAACGAGAAGACTACCGTTTCACAGGTTTTGTGCGGTCAGAACCAGCCGACACCGTGGTGTAACCAGACTTCTTACCTGTAACCACCACCGTGATGCGCTTGCCTTGAAGCGATTTTTTCACTGTCAGCGTTGACTTCTTCGCACCGGAAATCGCTTTTCCATTGGCGTACCACCGGTAACTCAAGGTCGTTCCCTTGGTCCACTTGCCTGGCTTCGCAGTGAGCTTTTTACCCACCTTGACGCTCCCGGAGATCTTCGGCGTAGCAGCACGCATCACCTTCTTTGTTGCCGTGGACGTCAATGACCGGGTGGTGTACCCCGATTTCTTGCCCGTGACCTTCACGGTGATGCGTTGCCCCTCACGTGCGGAACTGAGTTTGAGGGATTTCTTTGTGGCGCCCTTGATGGCTTTACCGTTGGCATACCACTGGTAGCTGAACGAGGTTCCCTTAGTCCACGCCCCCGTCTTAGCGGTGAGGGTTGTTCCCACTACCGCTTGACCAGTAACAACAGGTCGTGTTGCGGACAGTTCCTTGGGTTCTTCCGGTTCGGGAGCAGGGTCGGGAGAAGGTACTTTCTGGGCTGTCACTCCACCCAATGTTGGGGTGACGGGGTTCATCAAACCAGTTGTGGCATCAAACGTCACCCGGTCGATGGTGGTTTCGCGGTGGGTGCCGTCCCCATCAGGAATCGCAAACCGGTGGTAAGCCATGTACCAGTCATCGGTCCCTGGAACATTGAGCACGGAGTTATGTCCGGTTCCCAAAATTCCTAATGTCGGGTCTTTTTCCAACACCACACCACGGTAAGTCCACGGCCCAGTGATAGTTGTTGCCGTGGCATAACCAACCCGGTAGTTAGGTGAACCAGTGTCATCAATGGAATAGGTCAGGTGGTACATGCCCTTGCGGTAGTTGACAAACAATCCTTCACGGAAGTCCGTTAAACCGGTCATACGAGTGAGGGTGTCTGCTTTGATGGAGGTCATGTCTGCGTTGAGTTCCGCCATCACAGGTGACCCGTTGCCCCACAACAGGAAGTCCTTACCGGTGACTGGGTCGTGGAATGTTGCCGGGTCGATCGCCTGCCCAGAGGTGATGGCCTCATTGTTGAGGATGATGGGTTCATCAGTGGCAACGAACGGACCAGTGGGGCTATCAGCAACAGCAACACCAATAGTTTTCCTGTTCAGGGCCGTGTTGTGCCCGGAGAAGTAGAAGTAATACTTCCCATCCTTCTCGCCTATGGTTGGTGCCCATGCGTTACCGGCAGCCCACGGAACATCGCCTGCATCGCCGTCAAGAGTCAAAATCGGAGACTCAGAACGTTTCCAGGTCACGAGGTCCTTAGAGGACCACACGTAAAATTCCTTGCCACCCCACCCGGGGAACCCATCACTGGTTGCATAGATGTAGTACGTGTCGCCAAAAACGGCGATGTTCGGGTCAGCGTACAACCCTGGTAGCACCGGAGTGCGGACCTCAACCGCGCTGATAGTCCACGTCACTGGCTGGGTACCCGAAGGTCCAGTCAGGGTGTAAGTCACCGGTGAAGAAAGGTCCTGAACCGAACCGCTAGCGGGGTTGACCGTCACTGAGTCTGCGGTGGAGAACGTAGGTGCCAGCGTTTTCACGTTTGTGCCAGCCGTTACCGGCAACACCACCGTGCGTTGTTCCGCATCAATGATGGGGTTGTGGGCCAACACCTGCGGTGTTGTCACACTGACGTCAAGGAGCGCCCCAAAGTTGCCGGAAAGCCCCAACACCTCACGTGCATCTAGTGCACGGTTGTAGATCGCAAACTCACGCATCTGCCCAGCGAACAACTTGTCCGCACTGTACAGGGATTTCCCCAACAGGTTGGAGGTGGTGATTCCACCACCAATGTCACCAGGTTTTGTTGTGACACCTGTTTGGGTTCCCACTGCCACACCGTTGAGGTACACCGTTGCGGTGCCATCGGCGAGTGTGTATGTCAGGTGGTGCCACGTGTCAGCGGCTAACGCTTGGCCTGACGCTGCGGTTTGTTCACCGTTCCAGTTCGACGGTGAAATCGAGGTCCGGTAGTTATTGCGGTTCGCTGAGGTAAAAATGTAACCATTCCCAGCGCCTTGCGAGCTGTTTCCCAACCCGTACAAGAAGTAGTCACCCGTTAAACCAGCCGCAAGGCGAACATCGGCCTCGATGGTGATCTCATCAAGTTCAGTCATCAGGTTGTCCGGCAACTCCACAAAGGTGTTTGTGCCGTTGAACTGCAACGACGTGTCAGTCCATTGCGCTGTGCCCTGAACGGTGGCATCAGCACCATTACCCGAAACATCGGTGAGGGTGCTACCTGATTGGCTATCAAAGCTGTATCGCAGGATCTCCCCTTCATCATTGACGGGTGCCGCACTCGGTGCGTTCGTCAAGGCGTTCAGTTCAGCTTTTGTCACCGGGACAACCGTGCCGTGTCGCGGTTTGGCAGGCAGGTCGTAGCTGGCTGGAACTTTCCAGTCTGGGTTGTTGAGGTCTTTAGTAGCCAACGGAATGTACCCGCGGCCACCGTACTCATCAACAAACAGGTAGAACGACTCACCGTTGACGTCACCAGGGTTCGCAGCGAAAACGGTTGGGCCTTCCACAGCGGACGTTCCGGCTTTCTTCCCGATGCAACTGGTCACCATCTCCCACTCGTCCAGTTGAGCGCGCAAAGTGGTGGAACGTTCCTGAATGATGTCCGAGCATCCGGTTCCACCGGCACCTTCATCTTTGGTGAACCTGTGGTAGGTGTCGCCGTCTTTGATAACGGTGGAGTCGATGCGCGACATCCCTTGATCCTGCCAAATTTCAGGTTCAGTGAACGTCACGAAGTCGCGGGTCACCGCGAACATCATGCGGTTGTAGGTGTTCCCGGTGTGGTCGGTATCTTGCGAGTCGTAGAGTTTCGAGGCCCAGAACAAAATGTATGCGCCAATGGACTCGTCGTAGTACGCCTCAGGTGCCCAGGTGTTACCGGCTTCGGGTGGCGATACTTCAACGTGGCGCTGCTCTGACCAGTTGATGAGGTCCGAGGACTCCCAAATTTCAACGTGTCGTGACCCGGTGCGTTGCGAAGCGTCCCATGACGTGCCCCCACCAATGGAAAGGTCAGTGGCAATGAGGTAGAACGTGTCACCTTCGGGGGAGCGAATAATGAACGGGTCACGCAAACCTTCGGTGCCTTTGGTGGATTTCAGAATGGGTTCTCCACCGTTGAGTTCCTGCCATTGCAGGGCGTTGTTTCCTTTGCTTGCAGCAAGGAAAATGTTCTCTCCGGCTTTGCTGTCCCCCGTGAAGTACGCAAAAGCGTACCCCTCATACTCATCAACCTCGTAGGCTGGCCGCACCTGAGCGGTAAAGGTCTTTGTGGTGGTTGCTTCGCCGCGGGTCAACGTTGCAGTCAGTTCGACAGTGGTGGCTTGTGGCTGCCGGGTGACAATGCCTTGCGTGCTCACAACACTGGGGTTGGCTGATTCCCAGGTTACTGAGGTGCGGGCATGTTCAGAGGGCAGCGTAATGTTGCCCTTCACGTCATCAATGGTGTTGACCGTGAGTGTGTCACGGGCGGCATCAACAATTTGCTGATCACTGGAATCGGCAAGCACCGTTACGGTGAACTCACGGGTGTCACTGGTGTTCCCAAGAGTGGCGGTTGCTGTCAGAGTGACCGTGGCATCGGGTTCACCGGCGTTTGGCCGGGTGACCTCACCACGGTTCGTCAGGACCCCAGGGTCACTCGATGTCCACGAGATCGTCGACCCTCCCACACCACTGGTGCGCAAGGTCAGGTTTGAGATGACGCCTGTGGTGTCGCCGAGGTCAAGTGCCTCCAGGTCGCGGGCAATAATGTCGGCATCTGAGGGGGCTAATTCTGCGACCTCGTCAGCGGTGAGAGCTGTGTTGTAGATGCGGAAGTTCTTCACTGAACCGCGTAGGTTTTTGTCGCTTGTGTAGTTGGATTTTCCGATGAAGTTGCTGGTAGTGGTGCCATTCCCCAGGCTGGCGGGGGTCACGGTGACGTTGGTGTTGGTCGCAACTTCACGTCCATTGAGGTAGGAAATCGCAGTGTTTGTTGAGTCGTCCAACGTGTAGGTGATGGTGTTCCACACCCCGCGGGGCAGGTTTGCTCCGGAGTTGACGTTTTGTTCCCCGGACCAGTTCGTTGCACTGATGGAGGTCCGGTAGGTATTTCCGGTGGCGAAAAGATAGCCGGTGCCTGCGGAACTGGTGGCGGTGTTTCCTAGGCCGTAAATGAAGTACGGGGTTTGTTGGGCTGGGTCGATGAGGACGTCAAGGGACACGGTGATGGAGTCCAGGTCGCTCAGGATGTTGTTGGGTAGCTTGATGGCGTCATCGACCCCGTCAAGGGTGTACCCCTGTGCCCCGGTGAGGGTGGGGGAGCCGTTAATTGTGCCATCGTGCCCGTTGCCCGAGGCGTCACGGGCAGTTGTTCCACTGGTGTCATCGAGTGGGTAGTGCAGGATCGGTTGGGGACTGTCACTGCCGCCTGCTTGAGCTGGTGCTTGGGCAACGATGCCCGCCAAGCTCAAGGTGAGTGCGACAGCAACAGCGCGTGTAGTGCTGCGTGTGCGCGTCATTGCGTCTCTTTCGGTGGATGGGGTCGTTCTGTGGCTCGGGGTCATCGTTGAACCCGGTTCATCAGGGCGCCACTGCCCCGATGGTAACGTAAACATCCATGATGTTAGCGCTAACATTATGGGCGCTGTTTTTTCTCTGTCAAGACCTGTTGTGTGTTTAGTGGAGTGCTAAAAACAAACGACGATGCTCAGCGTGCGCGGTGAAGAGAGTTAGGGTATACGCGCTACGGAAAGCACGAATTCATCAGGTTTTCACGGCAGGGCAAGGGCTTCCGTGTGGCCTGTGGGCTCGTGTTTAGTGTTCCGCGGCGGGGGTGGTGAGTGGTGCCGATGGGTGATGTTTGAGAAGTGTTTGCGCTGTTAGCGACCTTTCCCAGTCGAACCTCGACCGTTTTTCTTCGTGAGACGGTGGATGAAACAGAAGCGGCAAGAAGTGTGGGGAGTTGTGCCCATGCTTCGGGCGAATCAGTTTCAAGCTGGTTTTCCATTAACTCGTGAGCCGGATTAATTCTGTTTGGCTGCGATTCCCTGACCCCGCGACACACCATTTCCGCAGGGGAAGTGCTTGCTGAATCGATTCGACAAAAAAGCCCGTAACCAAAACGTTAGAAAAAGAAGCCTTGCGCTTTGGCATGTTAACGCTAACATTGCTCATGTCTTGTCCAACGGTGGGCGAGACCCATTTCTCGAGGAGGAGATATGTTCCGCACATTCAGCAAGCGGGCGGGGCTCCTGGCTGCGGCAACGGTCAGCGCACTTGCACTTGCCTCATGTTCACAAGGGGCCTCAGGCGACGGCGGGTCAGGTGACTCCGACACCATCCGGGTGGGATTCTCACAGCTCGGCGCCGAAAGCGGATGGCGAACCGCGAATACAGAATCAGTCAAGGCGAGCCTCACCGAGGACGCTGGGTTCGACCTCACCTTCGTTGACGCCCAACAAAAACAAGAAAACCAAATCAAGGCTCTGCGCGACTTCATCGACCAAGATGTTGATGTCATCGCTTTCTCCCCCGTTATTGAAACCGGGTGGGATGAGGTCCTTCAAGACATCAAAGACTCCGGCATCCCCGTTGTTTTGGTAGACCGCACCGTTACCACAACCGTCGAGGACCCCTACGTCACCTGGATTGGAGCCGACTTCCGGCTCGAAGGCGAAATGGCTGGGGAATGGGTTGCAGAAAACCACCCAGATGCCAAGATCTTCCAACTACAAGGCACCCTGGGTTCGGGTGCTCAAGTTGACCGTGAAGAAGGGTTCGAAGCCGCAGTTGGCGCCGACGCCATCATCGGTGAAGCAACAGGTAACTTCACGCGTGCCGAAGGTAAAGTCGCTGTTGAAGCCGCGTTGCAGGCTTACCCAGACATGGACATGATCTTCGCGCACAACGATGACATGGGCCTGGGCGCTGTTGAAGCGATCGAAGCTGCGGGTCTCACCCCTGGCGAAGACATCAAGATTGTCACAGTGGACGCTGTTCGCGATGGCCTGCAAGCCCTCAAAGACGGCAAATTCAACTACGTCGTTGAATGCAACCCAGTCTTTGGTGACCAGCTTGCCGAACTCATCAAGCAGGTAGTCGCTGAAGAAGACGTCCCACTCGAAACAGTTGTGGTGGACAAAACCTTCGACCAGAGCATCACCCAAGAGGAACTTGACGCCCGCCTGTACTGACGTCATGAGCCGGGGCGTGTCCACCACGCCCCGGCTATTTCCCGCGAGCGCACCACACCACACCACCTCTACAGCGACGTAGAAAGAAGGCGTGCATGTCGCACCCATCAGGCCACGCCCCGGTTGTTGAAATGACCGGGATTACCATCGAATTTCCTGGAGTCAAAGCACTCGATTCCGTGAGTTTCCGCCTCTTCCCCGGCGAGGTGCACGCACTCATGGGAGAAAATGGGGCCGGAAAATCCACACTTATTAAAGCCCTCACGGGGGTGTATCAAATAGCTGCTGGCACTGTGAACATTGACGGTAAAGCAGTGCGAATCACCGGTACAGATGCCGCACAAAAAGCGGGGATCTCCACGGTCTATCAGGAAGTTAACCTGTGCGGGAACCTCTCGGTTGCGGAAAACATCATGCTGGGGCACGAACCCCGGTTTGGGCCATTCATTTCCTGGCGTGCGCTGAAAGCGCAGGCGGCCACGTTCCTTGCCCGGTTGCATTTGGACATCGACCCATCCAGCAAACTCTCTGAACATTCCATTGCTGTTCAGCAGTTGTGCGCCATCGCGCGTTCCACCGTTGTGCAAGCAAAAGTGTTGATCTTGGATGAGCCAACGTCCAGCCTTCAACAAGCAGAAGTTGACGAGCTTTTCGCTGTGATCCGTGAGTTACGTGACCAAGGGGTTGCTATCTTGTTCGTGTCACACTTTTTGGATCAGATTTACGAGATCTCCGACCGTATTACCGTGTTGCGTAACGGCTCATTCATTGGTGAATACATGGTCAGTGACCTGCCTCGACTGCAGCTCATCGAGAAGATGATTGGGCGTTCAGGGGCGGAACTCGAAAAGATTGACAAAACCTCTGAGCGGCGTGATCCGCAACAGGATGCGACGCCTATTTATCAGGCTGCGGGGTTAGGGAAATTCGGGAAAGTCGAGAACGTTGACATCACCGTCCACCCTGGAGAGATCGTGGGGCTTGCTGGGCTCCTTGGGTCTGGTCGTACCGAAACAGCGCGACTTATGGCTGGCGTTGACCGCCCAGAACACGGTGAAACAAGCCTGCGTGGGAAACCAACCCCCATCAATGACCCGAAAACTGCGCTCAAGAACAACATCGTGTACTCCTCTGAGGACCGCAAAAAAGAAGGCATCATTGGGGACCTCACTGTTCGGGAGAATATTGCCCTGGCGCTGCAGTCCTTGCGAGGAGTGTGGCGGCCCATCCCCAAAGCTGAACTCGACACCATCGTTGAGCGCTATCTCACCGCTTTACGCATTTACCCAGCGAACCCGAACATGCTGATTCGTAACCTCTCAGGTGGAAATCAGCAGAAGGTTTTGCTCGCACGGTGGTTAGCTACCCAACCTGAACTGTTGATTCTTGATGAACCGACCCGTGGCATCGACATTGGTGCGAAAGCTGATATTCAACGGCTTGTTGTTGAACAAGCTCGTGAGGGAATGGGCTTTGTGTTTATTTCCTCGGAGTTTGAAGAGGTGCTGCGGGTGTCAGACCGGGTGCTGATTTTCAAAGATCGTGTCATCACCGATGATCTGGATAACGCTGAGCACACGTTGACCTCAACCGACATTCTCCACGCGATCGCCGCACTGACCGACGCGAAACCCCGCGACGCCGCTCAGCCAGCGACTCACGCGACCGTGACCAAGGAGCACAACGCATGACTACCTCACCTGTGCAACGGATTGTCGGTGCCGTGTGGCACCACCGCCTTTTTTGGCCCGTTGTTGCTTTGATTGTTTTATTGCTCGCATGCCAGATCAATAGCCCAGGCTTTTTGTCTATTGATGTGCGTAATGGTGCGCTCTTTGGTCAACCGATCGATATTTTGCGTACTGCTGCCACCCCGCTGCTGCTTGCCCTTGGGATGGCGCTTGTCATCGCCACCGCTGGTATTGACTTGTCCGTTGGTGCGGTGATGGCCATCAGCCTGGCCGTGTCACTGACTTACCTTCAGGGCAGTGCCAGCGCAGGCGAAGTCCCCACTGTGATGGCTGCGGTGGCGTTGGGTATTGGCGTGGCTTTGCTGTGCGGAATGTTCAATGGATTCCTTGTGTCAGTGTTGGGGATTCAACCTTTTATCGCCACCATGATCCTGATGGTGGCGGGCCGCGGTATCGCCATGCTCATCACACAAGCGCAAATCACCACGGTGACATCGGCGCCCTTTAAATTTATTGGGTCTGGTTCAGTGTTTGGTTTACCTACCCCGGTGGTTATTGCCGCGGTGGTGTTTGTCATTGTGGCGGTCATCGTTCGCCGAACCGCATTAGGCATGATGCTGGAGTCCATCGGGATTAACCGCGAAGCGTCGCGCTTAGCTGGTGTGAACTCACGCGGTATTACGTGGTTTGCCTACGCGCTTGCCGGTGTACTTGCCGGGTTGGCGGGCATCGTCTATGGGGCTCCAACAATGGCGGCAGACGCCAACAATATTGGCCTCATGAAAGAAATGGACGCCATTATGTGTGTCGTCCTGGGCGGCACATTGTTGTCAGGTGGAAAGTTCTACCTTTCGGGGACCGTCATTGGGGCTTTGATCCTGACCACCATTGAACGTGCTGTCATCATTTTCCACCTCCCTTCCCAGATCACACCGCTCTTTAAGGCAATTGTCATCATCGCGGTATGTATCGCACAGTCACCCGAGTTACGCACCTGGCTGCATAAAGCGGGCGGGCGCATGCGGACTAAAACACCCCCCTCTGCGCCATCAACCACCGCATCAACCAGCTCTGCTGATGACCCACGCAAGGAGGTGGCTGTCTCATGACCGCACCAACAGTGACCACAACCCCTGCACCACAGGGTGCTGGTTCCCCGCAGCGATCCTGGGGTGATCGTGCCGCGAAGCTCTGGCATCGCATGACAACACCCTCCACCTTGCCGCTCATGGGCACCCTCGTCACGTTGATCCTCATGCTGGTTATTGGGCAGATGCGTTACTCCACTGAGCGGCGTGACTTTGTATCCATCAAACTGTTCTCCAACCTGTTTGTTGATAACTCATATCTGCTTGTGCTCGCGGTGGGGATGACGTTTGTTATTCTCACTGGCGGTATTGACCTGTCCGTAGGGGCGGTTGTTGCCCTGGTTGGTTTGGTTATTGCCACCCTGCTCCCTACGGGGTTGCCGCTGGTGATTGTGCTGCCGTTGGCTGTGGGAATTGGCTCTCTGTTTGGGTTCATGATCGGGGTGATGGTTCATTACTTCTCCATCCAACCCTTCATAGCCTCACTGGCTGCCATGTTCTTGGCCCGCGGGTTAGCGAACGTGGTGTCTGTGCAGTCGGTGGGTATCGATCACGATGGGTTTTCTGCGCTTGCTGGGTGGTCGTTGAAGTTTGGTGAAGGCCGCGACATTTGGAAAATCAACTCCTCGATGCTCGTGGCAGTTGCCGTGCTCGCCGTGGCGTACCTGTTGCTGCATCACACCCGCTTTGGTCGCACCGTGTATGGGGTGGGGGTAGGTGACCGTGGCAACGCCATCCAACTGATGGGGTTGAACGCTGGGCGCACCACACTGTGGGTGTACGTGATTTCCGGAACCTGTGCGGGTATCAGCGGAGTGCTGTTCGCCTTTTACACAAAGTCCGGTTTTAACCTCACCGGAATCGGCATGGAACTTGATGCCATTGCCGCTGTAGTCATCGGTGGGACTGTGTTGACCGGGGGAGCTGGCTACGTGCTAGGCACGTTCCTTGGGGTCACTGTGTATGGCCTGATCCAGGTCATGATCGCCCGTGAGGGGTTGGATTCCTGGTGGACGAAGGTGTTCATCGGAGTGGTACTCCTCGCGTTTGTTCTGTTGCAGCGCGCGATTGCGCGCAAGAAAGTGAGGTGAGCGGTTCACGACCGTGAAGTTACGTGCCCTCACCGGCCGAAGCGGCAACTTGGGGTCCGGTGAGGGGCACGCTAACGGGGCCATTGGCACCCGTTTTGCTCTCCGAAATTTGAGGAGGAGAGGCACTGTGATTTTCTCATGGTGCCTGAAGTTCCGTCACTCTCCTCACACTGAACAATGAGGTTGAGTGCGTCACGTCCACGACATACATGATGGAAGGCACGTGCATGAGAGTACATCGCAGGGGGCAAGCACGTCAGGCTGCCCGAACTACGGCAATAACGCTGGTGGCAGCACTATCTGCCACCCTTCTCGCAACACTTCCCACCCAAGCAAACATGATGCGCAACACCCCGGACGCCAGTGTCCCGGTTGTTGACGATTTCGACGCTGACCTGTCCTCACAGTGGCAGATCCTGAACGAAGACACCTCAAAGTGGGCGGTAGACACAGCAGAGTCACGCCTCACGATCAATGCACCACGCGGAGATACTTACCAAAGCGACAACACGGCAAAGAACATTTTTGTCATGGATGTCCCGGCTGGGGATTTCACCGCCGTCACTGAGGTATCCGCGCAGGTTGCAACCGTGTACCAAGGTGCCGGGTTGATTGCCATGGGCGACTTGGACAACTATGTTCGCACCGGTCTCACGTTCGTTGGTGGCCTCACGCCCAGCGGCATCGCGGTGGAAACCGATGTGGAGACAGCCGCCGTTTTTAGTGCAGCTGACTTTGAGGACCGCCCCAACTCTGCTTCAGAAACCCTGAGAATTCAACGCTCAGGGGACACTCTCACCAGCAGTTTGTGGGCAGACACCCAGTGGCAAACACTGCACACCCAAGCGGTCACTTTTGATGTCACCCAGGTCGGGTTGTACGCACTGGGCGCACAAGACGGCACAGAACTGGCCGCATCATTTGACTACTTCGCTCTTGAAACAGCTCCGCCGGGGTCGGTGAACCCGCCAGACGCGTTCACCCTGGCGCCCACGACCGGTGGGCGTCTCACTGTCACTGACAGCGGGCTGCGTGTCACCTCGGAACCGGGGGCGGCATCGGCAATTATTACCGTCGATGCGCGTGACGGCGATACGTTCACCGCAACAGTTGCCGACCAACACATCGTGGTCACCGACAACACCCTGACCCTGTCCGGACAGGGCACACCACAACCGCTGACCCTTCACGATGCTGGTGGGGGAACGGTCACCCTGTGTACCAGTGACACCGACTGTGTCACTGCTGGTGACGGTGCTGTTCTCACGTTAGGGGACAGGGACGGTGCTGCGCGGTTCGCCGTGAACTCGGTGACGTTCGCTGAAGATTCCCTCCTCACCATCGACGGTGACGACACCCTCATCGAAACATCACCAGACCTGTACGGCCTGTTCTACGAAGACATCAACTACGCCGCAGATGGCGGGTTATATGCCGAGCTCATCCGCAACCGGTCCTTTGAATTCACCACCGCAGACAACGCATCGTTCAACGCACTCACAGCATGGCAAAAAGTCACCGCAGGTGACACCGCTGCCGGGGACATCACCGTGGTCAACGATGACGGGCGGCTCAACGACTCTAACCGCAACTACCTGACCATTAACGCTGCCGGGCCCGGCGCTGGTATCCGCAACATCGGATACAACACTGGGATCACCCTCATCAAGGGGGACACCTACGACTTCTCAGTGTGGGCGCGCAGCGACACCGCGCAAAACCTGAACGTCACCGTCACCGACGCGTCAGGGGACACCACCGCAGCAACAGGGACACTGACCGTCCCAGGGGACAACACTTGGGCGCAGCACACCGTGACCCTCACCGCGACCAGTGACACCACCACAGGGCGCCTCAACGTCACCACCAGCGCAGCAGGCACACTGGCCCTCGACATGGTGTCACTCTTCCCTACAGACACCTGGGAAGGGCCGGTCAACGGAAAATCTGTGCTCCGTAAAGACCTCGCCGAGAAGCTCGACGCCATGAACCCGCAGTTCCTGCGGTTCCCTGGCGGCTGTGTCACCAACGTCGGGACCTTCAAAAGCTACGAAGAGTCCGGCTACACCGACCGCAAACGCACCTACCAGTGGAAAGAAACCATTGGGCCCGTTGAAGAACGCGCCACCAACTGGAATTTCTGGGGTTACAACCAGTCCTACGGAATTGGGTACCTCGAATACTTCCTCCTCGCCGAAGACCTCGGCGCATTTGCCCTGCCCGTTGTGTCAGTGGGGGCAAACGGGTGCGGCTCGACCATCCCCGAGATGACCGACCCACAAATGATCGACCGGTGGGTCAACGACACCCTTGACCTCATCGAATTTGCCACCGGCCCAACAGACAGCACCTGGGGTGCGATCCGCGCGGAACTCGGCCACCCTGAGCCCTTCGACATGCCCTACATTGGGCTCGGCAACGAAGAAAACACCAAAACCTTCGAGGCGAACTTCCCCACGTTCCGTGACGCCATCGAAGAACGATTCCCAGACATCACCATCATTTCCAACTCCGGGCCTGATGACGCCGGTACCCGATTTGATGAACTGTGGGACTTCAACCGCGAACAAGGCGTCGCGATGGTTGATGAACACTACTACAACGACCCAGGGTGGTTCTTGTCCAACCACAACAGGTACGACACCTACGACCGCGAAGGCCCAGCAGTATTTCTTGGTGAATACGCTTCACGGGGCAACACCATGTTTAACGCTGTCGCTGAAGCGTCCTACATGATCGCGCTGGAACGTAACTCAGACATCGTCAAACTTGCCTCCTACGCGCCACTGTTCGCCAACGAAGACCACGTCCAATGGTCACCAGACGCCATCTGGTTCAACAACCACCAATCATGGGTGACCCCAAACTACTGGGTGCAAAAAATGTTCGCCGACAACCACGGCGACGCCATTGTTCCATCCACCCAATCAGGTGGGCACATCCCAGAAACACCCATCAACGGTGGAATTTTCCTGTCCACCTGGAAAACCGCTGCAACCTACGACAACATCACCGTCACCGGTGATGACGGCACCAACCTCTTCACCGAAGACTTCACCGACGCTTCCGCGTGGCGCCCAGTCACCGGAACGTGGGCGCTCGCTGACGGTGGGTACCGGCAATCCGATGCAACTGTTGAAGATGCCCGAGCCATCATTACTGACGCTTACTCCAAAGATTGGGACAACTACACCCTTGAGGTGGAAGCAACCAAAGAATCAGGTGACGAAGGGTTCCTTATTGGGTTTGGTGCAACAGCATCAGATGAGTACTTCTGGTGGAACCTTGGCGGGTGGAACAACACCCGTTCAGTGTTGGAGAAAGCCCAAGGTGGGCGTTCTGGTGAGGTGAAAGCCAAAGAAGGCGTTTCACTGGAAACCGGGAAAACCTACACCCTGCGTATTGAGGTCTCTGAACGCACCGTCAAGCTGTACCTCGATGGGGAACTGCACCTGGAATACAGTGACACGGCCCAAACCCAAGAACTGTTCTCCGGGGTGTCACGGGACACGGACACTGGTGACCTGGTGGTGAAGTTGGTGAACACTTCCAACGCCCACCACACCACAACCGTGCAGGTCAACGACGTCACAGTGGGGGACAACGCCACAGTGACAACACTTGCCGGAGACCGTGGGGCGGTGAACACCAAAGCCACACCGGATAACGTGGCACCGGTTACCACCACGCGTAATGATGTTGGTAACGAGTTCACGGCAGCGTTGGACCCCTACTCGGTGACGTTCATCAGGTTAGAAACCCAAGATTCCACCCCACCCGCCATCGACCTAGCGGAACTCCCACAACCCGTCGGTAACGGATGGTACGCACCACCACTGGAGATCACCGCAACAGCCAGTGATATCCGCGGCGTGGACCGCATCGAATGGCGGGTGGACAACGGTGAGTGGGTGACCGGCAAACAGGGCAACGACACCATTACTGCGACGGTCAGTGATCACGGTCAGCACACCGTGGCATTCCGGGCTTTTGATAAGGCTGGTAATGAGTCAGACCTGCGGGACATCACCGTGAACGTGGATGCCCGCGCCCCACTGTCGCGGGCTGACATCAACCCTGAAACCCGGGTCGTCACAATGCGTGCCGTTGATGAGGAATCAGGGTTAGCTGGCATCACCTACCGGGTCGATGACGGGCAATGGGCGCAGTACAACGAGCCCGTGACCCTCGCAGCGGCAGCGCAAACCATCACCTGGTTTGCCACCGATAAGGCAGGGAACAAAGAGGACGCCACCACCATGGAGGTCGCTCCACCAGATGCCCCAACAGCACCCTCACAGGTGAAGGTCACCGCGAAAGACACACGGATAACTGCCGGTAAAGATGCCCGCCTCGCCGTGAAAGTCACCTCACAGGCAGCAATCAGTGGAACAGTGACTGCCAGCGTGGGGGACACCCCCCTCGCCTCGGCTCCCCTCAAAAAGGGCACCGCAACACTGAAACTGAGCCACCTGCCCGTGGGGCGCCACACCATTACCGTGGCCTACTCCGGAAACGACGTCACAGCACCGTCCACCTCAACGCTGACTATCACGGTCACCGCGAAAAAGACCTCGCTGAGCGTCAAACCAAAACACAAAGCGATCCGTGCAGGCAAACCCCAAGACATCCGCGTTAAAGCGCCAAAGAACGCTAGCGGAGACGTCACTGTCACCGTCAAACGGGGAAAGAAAAACGTCTACACAGTCGCCGCGACCCTCCACAAGGGGAAAGTCACCGTTGAACTTCCCCGCTCAGCCACAGCGTCGTCCGGGAAGTACACCGTAACTGTCACCTACCCCGGTGACAGCGTGTACGCCCCAGCTGACGCTCAAGGCGCCTTCACCGTGCGATAGCACCAACCGGTGGGGCCGGGAACACCGGCCCCACCCACCCCACAACCCACATATCCCCACGCACAGGAGGACCCCATGGTCTCACCAGCGACACGGACGGTAGCCACAACAGCAACGATGCTCCTCACGGCCGCCCTCTGGATAACCCCCGCTGCCCAAGCAGCCCCAACCACAGCAGCCGCACCGGCAGCAAGCATCCCAGACCTACAAGTCACCGTCATCGACGATGACCAACCCACCCCAGCCCCAACCGACCTAGCCGCATACTTTTTCCCCTACTTCACCGGCGAAGTAGCAAACGGAGAAAAAGTGTACTTTGCAGCCTCACAAGGGAACAACGCCCTCGCCTGGGACGAACTCAACGACGGCAAACCAGTCCTCGAATCCACCTTTGGTGAACAAGGCGTCCGCGACCCCTTTATCATCCGATCAGCAGACGGAAACAAGTTCTTCCTCCTTGCCACCGACCTGAAAATCTACCCCAACAATTCCTTCGCCACCGCCCAACAAAGCGGTTCACGACACCTGGAAATCTGGGAATCCGAGGACCTCATCACCTGGTCCAACCAGCGGCACGTTAAAGTCTCCACCGACTACGCCGGCAACACCTGGGCGCCCGAAGCGTACTGGGACGAAGCATCACACCAATACGTTGTGTACTGGGCATCAGCGCTTTACCCCACCACCAACACCGCTGGGCGCGACATTCGCACCACGTACCAAAAAATGATGTACGTCACCACCACAGACTTCGTTGAATTCAGCGAACCCACCGTCTGGGTGGACGTATCACGCGGGTCAGGGCTCGGCATGATCGACTCCACCGTCATCAAAGACGGCGACTACTTCTACCGCTTCACCAAAGACGAGCGATACATGATCCCCAGGCTGGAACGTTCCACCAGCCTGCTGAACACCATCACCGGGACACTGCCAACCACCACCGCAGACCCCACCAGCGGGTGGCAACTCATCACCGAAAAAGTAGGCCACGGCCTCGCCAACCAATGGGGCGGAACCTTCACCGCAGGAGAAGGCCCAACCATCGTCAAAGCAAACCCCGGCGACACCTCAGCACCCCAAGACGACACCTGGTTTCTCTTCATCGACCAACCCTCCTATCACGGCGGGCGCGGGTACGTTCCCTTCGCCACTCACAACCTCGCCGACCCCAACGGGTGGTACTCCGTAGCAGCAGACTCAGACCTGCCCACCTCACCGCGGCACGGCACCGTCCTACCCATCACCCAAGAAGAATACGAACGAGTCCTCCACGCCTACCAACCCGACCTCCTCGTCGACACCATCGCCGACCAACAAGTCACCACACCCCAAGGCACACCAGCAACACTCCCCACAACCGTGGCTGTGACCTACGCCGATGGAACAAAGCGCACGCAGCCAGTAATGTGGCCCCAACTACCCACCAACTACGCCGATGCCCCCGGTGAATTTGTCCTGCGCACCGTACCCATACCTGGCTCCAGCGTGCGTGCCGAACTACGCATCCTCGTCACAGACGCTGACGCACCCAGCATCACCACACTCACCACCCCCTCACAGCCCGACGGTGCAAACGACTGGTACACCACCACCCCAACAGTGCAAGTCACCGCAACAGATGACACCGGTGTGCAGTGGATCGAAACCTCACTCAACGACGGGCAATGGGTGCGCCACACTGGCGACACCGCAGAAGTTAAACTCCCCGATGGGCGACCCACACTGCGCATTCGTGCTGCAGACGTGTTCGGCACCATCAGCACACCCGTCACACTCAACGCCACCGTTGACACAGAGGCACCGCTATCACGAGCGTTCGTCACCACCGGGGAACGCGCCGTCACCATTGATGCGCGCGACGCAGCATCGGGAATAGACAAAGTGCAATACCGGGTGCCAGGTGGGCAATGGAAAACCTACACCGAGGCCGTCAACGTGCCAGATGACGCGAGACGCCTCGAATACCGCGCGGTAGACCGGGCAGGGAACATCGAACCCACCCACACAGTAACCGTGGCCCCCGCAACACCAGTAGAAAAATCTGTGTCAACCACCCGCGCCACCCTCACCCCAAAGAAAACAACAATCGGTGGGAAAGACGTCACCGTCAACGTTGTAGTGTCCTCACCAGGGATGGTGACAGGCACCGCGAAGATTGTGGTGCTGCGCGGTTCACAACAGGTCGCCACCCACCTCGTTGATGTTCATGGCGGAACAGGAAAAGCGGTGATCAACAATGATGACCTCACCAAAGCAGGTACCTACACGGTGCGTACTGAGTACCTTGGTTCAGCCACAGTGCTTGGATCAGTAGCCAAAGCTGCAACCTTGACGGTTACCGCACGGCGGTAATCCTCACAGCAACACACCACTCACACAACACCACAGCCAGCATGGGTAGCAGTGCCCATGCTGGCTGTGGCTGTTTTACAACACAACACATCCCCCCTGCTCAACGCCACAACCACCCCACCACACAGATGTTCACCCCACCCGCCCCTAGCGCCCACCCACTGTTGACGGCACAGTTTTGCTTAAGGGTCACCAGCCACTGCCGACGGGGGAAGCATGGGCGAGACACAGCACGACACAAACCACAGCCACGCGCCAAGCGCGAGACACCACACAACCATCACCCGCCGAATGCGCCAAGCGCTCGCAGTTGGGACCGCAACTGTTTTGGGCATCCTTGGGGCAACGGTGCCCGCGCATGCGACAGCACCTGCACCAGTACAGAACGTCATCACAGCGAAAACGCAAAAGTTCGCGTACCCACTTAAGGCGAAGAGTTACCGAATTTCCTCAAAATTCGGTGCACGCTGTATTCCGGTACGTGGCGGCTCAACAATGCACCTCGGTGAAGACCTCGCAGCACCCAGTGACAGCAAGATTTATGCCATTGCCGATGGCACCGTGCGCTACACCGTCAACGGCACCTCACGTGCCGCCGGGTACATCGGGGTAGAACACAAAGTCAACGGACGCACCTACATCTCGGCATACGTTCACGTATGGAACGCCAAACGGTTCGTGAAAGTGGGAGACAAGGTCACTGCCGGGCAGAAAATTGGGCTGGTAGGTAACTCTGGTGCATCAACAGCTCCACACCTTCACCTTGAACTCTGGCGTGACGCCTTCCATGGCAAGGGAACAGCAATCAACCCAGTGACCTTCCTCAAGGAACGCGGGGTCGATGTTCGCGGAAAAGCGACCTCAGTGACTACTGCAAAAGCTCCAGCAACGTGTAGTTACTACACGGCGTTGTATTCGAGTTTGCGCACCGATCCTTCGTCAACCGCAAAAGCGCTGACAACGCTGAAGCCGAACTCAGTCGTTGTTCACAAGCCAGGGCAATCAAAGGCCGGGTTCATCCCCGTCACCGTCGATGGCCGCACTGGCTGGGTTGCCATGGGAACCGTGCAGCCACGGCGCGCTGCGGTACCTGCCATCAAAAAGACTGTGCGATACCACGCTGTTGTGAAGAAAACCGTGGTGCGTAGCAAAACCAGCAGTACATCGGCAAAAGTGAAAACCATTGCCACGGGCACGAAGGTCAAGGTTCTCGACGTCCGCAAAAACGGATGGGCAAAGGTGTCGGTTCAGGGGAAAACTGGGTGGGTTAAGCCTGGAACAGTCCGCCTCACAGACAAGCGGTATCGCGTAACAGCAGCGACGACGATGCGTAAAACAGCGTGGAGTAAAGGCGCTGCGGTCTCTACTTTGGCGTCGCGGAAAACCGTGAATATCCGCGGTGCGGAATCTGGGTGGACCTACGTGAGCGTTGGTGGGAAAGACGGATGGGTGCCTAGCTCCTCAGTCAAATACTTCACGGTCAGCCGCATGGTCAACTAAGTACTAACCTCGACAGGCCCTCTGTGGGCTTGAGTCCCGGAGAAGTTTCCTGCACACCAGAAGGGGTGCACATCCCCCTGGATGTGCACCCCTTCTGAGTCCCCTCAGCGGTGAGGCCGAGGGGGCTGATGGGCAACTAGCCCACCGTTGCGCTGTTCAGCGTGTTATGGCTTTTTACGACCGCTGATTGCGCCCCAGATCACGAGGACGAGGAGTGCACCAATAAAGGCCCACAACCAGGTCGCGAGGTCAAAGAAGGAGTCGTTGGTTTCGACTCCGAAGAGTGCACCGGCAAGCCACCCACCAAGGAGTGCTCCGACAACACCGATGACGAGTGTAATGACCCAGCCACCGCCTGCGCGGCCTGGAAGAACAGCTCGAGCGATCGCTCCCATAATTAATCCGATGAGGATCCAGCTGATAATGCTCATTGTCATTCCTTTCGTCTGAATGGCGTTTTGGCCACGTCAAAACTCTGACACGTCGGAATGGCATGTGCATGTTGAGCGTAAGCGGTTGCGAGATCTCTCCCTTGGGTGCACTATGCGCTCTTGCCCCCGTGGATGTCTGTGAGTTCGCTGGCATCAATCTGGGAGTTTCCCGCTAGATTTCCGCTGTTTTTGCTGTTCGCAAGGTCAGGGGCGGGAGTGCTACCAACTTTTTGCGGATTTGTCACGTGGTACAACTCCCCACCTCCTGTGGTGCGACGCACAATGATCGCCAACAACCATTCCAGTGGTCCGCGGGTGAAGAAGAACCGCCACACTGTTGCCGCGAACATGAACACCGCAACAGAACCGAGCCATGGTTTCCACGCGAAACCATCCGCGTTCATAGCCATGTCGCTGAGGAACCAGTAACTCACCACATGCGCGGTGTATGTAGTCAGTGACATGGACCCCATGGCAATGACTGGAAGTAGTGCGTAACGCACCGTCGAACCGATGAGAAGGAAAAAGCCGATCAGGGCAATAGCGAACCCGCCCGAGCCAATAACCTCATGAGGTGTTGCGGTGTGAGGTTCAGCAGTTGCCCAGTTCTCCAGCAGTGTGGCGACATGATCAATAGGTGTGCTTCGCTCAACCGGTTCAGCGCTGACATCATCAGTAACCTGTGACCAGCAGTTCACGTTGCGTTGGGCGCCAGCTCCGTAGTCGCTAACCTCATCCCAACACTCCAAACCTGACAGGTCGATTTCCGTGGCATTTTCTCCATTGAGGAGGAACTCGCCATCTTGAAGGTTGGCAGCTGCTATGGGGTCGGGGTAGGAACTGAGGTCTTTATTGCCCATGTCTTCGCTCGAGGAGTCGTCCTTGCTGGCCGTGTCCTTCTCGTAGAGCGAATCATCCTCAATGACCAGAGGCTCCCCAGAGAGCACAGAACTGATGGTGGCGGTTACGGGGACAGTGGCGTAACCCAGCAGGGCAAGTACTGCGCCAATCCCAATGAGGGACAGTTGGTTGCGCATGGATGTCAACGATGTTCGCCCGATGGCGAGGCCGATGAGAATGAACGGAATCCACGACAATGCCGGGTAGGAACTGTTGAACAGCAACTCGGGCATCGGAGGGGACATGGCAGCCCGCTCTGCAAGCAGAGGAAGAACGTAAGTAAGGAAAGGGCCAAGAACGCTGAACACGGCGGCCCACAAGATCAACCAACGGCGGCGCATTGTCAAAAAAGCGAGAGCAACAATAAAGAGCAGAGCGTATGTCTGCAAAATGACAGAGATCCCAGTGTTCATTGCGGCCAAGATACTGCCGAGCACAAAGATAAAGATTGCCCGAACGAGGATTTTGAAACGAGTCTGACTGAGTGCTTGTCCAGTGACAGGAGTGGTGCGCCCGGAGATAATCGCTAGCGAGACCCCAGCCAGCGTTGCAAAAAGAATGGAGGACCGGCCATTCACTAAACCACCCCAGGTGGAGGGTGAGGTGAG
The DNA here is from genome assembly GCF_000423205.1 of Jonesia quinghaiensis DSM 15701. Taxonomy (GTDB): domain Bacteria; phylum Actinomycetota; class Actinomycetes; order Actinomycetales; family Cellulomonadaceae; genus Jonesia; species Jonesia quinghaiensis. Next base: position 39,055 of record NZ_AUHN01000012.1, read on the forward strand.
CTCCGGTGATGTCGACAGCATAAAGTGCGCTGCCATCATGCCCATCAAGGCGAACCCTCGAGCGAGGTCAATGCCGATCAAACGCGTCGAGCGCGTAGAGCCATCAGCGGATGCCCACCCCATGCGTTGAGCAATGGTGCGCCGTGTGGCTGTCAATGTACTGGTCACCTCCTGATCCTAAAGAGTTTGCTCCCCGTGGGACATCATCCTCAAAGGGGACTTTGTGGCCTGGTTGCATCATTCTGCGGGGGCGTAACGAGTCATATGGTGGCATGATCGAGACGTCATCAACCGATGCACGACGAGGAGGACATATGTCAGACCCCAAATACGTCACTAGTGCAACCTCATGGGGCGGTGGCCGTCAAGGTCGAGTCGCAACCCAGGACACCAAAATCGATGTCGAACTTTCTGTGCCAGCTGGACTAGGCGGAGACGACGGCCCAGGCACCAACCCCGAACAGCTCTTTGCTGCAGCGTGGGCTTCCTGTTTCCACGGAGCGGTGAAAGCTATTGCCCGCAGCAAAAAGGTCGACGTCGGAGAATCTGCTGTGACAGTCACCGTCGCACTCAACGGCGAGTTTGACTCAGGTTTCTTCTTCACTGTCACCATTGAAGGCGAGTTCCCTGGTGTCGACACTGCTACTGCGCAAGAACTCCTCGAAGCAGCGCACGAGAAGTGCCCCTACTCCCGGGTTACCCGCGGAAACGCTGAGGTTGACCTCAAAGTCGCCGGGTAGGTAGGCGTGTGGGCGCGGTGGGAAATGGCGTGCCCACTGTGGTGTCCTTGCGCCACGAAGTTCTGTCAAAGATCAACGAAAGGCTCGACCTGTCGGTCGAGCCTTTCGTGCGCTACAGTAGAACTAGTTAGCCAGACTAGATACTTGCCTGGCGAATAAAAACGTATGGCTTAGCCACTGCACCCAAGGGACACCTCATGACACCCCCAACACCCACCCGCCGTACCCCCAGATGGCGCACCCTGATAACTCCCCTGATCCTCGTCATTGTGTGGCTTGGTGCCGCAGCATTTGGTGGCCCACTCTTTGGCCGCGTCGAAGAAGTCTCCACCAACGACCAAACCCAGTTCCTTCCCTCCTCCGCTGGCGCTACCCGCGTGCAAGAAGAACTCAGCAGATTCCTTGGCGATGACACCATCCCAGCTATCGCACTCATCACCACAGCAAACGGTGAACCCCTCACTGGCCCAGACCTTGAAGCAATAACCACAGCAGTTGCACAAGCAGCCACAGACATCGGCGCGCTAGGTGAACCCAGCCCAGCGATACCCGCCGAAGACGGACTCGCAGCCCAAGCCTTCCTAGCCCTCGCCTCAGACGGCGAAACCGCAGAACAAGTCACCGAACTCAGCGACCACCTCACCGAAGCGCTCCCTGACAACCTTGAGGTCTACATCACCGGCCCTGCAGGGCTCACCGCCGACCTCTCCAGCGCCTTCGCTGGAATCGACGGCATCCTCCTCGCCGCAGCGCTACTGGCAGTCCTCATCATCTTGGTGATCGTCTACCGCTCACCCATCTTGCCCTTCGCAGTGCTCTTCACCTCAGTGTTCGCCCTCGCCGGGGCACTCGGAGTCGTTTTTGTCCTCGCGCAAGAAGGCGTCCTCCTGCTGTCCTCCCAAACCCAAGGGATCCTGTTCATCCTCGTTATTGGGGCCGCAACCGACTACGGACTGCTGTATACAGCTAGATTCCGGGAAGAACTGCGTAACTACGCTGACACTTATCAAGCCACTAAAGCGGCGCTCCGTGGTTCAGTAGAACCAATCCTCGCATCGGGCGGAACAGTCATCGCAGGATTGCTGTGCCTGCTGTTGTCAGACCTCGAATCCAACCGAATCCTCGCACCAGTCGCCGCAACCGGCATCGTGTTCTCAATGCTCGCAGCATTCACCCTGCTACCTGCCATCCTGATGCTGCTCGGGCGCGCAGCGTTCTGGCCCCGCCGCCCAGTAGTTGACGAAACCCACTCACCACTACCCACCAAGGGATTCTGGAAGCGCGTACCAGCGTTTGTTGAACGTCGCCCACGCCTCGTATGGGTGGCATCAACACTGATCTTGGTCGCAGGAAGCCTCGGAGTGTTCCAACTCAAAGCAGACGGGATTGCCTCCTCTGACCTCGTCATCGGGTACTCCCAAGCCCGCGAAGGTCAACAAAAACTCGCCGAACACTTCCCCGGCGGCACCGGCTCACCCACCTACGTGCTGACCCCAGCCAGCCAATCCGCCGAGATCACCGAAACCCTCAACGCAATCAACGGCATAGCCACAGTCGACGAACCAGCAGTCGACGGCGACGACGCCCTCATTTCCGTCACCCTCAACGACGCCTCAGACTCCACCGCAGCGCAAAGCACCGTGAACAACATTCGTGCAGCGATGCCAGAGGGAACCTACGTCGGAGGAAGCACCGCAACAGCAATCGACTCCAACGACGCATCCATCCGCGACCGCAACCTCATCATCCCCGTGGTGCTCGCCGTGATCGTCCTGATCCTCGGGCTGCTCCTGCGAGCAGTAGTTGCCCCACTGATGCTCATAGCCACCGTGGTCCTGTCCTTCGGCACCGCACTGGGAGTGTCCGCCTGGGTGTTCAACCACGTCTTCGACTTCCCCGGCGCAGAACCGGCCGTGCCACTCTTCGCCTTCGTGTTCCTCGTGGCACTAGGGATCGACTACAACATCTTCCTCATGACCCGAGTGCGCGAAGAAGTCATCAAACATGGCCTCCACGACGGCATTACCCGCGGCCTAGCCATCACAGGCGGGGTCATCACCTCAGCCGGAATTGTCCTAGCAGCAACCTTCATGGCACTAGCCGTTATCCCCGTGCTATTCCTCGTGCAAATTTCCTTCATCGTGGCATTCGGTGTCCTCCTCGACACCCTGCTCGTGCGCACCCTGCTTGTGCCAGCACTATCCCACGAACTTGGACGCGCACTGTGGTGGCCCAGCCGACTATCCCGCCCAGGGGCAGTAGACCCAACCCCATCAACAACGCAAGGCCCTGCTGGTCACCCAGCTCACGCATCGGACGCTGAGCCCAGTGTCAGCACCGACGCTGCTAGCCGTCCAGCTCACGCCGCCGGGGACACCACTCAACCAGGAGGAAACCAGTGAGAATTTGGAGCCTCGACCCCGCATACCTTGATCGCCAGGCCCTCATTGCTTGCTGGCGAGAAACCCTCCTTGCGCAGGCGGTCCTGCACGGCAACACCAAGGGCTACACAAACCACCCGCAACTGCACAGATTTAAGGAAGCTGAAGACCCCAAACAAGCGATTGTTGATTACCTTCACATCCTCGCTGATGAGGCAGATGCCCGCGGGTACAAATTCAACCGCACCCGGTTGCTGGGGGAGAGGTTACCTAACCCCGTGATCATGACCGTCACTGACGGGCAACTGCGCTACGAACTTGCCCACCTCATCAACAAACTCACAGCCCGCAGCCCACAGGTATTGGACAAGCTCCGGCTTGAGGAACCCACCCTCGAACTGGACACCTACCTACCGCGAACACATCGACTATTTACGATGATCCCAGGCGACGTAGAGCACTGGGAACGGGTCTAACTGCAGGTAACCGCAACTATCAGCGGGCGCTAGCGATGTTTGCTAGCGCCCGCTGTGCTGTGTACGCGCTGCGAATCACACATCCATATGCGCGTTGCGAAACCACGAATTCATCGCACGGTGTGAGGGCTCATGATGCGCGGTGGCCAAAGGAAGCGCTATTGGGGTCAGTCCAGAATGAACGTGCTGATCAGGATCACTTGGGTGATGTAGAAGCCAGCGAAAAGGTTCAGCCACATGAATCTGCGCCACCCGCGCCGGGTGTCTGTTGCGTGGGCGTCGTCAACGTTCCAATACATGATTGTTGATGCCACATAGAGCAGCGGCACGACCGCGCACACTTGCACGGCGGCGCTACCGCTTACCAGGAGGAGCACGGCTGACAGAAGGTACAGCACAACGGTGAACCGTGCTGTGAATTGCGCCCCAACCACTGTTGCAATGGAGCCGATGCCCCCCTCACGGTCCGCTTGAACGTCCTGAATCGCCCCGAAGGCGTGTGATGCCATGCCCCAGGCAAAGAAGGACGCTAAAACCCATCCGGTGACACCGCCTAGGGGTGCTCCGGTGACGACCGCACCAAAAAGCGCGGGTGAAACAAAGTGGTAGGACGAGGTGATGGAGTCGATGAAGGGGCGTTCTTTGAATCGCAGCCCGGCAAGTGAATACGCAACGACAGCGAAGCAGGAGGTGAGGAAAACGGCCCGGGCCGCCCATGAGGTTACCGCCAGGGTGTAGATCACGAACGGCGTGCAGGTGATGACGGTGGCGATTAGTGTTGCCCGGTGCATTGACCGGTCCAACACGATGCCTTCCATCCCGGTTTTCCTCGGGTTGCGTAGGTCGGATTCGTAGTCAAATACGTCGTTGATCCCGTACATGGCCAGGTTGTATGGGATGAGGAAAAACAGGGTGAGGATGCTGAAGAACACCCAGTCATTGCCGCCGGTGAGCAGGTAGGCGGCGGCGAATGGGTATGCGGTGTTGATCCAGGAAAACGGGCGGGATGTTGCGACGAGCTGTTTCACTGGGGTCCTTCGGCGGGTGGTGGGGAAGCATCGTTGGTGCCCTCTTGCGGGCTGGGACTGTGTCGCTCGCTGTTGCGCGCATCGAGTGCGAGCAGGAGGCAGGGGCCAGCGAGGCCGGCAGCTATAGGCCAACCGAGGTCTTCCAGCGGCGCATACCAGATGGTGATTCCTGACAGTTTGTTTTCGTCGTAGCGGAAGAGGTCGGCTGCGATCATCAGTGAATCGAAAATGATGGTAAGTACACACAGCACGATGATGCTCAGCGTCACAGCCACCCAAAACCGTGGTGGTACTGCCCCGCGGCGGGCCGCGTACTGGTAGGCCACGGCGGCGATGATCGCGGGGACAATCACGGTGATGAGGGCGAGAACGGGGTAGGTCATTGCTGGCCTTCGGTGCGGTTGAGGAGGCGCCACATCGCACCATATCCCACGAGGGAGAGGTGGGACAGGAACAGGATGAAGAATAGCTCTTCGATGGGGAAGTGCGGCGCAAGGTGAATGCCGATGAGTGCCGGTGATTCACCAATTCCGTACAGTTCGTAGGCGATCGCTAGCACATCGATGCTGATGAAAAGCACGGTGAGGATCGCGATGACAGTCAGGGCTGCGCGGGGCTTGTCCCACACCGCGAGGCGCCAGCGTGCGTCCATGAGGGCGATCCCCAGGTGTGAGAAGAGGATCGCCCCAAGGTACAGACCTGTCATGTCAGGCCGATGCTGTGTCGTGTGGCAGGGGGAACGTTGGCCCCGTTGGGGCAGGTGTTCCAGGTTGTACCTCGTGCAGGATCCCCCGGGCGGTGATGTCTGCGCTGATGAGGCACATTGGCAGCCCGATGCCAGGGATTGTTGACCCGCCTGCGTACCAGAGGCCGTCGATTTTTTTGGAGCGGTTTGTGGTTCGGAACATCGCGGATTGTGCGAGGGTGTGCGCTGGTCCTAGTGCCCCACCTGACCAGGCGTTGACGTCGTTGACGAAGTCAGCGGGGCCAACGGTTTTGCGGAGAACGATACGTTCGCGTAGGTCGGGGATACCAGCCCAGGTCGCTACTTGGTCAATGGCGGCGTCGGCGGCGAGTTCTACGGTGGGGTCGCCTATGCCGTTTTCTCCGCCGGATCCAATGGTGGGGTCAGCAGGCACTGGCACGAGGATGAAGACGTTTTCGTGGCCTTCTGGCGCTACAGCGCTGTCTGTCGCGGAAGGTTTACACACGTACAGTGACGCCGGGTTGGGTAGGTGCTTGTTTTTCCCGTAGATGGCATCGAAGTTTGCATCCCAGTCTTTGACGAAGAACAGGTTGTGGTGGGTGAGTTCAGGTAGTTCGCCGCGCACCCCGAGGTGGACAAGTACACTGCCTGGGCCTGGGTCTTTTTTGTCCCAGTAGGACTGCGGGAAGCTTTGTTCCTCGGGGTCGAGTAGTTGTGTTTCGAGGTGGTGGAGGTCAGATGCTCCAACAACGAGGTCGGCTTTGTGGAATGTTCGTTCACCGTCGCGTTCGGTTTCTAAACCAATGACGTGTTTGGTGCGTTTTCCAGTGAGCGCGGCGATGCGTTCCCCAGCTTTTCCTCGCAGCCCGTGAGTGCTTTGTGTTGGGCGGGCATCTGCTGTGACGATGCGGGTCACGGGGGAGCCACGGTGGATGGTGACGCCTAGGTCGAGGGCGACCTGTTCAATGGCGTTGATGATGGTGATGAAACCACCCTGTGGATACTTCACGCCATCGACGAGGTCCAGGTGGCTCATGAGGTGGTACATCGCAGGGGCGCGGTCCGGGCTCGTACCGAGGAACACGGCGTGATAACCAAGGATCTGTCGCAGTACGGGGTGGGAGAAACGTTTGGTGACGAAGGAATTCAAGCTTGTGCCCAGGAGGGTAGGTAGTTCTCCGACACGGCTGACGATCTTTTTATCCAAGAACGGCCCAATGGCGCGAAAGTCTGTGTATAAAAAGTGGTCCAGTGCGAGCTTGTATGTCCGGGACGCAGAGTCAAGGTAGGCGCGGAGTTTTTTACCGCCGCCTGCTTCGAGGGAGTCGAAGAGTTCCTCGGCTTGGCCGCTGGTGACGTCAACGGGTACGGGGTGGTTTTCAGCAAATACCCGGTAGCCAGGGGTCAGGGTGGTGAGGTCAATCTGTTCACCTGTTGATGTGCCGACATCGTGGAAGAACTTGTCGAACACTTCTGGCATGAGGTACCACGAAGGCCCGGTGTCAAACAGATATCCGTCGCGTTCCCACAGGCCGCACCGTCCACCGAGGTCTTCGTTCTTCTCAAACAGGTCAACGGTGAGGCCGTTTTTCGCGAGGAGAGCGGCGGTAGCGAGCCCGGCTAGCCCGGCCCCGATGACTGCAACGTGCGTCTGGTGTGTGCTCATGTGTGGCTTGATACCTTCGATGATGTTGACGGGGTGTGTGGGCGTGGCGTTGTGGGGAGCGCAGCTTGGGCGAGGACCGCAACTTTGTGTGGTGTGCTCAAGCGTAGGCGGGTGGTGCGCAGTTCGCTGCACGATGCCCGCCTGAGTTTGTTGGTGAGGGTTGCGAAAAGGAGGTAGGCAGCCTTGACTGCGCCTCGTGACGATTTGGGGAGGCGTGCGATGCCTTGCCGGGCGATGTTGAGATCGTTGTCGATGTCGGCAATGATCTCATTTTTGGTGTGTTCTGTGAGTCCGAACTCGGCGATTTGGGGGAAGTAGTAGCGTCCCAGTTCGCCTTGGTCGGCGGCGAGGTCACGGAGGAAGTTGATTTTTTGGAACGCGGCACCAAGTGCGCGTGCGGCGTCGATGTTGTTGGTGACTAGGCTGCTGCGATCGTCGGGGCGAACATCAGGCGCTTGAGTGAACGCACGTAGGCACATCACACCGATGACTTCTGCTGACCCGTAAATGTAGGTCGCTAGTTCTTCGGGAGTGTAGTAGGCCTCACCGAGGTCGCGTCGCATGGACGCGAAGAACGGTGCGATTTCCGCTTCGGTGATACCGCAGGTATGGGCGGTGCGTGCAAAAGCGTGGACCACCAGGTTGGTGGAGTACCCGCAGGCTATGGCTCGGTGTACTTCTGCTTCGAGGTCATCGAGTGCGGTGAGGAGGAGGTTGGTGGGGGCGGGGTCGAAGCTGCCGTCAACGATTTCGTCTGCGACTCGCACGAGGGCGTATATGTTGCGCACGTGTGTGCGCACTGGTTCGGCGAGGAACTTGGTGGCCACACCAAAGCTGGTGGAGTAGGTGCCAATGACGGTGCGTGCTGCTTGTTGGGCTGCCAGGTTGTACACCACTTGGGGGCGGGGGGCTGGTCGTTTTTTCATGAGGTGAGCCCGTCAAGGAGAGTTGTGAGAACTGGAATGTCGCTGGTGGCGATGTTGTGTTCGGTGGCGAGGTTCATCGCGATGCAGACGTGGTCTCGGATGTGGTTTTCCACAAATCGAGCTGCACCGCATTCGAGGAGTAGTTCTTGTACCCGCATGACGCCTAGTTGGGTGATGGTGGGGCCGAGTAGTCGCTCAATTTCTGGCCATACGTCTGTGGTGCGGGCGAAGGCGATGAGGAGGGTGTCTTTCTTTTCCCGCAGGTCGGCACCTACTTCTTTGCCGGTGACGGAGGTTGGGGCGAACACTCCATTGAGGTCGTCTTGGAATTGGTAGGCAATCCCGATGTGACGGCCGATGGCTACGAGCGCTTCGGTGGTCGTTTCTTCTTGGCCCGCAAGTATTGAGGCAGCTCGGAGGGGCAGGACAAAGGAGTACTCGGCTGTTTTGAGTTCCGCTACTTTGAGTGTGTCTGGGATGGAGATGAAATGCGGGTGGGTGGCGTAGTAGACGTCTAACAATTCACCGAGTGCACTGAGGGTGATTGCTTCGTTGAAAGCGGCGAGGAGTTGTTGGCGTTGGCGTTGCGGGAGGTCTAGCGTGGCGATTCCCATGAGGGATTCGGTTAGGGCTAGCACTCCGCCGAGGATTCCGGCGCTGTCTCCGAAGGCTCGGGCACTGGGTAGGTCAACGTCTGATGCTTGTGCAAGGAGTTGGAAGTGACCGTTGAGGTTGGTTTGTCCTCGACGCATAGTGTCGTGGTCGATCACGTCGTCGTGGATGAGAAAAGCTGTGTGGAGTTGTTCAATTGCTTCAGCGACTGCTTGCGCTTCGTGGTTATTGGGCAATGTCACCAGCCGCGATGTTGTTGATTCGCTTGATGCTGTGGTGAGGCCAACGTGCTGGGGCCGGGTGAAGGAGCGGTAGGCATCGAGAAATAGTTGTGGTCGCACGCGGCGGCCACGACCGTGCATTTGGGTGAGTTGTGTCTGAAATTCAGCGAGTGTGGCCAGTGCTGAACTGCTCATGGAGTCATTGGTCATGATCTGGGGGCGGGGCGCGTGATCAACGGACATTCGGGCCGCCGGTGTTATGGAGCGCGGCGGTCTGCTCAACAGCCCAGGGGCTGATGAGGTAGGGGGCAACGGAGGCGGTATTCACAAAAACGGCAAGAGGTGTCCAGGCGTGCTCAGCAACTTCGTCAGGGTTGGGTTGTGGTTGTTGGCTGGTGCGAGCGAAAAATACTGGGCAGAACTCATTTTCGACGATTCCGCTTGCGTCAACGGCTCGGTACGCAAAGTCGGGCAAGGCGACAGAGATCGAGTGGATGTCGGTGATTCCTAGCTCGTGTTCTGCGTACCTGGTGATGGCGTCTTCGAAACTTTCACCCGGCCGTGGGTGGCCGCAAAACGAGTTGGTCCACACTCCAGGCCAGGTCTTTTTTGCCAAAGCTCGACGTGTGACGAGCAGGTCTCCGTTGTCGTCGAGGAGGTAGCAGGAAAACGCAAGGTGGCGTGGGGTCTCAGCGGTGTGGACGTCCGCTCGCGGATATGTTCCTGTTGCCTCATTGTTGTCGTTGAGGAGGACGACAACGTCCTGCGAGGCAGACTGCAGGGCGGCTGGGGGTGTCAACAGAGCGTGTTGCGGAGTTGTGGTCACGAATCCCTCCCGGGGTTGTGTTGGACCAGATGTGAACCAGCCACCATTTAGTTAGCCTATCTAGTTACTAGTTAGGCTAGAATAGAACACAGACGTCTAAATATGCAACGGCCTGGCGCGAGTCGCGTTAAGCCGGCCCTGCTGGCAGTGGAGTGAAAATGCAGGATAGGAAAAACCTGCGGGACGAACCTTACTGGTACGAAAACCGCGAATATGTGCATGATGTGCTTGATGGCATCCGGAGATTCCGGCGCGCCAACGCCAACATGCGCAAACGCATGGCGGACGGCATGGGAATGAATAAAACAGACATGCAAGCACTTCAGGTTGTTATCGCCGCGCAACGCGCAGGCGAACCTGTTCATCCACGGGAACTGGCCCATGAACTGTCGATCTCCACAGCCTCTACGACGAAGTTGTTGGATCGGCTCGAAAAATCTGGTCACCTTTTTAGAGTGCCTCATCCTGCCGATCGGCGCTCGGTGACTGTCGCTGCCACGGACTTTGCGCATCGGGAAGTAAAAGACCGGCTCTCCAGCATGCACCAAGAAATGGAAGACATTATTTTGGAGTTCGCTCCGGAGGAACAAAAAGCGATATCCCAGTTCCTCCACGCAATGGCAGACCTCTTTGATCGTTCCGGCAATGTCGAACCGCTTGGTGATATCAACGACTAACCCCGGAGAAATCCGCTAACGTGCCGCAAATCGGGCGAGATTGCTATCCAACAATCACCCGCTCCTCAGGCAAGCGAATAAGACGATCACCTGATCGCATCGCTAGCGCTGCACCGAAAGTCATCGTCCCGACACGCCCAATAAACATCAACAGCACAATGATGGCTTTCCCCGACTCAGGAAGACCGCCAGTGATCCCTGTGGAAAGCCCCACAGTGGCGTACGCAGACACCGTCTCAAACAGCACCACATCCAACGTGAGCCCTGTGATCTCCAGTAAAAGCATCGTTGCCATAGCAATAATCGTGGCGCTCAAAAAGGTCACAGCGATGGCAAGCCGCAAAATGTCTGTGGGAATTCTGCGGTGGAAAGAGACGGTGTCGCGGTCACCACGAGCTTCCGCGATGATAGCCAGCAGCAGAACAGCCAACGTTGTCGCTTTAATGCCACCTGCAGTGGAGGCGCTTCCACCGCCAACAAACATCAATGCATCGGTCATGAGCCAGCTTGGCTCGCTGAGCGCTCCAATATCAATGGAGTTAAAACCTGCTGTCCGCGGCATCACCGAAAGAAAAAGACTAGAGAGTACCTTTTCCGACCACGGCATCGGGCCCAAGGTTTCGGGATTCGTCCACTCTTCGGCGAGGAACCACACAAAACCAATGGACAGTAGAAAAGCGGTGACAGTCAGGGTCATCTTCGTGTGAATAGACCAGCGTTTAGTGTTCCACCGTGTTCTCGCGATGTTGAGGATCACCGGAAAACCCAAACCTCCGACAATGACTGCCAGCATAATGGGGCTGAGAACAAACCAGTCACTCGCAAACTGCGTCAGCCCAGCTGACGTAGGGGAGAACCCGGCGTTATTAAAAGCGGAAATAGAGTAGAACACGCTGAACCACACTGCGTGGCCAATAGAATCCTCCACCTCAAGGAATCTTGGCAGCAGCATCAACGCGATGATCAACTCGATACCGAGAGAGACAAAAACCACGGTGAGAATGATCTTGCGTAAATCGCCAAACCGGTTGGTTTGAGTTTCCGCAGCAGCGAGCATGGTGGTGGTCAGACTCAGACGCTTTGTCACAAGCAACCCCAGCAACGACGCCAGGGTTAGCACGCCGAAGCCGCCAATCTGAATAGAACTAAGAATCACTGCTTGGCCAAAAAATGACCAATGAGTCCCGGTATCAACTGTTGCTAAACCTGTGACGGACACCGCAGACGTAGCGGTAAAAATCGCATCCATTGGCTCAGTAGTGAGCCCGTCAGCGTGTGCTGCAGGGAGCATCAGCAAAGTCGCTGACACTGTAATGACCAGTGCATATATCCCAACAGTCAAACGTGCCGGGTAACGCCGCCCGATGCGTGCCATAGCAAACCGCAATGACCACACACCAGCAACAAGACGTGGAAACACGTCGTTCCTCTCTCAACCCCGCGCCGTCATAAAGCGCAGGCCCAAGAAAGAACTTTGCCACACGACGTGCAATGTGTCAGGCGATGTGACGCGAAAAACCTTCGCCGGGTGTCAGAGCGCAGGGTTATGCTCACTTGAGGCGTGTGTTCGCACAGCGAACCTCCCGCGCGGGAACGCATTGCCACCACCAGCCCGTTTTGGGCGCAGACTTTGGTGAGGACCATTCATGCTCAAAAATATCCTGTTGCGCTATCTGCGCCCCTACCGTTCCTTGGTGCTGGGAGTTTTGTTTTTCCAGTTCCTCGCAGCCATGGCTACGTTGTATTTGCCGTCATTGAACGCAGACATCGTCGACAATGGGGTGTCTGTTGGGGACACCGCCTACATTTGGCGTACCGGGTCAGTCATGCTGGCCATCTCACTGGGGCAGATCGTGTGCTCCATCATCGCGATGTACCTCGCCGCAAATGCGGCAATGAGTTTAGGCCGCGACATTCGCAACGACGTTTTTGAACGTGTTGTGGGGTTCTCCGAACGTGAGGTCACCCAGTTTGGGTCTGGCTCTCTAATTACCCGCAACACAAACGACGTTCAGCAAGTGCAGATGCTCGCCATGATGACGGCTACGTTCCTTATTACTGCGCCGATGCTCGCCGTCGGTGGCATCATCATGGCACTACGCCAAGACGTTGGTTTGAGTTGGCTTATTGCCGTCTCAGTACCAGTGCTCCTCGTGGTGGCGGGCCTGATCATCAGCCGCATGGTTCCCCTGTTCCGCAGCTTCCAGGGGAAACTCGACACCGTGAACCGAGTCATGCGTGAGCAACTCACGGGAATCCGGGTGATCAGGGCGTTTGTTCGAGAACCCATTGAACAAGAACGTTTTCGCGAGGCCAACACAGACATTCTTGTGGTGGGCCGCAAAATCGGTTCACTCTTTGTTTTGCTGTTCCCTCTAGCCATGCTGGTACTCAACCTCACCATTGTGGGAGTCGTATGGTTCGGGGCGGTCGAAATTGACAACGGTACCGTGCAAATCGGAACCCTGTTTGCGTTCATGCAGTACATCATGACCATTTTGATGGGTGTCCTCATGGCGACTTTCATGGCGATGATGATTCCACGGGCTGCTGTCTCGGCGGAACGCATCAGTGAGGTGCTTAACACCAAACCGTCCATTGTGCGTTCAGAGCACGGCACTACCGCGTTCCCTCAACCAGGGGCGGTTGCGTTTGAAGATGTTGAATTCTCCTACCCTGGCGCTGACCAACCCGTCCTGGGGAACCTGACTTTCGCCGCTCAGCCAGGTCAAACTTTGGCAATTGTTGGATCCACGGGTGCTGGCAAAACCACGTTGGTGTCACTCATTCCACGGCTTTTCGATGCAACAGGTGGAGTAGTGCGCATCAACGGTGTTGATGTTCGTGACGCGGATATTGACGCACTATGGACAAGTATCGGGCTTGTGCCACAAAAACCGTTCCTTTTCTCCGGCACAGTCGCCTCCAACCTCAGATTCGGGCGTGAAGAGGCCACAGATGACGAACTCTGGCATGCCCTAGATATCGCACAGGGAAGTGACTTTGTGCGTGAGATGGATGGCCAACTTGAGGCGCACATCGCCCAAGGTGGAACGAACGTTTCCGGTGGGCAACGGCAACGGCTGGCTATTGCCCGCGCGATTGTCCACAACCCAAGCATCCTCGTTTTTGATGACTCATTCTCAGCGCTAGATCTGACAACCGATGCGAAACTGCGCGAGGCGCTGTGGCAAAACCTTCCACACCTCACAAAAATCGTGGTGGCGCAACGAGTCTCCACCATTGAAAGCGCAGACCAGATCGTTGTCCTTGACGGCGGAACAATCGTTGGCGTGGGCACCCACACCACCTTGCTCAACACCTGTCAGACCTACCGGGAGATCGTTGACTCCCAGCGCGGCGTGGAGGCCCACTGATGTCCGGAAAAACTGACAACACAACACCGGGGGCTACCCCCACAGTTGAGGAACTCCGCGAGGAACAACTCGGGGAACAAGCCCGCATTAGCGCGGACGACTGGAGTGGCGCAGTCGCCCCAGGAAAAGCAGAAAATTTTGGGCCAAGCTTTGCGCGCCTCATTGGTCTGCTTCGCCCCTACGCCTGGCAGTTCGCCGGGGTGTCCCTCCTGGGTGCAATTGGTGTGATCCTGTCCGTTCTGACACCACGAGTATTAGGTAACGCCACAAACACAGTATTTGAAGGGTTTGTGAGCAGGTCACTGCCAGCAGGAGTATCGCAAGAACAAGCAGTTCAGGGGCTTCGGGATTCCGGTCAAGATGACTTCGCGAACGTTGTCTCCGCCATGGACATTGTTCCCGGTGAAGGCATCGATTTTGTTCGGCTCACCCAACTCTTAGTGCTAGCGATGGTGCTGTACCTTGTAGCAGCAACACTGATGTGGATTCAGGGCTACGTCATTAACATCATCATGGTGCGCACCATGTGGCGCCTGCGTGAAAGTGTTGAAGCGAAAATTCACCGGTTGCCGTTGTCCTACTTCGACCGTGTGCAACGCGGAGAACTTATCTCCCGCGTCACCAACGACATCGACAACATCACCCAAATGATGCAACAGTCCTTGTCCACGGTTGTGACGTCAGTACTGACCGTTGTTGGTGTGGTTGTCATGATGTTCTCCATCTCATGGCAACTCACCCTCGTGGCTCTGGTATCACTGCCACTCATGGCAGTGATCTTTGGGGTCATTGGTCCAAAGTCACAAAAAGCGTTCGGTATCCAATGGCGCAAGGTTGGGCGCCTCAACGCACGCGTTGAAGAGTCATTCTCCGGTCACGCACTGATGAAGGTCTACGGCCGCGAACAAGCCAGCGCACAAGCCTTCCGTGAGGAAAATGAGGAACTCTACCAAGCATCGTTCAAGGCGCAATTCCTCGCCAACACGATGATGCCCTCCATGATGTTCGTGGGGAACCTCACCTATGTGGGAATCGCCGTGCTAGGTGGGCTTGCCGTAGCCACCGGGCAACTGCGACTGGGAGATGTTCAAGCATTCATCCAGTACTCACAGCAATTCACACAACCACTGTCCGAACTTGGCGGTATGGCAGCGGTCATTCAATCGGGAACAGCCTCAGCAGAACGAGTCTTCCAACTCCTTGATGAGCCGGAAGAAAGCGCCGACAGTTCCGACGCTCCAGAACTAGTACCTGGCGACGGAACCATCGAGTTCGACAAGGTGACCTTCTCCTACCGTGAAGATCAACCACTCATTGAGGACTTGTCCTTCCAAGTGACCCCAGGGCAAACGGTGGCGATCGTTGGGCCAACCGGCGCCGGAAAAACCACCTTGGTGAACCTCATCATGCGGTTCTATGAACTAGACGGTGGGCGAATCCTGATCAACGGGCAAGACATTTCTCAACTGACCCGCCACGATGTTCGCGCAAACACTGGCATGGTTCTGCAAGACCCGTGGCTGTTCGCTGGCACCATCAGAGAAAATATCCGCTACGGAAATCACACTGCGACTGATGAAGAAATCCATGCCGCAGCTGAGGCCACCTACGTGGACCGTTTCGTCCATGCGTTGCCGGACGGGTACGACACCGAACTCGATGAAGATGCCTCCAACCTGTCAGCAGGTGAACGGCAACTCATCACGATTGCCAGGGCGTTCGTGTCCCAACCGTCCGTGCTCATTTTGGATGAGGCCACATCGTCCGTTGATACGCGCACCGAAGTGCTGCTGCAGCACGCCATGGCTGCGCTGCGCCGTGGGCGAACATCGTTTGTTATCGCCCACCGGTTGTCCACTATCCGCGACGCTGACTTGATTCTTGTGATGGAACACGGGCGGATCGTTGAGAAGGGGACCCACGAGCAGTTGATTACCGCAGAGGGAGCTTACTTTAGGTTGTACAACTCCCAGTTCGCGCAGGCAGCAACTGACGAGGTGTGAGCCGAACGCTGTGGGGATGCGCCGCAGACGTTTTAGCATCTGAGCAGTAGCAGTAGCAGTAGCAGTAGCAGTAGCAGTAGCAGTAGCAGTAGCAGTAGCAGTAGCAGCGGGTGGTCCCCAGCGTGATGGGGGCCACCCGCTGTGTTGTCTGCCCCCTCCCCCCACCTGTGCCGAGATCCTAGATCTCGGCACGAGTTCCTTGTTCTGGCTAAGGATGTCGCACCGACATCTAGGATCTCGGTGGGTTTTTCGGGGGCTGGAAAGATGCGCGGGAATAGAATCGGGGATAGCAAAGTTGAGTGAAGTAGACTCAAGTTTGGTTAAAAAACTTGCGCTGCTGGCGCGAGAAGAGCAAACTTGAGTGTGGAAGACTCAAGAATGTTTTGCTCGTGACGATGACAGGCTCCAGCCTCCGTCGCGGCAGCACCTCAGAAAGGAAAGACCTCCATGGCCCGTGCAGTAGGAATTGACCTAGGAACCACCAACTCATGCGTAGCCGTTCTCGAAGGTGGCGAACCAACAGTTATCGCCAACGCTGAGGGCATGCGCACCACCCCATCCGTCGTAGCTTTCTCCAAGACTGGTGAAGTACTCGTCGGTGAAATCGCTAAGCGTCAAGCAGTCACCAACGTTGAGCGCACTATTGCCTCCGTGAAGCGCCACATGGGCACCGACTGGAACCAAGAGATCGACGACAAGCAGTACTCCCCCCAGGAGATCTCCGCTCGTATCCTTGGCAAGCTGAAGCGTGACGCTGAGGAATACCTCGGCGAGCCCGTCACTGACGCAGTGATCACCGTTCCTGCATACTTCAACGACGCTGAGCGCCAAGCAACCAAGGATGCCGGCCAGATCTCCGGCCTCAACGTGCTGCGCATCGTCAACGAGCCCACCGCCGCCGCACTGGCGTACGGCCTAGAAAAGGGTAAAGAAGACGAACTGATCCTCGTGTTCGACCTCGGTGGCGGAACCTTCGACGTGTCACTCCTCGAAGTTGGCAAGGACGAAGACGACTTCTCCACCATTCAGGTGCGTGCCACCTCAGGTGACAACCGCCTCGGTGGTGACGACTGGGACAAGGCCATCGTTGACTTCCTCATCAAAGAGGTCAAGAAGAACGACGGTGTTGACCTCTCCAAGGACAAGATCGCCCTACAGCGTTTGCGTGAAGCCGCAGAGCAGGCAAAGAAGGAACTGTCGTCAGCAACATCGACGAACATCTCCATGCAGTACCTGTCCATGAGCGAAAACGGCCCCATCCACCTCGACACCAAGCTCACCCGAGCACAGTTCGAGCAGATGACCGAGGACCTCCTCAAGCGCACCGAAGCTCCATTCCGCGCTGTCATCCGCGACGCAGGCATCTCCGTTAACGACATCGACCACATCGTGCTCGTTGGTGGGTCAACCCGTATGCCAGCTGTCACGGAGAAGGTGAAGGAACTTACTGGCGGCAAAGAGCCCAACAAGGGTGTCAACCCTGATGAGGTTGTTGCTGTCGGCGCAGCGTTCCAAGCTGGTGTGCTGAAGGGTGAGCGTAAGGATGTTCTCCTCATTGACGTCACCCCACTGTCCCTCGGTATTGAAACCAAGGGTGGTGTGATGACCAAGCTCATCGAACGCAACACTGCGATCCCCACCAAGCGCAGCGAAATCTTCTCCACCGCTGAAGACAACCAGCCTTCGGTGCTTATCCAGGTGTTCCAGGGTGAGCGTGAGTTCGCTCGTGACAACAAGCCATTGGGTACTTTTGAGCTCACCGGTATCGCACCAGCGCCACGTGGCATGCCACAGGTTGAGGTTACCTTCGACATCGACGCCAACGGCATCGTGCACGTGTCCGCTAAGGACAAGGGCACCGGCAAGGAACAGTCCATGACCATCACCGGTGGTTCATCCTTGCCCAAGGACGACATCGACCGTATGGTGCGCGAAGCTGAAGAGCACGCCGCTGAAGACAAGAAGCGCCGTGAAGACGCCGAAGCCCGCAACCAGGCTGAGTCCTTCGCGTACTCGATCGAGAAGCTCCTCAAGGAAAACGACGAGAAGCTCAGCGACGAGATCAAGACTGAGGTCTCCAGCGACGTTGACGCCCTGAAGAAGGCTCTTGAGGGTGACGACATCGATGAGATCAAGGCGAAGAACGAAGCCCTGGTCACCTCATCCCAGAAGATCGGGGAGGCACTGTACGCCCAGGAACAAACCGCGGGCGAGACTCCAGCAGGTGACGGACCACAGGCATCGGCATCAGATGATGACGTTGTTGACGCCGAGATCGTTGACGAGGAGGACGAGAAGAAGTGAGCACCGAGAACCCACGCCCTGAGGACAACTCGCCGCAGGACGGTCCGGACTCGATTGAACACCTCGACTTCGAACCTGACGCCGCTGAACAGGACGCTGGCGATGCTGAACCTGACGCGGTCTTGACCGACCTCGAAAAGGCCCAAACTGAGGCAGCATCTCACCTCGCTGACCTACAGCGCCTGAACGCCGAGTACGTGAACTACACCAAACGTGCCAAGCGAGAACAGGAAGCTGCACGTCACCGTGGTACCGAAGACGTCCTTATGGGACTGCTTCCGGTACTCGATGATGTCGCCCGTGCACGCACGGCCGGGGATTTAACTGGCCCGTTTGTTGCGATCGCGGAGAAACTGGACTCGGTTCTTACCCGGTTCGGAGTCAGTGCGTATGGTGAAGTCGGTGAAGAATTCGACCCAGCCGTCCACGAAGCTCTCATGCACCAGACGTCACCTGATGCAACGTCCACCACAGTCACGCATGTGATTGAGGTGGGGTACCGCATTGAGGACAAGGTGGTGCGGGCAGCACGCGTTGCTGTCACCGGGCCCGAAAACGCGTGATCATTTCACGGCATAACGGTGCGGGCGTCACACATGACGCCCGCACCACCCATATGTTCCTGTATCGAAAGGAGACGCCATGACCGGGCAGGATTGGCTGGAAAAGGATTTCTACGCTGTTCTCGGCGTCTCGAAAGACGCCAACGACGCAGACATCAAAAAGGCATACCGCAAGCTTGCGCGACAGTTCCACCCTGACCACAACCAGGGCGACGATAAAGCCGAAACTCGATTCAAAGAGATCGGTGAAGCGTACGCGGTGCTTTCTG
The DNA here is from genome assembly GCF_000423205.1 of Jonesia quinghaiensis DSM 15701. Lineage (GTDB taxonomy): Bacteria > Actinomycetota > Actinomycetes > Actinomycetales > Cellulomonadaceae > Jonesia > Jonesia quinghaiensis. The sequence goes on from NZ_AUHN01000012.1 coordinate 57,830, forward strand.
ATTCCCAGCAGCGCCAACAGTACGATGCGATTCGTTCCATGGGTCAAGGTGGCCGGTTTACCGGTGGTGCTGGTGGCGGTTTTGATGATGTCTTCTCCTCCATGTTTGGGCAAGGAGGCGGGCGTGCAAATACGGGCAGCAACCAGGACTTTGACGACATTTTGTCGGGCCTTTTTGGCGGTGGATACGGTGCGCAGCAAGGTGCAGGACGCACCGGATTTGGGACGGGATTCCGCCCCAACCAAACCACCCCAGGCCAAGACATCTCCGCAACTACTCGTATGCCGTTCCGTAGCGCTGTTGCGGGAACCGAGGTAACACTCACTGTTGAAGGCCGGACGGTTAAAGCGCGCATCCCCGCTGGGGTGAAAGACGGTCAAAAGATCAGGATTCCGGGCAAGGGGCGCCCCTCACCAAACGGTGGTGCTGCCGGGAACTTGGTGTTGACGGTTGCTGTTGACCCTCACCCGGTGTTCAGCATTGATGGAATGAACCTGCGGATGACATTGCCTGTGTCATTCGATGAGGCAGCGTTGGGCTCTCAGGTTGAGGTGCCAACGTTCCACGGCGACCCGGTAAAGGTCAAACTGTCAGAGGGAACCCCAAACGGTAAAGTATTGCGTCTTAAGGGGCGCGGCGTGAAAACTGCGAAGGGAACCGGCGATCTGCTGGTAACAGTCGCTGTGATGGTGCCGCAAAACCTCTCCAAGAAGGCCCGTGCCGCTGTGGAGGCTTTCCGTGAGGCAACGGCATCAGAAGATGTCCGCAAGGACCTGAACGCTGCGGCTCGAGAATAGGGCCTAGCGTTGGGTAACCACTGAAGGGGGTATGTCATGCGAGTTCGTATCGTATTTGATGACGGCGTGCGAGAAGACGATCCGGTATATGTGATCTCGCGTGCCGCGGAACTCGCAGGCATGCACCCTCAAACGTTGCGCCAGTATGACCGGATGGGTTTGGTGTCGCCTCGCCGCACAATTGGGCGGGGCCGGCGCTATTCTCAGCGGGACATTCTCAAGCTCGTGAAGATCTCTGAACTCAGTGGTGAGGAAGGGATCAACCTTGCAGGGATACGCAGGATCCTTGACCTTGAAGAGTATGTGAGGTCGCTGGAGGAACGCGTTGAACTGCTGAATGCCCAAGCGAACCCGGGTTCACGTATTTTTGCTGCCGGTCGCGCTGGTGACGTCGTGAAGATGCGCGGGCTCTCGTTGCGAGAAGCGCGCATTGCCGCGCAACGTGCTGCCGCTCGCGGTACCCAACGCCCTCAGTCCGCACGGCGTGACCCGGAGCATCGGCTGCGTTTGTCTATGCCTTTACAAATTACAGCGCACCGCGAAGATCTCTCGGATTCCGAGGAGAATGAACGGTAGTTACTGCTGGGAAGCGACGTCGCGCACGACGAGTTGTGCAGTATCAAGATGCCCACGGTCCTCATCGGTGAGGTCTGGGTGGGTTTTGTGGTGAGCGTTCGCCTCGTCAAGGTACCTGAGGTAGCCGTTCCCAAATAATCGGTGAAGCTGGTGCAGGTATTCCCGTGATGCTTGCTGAAGTTCGTTTACTTCGCTGGCCACTACGCCAATAGCGAGGGCGGTGGAGGCTCGATCGAGGTCTGGCGGACCGATGCGTGCGCATTCCCAGTTGATGGGGTAGGCGCCGTCAGCGGCCAAGATGATGTTGGCCGGGTGTAGGTCGAGGTGGATGATCGCGAGGTTACTGGCACGTTCATGGTCGGTGCCCCGTAGCAGGTGGTGATGTTCTTTGCCCACAAATTGGTCAGCGTTTTTGGGCAGTGGAATGTCGTGGAGTGCGCGGTGCAGGGCGTCAACGATTTCCGCGCCGTCGGCATAGCTTGTTTCGCCACTGACGAGCGCTTGGAACAGGGTGGGCCCGTGTATGTGCTCCATGATGAGAGTGTTGTCTACTATCTCAATCAATCGTGGGGCGGTGTAACCGTGTTCGGTGATGTGATCGAGTAACCCAAGGCCGAGGTACTGATCTGCTGGCAGCACTAGTTCGTGCGCCACGTATGCGTCATTAATTGCGTAGGATCGTGCGAGGCTTGTCTCCCCGAGCAGGTGTGCTTCGGTCAAATGGGGGAGAGGATCGCCGGGTTGCCATTGGTGAGTGTCCACAGTGAACTCCATGCTGTCTACTCGTCCTAACCCTAGCGTGTAGGCGGGCTGTTGTCCTGTGCTGGTTGGCTTTTCGGCGGGTCACTGAGATGCGCCACAACGCTTTTTCACCCGGCATTTCTTTACGCAACAATACTATTACTTATTCTTTTTCTGCTTTATTAGTTAGGCCTTACTTTCTTTCGCAATTTCGATATTCGATTTACAGTTATGAATAACGGGTCTTCTTTGCTCTGGGCCCACCGGACACAGCAGGAAAGGCACAAGACGATGACACAAAACCTTGAACTAGCCCACGTCACCGAATGTAACGTCTCTGGATGCGGCTACAACCACGACGGATGCCACGCATCGGCAATCACTGTCGGCGGGCACGGCGTGAGCGCAAAATGCGCTACTTTCATCCCCCTAGGGACCAAGGGCGGCCTCGACCGAGTCGCCACAACCGTAGGTGCTTGCCAACGCGGCGACTGCACCCACAACGTCAGCCTGGAATGTGCTGCCGACACGATCCGTGTTGGCGCAGCCTCCGAATCAAACGTCGCTGGTTGCCTTACATACGAAGTGCGTTCTGCCTGATCAACGACCACAATACGACGATGCCACACCCCTGACATGGGGGTGTGGCATCGTGCTGTTAGCAACAAAAACCTACAATACTCACCCGGCTAATCTCTCCATTAACGGGTATTCTGGGGAGCACAATATCCAGAAAACTCGTGGCAAACCCTCGGCACCCGTTCAGGCGTAAGGAGAAAGCGAACCGGCAACTTGGCGCGAGTAGTCACCAAGGAGCGACATGAAACCGGCGCCCATGCGAACGTGGACTGAGGACAGCGCTGACGCTGACCTCATTACCGCGACACGCGACGGGGACCGTGCGGCCTTCGCCCTGTTGTACGCACGCCACCAGCGTGCTGGACTCAACCAAGCCCGCCGATGCGCACCGTATGGGGCTGACCCGCATGACATTGTCGCTGAGGCATTTACCGGCATTCTTGCCGCCTTTGATGCGGGAAGTGGCCCACAAGTGTCGTTCCGCGCCTACCTGTTAACTTCCATTCGCAGAGTTGGGCACAGGTTGCGCCAACAGCGAGAAGATCCGCAATCACAGATTCCTGATGCTGCTGACACGGAGCCGTTCAGCGTACTGGAACGCAACCTCGTCCATGAAGCATTCCGGTCACTCCCCCCACGTTGGCAGTCAGTCCTGTGGTACACGGAAGTTGAAGGGCTCACCATGGCTGAGATCGCAGATGTTCTGGACCTTTCCCTGCCCGCTGTGTCGGCTTTGGCATACCGGGCGCGGGAGGGGTTGCGTGACGCCTACCTGCAACATCACCTGCAACCACAGGGGTTAGGGGTGTGTAACGACACGTGGCGGTATATCGGCAGTTATGTGCGCGGAACCCTCAACCTTCGTGACACAGCCAAACTTGAACGCCACCTGGAAGAGTGCGACAAGTGCGTGGGCATCGTTGATGAACTTGCGCAGGTCTTCGCAACCCATAGTTCAACTGAGCGGATGCTCGGGGCGTAGAAGAACATCGCCGATGCGCCCCCTTTGTTGGCCGGTTAACGTGCAGCAACCACCATTTAGGCTGGAATGCGCCGCCCTGACGCAGGGATTACCTCAACCTGTGAGGTGAATTCAAATTTGTAGCCAGCGCCTCGCACCGTGATGATGTGCTCTTCGAGGCCAAGTTTTTCACGCAACCGGCGAATGTGAACGTCAATGGTGCGGGAATCGGCTGGGACGTCCGTGCGCCACACTGAAGCGAACAGTTCGCCGCGTGAAATGACCTTTCCAGCACGCGATACCAGGTGGCTGAGGAGTTCAAATTCCTTGTACGTGAGGCGTTGCACGGAATTGTCTGCAACGACGCGGCGATTGTGCAGGTCAATGATGACGCGGGGAGTGAAGATCGCGTCAACGTGGGGGATCGCTGCGTGGTCCCCAGAGTGAGCTGACCACGCGGCAGGTTCTGTGGGGCGCACAACTTCTGTGGTGATGTGCTCGAGGCGTTCTTCGAAAGCGCGCAACGCGGCGATCTGTTCCCGTGATGGGGGGAGCGCTGATGCGCGGCTGCTCAGAGTGCGGTTTGGGGTCGACCTGCGTGGCGTGATGGGGGCGTCCCATGTCCGTTGCTGTGGTGCTGTGCGCACACGTTGCTGGACTGGTGTTTGCGCAGGTGTGGGTGCTGAAACTCGCGATGAGTCTGGGGCGATGCGGTGCCTGCCACCGTTGACGGACACGGTTGTGTGGGTGCGCGCTGTGGGGAGGAGTTGGCGTGCGTATTCACCGAGTTTTTCAGCAATGAGGACAAGGTCTTCCGGGGCGAGGTGCTGGGTTGATTGACCGGTGTCGACACTGACGGAAAGCTGGATTCCTAACTTATCTGATGCGTTGGAATCGTTGAATGTACGGGAAACGGGGCGATTTTGCGTTGGGGCGGACATGCGCTCTCCAGGGTGATGGTGTCCCAGGTATCACGGGATAGGGACGGCTGAGTTGTTGAGATGACGTGTGAACTGATTCGGCGCGTAGCGCTCGGGGTGTGGTCAGTTCTGACAACAACACGCACAACGACACATGGGCATGCTCGACATCGCCGTGGCGGCGGAACGAGGCATGGTCATGGTCTGCATGACTCAACGGTGACAGGTAAACCCCGGGTCTGCAAAGAGTGGACGCGCGAGTTCTCACATGGTGAGCACACGTTAACCCGTGCCTCGTTCATGGCCGCAGTAACAAACTGGCGGCGTGTGCAGGGAGGTGACGCGCACCAAAAAACGCGTGTGGCGAGGAGGGATAGCCCTTCTCGCCACACGCGTCATGACGTTAACAATGACTCAGCGACAAAGGTGTCTACTGGTCATTCCGTTCACACTAGTCAACGATGCCGTACAACCGGTCACCAGCATCACCTAGGCCAGGCACAATGTATGCGTGTTCGTTGAGGCGCTCATCAACGGCAGCAACAACGATCTTCACGTCCAGGCGGTCCCCCACGTGATCTTCAACGACCTTGATACCCTCCGGTGCGGCAATGAGGCACACAGCGGTGACGTCTTTCGCGCCACGTTCAAAGAGGAAATCAATGGCAGCCACAAGGGTTGCCCCGGTTGCGAGCATCGGGTCGAGGAGGAAGCACTGACGACCAGTCAGGTCGTCAGGCAGACGGTTAGCGTAGGTGGCGACCTCTAGGGTTTCCTCATTGCGTTGCATACCCAAGAACCCCACCTCAGCGGTAGGGACTAGGCGAGTCATCCCCTCAAGCATGCCCAAGCCGGCACGCAAAATAGGGACAACAAGAGGCTGTGGGTCAGCTATTTTTACACCCACCGTGTCGGTGACAGGGGTAGTAATAGGGTGTTCCGTGGTGCGAACTTCACGGGTGGCCTCGTAGGCCAACAATGTCACCAACTCATCAACAAGTTGGCGGAAAGTAGGAGAAGCCGTTTCCTTGTTCCGCAGGACGGCGAGCTTGTGGGAGATCAATGGGTGATCGGCAACGTGCAGGCGCATAGTCCAACCGTACCGGTAAAAGCCCTGCCAGTGTCGGGATACAGATGTGTTTTTCGTAGCAGGCACAATGGAGTCATGAACCAATGGACCCGCTACATGGACGATGCCCTGCATCAGGCGCGCTGCGCGTTGCGTGATGACGCCCCCCAGGACGTCCCCATCGGTGCTGTAGTGGTGGACCCTGCAGGGCGCATCATTGGACGCGGCCACAACGAACGAGAACTCAGCGGTGACCCCACCGCCCACGCTGAGGTTCTTGCGATTCGACGTGCCGCACAACAACTAGGCACCTGGCGGCTCGACGGTTGCACACTCGTTGTGACCCTTGAGCCCTGCGCCATGTGCGCAGGGGCAATAGTGCTAGCGCGCATTCCGCGCATCGTTATTGGGGCTTGGGATGAGAAAGCAGGAGCCACCGGCTCCGTGTTCGACATTGTGCGCGCACCACAACTCAATCATTTTGTGGAAGTCCACCCAGGGGTACGTGAGCAGCAATGCCGGGAACTCCTGCAAACGTTTTTCCACAACCAACGGCGCACAGGTGAACAACCTCCGGTGTGACCGGGTGCTTCGCAACGCCGCGGTGGATGTGACCCTCGTCAACGATTTCAGGAACACCGCAACGGTCAGGTACTCTTATCTGCGAGGTAGCGTGTCCGAGCGGCCGAAGGTGCAGCACTCGAAATGCTGTGTGGGGGAGACTCCACCGTGGGTTCAAATCCCACCGCTACCGCCAGTTGACGAAGGGCCCTGATCAGCAGATCAGGGCCCTTTTGTTATGCCAATATTTTGTTGGGGTGATGCAACTCTGCACTGCCTGCGTGAAACTTGCGAGGAGGAAGTATGAGGTCGAGGAAAGTGGCATTGCCGTCAGCTCCAACGAATCATCGGTTGCCGCAGGTTGTGCAGTGGACGCGTCAGCCTGAGTATGCGGTTGCGCGCCTTGAGGAGTATCTGGCGTGGACTCTTGTGCTCCCAGAGGTGCCTGCTGAGAGTCGACCAGTGGAGGAACACAGGGCTGAGTTTGCTGATAGTGAGGTGAGTTATCTTGGTGGACCGTCGATGCTTGCCTCAGCGGATGACTGGCCGCGTAATGCGCAGGGGAAACCCCTTGCCCACGTGATGACTCTTGCTTTGTGTGCGGTCTCTGCGGGGAGCGCCACTGATGAGGTTTTTCACTCGTTTCCAGGCGCTCGCATGTGGTTACCGACAACGGGGACGTTGGAGGTGTTTCACGATTTAGAAACGTATGGTTGGGAGCCTGAGGAAAGGGCTATGCGGGGGGTGGAAGATTCTCTACCGTGATGTTGCTCAAGAAGGATTGGGGTTGTGTTACGGGCCACCGGATCTTGACCTGCCCGACGAAGCGTATGGTCAGTTGTTCATGCCTGAAAGCACAATCATGTTGCCGAGCTCGCTGGACATTGATGACACCGAGATAGGTGCTTTTGAGGCTGCTGAGGCCGCGTTGGAGCAGTACTTAAACATGTGGGAGGTGCACTCCTTTGGTGAGCCAAGTCAGTCCCCATCGAACTTCACCCATGTGTACGGCCGTAGTTTGGCTGGTGAAGTGGCTATTCGCCCAACGGTTGCTGAGGTGCTTCCTTTTGCCTCTGATGACGATGAGCACGTCTTGGTCATGGAGCTGTCGTCCAGTGGCGCCTTGAGTGGTTGGTTCGGAGATATCCACCCCGTCGAGATATGGATGCGGGCCAGCGACCTGACCAACCTCGCCTTCGACAATGCCTGGTGCATCATCAGATCAGACTGCTAAGGCCCAGCTAGCGGGGTCACGTGTTCCCGTACGGGAACACCATTGGTAGAGTGGCGTCATGGAAACGCGATACCTACGCACCGTTGAGTCTGTGGCTCAGGCTGTCCGCGAGGGGCGTGATAGTCGTGGATGGACGCAGAATCAGCTAGCGGAACGCGCTGGTGTTGGGCGCAGGTTTATCGTCAGTCTTGAGGCCGGTCACGAACGTGCCGAACTTGCGAAGGTTCTCCAAGTGCTTGATGTGCTTGACATACATGCGGCGGTTCTGCCCCCAGCTGTCAAACGCACAAAAATGTCAGACGTCGACCTCGACAAGGTAATTGATGAGTTTCGCTAGTCTTCACGCCTACTTAGAGGGCGAACACGTGGGAGAGTTCGTCCGAGAGGGGCAAAGCATAACCTTTCACTACGACGATTCTAGCGAGGCTCTCACTCCTATTTCACTTTCGCTACCACGTAACGCGGAGCACGCCGCCGACGCCGCCATAAACTACCTCGATAACTTGCTACCTGACCGGGTTGAAGTGCGTGCCCGTTGGGCGCGTCAGCGTGACCTCCCAGACACAAACCCATTCACGCTTCTGGCGGCTTATGGTGAAGACGTTGCCGGGGCAATTACCCTCAGCCTTGACAGTGAACTGCCCAGCCGCGAACCCTTGCCTGTTATTGAAGCGTCTAGTGAAGATATAGCGGTCCGTATCGCCACTCTTGCTCGGGAGAATACCTCATGGGTTGACCCGCGTGTGAGGCCTCGAATGTCGCTTGCTGGTGCACAAGCAAAATTCACACTTGCCAACGTTGGAAGTAAATGGTTTTGGCCGACATTTGAACTCCCCAGCACTCATATCCTCAAGCCTCCCTCGATCGAACTCCGCAAGGTCGAGCAGTTTGAAGCGCTGACGTTACAGTTCGCCAAAAATTTAGGACTTGCTGTTGCACAGGCGGACGTCTTGGAATTTGAGAGTGAACCGACTTTTGTTACTCGAAGATGGGACAGGTCAGGTGACTTGCGTCTGCATGCGGAGGACCTTAATCAGTCACTTGGTAACCCCACGTTCAGTAAGTATGAGGTATCGGCAGTACAAGTGGCACGTTTGTTGAATCAATACGACCAAGCAGAACGTTTTGTTGAACAATTTGCCTTTAATATTGCTATTGGTAATGCTGATGCGCACGCCAAGAATTACTCTGTTCTCTTAGTTAACAAGCAAGTGAGGTTAGCGCCTCTATACGATTCCCTTCCTACGTTTCTTTACCCCAAATATGACGCAACGCTGGCGATGCCAGTTGATGGGGCAAAGCACCCAGCAGACGTCAAAGACATCAGGTGGGACGCTTTCGCGTTAAATGCTGGACTTGATCGGGAAGCAACACGAGCAACTGCGCATCATGTGATGGATTCGGTGCGGCGAACTTTTGTGGATTTCTTCGAGCCGAACTTCGCTGCTGATACTGCCAGAATGTCGCTGATCCGTAGACAGGCGAAGAAGCTCAACAAAGCTCTTGGAAATCCCTCGTCTTGATTTCCCCCAATGCAGATCGATCGAGTTGTCCGGTCGTGCTCAGTTGTTGGCGGTGTAGGTGGCGGTTGTTTCTCCGTTGGTGAAGTCTATGAGGACTGTTCCTTGGTCAGCAGAAACAGTGATGCTGTTTTCTGTGATGACAGCGCCATCAACGTTTTCGTAGTACGAACGTAGTTCTTGCAGGTTCACTGGTTTAGCCCAGGCGACGCCGTTGTCCACTTGGATGTTCGCGGTGCGTCCGCTGGGGTAGGCGAAACTCACGCCTTCCGCGTTGTCATTGAAACGCAGGAACGCCGTTTGACTAACTAGCGTAATCTCACCGTCTGGCTCGGCGGACACAAAAACAAGAACAGGTGTGGTCGCTGATATCAATTCCCACGCATCGTCACCAACAGGCGCACCCTCGGGGTATTTCGCCTCCATAATCGCCACAACGTCATCCCATGTGGAGTCTGTCCGCAGAACGTAACTCACACCGTCGGTATACACCCGTTCGTGCTCAACGGTGATAGCGAAATGATCATCACTGGTAACCCCTGAGACAACAACGTCATCGTGGGTTTCGCGGATGATCTGCTGGTAGAGAAGATAGCCCATGCCCAACAGGATGAGTCCACCAACTCCGATGAGCGTGACCTGCGGTGCACGAGGTATGCGCTTTCCTAGCGCAATTCCTGCCACCACCAAAGCGACACCAAGAATGAGAAAAATTATCGCACTGACGGCAAAAGGGGACTCCATGCCCTCATACTACTTTGTTCGAATTCACAGGCATTTAGGTGTTCTGCCGTGATTGTTGCCACAAGCGGAGCAGTAACTCTTCTTCGAGTTCGTCTGAGGTGTCGGCGGCCTCTGCTGAGGACCCAGCGCCGCGCACTTCTGTATGCAACTGCTCCATACGGCGGTCTAACTGTTCAGCAGCATCGGCGGCATCGCTAAGGTCAGCGACGAGGCGATCAGGGACCGCACCGTCGTATTTATAGTAAATCTTGTGTTCGAGGCTCGCCCAAAAGTCCATGGCGATAGTGCGTATTTGCACCTCAACCGTGACTGGTACTGGCCCCGTGGAAAGGAAAACAGGGATTTCAATGATGGCGTGCAAACTCTTGTACCCGTTGGGTTTAGGGTTCGCGATGTAGTCCTTCACCTCGATGACTTTGACATCCGTTTGTGACGTCAAAGTCTTCAAGATCCGGTGAGTGTCCGCAATGAAACTGCAGGTAATGCGCACCCCGGCGATGTCGGTGAGGTTCGCGCGGATTGCTTGAGGGTTCCAGTCGATTCCCCGTTTCGCGACCTTCTGCAAAATGCTTTCCAGGGATTTCACACGCGACGTGACGTGTTCGATGGGGTTGTATTGGTGCAGGTGCATAAATTCGCGTTGCAGGATTGACACTTTTGTCAGGACCTCGTCAACAGCGAACTCGTGTTCCATTTGTAGCCGGGCAAAGTCATCGCGCATCTGCCGAGCGAAGGCAAGGAGTTCAGGGTCGGGGCGCACCGTCCGTACCTGCCCGCCGTGTCGTTGGGTGCGCATCGTGCTGGTACCGGCTTCCCTGGTGCTGATGCCCTGTGAAGCGATGTTTGTGGTCACGTCATCGGCATTGAGACGGCTCACCTCGGTCACTGGTTCTCCTTGCCTGAACGGTGCTGTCACTCTGTGATTCTTCCCGGCTTCACTCACTACAGCAAGCAGCCTCATGTCCCTTAACGAACGGATCACCGTGATGGTGCCCCATGGAGGGCGTCATCACGGTGAGGGAGTTGTGGTTAGCGTAGGGAGAAAATGCTGAGGCTGGTACGTAGGTCATCTGATTCAGTTGCGAGGGATTGTGCGGATTCTCGCATTTGAGTGATGACTGCGGTGGAGGCTTGGCTTTCCTGGGCGACGCTGTTGATGTTGCCGGCGATTTGTGAGGAGCCGTTGGCTGCTTCTGACACAGAGCGAGCCATTTCGTTGGTGGTGGCTGTTTGTTCTTCGACCGCTGAGGCGATGGTGAGTTGGTAGGAGTTGATGTCTTGGATGATGTCGGAGATTTTGCCCATGGCGTTCACGGCCTGGGTGGTGTCAGTTTGGATGGCGTCAACTCGTTGGGCGATGTCTTCGGTGGCTCGCGCTGTTTCTTGGGCGAGTTCTTTGACTTCACCGGCGACAACGGCGAACCCACGTCCAGCTTCTCCGGCACGTGCTGCTTCGATGGTTGCGTTCAGTGCGAGCAGGTTTGTTTGTTCGGCGATGGAGTTGATGACTTTCACGACGGCGCCGATTTCCTGGCTGGATACACCCAGGCGGGTCACTGATTCGTTGGTGGTGGCAACCATGGTGGTGGCTTGTTCGGCAACGGAGGCCGCGTCGGTGGCGTTTTGGGAGATTTCGCGGATGGAAGCTCCCATTTCTTCGGTGCCTGATGCGACGACGTGGATGGATTGGTTGACTTCGTCAGCTGCTGCGGCGACGATGCCCGCTTGAGCTGACGTGCCTTCAACAGTTGCGGCGACGGTTGCTGTTCCTTGGGTGACGTGGCTTGCTGAGTCGGCGACTCTGGTTGCTGAGTCAAGGACGGACCGTAGCGTGTGGGAGATGGACTCTTGGGCTTCGCGCAGGGAGTTAGCCATGTCACCGAGTTCGTCGCGTGATTGCACGTCGGCGGTGTCGGTGAGGTTCCCTGAGGCGAAGGAAGCAAGGGCGCGTTTGACTTCGGTGGCAGCGTGTTTCACGTTGCGGCCAATGATGTGGCTCACCACGTAAACGAGCACGATCCCAATCGCTAGCACGATGCCTGAGGTGATTTGCATGGAGGTCGCTGCTGCGGAGATGTCTTGCTGGAGGGCGGTGGCGCGTGCGTCGAGGCTTGCGTCGAGTTCTTCGGTCATGGTGATGACCTCGAAGTAGATGTTGTACAAGTCGGTGACAATGAATGTGTCGGCTTGGACTTTGTTCGCTTCGGTTCCTGATTCGTAGAGGGCTACAACTTCGTCATCTCCAACGAAGAACTCATCCCACGTGGTGACGATGGTGTCGAACATGGATTTTTCGGCGTCGGTGAAGGCGCTGGTGTCCATGGTGTCGAGGTGTTCGCGTAGTGCGGCTGCGGAGTCGAGGTAGCCTTGCCGGTTGCCGGCGGAGTCTGACACGGCTTCTTGGGGGCCGAGTGTGCTGGCGTCCCAGGCGTAGGCGGTTTGCCACCCGGTGACGTCTGAGTTGAACCGTGAAATTTCGGCGACGTCGAGGCGTGCGCTGGCTAGGGTGTCGGCTTCTTCGTTGAGCCCAAGAAGGGTGTTGTTGGTGAACCATGACAGCACGGTCAAGGCGAGCGCAACAAGAATGCCGATCCCGCCTGTTGCCAGGATTTTGAGGTGCAACGAGCTGCGGCGGCGTGGGGTGGTGTTCTCATTCATGGTGACTCCTTTTATGCACCAGCGGAGCTCCGGGTGTCCCGGATGCTTGTCCTACTGTCAAACACATCGGCAGCACAGCGGGAATATATAGCCTGCTGTGCTGCCGAGTTTGCTTGTGAACGGTGAGTTTCTGCGGTTTTGGGGCCGCTTTGGTGCCCATTTGTGGTGTCTAGAGGCGGAACTTGGTGAGGCGTTCACGCAGTTCAGAGGCCAGGTGGGCTAGTTCCTGTGTGGACTGGGTGATTTGGGTTGTGACTTCGCTTGTGGTTCCGGCAACTGAGGCTACGCCACCGATGTTCGCTGCGATTTCACTGGAGCCGGTTGCTGCTTCGGCGACGGAGCGGGACATTTCGTTGGTGGTGGCTGTTTGTTCTTCGACTGCTGAGGAGATGGACATTTGGTAGTCGTTGATGGATGCGATGATGTCGGAGATTTCGGTGATTGCTGTGACGGCGTCTTGTGTTTGGAGTTGGTTTTTTTCGATTTGGCGGGTGATGTCTTCTGCTGCGCGTGCTGATTCTTGGGCGAGGTCTTTGACTTCGGAGGCGACGACGGCGAAGCCTTTTCCTGCTTCTCCTGCTCGTGCTGCTTCGATGGTTGCGTTCAGGGCGAGGAGGTTGGTTTGTTCGGCGATGGAGGTGATGAGGTTGACTACTGCACCAAT
>NZ_AUHN01000013.1 GCF_000423205.1 Jonesia quinghaiensis DSM 15701
GGATGTGGAAGCGAGGACTAACGACTCGTGGAGCTGACCGGTACTAATACGCCAACCACTAACACACACACAAAACACGCAAGAACCCTGCTCATAAACACGTCCACTACCCGGTCCACAAACCACAACCCCAAACCACACCACACTCTTCCAGACACGCGTGCTAGGTTTCGAAGATTTTGCGGCTGTCACAGCGGCAGGGAAACGCCCGGTCCCATCCCGAACCCGGAAGCTAAGCCTGCCAGCGCCGATGGTACTGCACCCGACAGGGTGTGGGAGAGTAGGACACAGCCGCAACCACACATCATGCAGGGCCCCCAACACGAACACTGTTCGCGTTGGGGGCCCTCCACATTAAACCCCCCCCGGCGGACAGGCACACCCCGGCACGGTACGCGACATAGGGCACAGACCAACTATTGACTGTGGTTGATGCGACTCGTGAACTCTAGAGTTCACAAGGAATTTACGTGCAAGTGCTGATAAAGTGCCGCGAGCACTGATTCACATTTCAACTTACCAATCTCGCATCGCGTCACATGTTTTTTGGGTCACTTAGACCGTCACACACTTCAAATCTGAGTTAGTTTATGGATAGCCGGAAGAATCCGTACTCACAGAAACACAGATTCAGCGTGACAGATCTCCTTCAGGACACCATGAAACATCAGGTGACAGCAGCAACATTGCGCCTCACACAGTGGATGGCGCCAGCTGCTGTGGCACTACGCCAAGAAGCTGCAGACGAACTATGCCGCCGGTACCAAGTAGAAGCCGTTGACCCAGACCCCGACGGTGACAGTGCAGTAGCGATGATCGTCCTTTCCGGACTTGTTGAAGGAAATAGGGTCGATGTCGGATCCGCTGCCCTTATCGACGTCACGGGTAAATACCAGCAAATTAGTGAACCCGTCGTCGAAATCAAACGAGTATTTGTTCGTGAAGAGTTTCGTGGCAATGGATTCTCTAAGATGCTCCTCGAAGAAATAGAACGCCAAGCACGCGCATACTCACAACGACCAGAAAAGCGTGGTTTGCGTCTCGTGCTTGAAACGGGTGTTGAACAACCAGAAGCTGTCGCTCTCTACGAGAAGCTGGGGTACACGCGGATTCCTGGATACGGCTACCGGGACGAGCAGTCGGTCTTCTTCGAAGTGCCACTGCAATAAACCCGTAGTGCGTGCCTCAGGCACAACTCACCGGGAGGGGCTCTAGCGGAAGCGATCCTCTAGGAAAAGCTCCTCAGCATGCGCATGGTTTGGTATTGACCGAAAGTCATGGCATACTTAATCCTGCGGCTGTCACAGCGGCGGGGAAACGCCCGGTCCCATACCGAACCCGGAAGCTAAGCCCGCCAGCGCCGATGGTACTGCACTCGTGAGGGTGTGGGAGAGTAGGACACAGCCGCACCACATACTTTAAAAAGGCCCTCCTTACGGAGGGCCTTTTTGTGTACCCAAATACAATGATCGACAGTTTGAAGAAGGCCGATTGTCTAAGGAACTACGAGGCTGCGAAGAGTTTCACCTTGTAGGTTTCAGCGTCTAGCGTCTGACCTCCGGATCGAATCCCTGAGACTGTGACAGTAACGTCTGCCTGAGAATCGTTGAGTTGGCGTACAGATTCAGGGACCACAAAGGTGATGCCTGCCTGGTCGCCGTATCGGGCACCGCTTCCGTCACGGTGGATGATCTCTGCATTAACTTTTGTGTCCCCGCGGGTTACTGATACTGAAGCCGATGAGAAGTCAACGTCTTGTTGTGTGGTTGTGAAAGACCAGCGACCATTGGGTTCCATCTCTGATGGAAAGTACCCCGCTGTGGGCCAAGGAATCCACTGGGGAGTCGGATTCGATGAGTCAGTGGCCCCAAAGACATACATGGCGCCGTAGTTCCCTGCGAATCCAATCCCCATCTTCTCTTGGCCAGGGTTGAGAATATGTTTCCGGTGCCCTACTGCAGCGTTACCATCACCGCCATCCTCTAAATATGCCAGCACGTTTCGCGCCCCGTGCGTCCCCATAGAGATGTTGGCTTCCCCTGACGCCTTGACGCCGGTAGGAAGGTCACAGGAGCCACTAGAAGGCGTGTGGCTCAAGTGGCCCTGTAGGTGTTGAACGAGAGCGGCTTCTTCAGACTGTGCGTTGAAGTCAGCACTGAAACTTACCGGAGACAATCCAGCGAGGGACCGCGAAAAGTTGAGTGTTTCCAAGGACCGAGTCCGCGTGGCATCGGGGGTTGCTTCGACAGAACAACCATTAACTTTGGGTTGTGGTTCGGTGACAAGGTTCTCTTTGACCTGAGAGCGGTAGGCGCTACGAACGGCACTGCGGCTAGCAGTGTCGAGGACGCCAGTTTCAGGAGCAACAGTTGCCGTGCTGGTCCTTGCGCTAGCGGACACTTCAGAAGGCTGCGCATCGTTGTTTGCCGCGGCTTCCTGCTCAGCTTTTTTCTGGGCGGCAGCTTTCGCCTTTTTTGCTGCCTTCCGTTCAGCTTTCTCTTCTTCGGCTTTTTCAAACTCTTCTTGGGCTTCGGCGGCCTTTTCTTCAACGTTCTTCACGAGATCTTCTGCGTGACGGGCAGCATCTCCGCCGACTGTGCCATCTGGTGTAGGCGTAGCGCTTCCGTGGTCTGCGGAGAAATCGCGTGAAGCGATGATGTCAGGGGCATCATCTGGGGCAGTGCCCAACCATTGAAAGTCGGAATGGGCTGCAGCAATCCCACTGATTAGCACTGCAGGAATGACGATGGGGACCCACATGAGCGGCCACGATGATTCTCGGCGCCGAGAGTGTCGCATACCCATAAATCATGACCTCGCTTTGATGATGACCGGCTCTCACCGGCAAAACAACACCGATAGGTTCTGTACGTCAGCTTTTCGTTCCCTGTCGTGAGGGAGGTAGAAACTCTGAGTAAAGATCCGGCCCGTTTGATAACGGATTGATAACACCCCTACCTTAGTAGTGAATTTACAGGGCGTGGAGCGAGGGGGATCGGCACTTGTGACCATATGCAACAACGCATCTGTCCGGTAAGGGGATGAGTGCGGAGAGGTGATGTAGGGACTCTTAGCGTGCCTCGTGAAGGTCGCTGTTCGGTGTAGACGCGCAGGTCAACCGAGTGGGCCACATCGAAGGGGAGGCGCTGGCCTCGAGGGAGTGGCTACGGGGAACGCATCGAAAGATTGGTGCATGCGTTGAGGGAGTTGCTGTTTTGAAAGTGTCGAGCACAACCGAATGTGAACTTACGACGCGCGCCCAATCAGCAAATTCTGGACTGCGAGAACAGCTGCGCCGCGGGACCATGAGGAGATATCTGGGTCTTGGAGGTAAACAGGTGGGTTCGTGGTGCGAGGGTCACGGCAGGATCGCATCCCCTCGTCAAGGGCACCACGTGCAATGTCGGCGATTTCGCACATTTCCCCGCCGAGGATGATCCGTTCTGGCAGTGTCATGTTGGCGACGCTCGCCAAGAACTGTCCAAGTGCGAAAGCTGACACGTCAACTAACAGGCGAGCCGCGGGGTCAGCTGCGCGCGCTAACCCCAACACTTGTTCTGCAGTGACCTGACGCCCCAAGGCGGCTGATCCACGCCGTGAAATCTCTCGACTGGTGAAGAGTGTGGCTGCGCACGCCAGGTGGCCGCATGCCCCGCGGACATATCGTGTGTTGGGTGCGCGATCCAGGAGTTCCTCAGAGAGGAGGCGGTGGTGGGTGAGTAAGCTGAAACCTGCCTCCGTGTTGGACACGCTCCGCCCGTGGGCCACGAGGCCGAACCCGATTCCAGCCCCTAGTGTGAACAGTGCGAAGCGGTCGCATCCGCGTCCTTCACCGAACCATGCGGAGAGTTCAGTTTGCGCGATGATGTCGTTCTCTACCGTGACTGGCAGCCCGACGCGCTCACCTAGTTCCGTGGCGAGGTCAAGGTTGTCCCACCCGAGATAGTCCGCTCGTGTCACTGTTTGGTAGCGTGATACGTGCCCACCTAATGTCACTCCGACGCCCAGCACGGGGTGCTGTGACCATTGGAGGAGCTGGGCGACCTGCGTTGTCATGGTTGCCATGACGGATGCTGAGCTGCTGTTGACGAGCGGTAACGTGATGGTGCGTTCTACACGGGCATCAGCCGTTGTCAGCGCTGCGTGCGAGTGGGATTCGGTGAGTTTGATGCCGATAACTCGACACGAATCGTGCTCGAAGGCAAGTGGAACGGAGGGGCGTCCCACACCTGTGGGGGACTGAGTTGCTGCTTGCTCGGTGATGAGTTTGGTTTCCAGGAGGGGCCGAGTCAGCCGGGTGAGGCTTCCCGCAGATAAGTCGAGGTCGCGGGCTAGTTCAGTGCGTGTTTGCGGTCCATCAAGGAGTAGTGACCGCACGATGGCACGTTCATGCCCGGCCAATGGCAGCGGGAGGTCGGAGACTGGGTTCATGGTCCCATCAGTTTATTCGAAGACTAAAGAAATGTAACCCCTCGATAATAAAAGGGGATCTAGGGTGTCGGCAACCCTTGACAGAGCACTAATTTTCAACGTAAAAATAAAGAGTAAAACCCTCCAACCACTTTGAGGAAGCCATGACCAGCCTCACCCCTGATGTGCGACGTACGCAGATCACCCTTGCCGATGGGCGCGACCTTTTCTACTTTGACGACACCCCCGCATACGTCACTGGGGAAAAGACCCGCCGCGCGGATGACCCCCGCCCCCTCGCGGACCGGTATGCGCCAGTTCTCGACGAGAACGGTGTGGAACAGCCCGTCACCGGTCCAACGATGCGCTACGACGTCCTCACAGGAGAGTGGATTCCACACGCCGCTCACCGTATGAACCGCACCCACCTCCCGCCAGCAGATGCGAACCCACTTGCACCTGCCAAGCCAGGTGCAGCCTACTCGGATGGCGAAATCCCTGACACTGACTATGACGTCGTGGTGTTTGAGAACCGTTTCCCGTCACTGATGCGCGTGCCTGGTGTAGACAGCACTGACATCGCGTTTGAAGGCGAAGAGTTGTGGCGCCAGCGCCCGGCCGCAGGACGTTGCGAAGTCATCTGCTTCTCACCTGACGCTAACAAGTCGTTGCGTGAAGTGAACCCAACCCGGATGCGCACCATCATCGAAGCGTGGGCGAACCGTACCGCAGAACTCAGTGCGCTTGAGGGCATCGAACAGGTCTTTTGCTTTGAGAACCGCGGCCAAGAGATCGGTGTGACTCTCCACCACCCACACGGGCAGATCTACGCCTACCCTTACGTGACTCCTCGTACAGCTCAGATGCTTGTGCAAGCACACCGCCACCGCGAAGAAACAGGCCGCAACCTGCTCCGTGACGTGCTGGACGCTGAACTGCGCTCCGGGCGCCGCATCGTCTTTGAAACCGAGCACTGGGTGGCTTACGTGCCGATGGCTGCTCGTTGGCCAGTTGAAATCCACCTTGCGCCACGCCGTGACGTCCCAGATTTGCCGGCGTTGACTGACGCGGAACGTGCAGACCTGGCTCAGGCGTACTTGCGCATGCTCAACACTGTTGACCGGTTCTTCCCTGCCCAAGAAGACGGTAGCCTCACGAAAACCCCGTACATCGCTGCGTGGCACCAAGCCCCCGTAGGTGAGGGGCGTGAGGACCTGCGCCTCCACCTGCAGTTGTTCTCGATTTTGCGGGCACCTGGGAAGTTGAAGTTCTTGGCAGGCTCAGAATCAGGTATGGGTGCGTGGATTTCCGACACCACACCAGAACGTATCGCTGATCGTCTGCGTGAAGCTGTTGCGGAACTTGACGCCGCAGCGACGAGTGGAGAGTAACCATGACTGCACAGTGGATTGATTCGTGGAGCCCTGTTGAAGGGCGTGAACGTGCGGAGAAGGTGTACCGCGACTGCTTTAATGCTGAGCCTGCCGGAGTGGGGTCTGCCCCTGGGCGCGCCAACCTCATTGGTGAGCACACAGACTACAACGACGGTTTGGTTTTCCCTTTCGCGTTGCTGCACCGCACATTTATTGCGTTAACTGCCCGTGAGGACACCATCATTCGGTTGGTGTCAGCGCAGGAAGACGCCGTGTGGGAGGTGGACCTCGATGAGGTTGCGCCAGGTGCTCACACTGGGTGGGGTGCGTACGTTGCGGGCGTGGCGTGGGCGTTGCGTGAGCAAGGCTACGCGGTCCGTGGTTTTGATGCCGCTGTGACGTCCTGTGTGCCTTACGGTGCGGGGTTGTCGTCCTCGGCGGCGTTGGAGGCTTCAGCTGCCGTGGCGTTGGATGAAGTGTTCGGTTTGGGGCTTGCTGGCACTGTGGATGAGCCAAACGACGAAGGCCGTAAGGTTTTAGTGCAGGCGTGTATTCGCGCTGAGAACGAGATTGCTGGTGCTAACACAGGCGGTATGGACCAGTCTGCGTCTCTGCGTGCCCAGGCAGGGCATCTGTTGTTGCTTGATTGCCAAACACAGGACGTTCAGCAGGTTCCTTTTGCTCTGTCCGATGTTGGGCTTGCGTTGCTCATCATTGATACGCGTGCCCCGCACCAGTTGGTTGATGGCCAGTATGCTCAGCGCCGTGCTACCTGTGAAGCTGCGGCTGTGGCGTTGGGTGTTCCGTCGTTACGTGCGATTGCCGATGCTGGGCGTAGCGCTGATGAGATCGCTGCCCAGCTCACGGCTCCTGGTGCGTTGCCGAGCGACCAGAACCCTGAGGTTGCGGTGCGCCGGGTGCGTCACGTACTGGGGGACATTGAGCGCGTGCGCCGTGTGGTGACTCTGTTGGATGAGGGGCGCACTGAAGAAGTGGGTCCATTACTGACTGAGGCTCACGTGTCGTTGCGTGATGACTATGAAGTCTCTTGCCCTGAGTTGGACGTTGCTGTAGATGCCGCTAATGCGGCTGGTGCATTGGGTGGCCGCATGATTGGTGGCGGTTTTGGCGGTTCAGCGATTGCGTTAGTGCGCCTCGATGAGGCGCAGAAAGTCGCCGATGCTGTGGCTGCTGCGTTTGCGGACAAGGGGTTTACTGCGCCCGGCTTTATGGTCGCGGAAGCTGGTGCTCCAGCGTTCTGACACCTCGCATAGGGGTGACGACTAGTGGCAGTAGCAATGCTGCAACAACTGTGGGGATGGTGCTCAAGCACTATCCCCACAGTTGTGTGTGCTCAGTTGCGGATTGTGCGTAGGAGTCCATCGAGGAAGTTGTTGACTTCTTTGGCGGAGTATCCGGCGCTGAAGGGCCCGGTTTTTGGGATATTTCGGTTGACGACTTTGTCTTCAATGCCAAGCAGTTCTTCCTCACGACCCATCGCAACGATGCGCTGTAGATCGCGGAAAAACGAATCGACGCTTTGTTTTGAGTAACCTGGCGACAACTTCGTGGTGTTGAAGTTTGGGGGTATGACGTCGCTTGCCATGAGCCGAGGGGCCTGGCGCGGTGTTGTCGCAGCTGGGGGCGCATCGTGAAGTGGGGTGGTGGCTGTTCCGTAAGGCGCTTGGCCGTTCATGCCGCCCGTGCCACCCTGTGCGAGGTAGTTCCGCAACGCGAGGAGCACGGTGTCAAGGAGGTCGTCGACTTCCACCATGTCGTAGCCTTCACGGAACTTTGTGACTTGAAACTTCGCTGTTGGGATGTCAGCGATGATGTGTTGTATCTCTTGAGGCCCACTTTGTGCTGCGGCTGCGATACGGTCGAGGTAGTCATCGACTTCCACCATGTCGTAGCCTTCACGGAACTTTGTGACCTGAAATTTGGCGTTGTGAATGAGTGACACATCAAAGGTAGGCATGGGGTCTCCACAGGTATCAACGCGCCATCCGCAGGCAGCGTAAGTAGTGGAATAAGAGTAGCCCGAAATAGAGGAGGGCCCGCGCTGCGCGTCGCACGGGCCCTCATACGGACGCGGAGCTTAGGGAGTGGAACCAGGGAGTCAAAAAGGTTCCTGCCCCGCGTGTTCTGCGCCTGACATCACATGGTGCCCGCACCCCCGCCAAGGTCGGACCCCGAGAGGAACAGAACGAAAGATTGAGTTGTGATGAGGGAAGGTTGGCTCTCCATTGAGCCGCTGTCCCAAGAACATGCGAAGCCGCCTGCGTACCCCTTGCATCTTCGACGTTACGAACCTCAGTGTCCCTTGGCAACTGCTGTGAACTATTTAACCCAATGGATCACCCGATGCGAGCTCCGTGAGGTCCGCGGGGAGGACGATGGTGCGGTGGGTTGCGGGTGGAGTGAGACGCGCCGGTGAGTCCTATTTCACCTCCCGTTTTTCTTCGTTGTTGGCAGGGTTCAGGGCGGTTGTGTGTCAGATAAGTTCACTGTGTTTCACAGCCCGGTGAGGCTGTTGGCGAACACTGTATGAGGCGGTGCGTGGGAGGGAAAATTTTGTGTCATAAACCGTGGTGCGCGGGTTGCGCTGCCGCGGGACAAAGGTCCCGCTAGGCAACATGCCTTCCGGGGGAAGAATGGTCTATCTAGTAGATGAAAAGCAGGGGAACTACTAGATGTAGTGCTCTTGGTGTTTTCTGTGACGCGAGAGAACGCAGCCATTCCCACCCCGCACATCAAAGGAGAAGCACGTGTCAAGCAACCACATGGGCGCCGAAACAACGACAACAATCCCCCAAAACCCGCAGCGTGAGAGTGTCACCATTGACGTCGTGCAGTCAATGAATGAGTACCTTGACCGCAGCGACTGGCGGGTCAACGCCAATGCAAACCAGGGGTACTCCCTTGGCGGTCTGATCCTCAACACCGCTGGCAAAGTCACGGCAAACTACTGGTTGTCCACCGTCTACTCTCCAGAAATCGGGCAAGCCCACCGAAGCGGCGCCCTACACATCCACGACCTCGACGTGTTCGGCGGGTACTGTGCCGGTTGGTCCCTCAAAATGCTCCTGCAACAAGGGTTCAACGGGGTGCCTGGAAAAGTTGAATCAAACCCACCCAAACACCTGTCCTCAGCGGTAAGCCAAGTGGTGAACTTCCTTGGCACCATGCAAAACGAATGGGCCGGCGCCCAAGCATTCTCCAGCTTCGACACCTACATGGCTCCCTACGTACGCAACGACAACCTCACCTACACCCAGGTGAAACAGTGCATCCAAGAGCTGGTGTACAACCTCAACGTCCCATCCCGCTGGGGCACCCAAACCCCCTTCACCAACCTCACCTTCGACTGGACCTGCCCAGAAGACCTCCGCGACGAACACCCCATCGTTGGCGAACAGGTGATGGACTACACCTACGGCGACCTCCATGAAGAAATGGACACCATCAACCGCGCCTACATGGAAGTGATGACTGCCGGAGACGCATCAGGGCGAGTATTCACCTTCCCCATCCCCACATACAACATCACAGAAGACTTCCCCTGGGAATCACCAAACGCCGACCTCCTCTTCGAAATGACAGCGAAGTACGGCCTGCCCTACTTCCAAAACTTCATCAACTCCGAACTGGAACCCGGTCAAATCAGGTCCATGTGCTGCCGGTTGCAACTCGACCTACGAGAACTCCTCAAACGCGGCAACGGTCTGTTCGGATCAGCTGAGCAAACAGGTTCAATCGGCGTCGTAACAGTCAACTGCGCACGTCTGGGTTACCAATACGCTGGAGACGAAGCTGCACTCCTGGCCGCACTCGACCACCTCATGGAACTTGGGAAAGACTCCCTCGAGATCAAACGCACCACCGTGCAGCACTACATCGACAATGGGCTTTTCCCCTACACCAAACGCTACCTCGGCAGCCTCGACAGCCACTTCTCCACCCTAGGTGTCAACGGACTCAACGAAATGATCCGTAACTTCACCGGCGACAAGTACGACATCACCGACCCCCGCGGCCACGCCATGGCACTACGCGTCCTGGACCACGTGCGCGCCCGCATGGTCGACTTCCAAGAAGAAACCGGCCACCTGTACAACCTCGAAGCAACCCCAGCAGAGGGCACCACCTACCGGTTCGCCAAAGAAGACATCGCCCGTTACCCCGAGATCATCCACGCAGGCACCGACGACAACCCCTACTACACCAACTCATCACAGTTGCCAGTTGGCTTCACCGCAGACCCCTTCGAAGCCCTCATGCGCCAAGAAGAACTACAAATGAAATACACCGGCGGCACCGTTCTGCACCTCTACATGCAAGAACAAATCTCTTCCGCATCGGCGTGCAAAGAAATCGTCAAACGCGCACTGTTCAACTTCCGGCTGCCCTACATCACCATCACCCCAACGTTCTCCATCTGCCCCACCCACGGGTACCTCCAAGGCGAACACCACACCTGCTGGAAATGCCAACTCGAAAACCCCGATGCGCAACCAGTGGAATGCGAAGTCTGGACACGAGTCATGGGCTACCACCGCCCCGTGTCCTCATTCAACATCGGGAAAAAAGGTGAGCACGCCGAACGCACCATGTTCGAAGAACACACCGCCCACGCATCAACCGTTGTCCCAGCCCTGGCATGACACACCAAGAACACCCCGCTGAACGGCTCGAAATCGCAGGTTTCGAGCCGTTCTCGGCCTGCGACTGGCCAGGAAAACTCGCAGCAGTACTGTTCCTCCAAGGCTGCCCTTGGCGCTGCGGTTACTGCCACAACTTCTCCATCATCGACGCCAAAAAACCCGGCGTCATCCCCTGGCAACACGTAGCAGACACCCTCACCGAACGCCGCGGACTCCTCGACGGGGTAGTTTTCTCCGGGGGAGAACCCACCCGCCAAATCGCCCTCGTCGATGCAGCACAACGCACCAAAAACCTCGGATTCGCTGTCGGCCTGCACACCGGGGGCCAATACCCCACCCGGGTGCAAGCGCTCCTGCCACTCCTGGACTGGGTAGGCCTAGACATCAAAGCCCCGAGCGAAAAATACCAAGCAGTCACTGGCCGGGCACCCGACAACAGCAAACCCATGCGCACCCTGCACATGCTCCTCGACGCAGGAATCAACGTCCAAGTGCGCACCACCCTCGACCCACTGACCCTCGACGAAGAAGACATCGTCACCATCCGCGAAGAAGTCATCGCCATGGGAGTCACCGACTACGTGGTCCAACGCGTCCGCCCCGACGGCACCAACCCCGAATACGCCGCCGCGCTCGCAGAATACCGGCAAAAAACGCAGCGAGGTGTCAGTGACATCCTGCCAATGACGTGACAAAACGATACGCTCAACTCAGCAAATGCCTGCAGATGGTGAAGCGTACAGCCCGCGCACCCGTAAGTAAGGGGAGGAAGCCGTGCACTTACGCATAGCGACTTATAACGTCAAAGGGTTTCGCGGGGACCGCCACGCGCTCCTGCGAGTGCTGCGATCGCTCGACGCCGATGTGTTGGCGATTCAAGAGCCGCCACGTTCGCTGAGTGGACCGCGGCGGGTGCGTTCCTTGGCCGATGCGTTGGGTATGGAATGTGTGGTGCCAGGTGGGTTTCCCTTTGGCGGGGTGACTACTGCGTTGCTAGTGCGTAATAGTCTTAGCCCGCGGGTGCGCGCTGCCGGTGCCCGTGTTTTGCCATGGGATCTGAGGAGTTGGGTGCCTCAATTGCGTGAGCGTTTGGCGTGGCCTTCTCGGCGTGGATTTTCGTGGGTGGATTTGCAGGACGTTGTGGTGGTGAACGTCCACTTGGGTCTTAATGCGGCAGAGCGTCAACGCCACCGCACGTTGATTCTTGACACGGTCACTGAGTGGGGGCCGGGGCGGTGCATTGTGGTGGGGGACATCAATGAACAACGAGATGGTGACTCTTGGCAGGCGTTCGCCCAGGTGCTGACTCCGGTAGAAACCGGGCCAACGTTCCCTGGGCATCGGCCCCGTCGTTGTATTGATGCAGTGTTTGCCCCACCGCGAGCCACCGTGCTTAACGCTCGTGTGGATACTGCCGCTGATGCTGTCATCGCCTCAGATCACCTACCTGTGGTGTGTGAACTCACGGTGTTGTGACGCCCCACTGGGGCAGGGCGCGTTCCTTGCTATGGGTGACAATGGTGGGATGACAGAGCATCGTACGCCCATTATTACCGACCGTGTTTCGCACTTGCGCGAGGACCTCTTCAACGCCGGGTACACCGTTGACGGTGTGCGCGAGCTTCTGGGGGACACTGCGCACGATGCGCTGCATAGGGAGCAGACGGTCGCGGCGCGGAGGGCAGTGCGTGGCAAGAGCGGCGCCTGTGCAGTGTTGGTGCGTATGTTTTTGCTTGGTGAGGTGATCTCTGAAGAGGACGCTGACTTGGCCTTCCCCACGGTCACCGCCACTGGGGCTGTAGCCATGCAGTTGCTGGAATACAGCACAGATGCCGAGGGTGGGTACCGGGCTGTTGTGGACCTTCGCCCTCACCAGTTCAGTGATGAAACAGGACTTGTGACTTGGTGGTTTGCCTCAGACATGGGGGAAACGGTGACGCAGTCAGCTCTTCATGCCGACCACGTGTTGGGTGCGGGAGGCGCGTCGTTGACGTTGGCTCAGGTGACTCCTCGGCGCACAGTGTCGACCGTGTTGGATATTGGGACAGGCAGCGGCATTCAGGCGCTTCATGCGTCCCGGCATGCATCAACAATTGTTGCCACCGATATTTCGCAGCGCGCTTTGGATTATGCGGCTTTTAATGCGGCCCTCAATGACATCGCTGTGGACCTGCGTCACGGGTCACTTTTTGAGCCAGTCGCTGGCGAAAAGTTTGATGTGATTGTGTCAAACCCACCTTTTGTTATCACTCCGCGGGCGGCAGGCAGCGTGGACACCTATGAGTACCGTGACGGCGGGCAAACCGGTGACCGGTTGGTGGGGCAGATGATTTCTGGTGCCGCTGAGCACCTGGCACCGGGGGGCACCGCTGTCATGCTGGGGAACTGGGAGATCAGCGAGGACACCGCGTGGGATACACATCCACGTGCCTGGGTGGAACAAACGACAGCGCAGCATGGGGAACTAGACACGTGGTTTATTCAACGCGAACAACTAGACCCCGCGCACTACGCCGAAACGTGGCTTCGTGATGGCGGGATGGCACCAGAACGCAACCATGACGCGTACACCACGGCGTATGAGGCATGGCTTGATGATTTTGATTCGCGAGGGGTTAGCGGCATCGGGTTTGGCATCATTGTCCTGCACCGCCCCCTGACCAGCGGCGCCACCATGAACCGTTATGAAGAGATCACCGGGGACATCACCCAACCCCTTGGGCCAACACTCGCCGCAACACTTGAAGCAGTTGAGCTCCTGCGTGAACTGCCCGACGATGCTTTTGTGGACCTGGCCCTCACAGTGGCCGAGGACGTCACCGAGGAACGGTACTACACCCCAGGATCCCCCGAACCGCACATCATTTTGCTACGCCAAGGGGGCGGGCTACGGCGCACCGTTCAAGCAGACACTGCCCTAGCAGGGCTTGTTGGAGCAAGCGATGGGGAACTGACCATTCGGCAAATCCTCACCGCTATCGCCGCGCTTTATGACCTCGACAGTGGTGAGGTTTTCCATGCGACACTTCCAGCCCTTCGAGGGCTTGTAATCGACGGTCTGTTGAATAACGCGTCATAATGACTAGACCACCCCGCAGATGAGGACCTCAATGTTTCTGTCATGGCTTACCCGCGGCGCACGCCATCACTCTGCGCCCAACCCACCAACGGTTGACACCTCAGCCCCGGCCACCCCAAACGACCCCGTGCGCGCATCGTGGAGTGATGCCTATGGAGTGTTAGCGATCCGGGCAGCCCAAACTATCGCACTGCTTGTTGTTATTGCACTGCTCTTTTGGGCGATGTCTTACCTCGGGGTGGTGTTTATCCCCGTCATTCTTGCGCTCATTATTTCCTCAGCAGTGTTCCCACTGTTAGCGTGGCTGCGCTCGCGGGGAATGTCATCCATTGTTGCAACGTGGCTGGTTTTTGTGGGTGCATTTGTTGTGGTGGGGTCACTCATCACCGCGATTGTCACGGCGGTACGAAGCCAATGGAGTGACCTAGCGACCTCAGCGCAAGACGGATTTTCCGAATTACTTGTCCTCCTTGAGGACTCACCTATCGATATTGATTCCGCGCAGATCGACTCCGCACGTCAAAGTGCAATCGATTTCCTGACGTCAAGCCAATTTGGTTCTGGTGCAGTCGCGGGACTATCAGCAACGGGAACGTTCTTCACCAGCTTCTTCCTCACCCTGATCGTCACGTTCTTCTTCATGAAAGACGGCCCCGCGATTTGGGAGTTCATTTTGCGCCCGCTGCAGGGCTCCGGGTACGAACGCGCTCGCCGTGTTGGTACCCGTTCGGTGCGAACAATGGGTGACTACATTCGCGGTACCGCTACGGTAGCTGCCGTTGATGCCATAGGTATTGGGCTTGGGTTGGTTATTCTTGGGGTCCCGTTGGCTATCCCGCTAGCCGTGATTGTGTTCCTGACCGCATTCATCCCCCTTGTCGGAGCGACCCTTGCGGGGTTCCTTGCCGCGCTTGTGGCCCTGGTGGATCAAGGTATTGGAACAGCGCTCATTGTTGTGGTCATCGTGATTGCGGTGAACCAACTTGAAGGTAACTTCCTCCAACCAAAGATCATGGGTAAAACCTTGAGCTTGCACCCGTTGGTGATCCTGCTTGGTTTGACTGCTGGAACAATCATTGGCGGGATTGTGGGAGCGGTTCTGTCCGTACCGATTGCTGCGGTCGCGTGGGGAGTTCTTCAAGTGTGGGATGGCCCTGACCAGCCTGCCCAGTTCATTGCGAAGAAGGAACGTGAGAAGAAACTAGACCAAGAACTCGACGTTTCTCGGTAGTTGCACGTTACGGTGTGCCAATAAAGAGGGTGTCATCCACGCGATGAAGCGGCAGTGTCCGTAACCCTTGCGGTGCGCCGGTGAGGCTTTCGCCTGTGTCAAGGCGAAAAACATGTTTATGCAGGGGGCACGCGACCGTTGGGACGCGGGCCCCCTGTACTGTGCGGTCACCAACGATACCGCGAGCAATAACAGCAGCGGAACAGCAGGGGCATCGGTTATCTACGGCGAACAATGAGCCGTCAAGTGTACGGAAAACAGCAGCTTGCCCCCACGGCAACAGGGCAGCCACCCCCCACCCAACTTCAACGTCCGATGCCCGGCACACGGCAGTGGTTGTCGCACCGGGGGTGTGTTCTAAGACAGTTGACATGTCATTCTCCTTGTCCTCACAACCGGACTAGACCAGCCCGTCGTTGTCAGCGTAAAGGTGACATGTTTCCGTCAACCTGGTTGACGCGTTAATCATTGGTCACTGGAATCTCACGTAACCGCTGCTGGTGAGAGAGGTTTCATGGAGGTTTCAGGCACCTCACATGCGTGTGCGACAAGACCATAGAGAACGTTTCCCTCCCGAAATGGTGAGGTAACTGAGGAGCAAATCTGCGCGCCTAGGCTGGCACCACAGGACAGCACATCAGGGCTAGCCAGGAAGCGGAGTGACCATGGACAACCAACGCCGAATCGTCGTCATCGGAGGGGGGCCAGCTGCCCACCGTTTCGCCGAAGCGATGGGAGAGCGCAACCTGCCAGGGACAACCGTCACTGTGCTCAGCGAGGAACAACACACCCCATACGACCGGGTGGCACTGAGTAAAGCGTTCATTGATCCGCTTGCCGAACTCACCCTCACCGATTCCGTCTGGCACAACGACGCCGTGACTCTGCGCACCGGAGCCCGTGTGGTTGGTCTCGACACCGCCACACAGCACGTTATTCTCGCCACCGGCGAGAACCTGCCCTACGACGAACTAGTCCTCGCCACAGGTTCCAACGCGGCAACGCTTCCCATCCCAGGGGCGCAACACTCTCTGGTGTACCGCACCCTTGACGATGTGTGGGAACTCAACCGCCTCATCACCCAGCACGCAGCAACGGGCACACCGCCGCGCGTTGTCACCATCGGTGGTGGACTCCTTGGCCTAGAAGCCGCAGCTGGCGCCATCGCACTCGGTGCCGACGCGCACGTCATTGACGGCGGACGCTGGCTCATGTCCCACCAACTCGACCAGGGAGCCGGTCAAGCCTTGGGGCGCCTCATCGATTCCTGCGGCATCACCGTGCACTCCGGGGTGTACCCAGCCCAAGTGCTCACACACCCCACCCAGGAAACCCCCAACGCAGCAGACACCGCGAAGACCACAGTGACCGGTGTGCGTATGGCTGATGACCGTGACATCCCTGCAGACATTGTTATCACTGCTATTGGTGTTCGCCCTCGAGACGAGCTTGCCCGCAACGCCAACGAACGCGCAGGCACAGAAGTTTTTGCCCTCGGACAACGCGGGGGAGTGATGATCGATGCCAGTTGCGCCACCAGCGTCCCGCACGTGTGGGCCATCGGAGAAGTCGCCTGCTTCGATGGCCGATGCGTAGGCCTCGTCGCCCCAGCAAACGCCATGGCTGAGATCGTTGCCGACCGCCTCAGCGGCGGCCAAGCCGCCTTCGACGGGTTCGACACCGCAACTAAACTGAAACTGTCCGGCGTTGACGTAGCGAGCTTCGGCGACGCATTCGCAACAACCCCAGGCGCCCTCGAAGTGGTGTACGCCGACCCAGCACGAGGCGTCTACCAAAAAATCGTGGTCTCCGGCGACACCACAACACTGCTCGGCGGAGTATTCGTTGGCGACGCAGAACCCTACACAGCGCTACGCCCCCTCCTCGGGCGAGAACTGCCCGCAGAACCTGGCGCATACCTCACCGCAGCAGGAGGCGCCGACCTCCCAGACTCCGACCTCCCCGACGACGCGATCCTGTGCTCCTGCAACAACGTCACCGCCGGAACCATACGCGACGCAATCGGCGGGTGCGGCACCTGCGAAGGGCAAAACCCCGTCCAAGAACTCGCGCCCCTCAAAGCATGCACCAAAGCCGGAACCCAATGTGGCTCATGTGTGCCCATGCTCAAAAAACTCCTCGAAACAGAACTCACCAACGCTGGTGTTGAAGTATCACAAGCGATGTGCGAACACATCGACATGTCCCGCGCACAACTCTTTGAAGCAGTGCAACTCACAGGCCTAGTCACCTGGCAAGAGATCATGGCCCGGTTCGGCACCGGCGCAGGATGCGACATCTGTAAACCAGCAATCGCCTCCATCCTGTCAACACTTACCCACACCCACCCGCTCGACAACGGCCTCGGCGGATTCCAAGACACCAACGACCGAGCCCTAGCCAACATGCAAAAAGACGGCACCTACTCCGTCGTGCCACGCATCCCCGGCGGAGAAATCACACCAGACAAACTCGCTGTGATCGCCTCAGTCGCCAAAAAATACGACCTATACACCAAACTCACCGGTGGGCTACGCATCGACATGTTTGGTGCCCGCCTCGACCAACTACCCGAGATCTGGCGGGAACTCGTTGACGCCGGGTTCGAATCCGGGCAGGCCTACGGAAAATCACTACGTAACGTCAAAACCTGCGTGGGATCAAGCTGGTGCCGCTACGGAATGCTCGACTCAGTCGGCATGGGAATCGGCATAGAACTGCGCTACCGCGGGCTGCGAGCCCCCCACAAATTCAAAATGGGAGTGTCCGGGTGTGCCCGTGAATGCGCGGAAGCCCGCGGAAAAGACGTCGGTGTTATCGCCACAGCAAACGGCTGGAACTTGTATGTCGCTGGCAACGGCGGTGCAACCCCAGCGTACGCCCAGTTGCTTGCTAAAGAAGTTGATGACGAGACCCTGATTCGGTACATCGACCGGTTCTTGATGTACTACATCCGCACAGCTGACCGCCTACAACGCACTGCGCGCTGGCTCGAGGAACTGGACGGCGGTATTGATCGGGTGATCGACGTGGTGGTCAATGACTGTCTAGGTATTGGTGATGACCTCGAAGCAGCGATGGCTGAGCACGTGGACAACTATGAAGACGAATGGGCCGCAACTCTCAAGGACCCAGAACGGTTGCGCCGGTTCTCCTCCTTTGTGAACACCCCAGCACCAGACCCCACCCTCGCGTATGACGAAGAGCGCGGTCAACGTCGCCCACACGCGCCAGTGAGCTTGGGGGCAACTATCCCCACTGGCGCTCCCGAGCGCAGCATCGGGCAGGAGGTCACACCATGATGGGGGCAGTGTCACTGATTGGAGGCGGGCCCGGCCCCGCTGATCTGCTCACCGTACGGGCGGCGCGCCGGTTAGCGCAGGCCGATGTGGTGTGCTTCGACCGCCTAGGCCCCACCGAAGAACTCCGGGAACTTTCCCCACATGCTGAACTCATTGATGTGGGGAAACTGCCCGGCTATCACCGGGTTCCACAAGAAGCTATCAATGCGCTACTCATTGACCATGCTCGTGCCGGACGCCAAGTTGCCCGCCTCAAAGGAGGTGACCCGTTTGTCTTTGGTCGTGGTGGTGAAGAAGTCAACGCACTGACAGCTGCGGGAATATCCGTTGAGATTATCCCTGGCATAAGTTCAGCTATTTCGGTGCCACAATCCGTGGGTATTCCCGTCACGCACCGGGGAATTAGCCACACATTTACGGTAATGTCCGGGCACGTTCCTGCGAGCGAAGACCAACTACGCCACCTGGCAGGGCTCGACACCACACTCGTTGTTTTGATGGGGATGGGAACATTAGGGCACACTATCGCTGGTTTACTGCGGCACGGATTATCCCCAGACACCCCGGCAGCCATTATTGAGCGCGGCTTCCGCGCATCTCAACGCACTACACGTGCTCCGCTCCGTGACCTCGTGCTTGAGGCGCACCGCCGGGGGTGCGCCTCGCCGGCGGTCATTGTTGTCGGTGAGGTTGTTCATGCGATGCCTCAATGGGTTGCGGCCATGGATCCGCAGTTGCCGGTGCCAGAGCCTGATCTAGACTGCCAGATGACACAGCACGCCACACATGCCAGCGCAAGGGGAATCGTGTGACTGATGCGCCATTGACCGGGTTCCGAATAGCAGTAACCTCAGACCGGAGGTCCGCAGACCTTCTCGACGCGTTTGAACGCCGAGGGGCTTCGGTTCTCCACGCACCGTTTCTGAAAATCGCGCCAAAGGATGAAGACGAAGAACTCATCGAAGAAACCCGCAACATCATTGCGTTCGCCCCAGAAATCCTGATCGTCACCACGGCCTATGGGTTCCGCCGCTGGATTGAAACAGCAGACGCAGCCGGGCTGGGAGAAGCGCTAGAAGACACACTGCGCGCCACCAACATCTACGTGCGCGGCCCCAAAGCACGCGGCGCCGTGCGCGCCCTGGGCTTTGACGATTGCGGGGTGTCACCTGACGAACGGCTCATCACACTGGCTGACCAACTCGCCACAGCAGGGCTAACCGGCCAGAAAGTTGTTGTCCAACTTCACGGTCACGACGACCTCACAGCGTTAGCCCGACTCCGTATGGCTGGGGCAACACTGATGACAGTGACCCCCTACCGGTGGGCTCAAGCTGATGACAACACCGAACGGCGTGAACAACTCCTGACGGCACTCCTCAACGGAACCATCGACGTGTTAACCTTTACAGCCGCACCGGTTGTTGACGCGTTCTTCTCCTATGCTGCGGAGCAATCCTGCACGTCACACGTGCTTCGACAACTCACCACCGTCACAAAAGTGGCAGCAGTAGGGCCAGTCACCGCGACCCCACTCATCGCTGCGGGAGTTGATCCACTTGTCCCGGAACGGTTCCGAATGGGCGCGATGATCCGTCAAATAGTTGAGTTCCTGCGGGAACAAGCGGACACCCCCATTCGCACAACCCAAGGTGACCTGTACTTGCAAGGAACCCGAATCACCCTCGACGGGGTCAACGTGGAACTCACGGACTCTCAACGAGTGGTGCTGCGCGCCTTAGCAGCACAACCCGGAACAGTGGTCACCCGCGCCCAACTCGCTGCGCTACTGGGCATCGGGCAAGGAGACCACGCACTAGATGTTGCGATCTCCCGGCTGAGGTCAGCGTTACCCGACTCCCGGCTGGTCTCCACCGTCATCAAACGGGGGTACCGGCTCAGCGTGTGAACTGTCTGGTGCTGGTGCGGCATCAAGTTTCAGAACAAACGTTGTTCCCGCTTCACTAGACTGCACCGAGATATCCCCGCCAAGGCTCTGCGTTAAGGCGTGAACAATAGCTAAACCTAAACCGGTAGATCCACTAGGTGAGCGCGCTGTGTCAGCGCGAGCAAAACGATCAAATGCTCGATGCGCGAAATCGGGGTCCATTCCTGGCCCGTCATCGGAGATCGTCAGCACGCCATGATTGTCTTCCTGCGTCAAAGAAACGTCCACAGTGGTGCCAGCGGGAGTGTGAACGCGTGCGTTTGTCAGAATATTCGACACGATTTGGGTGAGCCGGGTGGCGTCGCCCAACACCACCACTGGTGAGTCTGGAACCGAGAGTTGCCACACGTGATCCCGCCCCGCCATGTGCGCATCCCGGATGCATTCCATCAGCACAGATGTGGCATCCACTGGTTGTCGGGCCACCTCAGGGTCCGCATCCAGGCGAGCCAGCAGTAGCAGATTCTCCACCAACGAGGTCATGTGTTGTGACTGGCGGTGAATGCGTTGTAGATGATCCGCAACATCGGGTGGCAGCCCTTCATCATGCCGTGTCAGCAACTCTGCGTACCCCCGAACAGAAGCCAGCGGGGTACGTAATTCATGCGAGGCGTCAGCAACAAACTGGCTGAGGCGAGTTTCGGATCGGTGCCGCTGAGATAACGCCTTTTCCACGTGGGCAACCATCGTATTAAAAGCGCTACCGACGGCAACAACTTCACGAGTGCCCGTCATGACTGACTCATCAACCTGACCTAAACCACTGACGTCCCCCTCAGCTAGTGGGCGCTGAGAAATCGCAGTGGCGGCTTGGGCGACCTTATCGAGTGGCCGCACCTCACGTGACACTAACTGCCACGCCACCAGCGCAGCCGCACCGGCCGCAAGGACCACAATGACAACCTCAAAACTCACAAAACTCGACACTTGCCGGGTCACGCTTTCCCGAGGGATAGCTGTCACTGTTTCCTCACCCGTGGGTTGGCTCGCCCACACGGCACGAACAGAACCAATTTCAGCCACGGATACCGTATACACCGAGCCGTCGCGGGGAACTTCAAAAAGTTCGGCGACCTGATCTGAGGTGAGCGTCTGGTAGTCACCATTCGCATCAACAAATCCAGCATCCAACAAGCCAGAGCCATCGCTGTACACCGAAATTGTTCCAGCTGCTTGACCCAACGGAATCCGAGCACCGGGCGGGGGGAGTGCATCGCCCGTTGAAAACTGTGGCGGCCGCCTGCCTGCCCGTTCACTGGCCTGCAGTAATTGCGCATCAAGTTGAGCAGTCAAACGTGAATGGAGGGCAACAGCAGAGATTGTCCCCACTGCCACACCCATGAGCAGAGCCACCGACACAATGATGGTGACCAGGCGCCCCCGCAGTGTTGGCAGGGTCAGGGGCCCGGAACGCACAGTCACGCCGATGCGCCAGCTGGTTTGAGAATGTAGCCCACGCCGCGCACAGTGTGGATCATCGGTGCCCGGCCGGCATCGACCTTTTTGCGCAGGTAAGAGATATAGAGTTCCAAAATATTGGCGTGCCCACCAAAGTCGTAACTCCACACGTGGTCCAGGATTTGGCTTTTACGCAAAACGCGTTTGGCGTTTCGCATGAGATAGCGCAATAACTCAAACTCAGTGGCGGTGAGGCTGATTTCTTCGCCAGCCCGAGATACCTCATGGGAATCCTCATTAAGGATCAGGTCACCAACCACAAGTGTGGCGTCTTCGTGAGGGGTTACTGCTCCGGAGCGGCGCAGCAAAGAACGCAACCGGGCAACAACTTCTTCAAGGCTAAAAGGTTTGGTGACGTAGTCGTCACCGCCAGCAGTTAATCCGGTGACGCGGTCCTGCACAGAGTCTTTCGCCGTCAGGAAGAGAACGGGAATGTCAGGAGAAAACGCCCGGATACGGCTCAGTACACCTATGCCATCGATGTCCGGCAACATGATGTCGAGAATGACGATGTCAGGGTCGAATTCTTTCGCTAACCGGATAGCCTGTTGGCCGTTATGGGCAGCTGCGGCAACCCACCCTTCGTAACGCAACGCCGAGGTGAGGAGCTCGGAAAGATTTGGTTCATCATCAACCACGAGAATGCGCAAGGCGGTGCCGTCAGCCCGTGTGAGGGCAGGCAACGATTCTCGGTGTGGGGCGTGGGCGTTCATGAATATATGGTGACAGGTCTCCCTGTGTGCAGCGAGGGATCTTCCTTTGATAACCCTGTGAATCCGCTGTGCGCCATTGTAGGTTGTAAGCCCTTGGTGAAGACGAGCGTCATATCTCGTTGACATGGTCCGAGGCACAACATGACATGCTCTACGGTGGGGGTTGTGCATTCCTCGCGTTACGGTCGCTGGTTCCAGTTCACCGCCCTGCTCACAGCTGTGCTCTGTGCAGTGGCGACCTATGTGTTGTGGCGAGTCTTCGTCGCGACCGCTCGTGGTCAACGCCTTGAACAGATCGCCTTCGAAGGGTCCACTTACGGGAAAAACCACCTGTGGGGCCTGGGGCAACCACTTTTGGAGACCGTCTCAACTGTATATGTTGCAGTCTCAGTTGTGGTGATTGTGGTCATCGCTTTACTCCGCAAACGCTGGGGGCTTGCTCTCCAAGTTGTTGTCCTGATCGGTGGGGCGAACGTCACCACACAGATATTGAAAAAAGTTGTGTTTGAGCGCCCTGACTTTGGGGTTCCAGCTAATTACGGTAATTCGCTTCCTTCCGGGCACACCACGGTGGCGGCGGCGGCGTCCATGGCTTTGTTGATTGCTGTTCCTCGGCGGTTTCGACCAGTCGTCGCCATAGCGGGCGCCGCCTACACCGCCGTAATGGGAGTGTCTACTCTGGTTGGGAACTGGCACCGCGCAAGTGACGTGGTGGCTGGAATCCTTGTCGCCGCGCTGTGGTGCGCACTTGTGACGGTTTTCGCAACCCGCACCGCTAGGGACCCTCGTGACGTGCACTCCGCACCGTGGACGATCGCTGCGTTATCCATGCTCATGGTGGTGACACTGGCTTTTGGAGTTGTGGCTGCATGGCTCTACGGAGGAGCAGCGCTTGACGCTCATGCGGGGGCGGTGGTCACTGATGAACTTGAACGGCGCGCGTATGTTGGTAGTGTGGCAGGCGTTGTCGCTGTGAGCGCGTTGGTGTTTGCAGTGCTGTTAGGACTGAGGCAGGCGACGATGCGCGCGATCAGTCGTAGCAGGGACTCCGTCGCGTAAGGCGTCGTCACAGACCTTAAGGTCCGAAATGACGCTGTCGCACTATATATTTGGCACAGCAATGTCTCTCGCCGTTATGGCGGTTCATGTGAGTGGAAGCAGGATAGTTCATGGCCCAAGGTCGCAAACTCGTCATCGTGGAGTCGCCAGCAAAGGCGCGCACGATTGCCAGCTATCTTGGCGACGACTTCGAGGTTGAGGCGAGCGTCGGGCATATTCGTGACCTTCCGCAGCCCAGTGAACTACCTGCGGAGTTGAAGAAGTCAGGGTATGGCAAGTTCGCCGTCGACGTCGACAATGGCTTCGCCCCGTACTACGAGGTTTACTCCGATAAAAAGAAAAAAGTTACGGAATTACGGCGCCTGTTGAAGGACGCCGATGAGTTGTACCTCGCAACTGATGAGGACCGTGAGGGTGAAGCGATTGCGTGGCATCTTCTTGAGGCATTGAAGCCGAAGGTTCCCGTCAAGCGAATGGTGTTCCACGAGATCACCCGCGAAGCGATTCAGCGGGCACTGTCCTCAACCCGCGAGTTGGATGAGCGCCTTGTGGACGCTCAGGAAACACGTCGAATTCTCGACCGGTTGTACGGTTACGAAGTTTCTCCTGTGCTGTGGCGCAAGGTCCGTCAAGGGCTTTCCGCTGGCCGCGTGCAGTCTGTTGCGACCCGTTTGGTTGTGGAGCGCGAACGCGAACGTATGGCGTTTGTGCCCGCGGAATACTGGGATGTCACAGCGACATTCACAGCAACAACAGGGGCGGATGCTGGCGGTTCTTTCGGTGCCCGGTTGACACACTTGGATGGTGCACGTGTGGCATCTGGGCGTGACTTCACCGACCGCGGTGAGCTGAAATCACGCGACGTTGTGCATGTGTCGCAGGGGCAAGCCCGCGCTTTGGCGGAATCACTGGATTCTGCCCGCGCCACGGTGTTGTCACTTGATACCAAGCCGTACACGCGGCGCCCGGCTGCTCCGTTTACGACCTCTACGCTTCAGCAAGAAGCGTCACGTAAGTTGCGGATGTCCTCTAAAGTTGCGATGCGGGTAGCCCAAACGCTGTATGAAAACGGGTACATCACCTACATGCGTACGGACTCCCCGGTGTTGTCGAGCCAAGCGGTTTCTGCTGCTCGTGGGCAGGCTGCTGAACTGTATGGGGCGGAGTTTGTTCCAGATAAACCGCGTGTTTATGCCTCCAAAGCTAAGGGCGCTCAGGAAGCTCACGAGGCGATCCGTCCCGCTGGTGACACGTTCCGCACCCCCGCTCACGTTGCCAAAGAACTCAGTGGCGACCAGTTCCGGTTGTATGAGCTGATTTGGAAGCGCACAGTTGCTTCCCAGATGGCTGATGCGCGTGGGTCAACGGCGTCAGTCCGCATTGGCGCACAGGCACAGTTTGATGGGAAAACTGCTGAGGCAGTGTTCTCCGCATCGGGAACGGTCATCACCTTCCGTGGGTTCCTTGCCGCATATGAAGAGGGCCGTGACGTTGAGCGTTACGACGAGGCGAAAGACGGCGATAGCCGGCTCCCGCAGATGACACAGGGCGACGCCTTGGATTCCTCAGATATCACCGCTGATGGGCACGCAACAACACCGCCACCACGGTTTACTGAAGCGTCGTTGGTTAAAGCGCTAGAGGAACGCGGTATTGGCCGCCCGTCCACCTATGCGTCAACAATTTCAACGATCCAGGACCGCGGGTATGTGAATAGTCGCGGTCAGGCACTGGTTCCTTCGTGGGTGGCCTTTGCTGTTATTCGCCTTCTTGAAGAGCACTTCTCGCAACTCATTGACTACGATTTCACGGCCCAAATGGAATCAGACCTGGATGAGATCGCTGCTGGTGACGCTGAACGAGTGTCATGGTTGACTGAGTTCTACTTTGGCGCGGAAGGTGCGAAAAAAACAGGCCTCAAGCAACTGGTAGATGACCTAGGCGACATTGACGCCCGGGATATCAACACGGTTCCGCTCGGTGAAGGGCTCGTTCTGCGTGTTGGCCGTTACGGTCCTTACATTGAAGATCTCAGCACTGAGGTTAAGGAGGGTGAAAACCCGCCACGCGCATCAGTGCCTGACGAGATCGCCCCAGATGAACTCACTGTTGAGAAAGCGCGCGAACTACTCGCTACGCAAAAAGACGGTGACATTGTTCTTGGGACTGACCCGGTTAGCGGGCATGAGGTTGTCGCTAAAGCTGGGCGATTCGGTCCTTACGTCACCGAGATCATTCCTGAACCAGAACTCGATGAGTCGATGAGTGCGGCGGCAAAAAAGAAAGCGAAAGCTGCCCTTCCCAAGCCGCGCACCGCATCACTGTTTAAAACCCAGTCACTGGACACCATCACCCTCGACGAAGCGCTACGGCTTTTGTCGTTGCCTCGTGTTGTCGGTGTTGACCCAGAGTCAGACACCGAAATCACTGCGAACAACGGGCGCTACGGGCCATACCTGAAAAAGGGCACTGACTCACGCACCATCGACAGCGAAGAAATGCTTCTCACCATCACGTTGGAAGAAGCGCTAGAGATCTACAAACAACCCAAGCGAGGGCGCGGTGCAACAGCAAGCGCACCTCTGCGTGAGTTGGGCATCGATCCCACCAGTGAAAAACCCATTGTCATTAAAGATGGACGTTTCGGGCCGTACGTCACTGACGGCAAAACGAACCGTACCCTCCCCAAAGACGCGCCCGTTGAGTCAGTAACGTTTGAACAAGCAGTTGATCTGCTCGCTGAAAAGCGTGCGAAGGCTCCAGTCAAACGCGCAACAACAAAAACCGCAGCAAAGAAAACCCCCGCCAAGACGGCTGCAACAAAAACTGCTGCAAAGAAGACAACGGCAACAAAAACAACAGCGACAAAGGCAGCCGCGAAGAAAACAACTGCCACAAAAACTGCTGCGAAGAAAACCAGCACCACAACAAAGAAGGCCGATTCGTAGCAGCGCGCGACCTGCGCAGGTAGAGTCAGTGGAATGGAACACATCTCAATTCCTTCCGCCCTGAAAACCGGCATCGCACCCTCCCCACAGGATGCTCCAGCAATACGCTGGGGCATCCTTGGCGCAGGGTGGATTTCCTCTACTTTTGCCAACGCGGTGACGCAACGTACCGCATCAACGATCGCTGCGGTTGCTTCCCGTGATGTGACAAAAGCCCAAGGATTCATTGACGAACACCTTGGCAGCGCAGCCCAAGAATCCCGGGCCTACGGCTCCTATGAAGAACTCGTTGCAGACGACTCCCTCGACGCTATTTACGTAGGAACCCCCCACTCACACCACCGTGAGCACGCACTCCTCGCCATTAAAGCGGGCAAGCACGTACTCGTGGAAAAAGCGTTCACCCGCAATGTCGCTGAAGCACGTGAGGTGCTTGATGCAGCCCGCGAAGCCGGTGTGTTTGTTATGGAAGCAATGTGGACCCGTTTCCTGCCACACATCGCTCAGGTGCGGCACATCATTGAATCTGGTGTGCTCGGCGACATCGTCACCGTGATCGCTGATCACGGACAGGCCTTTGAGTTCGACGCTGAGCACCGCCTCTACAACCCTGACCTCGCTGGTGGGGCGCTCCTCGACCTGGGCGTATACCCCGTGGCATTTGCTCACGACGTACTGGGCTTGCCTCAAGAGATCATCGCTCGCGGTGTCCTGACGCAAACACAGGTTGATGGGCAAATCTCCATGGTGTTCAGCTACGGGGACAACAGCCAAGCGAGCCTCAACACCACCTTGTGGGCGCAAACGCCGACTACCGCAACCATTGCTGGGACGAAGGGGCGCATCGAGATTGATGGTGCGTTTTATGCTCCCACCTCATTCCGGCACATCACCTACAGCCGTTCTGTTGCCTCGTACGAGCGGGACGACGTTCTCGGACTCGAATTTGAAGCCGCAGAAGTAGCACGGTGCATCAGCGACGGTAAAACTGAGAGCCCACGCATGCCATGGCAAGCGACCCTCGACATCATGAGCATGATGGATGACATTCGTGCTCAAGCGGGAGTGGTTTACCCAGGCGAGTGACCGCGGTTACCTGTCCACTACACTGAGGTGGGGCGCCAGACAGCATTGTCTGGCGCCCCGCACCCCTTATGATCACTGCGGGGTGGCAGAGCCACTGAAGAGCACCCCAGCGTCCGTGACAACGCACTGCAGCGTTTCGAGTGACTGGAGGTAGGCATCGGCCTGAAGTTCCTCCAGTGCGTGTGTGCCCGGTACCGCGATGGTGGCGCACCCCGCTGCCCGGCCAGCAGCCAACCCTGTTGGAGCATCCTCCACCACCACACAACGCGCGGGATCAACTCCGAGCAGTTGCGCTGCTCGCAAGTACGGTTCAGGGTTCGGCTTGCCGTGTGTGACATCGTCTGCAGTCACCACAACCGCCATATCAATGCCCGTGACCGCCATACGAACCTGCGCCAAGCCGCGTGTTGACGATGTCACAATTGCCCGCCGCTGCTGAGGCAGCGCCGCCAACACGTCGTGAGCACCAGGCATCAACTCGATGCCGTCCGTCGCATGAGTTTCCATATCCACAATGCGATGAAAACCCTCATCCCACTGCTCACGGGGGAGGAGTTGCTCGACGATGGCGCGTGCCGGAGTGCCATGGAACTGGTGGTAATGCTCAGGTGGGTACCCGTAGTGCTGCATCCACAGCCCCCAACAGTGCTCAGTGACGTGAATGGAGCTAATGAGGGTGCCATCCATGTCCCACAACACGGCGTCAAAAAGGCGATCGGAGAACTTGTAGCCAGGAGTTGGAAGAAAAGTGTCCACGAGGATGAGCCTACGATGCCAACGACACTCAGCCCCAACCGATAGGGTTGGACTGTGCGCGACGAACAACACCAGACACCCGGCCTCTTCATCACTTTCGAAGGCGGCGACGGCAGTGGCAAAACCACACAAGCCAAGCTTGCAGCCCAATGGCTTCACGACACCTACGCGCACGATGTCCTCCTCACCCGCGAACCTGGTGGAACCGACCTGGGGCGCCACATTCGAGAACTCGTCCTCCACGGACAAGACATGGGCCCTCGCGCCGAGGCTCTGCTGTATGCAGCCGACCGGGCCCACCATGTTCACTCCCTGGTGCGCCCAGCCCTAGAAGATGGCCGCACCGTTGTGTGCGACCGGTACTTCGATTCATCGATCGCCTACCAAGGCGGCGGGCGAACACTCACCCCAACAGCGATCCGTGACCTGTCCCTGTGGGCGGTTGACGGGCTCATGCCAGATCTCACCATCCTTATTGATGTGACCGCCCACGTGGGCGCGTCACGTCTCGTGGGTGCACCCGACCGGCTAGAACGGGCCGGAGCAGGATTCCACGACCGCACCCACGCCACGTACCGCCAACTCGCTGAAGAAGAACCTCACCGGTGGGCAGTTGTTGATGGTGATGGCACTATTGAACAGGTGGCGCAGCGGGTTCAGTTAGCCCTCAGCGCGCGACTGGGTGAACGGCTTGGCGGCAGGAATGACAGTGGGCAACCAGGAGGCAGCGCGTGAGCGTATGGGATGACCTCGTTGGGCAGCAAAACGTCGTTGACACTCTTCGCCGTGCCATTAGCGACCCTGCGGCGATGACCCACGCTTGGCTCCTGACTGGCCCACCAGGATCAGGGCGCTCCAACGCCGCCCGCGCCTTTGCCGCCGCCCTGCAATGCCCACAAGATGGTTGCGGTGTGTGTGCTCAATGTCTGGGTGTGCTCCGAGGAACCCACCCGGATGTTTCCATCGTCGCCACAGAAAAAGTCACCATCGCCATCGATGAAGTCCGCGACCTCATTGGTAAAGCGACCCGCACCCCCTCCCAAGGGCGGTGGCGGGTCATCATTATCGAAGACGCTGACCGCATGATGGAACGCACCACAAACGTGTTACTGAAAGCCATCGAAGAACCCCCAGCGCGCACCATCTGGTTGCTGTGCGCACCCAGCCCACAAGATGTGATGGTCACCATCCGCTCACGGTGTCGCTCCGTCACACTGCGAGTCCCCCCACTGGAGGATGTGGCGCAGCTCTTGATGGCGAAAGATGGTGTAGATGAAGGAACAGCTCGCATCTGCGCTGCAGCAGCCCAAGCGCACATCGGACTTGCTCACCGTTACGCGCGCGATCCGCAAGCACTTGAACGGCGCAACTCCATCATCCGATTGGGCGCACGGGTCACATCGGTGCCCGACGCTGTGTATGCGGCAGCTCAACTCTTGGAGATCGCACAACACGAAGCACAAGAAGCCACTGCGGAACGCGACGCAGCCGAAAAAGAAGAACTCCTCCGCACGCTTGGTGCACAAGACGCAAAAACCTTGCCACCTGCGCTTCGAAGCCAAATCAAAGCCCTCGAAGATGACCAAAAACGCCGTGCCACGCGGCACCAGCGAGACGTCATCGACCGGTCAATTTCCGACCTCATGTCACTACACCGCGATATTCTCCTGCTACAAACCGGTACTCAAGCAGATTTTGTGAACACGGAACTTAGCGATATCGTCCACGACCTCGCTGGTCGCTGCACCCCAGAGCACACGTTGCACCGCATCGACGCGATGCGCCAAGCACGCACCCGGCTCGCAGGAAACGTTGCACCACTCCTCGCCCTCGAAGCGATGCTCATCCAACTGCGTTAACCTCAGCTACACCCACCACAACACCCGGAGAACCACATGACATCACGCCCGATGCCCCGCCTAGCGGCTGTGGGTGCGATCCTCGCGCTCACGCTCGCAGCATGCTCACAAGAGCAAACGGAACCCACAGAGCAGGAAAGCACCACCCAGCAGGGAAAGCCCGCTGGAACTGTGCAAGAAGGGTTTGAGACTTACTACGAGCAGAGTGTTGCGTGGGAACAATGTGGTGGTGGAACGTTCCAATGTGCTGATATCACAGCCCCCATGGACTGGAATGACCCAGAATCCGAAACCATCACCATCGCCGCCCAAATGTACGAGGCACGTGGTGACGCAAAAGGCACCGTCATCATCAACCCAGGTGGCCCGGGCGGTTCAGGAGTGGAACTCGTAGGGGTTGCGCCACTGATCTTTGGTGAGGACCTGCTAGAAAACTACAACGTTCTCGGGTTTGACCCACGCGGAGTCAGCGCCTCCAGTGCCGTGACCTGCTATGACGCCCCAGAAATGGACCGTTACCTCTCGCTCTCCGTCAACACAGTGAACGAAAAGACACTCCCCATCCTCCAAGAAGAAGCCGACAAGTTCGCACAAGCCTGCTTGGACAACACTGGAGACCTGCTCGGCCACGTTGACACGATCAGCTCGGCACGCGACGTTGACCTGTTGCGTTCCGTCATGGGTGACGAAAAACTCCACTACCTCGGGTTCTCCTACGGAACCCAACTCGGCGCAACCTACGCGGGACTGTTCCCAGAAAACGTTGGCCGCATGGTGCTCGACGGCGCTATCGACCCACGCCTGACCCCCTTTGAACAAACCATTGAACAAGCACAAGGGTTCGAAAGCTCGCTGCGCCTCTACGTTGACAGCTGCCTGTCCACACCAGAATCCTGCCCGCTGACCGGCACCACAGA
This sequence comes from Jonesia quinghaiensis DSM 15701, assembly GCF_000423205.1. Classification (GTDB taxonomy): domain Bacteria; phylum Actinomycetota; class Actinomycetes; order Actinomycetales; family Cellulomonadaceae; genus Jonesia; species Jonesia quinghaiensis. The sequence continues at coordinate 30,804 of NZ_AUHN01000013.1, forward strand.
CGAAGCAATGGAGCAGATCAGTGAACTCCTTGATGACATCTCAGCCACCCCACTGCAAACCGACGACCCAGACGGTCGAGTCCTCACGCGCTCACTAGCGTTCTACGGTGTTGCATACCCCATGTACGCCCCAGTGATTTGGGATCAACTCAGCGCAGCGCTCGACTCGGCAATGAACACCAATGACGGTTCACTCCTCCTCGACCTTTCCGACCAGTACTTCGGGCGTGAAGACGGCGAGTACACGTCCAACCAGACTGAAGCTTTCAACGCCATTAACTGCATGGACTCACGCGGCACCGAAGACCTCGCAGGCATGGACGAAGAAGCACAGAAAATCGTTGACGCTGCACCAGTCATGGGTGAGTCATTTACCTATGGTGGGGTTGGCTGCGCAAACTGGCCGTTCGATGTTGTGGAAAGCGACTACGACATGGCAGCCCCCGGCGCCGCACCAATCCTCGTTGTCGGAACAACCAACGACCCAGCAACCCCCTACAAGTGGGCTGAAGGCCTCGCAGAGGTCCTCGAATCAGGTGTTCTGATCACCAGTGAAGGCGACGGCCACACTGCGTACGGGCAGTCCACCCAGTGCATCATTGACACAGTTGACGCGTACTTTGTGGACGGAACAGTACCCGAAACCGACCCAGTGTGTTCGTGATCACTAATCACGATTTTGCGTTACGTCGTGGAACATCGGTAAGGTAATGGAGGTTCTTCGCTCGCATCAGTGATCCGCTCCGGGTGTGAGAGAAGCCAGCCGCCTTAGCTCAGTCGGTAGAGCGTTTCACTCGTAATGAAAAGGTCACGAGTTCGATTCTCGTAGGCGGCTCGATCTCAACCGCGTGGTACTGGAATTCAGCCCTCGAATCCGTTTTCGGATTCGAGGGCTTTTTCTTGCCCAAATGTTCTGGCCACGCAGTGAATCCCGCACCTCCATGCGGACCGCGAGCAAACACCGCGTCGATTACTTCTGCTGCTCTGTGTGGCCATCCTCTTTAATCCATCCAGAATGTTGCATCGCCAACAGAACTGGAAACACCCAATTAAAGTACAGCTCTACCGGAACTGGATCTGTTCCATAAATCAGAGCCCGAACTCCAGAGAGAGCAAATAGAGCAAGGTAAGTAGCTGTAATGACCACTCTGCGGGGCTGGCTTACGAAGGTTTTAAAATACATCTGCGCTCCTTTTGCCACAAAGCATAACTGACTACGCTTCTGCATGAAATCTCCTACCCCTAGATTCTCTGGAAGTGCTGGCAATGGAGATAGAAACGGAAACCGGTGTTCCCGCATATCCAGCTGTGTACTTCAGGTGCTGGCAGCGTTTTGGTGAATGGTTCCGGGCTATACCGGCCTGGAGCACAACTACGCCGCCGAGTCCAACTTCGATGATCCAGCCCAGATCTCAGCCTGTGCATGGGCTGGTTTACGGCAAACACTCATCGGGCTGGCGCTGTGCCTGGTCTCACTAGTTCTTTGGTATGCCGCATGGAGCCGCATAAGAAAAACCGAAACCCGTTCACAAGCGAATCGGTGATATTCACCGGTGCTCCGTTGCGCGAACATTTGGTTACACAGTTCTCGGATATCCAGCCCCCTAAAAATACTGGTGGGCAATCTCCACGATAGTCTCTTCGACTGTGGCAGTTGTGTGTGGGAAGTCCGTATTATTTTGCTGCTGCTTGATGTCGTGTTCGTGTAGGTGTTTGATGTGTAGGTGACACTATCCGAGAGCAATAGCGAGGCAGTGGACTTTTCTCCGCACCTTCATGGTTGGATTGAAACGCTGCTTTACCTGTGTAGTCGTGGTGAGGTGCTGGGTATTCCCTTAGCGGAACGTCGTGCTCTGGAGGGGCTTGTTCCTGATCACCATGACATTCAACGCCCTCAATTTGCTTTATACGATGAAGTCAGTGCCCCACATGACGAGATTGATTCGTGGTTTAACCAGGCCGATTGGCAAACGAGATTCCTCATTATTGCCGGCGAACAGTCTAGGTTACTTGGCGGGGCAGGTGAGGGCTTCAGTGTTCCTGCAGATAAAGCACCACTGCTGGAGAAGTATGCACAATGGTTTGCACAGATTCTCCGCGACCATCTGACCCTAGGGAACGATTACTACTTAAGCGCACGGGTCTTACCGGACCCTGCAATTCGTGAAGTTCACGCCAATCCACACTCCCTCATACTTATGGACCCGGCTGTTGAATCAAGTCAGTGGTGGACAACCCCTAACTATCTTCGCCCTCAATCGTGGCCGCTGACTTATTCTCGGCGTTTCGTTCCAGCTACTGGACGGTTGTCCGTACTCACCAGTGCGGAGCTGTTCGTCGAAGACACGACGCGCGACATCGTTGAAGATCTCATTGACGGCAAACAATCAGTTAATGCTGAAGTTGCTGGCCGCCGTGGAAGGCTGTGGGGGAAAGACATGTGGGACAGGCCAGATAGATTGCCGGTGTACACCGTTAACTCGGGTTCTGACTTCGCTGATCTTGTTGCCCGATTCCCACATATCATTCCGCCCAACACCCGCCACACGCTCAGAGACACCCTCACTGTTGGTGCCCGCATTGACGTTATCCCCGATTGGGCGCAGATAGCCCAACACTATTCAGGCGTCTTTGTCAGCGCTGAAGCGTTTCTCCGCGACACATGGTTACCGTTACAAACCCCCCATGGTTTAACGGTCATGACCAACTGGGCACCAGAAACCCTCTACCGCATCCGCTGAATCCAAAACCCAGAGAACTATGTGAAGCATCGGGTATCGAAAAAAAGGGGAGGTGCTGTGCAGGGGCGAAAGGTAATGACAGCACTGACCATCAGTGCATTCTTCATGGTGTGGATCGCCCTAGGGTGGCAGTTCCACCACACCGCATACGGGAGAAACGCCACGGCGCTTGGATATTCTGGGCCCGGTGTTGAAGTGGTCGCACTGTACGACCCGTCGCCCGGATCAGCCGACAATCCTGTTGCTGACATCGCTAGCCTTTTTGACCTGTCCATTGCGTATGAGAGGCAACTAAACTCAGGGGTGCTCACCATCACCGACCCTGAGCAACGTTTCAACACCCAGGGCGGGCCACTCCTTCCTCACGACCTCGCTCACAATGAAACGGCCAGTTGGGTTGGTGTCAGTGAAGCAGTCCCTATCACCGACCATGACGTTGCGGTGAGTATCAGCCCGGACTTTCACGGCACAGTCCTCGACCCGGTACCTTCAGGCCTTTCACTCATCGGTTCACTGCAAGCCGCCTATGTATCTCAAGATATTCAGCCCTTTATTGACGGCAGGTATTACTTCGCTGGTGAGTATGTTGCAGACACTGACGGCATTGATCACATTGTTGGTCGAATGGAAGCACAAGGGTTCAGCATTGTTGCTGTGACCCCCTTTGCTGATAATTCAAACCTTTCTCGGGCAATTGAAAGTAACATGTCAGGCCGTTATCTGATTGTGCTGGGGCTGTTCTTCACAGTAGTGGTGGTGTCCACCTATGTTGTGCTGCAGGGGCATGCTGCCGCGCATCGGAAAAACCTTGAAGCCCTTGCCGTGTGCGGCGGAGACAGCCGACACCTGAAGCGCGCTACTTACAGCGCATTGCTCAAACCCGTGTTGGCTGGATTTGCCATAGCCTTGGTGGTTTCCAGTGGCTTACATGCCTATTTACAACCACTCTCCGGTATAGCTCACGCAGAAGCCATCAGCATTATTGTGCTGCCATTGAGTGCCGCAATGATCAACCTCTTTGCCATAGCAAAAATGGTGACCAATAGGGCTGTGCGGAAGGTGGGGCATGTACTCCCTCTTTAACCGCCTCGTCAGCGACATCAGCAGAACAATAGGGCTGTTGCTATCCCTGGGAGCGACAACTTTTGTGATGGCGACACTTGGCACGTACCTAGCGATTTTTGCGAATGAATATGTCATCACCACACGGCTTGACGGGCAGCAACCAGCAGCTGAACTGGCGTTTCTTCGCGTCATTGATCCGCAAGCATCAATGCTCTCCAGCCTAAATGTTGACAATGGCGATGAGAGCGGCAGTGGAGACGACGCCGGTTTGACGTTTGGCGCTGCGGATGCCAACGCCCCTGGGGTTCCCTTACTCCTTGACAGGATGGTCACTGATCCCCGCCTGACCATCGCGGGGCCAATTGATAGGTTTGGTCTCACGCCGACAAACTATTTTCCTGACCCGCAAGGTGTGGTCATCGTCGGGGCTGACCCACCCGATGCAGGCACCGATACTTACATTCAAGGAACCGGGCACGTTATCCCCACCCGCGGTAAAGCCGTGTATCAGGTAACCCCAGAGGTGTTTGATTCCGTGTTTGATGCACGCACTCTTGCCCCCGGGGAACTCATGTCCACCGTGACCTGCCGTTGTGGAGTGATCGAACTCCAGAACATTGCTGACAAGATGACCTTGGCTGAGCAGGTAGCGGAAACAGGGCGGGTGTATTACGCGCTGGGGTACCAAGACATTCGCGGCGAAGAGAGTTTCTATCGTGTGTCGTCCTCAGTGTGGAACCTTGTTTTGAGTGTCGCTGTGATTGCTGTTTTTGCTGGGATGGTGGTCTCGTTGTGCCAACGCATCTGGGGCCTTCACAAGCTTCCATGCAGAATTGACCGGCTCAATGGGGCATCGCACGGCGCTTTGCAGGCGCGCTTTCATGTGCAAATTCTGTTCGCGTTTACGCTTCCGGCGGTAGGTGGGTTTTTGCTGGTCAATATTGGGGTTGGTTCGACAGGTTTCCCGCCAGCGTTTACTGAGAACGCAACCCGCGCCATCATCGCGGGATTGTTGGCCGTACACATTATTGCGTCGCTGCCCGCAACGGTTGCTATCCGGCGCATGTGCAATTATTCCCACGGAATATTGAGGTAATTATTGTGAGCAGTACCGTCCTTCACGCAACAGGCGTGAGTAAAAGCTTCCGTGATGGTAAAGAAACACGTCTCATTGTTCAGGGCGCTGATCTTACGGTTAGTGCAGGCGACATGGTGGGGGTCGTGGGGCCTTCTGGTAGCGGTAAATCGACGCTACTTGCCATGGTGGGCGGGTTGCTTCGCCCCGATGACGGACAGGTGATTCTTGCCGGTGAACTGGTTGACTACAGTAAACCCTCAACAGTGGCCCGGCTACGCAGGGAGTTCCTTGGGTGGATTTCCCAGGATTACGGCCTTGTGCCGAACGAGTCAGTGGCGCAGAGCGTTTCCTTGCCGCTGATATTTGATAAACCCCGCCTCACACGAGCCGCACGAGGCACAGCAGTGAAAGAAGCGCTAAAGACTGCTGGGTTGGACATTCCCACGTGGCGCCAAGTGGGGAAGTTGTCTGGTGGGGAGCGCCAACGAGTAGCGATTGCGCGGGCGCTGGTGCGCAAACCCACCCTCCTGATCGCGGATGAACCAACAGCCGCGCTCGATGAAGCAACGGGGCGCACCATCGTCGATAATTTCCGTGCAATTGCGGATTCAGGAACCGCTGTTCTCGTTGCCACCCACGACCCGCAGGTTATTGACGCGTGTGATCGCCTGTACCAGTTCAATGGCAACCACCTCGTGGAAGCAACACCTACTAAAAGCAACAACGCGTAAGCGAACCGTCCCCTGGCGATTTATTCAGGTCGTTGGGTGAGGATTTCCGCCCCATCCTCCGTGATAGCGATGGTGTGTTCGCTGTGTGCGGTGCGGCACCCGGTGGCGCTGCGTAGCGTCCACCCGTCGGCGTCTGTGATCAGTTCATCGGTGTCCGCCATAATCCACGGTTCCAGGGCAAGCATCAGCCCTGGGCGTAGTGTGTAGCCGCGCCCTGGGCGGCCAATGTTGGAGACGTGTGGGTCTTGGTGCATCGTTGACCCGATACCGTGGCCACCAAAATCGGTGTTTATCAGATAGCCAGCATCGTGCAACACGCTGCCCATAGCAAAGGAAATGTCGCCGATGCGCACCCCCGGCCCAGCAGCATCGATACCTGCCTGCAAGGCCTGTTCGGTGGTTGCGATCATCGCAATGTCATCCGCATGACGGGGCTTACCCACAATGAAACTCAATGCTGAGTCCGCCGCAATGCCACCTGTGAGGAGTGCGAGATCGACAGTCACAAGGTCGCCGTCGACTAAGGCGTAGTCGTGGGGGAGCCCATGCAATACGGCGTCATTTACTGAGGTGCAGATGTAGTGGCCAAAAGGCCCGCTCCCAAATGACGGTGCGTAGTCGACGTAGCAAGATGTTGCCCCAGCATCAAGGATCATTTCTTTTGCCCACTGGTCGATTTCCAGCAGGTTTGTACCTACGGTGGCGCGGGTTTTCACCGTATGCAAAATGTTCGCAACAAGCGCCCCTGAGGTGCGTGCGTGGGAGATTTCGGCGGGGTTGAGGATCTCAATCATCAAAAAACTCTTTTCAACATCCAATAACTATCCCGGTAATACTATCCCGCCGCTAGACTGGGTGCATGGTTAGGTTGCCACTTTCCCCACTGGACATTGAGCGTGGACAGCGCCTTGGTGCGCTTCTTCGTGATGCGCGAGGAGAGCGCACGATGCTCGACGTTGCCTTAGCAGCTGGAGTGTCCCCTGAAACTCTGCGGAAGATTGAATCGGGACGTGTAGCAACGCCCGCCTTTTCAACGATTGCCGCAATCACCGATGTGCTGGGGATATCCCTGGACGCTGTCTGGTTAGAGATCAATCCGCCGGAACGAGCAGGCGAATCGGGGCAAGGCGCCCCGGAGCTTCGGGCGAAGATCGCCTCTTAACAGCCACACGCATGAGGGCCACACCATCGTGTGATGGTGTGGCCCTCATGCGTGAAGTATCAGGACGCTGCTTGCTCCAAGTTGAGCAGGAACTCAACAGAGCCATCTGGCTCTACGCTGACGAAGCCAAGGTCTGGCGCGTCAACACCGAAGTCAGCGAAAGTAATGGGAATGCTGCCCGCTACCTGCACTCCGCTACCGTCAACAGCTGCTTGAAGCTCTGCGGTGACGGGTTGGGTTTCACCAGCAACGGTCAGTTCACCGGGAACGGACATTGTGGAACTGGCGCCGTTTGCGAGAAGGTCGGCGACGTCAACGGGCTCAGTGAGTGTGAACTCAGCGGTTGGGAATTCGCTGGTGCGTAGTGTGTTTTCCCGGAAGTAGTCATCGCGGCGGCCTTCGTCAGTGGTGATTGACGCGGTGTCCACGGTAATAGCCCCTGACTCGAGGGACTGATCTGCGACGGTGAATGTACCGGTGACGTCTTCTGTGCGGCCTACAACGGTGACATCCGTACCGTTGAGGACTTCGTCTACTCGGTAGCCAGCGTAGGACCCGGTACCTACCTGCCAGTCGCCCGATGCATCAGTCAGAGTGCTCTCTGGGGTGGTGTCACCACCGGCGGGGTCCGCTGATGCGGTGGCGACGGTGGGTGCTTCAGGTGCTTCGCCAACGATGTAGTCGCGGTAGATGATCGGGCCAACAAATGCGACGAGGAGGCCCAAGACGACAACGACTATTACGCCGATGATGATGTTCCGGCGTCTGTTCTGAGCGGGCGGGGCTGATGGTTGTGTGTTGCTCATAGTGATCCTTTCGCGGGGTCGGATTCAGCAATCACGGGGTGGTGTGCCTGATGAACTGTGTTCGTACCGTAAAGAGGCTTCCTTGGCGTTCGCTGTGGGTGGGCTGGGGAGAGACCGGGGGAGCAAGAAAAATCCCAACACGTGAGAAAAAGTGACGTGGGTTCCCTCTACCCAAAATAGGCGGTTATTTATTCATGAGCGAGAGGAAGTAGTCAGAAATGAGAGAAAAACGGCAAGCAGCAATCCCACTATGTGAGAATTCCTCAAGTTGTGACGGAGAACGCCGATGTAGATGTCACCATCTCTTTCCTCTTGCCATTAGCCGCTTAATCTGGATGAGGATGTCGATAATATGAGCGTTAAGTTCCTTTTGGTGTCTCAATGAACGAGATTGCAGTCTTGTAGACATATTTCACCCGCTATTTCACCCGCTAAGGGCCTCCCGGAGCACCTTTTTGCCCATGTGGACCTCTCTCCATCAGTGCTGATGGTGTTCAACGGCCCATTGTTCGCGCGTCATCGACTGCGTATTCATTAAGCGATCTTGGGGGAGATCGCGACTGCATATCTGTGCAGTTGCCGGAGTTATGAGTGGGTGGGCCCACTCGGTGCGAAATGGCAGATTGAACAATGACAACAAGGTTTATGCGCGCAGCGCGAATCCTCGCTGCAGCGGCACTTTCAACGGCTCTCATCACGGTTCCCGCGCTTCCAAGCAGCGCCACACCAGATGACGGAGCGACATACAACTCAGCAGGAGAGATTCTCACCTATGAGGTGGGTGGGTTCGTCCTGACACAACAGGGTGTCAGCCTCAAAAACGGTAAAAAGTTTGGGGACGCCTCTCACATCAACATCACGGTGCTCGACGCTTTGAAAACCACAGGTGACGCTGAGTTTTCCCGGAACTTCCACATCGAAGGCCCGTGCATCTACACAGGCTGGTCACCACAGTGCAACACCCCAAATGCATGGGGTCTCACCAAGGGCGACATTGCGAGCTACGCAGGCAAGTCATTCGTCCCGTGGAGCGCCCTAGGGATCAAGCTCACTCCTGAGACCTGCATCAAGTGGGTCCAGGTAGAAGGTTTCAACGAACACTTCGGGGAAGAAAAGTGGAAGGGCAAGAAATTCTGCGGGTGCAAAACACCTGAGAAGCCTGAGACCCCGGTGACTCCTGAGGAACCAACTGAGCCTGAGACCCCGGTGA
>NZ_AUHN01000001.1 GCF_000423205.1 Jonesia quinghaiensis DSM 15701
CACTATTGGGTTATCGAAACGCAAGCGTGTCTTGTGTGGAGGTGGCTTCGCTTCTGCTTGCTGGGTGGCCCTGTTGGGGTTGTTTGGTGGTGGGGGTGTGGGTTTGTTGTTTGTGAACTGGATAGTGGACGTAATATGAGCATCTTGTAATATTTTTTGTGTGTCGTTTTAGTGTTTTAGAGCACATGGTGGATGCCTTGGCATTAGGAGCCGATGAAGGACGTGGTAGCCTGCGTTAAACCTCGGGGAGTTGGCAAACGAGCTGTGATCCGAGGGTGTCCGAATGGGGAAACCTACCTGGAGTTGTGTTCAGGTGCCGTCGTCTGAATGTATAGGGCGATTGGTGGGAACGTCGGGAAGTGAAACATCTCAGTACCGACAGGAAGAGATATTCCGTGAGTATTGGCGAGAGAAAGCGGAAGAGGCTAAACCGTGCGTGTGTGATACCCGGCAGGGGTTGCACGTTTCGGGGTTGTGGGACCGCCCATGTTTGGTCTGCCGGCCATTCGCAAAGTCAGAAAACTGTTGTGTAGGTGAAGCTGGTGGGAAACAGCGGCGTAGAGGGTGAGACCCCCGTAACTGAAACATGATGGTCTTTGTGTGGTGTGTTCCCAAGTAGCACGGGGCTCGAGAAATCCCGTGTGAATCTGGCAAGACCACTTGCTAAGCCTAAATACTCCCTAATGACCGATAGCGGATAGTACCGTGAGGGAATGGTGAAAAGTAGCCCGGGAGGGCAGTGAAATAGTACCTGAAACCATGTGCTTACAATCCGTCGGAGCCTCCCTCGTTGGGGTGACGGCGTGCCTTTTGAAGAATGAGCCTGCGAGTTAGTGCTCAGTGGCAAGGTTAACCCGTTGAGGGGTAGCCGTAGCGAAAGCGAGTCTGAATAGGGCGATTGAGTCGCTGGGTCTAGACCCGAAGCGAAGTGATCTACCCATGGGCAGGTTGAAGCGCGGGTAAGACCGTGTGGAGGACCGAACCCACCTAGGTTGAAAACTGGGGGGATGACCTGTGGGTAGGGGTGAAAGGCCAATCAAACTTCGTGATAGCTGGTTCTCCCCGAAATGCATTTAGGTGCAGCCTCACGTGTTGCTTGTTGGAGGTAGAGCTACTGGATAGCCGATGGGCCCCACCGGGTTACTGACGTTAGCCAAACTCCGAATGCCATCAAGTCTAAGCGTGGGAGTGAGACTGCGGGGGATAAGCTTCGTAGTCGAGAGGGAAACAGCCCAGACCACCAGCTAAGGCCCCTAAGCGTGTGCTAAGTGGGAAAGGATGTGAGATTGCATAGACAACCAGGAGGTTGGCTTAGAAGCAGCCACCCTTGAAAGAGTGCGTAATAGCTCACTGGTCAAGTGATTTCGCGCCGACAATGTAGCGGGGCTCAAGTACACCGCCGAAGCTGTGGCATGACATCCCTTGTGGGTGTTGTGGGTAGGGGAGCGTCGTGTAGACGGTGAAGCTGCCGGGGAACCGAGTGGTGGAGACTACACGAGTGAGAATGCAGGCATGAGTAGCGAATGACGGGTGAGAAACCCGTCCGCCGAATGATCAAGGGTTCCAGGGTCAAGCTTATCTGCCCTGGGTTAGTCGGGACCTAAGGCGAGGCCGACAGGCGTAGTCGATGGACAACGGGTTGATATTCCCGTACCGGCGAAGCACCGCCCAACACAAAATCATGTTGAGGTTTCTACCGTTGTTGATTGATGCTTTGCTCTTTCGAGGGTGAGGTGATGGTTGATGATGCTAGGGGCTGATCGTGGTGGCGTGAGCGTATTAACAGGGGTGACGCAGGAAGGTAACCAAACCGTCGCGATGGTAGACGACGGCCAAGGCTGTAGCGTGGGTATTAGGTAAATCCGGTACCCGTGAAGCGTGAGAGTTGATGGGGTTAAGTTGGTGATCCTATGCTGTCTAGAAAAACCTCGGCGCGAGGTGTTAGCCGCCCGTACCCCAAACCGACACAGGTGATCAGGTAGAGAATACTAAGGCGACGAGAGAATCATGGTTAAGGAACTCGGCAAAATGCCCCCGTAACTTCGGGAGAAGGGGGGCCTCGGGCGTGAACACCCTTGCGGTGGGACGCGTTTCGGGGCCGCAGAGACCAGAGAGAAGCGACTGTTTACTAAAAACACAGGTCCGTGCGAAGACGTAAGTCGATGTATACGGACTGACGCCTGCCCGGTGCTGGAAGGTTAAGAGGATCGGTTAACCACCTT
>NZ_AUHN01000002.1 GCF_000423205.1 Jonesia quinghaiensis DSM 15701
ATCATCGCATCCATCAACGACTACCAAATGTCCATCTCCTCAGCAGTCGAAGAACAAACAGCCACCACCAACGAAATGTCCCGCTCCGTCGCCGACGCGGCGACCAGTTCAGCGCAGATCACTGACAACATCACAGCTGTAGCAACCGTGGCTGAAAGCACCAGTGAGGTAGTGACCCAAATCAGCCAATCAAGTCAGGACCTCACCCAACTCGCCACCCAATTACGCACCCGCGTATCCACATTCCGGCTCTAGACGTAGTACCAACAAGGTGGTGTCCCAGCCAAAACCGCTGGGACGCCACCTTTTTGCCGGGGTGAACCACACCACAACGTCAACAATTCATCTCGTAATTTCTGTAAAGCGAGAAGATCGATCCGAAAGGCAGGTGTAACCACTCCTTCAATCCCCCGGAGCGACCGTGTCCACAGAGACTCAATACACCGCCACCCAGGCCCCCGCCTCGGGTAAGTTCTCCACACGTAACTTGCCGTTGGCCGTCCCCATTTTCACGCCCGCCGCAATCCTTGGCCTCGTTGCCCTCATTATGGGGATTCTCGCCATCAACTCAGCAAATACGCTGTCTCAAGGGCAAACTGACATGTACGAGAAAGAGGTTGTCCCTCTTTCCCTCATGTACGACATGCAACGCCAATTCCAGGGTTCACGCACCCGCGCCGTTGCCCTCATGGCATACCTAGGCGAAGACATCTCCGAACAACTAGCGGAACTCGACGAGCGCGAACAAGGCGCCTTGGATCTCGTTGAGGAATACCGCCCCTTGGCTACCGACCAAGGGAACATCAACGCTATCGAAACTGCAATCACAGAGTTCCACGATGATGTGCGAGGAGAATGGGCTCAACTCATCGAGACAGGAAACCAATCAGCCACAGCTGCATACTGGGAAAACACGTTGTACCCCAGTTCAGACGCCGTCAATGAACTCATGACCGAAGGTGCATCGAACCGAGCATCTAGCGCACAACAACTTGACGCTGACGGCACCACACTCACTGAGCAAACCCGCGTCATCCTTATTGTCGTTCTGCTCGTCGGATTAATCGTTGGTTTTGCATTCGCCACCTACGTTGTCCGCGAAATCCTGACATCAATCCGCCGAGTGTCCCAGTCCATCGATTCACTGCGAGCAGGAGACTTCACCAGCATTCCCGTAGCAACCTCCGCGAACGAGTTAGGCACGATGGTTGGTTCACTTGGAGACGCCATGACAGAGTTACGTGACACTCTCCTCGTGGTCAATGAATCTGCTGGAACACTAGCCGCAGCCTCAGAAGAACTCTCAGCAGGTTCCACCCAAGTTGCTGCAGGAGCTGAAGAAACCTCAGCCCAAGCAGGCGTCGTGGCAGCTGCAGCTGACCAAGTGACACGCAACATCCAAACCGTGGCAGCAGGCGCTGAAGAAATGGGTAACGCCATTCGAGAGATCTCCCAAAACGCCTCCAACGCAGCGCAAGTTGCATCACGCGCAGTCAGCGTCTCACAAACCACGGCAGGAACAATCAGCGACCTAGGCAACGGTGCGCGTGAAATTGGTGCAGTAGTCAACCTCATCACCTCCATCGCCGAACAAACCAACCTCCTCGCCCTGAACGCAACCATCGAAGC
>NZ_AUHN01000003.1 GCF_000423205.1 Jonesia quinghaiensis DSM 15701
CCCCCCACAACGGGAAGCGCATCATCAAGCATCAGCGTTACTCCTTAGAAAGGAGGTGATCCAGCCGCACCTTCCGGTACGGCTACCTTGTTACGACTTAGTCCCAATCGCCAGTCCCACCTTCGACGACTCCCCCCACAAGTGGTTAGGCCATCGGCTTCGGGTGTTACCAACTTTCGTGACTTGACGGGCGGTGTGTACAAGGCCCGGGAACGTATTCACCGCAGCGTTGCTGATCTGCGATTACTAGCGACTCCGACTTCATGGGGTCGAGTTGCAGACCCCAATCCGAACTGAGACCGGCTTTTTGGGATTCGCTCCACCTCACGGTATCGCAACCCTTTGTACCGGCCATTGTAGCATGCGTGAAGCCCAAGACATAAGGGGCATGATGATTTGACGTCGTCCCCACCTTCCTCCGAGTTGACCCCGGCAGTCTCCCATGAGTCCCCACCATAACGTGCTGGCAACATGGAATAAGGGTTGCGCTCGTTGCGGGACTTAACCCAACATCTCACGACACGAGCTGACGACAACCATGCACCACCTGTACACCAGTCCGAAGACCTACCCATCTCTGAGCAGTTCCGGTGTATGTCAAGCCTTGGTAAGGTTCTTCGCGTTGCATCGAATTAATCCGCATGCTCCGCCGCTTGTGCGGGCCCCCGTCAATTCCTTTGAGTTTTAGCCTTGCGGCCGTACTCCCCAGGCGGGGCACTTAATGCGTTAGCTACGGTACAGGAATCGTGGAACAATCCCCACACCTAGTGCCCAACGTTTACGGCATGGACTACCAGGGTATCTAATCCTGTTCGCTCCCCATGCTTTCGCTCCTCAGCGTCAGTAACGGCCCAGTGACCTGCCTTCGCCATCGGTGTTCCTCCTGATATCTGCGCATTCCACCGCTACACCAGGAATTCCAGTCACCCCTACCGCACTCTAGCCTGCCCGTACCCACCGCAAGCCCGATGTTAAGCATCGGGTTTTCACGGCAGACGCGACAAACCGCCTACGAGCTCTTTACGCCCAATAATTCCGGACAACGCTTGCGCCCTACGTATTACCGCGGCTGCTGGCACGTAGTTAGCCGGCGCTTCTTCTGCAAGTACCCTCAACCACAACAA